>CAVWEH010000001.1:0-418322 GCA_963753975.1 uncultured delta proteobacterium
TCTGGAAGGCCCCCTCACGTCGGGGTATCTCGTGCAGTCAACACAGACGAGCGCGAGACGCTCAACGAAAGGAGGCCTTGGATGGCATTATGGAGCGGAATCGACCTGCACAGCAACAACAGTCACGCTGACGGTGATCGACGAGGAGCGCCGGCCGGTGTACAAGCGCAAGCTGCCCAACGATCTGCCCACGATCACCCGCGCGCTGGAGCCCTTTCGCGCCGAGCTCACGCAGCGTGGTGGTGGAGTCGACCTACAACTGGTACTGGCTGGTCGACGGCCTGATGGAGGCCGGCTACCGCGTGCAGCTGGCCAACCCGTCGGCGATTCGGCCGTACAGCGGGCTCAAGCACACGGACGACGCGGACGATGCGACGGTGGTTGGCGGAGCTGGCGCAGTTGGGGATTTTGCGCGAGGGGTACATCTATCCCAAAGCGGATCGCCCGGTGCGGGATCTCCTGCGCAAGCGCGGGCAGTTGGTGCAGCAGCGCACGAGAATCTGCTCAGCATTCAGACGCAGATCCAGCGCAGCACGGCGAAGCGGCTGACAGCAGATGCTGTCAAGCAACTAGACGTAGATACATTACAAACACTGGTCAAGAATGCTGATGTCGGCCTCGCGATCACGAGCAATCTGCGCGTGCTGCAGTGTCTGAGCGAGCAGATCGAGGTGCTCGAGCGCACGGTGGTGGAGCGGGTCAAGCTGCGCGAGGAGTTCCGGCTGCTGCAGACGATCCCGGGCGTGGGCCGCATCCTGGCCCTGACCAACATGTTGGAGGTGGGCGACATCCACCGCTTTCCCACGGTGGGCGACTTCGCCTCGTACTGTCGCTGCGTGGACAGCGCGCGGCTGAGCAATGGGAAGAAGAAAGGAGCCGGGAATGTGAAGAACGGCAACCCGTACCTGTGCTGGGCGTGGGTCGAGGCAGCGAACTTTGCCCTGCGGTGCCGGGCGCCGATCGAGCGCTTCTACCAACGCAAGCTGGCGGCCGGCCACCGGGTTCTGGCGATTAAGGCGACGGCGCACAAGCTGTGTCGAGCGGGGTACTACGTGATGCGCGATCACGTGCCGTTCGATCTGGCGAAAGCGTTTTCGTGAGCCGATCGGCACGGGGTGGATCCCTGGCATAGCCCTGGTTGACAACCATGAACCCTGAATGGGAGCACCCCGTGCCGGTACCCGCCTCTGCGGGCGCAGACGCCCTGGTCGTGAGCCAGCCTAGCCCTGGCCTCACCGCACGAATGCAAGCCGCCACTCTCCCCGGGTGGGGAGTCGTCGCCTCGCGACACACCAACGGCCATCGCTTGTTCGCGCAGGAGGGAAGCCACAAAGGTTGACAGTATTTTGCAGGCGATTTTAGCCAATAAAAGCCAATTTCACGTATGCCACACCCACGCTGGATTTATTGGGCGGCAGCAATCAAGCGCCCAACGGGACGTACCAAGCTGCTGATCCTGTGACCAGCGGGGCCGAGGCAAAATACGCTTTGGTCAATGGCAACGGATAGATACGCACCCGGCCCTGAGTGGGTCGTGCAAACAGCATAGGAGATGACAATATGCCTTATTTAATCGCAACAGATAAACCCTTACTTTGGGCAGCACAAATATAGGCGCTAATATTATTGCCTCTGACATTGCTGAAAATCGGCGGGAAAATGGGCATACCACCCGCCATGACTGGGTATCACGGAACGGATGAGAATACATTTTTGGGGATGGTAGCAGCAAAGGCTGGGACATATAAACCGCTTCCTGCGACGGGGACACAGGTCTATGCCGGTGAGATTTACGGCTATAACGGCGGACTGGTTATTGTCAGACAATCACATATCCGCACCTGGGAGGGCGGCCGAGAATGTGCCTGCATTATTCAGCGTTTACCGCAGTGGCGGAGGCGTTTTGATTTGGGTCGCCAACGAGTCGGTAATTGTACCGCTAGAGGCCCCGGTGATCACAGCTACTTTGCCAGAAAGTCTTCCCATTATTTTTTCCTCCCCATAAATTTATAATTTTTTCGGCAGCGTATAGCATATCTTTTTTTTTGTCACAAGTAATATGCGGAAAAAGATGCTGTTCATAAGGCATACTGCAAGACAATTATTTCCGGCTCCTGGGGAAGGGTCTCCTTTTTAATCACGAAGCTGGCTTCTTTGAGAACGTGAACATTGGCTTGATTTTTCGTGAAATCTTCCACCGGTGTAATAGGGAAGTTGCACTTCTGTGTTTTGTAATGCATGGGCACAGTGACATGGGGTTTAATATCATTCATAATCTTTTGCGCCATGGCGGCATCGATCGTAAAAAATCCGCCGACAGGCAATAATAATATATCAATTTCACCTATTTTTTTGAGCAGTTCCGGGTCGAGAGCGTGCCCAATGTCGCCCATATGAACTAAACTCAAACCGTCGACTGTAATTACAAATATCAAATTACTGCCTCCCTTTTTTCCGCCTAAAGAATCATGAAAACAGGGTATGGCTTTAATTTTAACATCTTTGATTTCATGGTCGCCAGCCTTGCTGATATGTTTATATTTCCCTTTTATGTCTTTTATATAATTATGATCCGCATGATCGTGGCTTGTTAACACAATATCGGCTTCATCTTCGATTTTCCCATAGGACAAAGCGCCGCTAAACGATCCCGATTCATAGGGATCGATAATAATTCTTATCCCTTTTTCGGTAATTATCTGAAATGCCGCATGTCCGTACCATTTTATCTTCATAATATGCTGCCCTCCGATTTTTTAGTACAAAAGATTGCCTAAATTTATTTATCTTTTTTATTTTTAATTGTTCTCCCTAAAGATGTCAAGATTTGATAAAGGAAGTTTTTAAATTATAAACGAAGAAATGAATTATTCAATTATTATTTTCCGCCCTAGAAATGGCTATTGGTAAAGGAGCTTGTTTCTTAAGGACGAAAGTGCTAATCTCTGCAAAAGGTAAATGCTTAAGGATATTTGTTAATGGTTGAAGAAGTGAGGGACCGGCTTTATCGCATCGAAGTGCCCCTGCCCAACAGTCCGCTGAAAGAACTAAACTCATATATAATCAAGGCCGATAATCGGAATCTGATAATCGACACAGGATTTAACCGCAGTGTTTGTTTTGAAGCCATGCAGAAAGGGCTTTTCGCTCTCGACATTGATCTTTCCCAAACCGATTTTATGATAACCCACATGCATGCCGACCACACGGGACTGATTTCGCGGTTGGCGACGAAGACCAGCACAGTTTATTTCAGTAGAATTGACGCCCGGGTCTTCGATAAGGACAACAACTGGCAGGCTCTGATAGATTACGCGGTAATTAACGGCTTCCCTGCCGACGAACTGATGAAGGCTTTACACAATCACCCCGGCTACAAGTACAGCCCTAAGACGATTCCCGACTTTTACCTGGTTGACGACGGGAACATTATTGAGATGGGTGACTATCGTCTCCGGTGCATATCAACGCCGGGACATACCGAGGGGCACATCTGTCTTTACGATGAAGATAAACGTATCCTGTTTTCCGGTGACCATATTCTTTACGATATAACCCCTCATATCGAATCATGGGCGTATCAGATAAACTCCCTTAAAAACTATATAGAAAGTCTCGATAAGGTCTACAACCTGCCGGTTAACATCGTTCTTCCCGGACACCGCAATTTCTTTACCGATCTTACGGGAAGGATAGACGAATTAAAAAAACATCATCAGCTTCGCGCCGACGAAGTCCTTGATGTTTTGGGATCAAAGACCAAAAACGCCTATGAAATTGCCGCGGGAATGACTTGGGATATCGATTGCAAAAGCTGGGCGGATTTTCCCATCGCCCAGAAGTGGTTTGCCACCGGTGAGGCCATCGCCCATCTGCGCTACCTCGAGAGCGAAGGACGGATCAAAAGAAACACCGAAAGCGAGATCGTAACCTTTTCCGCCTCCGGCAACTAAGACTGGCACTGACAAAAAACTCAAGCGAGAATATCATCCATATTAGTATTGCTATCTTCTCTCACAACTCTATTGGTAAGAATACCGATCTTTTCAATCTCTACACTCACCAGGTCACCGGCATGGAGAAAAAGAGGTGGTTGTCTGGTGAACCCTACACCATCCGGTGTCCCTGTTAAAATAACCGTTCCCGGAACAAGCGTCATCGAAAAGCTCAGGTTGCTGACGATATTGGCGACGTTAAAAATCATCTCTGACGTCTTTGATTCCTGAACCGTTTGACCGTTGATGATACAGCGAATACCGAGATTGTTAGGATCATCGATATCTTCTTTTGTCACGATCCATGGCCCCAGAGGGCAGAAAGTATCAAAGCTTTTCCCTCTCGCCCACTGTCCCTTCTGCTTATCAAACTGCCAATCCCTCGCACTGACATCGTTCGCACACGTGTAGCCCATAACATAGTCCATGGCCTTATCCGGCAGGACGTTTTTCGCCTTCTTCCCCATCACAGCAGCAAGCTCCGCTTCGTAATCCACATAATCGGGACCGGCGGCAGGCAGAATAATCGGACCATCTTGCCCGACAATACTGGTGGTCGCCTTCAAAAACAATATAGGTTGATCCGGATAAGACATCGTTGTCTCATCACCGTGTTTCTTATAATTGATGCCCAATGCAAGAATGTTTACCGGAGTAATCGGCGGGAGCAGCTTTCTAATCTCTGCTTTCTTGGAGGTAATTTTGTAGTCTCCAAAAATATCCCCTTCAATAATCTTTGCTAAATCAGGCTGCTTCGGATTATAGACTCCGTACAAAACTTTTTTCGCTCCGGAAATAAAACGAATTATTTTCATACCGTACCTTTATTTTTTTCCAGCATCTTATTTTTTCGGAGAACTATATTTTTCAGCTGCCAGATCGAATTGTTTTTGTAATTTGATATTATTCATTATCTCCACATATCATATTACCAATAAATGCTATATTCGGTCAATGATGGTTTATATGGTTCCGGATAATATAAGTTGCAAAAACCTGTATTGGCGTCCGCCGCCGGCGGCAAAAGACGCCGTAATGGCGAAAAGCCTATAAAGAAGTACCGCTGCACTGTGTTAAATTTCATGGCAAAAGATAAAAAATCTGCATGGGGCACTATTGCCAGGCTCAAATATCAGCTAAAATTTAAATTTGACTTGATTCTTCGTTATGTTACAAGTATAATATTATTATACACCGAATGTTATGGGGTAGCTAATGAGACTTTCAAAAATACTAAGAAGGTTATTTAGGCCTCGGCTGCATCCCCGCTTTTATACTGATAAAAGGGTATTCGTTGTAGTTGAACCCTATACCTCCGAAGAAAGAAAAGTGCAGATGCTGGATATTAGTGAGGGCGGTTGCGCTTTTATTTACGACGGTTCCAAGGAAGAACTGGAAAAAATAGGCCTTCTCAGCCTTCAGTTCAAAGATATTCCCTATCTTGAACGTATAGATTTCGTTACCAAATCGGACAATCTTCTTTCCGATTCCAATGATAAAGAAAAACAACTCCGCAGAAGAAGCGTTGAGTTTAAATGGCTGGGTGTTTTCGACCGGAAAAAGCTCAAGGAGTTTATCAAAAAGAATGTCATTGGCCGTGCCTCATAATCTTTTCCAATTTGTTTTCCGGGCGATTTTGGGCGTGGATTATTTTATCACTTTTCTGAACAGCAGCAGTTAAGTTACGATGCTGCTACGCTAAGGTGATCTTATGAATCCGGTAGTTCTTGTATTTGAAAAAAGACAAAGGTGCCAAGTCTTGAATCATCATTTATACGTTCCGAACTTTGTTCTTGACATAACTTCTTTCTTCAGAAATTCCCGACATTGTTAAATTAAGTCCTGACCTAAATATTTTTTGTAGACGGCGTCTATCCTCTTTATAATGTCTTCTACTTTCGTTCTGAAATCCGCCGTATTGAAATTAATTATTTGATCATCATTTTGAACAAAACCGACATAGTGCCGTTCAATGCCTTCCTCGACCAGAACGAAAGGGCGCTGACCGAAAGCCAGTGCCGCGCCCTTTTCTTCGATAAGCCAGCTATTAGTCGTAAAGTTGCCGCCCTGTAGTTCATGCTGCTTGGTGAGTATTGCTATGAAGAAGCCGCAGTTTTTTATTTTTGCGAGAATATCCGCGGAAATTTTCCCCAGATCATTTTTTTTGCCTTCGGCCCAAAGATATTTATGCCTTTCAATAGTCTTTTTCAGTATTATAACAAGATCATCGTCGGCAAATTTATGCGCTAAAAAAATATGCTGGTTCTTCGCATAATTCGATTCAACGCCGGAAACTTTTACCCCTTCCTTGCTGCCCATTGTCGCCTTTTCTCTTTCTGTTATCGTGTCTAACAAAAGAGCGTAATACGGCTGAGTACTGTCGGAGCTTAAATGAATTTTAGCCAACCTTACATCATCTAAAGGTATGGCATTGACTTCGGATAAATCCCCCGTCTTTAATGCCTTGGCAAATTTATTCATTATTGTCAGGTATTTTTCAGGAATAGACATTGTAAAGAATCTCCTCTGATGATCGGTTCAAACGTTCTTTAATTAATGGGCATTTTACCATTGCGATCATCAATCCGCAATAACCCTGATAACGGATAAAAACGCACTTTAGTCCGGTAAACACCGCAGGCAATATTTTCAGCAATCTCTTATCTTCGCCGGCGCCTATTTTCTATTTAAAGTTACCGGTATCGACCCATTCGTTTTTGAGCAGTGACCACCAATCAATGGCCAACCCTTTCAACACATATTCATAAGGAAGCCAACCGTAACCTCCGCTTCCCCATTTTGCGCCCCAGGAGTTTCTGATAAGCAGCGCTCCGGTTGTTTCCGCGGCTCCGGGATTAGTATTTTTAATCCTCATTTTGTCATCGTAACCGGCGGCAACAATGGCATGGCCGCCGACAATTTTTTCGCCCGCTGTAGGATACGGAATTTTGCCGGATGCCGCCGCTTGAGCGTAAGAACTATAAACGGTAAAGCCGAACATTGCGGGAAGGCCGGCAGCCAAATTGGTTTTTACCCGATTTAACAAATCATTCTTATTGGTCCCGGGGGGATCCAGCCTGTAGTAATCTATGGCCTGATAGTTCTGGCCGAAAGCGTAACAGAAAGCTGTCGGTTCTTTATCGAAATCCGCAATTGTGTACGGCCAGTATTCTTCGTGCGGAATGCCAAAAAGTACCAAAGCACTCATTGTTGATCTCAGAAACGCGCCGGTATCACCTTTGGCGTGCATCATATTTCTGCTAGTCTTATAGAGAAAAAGTCTGGAGGCATCGATGTGCTTTCCAAAAGCCCGCTTCTCGAAATATTCGACAATACCGACGCCGGCATTGGCCGTGCAGGATCCAAGTGAACCCTGATCCTCAACTGGAGAAAACCATGATTTCAAATCTACGGAAACAGGCAGACTGGCTCGGGCAATTTTAGCAACGCCTACTTTTGTCAACATTACTTTAATGGAATCTTTTTGACCCAGCGCTTTTGATCTGGCCGGAATTTCCTCATGCTCTGTTGTGTGGTCCCGAAAATCCGGATAGTCCGGCAACCATCCCATTCCAACTTTATCTCCGATTTCACTCATAATGTTCCTCCTCCTTCTTTCCACTGCATTTTGTAGGTTACTCTATATCTGTGTTATCCGCCTTTGCGGGCAAGATGTTATGCTTTCCCCCGATAACTTCTTTTCAGTATCTTTTCCGTAGAGCTTCAATACGTTAAGCCAGGATTGGGAAATGTGTTAATTTTTGCTATCAAAAGGAATGGGGGGAGAATAAGGAGCAGCTACTCGATCGGACTTTTAATAAATGAATCCTGGACATAAACAACCTTCGGTTAGTTAGTATAAATGCTTAACAAACTTACAGACCGTCCGGTAACAGATCGTTAGCATAACCGGATAATTTGTCAAGGAAATTGTTCACTGCCAACCTCAATTTTTCAGATGTTATTAGTTAAATTTTCTTGGCTTACAAGCCCGCTCTTCAATATAGTCGGCATACAAAAAATCATTTCCCGTCCCTTTTGCAAGGAAGAAGCAGGGTGAACACAATGAATCAGACAAGCAAATTGGATGTTGCCAAAGGTATTGAACTTTTCGTGTTGAAAAATCTTGTGCAAAGCCCGAAAGCGGCAGTGATTATTGTCCATGGACTGTGCGAACATGCCGGGCGCTATAACTATGTGGCCTCGCGGCTTAACGATTCCGGCTGCTCAGTCTATCGCTTCGATAACCGCGGTCACGGTCGATCCGGAGGGGAGAGGGGATATATCGCCGACTACCAAATCTTCATTGATGATGCGCAGAAAATCGTGGGCATAGCCGAAGAGGAAAATCCGGGAATACCTTTATTTATGTTGGGACACAGCATGGGTGGATTCATTACCGCCTCTTACGGCGTGAAATATCCGGATAAGCTTGCGGGTCAAATACTCTCCGGAGCGGCGGTTACTGTTCAGCCTATTTTTAAGATATGGCATCTTTTGATTATAACGCGACGCCGCTTGCGCCCATCGCCAATACGCTCAGCGATATCATTTGCCGCGACCCACGAGTTGTAAGCGCTTACAAAGAAGATCCTCTCGTGCTCAAAGAGTTCACGACCAAACTCATGGGCGAGGTATTGATCAGGGGAGCAAAACATCTAATGGATAATACTGGTACCTATAAATATCCTTGTTTGATTCTTCACGGCGGAGGAGATCAGATCGTCACTCCCGCTTCGTCCAAGTACTTCTATGATCACATTTCATCGCGAGATAAACAGCTCAAAATCTATAAAGGACTCTACCATGAAATTCTCAATGAGCCGGAAAAAGACACCGTCATCGAACATATCCGTCTCTGGATCGAAGCCCGGATATGATTGGGAATAGGCGAGTTTTAATTTTCTTGACACATAAGTGCTTTCTTCAATATAGTTAACCCACTATAATAATTTCTTGTATAAAATCCATTTCCCCACAGGAACAGGCTCTTTCGGAGTTACAGGATTTTTTCATAAAAGTGTCAAAGCGGGGCTATATTTAATTCTCCCAGGCAAGAGAAGATGAAAGATAAATATCGCCAAGACAAAAATATAAAAAAGAAGCCAAAAGACAGCGAAAGTATCTGGGCACGGGAAGTTTTCAGTAACAGCCGGCAGTCCCTGCAAAGTATTATCGGAAGTTCTCCCATTCCTGCGTTTATAATCGGGAAAGACCATCTGGTCATCTACTGGAATAAAGCCCTGGAAGAACTCAGCGGAATCAAGGCCGAAGAGGTGATAGGCACCGGACAGCAATGGCGGGCGTTCTATAGCACAGAGAGGCCCTGCATGGCCGATTTGCTCGTCGATGAATTCCAGAAAGAGATGACCCATTGGTATACAGGCAAATTCATCAAATCAAAATTGATCGACGGCGCGTATGAGGCAACAGATTTCTTTCCGGAACTTGGAAAAAAGGGACGATGGCTGCGCTTTACCGCCGCTATCATCCGCAACTCCAAAGGCACCGTCGTTGGAGCAATTGAAACGCTGGAAGACATAACGCAGGCAAAACGGGCGGAAGCGGCATTATTGAAAGCCCATGAAGAACTGGAATACAAAGTCAAGAAACGCACCCATGAATTGGCTAAAACCAACAAAGCTTTGAAAGACACCACGGATCATCTGTCGCTCATCCTGGAGTTCCTTCCTATTGTTTCCTACACCTGTGACGCTGGTAAAAATTTAACAATCACTTTTGTCAGCAACAGCATCAAAGAAATTACCGGATACACCCCTCACCAATTTACGGAGTGCCCTACATTCTGGCAGGATCATATTCATCCTGACGATCAAAAAGAGATACTTTCCGAGTTGAAAATGGCTAGGTACAAAGGAACTTACCAGTTTGAGTATCGTTTTCAGGCGGCCGACGGCTCTTATCGCTGGTTCTCCGATCATCGCCGACTGATCAGGCTGAGCACTCGCTCCGGCAGTTATATGGTCGGCGCCTGGCAGGATATAACTGAAGACAGGAGAATCCGCCAGGAGGGGGAACTCCGCCTGCAGCAGCTGATCCAATCCCATAAATTAAAGGCACTAGGTGAGGTCGTAACGGGAGTCGCCCATGAAATCAATAACCCGGTAAGCTTTATCGCCAATAACATTCCGCTTTTGGAAGAAATGTGGGCCGCCGTCGAACCGATCCTCGCCAGTGACGGCGCCTCCCATCCGGACTGGGGTGATAAGGGCATCAGTTATGTGGAAGTCTGCACAAATATGAAAGAAATTATTGAGGAGTTTAAAATTGCCTCACAGAGAATCAAGCGTGTTATTTCCGGACTAAAGGAATTTGCCCGGGCGGACGAAACAGTGCAAATGAAGCCCCTGCAAATTGAGGAAGTCATTCAGGGTGTTTTGATCATTGTCGGCGCCCAGGTTCGCAAAACGGTCCCCCGCATCGATCGTTATATTGATAGCAATCTGCCGCCAATCCAGGGACATTTTCAAAAAATTGAGCAAGTCATCGCTAACCTGCTGATTAACGCGCATCAATCTATTACGCCCGACAGAAAAGGAAGAATAATCATCACCGCAAGAAACATTGAAAGACTCCAATCGATTCTGATCGAAATTGAAGATAACGGCATCGGCATGGGAAGCGAGGTGCTGGACCATATCTTTGAACCTTTCTTTACGACTAGAAGAGACAGGGAGGGAACGGGACTTGGTCTTTCCATCTCGTACGGGCTGATCAAAGAACACCGGGGAATAATAGGAGTCCTTTCCCGTCCCGGTCTGGGTAGCAGGTTTTCCGTCTATCTGCCTCTGGATCCGAAAGGGCAGATTGACATCCGCCCGGCCATACTTTGCTGCGATAGTGATGCCGCTTACATCAACGAAATCAAAGCGGGTTTTGTTGATGTTGTTGATTGGCATTGCGGTTCTGATGATACTCCCGAAGATATTATCGCCTATCTGGAGGAGCATCCGGAGGTGGATATTTTTATCTCGGAGATCAAACTGCCGGCAATGAACGGATGGGAACTCGTAAAAAAAGTCAAGGAACGCTTCCCGCTTCTGCCCACAATTTTTTATTCCTCCGACACAATGGCTTTGAAACAAGAAGGAAGGATGGCCATGAAGCCCGATTACCTTCTTAAAAAACCGTTTAGTATGTTACAATTGCAAAATATAATTCGCGAAACGGGAAGGCAAAGATTATGAGGATCCTGATTGTCGATGATGAAGAAGTCTCCCTGAATTCGGTGAAACGGCTGCTCAAATGGCGGGGCATCAGGAACGTGGACATCTGTGATAACGGCAGGGAGGCCATTGAGAGAGTTAGAGAAACGGATTTCGATATCGTGCTTCTCGATCTGCTCATGCCGGAAGTAGATGGTTTGCAGGTTCTGGAATCTACAAGACCTTACCGTCCCCATACCGAATTCGTCATCCTCACGGCCATTGATGACATTCCCACCACGGTAAAGGCTATTCGTTTGGGCGCTTATGATTATCTGGTCAAACCGGTAGATAACGATCTCCTTTTTCTGGCCATTAAAAGAGCCTATGAACATAGGGGACTGCTCATCGGTTTGTCGGTAACGGCAGGTGACGATAAGAGGGAGGTTCCGGATGCCTTTTCTGAGACTATCACCCAGTCTCCTCAAATGCGTTCGCTGTCTATCCTATGCCCAGGTTATGGCCGGCAGTGGCAATCCCATAATGATCACCGGCGAATCGGGAACCGGCAAGGAATTGGTTGCCAAAGGTATTCACCGGGCGGGACCAATGCCCAAAGGTCCCTTTATTGCCGTTAACGTCAGCGCTATTCCGGCCACCATGTTTGAGAGCCAATTTTTTGGTCATGCCAAAGGAGCTTTCACCGGCGCGGAGACGCCGCACCGGGGCTATTTCGAACAGGCCGACGGCGGAACTTTGTTTCTCGACGAAATTGGGGAATTGCCGATCGCCCTGCAGGCGAAACTGTTGCGTGTGCTGGAAGAAAAATCTTTCTATCCTCTCGGTGCAGCAAAACCGATCTGGGTGGATGTAAGAGTTATATCCGCTTCCAACAGGGACCTCGATCATGCCTGCCAGGAGGGTAATTTCAGGCTGGATTTGCTCTACCGTCTGAAATCAGCCCACATTCATCTACCTTCTTTAAGAGAAAGACCAGGTGATATTCCCTTGCTTGCATGCCATTTCCTCCGCAAGGCACTTCACAGTTATAACAAGGAAGGCATCGGTTTTAGCCCCGACGCCATGGATTTATTAACCGGCAGAGATTACCCCGGCAATGTTCGTGAATTGTCTCAAATCATCGAAAATGCCGTCCTCTTGGCCGACTCCAATCTTATTCTCCCTCATCATCTGGGCATGACATCAACGATACAATCCCCCTTCGCCCGCCACTTATGCACCTTGAAGGAAAACGATGAAGCGCATCTGGTTTATGTTTTGACCAATACCAATGGGGATCGCAGTAAGGTCGCACAAATTCTGGGAATAACCGTCAGACAGCTGCAGAGGAAAATTGCCGCCATGAAAAAAAATTCCCGGTGGGAATCAATCCTGCGCGACATTTGAGTCGTCCGGGGTGACAAAAAGGTCTCTATTGGTAAGCTCCTGTATTTTAAAAATATTGTTGCTTTCAGATGTATTTAAATCTTCCCGCATAACTTTTCCGACGACGTTTATTTCGCTTTTGCCGTCCGTCACATTACATTTTATAATTAATCAATAGCATTTAAGTAAAAATAAAAAACTTAACCTACCGGCAAAGACGGAAAGCCATAACACCTTAAAATAAATGGATTCTATATTTAGCGGACAGGACAGATAGAAATAAATTCGGGCTTTATTTATGAGGCAACCAGACATCAAAATATAGAAAGAATTTTCTATGGCATAGCCGTTGCTCTTATCTTTAATTTAAGGAAAAGAGCGGCTATGAAAGCTTTTGTCACAAAACTGGTTGATTTGACTCAAAAGAATGCGGAAACGATTGCCAAACAATGGGCCAAGGACGTAAAAACTAACGCCAGGACTTATACCTATCATGACTCATCAGAAGACAAAATTATTCTTCAAGCCAAAGATTTTTACCGTAATTTTCAAATGATGTTTTTTCACGAAGCGCCTTTTGAACAAGCCGAAGAAATTTTCGAGGCGTACGCGGAGGAAAGATACAGAGAAGGAATTCCCCTTCATGAGGCTATCTATGCCCTGATTCTGATGAGGAGGCACATGTGGTTATACGCGGAGTTTCAATCCATGTTTAATACAGAGGTAGAACACCGGCAGGCGGTGGAAAGCCTCAGCCGGACAATCCTTATGTTCGACTACATTATGTATGTCATTACCAGAAAATACTGGAAAATAATGAAACTGGAATGGCTGGCGAAAAAAAATACGCAGTGATTGACAAGATGGATTCAATCAAGTGAGGATTTTTTATCAGAATGACTCTTTGAAAGGAGGGATGAAGGAATGCAAGCTTATGCTGCAAAACTTATTGACCTTATAGAAAGCAAGGCCGAAAATATTGCCAAACAATGGGCCAAGGACGTGATGACGCATAGCAGAACGCCTTCGTATCACTCTCTGCCGAAAGACATGGTGATCGAACAGGGAATCAATTTTTACAGGCTCTTTCGTCAAATGTCTTTGGCCGAAATCCCGTATGAAGAAGCCAAGACATTTTCCTGGAAATATGCCGAAGAATTCTACAACGAAAAGATACCTCTCCATGAAGCTTTATACGCCTTGATCCTGATGAGGCGAAATCTTTGGCTTTACGCGGAATTTCAGGGGACTTTTTTTACAGCCCTGGAAAAGCAGCAGGCGGTGGAAAGTTTGAATAGAACGATTCTTATGTTCGACTATGTCTCCTATCA
The DNA here is from genome assembly GCA_963753975.1 of uncultured delta proteobacterium. Taxonomy (GTDB): domain Bacteria; phylum Desulfobacterota; class Syntrophia; order Syntrophales; family Smithellaceae; genus UBA4810. The sequence goes on from CAVWEH010000001.1 coordinate 13,879, forward strand.
GGTTACGGAGAAATACCAAGGGTTGACCGTTGGCGATGTTGAAAAAAAGCTGGGCGCCATCAAAACACTAATGATGAAAGGACTCATTGGCGGTAAAAAAAACATCTATAAAGCCGGACTGATGGCTATCTTTCTCCTTAGCGCCTGTATTCTCACCTATTATTATCATGCAACCCTCAAAACAGAAGGGCTTTTCACTCATCTCTTCTATATTCCAATCATTCTGGCCTCGATCTGGTGGGGTAAGAGAGGTATCTTTGTTGCCTTTTTTCTTGGTCTCCTGATTTTAACCGGCCATGAGCTCTTCTTGAAAGAGTCTCCCTTCATATATGATGTTATTCGCGCGTTTATGTTTCTTGTCATTGGTGGTGTCGTAGGCTGGCTGATGGAAGGCATTAAAAAAGTGGAAGAGCTGTATTAAGAACTTTACAGCATAAATTCGATAACAAGAGGAGATGAACGTGGAGCGTAAACAAGTCAATCAAGGAAAGGTTTTGTCCATTCGCAGCAGTGTCGTTGATGTCCGTTTTCCCGTAGCGCCTTCGATTCGCAATGTTCTTCAGGCCGGTGATAAGGGAGAGGTGATCATCGAAGTTTTTACCCAGTTGGACGCCAATACGGTTCGAGGTGTTTCTCTGACACCTACCCAGGGTCTGGCCCGAGGTTCGACGGTAACGGATACGGGCAAGCCTCTTGAAGTTCCGGTAGGCAAGGAACTTTTAGGAAGAGTTTTCAATGTCTTCGGACAAACAATTGATAAAAAAGATCAGGTGGAAGGAGGTGAATGGCGTTCCATTCACCGTGAGCCGATTCCCTTACAGGATCAGTCCACTGTTTCCGAGATTTTCGAGACGGGAATCAAAGCCATTGATGTTCTTGCGCCTCTGGAGCGAGGAGGGAAAGCCGGTCTTTTCGGCGGTGCAGGCGTCGGGAAAACCGTTCTTATTACGGAAATGATCCACAATACCGTCAGCCACCATGAAGGGATGAGTATCTTCTGCGGCATCGGTGAGCGCTGTCGTGAGGGTGAGGAACTCTACCGCGAAATGGAGGAAAGCGGAGTTCTGGGCAATACAGTGATGGTTTTCGGTCAGATGAATGAACCGCCGGGCGCCAGATTTCGCGTCGGCCACGCGGCGCTTACTATGGCTGAGTATTTCCGGGATGACGCCAAGCAGGATGTCCTCCTTATGATTGACAACATCTTCCGCTTTATCCAGGCAGGAATGGAAGTTTCCGGTCTTTTAGGACAACTTCCTTCGCGCCTTGGTTACCAGCCGACTTTAGCTACGGAACTGGCCGAACTCGAAGAACGAATCTGTAACACCAAAACAGGTGCTATTACTTCTATTCAAGCTGTCTATGTGCCGGCAGATGATTTCACCGATCCTTCAGCTGTCCATACCTTCGGCCATCTCTCGGCGACAATCGCCCTCTCGCGCAAGCGGGCCAGCGAAGGGTTATACCCGGCCATCGACCTCCTTCAGTCCAGCTCGAAGATGCTGTTGCCGAATATCGCCGGCGAGCGCCACTATAAGATCGCACAGGAAATTCGCAAGACGCTGGCTGTTTATGAAGATCTTAAAGATATTATCGCCATGCTGGGTATTTCCGAACTTTCCCGGGAAGATCAACGAACTGTTTTCAGGGCGCGAAGGCTCGAGCGTTTCTTTACCCAGCCGTTCTTTGTCACAGAACAGTTTACCGGGACAGCCGGGAAAATGGTCTCCCGCGAAGATACCTTGAACGGCTGTGAGCGAATACTTAATGATGAATTTGCCGAATATCCGGAACGCGCGCTTTATATGATTGGAACAGTAGACGAGGCGAAAATCCAACATGATGCTTAAGATATTACTACCGGCGGAAGTTTTAATAAAGCAGGAAGTAAAAAAGATTGTCGCCGAGGCGGAAAACGGTTCTTTTTGCCTCATGCCTAACCATATTGATTTTGTGGCAACGCTGGCTCCCGGTCTTTTTACCTATGAACCGATAACGGGGGGCCAGGAATTATTGGCGATGGACGTGGGAACGCTGGTAAAAAAGGGGGCTGATGTCCTTGTATCTACACGCAATGCCGTGCGTGCTCCGGACTTAGGCAAATTGAAACAGGTCGTTGTGGAGCAATACGACATCCTGGATGAACGCGAAAAGATGGTCCGTTCCGCCGCGGCCAAACTTGAGGCCAGTCTGATCAGACGTTTTGTGGAGTTGAAATGATATGGCCAAGCAAAAATCTTATATCTTTAGTATCGGTAGCATTTGGCAGGGAGTGTTCCAAACCAGAGATGGGAAGTTTTACGAACCTATAGGAGTTTAAAAAGATATGGTCGAAATAAAACGCACATCAGGTCAGAGACGCCGGCAGATCGCCGATCACTTTGCGGATAAAGTCGCCCAAAAGGAATCTCTGCGCCTTAAGGCAATGCGGCATAAAGATGAAACTGTTTGGTTCGGCGTAGGAATGTTCGGGATTGTCGGTTGGTCGGTGGCAATTCCCACCCTCATCGGAATAGCACTGGGGCTCTGGATCGACCGTACCTGGCCGAGCCGTTATTCCTGGGCGCTGATGTTTCTGATTATCGGCGTGGTGCTGGGATGTCTCAATGCCGCGTATTGGGTAAGAAAAGTCAGAAGCAAAATTGTCAATGAAGATGATGATGAATGATTTAAAAATCATAACGATAGTTATTCTTTTTCTGGCATTTGCGGCGGGACTGGCCTTGGGAACTTTTTACTTTATCGCCCTCTGGCGTACCGTGAAGAGGCTTCCGGATACGCCCAATCCTGTGCGTCTGATGCTAAGCAGTTTTGTTTTGCGTATGGCTGTGGTGCTGCCCGGATTTTATTTTGTAATGGGCGGAGAATGGCAGCGACTGGCCACAGCGCTCATGGGTTTCGTTTTAATGAGGATGATTCTCACCCGCCGTCTGGGAATAGATAAAGCAATTTAGAATATTATAAGGTTCTTCCAAATCCTGCTCAGGAGTTGAAATGGAAATAGTAGCCATCAATCAGATCAGCCCGGATCAAGTTATTCTCTGGACCTGGGGTTTTATCACCATCAATGTAACCATTGTCTTTACATGGCTGGTTATGGCTATTCTCGTCGTCGGCTCCTGGCTTATTACACGCAATCTTTCGAGCGGTATCAATGTTTCCCGTTGGCAGCATTTTCTGGAAGTGGTTATCTCCACCATCCGCGGAGAAATCAGGGAAATGACCAAGAAGGGAGTCGATGACTATGTTCCCTTGATCGGCACTTTATTCCTTTTTATCTGCGTCTCCAATGTGCTGGCTATTGTTCCGGGATATGTACCGCCCACGGCATCGATAACCACGACAGCGGCGCTGGCACTTTGCGTATTTATTGCCGTTCCTTTTTACGGTATTTCCAGAAACGGAGTGCTTCATTATTTAAAAGAATACTTTCAGCCCAATTTTATCTTTTTCCCGTTCCATGTCATGGGTGAAATATCCAGGACGCTCGCCCTCACGGTTCGATTGTTCGGTAATATCATGAGTCATGAGAAAGTTATCGGCATTCTTCTGTCGGTGACACCCCTGGTATTCCCCGTCATCATGCAGGCTTTGGGACTTTTGATCGGAGTGATCCAGGCCTACATTTTTGCCATACTTTCTATGGTGTACATCGCTTCGGCAACGAGCGCCCACGAAGATACACATAAAACCGAGGTCAGCGCAGGCATAGAGGCCTGATTAATCAATAACTTTATATAAGGAGGAGTTTTTATGGATAAATTGAGTTTAGTTGCAGTAGCTTCGATCATTGCTGCGGGCATAACAATGGCAATAGGTTCTATTGGACCGGCTCTGGGACAAGGACGGGCGATTCAGCAGGCTCTTGCCGCCATCGCCCAGCAACCCGATGAGCGCAATTCTTTGACACGAACCCTTTTTGTGGGACTCGCCATGATCGAATCAATCGCCATTTACTGCTTTGTTATTTCCATGATTGTAATCTTTGCAAATCCTTTCTGGGGCTATTTTGTAAAGGCAGGGGGATAATCCATGCATATCGACTGGTTTGTTTTGTTTTGCCAAATCTTCAATTTCCTGCTGCTCGTCTATCTGTTGAAGCGCTTCCTGTACGGGCGGATCATTAAAGCGATGGACGACAGAGAGGCAACAATCGCCGCACGTTTTGCCGAGGCTGAGAAAATGAAAGTGGCGGCGGCTGAGGCAACCGAGATCTATGACAAGAAGAACCAGTTGCTTACCGAGAAATCGGAACAATTGCTGAATGATGCGGCTGTGGCCGCCGAAGCTAAGCGGAAAGAGCTCATGGAAAAGGTGCGGGAAGACGTCGACGCGGTAAAATCTCGCTGGCAGGATATGTTGATGAGAGAAAAGGATGCTTTTTTTCAGGATCTCCGCGGGCGGGCGGCCCGGCAGATTTATGCCACTGCCCGACGGGCATTGACGGATCTGGCCGATCAAGACCTGGAGGCGCGGATTGTCGATGAATTTATCCGACGGGTCCGGGAATTGGACAAAGAAAAATCCGCACAAATTCGCAAAGCTATTGCCGGTGGCGGCAATAGAGTAACTGTACAGAGCGCTTTCGATATTCCGCCGGAAACGAAAGACCGGATAGAGCAGGCTTTAAAAAAGCAGATCACCAAAGGCTTTACGATCAATTATTCAATGAAGCCGGAGGTCGTTTCCGGCATAGAGATGCGGGTGAACGGGCATAAGATCGCCTGGAGTCTGAATGAGTATCTGGAAACACTGGTGGAAAATTTGACCGAAACCCTTCAGAAAGAAGCGCACAGCGGATAGCAGGGAATATTGAGGGAGGAGTAGAATGAGCGAACAAGTTAATATAACCGAAACTAAAGAGTTAAAAACTTTTCTTGATGATACCTTTTCGACCATGGATAAGGTTTTAAAAAAACAGAAACCTGAACTGCGGCAATACGAAATCGGCACAATTCAATTTGTGGGTCGTGATATCGCCAGAGTCAGCGGACTACCGAATATCCGCGCGGAGGAACTGGTGCGATTTTCCGGAAATTACATGGGACTTGTCTTCAATATAGACCCGGAGGAAATAGGGATTGTCCTTCTTGATCCCAGTGAAAATCTTCAGGTAGGAGAGGAAGTCCACCGCACCCAGCGCGTTCTCGACGTTCCTGTCGGTGAAGGTCTTTTGGGACGGGTGGTTGATCCTCTGGGTCGTCCCCTGGACGGTCTGGGAGAAATTAATACAGTCAAGAGGCTTCCGGTAGAAAGGCCGGCTCCTGCAGTCATGGACCGAGCCCCGGTGACCGTTCCGCTGCAGACGGGAATTAAGGTAATCGATGCTCTCATTCCCATCGGCCGCGGACAGCGGGAACTGATACTGGGCGATCGTCAGACCGGAAAGACCGCCATCGCGGTAGACACAATCATCAACCAGAAAGAAACAGGAATCATCTCTATTTATTGCGCAGTCGGCAAAAAGAGCGCCGATGTAGCCAAAGTTATAGCTGATTTACGCGACCGCGGTGTGATGCAATCTTGTATCGTTGTTGTGGCTACAGGCGAAGACACACCCGGCCTGCAGTTTGTTGCACCCTATGCAGCAACAACAATGGGAGAATATTTCATGGAGCAGGGCCGTGATGTCCTCATTATTTACGATGATCTCACCTCTCACGCGCGCGCTTACCGCGAGGTTTCTCTGCTTTTGCGGCGCCCTCCGGGACGTGAGGCTTTCCCCGGTGATATTTTTTACATTCATTCCCGTCTGCTGGAGCGATCGACTCATTTACGCCCCGAATTGGGCGGAGGATCGCTGACCTCTTTGCCGATTACGGAAACCGAAGCGCAGGATCTATCATCATATATCCCCACAAATCTTATTTCCATTACGGACGGACAAATTTACCTGTCCCCTGTTCTCTTCAATAAAGGAATCCTGCCCGCTGTCGATGTCGGAAAGTCGGTTTCGCGTGTGGGCGGTAAAACACAGCTGCCCGCTTACCGCTCCGTGGCCGGTGATCTGCGCCTTTCCTACTCGCAGTTTGAGGAACTGGAATCGTTTTCCCGCTTCGGAACGCGACTTGACGAGAGCACCCGTAAAACCCTGGAGCGCGGGTGGCGTGTCCGGGAAATATTGAAACAAGGACAATACAAACCTCTACGCGCATCGGAACAGATCGTCTCGCTACTTTCCGTAACAGGAGGATGTCTGGATGGTGTTCCGACAGAGAAAGTGCGAGAAGCAGAAACTCACCTTCTTCAGTCAGTAACTGAGCAACTGCCCGAATTGTGCCGGAGTATTGAAGCAGGAAACAAACTGGAGATGTCGGATCGGGAAAGCGTTTTAAAAAAGGTCAAAGCTGACGTTGCTCCCTTTGAAGTTACAGAGGAAGTTGATGCAAACAACTGAGTCCATTAAAAGAAAGATTAAGAGCGCAGGGGATCTTCTTTCCGTCGTCAAGACTATGAAGGCTTTGGCTGCGGTTAGTATCCGTCAATATCAGCGGGCTGTCGAATCCCTTACCGATTACAACAGGGCGGTCGAAATGGGTCTGCAGATTGTTCTGAAAGAGCGAATGGAGCCACCGGCACAGACAAAGGCCCCAACAGTGAAGCGTCTCGGCGCTATCGTTTTCGGTTCCGATCAAGGATTGTGCGGCCAGCTGAACGAACAGATTTCCGTTTTTAGTTTGGAACATATGAAGAATATCGGCATCAAGAAGGAAAATCGTATGGTCCTGTCTGTCGGTGCGCGGGTGGCCGATTATGTAGAGGATGCGGGACAGCCGATCTATGAGGTTTTAACTACGCCTAGTTCGACGGCTGGAATTTCACCGCTTGTCCAGGAAATAATAATGATTATTGATGAGTGGCATTTCCGCCATCAGGTCGACCATTTTTTGCTTTTTTATAATAAATATCTAACGGGAGCCTCCTACACCCCTCATCTGGTTCAGCTCCTTCCCGTCAACCGGGACTGGCTAAGAGAAATTGCTCAAAAAAAATGGGATTCCAAATCACTGCCTATTTTCAGGATGGATGGCGACCTCATCTTTTCCTCTTTGATCAGAGAATATCTCTTTGTTTCCTTATACCGCGCTTTTGCGGAATCTCTGGCCAGCGAAAATGCAAGCCGTCTGGCCTCGATGCAGAATGCCGAAAAAAATATCGAAGAGCAGATGCAGGAACTTCATGGGCAGTTTCACCGGCAGCGCCAGATGACCATTACGGAAGAGTTATTGGATATTGTGGCCGGCTTTGAGGCATTGAGTGAAGAAAAGGGACAAAAAATCGTCAGTCAGAAAGAGGGTGAAAGTCATGACGGTAGAAAAACACATATGCGGCATATGCGCTTGGCGCAGAGAATGCCAAAAAAGGTTTAAGTTGTCAACGGATGCCTTTCTGGGAAGCCATTGCCCTGATTACACAAGGGATTTATCTATTAAAGCTACGGCGTCAAATGAACAGGAAGATGAAAAAGCGATCATGGATAGAATGGTTGCTCAGCAGGTGGATAAGTGGCGAAAGTTGTTGGATAAAGCATTAAAGCACGGAATTGAAATAGAAAAATTTAAAGGCGGACCGATAATCACTATTTCCAGAGAGCCGGGAAGCGGCGGAAGTGAAATTGCCAGAAGACTCGCCAAAGCATTAGATATGGAACTGATCGGTTCTCAAATAATACAGCATGTAGCGGATAGTGCCAAAATGAGCAGAAAAGTTATCGAATCGCTGGATGAAAAAGAGGTATCTTTTCGGGATACCTTACTTTCCTCTCTGTTTGGAGAATACCGTCCCTGGCCGGGTGAATTTCTGCAGCACCTGACTCGAGTAATCGGGACTATCGGAGTTTTTGGTAACACTATTATCGTAGGAAGGGGAGCGAATCATATCCTGCCACCGGGAAAAGCATTTAAGGTCAGAATAATTGCCCCGCTGGATTACAGAATTAAATATTTCATGGCAGACAGGGGATATTCTAAAGCGGAGGCGGAACAATATGTGGTTAAAACAGAAAATAACCGCAAGGCATTCACACGGAAATACTTTAATGCCGATGTTGCTGATCCCAAACACTATGATATCATTATAAACACGGGAGGAATGTCGCTGGAAGCAGCAACGCAGGCAATTATTGCCGCCTTCAAGAAGAAAATGGATTTGAATCCGAAAGATTGAAATTTACAGCAGGCAGGCGTGGACTTTTATAGAGAAGCAGGGTTGTTATATGTTTATACCTTTAATAATCCTGATATCTTTCCATGTAATTTTTTAAAAATATTATCTGCGGACTTCTTTTTTCCATAACGACATACATATAGTCACATGCCGCAGGAAGGCAGTTGTTCTTTTTTCGTCATCGCCGCAAAAGATCTCGCAGAGCGCCCTCAGGTTCTTGTTCTTAATTTCTTCCTCGGTCCATCCTTCCATTTTAGCACCTCCTAAAATATTATAGCTTCTATTTTTCAGCTTTTTTTCGATCTTCAACTTTGAGTTCCATGACGATATGTCCCCAGCCGCCGCATTGTATTCCTACGTCGAAGCAGCCGATTCTCTTAAAACGCGTATCATTAGGATCGACGCCGGCATAGAAGAGCTCACTTGATACATAAATCAGCGGTCCAACTGCAGTTAATGCCCCGAAACAGATTCTATTGGGACAGAGTTTGGTCAACAGATTACCTGCCCCATCGAAATAGAACTTATCACCCACCTTATGCTGACTATTACATCCATGTGCATCCACGACTTCTATAACAATCGTCTTATTCATTAATGCGGGTGCCTTGGAAATGACATCTTCATTTCTGGGATTTTGCCTGAATTCCTTCATCTCGTCATCGTTGTACCCAAAATGTTTTTGGCAGAACTTCCATACATCTTCGTTGATTTTCATTTTATTGCCTCCTTTGTTCCATAATATCACCTCTATTTTTTTTAAAGAAATTTCGAGACTTACTTCAACTTTTCCGGGTTGGGCTTATGTTCATGTACTTCTCCAGAGCTCTAAACATTTCTTCATCCATGACGTTCATTTTTTTTAAGGTCTCCAGTGAAAAAAGAGAAGCAAGGCTGGATGATCGGGCACAAATTTCACTTTCATCATTATAGATGTATCCCTGCAAGATCGCTTCCCGTTCACTATTTATTTTGTTCACCATACCTTTAACACTGATCTCTTTGCCGATTAAAACAGGCTTTATAAAATTAACGGTTATTGATTTGGAAACAACCAGCTTTTTCAGTATAATCAGAGCTGCCCAGCCCATAGCTTCATCAAGCATAGTTGAAATAATGCCTCCGTGAACCAAGTTACTCCACCCACAAAGGTGATCAGGTACTTTTAACCAGGATATTACTGAATCCAGCTTTTCTGTGGCATAAAACTTCATTTGAAGTCCTGATTTATTTTTAAGGCTGCACCCGAAACAGTTTTGATTCTCCCCAGTCGGCAGCGGAATATAGCCATTCCTATCTTCTGTTTTCATCAATCACCTCTCGATCTTCAACTTTGAGTTCCATGACAATATGTCCCCAGCCGCCGCACCTCACTCCAACATCAACACAACCGAACCTGTTGAACCTCATTTTATTGGGATCAATGCCGGCATAAATAAGTTCAGCTAAGGCGGGCATAGCCAGAGCAACCGAATGCAAGGCGAAAATAGAAACTCTGCTCGGTCCTAGTTTTGCTAAAAGGCTAACACCGCGACCATCAAAATAGAACTTGTCACCGGCTTTATGCCCGCTGTCGCACCCATGCGATTCAATAACTTCCGCGACAATTGTTTTATTGAGCATTAAGGCCGTTTTGGATAAAGCATCCTCATTCCGGGGATCCGCCCGAAATATTTTCATTTCTTCGTCAGTATAATTTAGGTGCTTTTGCAACATTTTCCACATATCTTCACTCATCGATATTTCCCCCTTAATGTCATTTATTTGTCAAAGAAAAACCTGTAATCTCGAAAACATTTGCCGTCGGTATGCATCATGCAGCCTGTCACCTTGGGCTCCACTTCATATTTAATACCCAGAGTGGAGAGCCAGGTATCAATCCGCAGCATGATGCCGCATTCATAACGGTCAATAACGCCCAGCGCTTTTATTCCCTCGTAAGCGAAGCAAGACTTCCATTCAGCGTGCATTAAGTTTTTGGCAGGCGTGCTATATTTATATTTCATAAATTTGCCGGTAGCGATTTCCATTGCTATATCAAAAAAACTTTTAAACTCATCAAAGGTATTAATCTGCCCAACACCGACAGCCTTGTGAATTCGTTTGATCTCTATGGCGGACATGTCGCGTATCGCGGCTTTGTTTATTTTATTTGTTTTTTCGATACCGCATTCTTGCAAACAGTTGTAAAACCACATGGCATCGTGGGTCATCCAGTTTTTATTCAAAATTTCTTTCAATTCATTTTTGTCCAGCGGGATTGAATCGGTCGCCATTTTTTACGTTCTCCTTTTCTTCAATTTCTTTATCTATCCTCATCTCTCTTCCTTCACTTGCGCCGCCCATTCCTCATCCCGACCTTCGCTTTGTTCATAATAGCTGCGTATGTCTCCCGAATAATCTGCTCAACGGATTCCGCCGGGATTTTCCCTTCTTCCAGGTATCTCCTGATGATTCCGCCCGGTGCATCGTCAAGGACATATCGTGTGCGGTCGATGGTCTCTCTTGTAAGACGCCCGAATTGTTTCTGGATAAAAAGGCGCATCGTTTCATTCAGTTTTTCGGTCAGGATTCGGGCCCGTTCCTTCAATTCGATTGGCCACTTGCCGGAAATAAAATCTTCCCGCTTATGCAGGAGCAGAACTCTTGCTTCGTTCGGATGCTCTCTCACCCATTTCAGTCCGTAGAGCGCCGCCTCAAGTCCGTCCACATTGATCCTTTTGAGGTATTCCTTTTGAAAAGGTTCCACAATGGCAAGCCAGAGCTCTCCTAACAACTCATCACGAGATGAAAAACGGTGATAAACCGAGCCGACTGGAGATTTGGTTCGTTTGGAGAGGGCTGCGATCGTGAGGGCGCTAAGCCCCTTTTCGGCAATAATGCCGATTGCCGCCTCTATAAAATCTTTATGTCTAAAATGCGCATTGCGTCCCATCATCTCCGATATTAGAATAAGCATTCTAATATGTCAAGATTTTTTCATCGGAAATGGCGGAAAGCGTTTGCAGTCGGGCCATACAGATTTTAGGCGCCAATGGTTATACGCGTAACTGGCCGGTGGAAGAGTACTACCGGGACGCCAAGGCCATGGCCATCTATGAAGGTACAAAGCAAATCCAGCGGATGATCATCGCTTCCATGTTATAATTGCCATGTATTTCATCAGCAAATAGATGGATGTATTTTTCTTCGCAACAATTCTATATTGTCATCACTGCAATTCCGGATTTAAGGCTTGCCTCACTTTGCATATCACCGGTCATCAAAATTTCTTTTGACATACAAAGAAGCTTCACATATATAACATAAAAGCAAAAAATCCTTTCACGGAAATCAAACTAAATTCATCTTAGGAGAGGAAAACAATGGAAGCAAAACCCTGGCATCGTCACTATGATTACAACGTTCCCACAACCATCCGTTATCCGCGCTTGGTGGCCCATGAGCTACTGGATATTCCCACCGGAGCTTATCCGGACAAGGCTGCCCTGACTTTTTTCGGCAGTGAAATGACTTTTTACGAACTGCGCCAGGAGTGCAAGCGCTTTGCCAATGCCCTGGCCGGCCTCGGTATCCGGAAGGGAGACCGGGTGGGGGTGCAGCTGCCTAATTGTCCTCAATATATGATCGCTTATTTTGCAGTTCTGTCCATCGGGGGAATCGTCGTTAACCTCAACCCGTTGTATACGCCTGATGAGCTGAAGCTGATGGCGAATATTTCGGGACTGACAACACTTGTTACCTTTGACATGGTTCTGCCGGCTGTCCGCGTTTTATGCAAACAAGTTCAAATTCCCCGGGTGATTGTTACTGCAGTTACAGACTACATCAAGGGATTCCCCCTGAGTTCTGCCAAAAGCCTCGATCTGGAGGCGGGCTGGCACCATTTTGCGGAATTAATCGCGAAATACCCAAACCCCCAACGTTCCAGAGTCCAGGTCAGTCCCAATGATCCGGCCATGCTTCAGTTTACGGGCGGCACAACCGGCATCCCCAAAGGCGCGGTTCTCACCCATGCCAATATTGTGGCGGCCGCCTTCGGAAGCTCGCTGTGGGGAAATTCCACCACCACTCTCACGCCCTACGAAAAGCGCAATGTCATGGCCATACTTCCTTACTTCCATGTTTACGGTAACATCGTCGTGATGAACTGGGCAATGCTCAACTGCGCCACGCAAATCCAGGTTCCCCGCTTCAATATTGACGAGATGATCGAACTTATTTCTAAATTCGACAGAATTACTTTTTTCCCGACGGTTCCCACGTTGATCACCGCGTTGATCAGTCATCCCAAAGCGGCAGAACTGAACATGGGCAAGAAAATAGGCATGTTAAACTCAGGCGGGGCCCCAATGCCCGTGGAACTCATAGAGCAGGTTAAAGACATGGGAATCTATTTCTCCGAGGGCTATGGTCTTTCCGAATCCACATCCCTGGGTATATCGAACCCGGTTCTGGGTTTGAAGAAAGTCGGCAGCATCGGCATTCCCTTCCCGGATAACGACGTCCGGCTGGTGGATGTCGAAAACGGACAGACGGATGTTCCGGATGGTCAGCCGGGCGAAATCATCATGAAGGGCCCACTGGTCATGCAGGGATACTGGAACAACCCGGAGGAAACGAAAGGACAACTGAAAGACGGCTGGCTCTACACGGGAGACATCGCGATAAGGGATGAAGATGGCTATATCTTTATCGTCGACCGTAAAAAAGATATGATTATTGCCGGCGGATTCAATATTTATCCGCGCGATATTGATGAAGTGCTCTTCCAGCATCCCAAAGTCGCCGAAGCCGTAGCACTGGGCGTGAAAGATCAATACCGGGGAGAAACGGTTAAGGCCTTTGTCGTTCTAAAACCCGGCCAGAAGTGCACGGAAGAGGAAATCATCAAATTCTGCAAGGAGAAGCTGGCACCCTATAAGGTCCCCAAGCTGGTTGAATTCCGTGATTCGATTCCCAAGTCCGCCATCGGTAAAATTCTGCGCAAGGTTTTAAGGGAGGAAGAGGAAGCAAAAGCAAAACAGAAAAAGTAGTGAACCTAAGCGATGCAGGAACTGAGTATTTCCTTGACATATAAGACCGGGCTTCTTATAAAGGAAGAAACGTTTTATCAAATATAAAAATAATAGCGTAGTGGGTGAGTTACGATTATCAGCAGTGTGGGTAGGCCAGGGGAGATATGATACCTGGCTGCCTTGGTGAGGAAAGGATTATAATAACTTTAACAACACAGGAGATGAACCATGGCTATAGTGAAAGAAAAACGCAAGTTCAATTTTATCTTATTAGCGGTGTTGATTGTTGTCATTATCATTTTCGCATTGTCTTACTTCAAAGTGTTCTAAAGAGCGCTTAATCAATTGGGACGGGGAAACTATTCTTTCAAGCGTGTCTAAAAGTTAGGTTAAATTTTTCGTTTTCGCGCCGCGCTTTCCCTCCGGACCATGGTAGTCGAAACTTTGGCAACCAATAATGTAGATGTGTCGGATTTTAAGTGGTTAGTCGCCGACAGTTCGATGACCCCTGCTGCTTACAACTGTTGGCTACGTTTTGGAAAAAGGAGAGGCGTTATTAGGCGGCAAGGGTTCCCACCTGTTTAATAGCGAAGATGCGAGAAAGGCTAAAACTTTTTTTCCGCTTTAACTCTCCCCTCACGAATTTCTCGAATAAAATCTTCTTCATCATAAACTTTATTTTCAAAAATGGTTACACAAGAACCTACTTTGAAAATTTTATGAGCGTCACTACCGCCGGTTCCGGGTATCCCGAGCTTGTCCATCGCCTTTACGACTTTGCTTAAGGCCAGCTCCGTATGGTCGGGATGCCAAAGCTCGATGGCATCAATCGGCAATTTGTAAATCCTGTCACCGGCTCCGTAATAATGGGATTTCCCCCCGCGGGACAATTTGTAAGGATGCGCTGCAATAACGATTCCTCTCTCTCTATGGACCATTTCACTAAGTTCCTGCGCCGCATAACGGCCGGTTAGACTTTGTTTTATACCGAACACCAAAAAATCTCCCTCCATCTCATTTTTGGCGTTTTGAGTATATATCTCCTGCCCATTGATTAAAACGACGCCTTGAGAATTGGCCAATTTTTGAAGCTTAGCGAATTCTTCATCCGGCCAGCGCATGCCGTGTTCGGTGATAGCGATACCGTCAAGATGCGTCTCCACCGCCTGACGAATTAGTTCTTCGGGGTTGATGAAAGAACAATCGGAATATTTGTGTGTATGGACATGAATATCAAAAGCAAACATAAATACACTATCTCATCCACGCCGGTGCAACACCGGTTATTAATTGATAATCTAATTATACACAATTTTCGCAAATAAGTTGCGATATTTCCAAATCTGAACAATCCGTAAATTTTAAGCGGGTTTTTTAAATTATATTCATGTTTCCTTAAAAAGAGAGACGGATTACTTGATATACGCGGATGATTATTGTATGAATTTATCATCAGTGCAATCAGCATCAGATAAGGGAGCTTGCATTACATGAAAACAACTAAAGACAAAGAAGATATAGCAAACGAAAAAAACACCCCACCCGTGAGTAAAGAAACCGATAACAATCCCCTACGCTCTGACCTTGCCGAAGTGATCAAAAGACATTCTTTCGGCCTGGACATCAGCCGCCCTGATGCAGTGGCCAAAAGAAGAGAGAAAAATCAGCGCACGGCCCGCGCCAATGTGGAGGATCTTTGCGATAACGGCAGTTTCCTCGAATACGGAGCTCTGACCATCGCCGCACAACGCGGCCGCCGTTCAATAGATGATCTCATCAGCAAAACTCCCGGCGACGGCCTGATCGCGGGCATCGGATCGGTCAACGGCTCGCTGTTTTCTGAGGAAAAAACACGCTGCATGGTCATGGCTTACGATTATACAGTTCTCGCCGGCACTCAGGGGTTTTTCAATCACAAAAAGATGGATCGCCTACTGAATCTCGCGCATGAACAGGGCCTGCCGCTGGTTTTGTTTGCGGAAGGCGGCGGCGGCAGGCCGGGTGATGTTGACGCCGCAGGCGTCATGGTAGCGGGTCTGGATTTGTCTACCTTTGCCTCTTTCGCCCGGCTCAGCGGCAAGGTGCCGGTGGTCGGCGTCGTATCGGGCCCCTGCTTCGCAGGAAACGCGGCGCTCTTGGGCTGCTGCGATGTGATTATCGCCACCAGCAATTCCAATATCGGTATGGGCGGCCCGGTGATGATTGAAGGCGGGGGCTTGGGTGTTTTCAAGCCGGAAGAGGTCGGCCCCATTGATGTGCAGACGCAAAACGGCGTTGTCGATATTGAAGTGGCCGATGATGTAGAAATGGTTGCTGTCACCAAAAAATATCTTTCCTATTTTCAGGGAACAACTGCCAAATGGGAGGCTGGTGATCAATTGCGCCTGCGCCGTTTGATTCCGGAAAACAGGCGGCGCGCCTATGACGTACGCGGAGTTATTAAGACGATTGCCGATACGGATTCCTTTCTGGAGCTCCGACCCAAGTTCGGCCCGAGCATGATTACCGGCTTTATCCGAATCGAAGGCCGGCCTTTCGGCGTTATCGCCAATAACTGCATGCATATGGCCGGAGCCATTGAAGCGGAAGGCGCAGACAAAGTGGCGCGGCTGATGCAGATTTGCAGTGCGTATAAACTCCCGATTCTGTCTTTGTGCGATACTCCGGGCTTCATGGTCGGGCCGGAAATCGAAAAGCGCGCGCAGGTGCGCCATGTCTGCCGCATGTTTGTCA
Organism: uncultured delta proteobacterium; assembly: GCA_963753975.1. Taxonomy (GTDB): domain Bacteria; phylum Desulfobacterota; class Syntrophia; order Syntrophales; family Smithellaceae; genus UBA4810. Next base: position 29,796 of record CAVWEH010000001.1, read on the forward strand.
TCGGCGCGCATTTAACCGTGCCTTACTTTACGATTGTTTTACGCCGGGGCTACGGCCTCGGAGCGATGGCTATGGCCAAGGGCGGCTTCCATGAATCTTGTTTTACAGCCGCCTGGCCGACCGGGGAATTCGGAGGCATGGGGCTGGAAGGCGCGGTTAAGGCCGGTTTTAAAAAGGAGCTTGCGGCAATAAAAGACCTGAAGAAACGCGAAGCGCTCTACGACAAACTGGTTGCCCAATTATATGAAAGAGGCAAAGCCATCAACATGGCCGCCTATCTGGAGATCGACGCGGTCATTGATCCGGCCGATACCCGCAAATTGATTATCCAGGGTTTGAATTCCGTTCCCGCTCAGCGACCTGGTGAGGCAGACCACTCTTTTGTCGATCCGTGGTAAAAGAAATTAAGGATTGGCAGAAATCGCATATTTTTTAAAAATAGTGGTTTGCATAGTTCTTCCTGTAAGTGAGTGTTCTATAAATTTTAATGTCATGCTCTATTTCAAATAGTAATCCTTAAATATGCATGGAACGAATAATCTCTAGCAAATGAGTTGGGATATTATACCGATCCAGATAGCATCCCAAGTGAAAGAATAGGAAATTAATTGATTATTGTTTAATATTAAGTTATTAGGTGTAAAATTACAGTTTTTACCGTGGGGTGTTATGCCGACAATAGTGCGGCGTTTGCAGTATTAGCACCGATCCATATAAATATTGTTAGATTATAAAAGAAGGGATTTCATGATGATAAAGCTAATAACCATCACCATCAGTATCCTATTTATATTTTCATCTATTTCATTTGCGGTTGATGAGAACCGCCCAATGAAGAAATTAAAAACATATAAAGCAAGTGATAGCATGAGCGATCCCTGTGGAGGTTCAAGTGGTCAAGAACTGACGGAATGCGCTCGCAAAAAATTGGAGATTGCTGATAAGAAGTTAAATGCTACGTATAATGCACTGCTCATAAAGCTTAAAGATGTTCACCACCCAGAAGCAGATAACTTCGATGCGGGGTTAATAGCGGCTCAAAGAGCATGGATTAAATATCGCGATGAAAACTGCCAATTTCATGGCAGCTTTACTGGCGGTGCACCTATTTGGCAGGCCTATTATCATATACAGTGTCTCGTTGACATGACAGATGCGCGTGAAAAAGAGCTTCAAAAATATTTAAAATAAAATCTAACCACGCAATACAGCCGATCGCTACGCTCCGGCTGATTTTTTCGTTAGCGGAGAAATAATATGAAAAAAATAGCAACCATAACAATGGCGTTATTGATTGCTTTCTGGAATACTCCTGCAAATGCTGACTGGATTGATCCTGGCATATCTTACAAATGCAATATTTCCGAGAAAGTATTTGCACTGGAAGCAGTTATGAAAACAAGCGCTCCAGAAGATAAGGGTACAATTCTTATAACACCGGGTTTCACCATGCTGACGCAGCCTGACCAGTCAATTTCCTGTACTGTGGGTATAACTCCTGTTACTGTAAATATTAGTAGAACTCCCGGCAGCTCAAAGGGTATGTGCGCAGCTTTTGGTTTTATCCATTTAAATTCCCTGAAAATTGATGGCAATGAGATTCTTAAACATAGGGAGTTGTTTAATAGTGGGTGCTTTTCTGAACCTGTTCTATTTAGAGCGGAAACAAGAGACATCAATGGAAAGATAATTGTAAAGCTATGTAAAGGGAAATGGGACTGGGGCATTGGCTATCACGAGATTGAATGTTCAGAAATTAACCGCTAACAAAAGCAATACAGCCGATCTCTTACGCTCCGGCTGATTTTTCCGTTACGTTGAGTAAATAATGAACAAGAAAGGTGAGGAACGTGCTTGATTGTTTCTGGATATGCTGCCTTTTCATCATCGATAACTGGAAAAGCACCCTTCCGATTGGTATTTCAATAATCGCCTTGTTCGTGTCAGTGTGGAGCTTTTTGAGGACAAGCAAATATCAAGAATACGAATACGCTATACGTTTGCAGCTAGTAAATGCACGCACAACTCCCAATTCATTCTCGCGCCCAGAAGAGGTCTTTACATATAATGCAAATTTAGAAAACAGAGGATTAGAGCCAGTCGAAATAGTCAGTGTAAACTTCGCATGTGGAAAACTCTTTAACTTGGATAGATGTGATGTAAAAATGCTGATTGGGAGGTCGCACCTGACGCCGGAGCCTTTGTCGAAATTAACTTTAAGATTTCTGGTAAGGAAATGATTGCGATAGAAACCAAATACGGTATCACAGAATGTGCAGTCTTCACGATAATCAAGTACAAAGATAAGGGAGGCGTTGAGAGAGAAAAACAATCCCTTGTTGGAGGATTTGATAAAGGGAATATACCCATTTTTGTTTTAAGAGACGGTGATGCGGTAACTTGATTTTAACGCAACGTGACCACGCAATACAGCAGATTGCTACGCTCCGACTGATTTCTACGTTACTCTCTTTCAATTGCTAATCTTCAGTGATAGTAATTTCACGAATCTATTGACTCGTAGGTGTAACAAACGAAAAATAAATTGCCATCCGCCGGAGAAAACGCGGAATTGAAGCGAATTATGAGTTTGGATCATCATCTTGCATGTTGACGATCACATTCAGTCTGCGGGCAAGTCGTTGATGCTCTTGGGGTGTTATCCAGGCCACGCGCAGATAATCGGCGATAGCCTCATCGTTTAAACCGATTCGCCGGGCTTCCCGTACGGTCACGAGATAGGCCTCGATTTCGGTATCCCGATCCACGTAAGCTCTGCTCTGATCATAAAGATTGCGTCCCTGCCGAAGTTGCTGTATATGACAGAGCTCGTGAATAATGTCCAGATACAGGATATTGTCGTGAGAAGTGCGCAGGTGCGCCAGACCAATGATTATGGAACCGTCTTTGTTATCCACAAACATTTCATAGGAATGGTCCACTACAAACACCCGGGTATGAGCAATGACCCTATCGATTTCTTCCGTTCCGGCAAAGATCGTATACAGAATATCGTAGGAGCGGATATCCGCAAAAACTTCTTCCAGACGGTATTGCCCCGGTTCCAGCCGGCGATTGATGCAAAAAACATTTTTCATCAGGATTATCTTGCCTCATTTAGCGCCATGGGAGCCGGTCTTACACGTTGAAACCAACCCAGCTCACAACAGTTTCCATGGACTGGCGCCTGATGGCTTACTATACATTCTCGTTTACAAGAAATCAATCCCAGCACACCGACAAACGCAGATTGCGATCTGTAATTCTCAATTCTGTCAATTGCTCTTCACTGAATAGTAGTAGGTGAAACACTTAAGAGTATTTTTAAGATTATGCGTATTTTCTTAAAAATACCCTTTTTTAAGAAAAAATTAGTTCATAGCATCTACAAGTCAGGAAAACGAGGGACAGCTTTTATTTCTTGACCTATAAACATAACCTTAATATGTTGGGAACAACAAAAAAATCAAAAAGGAAGGAACGATATATGCCTATCATGACCTGGGCCAAAGACGAAACCGTGGCGATTCTCACTATGACCAACGGCGAAAACAAGCAAAATCTCTACTTTGCCCAAACCTTAAACGCCATGCTCGATGAAATAATAGCCGACAAGTCAGTGACCGCCCTGATTATTACTTCCAATGACGAGAAGAATTTTTCGCAGGGGATAGACGTGGAGTGGATATTGGCAAAATTACAAAAAAAGGAATATCAGCCTGTCAATGATTTTATCAGCGGCATGGACGACGTGTTTAAAAAATTACTTCTTTATCCGATGCCGGTAATCGCGGCAATCAACGGGCATGCCTATGGCAACGGCTCGATTATGTCCTGCGCCTGTGATTTTCGATTTATGAAGTCGGATCGTGGATTTTTCTGTTTTCCGGAAGTAAATCTCGGCATTCCTTTCCGGCGCGGCATGATTGCCTTTATCAAAAAAGCCGTTCCGCTGTACAAGTTATCGGAAATGCAGCTCACCGGAAACCGCTACGGTGCGCCGGAACTGGAAGCGCACCATATTATTCTGAAGGCATGCGCCAATAAAGAAGAACTTATGGCCGAGGCATTAGCTTTTGCCAAGACATTTCAGAAGAAGCGCGGAATTTTCGGGGAGTTAAAAAAGCGTCTGTACCAGGACATCATTGAAATTTTGGATGCCCGGGAGCCATCAATGTTAAGTGAGACTTCTTCTCTTACTATGTCCGATTAAAACAAGCGGCACGCAAAAATAATTCATGATTGCAATTTACATTAGCAAGGCAGGAAAGAAATGAAAACAGCAATTACCGAAATGTTTGGTATTAAATATCCCATTATCTGCGGCGCTATGATGTGGCTGAGCAAGCCTAAACTCTGCGCGGCAGTATCGAACGCGGGCGGGATGGGAAATCTGACCGCCGGAAACTATGCAACAGAAGATGAATTCCGCAATGCTATCAGGGAAACAAGGAAAGCTTACAAACAAACCCTTTATGGTCAATGTAACTATTCTGCCTTCGGTGCATATTACCCCGGAACATCACAAAATGTATCTGCACGTGTGCGCCGAGGAAAAAGTGGCGGGGTTGGAAATATCCGGTACGCCGCTGGATAAAGCGGTGGGGAGAGAATTCATCGACATACTAAAAAAGGCGGGAATTAAAATTTTTCACAAAGTCGGATCGGTTCGCCATGCCGTGCACGCGGAAAAGATCGGTTACGACGGCATTTATGCCGCGGGCATCGAAGAAGGAGGCCATCCGCTCGATGATGACGTGACCACAATGTTGCTCACGCCGCGTATAGTCGAGGCAGTAAAGATTCCGGTGGTAACCGTGGGCGGTATCGCGGACGGACGCACCATGGCCGCGGCACTCGCCTTGGGAGCCCAGGGTGTGATGATGGCGACGCGCTTTGTGGCAACTAAGGAATGTGAAGTGCACGACAATATCAAGCAGGAGCTTATTAAACGGCAGGAATTTGAGACCACTCTCATCTGTAAAACCATCGGCCTGCAGGGAAGAGCTATCAAAAACAAAGTTGTCTCTGACGTTTTAGCTCTGGAAGCAAAGGGCTGCGGCCTCGCCGAGCTTATCCCGCTCATCTCCGGCAAAAAAGTAAAAGATGCCTGGGAAATGGGCAATGTCGAAGACGCACCCATGATGATGGGACAATCGGTCGGGCTGGTAAAGGATATTCCCACCTGTAAAGAGCTGATCGAACGGATGGTTAAGGAAGCCAAGGCAGATATTGAGCGAGTGAGAAATTTAATTAAGCAGCAGATATAAGACCAACAAAAATTACAAAATTTTCTGTAAGCAAATATCCGATCACACTTCCTGAAATCAGCGGGATCAGCATACCGCGACTGTGAAAATCTCTCTCTTTACCAGGGGATCTCCCCAGCTACGTACACAATATTCTGTGACTTAATTTTCTTGACACACAAGTGCCTTCTACATATACTCCGCTAATAAAAAGGCGAGCTTTTATAAAGTATAAATAGAGAAGTCGAACTACTATAAAAAAGGACAGGAGGTTAATTATGAAACACAAGGTATGCAAAAGTAGTATGCAGGCAATATTGTTTCTGGCCGGGGCATGTATGTTGGTATTGGCACTTTCTCCGTCTATAGCTTCGGCGGCAGTGTTCAACTACGATAAAAAGCCGGCTTTCTCCGTTACCTATCCAGACGATTGGAGTGATAATCCCGACAACGCTAGCCAATATCATTTATTGTTTAGCGCACACGGTGCTGCCGGCATTCCCGTTTTTAATGTGCAGGTGCGGGAAATTCCTGCTGGTGCTACTATTGCAGACGCCGGGAAACTATTCAAGAAACTGATCCTGGATCCGGAACAAAGCCAAGATTGTCCAATCATCTCGGATAAGCTAACAACTCTGAAGGACGGAACCAAAGCCAATGAAACAATACTGAAATATAAATATCAAGGCTGGTTACCTTTGCAGGCGGTCGTCCTTGCAGTCTTTAAGGACAACAAGTGGATACGTGTTGATATTCACCAGGCAGTAAGCGAAGACCCAGAATGGGGTGTTCTCCATACATTGACATTTAAGAAATAGTCGATTAAAAGCGCGGCTATATGGACTCACGGGAGTTTAACAAGGTTTAGGGGAACGATTTTATAGTGAGAGTAACCGTTTTTAGAAACTCGTCTTCCCCTAATTATTGATAATTTTCGGCGGTTGGAGCTTAATCTCCAACCGCTTTTTTATTTATCTGGAAAATTTAGTTAATAGCCCCCTTTTTCTTATATATATCCAACAGACATAAACACACGATTAAGCAAGATTTCCCCTTTAAATTCCATTATGCATTGTTTGGCAGCAAATAAGAATATCCATCGCAAGAAAAAAGATTGCAGATTTGTTTATCATGCGGTATCGAATACCTCACCGTCCATGCGCTAAATGATTAGAAGATAGGCGGATTAACCTCTTGGATATTCAAAATTAATCGTTCCAAGTTTTTTTGGGATGTCTTTGCATCTATTAGCGGCTCAGGTATATTGAGTCTTTAATACGAGAAGTGAAGATCATTGTAAATTATGCCGGATGTAATAGGAGTTAAAAAATGAAACGTGAACAATTCTGGCGCTTGTCTTATGATGCAGGGATGGTCGACATCGATCCCAAAGAATGGGAAATAAGCTACGTCGACGCGATTAAGGATACCTTCGAAAAATTCCCCCGACAGTTAGCTTTTACCTTTATGGGTACGAAGGTAAAATTAAGCCAGCTGGATCAATACGCCAATCGTTTTGCCAATATGCTTATCGCTCACGGATTTAAAAAGGGCGATGTAGTAGGAATAAATCTTCCGAATATTCCTGAATATATAATAGCCTGGCTGGGAACCCTGAAGGCCGGCTGTGTAGCCTCCGGTGTTTCCCCTCTGCTTTCTACCGAAGAAATGGAACACCAACTCAAAGATTCCGACGCCCGATGTCTCGTGACACTGGATGCCATTTTTGCCGGAAGACTTGTCCATATAGCCTCCCAACTTCATGAACTGAAACTCGTGGTCGCAGCCAATGTGGGCGGGTTCATGCCTTATGTAAAGCGCACGCTGGGAAAACTTTTGAAAAAAATTCCGCAGGGCAAGGTTACAGAACTAACAGACAAATATGTCCTTCATTTCAAAGAAACTATTTCTCCCAAAAGATATTCAGACACGCCTCCGAAAGTCAAAGTAGCCCCTGACGACATCGCCTATCTTCAATATACCGGCGGCACAACGGGCATGCCCAAGGGAGCAATGATTTCGCATAGAAATTCCGTTGCCAATCTATTCATGGTGCAAAAATGGGGTGGCTGGAAAAAAGGCCAGGGAGTGGCGCTTTCCGGATTCCCTTTTTTCCATCTGGCCGGAACTTTTTTCGCGGCCAATGCCGTATATCTGGGCTGGCCACAAGTTCTTATTCCCAATCCCCGAGACACGAATCATATCTGCAAGGAAATAAAAAAACACAAACCTACTCATTTGGTTAACGTTCCTTCCCTTTACCAGATGTTGATTGCGAATCCGCGTTTCAGGAAACTGGACCATTCCAGACTTCAGGCCTGTGTCTCCTCTGCGGCACCGTTACCGGAAGAATCCCAGAAAACTCTGGAAAACATCGTCGGCAAAGGAAAACTGCTTGAAGTTTACGGCATGACTGAAACATCGCCGGTTACGACAATGAATCCCGAAAAAGGCAAAAGGAAGGCGGGAAGTATCGGCCTGCCGATCATCAATACAGATATAATTCTCGTTGACCCGCTGACTGGCAAAAAAGTGGCGCAGGGAGAGCCGGGAGAAATTTGCGTTAAAGGGCCGCAGGTAATGGTGGGGTATTACAAAAATCCCGAAGAAACAAAAAATGTCATAGATAAAGACGGTTATCTGCACACAGGAGACGTGGCAATGCAGGACAAGGACGGTTATCTGCGCATTGTCGATCGCACCAAGGACATGATTATTGTCAGCGGATTCAAGGTGTTTTCGAAAAAAGTCGAAGATGTGTTGACCAAGCACCCGGCCGTAGAAAGCGCCGCCTTAGTAGGAATTCCCGACCCGAAACGTCTCGGCTCCGAACTGGTAAAGGCTTATTTGACTAAGACTCCAGGATACGCTTCAGGTAATAATGAAGAATCTTTAAAAGCCGACATCATAAAAATGGCTGTGGAAAAACTCGCGCCTTATGAAGTCCCCAAAATTATCGAGTTTCGTCAGGAGCTGCCTTTGACGATGGTGGGGAAGATTGATAAGAAAGCACTCCGGGCCGAAGCTCGGGCGGAACAATAATCTAAGGTATTCTGCAGTGTCAGTTATAAAACTCCCACTTCTTTCATCAGCAATTGTATCTGCTGATCCTTCTCCTGCCACAACTGATTCACCCATTTGTGAAAAGTAACATGAAAGTCCTTATCAGCAGCATAATCGCCGTGCAGAAGCTGTTTGGGCACCTCCATTTTCTGAAAGCGCACAATTACTCTTTTGACCTTGCCGCAGAGAAACATCCAGAATGTCGGAATACCGTCGGGGTAAACTATCGTAATATTTAACAGGGAATGAAACTTTTCGCCCAGCACATCCAGAGCCAGCGCCATTCCGCCGGCTTTCGGGCGTAAGAGATGTTTGTATGGCGACTGCTGTCTTACGTGTTTTGCCTCGGTAAAGCGCGTGCCTTCCAGGAAATTCATCACGCTGGTCGGAGTATGAGCGAACTTCTCGCAAGCCTTACGTGTTGTGGCGAAATCTTTGCCTTTCTGTTCGGGATGCTTTTTTAAATATTCGACACTGTGGCGGCGCAGAAAAGGAAAATCCAGCGCCCACCAGGCGATGCCCATCACCGGCACCCAGATAAGCTCTTGTTTCAGAAAAAATTTCATCAAAGGAATACGCCGGTTCAGCAGATGCTGCATTACGAAAATATCTACCCAGGACTGGTGGTTGCTGATGACCAGATACCAGCCGTGATAATTCAAACCTGTGAGTCCTTGCACATCCCATTTAGTCTTTTGGGTGAGAAGCATCCAGCCGCTGTTGCACGAAATCCAGTTTTCCGCGAGCGACAGCAAAATCCTGTCGATGAGCCGGCGTAAAGGCGAAAAAGGTAAGAGAAATTTCAAAATGGAAAAAACAAACACAAGCAGCGGCCAAAAAAGGACATTCAAACCAAAAAGCAGCGAGGCAATGATCCCCCGCACGAGGGGCGGCAAAAAATTCAGCATAATGATTTTGTAACTCTAATAATTGATTTTGATGAATAGGCATTAACATTAGTACCGGATAAGGTCAAAGAATTAATATTAATGACTCTGCTGATTTCTTAAAATCCAGCCCATCCCTGATCCGTCTCTGCTTCATCTCTGTTCGCAATGCTCTGAATTAATGGTACGAAAACAAAACAGTCCTTTCCCCTTGTATCAATGTCATTTTAGATGTATGTTTTTCACATAATGATCGTCAAACGTAATTAATTTTTTCAACAGGACGAACAGGAGGGAACAATGAATACGTCGCTAGCACCAAAGACGATTCAGAAGATAAAAGAACCCAAAAATCTTTCAGCCCGAATAACCTGGTTAAGGGATTATTATTTCCAGGGGACGAACCGTGCCTGGAATAACGAGTTCAGCGCCTGGAGCACAGGCACCCCCTGGGACGTGCAGTTCGATGAGATGACCTTCTATATCGTGCCGGAAACATATCCCTTCCTCCAACCTTTCCGCATCTCCATGCAGCAGAATGCCAAACCCGTGGAACTCCATCCGGATTTTTGGTCCTGGAGTCTGCCTGAACGCAAGGCCTGGTTTATCAAAGAGGTGATGGTGAAATATGTTCCGCAGGAAATTCTGCCGGGTGACCTGATTGCGGGCGGCCGTTTCAATCTTCAGACATCCATGTGCTGGAACGAAAAAGAGGCAAAAGAGCGCGACAGCCTCATCTACGGCAAAAAGGGAGTGCGCGCGCAGATGAAGTGGTTTCACGATCATGGCTACGGCAATTCGGGGGCCACAAGCGGGCACCTTATTCCCGGATATGAACGGGCGCTGCAAATAGGGTGGAAGGGAATCTATAAGGACCTTGAAAAAAGATACAACGCTCTGTTTTCGAAAGACAAAAAGGGCAAAAGAGGCGCCCAACTGCGGGCCATGATGACAGCTGCAGCAATGCCCGGAGGACTGGCTGGAAAGTACGCAAGCCTGTGTCAGAGACTCGCTACAGCGGAGAAGAATACAACCCGCCGGGACGAACTTGCACAGATGGCAAAAAATCTGAGCCGCGTGCCCTGGGAGCCAGTGCAAAATTTCTGGGAGGCCGTGCAGTCTTTGTGGCTCACGCATATGCTGGTCATGAGCGATGAAAACTACCCGGGACCGGGCGTTTCCTTCGGGAGGATCGATCAGTACCTGTTACCTTACTGGCAATACTCGCTCGAAAACGGAATGGATAGGGAGTTCGGCAAGGAAATACTGAAATGCTTCTGGCTTCACGCCAACACTGTCTACGACGCTATGATACGCATCGGCAATCAGGGCATCACCTCGGGTTACGGCCAGCTCATCACGCTGGCGGGCTTAGGACCCGGCGGCAAAGATATGACCAACGATTTAACTTATGCCATGCTGGAAGTCATTGATGACATGTCGCCGCTTTTGGAGCCCAAACCAAACGTGCGTCTTCATCGCGGCTCTCCGGAGGCGCTTTTGAATAAGGTGGTAGATATGATTTCGGCAAGTCAGGGCGCGCCATTCCTGCTCAACTTCGATGAGCGCTCCATGGCCGGAATGATGCGCGAAGCCAGGAAGGCAGGCGTTACCCATCTCATTAATGAAAACAATGTACACGACTACGCACCGGTCGGCTGCCTGGAAAACACCATGCAGGGCAACGACCGTTCCGGCACGGTGGACAATAACATCAATTTGCTCAAAGCCGTGGAACTAGCGCTCAATAACGGCAAAGATTTTCATGTGTTTGTGGACCCGATTACGGGCAAGAGCGAGAAGATCAAGCAGGACGGCCCGAAGACCGGCGATGCTGCTACGTTTGCCAAATGGGAAGTGTTCTGGAAGTCCTATGCCGAACAAACCCGATTCATTATTAAACGCTGCGCGGATCTCTACGAACAATCGGAATCCATCAGAGCCTGGCTCTGTCCTACTCCCTACCTCTCCTCGCTGGTCAGGGGTTGTGCGGAAAAGGGGCTGGATATAACTGAAGGCGGAGCTGAGCTGAGTTTCACCACACTCGAGGCAATTGCATATGCCACAACCATTGACTCCCTTCTGGCTATAAAATATCTGGTCTTCGATAAGAAAGAATGCACCATGGCCGAACTCATCGTGGCACTAAAAGCCAACTGGAAAGGCTATGAAAGGCTGCAGGCCCAAGCCCGATTCAAGGCTCCTAAATACGGCCGGGATGACGATGAGGCGGATACCATGGCCAAAGCCGTCATGGACCTGTGGTGCGCGGAGACCTGGGAGCACAGGACCGTCTCTACAAACCGGCAGTTCCGCCCCGGCATGTTGAGCTGGAATTACTGGGTGGGTGACGGTTTTATTCTGCCGGCAAGCCCTGACGGCAGACCGAAGGGAAGATTCCTGTCCAATGCCATATGTCCTTCCAACGGGGCCGATATCAACGGCCCCACAGCCAACGCCAACTCTGTAGGTAAAGTCCTCGGCGGCAAAGATACGGAAGGCAAAGGCGATCTTCTGGGATATTATAATTGTCTGCCGAATGGTGCCAGCCACACCATCACCATTAATCCTTCTTTCGTCAACAGCCCGGAACACCGGGATAAGTTCAAAGCCTTTCTTAAGGGCTATATGGAAAACGGAGGAAGTGCTCTGCAGATCAACATGCTGGATGCTGACATGCTGCGTGACGCCCAGAAGAAGCCGGAAGACTACCGCTCACTTTTGGTTCGGATCACCGGATACAATGCCTATTTCACCAGTATCGGGCGAGAATTGCAGGACGAAGTCATTGCCAGAATCAGCCACGGGTCTCTGTAGGATCTTTAATGAGCGCAAACGAAAAAAATATTTCAGGAACAATATTGAGAATACAGCGCATGTCCACCGAGGATGGACCGGGCATCAGGAGTACTATCTTCTTCAAAGGTTGTCCGCTTTCGTGCGTCTGGTGTCATAATCCGGAAAGCATCTCACCCAAAATACAGGTGCATTGGGAAAAGACCAGGTGCCTTGGCTGCATGGGTTGTATAGAAGCATGCGTAAAAGGATCTTTGGCGATGGCCCAATCCGGCATTGTTATCGATCGGCTGACGTGCGACTCCTGCGCTACATGTGTTGTGGCCTGCCCGTCAACAGCCATGGATATCTACGGAGAAGACTGCAAGCCCAATGATCTGGCGCGTGAAGTTATGAAAGATAAGGTATATTTCCAGAAGTCAGGGGGTGGAGTGACATTATCGGGCGGCGAACCGACTATGCAGCCGCTTTTTGCCAGAGAGCTGCTTTCCGCTTTCAGGAAGAGTGGCCTCCATACAGCTCTGGATACCTGCGGACAATGTTCGTGGGAAACCCTGGAGGAACTCCTGCCATATACGGATATGGTTATGTATGATCTCAAGGAGATCGATCCCGACAAGCATAAAAAATTCACCGGAATTTCCAATACCAGAATATTCGAAAATCTTACCTCGCTTGGTCGCTTTATGAAGGAGCGCGGCATGCCCGGCGAGCTCTGGATTCGCACACCTTTGATACCGGATTGCACAGCCACACGAGAGAACATCACGGGTATCGGCGTCTTTATTAAAGAACACCTGGGAGAAATTGTCGGCAGATGGGAGCTTTGTACCTTCAATAATCTGTGCACTCATAAATACGAGAGTTTGGGAATCGATTGGGCATTTAAAAGAACGGGCCTGATTTCCCCCGAAGAAGCTGGAAACATGGCTTTATTGGCCCGGGATTCGGGGGTCGAAACCGGGATCGTTCACGTAAGCGGACCCATGAGAAATACAGACTCGGCTGAATCTATGGGAGACGCATCTGATAAAAGTGTTATAAATAATAATTCCCGCGAATGGAAAAGTGAGGAAGGTTACGCATGAAAAAGAAATTAACGCGCTTCGATGAAGAAGATCTGAAACATTTTGAACCCGAAGCCAAGGTGGGGTTGATCGCTACAGTAAATCCGAAAGGTCTGCCCCATATAACCCTCATCACAGCCCTGCAGGCAAAAACTCCAACCAAACTCATCTGGGGTCAATTTTCGGAAGGACAAAGCAAACAGAATGTGAAGACCAACCCTAAGACGGGCTTTCTTATCATGACTTTGGATAGAAACCTTTGGCGGGGCAAGGCTATGTGGACAGGAAAGACTACCCATGGTGAAGATTATGAGATGTTCAACAACAAGCCCATGTTCCGGTACAACGCCTACTTCGGTATTCACACTGTGCACTATATGGATCTTGTGGAGACTTATGGCCGGGAGTCTTTGCCCCTGGCAAGGATCGCTATGGGATCAATTCTGACGATGATCTCAAAGTCCGCCGCCAGGCAAAAAAACAGCATCCAGCGCATCTTAAAACCTTGGGCTGAAGGGTTGTTCAACCGTTTAGATTCTATCAAATTTCTCTCTTATATCGACAATGACGGTTTCCCTGTCCTTATACCGCTTATTCAGTGTCAGGCGGCAGACAGCACAAAGCTGGCCTTCTCCTCTCTGGCCTATACGGACGAGTTAAACGCTCTGCGGCAGGATTCATCCGTTGCTGTATTCGGCCTCACCCTAGACATGGAGGATGTTCTGGTTCAGGGTATTTTTACCGGATTTAAGAGACACCGGGGGGTCACACTGGGATGCGTGGATATTGATTGGGTCTATAATTCCATGCCGCCGAAACCCGGACAGATTTACCCTGCCCAAGAGCTCAGGGCAGTGGTTAACTTCTAGCAGAAGGAAATCAGGCCGTATCGGGACAATGAAATGTACTCTGCTGAACAAAATTAGATATTGAGTAGTTTTTTCGCGTTCGCGCCGAGGAGCATTTCAATTTCGCTGGCGGTAAATTTTGTATGATCCGGCGCTTTCGTTGCCAAATCCTTTATAGCCGTAACAAAATCTTTTTCCGATAGCACGCTCCATGTATAGGGACTATCCGTGCCGAACAAAACTCTTTCCGGTCCGAAAGCATCCGCTACTTCCCTTATAATTCGGGCGAATTTCGGATAATCCGTTTTGGCCATATCCTGCGCAACGGAAATATCGGTATAGAGGTTTGGCCTTTGCCACCCAAAGGAACAAAGCTGTGGCCGGTATCCATAAGCCATATGGGCGGCGATGACATTAACTTCCGGAAAGCTCAGCAGCATTTTATCCAGATAAATCGGATCGCCGTATCTGCTGGATGTGGGAACGATACTGGGGCCGGTATGAGTTATCACCGGAATCCCATAATCCGCGATTGATTCAATCAGTTTTAGCGTTGCCGATTCCTCCGGATTGAATCCGGCGCCCGGATGCAGTTTTAATCCTTTTGCCCCCCATTCCTCAACACATTTCTGAACAAACTTTATGGCGCCTCGCCTGCGGGGATCGATATGCACAAAAGGAATAATTTTATCCGGATATTTTTTCGCGGCCTGGAAAATAATTTTGTTTTGTTCTTCGATGCAAACTTCCGGTTCTCCCGTTAAAAGGCCGGTGTCAAAAAGAAAAACAACCGTCTTATCAATGCCGGCTTGCTCCATTTGCTCCAAATGCTTTTCACCGTCGGTATCGAAGTACTTGGGGAACACCTTGGCTTGGACATCTTCGTAAGAAAGCGGCCGGCCCATCCGCATTGTGATTTGCTGGATTATCCGGGCGTAATTTTTCCAAAAATTTTCCGAAAACCACTCTTTGGCTACAAAGTGGCGGTGAATATCAATGATCATTTTTTGTTTCCCTTTTCTTTTATGAATATGGAAATTTCTTTTTACTTTCTAAAACATTTGATCAGGACATACCTGCAATTCTCTTAGCTATAAAAAAGTGTTGGATTTATTTTTTACTAATGTGACACCCCTAAAATTATTCTGGTAGTCCCACGGGGAGTTGAACCCCGGTTTCCGGCGTGAGAGGCCAGCGTCCTAACCACTAGACGATGGGACCGTGGCTGGGGGACCAGGATTCGAACCTGGGTAGCAGGGTTCAGAGCCCTAAGTCCTGCCGCTAGACGATCCCCCAGCAAAAGTGATCAATGTGAGGGCAGAGTATCTATTCAATCATATTATAAATGTCAAGACGAAATTGATATTTTCGCGAGTCTGTGGCTAGGTTAATCGGCTTTCTTTTTCCAGAATTATTTTTGTGCTTCAATATAAGCCACTGCATCTTGAATCCTTTTTTCCACGCGGTCTTTGCCCAACGTAACCATCACTTCATCAATACCGGGGCTCACTGTTTTTCCGGTGAGAGCCACCCTTAGCGGCTGCGCGATAACTTTGAGTTTAATTTCCCGCTTTTGGGCAAAGGCCTTAAGAAAATCTTCAATTTCTTCTTTGCTGAAATTTGCGAGCGTTGTGAGTCCCAAGGCAATCTCTTTTAAATAAATGCCAATAGCGGGCTGAAGAAATTTTTGCACCGCTTCTTTTTCATATTGAACTTTTTCGACAAAATAAAAACCGGCGGCATCTGCCAGCTCTATGAGCGTTTTTACCCGCGGCTGTAAATCGGCAATCACTCTCCGTACTAATTCAGCATCGGCCTTTCCTGCGGCTTCCGACCAAATAGGTTTCATCTCTTCGGAGAGGCGTTCCAGTTTTGCCTCCTTTATATAATGAGCGTTAAGCCAGAGCAGTTTTTCGGGATTGAAAACCGCGGGTGATTTGCCCACCGCTTCCAGAGAGAACACATTAATTAATTCCGCAAGTGAAAAAATTTCCTGATCGCCGTGCGCCCAGCCCAGGCGCACCAGATAATTAACGAGCGCTTCCGGCAGGTATCCCATTTCTTTATAAGCCATGACAGACGTCGCGCCGTGACGTTTACTGAGGCGCGCTTTATCGGCCCCGAGAATCATGGGTACATGGGCAAATTTTGGAACGGCAAAACCCAGAGCCTGATAGAGCAAAATCTGGCGCGGGGTATTATTGACATGGTCATCGCCGCGGATGACGTGAGTAATGTTCATGAGTGCATCATCGACGACCACGGCAAAGTTATAGGTCGGGTAGCCGTCGCTGCGTTCGATGATCAAATCATCAAGCTCTTCATTATTAAAACTGATGTTTCCTTTAATCAGATCTTCAACAATCGTCGCTCCTGTTCGCGGGCCACAAAAGCGCACAACGCTGCCCGCCGATCTACTTAATTTCTTATCACGGCACGTACCGTCGTATTTGGGTTTTTTACCTGCCGCCAGAGCCTGCTTTCTTTTTGTTTCCAATTCTTCCGGCGTGCAGGTGCAATAATAGGCTTTGCCTTCATTGATTAATTTTTGCACCATCTCCCGGTGCAAACCGACGCGCTCGGCCTGAAAATGCGGCCCTTCATTCCAGTTTAAGCCCAGCCAATTCAGAGAATCAAGGATGGCTTTTGTCGATTCGGTAGTCGAGCGCGCCTGGTCGGTATCTTCTATCCGCAAGACAAATTCGCCGCCGTGATGGCGGGTGAAAAGCCAATTAAAAAGGGCAGTTCGCGCTCCGCCAATGTGCAGAAAACCTGTAGGTGAAGGCGCAAAGCGAGTTCTAATTTTTTCCATCGTTGTATTTTCCTTATTTCTTTTGGTTTTTATAAGATTGAGAGCCGTCGTTTGTCAAGCTGCAATTCCCCGAAAACGTCAAATTATCCTTGACAAGGAAAAGATTTTATAATTTACTTCCGCACTTAATACGCTTGGCAGTATTTTGACAAGGCCAATATGGTTTCAACGACTAATTCTTTGAAAATTAATGTAGTTACGGTTCCTGAGGAAGGGTTGAATGTTGTTTTCTCTGAAGACAGTGCGTGGTTTAAGGAATGCTTTCCGGACAGTGAAACGCTTGATTTTACTTTGCGTAAGGTGGATATAAACTGTCTCCTAACAAAAACCGCGAGCACCATTTTTATTAAAGGTAAACTTTCCGCGATTATTGATATTGATTGCAGCCGCTGTCTGGAAAAAACAAAACTTCCCCTGGGAGCCGATTTCTCTTATACATTAATTCCAGCGAAAGCCGAAAACAAAGAAGATTTAGAACTAAAAGAAGAAGAGCTGGAAATTAGCCATTACCAGGGTGATTTTATTGATTTGACGCCTATTATCTGTGAGCAAATAATTTTGCAAATACCGATTAAGGCGCTTTGCAGCGAAAACTGTAAAGGTTTATGTCCGCATTGCGGCACTAATTTAAATATTTGTGCCTGTAATTGCTATTTGGATTTTGCCGATAATCGTATGGCTGTATTAAAAAATTTTAAAGTGAAAAATTAATCGTAAGAAAAGGATATTTATGCCAAATCCGGTAAAGAGACATTCCAAAACCAGACGCAATACAAGAAGAGCTCATGATTTCCTGAAACAGCCTTCCTTGTCTTTATGTTCGCAGTGTAATGAGCCTAAATTGCCTCATCGTGTCTGTCCTACATGCGAAACATATAGGGGCAAGGAATACAAAAAACCTGAAAAGAAAGCCTGATATCGGAAACGAGTTCAAGAATCGCTAAAACGGCGTTTGTTTTTCCCGGACAGTGTACGCAACATGTCGGTATGGGCAGTTCGTTATTGGAGTAATTTGCGGCTGGAAGAGACGTAGTCAATCGCGTAAGTTTCGTATAGAAAAAAATAAGGAATTATTTTGAAAAACAATGTAAAACAAACATTATCTGGCTCAATTTTTTAGGGCACTAATAGACTGGAGGAGGATTTTGCATGACATTAGAAGAGAAAGTTATTAAACTCGTGATGGAACAACTGGATGTCACCCGGGAGGAATGCGTTCCGGAGGCTTCTTTTATTGACGATTTAGGAGCGGACTCGCTGGATCTTGTTGAGCTCATCATGGAAATGGAAGAAGTTTTCGGTATAGAGATCGCGGATGAAGAGCTGGAAAAAATTCGCACAGTTAAAGATGTTATTGAGTTCTTAAAAAGCAAAGGTATTAATTAAGTTTAAAAAAAGACAAGGTATAAGTTGATGAAAAGGCGCGTCGTCGTAACCGGCCTCGGGGCATTGACCCCTTTGGGTAATTCCGTTCGGGAATCATGGGCAGGTGTGATTGCGGGAAAATCCGGCATTGGCCCGATTACCAAGTTCGATTGCGCCGCTTTTAAATCCAGAATTGCGGGCGAGATAAAGAATTTCGAACCGCTGCACTTTGTGGATAAGCAGGAAGTTCGTCGCTACGACGATTTTATTTTATACGCCCTAGCCGCTTCCACAATGGCGATGGCCGACGCAAAACTAACAATCATTCCGGAAATTTCCGGCCGCGCCGGCGTAATAATCGGATCTGGTATCGGCGGCGTGGCCACGATGGAGAGCGAAATAAAAGTTTTATTTAATTCCGGCCCTCGCAAGATCTCCCCCTTTGCCATTCCGGCAATTTTGGCCAATTTAGCTTCCGGTCATGTTTCCATTCGCTTTGGAGCCAAAGGCCCGATCAATTGCACCGTTACCGCTTGCGCTGCCGGAACATCGGCGATTGGCGACGCTTATAAAACCATTGCCTATGGAGATGCCGATATCATGATTACCGGCGGTGCGGAAGCGGCAATCACTCCTCTGGGAGTCGGTGGCTTTAGTGCCATGCGGGCACTATCGACGAGAAACGATGAACCGCAGAAGGCGAGCCGGCCGTTTGATCGCGGCCGCGATGGGTTTGTGATCGGAGAGGGCTGCGGGATAGTTATTTTGGAAGAATTATCATTTGCGGAGAGGCGAGGCGCACATATTTACGCAGAACTTGCAGGTTACGGCTGCACATCCGACGCTTTTCACATGGCTGCGCCGCCGCCCGGACACGAGGGAGCTGCGCGTAGCATGCAGATTGCGCTTACGGCTGCCGGTCTGAACACGACCGACATCGATTATATCAATGCCCACGGCACGTCAACGCCGCTCAATGATTTATATGAAACACAAGCCATCAAAACTCTCTTTGGGGAGCACGCCAAAAAGCTCATGGTCAGCTCCACAAAATCCATGACCGGTCACATGCTGGGCGGAACAGGAGGCGTTGAGGCTATCTTTGCCGTTAAGGCCATACAGGAAGGCGTTATTCCGCCGACTGTAAATCTGGATAATCCCGATCCCGAATGCGATCTTGATTATGTGCCCAACGTGGCCCGGCGGAAAAAAATTAATACGGCCATGTCCAATACTTTTGGTTTTGGCGGCGTCAACGCTGTTTTAGTATTTAAAAAATATATCGCTTGACAAGATAAGGTGCGAAGGAGGAATCAGTTTTCATGTCTTTTTTAGAAAAAGTTGATCCGGAAATCTACCAGGCCATTAAATCGGAAACGCGCAGGCAAGCACAGAAAATCGAGCTTATCGCCTCCGAGAATTTTGTCAGCGAAGCAGTATTGGAAGCACAGGGCTCAATAATGACCAACAAGTACGCCGAAGGTTATCCCGGTAATCGTTATTATGGCGGCTGCGAGTTTGTCGATATCGTGGAAAATCTGGCAATCGAACGCTGTAAACAGCTTTTCGGTGCCGACCATGTCAATGTGCAGCCGCATTCCGGCACGCAAGCGAACATGGCCGTATATTTCGCGGCGGTTCAGCCGGGCGACACTGTCCTGGGAATGAACCTGTCGCACGGCGGGCATTTGTCTCATGGAAGCCCGGCCAATTTTTCCGGCAAATTATATAAGATTGTCGCCTACGGCGTAAGCAGAGATACGGAAACAATCGATTTTACCGAAGTCGAAAAAGTAGCCAAGGAACATAAACCAAAGATGATTATAGTCGGCGCCAGCGCTTATCCGCGGACGCTTGACTTTCAGAGATTCCGTAAAATCGCCGACGAAGTAGGCGCGGTAATCATGGCCGATATCGCCCATATAGCGGGCCTTGTCGTCACAGGATTGCATCCAACGCCTATACCTTTTTGCGAATATGTAACTTCCACGACGCATAAAACTTTGCGCGGACCCCGCGGCGGTTTGATTATGTGCAAAGAAGCTTATGCCAAGACTTTGAACAGCAGGGTTTTCCCGGGTTCTCAGGGCGGACCGCTGATGCATATAATAGCGGCCAAGGCCGTTGCCTTTAAAGAAGCGCTCGCGCCCGAATTTAAGGGATACCAACTACAAATCATTAAAAACGCCAAAGTGCTGGCGGACGAATTAAAGAATCAGGGTTTTCGTCTTGTTTCCGGCGGGACAGACAATCACTTGATGCTCGTTGATTTGACGGCAACAGGCGTCACGGGCAAAGATGCCCAGGAAGCTCTCGACCGGGCGGCGATTACCGTCAATAAAAACGGCATTCCTTTTGATACGAAAGGTCCGCAAGTAACGAGTGGAATCAGAATCGGCACTCCCGCCGTGACCACCAGAGGCATGAAGGAAAACGAGATGCGCCAGATTGCTTCCTATATCGCCGAGGTAATTAAAAACATAGCCACTGAAAAGAAAATTCAGGCCGTGGCGGAAAAGGTAAAAGCCCTCTGCGTCAAATTTCCTCTTTATCAACAGAGAATTTAAAGTCTATAAGCCGGCATCTGTCGGAAATTTTCAGCTTCTTGAGAGCGTGTTAACTATGGCCGCAAAGAAAGTTTCTTCGGTAAATTCGCCGGAAAGAATCAATAAAAGGCCAGACTGGGATTCTTATTTTCTGGATATCGTAGACATCATATCCCGGCGCAGTACTTGTTTGCGCCGCGCAGTGGGTGCGGGATTGGTGCGCGATCGCCGGATTCTGGCGACAGGCTATAACGGTGCGCCTTCCAAGCTCCAGCACTGTCTGGATATCGGTTGTCTGCGCGAGAAGCTCAATGTGCCTTCCGGCGAACGTCATGAGTTATGCCGCGGACTGCACGCGGAACAAAATGCCGTTATTCAGGCAGCATTGCACGGGGTAAGCGCCAAGGGATCGACACTGTATTGCACCAATCATCCCTGTGTTATTTGTGCCAAAATGATCATCAACGCCGGAGTTGTGCGTATCGTTATCCGCGAAGGCTACAGTGATAAATTGGCGGGAGAAATGCTTAGAGAAGCGGGTATTGACGTAAAACGACTCTAACCTTATAGAAAGAGTACGGTAACCAAGTTCATGAAGTGTCCTTTTTGCGGTCATGCGGAAAACAAGGTTATTGATTCGCGGATAAGTAAGGATGGCAAGGCCATTCGCCGCCGCCGGGAATGTCTGGACTGCGCCAAGCGTTTTACCACTTATGAATTTGTTGAAGATATCCTGCCGATGGTCGTAAAAAAGGACGGTCGCCGCGAGACATTCGACCGCATGAAGATCCGCAATGGGGTGATGAAAGCTTGCGAAAAGCGTCCGATCAGCATGGAGTCTATGGAAAAAATCGTGGAAAATGTGGAGCAGGCCTGTCAGGAATTCCAGGGCGAGGAAATTCCTTCGACGGTTATCGGAGAAAAAGTCATGAACGAACTTAAAGCTCTTGATGGCGTCGCTTATGTGCGCTTTGCCTCTGTCTACCGGCAATTCCGCGATGTCGGAGAGTTCATGACCGAATTAAAAGATTTATTGAGCAAGGGCAAAAAATAAATTTATGTTTACCGGAATCGTGGAAGGATTGGGCAGAGTGAAGCGTCTGGCAATGAAAGGCGCCGATGCGGTTTTGGAAGTTGAGGCCTTAATCGACCTGAACGATGTGACCATCGGCGACAGCATCGCCGTAAACGGTGCTTGTCTTACCGTTACCGCTAGAAATAAAAATATTTTTAACGCCGACGTTTCCGCAGAAACACTGGATAAAACAAACCTTAACCGATTGCACGCGGGAGATAAAGTCAATCTGGAAAAATCACTGCGGGTAGGAGGCTACGTGGGCGGGCATTTTGTTTTAGGCCATATTGATGCCACAGGCAGAATTCTTTCGCAAACGCAGAAATCCGGCTCAATCATTCTGGCTGTCGAAATCGATGATAAACTTTCGCGCTATATCGTGGAAAAGGGTTCGGTGGCCGTAGACGGCGTAAGTCTTACTGTAAACAAGCTTGAAAAAGGCCGGTTTTATGTTAATATAATCCCGCATACGGCGGATAAGACGACCATCGTGATGAAAAAAGAAGGCGATTGGGTGAACATTGAGACGGATATTCTTGGCAAATATGTGGGGAAATTATTGCAAACTCCGCGGGGAATAGATAATGATTTCTTAGCGCGGCACGGTTTTTTAGATAAGTAAGGATCAAAAGACAATGGCAGTAAGCACTATTCGGGAAGCAATTGATGATATTCGTAGCGGGAAAATGATTATTCTCGTTGACGACGAAGACCGGGAAAATGAAGGCGATCTTTGCACGGCGGCGCAGTTTGTCTCACCGGAAACAATTAACTTCATGGCGCGTTACGGCCGCGGCTTGATATGTTTGACTCTTAATGAGGAAACGGCGGACAAATTAAAACTTCAGCCAATGGTTATAGAAAACAAAGCGCGTTTCGGAACGGCGTTTACAATTTCGATCGAAGCGCGAAGCGGCGTGACCACCGGAATTTCCGCCGCGGATAGGGCAACAACAATTAAAGCTGCCGTCAATCCGGAGGCAAAACCGGAAGATTTGGTCAGCCCCGGCCATGTGTTTCCCATCCGCGCCCGCAAAGGCGGTGTTCTGGTGCGCACCGGACAGACCGAAGGATCAGTGGATTTATGCCGTCTGGCCGGTTTGACACCCGCCGGAGTGATTTGCGAAGTCATGCGGGATGACGGCACAATGGCACGGATGCCGGATCTGGAAGTTTTTGCCCGCGAATACAACTTGAAGATAGTTACCATTGCCGATCTTATTGACTATCGGATGCAAAATGAATCGCTCATCAGAAGGGTCGCCCAGGCAACAATCCCTACCTGCTACGGCGGCGATTTCAAAATCATCGTTTATGAAAATGACGTTGACGAAATGCAGCACATAGCTCTGGTGAAGGGTGAAATCGAGAAAGAAGACGAGGTTTTGGTGCGCGTCCATTCGGAATGTCTAACCGGTGATGTTTTTGCCTCGAAAAGGTGCGACTGCGGTGAGCAACTCCATTGCGCGATGAAAATGGTGGAAGAGGAAGGGAAAGGCGTCATCGTATACATGCGGCAGGAAGGCCGGGGAATCGGACTGGTGAATAAAATCAAAGCTTACGCTTTGCAGGAAGAAGGACATGATACGGTCGAAGCCAATATCGCTCTTGGTTTTAAGCCCGATCTAAGGGATTACGGTATCGGCGCGCAGATACTTGTTGACCTGGGGGTGCGCAGAATGCGATTGCTGACCAATAACCCTAAGAAAATAGTCGGACTGGAAGGTTACGGAATCGAGATTACTAAAAGAATCCCCCTGGAGATACACCCGAACGACGACAACATAAGATATATGCAGACTAAACAAAAAAAGATGGGGCATCTTTTGAAAATATAACAAGTGTAAATCGCACATACCGGCGAAACAGTGAACACATCCCGCTTCGTTTAAACTTGCGGGATATATTTCGACTAACAAGTTTCAGTGCGCTTCGTTTCTGAAATTTGAGTCTCAATACAGCTTACAAGTTTCAGATCGCTTTCTTCCTGAAACTTGAGTTTCATTAATTCGAGTATAATTTTTGCTACGCGTTGCTTGCAAAAATTAAGTCTCATTAAAGGATGGTAATAAATCATGCCAAAAATAATTGAAGGAAAAATCGTTGCCAAGGGAATGAAGTTTGGCATTGTGGCCAGTCGTTTTAATGATTTTATTTGCAGCAGGTTAATCGACGGGGCTATCGATGCGTTGATGAGAGCCGGCGCGGAGGAAAAAGATATTGCTATCTATAAAGTGCCCGGTTCCTTTGAATTACCGCTCACGGCGAAAAAATTGGCCAAAAGCAACCGCTTTGACGCAGTAATTTGTCTGGGAGCCATCATTCGCGGCGCGACCCCGCACTTTGAGTTTATCAGCGCCGAAGTGTCCAAAGGCATCGCCAGCGTTGGCCTGGAGACCGAAGTTCCGGTGGTATTCGGCGTATTGACGACGGATACGATCGAGCAAGCCATTGAACGCGCGGGAACGAAATCCGGCAACAAAGGCGCTGACGCGGCAATGACGGCAATAGAAATAGTTGATTTATTTAAAAAGATTTAAGGCCAAACCTCTTTCTACAGGGCAATCAAACGGCTAAGAGGCAATTTAAATCGCAGTTTTATGAGGTTCGGGATTTTAAATGCGCGGACGCAGAAAGGCACGGGAAATTGCCTTACAGGTTCTTTACAGTCTAAACTTTGTAAATATTGATGTGCAAAAGGCACTCGATCTTTTCTGGGGCAATTTTGTCGCCCCGAAAACAGCTAAAGAATTTGCCGCGGCTTTAGTGCAAGGTACATGGGAACACAAGGATGAGCTGGACCGGCTTATCGCCGGTTGTTCGGATAATTGGTCTTTGGGACGAATGTCCAAGGTGGATATCAGCATTTTGCGCATGGCCGTGTTTGAATTTCTCTATTGTGACGATATTCCGCCGAAGGTTACCTTGAATGAAGCTATTGACCTGGGCAAGATTTTTGGTTCGGAAAATTCCGGATCTTTTATCAATGGCATCCTGGATGCGCTCAATTTAAAATTAAGCAATAAAAAGAATGCAAATACATCTATCGACAGAACCGCCCGACCTGCCAAAACATAAATGTCTGGCGTTGGGTATTTTTTCCGATGAAAAACCGCCGCGCGGAATTTGTGGATTTATCGATTGGCGTCTCAACGGCTTGATTTCGAGAGAAATTAAACAAGGAAAAATCGGCGGAAAATTCGCGGAAAAGGTTATTATTCCCTTCCCTCAGCGCATTGGGACGGAAATTTTAATGCTCTTCGGTTTGGGGAATCGCGCTACGGCCAATCAGGATAGGATTCAAACCGCTGCTTACCAAATCATCAGCGCCGTAGACGCCCTGCTGCTGAATAACTTTGCCTTTGACCTGCCGGGAGAAAACCGTATCAGCATGGATGCGGCAGATATCGCCCAAGCTATGGTCACAGGTTTTTTTGACTATCTGTCTAAAGATGAAGAAAAGCTCTCCAAAATGTCTCCCTGTATGATTACTTCCTCCGGCCATTTGAAAGAAGTATCGATGGGCATCAAGAATTTTCAGGCTAAAGTCAGGAACATTGGTACTGTTAAAATCGTCACTTAAAAAACATTTTTACCTAAACATTTAATTCCGGCTGTGCGGAAGGACATCTTGTAGTGAAGATATCGTTCCGACGGTGAGCGGAAGCTTTAATTGCACAATCTGTAAATTATGAGCAACGATAACTTGAACCCCGCCGGCTCAAAAAATAAATACCTGCCCTCTTTGCCCCGCTGGCGGAGGTGGTTAAAATGTCTTCAGGCCGAAAGTATTCCCTGGCCCGGCTGTTTCTTTTATAACGCTGTCAGCACGACTGGTATATTCCAAAAACACTACGACCTTACTGCCAAAGATATCACCAGATATTGTTCCACGGGCAAATTACTGGATATCGGTACCGGCCCCGGCTGGCTTTTGCTGAAATTGCATCAGCTTGCCCCGGCACTTGATTTTTCCCCTCCTAGCGCTAAAACTATTCAATATTCAATCTTATCTGTGGTCGGGAAACGCAAAAGTCTCATCTGGGCATAATGTATTTTTGTTCGTCTTTAGGCACGTACCACTTGATAAAATTATAATCGAGGCCGATTGGCGCGGGTGTAATACCGCGAAAGCGGTTGCTGATGATGATCAATTCCTCCGGCACATAAAGAAAGGTATAGGGCTGCTCTTCCGCCAGTATTTCCTGAAACCTATCATAGTATTTTTTTCTTTCCTTTTGGTTAAAGGTGCTACGGCCTTCATCCAGTAATTCGTCGACTTCTTTGTTCTTATAAGAGATGAAGTTCAATTCTTCCGGCGCGGTTTTGCTGGAATGCCAGACATCATAAGCATCGGGATCTAAGGGAATAGTCCAGCCCAGAATGACAGCGTCAAAGCGCCGCTTATT
This sequence comes from uncultured delta proteobacterium, assembly GCA_963753975.1. Taxonomy (GTDB): domain Bacteria; phylum Desulfobacterota; class Syntrophia; order Syntrophales; family Smithellaceae; genus UBA4810. Next base: position 55,913 of record CAVWEH010000001.1, read on the forward strand.
GATAAAATCGTTCACAAATGCCGCCCACTCCAGTATTCTGATTTTTACATTGATGCCTATTTCTTTTAGCTGTCGTTGAATTATTTCCGCGCATTTCTGGCGCGTCTCATTTCCCTGATTAGTGATTATCTCAAAAGCAAAAGGTTGGCCGCCTTTTTCTAAAATGCCGTCGCTATTGACATCGATCCATCCGGCCTCGCGTAAAAGTGCTTTTGCTTTCTGAGGATTGTAGGAATAGGTTTTAACGTTGCCGTTATAAGCCCACGTCCCCGGTTTGTAAGGGCCTGTGGCCGGCTTACCCAGGCCCAGGAGAACCCCGCTGATAATTTCCTCTTTATTAATGGCGTAGGAAATTGCCTGACGAACTCTTTTGTCAGTGAAGAGCGGATTTTTTAGATTGTAGCCGAGGTAAGTGTATTTAAAACCGAGGTAGCGATACTTGTTAAAATTATTTTTGAATAAATTATTTTCCGTCTGCCGCGTGTATTGCAGCGGTGTTAAGTCCATATAACTGATGCCCTGGGCGCGCAATTCCAGAAACATGGTGGCCGTATCCGGAATGATACGGGTGATATAACCGTCAATGTAAGGACGCCCTTCAAAGTAATCGGGATTGGATATAAGAACAATTTTTTGGCCGGCAACCCATTCTTTAAACATATAAGGGCCGGTGCCGATAGGCCGGCGCTTAAGGGGGCTTTTCGTTATATCACGCCCTGCCAGAAGATGTCGGGGCAGGATAGCGCTGCCCCAGCTAATCAGCGCCGGGGCAAACGGCTTGTCATAGGTTACGCGGAAAGTATAATCGTCGAGAATTTCCGCCTTTTTCACTTTCAGAAAATCTCCCGAATAAGCCGTTGGCGTTTTCGGATCAACTGTCACCTGATAAGTGTAAAGAACATCGGCGGCGGTAAACGGATGGCCGTCATGCCACTTAACTCCTTTGCGCAAATGAAAGGTGATGACGAGGCCGCTTACGGAAATTTGCCAGGATTCGGCCAGATCGCCGACAATATTCATATCTTTGTCATACTTCACGAGACCGTTATAAACCAGCCCGGCAATATTGTGCGACGGCGAATCGGAAGCAAGCAGTGGAATCAAATTGCTCGCATCTCCGATATCACCCCGGACCATTATATCGCCATAGGCGGGAGGTTTTACGGACAATTGCTGCGGCTTTTCTTCTGTATGCTCTTTGCCGCAAGCGAGAAGCATTATCAGAGTCAAAAATGAAATAATTAAAAAACGAATCATACGCATAAAAACAAATTAGCGCAGCAGCTTCGCCATTGCAATAAAATTTTACAAGTTGTAGGATTATTAATCCCCATCGCCTCACCGGACTTTTATGTTTAAAAAGAAGAAAGGCACATCACCGGGAATAAACCAGCGCTCCGAATCATTAAAAATGAAGGCGGCCAGCGGTTGGGATATTCTGGCTGATTCTTTTAAAAATTATAGCGCCAATGGCGACGCCAATCAGGCGGCGGCAGTTGCTCTCTATACAATCCTTTCGGCTATTCCGCTTTTTATCCTGACAAGTATTGTTGCGGGATATATTTTCAGCTCATATCCGCACATTCAAGGCGATATAATCTATGCCATCAGAGGTTTTCATCCTTATTTTTCCGAAAAGCTCGTGGCGCAGTTAGGCCAAATTGAAAGTAAAAGGCATTTGCTGGGCTGGGTGGGGCTGCTGGGATTGGTATGGCTTTCCGCGATGATTTTCAATTCCTTGGAAAAGGCTCTAAACATTATTTTTCGTTCTCAGAAAGAGCGCAATTATTTTGTCTCCAAGCTGCTGGCCATTTCCATGATCCCTATGGGATGGATTGTAGGCACGATCAGTGTTGCTATCAGCTATGTAGCCGCCCTGCTGGTGAACACGCCTGCGGAAATAGCCGGTGGAATTGACATTTCTCTTTCCGCCATGCCGGGAGCGTTATTGCGTTACGGTGTTCCTTATTTAATCACGGTTATTTTCTTTTACTTCGTTTATCGGGTAATACCCGCGGCAAAAATTCGTTCTTCTGTTGCTTTAGCCGGCAGCGCTATTTTTGCCCTGCTTATGGAAATCGCCAAGCAGCTCTTCACTTGGCACATCGCCAATTATACTCGTTACAATGTAATATTTGGTTCTTTGGAAGCAGTCGTCATTCTGGTTATCTGGGTATTTTATCTAGCTCTTATTTTTCTTTTTTGCGCGGAGCTTATGTCCTCGTATCAGCGCCGTAATCTGATATTATTAGAAAGAGTAATGCTCAAACCCCGCAAAACAAACATGAAAGTTGACGAACGGCTCTTTAAAAAATTCGGCCGCGTCTATGAGAAAGACAGCATCATCTTTAACGAAGGCGACAGCGGCCACGAAATGTTTTTTATCCTTTCCGGACGGGTTCGTTTGGAGAGGGTTTCCTGTCAGGTAAAAAAAGTAGTGGCCGAAATGGAGGCTGGACAATATTTTGGTGAAATGGCCGCGCTCATTGATATTCGCCGCAGCGCTACCGCGCGTGCGCTTGCGGACAGTCATCTGGCGGCGATTGATGGCGATACGTTCCGTGATTTGATGAGAGAAAGCCAGGAAGTCGGTATTGTCATGCTCCAGGAATTTTCCCGCCGCTTAAAAAAATCAAACACGGCCCTTGACGAATTAACCAACCTGTGGACACGTATGGTTATTGTAATTTATTTTATGGATTACGCGCAGGTTGTTATTGAAGAGCACTTGCCGAGACTTACACTGCTCACTCATAAAGAGACAGCAGAAATCAGGGAATTAATAAATGAGCTTGCTCTGCAGAATATATTTATCATCAAGGACGGATCGATGATGGAAGTGGCCAGAGCAAAAATGTGGTCACTGCTCGATTCCGGCGCGCTCAGTAGATGTTTTATCGAAGACGCAGACAAAATCTGACATTGACTTTAGAAATAGTCTATCCTTGGACCGATGAGTTAAACGATTCTTACTTCCTGAAATATTGCTTTTCTCATTTTCCTAATTCACACAACATTTTAATCGGAAATAATCAAAATACTGCTGGACTCTAATTTAATGTGTGATAAACACTTCTAAAAATCCTCCGGAATTTGGATTGAATATAAGGACAAAGAAACAATGCCAACTTTACGAGGAATGTTGAACCCGGAAACAACCCAAAATAAGAATTTGACTTCGGTCTTGATTTGTCTGGCGCTGGCGATACTCACGGTTATCATTTTTTGGTCCCTCAAGGACTGTGGCTTTATCAACTTTGATGACGATTTCTATGTATATGAAAATGCTTATGTACAATCCGGCCTGAACTGGAATAGTGTAATACAGGCCTTTTCATTTGAATTGGTAGAGATAAGCGGCAATTGGCATCCATTAACGTGGCTGTCATTAATGTTTGACCATCAAATCTTCGGCCTTAGCCCGTCCGGTTATCATCTGATAAATCTTCTCTTCCATGTTATGAACACCATCCTCCTTTTTCTGGTATTACGCCAGATGACAAAGACACTCTGGCCAAGTGCCTTAGTGGCCTGTCTCTTTGCGATACATCCTCTCCATGTAGAGTCTGTCGCCTGGATAGCAGAACGCAAAGATGTTCTTTCAACTTTCTTCTGGATGCTTACCATGGGAGCGTACAGCTATTATGTTGAACATCCGGGAGTTCGTAGGTATTTTCTTGTCCTTCTGTTTTTTGTCCTGGGTCTGATGGCGAAATCCATGCTGGTAACCCTCCCTTTTGTATTGCTGCTTTTGGATTACTGGCCCTTGCGGCGTTTTCAGAAAATAAAACCAGATCCCAAAGTTCAAGCTGAAGTGCCCAAGCGGTCAACGATCTATCCGCTATTCCGGGAAAAAGCCCCCCTTTTTGTCCTGGCAATACTTTCAGGGATAGCAACATACATCGCACAACAGAATAAAGGATATGTGCAATCTCTTGAATTATTTCCCCTATCTGTTCGGATTGGGAATGCCTTCGTTGCCTATATCATTTACATTAAAAAAATGATCTGGCCCAGCAATCTTGCTGTTTTTTATCCCCATTCAAGTTTATTAGTACCTTGGCAGGTTTTGGGATCCGTATTCCTTCTCATCGCAATCACCTTAGTAGTTATCTGGAGGGCAAAGAAATTCCCTTATCTGGCAACAGGTTGGCTATGGTATATAGGTACACTTGTGCCTGTTATCGGTATCGTAAAGGTCGGCAATCAGGCCTTGGCGGACCGGTACACTTATATACCCCTGATAGGGTTATTCATCATAGTGGCATGGGGTGTTCCGGATCTCTTTAAAAAATGGAATCACCGAAAAGAAATATTTTGGACATCAGCTGCATTGAGTATTTTGTGCCTTTCAATTATTACCTGGACACAAGTCAACTACTGGCGGAATAATATTACACTATATGATTATACCTTGAAAGTCACTGAAGATAATTGGATCATTTATAATAGCAGGGGCAATGCCTATAAAGGCCTCGGCAATTACAAGCAAGCGATTGAGGATTATAACAGGACGATCGAGATCAAACCGAATTGTGCGGTGGCTTATTATAACAGGGGTATTGCCTATTACAAACTCGGCAATTACAGACAAGCGATTGAAGATTATAGCGAGGCGATCGAAATCAGACCGGCTTATGTAGAGGCTTATAATAATCGGGGCACTGTCTATAACATCCTCGATAATTGCCACCAAGCGATTGAAGATTATAACAAAGCGATCCAGATCAAACCGGGTCATGTAAGTGCCTATAATAACCGAGCCCTTATTTATCTAAAACAAGGCGATAATATCTCCGGATGTCGCGACGCACGAAAAGCATGCGAACTGGGGAATTGTAAATTATTGGAATTCGTAAATACCAGAAGATTATGCCGCTGATTTAATAAGCATACTCTATCATTAATTACAGATAGTAGTCCTCACTTCAATTCAAAATTGAGAATATTTATTTGTAGGTGAAGTAAAGTATCGTAATTATAATCTAGCTTTGATCAATTAATAAGTTTTGTTTAAAAATAAAAAAGGGGCATGATTAGAAGTAAAGAATTCCGGCAGGCGCTGAATAAGCATCGTTTCCGGCGCTTTGCCGTGGCTTAATCTCCCTTTTGCCATCCTCTATAAACCTCTCAAATCGCCTCTCCGAATCTTCTGCAGTATCTCTGTTTGTTTTATCAGTCGCCTTCTATCATTAACTTCTAAACCGGGCAGTTTATATTCTACACAACCGGACATATTATGTGCTTTTTAGAATTACCATATTATTTCTTGACAGATTCAACGGACAAATATAAATATGTTGTCATGACAACATATTTAGAAAAATGAACAAAAATTGTTTTAATGAGAAAAAAGATCAAACCATTATTTTTAGATGAATCGCTAGGGTTCTGGCTATACCGTAGCCATATTCAAGTATCCGCTGCTTTGCGCCAGGCGTTTCAGGATGCAGGCTATGATTTAACACCGGAGCAATGGGCGGTGTTGTTGCGTCTGCGGGAACAAGAAGGACTGAATCAAAGTCAATTGGGAGAAAAGACTTTCAAAGACCGTCACAACATTACCCGCATTCTCAAACAACTGGACAAGCGGGGATATATTGAAAAACGTCATGATAAAAAAGATAAACGCGCTTTTCACGTTTATTTAGCTCCGGCGGGGCGCAATATTTTAAAGGAATTGAAACCCATGGTATTGAAGCACCGTAATCGGGTGTGTAAAGGTTTTAGCAAAGATGAGTTGTTAAAGATTCGTGATTATCTTGGACATATAGTTAATAATCTGCGGCGTTCGTAATTATGATAAATAATGCATCGGAATAGGTAAATTTAAGTTGATGCAAATAAATAAAATAGTTTCAAAGTTAGAAGGAAAAATATGAAAAAATGGGGATTCAGAATATTTGCTGTTACTCTAATCGCGGCGGCGGTTGTATATGGAATTGTGTATTTCATTCACTCCCTCTCTCACGAAAGTACTGACGACGCATATGTGTCGGGTACTATTGTTCCCATTGCCGCTGAGGTAAAAGGCAGGGTGGTTAAGGTGTATATTGACGACAATCAATATATTGATGCCGGAAAGCCACTCTTGGAAATTTACCGGCAGGATTATCTCGATCTGGTTAAAGAAAAAAAAGAGGCTATATACAGATTGACTTCCGAAGAAAATGAGCATGCAGCAGCTATTGAGGAAAAAGAAAAAACTCTGACCAAAGCACGAGCCAATCTGGATGTAGCGATAAGCGAAGAAGACCTGGCGCAAAAGGAAGTGCAACGTTATGAAAGTTTGCTGAAAAAAGATGCCATATCCCAAAATCAATATGATCAAGTAAAATCGCGCTGGCAGGTAACGGTCGCCCGCCGCCAGGCTGCTGCTGCCGCTATCGATGAAGCGGAGGCTGCGGTCAAAGCTATCAAGGCAAAGTACGCGACTCAGTCTTTTAGAATCAAGGAAGCACAAGCAACAAAAAATCTGGCTGAGCGTGATTTGGCAAGGACTGTCGTTATCGCGCCTATCAGCGGCAGAATTGCCATGAAAAATGTCGATCCGGGGAAATATGTGATGCCGGGGCAGGCTCTGCTTGCTATCGTAAAAGAAGATATCTGGGTAATTGCCAATTTCAAAGAAACTCAAATAACAAAAATGACGGTCGGCCAGCCGGTGGAGATTAAAGTTGATGCCTATCCCTCAGTAACCTTCTCGGGCCATGTCGACAGTCTACAGTCCGGTACCGGTTCCGTCTTCAGTTTACTCCCTCCGGAGAATGCGACAGGCAATTTTGTGAAAGTTGTGCAAAGGGTTCCGGTTAAAATTGTTATCGATTCCAAATTCGACCCACGACATCCTCTGTGGCCGGGTCTGTCGGTTGTTCCCACTGTTGATGTAAGCCGCCAGACTGGGCCAAAATTGTTGAAACAATAGAGGTTCCATGGACGAAAGCCACGGTCCACATAAATGGTTAATTGCTCTGACAGTCATGACCGGTACTATCATGTCTGCGCTGGACATAAGCATCGTCAATGTAGCCCTGCCGCACATGCGCGGCACGCTGGGCGCCTCCGTGGAAGAAATTACCTGGGTTTCCACCGGATATATTCTGGCCAATGTCATCATTATGCCGATAGTTGCTTTTTTAAGCTCACGTTTCGGCCGCAAGAATTTTTATATTTTTTCCGTATTGCTGTTTACCGTTTCATCCATGCTTTGCGGAATAGCATGGGACCTTACCTCCATGGTAATATTCCGGATAATGCAGGGCATCGGCGGCGGTACGCTGATACCGGTTTCGCAATCAGTACTGCGAGAAACATTTCCGCCTAAAGAACAGGCTATGGCTATGGGAATTTTCGGGGTGGGTGTAATGCTGGGGCCGGCAATCGGCCCGACCCTTGGCGGATGGCTTACCGACAATTATTCCTGGCCGTGGATATTTTATATTAATGTTCCGATTGGTTTTATCAATATCCTGCTGATTATGAAGTTTATAGAGGATCCGCACTATCTTGTCCGGCAAACCGGCAAGGTTGATGTTCTCGGCCTATCCCTCATGATGGTTGGCTTGGGAGCATTGCAGACGATGTTGGAGCAGGGAGAAATAAACGATTGGTTTTCTTCGGAATTTATTATTTATCTTTTTGTAGTCGCCGCATTGGGGCTGATATTATTTGTCTGGCGGGAATTGAAGGTGGAAAATCCGGCAGTAAATCTGCGCATTTTAAAAGATATCAATTTCAGTTCAGCGACGTTTCTGAATGGCCTTCTGGGCTTGGCGCTGATGAGCAGTCTTTTTATCCTGCCGTTATTCTTGCAGCAGCTTTTGGGCTATCCGGCTTTAGATTCGGGACTGGCGCTTATTCCCCGATCTGTAGCCATGCTCGTGATCATGCCGCTTGCCGGGAGAATTTATAATCGAGTAGGCCCCCGGCTGATGATAGGGGCGGGATTGCTTCTAAATGCGGTTTCATTTTATCAACTTTCCATTCTTTCCCTGAGCATAGGTTTTTGGGACATATTATTACCCCAATTTTTACAAGGAGTCGGATTCGCATTAATTTTTGTTTCTTTAAGCACGGCAGCACTTTCCACCATTGAAAAACAGATGCTGACTGCTGCGGCAGGACTTTATAACGTTGTGCGGCAGGTGTTTAGTAGTGTCGGCATTGCTCTGGCCGCTACAATACTAACCCGCGGAGAACAAACCAACAGGTCACTACTGATGGAACATATAACCGCATTCGGCAATACCAGTGCGGAAACTTTGCGTTCTCTATCTCAATATTTTTCTTCCCATGGTATGAACATTACCGATGCCCAAAACAAGGCATTGAAAGCAATTGAAGAAATAGTGATGAGGCAGGCCAGTATGATTTCTTTCAATCATGTATTTTTTCTGATCGCAGTGGTTTTCGTTATTTCCACACCCTTAATATTTTTAATAAACGATTTAAGAAGAGAAATAAAAGCGGAAATCATTAACGAATAGATAACCGGGGAGGTGGGCATGAAAGAAAAACCATATAATATAATTACCGTATCCAGGCAAATGGGCAGCGGCGGGACTTATATCGCTTATCTTGCTGCCAAAGAGTTGGGATTCAAATATCTCGACAGGGAAATATTACGACAGGCTGCAAACAAATTAGGAATTGAACCAGGCATGTTGGAACAGTATGATGGAAGATCGGCGAGCCTAATGGAAAATATTGTCCAGTCGTTTTGTTTCGGTACGCCGGAGATGTCTTTTCCGCCGCCTCTGGGGAAGCCGGTTTATAATAAAGATTTATTTGCCTTGGAAAGCAAAATTATAAAGGAGATCGCTGAAAAATCCACTGCCGTGATTGTCGGCCGCGGCGGATTTCATATCCTGAAGGACAGACTCAACACGATACATATTTTTATTCATGCCCCGCTGGATTATCGTATCGAGAGGATAATAAAAGAACAAAAAATCGCCGACAAGCGAAAAGCACAAAAGATGGTTGAAGAATCAGATCACGAGAGGACCAAATTTATTCGCGATATGGTAAGCACTGATTGGTGCGATGCACGCAATTATCATTTGTGTATAGATTCCAGTGTTGTTGGTTTCCCGGCCTGTGTGAAAATGATTACAGAGCTTGTGAGCATAAAAAGATCGGCGCAATAACTAAATGGAGAGCTTCACAAATGATGTAAATTGCTTTACAGAGGGTTTTAGGTCCAATATCTATATTTTATTGACAGAACAAGTTGGTGTACATATACTTCGCGCATGATTGAATTGAATAATGCAACCAAACAATATGGTTCTCTTACCGCCGTCGACAATGTTTCCTTTAATGTCCAGAAAGGCGAGTATTTTGCTCTTCTTGGACCCAATGGCGCAGGAAAGACGACAATCGTCAAGATGCTGCTTGACTTTACAAAGCCGACATCAGGAAGCTTATCAGTAAATGGTCTTTCTAGCACACAGTCAGCAAGCCGTACGGCAATCGGTTATCTGGCCGAGAACTGCCGTATTCCTCCCTATCTTTCCGGCTGGCAGTATCTGCTACGCTCTTCAGAACTATTGGATATGAGCCGATCCGCTGCGCTGGATCAATGCCGGCGCATTGTCGAACTTATCGGCATGCAAGGCAGGGAATTCGCAAAAGTGGGCACCTATTCCAAGGGCATGATTCAACGGTTCGGACTTGGCGCCGCACTCATCGGAAACCCGAAGCTGTTAATTCTCGATGAACCCACCGCCGGCCTTGATCCTATCGGGATAAGAGAAATACGCCAGCTTCTGGAATCGCTTAAAGATCAAGACATGACTATCTTTTTGAATTCGCACTTGCTTTCGGAAGTGGAAAAAATATGCGATAACGCCGCCATCATCAACAACGGCAGGCTTTTGGTGAAGGATGCAATTTCCACCCTGGTGAAAGATAACGATACACTCGAAAATGTATTCGTCAGGCTGGTGAAAGGTTGAAATGAAAATGCCGCAAGCACTTCCTTCCATCATCAGAATTGCCAAATATACACTTACGGATGAAATACGGCAGAAAAGCTTCATCGTTATGTTCATCAGCTGCGCCGTATTTATATTTCTTGTTCGCGGTTGTTATCAGGGCAATTTCATGGTGAACGGTCAGGCGCTCGATACTGAAACTGTTATCCAGGTAGTGTCGAAATTGACTTTTCATGTTATTGCTGTGGGCGCTATGCTTCTTACTGCCTTACTTTCGATGCGTGTCTTCAGACGCGACCGGGAGGACGGGATGCAATCGAGCATTCTGTCCAAGCCGGTAGCCCGCTGGCAGTATGTTGCAGGTAAGATCATTGGTTTGTGGGCTTTATCGGTCATCTTCATGTTCGTCCTGCACAGCATTGTGTTTATAATTGCCTCCATAAATTTGCAGGCTCTTCTGCCGGAATACCTCCTTGCCTCACTACTTTGCTCTTTCAATCTGCTCTTTGTGGTTGTTGCCGTGCTTCTTTTATCGCTGCTGATGTCCGACGTATTCGCCTTTCTGTGTGTTCTGGGAATCGGCGTAGTTGGCGTTGTGGCCGACGGGATATACGCTATTAGCCGCAGTCAAATGGCGCAGGCGATGATCGGCCAAGCAGGCGCGCGGTCAGACTGGACATGGTGGAAAGCCGTCTACTATTTGTGGCCGAAACTTTCCGGTGCGGAGCGATTTGCTTCTTCTTTTATCGGCGGTGAAAGACTCGGACCTATGTATCCGCTCATTAACGTCCTTTTCTACATCGTCATCCTCGGTGCGTTACTATTCTGGCGTTTCCGGGATGAAGACATAATTTAACCGCCTAGAGAACGAAATCTAACAGGATGGTGCGGGATATGGAAAGCAACGACGATATAAAACTGCTCCTCATGGAGGAGCAAACTCTTCTCTCCCGCGAGAGGACCATGCATTCATATATGCAGACAGGCCTGGCTTTTACGTCCGTCGGTCTTGTTATTATGAAATTTCTGAGCGGTCTGTTTTATTTTTGCACCGGGGTAGTCTTTATTATTCTGGGCATTCTTCTTATAACCGAATCGGCGAGGCGGTATGTGTACTTCCGGAAGGCAGTCCGGAAACTCCGCGAGAAAGAAACAAAGCTAGGTTATGAAATTGGGATGGTACGATAGGAAAAAACCGGTACGGTTCTAATTGATTAACAGAACAAAGAAGATAATAAAATAAATAGAACCTCCCCGATAAACTCATATTTGGCATCATCTTGCTTTTGCTCGACAGGTTTCTGTTCTTGTTGCCCGGGAAGTTACCGGCAATGCGGTAATAATCATCAAAAGTAAAACCGCCGTAATTATTTTCTTCATCTTGGTTTTCATAGTGTAATCTTCCTTTACATTTGATCCTCATCTTAATTGTTCGCAGTCAATCCCGTATTTAGGTGAAGGAAAGTATTATAATTATAAATGAAATTCGCACCGCCAACGCCAATATTTCAGTTGTGATCAATCCCGCGACTTAGAATCCCCCGACTCCGGCTAGGGGAGGAAAGCGCCGTGACCCGCGGGAAGTCACGCTTTCCTCTGCTTTGCGAGATAATCACGGGCATTTGCAATGCCCTCCGCTTATGCGGGATCAATTCAACCTGCAAATATTGCTGCATTGTGTTGGCAATATTTGAGTTTCATTGATTCGACCTGCAAGCTTCAGCATGAGTGACCTCTTGTGACCTTCATGTTATTAGGTTATGCACTTCGTTTCTGAAGCTTGGGTCTCATTATTTCAGGGAGCCTCCGGCTCCTGCCAGACGGGGTTCCGCTTAATAAGCTTTGTTTAAAACATGCCCAACTAGATTTTTGACATTTAGAGATATTCAAAACAAGACGGGCCTCGATTTCCTGTCAAATCTTGATAAATAGGTTCGAGATGTGATAGAGACTAAAAAAGCCGAATTGAATTCAAATGAATTTTTAATGTCCTGAGTAAAGGAGCGAAAAAAGTAACCCGACCGATTAATAACCGAACCAATAAGTCTCGAAAGGAACTAAACCATGGAAGAAATAATAAAACGCATACTTGTTGTAAGCAGGATGACCAGCTATTGCCGGGAGGCAATTCACTATGGAATATCGCTCGCCCAGAAGTGCGGCGCCGAGCTTTCCGTGATTCATATCTTGTATAACCCTTTCGAAAACATGAATATGCCCATGATATCACTGGAAGAGGAGTACAAAAAAGACTGCCAGAGGACAAAGAGAGAGCTGGAAGAAATCATTGACGCCGAGAGAAAGAAAGGCGTGGAGATAAAAGAGTCCGTCAAAGAAGGCGAGCCTGCAGCGCAGATCATGAAAGCTATTGAAGAAAAAAATATCGATCTTGTCGTCCTGCACGATCATAAGGATAGCTTTTGGGATCATTTCCTTTACGGCTACCGCAGTGATGACATTATTCGCAAGATTCCGTGTTCGGTCCTATTGGTGAAAGAATCAATGTAACAAAATTAAGAAATTTTCCACAACGGAGGAACTTTCTGAAAAGGGTGACAACATGACCATGCAAAACAAAAATGAATCCCGGGAAAAATCTATAGCAGAACTGCTCAAAGAGCTCGATGCAACAAAAGAAGGTCTGAGCAGTAAAGAGGCGCAAAAACGCCTCGCTGAATACGGCATGAATGAAATTGAGGAAAAGAAAGTTAATCCACTTCTTAAGTTTCTGGGATATTTTTGGGGTCCTATCCCCTGGATGATCGAAGCAGCCGTGATTCTATCGGCAGTTGTCCGCCACTGGCCCGATTTTTTCATTATCCTTGTCTTGCTTGCAGCCAATGCCATAGTCGGGTTCTGGGAGGAGTACCAGGCGGGCAACGCCATCGAGGCGCTGAAGGCCAAGCTGGCAATCCAGGCCCGGGTCCTTCGTGATGGGAAGTGGACCACAGCGCCGGCGCGTGAGCTGGTGCCGGGCGATGTCATTCGCGTGCGCCTCGGCGACATCGTGCCGGCAGACGCACGCTTGCTTGCGGGTGACCCCGTGGAAGTCGATCAATCCGTGTTGACGGGCGAGTCATTACCCGTTACCCGCAAAACTGGAGAGACGGTTTACTCGGGCTCGATCATCCGTCAGGGAGAAGTCGACGCGCTGGTCTATGGTACGGGGCAAAACACCTATTTCGGCAAGACCGCACAATTGGTGCAGGAGGCGCACACTGTCAGTCATTTTCAGCGCGCGGTATTGAAGATCGGGAACTATCTGATTGTTATCGCAGTGGCACTGGTCGCCTTGATTCTTACCGTCGCACTTTTTCGCGGCGATAAAATGATCACCACTCTGCAGTTTGCCCTGATCCTGACAGTGGCAGCCATTCCTGTGGCCATGCCTACCGTGTTGTCGGTGACCATGGCCGTGGGTGCCCGGCTTCTGGCTGTAAAGCAGGCCATAGTCAGCCGGCTGGTAGCTATCGAAGAACTGGCGGGCATGGATATGCTCTGCTCGGATAAGACAGGAACCTTGACGCAGAACAAGCTCACGCTTGGTGATCCGTTCACTGTCGAAGGGATCACCGCCGACCAGCTTATTCTGAGCGCAGCGCTGTCATCTCGCGCAGAAAATCAGGATACTATCGATCTGGCCGTACTGAGCGGCCTGAAAAACGATCAGACTCTCAAAGGTTACAGACTCGTTCATTTTATGCCTTTTGACCCTGTGCACAAGCGCACCGAAGCCTCCATCAGCAGCGCGGATGGGAAAACATTCAAAGTTACCAAGGGAGCGCCGCAGGTAATTCTGGAGTTGGCAGCCAACGCCGTCGAGGTAAAACCAGCAGTAGAAGAAGCTGTTAGCGCCTTTGCTGTGCGCGGCTTCCGGTCACTGGGCGTGGCGCGAACGGACGCGGCCGGTCAGTGGCAGTTCCTTGGAGTCCTGCCGCTTTTCGATCCGCCGCGCGAGGATTCGCAAGCAACCATCGCGACAGCGCGGCAGATGGGTATAAATGTAAAGATGGTCACGGGCGATCAACTGGCCATCGCCCGGGAAACCGCCGGGCAACTCGGGATGGGCAAGAATATCCTCGATGCGAGCGGTTTTGGTGACACGAAGCATCACGAGACGGCGCGGCTGGCCGAGTCCATCGATAAGGCGGACGGGTTTGCCCAGGTCTTTCCCGAACACAAGTTCCACATCGTCGATGTCCTGCAGCAACTCGGCCACATTGTCGGTATGACCGGTGACGGGGTGAACGACGCCCCGGCGCTGAAGAAGGCCGACTGCGGCATTGCGGTATCGGGCGCAACGGACGCCGCCCGTGCGGCGGCGGACATCGTACTGCTGACACCGGGCCTATCGGTAATCATCGGCGCGATCAAGGAGAGCCGCAAGATTTTCCAGCGGATGACGAGCTATGCTATTTATCGGATCGCCGAGACAATCCGGGTACTGCTCTTCATGACTCTGTCTATCCTGGTCTTTAACTTTTATCCGGTAACGGCCGTGATGATCGTCCTGCTCGCATTGCTCAACGACGGCGCCATCCTGTCCATTGCTTACGACAATGTTCGCTACTCTGACCAGCCCGAAGCATGGAACATGCAGAGAGTCCTGGGAATATCGTCCGTGCTGGGCGTGGCCGGTGTCATTGCATCATTCGGATTGTTCTATCTCGGTGAGCGTGTATTTCATCTCAGCCGTGAGATTATACAAACACTGATGTATCTCAAACTCTCCGTGGCGGGACATATGACAATATTCGTGACGCGTACCAGGGGCCCGTTCTGGTCGATCCGTCCCGCACCGGTTTTGCTCGCGGCGGTACTTGGCACGCAAGCGGTCGCAACATTGATTGCCGTCTACGGATTGCTGATGCCCGCGATCGGTTGGGGTTTGGCGCTGGCGGTATGGGGCTATGCACTGGCGTGGTTCCTCGTTAATGATCGGATTAAACTAGCGGCCTACCGAATCCTTGATCCGCAGCAGCAGCCGTTAGAGGGGAAGCAGTGAAAATAACAATGAAGTTCGCATTGCCAACGACAAAATCTTAGTTTCGATACTCAATAGGCTTTGTTTAAAACAAAAAGCGGGGCGTGATTGGAGGTAAAAAATTCCGGCATACGCCGGACAATCGGCGCGACCGCCGGATGCTTTTTGAAAGTTTTCTCCAGAAAATTGCGCACAACCGGCCTCTGCCAGCCCGAAGGATGCTGAAAGCTTTTGTAAAGCGACAGATCGCCTTCGTAAAAATCGCTAGTTTTCAGGCTTTGCGCCTCAATGCTCCCGGAAGGTAAATTAAAAATTGCCAGATTCAAAAAATCGATACAGCCATGATGTTGACATACGAATTCGAGCGTCTTCATAGCATGGGCTTTCGTTTCCGAGGGTGTCCCGAAAAGGAAATAGCAATACGCGGCAATGCCTGCTTTCTTGAGAGCTTTCAAAACTGCTGAGGCCGTGGGCAAATTTATTCCTTTATTCAAACAGTCGAGCACTTCCTGATCGCCGGATTCTATTCCCAGCTTCAGCATAACACAGCCGCTCTTTTTTAAAGCTAAGCAAAAATCATTATCCGCCAGGTGTGCTGTGATACGGGTAAATCCATACCAGGGAATGCCCGGCGGTTCTTGGGCCAGTGCGCCTAACAGCGCCGGACTTATGGCGTTGTCTAAAATATGAATCAATGTCGGATTCGTCTGCTCCGTAAGCGTCTGCAGTTCTTCCAAAGTTTGAGAAACGGGTAGGGGCAGATAAGGGTTCTCTTCCGATTTTTCCGGGCAAAAAGCGCAGTTATGCCAGTAACAGCCGCGGGAACTGCTATAGGGAAGGATAACGCCGGGGACGAAATATTGGTTGCCAAAAAATCCTCTATAGTCGGGTGGATAATTTATCCGATCAGTGTTGATTCCCAGCAGTTCTAATAATTTTTTTTCTCCGGCGCCGGCTACTATTTCATCGACAAGCCCGCTGAAGATATCACCGCGAACACCAAGCTTTACCCAAGAAGTGACAAGCGACCCGCCCAAAATAATTTTCTGCCGCAGATTGTTGCGCCTGATAAAACCAATCATAGCGAAAGTGCATAGTGCCTGACTCAGGTAATTTAAGGAAAAGCCGATAAACTCAGGTTCTTCTTCCAGCGCGGAGGCTAAATGATTTTCAAAGTACGGGTAAAAGGGATTATCTTGATATTTTTCCGCGGCGCAAATTAAATCTAAGCTTCTCACCGGCGTGAGATTGTCGGCATGATAATCAACAAGCGACAGATCAACGCTCCGGGCCTTGCCTGCTATTTTTAAAAGAAGGTTAACGTCGGAGACAACTTGCTGATACGTGCTTCTATTGCCGTACGTCGCTATATTCCGCAGGGCGCCAAGATTTTTTTGCAAATTTTTTACAGCGCGCACTGTCCAGCGGTCGATTGCCGTATTTTTATCAGCAGTTTCTTGCAGCAGATAGATGATGCCTTCCAGATTGGCGTCAATGATTTGATGATTAATATTATGTGCCTTGAGGCAGGAGGATAACTTGGCGATGCCTGCCGGTGGCTCCGCCGCCTTGGCAACTGGTGGATGAATTAAAATTATTCTTGGTTTCATCAAATGCAAAATTATTTAAATGTTTTCTCGCTTATTCACATATCTTTAGTATTTAATTAGCGCTGGCACAAGGCTAATTATCGGCTATGATTTCCAGCTTGACAGGAGGCGCTCTTTACGCAATAGTTCCGCGCAATGGTTAAGTAATAAAAAAATTCGCCTCTCCATAATCTTTTGGTACGTTGTGAAAAATGAAATGATCAAACCTCCCGGCGGCAGAGGTAAGATAATACTGTCTCTATGCACAGCGGTATTTATCACTTTGCTGGCGAACACATTATTCGCGGCAGAGAAATATCCATCGCCGCGCGGCGCGATTAACGATTTTGCCAATGTTATCGATCCGGCCGATGCCGCAAGAATGGAGACGCTGGCGCGCGAAGTATTGCAAAAAACAGGCACGGCTGTTGTCGTGGCGACTGTTGAAACTGTCGGCGAGAATCAGGACTACAACCTCTATGCCAACGGCCTTTACCAAGCGTGGGGTATCGGAAAAAAAGGCGAGGATAAGGGTGTTTTAATCTTCCTGACCGTAAAAGAAAGAAAAATCCGCATTGAAACCGGCTACGGTGTGGAAGGAATCTTGCCGGACGGCTTAGTAGGCGAAATACTCGATAAATATGTTATTCCTCTGCTTAAAGAAGGCAATTACGGGGGAGCCCTCTATAACGGCATGTATGCCTGTTCTGTTTACATTGCCCAAGATGCCGGTGTCCGGTTGAGCGGATCGGCCGCGCCATACCGGACAAGAGTCCGAGCGGAAAATAAAGGGATTAACGTTTTTGGAGTTATTTTTTTATTAATTGTAGCCGCTCTGCTTTTAGGTACGAGGACAGGTCGATCTATGCTCCCTTGGTTGTTGCTTATATTGTTGAGCGGCGGACGCGGAGGAGGCGGCGGTTTTAGCGGAGGATTCGGCGGCTTTGGCGGCGGCGGCAGCGGCGGCGGTGGAGCCGGACGGGATTTTTAGTGAGACCCCAATTTCAAAAGCGTAGCGCATTGAAATTGGTTGGTCGAACTATCCCGCGAGCGAAGCAATGCGGGATAACTATCCAGCTAATCAGGGATATGATACCATGTGGCCAAGTTTGCGAATTGTTTTCAAAGTGTGCTTTGGGTTTCATACCCATGACTAACTGATAAAGGGTAAAGAGAGATAGATTATGGCAAAAATACCGGATAAACCACAAGACATTTTCGTTCCTTTAACGCAGGATTACTTAAAAGTATTCAGCAAAGAGCTTGTATCTCTCATTCTTTACGGTAGCGCCGCCGGCGGCTCTTATATCAAAGGCAAGTCGGATATTAATTTGCTTTTGGTTTTGACGCCGGAAGGAATAGATAAATTAGCGGACGCATTTGTTACCATTAAATACTGGAGAAAACGGGGCCTCGCCGTACCGCTGGTTATGACCAAGGCGTTCATTAACACTTCTTTGGATTGTTACCCTATTGAATTTTTGAATATGAAAAACAACCATATTCTGATTTATGGCGAAAACATTTTGGAGCAGATAAACGTTAGCCCGGAATGTCTGCGTTTGCAAATAGAGAGGGAACTAAAAGGGAAACTGATTTTACTGCGTCAGGGTTATCTGGAAGCCCAGGGCAAGCCGCAGCAGCTGAAAAATTTAATCAGCCGTTCTTTTACGGCGTTTATTTCCATTTTCAACGCTCTGCTTTATTATAAGCATGATGCCGCGCCGCGGGAAAGGCGCGATACGATCAAAGAGTTGGCTAAAGTTTTTGCAGTTGATGCGGGAGCATTCCTCCAATGCGCGGATATCAAGGAAGGAAAAAATAATTTATCCGGCGAAGAGATCGTCGGGCTTTTTAAAAAGTATGTCCAAGAAGTCGCGAATATGTGCAATATCGTCGATTCGCTATAAAACGAGCTAACATAATTCAGGAGGTCAAAATGGATTCAGGGAAAAGAAATTTAATCATCGTGCTGGTGGTAATACTTGTTATTGTTCTGGGCATCTACTCGTTTTTTGCCGGAAACTATAACAAATTTGTCAAGCTGGATGTGGCAGTAAAAGCCGCCTGGTCACAGGTGGAAAACCAGTTGCAGCGCCGTTATGATTTGATTCCCAATTTAGTGGAAACGGTCAAAGGTTTTGCCAAGCAGGAAAAGAGTGTTTTTGTGGAAGTGACCAACGCCCGCGCGAAAGTCGGCGGAGCGGGTAATATTCCCGATAAAATTGCAGCCAACAATCAGTTGTCCGGCGCTTTGAGCAGACTTTTGCTGGTAGTCGAACGATACCCGGATTTGAAATCGAACCAGAATTTTATGCGCCTGCAGGATGAGCTGGCCGGAACGGAAAATAGAATAGCCGTGGAAAGAATGCGATATAATGAAGCGGTCAAGGCTTATAACGAGGCTATCAGATCGTTCCCCGCAAACATAATCGCCGGCATGTTCAATTTTAAAGAAAATCCTTATTTCGAAGCGCCGAAAGAAGCAAAAACTGCTCCACAAGTAAAATTCTAACTAAAACACGAATGAGCTTGGATTTAGCCCTGAACCTCTTTCTAAGAAGGTTCAGGGCTATTTGTCTGTAAGTTATAGTAAGTAGCGACTCAGCAATCTTACAATCAATATCTTGGATAAATAATTGCAGTAATTATTTTTTGTAGAATGCTGTCTTCCACACTCCGTTTTCAGCCAATATCCGTGAAGGTTCGTTAAGATTTGGCGGCCTTTTATAAGCGTCAATACTATATTCGGGATCATGCGGTAATTTGAGGCTCTTTCCTGCTAATTGCGGCAGAATGGGATAGATAATCTTTTTTTTGGTTGCAGAAAACAGTTCTTCAATATCTCTAAAAGCTGATAACTCTTCTATAGTTTTCAGGGTGGGCGGCATTAAAAGAATTTTCTGCTCGCTATGCATTGTGAGCGCGGCTTTAGGCGCTACCCAGAGTGATTCGGTAAGCTCTACCGCATCGGCTACAGGTGTTTGGCATGGCGGCAACTTGGCCAGAAAAAAGCGAGTGTTAAATCTCATCTTTTCAAATTCCGGTGTAATCCAGTGGGCATAGGGGATCAAAGTGTCGGGGAATAACAAAATCTTTTCTCTGCGGACAATTTCCGCCAGCGTAATTTGCGAGGCATTAAGCTCCGGCCGGTAATCATTGAATCTTTGAAGAACGCTCTTGTCATAAAACGAAACAAAGTTTCCGGTAGTTTTGCCGCCTAAAAGAATGCCGGCTTCCTCGAAAGTTTCCCTGATGGCGGCGATAAACAATCCACGCGCTTTTTCTATGGGCAAGCTGTTATCCTGCAGCAGCCGGCAGGGATCAAAGACATCCGTAGTCTTGATATAATTTTCAAGTTGCGGGTCGCTGTCGGATTCTTCCAATTGCCCGCCGGGAAACACATACGCCCCGGCCATAAAAGCCTGCTTTTGATGGCGCCGCGCCAGAAATATTTCCCCGCCGCCGTCTTTCGCCGGCCGGATTAAAATCACGGTGGCCGCGTCTTTAAAAACAATTTTATTTGTCGTTGAATACATAATGGAGATATTATTCTTACCTTGCCGAAAATTCACGTCACACTATCTGTGAATTCCACGGATATCAGTGCTATCACCAAAAGGAATATCGTCATAGCAAATTTTGTGGGCGAGAAATTTCCAACAGATTGGCCGGGAGCTTCCTCCTCGGAAACATCGGCAACCAGCGCTCATGCTGATTGCTCTTCCGGCCGTCAAATAAGCGGCTACAGCCGCAGACGGGAGTGGGAATCGAACCCACATCTACTCGTTTTCACGCGAGTAGCATCACAGGTTTGAAGCCTGCGCCGCACACCAGCACGAACGTCCCGTCATCTCAATCCCGCCACTTGAAATTCCCCGGCTCCAGCCGGGGAGGAAAGCGCCTTGATCCGTGGGAGGTCGCATTGTTTTAGAGAGCTTCCGGCTCCTGCCAGAGGAGGCTCCACTTATAAAAGATCACTAGCTGCTCGATCCGTCCATCATAATAACCAGGCTGTGAGTATCCAAAGAAGCTAGAATTTTCTTATGTTATAGATTCAACCTTCAGAGTTCATCCTAATAAACGGTTATTTACAAGGATGCTTATTTAACTAATATTTTAGGAATAAGTCAAATTCCAAAAAGTTATAATTAACCTTTGTTGATAAAGAAAATTTATGCTATGCAAAAAATATGAGCTCCGGACACTTCAAAAGCATTACCCTGCAGCAAATGGAAGCCGTTATCTCTCTTGTCGAAGAAGGGAGTTTCAGCCGTGCCGCCAAAAGAATGTCTCTGACTCAGCCGGCGTTGACCAAGAACATCAAAAATGCGGAAAATTATCTTGGTGTGCTGCTGGTTAATCGCAGCAATACGGGAGCTTCATTAACTCCGGAAGGAAAAATTCTCTACACTTACGCGCGGCGGATGGTTAAACTCAGAAATGAAGCAAAAGAAAAAATTCTCACACTGAACAAAAATATCGGCGGGAATATTTACATGAGCGCCAGCACTATTCCGTCGACATATATTCTTCCCCATGTCTTGAGTGCGTTTAGCAAAATACATCCCGATATAAGAGTTTATATTAAGACGGCGGACAGCGAAGAAGCCATGAACATGGTTCTGGAAAATGAGGTGGAAATTGGCTGCATCGGGAAACGGCCGTCAAATAGAAAACTGAAGGCGGAACCTCTCTGGAAGGATCGCCTTGTTCTGGCGATTCCCCGGCATCACCGCTGGCGCAAAAAGAAATCGATCGCCCTGTCCGAATTATTAGACGAGCCTTTTGTCATAAGAGAAAAAGGATCGGCGACGCGGGAATTGTTGGAATCATGTTTGAAGGAATCAAAATCAATAAGTCTTTCCCAGTTTAATATTTGCAGCGAACTGGGAAGCTCGGAGGCGATAAAAGAAGCGGTCATTGCCGGACTAGGGGTTTCCGTAATTTCTATTTATGCTGTCGAGCGGGAGTTATATCAGGGCTTACTTTTTGAAGTTCCAATTCAAAGCTGCAAGATGGAAAGAACCCTTTATTTAATTTATAAACGGCATTTCGATTTCCGGCCGGCACATAAAACATTCATCGATTTTCTGAAAAAAGATGCTTCGGGCAAGCACGGCCTGTAATAATCGTCACCAGATACCATACAAAAGTAATAATTCCACAAAACGTATGGTAACTTGATATTTAATTATAATAGACCTCGTCATGTGAACCAACATCTAAAAGAATAACTTCTTTATCAACAATTTTTAGAAGTAGAACTATACGATACTCATAGTTCAGCCTTACGACGTGCTTTCCTTGATGCCGCCCTCTAAGAGAATGAAGATGTAATTGCGGTGTCTGTGGATTTGTTTCAAGCAGGTGCAATACGTTTTTAAATAAACCGACTAACTCGGGATGCCGACGCAGAAATTTTCGAGCAGTTCGAAAAAAAGTATCCGTCCAAACTAATGAATAAGCTGGGTTCGTCTTGTCGGCGGGCATTATTAATTCTTTAGTAATTCGGTCATTAGTTGTCTGAAATTCCCCCGCTTTATGCGCCCGGCTTTCAGATCGTTTTCGGATGCGGCAAGACGTGCCTCGGCCAAATCACTAAGAATGTTTTCGTAATCTTTTTCAGACAGGATGACATACTTGGGCTGATTATTACGAACTATATGTACGGGACCATCTACAAGCGCTTCATCAACGGCGCTGATGCCCCGACGCTTGATTTCCTGGGCGGCAATAGTTTTCATAAATCATTAACTCCTTTTTGTATCAATTTCGGTACTATTATAAGTGCTAATTATGGACTTGTCAACTCAATTCAATGGATTTAATAAAGAAATAATCAGTCCTCTCGGGCATAAATTCCCATTGACAATTTATTTGTAATCATATTAGAAAAAGTAACATATTTAATAAAATAAAGTAAAAAGTATCGCCTTTCTTATAGTTTTACACCTCCTTATCAACAACTTGCCATGATGGACGGTATTGCAGATTAACATAAGAAAGGTACAATAAGACTGCCCCTTCTTATGTTACCTGCAGTTCTTCGAAGGCTTGTTCTTTTTCGCTCACTTTGTTCGCCGTGATAATTATCTTGATAGAGGTCTTTTTCATCTGCGTTGCTTAACCTTGCCACCCAATGTGAACAGATCACCTTTGGGTAGCGAAATAGATGACGCAAGCCCCTTTGATAGATACAAGGCTCTTTTTAAAAAAGTGGGATGAACTTTTCGTCATCCTACCTTCTATCCTCTCTTTCTTCCCTTCCTCTTTCATGGTTTCCCTGTTGTTGTGGCCGGGACTGTCGTGGTCGCACCTCTCGAGAAGGTTGTTGTGATCGCGTTCGGGGCTTCAAACCTTGGACACCCCAAGTATTTTGCTTCTCCCAATGTCTGCTCTTTTCCCAGTTGCTCCAGTTCTGTTGGACTTGTTGGTGGGGTATTCGCTGGTAGTTCCATGGATGTCCTCTCCAACGATGCTCCCTGTAGTCATTCCTCCAACCTGATGGTATCCCTCTATAAAAAGATGGAACGTTTCGATAGTAGCCCCAACCTGAATTATAGTTCCGCGAGCGATACCATCGCCCTTCCCACGGACGCCACCACCAACCATTGTAGAAGAAGATGTCCACATCTACAGTCAGGGACGACATAGACATACGTCTCAGGTATCACTACCACCTCTGGAGGTGCGGCAAATACGATGGGTGGCGGCAGAGAAATGCTAACGTCTACATCTACCCTTGCCATCGTTGGAGCAGGAAATACAAGTACCAACGCCAAAAGTATTGTTCCCAAAAATAACTTTTTCATTTTATTGTATCCTATACACATCAGTGTTTTGTCTCCTCTCTAAAGATATATGACAATCCAGTTTTTTAAAAAAATGCGAAAACCAGATTTCATCCTTTTGCCGGGTATTGACTATCGTGGTCACGATGGTGTGCCCACCTCTTTGCATGGTGTCTGTGAGGTATTCTATCAAGTTTAGCAATCTGCTCCGGAGTGAGAATTTTACGCCACTCGATTTTCATTCCACCCTTCTTGTCCGATAGTTGCTGGCGAAGTTCACTTATCTCCTTCTGCTTAGCAAGAAGTGTTGCATCATCCGTCTTAGGATCTGTGAAAAGTTTACGCATTTCTAATCGCTTGATTGCGAGATTGTATCTCAAATCTCTCGTATCATTACGAAAGCTGTTTCTCAGATCTTTCATTTTGGCTACTTGTTTGTCTGAAAGGCCAAGATAGTTCTTAAAACAGAATTCTTTGTAGGAACCGGGTTTCTTATCGGGCTGAAGTGCATACGCCGACACTACAACCGCTGCCGATACGATAAGGACAGCAATAACGATAAATATTTTCTTCATTTTTTCTAATACTCCTTTCGCAAAAATATTTTGATTATGTTAAAAGCAAGAAATAGACCAATCAAAAGATGCATAACAAACACTCGAATATTACTAAATATAATCTAATAGACACGGGAATGTCATGAGCGATAGCGGATAGAATGTATCCACTTATTGGTATCCATATGGGTAATAAATATGCAGAGAGGAGAGAATTAAATTGACGATACTATAGCCCAGAAAAATCTAGTTTTCAGAATTATGTTGTTTTTCAGGGGGAAAGTTGTGTAGAGCTTAGCATCATGAAATAAACGGTTCAATCCAATAACGAATATCGTTTGAAAGGGTGCATGCCCATTAAAATAGCCGAATACTTGACTTCGGGAACAAGTGCTTACTCACTACACCTACAAAGAAACAAGCATAGCGAATAAATATTTTAATGATTTTCATTTGAAATGTTTGATCAACGTAGAAATCAGCCTGAGCGTAGCGACCGGCTGAATTTTATTGTTAGAGCTTCTCCTTTTTTTCCTTTCCTTACCAGCTCATCATACTGCTCAACGATGTCTTGATTATAAATTTGCTCCATCATTATTCCGAATGCCACATTATGCGAAAGTTGTTCTAGGAAAATAGCTTCAAGCCGGAATTCTTCCTGTTTATCAGGATGCCAATTATGTTTTCTTTTAGTTGAATAGTGATGTAAATAACCCCTCATCATTACTAGTTGATTTATTATTTGCTCAACATCTTTGGACAAGTACTGGCTTTCATATTTACTTCTCATTTCAACTGGAAGATGCCGCCGAAATTCTTCGTTCCCCAAAACACTACGTATATTCTCAATAAATTCTGGAGATTCTTTTAGCGCTTTCTCAACTGCATAATTCTTATTCTTGCCTCCAGCATAATAAGACTCAATGACAAAGTAGAAATTGTAAATTGCCTCAATATAATCTTGGTTCTTAACATCAACCCTGCCACGCTTATTAAAAGATAGCAATACATTGTGCTGCTTGGCTTTGACCGATGCAATTATTGGCCTAGCAATCAAATCAAAGGATACTGGCATTATTTCATTATCTTTAAGTTCTTGAAAACCTACAGAGAAGTTAAAGATCTGTAATTTTTCCTTCTCTTCTTCATTTTCAGCAATCCATTCATGCTTTGGCCTGCGTATTCCGATAGATTCCACTCCCCAAAAAGACAACATTCCTTCGATTTGCCTCATTATTTCTTCTACTTCATAGATGCGAGGACTGGTTACATTTACGTGAAGAGTAATGCCTGGCTGAGGATGATTGATTACACTTGGTAATTCATGGTCAGTTATTTCGAACGACACACGTATATTTCTAATGAATCCTCGCTCGACATCAAATTCGAACAAGAAATCGTCAACCTCAAATGAACAGATCTGTTGAGGCTTTATCCTTCCTTTTATCTCGAATGTGTAGCGGCATCTCATGTTTGCTTTTTGTACTCTAACGCTAGGCATCAGCGGCGGTGTCAGCGCGTCTGCGTGGATACCATGGTTATGTGATAACTTCTTCCTTGAAAATCATTTTTTATTTTTTAATGATCGAACTTTTTTCCCCATATCTGTTGGTTGGATATACCCAGTTTCTTTCTCAAAGTAGTCACGTGTCTTATGCAAATACTCGAATAATTCCTTTGAACCTAATTTTTTTGCGAGACCTTCAAATACAGTTATTGCTCTTTGCGTGTAAACCTCTATCTGACCGATGCACATGTGTACTCGTGGAGTTGCGCGCATCCCCCCTAAATGAAATTTGGGAGGGCTACCACCATACGTCTCCATAATATGTGGATAAGCGCCATGCACATAGCCAGAAAGAGCGTCATTGGTGACTTGAAACATCTTCTGCAAATCGCTTGGATTAACATAAGGCCCCATCTGTCGCGCAACGGAAGCCCATATTTTCCTTTTCGGAACAGTCTCACGACGTGTCTCATTTTGCAAAGGATTATTAGGGTTTTTAAATTCTTCATTAAAAAAGTCCTCTATAAACTTCCTCTGGTGATTATCAAGTGTGCTGCTTTCAGCGTTTTCAAGAATGAATAACATTTCATGTAAAAAGTCATCTAAGGTACGCAAAAGCACCATGGCTTCTTGAACAAAACCCCCAGTCAGCAGGAACAAACAAGCGTTCAATCCACTAACGACACGTACACCTTTTAGGAAAGCAACGTGATAAACAGTGTGCTCCTTATATCTAAATTGTTTTTTACCAGAGACATCGATGAATACAGGCTTTGGGACTAGGCCGTCGTCAATCGCTCTAATCGAAGCAGCAAGCCGATTAACACACTTTGTAATTACAGTTAGTAATTTGATTTGGTCCATTGTTTTCAGGTCATAACGAAAAAATCAGCCGGAGCGCAGCGATCGGCTTTATTGTTTTTGTTAAAAACTTAGACTCTAATGCTAGTTTTTTTCACTACTTTAATAATAGCCTCCACGTCTGCCCCATCATAAACTGCTGGAATGAATGGCTTATTGTGGGCGGCTAGATGCAGTTCTTTGAGAACTTCCCAAAGTTTTTCCATTACCGAATTGAAGAGCAAACCTTTTATGCCAGCATTTTTCCACACAGCCGAGGGATTGAAGACTGCATTCTTATCAATATGAAAATGTGTTTTGTCCCGAATTTGGTTTAATTTGTCAGATAAATCTTCAATATCTTCATACGGCAGTTCATATTTATCCAATAAAACCTGGAATTCTTTTCTATTACATTTATACAAATATAGAATTGATGATGCATCTTTATGCTTATCTAATACTTTAATAGCATGAGCAACCATATCATTATACAAAGCCAGATACGCATATGAAAAAAAAGTCCCGGATGTTTTCGGTGCGGATTTTGCAAGCGCATTAACTGCATTCCGATTCGACAAGCAACGATGCACTTCGTAAAGATTTCTTCTTAAAGCCATATAGTATCTGTCAGGTTTATTCATGCTCAATTTCTAACGAAAAAATCAGCCGAAGCCGCAGCGATCGGCTGGATTGTTATATGGGTTATTTCATCAGCTCAGGACCAACTTCACACCAAGTTCCGATAAACTCTTGATCTTTTTCATTCAGTAACTTTTCAATCTCCTGGAACATCAATGAGTAATTGTAAAGATATAGTCCTGTACATATAAATAGGGCGTTGAGCATTGTATTCAAAATCCAATTTGAGGTCTTAAAGTCTGACTGTGACGTCTGTAAAAGGCTGCTACTTGTAGGATGTGCATATGATGAGAAGTAATTGTAACAGTTCTTAGAAAGTGGTTTTGAAAAGCCTGCTCTTTCCAATAATTCCCGTTTGCTCACAAAACACCATTTCCCTTCTTCCTCATATCTCTTTTTTTGTTTGCTGCTAAATGATTGGTACGACTTATGCCCTTGTAACTCATTCCAGATGCGATCAATCTCCTGCTTATTATTCTTCAGTTTCTCAGGATAATAGATTACGGTCAACCGTTGTTTATACATCAAACCTTCTCGAAACCAACTCCAGAATCTGAAGTATGTTTCTTGAAAATCGCTTGACTCTCTATAAATGTGATGAAATATGGCGAAGTTTTCTAAGCTCGCCCTGATTAAAACCAATACTGAGGCTAACGCGGTCATTTCGTCCTCTCTGCTTTTATAGTATATTCGCAATCCTGGGGTTAATGTCTTAATTGAGATAAAATGAGTAAAATACTGCTTGAAAAATTCTTGTTTGTAGTAGTCCAACTTTACATAGTTCAAGGATTTTCCGTCAAGCTCCTCAAAAGATTTTGTAATCAATCCCTCAAACCAATTAAACAGTATTTCTTTTTCCATTGAGAGATAAGCGAGATTCATTGTAGTGCAATCCTATACATATAATGACTGATTTCAGCGATGCGCTTGTTGTATCCGATGTAACGATTTGTTATGCGCACTAAAAATCTAACGGGCACACAATGTAAACGCCAACGATTACAGATTGTAACCTAGCATAAAAATTAAAAATTTGAAAAATAAGGATTACAGGAAGAAATTTACTTATAGCAGGGGAAAGTCATATCTCAAAGCCCTTGTTTCTTATATTTCTGGGCTAGTTCAATATTAAATGCAGAGGTTATTGTTATATAATCTTTTTGTTCCTGAGATAGTTTGCCTTTCACTTTGGCAGGCACACCCGCGGCCAACGATTCTGCGGGGAATTTCGTTTCTGGAGCAACTACGGAGCCGGCGGCGATAATGCAATAGTCTCCGATTTCAGCATTATCTAGGACAGTAGCATTGTTACCTATCAGAACATTACTACCGATTTTCTTGCAGTGGACGACAGCTCCGTGTCCCACGACCGTATTGTCTCCAATAATCATATCTGTGGCACTGTGCACTACGCAATTATCTTCGATGCAAGTGTTTTTACCTATGGTTATCTTGGCAATATCTCCCCTGATGACTGCCCCTGGCCAGATGTTAGCATTTTCACCAATTTCAACATCGCCGGCGATATAAGCAGTCTCACTCACGAATGCAGAAGCTGCTATTTGAGGATTCTTGCCATTGAAATCTCTTATCATGGTTTGGCTCTTTAATAAGATGTAACTTTTAATGCAGGGAGTATAGAGAAAAACGGTCTTGCATGTCAATTTAATATTGACGACAAAATGTGGGTTGCGGATTGTGTTTATAACGGATTGAAAGTTTGCATGTACATGAAAAATGTTAAACGCTCACTTACAGGAAGAAATGCATGCTGAAAATACCTACTACTGTTTAGTCTTGCGTATTTATAATAACTAAGAATTATGGATCGGAAGAGAGTAACAACGCAAATCAACCTTGAGGAGACCACGCAATGGGTTCCGAATAGGATGAATTTGCTTGTTGTGCGGAATTTATCTTTTTTCGTGCTTTACGATCATTAAGCAAATATATGACCATAGGAACCATGAGACCCAACACCCATCCACAAGGAATACCAATATCTAGCGAAAGAATTGCCCACCCCTCGGTCTCGACTTCATCAAAAGGGCCGACAAATAAGTATATTACTAGACCAACAATAAGAGTTGCTATGACTGGACAGGCGAAAGTCCACGCATAGACAATTTTACATCGACTGACGGACTTAAAATAAAAACCGGCGATTAGTCCCGGAATGACAAAGACCACCACACTAACAGGAAAAATTAATAGGGGGTTCGGTATCGTGTATAGAATGTCTAAAATATGTTCCATATTTCATGCACAAATATTAATATACGTGCTTCGCTTTTTCCGGTGAAAGGAAAAACAAGGAAAACTTATTCAAGATTATTGGTTGAAATCAAGCATTATTTTCAAGGGTGACGTTTTGCTGACTACAGGAAGAAGCAAATAATACTTACACCTACTAATCCACAGTATTTAGCAGTCGTCAAAATTGAGGATTACTGGTTGAAAAAAAAGAGAGTAACGAGTGACCACTCACAAGCCCCGACTGGTTAGCGGCTTATTAGAAGCTACCTTGGAGGTAGAACCTCATATGTAAACATAACGCCATCATCATAATATTGATGAGCATGATACTTCCTGTTGCTTTTTATTGAAATAGATGCAAGGAATAACTTTCCAACATACTTGTCAGTTACTTGGAACGTAGCTAAAAAATCTGTAAGAATAATATTAACAAGAAGAATGCGATTGACAATACGTTTTGGGAAATGCAGGCTTTATTTTGTATCTGCAATATCGATATACTTGGCATCAGGCCAGCGAAGTAATCCCATTATCAGGTGATACAATACGAAAAGCTCCATCGAAAAGGGAATGTAGCCGCAATAGCCCAAGAGCGGCATCTCAAATATGTGCCAGAAATCAATATAGGGAATCGTGTATATCCACTTGGGGTATGACCAGAAATTCCACATTTCCCAAAAGAAGCCGCAGATGAGACTGCCCAGCCACAGAGATACAATGGGCCGCCAGTCGCCACGTTTTGTAAAATCAGTAATAGAGGGGTATTTGAGGATGATATTAATCGGCTCAATGATAAAGAACACGGAAAGCCACATTAAAGGAAAAAAATATCGGGGCCATGCCAGAAGAACTGCGATCATCGAGGTCCCGAAAAGAAAAGATGATACAATGGTTCTGCGAGTGGGATAAATCTTTGGCCCTTCACTGAATCTTCGTACACAGGAGAACGTACCGACTAACTCAGCGGTGCCAAAAAGGGCCGGCATGACCGTAGAAAAACTTACTGTAGCAAAAAGTGTATATTGAAGATTAGTGAAGCAATCACGACCCAGGTAGTGCCAGTTTTGTACCCGCCAGTTGAGAGCTTCAAAGAGCCACCAGGCAGGAACTGAAACGATAAATAAGCTCATAAACCACCAGATGTTTTTTCCCTCCTTGAAGCTACGCATCAGCAAGGATGTGCCCTTTCTCATCAGGACAAGTGCATCCACAACCAGAATGTAACCAAGCCATAAAGGAAAAAAGAGAAGGTGAGTGCGCAGCCCTGAAAAAAACCAGTTTGCAGGCCAGGCAAAGCTAATGAGGAAGAGGCCGATCCAGCCATGCACAGCAAAATCTTTCACGGAAATAAAATGTTTCATAGTCATTCAGATTTCATGACCTTCGACACACATTTGCTATACGATTAATCCGCAACGGTGTAGATCTTTACACTGTTCAGAAACTAGGTAGATGGAAGACAGTAACGATGGTTCAGCGGTACGCCCATCATCACCCGGAAAGTCTGAGAGCTGCTATTGAAATGATTGATGAGATCAAAGAGCCGATTATCACAAATTTATCACAATCAGTCTAAAAACGAAAAAATTTTTATAACGCTAAACGTAGAAAACCCTTGATTCTACTGGTGCCGGAGGTCGGAATCGAACCGACATGTCCTTGCGAACGGGGGATTTTGAGTCCCCTGCGTCTACCAGTTTCACCACTCCGGCACGGGCAGCGATTATATAGTCGGCAGAAAGAAAGTCAAGCTAAAATCTGTTGACAAGCAATTAATGCCTGTGTTAAGGGGGCTGCACAATTTATCAAGGCGTATTGGGGCTGTAGCTCAGCTGGGAGAGCGCTTGAATGGCATTCAAGAGGCCAGCGGTTCGATCCCGCTCAGCTCCACCAATAATTAAAGAGAAGGGTTAGTTTTGGCACTTCCCTTTTAGTGAGACTCAAGTTTCAGGAACGAAGTGAACTGAAACTGCAAGTGAAATCAATGAAACTCAAATTTCCAAAACGTAGTGTATGGAAATTTGCTAGTTGAATTGATCCCGCGAGCGAAGCGAGTAGGGATTAATGACACATCTCTTTTTCAGGAACAAAGTGAATAACCTAATAACCTGAAGGTCACAAGAGGTCACTCATGCTGAAACTTGCTAGTTGAATTGATCCGCCATACCTTACCTTAAAGGACACACGTAGGCGAAGGGTTCCATAGATACTTGTGATTATAAATCTTTTGCTTCCTTTTTGATATTGATTCTTTTCTCCTTAATCATGGCCATTTTATTGCCCTCCAACCATGCCTGCATAGCTTCTTCTCTTTTGATGGAGGCAAATATCTTTTTATAGGAATCTTTTTTTGATTCAAAATCTTTCATATCCAGTTTGCTCAAATCCTTGAGCTTTAATACGACATAAGAATT
Source organism: uncultured delta proteobacterium (assembly GCA_963753975.1). Lineage (GTDB taxonomy): Bacteria > Desulfobacterota > Syntrophia > Syntrophales > Smithellaceae > UBA4810. The sequence goes on from CAVWEH010000001.1 coordinate 87,434, forward strand.
ATTGATGACCAACGGCCTTTCTGCGTACGGTTTCCGGATAGAAAGCTGATAAAGAGTTTCGGCCGCGTCCTGATTAAATCCCAACTTGGGGATTGTGTTGCCCGGCATAAAGAATCCCGTTTCATTAATTTTCAACCCTTTTTCTCGGGCGATTTTATCGAAAGATTCTCCCGATTTTGCCCGATCCAAAATCGTTTCCGCTTCCCTTCCGGCCAGCATATTCTTTTCGCTTTCAATAAAATTAGTTTTTACTTCATTTTCTATATCTTTGAGTTTCGGTAAATAAGCCGGTTTTTTATCGATAACTTTTAAAAGGTAATAACCGTTTTCAGCAACAATAATTTTACTGATATCGTTTTTCTGCATATCCAAAAGCACAGCGGCAAAATCTTTCAGAGAGGCAAATTCTTTCGGTGGTTTATTAAGAGGAAAAAATTCCACATTATAAATCTTTAAATTATTTTTATTGCTATAGACATCAAAATTATCTTCTTGGTAGATAATGTCATGAGCCTTTTTGGCTTCTTTGTAAGCGTTTTGCATTCCTCTTGTTTTTTTGAATTCTTTGATGATGATATTCCTGGCATCGGTCAGCGATAATTGTTTGCCGTCCTTTTTTCTATACTTGTCTCTGTCGCGATTGTAATAATCACGGATATCGGAATCGCTGATACCGCCCGGTGAATATGCATCAGAGGAAAAATATAGATATTTAATTTTTACCTGTTCGGGACGGCGAAATAAGTTGCTGTTGTTACTTAAATAGTTTTCCAATTCCGCCGACGTGGGCGTGATTTTCTTGTTCACGTTTTTACCGGAAATTTGCACAAAATTTACGTTGATTTTTTGATTTTGTAAAACGTAAATGTCGTAAATTTCCTTGTCGGAAACCTTAATGCCTTCGCGAATAATTGCTTCAATTTTACTGGCCATTAGGTTAACTTTTTGTTGAGCTTCAAAATCTTCGGCAGAAGATCTGTTATAGCGCAGCATTTGCCGATATTTGCGTTCATCAAACACTCCGTTTGTTTGCAGAGCCGGTATATTTAAAATCATATTTCTTAATTCTTCATCGGAGACCTGAACCTTTAAATCCGCGGCTTTGGCAATGATAACTTGCTGGTTAATCAGGCTATTGTATGCCCTTTGTTTAAGATCCATTTTCTGCAGTATCTCCGGAGAAAGATTTGCGCCGTAACGTATTTTCACCATATCCAGTAATTTTTCGTATTCATTGCGAAATTCTGTTTCGGTGATTGTTTTTCCGTCAATTATGGCTATTACATGTGCCGAATCTCTGCCTCTCGTTGAACCGAAATAAAGGACAAAAACGAAAATGATTACTCCCAGTATGATGTACATTACCCAACTGCGCGCGTTTCTACGCAAAAATCTCAGCATAAATTCACCTCGAAAGGATAATTAGTTTTACCCGCTAGCAACTAAGACTCGCGTTTTTCTATTACAGTCACTTATAAAAAGCAAACATAATTTAAAAAGGCGTTGATTAGGGCCAGGAAATACGGTATAGAAAAAACCTTCGCCAAAGAGCAAATTATATCATTTCGTGTAAAAAAGACTGGAGGATAAATGCTGTTCGATTATATTTTGGGACAATTTTCCAACGACCTGGCAATAGATCTGGGTACGGCCAATACATTGGTTTTTGTCAAGGGTAAAGGAATTGTTTTAAATGAACCTTCCGTTGTGGCTGTTCATCAGGACGCCAGAGGAATGAAAAAAATTCTTGCCGTGGGTAATGAGGCGAAAGTTATGTTGGGGCGGACTCCGGGCAATATTATAGCCATCAGGCCGATGCGCGACGGTGTCATTGCTGATTTCGATGTAACTGAAGCGATGCTGAAATATTTTATTTTATCCGTACATAACCGCAAAGCCTTGGTTCGCCCGCGAATTATTGTTGCGGTGCCCTCGGGAATAACTCAAGTAGAAAGGCGTGCCGTACGCGAAACAATCGAGTCGGCCGGCGCCAGAGAAATTTATATAATAGAAGAGCCGATGGCCGCGGCTATCGGTGCCGGTTTGCCTATTGCTGAGCCGACAAGTTCGATGGTGGTTGATATTGGCGGCGGGACGACGGAAGTCGCCGTTATTTCCCTGGGCGGCATTGTCTATTCGAAATCCGTAAAGGTTGCGGGCGATAAGATTGATGAAGCAATCATTCAATATATGAAGCGCAAATACAATTTACTTATCGGAGAAAGAACGGCGGAAACTATCAAAATCGATCTTGGCTGCGCCTATCCCCTCGAAGAAATTAAGATCGGCGATGTGAAGGGCAGGGATTTGATTTCAGGAATTCCCAAAATCATCGAAAGCAATTCGGAAGAAATCAGAGAAGCCATGAATGAGCCGCTTACTCTTATCGTCGATGCTATTAAAGACGCTTTGGAAAACTCTCCGCCGGAACTTGCGGGTGATATTGTTGACCGCGGCATCGTTCTTACAGGTGGCGGAGCTCTCTTGCAAAATATCGACGTCCTCATCAGAGAAGAAACCGGCTTGCCTATAACAATTACGGATGATCCTCTATCGGCTGTGGCCAGGGGCGCGGGCATGGCTCTGGATCAACTCGATATCCTCAAAGAAATTGCTATTCAAGTATAAAAGTATCTGGTGATAAAATGGGCTCTCTATACCTTCATATACGGTAATCAGCGTTTGCAGTGGTTTTATGATTATTTCCCTATTCGGGTAAAAAATGTTTTTTTTAAGAAATTATAGGACTGTTATTTTTGTTACTGCTCTTCTTATCGTAGCCCTGGTTATGCTATCCTACGGCGTTAAGTATGATACAGGCGGAGGATTTTTCAGAAAAGTCGTGCTAGAAGCAACCGCGCCCGTGCAAAAAGTTTCGAGTATTTCCGTCAAAAGTGTAAGTGATGCCTGGCTGCGCTATATTTTTCTTGTCGGTCTGGAAGAAGAAAATAAAAATTTAAACAAAAAAATTAATGAACTCAAAGCGGAAATTGTTTTATATGAAGAAGGTTATCTGGAGGCGCAGAGACTCAGGAAACTTCTCGCTCTTAGAGATGATTATAATTATCGTTTTGTTTCCGCCGAGGTTATCGGTAAAGAGCAGGCTGCCCTATCCAAAACGATATTGATCAACAAAGGCACCTCTGATGGCCTCAAAATAGGCATGCCGGTTATGGCGCCTCCCGGATTAGTCGGCCGCTTGATTGATGTTTCCTGGCATGTTTCCAAAGTACTGCTGCTTATTGATGAAAACAATAATATGGGCGCCATGTTACAGAGAACGCGAACACAAGGAATTGTCAGCGGTGCAGGCTCCCGCGGATGCATTTTAAAATATATTTACAAAAATCAAGATGTTAAAGAAGGGGATCCCGTTATTTCATCCGGCATGGGGGGTATATTCCCCAAAGGTTTGTTAATCGGCAAGGTCAGTTATGTCCAAAAGCAAGATGCCGGGCTATTTTTGAAAATTAATATTGCTCCATTTGTTGATTTTGCCAAATTGGAAGAAGTTTTGGTCTTAGCTTCCGCGGAACAGGGAAGTAAATAACAATGCTTTATTATTTATCGCTCCCCTTTTTATCAATATTACTGGTAGTAGTGCAAACAACTATCGCCGACATAATATTTTCCGGCCGTCTGGTGGTAGAATTATCTCTAATTGCTGTCATTTACGCCGGATTCAGGCTTGATTTAATCAGGGGATCAATCTTCGCCTTCATTCTTGGGTTTGTATTTGATTGTGTCGCGGGTTCGGTAATCGGATTATTTACTTTTGTTTATGTAGTCATTTTTCTATGCTCATTTCTTGCTTCTTTCCGGATGGCTGCCGAAAAAATGTATTTCATTGCCTTGTTTAGTTTCATTTGTGCTTTCCTGGAGGAAATTTTGGTGATCTTGTTTTATAATATATTTTTTAAATTTGATATATTGGCAAATATTCCTTTTATTTTTTTACCGCAGGCCTTAGTGGTGGGCCTTGTTGCACCAGTATTTTTTTATCTGATACATCGGTTAGAGGTATTGCTCTATGGAAAACCGCTTAAACTTGCTGAACGGACAGGAAACGTCCGAATTTCGGCAGAAGTTTAAAATCTTTTTCATTTTATTGTTGATCATCTTCTCCGTTTTGTTGATCAGGCTTTGGTATCTACAAGTTATCAAGGGAGGAGAATTGAAGCAAAAATCGGAAATAAATTCCGTTCGTTTTCGTAAAATTACACCTTTGCGCGGCCTGATTATGGATAGAAACGGACGCTTGCTGGTGGATAATCTTCCTTCCTTTGATGTCGTTTACATACCCGGTAAAGTGAAAGATCAAGAGCAGTTAATCGAAAAACTCAAAATCCTGTATAAAAAGAAATCCCTCCAATTTGTTCTTGACCAACACTTTCCCAAAATAGTGAAACCATATTTGCCGATAAAATTGGAAAAGAACGTGGGTATGGAAAAAGTTGCCTTGGTGGAAACCAATTCCATGGATCTGCCGGGCGTCTACATAGATGTTTCACCCGTCCGCTTATATCTCAATGGAGAGATGATGGCACCGGTAATTGGCTATACAGGGGAAGCCAGCAAAGAGGAGTTGGAAGAAGGTGATCAAGAATACACTTACGGCGATATTTTAGGAAAACATGGCGTGGAAAAAGCCCTTGACGCCTATATCCGCGGCCGCAACGGCGCGGAGCTGGTGGAAGTAAATGCTTACGACAAAGAAATAAAAAATTTGGGTCGAATCGAACCTGTCCCCGGTTATAATGCCGTGTTGACCATCGATGCTGATTTGCAGAAGGCTGCCTGGCAAGAATTTAAAGGAAAAGCCGGCGCGGCGGTTGTCTTGGATCCACGCGATGGTTCGGTATTGGCCATGGTGAGTTCCCCTTCCTTCGATCCTCATTTATTCAATAGCGGGATTTCTTACAATCAATGGGATAAACTGCAAAACAGCCCGCTGGCTCCTATGTCCAACAGGGCGATATCCGGTCAATATCCTCCTGGTTCGACTTACAAACTAATAGTTGCCGCCGCTGCTTTGGAAGAGGGCATCATCACCCCCGACACAAAATTCTTTTGTAACGGATATTTTAAAATGGGTAATAAAACCTTTCGTTGCTGGAAAAAGACCGGGCACGGTTATATAAGCCTGCATAGGGCCATTGTCGAATCATGTGATGTCTATTTTTATAATGTCGGCAAATTGTTGGGCCCGGACAAGATAGCAAAATACGCCAAGCTTTTTGGTTTAGGAGATGCAAGCGGCATCGATTTACCCAACGAAAAAAACGGAATTGTGCCGACGGAACAATGGAAATTGGCTAGAGTGCAAGAGCCCTGGCAGCCCGGTGAAACTATATCCATAGCCATCGGGCAGGGCTACGATTTGGTTACCCCGCTGCAGTTGGTTAACGCTTACAGCTCTTTTGCTAACGGGGGTACAGTATGGCAGCCGCGTTTAATAAAACGTATCGAATCAATAGACGGTAAGACCTACAAAGAATTTCCGCCGGTAAAAATCGGAAATCTTACCTTAAGCAAGAAAACCTTCGATATTTTGAGCGAGGCCTTATGGGGTGTAGTGAATGAGCAGGGCGGTACCGGAGGAGCTGCCAGGATACTGAATGCTGACGTTTGCGGCAAGACCGGAACTGCACAAGTTATCAGCTTACCGGAAAATGAAAGAGGGCGCCGCCAGAGAAAACCCGGTGTTTTGATAAAAGATCACGCTTTGTTTGTCGGTTACGCGCCATTAAAAAATCCGGAAATAGCTGTCGCGGTAGTTGTGGAAAATGCCGGTCATGGCGGTTCGGTTGCTGCTCCGATCGCCCGTAAGATTTTTGAAGCTTATTTTGAAGAAAAAGCAAAACAGCCGAAAGTTACGGCGCAAAACCTAACAGCAAATAAACTAAATCCGTGATTATTACATGTCTGGTGTTTATAATATTCAGGAGAACCGATGATTTTTTTAAAATTTGACCGCCGCATTTTCCAGAATTTCGACTGGACGCTGATGATACTCGTACTATCCATTTGCACCATCGGCATTTTAAATATTTATTCCGCAGGTTATGCCGTCGGCGAAAGGCAATTTCCTTTTTATCTTAAGCAAATTCAGTGGATCGCGCTTGGATTAATAATAATGATGGTTATTTTTTTCATCGATTACCGCTTAATTAGCAAAGGCGCTTATGTAATTTACGGCATTTCCATAGTACTTCTCGCCCTGGTATATATTTATGGTTATACAATGCACGGCTCACAAAGGTGGCTCGCTTTAGGTGGCTTTGTCTTTCAGCCTTCGGAGTTAGTGAAGCTGACAATAATAATTGCTTTGGCGCGCTATTTTGACGATCATAAATCCAATGAACCTTACAAATTAAAAGAGCTCTTTGTACCTTTTCTAATCGTCATCGTTCCTTTTTTAATGATACTGAAACAGCCGGATTTAGGCACGGCATTAATCATTATGATTATTTTCGTTTCCATTATTTTTTTTGTAGGAGTTGATTGGAAATCCTTTCTCATTGCTCTAGCCGGGGGATTAATCTTAATTCCCACAGGATGGTTTTTTTTGAAAGATTATCAAAAAGAGAGATTGATTACTTTTTTTAATCCGGAAAATGATCCTTTAGGTTCCGGATATCACATTATTCAATCTATGATAGCTGTAGGTTCGGGGGGATTTTTTGGCAAGGGTTTTTTAAATGGTTCACAAACACAATTAAAATTTTTACCTGAGCAGCAGACTGATTTTGTATTTTCCGTTTTTGCTGAAGAGTGGGGTTTTATTGGCGGGATGATTTTGATCATCATGTTTATTTCGCTTATCTTTTGGGGGCTAAAAATTGCCTTGCATGCCAGAGATTTATTAGGCACGATTATAGCGTTCGGAATAACAGCCCTTATTTCGTGGGAAGTTTTTATCAACATAGGAATGGTTTTGGGGATGTTGCCGGTAGTTGGTATTCCGCTTCCTTTTTTGAGTTACGGCGGTTCGGCAATGATTGCTTTAATGACGGCGATCGGGCTGTTAATGAATATCAATGTACGAAAATTTATTTTGCAGCGCTAGCCATTATTGAAGTATATTGAAGATGTCTTTAAAAAGTTAGATGAATTGCCGGGAACATACATTTTACAGTGGAAGCAAATGACGGGAACATCTTTTCATCCCGGCATTGCCCTCTTTAGGGTTCCGAATTCAATGCTATTTAATACGTGAATTAACGATTAAGGAGAAAATGTTATGTGGGAAAAAAAGCAAGAAAGCGAAGAAATCAAAGCGATTTTAGGCAAAGGAGCAGAGTTTGTCGGAAAGCTTATTTTTAATGGATCCGTCCGCATCGATGGCGATTTTCAAGGTGAAATTCATGGACAAGGATCATTGGTTGTCGGAGAAGGTGCACTGGTAAAAGCTAACATCGCGGTTAAAAATATTTACCTAGGCGGCGAAGTACAGGGCAACATTGAAGCTAAAGAAAAAATTACTATCCATTCCACGGGCAAATTTTTGGGCGATGTACAGACACCGATACTTATTATGGAAGAGGGCGCTTTTTTTAGCGGTAAATCGCATATGTCCGAAGCCGTGGAAAAGAAAATTGATGATCATCAAGCAGATTGAACGGCAGCAAAATTATTACAAATCCGGTAACTTAAAAGTGTAATAATTACCAACTGTTTTAATCGTTTCGAGCTTATCACTATCGTTGATAATATGGATCAGGGAAAATTAGACTGCCGGTCATAAAAAAGCTTGACAAGCAATCAAGGTTATGATTAGTAACCCACAAGTTTTGGGTATCAATGGTAAGGTCTTTTCTGCTTATACATTAAACATATTCAAAACATCCTTAGAGTAATTAGAAATTTATCCGTTTGAGGGTATGCATATTAATGAAAGCGGCCGAGTGAGCAAAAGGAATGTTAAACACTCGGCTTTTTTTATGAAAAAATGCAATGAGGTAGAGAATGGTTACTGTCATTCCTGATTATACGCTGTTGATCCAAATAGTTACGTTCCTAGCATTAATTTATATCCTTAATTTTCTTCTTTTCAAACCGATTCTCAATATAATTGACCGCCGTAAAAAAAAGCTGGAAGAATTAGAAAACGAAATCAAGCTGTTTAACGATTCCGTGGATAAAAGAGCGGCTGAATATGATGAAAAACTCAAACAAGCCAAAACAAATGCTTCCGAATTAAAAAAAGAAATAATCAAAGAAGGGGATAATCAGGCTAAAGGCATAATTGATATTGTCCGTGGTGAAATACCTTTAATGACACAAGAATTTCAAAAAAAAATGGACGAAGAAATCCAAGCCGCGCAGAAAATTTTGCATAATCAATCCCGAAAGCTGTCTTTGGAGATTGCCGAAAAAGTGTTGGGAAGGAGCGTGCAATGAAAAATTCACCTCAATCGGTGGCACGGCCTTCGTTATTCTTTTTGTTATCCTTGATTTTTTTATTTTTTATTTCCGTATCCGTTGCTTATGCTTCCGGCGGCGAAAGCGGTCATGAATCAAGTAAATGGTGGGATTTCGGTTGGAAGACATTCGATTTTATCGTGCTTGTTGGTTTTCTTTATTGGCTCTTGGCGGAAAAAATAAAGGAGTTTTTTGTTGGACGTCGTAAAGACATTAAGGAATCACTGGAAAATGCGGCAAAACAAAAAGCCGAAGCCGAGAAAAAATATCGGGAATATTCGGAAAAAATCGATAAAGCTTCCCTCGAAATAGACGGCATCTTTGAAATGATCAAAGAACAAGGGTTCGCCGAAAAGCAAAAGATAATCGACGACGCGAAGAAAATCGCCGAGAAAATGAAGCTGGATGCTCAAGCACGTATTGAGCAGGAATTGCAGAAAGCTTCTTCCCAACTGCGCATTGAGGCAGTAGAGCTTTCCGTACAAATGGCGGAACAAATTTTAAAAAGAAACATTACCGAGAAAGATCATGAATCCATGGTCAAGGAATACATGGACAAGGTGGTGAGTAAAAATTGATCAGCAACATCTCCAAACGTTACGCTCGCGCATTTTTTGAAATCGCGGAAAAAGACAAAAATCTGGAGAAATATTATACCGAACTGAGTAAGTTTTCCTCGATTATTGCTCAAAATAAAGCCCTACGAGATTTTTTATTTAACCCGGTTTTTGAGCAGGAAAACAAGAAAAAAGTTTTGGAAAAGATAATTAACAAGTTGCAATTCTCCGGCATGACGGTCAATTTCTTAAAATTGCTCATAGATAAAAAAAGAATAGATTCCTTAGCGGATATTGAAGCCTGTTACCGGCAATTAATGGATGAAGCATTAAAGAAAGTCCGGATTAATTTAAAAACCGCGTTCCCCCTTTCCCGAAAACTACAAGACTATATCAACTCGAATATGGAGAAAATAACCGGCCGAAAAGTGGAAATAACAACGGAAACAGACCCCGGTCTTTTGGGGGGCATAGTTATTGGCGTCGGCGATACACTTTACGATGGCAGCGTCAAGAACCAGTTGAACAATATGAGAAATCTCTTAGGGGAGGCAAGATAAGGCATGGATACAATTAGGGCGGAAGAAATTAGTCAAATTATTTCCGAGCAAATTAAAAGCTATGAAAAAAAGCTGGATATAAGCGAAACCGGAACCGTCTTATCCGTAGGTGACGGTATAGCTAGAGTTTACGGTGTGCAAAACGCGATGGCGATGGAACTTCTGGAATTTCCGGGCGGTATTTTAGGCATGGTTCTCAATTTGGAAGCGGACAATGTCGGCGTCGCCGTTTTGGGTGAAGTTACACATATTAAGGAAGGCGATATCGTCAAAAGGACGGGCAAAATTGCCCAAGTGCCGGTAGGCGACGGCTTGCTGGGACGAATAATCGACGCGACCGGTAAACCGCTCGATGGCAAAGGCGCGATTGAAACAAACGAATATCGCCGTATCGAAATGATCGCGCCGGGCGTTATTCAACGCCAACCGGTTAACGAACCTATGTACACAGGCCTGAAGGCTATCGATGCCATGACCCCCATCGGCCGGGGACAGCGCGAATTGGTAATCGGCGACCGCCAAATCGGTAAAACGGCAATTTGTGTCGATACAATAATCAGACAAAAAGATACGGGTGTTAAATGCATATATGTCGCCATCGGCCAGAAGAAGTCCACCGTGGCACAAGTTGTGGAAAAATTGAAGCAGCATGATGCCATGTCTTATACCTGCGTTGTTGCCGGTTGCGCGAGTGACCCGGCAACTCTGCAATACATCGCCGCTTACGCCGGCTGCAGCATTGGTGAATATTTCCGTGATCGCAGCCAGGATGCTTTGATTATCTACGATGATTTATCCAAACAAGCTGTGGCTTACCGGCAGATTTCTTTGTTGCTCAGACGTCCTCCGGGACGTGAAGCTTTTCCGGGGGATATTTTTTATAACCATTCGCGCCTCTTGGAACGCGCGGCTCGAGTGAGTAAAGAACTGGGCGGCGGCTCTTTGACTGCCCTGCCCGTTATTGAAACTCAAGCCGGCGACGTTTCTGCATATATTCCGACAAACGTTATTTCGATTACGGACGGCCAGGTTTATCTGGAACCAAGTTTATTTTTCTCCGGTATTCGTCCCGCAATCAATGTTGGTTTGTCGGTTTCGCGCGTCGGCGGCGCCGCACAGGTCAAGGCAATGAAACAAGTCGCGGGAACTCTCAAACTTGATCTTGCTCAATACCGTGAATTGGCGGCATTTGCCCAGTTCGGCAGTGATCTGGACAAGGCAACGCAAGCGCAATTGGATCGTGGCGTGCGTCTGGTGGAATTATTAAAACAACCTCAATTTAAGCCCATGTCTCTGGCACAGGAAGTTGTAGTACTCTTTGCCGGAACCAGAGGGTTTATTGATAAATATGAAGTGGAAAAAGTGCGCGTCTATGAACAACAGCTTTTGAGTTTTGTAGAAAGCAAGTATGCGGGGATAATGAAGGAAATTGAAGAAAAGAAAGTTATTTCTCCGGAATTAGAAAAGAAAATGAAGGAAATTTTGACGGATTTTGATTCCGCCTTTGTTTCCGAATAAATTTATTCGATAACCGACGGATTAGTAATAAGTTCTTAATTCGCATAAGCTGAATTTTTTACAATACCGTCCAATAATTATTTGAGGAAAATTCGTCAGTGGCTTCACTCAAAGATATTAAAAGAAAAGTAGGCGCCGTTCATAAAACGAAGCAAATTACGCGGGCAATGAACATGGTTGCCGCATCGAAGTTTAAGGCGTCGCAATTGCGGATGGAAAATTTCCGTCCTTACGCCAGTAAATTCATGGATGTGCTCAATTCTCTGGCCCTGCGTGTCGAAAGCATGTCCCATCCGCTTTTGGCTGTGCGGGATCCTAGAAGGATCAGAGTAATTTGCATGACTTCCGATCGCGGTCTTTGCGGCGGATTTAATACAAACTTAATCAAAGCGACGGAAAGATTTTTAAGAGATAAAGCCAAAGAAGATAAGGAAATCGGCTTGATCAGTGTTGGGCGCAAAGGACGAGATTTTTTCCGGAAAAAGGCGAACATTATCGGGCAATGGGTTGATGCCTTAAGCAAGTTCGATATGACCTTGGCAGTTTCCATTTCTAATGATGTAATCGTACCTTTTATTAAAGAAGAGTATGACGAGCTTTATTTAGTTTACAATCAATTTGTCAATGTTTCCGTGCAGCGGCCGACAGTAATCAGGTTGTTCCCCCTGCCTTCCATTGGACAAGATGTTGACATTGACCCCGAAAAACGCCTGGATTATCTCTATGAACCATCGGAAGAAGCCCTATTACAAAAGCTGTTGCCAATGTATGTTCACGTTCTTGTTTATCGTGCTCTTTTGGAAACATCAGCGGGTGAAAACGGTGCGAGAATGGCGGCAATGGACAATGCCACCAATAATTGCGAAGAGTTAATCAGGTCATTGACTCTAAAGATGAACAAAGCAAGGCAAGCGGCGATTACTGCGGAATTGATGGATATTGTCGGTGGCACGGAAGCTCTGGCCAAAGGATAATATTTTGCGGAAATTCAATGCGGACAAAGTTTAGCAATACGACTATTTGTTAAGGAGATAGTTATGAATATAGGAAAGATTGTTCAAGTCATCGGTCCGGTTGTTGATGTGGCCTTCGACGAGGGGAAACTGCCCAGCATTTTAAATGCGATCACTATTACCAATCCCGCCATCAACGATAAGGAAGATAACTTGATTGTTGAAGTTGCCCTGCATCTGGGAGACGATGTTGTGCGCTGTATCGCTATGGATATTACCGATGGTCTGGTGCGCGGCATGGATGCAAAAGATACCGGCGCGCCGATTATGGTGCCAGTCGGAAAAGAGTGTTTGGGAAGAATTCTGAACGTTGTCGGGCAGCCCGTGGACGGCCTTGGGGCCATAAACGCAGAACATTCTGCGCCTATTCACAGGGAATCGCCTACATTCTTAGAACAAGATACATCGGTGCACGTTTTGGAAACAGGTGTTAAGGTTATTGACCTTCTTGTTCCCTTCCCCCGCGGCGGTAAAATGGGTATGTTCGGTGGGGCTGGAGTCGGCAAGACAGTCGTTATGATGGAAATGATTCATAACATTGCACTGCACCACGGCGGAATTTCGGTTTTTGCCGGGGTGGGTGAGCGTACCCGCGAAGGAAACGACCTTTATCTCGAAATGAAGCAATCCGGCGTAATTAAACAAGCAGCCTTGATTTACGGCCAGATGACGGAGCCGCCCGGAGCCAGAGCCAGAGTGGCCCTCACCGGATTGACGGCAGCAGAATATTTTCGCGACGAGGAAGGTCAGGACGTGCTTTTATTTATCGATAATATTTTCCGCTTTACGCAGGCCGGTTCGGAAGTTTCCGCTCTCTTAGGACGTATGCCTTCGGCAGTCGGTTATCAACCGACTTTGGCAACAGACTTGGGTGAACTGCAGGAAAGAATCACTTCTACTACCAAAGGTTCGATTACGGCTGTGCAATGCGTTTACGTGCCTGCGGACGACTTAACCGATCCGGCTCCGGCCACAACCTTCGCGCATCTGGACGGAACAGTCGTTTTGTCCCGGCCTATTGCCGAACTGGGTATTTATCCGGCGGTTGATCCTCTGGATTCTACATCGCGTATTTTGGATCCTAACGTCTTAGGTCAGGAACATTACCAGGTGGCACGCCAGGTTCAGGTAACTCTTCAGAAATATAAGGATTTACAGGATATTATCGCAATCTTAGGTATGGATGAACTTTCCGAAGCTGACAAGCTCACAGTAAGCCGTGCCCGAAAAATTCAACGATTCTTGTCCCAGCCCTTCTTTGTTGCGGCGCAATTTACCGGAACGGAGGGAAAATTTGTCACTGTTGCCGACACTGTGAGAGGGTTCAAGGAAATTTTGGATGGCAAACACGATGATTTACCCGAACAAGCTTTCTGGATGGTCGGTGGCATTGAAGAGGCTGTGGAAAAAGCCAAGAAGATTTCCCAATAATTTCAGGTTGGAGGAAGTAAATGGCCGATGAATTAATGCTGGAAATTGTAACGCCCGAAAAGATGGCCTTTTCCGGCAATGTGGAAGACGTTACTATTCCGGGTACGGAAGGGGAATTCGGTGTTCTGCGCGGTCATGAAGCTTTTTTGAGTTCCGTCGATATTGGACAATTAGTTTTTACAAAAAACAACAAAAAAACCCATTATGCTGTTAATACCGGTTATGCCGAAGTCACCGCCAATAAAGTGACCGTTTTAATCGAAACAGCCGAAAGATCCGATCATATCGACAAAAATAGAGCCCTAAGAGCAAAGGAAAATGCGGAAGCCCGTTTGGAGAAGATAGCCAAAGATAGTGACGAATTTGAAAAAGCGCGCGCCGCATTGATGCGGGCAATCGTGCGATTGAACGTTGCTGAAAAACAATAAAATTTTTTTAAAAAATTGATTTCCTGCGGCGCAGACGACAGGGTTTTTCTGAGGCAATGTTTCCTCTGGATAAGAAAACCAGGGCCGACAAAATTAAACTAATAATTTATCAAGGCAGCGCGCTTACCAATGCGCTGCCTTTTATTTTCTCCTGAACTTCATTTATTTCTTATTTTTCTTTAGTCGAAATGTCGATGATTTCAAAGTTGCGCGTGCCGCCCGGTGTTTTCACGCTGATTTCATCGCCGATATTTTTCCCGATGAGGGCTTTGCCGATTGGCGATGTCACAGAAATTTTATTTTGATTGATGTCCGATTCCAGTGGCCCCACCAACTGATATTTAATTTTTTCTCCACTGTCGATATCCTCTATAGTGACATAACAACCAAAAACAACCTTGTTGGTTTTCAAACCTTTTAACTCAATAATATTGGACAGGGCAAGATTATTTTCCAATTCCTGTAATCTTCCATGAAGATAAGATTGCCGCTCCTTGGCGGCGGCATATTCGGCGTTTTCGGAAAGATCGCCGTGCGCGCGGGCAACTTCAATATCACGAATATTTTCAGGAATGGATTTGCTTTTCAACGTTTCCAAATCCTTTTTTAATTTTGTAAAGCCTGCTTTGGTAATTGGTATTTTTTGCATAATAACTCCAAAGTGTTTTACCGCATCCTGACTTGATTTTTGTTTAATAGAGAATACGCTCTCTGTCAAGAAACATTTGACTCAACCCGCAAGCCTTAATTGTCTTCTCCTGTAAGACTTCTCGAGTATCTCTCGCCTGGTATTCTGCCTGTATGGCCTATAACTCCTATAGCATCTCGCGTGGTCAGGCGGAAGTTGTGTTGTCGGGGTAATTATGTTATTTGTTTAGAAACTAAAAAAAGTTCTGCTATAAAAACCATGCGTGATAAATTTGAACGAGAAATAAATTACCTGCGCGTTTCCATTACCGATAGATGCAATTTGCATTGCAGTTATTGTAGGCCCAGGGAAGGAATTTCCCTGCAAGGCCATGATGATATTCTCCGGTACGAAGAGATAATCCGCATCATTTCCATGGCCGTAAAGATGGGATTAATCAAGGTACGGCTGACAGGTGGCGAGCCGCTCGTCCGCCGCGGTTTTATCGAATTTATTACTGCGCTGAAAGGAATCAACGGGTTACAGGACATAAGCCTCACCACCAACGGTATTCTTTTGGAAGAATTTGCCCAGGATATTTTCAGCGCCGGCATCCACCGCATAAACGTCAGCCTCGATTCCCTTCATAAAGATAAGTACTTCCGCATCACTAATGGTGGAAATCTAGAGGCCGTTTTGCGCGGGATTCACAAAGCCGAAGAAATTGGTTTTGCGCCGATAAAAATTAACACTGTCGCCATCAAAGGATTCAATGATGATGAAGTGCTGGAATTTGCTAAATTGGCGCTAAATAAGCCTTTTCAGGTACGCTTCATTGAATTGATGCCGGTGGGACAGGCAAGATCTGAACACAACGGCGGTTATCTGCCCGCAACTCAATTAATGCAGGAAGTCAATAGCCGTTATAAGTTAGAAAAAATAACGGGCAAGAAAGAAAAATCGGATGGTCCCGCAGCAATTTTCAGAATTAAAGGAGGCCGCGGCGAAATAGGTTTTATCAATCCGATCAGCAGCCCTTTCTGCGCAACCTGCAACCGTTTGCGTTTGACCGCCGATGGAAGATTGCGTTCTTGCTTACTCAACGAAAACGAAATTGACTTAAAAAAGGTTTTGCGGGAGAATTGCACTGATGCAGAACTGGAAGGATATATCCGGGAAGCGGTATTATTAAAGCCCAAGCAACATGCTTTGGCCTGTACGGGAAAGCATTTGAAAGAATGCCACCGGAATATGTCGGCGATTGGCGGTTGAAAAAAGATAATAGAAGTAATACATTTTCTTTAAAAAAATAGTATAATTTATTATGAATGAAAGCCGCTTTTCGGATTTGCTGTAGAAGCTTAATATCAGGGAGCATATCCAATGTTTTTTCGCCAAAAAAAGGCCCAATTAACGGAACAACAACTGGAAACATCGTTGGGGCATTATGTTTTTTTACGGCAAAAGGAACTGATCCTGGATTTAGTGGCTCCACGCGCCGGTGAAAGGGTGCTGGACGTGGGCTGCGGCACGGGTAATCATTTGCAGCTTTTCCGCGAAAAATGGTGTTCCGTAACAGGAATTGATCCCTGCGCGGAAACATTAAACATTGCCCGATCTAAATTAGGAGAAAGCGCTGAATTGCTTGTTGGTCAAGCCGAAGACCTTCCCTTTTCCGACGACGACTTTGATATTGTAATCTTGATAAACGTTCTCGAGATTGCCAATAATCCGCAGAAAGTAATCACGGAAGCTATCAGAGTTTGCCGCGACCGTGTTTTTATCGGCTTTTTAAATAACTTTTCCTTTGCGGGAACAAAACAACGGATAAAAGAGCTATCCGGCTTCCCCCTCACTCAAAAAATACGTTTTTTTAGTTTGAATGAAATTAAAATTATGGTCGGAAGTTTAATTGGTGACGTGGCAATTAAATGGGGCTCTGTAATTTATTTTCCGGGTATTTTTTACGGCTTTTCCGAGGAGTTGGAAGAGTTATTTCCTTTGGAAAGAAATCCGCTGGGAGCATTTGCCGGTCTTGCCTTTCCCGTTAAATACACTTACAGAACGGTTCAAAGCCCCGTTATGGAATCGTTCAAACTAAATGCGGAAGCGCACACCACCGTTCCCGATGCTGTCAGGAATATGTTGCAAGAGACCCATAAATGATTCGAGAAGCTCAACTTTACGAAAAACTTGATAATAAGCGCGTACATTGTAATTTATGCGCACATGGATGCACAATTAAACCGGATAGAAGGGGCATCTGTGGAGTAAGGGAAAATAAGGATGGCATTCTTTATACACTCGTTTACGGGACGCTGATCGCCGAAAACATTGACCCTATCGAAAAAAAACCCTTTTTCCACGTTTATCCGGGCTCTCTTTCCTATTCTATTGCCACCGTCGGATGTAATTTCAGTTGTGAATTTTGCCAGAACTATGAAATCTCGCAAATGCCGCGGTCCACACTCATGATCACCGGCAACGATGCTACACCGGAAGAAATCGTCTCCCGGGCGAAAAAAAGCGGCTCGAAAACAATTGCCTATACTTACACCGAACCGACAGTTTACTTTGAATTGGCATATGATACCGCTAAAGTTGCCCAGGAAAATGGTTTAAAAAATGTGTTTGTCACTAACGGGTTTATGACCGCCGCCGCCATTGATATGATTGCTCCTTTTTTAGCGGCCGCCAATGTGGATTTGAAATCTTTCCGCGATGATTTTTACAAAAAACAATGCGGGGCTCGCCTGAAGCCCGTTTTAGACAGCCTGGAAAAGATGAAGGAAAAAGGAATCTGGGTGGAAATAACTACCTTACTGATTCCCGCTCTGAACGATAGTGACGAAGAACTGAGAGATATCGCGCAATTCATTGCCGGATTGGGGAAAGAAACCCCCTGGCATATCAGCCGTTTTCATCCGCAGTACAAAATGAACAATGTGCAGGTAACCCCTGTGGCCTCACTGCATCGGGCCGTAGAAATTGGGAAACAGTCCGGATTGAAATACGTTTACAGCGGCAATGTACCCGGAGATAAAGGAGAAAGCACGTATTGTTTCAATTGTCAGAAACTTTTGATTGAACGTTATGGTTTTAAAATCATAAGCGTCGATCTCACCGGAAATAAATGTTCCAACTGCGGAACTGAATTGGAAGGTGTTTTCTAAGAACAAATCACCTTATCAAATACTGCCACTGTATCAGTACGTTCCATTTGACATCTCAATGGGCATGCGGTATTTTCCCTATGAGCCTTTTCACACAAAAGACAATCATTTTTGTTTTCAACCAGCACTGTTTGTCGCGACAGAGGAGTATTAGGTGAAAGATTCATCCAAAACAAAGCAGAAACTTATTGAAGATATATCCGCCTTAAAACAGAGGATGCAGGAACTGGAATACTCAGAGTCAGATCGTAAGCAGGCGGAAAAGGCGCTACGTCAGAGTGAGGAGAAATATCGAAGCATTATTGAGAATATTCAGGAGGGCTATTTTGAACTTGACCTCGCCGGTAATTATACATTTGCAAATGATGCGGAATGCAGAAATATGGGATATCCCCGCGAGGAATTGATCGGAATGAACAACCGGCAGTATCAAGATGAAAGAACCGTTCAAGAAATGAATCAACGCTTCAGAAGGCTCTATAGAACAGGTGAACCAATTAAGGCATTATATGTTGAAATTATCAGAAAAAACGGGACGAAAGGTTTTAATGAAGTTTCAGTATCTCTTATTAGAGATGCAGAAGGTAAACCGGTTGGATTTCGGGGCATTTCTCGAGATATCACCGAGCGCGAGCAAGCGGAGGAGGCGCTACGGGAGAGCGAGAGTAAATATCGATTTATGACTGATAACGTCGCTGATATCATCTGGACCGTAGATATGAACCTTAACTTTACCTATATCAGCCCTTCCGTCCAAAGGTTTCGTGGTCTCACCGTAGAGGAAGCAATGTCACAAAAGATACATGAGGCGTTGACACCAGCGTCTTTGCAATATGCTTTCAAAGTTATGGAAGAAGAAAATAAAGCATTAATGGACAACCCTGACCGTATAAGGGACAAGCTGACCATTGAATTGGAAGAATATTGCAAGGACGGGTCAACTATCTGGACAGAAAATGAATTGAAATATCTCCCCGGAGAAGATGGAAAACCAATCGGTATTATCGGTGTAACCCGCGATATCACCGAGCGCAAGCGGGCGGAGAGGGCGCTACGGGAGAGTGAAGAAAAGTATCGTCTGGTCATAGAAAATGCAAAGGAAGGTATTGTCATCGCACAAGATATGAAGTTGGTATTTGCCAATCGTGCTGCTGTGGACATGATAGAATATTCCGAAGAGATGTCAGAACCCAAACCCTTTACAGATTTTATCCATCCCGATGATCGTAATATGGTCGTCGATCATCATATAAGAAGGCTGAAAGGTGAGGAAGTTCCCCCTGCTTATTCTTTCAGGATTCTTCGGGAAGATGGAACTGTAAAGTGGGTTGAATTTAATACGGCTGTTATTCAATGGAAGGAAAGACCCGCTACCCTGAGTTTTCTGAATGACATCACTGCCCGCAAGCAGGCCGAGGAAGCGCTGCGGAAGAGCGAAGAATTCTTTAAAGAGATTACAGAAAACTCTTCAGACGTCATTATCATTGCGGATAAGAACGGAGACATAAAATATTGCAGTCGTTCTATCGAGCGTTTTTCCGGATACAAGCCGGAGGAACTAATCGGTAAAAGTGGGTTCACGTTTATTCATCCGGATGACCTTGAACGTGCCGTCGATGATTTCGGCAAGGCTATTCTGACAACAGATTCCGCGATCCCCAATGAATTCCGCCTGGTGCGTAAAGATGGTTCGACCCGTTATTTTGATGGAATGGGGAAAAATCTATTAGATAATCCAGCTGTTGCAGGTTTTATCATGAATATCCGTGATATCACTGACCGCAGGCGGGCAGAGGAGGAAAAGCGAAGGCTGGAGGAGCGCCTGCAACGTGCTCATAAAATGGAAGCCATCGGTACATTGGCTGGCGGCATTGCCCACGACTTCAACAATCTGCTCATGGGGATTCAGGGATATACTTCCCTGACATTATTAACTCTTGATCCAGATGATCCGAATCGCGAAAGACTCAAACGAATCCAGGAGCAGGTACAAAGTGGGGCGGAATTAACCAGGCAACTGTTGGGTTTTGCCCGCGGGGGAAGATATGAGGTCAAGCCCGCCGATATTAACGATGTCATCCAAAAGACCTCCTCCATGTTCGGGAGAACCAAAAAGGAAATCACCATTCATACGAAATACGAAACGAATCTATGCCCGGTGGAAGTTGACCTGGGGCAAATGGAGCAGGTGTTCATGAATTTGTATGTGAATGCCTGGCAGGCAATGCCTGGAGGCGGGAATATCTATCTGGAGACGGAGAATGTTTTTTTGAATAATGAAAAAGCGCTTCTTTACTCCGTGAAGCCGGGGAAATATGTAAAAATAACAGTTACTGATACAGGCACAGGAATGGACGAGAAGACAAGGGAGCGTATTTTCGATCCCTTTTTCACGACGAAAGCAATGGGAAGAGGTACCGGCTTGGGGCTGGCAACGGTCTATGGAATCATCAATGGTCATAAGGGGATGATCAATGTATACAGCGAGATAGGCCATGGAACAACATTCACCATCTATTTGCCGGCTTCGGAGAAGGAAGTGGTAAAGGAAGAGACGACAGCCGGAACAATAGACAGGGGCACGGAGACGATCCTGCTGGTGGATGATGAAGAAATAGTTCTGGAAGTGAGCAGGGAACTGCTGGAGTCCCTGGGATATCTGGTCTATGCTGTCGGAAGCGGTCAGGAAGCAATAGCCCTCTTCATGGGAAAAAGAAACGAAATTGACTTGGTCATTCTGGACATGATCATGCCGGGAATATCGGGCGGAGAGACTTTCGATCGTCTCCGGGAGATCAATCCCGAGATCAAGGTTCTCCTTTCCAGCGGCTACAGCCTTAACGGAGAAGCGCAAACAATCCTGGATCGCGGCTGCAAAGGATTTATTCAGAAACCATTTCAAATTGAAAAACTCTCCCAGAAGGTCAGAGAGATGTTAGATTGAAACAACGCTTTCCGTTGGTAATCTTCAATCTTGCGGACTCAAACAGGTTGGGGCTTTGCCGGTGTTGTGGACTAATGTTTCTTTTAAAAATACCGGTCTACGTAGGTTTTCCTATAATCTACAAATTACCGGCTATTTGCTTTTTGACTTTTTCTGATATTTATAGTCTAATATCCTATAATTAAAAGGATGATTTCATCATTGATTACATTTTATTTTTTAGGATATTAGAAGTCATCTTGCTGAACAGAACTAAAGTACGCTAAATCGGTAAAGAAGCTATAAAAGAGTTTCGCAGTTTGTTGGTGCATAAATGATAGATATCAAATCGAAATCGTTATTACGTAAATTTTCCATTATATTTGTCGGAGTTGCTTTAATCCCCTTCATTATTCTTTTTTTTCTTCATTCACTCTATGATGAAAGTCACAGATTTATTCAAATATTGGATGCTCATTTCAGTTTGATAATAGGTATTATCGGAATAATCTCCATACTCGGTTTTTTTGGCATGCGCATGATGGTCAAAAAAATTATTTTATTAACAGAGACTGTAAGAGAAGCGGTAATAGATAAAAAAACAATGTTGGAATTGGCGGAAGACGAAGGCGAGATAGGCGAATTAGCCAAATCATTTTTTTATGCTTTGAAGAGCGTTGACCAAAGAGAGCAACAACCTAAAGAAACAAAAAAAATAATATATGATGTTCTGAAGAAGGCGAGTGAGGTTCTTGCCGTAGTAAATAATTATGATAATTTAATTAACCTGGTATTGGAAACAACCACTGTTGCCTTAGGCGCAAAACAGGGTGCGTTGTTTTCTGCCTTGGAAACAACCGCTGACGCATCAGGTGCACAGCAGGGTGCATTGTTCCCTGCCGAGGACAACCGCTATACATTAAAAGCATGGGTAGGCAATCATAATGTCACGCCGGAACATGTTATGGAAACTGCACAATCCTATCTTGATCAGGTGGCAAGCCATAAGAGGCCCTTTTTAATAACTGCAAAAGAAAAAAACAAGCAATCGGATAAATTACTTATCCCGCCTTTAGTGTTTTCACCTTTAATTTATAGTGAAAAATTATTGGGAGTGCTTTGTTTTTGTGGAAATGGTTATTGGAATAAATTTTCTAATGACCATATGGTCGTTGTGTTGAATTTGAGTCATCAACTTGCTGTTTCTCTGGAAAATGCAAAAATAAATAAAGATTCAGATCAAACTTACTTCGAAACGCTGGCAGCTCTGGCTCTGGCGACGGAGGCAAGAGATCCTTATTCCCGGGGGCATTCCGGTCGTGTCGGCAAGACTGCGCAAAAAATCGGGGAATTAATGGGTTTGCCGGCGGAAGATATTAAAGCTCTGCGGGATGCTTCTATGTTACATGATATCGGCAAGATAGCAATTATGCACGATATATTTATCAAGCAAGGTAAGGTCAGTGAAGAAGAGAAATATGTCATGAGAAATCATCCCGTCATTGGCGAGAGTATTGTATCGCACCTGCAGACATATAAGCATATTTTGGATCCTATCAGGCATCATCATGAACAACTCGACGGAAGTGGATATCCCGACGGCCTTAAAAACGGGGAGATATCAACGATCACGAGTATTCTGACCATTGCCGATCTATTCGATATTTTTATGGAGAATCGCTCCTATAGATCAGGAATGAATCTTGAAGATGCGATGAAAGAACTCGATAATCTCGTTATAGCCGGAAAAATAGATAAAGATGTAGTGGATAGTCTTTATCATATCTATTATTCATAAGGAAAGCGGGGAACAAATATCGGGGACTTTTCTTAATGCTTACAATCTTCCAACACTTTTAATTATCCTACACCGTTTATTTGCAGGCGATGCAGCAAGCACTTCTTCCTGCAATCCATAAATCGTCAACCTCGACGAAAATGCAGGGCTTCAAACGATAATCATTAGTAATTACGGAAAGCAATCACGCGGGAAAAACATCACGGCCTCCTGACCTTTCTGTGGGTCTGTTATTTTCCGGTGCGATCCTTTTCATCATCTTTCTTGCACTTTTGTCCGACAAACTTCTGAGCTTACACGCCTGGCCGCCAACACCTACAAACCTTGTTCTGTCCATACCCCTGCTTGCGGCCGGAATCTGGCTTTGGCTACGGTCTGTATTGACATTTTTCACATCCAGAGGTACACCAGTGCCCCTGAGCCCGCCCCCAAAGCTTGTCGACACCGGACCTTATGCCTACTCGAGAAACCCCATGCTCTCTGGGCTCTTTCTTATGCTCTTCGGCATCGGCTTTCTGTCTCAGTCGGTCTCGCTGGTCATCATATATACGCCACTATTTATAATGATTGCCTTTCTTGAATTCAAGATGATCGAAGAGCCGGAACTGGAAAAACGTATTGGCGCATCATATGTAGAATACGGGAAAAAGGTCTCCATGTTCTTCCCGTATCCGGGTCACGGCAAACACTGATTTTCTTTAAAGGACTCTAACTCCCTTTAAGGAAAGAAAATTTTAACCAAAAAATACTGAAAGAGAATATACTTATTCTAACGGAGGACCAAAACAATGAAAAACAAAAAAGGTATCTCGAAGTTAGTTTTGTTTGTGATAATCGTAATAATCATAGTTGCTGCGATTTACTGGGCCAAGTATTTTGCCAAACCAATGGCCACAGTTATGATGGGCGGTGCAGAGCAAGCCCAGCCGGCTATTGAAAAAGCCAAACAGTCCAGGGATGCGATGAACAGAGTCACTCAAGCCACCGAAGAAACGGCGAGAAAAGCAAGCGAAGATGCGGAGAAGTAGCGGGACGGTATTAATTTTTCAAGGTAATGATAAATATGGCCTAGCCTTTTATAGTAAAAATTGTTTCGATATTTTTAAGAAAAAGCGCATAATCTTAGAAATATTCTTTCTAGCATTTAGAAACTCGGCCATGCTCAAATTTGTTAAGCAGCTGGGCTTTGTAGAAACTAATATCCCTGACGATCCGTCAATTCTGCTGGTTACAAAAAACATCTGATGGATTAGCAGGATTAACTTTAATCGGAGGAAATGCATGAAAGAGAAATGTATGGGAAATTGGCCGGGAATGGGGCTGATCTTGGCGGGTGCGATTGTTTTTTTGGTGGGGGTGACCATCATATTATTTAAAGAGTTTAATATTCCGCGTTACTGGATACCGGCAGTCATTGGAGTAGTGCTCATAGTGGCCGGAGTCATTGTATACAGAATAAAGCGCGTGTGATCAGCAGGAATCTTGTGGTGCTGATGGGGATGGTTATCATAAAGGACACGGGGCATGCCCCGATGATGGAGAAGCCTGAAGAAACAGCGAAGGCCTATCTAAGTTTCCTGCAAGAAGAAAAAATGAATATTTTTTAGGTGATTGCAAATTATGAGACTTGGTTAAAGGCAAGGGCATCTCGTAAATAAATTATTGAAATATAAAGAAATATGCCTTGACTTTGCATAAAGAGCAGAGTATGTTCCCTGCATATCTTGTACCTTGCTATGGTCTTAAGTCAGTGCGGTACAGTTAAAGTTGAGTTATGACAATTTGAAGTGCAAAGGCGGCCACCGTGCTCTTTAGAGTCTCGGTGGCTTTTTTATTTCTGTCATATTGGTAATTCGACTTTTGGTAAATTTTAAGAAAGGAGGATACTAATTATGTCAGAAGGTAAAGTAAAATGGTTTAACGAGAGTAAAGGTTTTGGATTTATCGAGAAGAGTGACGGTGGGGACATTTTCGTCCATTTCAGCGCCATTCAAGCCAGTGGATTCAAGACCTTAACCGAAGGCCAGGCTGTAAGTTTCGATATTGTTCAGGGCAATAAAGGTCCTGCAGCAGAAAACGTGAAACCCTGCTAATTAAACCTGGGTAAAAGAAGAGGCGCTCCATCAACGATATTGTATTGTGGAGCGCCTCTCCATTTTCAGCATATTCTGTAACGTTTGAAAGAAAGACAAAAAGAGGAGTTTAAAAATGGCAAAGTCCATGTACAACTTTGGCAAACAGGCCAAAGAAAAAGCAAGGCAGCAGAAACAAATGGATAAGACTGCAAAGCGCATGCTGGCGAAACAGCGGAAAGCTGATATAAAAACGCACACTCCGAACGCAGGCTCAGATATAGCTGAACCGCGAACCAGTGGAGGAGATCGTTAAAGACACAGCATAACTTTTGTTTGTTTTCAGGATTGTAAACCTGAAGGTGAGTAGAAATGACTGAAGATATTTTAGACTACTGGACCAGACTTATAAAGACAATTTTCCCGGAGAACGCCTGGATAACTTCTCGTTTTTTCAAAAATGATTGTTTAATAAATATCGATTGGAATGTAAAAAATGATCCGAAGAACCCAAACAAGCGTTCCAAAAGGATTGAGATAATAATAAAAAGCGATGCACTGGAAAATTATCTCGACAAGAACAAGAAAGATCGCGAATTATCCGACATCGTGCTGAAAGAATTTATTCACGAACAGTATAACCATTTTAGTTCCAATTATGATATTAGCACCAGCCAATATGTTCCGAAGGAAAAGTGGTTAATCTCCCGGGATGTACTTAATTGCAAGCCTTCATTTGACACACCCCCTATAGATCAAGTCAAATCAATTTATCAATAACAATGGTGATGATGAAGAGCGCGGACTTCTGCTCGAATTCATTGAAATCTGCCCTTAATAAATTCATCCGATGTCGTTGACATCTCCCCAATTCAGGCATATATAAACATGAAAAGTATCAAATTCATTGTTTCGGGCTTGGATAATGTTTAGGCGGAGTGTTATCAAAGCTTTCCGACAAATACTCTTAACTCGTTCGCAGAAAGGAGTCTTACAATGAACCTACCTAAGAATCTCGGCATACTCTTGTTGGGTATCTGGCTTATCATCTATGGGCTGATGCAACTGCTGAGTCTCAGTTTTTACGGACTCGGTGTACTCATGGCCATCTTCGCAATCGTTATAGGTATTTTGCTCATAATGAAGCGATAGGCCGGAAGGATATCGGCGTCCTTTGAAATATAGGGGAATAGGACGGTCGTCCCGTTTATTTCTTCTGTGCAGAAGCTTAAAAACCACACGTTGCATGTTGCAACGGCAAAAGCCCAGTCCCAAGAAAAAGACAAAAAAGGTGAATTAAGTGTTATGTCCCCCGAATTCACGTTGACCTAATAATTAGTAATAACTAATTCATTTACTTTATGCCTGAAAGACTTACATGTGATCCATCTAGTTACCGGCAATATCGATATGTTCCAACCTTTATACAGATTATGTATTAGAGGGATATCCGCATTAGAAATCATAACTCGACAACCCAGTCGGCTCATTTGATTAGCTATTGCAGATACATTTATTTGATCTTCTTTGCCAAATCTTTCTTTAGTATAATGAGTAAAAAAGGAAGTTCCATTAAGGGGAGGGTATGGGGGGTCTAGATATACAAAATCTCCTTTCTTCACCTTTATTAATATCTTTTCATAAGAGCATGCATTGAGCTTTGCCCTTTTAAGCAATGCGCTGACTGATCTCAGTGTTTCAAGAGATGGGAAAGTTGGTTTTTCTTTCTTCCCGAAAGGAACATTATAGAAGCCACTGCTATTTACACGGAATATGCCATTATACGATGTCTTATTGAGATATATAAAACGAGCTGCTTGTTTAATTGATTTCTGTGATTTATTGTAATCTTCTCTGACTTTATAATACTCTACTGAATTAGTGTGCTCGATCAATCTTTTGAGGTAGAATGCCACTTTATCTGGATAGTCGCGTACCATTTGATAGCACTCTACAAGGTGACTATTGGAATCAGACAAAATAGCTTTACTTGGTGATAGAGCAAAAAAAATGGATCCCCCACCTAAAAACGGTTCCCAATAAGTATATTCCTTCAAGTCTTTGGGTAGATATGTAATAAGACGTTTGGCATGATGGACTTTTCCTCCAGCCCAGCTCAGAAAAGCTTGCAATTCTGTCACCTTAATAATTTAACATTTAATATTTTTTATATATTTTACGATCATTCTTCATCCTGAATTCCAAGAGCTTTATTTCTCCTTTGGTAAAATTCGTATTTGATGAACTTCATAAACTCATAATCCTGTTCATCGTATGCACGAGTAGGACTTGGATGAGCAGGTATTTTCCTTATTTCATTAAACGTCTTCATCCAATCCAGATAGTATGTTTTACCCTTTTCACCAGATAACGGTATGTTAAATACATTTTCAAAGAGGGGCCAATTATTCTTTTGTCTGATAATGTGCATTAAATCTAATATGTCAAGATAAGCCTCTTTGGGGAGTTTTTTGTCTGCAGTAGCAGCGAGTTGTCGTTTGTATGCTTCTTCCTTTGTTGGCACACTTTCAATCCCTTTTTCCCAATAAGCTTTTTCTCCAGACTTCTCTTCCGTAATTCCATAATGTTTTTTTAAGACATCAATCACATATACCAATATATCTTGAGATAACTTGATAACATCTTTATGAGTTTGGCTGATGCGTTCATCAGATCTCTGTACAAGTCTCTGCTTAAATTCCTCCGATCCAAAATCATTGAAGTCTTTATTAATTATCTCGCATAGGTTGTCGGTATATTCTTTGACACCACCTTCTCCAAATTTTCGTCCAAATTTTTCATAAATATCTGCATCTGATGCAGTCTTTATAAAACTCAATACTGATTTAGCAATTTTCTCTATATGGTTAATCAATATTTCTTCGTTAGTTGTAGGGGGATCGATGACTTGTTTAAGCTCCAAGTATCTAATAATTTCTGTGAGCAACATAAGGTGGGCTCTGATTCCAGGATTTGTAGATATATAGCCACTTCGAGCTGCTTCCCAACGATTTGGATTCGAATCTCTAATTTTTAGGAAGTACGAATTTAAAACGCTACGGGCGCGCATAATTGTTTTTTCATCTGTTTCAGCGCTTAAAGCGCCCGTTGCGAAATTTTTATGGATTCTGACGCCCTAAAAGACCAGATCTTGTTAATCCATTTACTATTTCAGGAATAGTCAAACTCTGGTTCTCCTTAGCAACAACACCCTGAATGGCAAAACGTTGGAAGAGTGGACTTGTGGGGTCACTGTTCAGAGATTTTACTAAGCGAGATGATAATGCCGCTAATCGTTCTTTTGGATCGGCTGAACCCCATTTGAGGTCAGATTGTAATGATACTATAACGCTTCTCTGTACCGTTTTTTGCTTCTGATTAATTGTAATAAACAAATCTGCTTCTGTTTTTATGCCCATCTCTTCAAATGCTATTATAGCTATACTCTGGTTCCAGAATTTATCTTCCTCAAGGTGAGAATAACCATAAAGCCTATGCTGACCATCTATAATCCATGCTGACTTATATTTGTTTGGGAGATAAAGCCAACCAAACTTTATTTTAGGGTCAGTGTTCTCTTTATTTGGTAGTAAATCAAATCGACATTTTTCTGTAAAATTGAGGAGCAAGTTTGTTGGAAAATAACCACCTTTTTCAATAAATTTACCAATATCCTTTATTCGATTTGGTGATATCATTCTTTGGTATGCTGGCCGGCCATCGGGGTGATTTAATGCTTGATGGTTAATGAATGCTATTTTTAGTAGAACTCGGGGTGTAGTAATAAAGCTATAAAATTTATGCCCTCCCAAACTACCTCGTTTTGCCGCCACTTTTTCATTTGAGAGACCCGGAATTACTTGACCTTGAAGAAATTCTGAAAGGAATTGGAAACGTCCAGCGGGTCCCATATGTCGAATAAACGAATCAAAGTATTGGAACTCATTTTCAGTCACGATCCTGACATTTATTGCAGAAGCCCTTTCAATATCGGGATCAGACCAGATAATATTATTTGTAACATAGAGCCATATAATTTTAGGCTTGAAATCATGTCCATAATGTTTACAAATTGAATCAGCCAAGTATTTTTGAAGTGATTCAGTTTCGTGCAAATCTTTTTGTAAAGATCTCCTGCCTCGCACCTCCTTTGATTTGCATTCGGCTACAATAACTGTTTCATCATCCTTTGCAAATACGTCTATTTTTTTTTCACCAAGAGTCCCATCACGTCTTTTAAAACGTATTGTAAAGTTATTTCCACCAAGATGGGGATATCCCATTCTATAAAATAAACACCATACTTGATCTTCAAGAAGAGTATTATGTAATTTTAATCGTTTAAGACGAACTTTTTTGTTACCGCCTTTATGTACTTCCCACCCATCATCTTCGTATTGTTGTTGATCTGCAGGATGAATGATTTTATATACATAACTATCACGGCGCTTGGTATAAGCTGACTTTAACTGAGCTTTATCTTTGATTAAAGGACATAAATTATCTTGAATAGGTCTTCTATCTGGATAATTTGAGAATGATTGCGCAGCGAGAACCTTGGCTTTGTCCTTTGGTTTGCTACTTGCTGATGACATAAGAACCTCCTTTTCTCAAATATCTTAGGATTAGGAAGGAGCATTTAAAAAAATTTTTTATATTGTCATCTTCATATACGCTTAGTCTACTGACTTTCTTGAATATGGTTTCTTTTGCGCCATCATTTATGTTCTTCATTGTAGGTAAATCCAACGTTCGGGATATATCAAACGCGTGCTTTTGCCAGATTATCAAAGAACGTGTTCCAGATCAGGTCTTGAAATAGAAGCTTTCCTGCTTGCAGTAGGCATTAAACTATCCAATTAATTGCGGATAATATTACAACTTCCAAAGAACAATGCAACTGTTATTAACAGTATCGTCACAGATGAAGGTGGCGCGTGGCAAAACGCTGGGCAGTGCCAGTTATTTCTTATTGCCCATTCATTTTAGTGATTTCCGTTTTTGTCTCCTCATTCAGAAATTTACATAATTGGTGTCTAGCGATGTTCGGTGGCATTAATTTCCGGTTATTCGACAATTTTGAGTTTCAGAGTCTTCGCGGCATCTTCCAATGATCCAAGATTGACGACATCTTTGTATCCCAGTTTCTCCAGGGCTTCTTTGGCAATTTGCGCTCGATGTCCGGTTCTACAGTATACATAGATCCTCTGCGACTTATCTTGGACAACGTCGCCAATTTTTTCACCGATCTCTTTGTAGGGGATCCGGATGGCGCCATCAAGATGACCGAAATTCCACTCCCAGGCAGTTCTGACGTCAATAATGACAGGCTTGGCCGCGTCACCGCCAAACGTAGTCGTTGCAAAACTGGCAATCATTATGATTATCAATGCCAGGCAAAGTATTTTTTTCATGTCTCCCCCTTTTTTATGGCCGATAATTTTCTATTTAAAATATTGGATGAGTCAAACGGTATCTCTCTGACCCTCCCCCGGAAGGAGAAGAGTCAGAGAGATAATGAGTTTATTTCTTTTTGAATAACATATCCTGGAGGAGTTGTTTCCCCGCTTGTGTCGCGATACTGCCGGCGGCTTTTGTGACTACAGTGCTCAAGGACGCTAGCTGGGGTTGCACCAGCTTGGTATTGGTCTTTTTAGTGGTGCCGCCAACCTTTAGTTTCAGGTCGATCACGCCGTCTTTATTGAGCAGGGGCTCCATCGCCGCCTCAGCCAGTTTATTCGAATCGGCGTATTTCTTTGCCTGCGGGCTCTTAATGGCCGCTTCTATTTTTTGGGCCAGCGATGCTTTGACGGCATCATTTATTTCCTTTTTCATCACCATATCCATGTTCATGTCGAGCGCCTTCGAATCCGTATTGACCGCGCCGTCGAAGAGAAGCTTCGCCTCTTTGAGGTCGAGTCTGCCGTTCGTAAGCTCGGTCTTATTGTCTTTGTAGTGCACGTCGACACCGGTTTCTTTGGAGTCTTTCCACTGCTGTTTATCCTTCAAAAAGGAGATATATTGCCCCAGATAATCGCCCAGGAGAGGAATGGACGCCACGGAATTAAAAATCTGCAATCCGGTGATCTCGCCGTCGGGGACAGCTACATGTAAAATTACCTCGGGATCCAAATACCGTGTTTTCACATCAAAAGGAATTACCTTTCCCGTTGCATCCAATGTCAGGTCGAAATTCTGGACACTCCCTGTTTTCATGGGGCCGACAGTTTTCAAACCGAGGCCTATTTTTAATTTTACCTCGTCTTTCTTTTCCAAGTCTTTCGGGTCTATGTTGATATCGTAGGCCAGAGTGGTCAGCTTATAAACCTGAAATTTTTGATCGTACTCGCCGTCGTAGTAGTTGATGGTGCCGTTCTTGATGCCGATTTCTCCCACGGTAATGGCGATAGGTATATCATCGGCCGTAATGGGTTTTGCCGGTTCCTTGACTTCCGCTTTATCGACCGGCTGTTTCTTGGGCTTGATCAAATCGTCGCAGTTCAAAACGCCCTGCTTGCTTTTGGTCAGGTTGATGATGGGGCTGTACAAAACAAGTTCCTTAAGATCGAATTGTTTTCTTAGCAGGGGCAAAAGCCTGATTTTGAAGCGCAAAGATTCCATTCCGGTAAAGAGATCGCCTGCCGGAACGGGTTTGCCCTGAAGAGTTGCGAGTTCCTGAGGAGTCTTAAAATTGGAAATGGCGACTTTCTTTATCTCAATTCCCGAAACGATGGAGAAAATGCTGACATCGATTTTTTCGATATAGACCTGCCGGTGCAGTGCCTGGGAAATCTGTAACGCGATAAATTCCTTGTTCACTTTGATCATGATGATAATGCCGGCAATAACGACAAGAATTAAAATGGCCGCAACCAAAGAACCGATAGTGATAAGTATTTTTTTAAACATAACTCTTACCGCCTTTCCTTAAAGTTCGAATAAATACCAATTAAAAATTAAAATTTAATAAACGGCAGGTCATTTCCATCGCCTGCTATGCATATAGGGGAAAAAATACCGGATGTCAATCCCGCGACTTGGAATTTCCCGGCTCCTGTAACCTAAAGGTCATCTGCGACCGGAGGTGTCTCCCTTGGTATGCGCAAATTTTGAAGAGCAAACTTTCAGCGGATAAGCATCATATTTGACTGACAATTTTTCTTGACACGCAATCGCACTTCTCCTATGCTTTATTAAAATAAAGCACAGCCGTATTTAATAAAATATTTGAAATTAAGATAATATTGGTTGAAATTAATACAATTTTCATCGGCAGAGGTAAAGGCAGAGATGGATATAAGGCAAAAATCTTTAGATGCACTTATCCTTATGAACTCAGCCATAAAGAATGTGCGCCTCTATCCCCCTACCAGTGCTGCAATTATTAATACTATCGAAAAGCTTCATCTGGCTTTTTTGAACATGTTTGCCCTGGAAGCTCCGATAATCTTTGCGGAATCAGAGAAAAATCTTTTGATCTGTGGAAAACCATTAGACCAGAAAGACTTGGAAAAGCCACAGGTTACTACATTGCTGAACATCCTTCTCAATCTCGGTATTGAAAGCATCACTTTCGATATAGGGTTGGAAAAAGCGGAACTTGGTGTTTTTTTGGAGCTACTTTCAAAAAGGCCGGAGAGTGTAAAAAGCGAAGGCGATTTGCTCAAAATCATGGACGAAAATAATGTGCAGCATATTTACCTGAATCAAAAGGTTTATGTAGCCATGGACAAGAAACAGAAGATATTGTCCAGCCTTGATATTACCGATGATCAAATCACCCAGTTTTTTATGCAGATTCATCCGGAATTGGCAGGCGATGCTGACAAACTTCAAGAAATGATGAGGGATCCGGAATGGTTATCGCAAACTTTCCAGACAGAGTTATCTCAGATGATGAGGCAAAAAGGAGCTTTATCCGCTGTTGTGCTTTCCGAAAATCTGGAGAAGATGATAGCTTTAATGGATAAAGTTGCCGGTTCGCTTGATGAGCAAGATCGCGACAAGGTATCCCGGCGCATCGGGAAGTTGATTACTTTCTTGGATTCCGACATAGTACAACAGCTAAATGTTCAGAATATTGAGCACCTTTTCGGCGGTATGCTGCTGCAATATCTTGCCGGTAAAATTACCGGGGATAAACCTGTTAAAGCGCATATATCCAATGAAGGGGTATCCGTTAAAACTCAAATCCCGGAGAGTGGCGCCGCTCTGGAGACGACTTCCTTGCAAAATCAAATCCTTAATCTTAAAGAAAAACTTCGTTCTTCTCCGCAGGATGATCAGAAAGCCTTTTTGGATGCACCTTTAATGTTGGATTTACCCAATCTTTTCGAACAACTCGATGCTCAAAAAGAACACGAGACCATGGCGATAATTATCAACCGCCTGGTGGGCAATCTGTTCAGCAAAAATGCCGATGTGCGCGCTCAGGCGTCTACGGCGCTTGCCGATATATTTGCCGGCCTTTCTCACGAGCGGAAGAACAAACTGATCGAAAGCCTATCAACTCAATTGATTAACTGGATCAAAATAGAACCTTTGGCAACACGAGCCTACACGAAAATATGTAATAATTTGAAAGACCTTGTCCATGATTTTATTCGTGAAGGGCGTTTTGCCGAAGCAATCCCGATTTTGGATGTTTTTAGTAATATTAGCGCCGGAATTTTGGAAAAGAATGATGAGGCGCAAGAAATATCTTCGGATATTATTCGGGCTCTGGCATCAGAAGAGCACCTTGCCATTCTTTTAAAAGCATTTAACGCCAAGAATTCAAGCAAACAGGTTGAATCAGGCAGGGTATTGGTTAGGCTTGACGACGATGCAATGAACCGTTTGCTGGATATTCTCCGGAACAAGGCCGATAGCGATGACCGCGTGCGCATTATGAAACTATTTATCGGAATTGGAAAGAGGGCTGTGCCGGTCATCAGGGATAGGATCAGTAAAACAGCACCCTGGTATTATTTGCGTAATCTTGCGTACATACTCGGCCATATCGGTGACGAATCGAGCGCCGGCGCGCTTCAGCCCCTTCTGCTGCATGAAAATAAACGGCTGCGGATGGAAGCCTTAAAAGGTATTTATCGGACAGGCGGGAAAGAAAGAGGGGCAATCCTGTTATCTGTTTTACCCCTTGCGGATGATCAATTCAAACTTAGCATTATTGAAACCCTGGGTAACGCGAAATGTGTTGACGCAGTACCCGAACTTCTATCTCTGCTAAAAAAACGGCGATTAGTAACCCCATCGTTGCGTGCTGATCAGGAAGAGAGAATCTGTGCCGCCCTTGGCTCCATTGGATCTCCAGAGGCATTGCCCGCTCTTTCCCAAATAGCTAAAGCGGTATCTTTCTTCCACATCCGCTCTTATGCCGCAAAGGTTAAAATTGCGGCCGGTATAGCTGTGGCATCCATTAGAAAAAAGCAGGAAGAAACGGTGCAAGCAATGAAAGCTGCAGAAACAGTACAGGAAGCGAAAGCGGCAGAAGTAGTAGCTGAGGTCGGAGTCTCCAATTGACACAAAATAGAATTTAGCGGAGGAAAAGGTAAAGGCAGAGATGGATATAAATCAAAAATCTTTAGATGCACTTATCATTTTGAACACAGCCATAAAGAATGTGCGCCTCTATCCCCCTACCAGTGCTGCAATTATTAATACTATCGAAAGGCTTCATCTGGCTTTTCTGGACATGTTTGCCCTGGAAGCTCCGATAATCTTCGCGGAATCAGAGAAAAATCTTTTGATCTGTGGAAAACCATTAGACCAGAAAGACCAGGAAAGATTCCAGGTCACGGCATTACTGAACATCCTTCTCAGTTTTGGTATGAAGAGCATCACTTTCGATATAGGGCTGGAAAAAGCGGAACTTAGTGCTTTTTTGGAGCTACTTTCAAGAAAGCCGGAAAGTGTAAAAAGCGAAGGCGGTTTGCTCAAAATCATGGACGAAAATAATGTGCGGCATATTTACCTGGATCAAAAGGTTTATGTAACCATAGATAAAGATCAAAAAATCATTTCCAGCCTTGATATTACCGATGATCAAATCACCCAGTTTTTTATGCAGACTCATCCGGAATTGGCAGGCGATGCTAAAAAACTTCAAGAAATGATGAAGGATCCGGAATGGTTATCGCAAACTTTCCAAGCAGGGTTATCTCAGATGATGAGGCAAAAGGAAGCTTTATCCAATGTTGAGCTTTCCGAAAATCTGGAGAAGATGATAGCTTTAATGGATAAAGTTGCCGGTTCGCTTGACGAGAAAGATCGCGACAAGGTATCCCAGCACATCGGGGAGTCCATTGTTAGCGCAGACCATGATATGACTAAGCAGCTGACAACTCAGAATATTGAGCACCTTTTCGGCGGCATGCTGCTGCAATATCTTGTCAGTGAACTCGGTGAGGTTAAATCTGTTGCGGCGCGTACATCAAACGCGGGTGTATCAGATGGTAAGCAAGGTGATGGTAGTGGAAGTGGAAGTGGCTTCACCGGAGGTGAGGGCTCTGCTGGTGCAGTTCGTCCGGGGAAAGATGATTATCAAAGCCAGATGAATGCTCTTAAACAAATGCTCAAAGCGCAACTGAAAAGTGATGAAAAAGGTCTTTTGAATACATCTCTGATGTCAGTCCTGCCCAAAATTATCGAACAGCTCATTGTTCAAAAAGAAGATGAGACTATGGAAACGATCACCAGCCGCCTGCTCAAAAATCTGTTGAGTGAAGACGTCGAAGTGCGCAATCAGGCATCTAAAGGCCTGGCCGATATCTTTGAAACACTTCCTCTGCAGCGGAAAAACGAACTGATCGAAAGAATATCAGCAGCATTAATGAATTGGATCAAATTGGAAACATTGACATCACCTGCCTATGTGAAAATCTGCAACAGCCTGCAGCAATTCGTGCAGGATCTTATCCGCAAGGGACGTTTTGGTGAAACAATCCCGATTCTGGATGTTTTCAGCGATATTCATGCCGGTGTTTTGGAAAAGAATGTTACGATACGGGAAATATCTTCAGAGGTTATTAGAAATCTGGCAACAGAAGAACATCAAGCTCTACTCTTTAAAGAATATCATAGCAATAAGCAAAACAAACAGGCCGAGGCGGGTAAGATATTGGTTAGATTTGGGGATTTTATATTGGAGCGCTTGCTCGATAATGTTCAAAAAGTTGCCGACAGTGACGAGCGTGTACGTATTATGCGTCTGATAATCGAAATGGGACAGAAAGCCGTACCATTTGTCCGGAAACAGATCAGTAAAGATGCATCATGGTATTATTTACGCAATCTTGCGTATATACTCGGCCATATCGGTAATGAAGAGAGTGCCAATGCGCTGAAACCACTGCTGCTCCATGAAAACGAACGGTTGCGTATGGAAGCCTTGAAAAGTGTTTACCGGACAGGAGGAAAAGATAGAGGACAACTGCTATTGTCCGTTTTGCCCCAGGTAGATGATCAATTCAAGCGTAACATAATTGAAACGCTTGGTAACGCGAAATGTGTCGATGCTGTACCCGATCTTCTGAAGATGCTCAAAACCAGGTCAGCAATAGCCCCATCATTCCGGGCTGATCTGGAAGAGAAAATCTGTATTGCCCTTGGCGCCATCGGATCCCCTGAAGCGATACCGGCACTTTCGGAAATCGCTGAATCAAAGTCTTTTTTACGAATCGGTAATTATCCCCAAAAAGTCAAAATTGCCGCCGGCATGGCGTTAATATCTATTAGAAAAAAACAGCCGGAAATAGCAGAGTAGTACTAACGTTGATTTAAGTTTATAGATAAAAAATATTGTTTGTTCCTTTATACTCTAGTTGTCTTCATTAAATTATTAATATTTCGCGTCGCCATTTCCGGGTCGGGTGATGCGCAAATTGCCGAGACAACGGCAACACAATCGGCACCGGCCTTGATAACGTCTCTGACGTTGAACTCATTGATCCCTCCGATGGCCACTACGGGATGACGGCTGTAAGCTTTGACTTTGGCCAGGCCTTCCAGACCCCAGGCGCCTTTTGTATCCCTTTTGGTCGGAGTCGAAAAAACCGGACTGACGCCGATATAACTTACATCGAGCTTTTGACTTAGTTCGACATCTTCCCATGTTGCCACGGATAAGCCGATTATTGCTTTTTGCCCCATAAGTTGGCGCACAATTTCGTAGGGCATATCTTCCTGGCCGATATGAACGCCTTCGGCCCTGCAGGCGAGAGCCACATCAATGCGGTCATTTATTATCAGCGGAACTTTATACGGCTCTAAAAGCTTTTTAATTCGTTTGGCTTCTTCCACAAAAAAACTGGTGGAAACATCTTTTTCACGCAGTTGCACATAAGCGACACCGCCTTTTACCGCCTTCATAATGACTTCTTCCAAAGGCTTTCCTCCGCATAAACGGCGGTCAGTTACCAGATACAATCCGCGCATAGCTAATCCTCGACTCTTAAACGTTGACTGATGTCCTTTTCCGACAGGTGGTAGAGGCAATCCAGAAAATGAGTTTGGAGGCTGCCGGGTCCGAGGGCATGTGCTGCCGCCATTTCTCCGGCAATTCCCATTACCGCCATGGCTTTCGCTGCAGCGGCAAAGGCTGATTTTTCTACAGCGGCAAATGCGCCGCACAAGGCCGATGCGGTACAGCCTAACCCTGTAACTTTGGTCATCAGCGGATGACCATTTTTAACTTTCATAATTTTTTCTTTATCAATAATATAATCAATTGCTCCGCTGATACAAATGACACATTTGTGAGTTTCGCATAATTTTTGCGCTATATCAATTGCTGCATCTGAAGATGCAGCGCTATCCACGCCCTTTGTTTTGGATTTATCGTCATAGAGCGCCATAATTTCGGAGGCATTACCGCGGATGATAGCCGGCGGTTCGCTATTAATCAAATCTCTGGCTGTTTGTGTCCGGTAACTGGTTGCTCCCGCCCCAACGGGATCAAGTATAATGGGAATCCCTCTCTTTCTGGCCTGAGTGAGCGCTTTAAACATTGAGTAAATCCATGGTTTGCTCAATGTGCCGATGTTAATTACCAGGGCCGAAGATATGGTGACCATTTCTTCCACTTCTTCTTGGGCATGCGCCATGACCGGAGATGCTCCCAGTGCCAGTAAGGCGTTGGCTGTATTATTCATTGCCACGTAATTGGTAATATTATGGACGACCGGTGATTTCTGACGGATCATTTCAACGGATTTGAAAATATCTATCGCTGTTATCTTCATGATTTTTCACTCCTGCATTATTATTTTATTATTCCTTATCCCGCTATTGCGGGATTGTTCAACTAACCAATTCCAATGCACTTCGTTTTTGGAATTGGAGTTTCACAATAAAAAATCCCTTTTTGCCATAACAGAGCAGAAAGGGATTATGAATTATTTGCCGTCCTCTCCCTTCGCTGGCATTATCCAGATCAGGTTCAATGGGTATAATCTCAGATCCGGCGTGCACCGGGCCACCCCTGGTTACTATTGTTTACCAACATAATTAAAATTCGTCAACTTACTTTAATGAGCTGTTAGCGAATCATAATTAAGTGCCTATTCCCTCGAATAAAACGGTGGAGAGGTATCGCTCACCGGCATCGGGAAAAATGACGACAATATTTTTTCCGGCAAATTCATCCAGCTTGGCGAGCCTCACCGCTGCTGCTCCCGCCGCGCCGCTGGAAATGCCGACTAAAATTCCTTCTTCCCGTGCCAGTCTGCGGGCAAATTCCACAGCTTCCATACTTTCTATCTGTTCCGTGCGATCGACGAGGGATAAATCAAGCGTGTCCGGAATAAATCCGGCGCCGATTCCTTGGATTTTATGCGGCCCCGGTTTCAACTCTCGACCCGCAAGTTTTTGGCTGATGACCGGGCTTTCTTTTGGTTCCACTGCCACCGAAATAATTTTTTTCTTCATTTTATTTTTAATGCAGCGGGATATTCCGGTAATTGTTCCACCGGTTCCGACTCCTGACACAAGAATATCAACCGCTCCCTCCGTATCGTTCCAGATTTCCGGTCCGGTCGTCCTTTCGTGAATAGCGGGGTTGGCCGGATTCTTGAACTGCTGCGGTAAAAAATACTTCTTGGGGTCGGAAGCGACGATGGCTTCTGCTTTGGCAATTGCACCCTTCATGCCTTCTACCCCGGGAGTAAGAATAAGATTAGCTCCGAACGCAGCTAATACTTTCCGGCGTTCGATGCTCATGGTCTCCGGCATGGTCAGCGTTAATTTGTATCCGTGCGCCGCCGCCACATAAGCCAGGGCAATACCGGTATTACCACTGGTCGGTTCAATAATTTCCACGCCGGGTTTCATGAGCCCTTTTTTCTCCGCATCCCAGATCATGGCGGCGCCGATGCGGCACTTGACGGAATACGCGGGGTTTCGCCCCTCAATCTTAGCCAGAACAATGGCCTTCGCACCTTTGGTTACATGATTTAGTTTTATCAGCGGCGTATTGCCGATTGATTGTGAATTATCCGAATATATTTTTTTCATAAGGGGTCCTCCAAAATTGCAATTTAATATTCACCTTCTCTGCGGAGAAATAAAAGGAATCATGTCTTCTCCAAGGCCTGCTCAATATCCGCTAAAATATCGTCAATATGTTCGATACCAATGGACAGGCGAATGAAATCCGGTGTCACGCCCGTGGCCAGTTGTTCTGCAGGCGATAATTGCTGGTGCGTTGTTGTTGCCGGATGGATTGCCAGACTTTTCGCATCGCCGATATTGGCTAAATGAGATATGAGCTGCAGTGAATTAATAAATTTCTTGCCTGCCTCGATTCCGCCTTTGATCCCAAAGCCAACGAGCGCACCCGCACCTTTGGTTAGGTATTTGACTACTCTTTTTTTCTCCGGGCTGGAATTAAGTCCCGGGTAATTGACCCAGCTTACTTGGGGATGTTTTTCCAGAAATTCAGCTACGGCCAGGGCGTTTTCCGAATGGCTCGGCATACGTAAATGTAATGTTTCCAATCCCTGCAGAAACAGGAACGAATTAAACGGGGATAGCGCTGGTCCCAAATCGCGTAAAAGGACAACACGGGCCTTTACGATATAAGCAAGGTTTCCTAAAGCCTCGACAAAATTAAGGCCATGATAACCGGGCTCAGCATCAGCAATCAACGGAAATTTTCCGTTGGTCCAGTCGAATTTTCCCGAATCGACGATAATGCCGCCCAGGGAGGTACCGTGCCCGCCGATGAATTTTGTCGCCGAGTAAACAACAATATCCACGCCGAAATCAATGGGACGCAAAAGGTAGGGAGAAACAGTATTGTCGAGAACAAAGGGAAGGCCGCGTTTATGAGCGATACCGGCGATGCCCTCCAGATCGGCGACATCCAGCTTGGGGTTGCCGATGGATTCCGCATAGACAGCTTTTGTCTTCGGTGTGATTGCCGATCGCAAGCGCCTTCAAATCATTGGACTTGACGAAGTTGACTTTAATTCCCAGGCGCGGGAAAGTATAATGAAAAAGATTGTATGTTCCGCCGTAGAGATTATCCGCCGAGACAATTTCATCTCCGGCGCGCGCGATATTGAGGAGCGCAAGAGTTATTGCCGACTGGCCGCTGGCCACTGCCAGCGCGCCAATACCTCCGTCCAGCAGCGCAATCCTCTTTTCCAGCACGTCCGTAGTCGGATTCATGAGCCGCGTATAAATGTTGCCGGATTCCGTAAGTCCGAAAAGACGGGCTGCATGGTCGGTATCCTTAAACTGATAAGATGTTGTCTGATATATAGGCACGGCTCTGGCGCCGGTTGTCGGATCAGGTTCTTGCCCGCCATGCAGAGCTAAAGTTTCTATTTTCAATTTATTATCAATTTTGGTCATTTTTATTATCCTCTCCGTTTATTAAAAGTATTATAATATCAATTAATTTCACGAATAACTTTCTCAATTACGCCGCCGCCCAGGACGCAGTCGCCCGCATAGAGAACAACAGCCTGTCCCGGCGTAATGGATTCCTGAGTTTCTTTAAAAATGACTTTTAAATTTTTACCTTCCGGTGAAATTTTACAATGCGCCGGTTTTTTCCGGTAGCGAATCTTAGCTTCAACCTCACCGGGCAATTCGTCGGTCAGGAGATTAATATCGCCGGCAATCAGTCCGTTTGCCTGCAGGGCTTTTTTTTCGCCCACAATAACCTGATTTTTTCGCGCATCGATGTCCACCACGTAAAGCGGCGTCTTTGCACTGATCCCTAATCCGCTGCGCTGGCCGATGGTGTAAAAGATAATGCCGCGATGCCTACCTAAAATATTTCCCGCAGCATCAACAATATCGCCTGCGACTGAAGATAAATTCTTCTCCAGAAAAAACTGCCTGTAGTTGCCCTGAGTTACAAAACAAATATCCTGGCTCTCGGTTTTGTGCGCGACGTGCAGTCCCGCTTTTTTAGCCAGAGTGCGGACTTCCTCTTTGTTCCAAGAGCCCAAGGGAAAAAGAATAGAAGACAAATCACCTGTTTTAATCGGATAAAGAAAATAAGTCTGATCTTTAATCCTGTCTTTCGGGCGCATTAAATGCCAAGCGTCTTCCCGCTTTTCAATGCGAGCGTAATGGCCTGTGGCTAAATAATCAAAACCGATGCCGCGGGCTTTATCTAGAAGGATGCCGAATTTAAGGTAACGGTTGCAATCTATGCAAGGGTTCGGTGTTTTTCCTCTTTGATACTCCGCAGTAAATTTATTTATAACATATTCTTTCATCTCCCGGGCAAAGTCGAAAACAATATGCGGAATTTGTAGTTGATTGCAGACATGCTGCGCATCGCCTATGGCATCAGGTCCGCAGCAGCGAGCATGTTCACCGTTCTCGCGGAAGTTGAGACACATCGTCGCACCGGTCACCGCATAACCATTTTCTTTGAGGAGCAGGGCGGCGACAGAAGAATCCACACCGCCGCTCATAGCTACAAGAACTTTTTTCCCCGTAAAATTATCAGAATAATCCATATTAATATATTTTTCGTTTAAATATAACTCATAATATTGTTTCCCGCCTTTTCGCGGCGCGTCTGGACAAGGTCAGCCAGGGTAACGGAGTTTAGTGTTTCCCGGATCTTTTCGCCTAAAACAAACCAGATATCTCTTGTCGGGCAAATTCCCACCCGTGGGCACTTTTGAGGATTCTCTACACAGTCCACTAAACAAATTTTTCCTTCCAGGGCAGCGAAAATATCTTGAACCGAAATTTCCTCCGGACGCTTGGCCAAGCTATAGCCGCCACGTGCTCCCCGTGTTGATTGAATTAAGCCGGCGCCCCGTAACGAAATTACAATTATACTTAAATACTTTTCCGAAATCTCTTCTCTTTTGGCTATATCTTTCAAAAATACGGGTTTTTTGCCAAAATTTTCCGCCAAGTCGGCCATCATCCGTACCCCATACCTTGATCTTGTTGACAGTTTCATTGCAACACCCAATTAATACTACATAGACTATCTATTTAGTAGTATTTAAAATAATGAATGCTTTTTGTCAAGGATTTTTTTGGGGAACCGTTTTCTCTTGACACCCGCAGGTGTCCTTTTTATAATCACTCACCAAAAATAAATCCGGAAGGAAAAAGAAAATGGCTTTTAAATACGAGAAATTAAATGTGGAACAGGACGGCATGGTAGTAGTCGCGGCAATTAATCATCCGCCGGCAAACGCAATGGGACAGGGTGTGTTGAGAGATTTGAATGACCTGCTTGATAAATGTGAAAAGGACGATAATGTGCGGGTCATCGTTATCACCGGAAGCGGAGAAAAACTCTTTTCAGCTGGAGCGGATATTACTGAATTTGCGGATCTACAGAAAGGAAATGTACCCAAATACAACGGCAACGAAATCTATTTCAAGATCGAAAATTATCCGAAGGTCATTATTGCCGCAATACAGGGTGGTGCGTATGGCGGTGGTCTGGAACTGGCATGCTGCTGCCATCTTCGAATCATGTCGGATGCCGCGACTTTGGGACTTCCCGAAGTGAAGCTCGGGCTAAATCCGGGATGGGGCGGAACACAGCGCCTGCCCAGATTTATCGGTAAAACAAAAGCCCTTGAGCTTATGCTGACTGGAGATTTTATACCGGCAGAAGATGCCTTGGCGCTGGGTCTTCTGAACAAGATTGTGCCGAAAGAAAAAGTTCTGGAAGAAGCCAAAGCTCTGGCCAAGAGACTCGCCGCGGGCGCTCCTATAGCGCAGAGAGAAATAATGAAAGCGGTCAGACTGGGATTAGAATCGAATATTCGTGACGGTGTCATGAAAATAGAAAGCGCGGCCAGTAAAGCACTTGTCTTTACGGAAGATTTTAAGGAAGGTTCCAGGGCATTTTTGGAAAAGA
This sequence comes from uncultured delta proteobacterium, assembly GCA_963753975.1. Lineage (GTDB taxonomy): Bacteria > Desulfobacterota > Syntrophia > Syntrophales > Smithellaceae > UBA4810. The sequence continues at coordinate 130,314 of CAVWEH010000001.1, forward strand.
GAGCGCCCAACTTCAAAGGCAGGTAAGCTGGTGCGGTATTTTTAAAATCGCGAGAAACTTTATGTCCCCCCTTGGTAATGGGGGGACATTTTTTGATAATCAATGCATCACGCGGTGTTGATGTGTAAAAGGAGTAGTCTGCCATGGACAAATTCTTTTATCCCCGGAGTATGGTCGTATTTGGAGTATCGACTACGAAGATGAATTTAGGGCAGATCGTTCTCATAAATAACCGCCAGAATGGGTATGCAGGAAAGCTCTACGGTGTGGGGAGTGAAGAAGGAGAAATTAGTGGTGTCCACGTTTATAAGAATATTGAAAGCCTACCGGAAACGCCCGATGTAGCCATTTTTCTGACACCCGCAAAAACTATACCGTCCCTTATGGATGCCTGCGGCAGGAAAGGCATTCGCCGTATCGTTATCGAATCGGGCGGTTTCAGCGAATTTTCTTCCGGCGATCATTCTCTGGAAGAGGAAGTCCTGAAGATTGCCGAAAAATACGGCATGAAAGTCATTGGTCCGAATTGCATTGGAACCATCAACTTTGATATTAAGATGATGATGCCCTTCGGTTTTTTTAAGAAAATACCTCCTCCCGGAGGTAAGGTGGCTCTTATGGTTCAGAGCGGCGGTGTCGGAGGGACCTTTTTGCGCTCTTTTGCAGGATACGGTGTGACTCCGGGTAAATTTGTCGCCATTGGCAACAAGCTGCAGCTCGACGAAGCGGATTTTTTGGATTATTTTTTAAAGGATGATAAAACGGAAATAATCACGGCTTATCTGGAAGGCTTCAAAAGAGGCCGGAAATTCCATAATCTGGCACGAAAATCCGCAAAGCCTATAATTATTCAGAAAGCGAACCGCAGTGAGGTGAGCGAAAAAATTGCCCAGTCCCATACGACGGCGCTATCCGGCAGTGATGAAGTGGTTGACGCTTCTTTTCAACAGGCCGCTATAATTCGCGTTGAAGATGAAATCGATTTAATCAATGCCGTAAAAATTATCCGTCTTCCTTTGATGAAAGGCAGGCGCGTCGCCGTCCTTTCCCGTTCCGGGGGGCACGCGGTTCTCTCTGCCGATGCCTGTGCAAAATATGGTTTTGAGATGATTTCCTTTCCGCCTTCATTTATTAAAAAGCTCAAAACCATTTACCATACACGGGTCATTGCCCATCAAAATCCTCTGGATCTGGGAGAAGTTTTTGATTATACAATATTCACGAACATCCTGGAGGAAGTTCTGAAACTGGAAACGTTCGATGGCGTTCTCTTTAATCATCTTTATATTGCCGAATATGAAGCGGAAATGTCACGGACATTCCTCATGGGCGTCGAAAAACTGGTGGCGAAATACCAGAAACCGGTTGCACTGGCCATGATCTCCGAGCGGGAGGAAATTCTCGATGTTTCGAAGAATTATGCCTTCCCTGTTTTTACATCGCCTCTGGAAGCAGCCGCAACTCTTCATGTTTCCCTAAATTATTACGAACGTAAAGAAGCGCGAAACAATCGGGGTGCCGAACCCGTTTACTCTGTTGATCGAAACGCGATCAATGCTATCCGGGAGCGCTGCCGCGCAGAAGGACGCATTCCCCTGACGGATGAGGCACTGGTTATTTGCTCGGCCATTGGATTGCCAATGGTCACGGGGAAAGTTATCCGTGATGAAGAATCGGTTGACGGATTTGATTGCCGCTATCCCGTTGTTTTGAAACTATTGTCCAGGGATGTCTCCCACAAATCCGATATAGGCGGCGTGAGAATAAATATTCCCACAAAAAAAGAATTACGTGCGGCCATAGCGGAGATGAAAAAGACTACGGAAAAACTGGATCCGGCGCCCGCCTTTGACGGCTTCCTGGTGCAGGAAATGGCACCGGACGGCATCGAATGTATTGTCGGTGGACGCAGAGACCCCGTTTTCGGTCCCATTGTTATGGTCGGACTGGGTGGTATCTACGTCGAAATATTTAAGGATAGGGCTATTCGCTTAGCGCCGGTGACAAAGCTGGAAGCTGCGGATATGCTGAGAGAACTTAAAATTTATTCTCTCCTTCAAAGAGCCAGAGGTAAAGGACGTCTGGACATGGATGCTCTTATCGATGTTATTTGCCGAGCGTCATTTTTGATGGCTACTGAGCCTGATATCAGTGAAATGGATCTAAACCCCGTGATCGTCCATTCCGAAGGGCAGGGCGTTTCGATGGTAGATGCCCGGGTCTTTTTTTAAAAAGGTTTATCCGGTAAAAACAACCACAATTACAAAATAAAAAAACTATACTGTTCAAAAGTTATGTAGTAATAGGCTGAAAAACTGCTCACTGGATACTCACGAGAAGGAATGAGTCCTCATCAGAATTATGAAAGAAGTCGGTTGTAAAATAACTATTTTTGCCCTTTGTTCATTTTTTTTGTTCTCCGTAGTTGTGATTGAGACAGAAGCCGCTCAGGTACAAGAAAATCAAATTCGTCTCTATATCAAACAGGGAATTGAAAAAGCCTTTAATCTGGATAACGCAACCGCCAGCATTTATATGCAAAAAGCTTTAGAATTGGATCCGGAAAACCCAACCGGATACGCCTACCTGGCGATAATTCACTTATTTTTCTACGATATGAGCTTTGAACCGAAAGATCGGGATAGAAATCAAAAATTAATGCTGCATTACATTGATGAAACCATTGCCGCCGGTGAAAAAAGGATTGAGAATAATTCTAAAGATGGCGAGGCATACTTCGCTATGGCGCTGGCGAAAGTTGTCAAAGTTCACTGGGCTATTCATCAAAAGAGCTATTTCCTTCTAGCTCAGGAAACATCCGATGTCTGGGAATATTTGGAAAGAGCTAAGGAGGGAGATCCGCAAAATTATGACATCTATTTCCTCATGGGTTTTCTTCATTATCATATCGATTATCTTTCCGGGTTGACCCGCTTTATTTCCTCGCTCTTGATTACCACGGGAAACCGTCAAAAAGGCATTCAAGAGCTGGAATTGGCGGCACAAAAAGGATACTTGCTCAAAGAACTTGCGCAAACCGAACTTTCCTCTGATTATTTGAATTTTGAAAACAACCCGGCAAAAGCGTTGCCCTATGCCCGGGAATTAAAGGGAAAATTTCCAAACAATTATAATTTTTTGTTCGCACTAGGCAACATCCTTTCCGGCCTGCATCGATTCGAAGAATCCTTGGACATAGCGCGGCAGATTGAAGGAGGCATTCAGGCAGGTATTCCACCATTTGTTCCCCAACTCCAGCCCCGTTACAATCAATTAATGGGAAGAATACTTTTCCTGCAGGGAGAGTATGAAAAAGCGGCGGAATATTTTCAAAAAGCTCTAAACGATACATCTCCTTATAATGCCCGGGTTCGAGCTTTGGCTTTTTTGCGCATGGGGATGATTCACGATGCCCGTAAAGAAAGGAAGCAAGCGGAAGAGTATTATTCCAGAGCGCTGGAAGTGGAAGGCGGAGAAGGTGCTGCTCAGATAGAAGCCGGGAAATATCTGAACACTCCCTATGTACCGCCGCCTAAACCTTGAATTCGCAGCGAGCATCCCCCGTGGCTTACTGCGGATAGCTCCTCAATTTTGTAATTGATTTTTAAGGTGTAGTTTACACAGCATTGGTCATCTCCAGAGCCTGAAATTCCTAGCTTATAAAACAATTATAATTATTTTTATTCAATAGTGATCTGCTGCGGTTTTACCCTTAAAGACCCTGTAAACAAACACCGTATATCCGACAACTATCGGCATTCCGATAAGCGCGATGACGCTCATTATCTTCAGAGTATACAAGCCGGTGGAGCCGTTAAAAATTGTTATGCTTAAATCAGGATCGTTGATTGCTTTGATCAGGTTGGGAAAGTGAGCCGCTCCTGCCGCCAGCCACAATCCAACAAAAGATAAAGACGATTTCCAAAAAATAGCGTTATCGTTTTTAGTCCTCACGGAAAAGAATGTTTCGGCGAGTCCCAGTAACGTAACAAGTATCGCCGCATAGAATAAAGGATTTTCCAGAAGAGCTTGGAAATTAAAAACCATTACAATAAAATAAATGCTGCCGGTCACCGCATTGACCCACAGCAAAATGTTCAATACTCGAAAAGACCTCAGCTGCAGTTCGCCCTCGGTTTTCAGTACAGCGTACGAAGCCCCCTGCAGCAGGATGGCGGCAAATCCGGTGATGCCGAATAAAAGCGGCACGGGACGCAGCAATGTAAAAAAGTTTCCGGTAAACTCCATTTTATTGTCCAGGGGCACTCCATAGATAACATTACCTAAAGCGACGCCGAAGAGGAGCGCGGCAAGGCAACTGCCGGCAATAAAAAATATTTCCCATAGTCCGGTTCTGGCTTCGTCATTAGCGCGGAATTCCAACGACACTGCTCTAAATATCAGCGCCAGCAAAACAAGCAGTATCGCCGGATAAAAACCGGAGAAAGCGGTGGCATAAGCCTGCGGGAACGCGGCGAAAAGAGCTCCGCCGCCGGTAATCAGCCATACTTCATTGCCATCCCAGAAAGGCCCTATGGAATTTATCAGAATGTCCTTTTCCTCTTTTTTCTTGCCGAGAAACCGCAGGAGCGTTCCGATTCCCAGGTCAAACCCATCCAGAAGTGAATAGCCCAGAAAAAGTATAACTATAAGAATGAACCATAATATTTGAAAGTTTTGGACATTTTCCATCGTATTGCTCCTTCCTTATTCTTAACCGGTCATTTACATCAATTATGGCTGTGGTCCATTTTTTACAAATTTTATAAACAGTATTATAAACATTATAAACAACAGCGAATAAACCAATGAAAACATTATCAGGCTCCCCAGAATGTCGCTTGCGGATACGACCACGGAAGCGCCGTCAGCGGTTTTCATCAGTCCGTAAATTATCCATGGCTGCCGGCCGACTTCCGCCGATATCCAGCCCGTTTCATGGGCGATGTGGGGCAGTGGTATGAGGAAAGGAAGGGAATACAGATACGTTTTTGCCTCATAGATTTTTTTTGTTAGCAAAAGAAAAGCACCCAGCAGCCCCATGGCAATAGAGAAAATTCCTATTCCCACCATTATATGATAAGTCTGAAAGATAAAATTGACGGGCGGCCAGTTTTCTTTAGGGAATTCTTTCAATCCTTTTATTTCCGAGTTCCAATCAAAGTTGTAAAGAAAACTCAAAGCATTGGTCACGTAAATTCCGTAGGTTCTTTCGTTTTGTTCATCGACAAATCCCGCGATATAAAGAGGCACGCCTTTTTGAGTCACAAAGTGTCCTTCGAGCGCGGCCGCCTTTTCCGGCTGCATATTGATTACTTCTATCGCATGTATATGGCCTGTGGCCAGCTGTAAAAGCGGAGTAATGGCGAAGAGTATTATGCCGATTTTCAGCATCGTCCTTGCTGTTTGGCCGTGCAGGCCTTTTCTTACATAGTACCCGGCAATGCCCGAGATCATTATTGCGCAGGTCATCCACGAAGCCATTACCGTGTGACAAAAACGGATGATTGTTGACGGATTAATAACTGCTTGTGTAAAATTGGACAAAATAATTCTTCCAACTTCATTTATCTGATAGCCGGCGGGAGTTTGCATCCAGGAATTGGCGGCCACTATCCAGAAAGCGGAAAGATGTCCGCCTATAAACACCAAGAGTGCGGAAAGCCAATAAACCGTCCGGGAAACTTTGTTTCTGGCAAAAATTAAAATTCCAATGAATACCGACTCCAGAAAAAAGGCGATAACGCCTTCCGCGGCCAGAATTGGTCCGAAAATATCCCCTACGGTTCTGGAATATTCCGACCAGTTCATGCCGAAGGAAAATTCCAGAGTAACGCCGGTTGCCGCACCGATTACAAATATCAATCCGAGCAATTTAGCCAGGAAATCGGTAATCTTCCTATAAATTTCATCTTTCTTGATCAAATATAGTGTTTCCGAAATTAGTATGACCAGGGAAGTTCCCAATGTCATAGCCGGGAAGAGAAAATGGAAGCCTACGGTAAAGGCGAATTGAATCCGGGCAAGGAGTAATGCACTCATAGATACCTCCAGCTTTTAATTAAGTGACATTACCGGATAAATTTCTACTTTTCAATAGTATAATTTTCTGGTTGTTATTTGATAATGAAATATATTATTGTATAACCTAATAAAAAATTAAATTTCAGGAGATATTATGGCAAATTTGATCAGATGCAAAGCGTGTGGCTATGTAACCGTAAAAGGTAAGATAAAGGACGTATGCCCGGCATGTGGAGTGCCCGCAAAGATGTTTGAACCTTATCAAGACCCCGTAGCGGAAAAAAGACGCAAAATCCTGGGGCTGCATATTCATCCCATTATTGTGCATTTTCCGCAATCTTTCGCTTTTACTCTCTTGGTCCTGGCTGTTTTATCTTTTGTCGCACCACCTCAAATTAATGGAGTTTTGAATTGCACAACACAGCTGATTTCAGCTGCTCTTCCATTTTTTCTTATTCTGGCCTTGCTCACCGGACTTCTTGACGGCAAAACCAGATTCCGGAAAGTGACAACGCCTTTTTTGAAAAAGAAAATTATATTCGGGTTGAGCTTTCTAATTACATCTATTGTTATTGCCGTTGTTGCTCTTGCACTGCCGCTATCGGCGATACCCGTGATGGCATTATTCGCCCTGCTGACAATAATAGCTGTGGGCTTTAGTATTGCGCTGGGCTTGATCGGCGACGAATTAATGGAAGCGAAATTACCCGGCTGAACTCTAAGCTATTTTCACATTTTCATTTTTACGCTACACCATGTTTGCCGCATCGATAGCAGTTTACTTAAAATTTGCCTAAGATGAAAGAAAGTAAGCATATGCAGGGTAATGAGCCAGATATATTGATTGCCGGCGGGATGCTTCTGACTATGTCGGCCAGACCGGATATTATAGAAGATTCGCTCATTGTTATTAAGGACGGAATCATTACCGCGGTGGAGAAAAGAAGTGATAAGAAAAAAATCGGTTACTCGGCGCGAGAGATGATCGACGCCTCCGGCTGTATCGTTATGCCCGGGTTGGTCAACACGCATACCCATCTGCCGATGGTTTGTTTCCGGGGCATGGCTGACGATCTTCCCCTGATGGAATGGCTCACCAAATATATATTTCCGGCGGAAGGCCGCTTCGTCAATAAAAAAATGGTTTACGACGGCGCTATGCTGGCCATGGCCGAAATGATCCTTACCGGCACGACAACTTTTTGCGATGGGTATTTCTTTGAGGATACCATTGCCGAAGCAGTGTTGGCCACGGGAATGCGCGCTGTTGTGGCTCAGGGATTCGCCGATTTTGCGACACCGGATAATCCCAAGTACGAAAGAATGATGGGAGCGGCCGAGCGCTTTGTTCAGCGCTGGAAACCTCATGCGCCGATGATTATCCCTGCTTTTTTCTGTCATTCACCTTATACCTGCTCTCCGGCAACTCTCGTTAATGTTAAAAAAGCGGCTGGTGAAGCGGATGTCCTTTTCCTGACACATTTGCTCGAAAATAAAGACGAGATAGATACCATTATCAACCGTTACGGCAAAAAGCCGGTTCGGCACCTTTATGATCTGGGTATTCTGGATGAGAAAACCGTCGCTGTTCATTGCAATTGGATTACCGAAGAAGAAATGAAAATATTCGCCGATTTGGGCGTTCGCGTTTCGCACAATCCCGAAAGCTCCATGAAATTGGCGGCCGGTGTTGCGCCTATCCCCGCGATGCTTAAATTAGGCATAATCGTGGGGCTGGGAACGGACGGCTCAGCCAGCAACAATGATATGGACATGTTCCGGGAGATGGATACGGCGGCAAAGATTCATAAAGTTACATCTTTGAACCCTACAGTAATGAATGCCCGGGAAGTTTTGGAAATGGCTACAATCGGCGGGGCAAAATTACTCGGGCTTGACGACCGGATCGGTTCGGTTGAAGTAGGTAAAAAAGCCGACATTATTTTAGTAGATATGAATCAACCTCATCTTACCCCTCTTTATAATTGCTACTCACAGCTGGTGTACGCTGCCCGCGGCGCAGATACGAAAACCAGCATTATCAACGGCAAGATTGTTATGAAAGACCGTCAACTGCGCACAATGGATTTGAATGCGGTCATGGAAAATGTTCGTAATATTGGTGCCGATATCATTGCTAAGAGAAAGGCTGAAATTTAAGAAAGCTCAATAGAAGACAACTGCTGGTTAAATAATAGGGAAATAACCACTGGAGGATAACATGGCAAAATATGACTATGATCTGGGAATAATCGGCGGCGGAGCGGCAGGACTCACCGCGGCGGCAGGCGCAGCGCAATTCGGCGCTAAAACCATTCTAATTGAAAAGTCCGCAATGCTGGGCGGTGATTGTTTGCACTACGGCTGTGTGCCGTCGAAAACGTTGATCCGCACAGCAGGTGTTTGCTCGCTTCTGAAAAGATCAAAGGAATTTGGTTTGCCCGGAGTCCAATTACCACCTGTTGATTTAGGCGCGGTGATGGATCGCGTGAAAAGCGTGATCGAAAATATTCAACAACATGATTCCGTCGAACGATTCTGCGGCTTGGGTGCAAAAGTTGTTTTCGGCAACCCTTACTTTCTTGATGATCACACTATTATTCTCGATGGAAAAAACATAACGGCAAAAAGCTGGATTATCGCCACTGGTTCCAGCCCGGCTCTGCCGCCGGTGGAAGGTCTTGCCACGGTACCTTACTGGACAAACGAAACTATTCTTAATCAAAGGAAACTGCCGGCTCGTTTGATTGTCTTAGGCGGCGGACCAATTGGGCTCGAACTGTCGCAGACTTTTGCGCGTCTGGGTTCTCGGGTGACTATCGTTGAATTTATGGATCAGATCCTCGGCCCCGAAGATGCAGATCTGGCTGCTATTCTGGAGACACGTCTGCAGGACGAAGGAATTAAAATTTACAAATCAACCAAAGCCTTAAGAGTTCAGTATATTGATTCCACAATCCAGCTGACTGCGGCAGCGGACTCAGGTAAAGGACCAACAAGTGTTGTCGAAGCAGACGCCCTGCTTGTTGCCGCCGGGCGCAAACCGAATATTGACGGCTTAGGGCTGGAAGCGGCCGGTGTTAAATATACAGCGCGCGGTATTCCGACAAATGCCCGAATGAAAACAAATATCAGCCACATCTACGCCGCAGGCGACGTCAATGGCCAACTTCCCTTCACGCATGTAGCCGGTTATGAAGGAGGTATTGCTCTCACCAACGCTGTCTTACGATTGCCTAAGAGGGCCGATTACAATAAAATCGGCTGGTGCACTTATACCGATCCGGAAGTAGCCAGTATTGGCCTGAATGAAAAGCGGGCAAAAAAAGACGGCATTAAGTACCGTCTTTGGGAGGAGAGCTTTGCCGACAATGATAGGGCTGAGGCCGAAGGGGAAACAAAAGGGAAAATTAAATTGCTGGTAAGCCCGGGAGGCAAATTACTTGGCTGCCAGATTATCGGCGCTCATGCGGGCGAGCTTATCCATGAGTGGGTCATTGCCCTGGAAGGCGGTGTTCGGCTTTCCACAATTGCCGCTGCTGTTCACATCTATCCGACTATTTCTGAAATATCCAAACGCGTAGCGGGGAAAATATTTGCCGAAAAGATTTTTAGCGACCACAGCAAAAACATTCTGAAGTTCATCTTCAGCCTCAAAGGCCGGGCCTGTTCGCCTTCTTAATGATTACCGGGTAATGAATTTTCCACTGGCCGCCAGATACTTCATGGTTCTGGAAGCGGCAAATGCCGTGGACTTATTTCTTTCCATGAGATTAATCAAATCATCGCGGGCATCGACATCATGCCATTCCGGGAGAATTTCAGTCCGCTGCCCGCAGGCCTGTAAAATTTTCAACGTTTCCGAAAAAACGGCAGTTGTGCTCCACGGCAGATTGGAAAAAATATCCGGCAGAAACGTTTCGGTTTTCAGCCCGATCAGATAATAACCGCCGTCGGCCGCGGGGCCGATCACTGCATCGCCGGGACTATCTAATAGGGCAAAGGCATCTTCGATTATTTTCAGAGGCAGGTCCGGGAAGTCACTACCGATCAGTACTGCGGACTTAAAGCCAACGGAGAAACAATCAACAAAAGCGTTTTTCATCCTTTCACCAAGATCAGCACCGCGCTGCGGCCGGTATTTACGCTCTTTGCCGAACAACTTTTTTATTTCATTTTCTCTTTCGGGGGGATCAAAATATATCCGTAACTGCCAGTCGCCTTTCATCGCGCATTCTAAAATATCAAGGGCAAAAGCTTTATACAAACCGGCGGCAAAATCACTATCAAAATCTTTGGCCAGCCGTGATTTCACCTGTCCCGGCTGCGGATATTTGACAAAGATTATCAGGCATCTACTCTGCATCACTGACTCTTTTTGGATAAGAAAAAGGCATCGACAACATAGAAGACAATTTTAGGGAACGATCGTCATGATAGCCGTTCAGGCCTATTCTCATTTTGTCATGACCTTCTTGAGGTTGCGCTTTGTAAGTTCCCAGAATTCTGTCCCACCACGGAAAACTAAAACCATAGTTGCTGTTTGTCTCCCGCGCAATCACGGAATGATGCACCCGGTGCATATCCGGTGTCACCAAAACCATCCTGATAATGCGGTCAACGGATAGAGGGATTCTGACATTACCGTGATTGAACATCGCTGCGCCGTTCAGCATAATTTCGAAGATCAGGACGGATAGAGGCGGAGCGCCGATTACCGCCACAGCGGCAAACTTAATCAGCAGCGATAATATTATTTCCAGAGGATGGAAACGCACTGCCGTGGTCACGTCAATATCCTGGTCTGTGTGGTGCACCATATGGACACGCCAGAATAAAGGTACAACGTGGAACATCCTGTGCTGAAGGTAAATGACAAAATCAAGCACCAATACACCGGTGATCAGCGCCGGCAACGGCGCTATCTGATAGTAATTTAGTAATCCCCAGCCTCTTTGTGCGCAGATAAAAGCGATTCCAACAGGAAATAGCGGAAAAATTAAACGCAATAGAACGACATCGATTATCTGCATTCCCAGATTGCTGATCCAGCGCTTCGTCTTGGATTTTAAGCAGCATTCGCCGCGGCGCAATTTTCTCGCTAAGCGCCACAGCAGAAAATATTGCGGCAAAAAACCCCAGGCGCACTAATGTTTCAGGCGAAATAAAATTCGAAGCTGCATCTATCATGGGGAGGCATTTTCCGCCATCATTTTTTAGGAGAGAATAATTTCAAATATTTTCCGTAGCCTTCTTTTTCCAGATCCTCTTTGGGAACAAAACGCAGAGCCGCGGAATTCATGCAATAGCGTAAACCTGTCGGAGGCGGGCCATCCGGAAAAACATGACCTAAATGATAATCGGCTTCTTTGCTTCTCACTTCGGTGCGCGTGGTAAAAAAGCCCCGATCTTCTTTCTCGACAATATTTCCGGGCTCCAGCGGTTTGGTAAAACTGGGCCAGCCGGTGCCGGAATCAAATTTATCCAAGGAACTGAATAAGCGGTTCACCGGACACAATATCCACATATATGCCTTCTCTTTTGTTATCGTCATATTCATTTTTAAAAGGCGGTTCGGTGCCGTTTTTCTGCGTAACTTCATATTGTATTTTGGTGAGTTTTTTCCTCAGGGTCGCATCATCCGGTTTAATGAATTTTCCCTGGCCGGGAAGCTCGAGGCCTGTCTCATTTCCCCATAATTTTTTTACGGTTTGATCACGGCCGGAACCGATAACGGTAGTAATTATAACGCACGGGATTTTTGGTATGATAATTCTGATGATATTCTTCTGCCGGATAAAATTTAGTCAATTTAATTAAATCCGTGACGACCGGTTTCCCGAGTTTGCCTGATTTTTCCAGAGCCTGTTTTGATTTTTCGGCAATCTGCTTTTGCTCATCGTCCTGATAAAATATGGCGCTGCGGTATTGAGGACCTCGGTCGACAAATTGTCCGCCTCCGTCCGTTGGATCAATATGGTGCCAGAAGTAATTTAAAAGTTGTTCATAGGTGATTACCTGGGGATCATAATAAACCTGCACGGCTTCAATGTAACCCATCTCCGCATACGTTTCATAGGTCGGATTTTCCCCTTTCCCTCCGGCATAACCGGATACTACTTTTATTACACCGGGAACCTTTTCAAAATCAGACTCCACGCACCAAAAACAACCCCCGGCCAGCGTGGCAATATTTTCAGATGTTATTTCATTTTTTTTTGTCATTTTTGATTTTCCCTCCGTTTGCTCGGTATTACCGCTTTGACAACCTAATATAAAACTGAACATTATTATATACATAAGTAACTTTTTCATTTTTGCCTCTCCTTTTAAGGAAATTAAATGCCAATATTAAAATTGTAACGATGATCCGGCGATTGTCAAACACGCTTATACAATAATTAAATTAAGTACACAGGGAGTAGATAATTTGATTGAATAATGAAGCGGGAAAATAGTATAAAACTTGACACTGCCGGTACTACCAAGGAGCTTATATGGCTTCGGAAGCTTTCGCTGGGAAAAAGAAAAATAATTTGTGGCGGCCGATTATATTCATCGTCTTGCTTATGGCAGCAATTATCCTGCTTAGGCTTTGGGGAGTGGGAGAAAAGCTTACCGATCTTCGTGCCTGGATTTCCAGCCTTGGCTCCTGGGGGCCGTTAGTTTTCGTATTGATTTATATCATTGCTGTTGTCCTGGCTCTACCCGGTTCCGCCATAACCATTGCCGGAGGAGCGCTTTTCGGATCAGTTTGGGGTGTCGTACTGGTCAGCATCGCCTCGACAATAGGAGCAAGCATCGCCTTTTTAATTTCCCGTTATCTGGCGAGAGACTTTATTGTGCGTAAATTTTCGCAAAATGAAAAATTCAACAAGTTGGATCATCTGACGAAGGAACATGGCGCAATAATTGTAGCAATAACGCGCCTGGTGCCTCTTTTTCCTTTTAATTTTCTTAATTACGGTTTTGGCCTTACCGGTGTGCGTTTCTGGACATACGTTTTTTGGTCGTGGCTGTGCATGCTGCCCGGCACTGTTTTGTACGTAGTCGGCACGGATGCAATCATTAGTGGTTTGGCAGAGGGGAAGATTCCCTGGCTCTTGGTTTTAGTGCTTTTGCTTGCCGCAATTATCCTGGCTTTTCTTGTCTATTTGGCCAGAAGGAAGCTGTCTGCTGGAAAAGAAAAATATTCCGGCAATAATGATAAAAGTAAATAATTATTGGGCAGAAGATTACCTATAAAACTTTGCCAGGGTTTCCGGCTTTGCTCCCAGCAAATAAAGCGTTAGCAAAAACCAGTTTCTGAGAGTACAAAAAACAATACCTTCGGTTTCCCAACGCCGGGGTGATGTCTTAATTTTATCTTTTAGAATATTTATTTTTCCCCGCCTCCGCTTGATTCTCCGCATTAGTTCGACATCTTCCATGATCGGAATATCCTTAAATCCACCCAATCCTTGAAAATAATCCCGCCGGATAAAGATAGCCTGATCGCCATAGGGAATGCGCGTTAGACGGGAGCGCCAGGAAGCCATTTTTTCAATGACACGGAAAGAAAATCGTTCTGAATCAATACCCAGATTAAAGGCACCGCCGATAAAGGTTTTATCTTCCATGGCTGTGGCAATAAGGTGCAGGGAATTCATAGGCAGGCGGGTATCGGCATGCAGAAATATCAATATATCGCCGGAAGCTTCAGCGGCTCCGGAATTTAGCTGATTTCCCCGTCCTTTTGTCGAGACGATTTTTTTTACATCAGTGTTTTTGATTTCTTTTAATGTACTTGCTGCGGGCTCACCATCCACAACAATAATTTCCGTGTCCGCCGAATCTTGCAGGCTTTTAATATGATCAATAGCGAGTTTGATCATCGGATTTTCCCGATAAACCGGAATAATGAATGAGAATTTATCACTCACTAATTTCAATCGTCCTTTTTGCGCAGGCACTCGGCAACGTTAAATGTAACTACAAACGAATGTGCGAAGCCTGAAGATGGTCACCCAACCTCAATATTGATATAATGCGAAGGCGATGGTTAGTCAAGTCACAATGGGTCACGGTGCAAGGTTTGAAGAGCGGGGCGCAAGCCTGGCAGGCTACCCCGTCGTATGCAGGGAAGGCTGGAGGCAAGATATCATTGACACCCAACCCGATATTGCCTATACTTTCGTGCGTCCGAACCCGAATCATTTAGTAAATTTCTTCCGGAGTTCTGATAATTTCGAGACAATTGGAAAGGCCTTATGTATGAACATTATTGTTTCGGGATCAATGGCCTATGACCGGATTATGGATTTCCCCGGATATTTCGCTGATCACATCCTGCCCGATAAGATCCATGTTTTAAACGTCTGTTTCCAGGTGAATAGTATGAGGGAAGAATACGGCGGCACAGCGGGTAATATTGCCTATTCGCTGACGCTCATGGGGGAGAAGCCCCTCATCTGCGCCACAATCGGCCATGACTATCAAAAGTATTACGAACGGCTGGCAAAAAACTCCATATCTACTAAATACATCAAAATCATTCCCGAAGAATTTACGGCCGGCGCCTATATTACGACCGACCGCGCCGACAACCAAATCACCGGATTTAATCCCGGAGCCATGAAATATCGCACGGAATTGGACTTGCACAAATTCCGTCCCGAAGAAACCATTGTGATCGTCTCACCGGGCAATTTTGAGGACATGGTTAACTATCCGCGCGCCTGCAAAGAAAGAAGTATCGATTATATACTTGACCCCGGGCAGTCTCTGCCCATGTGGAATACAAAGAACCTGATCGAGGCAATCGAAGGATGCCGGATTTTGATCGTCAATGACTATGAACTGGAACTGATCATAAACAAAACCGGGTTGAAGAAGAATGCTCTACGTGATCTGGCCGGGACGATCATCACCACGCTGGGTGAGTTGGGTTCGCAGGTCTCCACGCGAGATCGTGAAATTAGTATTCCCGCCTTCAAGGTAAAGAAGGTGGTGGACCCGACAGGCGCCGGAGATGCTTACCGGGGCGGGCTCGTCAGCGGTCTGGTTTGCGGCAAAGATATTGAACAATGCGCACGGATGGGAAGCGTCTGCGCTTCCTTTGCCATAGAATCCTACGGCACTCAGGAATATAACTTTACCATGGAAGAATTCAACAAGAGAATCAACGGCTGATTGAAATTACTGCGGGCAGTTTCCTCAATCTGAAACTAACTATTATACTGTTGCCAGTGGGACAAAAAAATGAAAACATCCCCTAACTTTTCCATTAACTATAATATCCTCTCGGAAAGAGCACTGCAGAACGCCCTGCAAAACGTGCCGGCCTATAAGAGTTGGCGGGCATTTGATCCCGGCGCATCGGCTTCTATTGACAGGCGTTTTCGTGCGCTGCCGACAATTTCCAAAAAAGACTTAAGAGAACGTACCTGGCGCAATTTTATTCCCGCAGGCATGGATGTAGATAGCGCACTGAAGACGGGCATAATAGAAATCGTCCAAACGAGCGGCACAACTGCCGAGCAGGTTTTAAATGTTTGGTATCAGTCCTGGTGGGATGCGGCCGAGGCGGCGTCCTGGCAATACAACATCCATACGGCGGCATTAAAATCTGGGTAAACACCGGGAAGCAATTCTTACCAGTCCCATGAATACCGGCATTTTGGCTAAAAATGGTTTGCTGACAATGGAGGAACGCTCTTGCGGCCGTTTTCTCTATCTTAATGAAAAAATCAATCCGTCATTATGGGACGATCAACTGTTCGAGCGCATCATTAGGGAGCTGGAAATCTTTCAACCGGTTGTGTTGGAAGCAAACCCCTCCTATCTGGCCAAAGTCGCCCGCTTCGCTTACAAACATAACCTCAGTGTCTTTCAGCCGCCGGTGATTATTTTTAGTTATGAAAATCCGGGCATTTTAGCCAGAAAACATATCCGCCAAAGTTTTTCATTCTCCTTTAGTCAGTTCCTACGGCTCGACCGAAGCGGGATATGTATTAATGGAATGTGAACAGGGGAAGCTCCATCAGGTTTCCGATTCGTGCCGGATCGATATAGAATTCATGCGTCCGGAATACGGATATCCTCATGTCGGAAGATTGCTGCTGACCACACTGACCAATCCCTGGCGATCATTAGTCAGATTTGATGTGGGCGATCTGGTGCAGATCGATCCCACAGGCATTTGTGAATGCGGCCGCAATGACGGATATATCTGTAAGGAAATTGTCGGGCGAACGGCTGATCTCACCTATACAACAGATAATTATCCTGTAACCACGGCGATGGTCGAATCCATCATCAGTAAAGTGGAATCTGTTGCCGAATATCAAGTATTGCAAAGTGAAGGTATTTACAATGTCCATATAGTTCTGGAGGAAGCTGACGCTGCTTCTCACATGCTTAAAGAGGAAATAATTGAAGGATTATTGCCATTGTATGGACGGGATGCTGTTATCAACGTGCATTTTGTAAAGGAGATTGAAACCGAACCATCCGGTAAATATAGATTAACGCGTTCGGACGTGCCGGTGAATATGGAAGAGCTCTTTGGGAAAGGAAACTGATGATGGGGCCAGCCCCTATAATCCTTATCAGTGGTGGACCAAACTCTAACAGCACTACTCTTATTGCCGAAGCACTGGCGCTCAGCAAAATAGAAAAACCTGTCATTGCCTATATCGGCGCGGCAAGCTCCGACAATAAAGAGTTTTTCTCTATGTTGAGGCGAATGCTTATATCTGCAGGGGCGGATAAAGTCACTCTAGTTCCCATTGTTAAGGGCTTTGACCGGAAAAAGGCAGAAAGCATTTTATCGTCCGGCGATTTGGTTTTTATCAGTGGTGGTGATGTAAAAGCCGGAATGGAATATTTGGAGAAGCGAAATCTGGTGCCATTTCTGAGGAAGCTCTACGAAGCAGGGAAACCTTTTTTCGGTATTTCTGCCGGAGCCATAATGCTGTGCCGCAACTGGATATACTGGCGCAATCCGGCTGATGATTCATCGGCAAAATCTTTCCCCTGTCTCGGCTTGGCGCCGGTTTTGTGCGATACACATGCGGAAGATGAAGGCTGGAATGAACTCCGGACATTGCTTGGCCTTTGCCCGGAGGGAACAATTGGATACGGCATTCCTGCGGGCGGCGCGCTGCGGGTTGCCCCAGACGGTAAAATCACATCCATCGGTTCTGCCCCGGCACGATTTATCAAAAAAGGTGCGGACATAATAATTGTTTGATTTTTATAAAAAACGGGCTTAAATCAATGACACTCGCTGACTATAGGAAGCGTTAGTGGAATCAATGAAACTCAGATATTTCAAGCGCAGTACAGAAATATCTGTTAGCTGAATTGATCTTACTAAAGGTGGGGTTGATCCCGAAAGCGAAGCTATTCGGGATCTCTCCGGGATATATTCTCCAAAGCTTGCTTTGGGGTTCATACCCGTGGTTACGTATATTAATTTGTTAGGTGAGAATATGGATAAAGTAGAAATTAAGCTTTCAGCAGAACAATACAAAATATTGATCAAATTACTATATTTTGCTGATTATTGGGCTAATAGTGGTTTTATGTCTGAATTTAAAAACACTAATGATAGGAATAAAATTTTTAATCTTTTAACTAAAATATACGGATGTGGCGATAAAATAAATCTGCCTAAATCTATTACGTCAATCATGACTCGAGAATTACCTTTCTCTAATAAAGAGTCTACTCGCTTTATGAGGCAGGTAGAGTCTGATCTTGAAGATATTGCTCGAAATATTTTTGCACGTGCTTTTGCTGAACAAGATTTAAAAAAGCTGCTTGCTGCATTTGGTAATGATGACATAGAATTTGACATATTAAAACGTGAATTAATTCAGAAAAAAGCACAAATTTATATAAAGGAATTTGAAAATAACGGAATAAAAAATTTAAGATTTAAAATGTTTTACAAATTAAAAAATAATGAAAGCAATACTTAACCACGGCTCGCAACGGATCGCTGGAGACGCCCACTGAAGCCATATAATATAAGGGGAAATAAAAATGATAAAACTAAAAAAGCGTTTACTCCAGGGCGAGGCTCTTCTTAAAAGGGCAGATGAGCTTGGAGTCTCACAACATGGCCTGTGTACAGAAAAACTCGGCAATATTAATGAAGCAATTCTCCAGCAACGAGTAATTGAAGCAGAACGACAACAAAGAGAACATAGATTATGGCTAATTGCTGTTATTTCAGCGATTGCTTCTGCCTTTAGCGCTCTTGCTGCTTGGTTTGCCGTTTTTTCTAAATGCGGTTCTTGAGAGGTGAGCCCAATGAACTATCTGTATTTATTTTTATCAGTTGCTTTTAACGTGGCATCTTATCTGGTTTATAAAAGCATTGCTCAAAAACAACATGATTTTAGCTGGCAGGTCTTTTTTATCTTTGGCTTGATCCTCGGTGCCATCAATGTTTATTTGTTCATCAAAGCGCTCCAGAGTATAAATTTAAGCATTGCCTATCCAATATTTTCCGGCGCTTGTCTGGCTTTAATGATGATTTTGTCTCACTTTATTTTTGGAGAAAAGATAAGCGGCCTTAATATTCTCGGCACGGTTGTTATTTTTGTGGGGATTGTTTTGTTGTCTTACTAATTCTCATACCAATTCGCTTTCTTTGGCTAACTTTGTTGGCATCGTCGTCGGCTTCCTCAACGTATGTACAATACGTCTCCGGCGCCTCCTCCTTGCCGCCTCGTTATCCTTTGAAATCGAAATGGTATTGCATCAATCTCCACTAGACGTAGTCGGATTACTGCCGCTCCAGTATTTGATAATATTTTTTCTGTGATTGAATAAAATAAGTAGAAATGTTGCGAGAGCGCCGGATATTGCAATTAATCTCCAATGCGCGGAATGGGCCTCTCCTAAGGCCAAAACAAAAACCATGAAAAATGAAGCAATAAAAGTAATCCGGCCGATCCCGTAGAGAACGACCCAGATTGCCGCGGCAAGGAGAGCCGCCCACGGCGCGATAAGGGCTGTAAAACCTAAATAGTTAGCTACACCTTTACCGCCGCGAAAACCATGAAAGCAAGGGAAGCTATTTCCCAAAACAAGAAAAAAGCCAGCCCAGGGGAGCAAATGCGTTTTTAAAAAATAGCTCGCTATAACCGCGACCGCCAGAGCCCGGCCGATATCCAATAAAAAAACAACCATCGCCCAGATAAATCCTGCCTGGCGGTAAACGTTTGTGGTTCCCGCGTTGCCGCTGAAGCTCAGGCGAGGGTCTTCTTTACCGGTTAGTTTAAAAAAAATAATAGCGAAATTTATAGAACCGGCAAGATAAGCAAAAAGATAAATTAAAAATGTTTTTCCCATTGGTTAAATTTCTGCCTTAATCCAATCCGGCGGATGCAGGCGGCCCTGAGTTACGTCCCTCATTTTAATGCCGCTAATGATTTCATAAATAACACCATTTAAATCATAAATCCAGGCATCAAATATTAGCGGCTCGTGATTAATATCCACCGGCACAATCCGGCCAAGATAACTGCCTTTCTTTTTTGTCTTTTGATAAATAACTCTTCTTTCAAAACCTGTGGGAAAGGGGACAATGCCGTTGAAGCGTTGTCCCCAAACACAAGCCGCATGCATTGCCGCATCCAGTGGAAACGGCGAACCAAGCAAATTTTCATCGGCCTCGTAATTCCCGCCGGAAAGATAAGCCAAAGCGCCCTCCGGTGAAACTGCTAAATCACCGGTGATGTTTTGATAAGCCGTTCCGAAAGGCACTAGTTCACGGTAAATCGTGGCCGCAGGTACGCTGATGCATTTTCCATTGAGCTTTTCCACAATCCGAAAAGGAGATGCAGGGCAGGGGGAGGTATCGGCAGTGGCAAATTCCACACGGGCATGTTCGAGGGCGCGGCTGATTGCGCTTTTTTTTGATTTTATCGAAGTTAAAAGCACGGCGGTAATATTACCATCACCGGCATCTTCTATATCGACAAATATCTCTAAGCGCTTTGTCTCCGGGGGAATGATTAAAAAGCGGGGAAAGCGCGCCTTGAACAACCAGTTGATACTCATCTGCGGGAAATTAAGCTGAACAACATTAGCCAAAGCGATTAATGTTTCCACCGCGGGCAGAATCACCTTTCCTTCGAAATAGTGATCGCGCAAATATGGAGATATCTCAATTGCCGAAGTATAGCGGGTTTTTTTATTTATTTGGGGAACGATGTCCATAGCTGAACCGTTTTAGGATCAACGGCCACGGGTGTGCCCGTCAAATTTAAGGCGCAGTGTTTGGTAAAGCCGATACAGATCAGATGTCCCTTTTCCGCGTGGGTGATTACGTAATCGAACTGCAAACGTACCCGCTCCAAATTTACCGGCCGTGTGTGAATATACATCAAATCATCATAATACAAAGGCTGATAAAAACTGATGCCCAAATCGAAAATCGGATAAACAAAGCCGCTGGCCTCAATTTCTTTGTAAGGGTAGGCAAGATCGCGCATCAACGAGGTCCGGCCGAATTCAAAATAACGCAGGTAATTGGAATGATAAACCACTTCCGAGCGATCGGTATCAGCGTATAAAGTCCGGTTTTGGGAACGGTGCCAGACAAAGCCGGACGTCCGATCACGCACATACTTTTCATCGTTATTATGAATTTCCGGTTTAAATGGTTTGGGCCTCATTTTATACTCCCCTGAAAATTACACAGCAATTTGTTCCGCCAAATCCGAAGGCGTTGGAAAGAGCAATTTCGTATTTTTGTTTGCGCGCGGCATTCGGCACAACATCAATATCGGCAAGCTCCGGATCGGGAAGATGATTAATCGTGGGCAGGATGATGCCCTTTCTCATTCCTTCAATGGTCAACGCGGCCTCAATAGCAGCCGTTGCTCCCAGAGTATGTCCTAATTGAGATTTATTCGAAGACACGGGAATTTTTTCTATTTTTTTGCCGAAAACATCCCGCAGGCATTTTATTTCCGTTTGATCTCCTTTGGGGGTGGAAGTGCCGTGGGCGTTGATATATTGAATATCTTGCGGCTTTAAACCCGCATCTTCAATTGTTTCCCTCAGCGCTCGTATAATTGTCACAGCGTTAGGGCTGGTGTAATGATGCGCATCCGATGTCCACCCGATACCCAAAACTTCCGCTTTGGGTGTGAGTCCGTAAACTTTAATTAATTCTTCCGCTGCGAGAACTATAACGCCTGCGCCTTCAGAAAGAACAAAGCCTTTGCGGTCGATACTAAAAGGACGGGATGCCTGGGCATGATCAGCATAGGCGCGATCGTCAGGATGAACTTTGATCGTGGCGTTCATATTGGCAAAGCCGTGAATCAGTTCCGGTAAAATCGGCGCATCAGCGCCGCCCGCCAGAACAAAATCGCAATCACCGTCCCGAATCATTCTTGCGCCGATGCCGATGGCGTGGTTACCGGAAGCGCAGGCGCCCTGCGGTGAAAAAATAGGGCCGGTAAATTTTAACAGCATTCCGGCTTTGCCCGAAGGCAGATTCGCGCATAAATTAGGCAGCAAATAGGGACTGACCCGGAGCGGTCCCCGATGTTCCAAATCGTGCATGGCAACACGAAAGGCGTCCGATCCGTTCAGGGCTGAACCGATAAGGCAAGCCATCCGGGGGGCAATCCGCTCATCAATGGTAATCCCTGAGTTTTCGAGCGCCTCCTTACAAACAGCCATGGTTAGAATTACAAAAGCGGCATTCCAGTTATAAACTTCTTTAGCATCGGTAAAATCAAGTTCCAGCGGATACCAATCTGGAATTTCTCCGACTATGTCGCAAGCCGATTCTACTTTACAGCGCGTCACCTTCCGAAAACCGGCTTCACCCTTGATAGCCCTTTTCCATGTTTTCTCAAAAGTGGCCCCCAGCGGGGTAGCGGCGCCGTAACCGACAACAAAAACTTTTCTATTCTTAGGGGCTTTCATATTACGATAATTATCCTTTATTTGTGAAACTCCAATTCTAATGAAACTCAAATATTATCCCGTTACGGGATGTCGCGTCTTTGAAAATAGCCTTCGGCTCCTTACAGAGGTGCTCCACAAACGCAGTGAAGTAATATCTGTAAGTTGTAATGAGACTAAAACTTCAAAAGCAAATAACCTAAAGGTCACTATAGGCGCATTGAAGTTTTTTAGCCGAATTATCCAATAGCCGGTGGCTATTGGAAATTATCCCGCGCGCGCAGCTTAGCGGGCGACAACAACCCCGCTAAGCGGAGGGTATAATACCCAAAAGCTTGATTTGGGTTTTATACCCGTGATCATAGCCTGCGCAAAACCAGACAGGAATTGCATCCGCCGAAACCAAACGCGTTTTTCAATACAAATTCCTGACTCAACTTTCTCGCGCCTTCGGCGACACAGTCAAGAACAATTCCCGGATCGGGAACATAGTTTATCGTGGGAAGCAAAGTTTCTTTGATCATTCCTTCCATCGCCAGAATCGCTTCAACGGCGGAAGATGCGCCCATGGCGTGTCCCATCTGCGATTTATTTGCCGATACCGGAGGAACATTTTTTCCGAAAATGTTGGAGAGGGCATCAGCTTCCACTTTATCGCCCACTTTTGTCGAAGTGGCATGTGCATTAATGGCGTCTATGTCAGCGGGCCGTAATCCGGCATTGGCAATCGACTCTTTGATGCATCTTTGCACTGTTTCCAGTTTGGGCGAAACAAAATGGCTCGCATCGGAAGTCATTGACCAGCCGGCCAATTCTATTTTCGGTTTTAACCCATGCGCTTTCGCAAATTCTTCAGTTGCCAGAATAATGCAGCCGGCGCCTTCGGAGACGACAAACCCTCTTCTATTCACGGAAAAAGGGCGGCTGGTTTTTTCCGGTGGCTCTTCCGGCTGTCCCTCTTTCGGGCGGTAAGCGCCGTTCATCGTGGCAAATCCCGCGACAATCGGTTCCACCAAAGGAAAGTCAACGGCGCCGCCGATAACCACATCAGCCATACCCCGTTGCAAGAGCATCTCGCCCACGATAAGCGAGGTGATTCCGGTGGCGCACGCCGTTATAGTCGAACAGATTGGGCCTGTTGCTCCCGTCAGGATAGAAACCTTGCCTCCGACCATATTAATGCACGAATTGGGATTGGTAAAGGGGTGAGGCATCTTGCCTTCTTGAACCATCAGGCGATCAGCCTGGAGCACAGCGTCCAGGCCACCGACTGCCGTGCTGAAAGTAACCGCCACCCGTGGCGCGATATCCGCGGAAATTACAATTCCGCTTTTTTCCAGAGCGCGATGCACAACAAGAAGAGCGTATTTAAAGATCGGTGATGTCCAGTGCGCCATTTCCCGCGGCTGTAAAAAAGGATACGGCCGTAAGCCCACCTCCGCTACTTCACCGGCAACACGCACAGGAAAATCGGCGGTAAGCGGAAATCTGGTCAACTTTCCTATTCCGCAATCTCCTGCGGCCGCGCGCTGCCACTCCGTATCCAAATCCGTTCCTAAGGGAGAAACGGCATCATAACCCAATATTAGAGCTTTCTTTGAACTCATAACTTATTTCCTAATAAATATAAAAAAATCCTCTCCTTAAAGAAGGGGGGAATGATTGTTGATCACAGACGTGTCTATATCAAAGATTATTGGGTATTACCACGGAATAAAACGATACAGCTTGGCGAACATTTCATAAACTTCGATCCAGTTTTGTAAATCTTTAGTCGATCGCAAGTGTTCCCGCTTATTGACCATTATCCAGCTCATGTGTGCCGCACCGTCTTTGCAGGTCGAGCAATCGCGCGTTGCCGATGTGCAGCAGCGGTGAACTGTTTGTAAATCGGAAGCCCAGCGGAAAAAATGAATCAGACGACGGGTTGGCGGCTGTCTGTGATCCAGAGATTCGGTAACAGACGGGCATTCTTTCCAGCCAAAACGACGTCCCATCATTTTTCCGGTGGTAATAACTTCATGATAGTATTTGCTGGAAATTACACTTTGCGGGTATTTATCCAGCATTTCATCCATTTCGGAGCATAAATCTTTGAGTTCGCCTTCGCGCCAGGAAAATCCGTCAACACCTTCATCATTCGAGAGAAGCTGGAGATGTACTTTTAAGCCGACATCCGCAATTCGTTTGATCACCGGTTCGATTTTTCCTAACTGCTTTGGTGTTATTGTGTAAAGATAGTACGTGTAGGGGTCTCCGGCATAATTTTTACTGGAGAGAGCAAAAGTATCGCGTCCGCGCAGAACCTTTTCATCGGCACTTCCGCCCCACAGGGAAATCCCCACCATCAGGTCGGGAAACCTTTCCCGGGGAACTTTAATCAGGCCGTTGGTGGCGCAATAGGTAGGCAGACGCTTGTAAAAAGCTTCAACGCGATCCATGCAGAGAGTCGGCTCACCCCCGATCAGAATCGCCAGATTAACGCCGCGCTCTTTTTCTTTATCAATAAAATTTTCCCATTTCCATATGTCCATTTCCTCCGTCACTTGATGCTCGCCGGAAGAAAAGAAAAAACACCCCTTGCAGCGCAAATTGCAGCGGTTGGTTACATCATATATGGAACTGCGGATGTTAAGATTGGCAATCCGTTTGTAACGGGCTTGCCAATTCTTATCCAGTAGGGAACTAACAGTTTTCATTAACTTTTGTCCTTCTTCAGAAAAATAATATAATGCCCGGCCTCTTTCTTAATTTACAGTTACCTGTGGCGGCGCTACCTGTTCGGTGCAAAGATTTTCCCCCTTTTCATAGTTCATAACCCAGACCGCCAAATAGGTGTCGACATAATCAAGCCAGGACTTAAACGAAGCCAGGCTATTGACGTGGCGGTATAGGCGCGCTGTTACGACCGCGGAACCGGCGGCGTAATGACGGCAATCGGCGCAATCTGTATCCGGCACACAACAGGCAACCGACCTGTCCCAATTAAGGTCGGTCCTGTATTGCCGGAAAGATCTGCCCAGGCCGATATCCTGGGAAGGATTCTGGCGGGGATATGAGCAGCCGTAAAGACCGTGCAGACCCTTTTTATGAGTGTGCGCCACGGCATTGTAGACTGAAAAAAGGATATTCTGCGGATATTCATTCAATAGCGCTAGCATCATTTGCTTTGTTCGTTCGAGAGATTCATCATCATGCCGCAGAGGACCTGCATAACCGACCGGAGAAGAAAAAACATTAAAAGTTAGTTTACAACCGTGGGCAACAAGATCTTTGGCGACATCATTTACTTCATCGATATTTTCCCGCGTAAAGGTGTAGACAAATACTGCGCGCGGATCATTTTTATAATTTTCAATCTGTTTTTTTAAAAGATTTTTCGCTTTTCTGATGCGCAGGCTGGTTTCGTCATTACCCCAGACGGAAATATGTATTTTGTACCCTACCGATTCCGGGATTTTTTTAAAACCATTGGTAGCAATACTGCCTAGCGGCATTTCCTGATAGCACACATCCAGCAGTTCCGGCACTAAAGACGGCTCGGCTCCCGCCAAAACTACATAGGTAATACCGCGAGTTTTTTCAGTCTGCATTAGTTTACGCCATGCTTTGGCGTCGCCAATTTCCCGGGCAAACTGCTTATCCCCTTCAAAATAATAACAGCCGTCACAACGGATATTACAGCGGTTAGACATGTCATAGGTTGATTCCCGCAGAAAAAAATATTTCCGGACTTTTTCCCAACGCGCCTTTATCTCCGGCTGGGCTAAAAGTTCAGAAAATTTCGGTTTGGCAGATTCCAGAGAATCTTTATTGTTGAAAGTAGTCATAGACAATTTCTATCGATTAACTTTTCGCGGTAAGTTTTTCTTTGATATAATCGGCTATCAGGCGAATAGTTTTCAATTTTGGATAATCGTCTTCATCAATCACAATTTTGTATTCATCCTGCAGTACTAAGGCAATGGTGGCTAAATCCATACTATCAATGCCCAGTTCATCCACCAGGTCCATATCAGCGTTGAATGTTTCTGCCGTAACATCTTCCAGCTTAAGTTCTCCAATAATGACTTCGGCTACATGACGTATAATGCCTTTTATATCGAGATTTTCAGGCATTCTTATCCTCCTTCTGCACTTTTTTTATCTTCTTTTATTTTCTGCGCAATTATTAAACCGCTGCATACGATATTTTCTTTGTTTGCCACTTTAAAAGAAAACAATGTTTCCTCGCCCAATTCTTCACCGGAGATCGTCAGCGACAAATTTTCTCCTGGTTTTACCGGCTGAGTAAATCTCACTCTTCTCAGCGTGGAAAGTCTAACTTGCTCGTTTCTTTTTTCGGTATGGCGGATAATTGCCTGTTCGGTCATATGAACCAGAGCTATTCCCGGAAGAATCGGCTCATTGGGAAAATGTCCCACAAACCAAGGCGAATCAGCCGGCACATATGCTAACGCTTCGATCTCATTTGGTTTATTGGATTTAACCTCTCCCAGCAAATTCCATCGACCTTTCAAGAGAATAGACCTCGTTTAGCGCCGTGCAAAATTTAATTTATTTTGAGAAATATTTCTTTATATCACTAATTATTTTTTAATCAAAATTTTTTATAAAATCAATGATTAATTTACCCCGTTAGAAAGTAGAAGACTTTCTAACGGGGTTTGCTTTCGGAAAAATATTTTTATAAATTATTATTTTCTATGATCATCACTTCTTTGTTTATTAAAACGGAAAGCGGCACAACTCTAAAACCTCGGGAAATAATTCCGGCCAGAAGAATTTCTATCTCCGCTAAAAAAACGGCATTATCTTCCTTGCTTCGCGCCGGCACGTCGTGGAGCAGTATAATATCACCGGCTTTTACTTTTTTCAGTATTTTTTGGCCGATGTTTTTTATAAAAAAATTGCCGGCATCAAAGGCGCGGCAACCGAACGTCACACAATACATTTCCAGTTTGTCAAGAATCGACGAGAGTTTGGGATTGACGATGCCCACCGGCGGCCGGAAAGCCCGCATTTTTATCCCCATTTTTCGCAAAGCTTCTTGAGTCGCGAAGATTTCCTGGTAAAGAGTATCAAAAGATCTAAGCATCAAAAAGGGATAATGGTGATATGAATGGTTGCCGACAGAATGACCGCGGGAAATTATGTCCTTAATGATATCAGGATGGAGAACGGCATTGACACCGGAGATAAAAAAAGTCGCCTGTATTGAATATCTATCAAGCAGATTGAGAATCTGTATCGTCATCGGTTTTGTAGGGCCATCATCAAAAGTAAGCGCAACCATATTTTCCCGCATGTTGCCGCGGCTGATCACGGGCAGGAAAAAGTTGGTTTGTGGGAAAAAAGAAGCAAAAAAACACAGAAGAATATAAAAAAAAGCGACGGCCGCCGCCATCAAGGGGTTGACAAAATAAACTAACACGGCGACAGCCAAAAGAATTATTCCTGTAGCTTCGGCCGGATTCAAGAATGGCAATCTCTTTTTCATTGATAAACCTTTAAGCAGTTGTCTTCATTGAATCAGGTGCTCCCACAAAGGTCCTGTTAATCCCCGTTCATAGAGTTTGGGTAAAACATGGGTCGCCTTGGCTTCACCGGCGTCGACAAGCCAATTCAAACGACCGTCGGCATAAGTTTTCACCGTTTGCATAATTTCCCGGCCGGATATGTGTGGTGATCTATAAAATACGGGTTGCAGGAGACTTTGAGAGGCGGTGATTTGACCTTCCTTCAGGGCGATATCATACAACGCGGTATGAGGATAGATACGGATGCCGCAAAAAAAGAAAAAGACCGATTTCCCCAGTTCATTCAATCCATTTAATGTTTTTTGCAGGGTCTGATAGGTTTCACCCGGACCGCCCAGAAGGAAATAATGGGCGATGTGCAGGTCAGCCGAGAGTGCCTGACTATGAGCTCTAAATACATCGGCGGCGGCAAATGGTTTGCTCAAATTGATGAGCATTAAATCGGACAAAGATTCTGTCCCAAATTCCACATGGGTCAACCCGGCATCCGCCAAACGCTTATAATAATCGGCCGGAGGAACGGTGGGTGCAAAAAACCCCCCCCAGGGAATGGATACGCGGGCATCAATAAAGGCCTGAGCAATTTGTCTGCTGTGATCGTGGCTCGCATTAAAAGCCGAATCAGTAATAAAAATGTATTTGGCGCCGGCATCCTGCAATTTGCGTGCTCTCTGGGCTATTTCCTGCGGCGGGAAAAATCGCATCCGGCTGCCTTCGATGTGAGGATAAATGCAGTAGCTGCAGCGAAAAGGGCACCCTCTTTTTGTTTGCAGGTTGAGCATTCCACCGCAGGATAAATAAAATTTTGTATGCGAACTTACCGGATTAAAACTTCTATTGATTGGACCATCCCACGGCTCGTAAGTACTGATGGAGGTTTTTTTAGTCACAATGCCGGGAATTGATTTTACGTCAGCATTTTTTTGCAGTGCTTCCAAAAGCAGGGGCAATCTTTCGCCCTCGCCGACAATGCCGTAATCTGCATCCAGTGCGTGGATAAATTCAACCGGAAAAACGGTGAAACCACTGCCTCCTAAAATCAACTTGGCCTTAGAATTTTTTCTGATTTGACGCACCAAATTCTGATATTCTGCAAGAAAGCCGCGGCTGTTTATTATATCCAGGTTATCTATATTTCTGATTGATACTCCGACAAAATCGGGTGAAAACTTTCGAATTATCACCCCCAATTCTTCCAGATCGTTAAATTCATTCAAATCAACAATTTTGGTTTGATAACGTGAATCCAATGAACCGGCGACGTAATCGAGCCCCAGCGGATAAACAGGATACGGAACTCTCAGAGTGTTTGCCGAGATTAGCAATACTTTCATAATAGAGGCAAAATGCAAAAAGCGCTATAAGGTTATTATCTTTGCGTAAGCGAAAGCTTAAGCCTTTGGACGCTGATTCGCTAAAATGTGCGTGGCCAATGCACGCACCGATGCAAAAACCTTGGCGCCCAGTTCTTTGCTCTGGATTTTAACGCCATAGTTTTTTTCAATCATCATTACTAACTCCAGCACATCAATGGAATCAATTCCCGTATCGCCGCCCACAAGCGGAGCATCGTCCTTGATATCCTCCGGTTTAACATCCATCAATCCCAGTGTTTGAATAATTTTGACTTTAAGTTCAGTGACTAATTTTTCAATTTGGTTCATTTAACACCTCAATGTTATTTGATTTAGCGCCGGTGAGAGCGCTTTAGTTTTTTATTGGGCCGGCTTCTGTTTTTTCCCGCGGCGAAGGTTTAATGATTTTAGCATCATCACCAAGTATTCTTTCTAAAATGATTCGTGCCGTCCAGCTCGAAAGAGCCTTCATGTATTTAGGGCCGGCAAGATACATACCGTACATAAAAGTAAGCCACGAAATGCCGTAAGTCACCGGTATGCCGATAAAACCAATTAAAGGTTCGTTGAGCCTTGCGGCAATCACGCCAAGCACGGGAACTGCCGGTAAACCTATAATATAACTAAAAGCAATCAATAAAATACCGATGTATATACGAGTCGATAGTTTTTCTTTAAAAACCCTCAGGTCGGCGTGTTCAGCGATGGCTTTGCGGCAATATTCTTTTTGGGCAAAATACAAGGCTGTTTTTTTTATTATGTTCACAATCATTCCTGAAAAATAGGCGTATTTTTTTAAAAGTTTGTGATAATAGCTTTAAGTATAGAATAATTTCAAGGAAAATTTATAGTGAGACTCAAATTGGTAGCTACCTGAAGGGTAGCTACGATACTTAAGGTAGATACTTATTTGCCCTTTCCCCGCTCACATCGCCGCTTGACAGCGGCTGATTGCGCGGGAAACTGTATTCAAAAACTAAGTACATAACCTAGCCGAACTATCCCGCTACAGGCGGGGCAGTGAGACTCAAATTGGTAGCTGCCTGAAAAGTAGCTACGATACTTAAGGCAGATACACTTATTTGTTCTTTTCCCGCTCACATTGCTGCAGTTTATGCCCGTTAAATTATCAAACAAAATTCAATAGCATTGAAGGAAAATTTGCGTTATAAGATTTTAAAATAAAGGCAATCCCGAGAAAAGAGGGAAAAATGAACAGAGCAGCTCTCCACAAAATTAGTTACGGTATCTATATAGTGACTTCCGGACAGGATGGAAAATTCAACGGCCAGATAGCTAATTCCATGTTTCAGGTCACAGCGAACCCGGCAACAATCGCCATCAGTATCAATAAAGAAAATTATACACACGAATTAATCAAACTCAGCCGCAAATTTGCCGTTTCGATTCTGGCGGAAGCAACACCCATGAAGTTCATCGGCCTTTTCGGTTTTAAGAGCGGGCGGGATGTAAACAAACTGCAAAACACGAAAACAAAGACAGGTGTGACAGGCGTGCCGATTGTTCTGGAAAACGCCGTCAGCTATATCGAAGCTGAACTCACGGGCGAATTGGATGGCGGTACGCATACCATATTTGTCGGGCGCGTCGTTGATGCGGATGTTATCAGCGACGAAGAACCTTTGACGTATGCCTATTATCAGCAAGTTAAGGGAGGCAAATCGTCCAAAAATGCACCAACCTATGTGAAAGAAGATACGGCAGCACCATCGGCTTCAGCGGGAGCGCGCTATGTTTGCACAGTTTGCGGCTACATTTATGATCCGGCCAAAGGCGACCCGGATGGCGGCATTCCCCCCGGAACAAAGTTCGAAGATATTCCCGATTCCTGGGTTTGCCCGGTTTGCGGTGCGGAGAAGTCTAAGTTCGAAAAAGAAAAATAACGATAATTTTTGTGTTAATTTATTTCTTCCTGAAACAAAGCATTAGGTAATTTTTACGGACATACGTGCTTTTAATCCGTAATAAACACAATTATACCCGACGACAAATATCGAAACAATTTTTGTGGTTAGAGAAAATTGAGAAGTATTGTGCTCACTGTGAAAATAATCCAACAAAGCAATGACCATGATAACGCACAACAATGACAGGTTAAACATGCTCCGGCTATTCCATGGATCAAAAAAGGGTATGTGTATGTAATGGGTTATTTATTTTCAGGAGAAATATTGATTTCGTAATTCTGACAACCCGCACTATATTTTACTCGATAATCATGATTCTGCCAAAATCTTTTCTGCCGACCTCTAGCTAAATTCACTCTGTTTTTTCAAATCATTTATCATATAGTCGATAAGAGCCTTGTAATCTTCGGCACTCAATTTAACCGGTTTCATGACACCTTGGCCTCTGTTCAATACACGATTAATCTTTTCTTTACTGAGATTTTTCCAGGCTGAAGATGTGGTAAAATCTTTAGGCTTATACTGTGCGTGGTAGGCAGAAACAGGAGCCCCTTCTGATTTAATGAGATGGCATGCTGTGCAGTTATTTCTGAATATAACTTTACCCTTGCTATAGTCTTCGCAAAATACACTGCCGGCAAAAAAAAGACTAATTCCGAGAAATAATGAAACGTAAATAATATAATTAGTTATTTTCATAAAAGCACAACCTTGCAAAGTATTTGCAAAATTTACTAACATCGAGTTGTGAACATGTCAAGAAAAAAGCTAATGGGTTCCTGCCTGAATGCGTTTCAGAATGCCTACTGACTTGATCGAATACTTAAAATCCATGTCCATCCATATCGGATTCAACGTGATTACATCGACTAATCACATTAACGGTTGTTTTAGTGCACACATGATTTCAATTGGTAATCTTCAGTTTTACCCGTTTCATGAATCTGTCGACTTGTAGGTGAAACAAACAACTCGGTTCATTGGGGTTAATTGCTAACTTTTCCCCAAACTCTTTTCCAAACTGTCTTCAGGCGCAACGAATTACTGACGACCGAAACAGAACTCAAAGCCATGGCCGCTGCGGCAAATTCGGGATTGAGCAGTATTCCGAAGAAAGGATACAAAATACCCGCGGCAATGGGAATCCCAATCACATTGTAAATGAAAGCCCAGAAAAGATTCTGCTTGATCACCCGCATGGTAGCGGAAGATAGATTGATAGCTTCCGGCACGCCCATCAAATCATCACGGATCAACGTTATATCGCCCGCTTCAATCGCCACGTCCGTTCCGGCCCCAATGGCAATGCCGACATCGGCGGCGGCGAGCGCCGGAGCGTCGTTGATGCCGTCGCCCACCATGGCGACAACTTCACCTTCTTTTTGCAGCTTTTTAATTTCATCCGCTTTACTGCCCGGCAGAACTTCCGCCAGGACACGATCAATTCCTAATTGAGAGGCGACTGCCTTAGCCGTACCGGCATTATCCCCGGTAACCATTGCCACCTTCAAGCCCCGGCGCTTCAGTTCGTAAATGGCCTGTTTTGCCGAATCTTTAGGCACGTCGGCCAGGGCAATAAGGCCAATAGCATTATTTTCCCTGGCAATATAAACAACCGTTTTCCCCTCTAGCGCGAGCTTAGCGGCCGCTTGATTCAAAACCGCCGTTGGAACACCTTCGGCCTCCATCAGCAGACGATTGCCGATAAGGCATGATTTGCCATTCAGCATCGCTTTTGCTCCCATTCCGGATAATGCCGTAAATTTATCCGCTTGCGCCAGGAATATTTGATCGGCTTGCGCTCGCTTCAAGATCGCCTGAGCCAGCGGATGCTCGGACATTTTTTCCAGCGCAGCGGCCGTAGCCAAAACTTCTTTGTCACTGAAACCGCGGGCACTATGAACATCGGTTACCACGGGTTCCCCGCGCGTCAATGTTCCCGTTTTATCGAAAACGATCACGGAAAGCTGATAAATTTTCTCCAGAGCCTCCCCGCCTTTGATTAGAATGCCTCCTTGTGCTCCCAAGCCGGTGCCCACCATAATTGCCGTGGGCGTTGCCAGGCCCAGGGCGCAGGGACAGGCGATAATAAGCACTGAAACAAAATTGATTAAAGCACGGGCGAAATTATTATCGGCGGGAAGAAAATACCAAATAGCAAAAGTAATAATAGCAATGACAAAAACAGTGGGAACAAAAACAGAGGCAACTTTATCTGCCAGCCGCTGGATGGGTGCTTTGGATCCTTGAGCCTCTTCCACCAGACGGATGATTTGCGCCAGAACAGTTTGGGCGCCTACGCCTGTGGCGCGCAGAGTAAAACTTCCGGTTTTATTTATCGTTGCGGCAAAAACCTTTTGGCCGATCTCTTTTGTTACCGGTATGCTTTCACCGGTTAACATTGATTCGTCGATAGTAGAAGCGCCGGTTAAAATAAGACCGTCAACGGGAATCATCTCACCAGGTTTCACCAGAATCAAGTCGTCTGCCTGCACATCCTCTACGGCAACATCCAACTCTCCGTCATCTTTGATCAGATGTGCCGTTTTGGGTTTAAGCCCGATTAATTTTTTTATAGCTTGCGAAGTTTTTCCTTTCGCTTGCGCCTCCAAAAGCCGACCTAACAAAATGAGAGTGACGATCATTGCCGCCCCGTCATAATAGACATGGGGCATTACACCGGCTTTCATGAATAAATTGGGGAAGAATGTTGCGAAAGAGGAATAGGCGTATGCCGAAAAGGCGCCTACGGCCACCAGAGTGTTCATATCGGATGTCTTCTGCCGCGCGGATTTATAGGCACCAATAAAGAAGCGGCTCCCCACCCAGAAAACAGCGGGAGTAGTCAGAACAAACATTGCCCAGAGCATCATCTGACGAGGAATGAACTGCAAGAAGCCAAACCAGTGCTGCATGGAGCCGAAAAAAATGATGACACTCAGTATTGCGCCGCAAATTACTTTTAACTTCAGTTCCCGTAGATCCCGGGCACGGGCGGTTTCCGCCGGATCGGTAAGTGTGTCTTTCATCTCGCCCAGGAATTCATAACCGTGTTTTGTTATAGCTTTAGCCAGCGCCGGCAAGCCTCCCCAGCTGGCGGCATGAATCACAGTAGCCCGGGATGTGGCCAGGTTTACGCCGGCATCCAGCACACCTTCAACACCTTTAAGTGCATTTTCCACCCGCCGCACACAGGCCGCACAGGTCATTCCGCCGACGGTAATGGTGACTTTTTCCTGATCCGTTCCGGAGGCATCCACGAAAGACTCATAACCCAGATCATGGACTTTATTTTGCAGTGCTTTTATATCGACAATATTTTTGTTATATTCCACCTGCGCTTTTTCCGTTGCAAAGTTTACCGTGGCTCTGAGCACGCCGGGCGTTTGCCTCAAGCCTTCCTCGATGCGCCGGACACAGGCCGCGCAGGTCATACCGCTGATATTAAGCGTTACTTTATCCGACAACTTCGTACCCCGCCTTTTTTATCGCCGCGGCGATTTTTTGAGGATCAACCG
The DNA here is from genome assembly GCA_963753975.1 of uncultured delta proteobacterium. Taxonomy (GTDB): domain Bacteria; phylum Desulfobacterota; class Syntrophia; order Syntrophales; family Smithellaceae; genus UBA4810. Next base: position 164,600 of record CAVWEH010000001.1, read on the forward strand.
GTTTTACTTCCTCGTAAGTGGCCAGACCGCTTTTTAAATCCACCTGAACATTTTTTATGCCTTCCAGAGCGCCGAGCGCTTTGGTGACCGCCATAACACAGTGCTGACAGCTCATTCCCTTTATTTTAATGCTTTTCATCTTGTTTCTCTCCTTAATAATAAAATTTAATGTTCTTAATTTAAGAACATTTTACCTATAAGCAAGATTAATAATCACTGTTTTTGGCATTTTATTCACTCAAGCTTAATATCTTCTTCTTGCTTGATATTAATTTTATTCTATATTATGGCAAAAAAGATAGGGAGAATGATTATTCACTGCTGGGGCGTCAAAAGTAAAAAATATCTCGAATATTTTGCCGTTTCCCAGTCAATGGAATTGGTGCTCTAATTTTCCGGTTAGTGCACTTATGAATTAATCAGCACTGTAAATATACCGCTAAGGAGAGTACAAAAAAATGGTAATTTTATTTCATATGTCATTAATGGCTTTAGGAACGCTTTGCTTTGTTGCCGGTATCGGTGCTGCTGTTTTTTTTCGCAAAAAAAGAAATTGGCTGAAAATTCATAAAAATTTCAATTCAGCCGGTTTTATGGCTCTATGTGTGGGAGCAATTATGGCCTTCACTTTTGTTGCGGAAAATAACGGCAAACATCTTGACGGAATTCACCAAATTTTCGGTTTTACCGCGTTTATTTTGACTCTTGTTACTTTGGTCTTGGGGTTCCGTCAGTTTAAGGCTGAAAATAAAATAGCAGTGAGAATAACCCATCGCTGGGCGGGCAGAGCATCTTTGCTTTTGATTATAATTACTCTGATATTGGGATTAATACTCGCTAGTATCATTTAATATTAAATGTGGCGCTGGAATGCTAAAAAAATTCTGTACACTTACTTGGTCTTTATTTTGATCTTTCTTGTTGTGACTAATCCGGCAACTGGAGCGCAGAAGAATATGAAGACAAAAATTACAGAAAATATTAATGAAGAAATCACGCTGGGCGGAGGCTGCTTTTGGTGTTTGGATGCTGTTTATAGAGAAATCAGAGGAGTAGAAAAGGTTCTTTCCGGCTATTCCGGAGGTTCAGTTGTTAATCCGACTTATGAGGAAGTGTGCACAGGATCGACAGGGCACGCCGAAGTTGTGCAAATAACGTTCAATCCCCGAATCATAACTCTCGAAAAACTGCTCCAAATATTTTTCGTCATCCATGACCCAACGACATTAAACAGTCAGGGAGCCGATGTCGGCACTCAGTACCGTTCGATTATTTTCTATAGTAATCAAAAACAAAAAGATGTTATCGATAAGGTCATCGGAGAGCTTAAAAAAGACAAGGTTTATAAAAACCCCATTGTAACCGAAGTAGTTCCCTATCAATCTTTGTATGCCGCCGAAGACTATCATCAGGATTATTACAGTCAAAATAAAGAGCAGGGTTATTGTCAGGTTATCATTAATCCTAAATTGGGAAAATTTAAAAAGATCTTCCACGATAATTTAAAGAAATAATCGTTCTTATTAAAGTCTGATTCTTTTTACGGTCAAAAATATGTTCCTGCCGACTACTGCTTTAGAGTTAAAAAAATTAAAATGGGATAAACTCGACATAATTCTTGTCACCGGCGATGCCTATATTGACAGCCCCTATATAGGAGTTGCCATTATCGGCCGGATTCTGTCGCATGCCGGGTATCGCGTAGGTATTATCGCCCAGCCGGATGTTAAAAGTGATGTTGATGTTCGCCGTCTGGGAGAGCCAGCACTGTTCTGGGGAATTACCGGCGGTTGTATGGATTCAATGATCGCCAACTACACGGCCATCAAGAAAAAAAGGCATGCCGATGATTTGACTGCCGGAGGAAAAAACATTCACCGTCCCGACCGCGCCGTTGTCGTGTATGCCAACCTGATTCGTCAGTATTTTAAAAATACTAGGCCACTGGTTTTGGGCGGCGTCGAGGCGAGTCTCCGCCGCGTTGCCCATTACGATTACTGGTCGGATTCCATCCGCCGCTCGATTTTATTTGATGCCCGCGCCGATATTCTTGTCTATGGCATGGCGGAAAAAGTCATACTGGAACTGGCACAAAAACTGATGAGTGGAGAAGATACGAAAAATATCCGCGGCACTTGTTATATTGATTCTACTGCCGTACCCGGATACATTGAATTACCATCTTATGAAAAGGTTATCGCCGACAAAAGAGCTTTCATCCAAATGTTTAATTCATTTTACCGCAATAATGATCCGTCGACTGCCTGCGGTTTGTTTCAGCAGCACGGTTCCCGCTATCTGATTCACAATCCGCCTCAACCTCATCTGACGGTTGAGGAATTGGATCAAATCTACGCTCTTGATTTCACGCGGGACGTCCACCCCTATTATAGTGAACAGGGGAAAGTTAGGGCTATGGATACAATTAAATTCTCACTGACAACACATCGCGGCTGCTATGGCGAATGCAATTTTTGTTCAATTGGCCTGCATGAAGGAAGAACGGTAATCAGCCGTAGCGACCAATCGATAATTAATGAGGCGCGCCAAATTGCCGCCCGCCCTGACTTTAGAGGCTATATTCCAGATGTGGGCGGGGCAACAGCAAACATGTACGGGATCGACTGCCCGCGAAAAATGAGCCTAGGAGTCTGTGAGAATAAACGATGCCTTTACCCACAGGTCTGTACGTCCCTGAAGCCGGATCACAGCCGTCAGATCAATTTGCTTAGGAGTTTGCGCAAAATCAAAGGAGTAAAAAAAGTATTTGTTGCTTCCGGAATTCGCTATGATTTGCTGGAGGCCGATAAAAAACACTGCGATGCTTACCTGCAAGAGCTCGTTTTTCACCACGTCTCGGGCCAGTTAAAAGTTGCGCCGGAACACACTTCTCCCGGTGTCTTAAAACTGATGGGCAAGCCGCAGGCAAAGTCATTGACAAACTTCAAAGCGCTTTTTGAAAAAATTGATCACGGGTATGAACCACAAAGCAAGCCGCGAGGTACCACACCTTCCGCTACGCGGGATTGTTCGACTAAGCAATTTCCGCGCACTTCGTTACGGAAATTGCAGTTTCACAACAAGTCATCAGGGCAGAAACAATTTCTTACTTATTACTTTATTGCTGCCCATCCGGGATGCGTCGAAGAAGATATGCGCGAACTAAAGGCTTTCGCCACCAGAGAACTGAAAATTAATCCGCAGCAGGTGCAAATATTTACGCCGCTTCCTTCCACTTATTCTGCTCTGATGTATTTTACCGGAATTGATCCAGCAACCGGCAGGAAGATTTTTGTGGAAAAGAATATCGCAAAAAAACAGAGACAGAAAGATATTGTTGTGGGAAGAAGTTAATTAGAGACATCCCCAATATCTTCAAAGAGTCCACCTACAAACAAACGGAATCAAGGCAGTTAAAGTTTATTGATTACCAGTGGAAACATGCGATAATCACTCCCCGAATTCCGCGGCCCGTTTCTGATAGAGGGAGGGGGCAAAAATGGTGGTGTTGCAGGAGAAGGCTGATGGGATCGATAGTCTTTACCGTCTCTTTGTTCTGAAACTGGACTATACGTAAATCTCTTTATCAGGATGGGGAAGGATCATCAGAATTAAGTATCCTGCTATAGCATACACGATAAGCGCGGCAAGGGTGACAAAATCAACCACGAAACCTGAAAATTTCAGGTCCGGATTGATTTTGGCAAATGGCGCTACAAGCAGCGCCGTGACACCATAAAGCCAGGCAACGAAAGGCGTACCTGCATTAACTACCAAAAACTTAAATACCAACCTGAAAGTTAAAAGTAGTTCGATAATGCCCACGACAATATTAATGAAAGCCCTTATAATTCTAAACATAAATTTGTTTTAGTCCTGTTTTACTTAAGTTAATACAACTCCTTATGCTCTTTCGTATTCTATTGCTGAAAACATTTCTATTTTTGCTATTTGACTGTAAGTCTTCCGTGTAGTCAAAGTAAAAAAGTATTTTGTCAATGGCCAAACACAACTGTCCGGGTCAGGGTGATTGAAGCTGTAGATGTAGGAATGGAGATGAATCGATGATTTTGTCGTCAAACATCTCTAAATAACCTATTGACTAAAGTAAACCAGATATTAAAATATTTTAAAAAGGAAATTATATACTTGACTAATTTTTTATTGATATAGACAATTGCAAGAGTTTCTTTTAGATCAGAATATAAATAGCGGAACGCGAAGAGGAAGAGAGACCGGGCAATGAAGGCACTGGGTTTATGCTTAGGAGCTTCTACCATATCTATTGTTGAGCTGATCAATTCTGCGGGCAAACCGCAGATTATTAATTACTCGCTGAATCAGCACGAAGGTGATCCCAAGAGGGCACTTCTGGCAGCGCTGGCCAAATATGATTTAAAATCTTTTTCCCGTATCGGCGCTACTGGTCGAAAATTTCGCAAATTTGTCAATTTATCATTCATTTCTGAACCGGAAGCTGTTGAATATGCTTATCGGTTTGTCAAACCCTCCAACGTTTCCTGCCCGGCAGTAGTATCCGCAGGTGGAGAAACTTTCGTCGTTTACAGAATGAACAAACTCGGCCAGATAGCCAATGTCCTTACCGGTAATAAATGCGCTTCCGGCACCGGCGAATTTTTTCTCCAACAATTGCGTCGTATGAATGTTTCTTTAGAAGAAGCTGCCACCTGGGCAGCCAGCGAACAACCCTACAATGTTTCCGGCCGGTGCTCCGTATTTTGCAAATCGGATTGCACTCACGCCACGAATAAGGGCATTTCCAAAGCCAAGGTTACTGCTGGGCTATGCAAGATGATGGCTAATAAAATTTTGGAATTACTGAAAAAAGTAGAGCGTAAAAACATTATGGTTACAGGCGGGGCTTCCAGTAACAAGATGATGATTGAGTACCTCAGGCGGGAAATCCCCGGTCTGATTGTGCCGAGGGAGGCTCCTTTTTTTGAAGCTCTGGGCGCTGCGCTTTGGGCTTGTGAAAATGAAACCATGATTGTTACGGATGCGGAAGATTTGTTTAAAACAGAAATTTCTTCTTTTGACACCCTTCCTCCTCTGGAGCAATTTCGGCAACAGGTTGAATTTAAAGCAATTGAAAAAGCCATCGTACGGGAGGGAGATGTTTGCCTCCTCGGCCTAGATGTCGGCTCCACGACAACAAAGGCTGTATTGATCAGGAAAAGAGACAATGCCTTCCTGGCCGACGTTTATTTGCGCACCAATGGCGATCCAGTCGGCGCTGCACGGCTTTGTTATGAGAGCCTTTTTAAGCAAATCAAAAAACATATTGATCCCGCCCTAATAATCATTGAAGGATTGGGCGTTTGTGGCTCCGGCCGCCAAATTGCCGGTTTGCATGCCCTGACCGACGGCGTAATCAACGAGATTATTGCCCATGCAGCAGCCGCGGTCTATTTTGATCCGGCTGTTGATACCATTTTTGAAATCGGCGGTCAGGACGCCAAATATACTTATCTGACTAATTCTGTCGCGTCCGATTATGCCATGAATGAAGCCTGCTCGGCGGGAACTGGTTCCTTTCTGGAAGAATCCGCTTACGAAACATTGGGCGTAAAAATGGAAGATATAGCGGTAATCGCCCTCCAGGGCAAAAAGCCGCCCAACTTCAACGATCAATGTGCGGCATTCATTTCCTCCGACATGAAAAATGCGATCCACGACGGTGTTGCCCGTGAAGACATTGTGGCAGGGCTGATTTACTCAATCTGTATGAATTATTCCAACCGCGTTAAAGCAAACAGGCAGGTAGGCCAGAAAGTTTTTATGCAAGGCGGTGTTTGCTATAACGAAGCAATCCCTCTGGCCATGTCCGCCCTTACAGGCAAACCGATCATTGTGCCACCTGAACCCGGCTTAATGGGGGCCTTTGGTGTCGCCGTCGAAGTGAAAAAAAGGATTGAACTGGGGCTGATTGAAAAAGAAAAATTTGATTTGGCGGGGCTAATCAGTCGTGAGGTCAAATATGATGAACCCTTTATTTGCAAAGGGGGCAAAGAACAGTGCGATCGTAAATGTTCTATCTCTATAATTGAGCTCGAAGGGAGGAAGTATCCCTTCGGCGGCGCCTGCAACAGATATTACAATATGCAACACAATATTAAATATGATGTTGCGACATTTGATCTGGTTAATTTGCGGCATAAATTGATTTTTGAACAATATGCAGCGAAGGAAGCAGTTGGAGCTATACGTGGTTCAGTTGGATTCAATCGCAGTTTCGTCGTCAATACATATTTTCCGCTCTATTCCACTTTTTTTACTCAGCTGGGATATGAGCCCATAATTTGTGATTCTTATAATCAGTCCGGCATCGATAAAAAAGATGCTAGTTTTTGCTATCCGGCCGAATTATCTCACGGCTTCTTTCATGCCTTGCTTAATCAGGGAAAGTATCTTGATTTTATTTTTTTACCGCATTTCAAAGCATTGCCCAATGCTGACAAAACTACGGATTCCCAGGTTTGTCCCTTTGTGCAGGGAGAAACATATTATCTGCAAAGCACGTTTCGAAAGGAAATCGACGAACAGAAAAACCGGGGAACGAAAATATTGGCGCCCCTGCTCGATCTTTCGGAAGGGCTGGAAACCGCAGAAAAACCGTTGATAGAAATTGCCAGGCGAATGGGATTAAACTCCCGTAAAGCGGCGGAAGCTTTCCGGACGGCTCTGCATCAGCAACTGGCCTGCCAGTCGAAAATGGAGGAAATCGGAAAGCAAGAGTTGGCGAAATTGGAGGAAAATCCGGATCAGGTGGCAATCGTTATTCTCGGACGTGCTTACTCCGGTCTCGTGGAAGAGGCCAATAAAGGAATTCCTATGATGATTGCTTCCCGCGGCTATCGGGTTATTCCTCTGGATTTTTTGCCGCTGTATCATAGGCGAAATAAACGGTGCATGTATTGGGGTATGGGACAGCAGATAATGAAAGCGGCAAACCTGGTTCAGGAACATCCACAGCTTTTCGGAACTTATATAACCAATTTTTCCTGCGGCCCGGATTCGTTTATGATTGGTTATTTCCGTGAAATAATGGGGTGCAAACCCTCTTTGACTCTAGAGCTGGACAGTCATACTGCCAATGCAGGTTTAGAAACAAGGATAGAAGCTTTTCTGGACATCGTTGCCGCTTACCGTCAGCTTGTTTGCCAGAAAAAGATTATTCCACGGGTCAGCTCGTTTAGGGCGGCAAAAACAACTATGCACAATGGAATTCCTACGGTAGTGTCTTCGGCAAACAAATTAATATCGATGACCGATCCCCGAGTGACCCTGCTCTTCCCATCAATGAACTGGCCGGCTTCGGAAATGCTAGGCGCCGCTTTTCGCAGTAAACGGTTCCATGCTTTTGTCCACCCGCCTGCCGACGAAAATATTTTAAAAATCGGCCGCGCTCATACTTCCTGTAAAGAATGTTTGCCGCTGATTTTAACGACCGGAACATTGATCAATTATATCCGCAATCTGAGAAAGTCCGATGAAATCGTAGTGTATTTTATGCCGACAGGTAGCGGTCCCTGCCGTTTCGGCCAATATTCCATCTTTATGGAAGATTTAATCAAGCGCTTGGAAGTTCCCAACGTGGCCGTCTTTTCATTGACATCAGAAAATTCGTACGCGGGAATGGATAGGTCTTTCAGGCTGAGTGCCTGGTGGGCAATTGTTATTTCGGATATTCTGGAAGATATTCGTTCGATGCTGCTTGCAAATGCAAAAAATCGAAATGAAGCGTCGGAAATATACCATGAGGAATGCCGCCTCTTAATTGACAAATTGCAGAGTGGTGATTATCAGAGCCTGCAGAACCAATTGATGAATAGTGTTGATCATTTTGCCGCAATACCATTATTGCGGCCAGCCCCGGAAGTACCGGTCATCGTAATGGTTGGTGAAATTTATTGCCGCCGAGACACCCTTTCTCGGCAAAACATTACGGAAAAACTGGCCGATAAAGGGTTTGCCGTGATTTGCTCACCGGTGGGAGAATGGGTGCTTTACGCTGATTATCTAGTAGAAAAAAACCTTGTCCGGCATCGACTCTCGTATCTGGAAAAATTGAAGTTGCTATTGACAAAAAAATATATGGATCACTATACTCGACGATTGAGCTCGATTATGAGCAGGTCCGGTCTGGTAGCTTCCACTCCTGTGAATATTAAGGAAATTATTCACAATGCCTCGTCATTTATTTCTCCCCATCTTACCGGCGAAGCAATTCTGACTGTCGGCAGTGCTTTGACTGAAGTGGGTAGGCACGCCTGCGGTGTCATATCTGTCGGTCCCTTCGGCTGCATGCCAAATCGCTTGGCTGAAGCGATCCTGAATGAAACGATGAACAGTAAAACTAAGCTGGCCCTTGATTCGCAAAATAAATATCTGAAAAAAGCCTTTGCCCATTTTGATGATTTACCTTTTTTGGCAATCGAGACTGATGGTTCGCCTTTCCCGCAAGTTATCCATGCCAACATCGAAGCGTTTTGTTTACGCGCGAACCGTGTCCATGAGTATATGCAGGCCGCCCGCCATTAATAATTTCAATTTGAAGACTTTGCAAAAATGACTTATTCGCGCTGCCTGATAGATATTTGTCGGGCGTCAATTGTATTTATTACGGATTGAAGTCCCGCATGCTCGACAAGGATGACAATCTGTTTAGTTCAGGAAGAAGTCTTCATATAACTAGGAAGGGCAGCCATTACTATGAAGCGGCTTGGCCATACAATTTCGTTTGGAAGCTGCCGCCTGTTCGGCGCCACTCCCCGGAAGGGTAGAAAATTATTATTGCGCGCCCTTTGGTTGCGCACCCGGTCAAAGGATACCGAGACGGCAATGAAGCTCCAATTTCAAAAGCGAAGTGCATTGAAATTGGCAAGCTGAATTGTCCAGCTTAAGCTCTGGTAAGGAGGAGGTTCCGCAGGCGTATTTGACATACGTCGAGGATGCTGACGATCCGGCATACGCCGGACAGGCTCCGCCAACAAGGTTAGCCAAAGAACGGAAGCGCATCCCGAAGGAAAGCGCATAATGAACAAGCTGCCTTTCTTTACCGATAATCGCCACTTGTAAAGTGGTGATTACAAGCATAATGGCATTAAACCCGGCCGTATTTATCTTCCAGCCTTTCAATATCATCTTCGCCGAAATATTCGCCGGTTTGCACTTCAATAATTACCAGATTTTCGGCAGATGAATTTTCTACACGGTGTTTAGCTCCTTTAGGAATGTCCAGCGTGCTGCCGACGCTTAAAGCAAAATTCTTGTCTTCCACAATCGCGTTTCCCTTGCCGGAAACAATAAACCAATGTTCCGAACGCAACTTGTGAAGTTGCAAGCTCAAAACGCCGCCCGGCGCAACAACGATTCTTTTCACTTTATGGTCCGGGGCATCGGATAATACTTCAAAATATCCCCAAGGTCGTTTATTATTCGCTTCCATTCGGTCAACTCTTTTTTTATTTTTCGTAACACAAAATTAAGTGGATATAAAGATATCTTTAATATTTTTATGAACTCGCTTTAGCTGCCAATCTATGGTAATCAAATATGTTAACAAGCAGAAAGCAGAAGATATTAATATATATCCATGATAGAAATTCAGATGCCGCGCTGGAAATCCCGCCATAAAATCTTGCAGGAAGTATTTTCATGAATATCAACTATACTTTGAAAAGAAGCAGAAAAAGAAGAAAAACAATTTCTCTGCAAATCAGTAATAACTCGGAAGTTACTATTTGCGCGCCATACTTTACGCCCACCGGTGAAATCAACCGTTTTGTCCAGGAAAAACAAAACTGGATTCAGAAAACGATACAAAAGCAAACCTCGCTACGCACTAAAGAAAAAAAATATGCTACCGGCGAATTATTTTATTATTTAGGTGAAGCTTTTCCCCTAGAAGTCTTCTTTGAAGAAAGTGCCCGTAAAGGACTTATTTTTTGGCGTGATCGGTTCTATCTTAATTCCGTGGATGCGGCAGTTGAGGGAATGCCTTTCTTTATTTCCTGGTATAAGAAAAAAGCCGGAGAATATTTAAGTGAACGTGTTGAGCTCTACGGCCGGAAGCTTTCCCTTCAGCCGCTGCAAGTGAAAATAACTTCGGCGGGCAAGCGCTGGGGGTCATGTTCGGAAGATAACAATTTATCCTTCAGCTTTCGGCTGATAATGGCGCCGCCGGCCGTGATTGATTATGTCGTTGTGCATGAACTCATGCATATCCGGGAAAAAAGTCATTCATCAAGATTTTGGAAATTAATAGAAGCGGTTATGCCGGAATATAAAATACATAGGCATTGGCTGAATGAAGAAAGCAGTAAATTTATTTTTTGATTCCCTCAGAGAAAGGATTGGGTAGTATTTTTTATGGAAAAATTGGAAACAATCGATTTTCAGCATCGCGGACTTCTCATCGACAGCTTTAAGCAATTGAATTTGCCGATTTCCGATTATACTTTCGCTAATATTTATCTCTTCCGTAAAGTCAGCCATTATGAATTTCTGACAACGGATTGCGGCTTATTTATTTGCGGCAACAATAAACAGGGGCAGCGCTACGTAATGCCCTTGAACGATCTGCGCAGTTGCGATATGCAGATATTCAGAGACGTTTTGATTAATCAGGGTTTTTTCTTCCCCATACCCGAAGAATGGCTCTCTTTTTTCCCCCCTGATAAATTCGTCATAACCAGCGACGATAGCGAATCCGACTACATTTATCTTGCCGAAAAAATGGCTTCCTTCAAAGGGAAGCAATACACGCGTCATCGCAATCACTTGAATCAGTTTTTTTCCTCATATCAGCCGCAGGCTCAATCTATTGGCGTAAATAATCTAGGCGACACGACGAATATTTTGCAACAATGGCAAAACGAAACCGGACTGGCGCTGGATAAAACGGACTTTGAACAGTGCAGCGAAGCTCTGCATAAATTTCCCGAGCTTGCTTTATGGGGCACAATTTATTACATTGATAAAGAACCCGCCGGATTTATAATCGGTGAAGCGCTCAACACTGATACATTTTGTTTACACTTTGCCAAAGCGTCCAAGAAATACCACGGTATTTATGAATTTATGTTTAACGATACAGCCAAAAAATTGCAGTTTCAATATAAATATCTCAATCTCGAAGAAGATATGGGTAATAAAAATTTACGGCGGACGAAAAGCTCTTATGGCCCGGAGATGCTTTTAAAAAAATACTGTATATACCTCAAATGATATGAGAAATATTAATCGATGAACAGTCCAATTGTTATTACAGATTTGCATGAAGGCGATCAGGGAATTATTCACTCCATTAAAGGAGGCTCAGCCTTGACCAGCAGGCTCGCCGGTATGGGCATAGTCGTAAACGCCAGATTCCGCACCGCCCAGGTCAGCGGCGGCCTTATTGTAATTCAAGTAGCGGATACGCGGATTGCTTTGGGCCGCGGTGAAGCGTCAAAAATAATGGTTGATAAAATTGATTCCGCCGCCGAAATCTGCCTGCCGCCCGTCGAAAAGGAAATCTTTGTAGCGCTTGCCGGCCAGCCCAATGTAGGTAAATCGACGGTGTTTAATATTCTTACCGGTTTGTCCCAGCATGTTGGCAACTGGCCGGGAAAAACAGTGGAGAAGAAAGAGGGAATCCATCGCGCCGATAATGTTTTAATCAGGATTGTGGATTTACCGGGAACTTACAGCCTGACCGCGTTTTCCGAGGAGGAAAGAGTCGCCCGCGATTTTATCATCAAAGAAAAGCCCGATCTTGTTGTGCTGGTGCTCAATGCCGCGGCCCTGGAAAGAAACCTTTACCTCTTATCCGAGGTTCTTCTGCTCGATCGCCCGGTAATAGTGGCTTTAAATATGCTAGATGTCGCTTCCAATCAAGGTATCCAGATTGATACGAAGTCTCTGCAGGATTCGTTGGGAATACCGGTAATTCCTATGGTGGCCAAACGAAATAACGGCATTAAAGAACTTGTCGCGCAAATATCATCGCTCGCCTTATGTGACACTAAATTTCATCCGCAGTTACCGGAGGTCTCGCCCGACCATCAGCAAATCTACCAAAAAATATTGGAAGCAGTCCGGCCTTATATTCAGGAGCCTTACACATCCGAATGGATTGCGATAAAATTGATGGAAGGCGATCCCGAGGTATCGAAAATGGTGGAAGGAAAGGCGCAGAAATCCGCCTGGAAGGAGATACAGAATCTTCTCATCAAACATGAAGACGCACTGCATGCCGTTGTCAACGGCCGCTATGACTGGATCGAGAAAATGACCAGAGCGGCCATTTCCCGTTTTAAAATGGGGCAGGTAGTGTTAACCGATAGAATCGATCATATTCTGACTCGTCCAATATTCGGCATTCCGGTTTTGCTCGCGGTAATGGCCGCTGTTTTTTCCCTTACTTATTCGGTGGGAGTGCCTTTGCAAAATTGGATGAGCAATTTGATCCGTCAATTCATCCAATTTTGTGGACCAGTTACAACCGGTCTGCCTGTCTGGCTTCAGGGACTATTACTCAACGGCGTCATTGGGGGAGCAGGATCAGTACTCACTTTTCTGCCGATTCTGCTCATCTTTTTTACGATCATGGCGCTTTTGGAAGATGTGGGCTACATGGCGCGCGCCGCCTTTGTTATGGATAGAATCATGCATCTGGTCGGCCTGCATGGAAAAAGTTTTATTCCGATGTGCCTGGGATTCGGGTGCAACGTGCCTGCCGTTCTGGGCGCGCGGATTATCGAGACGCGCAAAGCCAGAATGATTACTTTGCTTTTAATCCCCTTTGTTCCCTGCACGGCGCGGTTGGCGGTATTGACACTGGTTTCCGCCGCTATCTTTGGAACCAACGCTGCCTATGTATCCTGGAGCATTCTGTCTCTGAACATAATCGTTCTGGGATTGGCGGGAGCTTTGGTGAATAAGACGCTCCGGGAGCAGGACGCGCCTTTTATTATGGAGTTGCCGATTTACCATAGTCCCGACCCCCGAACAATTATGATGGTCGTCTGGTCCAGAACAATTTCTTTCATCCGCAAAGCGGGAACAATTATTCTTGCCGTTGCCTTGCTCGTCTGGCTTTTATCTTATTTTCCTTCCGGCGTTGTGGAGGAAAGTTTTCTGGCTTCATTAGGGAAATTTCTACAGCCGCTGGGAGCGCCGCTGGGGCTCGATTGGAAAATGATTACCGCTCTTTTGACCGGTCTTGTAGCTAAAGAAAATGTTGTGGCTACTTTGGGCGTTCTTTATTCTGTAGGCGCAGCAGGTTTGGTTAATGTTCTGCCGACGGTGATGAGTCATGCCTCTGCCGCGGCCTTCCTCGTGGTAATGATGCTTTTTATTCCCTGCGCTGCAACAATCGCCGTGTTGAAAAAAGAAATGAACAGCAATAAATGGTTTTACTCCACTATCGTGATGACGCTGATTGTTTCCTATCTTGGCGGAATTGCGGCTTATAGCTTTGTTAAATGGCTGGGGATATAGGTTCTCGAATCAGTTTCCAAAGTTTATTGCGGGGTTCATAACCGTGACTACAACGGGACGGTAAAGAAAAAGATTTTTACGGATGAAATTTATTCTATCCTGAAAATTTTCTAATGAATTACAAACATAAGTTGCCACGATCTTCTCGTGGTGGGAAAATTCTATATGCTCTTTACCGGCATAACAAAAATTTTGATCGTCATACCGGGGGCTTTTAGGATCAACTTCGGGAATTTTTTCGACTAGAACTTTGGGCTTTGTCCAGGGGCCTTCCAGCTTATCCGCAGTTTGATACAAGAGTTGATTGCCGTCGTTTTGCGGGGATAGGTAAACAGCGATCCACTTTTCATAATCAGCATGGTAGCGCACGCTTAACTCGGAGACACCGGCGGCAAGAACGATTCTAGCCTTAGCGGGCACAACCCCCTTTTCCCATTTTCCGCCTTTGTCTAAGTATTCTATGGAATTGGCAGGATCATCCAGTTTGTCAATCGGAATGCGGACCAGGATATTGCCGGAAACTGTCGTTCTTTTCTTCACGGAGGTATAAAGCTGGTAAAAATAAACATGATTCTGGAAAACAACGGAAGTTGCGGCAAAAGCTTCAATGCCCGGTAGAATTGCTTCTTTTAAATCTATGTAATCGACAGTCCACTGAAGGGGATCCGCCAGTGTATAATTTTTGATTCTGGCAATTTTGTGTCTGACTATCTTAAAACTAAAAGGCGCTTTTAAATCCAGCAGCGCTTTTACAACTAATAGAGGCACGTATAATACATCATTAACGATAAATGGGTCTTGCGGCCAGAGCCATTCGTTTTCACCAAAAAACGACACAAATTTCTCATTTTTCTTTTTCAGATAATAGTGAATATGGAATTGGCCATTGGGGGAACAGGTGGAGATGGCCAGAGTTGTTCCCATGACAACATCCATACCAATGCGGTCTTTTCTGCCCTTATCAGGAGAAACAAATGTGTCACCGAAGAGCCACAGCGTGCGCTCTTGATCCAGTTTGATGGAGTAAGCACCATCACCGCCATACCATCCGTCTTTATCCGGAAAACTGGGCAAACAACATTGGTTTGCAGGAAAATAAGAAATGTATTTTCCTGTCCAAACGGGTGAGCAGGCAGTAAATCCAATGCTCAATATTAGTAGAATAGGCCAAATTAATTTTTTCGTCATAATCAATTCTTTGTCATGTGACGCTGTCGTGCAGCGTAATAATGAACTCAAAAGCGGTCCACATTGCCGACGCTCTGCATTATAACTTGATTTGCCCAAGTACAAGTTGCTCAAATATCTGCTTGGCTTCATCGCGCTTTGTCCGCGCGTTTCTTTCCAGTTCTATACGTCGAGGAGCCGACAAAGCAGCCGGGAAAGATAGCCGAATGAAGGCGACTTGGCATTGTTTTTCATTTTCCCTTAAAGTCCGGCGGCCTTTTTTCGATGAAGGCGGTGACTGCTTCTTTGAGATCATCCGAAGTCATCAGCACCATATTTTTTTGTATGGCCGAAGACATACCGTCTTTAACATTGGCGTACCGGCTATAGTTTAAAACTTCCTTTGTAGAGCGAATAGCCAGCGGTGCGTTTTGGGCAATCTCCGCCGCTAATTTTTTTGCGGCCGCCATCAGCGCATCCTTATCTTTATAAACGGCATTGATCAAGCCCCTTTTCTCCACTTCCCGCGCGGGATATTCGGCGGCGGTATAGGCCATTTGCCGGGCGAATCCCTGACCGACAATTAACGGCAATCTCTGGAGGACTCCCATATCGGCGACAAAACCGATCGCCGCCTCTTTAAGGCAGAAGCTCGCGTCTTCCGAGCAAAGACGAATATCGCAGGCGGAGATTATATCCAGTCCGCCGCCGATACAGCGGCTGTGGATAGCCGCGATAACCGGTTTGGGGCATTCTTCGATGGCATTGCAGCAATCGAATAAAGGCTGGGATCTTTCCACGGATTCGATCACACCTTTGGCTGTGCCGTGAAAACTGCCAGCGGCTTCTCTCAAATCGAGGCCGGCGCAAAAAATTCTAGCCTTGCTTTTGAGGACAATTACTCTTACATCGTCCATCATTCCCAGTTCTCTGAAAACATTCGCAATCTCGGAAGCAAATTCCAGAGACAAAGCATTCAGGCTTTCCACTCTGGCAAGCGTTACGTCCGCGACATAATTTTTTATTTCCAGTTCAATAAACTTATATTTCATATATTCTCCTTCAGGGTGTTTTAGTCTCAATATGAATTTAATATTCTAAATTGTGCATTTTGTCCAATGAATATCTCATTTTCGGCGACCGCGCTTACTATAAAATATGTTGTATATTCAAATACCTAAACTGTGCAATGGCGCGGCTCCCCATTAAACAATAAAAAAATAGGACTGCCGGTCAAAATAGTTTGAATTCAAAAATTATTTTTGGTAGGGTGGAAACTACTTGGGACAAATGATTTATGCTGAGAAAAGCAAACTGTATCTTTTTGGTATTTGGTTCTATAAGGCTGTTCCCGTCCGGCATTGCTTGCGGAAAAAATCGTTTGACCCCCGTTTCGAGAATATTTGTATGCTTTAGTGAAAACTATTCCTGAATATTCCCGATGATAGTATCTTTCTCGTGAGATTATTTTCTTGCGAAAATATCTATTGCCCGGTGATGGATTTGCTTTTTCAGGGATTATTTTGGACAAAAATGGCTATAAAATAAAAATCAAAGAAAGGATGGAAAAAATGAAACTCGATGATGTGAAAAATGTATGTGTGGTTGGGGCCGGGAACATGGGCCATCAGATTTCTCTTCTTTGCGCAATTTACGGCTTCAAAACAAAGTGTTCGGATGTCGTGCCGGAAATGCTCAAGAAGGCCGATAATTTTGTCAATAACTATCTTCCCGGTAGAGTCGAGAAAGGTAAATTAACAAAAGAACAGGCGGACTCGGCGCGGAAAAATATTTCTTTTACTTCCGACATGAAAGAAGCCGCTAAAGACGCGGATTTTGTAATTGAAGCGGCTACGGAAGTCCTCAATCTGAAAAGAAAGATATTTGCCGATCTCGACAAATTTGCGCCTGCTCATGCCATTCTGGCGACGAACAGCTCTTTTATCGTGAGCTCCCGCATCGCCGATGTTACCAAGCGGCCGGATAAAGTTCTGAACATGCACTTTTTCAATCCGGCGCTGGTGATGAAGCTGGTGGAAGTGGTCAGAGGTCCGCATGTTTCTGAGGAGAGCGCCAACCTTACGATGGATTTTTGCAAGAAATTGGAAAAGGTTCCGGTCCTCATTAAAAAGGAAGTAGATGGCTTCCTGCTCAACAGGATTTTCCGCGTGATTGCCAGAGAAGCCCTATGGATGCTGGATATGGGTGTTGCCTCCGCGGAAGATATTGATAAAGCCTGTGTTTACGGGGCAGGCCATCCGATGGGCCCCTTTCGGTTGAATGATTTAACCGGTATCGATCTTACCTACATCATGGGTATGGAAGGCTTCAGAAAATCAGGCAATCGCGACGATCTTCCCTCGCCAAGTGTTGTAGAACATTATGTTAAAGGTGAATACGGAGAGAAAACCGGCAAAGGCTGGTATGAATACAAAAAACCGGAAAAGAAGTAGACCCATCGATACTGTAAAAAAATTGCGTTGGTATTATTTTGATTGGGTAAGAATGAGGAGAGCAAAAATGCCATCCTGATTCTCATCTCCAAGAATTATTTTCTGTTGGTTATTCGGGCATTTACCGATGATTTTGTGAAAAAATAAAAAAAAGAGGTGAAATATGAGTAACAGAGAAGTTGTATTTGTTGACGGAGTGCGGACGGCATTCGGTACTTTGGGGCGTACTCTAAGAAACATTCCGATGGAAGAATTGGGTGGTTTAGCCATTAAAGGACTGATGGCAAAAACCAAAATAGCGGAGAAGGGCACAGTGGACGCGGTTTTTTGCGGTTCGGCAATCGGCGCGACTTCTGCTCTTAACCCGGCACGTTGGGCGGCATTAGCCGGCGGACTTCCGGAGAGCACTTCGGCTTCCTACGTAGAGATGCAGTGCGGCTCGGCGATTGACAGCATGAATCATGCGGCATGGAGAATACTTGCCAACCATGCGGATATCATGATCGCCGGCGGTATGGAATCTTATAGCCAGGCATGTGCCAAATTTTCCATGGCCACAGAGCCGTATCGGATGATCCCGCCCTTCCCCATTGCGCCATCCCTTTCGCCTACCAAGGATCCGGCAACCATGAATATGGGGTTGACGGCGGAGGCTCTGCAGAAGATGTACAATATATCGCGTCAGGCGCAGGATGAATTTGGCCTGCGCAGCCAGGTTTTGGCGAAAAAGGCCATTGATGCGGGATATTTTGTTGAGGAGATTGTTCCTGTCATGGTCCCTCAAGGAAAAAAGAATCCCCCTATAGAGTTCAAGGTTGATGAACATCCGCGGATGACGTCCATGGAGGCGTTATCGGCCTTACCGCCAGCCTTTATAAAGGATGGAACTGTCACTGCCGGAAATGCTTCCGGCCGCAATGACGGCGCTGCCTTTGTTCTGATGATGACCATGGAAAAAGCCAAAGCACTGGGCTATAAGCCGATGGCGAAGTGGCTGGCCGGCGGCGATTACGGTGTCGATCCCAAAATCATGGGAATTGCTCCCGCCTACGCCATGCCTTTAGCTTTGAAGCGAGCCGGTTTGAAGCTTTCCGGCATGGACGTAATGGAATGTAACGAGGCATTTGCCGTGCAGAACCTGGCAGTTATCAAAGAACTCGAAAAGCAAACCGGGGAAAAGATTAATATGGACAAGTGGAATCCCAATGGCGGCGCCATCGCCTTTGGACATCCCAACGGAGCCTCGGGAGCGCGCATTTGCATAGGCACGATGAAAGAACTCATCCGCAAGGGCGGTAAGTACGGTATTTTCAGCTCTTGCTGCGGCGGCGGCTTGGGCGTAGCAACGGTTATTGAAAATTTGCAGAAATAAAAAATTGCAAATAGTTGTTAATTATTTTTGCGCTTGTGAAAACATACGCATTACAAAGTGGCTGTGTTTCCAATATCTCCGTGGCGTTGTCAGCCACGGAGATATTATTATAAATTGCCGAAAATCAATGGTAACAAGCAGTAGCTTAGAAACAAGGGAGAAAAATTGCGGAAAATAATTAAGTGTCCCCGGAATTACACGCGGTTCTCCTCGCCCAGGGCTTTTCTTATTTTACTTAGCAGATAATCAGTGTCGAACGGTTTTACAATGTAATCTGCCGCACCCATCTCCAGCGCTTTTTGCTTGACCTCTGATTTAGCTACACCGGTAATAAAAATTACAGGGGTTATGGCGGTCACCGCGGATATTTTTAAATTCTCAAAGATATGTATGCCACTACGTACGGGCATCATGATATCTAAAAGAATTAAATCGGGTTTTTCTTTATGGGCTGCTGCTATGGTCTGCATTCCATCAAAAGCTACGATAACCTCATACTTATTATCCTTTAGTACAGAAGTAAGAAATGATACGGAATCTTGATCATCATCTGCAATCAGTATTTTTTTCGGCATAATTTGTTGTTCCTTCCTATTTCAATAGCATGATTCATCTGCCAATAGCAGAAAGATCATGTTCTGCCTGATAATTATCAAAGGTAGCCTTTGGGATTAGGATAGTTGGCAGCAGCTTTGGCAGCATGGAGATGTCCTGATGTTTATTGCTCAGGCCATAGATAAATTTTCCTACGAGGGCTTACCTTAAAACCTTAATCTTTAGTGTGGATATTATAACAAAATAAAAACCCCCGTCAACATAAGAAAAAATAATTGTAAAAAGCTAATAAAATGGCCGCTGGAGAAGTCATTAGCACATGGTAACAGCTGAGACGGATGGAGTAAAGTTTCTTGGCAATTTTCAGGAAAAGCTTTAAAGGATCGCTGGGAGTCTGGGCGTAGTAGAAGATGATGATGGTTGTATTCTGCTGCAGAGAGGAATAGCTTAAAAATTCAATGGTATATGAAAAAGGCCACGGGGCAAATCCCATGGCCTTTTTTGCAGCTCTTAAAGATTGTTACTTAATTCATTCGGCGGCCGTAGCGCCTATCCGGCCAATTACTTGTCCTGCAAAAACCAATACCCTAGAATGAAAATAGAATTCCTGCATTAATGCCATACTTATTAGTTCTGCTTGACGGCTCATAAAAACCCGTAGCAGCATCGACATCGCTCGCGCCAAATGAACTGTATTCGTACCAAGGTGTTACTGAAATTCCGAAATTATTTGTGAATTTATAAGTCACGGGAATTTCCGCATAGAAACCGATTCGGTTGCCTAAAGTGAAATCCGTATCAGGACCTCCTATGTATGAAAGATAAGCAGTCAATGTGCCCCAGAACATAAAATTGGCCGCGGCAGAAGCGGCTATATTCAATTTTTCCGTTATGTTATAATCAGCTTTGATTCCCACGGGAATGTAGAACCATTTATACACTTCTTGAAATTGGACCGTACCACCGGACTCCGGAATAATCCTGTTATCACCCCGTTCCCAGTATTGGTAACCGCAGCCCAGATATGGAATTAACAGGAAGCCCTTGGCTATGGGTATGGCGTAGCCGATATTTGTTTCAAATTTGAGCATCCTGGCGGATTCATCCGTAAACTTTAGCGGCGTACCGGAGGGCTGAGTTGAACCGTCATAGGTTATATCGGCGGTAGCATAGCTTAAAAATACTTTTGCATATATTGATGACTTCTTTTTGAAAGTATAATCCAAATATATGCCCGGCAGCCATCCGTATTCCGTACTTTTGTCCGGCATGACCAAATCTTCTTTGTAGTCAAAATAATAGTAAGTCATACCTATCTGTATAGTTGAAGGCTTTTCCACAGGTGTCGCGTTTTCCGCCATTGACGGGGTGCTGCAAAAAAGAAAAAGTGCGAAAAATAAATTAAAACCAAGAATAACGTTCAATGTTTTTTTCATAATGCAATGATCCCCCCTCTCTCTATTTTTTTCCTCTATCCGAGGAATTTTTACCGAATTTTTTTAAGATAACTAAAAGCATAATTTTTTTCTTTATATTTTAAAACTTGTCTGCTGACATTTAAGTTAATTATCGCAATATTTGTCCGGTGCGTCAACCTATTTCCTCATGATTTTTTATAGAGAGAGTTTTTAGCGATGTATTGGCGGACTTTATCCGGCGTAAGATATCTTACGGATTTATCCGCTTTGATCATCTCTTTCATCCGGGATGAAGAAATGTCCAAAAAGCTTACGTGACGGAAATATATCGTGTGACCTGTGGGACCTTTAAATCCGTCAATTTTTTCATTGTAAGTAAATCGTGCGGCAAAGTCTTTCGGCAGGATACCGTCCAATTTCATATTCTCGTAGCCGGGACGTGTCATAACGGCAAAGTTGCACAACAGCAGAAGTTTTTCCCAGTCTTTCCACGTCGTAACGGCTTGGAAAGCATCCTGCCCGACGATGAAGTAAAGTTCCAAATTTTCCAGATACTTGTTTAATATATATTCCACTGTTTCTACGGAATATGATTTGCCGGCTTTTAAATTTTCCACGTCCGAAAAGGAAAAAGATAACATTACCTTCAATGGCCATCCGAATCATCTGCTCGCGATGGTAAAAAGAGGTGATTTCGGCTTCCAACTTATGCGGAGGCCGCGATGAAGGGATAAAAATGATCCGGTTTAAATCAAAGATTTCCAGCATTTCTTCCGCGCCCGTAAATGTCCGAAATGAATCGGATCAAATGTTCCCCCCAATAAGTCCCCATTTCATGTTCGCACCTGTCCGTTGCCGTAAATTATAAATTTTGTTGTTGTCAATTCTTCCAGCCCCATCGGCCCGAAGGCATGAAGCTTGGTCGTGGAGATGCCGATTTCTGCGCCTAATCCCAACTCAAAGCCATCGCTGAAACGTGTGGAGGCATTGACCAGCACGGTCGACGAATTGACCTCGTTTAAAAAGCGTTGAGAATTGTTATAGTCATTTGTTATTATGGACTCCGTATGTAGGGAACCGTATTTTTCAATATGAGCGATGGCTTCGTCAATACTATCCACGACCTTCACCGCCAGAATCAAATCGAGATACTCGGCAAACCAGTCGTCTTCGGTCGCGGCCTCAATATTTTTTAAGATCGATCTTGCTTTTTCGCATCCCCTGAGGACGACGCCGGCTTTTTGCAATTTAGAGGCTACCTGGGGCAAAAACTCACGGGCAATGTCTTTGTGCACCAGTAGAGTTTCCATAGCATTGCAAACACCCGGGCGTTGAACTTTGGCGTTGAAACAAATATTAACGGCCATATCCTCGTCGGCCTGCGCGTCCACAAAAATATGACAGACCCCTTTGTAGTGCTTGATTACGGGTATTTTGGATTGGTTAACTACGGCGCGAATCAATTCTTCTCCGCCGCGAGGAATTATCAAATCAATGTATTCATCCAATTGCAGCATTGCCGAGACAGCTTCACGGTCAGTCAGCCCAATAACTTGAATCGCCGCCGTGGGCAGGGAGTTTTTGCGCAAAACCTCTTGCAGGATTGTGGCTATTGCCAAATTGGAATTAATTGCTTCGGAACCGCCCCGTAAAATTACCGCGTTTCCGGATTTGAGGCAAAGAGCGGAGGCATCGACAGTAACATTGGGGCGCGATTCGTAAATGATGCCGATAACTCCCAGGGGAATACGCATCCTGCCCACCAGAAGGCCGTTGGGACGGCGCCACATAGAAGTTACCTTGCCCACAGGATCGGGCAGACGTGCCACTTCCCTTAATCCTTGCACCATCGATTCAATCGTAGATTTTTCCAGACTGAGACGGTCAATCATGGCTGGGGGAAGTCCTGATTGCTTGGCTTGGGAAATATCTTTGGAGTTTTCCGCCAGAAGGAAATCACGATTACGGTCAAGTTCAACTGCCATTTGCAAGAGAGCATTATTTTTGACCGCCGATGTCACACGGGAAATGCTTCGTGCCGCTGCCAGTGCGTCCCGGGCGATTTGTTTCATTGAATTTTTTATATCCATGAAGTATCCTACCGCTTAAAAAATCACGGGAACCCCCAATTCAAGCTGCGGGGTCCCCTCCGCTTTGCGGGATTGTCCACCGCTTCCAAGCGGTATAATTCGACTTGCAAATTTCAGTTCACTGCGTTTCTGAAATTTGAGTCTCATTACAACTTGCCGATTCCGACGTGTGACCTTCAGGTTATATGCTTCACTTTCGGAATTGGAGTTTCGCAAATAAATATCTTGCATTTTTCCCAATTATTGATAAAAGCCGCCTCATTTAATGAGGGTTGGGTAACTTTTTTATATATGATATAAGAAATTTGCCAATAATCAATAATTGTCTTAATTTACAGGACAATAATTTTTGTGTCAAGACCTTTGCCGGGATAGAAAATCACGGGTATGAAAACCCAAAGCAAGCTGCGGAATATTATACCCTCCGCTTTGCGGGATTGTTCAACTTGCCAATTCCGCTACGCTTCGCTTTCGAAATTGGAGTTTCACAAATAAACATGAATAGGATAAGAGTTAAAGCTGGTGAGCGAGTTTACAAAATTATCAAGGA
The DNA here is from genome assembly GCA_963753975.1 of uncultured delta proteobacterium. Lineage (GTDB taxonomy): Bacteria > Desulfobacterota > Syntrophia > Syntrophales > Smithellaceae > UBA4810. Next base: position 187,711 of record CAVWEH010000001.1, read on the forward strand.
TGGCGGTTTTGATCTAAATTCCGTTTCGACGTATTATGGGGCGGCAGTAGGGCCAAGATGGTTGATTGCCAGTGGCTTTGATTTAACTCTCTTGAAAGGCGGATTTTTAGGCCGTTCCAGAGCAGTTAATTTGGTTGGTTCCTCTGCCGGAGCGTGGCGTTTCGCCGCCTGGCTACAACCGGAAGCTGCGCAATGTTATCAGAAACTTTTAAATGCCTATATAAATACAAGATACTTCCGAAAAGATAATCCTTCCAGCGTGTTGCAAAAAATTACCGGCCTCATTAATGAATATCTGGAAGACGACGCGTTGCCTTTTGCTTTAGCGAATAAAAGGTATCGTTTAGCCATAATTACCGCCCGGTCACGCGGTCTTGTTGCTTCAGAAACTCAGTGGTTACAGAAAGTAGGTTTGGTAACTTGCTATTTATTTAATCGCCTCAGCCGCAATAATATTTACCATTTTGCGGAGAGGGTTGTATTTTATAATTGTTCCATGCCGCCTCCCTTTTGTTTACAGCCGCAGTTCCGCGGCCGCTATGTAAGAATCAATGAAATCAATTTTAAGTACGCGGTAATGGCATCGGGAGCCATACCTCTTGTTGTTGCCGGCGTGCGCAACATTTATGGTGCTCCACGCGGCATTTACCGTGACGGCGGGCTCATTGATTATCATCTTACGCACCAATTTGCCGCTAAAGAAAACGAAACAGTGCTTTTCTTTCATCATCAGGAACGGATCATTCCGGGCTGGCTCGATAAAAATCTGATGCACCGTGTGCCGGACGAGGAAACATTAAGCAATGTCTTGATGGTATTTCCCACACAAAATTTTGTGGAAAAGCTTCCGGGTGAAAAAGTTCCCGAACGCGCTGATTTTCTCGCCTACCTTGATGATCAGGAAACAAGAATTAAAAATTGGTATAAAGCCGTGGAATTGTCTGCCCCGCTGGGCGAGGATTTTATAGAATTGGTGGAAAGCGGCAGGCTAAAGGACGTGGTCGAAAGACTCTAAACAAACTTGCCACCCCTCAAATAATGGATTTATCAGATAGCGTTTTCGCACTCAAAGAAATATTCGAGGATTGCGTGCTTTGTCCCCGCCAGTGTCATGTCGACCGTACCAGAGGAGAATTAGGCTATTGCCGCCTGCCGGCGAAGATCGTTATGGATTGCGCGCTGGCGCATCACGGCGAGGAGCCGCCGCTATCCGGGAAAAACGGTGCAGGTACTATCTTTTTTTCTTCGTGCAATTTGGGCTGCATCTATTGTCAAAATTATCAAATATCGCACAATACCTGCGGTAAAGAGCTCAGCGTAAGCCAAATGGCCGATGTAATGTTGGATTTGCAGGAACGTCATTGCCACAATATTGAGCCGGTGACACCGACACCGCAAACGCCGCTAATTATGGATGCTCTTCTTCTAGCGCGTAACAGTGGGCTTACGATTCCTTTCGTCTATAATTGCGGTGGCTACGAAAATCCGGAAATTATCAAAATGCTTTCGGGCATGGTGGAAATTTATCTGCCGGATTTCAAATACGGCCTGGAAGAGGACGCCGTGGTATTTTCTTCGGCGCCGCGGTATCCGCGATTTGCACTGGATTCTTTAAAAGAAATGGTGCGTCAGGTAGGCGACGATTTGGAGCTGGAAAATGATGTGGCGAAAAAAGGAGTAATTGTCCGCCATTTGGTTTTGCCCGGCAGAATGGAAAACTCGAAAGAAGCTCTTAGGCTCATCAAAAAGGAAATATCCACATCGGTTCCCATAAGCCTCATGTCTCAGTACACGCCTATGGACAAGGTACGTCAGCATCCGCTTTTGGGACGCCGAATCACAAAAAACGAGTACAAGCAAATTTTGGATTACGCGCTGAAATTAGGTTTTGAAAATCTTTTTGTTCAAGAAGTAAACAATTTCAAGCTAATTCCCGATTTTGACAGAGATAATCCCTTTGATTAATTGATACCAATTCGCACTCATTCGTCTACCTTTGTTGGCATCGTCATCGGCTCCTCGACGTATTGTACTATACGACTGCGTCGCCTTTTCCTTGCCGCCTCGGTATACTTTTGACTGCACATTGGTATAAATTGCGTTTGAGTGGATAACGAAAAAATCAGCCGGAGTAAACGATCAGCTCTGTTTATCTACCTTCGCGTTCACTTTTCCACATTATTATTACTTTTCTAGCAAGAAAAAATACCAAAACAGTATTTATAATTGCACATATTAGCAGAATTATTTTTTTATCAACATGTACGAATTCAAAATTAAATATAACTTCTATTAAATTGAGAGGAAATGCTATGAGAAAGCTCCACGGCATCGTTAATATACCTATGAACATGGCGGAAAATTTGTCCCCAGGTCGTGATATCATGAAAGAAAATGCCCAAACGCACGATACAACATATAGGATACATAATATGCTGGGCACCAATAACTCCCGTTTGAACATGTCAAACCTCATCTTGAACTTTCACATGGCATAACAATTAATATACTTGGTTGATATTTTCCGGACTTTTGTGCAAGTTTACTTTATTTGATAAAAAATGAAAAGAGAAGCTTCCATAATGCTTGATTAGTATTTCTAAGGCATATCAAAAATGCTAACGCCGGCTGGCGGTTGAAATTGAAACATTTTATCAGTAAGTCCGTTGTTGATGAGTATATTGGAAAATTTTACCGAAGTGGAGTTACCGAATGTATCGTTGAAGCTAACCTGCAATATATAAAATTTATCTTTATGCACGGTGATTTGAATAGGATTGAGAATACTATTCTTTTCGAGAGGAGTTAGCAGCAATAAATAATTTCCATTTTTGTCCAAAGCTTTAGGATCAGCATAGGTGATGGCAAAATCGTCTTTTAATTTTCCTAAACCGGATAGAAATCTGATTAACGCTTTAGATTGGAAAATATTGTCCGCTTTTTGCCGATAGGCTGACTTTTCTTGCGGAAGATATAGCCATGCCGTATGCTGATTAATTACCAGTTTTTTTGCTCTGGGTTTTGTATAATCCCACAGCATGTTCTTCGGATTTTTGAAGAAAACGCGCCCTTCTTCTATTTCCGTCTTCTTTATCGATCTAACCGTTGTTTCTTGAAGAAAATTAGCCTTAAAATCCCCCGTATTCTCGTAAGTATGCTGTAATTTTTGGACAACATCGTCGATTAGAGGAAGTTCTTCGGCCGGGACAATGCCGGGTAAAGATATTATCAAAAACAGAGCGACAATTAGCCAAAAACTGGCTTTAATTGATGTAACTATTTCATTTGGCTTAAGAAAATTTTTGCTTATTTTTTTATAAAAAAAATCAAAGTACGAGATCATAAATGGCACATTTTTTTCTAGGGAGTTTATATCTGTTTCTTTTGCTTCCTTATAAGTGGCGGTGATGACAGGGTATATTTATAAACAATTGATTTTATTTAATATTTATCTTGCTCAAACCTTAGGCAATTTGGTATAGAATCGCGCCAATTACGGACTGGCGGGGATTATCAACAGTGATATCAACAGCCTTTTCCACAGATTTGTGGAATACAAATCCAAGTGCCTGTATCCAAGGGGGAAAATCTATGGTCATCATTTTTTGGTATAGTACTAGCCATGGATTTTGACGCGCCAGCCGAATTTATCTTCCTTCAATCCGTATTGGATTTGCACAATTTCATTATATAGTTTTTCGGCCAGAGGACCGGTTTTTCCAGAGTTGATTATATATTCTCTGCCGCGAAAATAAATTTGACCGACCGGTGAAACAATTGCCGCTGTTCCCGAGGCAAAAACTTCTTTTAGGGTGCCCTTTTTGTAAGCGGCCATAATTTCATCTACCGAGAGCGGACGCTCCGCAACTTTCACTCCAAAATGACGGGCCAGTTGAATGACGGAGTGACGAGTGACACCCGGCAGAATTGTTCCGGTGAGCGCCGGAGTAATCAGTTCATCGCCAATCACAAAAAAAATGTTGCTTGTTCCGACTTCTTCCACGTATTTCTTTTCCCTGGCATCAAGCCATAAAACCTGAGTATACCCCATATTTGTGGCAATGCGGCTGGCATAAAGGCTGGCAGCATAGTTGCCTGCTGCTTTGGTGTGGCCGGTTCCGCCGGCCGCCGCCCGCACATGCTCCTCTGAAACATAAATTTTTGTCGGCGAAAACCCCTGCGGATAATAAGCTCCCACCGGTCCGACGACAATAAAAAATAGATATTCATGAGCCGGATGAACTCCCAGTGCCGCTTCCGTGGCAATCATGGTCGGACGAATGTATAAAGATGTTCCGGCACCGTGAGGGATCCAGTCTTTTTCCAGAATTACCAGTTTTTTCAGAGCATCGAGGAAAATATTTTCGTCAAGCGACGGCATACAAAGTCTGTCCGCGGACGCGTTCATTCTTTTGATGTTTTCCGTGGGACGAAAAAGGAAAATTTCCCCGTCTTTACCGCGATATGCTTTCAACCCTTCAAATATTTCCTGAGCATAATGAAGACACATTGCTGTAGGATCAAGCTCAAGCAGCCGGTAAGGTTCAATAATCGCATCGTACCACCCCCGGCCTTCCTTATATTTCATGTTGAAAAAATGATCGGTAAAAATTTTGCCGAAGCCAAGCTTTGATTCATCCTTCGGTTTTGCTTTCATCTTTTCCGGATTGAGCTTTAATGATTTTGATTTCCATAAATACCTCTTAAACCGAGTTGCCTCTATATCAGATATTACCTTAATTGGCTCTATCCGGCCACTCTTTGTTCAAAGTTTAATATATTAATATAATTTTTGTACTTATCATCAAATTAAACTGCGATCAAGAGATCGATACTGAATTGCTTCGGCTACATGAGCTGATTCGATGCTTTCCTTGTCCTTCCAGATCGGCGATCGTGCGGGAAACTTTCAATATCCGGTTTACCGCCCGGGCGCTTAATCCCAGTTTTTCAATAGCCATTTCAATGAGCTTATGCGAATCTTCGCCGATGGGGCAAAAATTCTTTATTTGCTTCTCCGTCATGCGGGCATTACATAGAGTACTATCAACACCGAAACGTTTTTTCTGTAATTCCCGCGCATAGTTTACGCGACTTTTGATGGTCGAGGAGGATTCCCCCAATTCTTTGTCGGAAAGTGCCCGATATTTGACCGAAGGCACTTCGATATGCATATCTATCCGATCCAAGAGTGGCCCTGATATTTTGGCTTGATACTGTCGAATTTGCTGCGCACTGCAGCGACAGGTGCGGATACGATCGCCGAAATAACCACAAGGGCAAGGATTCATAGCGGCAACCAGCATAAATTTTGCGGGGAAAGATGCTGTTATTGCAGAACGAGTAATTGTTATGGCGCCTTCTTCCAATGGCTGACGAAGAGCTTCCAATGCGTTTTTTTTAAACTCGGGCAGTTCATCCAAAAAAAGAACTCCTAAATGAGCAAGACTTATTTCGCCCGGCCGCGGCATCTGTCCGCCTCCAACCAGACCGACATCGGATATTGTGTGATGCGGCGAACGAAAGGGACGTACGGCAACTAAAGATTTGTTTCTATTCAATGAACCCGCGACAGAAAATACTTTTGTTACTTCAATAGCCTCCTCGAAAGAAATATCTGGCAATATAGTGGGGAGTCTTTTTGCCAGCATACTTTTACCGGAGCCCGGGGGGCCGATCATCAGCACATTGTGACCTCCGGCCGCCGCAATTTCCAACGCCCTCAATGCTTGCTTCTGTCCTTTAATTTCATTAAAATCGACTTCATATTGACGCGTTTTCTGAAAAATCTTGCTTATATCCAAAGAAAGAGGCTCGATATTGTGTCGTCCGTTAAAAAATTCCACAACATCCGGCAATGTTTTGATCGGGAAAACATTAATTCCTTCGACCATAGCCGCTTCGGCAGCATTTTCTTCGGGAACGAAAACCGACTTGACACCTGTTTCCTTTGCTTTAAAGACAGCAGTCAGCACGCCGCTTACTCCTTTAATACTGCCGTCCAGCGATAATTCTCCGATAAAAAAGCAGTCACGCAAAACAGTTTCTTTAATCAATTCTTCCGCGGCTAAAATGCCTACGGCAATGGGAAGATCAAAACCGGTTCCTTCTTTCTTAATGTCCGCCGGAGCTAAATTTACGGTCACATGGCTGCGGGGAAAGCGGTAGCCGGAATTCTTTATGGCGGCTTTAATTCGGTCTCTGCTTTCTTTGACGGAAGCATCGGGCAGTCCAACAGTGGCAAATTGAGGCAGCCCCTGGGATATGTCCACTTCCACGAACACGGGGTACGATTCCATGCCGATGACGCTCATGCTAAATACTTTAACAAACACTAATATTCTCCAGCTTCAGTTTTGTCAAAAATACTAGCGAATCGCAATATTTATATCAAGTTTTTTAATTCAATAAAAAATGTGAGACTTTCTTGACTCATTAATTGCGCTATGTTAGAGTCCGCCGACATCAATTGGTTACATAATTAATTCCTGAGTTCATTAACTGCCATGCGAAAATTATCCCATGTAAATAGAAAAGGTCAAGTTCAAATGGTGGATATTACAGCTAAGGGGGAGACTCTTCGCCAAGCGAAGGCTGTCGGAATTGTCCAGATGGATAGCCGGACTTTGGAGTTGATTGAAAAAGGGCAAATTGTTAAAGGGAATGTTTTGACAGCGGCAAAGATTGCGGGCATTATGGCGGCAAAAAAAACCGGAGAACTTATTCCTCTTTGCCATCCGCTGGAGGTGACCGCAGTAGAAGTAAATTTAGAAATTGACCGCAATAAATCTCAAATCATCATTCAATCGGAAGTAAAAAATATGGGCAGAACGGGCGTGGAAATGGAAGCTCTTACCGCTGTCAGTATAGCTGCCTTGACTATTTACGATATGTGCAAGGCGGTTGATAAGAGAATAATTATAGGAAATATCATGCTTCTGGAAAAAAGCGGCGGTAAAAGCGGCACTTTTGTTCGTGAAACTCCAATTCCGAAAGCGAAGCGTATAACCTGAAGGTCACATGTCGGAATTGGTAAGTTGTAATGAGACCCAAACTTCAGAAACAGAGTGCATAACCTGAAGGTCATCTACGACTGGAGCTTGCAGGTCGAATTATCCCGCACAGCGGAGGATATGATCCGTAGCTTGCTGTGGACTCGGTTTCTGAGCTTGCTTGGAAATCATATCCGTGATCAGAAAGAAAAATAAAGCCATTCAATAAAACCCTCATTACGAATGGCTGGAATGATAGAATTACGTGGTCAAGCAATAAATGGCACAAAATATTTTTAAAGTCAGGCGGGCTTTTCTTATACCTTTAACGGCAGTAATTGTCCTTCTGTTTCTGTTGTTGCTGATCAGTTTATTTAGAGGGCAAATGGGGGAAAGAATAGTTCTGGCGGTTTTTTTTATTGGTTCTTTATTGACCGACATTGAAACGGCAAGAAGAGAAATTGTCGTGACCGAAGAAGGGTTGCAATTAAAAAAGTTTTTCCGGACAAAAAATTTTTTTTGGCGGGAAATCACCCATCTGGGGGTTGTGGAACTGCGCAATAAAGCCTATTTTTTATTAACAACGACCAAGGGATTTTATTTTTTCTCCAATATATTAGAAAAACACTCTTTACTTGTTCGCTCTCTTGTGGATAAGCTCGGAGCAGAAAAAGTGGAAATAGAAGTAAAAAATTATTTAGATCATCCTGTCGAGCGACTTTCTTTGATTGTTATGAGTTGGATTACGGTATTTATCATTATTGTCGTTTTAATTTTAAAATTTTTGCCAGCTTAAATTTAAAAAAACATATTGAGAAACACACATTTTTAATTCTTAATTTAATCTTGTCCGGAAGGGGGAACTTCAAAAAATGCAATCGAAAAAGCAAAAGAGTTCAAGAGTAGTAATGAATGTGAAGGAAACCCCTTACGCGGTTGTTGAAGAAGTGTTGGAAAAAAAGCTGGAAGATGTTGCCACCGTTTTATCGGCTTCCGGCGGTCGTAAAAGTAAGCTTTACGAACAAGTTATGTCGATGGTGGAAAAAGGCTTGTTTAAAATTGCTCTGCGCCGTTCCAACTACGTGAAAAGTACGGCGGCCGTTTTTCTGGGAATTAGCCGCAATACGTTTACCGATAAAATGGTCAAATTAGGTATCAACTGTGAAAAGAATAAATAAGTACTATAAAAACATCTATGACTAGAGCTTTTAAAAAAAATCTAAACTTACCTGAAAAGGTAACTTGTCTCTTAAAGAAAGGGGTTCGGATGACGGCCCCTTTTTCTGTGGAAATCGGCGAGGAAGTAAATCCGGACAGAATTGACGGTTCTTTAATAATTTACGGTGCGGCAAGGATTTGCGGAGAAAATACGTTAATTGCTCAAGATGTAAAACTGGGATATGAAGCGCCTGTTAATTTGATTAACTGCCAACTGGGAACGGCAGTGGAGCTCAAGGGTGGGTACTTTGCCGATTCGGTTTTCCTGGATAAGGTAGCAATGGGTAGCAATGCACAAGTCCGCTCCGGTTGCCTTTTAGAAGAAGAATCCAGGGGAAATCACACTGTCGGTCTAAAGCAGACAATCCTATTTCCTTTCGTGACTCTGGGCAGTCTGATCAATTTTTGTGATTGCCTGATAGCGGGTGGCACAAGCCGGAAAAATCATAGCGAAGTAGGTAGTTCTTATATCCATTTCAATTACACTCCCCAGCAGGACAAGGCAACCCCTTCTTTAATGGGAGATGTTCCGCGAGGAGTAATGTTGCGCGAAGAGCCGATATTCCTGGGCGGTCAGGGGGGGCTGGTGGGGCCGCTGCAAATAGCATACGGTATAGTTATTCCGGCAGGTGTTATTTGCCGGCAGGATTGCCTAACTGCGGGAATGATTTGCTCTCCTTCTGTTTTATCACGCGAGCGCAAAAAATTTATTCCCGGAAATTATGGTGATATTAGCCGCAAGGTTCACCACAATATAGTTTATATCGCCAATTTATTGGCTTTAAGACAGTGGTATCGCTTTGTTCGCCGCGAATTCTTTATTAGATCTAAGTACGGCGAGGCTCTATATGCCGGGACCCTTGATGTTCTAGATAAAGCCATTGCCGAAAGAATCAGACAGATGCGACTGTTTGCGCAAAACTTGGAGAAAACAATTATGCTTGCAGAAAAAATGAAGAAAGGCTTGTCTGGTACGGCGCGGCGCAAACAAAAACAATTTATCCGCGATTGGCCGCAGATGGAGGAGCATCTATCCGGTAATAATGAGGAAGAAATTTCTTTGAAGAAAAAGGGAACGTTTATAAAAATATTACAACGCCGGTCAGGTAAGACTAATTCTTATCTGCAGACAATGCGGTCATTAACGTCCCTGGAAACCAGAGTGGGTGTAGATTGGTTGAATGATGTTGTTTGGGAGGTTGCCGCCGGGTGTATGAAAATCTCTGGCGTTCTGCGGCAAAAATAAGAAACAATGTTAGTTGCGCAAATATTAAGTACGATAAAAGATATAAGACTTTATTTCAAGGTCTGCAAAATATTTGTTGGAAAAAATCCGGCTTACATTAGCGCTCCGGCAATAATATTTTTCCCGGTTATACCTTTTCAGCTTAACTGCGGTTTTGCCGGTTTGATGACTTTTCGGGCTCGGCAAAAATCTGCAAGTTTAAATGCTGATTTAGAGCTTATGCAATTGTGGGATAAGATTAAACGTTCGTCACTTGAAAATGTTTTAGCTGGAGATATTGTCGCTAAAGCTTATATGTGCGGACTTGATGTACTTACCTCCATGGAAAAAGCTGCGTTGGAGCTGAAGCGGGAGAGTGCTCAGGAAACTCTTTTCTTTCAGAAGCAAAGAGCCAAAAAACTTTCTAATTTAGCCGATGCAATAAAAGCATTTTTGGCTCAGGAAGAGAAGATGCTGGAAGATCAAGCTGTAAAATTTACCTCTGCTGATCTGGAAACCATCAATCGCGGGATTATTCTGCTTAAGGATATTCAGTGGACTTTGGGAAAAGACATTTTGGCGAATTTTGATAAAATTACCGCTGTTTCGGGTGCGGCTAAACCAACGGCAATAAACCCGGCAGCCTTTAAAAAATACCGGAAAATCAATTTCCTGCTCAATTCCCTGGACCGCCTCGAAGTGCGAGGGCGAGATTCGGCGGGACTGCAAATTGTATTCACCCTCGAAAACGAAAAAACGATGGAAAACATAATGCTCGAGCTGAAGGAAAAAAGTTTATATGAAGACTACTGGAAGCGGTCACGGGAGGGGGACCTCGCTAATGGTTCAATACGGGTTGCGCCTGTAGTATTTACCGGAAGCAAAAAGGGAATAAATATAACCTTTACCTATAAGACGTTTTCTATCGTCGGCGAATTGGGTCGCAACGTCCGTGATTTAAGACAGGTCATCAGAGAAGACCAAATCCTGCAATGTTTTGCCCCGTTGGATACGGCGTGCGAAACAGCTATTACCCATACGCGCTGGGCTTCCGTTGGCTCCATTACGGAAGAAAATTGTCATCCGATCAATAACTTCAAGCCTGATCAAGCCGTTCAATCCTTCCCTTTTTATCCGAAATCCAAGGCTCAAATTAATATAGTCTTAAATGGAGATATTGATAACTATTCGGCACTCCGCGCGGACTTGGAAACGCGTAATGAATGGATTGCGCCCGAAATTACAACCGATACAAAAGCTATCCCTCTGCAAATTGAGAAATATTTAATGGCCGGAGATAATCTTGCCGACTCCTTTCGCTTGGCGCTGAAAGATTTTGATGGGTCGCATGCCATAGCTATGACCAGTGATTTGGAACCCGGCAAGGTTTTTTTGGCGCTTAAGGGCAGCGGTCAGTCTATCTATGTTGGGATTGGGTCCGATCAGTATATGTTTTCTTCGGAACTCTATGGTCTGGTAGAAGTGATGCCGAATTTCATAAAAATGAACGGCGAGTCGAATGTTGATGGTGAAAACTCGGCAGCGGGACAAATTTTTATTTTGGACCAAAATTCCTGCGGGGGGTTAGCAGGAATTGCCGCTTATCATTATGACGGCACAAAAATTAGTTTAAAAGAAAGTGAAATACAAAAAGCCGAAATGACGACCCGCGACATCGATCGCGGCGCTTATCCGCATTTTTTCCTGAAGGAAATTTTCGAATCTGTTGTCTCCATAAGAAAAACCTTGCGGGGCAAATACCGCATTTTGACGAGCGACAAATCTTTGCCGCAAGTCATCTTCAACTTAGGCGCAGATATTGTTCCGGAGGCTGTTCGCGTAGGTCTCCAAAACGGTGCTATTAAGAATATCATAGTCATCGGCCACGGGACTGCCGCTGTTGCCGGGCTGGCCATAGCCGATGCTCTGGAATCTTATTTGAAGGGCAGAAGCCTTAATATAATGGCCAGAGTGGCTTCCGAATTAAGCGGTTTTTTGTTAAAAGACGATTTGTCGGATACACTCGTAATTCCGATCACTCAATCCGGAACAACAACAGATACGAATCGTGCTGTGGCAATGGCCAAAGAGAGGGGCGCTTTTATAATTTCCATAGTAAACAGAAGGCAATCGGATATTACCACTAAATCGCATGGAATATTTTACACCAGCGACGGTCGCGATATAGAAATGTCCGTTGCTTCCACAAAAGCTTTTTATTCCCAGATCATTGCCGGGCAAGTTCTAGCCCTTTTTCTGGCGCAAGTAATGAAAACCAGAACCGATGACTACATAGTTCGGGAACTGCACAATCTGGAGACGGTGCCCAAATTAATGGCGCGGGTCTTTGAACGAAGGACTCAAATTTCCGCTTCGGTCGATAAAACTTTGGCCAAGAAATTCTGGGCGGTTGTAGGCAGCGGGCCCAATAAAGCGGCCGCCGATGAAATAAGAATCAAACTCAGCGAGCTTTGTTATAAAACGATTTCTTCCGATATCGTGGAAAACAAAAAGCATATTGATTTATCGGCAGAACCTTTAATATTGGTTTGCGCTTCCGGTAATCCGGAGCCGGTTGTGGAAGATATTGCCAAAGACGTGGCAATTTTTAAAGCACACAAAGCCGCAGTTATAGTTTTTGCGGAAGAGGGGGACGATCGGTTCGATAAAATCGCCGATGCGGTGATTCCAATTCCCTCTGCTTCCATGCCGCTGCCGGTAATACTGAATACTATGGCGGGGCACTTGTGGGGATATTATGCTGCTTGTGCTATTGATAAAGAAGCTCTCGTTTTCCGGGAATTTAGAAACCGTTTGAATTTGGCTCTGACCGAACAGGCCAAGATAAATTACTCGTTGTATGAGAGAATTGCGGATCCCCATTTTCGCCACCTGATAAATGATTTTTACCATACCTTTAATGGTCAACGTAATGATGGCGCTTTCAATTTATTAGGCGTCAAAACTATTTCCGATTTAGCGCTCTTGCTGAAATATGCGGCAGGCAAGCTGCCGTTGGAGGATTTTCGCCATGAATTCAGAAATGAAGACTCTCCGCTTGATCTTTTAGATATCACCTTGGGGAAAGCGATTGATGAACTTACCCGGCCTATAGATGCTATTCGCCATCAGGCCAAGACAGTTACGGTAGGTACAAGCCGTAAAGAGAAGATATTAAGGGGAGTCGTGTTCGATCTTCTGGAGAAACTGAAGTTTGCCGCGAAAAATTTAACGTACAAAAATATTTTAGCCGTAAGCAGGGTACAACCGGCGGTCTTAACCGTGCGCGGATATACTCTCTATAAGATTAACAACCTTGATGAAGCGGGGAATCCTGCGGAAGGCTCTACCATTGTTATAAAAGAAAAAGGCGGAATAGCCAGGAAGATGATTTCACGCGCTGAGAAATCCCATCTACTCATGGGAACTAAAAGAACTATTGTCAGTACGGGCAATATTTATATGGGGAAGGGTAAGGCAGATGCGGCATCCATATTGGTTTTGCCGTTATTGGGAGAAAATGGTTTTGTCGGCAATTTACTTTTGCTGCATATTGAATATAATGAAGCTTTATCTCTTCGCGAAAAGAAAATGGTACTGGGTTACAGGTATAACGATATCAGGAACTTGGTCGATGAATATAACGTTAATTGGGACGATAATTATTTGGAAAAAATTTCACTCGTTGACTTGTTCAGCGAGCCGGTAGAAAATCTTGCTGGGCGTATTAAGCAATATTCTCTTATAGAGAGTTGAAGTTTGTCGGCGAACTTGCGGGAGAAACCGCATGAGACTCTGCAATCATGAATTTATATTAAGTATCGAGGAGAAAAAATGAAAACAAAGTTTATCTTTGTCACTGGCGGCGTTCTTTCTTCGCTGGGCAAAGGTTTGGCGGCAGCGTCAATCTCAGCCCTACTGGAATGCCGAGGCCTGAAAGTTACCAATCAAAAGCTGGACCCGTATATCAATGTTGATCCCGGGACGATGAGTCCTTTTCAACACGGTGAAGTCTTTGTTACGGATGACGGCGCGGAAACCGATCTCGATTTGGGACATTATGAAAGATTTACGTCTACCTGCATGGGAAAGTGCAACAACCTGACTACCGGACAAGTTTACTATTCCGTTATTACCAAGGAAAGACGCGGCGATTATTTAGGTAAGACCGTACAGGTCATTCCGCACATCACCAATGAAATTAAAGATTACATCAGTCAAACGGCTTCCGGCTTTGATGTCTCGATAGTGGAAATCGGCGGCACGGTCGGCGATATTGAAAGTCTTCCTTTTTTGGAAGCGATTCGCCAATTCCGCAATGAAGCGGGAAAACAAAACGCCATATTTATTCATTTGACGTGGGTCCCGTTTATTAAAACTGCGGGCGAGGTTAAAACAAAGCCCACACAGCACAGTGTTAAGGCCCTGCGTGAAATCGGCATTCAGCCGGATATACTCCTTTGCCGTACGGAGAATTTCCTTTCTGAAGAAATTAAAGCTAAAATCGCACTCTTTTGTAATGTGGAAGTGGCGGCGGTTTTTACCGCTAAAGATGTCGGTTGTATTTACGAAGTGCCGCTCGTCTTTCATCGTGAGGGGCTGGATAGTAAAATAGTCGATTTGCTCAACATCTGGACGGGACAGCCAAAGCTTGACGCCTGGGAGGAAGTGGTGAGCAAGGTTAATAACCCTTCATATGAAGTATGCGTTGGTATCGTCGGCAAATACGTCAATCTCACCGATTCCTACAAAAGCCTCAATGAAGCGCTTGTTCACGGCGGGATCGCCAATAACTGCCGCGTAAAACTGAAATTTATTGATGCGGAGAAAATTGAAGTGGAAGGAGTTAACGGGTATTTAGAAGACATTGACGCCATTTTGATTCCCGGCGGTTTCGGCAGTCGCGGCATAGAGGGGATGATCCTTGCCGTGCAATACGCTCGGGAAAATAAGATCCCCTATTTCGGCATTTGTTTGGGGATGCAAATGGCGGTCGTGGAATATGCCCGGGATATTTGTGGACTGAATAAAGCCAACAGTTCTGAATTTGACGGGAAAACTCCGTACCCGGTAATTGATTTGCTTCCGGAACAGCGCAATGTAAAGGAAAAAGGCGCTTCGATGAGATTGGGGGCTTGGCCCTGTATTATTGAACCGAATTCATTTGCTTTTGCAGCTTACAGGCAAAAAGAAATTTCGGAACGGCACCGTCATCGCTACGAATTCAACAATGATTACAAAAAAAAGCTGACCGGAAAAGGATTACGGATAACCGGTATATCACCGGACGGCCGCCTGGCCGAAATTGTGGAAATAAAAGATCATCCCTGGTTTTTAGGCTGCCAGTTTCATCCTGAATTTAAATCGCGGCCGACAAAGCCCCATCCGCTTTTCAGTAAATTTATTGGGGCGGCGTTAAATTATGTGCAGGGCAGAGATTAAACATTAATTAACTTAACTTAATCATTAGCAACAAAATATACCGTAGGCAGAATTACCACAACGCTGTAAAGTGGCCTTGTGGGTTAAAAAATTCATATGTCAAAATATTCTTATGGAAGCAATCAAAAGAATTTTACACTATATTGAATCCAAGAACTTATACCCTGATTTAAGAATTATTCAAAGCGGTGCTGATCCGGAAGTCATGATTGACGGCAGGAAGGTCTTAATGTTTTCATCGAATAACTATCTTGGGTTAGCAACACACCCTAAAGTTGTTGCTGCCGCGATTGAAGCAACTAAAAGATACGGAACAAGTTCAAGCGGTTCTAGAATGCTTTCAGGAAATTTGGAGCCTCATCGTGATTTCGAATTGGCCATCGCTAAATTTAAGGGGGGCGAGGATGCTATTGTTTCGCCCTCAGGCTATTGCGCCAATTTGGGAGTTATAACGGCAGTCATGGATCCTCCTAAAATTGGTCCATCAAATTTTTGGAAAAAAAACGCTGTTATAATCAGTGACGAGTTTAATCATGCAAGCATTATCGATGGTTGTCGAATGAGTCGGAAGAAAATTTCAATCTACAAGCATTGCGATGTTATTGATTTGGAAGCAAAGTTGAAAAAATATAAACGGCGGGAAAAATTAGTTATTACGGATAGTGTTTTTAGCATGGATGGCGATGTCGCGCCATTGGACAGAATAGCTGCACTGTGTAAAAAATATGGCGGCATGTTGATGATTGATGAGGCGCACGCTACGGGAATACAGGGGAAAAACGGCCATGGCACCGCAGAAAGATTTGGATTAACTGTAGGTTCCGATATTAATATTCTTTTAGGAACTTGCAGCAAGTCATTGGCGGCAACGGGTGGGTTTGTAGTTGGGAACAGAGATTTGATCAAGTATTTGCGCGTTACCAGTCGCCCCTTTATATTTACAGCTGCAATGACACCCGCTGCTTCAGCTTCGCTTATTGCAGCTCTTGAAGTTATAGGTAAGGAGCCGCAAATACGTCAAAATCTATGGAATAATATCAAGTATCTGCGCAATGGTCTCAGGGAAATTGGTTTTGATACGTTGCAGAGCGAAACTCAAATAATACATATATTCATTGGTTCCGAAGATAAGGCGATTCAATTTACTCGTTTACTTTTCGAAAAAGGAGTCTTTGCCCCCTGTGTACGGTGGCCTGCCGTAGAAAGGCGGAAAGCCAGAATTAGGTTTTCCGTTATGGCAACACATACCGGAGAGCAAATTGATCATTTGCTCAAATCTTGTAGTGATATTGGTAAAGAACTAGGTATTGTTTAAACTGGATTGACCAAATTTGATATTGCTGAAAAAATGGTAGCCGTTTCGCCCATGCGCTTTCACATGGTACATAGCAATATCGGCATTCTTCAGTAGGGAATCCGTGTCCTGGCAGTCATCAGGATAGATGGCAATGCCTATGCTGACGCTGGAAATTATCTTATCGTTGCCACAGATAAATGGTTGCTGAAAGGCGTTTAAAATTTTTCTTGCAGCTTCAGCAGAATCCTCCACTCGTCCTATCTCCGGTAAGAGGATTATGAATTCATCACCTCCCAAACGAGCAACCGTATCATTTTGGCGCAGAAGGTCAGTTAGGCGTCGGCCAATTTCTTTGAGCAACTGATCTCCAACCATGTGTCCCAGCGTGTCATTGACATTCTTGAAGTGATCCAAATCCAGCATCATTACAGCCAGCTTTTGGCTGTTACGCTTGGCTTGGGCCAGAGCCATTTTGAGTCGGTCCATAAACAGAATCCGGTTAGGTAATCCGGTCAGCGTATCATGGGTAGCTATATAGTGGAGTTGTTGCTCCGTCCTTTTCCGCTCGGTAATATCATGTCCAACTCCTCGAAAGCCCACAACTTTGCCGTCTTGATCCACTTTGGGAAAAACGGAAACTTCAAAAAATGATTTACCCCCGTCCAGACGATCTAACTCATACGGATAGTTTTTTAGCGGCTCTGTTGTTTCGTACACCTGACGAAATAATTTATATATTTCCACGATTTGATCCTGTTTAACAAAGGCCCGATAGTTCAGACCGAATATTTGCTCCGGAGAATAACCGGCGTTGCGAATAACCGCATCGTTAACGAAAACGATATTGCCGGCGAGATCAATTTCGAAGTACCACTCATCCATTTCATCAATGATAGTTCTATACTTCTCGTCAGACTGCCGGATCGTCTCTTCCATTTGCCTGCGTTCTGTTACGTCTCGGCTGATTCCCCGAAATCCGATTGGCTTACCCTCATTGTCTCGTATAAGAGAGACGGAAATTTCGTTGAACCCCTTTGTTCCGTCCTTGCGAATAATTTCTACATCCAATAATTTAATCGGTTGGCCTGTTGAGTAAATATTAGTAAAAATTCTGTGCATTTTTTTTGCTGTTTTTTCATCTTGTAACTGCCTGTGATTCATGCCGATTAATTCCTCACGGGAATATCCGATGTTTCTGCATTCCGCATCATTAACAAAGATAAAAGCGCCTGTGAGGTCTATTTCAAAATAACCTTCTTGCATATTTTCAAGAATGTTTCGGTATTTCTCTGCGGACTGGCGCAGGGCCTCCTCCATTTTTTTTCGGGCGGATACATTCCGGGAAACACCTCGGAATCCAACTGGCTTGCCTTCATTATCCCTAATGAGAGATACCGATGTTTCGTGAATAGCTTTTGCCCCGTCTTTTCTGATGGACTCCAGTTCTAGCATCTCTATCGGTTTACCCGTCCGGTAAAGTTCGTAGTAGGGCTGATATAATTTTTTAGCGGTTTCTTCATCCATATGCTGCCGGTAGTTCATACCGATAAGTTCTTCTTTGGTATATCCCAGATATCTGCAGTTTGTTTCATTAGCAAATGTATAGTTACCATCAAGGTCAAGCTCAAAATAGCCTTCCCGGATGCTTTCCAGAATGCTTCGATATTTTTCCTCACTCCCGCGTAATGTTTCTTCCGTTTTTTTGCGTTCGGTAATATCTATAAAGCTTCCGAGCGTAGCACGATGCCCTTTATAGGTTATGGATGTAATCATTTCTAAAATCCACATTATCTCGCCATTTTTTTTGATATACCTGTACTCATAGCTTTCGGGGTACTTCCCTTTCAGGCTCTTTATGGCGCTTTCCCTCACCATTGCTCTATCGTCAGGGTGGACACAATCAAGCGAATTTTTACCTAGGAGTTCCGGGTCGGAATAACCTGTAAACTTACTATAAAGGGGGCTCATATAGACGAATTTCCCGCGCTGCACGATATATATACCGACGCCGATATTGGAGATGATTTTTTTTGCCAGGTTGAATAAATCAATCTGTTTGGAGCAGCTCTTTTTTTGCAAGTTGACTGTTGATTTCGTTTTAACAGCCATAGTCTTTTAGTCTCCTCTGGCCATTAATGATGATTGTGTTCAATTTGAGGTTGTAGCTAACCCATTATAATGATTGGAGTATAATAAATCGTCAATATAAATACATAGTCGGGACTTGTTTAGGACAAGTTTGACTATATGAAGAAAGTACTTGTGTCAAGAAAATAAACGGCGTTCATTAAAACGGTGTTTAGTAATAAAAAAAACATAATTTTGGGTAGTGACTCAAATTGAATATTCCTATGCTTGACGTTGGTGCGATCTTTGATATACTAGTTGCATGAAACGATCTAAAAAGCCACTTCCAAGGGACCGGAATCAATTGGTGCATGAGATTGTGCGCCTTTCTACGGAAGACGATTCCAAAGATTTAGCATATGAGACTGCGCGTCGTTCTTCAGAAAAAACCACTGAATCAGAAATATCAAAATATCTATCCGAGATCGAACGCAAAGGCGGCTTAAAGGGTGGCACTGCAAGGGTTAAAAAATTAACCAAAAAACAAAAATCTGAGATCGCGCGTAAATGAACACCTGTGATTATAGGTCAACATAGTAGCCAGATGAAGTTTTAAATTCACAAATTTTATAAGATTAGCTTGATTTTTTTTCTGCCCATACTGTATTGTGCGGCGAAAACTTGCAACAGGATAAAAGTAAATTGCCGGATTTCTGTGGCTGCGGTCACCAGAGTAATAAAGGCTGGTGAACGGCAACGATTCCGCAAAAAATATAAATTGAGGAGTGTATTATGGCATTAAATCCGTTGGTTGATTCACGAGATGTAAGATTTGTTTTATTTGAGGTACTGCAGGCGGATAAACTTAATAGGTACGACAAATTTTCCGGTTTTGATAAAGATACATATGAGGCGACCCTGGAGTTGGCTGAACAGCTTGCCGTGGAGCAGGTTTATCCCGCCAATGCCGAGGCCGATAAAACCGGCGCTAAGTATGATCCCGCAACAAAAGCGGTTACTATTCCCGAGGGATACAAGTCGGCAATGAAGCTCTACAAAGAGTCCGGCTTTTCCGGTTTGGGGAATGATCCGGAATGGGGCGGCGTCGGGATGCCCGAGGTCATCTGCCGCGCTATAATGGATTATTTTTCCGCCGCCGCCGTGGCGTTTCTCACTTACGATACACTGAAGGGAGGAGCTTCCCGGCTTATCGAGAATTTTGGCTCCGAAGAATTGAAAAAGACATATATGGAAAAGATGGTATCCGGCCAATGGGGCGGCACGATGTGTCTTACCGAATCCGGCGCCGGTTCCGATGTCGGCGCTTTAAAGACCAAAGCGGTGAAGCAAAAAGACGGGACTTATCTTTTAACCGGACAGAAAATCTTTATTACCGCCGGCGATAACGATATGTATGAGAATATAATCCATCCGGTGCTTGCCAGAATTGAAGGAGATCCTCCGGGGACGCCGGGTATATCGATATTTATTGTGCCCAAATATCATGTAAAACCGGACGGAAGTCTGGGTGAGCGAAACGACATTATAACCACCGGTATTGAACACAAGATGGGAATCAAGGGATCGGCTACTTGTTCTTTGAGTTTAGGCGATAACGAGAAATGTGTAGGCTATATCCTGGGAGCCGAACGTCAGGGAATGAAAATCATGTTCCAGATGATGAATGAGGCGCGGCTGGATGTGGCTAATCAGGCATCGGGTGCATCGAGTGCCGCTTATATGCACGCGGTAACTTACGCAAAAAACAGACTGCAAGGAACCGATCCCGCGAAAAGAGGAGATACCGCGTATGCGCCGATTGTAAAACATCCGGACGTGAAAAGAATGTTGATATGGATGAAAGCGCAAGTAGAAGCGATGAGAATGCTTACCTTACTTGCAGCTTATTCGGCCGATATCAGCAGGGCCGAAAAAGGTGAGGCAGCGAAAGAAGCACAGGCGCTTTTAGATTTTCTTATTCCGCTTTGCAAAGCAGGCAATACCGATCTTGCCTGGCTGGTTACTTCCGAGGCTATGCAGGTTTACGGCGGATATGGGTACTGTTCGGAATACCCTGTTGAACAATTGGCGCGCGATTGCAAGATTCTGGCTATCTATGAAGGGACCAACGGCATCCAATCCATAGATTTCACCATGAGAAAGCTGCTGATGAATCCGGAGATGTACAATTACAAAGTCTTTAAAAAGAAAATTCAAGAAACGATGGGGAAAGCCAAAGGTATTGTTGACGAAAAATATATTGCGGCTGTTCGCACCGGCGTGGAAAGAATGGATCAAACAATACAAAAATTGAACGAATATAAGGAACAGAAAAAAATGTTGGATATTCTGGCGATCGCCACCCCATTGCAGCAAGCCATGAGAATGCTGGCTCACGCTTGGATGCATTTATGGTCGTTAACAATAACTACTCCGAAACTAAAAGCGATTGCCGGAGAGATATCCGGAGAAAAAGTCGTAAATATCATCAAGGATAATTCGGAAGCGGCATATTATTATGGGAGAATATTATCAGCCCGATATTATCTGGGCTCCGAATTCAAACATTATTACGGTTATCTGGATTATATAACATCGGGAGAGCAGGCGGTAGTCGAAGCCTTTGAAAATATATTTACCGGAGCCCTTTCCCAGTAAATGATTCTATCTAAAGAGTATACGGCAAAAAGCCCCTGAAGACGAACTTCAGGGGCTTTTCATTGAAATTTGTCCTTCCGTCTTTAATTCTTTAATTTTCCAGAAAAGGAAGAGGTTTTTCCATGCGATAAACAAGCGCCTGGCAGGCGGCAATAAGATTATTTTTATCATCGGTCACAACAATCTCGTAAGCGGCGGTTTTTTTCGCTTTATTGATTTCTTTTGCTTCGGCAGTCAATTTCGAACCTTTGGCTGGCGAGGCGAGATAATTCACACTCATGTTTAAAGCCACGGCCATAGTGCCGTGAGAATTGGAGGCGACTTCAAAGGCTTCGTCGATGAGCGCAAATAAAGCTCCGCCGTGAGCCATGCCGAACATATTTTCCATATCCTGAGTAAAGGCCATTTCCACTTTGGCGTATCCTTCGAGAACTTCAATTAATTTCAGACCGAATTTCTTCGCGAAAGGTTCTTCTTCCACCTGTTTGAAAATAGTTTTTCTGATTGCTGCATCCATGATATTTCCCCGGCAGATTTAACGAAACTGTCTTCTTATACATCAATGTGGCACTTGGAGTCAAAAAAGAAAAGGGCCTCCTTTAAGGAAGCCCTGATTTCTGGTGGGCCGTGCGGGGATTGAACCCGCGGCCAACGGATTAAAAGTCCGCTGCTCTACCTCTGAGCTAACGGCCCACTTTCTAAGTCATTTTCGGACGTGCCCTCTTAACAGCAACTTTATAGAGTGTCAAGGAGAAACTCGAATATTTCTATTACGGAAAGGATCTTTCAATGTAATCGTTCTTCGACGACTAAAGCACTCTGACTGTCACGACGCCATCGATGGACTGAATTTTCTTTACCATGTCCGATTTAATATCGCCTTCCAGATCGATGATGTTGTACGCCATGTTCCCTTTACTCTTGTTGATCATGTCGGCGATGTTGAATTTGTTGTCCGCCAGCAGGCGCGTGATCTTCTCGATCATACCGGGCTCGTTCTTGTTCGAAATGGTGAGCCTGGCCTTGTCCGACCTCTCCAGTGCGCATTCCGGGAAATTGACCGAGTTCTTGATGTTGCCATTTTCCAGGTAATCCATCAGCTGCATGGCCGCCATGATGGCGCAGTTTTCTTCCGATTCTTCGGTGGAAGCGCCCAGATGCGGAATGGCGATGACCTTGTCTGTTTTGATGACCTCTTCATCGGGGAAATCCGTCACGTAGCACGCCACGATGCCGTCGGCGATGGCCTTCTTCAGGGATGGGGTATCCACGAGCCCACCTCGGGCAAAGTTGAGGAGCACGGCGCCCTTCTTCATGACCGCGAATTTATCGGCATTGATGAATCCCTTGGTGTCCTTGTTCTGAGGGACGTGCAGCGTGATGAAATCGCACTCGGACAGGAGTTTGTCCAAGCTTGGCGCTTTCTTGGTATTGCGGGACAGTCGCCAGGCTGCCTCGATGGACAGGAACGGATCATATCCCCAGACTTCCATGCCCAGACCATCGGCAGCATTGGCCAGCATGGTGCCGATGGCGCCTAAGCCCACTATACCGAGCTTTTTGCCGAGGATCTCGGTGCCGCCGAACTTGGATTTGCCCTTTTCGATCAGGTCCGGCACCTTGTCGCCTTCGCCGATCAGTCCCTTGGTCCAGACAATTCCTTCCACCACCTTGCGGGAGGCCAGCAGCATGCCCAGGATGACCAATTCTTTCACGCCGTTGGCGTTTGCCCCCGGGGTATTAAAAACGACGATGCCTTTCTCCGAACATTTATCAATAGGAATATTATTGACGCCGGCGCCGGCGCGAGCAATGGCTTTCAGAGACGACGGCAGGGTCATGTCTTTCATTTCCTTGCTTCTCACCAGGATACCGTCGGGATCGGGAATATCCGTGCGATATTCATACTTCTGGGTAAAAAGGTTGAGGCCTTTTTTCGAAATCTTGTTCAACAGATCAATCCGATACATAAATACCTCCTATTCCTTTCCATATCTTTTTATTGAGAGACTCAAATTTCAAAAACGAAGTGCATTGAAATTTGTAAGTCGAACAATCCCGCACAGCGGAGGGTATAATACCCCAAAGCTCGCTTTGAGGTTCATACCCGTGATTAAAGAGTCCTCCGGTAACATGGAGTGTCTATTTTGCGCTACTATTGTACAAAACAATCACCGCACGGCCCACCGGAAAAACAAGGAGAAATTGACACAACTTCAATCGCGAAAAGGATCTTGCAGGGAAATTGTCTCCTCACGGCCGGAACCAACCGAAACAAGAGAAATCCTTGTTTCCGCCAGCTCTTCCAGACGGTTCAAATATTTCCGGGCGTTGACGGGAAGTTCTTGCATTTTGCGGGCATACAGAATTTCTTCTTTCCAGCCGGCAAATTCCTCATACACCGGTTCGCACTTCGAAAGCACGCGTATATTTGCCGGCACGGCGTGCGTGTAATGACCTTCCGGTGTTTTATAGCCGACGCAAATTTTAATTTTATCCAATCCGGTCAGAACATCGAGCTTAGTAATCGCCAGATCGGAGATGCCGGATATCCTTACCGCCTGCCGTACCAGCACGATATCAAGCCAGCCGCAGCGGCGTTTCCTTCCGGTGGTGGCGCCGAACTCCTGTCCGACCTTTTGCATGTGTTCTCCTACCTCATCTTTCAATTCGGTGGGAAAGGGGCCTTCACCCACCCTTGTGGTGTAGGCTTTGCAAACGCCTACCGCCCTATTCAGGGCGCTGGCGCCGATACCGCTGCCGCAGGAGGCATTGCCCGCCGTTGTATTGGAAGAAGTTACATAAGGGTATGTTCCGTAATCAACGTCAAGCTGGGAGCCCTGCGCTCCTTCAAATAGTATTTTCTTTCCTTGGCGGCGCGCTTTATCCAATACCAGGGAAGTATCGGCAACATAGGACCTGAGTTTTTCGGCAAAATCCATATACTGGAGCGCAATTTCGTTTTCGTCCAACGGCTTTTGCCCGAATAATCCCTGGAGCAAAAAGTTTTTTTCCTCCAGCGCGCGGTGAAGTTTTTCCCGGAAAATTTCTTCATCATACAGATCAATGACGCGAATCCCCGTGCGGGCGACCTTGTCTTCGTAAGCCGGACCGATGCCTCGGCCTGTCGTGCCGATTTTTTTCCCGGAGCTGTGCGTCTCCCGCGCCAGATCAATACTGCGGTGGTAAGGCATAATCAGATGGGCTCTTTCGCTCAGCAGAAGCTTTGTGCCTGGCGGTAAAAGAGAGCCTTTTTGTAATTCTTCTATTTCTTCCAACAAAACCGCCGGATCGACAACAACACCGTTGCCGATGATACAGGTTTTATTGTCGTGTAAAATTCCTGAAGGGATTAAATGCAGAATAGTTTTTCTGCCATTCACAACAAGCGTGTGCCCGGCGTTGTTTCCCCCATGAAACCGGGCAATCACATCCGCTTTTTCGGCGTAGAGATCGACGACTTTACCCTTGCCCTCATCACCCCACTGGGTGCCTACAATCGCAACATTGGCCATGAGTTATATACTTTCCTGCATTTTAATCGGTGTAACGGAAATTACGTGTGGTAATTTCTGCAATTTCTTTAAAACGTCCGAACCGGCCAGTGAAGTCCGTGTTCAATAAGCCGGCGTTTTTTGTCTGAGCGTCGTGGCTCAGAAGCAGACGGGCAATGTTTACTCTGTTGTTGCCCAATGTGGTTCCCAGATTGTGCCGATAACGCCTGGTATGTCTTCGTTTTATAAAAATCTCCTCGAATGTCGAGAATTAAAGGGTTTTGACCTTTTCATTAAAAACTTTTTCCAGCTCCGCAAGTGCTGCCTTTAGATCGGCCTCTTCAATTGTTGGCCCGCACCAGAAGCGGTAACCGGCGGGCGCATCTTTGTAAGAGTTAATATCGTGAGCAATATTTTTCTTGCTCAATTCCGAAGAGATACTTTTCAGGAATTTGCCTTTTTCGTCTGCCGAAAGCGAGTTGACCTTTGGGTTGGTCACACTCAGGCAAACTGACGTATTGGAGCGAATTTTGGCATCGGCAGCCAAAAATTCGACCCAGTCGGTTTTGGCAACCCAATCTTCCACGACTTTCAGGTTGGCCTTGCTTTTTTTGATAAGGCCGGCAAGACCGATTTCGCTTGCCCATTTTAAGGCATCCAGATAATCTTCCACGCACAGCATCGAAGGAGTGTTAATCACGTCACCGTCGAAAATAGCCTTGTTGATTTTGCCGCTTTTCTTGAGGCGGAAAATTTTGGGCAGTGGCCAGGGTGGATCATAAGCTTCCAGACGAGCGACGGCTTTGGGACTCAAAACAAGCATACCGTGAGCGGCTTCGCCGCCCAGACATTTCTGCCAGGAAAAAGTTAAAACATCGATTTTGCTCCAGTCTATTTCCATGGCGAAAGCAGCGCTCGTTGCATCGCAAAGCGACGAGCCCCTCGCGACTGGCAGGAATCCAATTCCAGTCGGGAATTTTTACGCCGCTGGTCGTTCCGTTGGCCACGAAAACTACATCGTTAGTCCAATCAACGGACTTCAAATCGGGCAGTTTCCCGTAATCGGCTTTCAAAATTTTGGGGTTGAGTTTGAGCTGTTTGGCGACATCTGTCGCCCAGCCGTCGGAAAAACTCTCCCAGACCAACACCGTAACCGGTTTTGATCCCAGAAGGCTCCACATGGCGCATTCAAAGGCGCCGGTATCGGAAGCAGGCATGATACCAACGAGATAATCCGCCGGTATGGTTAAAAGTTTTTTTGTTTCATTGATGGCTTTGACCAATCTTTCCTTGCCCAGAGCGGAGCGATGCGAGCGACCCACCGCTGCATTTTTCAAGGCGTCCAAACTCCAGGCCGGCCTCTTGCTGCAAGGGCCTGAACTAAAATTAGGGTTTTGCATATTCGACATCCTTAAAGATAAATTTTAAAAAAACCGATTATTCATATCAGCATTGAAATTTTTACTCAAGAAATTTCAGCGTGATCATGTTTTTGATGTACGGGAGCATACCTCAATGTTGCTCTTGGGCACGATAAGAGTGCGCAATAAAAAGAAATTTTCCCCGGTCGATTCGTATTGACATTAATCCGGAAAATGTGCTTTTCTCCATTTTTAATAAGGAGGAAATTAGATTTGAAAAAAAGCAAGACGAGTTTCTTTTGTCAAAATTGCGGTTATATGTCGCCCAAGTGGTTGGGCAAATGTCCTTCCTGCAGCGGCTGGAATTGTTTTGCCGAAGAATTGCTTAGTGATTCCGATTCGGGCAACCGTGCGGAAATGAGTTTCGGCGGCAAGCCCCTGCCGATAGAAGATATTACCATAGAAGAAGGCCAACGGACTGTTACAGGTATTGCGGAAATTGACCGCGTCCTGGGCGGCGGTATTGTCGGCGGGTCGGCAATCTTAATCGGCGGAGAGCCCGGTATCGGTAAATCGACGCTGATGCTGCAAATGATGAATAATTTAGCTCAAAAAGGTCTGAAAGTGCTCTACGTTTCCGGCGAGGAGTCGGCCAGTCAAATTAAGTTACGAAGCAAACGCGTTGGGGCTGCAGCCAAAGATTTATTGGTTCTGGTGGAGGTTTCTCTAGAAAAGATTTTGGAGCAAATTAAAGCAGTTTCTCCCGCCGTCGTCGTTATTGATTCCATTCAAACGGTTTATTCGGGAGAACTGATGTCCGCGCCCGGCAGCGTCGGGCAAGTGCGGGAGTCTTCTTCGCGATTGATTCTGTTTTCCAAAAAAAATAATATCCCCGTTTTTTTAGTCGGTCACGTGACCAAAGACGGCTCTATCGCCGGCCCCAAAGTATTGGAGCACATGGTTGATACGGTTCTTTACTTTGAGGGTGATTCCGGGCATTCTTACCGGATAGTCCGCGGCATTAAAAACCGGTTTGGTCCCACTAATGAAATTGGCGTCTTTGAAATGCAGGATAAGGGGCTCAAAGAGGTGCCTAACCCTTCGGCTTTCTTTCTGGCCGAAAGACCACAAAACGTTGCCGGTTCGGTAGTTGTTCCCAGCTTGGAAGGCACAAGGCCGATTCTGGTGGAAATTCAAGCATTAGTCAGCGCTACCAATTTGGGCATGCCTCGGCGCACAGCTATCGGCATTGACCATAACCGTGTTTCGCTTTTGGTTGCTGTGCTGGATAAAATTTGTGGAATGCATCTGGGCACATCCGACATTTTTATCAACGTTGCCGGCGGTGTTCGGGTGGAAGAACCGGCGGTTGATCTGGGTGTGGTTGCCGCTATGGCTTCGAGTTTTTTGGATAAGCCCATTGATACGCGAACTGTTGTTTTGGGGGAAGTGGGGCTTGCTGGAGAAGTAAGGGCTGTTTCGCAAATGGATGTGCGGATAAAAGAAGCCGCCCGCCTGGGATTTAACCGCTCTCTCGTACCCAAAACAAATTTAGCCCAATTGGCAAACATGGCGAAAATGGAAATTTGCACAATTAGTTCACTGAAAGAATTGCTGGAAAATTTATTCTAAATAGTTTAACTAAATCAAAAATTTTTTTTTGAAAAGTGTTTCCAAACCTTGACATAAAAAAAATAGTGCATAATATAACGTCGCTATATAAGCATTCATAAATTAATATATAAAAAATCAGGAAAGGAGAAAAAGCATGAATATCAGACCTTTACAGGATAGAATCATTGTAAAACGTTTGGCGGAAGAGCAAAAAACCAAGGGAGGTATCATCATCCCGGACACAGCCAAGGAAAAACCAATTGAAGGTAAAGTTATCGCCGTAGGCAGGGGCAAAGTTGCCGATGACGGTAAACTGATCAAGCTGGAAGTAAAAGCGGGCGATAAAGTTCTTTTTAACAAATACGGCGGTACCGAAGTAAAAATCGACGGTGAAGAGTATTTGATTATGAGAGAAGACGATATTTTAGGCATTATTGAAAAATAAGAAAATTTTAAGGAGGAATATATAAGATGGGAGCAAAAATACTTCTTTACGATGAAGAGGCACGAAAATCGATGCTCAAGGGTGTTAATGCCCTGGCCGATGCCGTAAAAGTAACACTAGGCCCTAAAGGCCGCAACGTCATCCTGGACAAGAGTTTCGGCTCGCCGACGATTACAAAAGACGGCGTTACGGTAGCCAAAGAAATCGAATTGGAAGATAAATTTGAAAACATGGGCGCGCAGATGGTAAAGGAAGTCGCGAGCAAGACCAGCGATGTCGCCGGTGACGGAACAACTACGGCGACAATTTTAGCCCAGGCTATTTATCGCGAAGGTGTTAAGGCCGTCGCTGCAGGCTCGAATCCCATGGATGTCAAAAGGGGGATTGATAAGGCCGTAGAAACGGTAGTGAAAGAGCTAAGCCGAATGAGCAAACCCACCAAAGACCAAAAAGAAATCGCTCAGGTCGGCACTATTTCCGCGAACAATGATGAAACAATCGGCAACATCATTGCCGAAGCCATGGGAAAAGTCGGAAAAGAAGGGGTAATAACTGTGGAAGAAGCCAAAGGATTGGAGACCGAACTGGAAATCGTTGAAGGTATGCAGTTCGATCGCGGTTACCTCTCACCCTACTTCGTCACCAATGCGGACAAAATGCTGGTGAACTTGGAAGATGCTTTGATATTAATCTACGAAAAGAAAATCAGCGGTATGAAAGACTTGCTTCCAATTTTGGAGCAAATTGCCAAGATGGGACGCCCGCTTTTGATCATCTCTGAAGATGTGGAAGGCGAGGCGCTGGCCACCCTGGTTGTTAACAAGATTCGCGGCACCTTGCATGTAGCCGCTGTCAAAGCTCCGGGCTTCGGCGATCGCCGCAAGGCCATGTTGGAAGACATTGCCATTCTTACCGGCGGCAAGATGATTTCCGAAGATATGGGCTACAAATTGGAGAACGTGAAGATTGAAGATCTGGGAAAAGCCAAGAAAATCAGCATTGATAAAGACAATACGACAATTATAGACGGCGCCGGAAAGAGGGCCGATCTGGAAGGCCGTGTCAAGCAGATCCGCGCTCAGATCGAGGAGACCACCTCTGATTACGATAAAGAGAAATTGCAGGAAAGACTGGCCAAACTGGTCGGCGGCGTTGCCGTGATTAAAGTCGGTGCCGCAACCGAAACGGAAATGAAGGAAAAGAAAGCCCGCGTGGAAGACGCACTCAATGCCACCCGCGCCGCAGTGGAAGAGGGAATCGTTCCCGGTGGCGGTGTCGCTTATCTGCGTGCTCTGCCTGCGTTAGCCAAGTTAATTTCCGAGGACGATGAACAAGTCGGCATAAATATCGTAAAGAAAGCAATTGAAGAGCCGATTAAAATGATTGCCGGTAATGCCGGCATGGAAGGCAGCATCGTTTTGGAAAAGGTAAAGGAAAAGAAAGGTGCCTATGGTTTCAATGCCCGCACCGACCAGTATGAAGATATGCTGGAAGCCGGAGTCATTGACCCGACCAAGGTTACCCGCTTTGCCCTGCAGAATGCGGCGAGCGTCGCTTCCTTGCTTCTGACTACACAGTGCATGGTTGCCGATAAACCGGAAGAGAAGGGTGCCGGCGGCGGAATGCCCGGTATGCCTCCCGGCGGCGGATATCCCGGTATGGGAATGTAAGTGTCAAATAACATCAAATAAAATTGAAGGCCCCCGGACTGTAAAGACCGGGGGCCTTTTTTTAGCACCTCGATACTATTGTGGACAAAAGTGAATTACATAAACTTGATTACTTTTTTTCAGGTATCTATAAAATTATCTTCACAGCCCGATGAGCTTTCAGGGCTTCATAAAGAGCCATTCGATGACTTTCGCTTTCTACGGATAGCTCCACATTGAGACAGTGATATTTGCCCTTTTCGCTGCTACGAGAATGAGATATCTTATACGTACGATCCCGGATGATTTCTGCTACTGCACTGTGCATCTCGTCTTCATCGGGACCGATGATCTTATAGACCCACAGACAGGGATATTCCAACTGAATTTTTTTCTTTTCGTCATCTGGCATCGTACCCCATCCTTTCCATGCCGTGAACTATTTCAAATTTTGAATCTAAAATTAATTTCATATAAAGCGCCTTGTTTCTTTTAGGTAGCATGACCGGAAAATTTGTCAAGGAAATTATTGATGTTGGCGATTTGTGGTTATGCTTGAAACTGCCGTGTTTATGTGATAGTCCACTGCCACATATAAAAAAATCTATGTATTGCGGCTTTGCCGCTAATTTTTTTTGGATAACAGGAGCAATAAATGGATTACAAAAAGAGTTTGAATCTTCCCCAAACTGATTTTCCGATGAAGGCGAATCTGGCCCAAAGAGAACCGGAGATGCTGAAGATTTGGGAAGAAATGGATATTTATAAAAAAATAAGAAAAACCGCCAAAGGGGGCAAGTCGTTCATTCTGCACGACGGACCTCCTTATGCCAATGGCAATATTCATCTGGGAACTGCCCTCAATAAAATCCTCAAGGATATTGTCATCAAAGCAAAAAATATGACGGGCTTTGACGGCGTTTACGTGCCGGGCTGGGATTGCCATGGCCTGCCCATTGAACATCAAGTGGATAAAGAATTGGGCAATAAAAACCTTTCCATGTCGCAAGCCGACAAACGCCGCGCCTGCAGAGTTTACGCCGAGAAATATGTCGGCATTCAGAGGGAACAATTCAAAAGACTGGGCGTTTTCGGCGAATGGGACAATCCCTATTTGACCATGGCTTATCCTTATGAGGCAATCACCATTGCCGAATTCGGTAAACTCTATTTAAACGGCAACGTCTATAAAGGTAAGAAGCCCGTTTACTGGTGTGCTTCCTGCAAGACGGCTCTGGCCGAGGCGGAGGTGGAATACGCCGACCATAAAACGCCGTCCATTTATGTCAAGTTCTTAATCACGTCTGATATCAGCAAAGTTTTGCCCAAGCTTTCCGGTCAAAAAGTAAGCGTGGTTATCTGGACAACAACTCCATGGACGATTCCGGCTAACCTGGCTATCGCCGTGAAAGAAGATTTTATTTATGTGGCTGTAAAAGTGGAAAACGAGGTGCTGATCCTGGCCAAAGACTTGCTTGATTACTGCCTGGATGCCTTCGGCTACAAAAATAAAAAATATGAAATTCTGGATGAATTCGCAGGTTCTGTTCTGGAAGGCCAAATTTCTGTTCATCCGCTGGTGAAGAGGGACAGCGTTTTGATCCTGGCGCCCTTTGTGACGCTCGACGCAGGAACGGGCTGCGTGCACATTGCTCCCGGCCACGGTCAGGAGGACTACGAAATCGGCCTTAAATACGGTTTGGAAAATTACGCTCCGGTGGATGATAATGGAAAATTCACCGACGATGTCGAACACTTTGCCGGCCAGTTTGTTTTCGATGCCAATGATAACGTCATCAAAAAATTAAAGGAAGTCGGCGCGCTTCTCGGACACTTTCCCATGGAGCATTCCTACCCGCATTGCTGGCGCTGCAAGAATCCCATAATTTTCCGTTCTACCGAGCAGTGGTTTATCTCCATGGAGAAAAACGATTTGCGCAAAAAAGCCCTGGCCTGCATCGATCAGGTTCAGTGGATTCCTTCGTGGGGGCATGACCGTATTTACGG
Source organism: uncultured delta proteobacterium (assembly GCA_963753975.1). Lineage (GTDB taxonomy): Bacteria > Desulfobacterota > Syntrophia > Syntrophales > Smithellaceae > UBA4810. Next base: position 219,180 of record CAVWEH010000001.1, read on the forward strand.
CATGGTGGAAAGTCGCCCCGACTGGTGTATCTCGCGCCAGAGATTATGGGGCGTTCCTATCACAGTATTTTATTGCGGCAAATGCAAAGCAGAAGTATTGACAAAAAAGATGCTCGATTACCTGGTGAAATTAGTCAAAGCCGGCGGTGCCGATATCTGGTTTGAAAGGGAAGCGAAAGATCTGATGCCCAAAGGCACAACCTGCCCGCATTGCCAGGGTTCTGAATTTACCAAAGAAACAAATATTCTGGATGTATGGTTCGATTCGGGAGTATCTCATGCGGCCGTGTTGGAGACGAGAAAGGATTTGCACTCTCCCGCGGATATGTATCTGGAAGGCTCCGACCAGCATCGCGGCTGGTTCCATTCTTCGCTTCTGGAATCCGTAGGGACGAGAGGGCATGCGCCGTACTTGAGCGTTCTGACGCATGGATTTGTCGTAGACGGCGAGGGCAAGAAAATGTCCAAATCTCTGGGCAATACCATCGAGGCCGAAGAAGTTATTGATAAATACGGCGCCGAAATTCTGCGGCTTTGGGTGGCAGCCGAAGACTACACCGATGATATCCGGATTTCCGATGAAATTCTCAAGCGCCTGGTAGAAGCCTACCGCCGAATTCGCAATACCGGCAGGTTCATTCTGGGTAATCTCTATGATTTCGATGTCCAGTCCGCAATGGTCAATTACAAACAGATGGAAGAAATGGACAAGTGGGCATTACACCGTCTGCAGGAAGTAATCCGGCGCGTGAAGGAAGCCTACGAGCGCCACCAATTCCATATTGTTTTCTATACTCTTTACAATTATTGCACGGTTGATTTGAGCGCCCTGTATCTTGATGTTTTAAAAGACCGGCTTTATACGAGCAAGGCTAAATCACCGGCGCGGCGTTCCGGACAGAGCGCGATGTTCATTATTTTGCAGGCAATGATGCAGCTTTTGGCTCCCATACTTACTTTTACCGCAGAGGAGGTATGGGCGGCTCTGCCCTCCTGGAAGGGGAAAGAAGCGAGCATCCACATGACGCAATTTCCGGAAGTAAACGCAAAGTATGTCGATGAGAAATTGGGGGAACGCTGGAAGGTGATGATCGATGCCAAAGCGGAAATTTCCAAAGCCGTGGAGCAGGCGCGAAAAGAAAAAATTATCGGCCATTCGCTTGACGCGCGCGTGAGTCTGGCGCCGCCGGAAAAAATGCGTGGCTTATTTAAAGAGCACCTGGAGGATCTGCGGGCCTTGTTGATCGTTTCTCAGCTGCAACTGGCCGATGAGAAAGAAATCAGTAATCCCTATAAGAGCGAAGAAATTAAAGGATTAACGGTTGGCGTGGGGAAAGCTCGCGGAATCAAATGCGAGCGCTGCTGGATTTATTCCGAATCAGTAGGGGCAGACAAACAGCATCCGGCTGTTTGCGACCGTTGCTTAACTAACTTGTAAGTTTACCTTCGGGAGTTTTTTTTGTGAAAAGAAATATAGTTTTGTTCATTTTGGGCGCAATTGCTATCATTGTATCGGATCAAGTAACAAAAGCCGTGATTACCGAAAAGTTATTCGTGTATGGCTCGTATCAGGTGATCGACGGTTTTTTCAGCCTTGTCTATGTAATGAATCCCGGCGCGGCTTTCGGTTTTCTGGCCGGGACACCCGAAATATTTCGCTATCTTTTCTTTATCGGCGTTACCGTCCTGGCTATTTTGCTGATCATTTATTATATTTCCAAAAGTAAGTCGCAAGACGTGCTTATGGTGATATCTCTTACTTTAATCTTCGGCGGTGCCGTGGGCAATCTTATCGACCGGATACGTTTCGGCGCGGTTGTGGATTTTCTCGATTTTTATATCGGTGTTTGGCACTGGCCGGCGTTTAACGTGGCTGATTCGGCTATATCCGTCGGCGCCGCGTTGATGATCTGGGAAATGCTGGTAAGCCGCAAGAGAACAAGTTCGTCAAGGTAAAAATATATGTACTATCGTAGTTTAGGTAAAACAGGACTTAAAGTGTCCGTAGTGGGATTTGGCGGGATTCCGATAATCCGCTTGAAGACCGATGAAACTATAAAAATTTTACGCCATGCTTATGATAAAGGAATCACGTTTTATGATACGGCCAATATGTACCGGGATAGCGAGTCCAAAATCGGTCAAGCGCTGTCCTCTCTCCGTGACAAGATAGTTCTTGCGACAAAAACGATTATGCGCGATGCGGCAGGATTACGGAAGCAGCTCGAACGAAGCCTTAAAATGCTACAGACTGATTACATTGATTTGTATCAATTTCATCAAGTGGCCAATGATGAGGAATGGGGGAAAATTACAAAAGACAGCGGAGCTTTGAATGAAGCTAGTAAAGCAAAGAAAGAAGGCAAAATTAGATTTTTAGGTGTTACTTCGCACAATCTGCAGATGGCGGTTAAACTGGTCAAAACCGGATTATTCGACACGATTCAATTTCCCTTCAATTTTATTGAACCGGAAGCAAAAGACGAACTGCATAGCTATTCGCGAAAAAAGGGATTAGGGATAATCGCCATGAAACCCTTTGCCGGTGGTGTAATTGACAATGCCGCCCTGGCGTTTAAATATCTGCGGCAATTTCCCTATGCCATACCCATTCCCGGAATTGATTCGGTACAATCTGTGGATGAAATCGTTTCCATTTATGAACGTCCGAATGAAATTACCGATAAGGATTTGAAAAGCATGGAAAAATACCGGCAAGAATTAGGCCGTGAATTCTGCCGCCGTTGTGAATATTGTCAGCCCTGCCCGAATGGGGTAATGATTACTCCGGCGATGGGCTATCCGATTGTAGCCAGCCGCATGTCTCCAAAAGTTTCGGTTGAGTTTTTGAAAATTCCGATGGAATCTATTCAAAACTGCATCGAGTGCGGAATTTGCAGCGAAAGATGCCCGTATGAGTTGCCCATTCCTGAGTTACTCAAAAAGAATTACGATTTATTCGAAACGCACCGCGCACAAATAGGATCAAAATAATAGGTAAATATCAATAAAAAATCCCCGAAAGGGAACCTCTCGGGGATTTTTATCTTTGACAAAATCAATTTCTTAGAATGTCAATGTCAGTTTATTAATGACCATGTATTCGTCTCTAACGTGGTTGTTTTCGGACGCTAAGCCTTTGTAATAATCACCTACCCACCAGTAACCAACGCCTAGCATGTACGACAGGTTATTGGTGATTTTGTAATTACCGGTAACGTCAAGTTCCCAGCCGTAAGACAAGCCGGCATAACCCGCCGGAACGGCTGAAGCAGGCTGGTCGGCGGTTGCATAGGCTAGGGAAGCCTTAATATCTAAAGCAGAAGTAGGTCTAACACCGGCGTTGATTTGATAGAACCAAGCATTGCTCATGCCTGCGCTATTGGTCAGAGCATCGTTGCCTGGAAGAGGTCCAACCCAATAAGTGCGATCATAGTAGTTGAACATGATCAAGCAGGGATTCCAATCCTGGCCGCCACTCAAAGTACCGCCTTCCTGCCTGTCCGTAGTGCCGGGATTGTCACCCGATACATAGGCAAAAGTGCCGCCGAAATAGATTGGGCCAAAAGTAGCGGTGGCGTCAAGAAAAGCGGCCAAATTGTCCAGTCTAACGTCTTGACCGGTAATGCCGCTATCATAAGTTTTTGCTTGACCCACGGCATAGTCGACTTCTGCCTGTATGTCCACAGGGCCGATTTTGCCGATAAAGTAAGGTACGAAACCGACATATTTTGTTGCATAGTTGCCTACTGCGGGTGGTGTTGTTGCCGTTGGATTTGGTCTGTTTTGGTCATAGTTGTAGTAAGTGACTTTCATGCCTGCCTTGCCATTCTTCCATTGATAAGATCCTTCCAGACCATATTTATCAGCATCCGCATCCGTGTAGGTTGCGCCGGTATTAACAGCCGAGTAGCTCGAGTCCTGCACTTTTGTTATATCGAGACCAATCGTTACCGGGCCGGTAGTATAATAATATCTTATCCGGCCGCGCCCTCCGATTATGCTGTCGCCGAAAACGGTTCCCGTTGGTCCGTCATCCATATAGCCGACCTTGAACAAACCGATGGGCGAAGTATATTCAATGTAGGCCCAATCAAAGGCGATATTTTCATCTTCCGCCCTGGTTCCTGCCGATGGCCAGGACGTACTCGGATAACCGCCGGTTCCGGGATTTGATCTTTGACCACCCCAGATTCTTTCCAGAGCGTCAAAACGGGTGATCAGCTTCAGGCCCGGAGAAATGACAAAATCCGTCCGGACGCGCAGTCTCTGATAATAGAAGGCTGTGCTCTCATTGTTCATGTTGGTCGATATAGTCGGCACACCGCTGGTGTACTTACTGATGTAAGTATCTCCTTTTACCAAAGATACCTGATCCAGATACATTCCGGCTGCGAAATAAGAGCCGCTAAATTGAACATCGACCGCGAAGGCCGACACACTGAAGGCCATAACCAGCCCCAGCGACAACAAAACTAACCAAAATCTCTTCATTTTTTTCCTCCTAAATTTAGATTTTTTCCTTAAAAATGGGCGTTTTTAAGGGATTGCATTTTTATTTTTAATGCAATCGCTTGCGCAATGTACACGCCGTTTATTACAAAATGATGACAAGTCAGTTAAACTATGAAAAGATAAAAATTTTATTGCCGATTTTTATTCGTGAAACTCCAATTCTGAAAGCGAAGTGAATCGGAATTGGTAAGTTGTAATGAGACTCAAATTTCAGAAACACAGTGAACTGAAATTTACAAGTCGAATTATACCGCTTGGAAGCGGTGAACAATCCCGCAAAGCGGTGGTCGTGAAACTCCAATTCTAATGAAACTCAGCTATTATCCCGTTCCGGGATGTCGCGTTTGTGAAAATAGCCTTCGGCTCCTTCCAGGAGGGCTCCACAAGCGCAGTGCAGTTCGAAGCGTAAGTGGAATTGATCCCGTATAAGCAGGGATATAATACCCCGCAATTTGCTGCGGAATCGGTTTCCAAGGCTCGCTTTAGGGTTCATACCCATGATTTCTTTTGAAAAATGTTAAATTTATGGTGAACTAACATCTTTTAAATGTTCTGTAAATATTTATTTGGATAAATAAGTAATAAATTGTAATAAAATATGATTTATTTAAGTCAGAGCTAACTAAGGAAACTTAGCGACTATAGAGACGTTCCTCGAATCGATCTATATGAATGTTTAAATAATTCAATTATACAGAAATAGATGAAGGTTTTATTCGTTAATATATTGATTTTTTTGACTGATAAATTATCGTCATTGAATATAATCTAAGGCTTGTGTTTGTTTAGCGGTTAAGTACAGATAACTTCTTTGCCTGGATGATGGAATAAAATATTATAAAAAGAATCATTCATTTATCACATAGGGCGGTTGACGTTAAACACCTTCAGCTTGAAAATATCTACAAATTGACAGCTGGCGACAAATTATCGTTACGTCTTGGAATTTTTTAATTTGTTTAACGCTTCCTTATATCTCTCAGCTTCAGCCTTCACCAACTCGATTTCTTCTTTAGCTTTTTCCAATTTTGCTTCTTGGCTCTGGCGTTCTTCGCTGATTTTATCCTGTATTTCGTCGATTCCCACATAAACAGCCAAAGCTCCTCCCAAAAGCAAGAAAATCGGAAATGCTCCTTTTACTATCGTCATGAAATCCGACCACCAAAATATTAAGCTGATTAATCCTAAAACGGCGGAAATGATTCCTCCAATGAGCAAAGACATAGGTAACCCTCCTGCGGACATAAAAAAATTAATAAAAAATAATAGATTACATTTTACTCTTTTTTTCCTATCACGAAAAGAATGCTTAGGCAAGTTGGAAATAGATGATTATTAAGGGTAAAAATACTTCTTGATTTAAAGTAGTTCATCATTTAAATAAAAATTAAATTAATGAAGACATAAGGATAAAATGATTGAACTTAATTTTGCCAAAGGGGATGGTTTAATCCCCGTGATTGTTCAAGATGTTGAAACTAAAGAAATTCTCATGCTGGCTTATATGAACAGCCAATCATGGGAAGCGACTCTGCAGACGGGTAGAGCAACTTATTGGAGCCGCTCACGTAAGAAGCTCTGGGTAAAAGGAGAAACATCGGGACATTTCCAAATAATTAAAGCTGTTTTTATCGATTGTGATAATGATTCGATTTTGTTGCAGGTAAAACAATTAGGTGAGGCGGCTTGCCATACGGGTTATAAATCCTGTTTTTATCGAAAGCTCGTGGGCGATAATTTTGTTGTCGTCGGGGAAAAAATTTTTAATCCCCAGGAAGTATATAAATGAAAATTTTAAAATTAGGAATTCCCAAAGGATCACTGGAAGAAAATACCGTAGATTTATTTAAAAAGGCGGGTTGGCGTATTACCTATGACAGCCGTAGCTATTTCCCCGATATCGATGATCCGGAAATTTCGTGCACTCTGGTTCGGGCGCAGGAGATTTCTCGTTATGTCGAAGATGGCACTTTGGATTTGGGTTTGACGGGCATTGATTGGATTTTGGAAAATTCATCGGATGTAGTTACCGTGCAGGATTTGATTTACTCCAAAGTCTCAATGCGGCAGGCGCGTTGGGTGCTTGTTGTCCGTGAAGATTCACCTTATCAGACAATTGAAGACATGGAAGGGAAAAAAATATCGACGGAATTGGTTAATTTTACAAGAAAATACTTTGCCCAGAAAAATATCAATGTTCATATTGAATTTTCTTGGGGGGCGACTGAAGCCAAAGTAGTGGAAGGCCTGGTAGATGCCGTTGTGGAAGTTACGGAAACCGGCTCCACGATTAAAGCCAATAAACTGCGGATTATTCACGAACTCATGAAGACCAACACGCAGTTGATTGCCAATCGCACTTCTTGGAACGATTCCTGGAAGCGAAAGAAAATAGAGCAAATCAAGACAATGCTTACGGGTTCGCTGCAAGCGATGGGGAAAGTAGGACTAAAGCTGAATGTTTCTAAAGAAAATTTAAAGAAGGTTATGGCCTTGCTTCCTTCACTGAAATCACCCACAATTTCCAGCTTGTCTTCACAGGAATGGTTTGCGGTAGAATCCATTGTAGATGCAAAAAGCATGAGAGATCTGATCCCTGTGCTTCTGGAAGCGGGGGCGCAGGGTATAATAGAGTATTCATTAAACAAAGTTGTTTAAGTATTGAGGCGATTATGGCTAGAAGCGCAAAAATTATCCGCAAAACAACGGAAACAGACATACAACTGGAAATCAGCCTGGATAAAGTTGGTGAAACAAAGATTGCCACAACCATCCCTTTTCTCGACCATATGCTGGAACTCTTTGCGCGTCATGGTTTTTTTAAACTCATTGTCAAAAGCAAAGGGGACACTCAAATTGATGACCATCATTTGGTGGAAGATCTAGGCATTTGTCTGGGACAAGCCGTGGGGAAGGCATTGGGTAAGAAAACCGGCATTAATCGTTATGGTTCGGCCTCGGTACCGATGGATGAATGCTTATGCCGCGTAGATTTGGATATTTCCGGCCGGCCATATCTGATTTATAATATCAAATATGAACGCAGAAAGATAGGCGGCTTTGATCCGGCTTTGATTAAAGAATTTTTTAAGGCGTTTACCGATCACAGCGGCGTAACATTACACATCAACCTGGTTTATGGCAGTAATAGTCACCACATTATTGAAGCGGCATTCAAGGCTTTTGCCCGAGCCTTGAGGAAAGCCGTAACTTTAAACAAAAATATAGAAGGAGTCCTATCTACCAAGGGGAGTCTTTAAAAAAAGTGAGGTAAAAAAAATTGTTCAATTATTTTCGGAAAAAACTTAGCTGTATTGCCGGATTTATCTTAGTCGCTCTTTTGAGTTTGTCGGCTACAACTCAAGCCGCGGAAGAAAACATGGAAAGTCCTAAAGCACCAGTGCGCATCGGCGTCATTTCGTTTCAACCCTTAATCCCGGAGGAAGGTGGATTGGGAACTGCAGTCGTCTGTCCACTTTGCAGCACGGGTTATTCCAGCGGAAGAATATTAAAGGGAGCGGAAAAAATAGTCGAGAATATCTTTATTGAAAAATTGCGTGAGTTGAAAGAAGTACAAATAATTCCTCTTGATAAGGCGCAAAGCGTCTATAAGAGAATTTCTTCGGAATCGTTCAAAAAGCCTTTACTGGAGGTTTTGAAAAAAGTCGGCAATGAATTGGGAGCGGATGCCTTAGCCCTGGGTTATATTTACCGTTATACCGAAAGAGTGGGTTACGACTTTTCTACTGAACATCCGGCTTCTGTAGCTTTTGAGATTTATATTATTAAACCAATTGACGGCAGTACAATTTGGCGGGGGATTTTTGATAAAACGCAAAAATCACTTATGGAAGATTTATTCCAAGTATCTTCGTTTTATAAAGGCGGCGGTAAATGGGTTACCGCAGAAGAACTGTCGAAACAAGGCATGGATGAAATTTTCGAGACATTTCCGGGCTTTGTACGTTAAAAATTACCATTCAGGCGATAATTGTTTTTTCTTCTCGAAATTTTTCCACCGTGATTTTGAACTTTTTTCCGCTAGGGAGTGTTTATTTGGTCATTATCCCGGCAATTGACATCAAAGATGGTAAATGTGTACGGCTGGCTCAGGGTGATTTTGACCGCGTTACGCTCTATGCGGACAATCCGGTAGAAATAGCGCTTACCTGGGAACGAAAAGGCGCCGAATTGATCCATGTGGTTGACTTGGACGGTTCTGTCGCTGGTTCACCCCGTAACGAAGCGGTTATCCTGGACATTGTTAAAAAAGTTAATATACCGATTCAGGTTGGCGGCGGTATAAGAGACATGGAGACAATTGAGTTCTATTTAAAAAATAATGTCTCCAGCGTTATCCTGGGTACAGCAGCACTGCAAAATAAAAAAATAGTCTGCGATGCCAGCGAGGTTTTTCCCGGGAAAATAATTTTAGGTATTGATGCTTTGGAAGGGAATGTGGCCATTCACGGATGGACACAAAAGACTAGTCAAAATGCAATCGAGTTGGCTCGGCGTTATGAAAACTGTGGTTTAAAAGCCATTGTTTATACTGATATCAAACGTGACGGCATGGAAACAGGAGTGAATATTGAAGCAACGAAAACTTTGGCCGCAGCAATAAATATACCGGTGATTGCTTCCGGCGGTGTGGCAGACATTCGCGATGTGAAAAAACTTCTGGAAGCTGAAGATTCTGAGATTTATGGAGTAATTATTGGTCGCGCTCTTTATACGGGTGCGGTTTCTCTGGAAGATGCTATTAGAATAGGGAAAAAAGCCTCTTAATTAAAATAGGGAGGTAATATTTATGTCCGATTGCATATTTTGCAAGATTGTCGAAGGTAAAATTCCCTGCACCAAAATTTACGAAGACGATCAAATGCTGGCTTTTGATGACATTCATCCGATGGCGCCGGTACATGTTATCGTCATTCCTAAAAAACACGTTTCTACTCTGATGGACATTGATACAAAAAGCAGTAGTGTAGCCAATTATTTAATTAACACTGCTCAAAAAGTGGCGCGGATTAAGGGAATTGCGGCCAGAGGCTTTCGTACAGTCATTAACTGCAATGACGAAGGCGGACAAATTGTTTTTCATTTACATATGCACTTACTGGGAGGTAGAAGGCTCCAGGACAAATTAGGCTGAATAGAAGGGTGAATAAAAATGGATATAAATACAAAACTAAATCAAGAAATAGCTCTCGCCGCGAAAGCCAGAGACAAAATCCGTCTCTCCGCAGTTCGTATGCTGAAAACAGCGCTGCATAACAAAGAAATTGACTTGATGCGGCCGTTGAACGAAAGCGAAATCTTGCAGACTCTTTCCGCGGTAGTAAAGCAAAGAAAGGATTCCATCGAACAGTTTGCAAAGGGTGGAAGAAATGATCTTGTAGAAAAAGAAGAGGCGGAATTGAAGGTGGTGCAGGAATTCCTACCAGCACAAATGTCTGATGAAGAAGTAGAAACTCTGATAAAAAAGGCGATGGCAGAAGCCGGCGCTGTTTCCGTGAAAGATATGGGCAAAGTAATGAAAATCTTGATGCCGCAGCTGACCGGCAAGGCCGATGGCAAAGCAGTGGGCGAAAAAGTGAAAGCGCTCTTATCTCAGTAAAAGGTTAAAAAATAGGCAGGATTAATATCCAGTAGGTTAAATATTTACGTGCGTTTTGATGACAATAAGATTGAAGAAATCAAAAGCAGGGTAGATATCGTTGAGCTGGTCTCCGAATATCTTGCTTTGAAGAAAGCGGGACGGAATTTTATCGGTCTCTGCCCCTTTCATCAGGAAAAAACGGCATCTTTCACGGTTAATCGTGAAAAACAAATATTCTACTGTTTTGGATGCGGCGAAGGCGGGAACGTTATCACTTTCCTGATGAAAATTGCCAATAAGACTTTTCCGGAAGCAATTAAAGATTTAGCGGAAAAAACGGGAGTTATTTTACCGCAGCGGCAAGTAAGCAAAGAAAGCCAGGAAAAAGATAGGCTGCGCGAAAGCATCACCGGCATTAATTTAACGGCGGCGCATCAATTTACGCGCAATCTACTCTCCCCTTTAGGCAAAGACGCTCGTGAATGCTTGACAAATAGGGGTATTGCCGAAGAAACCATCAAACAATTCCGGTTGGGCTATGCGCCCGATAGCTGGCGGTCATTGGCAAATTATTTAGAGGGCAGCGGCCTATCCCTGAAATTAGCCGAGCGAGCGGGCTTGGTTATCGCCGGCAAAGACGAAGGTTTCTACGATCGGTTTCGTGGCCGGCTGATTTTCCCCATTGAAAATATTTTTGGCGAAACGGTGGGTTTTGGCGGCAGAGTTCTGGAAAAAGGCGAACCGAAATATCTGAATTCGCCGGAATCGCCGGTTTACAGCAAAGGGAAAATTCTATATGGTTTGAATAGGACAAAAGAGGAAATCCGCAAGCAGGGTTTTGCTCTTATTGTCGAAGGCTATTTTGATTTGATTTCTCTATGGAATGCGGGTATCGGCAATGTCGTTGCCACTTTAGGGACAGCACTGACCAGAGAACATATTGAGCTTTTAAGGCGTTACACTCCGGAAGTCGTTGCCCTTTTTGATCCGGATGAAGCAGGGATAAAAGCCCTTAACCGCAGCCTCGAATTATTTTTGAGCATGGGAATACGGACGCGGGCGCTGATTTTGCCGGAAGATTGCGATCCGGATGATTATGTAAAAAGATACGGCAAAGATAAACTTAATGAACTTATTACTCACGCTCCGGCAATAAGTGATTACTATATTGATCATGTTTTGGGCGGCGGAAAGACTTTCGAGGATAAACGGGAAATGATAAAAACTGCCATGGAACTTATTAATAAGATCAGCGATAAAAAAGAAAAGGATATTTTTATTAAACGGATAGCGGAAAAAACAGGCATTAATCAAGAGTTGCTGATAAAAGAAATTTATGAAAATGAAATGCAAATAAGGCCGAAAATTGGGAAAGAAAGACTACGACTTAATATTAATAATGATTTAGTGGAAATGCATTTAATTCAGCTTCTGCTGGAGTATCCGCAGAAAACGACTCAGATCGAAAATGAAAATATATTAGGTTTTTTTCTTCAGCCGGAGCTGAAAATTCTAGGGGGAAAAATTGTTGAAACCTATAAGCTGCTTGGTTTTGTTGATATTAACATCATATTGTCTGCAGATGAAGATAAACCTTTACTCGAAAGAATACATAAATTAAGAATGGAAACACCGCTGGTTGATGATGTCAAATTAGGGAAGCTTTTTGACGATAATATCCGGCAAATTAAGAAAAAATGGTATAAGGATCAACACAAACAAATTAAATTGAAGCTGGGCCAAGCTCAAGAAAGCGGCGATGAAGAGCTTTTGAGCACGCTTCTTCGCGAAAAAGAAAAGTTGCTAACCAAAGAAAAAGAATTACATTAAGAAAGTTAGATAAATAAAAAATTTGGGGTGATGCCGAATGGCTAAAGAACTGCAATCCGATGAATTTAAAAAATTACTTTCACTGGGTGAAGAAAAAGGATTTTTAACTTACGATGATGTCAACGATATGTTGCCGCCGGATGTAACCTCTTCGGATCAAATTGATGATATTATTATACTTTTTGGAGAAAAAAATATTGATATCATTGATACAGAACAGGGTGAAAAGCTCGTGGTGAAAAAGCCCGCAGAAGATGTTGCGCCTGCTAAATTTCCGGAGACATTGGCGGCGTTGGTGCCCGGCGCCGGAAAAACTGGAGATCCAGTCAAAATGTACTTGCGCGAAATGGGCTTGGTCTCTCTTTTGAGTAGAGAAGGGGAAGTGGAAATAGCGAAAAAAATAGAAGAGGGCGCGCGCGAAACGATGTCGGCAATTTTTCGGCTGGCCGTTTCGATTAAAGAGGTTCTCAATCTTGCCGATAAGCTGCAAACTGGAGAAATTCGAATCAAAAACGTCGTCGATAATATTGAAGATGAAGAAGGTTTTGTCGAAGAGGATGAACATAAAGAGAGGGTTCTAAAGCTGATTTCCAGGATTAAACTTTTCAATGACAGAAATAACGTTTTGCTCGTTAAACTCAAATCCAAGACTATGCGTAGCAAGAAGCGTGAATTGTTAAATGCCGAGTTGGAAAAAAACACGAAGAATATAATTACGCTTTGCCGGAAAATTCGCTTCAGTAAAAAACAAATTTATCGATTTGTTTCCCGTCTGCGTCACTATAGCGAGGAGATAGAAAGAGCAGAAAAAATTATTGCCCAATATAAAAAGGAAACCAGATTAACCCTTGCTCAATTGGAAAAAGCATGGGCGAAAATGAAAAGATCGAAGTCTGATGAAAAACGAGCGGCTAAAGAAAATCGTGTTTCCATTGATCTGCTTAAAAAAAGCAAGGTCGCCATAAATGAAGCGCACAAAAGAATAAAGCAAATTGTGCGGGAAGTAGGTATACCGACAGCGACCCTGAAAACTGTTGTTAAGTCCATTGACGAAGGTGAACTTAAAGCAGAAATAGCTCAAAGGAAACTTGTCGAGGCAAATTTACGCCTCGTCGTAAGCATCGCCAAGAAATACACCAATCGCGGCTTACAGTTTCTTGATCTAATTCAGGAGGGCAATATCGGCCTAATGAAGGCCGTGGATAAATTTGAGTATCAACGCGGCTATAAATTTTCTACGTATGCGACATGGTGGATTAGACAGGCCATCACACGCGCTATTGCCGATCAAGCAAGGACAATAAGGATTCCTGTCCACATGATTGAAACAATCAATAAACTCATCCGCACTTCCCGTTATTTAGTGCAGGAATTGGGTCGCGAACCTACCCCCGAAGAAATTGCCAATAAAATGGAATATCCGTTGGAGAAAGTAAGAAAGGTATTAAAAATTGCGAAAGAGCCCATTTCCCTGGAAACTCCTATAGGCGAGGAAGAGGACAGTCATTTGGGCGATTTTATCGAAGATAAAAAGATCATGTCTCCTTCGGAAGCGACGATCAACATGGACCTGGCGGATCAAACAAGAAAAATATTGTCAACACTTACTCCTCGTGAAGAAAAAGTTTTACGTATGCGTTTTGGCATCAGTGATAGGTTAAACTCTTCGTCGGAAGACGAAAAAGTGATAGCGGATTTAATGGAAACATTGATAGAAGAGTCTGAAGTTATTGAAGCTCCGGCATCGAAAAAAACTAAGAGCAAATCACGAAAGCGTTCTTCAAAATAGTATTGACAAGCTATATATTTGGGTATATCAAGGCAAGCCCTTATATACATTAGATAAGTAGACGGCGGGCCCATAGCTCAATTGGTAGAGCCACCGGCTCATAACCGGTAGGTCCCTGGTTCGATCCCAGGTGGGCCCACCAAACAAACGAGGGAAGAAAACAGTGATAAAAGTCGCAATCATTTTCGGCAAAGGAAGGCCGAATTTCGCAACCAGTGTTATACCTGCCGTAAAAAAACAAGTAATGTCGTCATTTCACGGCACACGCGGTAAGGTAATAAGCCGGTATTTTTAAAAATGCACCCCTAACAAGGTGCATTTTTTTTGTGAGACTACCTTTTCAATAACGAAGCATATAACCTAATAACCTGAAGGTCACGTGAGGTTACATGTTGAAAAGGGTAAGTCAAGCAATCCCGCTGCAGCAGGTATAATACGCCGTCCTTTAAGGCGGAATAAATGTTGATGTTTTAGGGATCCTAATAATAAAGAAGGAGAAGATTATTGAAAAGGAATTTATTATCGTTAATTGAACTTCAGGAATGTGATTCGCAATTGGTTAAGCTGCTGACCGGGAAAAAAAATCTGCCGGAAAGGCTGGATAAACTCGACACAGAATTCTTAGCATTCAGAGATGAAATCGAACAAAATAAAAAAAAGTATGATCAGCTTAAATCTCTGCACTCGGATAAAGAAAAAGAAATTAAAAAACTCAATGAAAATAGCGCCAAAGCCAAGGAAAAGCTTCTGGAAGTCAAGAACAATAAGGAATACCATGCTATGCTTAAAGAGATTGAGGTTATCGAAGCATTATACGGCGATGTTGAAACTGAAATAATTTCCATACTCGAGGAGATGGACAAGGTGTTGCTTCTAGCAAAAAAAGATGAGGAATCTTTGAATCAGCAAAAGAAGAAATATGAAGAAGACAAGAAGAAGATGAAGGCGGAGCTCAACACAATAGATGAAGATTTTGTGAAGTGGGAGCAAAAGCGCAATGATTTGAGAAAAAAAATTCCTGGCGATCTTTTGGCCAAATATGAAAAGATCAAAAACAGAAATAACGGCATCGGCGTAATTTCTGTTTGGAAGGAAGTATGCAACGGCTGCCATATGAATATTCCACCGCAACTTTATAATGAACTGCAAAAGTCGTCGGAGTTAATCAGTTGCCCCAATTGCAATCGAATAATTTATTTCCAAAATAGAGAAAAATCGACCTAGAAATTATGGTTGAAGAAAATTACAGGCTGTATAGTGATGGTGCCTGCCGCGGCAATCCGGGTATTGGCGGCGCCGGCGCCGTGATAACCGACGCCGCAGGAAATGTCGTCTGGGAAGGTAAAGAATTCCTTGGCCATTGTACGAATAATATCGCCGAATACAGAGCGCTGATTTTAGGTTTGAAAGGAGCGCTGGCTCAAGGGTATAATAATTTGAAAGTTTATTTGGATTCGGAACTTCTAGCTAGGCAAATTAACGGTTCATACCGCGTGAAAAACGAAAGTTTAAAAAATTTAATGACGGAGATTCGTAGTCTGCTTTCATCCATGGAATCGGTTCAAGTTAAACACGTCCTGCGTTCGCACAATAGCCGCGCCGATAAGCTGGCCAATATGGCGATTGATGATCATTAAAGTATTAAATGTAAGCCCATTGAAATTCGGGCTTATGGTTTTTCCGTCTGTTTAGCCGTGATGCATTTGACAACATTATAATTTTTGCGAAGATCGCTTGAAAGAAATCAAAATCAAGAGTAGAATGCATGTCAATGGAATAAGGATAAAAATAACTGTTGTGTGCAGTGGGAAAAACAAGGGCTAATCAGCAGTTGTTTCAAACTGCAAGTTATTGAAAATTGTTCTTGATTATGCTGTTCATAAAAATTAGTATGAACTAGAATGAGAATTTTGTATTGCTCACGGTTAGTACTGCGCCTCACAAGGGTTCGTGTTTTGTTAAAGATTGTCGCTATTGATAAGAAAAGGAGATCAAAATGAAGAATTTCCCTTTCATCCATTTGATTGCTTTGGTTGTGGGCGGCGTTATTCTTTTCATGGTAAAAAGAAAATATCAGAAGATGCGGATCATTGAATTAATCATAATATTCATCCTCTACTTTATATTAGTGGCCCTCTTCACAGAGCCGGTGCTAAATCTGACGAGGAAGCTCGTTGGTAAATTACAGTAATACTCGCACGTGTAATAAATAAAATGAAAAGCTAACTTTTTTCCACATAGAATGTAACGAAATCACAGTCACATATTCGAAAAAGGAAAAATAAAAACAAACGTAACCAGACTTGCTAACTGCAGGCGTGTTTGCGTCTGCCGGAAGCAGCCATTTTTCATTTTCCGATTTTTATATCTCTCGAGTTAATCTTTTTACACTTTTCGTTCATTGGTTTTAATATTTCATTCAAAAGAATGAGTAAAGGCGTAGAGTCTTGGGTGGAGAACTACTCGCGGAAGATTCTGGTATTATGTTGTTATTTCTTGTATTATAATAATAGCTAATGCGTACTGTAAATTTGGCATGATAATTTCATTAGCATAAGTTAAGCACTTGCCGAAGAAAGAGAATAAAGGAAGAATAAACCATGCCAACGACAAAAAACAAGCCAAACGGTGAGCAGTTCGTCAAGGTCGGCGAGATATTGATGTTATCGGCTTGGGGGTTTGCGATGGTAATATCTTCATTCCTGTTTCTTTATGTCGGTTATCTTGTGGATGAAATTCTGGGAACCACGCCGAACTTCATGCTGGCTTCTTTCTTTCTGGCGATCGTTCTTTGTGTTTGGAGGCTTTATCAGGAGGCCTGGAAAAAAAGAAAGGATGTATAACCAACCACTGCCCTGATTTATTTTTAGCAAGCCCCTTAGGCCAAAACCCAAGAGGAGTTTGTTTACCGGTGAAAGTCAAGATTTGATGTTATGACAAATGTCAAATTAAATTACTTACAGTAAACATATCTTGAAAGAAAAAACAATTAAGTGTAAATTTAACAATTAGGCCGGAGAAGATCAGATGATCGCTGGCAGAATTTATCTGCCGGAGGAAAGTCCGAGCTCCATAGGGCAGGATGGTCGCTAACGACGACTGGGGGCAACCCTAAGGAAAGTGCCACAGAAAACATACCGCCAGCGTATGCTGGTAAGGGTGAAAAGGCGAGGTAAGAGCTCACCGCTTTCCTGGCAACAGGAAAGGCATGGTAAACCCCATCCGGAGCAAGACCAAATAGGAGAACGTTTGAGGGCTGCCCGCTCGATGTTCTCGGGTAGCGTCGCTAGAGGCGTGAGGCAACTTACGCCCCAGATGAATGATCATCGCCGTGCTGAGGGTAACCTAAACACGGTACAGAACTCGGCTTACGATCTTCTCTTGAGCCTTTTATTTACATTCGCCGATTTAACGCTTAGACAAATGTTTACAACAGGAAAGCAAAAATTGAGCAAAAAAAGGCCGAATTTAAATTCGGCCTTTTAATTATTTATCATCATCTTCGTCGTCATCGTCAAAGGAAAGCGGATTTTTTGACCCTTCCGGCACTACGGCCTTAAGCGAGCGATAGATACCGCGAACAAGCAACCACATAATCAAGAAAAGAATAATCATCGAGGCAATAAGAATAAAGATGATGGTTGCGGTCCATGCTTTTGCTTCTTTGTCGATATTTTTGGAAACTTTTATGACGGCTTCATTATATTTTTCTACATCCAAACCCATACCGACCCAGCCAAAGCCTCCCGGTGGGGGAAGATTTGCTGCGTAAAACTTAATCGGCGCGTACGCTACAAATTTGGTATGACCACCAAATTTATATATCATGATTCCAGAATTACCGGATGCTGCATCTTTTGCGATTTTCGGCAAATTGGGATCCATGAAATTAAGTTGATAGAGGTTTAATACCTCCTCACCTCTCTTGGTCAAATTTGCTGCATTTTGTTCAGTAAGAGCGGGAACAGGCGTACCGTTTTTATTAAGCCCCGCTATGTGGTAATCATTAGGATGGGAAATGACAAAACCGCGGTTATCTACCATGTAAGCATAGTTGCCGGTGGAAGCGTCCGCTTCAAATACCTGTTCCGACTGTGTAGGAATGATGTGATCAGTAAATTGGGCCAAGAAACGATAATCTAAGGCCAATGTAAGGATACCTGCAAAACCTTCTTTATTAAAAACCGGGGTAGCAAAACGAACAACTCCAGAAAATCTGGCACCGTTTACAAAGGCTGCCCTCGATACGTACCAACCAGTAACCGGGGAAACATATACTTCACCCTTATTTAAATTTTTAGTTTCAGCAAAATAATTTTCCGTTTTATAGGTTGTATTAGCCGGAGTGCTTACATTAATTAGTTTCGCGGTCGGTGCTGCTTTACCACCGACTATTTTAATCAGTTCTTTGCCCTTCTTATCTATAAGAGACATCTCTTTATATAGGGGGATCAAAACCTTTTGGATTTTTTTCCCCTCTTTGATCCAGAGAGATTTTTTGTTTTCGAGGACAAACTGCTTGTATGCAGTTTCCGATGTTGGAATAATTGTTGCTATAAGTAAGTCTTTCTTGCTTTCCATAAGGAAACTGGCAATTTCATCTGCGGTATTAATGGCACGAATTTTTATTTCTTCCTGTGATTTTTGATCAAGAACATCAACTGTTCTCTCTTTTATGGTAACCCCAAGCTTAAACATGCCGTTGGCAATTAAGAAGGCCATCAGTGATAAGGGGATTACGATAAGCAGGAAGAACACGCCTCCGATAGTAAAAAACTGCTTATTTTTTTTAGTTTCTGACATTATAATTCCCCCCTAACCTTTGTTAATTTTTTAGTTAACGTATCATTAACCCAAAAAATAACGCATGTAAGGGTTAGCATAGAGAAGTACGAGAGAGACAACCAAGGCATAAATAGCGATGGATTCCGACATAGCCATTCCTACCAGCATCGTCATCATAATCTTTCCCTGTACGCCCGGATTTCTTCCTACTGCGGAGCACGCGCCACTGGCGGCTGTTCCAATACCCAGACCTGCGCCGACGGCTCCCACGCCAATAGCGATACCTGCAGCGAGCATCGCACCCACGGCAAAAATAGCTTTGGAGTAAGATTCACCTGCGGATATAACGTCTGCTGCAAAAACGAGCGGACTCGATAAGAGCAGAACAATTATTGCAACGAATGTGCTGAGAATTTTTTTTCTAAAGTTGTGTGACATTATTTATCTCCTTTCCAGTTAATTGTTAATATTAAGGCCAAATATTAATAATAATCTTTCTCCATCACTAACATAAATTAGATGTCATGAAAAGAGGAAATCATTTTATTTAGACCGATTGATAATATTTGCACAATATGTGCCATTGTCTTGAAAGGAGATATCTCCTATAGAAGATTGCCGTACATCAGTACGAGGAAGTCAAGGAACCAGTTGCCTAATTCATTGAGATTGCTTTATTTAAACCATAGCTGTTCAATGACGTTTGGGAATAAGGATGTTTGATAATAAAATTTTTATGGAGCTGAAATTAAGTTCAACCATGGTCTCGATTTAAAGTTTTGTTAAATCACCAGCTATAAAACATTCAAATTACATGTATGAGTCTCAGCATAATTTGGGGGTGCAATCCCACGTCGCTTAGCTCCTGGGATAATTCGACTAACGTTTCAAACTTCATCCCGACTCGTCGGGATTCGTTTTCAGCGAGTCTCATTATATTTATATTGAAATTTTGTCTGGAGGCCGTTAATATCTGGCATATTATCTTTGCGGCGATTCTTAAGTGCCATAATCTTTTATTAAAGGATTGTTATGCAGGAAATTTTAACCGCTGTTACGTACCCGATAGTCTGGCTTATTTGCTCTTACGTTTTAAAAATTGAGAGCGGCTTGGCGAAACTTCTTATTTCACTTACGGCATCTATCTTAGTTTATGTCTTGATAGGCATAATGCGTTCCTCAAAAGAAGATAAATGGGATAAAGAAGATGAATAATATCATTAACATCTTTATAAAAGTTGGTCCGCAGATACGGCGTTTTATTCCAAGCTGCTCTGTTACTGAAAAATCAAGATTTCATTTAAACAAAAATACTTGTTATTGAGGGTATAGATGCGCATTTGGTTTGCCAGCTTAACTGTAATCGTCTTGATCATACTGCTCGCTTTGACGGTTAACAATGCCCGGGAAAAAGAAATGGTTGAGCTTTTCAGCCGCCAGCAGCTTGCCTATGCCCAGAGTACAGCTGCAAGAATGGCCGATATATTCACGCAAGTCGAAAAAAATATAGCGTTGCTTTCTCGCCTGGAACATCAGGATAATATGCCGGAAAGAATCGATGATGATTTAAAAGTTATTTATTCCGGTTGGGAAAATATAGTCAATGCCGTCATCTTGCTGGACAAAGAAGGGAGGATAAAACGCGTCTTCCCTAAAGGTGCGTTTTCAGTTGTAAACATTGCAGGACATTTTAAAATTCTGAAGCAGAAACAAAAACAATATTTAAGTTTAGCGCCGGCGGAAAAATCACGTGCAACCGGTATAAAACAGAAAACGGACTGGCATCTAATTATTGGTTATCCCCTTTGGCGTCAGGAAAATATTTTTTCCGGGGCCTGGATAGTGTCTCTATCTCTGGCGGCAATAATTGAAGGATATGAGAAGCAAACAAAAGATAATGGATTGGGTGATCTTTGGTTGTTAGATGAACAAGGCAACTTCATTATCCATCCTGATCCGTCTTTTATCGGGAAAAACATCAGCAGTTTGGTAAAAAACATGAATGGATCTGAACTCGATTTCTCTTCCGAACAGGGAAATTATATGGATTCATTAGTTCGGCAAAATAATAAAGAAGAGAAAAGAAGTATTATTGCTTATTATCCTTTACAAGCCGGTGGGAAAAAATGGTTTATATTGGTTGCCTCGCCATACAGTAACGTCATTCTGCCCGTACGTAAAACATTCGCTTATACGCTTTTCAGCGCTATTCTGCTTATTCTGGTTGTGGTTGTTGCCAGTATGTCTTTTGCCTTCAGGGAAGGTAAAAGGTTACGGATGAAAGAAGGGCAAAAAAGATTAAAAGAACGGGAAGATTGGCAGGAGAAACTTCTGAGGGAAAAGAAAACTATCGATGGTATTATGCAAGGCTCGCCGATCCCCGCTTTTGTCATCAACAAAGCGCATGAAGTTATCCTATGGAATCGTGCTTGCATGGAGCTTACCGGTTACTCGACCGCAGATATGGTCGGTACAGACAAACATTACATCCCTTTCTATTCAGTAAAAAGGCCGGTTATTGCCGATTTGATCATTGATAATGATATTGAAGGCTTGAATCAATATTACGGTGAAAAAAAGATAAAAAAATCGGAAAAAGTATTGGGTGCCTATGAAGCGACCGATTATTTTGAAAATCTCGGCGGCCACAGCCGGTTTTTGTATTTTCTCGCAGCCCCTATTTACGATGAAAAAGGGGAAATTATAGCGGCAGTTGAAACACTGCAAGATGTTTCTCGCGATGAAGAATTGACCAGAAATTTGCGCGAATATGCTGAAACACTGCAAAATGAATTGACCGAGAATATTGAATTGCGCCGAGAAATTGAAGAACTTTACAATTATTTACAATCAATCGTAAAAAGTTTGCCGGATAAAATTTATGAAATGGACGAAAACGGCATCGTCAATTACATAAGTCGAGGTAGAAAGAAGGACGGGGGAGTATCGTCACGTGAATTTAAAGGTGTGTATTTTCTGGAATTTGTTGCTCCGGCGGACAGGGATTTTGTCTTGTCTATGTGGGAAAACGCGAAAAAAGGTATTTACACACCCTATGAAATGGAAGCTGCGGCAAAAGACGGCCGAAAGATAAATTTATTGGTCACCACGTCACCTGTCATCGGCACTAACCGCTATATTGTAGTTCAACGCGACATTACCGAATTTAAAAATTTGGAAAAAAAGCTCTATGAAAGTGAAAAGCTGGCCGCTCTGGGACAGTTATCGGCGGGAATTGCTCATGAAGTGCGCAATCCGCTATCATCAATTAAGATGAGTTTGCAGATCCTGGAGAAGCGCATGAATCCGGCAGGCAATGATCTAAAAAGATTTAAAATAGCCGAAAAAGAAGTGGAGCATTTGGAGACGCTGGTTAACAATGTTTTGGTTTTTGCCAAGCCGCTGGAACCAAAAAAAATTCCTGTAGATTTAGCCAAAGTACTCGACCATGCTATTGCTATGGCCGAAAAAGAAATTGCCGACAAACGAGTTGAGTTGCAAACAGAATTCAGTAATATACCCGCTATAACAGTTGATCCAGCAATGATGACCGATGCTTTTTTAAATATTATTCGTAACGCTGTGGAAGCAGTAACTGAGTTTGGCAATATTACAGTTTCCTTGCGATATTTTGATGAAACAAATCAATCAGTGGTAGTGGAAATTAAGGATAACGGATGCGGTATCGATGAGGAAGATATGCCGCATATATTTAATCCCTTCTTTACGGTAAAAAAATATGGTACAGGTTTAGGGCTTTCTCAGGTAAAGAAAATAATTGATCTTCATCGAGGGACTATTGATATTTTGAGTAGAAAGAATGAGGGTACGATGGTTCGTATTGCTTTGCCGTTGGAAATCGCTGATGCACGGATGGTTAGTCTACCTGAAAATTAAGGTCGCTTATTATGTCCAAAATTTTGGTTATTGATGATGATGCTTCGATTAGGGAAACCCTGGATTTGTATCTGACGGAAGAAGGTTATACTGTGGAAACCGCTCAAAACGGTACAGATGGCCTGAACAAATACGTGAAAAATCCTGCTGATGTAGTGATTTTAGATATCAGGCTGCCGGATGTAGATGGCTTCTCTGTGCTGGAAGACCTGAAGGAGGAAAATGAAAACATAAAAGTGATTATGATTACCGCTTATCATGACATGGAAACAACGATTAACGCCATGAAAAGCGGAGCCTTCGATTATATTCATAAACCGGTCAATGTCGATGAACTGGATATTGCGATTAAAAAAGCCCTGAAATCGCTGGAAATGGAAAAAAAGATAGACGGTCTTTTGATGGAGCCTTCGCGCAATTTCCGGGTCGGTGATATTATCGGAACCGGCAATGAAATGCGGGAAATATTTAAAACGATAGGAGTAGTTTCGCAGAGCCGGACGACCGTCCTCATCCAGGGCGAAAGCGGCACGGGCAAAGAATTAATTGCCAAGGTTATCCATAACAATACTTCGCCCGACGAACCGTTTATTGCCGTTAATTGTTCGGCGATTGTCGAGACACTCCTGGAATCAGAATTATTCGGCCATGAGAAGGGCTCGTTTACGGGCGCCATTGCCCGTAAGTTGGGCAAATTCGAGCTGGCTCGTTACGGTTCAGTCTTTCTGGATGAAATCAGTGAAATGTCCGTCAACTTACAGGCAAAACTCTTGCGTGTTTTACAGGAGATGGAATTCGATAGAGTGGGCGGCAAAGACAAGGTCAAGGTTAACGCGCGGATTATGGCCGCGACCAATAAAGATTTAAAGACTCTGGTGAAAGAGGGAAAATTCCGCGATGATTTGTATTATCGTTTGAATATCGTTTCGATAAATATTCCGCCGTTGCGAACACGCCGTCAGGACATTCCACCGCTGATCGATTATCTGCTGGCAAAAATCAATATGGATCTGCACAAAAAAATTATCGGCGTTTCGGACGAGATGATGGAAATATTCATGAATTACAACTGGCCGGGGAATATCCGCGAATTGGAAAATCTGCTGGTCCGGGCCTGTGTTGTCGCTAAGGGTCAGGTATTAGGCAAAAATGATTTTCCGGAACTTGGTAAGGACGAGACAACTAAGCTGCAAAAGGATACCGCCGGGGATATATTTACAGTAGTCGAGCCGGGTAAATTCTTAACACTGGACGAAGTCGAAGAACGTTACATCAGAAAAGTCATCAAAGAAACGAATAAGAATAAAGGCGAAATTTGCGAGTTATTGGGAATTTCCCGTCCTACCTTCGAACGCAAACTAGAAAAATATGGGATTACCTTTGAACGAGAATAAGGAGTGTTGCCCAAGAATCCTTTTCGCTGCCTGCAAGCATTTTGGATAAATCTAAGGCTCGCTTCGGGCGATTACAAAACTCGCCTGCGGCTCAGACATTTGTAATCGCTAATCTTACGCTTCGCCAAGCTTTATTAGCCAAAATGCTTTCAATGGCCGCTCAAATGGATATCTTTTGGGCAACTGATCGTCCATGACCCGATCCCATTTTTTTCTCTTCCTCCTGCCTTTATGCCATTTCTTCCAATTTTGAAAGATGGTATCTAAGAGGGGCAACTTCCCGCCAGAGAACTTTATCACCAGATTTTATCTTACTCTTCTGATAAAATTCAGCAATTTTTCCTCTTTCTCTGAGTCTGTTTGCGGGGGATAGGGCATCAGTTTTGAAAACTTGACCTACCGATGTTTCAACTTCGAACTCTCTTTCATCAGTTGGAATTAGCCCATTCTTTATGGCCTTTGTGATTGAAAGGTAGTTTTGCTTTATAGCGCCCTGTGTTATTTCCCATGAGGTTGACTTTTCGGATTCTTCAAATTTATTACTTTCAATATTTTCAATAGCATGCTCCACTTTTTGTGCTTCTTTTTTAATCCTTTCGATATCTTGAACTATTGTATTTAATTGCGCGATCCTTTTTGACTCTTTTTTTTCAATAGAAATTTTCATAAGGTTCCAAATTTTTTCTTCCAAATATCTAATTTCCTTCACGTGAACACCTCCTTTGTCATTTTGTCAGTATTACTAACAAACAATTTAACATTTGTCAAGCAAAAATATTTAACCTTGGCCTTTATTTAAAAACCATTATAGGGATCTTTAAATATAAGTTTTTTTGTGTTGACAGAATGGATAGTCATTTCCTTGGAGCCTGCCCGGCGAATGCGGGGAGCGAAATGAGACAAGGCAAGCAGGAAATTATCCTTGCATAAATGGCGGAATAGGAAATATAAAAAGGGCCATATAATCAAATCGAGTATCGACGAAAAACTAAGGTAAGAAAATTGCTCAGACAAGTAGCTCGTGTCGTTAAGGATTATTTTAAAACATGAAAATTACTAGTGCGGAATTTATAAAAAGCGCCGTATGGCCTCCTCAATATCCACCGGCGACATTGCCGGAGATAGCTTTCGTGGGTCGCTCCAACGTGGGCAAATCATCTTTGATCAACACGCTGGTCGGGCGCAAAAATCTGGCTAAAACGAGCAATACTCCGGGGCGGACGCAGTTGATCAATTTTTTCTCCATTAACGAAAGCATTTCATTTGTTGATTTGCCTGGATATGGCTTTGCCAGAGTTCCTCAGTCTGTTAAGAAAAGCTGGGGGGAAATGGTGGAGACTTATCTTCAGGAACGGAAGAACCTCGCATTGGTGATTTTTATTTTAGATATCCGGCGTGATCTAAGTGAAGATGATTTGTCTTTGCGGGATTGGTTGGAGCATTACCGGATAGCTTATTTGTACGTTTTAACAAAGACTGATAAATTGTCCAATAATCAGGCTATAAGTCAACAGACTAAAATCGAACGCGTTCTGCATGTGGAAGCGGGGAGGGGAATAATCCTCTTTTCCACTAAAACCGGGCAAGGTAAAAATGATATTTGGCAGGTATTGGAAGAATATCTGCGGTTGCCGTAAAGAAAGGATCTATAAGTATATAATCAGTAGATTATTTTATATAGCTTGGCTTTGAGTCATGGTTTGAAAAAATATTCTTGCCATGTATAAACTCGGCAGAATATAGATAATTTTGAAAGAAACTGTCTCTAATTAAGAATCCTGATTTACTAGTAATTTTCATCTTTACACAATTTTAACAAGGTTGAAAAACAAATTTATCTTGACCGATGGTCAAAAATTTTTTATATAATATGCATTAACAAAGAAGACATAAAAGAAGCTGCTAACCTTGACAGGATGATTAAATTATGTTAGCGGAGCCCAGTTTATCCGACCGTAAATTAAGTAATATTTTAAAGGCTTTGCATATAGAGAATATATAAGGGGTATCAAGTGCTAAAAGATAACGAAAAAGTTGGTGCAGTAATGGTAGTTGGCGCGGGAATCGCCGGCATTCAGGCGTCCCTCGATTTAGCCAATTCCGGAATGAAGGTATATCTCGTAGAAAACGGAATCAGTATCGGCGGCGTCATGGCGCAGCTCGATAAGACCTTCCCTACAAATGACTGTTCTGCCTGTATATTATCGCCAAAACTCGTCGAAGTAGGTCGTCATCCCAACGTAGAAATCAAGACACGCAGGACTGTGGAGTCAGTCGAAGGTGAACCGGGTAAATTTAAAGTTAAATTAACCAGTGCTCCACGCTTTGTTAATCTGGATAAATGTACGGGCTGCGGCGATTGTGCCAATGTTTGTCCCGTTTCTGTAAAGGCTGAATTCAATGGTAATTTGAGCGAGAGAAAAGCAATTTACCGCCATTTTCCCCAGGCTATTCCCAGTGGTTTTGCGATCGATAAACTGGGTACTTCTCCCTGTAAGGCCAATTGTCCGACGCACATCAGTGTCCAGGGTTACGTCGCTTTGATCGGCCAGGGTAAATTTAAAGAAGCGCTCAAACTGATCAAACAGGATAATCCCTTCCCGATCGTTTGCGGCCGCGTCTGCAACCATCCCTGCGAGACGGCTTGTATGCGCGGGAAAGTGGATGATCCTATCGATATTATGCATTTGAAGCGCTTTGTCGCTGATCTTGATCTCGCGAGTGATACGCGCTATCTGCCGGAAAAGAAGGAAAGCAAAGGCAAGAAAGTTGCCGTTATCGGCGCTGGGCCTTCGGGACTTACCTGCGCTTATTATCTGGCCATCGAAGGCTACGCTGTGGAAGTTTTTGAAGCCCTGCCTGTGGCGGGCGGCTGGATGGCCGTTGGTATTCCCGAATACCGCCTCCCCAAGAATGTTTTAAATGCGGAAATCAAAGTCATTCAAGATCTGGGTGTCAAGATTCACCTCAATACAAAAATTGGGAAAGATATTTCTTTTGATCAGCTTCGGAAAGATTATGGCGCGATATTCATCGGCTGCGGTACGATGAAGAGCAGCAAGCTCAATATTCCCGGTGAAGATATGCAGGGCGTTGTTCATGGCGTTGATTATCTGATGAAAATCAACCTCGGAGAGAAGGTATCTTTGGGTGACAGAGTAGCCGTCATCGGCGGTGGCAATGTGGCCATGGATGCTGTTCGTACAGCTGTTCGCACCGGTTCCAAGAATGTATTCATTCTCTATCGGAGGACCCGTGCGGAAATGCCCGCTTCACCTGAAGAGATTGAGGAGGCTATCGAAGAAGGAATTGAAATGAAATTCCTCGTGGCCCCGAAGCGCGTCGTGGGCAAAGACGGAAAAGTCACCGGTATCGAATGCACCCGTATGGAATTGGGTGAACCGGATCAAAGCGGCCGTCGCCGTCCCATCGAAATCAAAGGTTCTGAGTTTATCGTCGAATGCGACGCTATCGTTCCGGCTATCGGTCAGGAAGCAGACCTCTCCTTTATCACCAAGGAAAGCGGCGTTTTCATCAATAAATGGAATAACGTTGATTACGATAAAGTAACTTACGCGACAAACATCGCCGGTGTTTTCTCCGGGGGCGACGTCGTTACCGGACCGCAAACAGTCGTTAAGGCTGTTTATTCCGGTAAAGAAGCGGCTAAGTCTATCAATCGCTATCTCATGGGCGAAGATGTCCAACTCGACCGCGAAAAAGATTGGACAAAAGACCTGGCCGATAAAGCTGACGTCTCGAATGTGCCCAAGAGCCCCCGCAAAAAATATCCGCTGATGAAACCAGCAGAACGCCGCACAAATTTTAAGGAAGTCGGCATCGGTTTTGATGAAACGCAGGCTGTGGCTGAAGCACTGCGTTGTTTGAATTGCGGCATTTGTTCCGAATGTTATCAGTGCGTGGAAGCCTGTATTGCCAAAGCCGTTGACCATGATATGAAGGTTGAAGAAGAAACCATTGAAGTCGGCGCAGTCATTGCATCGCCTGGTTTTGAAATATTTGATGCTCGTATTCGCGGTGAATATGGTTATGGAATTTATAAGAATGTCGTCTCGGCGATTCAATTTGAAAGAATTCTGTCCGCATCCGGTCCTTTCTTCGGTCATGTACAGAGAATATCCGACGGTAAGGAACCGAAGAAGATTGCGTTCATTCAATGCGTCGGCTCACGCGACGTGTCCTGCGACAACAGCTGGTGCTCGTCGGTTTGCTGTATGTACGCGACGAAGGAAGCGATCATCGGTAAGGAACATGCCAAGGGATTGGAACCGACAATTTTCTACATGGACATTCGCGCTCACGGCAAGGACTTCGATCGTTTTGTCAATCGCGCCAAAGAAGAATACGGCATTCGCTATATCCGTTCGATGCCATCAGTGATTAAAGAACTGCAGCAGACCAATAATCTGCTCATTAAATATGTTAATCAGGACGGAACATTTACCGACGAAGAATTCGACATGGTTGTTCTTTCCGTCGGTCTGATGCCGCCTAAAGAAGCCAAAAAGCTGGCTGGTAGTCTCGGAATCGAGTTGGAAGGGCATGGATTCTGTAAGACACAGTTGGAAAATCCGGTTCAGACATCGCGCCCCGGAGTTTTTGTCTGCGGCGCATTCGGCGGACCGAAAGATATTCCGGAAACAGTTATGGAAGCCAGTGCCGCCGCCGCCTGCGCGGAAGGACTGCTGGCCGCCAGACGCGGTACGATGATCACCGCAGAAGAAAATCCTGAAGAAAAAGATTTGCGCGGCACTGGAGTGCGCACCGGTGTGTTTGTCTGCCACTGCGGCATCAATATCGGCGGCGTTGTCGACGTGCCCGAAGTCCGCGACTATGCCGCGACATTGCCTACGGTCGTCTATTCGGCCGATAATCTCTTTACCTGTTCGCAGGATACGGCCGTGAAGATGGCCGAAGTCATCAAAGAAAAAAATCTGACCCGAGTTGTTGTTGCTTCCTGCTCGCCCCGTACCCATGAAGGTTTGTTCCAGGAAAACTGCGAGAAGGCCGGATTGAACAGATATTTGTTTGAGATGGCCAATATCCGTGACCAGAATTCCTGGGTGCATATGCATGAACCCGAAGCGGCAACTCAGAAAGCCAAAGACCTGTTGCGCATGGCGGTAGCCAAAGCCCAGTATTTAAAACCCTTAAAACCGGGCCAGCTTTCCGTCAATCATCAGGCGTTGATTATCGGCGGTGGTTTGGCCGGTATGACCGCGGCCCTATCTCTGGCTGATCAAGGGTTTGCCTCGCTGATTGTGGAAAAAGAAGAACGCCTGGGCGGTAATTACAATCACCTTTATAAAACACTGGAAGGTCTGGATACGCGCGCTCACCTGAAGAATCTTCTGGAAAAAGTTTACAAGAATCCTTTGATTCAGGTAGCTACCGGCGCGAAGATCGAGAAGATCGAAGGCTTTATCGGCAATTACAAAACAACGGTCAAAGTTAAGGAAGGCGAAAAAGTTTTCGAGCATGGTGTGGTAATTGTGGCCACCGGCGCCAACGAAAATAAGCCCAAAGAATATCTCTACGGCCAAAGCGCGAAGGTGAAGACGCAAAGAGAGCTGGAAACGCTGATTTATGAAAAAGACCCTGAACTCGCGGCTGTGAAAAATATTGTGATGATCCAGTGTGTCGGTTCGCGCGATAAGGAGAGGCCTTATTGCAGCCGTTACTGCTGCTCCGAAGCGGTTAAAAACGCACTGGAACTCAAAGCTGCCGATCCCTCCCGCGACATCACGATTCTTTACCGTGACATCCGCACCTTTGCTTTTAAAGAGGACTATTACAAAAAAGCGCGTGAGGCCAATATTAAATTCATATCCTTCGAAGAGGATCAGAAAGCCTCAAGTTGTTGCCGCAGGCGACAAGGTCGAAGTAAAAGTATTTGATCCGATTCTTAATGAAGCGGTTGTTTTGCCGGCGGATGTTGTGGCACTCAGTGTCGGTGTAGTGCCTAATCCCGGAAACGCCGCCATCGGTCAAATGCTGAAAGTACCCACCAATCAGGATGGGTTCTTCCTCGAGGCGCACGTGAAATTACGTCCGGTGGATTTTCAGACGGACGGTGTGTTTATGTGCGGGATGGCGCATTCACCAAAATTCAGCGACGAATCGATAACTCAGGCAAACGCCGCCGTGTCGCGTGCCTGCACGATCCTCACCCTCGATTTCATTGAGGCGGAAGGCAAGACTGCTTATGTTAATAAGGATAGATGTTCGGCTTGCGGTCTTTGCGAAATCAACTGTCCATACAGCGCGATCCAGGTGGATCTTAAAGAAGGCTGCGCTGTCGTCAATACTGTTTTGTGCAAAGGCTGCGGAGTCTGTACGGCATCCTGCCGCATGAACGCGGTTGATTTAAACGGATTTAACAATGAAGAAGTGCTGGCGCAAATCGATAACTTAAATTAGAGCAAAAAAGCGGCAGGATGTGAAAAGCCGAAAGATGGAGAATATATGGCTGAGAATTTGGCAAGTAAAGGGTGGGAACCGAAAATTGTTGCCATCGTCTGTAACTGGTGTACTTATGCCGGAGCCGATCTGGCGGGGATCAGCAGAATTCAGTATCCACCGAATGTAAGAATTATCCGCGTTCCCTGCACCGGAAGAATCAATCCTTTCTATATTGTGAAGGCCCTGCAGACCGGCGCCGACGGAGTTTTGGTTTCCGGCTGTCATCCCGGCGAGTGCCATTATATATCGGGAAATTTAGTTGCGCGCCGGAAGTTTGCCGCCCTGAAGAGTTTTTTGTCGTATATCGGCATGGAAGGTGACAGAACCATGTTCACCTGGGTTTCCGCATCCGAAGGCGACCGCTTCGCGCAGGTCATTAAAGGTGTAACCGCCAAGGTGAAGGCTTTAGGACCGGCCACTAAGCTAAAAAAGAAACTTGGTTAAATTGGGAATAAAAGAATTAAACTAAACGGGGAAACAATTACTGTGGAAAACATCGAAACAAAATTGCGGGAAGAAGCAAAAAGGCTGCTCTTGGAAAAAAAGGCCGATGTCATTGTCGGCTATGAAAAGGGCACGCTTCCACTCACGGCAACGCCTTGTTTTATCACGACGCCGGAAGAAGCTGATAAGCTGGTATGGAATGACCTCTGCACGCAGAATCTGGCTAAATTTGTGCATGATCTGATTACGGCGCATAAAAATTCACAAAAGAGAGTTAAGCCGGAAGACCGCAAGAAAAAAGTGGTGGGTGTCGTCGCCCGCGGTTGCACAACTCGTTCGCTCATTATCCATCTTCAGGAAAGGCAGTACGGACGTGATGAAGTTTATATCATCGGCGTGCCCTGTACCGGCTATATGGATGCGAAGAAATTGAAGACCGCGATCAACGGGGCGGATGTCATAGAAGGATCAATTGCCGGCGGGAAGATCTCGATTAAGACGGAGGGAGGCGATAAGTCGGTTGCCTTAAAAGATGTTTTGGCCGAAAGCTGCCGTACCTGTCGCTTTAACAACCCGATTATTTCCGATGTCATGGTTGGTGAACCTGCAGCCGCTATGAATCCTGATGCGGAATATAACGATGTCAATGAATTTGAAAAGAAATCGACGGAAGAACGGTGGGCATATTTTATCAAGGAAATGGAAAAGTGTATCCGCTGTAATGCCTGTCGCCAGGCCTGTCCTTCCTGCTACTGCCCGACTTGCTTTGTGGAACAGAGTCAACCCCAGTGGGTAGGTATCGGTGAAGACAAGACTGATACGCAGGTATTTCAGCTCATGCGTCTCTACCATATGGTCGGACGTTGTGTTGATTGCGGTTCCTGTGTAGCCGTTTGTCCGATGGGCGTTGATCTGCGCAAGTTCTTGAAGAAGATCGACAAGGACTGCTTTGAGCTTTTCGGCAACCGGGCCGGTTCTTCGATGGAGGATACGCCGCCGCTCGGCAAATACAGCGAAAATGATAAAGAAGAATTTATCTTCAACCCATAATTAGTTAGAGATGATGGAGTAATCATGGAAACTTTTCTGGAAGAAGTAAACAGGAAGATCAACGGTGTGCCGCTGCAGCGATGTTATCACTGCCGTAAATGTACGGCTGGCTGCCCCGTGGCGTCGCATATGGAATATAACCTCAATAAGGTTGTCAGAATGATCCAGAACGGCAAGCGTGATGAGGTACTGAACAGTTCCACAATCTGGATTTGCCTGTCCTGCGAAACTTGCATTACGCGCTGCCCCAACGAGATCGATATTGCCCGCATGATGGATGTGTTGAGAGAGATGGCCCTTGAAGAAGGCATCGGTGCCCGCGAAAAGAATGTGTTGAAATTCCATGATGCATTCCTCGCCAATATTAAAATGGGCGGCAGAATCAACGAGCCGCTCATGATGGTTCAATATAAGCTCAAATCCGGGGATTTATTCTCCGATGCGTTAATGGGCGTGAGAAATGTTTAGGAAAGGCAAGTTGTCGCTTCTGTCGCCGCGAACGAAGGATATCAAAATCGGTAAAAGATATTTTTGAGAAAACAAAGCATTCGTAAAGAAGGCTGAGGAGGTTGGTGTTGAAAGTTTCATATTATCCCGGATGTTCGCTGCACGCGACGGGAAAAGAATACGATCAGTCAATGAAATCGGTAAGCCACGCTCTGGGAATCGAACTGAAAGAAATCGATGATTGGTCCTGCTGCGGAGCTTCGTCCGCACACAGCACAAATTTTGATTTAGCGATTGCGCTCTCGGCGCGCAACCTGATTGCGGCGGAAAAAGAAGCTCTGGATGTAATGGTCCCCTGTGCCGCCTGTTTCAATCGCTTCAAAATGGCCGAGCATCATTTAAAAGCCGATAAGAAATTAAAAACAAAGATTGAAGACGTGGTCGGCGCCAGATATCAGGGCGGTATTGCGATTCGTAATCCCATCGATATCATTTTTAACGAGATCGGCATTGACACGCTCACGACGAAGGTCATGAAGCCCTTGACGGGGTTGAAGCCGGTTTCGTATTACGGCTGTTTGCTTTTGAGGCCGCCGGATGTCTGCGAGTTTGAAAATTATGAAAATCCTTTTATGCTGGATAAGATCCTGGGCTCAATCGGTGCTGATGTCCAGATGTGGTCTTACAAGACAGATTGCTGCGGCGGTTCGCTGGCCATCAGCAAGACCAGTATCGTTGTCGGCATGTGCGATAAGTTGATGGGTGCGGCAAGGGAAGCGGGTGCCAATTGCGTGGTTACAGCCTGCCCTCTTTGTATGAATAATCTGGATATGAGGCCCAGCAGAAAATTAAAACTGCCGGTGTTTTATTTTACGGAATTAATCGCTCTGGCCATGGGCTTGGAAGGATCAAGGGAAACATTTAAATCGCACATGGTTGATCCGCAGCCGCTTTTGAAACAATTGCAGCTGATTTAAAAAGATTTATAAGTTCCGAGGAGCTGAAGAAAATTCTTAATTAGGAAAAAATATGGAAAAGCGTTTAATAAAAAAAGATGCGCTAGAGAGCATTGCCAAGAAAATGGCCGGCGACTTCCTGGTTTGGGCGCCGGTAAAAAAAGAAGATAATATTCTTTTTGAGCCGCTGCAGAGAGGCACCGAACCTTTTTTTGCTTATCTGAATTCCAAGAATGCGCCGAAAAATGTATTTTTCCCGCATACGGAAACTATGATGAAATACACACGCACGCAAAAAGGCATGGCTTTTTCAGCCGAAGAAAACAAGGCGGATGAGTCGGTATTATTCGGCGTGCGTCCCTGTGATGCCCATAGTTTTGCCCTCTTGGATAAACTTTTCGATCAGGAAAAATACAGGGACGGCTACTATATTGCCAAAAGACAGAAAACTACCGTTATTTCTTTAGCTTGCGTTAAACCTCCCTATGCGAGTTGTTTTTGCACATCGGTTGACGGTGAGCCTGTTTCCTCGGAAGGCGCGGACATTCTCCTGACCGATATCGGGTCCGATTATCTGGTTGAGTTCATTACTCCCAAGGGAGAGAAACTAGCCAGGTATTTCGGTGAAACGAAAGCGGATGCTGCTGCCGAGACAAAGAAGAACGAAATTGCGGCGAAAGCCAAAGCAGCCATCACCTCGAAAATTCCCGCTCATGAAATTAAACCGATCCTGGATAAAAATTTCGATAATCCCTTCTGGAACACGATTCACTCTAAATGTTTGGCTTGCGGCACCTGCACTTATCTT
Source organism: uncultured delta proteobacterium (assembly GCA_963753975.1). Taxonomy (GTDB): domain Bacteria; phylum Desulfobacterota; class Syntrophia; order Syntrophales; family Smithellaceae; genus UBA4810. The sequence goes on from CAVWEH010000001.1 coordinate 253,180, forward strand.
TGTCCGACGTGCCATTGTTTCGATATCAGTGACGAAGTGAAAGGCAGCGATGGTGTGCGTATCCGTTCCTGGGATTCCTGCATGTTCCCCTTATTTACAAGGGAAACATCCGGTCACAATCCACGCCCCTCACAGAAGGAAAGATGGCGTCAGCGCGCCATGCATAAGTTCAAGTACTATGTGGATAATTTTAACGCAATTGCCTGTGTGGGTTGCGGCCGCTGCGTCATGTATTGTCCCGTGAACATTGATATTCGGAAGATTGTAGAAGATATTTCAAAATTATAATTAGGGAGCTAGTAATGCAAAACCCGTACATACCTTATCCCGTTGTCGTGGATAAAATCATAACCGAGGTTGATACGAAGGACATCAAGACTTTTCGCTTTAAATTCGTGAATCCGGAGGATGAAGAAAAATATAAATACATCCCCGGCCAGTTTGGGGAGCTTTCCATTTACGGTAAAGGCGAATCGCCCATCGGTATCGCTTCTTCTCCGACGCAAAAGGGCTATGTCGAATTCACGGTTCAAAAGGCCGGCGTCGTGACATCGGCTCTTCATGAAATGGAAGAAGGCGCGGTCATGGGTATCCGCGGACCGTTGGGGAATTCCTGGCCGCTGGGATTTCTGGAGGGGAAAAATATTGTCATTGTCGGTGGCGGTTTTGCTTTCACCACACTGCGTTCGCTGATTAATTATATGATTCACGAGGGTAATCGCCAGCGCTTCGGCAAGATCACGATTATTTATGGAGCAAGGACACCGGGGCTTCTGCTGTATAAAGATGAATTGGAGCAATGGGGCAAAAGAACCGATTTGAATCTGAATGTAACTGTTGATAAGGGTGATGCCACTTGGAAGGGCAGGGAAGGTTTTGTTCCTGCAGTATGTAAGGAAGTCGCTCCCAGCAAGGAAAACGCTGTAGCAGTAATTTGCGGCCCACCCGTGATGATCCGTTTTACCTTGCCGGTATTTTTTGAACTTGGTTTCTCCAAGGAAAATATCATCACCTCTCTGGAAATGAGGATGAAGTGCGGCATCGGCAAGTGCGGCCGCTGTAATGTCGGCAGCAAATATGTCTGCAAAGATGGTCCGGTCTTTTCGCTCGCGGAGCTGGATAAGCTGACCAAAGAGTATTGATAGTCATTAATAGTCATCAATTTTCATTAATTTTTATTAATAGTTCGGCTAGGGACTTGATGAATTGGGAATTTGCGTATATAGAGGGAGCCATTGGACTCCCTTTTTTTGTATAATTACGGAGAGAAACTTTGAATAACATCATCGAAAAAGAGAATTTATCCGAAAATGTGGTTCGGATGATGCTCACAGCACCGGTCATTGCGCAGAAGAGAAAGGCCGGCCAGTTTATCATTTTGAAAATTGATGAAAAAGGGGAACGGATACCCTTGACCATTGTCGATTCCGATGCCAAGGCCGGAACCGTCACGATCATTTTTCAGGTTGTCGGTAAGACGACAGCGACACTCGCAAAAATGAAAGTGGGCGATACGATTCAGGACGTGCAGGGGCCGCTGGGAAATCCCACGGAAATCGAGAATTACGGTCGCGTGATCTGCATTGGCGGCGGCGTCGGTGTCGGCGTTGTTTATCCGTTGGCTGCCGCCCTGAAGAAAGCGGGCAACGAAGTAATTTCCATTATCGGTTCGCGGACAAAGGATCTGCTCATTTTGGAAAAAGAAATGGGCGCAATATCGGATAAATTAATTGTAGCGACGGATGACGGCAGTTATGGTTTCCACGGATTTGTAAGTCAGGTGTTGCAGGAAATGATCGATAAAGGCGAGAAGATCGACCGCGTTTTTGCCATCGGTCCGGTGCCGATGATGAAGGTAGTAAGCGATGTTACCCGGCCGCGGGGCATCAAGACAATCGTCAGCCTGAATTCCATTATGCTCGATGCGACGGGGATGTGTGGTGCCTGCCGCGTCGTTGTCGGGGGGAAAACGAAATTTACCTGTGTGGACGGCCCGGAATTCGACGGCCATGAAGTTGATTTTAAGTTGCTTGCCGACCGGTTGAAAATGTATTGCGATCAAGAGCGACAGGCTTACGATCTGCATAAGTGTGGGTGTGATGGAAACTAGCGAGCCGAAAGACAAAAAAGAAAGAGTACCGCGGCAAAAGATGCCGGAGCAGGATCCGCAAAAGAGGGTCGGCAATTTCGAAGAAGTTCCTCTGGGCTATTCCGAGGAACAAGCGATAGCCGAGGCCAAACGCTGCATCCAATGCAAAAAGCCCGGTTGCATCGGCGGTTGTCCTGTTGATGTTAAAATTCCTGAATTTGTCAAAGATATCGCCGAAGGGAAATTCATCGAAGCCGCCCAAAAGTTAAAAGAAACGAATAGTCTTCCGGCGGTTTGCGGCCGGGTCTGCCCGCAGGAAGATCAATGTGAAAAGCAATGTATTCTGGGTAGAAAGGGCGAGCCTGTAGCCATCGGCCGTCTGGAGCGCTTTGCCGCGGACTATGAGCGAAATGCCGGAAAAGTAACAATTCCTCCCTCAACTAAAGCCACCGGCAAAAAAATTGCTGTCATCGGTGCCGGCCCGGCGGGCCTCACTATTGCGGGCGATCTGGTCAAATTGGGTTATGATGTGACAATATTTGAGGCCTTGCATAAAGCCGGAGGAGTGCTTGTCTACGGTATTCCCGAATTCCGTTTGCCCAAAGCCATTGTGGAAGCGGAAGTGGAATATTTGAAGAAGCTGGGTGTAAAGATCGAAACCAACGTTGTCATCGGCCGCACTAAAACCATCGATGAGCTTTTTGCTGCAGGTTATGACGCGATATTTATCGGCGTGGGCGCCGGAGCGCCTGTTTTTATGAATATCCCCGGCGAAAACTTAAGCGGCATTTATTCCGCCAATGAATATTTGACCAGGTCCAATTTAATGAAAGCGTATCGCTTTCCCGAGTATGATACGCCTATTGTTCGCGGCAAACTCGTAGCGGTAATCGGCGGCGGCAATGTGGCTATGGATTCGGTGCGCACGGCGCTGCGCTTAGGCGCCGAGAAAGCCATGATAATTTATCGCCGTACCGAAGTGGAAATGCCCGCGCGCAAAGAAGAAGTCCATCATGCCCGGGAAGAAGGCGTGGAGTTTCTGATGCTGACAGCTCCTGTGGAATATATCGGCAATGCTGCCGGTTGGGTTACCGGTGTGAAATGCATCAAAATGGAATTGGGCGAACCGGATGCATCGGGAAGAAGACGCCCCGTGCCCGTCAACGGATCGGAATTTGTGATAGATGTTGATACCGTTGTTGTTGCTGTGGGAACAATGGCCAATCCCATAGTCCCGGCGACTACACCCGGACTTGCGACGAACAGACTCGGTTATATTGTTACGAAAGATGAATCGGGGCTTACCAGCCGCGAGGGCATTTATGCCGGCGGCGACATTGTCACCGGTTCGGCGACGGTAATTTTAGCGATGGGCGCCGGCCGCAAAGCGGCCAATGCGATTCATGATTATCTATCCAAAAAGTAAAGTGTCTTGCATCTCCGAGTGTGCGGAGATCTAGAAAACAATGTATCCCAGCGTGACCATTACTTTGTCGTTGCGCGATGTCTCTCCGGCAGAGTTTGCCAAGCATATGCCGGGTGGCAATTTTATTCTCCCATAAACTGTTATTGGATAAAGAACTTATACGTCTGATAGAGAAAATAAAAACCAAATCCGACAAGAAATATTCCGGCGATCAGAGAAATGTACCCGGTTATTTTTTCATTGATGATTTTTTTGCCCCAATGCAGAGCAATGGTAAAAGAAACCACCCAGAGAAAACAACCCAGCAAAATAGAAAGACACGATAAGAAGGCGGATAAGTTTGTTTGCGCATGAGTTTGTGAGGCCAGTAGTGCTCCAAAAACTCCGGTCCACCAGACAATCGTCATCGGAGACGAAATAGCCAGAACATAGCCGGTAACAAAGGAATTATTGAACAGCCGTCGCGGCTGATTTTCCGCAATAGCAGCTTTATGGAAAAACTCTCTGGCGCTGATTAACCCGAGATAAATCAAAATAACGCTTCCGGCGCTGCCTAAAATAATTTTCATTAAAGTGATATGTAAAAAAGAAGTAAGGCCGAAAAAGATCAGAGTCAAATAAGTTGTATCGGCACTCATAGCGCCGGCACCGGTAAGAAACGCCTCTCGGAAGCCGTAATTTAAACCACGTTTGATTATTTCCAGATTCACCGGCCCAATCGGCGCGGCAAGGGAGAGACCTAAGATTATATTTTGCAGTAAGGAATATTTTTCCAAGTCAAACCCTTCCCTCTGAACCGGGGCAATTTTTTATTGCATATACATTACCATGTAATCTTGCATAATTTTTTTTATTTGTCAGCATAAACAGAAACAGTTGCGATTAATTGTAGTAAAAGAAGTGACCTTTAAACCCATGGCTTGTAAAAACATCTTTCTGGAAGCAGGATACCTCATCTAAATATTTTTAATGAACTTGTCTATTGTTTAATGATAGAATCAATAAATAAAATTATTCATATTAAACTTATCGGGCGATATAGCTATGGGAAAGCCGTATTACTTATTTAAGTACAACTACATTAAAGGCGACGAATTTACAACCATCGCCCACCGCGGCGCTTCCGCTTATTATCCGGAAAACACCCTGAAATCATTTCAGGGCGCAATCTCGATGGGCGCCGATATGATCGAGTTCGATGTTCAACTGACCAGAGACGGAGAAGTGGTAGTATTTCATGACGAAAAACTCGCGCGTTGTACAAACGGCAAAGGCCGGATTGCCGATTACCCCCTTGCCCAGCTAAAAAAACTGGATGTCGGAAGCTGGTTTGGTAAGGAATATCAAGGTGCAAAGATACCTATTTTGGAGGAAGTTTTAAGCCTTTGTCGGGATAAAGTTGCGGTCAATATTGAAATTAAAACCGAAGCAGTTAGCGAAAATATACGCAATGGCATTGAAGAAAAGAGCCTGAACATTGTGGAGACTAGAGGAATGCGGGAACACGTAGTGTTTTCGAGCTTTGATCCACGGGCCATTACACATCTCAAGGAAATAGATCGCACTATAGCTGCAGCCGTGTTATTTGAAAAAGAGTATTATGGCTCAAAGCTGCCTTCGGAGATAATTGAATTACTCGGAGCCGATGCCTTCAACTGTTTCAAAAATGAGCTCAGCAAGAAATGGCTTATAAATCTTAAAGCGAATAATATTCCTGTAAATATTTATACCGTAAATGATAGAAAGAACATGCATCGTTTTATCGAGTTGGGCGTCAGCGGAATATTTACCAATAAACCGGACATATTAAAGGCGGTATTAGCGGATATAAAAGAAACTCAAAAAAAGACGAAGGTAAAAACTGATGACTATATCAAACACTCTGATTAGAACCATTGAGGTTACATTGGATGCCTTGACTAAGGCATCGGGTACGGACATACGCATCCATGGAACAAGCAATGTTCCCGACGAGCCCGTCCTTTATGTCATCAATCACTTTACGCGCCTGGAGACTATTTTAATGCCCTATATAATCAAAAAGAGCATCAAAAAGTATCCAATTTCCTTGGCGGCCAGTGAGTTTTTTGGCGGGAGAATGGGCGAGCTCATGGACAAATTGGGTGCGATTTCCACCGCGAATCCGGAGAGAGACACACTTTTGATCAACGCACTTCTTACCGGTTCTAACCCGGTCATTATTTATCCCGAAGGGCAGATGATCAAGGACAAAAAGATTATCGAGAAAGGCAAATACATGGTTTACAACACCGGCATCAGAAGGCCGCCGCACACGGGCGCGGCGCGTATCGCCCTGCGCTCTCAGTTCATTCGCGAAGAATTACGCTTCCTACGCGACCGAGGCGATGATTCGTCCATTATTCAAATCGCGAAACATTTTGGTTTTGATCCTGTGGCTTTAGACCAAATTTTGAAGCAGGAAACATATATTGTGCCGGTAAATATTACCTATTATCCGATCCGGGCGAGGAATAACGCCATCAACAAGCTTGTCAATATATTTGTCGATAAGGTTTCAACGCGGTTTGAAGAAGAGATGCAGGTCGAGGGCTCCATGATTATAGACGGCGTGGACATCGATATTAACTTCGGCCAGCCGATGTCAATGAAAAAGTATATCACGGCGAGTGTGGGAGTGAAAAAGATGCTGGCCGATAATAATCTTTATTTGCACCCCGGAGAATTGAAATATGTTTCTCCATTTAAAAAACTCTATATCGAAATTATGTATGATTATATGAAGGCCATATACTCCATGACGACGGTCAATCATGATCATCTTTTTTCTTATATCTTGACTAAATACAGTAGAAGCAAAATTAGTGAGAACGATTTTAAAAACCGCGTTTTTCTGGCCATCGAACATTTGCGCGCCAGCGGTTTAACGAACTACCATACGTCTCTGAATAAGAAGCAGTTCTATCTTCTCACGGATGATTATCATGAAGAATACGAAAGTTTTATAAAGGCGGCCGTCGCCGACAATCTCATTATTATGAAAAACAGAATGATTATCAAGAACAGGAAATGTTTCAGCAAAAAATATGATTTTCAGACTATCCGGAAGGATAATATTATCGAGGTTCTCAAAAACGAGATAGAGCCTCTCCAAGAGTTTACCAAAGCCTTGGATAGTCTAATGTTCCTGCCCGCTGCTTTTATCCGAAAGAAGATAAGGGATCACTTTATCGAGTTGGAAGCTCAGCTTTTCGAACAAGATTATGAGCAGTATTATATAAAAGGTGAAAGCAAGCCCAAAAATATCGGAGCGCCTTTTTTTATGAAGCGTTTCTTCAGTAAGAAAGGAACGATTCTGGTTCACGGATATATGGCGGCTCCGGAAGAAATTAGGCCGCTGGCGGATTATCTCTATAAAAAGGGCTACAACGTATACGGCGCGCGTCTGCGTGGGCATGGTACGGCCCCGGAAGATTTGGCGGGCCGCAGCTGGCAAAAGTGGTATGATTCCGTAAGCAGGGCATATATCATCATGAAAAATTCCCTGAAATCTTTTGCCATTGGCGGCTTTTCCACAGGTGCGGGAATAGCTTTATTACAGGCTTCAAATAAGCCCGGCAGGTTTGTGGGAGTAATATCTATTAACGCGCCTTTAAAACTGCAAAATATCTCCTCCAGGTTTTCATCTGTGGTTGTCGTCTGGAATAAATTTCTTTCGAAAATCAACACCAGCAAAGGGAAAATGGAATTCATCGCCAATGACCCGGAAAATCCAGATATAAATTACCTGCGTAATCCTGTCAGCGGCGTCAATGAACTGGAGAAGCTCATGAATTTCGTTGAAGAGAGACTTGAATACATCAAAGACCCAACTCTGGTCATACAGGGTTCGGAAGATCCGGTAGTGAATCCGGTAAGCGGGCGCGAAATTTTGGAAAAGCTGAGAACCAAGAAGAAGGAGCTTATCCGAATCGAGGCCAAACACCACGGGATATTGAGGGGAAAAGAAGCGGATCAGGTAAACGTGACAGTATTGAAGTTCTTAAGGAGCGTTTTTTAAATTCCGATGGTAATACTTCTTTCCGTGGTCTAAGCGATATAGAGTTAGATTAAAATATCATCAAGCGGCCAGATTGTAATTCTTCTCGCGGAAAAGCCGCATACAGGCATCGACAAGATCAGGATCATAGAGGATACCCTTGTTTTTAGTGATCTCATCCAATGCTACTTCAATCCCGTGGGCAGCTCGGTAGGGCCGGTGGGAAGAGATGGCTTCCACTACATCGGCTATGGCCAAAATACGGGATTCCAGGAGGATTTGCTCTCCCGTCAGGCCGTTCGGGTAGCCGGAGCCGTTTATACGTTCGTGATGCTCCAGAACAATCCGGGCAATGGGCCAGGGAAACTCGATGTCTTTGAGGATATTATATCCGGATACCGGGTGGGTTTTAATTAAATTGAATTCCAGGGTAGTAAGTTGAGTGGGCTTGGTGAGAATCTCGGAAGGAATGGATATTTTGCCGATATCATGAATCATGCTGGCCATGCGCACACTGTCAATTTGCTCGCTTTTCAGATTCATCTCCGTGGCGATGGCGCGTGCCAGATCAGCCACTCTTCGTTGATGGCCTGCCGTGTAAGGATCTCTCGTTTCCACGGTTACGGCCATGGCATTAATCGTGGCGCCCAAGGATTTTCTTAAGCGCTCGATGTTTTCGCGGCGCTCGTCTTCTATTTTCTTTTTTTCTGTAATGTCCTGATTAATTCCCTGATAATAGAGCAAGCGTCCCTGGTCATCCCGGACGGCACGCATGTTGATGGATACCCAGATGCGACTACCGTCTTTTTTATAATATTCTGTTTCAAAATCCGTAACCGACCCTTTCTCATTCACCAATTCGAGCAATTTCCTGCGGTCGTCCGGATGGACATAAATCTGTTGGGCAATGTCGGTAATAGTTGCCATGACTTCTTCGGGGGAAGCATAGCCGAGCATACGGGCGAGTGCCGGGTTTAAGGTAAGGTATCCGACGGCTGATTGGTAGATACCTTCCTGAGCGTTTTCGATAAGGCTCCGGTATTTTTCTTCACTCTTGCTTAATGCCTCCTCCGCCCGCTTGCGTTCGGTGATATCCCGAGAAATACCCCGAAATCCGATCGGTTTACCTTCGGCATCCCTGATAAGAGATACTGAAACTTCGTTAAAACCTTTCATTCCGTTTTTTTTGATAATTTCAACATCCAATGCCTTAACCGGTTCACTTGTTCTGTAGACTTGGCTGAAGAGTTGATACATTCCTTGAGCAGCTGTTTCATCCTGATAACGCCGGTTGTTCATCCCGATCAATTCCTCTCTGGGATATCCTATATTTCTGCACTCGGCGTCATTAATGAAGGTAAAATTACCGGCAAGGTCAAGTTCAAAATAGCCCTCCTGCATATTCTCCAGAATATTCCTATATTTCTCCTCGCTCTCGCGCATTTTTTCCTCGGCCTGCTTGCGCTCGGTGATATCACGAACATTCATGATAAAACCTGCAACGGCTGGATTATCTAAGAGATTTTTCCCCAACCCCTCGAAATAGTGTTCTGAACCGTCTTTGTGCACTATGAGAAATGCATTGGGGATCGCGGAATCTGTTGTCAGAATAGCCTTGCCGAAATCAGCGACGGCGCGTTTTTTATCATCCGGATGAATAAGTGTGAGCGCATTTCTGCCGATCAGTTCCTCGGGCTTGTATCCGGTAAAACGCTCGATAGAACGACTGCAATATTTTATGTCGCCGTTTTTATCCGTAATGACAATAATATCTGAAGAGTTTTCTGTAATCTCCTTAAAGTAATTTTCGCTCTCCCGCAGCGCCTCCTCGGCCTGCCCGCGTTCGGTGATGTCCCGGATGATTCCTCTAAACCCTATCAGTTTACCAGAAGAGTCTTTACGTAACGATATAGATGTCTCAATGTATCTTTTGGCCCCATCTTTTCTTATAATCTGCCAATCGAATGCTTTGGCGGGCTCCCCTGTTCTATAAACTTCATTAAAGGTTTTAAAAAGTTTTTTTGCGGTCTCTTCGTCTGTAAACTGACGGTTATTCATGCCCATCATTTCTTCCTGGGAATACCCAAGGATTCGGCACATGGAATTGTTGAAAAAGGTGAAATTACCATTAAGATCTACTTCGTAATAACCGTCTTCGATATTTCCCAGAATATTTCGGTATTTCTCCTCACTTTTACGCAGATCGTCGAGCGCAGCCTCCCTTTGTGACTCCGCCTGTTTGCGCTCGGTGATATCCTGAGCGAAACCGATGAGGCCGATGGGCATGCCGTCTTTATCAAGAATCGGGACCTTGTCTGTATGTACCCACCGTGTGCCGCTTGCGGATTCATATTGCTCCGTTATGTTAAGTTTAGGCTGTCGCGATTGAAAAACTTCCCGGTCATCGTCGGTCATGCTCTGAGCAGTCCACTTCGAATAAAAGTCGAATACTGTTTTTCCCGCGAAATTTTCTTCGGGTATGTTCAGCACTTTGGCAAAGGTTCTATTGACGCGTATAAATCTTCCTTTTCTATCTTTATAAAAAACTATGATCGGCGAAGAATCGATGATGAGTTTCAGTTCCTCCCGTTCTTTTTCCAGAATGTCTTCTAATTTCTTCCGGTCGGTGACGTCATGGTAGATGATCTGAAACTGTTTTGCGCCGTTCCAAACGACTTCCTTGCGGAAAACCTGAACATTACGGATTTCACCGTTTTTCTTCACGATATTTATATCATATTCAGGCGAGCCAAACTCGCTCCGTTCTCTTTTTTTCTTTCTTATCCGGAATTCGGCATAACTCTCCGGAGTGTAACGCTCCTTTAGGGGTGTTTTTCTCAACTCTTCGATGCTTTCGTAGCCATACATATCCAGAGCCGCCTGGTTGGCATAAAGTGTCTCGCCTTCCGCCGTCACAACACAGACTCCCAGAGGGGAATCATCCAGAGAGCGGCGGAAATTTTCTTCGCTCTCCCTGAGCGCCTCTTCCGCTCGCACGCGTTCGGTAATATCTCTGGCCACACAGGAGATACCGATAATTTTACCCTCCTGAACAATGGGTGACCCGGTAACTTCGCCTGTTCTCGTCAATCCCTCCTTCGTTATAAAATTGTAAACCACGTTTGGAACATCCGCTCCTGAAAGAACTCGCCCCACATTAAGGATTGCTCTCTCCAGCGATTCCGGCGTCATAAGATTCAAATCCGGGAAGGGTTTGTTGATTAATTCTTCCGGTTTGTAGCCCAATATTTTCTCAACACTGGGAGTGATATTGGAAATTTTTAATTCAGAATCCACCGTAAGGATAATGTCAGAGGTACTCGCAAAAGTAAGCCGGTATTTTTTCTCGCTTTGCCGCAATTCTTCCTCCGCCCTCTTGCGCGCAGTGATATCGCGCGTCATCCCTCTAAAACCAATTTTTCTCCCCGCAGAATTTTTAAGCAATAATATAGAGGCGGAAACATAGGCTTTAGCTCCATTTTTCTTAATAATCTCATAATCATATCCTTTAACGGGCTTTTCCGTTCTATAGACTTCATTAAATACTCGATACATTTTTTCTGCGGTTTCTTTAGTTGTATACTGCCTGTTGTTCATGCCTATCGATTCTTCCCGGGAATATCCGGATATTCGGCAGATGGAATCAGTGATAAAAGTTAAGTTACCGGTAAGATCAGACTCATAATAAGCCTCCTCGATGTTGTCCAAAATGGTTCGATATTTTTCCTCGCTCTCACGCAACATTTCTTCTGCCTGCTTGCGCTCCGTTATATCATCATATATGGCTACAATTTCACCGGTAGGCAGCTTATAAACGTAATTTTCCTTCCAGCCCTGAATACGGGTATCTTTATAAAAAGCAGTAGGGTGATATTCCGGCTTTCCGGTTTTCCATACCCGTTGAAACACTTTGAATAATCCTAGATCCTTTACGCCCGGAAATACTTTAAGCACCGATTTACCGATAATTGTTTTTCTATCAATTTGCTCCACTTTTTCGGCTGATTTATTAAAATCTTTGAAAACAAAATCTTTTCCGTTTGCGCTTGCCGTATAAATGGCCACGCAACTGCTCATATTTTCAAACAGCTGCTTGAAGCTTTGTTCGTCCTCAAAGAAAGCTCTATGGGTTTTTCGTGCCTGTAGAGAATTTGGGCTTTTTTTGATTATATTTTTAGGTTTTTTAGTTGCTTTAAATTGTTTTCGCAGTGCGCTCGTCTTCTTCATAAGTTTTTGTTTGGAATGGGCTTTTGCTTTCACCGTTAAGCCTCCGTAAATCACAACCATCAAAATAAAAACGTCGCCTTGATTAACGAAGACGAGGTTCCGCATGCAAACAATCTTCCCCTATGGGGAGAGCAATATCGAAAACAGTTTTAACAATATCAAAACATCAAGGTTATATTAATTTTACTCCCGAATTATTTAAAGTCAATCCTAATATTGTCAATCGTTTCAACACATTTTGCCTGATGTCAATGTTGGGAGATGAGGGCATAATTCCCGGGCGGTGTTCATTATTAAGTCTGTGGCAATTAATTATGGAAATTCTTCTAATTATTTCATATATTCTGTAACGATCATTTAAAGAGGTTTTCATGAAAGACCATCAGTTGGGCCGTCTGCGGTTTATTGGCGGTGAAAACCGCGGTAAATACCCGTTCAACCATTCGTTCTATGTTAAAGGATCTGAGGCACGAGTCATTATCGATCCGGCCTGCAGTTGGGAAAAGCTCTCGCGCCTGCGCGATAAGGAAGGAGTCGATATGGTCTGGCTTTCCCACTGGCATGAAGATCATTTTCATTATGTATATCTTTTTGAGGGGTTACCTTTGTGGATTTCCGGGCGGGATTTTCCGCCGCTGACGGACATCGAGATTTTTCTGGATTGGTATGGCGTTTCCGATGGACGCAGCCGCGCTTACTGGAAAAAGGTAATGAGAGATGAATTCAATTTTCAGCCTAAGTCTCAAGCGCGCTTTATCGGGGATGACGAAAAGATTGATCTGGGGCAAGTAAGGGTTCAGGTAATTGCCACGCCGGGACATAGCCCCGGGCACCTGTCTTTCTTTTTCCCCGAAGAAGAGCTTCTTTTTTTGGGGGATTATGATTTAACGTCATTTGGCCCCTGGTATGGCGATGTTGCCTCCAGTATTGATGAAACCATCAAATCAATCCGGCGGCTCAAAGAAATTCCCGCCAAAACGTGGATTGCCTGTCATGAAGACGGTTTGTTTGAAGAAAATCCGGGAAAGCTCTGGGATAATTACGAAAACATTATCTACGAACGGGAAAGGAAGATTCTGGAGTTTTTAAAAAACCCACATACATTCAAAGAAATTGCAGCCGCGTGGCTGATTTATGGCAAGCCTCGAAAGCCGCTGGAATTTTTTGAATTTAATGAACGAGTCCTCGTGAATAAACATCTGGAGCGTTTGGAGAGGCAAGAACAAATTATCCGCGATAAGGATCAATACCGGAAAGTGTAAATTTCATTTGACTTGAAAAAATATCGGCCGGGTTGTAAAAACTCTATAGATAATAGCCGGAGGAATTATAAATGTATTGGGAAAAAAATGTGGAGACTCTCAATCGAGCTATGCTGGAAAAAATGCAATTGGCACAGCTCAAAGATGCTATCGGAAGAGCTCAGAAGTCTTTTTATTACGGCAAAACCCTGAAAGAAAAGGGATTGAACGTAAAATCGCTCAAGTCCCTGAACGATATTCACAAATTTCCCTTTACGACTAAAGATGATTTGCGTGAACACTGGCCTTACGGATTTATCGCCGTGCCGAGGGAGGAACTGGTGCGAATGCATTCGTCTTCGGGAACCACCGGCCGTGCCACGGTTATATTCCATACAGCACAGGATATAGCTGTCTGGTCGAATCTCCTGGCGCGTTGCATGTATATGGCCGGTATGCGTAAAAGCGACGTTTTTCAAAACATGATGACTTACGGACTTTTTACGGGCGGCCTCGGCTTCCATTACGGCGCCGAAAAAATCGGCGCGCTGGTTATTCCCGCCGGCGCGGGCAATTCTAAACGTCAAATTCAACTGATGATGGATTTTGCAACAACAGCTATCCATGTCATCCCCAGCTACGCTTTGCATCTCTCCATTGTTTTCACCGAACTTAAAGTTGATCCGCGCAAAGATACGAAAGTTAAAATCGCTTTTCTGGGTGCGGAGCCACATACGGAAAAAATGCGCAAAAAGATTGAAGAAATATACGGTTATAAAGCTTTTAATTCCTATGGCCTTTCTGAAATGAACGGGCCGGGCGTGGCCTTTGAATGCCCTTATCAAAATGGCATGCATATCTGGGAAGACAGTTTTCTGGTGGAAATTATCGATCCGGACACTCTGGAGCCGGTTGCCGAAGGCCAAGAAGGCGAGCTGGTCATGACCACGTTGCAGAGGGAAGGCATGCCGCTCATTCGCTACCGCACCAAAGATTTAACCAGAATTATTCCCGAGTCCTGCGCCTGCGGGCGCACCCATCGCCGGATCGAGCGCATCAAGGGAAGAACAGACGACATGCTGATTCTGAAAGGCGTTAATATCTTTCCCATGCAGATTGAAAAGAAACTGATGGAGATAGAAGGCGTCGGTACTAACTTTTTGATTGTTCTGGAGCGCGAAGGATTCAACGATGACATGACGGTGAAAGTCGAGGTAAACAAAAAGTATTTTGTAGGCGATGTGCAGCAACTGGAGAGTCTCAGAAAGAAAATCGTCGAGGAATTAAAAAGCGAAATTCTGGTTACACCCAAGGTCGATTTGGTTGAGCCGGACAGCATTCCGAAAGGAGAAGGTAAGGCGGTGCGGGTAGTAGACAACCGCAAAGACTGAACTGATGATGCGATAAAAAGTCCATATGCTGGGTCCCACCTTCAGGTGGCGTTGCGCTGCATCCTTAGTCGTTGCGGCGTATGAAAAAATACGCCTCACTCCTTCGGCTTTGCGCGTCTTGCCTCTAGAGCTTTTTATGAATCATCAAAAAAAGATGTAAGGAATGGTGGCGACCATTCTCTCCACCGCCGCGTTCTACTTTGGAAATCAAGTTTGTGAAGATATTTGATTGATATAAGGAGAAAATTATGATTGCTTATCAACTTTCGATTTTTGCGGAAAATAAGCCCGGAAAACTTGCTCTCGTAACAGGAGTTTTGGCCAAAGAAAAAATCAACATCCGGGCGACGACAATAGCAACTGCCGATACATTCGGGGTAATCAACCTGATTGTTGACGACCCGAAGCGCGCGGAAACGGCTCTCACTAAAGCGGGAATGACAGTGCATCTGCGCGAGGTGTTGGCGATTCTTATTCCCGACAAACCCGGCGGTCTGGATAGCCTTACCCAATTGTTCAATCAGGAAGGCATCAATGTTAATAATGCCTATGGTTTTGTACTGGAAGAGTCAAAAAACGCGGTATTTGTAGTTGATGTAGATCAGATGCAAAAGACAGAAAAGCTTTTGCAGGAGAAGGGCTTTAAAACTTTAGATAGCCGGGCTCTTTCCGGCATGTAAAAACCGGTAAGTAAGTTAATTGTTTAATAGGGCAAGAAATTATGACACATCTGGACAAAGGTAAATATTTTGAAAAACACCCCGGGGATTCCCCAATAGATGATGATTTAAAACGGGAAATTATTGGAGAGATAAAGGATAATAATATTGCCTGCAAGAAAGCCGAGGAAATTGCCGGGAAAAAAGGAATGGCAATTCGTGAAATCGGCAAAGCTATCGATATTTTAAATATCAATATTGCCGAATGCCAATTGGGTCTTTTTGGCTACAGCCCGCATAAAAAAATTGTCGAGCCCGCCCAAGAAATTGCGCCGGCTTTGAAAGAAAATATTTTAGCGGCGCTCGCAAATGACCGGCTTCCCTGCAGCGCGGCCTGGGCAATCGCCGCGAAATTGAATATCCCCCGCATGAAGATTTCCGCTGCATGTGAAGGTCTGCACATAAAAGTTAAACCGTGTCAACTGGGCGCTTTTTAATTTTTTTAAGAGTCCAATTTCAGATAACCGTGCAGCAATCGAATCATCAGATCAGCGTTTTTACTGATGCCGCCGAGTATCTCTTCCATGCCTAAAGGTTTACTAAGCAAGCCGTTACCGAAATTATCGATGGAACACGCAGACGCGTAAGGCATATCTAATTCCAGAGCGATTGCCGCTTCGTTAGCCATAGTCATGCCGACAATATCGGCAAAATTGGCCATCATTTTGATTTCCGCTTTTGTCTCCAGCCGCGGACCCTGTGTTTGCCAGTAAGTTCCTTTATCTATAACTTGAATCTTGCAAATTTGTGCTGCCCGGATGAGTTTTTGCCGCACTTTTTCGTTTAATGAAGGGGTGATGTGACGAGTGCCGTTTTGATAAATGGTGGGAGTGGTGGTAAGCGTGATAAAATCGTCGGGAATAACGATCATTCCCGGACATAAATTATTTTTTAAAGAACCGGTCGAATTAATGCCGACTATTTCTGTTGCGCCGATATCCTTGAGCGCCTGCAAGTTGGAGCGATGGTTGATCAAATGAGGCAAAATATGATTATTAGGGTCATTGCCATGTCGCAAAATCAAGGCTATTCTATCCGTGAGCAATACTTCTGTCCGGCCGAATTCGTTTTTCATCAGTCTGGCTTTACCTTTTCTTAATAAATCGCTTCTTTCCATGACTAATTTGGTGGAAATGACGCCTAAGAGACTCATAAAAACCTCCTCCAATTCGCATCCTATTCGTATACTTTTGTTGACAAAACCTGCGCGGCGTGTTCCGGTCATCGACTCTTCAATCCGCCGCCGCGGACCCCTGAATCGCCTTTTTCTCGCCGTCAAGGTCCTCTTTTGACTGTAAAGTGGCATTAATTCAAGTTTTTTAATATAAAACAAATTGTCATTTAGCAATCAAAAACTATTGCCAAATAGCATTTGACTTTTGGGGTTTCTCTATGACATATAGGCGTGCATTAAAAAAGCTAAGGAGGGCGCGATTAATGAGCAGTGAATTTTTAGGCGTCGCCACCGACGATAACTTCGAAGGTGAAGTTCTAAAAAACGCCAAACCGGTGCTCATTGATTTTTGGGCACCGTGGTGCGGGCCGTGTAAAGCTATCGGCCCTATAGTCGAAGAGCTTGCCTCTCAATTTAAAGACAGCATCAAAATAATGAAATTAAATGTTGACGAAAATCAGAAAACAGCGCTTAATTTCGGCGTGCGCAGCATACCGACCCTGATCCTTTTTAAGGAAGGCAAAGTACTCGATACTCTCATCGGCCTTGTTCCCAAGGCAAAACTGGAAGAATTTATTAAGAAAAGTTTATAAATCAAGAATGTTCCGCTGAAAGGTAGTGAAGGCATGTATTTAAGAAGATTGCGGGAAACATTGAATTGGAAAGTATTTATAATTGCTTTATTGGTATTATGCTTCAGCGGTTGTTCTTCATTGAATATATTTGGCAAGAAAGAGGTGGTCAAAAACACTCCGGAAGGACTTTACGCGCGCGGAGCTGCTGAATTTCAGGAAAGTAATTATTATCATGATTATAAAAAAGCCCGGGAATATTTTATGAGGGTTAAAGAAGAATATCCCCTGCATAATCTGGCTATTTTAGCGGAAATAGGAATAGCCGATTGCTATTACAGCGATAAGGAATACCAGGAAGCGGAAAACGCGTACAACGATTTTGTCACTTTTCATCCTACTAACGAGAATGTTCCTTATGCCTTCTACCAAATAGGCATGTGTCATTACAAGCAGATGGATGCAATCGATCGTGATCAGACGGCGGCGATTAAAGCGAAAAAAGAATTCGAAAAACTTGTGTCCCGTTATCCTGATAGTAAGTTTTCCACTATGGCCGAGAAGTTGATTCGCGAATGCAAGCAAAAGCTGGCGGAACAAGAATTTTATGTGGGACATTTTTATTTCAAACAGAAAAAATATCAGGCCGCCCTCGCCCGTTTTGAAACAATAGTGCGAGATTATGCGAACGTCGGACTTGATTATAAGGTAGAATATTTTATTAACGAAACCAAAGCGAAAATTGCTGAAGAAGAGAAATTGAAAAAAGCCGAGGAAGAAAAATTAAAAAAGGCCCAGCAAGAAAAAAGCAGAACTGCAAAAAAATAATACCAAGCCGTAATGAGACCCAAGTTTCAGAAACAGAGTGCGCCGAAACTTGCAAATCGAATTAATGACACTCGCTGAAAACGAACTACGTGAAGTTTGAAGTGTAAGTGGAATTAATCCCGCGTGCGAAGCGTAAGCGGGGCAATACTAAATACCCCGCAGCTTGCTTTGGGGTTTATACCCATGGGGCTGCTCTTAAACGGTTTTCTAGTAAATCTATCAGCGGTTAAACTATCCCGACAATAACATATGATAATCAGGGCAAAATTTATTCTTGCTTGCAGGTTCCTTTCGTGGTTATTTCACCAAGCTATGAAATGGAGTGAATGATGTTCAAGAAACTGCGTAAATTAGCCAAGACCAGATTTGCCGGAGCACTTCTTTACTGGGTAGTACGGCTGTACTCCGCTACATTTCGTCTGAAGATAGAAAATGAAGCCGAATGGTTTAAATATCTGGAGGAAGGCGGAAGGATTATTATTTGCGCCTGGCATCAGCAGTTTTTTGTCGGTGTTCGGGTTTTTAAGAGATACAAAAAATACTCGCCCGCTTTGATGTCTTCCCGAAGTTTGGATGGACAAATTGCCGCCGGTGTTGCTCAGAGAGTCGGATGTTATACCGTATGGGGTTCTTCCTCCCGCGGCGGCGGAACTGCCCTGAAAGAAATGATAAACAGAATAAAACAGCACCGGCTGGCGGCGCACATTATGGATGGGCCAAGGGGCCCGGCAGGTATTGTTAAGGCCGGTGTCATTGCCCTTGCCCACGGCGCTGATGCCGCTATTGTTCCCGCGTACGCCAGGGCCGATCGAGCCTGGTACATGCACAGCTGGGATAAATTTATGATTCCTAAGCCTTTCGCATGCGTTACCGTTAACTTCTGTCCCCAAATTAAACTGCCGCCGGCAAAAGCTAAAGCGGATATTGAAAATCAAAGACAAATGCTGGAAAATTTCATGCGGCCTTACCTGTATCGCTAAGTATCTTCGGTTGGTAAAAAATCAGAGAGCATTGTATTGCCGCCCGGAAATTAGCATTAATGTTCCAGCCACCTGGCTATAAGCTTCAACTCACGCTCTTCCCATTGGGGTAAATAGCGGATGTGTAAAAAAGATTCGAAAAGGTTATCCATTGTTTTTACTGCGTTTTCAATAAGATAAATTCTTTCCAATAGATTTCCCGCAGGGTCTTCTTGAGTTTTCGGCGAGAACATTCCCGGCAGGTTCAATGAATGAAAATTAAAAGAGTCGGCTTTAAAAGTGAATTCCCATTCATTTTGATTATAACTTAGCTTGATTCCTGCTTCTTTGACTTTTTTCCCCTGGCGGATAGCTTCCTTGCCTTCTTTAAGTTCGTTGTGTATTCCGGAACAAACAACACCCTGGGAATACTCGCCTTCGCCCGATTCCAAAACAATTCTTTTTAAGAAATGAAGTTCAACTTCTTCAGTGTCGGTTAACGCTATCCTGCCGTTGCGTTCTTCCGATTTAAACCAAAGCCAGGTTAAAAATTCACGGCCGATAATAGAGACAGTTTCCGCGGATTCATCATTTTTTACTATCCGCGGATTTTCTTGCGGCAAAATACGTTTAAGATTTAGAGAAAAAGTTTTTTTGAATAGATCAACAAATTCGTCAGCGACCGTGTCGGCAAGAGAAGAAAAATAAATCTTGTTTTGTCCTATGGCCCAGCAGACGTCATAAAAAGAAGGCACGGGATCAAGTTTAGTCATTAGCTCCAATTTGACCTTGTCTTTGATAGCTGTTGCAGTTTGTTTATTAATCCGGCCGGAGCCTGCGCTTTGGGCAAGATAGTTTCGTTCCTCTGTCATTAATTTAAGTTTCATCAACTTGGGCGGGATCGACCTACGGTCAATGCGCAGGCAGAAGATAAGATAATCGCCCAGCGCGTAATCAGCCTTTTTGAAGTCGGTATCCAATACATCAATAAGAGAAACCCAACCTAATTGTTTTTCTTCTGTTGATTTGGTCGTTTCTCGAAAGGCATGAGCTCTAATCCTTTCATTGACGAAATTCAAGAATGCCTGCGGCAGCTGGCCTTCCACATTAAATCTCATAAAAGTAAAATTGCCTTTGAGTAAACCCATAATTAACACCTCACTGGCGTGCACCGTATATTAAACGCACCGAATCTGTCAAGACTTTATCCCCGGTAATTATCCTAAAAAATCAATTGCTTTGTAAATATATCAGTAAAATATTTATGCGTAGACAGCGGCTTTTTTTTATGTTAGTGAGCTTCATGTTTCGAGGTTGTAAGCGATGAAAATCAAGAAAGTCGGCATTGTTGCCAATATAGAAAAAGTAAAAATAGCTGAGTTAGCCAAATCTTTAAAAAAGTGGCTGGAGGAAAAAAACACAGAAGTGTTTTTGGAAGCTCAGATAGCCGCTAAAACCGGTATCGGCGGCGGGCTTAAATGGGATGAGCTTGCGGCAAAATCGCAGCTTATTGTTGTTTTAGGCGGCGACGGCACAATGCTCCGCGCGGCGCGCTATGTGGCGAGATACGGTGTTCCCATTCTGGGAATCAATATGGGCAGTTTCGGCTATCTCACCGAAGTAAATTTAAACGAAATGCACTCCGCGTTGGAATTAATTCTGGGAGGCAAGTTTGTCGCGGAAAAAAGGATGATGCTGACTATAGCCATCAAACACGGCAAAACCGTTGCCAATGTCGGCGATGTGTTAAACGACGCCGTCATCAATCGCGGGAATCTCTCCCGTATCACCGAGCTGGAAACAGCAGTCGACGGCGAGTACCTGACAACTTACAAGGGAGACGGTCTGATTATTTCCACGCCTACCGGTTCCACGGCCTATTCGCTTTCAGCGGGCGGCCCGATTGTCTTTCCCGCAAAAGACTTGATAATTATTAATCCCATCTGTCCTCACACCTTGACTAACCGCCCGATTATTTTTCCGCAAGATGCGAATCTGGAAATAACGCTCTGGTCCAAAGGAAGAGGCGCCACCTTGACTTTGGACGGGCAGGAGTCTTACCAAATCGAATCCGGAGACGTCGTGACCATAAAAAAATCGCAATATGCTATCAAGCTGGTTCTTTCGCCGCATCGCAGTTACTGGGAAATACTGCGTTCCAAACTAGGATGGGGCGGTTTGCCTTCAGGAGCTGGGAAAAGGAAAAATGCTAAATGAGTTGAGCATCAAAAACTTCGCGATCATCGATGAGCTCCAGGTTTCCTTCGGTGACAGGCTGAATGTCATTACCGGAGAAACCGGCGCCGGGAAGTCGATAATTATCGGTGCGGTAAGCTTGCTCTTAGGCGACAGGGCGGCGGCGGATATGATCAGATCGCAGACGGACGCGGCCACAGTGGAAGCGCTCTTTAATATAGCCGCGAATAGTGAGCTCCGGGAGAAGATCAGGGCCATGGGTTTTGCCGACGGCGACGAACTGATCATCCGCCGGGTAATTTCGCGCACGGGCAAAAACAAAGCGCTCATCAACGGGCAGATGGCGACGCTCGCCAATTTGTCCGCCATCAGCGAATCGCTCATTAATATCTGCGGCCAGCACGAACATCAGGTAATCCTCAATGCCGAAAATCATATCGATATACTCGATGAATTCGGCAGCTCTCTGCCTTCTCGGGCTTCCTATGCCGAAGCGTATAATCAATATACGCAAATCAGAGCTAAAATAGAAAAATTGGAAAATTTGCGTAAGAGCCGTGAAGAAAAAGCGGATCTGTTTAAATTTCAGCTGCGGGAAATTCAGGATATTGATCCGCAGCCGGCGGAAGACACGGCGCTCTCCGCTGAAAAAAAAGTTTTCGTTAACGCGCAAAAACTTCTGGATTGGGCCAACCGCGCATACGATTTGCTCTACGGCGAGAAGGATTCGGCCGTCGTGAAGTTGAAGGAAGTCCAAAATCAGGTAAAGGAAATCAAGAATATCGATGCGAATTTAAAGCTTGCCCCTCAAGATATTGAAGGCAGTTTCATTACCTTGCAGGAAGCGGCCCTGGTTTTGCGCGACTATAGCAAAAATCTTTTCTTTGATCCGGATAAGCTCTCGGCGATTGACGAGCGCCTGGAAATGCTGGGTCGGCTCAAACGCAAACACGGCGGTTCTCTGGAGAGTGTTCTGGCCAAAAAACAGGAGATAGAAAAAGAATTGCAGCAGGTTTTTTCCGTCGAAGAAGAATTGGAGGCTCTGGCAAAAGAAGAAACAGCCGTCATGAACAGTCTAAGGCAAAAGGCGCTGGAGCTTTCTCAGAGGAGAAGGGGAGCAGCGGCGAAGCTCAAAGACGCCGTGGATAAAGAAATCCATGAACTGAATATGCCTCACGCTTCTTTTGAGGCCAATTTTAAAAAAAGCGCTACAGATAAAAATGTCGAATCTTTCGGACCGAAAGGCGGCGACGAAATAGAGTTTTATCTTGCGGCTAATGCCGGAGAAGAGCCCAAACCCTTAAACAGGATTGCTTCCGGTGGTGAGTTATCGCGCATAGTTCTGGCGCTGAAAAATGTTTTATCGCGCACCGGCTCCGTGGATACAATTATTTTTGATGAGGTGGATAACGGCATCGGCGGAGCGACGGCGGAAATCGTCGGCCGCAAATTAAAAGATGTTTCCGCCAATCATCAGGTCATCTGTATCACCCATTTGCCGCAGATCGCGTGTTTCGGCGAGGATCATTTGTATGTTACGAAAAAGATCGTGAAAGGCAGAACGACCACCTCCGTCGCAAAGCTCGATCCCGAGCAGAAGATCGAAGAAATCAGCCGGATGCTGGGCGGAGTGGACGTAACCCAGACTACCCGCAAACATGCCCGCGAGATGATCGACGGCTCCCTGTCTTCCGGCAATCCGGGCGGGAGGGGGAAATGTTGAGGAAAGCGCGCATCGATGATGTGAAGACTATTCACCGCATGATAAATGCATCGGCGGGCAAAGGCGAAATGCTGCCGCGCTCGCTCATGGATATTTACGGTTCTTTGCGGGATTTTTTTGTTTATTACGATGAGGACGAATCGCAGGTGGCGGGTATTTGCGCGATGAACATCATCTGGGAAAATCTTGCGGAAATCCGGTCGCTTTATGTTGACGAAAATTATCGGGGAAAAGGCGTCGGGAAAGAACTGGTGGAAGCCTGTATTTCCGAGGCTATTACCCTGGGGCTCTTTAAGATATTTACGCTTACCTACAAAAAGGATTTATTTGCCAAGCTGAGCTTTATTGAAGTGGATAGGGCGACTCTGCCGGAGAAGATTTGGTCGGATTGTCTGCGCTGTTCCAAGTATCCCGACTACTGCGATGAAATAGCGATGATTATGGAGCTATGAAAAACCGGCGCAATATTATCCGATTGATATTGATTATCGCCTTCCTTACCGGGTGCGTAAGGGCTCTGCCCAAAATTCCGGCAAGGCCTCCGGAGAAACCTCTCACACCTTTTATTCTTGTTTCCCCCTCCAATATCGATTTTGCGGATGATCTTGATTCCGCTTCTCTGCAATTAGCGATTGAACGCAGCATCAAATATTATGAAACTAACGGGCGGGATAAAGTCTACCGTATCGCGGATAGAGTAATCGATGCGGGCAAACTTAAAGAAACACTTATTGCCTTCGGTGAAGTTCTGCGCCAAGTGGGCGCCACCGACGATTTAAATAAAATAATCGCCGCCGACTTCGATGTCTATAAGGTGTCCGGCCCCGACCGGGACGGAAGAACGCTTTTCACCGGCTATTACGAACCACTCATGGAAGGATCATTAACGAAAAGCGGAAAATACAAATATCCGCTTTATCGAGTGCCGGACGATTTGATTGTAAAACGAGTATCTCCCAATGAAAATAAGATCGGCCGAAATCAGGGCGGCGAGTTTGTTCCTTATTATAGCCGCAGGGAAATCGATGTCGGCGGAGTCCTGCGGGAAAAAAATCTCGAGCTTCTCTGGGTTGCCGATCCGGTGGAGTTGTTTTCTCTGCACATACAGGGTTCCGGCAAAATTAAACTGGAAGATGGAACACTTTTAACGGTCGGTTACGCGCAGACTAATGACCGGCCTTTTCGTAGTATAACCAAGTTTATGCTGGATCAAGGCAAAATAAAAAGCAGTGAAGCTTCTTACCGTCATCTTTTCTTAAAAGGAAAGAATGAGCAAGAAATTTATGATATCTTAAGCTATAACGAAAGATACACATTCTTTCGCTTTTTGGATAAAGATCCTCTGGGCTCTTTGAGCGTGCCGGTAACTGAGGGAAGATCGATTGCCACCGATCCGGACTTCTTTCCGGAAGGCGCTCTGGCTTTTATCCGCCTGAAGAAACCGATTTTAGATGCGGCTGGTAAAGCCCGGGAGAGAGTCAATTTTTCCCGGTTTGTATTAAACCAGGATAAAGGCTCGGCCATCAAAGGCCCCGGGCGGGTCGATCTCTTCTGCGGGTTTGGGGCAAAGGCAGAAGCAGAGGCCGGCACCCTCAAAGAAAAGGGTGAACTGTATTTATTGCTGAAAAAATAATATATGGTTCACTCCCCTGGTGGGGAATGAAGCATATATCTTTGTGCCTAAAAACGAAACTACTTATTTAAGTTAAGTTCCAGTAATTGTCCTGGATCTAATTGTCGCAAACTTTCTTTCGGCGTGTCGTCCAGATGATGGCGCCAAAAATCAAAATCATTATTATCAGGGAAAGCAAAGTTGCCGTCGCTCCCAGTGGAGTGTCAGATAAGAAACGCCGATAACGGGCATTAAACTCCAGCGCGTCAGCCAACGCAAGATTTAATTTTCGGCAATTGTTTGGGCAATAGGGGGACTTACCTCATAGTAAAAGTTAACCAACGCTTTTCCCACAGCGGAATTCAACAAATGGCGATCCCGGAAATCCCGCAGGATCCGGACATGCTTTTCCAGCGGTGAACCAAGGGCCGCCGTGGCAATAAAACGCATATTACCGCTGGTTTTTACAGTTGGAGGAGCCACCGGAGTAGTCGCGGTGGCTTCGCTGGAATAACCGAAGTCTCTCCGCTATCCCAGTGCGATTAGAGCCTGCCATACAATTCGCGGCAAATATCAAGCAAAGAAAGATGAACGGCGATAATCGGATGAACATGAGCGTTATATCATTTTTTTGTTAATCCATTATACAAGAATGCCCAAGAAACCTTGTTATCCGCAAGCATTCTACTTCTTTTGTCTATGGCTAACCCACCAGTTTGGAACGAGAAAATTGATAAGATATTCTATTTGTTACAGAAAGTATAATTACAGTTATTTTAATGTCAACTTTTTAAATTCTTTAAAACC
Source organism: uncultured delta proteobacterium (assembly GCA_963753975.1). Taxonomy (GTDB): domain Bacteria; phylum Desulfobacterota; class Syntrophia; order Syntrophales; family Smithellaceae; genus UBA4810. Next base: position 278,162 of record CAVWEH010000001.1, read on the forward strand.
TCCTTGACAGCTATGGGGAAAGGCTTGGCTTGGACCCGTCACTGGTTAGATTCTTTCCTTTTGGTCATTATGTGGGTGTCACAGCCCTCCAGGGGACAATCTTGGCGACAATCCAGGTAACTGCGTAAAATATTCCCAGAAGAACGACATCCGTTGGACCGACAGGCAAATCCAATTTATAGGCAATGCAGAAACCGAGGAAAGCGGCTACACCACCGATCAAAGGGGCTAGCACCGTAAACTGGTGCATGTTGCGAGCAACCAGGTGCGCCGTTAAAGCGGGAATCAGCAGGAACCCGAACGCAATCAGCGGACCGACGCTGAGCACTGCCATCGAAACAGTCAGGCCGATCAGTAAGTAGAGCAGCACGTCCCAGAAAATGATATTCTTGCGCAGTATAATTGCCATTTCGCGGTCGAACGAGACAAGGAGCAAATCCCTGTGGAATAATACCATCACGGCGATGACCAGCGTAAGCGTAGCTGCCGTCAGTCCCAAATCGAAATTGGAGATGGCGATGACCTCTCCTTTCAGCATATCGAGCCAGCCGATTTCACCGTAAGGATTTTTTGACAGCAACAGAATGCTCAGCGCGGCGGCCACGACGTACACGGTACCAAGCCGGCCCTCAGGTTGTCCACGTCCGCGTCGTTCTAAAAACGCCAGCACCAGGATCGCGGTCAGGGAAAATGTAATTGAGCCGACAAAAGCGAGCATGTGCGCGCTGTGTGAACCATGTTCGGACAGATGGAATCCGAGCCACAACGGAAGCGAGAGGGCGATAGCAACGCCTGTCGAGGAAATCTGAGGCAGTGCTACTCCCATGAACACCAATCGGCGCATGACAAGAAACACGCCGACGAGCGGGCAAACGAGACCGACGAGAACGCTGGTGTATATCGAATTGCGCAGGAGAAAATCTGGTGATAGAATCTGATAAAATGTTTCCATGTTAGTCCATCCCCATTTCAAAGATTTTTGCCATCCGTTCGGCAGTTAAGAGTTCGTGCGTTGCGCCGAGGAATATCTTGCCCTCATGAAGCCAGATGACGTGCTCAGCATAGTGACGCACCACTGCAAAGTCGTGCGTTATAAGAAGTACCGTGATCTTTTTTTCTTTGTGGATCTGCGAAATAAACTCCAGCACCAAATTCGTCGCTTCCCGGTCCACACCCACGGTGGGCTCGTCCAGCACCAGGACATCGGGGCGCGTAGTCAGAGCGCGGGCAATAAGCACACGCTGTTTCTGACCGCCGGAGAGTTCGGCAAAGCGCCGCTGGGCAAACTCCTCGGCACCCGCCGCACGCAGGCATTCGCGGGTGAAGGCGCGTTCGCTTAAAGGGACGATGTGACCCGGCCGGACACGCCCGTATACGCCCATAAGGGCGACGTCGAACCCCGTGAGCAGATAAATCGGGTCGAACTGAAAAGCTTGAGGGACATAACCGAACTCGAGTGGTGCACTTGTCGATGCGGTATTAATGCGACCAGCAACTGGTGGCAACAGTCCCAGCACCGTCTTGATCAGAGTCGATTTGCCCGAGCCATTGGCGCCGAGAATAGCAGTGAAACTGGCACGGGCAATAGAAAGCGAAATACCGGATAGCACAGGTTGGTTGTTATAGCCGATAATCAGGTTGTCTAGTGTGATGAGTGCTTCATTCATAATTTGTTGTGTGTCTCCGTCCGGAAAAGGCAAGCGGATACAGCCTCCATATTTTTATTTTTTCGTCTGTACGGCAGCGACAATTGTTTGAATAATGTAATCCATCATCTTGATATACGTCTCCGTGTGCGGCACGCCGCCCGGCATGATGGGGAGTGTTATCATGGTTGCGTCAGTCTGTTCGGCGATCTGTTCTGGCACCTTTTCCGGAAACTGCGGTTCACGAACGACGATAGAGACATGCTCAGCCTTCATCGAGGTGATCAATTCCTGGATGTAGCGCGCTGTCGGGTCGATGCCCGGCTTCATTTCAATCGTGCCGAAGTAGTTTAAACCGAAGCGCGCCGCGAAATAGGGCCAATGCTCGTGATAGGATACGAACTTTGTCCCTTTGAATGGTTTGAGCGCTTTTTCCCATTCGGCAATCTTGGCATTGAGTATGGCGAGGTAAGCGTTGCGGTTACGAGTGAATTCCGCTTTATGCTGCGGCGCAAATTCCACTAAGGCGTTGTAGATGTTAGCGATCGCGGTCTTTGCCAATACCGGATCAAGCATATAATGCGGATTGCCGTAAGGGTGAACGTCGCCCTCGGAATGATCGGTCGATTTGGGCACGTCGAGCGGAATGATTCCCTGGGAACAGTCAACGTAGCCTGGTTTGTTTACCTGAATGCGCGGGTTCTTGCTCGCCTCCAGGAGAGCGGGAAGGAAGGCGTGCTCGCAATCAAATCCCACCAGGATCATCAGGTCTGCCCGGTTCATCATTGGCACGAAGCTCGGCTTCATCGGCACCCCGTGGGTGTCTTCAACGCCGGTCGCCAGGCTGTGAACATCGACCAGATCGCCGCCGACAGAACGAGCAAAATCCGCCAGATCGGTCAGCGTTGTAACTACGCGAATCTTCTCAGCGTGAGCGGGCATAGCCCACCCCCACAATACGCCAGTGAGCGCGATGATCAATAATAGACTATATGACTTAGATTTCATGTTGAATTCCTCCTTAACGTTGCTGCCAACCATGTGAGTGTGAGCCGATGATCCACGCCCATTGCAGATAAACAGCACTGTCGGCGGGTCTGCCGGACTCTGCGTTGGGATCGGTGTATGTGTACTGAAGGCGCAATTGATTCCAGTGACTAAATGCCCAGGTAATGTAAGGAGAATAGGCAAATGTTTTATCCTGATTATTCACCTCATTCTCTACATATTCCAACAGGAACCCGGCTGACCACTCCCGATCAAACTTGTAAGTGAGATAAGAATACAAGCCAAGGGCGCCAACGGACTGGCCGGGGAGGGCGTTATCCGATGAATCGGTTACGTCATAGCGGTTATCGCTGTAGAGCACTTCTGTGCCCCAGGTGACGCTCTGGAACTGATTGTTGCGCAGTGGCTTGTAGCTTAGAACCATGTCTGCTCCCCAAAGGCGGCGCTCGCGTTCAGTGAAGGTGTTGCCAGCTACTATAGGAAACGGAGGATTAACACCGCCGGCTGCTGCCCACTGTGCGTCCGTACTTGGATTCCACAGGGCTGAAATGCCCGGTTCGAGTGATATATCGGAAGTCAGGTCGAAATAAGTGGACAAATGGCCCCAATAATTTAACCCGCTGCCGTTACGGAAATCGCCGACAAAGTTTGGCGGATTGTCGCCACCAAACTGGTTGCCCGCGCCAACGGTCAGGCTCACGTAGTGCTCGACCGGCAACAGCCAATTAAGCTGCAAGCCGTCTGTCCTCGATTCGCCGCCGATATATTGGGCGAGCGCCAGTGGACGGTTAACAAACGGCAGTTCGTGGTCGTGGATATATCCCAGTCGGCCAAACTCGCCGAAAAAACGTCCTGCCTTCAGCTCCAGGTTCCAGGGCAGCGATGTCGTCTGCAGTGCGGCCTCTTCGACATTCAAAGCCGCTTCGCCGGTAACGGGATCGGCTGATGCGTTGAGCACAACATAGGCCTTCGCAAACGGGTCGACCGCTGCCGCTGCATTCAATTCCACCGAACGTTGAAATACATCAAACCCGCCGGGACGATCGCTTCCTGTTTCCGTCGATCCCTTGCTGCGATAACTAAAGATTGTCTCGCCCACAAGCCCGATGGATGGGTTGAACTCGCTCGGCAAGACTTTCCTTTGCGCTTCGGCTACTTGATCTACCTTCTCCTTCAGTTCTTTTACTTCCTGCTGCATCTCGCCGGATGGTGCCGTCTTTTCGGCAGCGACGCCCTCAGGCTTTGATGAGGGGTGCATTTGTTTGGCCTCATTCTTCTTATTTTGTTCTTTCAGTTCATTAATCATTATTTGTTGCGCTTTGATCGTTTCTTCCTGTTTTTTTAATGCCTCCTCCAGTGTGCGAATCCTCGATTCAATTTCACCTTCAGCAAATGCATGGCTTGATAGCGCCGGAAGAAAACAAAGGAAAATAAATATAATTATTCCTTGTTTCATACACACATCTCCTTCATCCTCAATACAGGGGATAATCGTCAGTAATGCGGTTTCTTATTATTATTGATTGAACTACGCAGATACTGAAACTGGAGGTGCCCGGTCAGAATATATGGGAAATTTGGATATGGCCTGATGAAATGTTTCTTCGGGCTGGTGAAGATTAGTGCTTGAAGGATAAAAAACAAAGGAATTGTGAATTTCTAAAGTGCCGGAGAAAAATAAAGTTGCGGCAACACATAATGGACATTCAGAATGTTTGCACCCGTCATCGTGATGATGGAACGTAATTGCCAGGAAGGCAAATAGAAACATAATCGCAAAAAAAATAAATATTTTTTTACGATTTACTTGGGAAATAGTCATCATTTTTATACGCCGGATAAACAAATTCTTTAGTGCAGGTATATAGGAAATGAATGATCGCTTGTCAAGAAGAAATGAGACGGAGATTATTTTGGGTGAATAGGCGAAAAAATATTTTCACCACTGCCAGTTGAAGTGTTGCATATTGGCAGGGATCTTGAGACTCACGATTTCACGAAGAAGCACTCACCGAAAAACACCTTATCTTTTAAAATCATAGTAAGAATTTATTGTTGATTATTATTCGAAATGATCACAGCTTAGATGGATTGAGAAGTGATTCAAGATCTCTTCAGGAAGCTATCGGGGTCTGGCCGGACGGCCGTAGGTTACTCCCGCAATGGGTTCTTCCAAGATAGCCTGTTGCAGCTTGTTCAGGGTGTCCTGACACAAAAACATCACCCTGCGCTTCTGATTAAGGGAAATGGACAGTGACTTTACGTTAGTGTTTTCACGCGAAAGCGCCAGAATCCGGGTTCTGATCTTGCTGAACCGGGCATAGCTTGATACAGCCGTCGCCAGATCAGTATTCTGCTTTAATTTCGGGAGCGCAGTCAGTTCATCCAGATTTTTACGAATCTGGTTGTCTTCCTTGGACATCAGGGTTTCCAATTCATCCATCTTCTGATCGCTTTCCTCAGCAATATGCGGTGGGATCAACGTCTGAAGGCGCAAGCTGCTGATCTCAGCGCCATAAGCAAGGAGTATCACCTGTTTTTCTTCTGGAGATCCGGTATTTGATGCAATCAAGCGCGATAGCGCGGTATTCATTTCGTTGATTGTAGCTCTGGCCGGCCCAAACGTTAGATTATACGCTTTGATATTGGTGTCCTTGACCGCCAGATCCAGTAAATCGTTATCGATGCGCTGGAACTCGGTGAAAAGTTCAGAGAATTGGTTAAATAACTCCTTCTCGCTTTGGGTAGCGCCAGTTTTCAGGAGTTCGCCCAACTCCCGACGTACCTGTTCGACTTCCGCCGTAGCCGTTCGGGCTTGGCTCGCAAATGTTTGCGAATCCTGGTCTGTGATGGCAAGGACTGCACTCTTTTCTGCTTCTGACGCCGAGGCCAGGCCTAATCGTATCCGACTTACTAAGTCAACTCGGCTCGCCTTGAAGGCCAATTGCTCAGCGGGATTCTGATTTTGGTAGAAATGAAACACTATCAGGATAAGCAAAAGCAGCATTACTGCTCCAGCAGCCATCCAAACGACGTTCTCTTTGTCGGGTTTGATCATCAGAAATTCCTATTGGAAACTAGATTGATTGACAAGAACCTTCTTTTTCCGGCGTGAGAATATACTAAGAACGATCTTGCGAGTCAATGGAATTTTGACCAGAAAATATGGGGTGCGGTGTAGTTGTTTGTCGTCGGACGTGAACCGTGTTTATTACGGATTGAAGTCTTACCTTTTAATTAAGAAGGATAAAAAATGATACAAAAATGTACGGCAAATATCGCTTGACAGACATATAAAAAGGGCATAGCTAGCTCGACAATGTTTTAACAATGCCTAAATCCGTCAGCATTGGATGCGGGGGAACCAAGAGTTTCGGGGCGAATTTCTTAGCGAGTGAAGAAAGGGACACTTCCATGTCCGAGCCCGTCAGCTAACCTCGTCGGCGTATGGGAGGATAAAAAAATGCCTGTTCTTCTTTCGTCAATTCTACGGCGATTGTCTGTTGCTGAAAACCGTAAATCACTGTGGCAGCTTGCATATGGCCATCCTGGGCTTGATCGGCCACGTTGCGTTTAATTTTTAGCCGCGTTTTCCAAGAGGGGAAGACAAAGGAGGTTTAAATGACAACGAACGACTGGTTATGCCTGACGTTATTTCCGTTAATCTTGACGATATTGGCTTTCCCTTTGGGAGAATATATGGCTCGGGTATTCAGCGGCGAGCGTTCATTTCTCGCGCCCGTTCTCGCTCCTGTGGAAAGACTATTCTATCGGCTGTTCGGCATAGATACAAGCGAAGAGATGTCCTGGAAAACCTATGCCGTCTCTCTGGTTCTTTTTAATGTAGTCGGCATAGCAGCATTATTCTTACTACAGCTTATTCAGGGAATACTTCCGTTTAATCCGCAGAAATTCGGCGCAGTCCGCTGGGATACTGCTCTCAATACCGCTATCTCTTTTGGTACCAACACTAATTGGCAGGCCTACAGCGGCGAACAAACCATGAGTTACCTCACCCAGATGTTGGGCCTTACTTTCCAAAACTTTTCTTCCGCCGCCATCGGCATTGTTTCCGTGATGGCCTTAATCAGGGGATTTATCCGCAAATCAGCAGCAGCTATCGGGAACTTCTGGGTGGATCTCACGCGCTGTGTTTTATATGTATTATTACCGCTGGCCGTTATCTGGTCTTTTGTTCTGGTCTCTGAAGGCGCCGTTCAAACTTTTAGTCCCTCTATACAGGTGCAGACATTGGAAGGAGCTAAACAAGTAATTGCTGTCGGTCCTGCAGCTTCGCAGGTAGCAATCAAACAGATCGGCACCAATGGGGGGGGATTCTTTAACGCCAATTCCGCTCATCCCTTCGAAAATCCGACGCCGCTCACTGATTTTTTTGAAGTATTGGGACTTCTTTTAATTGCGGCCGCTCTGCCCTTTACTTTTGGAGCAATGTTGAAAAACCGCCGTCAAGGATTGGCGATATTCGCCGCGATGATGATTCTCTATCTTGCGGGCCTGGGTCTATTTACCTGGGCGGAAATGCGGGGGAATCCCCTGCTGGAAAAAGCAGGGGTAGCAAATGGGATAAACATGGAAGGCAAGGAGGTACGATTCGGAGTTGTCAATTCCGTTTTATTTGCCGAGTCGACGACTGTTACTTCCTGCGGGGCCGTAAACACCATGCATGATAGTTTAATGCCGCTCGGCGGACTGATTCTCATGTTTAACATAGCCATAGGTGAAGTGATCTTCGGCGGCGTGGGGACCGGCCTTATCGGAATGCTCGCTTACGCCGTCCTCACGATGTTTCTCGCCGGATTGATGATTGGCCGGACTCCGGAATTTATGGGTAAAAAGCTGGAGCTTTTGGAAATGGTTATGGCAGTAGTGATTATTATTTCTCCGGCTATTTTACTGCTCATCTTATCGAGCCGCGGCTATCTCTACGTCGGCGGGTATCTTACCAGCCTTGGCAATGCCGGGCCGCATGGGTTATCCGAAATTATTTACGCTTATGCCTCTACCTCCGGCAATAACGGCTCGGCTTTTGCCGGACTAAATGCCAATACAATTTTCTATAATCTCACCACTTCTTTGGCCATGCTGGTCGGCAGGTTTTCCACAATCATACCGGCACTGGCCATAGCCGGAGCTCTGGCCGGCAAAAAAATAGTTCCGGCAAGCGTGGCAACATTTCCTACTACAAGTCTTCTTTTTATTGTCATGCTGGTTAGTGTAGTCGTTGTTGTCGGAGCGCTGACATTTTTTCCTGTATTTACTTTGGGGCCGCTTCTGGAACATCTTCTTCTGGCGATCGGCAGAACGTTTTGAGGAGAAGGAAAATGAAATCAAAAAAAATCAATATCTGGCAGATGAAGTTTGTTCTGCCCGCGCTGAAAGATTCGCTGACGAAACTAAATCCGGCGATCATGATTCAAAGTCCGGTGATGTTCATAGTGGAGTTGGTCACCATCGTAACTTCGTGTATAGTATTGGATGATATATTTACCGGTAGCAGTATCGCCTTTGATTTACAGATCACCTTGTGGCTGTGGTTTACGGTAATATTTGCCAATTTTGCGGAAGCCCTTGCCGAAGGTCAGGGAAGGGCCCAAGCCGATTCTCTTAAAAAGAACCGTTCGGAAGCCGTAGCCAAACGATTATTGAATGATGGCAGCACGGAAACGATATCCGCCCTCCAGTTGAAAAAAGAAGACATGATTCTTCTCACAGACGGCGACACTATCCCTGGAGACGGTGAGGTCGCCGTGGGAACCGCGCTTATCGATGAATCGGCCATAACCGGCGAATCCGCACCCGTCATCAGGGAATGCGGCGGCGACCGCAGCGGCGTCACCGGCGGAACACGAGTGCTTTCGGGGGAAATAAAAGTTCGCATTACCGCCAATCCCGGTGAAAGCTTCCTCGATCAAATGATTCAGATGGTTGAAGGTGCAAAAAGACAGAAGACTCCCAATGAAAAAGCACTCAATGTATTTTTAATTGCGCTTACAATATTGTTCGTTGTTGTCGTCGTTACTTTAAAATATTTTGCCGCCTATATGAGCGTCAATGTTGCCGTAGCCACGCTGATTGCGCTCTTGGTGTGCCTGATGCCCACCACAATAGGAGGATTATTGCCGGCAATAGGAATTGCCGGCATGGACAGATTGCTGCAGTATAATTTCATAGCGACAAGTGGCCGGGCCGTGGAAGCGTCCGGTGATGTTGATGTTGTGCTTATGGATAAAACCGGCACAATAACGCTGGGCAACAGAATGGCTACTGAATTTATTCCTCTGGATAAGAAAAAAGAAACCGACCTTATCAATGCGGCGCTTTTGTCATCGCTTGCCGACGATACACCAGAAGGCAGAAGTATCGTCGTTTTGGCCAAAGAAAAGCTCGGAATACGCGGCAGTGATATTCGTGCTCCGGAGGGAGCTGTTTTTTCTCCCTTTAGTGCGGAGACGCGGATGAGCGGTATTGATTGGAGCGGCCACCGGATAAGAAAAGGAGCTTTTGATGCTATCAAAGATTTTGTTGCGGTCAAAGGGGTGCTAATGGCGGAGGATGTTGAAAAAATAGTAATGAACATTTCCACTGAAGGTTCGACGCCGCTTTTGGTGGCGAAGGATGGGGAAATTCTCGGTGTAATCCGGCTCAAAGATGTTCTCAAAGAAGGCATCAGCGGCCGTATTGCCAAACTGCGGCATATGGGGATCAAATCGATTATGATTACCGGAGATAATCCCTTAACGGCGGCGACCATTGCGGCTGAAGCCGGAGTGAATGACTTTGTTGCCCAGGCAAAACCGGTAACAAAATTGGAACTCATTCGTAAATATCAGGGGATGGGACATCTGGTGGCGATGATCGGTGACGGAACCAACGATGCGCCGGCGCTGGCTCAGGCCGACGTGGCCGTGGCGATGAACGCCGGCACACAGGCAGCCCGGGAAGCGGCCAATATTGTTGACCTTGATTCTAATCCGACCAAACTTCTCGACCTTGTTGAAATCGGCAAGCAGATTCTCATTACCCGCGGAGCGCTGACGACTTTTAGCGTCGCCAATGATGTCGCCAAATATTTTGCGATCATTCCGGCGATCTTTGCACTTGAGTATCCTCAGTTGCGGATACTCGATATCATGCATCTGGCCAGTCCTCAGAGTGCGGTTTTGTCGGCGGTGATTTTTAACGCTATCATCATTCCGCTCTTGATTCCCCTGGCGCTGCGCGGCGTTCATTACAATCTTTCCAGTGTTTCGGCGTTACTGCGCCGTAATCTCCTTATTTACGGACTGGGCGGGTTGCTACTGCCTTTTGCCGGCATAAAACTTATTGACATTTTCCTGTCTGCATTGAAGGTACTATAAAGGAGGATTCTATGTTGCCAATGAAACGTTCTCTTCTGGTATTTGCCGGATTAACACTTATTTGCGGCTTGATTTATCCACTGATTATTACCGGAATATCGCAAATAGTATTCTTTCCGGAATCAAACGCCAGTGTCATTAAAAAGGGCAATATAATTATCGGGTCGCAACAGATAGGACAGCTCTTTAGCGACCCCAAATACTTTCATGGCCGTCCATCCGCTTCCGATCCTCCGTATGATGCGAGCAATTCCGGCGGCAGTAATCTGGCGCCCTCCAGTGCCAAGCTCTTGGGGCAAGTCCAGACGCGTATTGAGCAGGTTCGCCGTGAAAATAAATTGCCGGCGGATACACCGATTCCCGCCGATCTGGTTTTAGCATCGGGGAGCGGTCTTGATCCTCATATAAGCGTGGATGCGGCGCTGCTTCAGGCTCCCCGCATTGCCCGGGAAAGAAAAATAACGGTGGCGGATGTGGAAAAAATGATTCGTGAGAACACGCAGCATCCTTTTTGGGGAATTTGGGGAAAAGAGAGGGTGCATGTGCTGAATCTGAACATAGCGCTCGATAATTTTAAGACTAAGCAGTAATCTGTTTAATCGCTAAAAGGCAACCGGTATGAAAGAAAAAAAAATAAGACCTGATCCCGATGCCCTTTTAAGAGAAGTCGAAAAAGAAGATGTCCGGAAGGGAAGATTAAAAATATTTCTCGGCTACGCTCCGGGTGTCGGTAAAACCTATGCGATGCTCAATGATGCCCACGTGTTGAAGAAACGCGGTATAGATGTCGTAGTTGGTTTCGTCGAAACACATCAGCGTGCCGAAACGGAAGCGCTTGTTGCCGATCTGGAAACGATACCCCGGAAGGTGACTGATTACAAGGGTATTTCTATCCACGAAATGGATCTGGATGCCGTTCTCACGCGTCGTCCCGCCGTTGTTCTGGTAGACGAACTTGCCCATACCAATGTTGAGGGCAGCCGCCATCCGAAGCGTTATCAGGATATTGAAGAATTACTGGAAAGAGGGATAGATGTGCACACGACGGTCAATATCCAGCACTTTGAGAGCATGAATGATGCCGTCGCCAAGATCACCGGCGTTCGCATGCTGGAAACATTGCCGGACACATTTTTTGACCGTGCCGACGAGGTACAGGTGATCGACATTCCTTGGGAAGAGTTAACGCAAAGGTTAAAAGAGGGCAAGGTTTATATCCCCCAGCAGGCTCTCCATGCCATTGATAACTTTTTCCAACGGGGCAATTTATTCGCTCTGCGCGAACTCATGCTAACTCTCGTAGCTCGCAAGATGGACAGCGAGCTGATCAACTATATGAGGGCGAAAGCGATTCCCGGTCCCTGGCCTACTGCGGAAAAACTCGTCGTCTGTATCGCCGCCAGTCCCTATGCCAAACAATTGATACGCAAAGCCTATTCGATCGCTAAAGATACGCACGCCGAATGGTACGCAGTCTATGTTTTGCCCAGTGGTCTTACCGAGCCTTCGGGCAAGGCAAAAGTTTATTTAACGGAGGCGCTGAATCTTGCGGAAGAACTGGGAGCAAAAATCATAACGCTTTCCGGCGATGATATTGCCGATGAAATTATTCGTTTTGCCCGGGAGAACAATATTACACAGATCGTGATCGGTAAGCCTCTGCGGTCGGCGCTTATTGAATTTTTTAAAAGGTCGCCTGTCTCCCGCCTTCTTTATGCTTCAAGTGATTTTGAACTTCATCTCATTACTCCGACAGTGGGGAAAAAAGAAAAAGAACCCAGCGCCCCTCGTCGGCAAATGGCATTTAAGTTCTCCAATTACTTAATGACGCTGGTCATGATTGCCATTATCACTCTCATTAACACCGTTCTTCAGAACTTTGTTGATCCGTCTTCATTGGTTTATATCTATTTAATTGCCACAATTGTCAGTGCATTGTTGTTTGGCGTATGGCCGTCAATATTCACTTCGATCATCAGTCTTTTAACTTACGATTTTTTCTTTACCGAGCCCAGATACAGCTTTTCGATGAATGACCCCAAAGAAATAATCAACCTGCTGGTTTTTCTTTTTACCGCAATTATTGTCGGGCAGTTGGTCAAAGTCGTAAAAAAACAGAATGTCGCCTTGCAACTAAGGCTGGAGAGGGTTGTCCTGGTCGAAGAGATGAGTAAGGAATTCTTGATCCTCCCTCCTCTCGAACAGCTGGTGGAAGGACTCGCTACGTTTTCTCAGGAGACAATGAGCACCCTGGCCTTCCTCAAGACGACAATTCTTAATGACATAAGCAATCTGACCATCAAGTATGTTCAGAAAGTTATCAACGTTCCGTGTTTTGTTCTGTTCAGGGCAAAGTCAGGCGACCTCCAGCTATGGTCAAGAAGCAGTCCGGATTTGGAAATTAATCAAAATGATATGGCCGTTGCCCATTGGTCGTTTTCTCACGGGGAAATTTCCGGTGCCGGAACGGAGACTCTGCCGAGTATCTCTTATTGTTTCCTGCCGATTAAATCCCAGGAGGAGACGATCGGTGTAGTCGGCATAAAATATGAGTTTAAGAACCTGCTCCCGGAACAGCGCCGCATTCTGGGAACCATATCCAATTTGACATCCCTTGTTGCCTCCCGGTGGATACGGATCGGATAAATTTCTCTAATAAATTATTTTCCGTGCGGCAATATATCACGAAGAGTTATTTCATCAGTGGCGTAAAGGAGTCTCATCCCGCTGGCCTCGGCCACGGGATCAATTCGGCCAACAAATTTCAGCGCACTTCCACCGCTTTGCGGGATAGTTCGTCTAACAGATTTCAGTGCGCTTCGCTTCTAAAATCTGGGACTCACTACGTTTTGGAGATTTGAGTCTCATTAACAAAACAGCGGGGGTCTTCCGCCAGGTAGTCTCCACTGTAAGCTAAAGCGCGACCGCGGCAGCCGCCGCAAACAGTTTTGTAATTGCATTCGCCGCAGGCACCTTTGAGTTTATCTTCCCGCCGCCGCAAATTTTGGAATACCGGCGCATCCTTATATATTTCACGGAAACTTTTATTTCTGATGTTTCCCGCATTGACCTCCACAAAGGGACAGGGCCAGACATCGCCGTTAGCTTTGATGTAAACAAAACCTCTGCCTGCGGCGCAGCCGTGAAAAACTTTACCCGCCAGTTTTAACAGCGAACCGTTCCGAACGCCGTTTTTTTCCAGAATATAGGGCCAATATTGCGGTCCGGCAACCGGCTCGATAATGGTTCTAGCGATTTTTTGTTTAGCGGCAATAAGTTCGCTTAAATATTTATTCGCGCTTTTCTTTAAAGTGGCTTTTTCTATCTTTTCTCCCCGGCCGACGGCGACCAACTGATACATCAGCATGATGCCGGCGCCGCAGCTGTCGGCAAAATCAATGAGCTCGGGTAAGTGCGGCATATTGTATTCCATCGCCGTTGTATTGATCTGCAAAAGGATCCCCGCTTTTTTTGTGGCCTCAATTGCTCTGAGCGCCTGATCAAAAGCGCCGGGCTTGTTCCTTACCAAATCATGAATTTCGGGATTGGCGGCGTCAATGCTGATGGCGTTGCAAACAACGCCATGATCCTTCAACTTAAAAGCCATTTCTTCGTCAATTAGTGTGCCGTTGGTGGCAATAATATTGGCCAGACCGGCTTGCTGGGAATGCTTAAGTAAAGTGAAAATATCCGGTCGTACCAGCGGTTCACCGCCGGTAAAGATCAATGTTCTGAATTCGCTGATTGCGGCCAGCATATCAATGAGTTTTTTTCCTTCATCGGTGGTAAGTTCATTCGCGGCAGTCTTGCCGCTTATCGCATGACAATGAATACATCTTAAATTACAGGCGCCAGTCACCTCCCAGGCCGGATGTCCCGGGTAACCGATGCAGCCCATGCCTAAGGAACCGTTGGCTGCGGGTATGGAGGGGAAACCGTGCCGGAAAAGCCATCCCGGAAAATGCCGCCAGCGATTTAAGTATCCCATGAGTAAAACGCTGCCCATTTGTCTTACCAAAAGGGAAGGGGGATTATAAAACCGTTTCGTTTTCTTTTTTGATTGCATAATTAAAATTTAAAGGTAGACCATGATGTAAGCAAGGGATGTTCCTAAATTGACGGCAATGTTCAAGCCGCAGAGAATCTCCAATATTTTATGATTTTCATATTTTGCGCGCAGCATCATGATAATTATGAATAGGGAAATAATCAGGAAGGGCAGATAAAAATAAATTGCCTGCAAAGGAATGCCCCATAACGGCGATAGGAGCATAGTCAGGGAAGTCAATAGGGAACAAATCACATAAAGTGCCATTCCTTTTTGCTTGCCGAGCCGATATAGTAAATTTTTTTTATCCGTTGCCTTGTCCGCTTCATAGTCGGGAAATTCATTGAGCAGGATTACATTAAAAATCGAAAAGCCGATGGGTAGAGCCAGCCAATGAACTAAGGGGTGAATTGTGCCGGTCTGTATATAATAGGCCGAGGCGACGGGCAGCCAGCCGTAACAAAAACCGATAAAAATTTCGCCGAAGCCGCGCTGGACAAGGCGTATCGGCTTAGTCGAATAAAAGAAACCGGGAAAAGCTCCGAGGAAACCCAAGGCCAATGTATAGGGGCCGGTTTTTAAAACGAATTGCAGGATTATTCCGATAATTCCGGCAATGATCAGCGTGACGATGCTTGTCCAAAGGGGGACCAGCGGCGATATTTTCCCGGTTGGGAGCACACGTGCGCCGCCAGCAAACCGGTTTTTGTGTAAACGATTCGCTAGAATGTCTCCTTCATAATCGAAATATTCGCCGGAATGATAAGTGGAAAGCATAATCAAGATGACCCCGGAGACACCGAGAACAAAAATTTTAATACTAATGGCAGAATTAATTTTGTATGCGAGAAATGTTCCCAATATAAAGGGAAGGATGCCGACAGTGTGAAAAGGCGGCCGGGAGAGACCAATCCATGCCTTTATTTTTTCTATATTAGAATTTTGCATAAAATACCTAAGTCAGTTGGGCGGTTTACTAACATAAAGGGTCTTTGTTGTCAAAGGGCTACGGTATTTTCTGACAGCAGTAAAATTGGCTGCACAAAGCCGTGGAGGGTAAATCACTTTTTTTCTTGCTTGTGCATTTTTTTTGTGCTAGGCGTAGCGGAAGTTTGCAGAAAGAATCCTTCCCGAATGAGTAACCACGCGGCTTGCGAAAAGATCAAGAATTTGCGAATTTGTCGGATGGGCGATGGATTCAGTGCTTACTTTGACGTTTAACTCCGTTTATTACCGGGGAAAATATAGGCTCAATAGCGGTTTAGTGCCGGAAGTTTAGCTATAGCCGCAAAAGGCGGTTGGTTATAATGTTATATATTTAATCTTAGGAAAGGGGGCATTTCAAGGATGACAAAAGCAGATTTGGTCGATGTTATGGCAAAAGAAGCGGATATTACTAAAGCGGCGGCGGCAATGGCTCTGGACGCTTACGTTGACGCGGTCACGAAGGAACTGAAGAAGGGCGGTAAGATTGGCCTGGTAGGATTTGGAACATTCACCGTGGCAAAAAGGAAAGCAAGAGAAGGCAGGAATCCTCAAACCGGTAAAGCCATTAAGATTCCGGCGAAGAAAGTTGTAAAATTCAAGGCCGGTAAAGAACTGGCCGATAAATGTAAATAATAAATTATTAAGTCATTATTCAACTGGGGCCTCCGCATTATTCAGAGAAACAATCGGAGGCCTCAGTGCATTTATCTTAGTTAATAAATCTGTAAGGAGTTTTGTTTTGGGACTCAAGAGAATTCTCAGCGGGATGAGGCCTACCGGAAAACTGCATTTAGGCCATATACACGGTGCATTGAGAAACTGGATTGAATTGCAGGAAAGCGGCAAGTATGATTGTTTTTATTTTGTCGCCGATTGGCATGCCGTTACCAGTGAATACACCTCTACGGAAGAAATCAAGGATAACATAACCAGCATGGTGATTGACTGGCTCAGCGTTGGTCTTGATCCTCAGAAAAGCACTCTCTTTGTGCAATCGGCGATTAAAGAACATGCCGAGCTCTTTCTTCTGCTTTCGATGATTACTCCTCTGGCCTGGCTCACGCGCAATCCTACCTATAAGGAAATGAAAGCCGAACTGGCCACTAAGGATTTATCCACTTTCGGCTTTTTGGGTTATCCCGTGCTGCAAGCCGCGGATATTATCATGTATAAGGCTTATGGCGTTCCTGTCGGAGTTGATCAGTTACCCCACATAGAACTGACCCGCGAGATTGCCCGTCGTTTTAATTTTCTCTATAAGGAAATCCTTCCGATTCCGGAGCCTTTATTGACCAGCGTGCCCAAGCTTCTGGGTATTGACGGAAGAAAAATGAGTAAGTCGTATGAGAATTCAATTTATATCAGTGATCGCGGCAAAGAGTTACAGCAGAAGATTTCATCCATGTTCACTGATCCTCAGCGCATAAAAAAGGCCGATCCGGGGAATCCTGAAATATGCAACGTCTTTACTTTTCAGGGTTTGTACTCGGATGCGACAACGGTAAAACAAATCGACGTAGACTGCAGGAAAGCGGCCATCGGCTGCACCGATTGTAAGAAAGTGCTCGCGGGGCGTATTGCCGAGGCGATGCATCCCATTCATGAACGGATGGACTATTACATGAAGCATCCGGACGAAATTAACTCGGTTGTTGAAGAGGGCAACAAGAAGGCCACAAAGGTAGCGCGTCAAACAATGGAGGAAGTCCGCGCCGCGGTTAAGATCTGACCCGGCTGCAATGTTTATGAACGAAGAACAGACAACAGGTTATGCCATCAAGCTTGATATTTTCGAAGGTCCTCTCGACCTGCTTCTGTATTTGATTAAGAAAAATGAAATTGATATCTACAATATCCCCGTAGCGTTGATTACAGAGCAGTATCTGCAGTATCTCAAAATGATCAAATCTCTCAACCTGGATTTAGCCGGCGAATATCTGGTCATGGCCTCGACGCTCATTCATATAAAATCCAAAATGCTTCTGCCTGAGCCTGCGGAGCCGGAGGAAGAAGAGGAAGAAGACCCTCGTGCCGAATTAGTGAGACAGCTTTTAGAATATCAGGCGTTTAAAGAAGCTGCGGCTAATTTGGGGGAAAGGCCGATTCTGGAAAGAGACGTGTTTACCCGCGCACCTTTTTTGCCGGAGGAAACCGAAAAAGCCGCGGCGGCTGAAGACGAACTTATTGAAGTAAGCATTTTTGAACTGATTGAAGCTTTTCACCGCATTGTCTCCCGCATCGATAAAAAAGAGCTGATGGAAATAGATCTGGAAAAGATGTCGCTTACTGATATAATTAACGAAATAATGGAACGGCTCTCTACTGAAAAAAACCTGACTTTTGATGAATTGCTCGGGGGAAAAAAAGCGCGCTGGCGCATCATTTACACTTTTTTAGCCCTGCTGGAATTGGTTAAACTCAGAATGGTGAAAGCTTATCAAACTTCTGCTTTCGGTGTAATCCGGATTTTTCCGGCTGTGGAGTCTTAAATGGAAAATATTAAATCTGTAATTGAAGCTCTTATTCTAGCTTCCGACGCGCCGCTGGTGAGGGAAAAGATTTGTGCTGTTCTCCCGGAAACGGGAAAAGCGCTGATCGAAGAAGCTGTCGGTGAATTGATTGCCGAATATAAGGAGAGGCAGGGCGGGATTTATTTGCAGGAAGTTGCCGGCGGGCTGCAATTCCGGACAAGGCCGGAATTCGGTGATTGGATAAAAAAATTGAAAAACACAAAGCCGGCTTCGTTATCGGCCGCGGCCATGGAAACTCTGGCGATCGTTGCTTACCGACAGCCGATTGTCAAATCGGAAATTGAAAGTATCCGCGGTGTGGATGTGGGTTATCAGCTCAAGAATCTTCTGGAGAAGAAGCTTGTGCGCATTGTGGGGCGCAAGGATGTGCCGGGCAAGCCCATCATTTACGGAACGACAAAAAAGTTTCTGGAAGTATTCAACCTGAAAGATCTCGCGGAGCTGCCTACTTTACGGGAATTGAAAGAACTTCACGAGCAGCACGAGCCCGGCGAAGATTATTCCGGCACATGAAAGAGCGTTTACAAAAGATTATTTCCGCCGCCGGTGTCGCCTCGCGGCGCCACGCGGAAAAATTGATAACTGCCGGGCGAGTAAGTGTTGATGGCGTAGTAGTAAACGAGTTAGGGGTAAAAGCCGACGCCACCAAAAACATTATTCGCATTGACGGCAAAATCATTTCTCTCGAAAAAACAAATTTATATATTGCTTTAAATAAACCGGCTGGATTCGTGACCACTATGAGCGATCCGCAAAAGCGGCCGACTGTTGTGGATTTGCTGGGCTCTGTGCCGGAAAGGGTTTATCCGGTAGGCAGGCTTGATTACGATTCCGCAGGACTTTTGCTTTTGACTAATGACGGCGATTTCGCGCAAAAAATTCAGCATCCCCGCTTTCAGATACCTAAAGTTTACCGGGTTAAGATTCAAGGACATTTGTCCAAAGAAGAATTAGTAAAGTTGAGCTACGGTGTCAAATTGCCGGACGGCATCTTTAAACCGGAAAATATCCAAAGGGAAAAAATCAATGACCGTAGTTGTTGGTTGCGGCTGACGCTGAAAGAGGGGAAAAATAGAATAATAAGAAGAGGTTTTGAAGCGAATTCTTATCGGGTAACACGTCTGGTGCGGGAAGCCGTAGGCGACATTAAACTGGGGAATCTGAAGGAAGGTTCCTGGCGGTACTTGACGAAAAAAGAAATAAACCGCCTGCTCGATTGCGCGCTAAATAAGAATAAATAAAATTTTCTTGACATTCGCCATAAAATAAATAATAACCTTAAACACGTATAAGCGTCTAGAAATAAACATAATATCATCAGGCGACACAGGATTGTAAACAGCTTTAAGGAGGCTCTATGAACAAATCCGATCTAATCGAAACTTTGAGCACGAAGCTCAATTTGACCGAAAAGAAAGCAATTGACGTTGTCAATCTTGTTTTCAAAGGTTTTACCGATGAACTAAAAAAAGGCGGCCGTATTGAAATCAGAGGTTTTGGCAGTTTTGTAGTGAAAAAGTATGGCGCTTACACGGGAAGAAACCCTAAAACGGGCGCTAAAATTCAAGTTGAACCCAAGAAATTGCCCTTCTTTAAAGTGGGGAAAGAATTAAAAGATAGAGTTGACAGAAAGAAATAGCAATCCTTGCCTGCTTATATAAAATAAAAAAAGGGGACGTAAATAAAGTCCCCTTTTAATCATTAATTGTCATCGTTCAATCAAATTAGCCCAAGTTTCCGTTAACAAAATCCCAATTAATCAAATTTTGAATGACAGCAGAAAGATAATCCGGTCTTCTGTTTTGATAATCGAGGTAATAGGCATGTTCCCATACATCGATAGTCAGGAGCGGTTTCTGGCCATGGGCAATGGGAGTATCAGCATTAGCTGTTTTTGTTATTTTTAATTGCTTTCCCTCCAAGACCAGCCAGGCCCAGCCACTGCCAAATTGAGTGATTCCGGCGTTTTTCAGTTCTTCGGCAAATTTATCATAGGTTCCCCAAGTAGCGTTTATCTTGCCGCCAATTGTTCCGGTAGGTGTGCCCCCGCCTGATTTCTTCAGGCATTGCCAGTAGAAAGAATGATTCCAAACTTGAGCCGCATTGTTGAAGATGCCGGCCTTGGCCGGATCTTTGGCTGCGATCTTAATAATTTCTTCCAGTGGCTTTTCTTGAAGGTCGGTTCCGGCAATCAGCTTCACTAAGTTATCCACATAAGCTTTGTGATGCTTACCATAGTGGAAATCCAAAGTATTGGAGCTGATATAGGGCGCTAGCGCGTCTTTCCCGTAAGGCAGGTTTGGTAAATTTATAGCCATCTTTTGTTCTCCTTTCTTCATTGTTTCTTTAATGTCTAAAATATAAGGCGCAATTCCGGAATGTCAATCAATGAGACCCAAATTTCCAAAACGTAGTGAGTCCCAGATTTTAGAAGCGAAGCGCATAACCTAAAGGTCATCTACGACTGAAATCTGTTAGACGAACTATCCCGCAAAGCGGTGGAAGTGCATAACCTGAAGGCCACTGCCGCTGAAGTTTACTGGACGTAATGAGACTCAAACTTTAAAAGCGAAGCGTATTAAAGTTTGTTAGTCGAATTATCCAATAGCTAAAGGCTATTGGAAATTATCCCCGAAGCGAAGCGTAGCGGGATGAGGAGACCAGTAAGCGCAGCTTATTGGGATCAGTACCTTGGTGTAGGTCGAATTAATGAAACTCAGGTATTGCAAGCGAAGTGCAGCAATATCTGCTAGCTGTAATGAGACTAAAACTTCAAAAGCAAATAACCTAAAGGTCACTATAGGCGCATTGAAGTTTTTTAGCCGAATTATCCAATAGCCAAAGGCTATTGGAAATTATCCCGCGCCAGTCGGGGTTGATCCTACCAGAGGTGGAATTGATCACGATTTTGAGGTATTAAGTTTTGGGTTCAGGGCTTGCACAAACGGTTAATGCCCCTTACTTTAATCGGCAGTGTTATGCCCCATTCTATATTGGAGCCAATTTATATAAAAGAAAGTGACAATAGCGAATATTAATGAAGGAAGAGCGGCTTCCTTGCTAAAGATAATAAGTGCTATACCGCCGGAAAGCTCGTAATTTTTCATAGTTCCCAGAAGAAGAGAAGAAGTAATCTTTTTTTCAGCGATCTGAAAAAGCTTTCCAGTTTTTTCAATAGTCAGAGCTAACAAAAAAATGCCAATAACAGCAATGAAAACAATGGAAGAAAGGTCGTCCGGCCAATTCAAGAGTATATCCCTTCCGTTTGCCGTCAGGGAATAAAATACAATAAATAGACAACAATCGGTTATTATGTTTTCATATGGTTCAATGATTTTATCCCATTCTTTTTCCACAATGAGTCGCGAAAGCGCCAGCGGCAGTATAATTAATTCGACTATCAGCAAAATAATACCCCAAAAATTAAAGGGAATATTTTTAAGAAAACCCAAGCCTATCAATGGTATAATTAAAATAGCGCCCAAATAAGCTCCCGCAAATCCGGCGTATGTCGAAGTAGCGTCGGCCCGGAATGATTTACTCAAGGGCAATATGGCCACTGCGGGCGGTATAGCGGCAATCAGCACCATGCCTATCCAGAGGGCTTCGTCGAAAATAAAAAACATGCCGGTCAATATTATCAAATTTCCCCAGAGAAGATAATTCATAACATTGCCGCGGATAGCCGAACTGATAAGTTTTTTGGGGCGGCGGAAAAAACCGCGCGGTATTTTCAAAGGTGTAATTGTCAGAATGACCGTGAGCGCGGGCAAGGTCAGCGCGGCGGCGACTACATTTGCCTGAGGTAAAAGAAAACCGCAAAGCACGGACGCGAGAAAAACTATGTTGGAGCGGGAAACAAGATATTTGAAACGGGCCATTATTTTACCTCTGAAAATGCAAGATTTTTTTAACTCCAAAAATAATCAAAAGGAAAGCTACATTGCAGATTACTATAGTTCCTCCTGCCGGCAAGTTCAATAGAAAAGAAAAAATTATGCCGTTAACTACCGAGAGGATGGAAATAACGGCAGAGACAATAATAGTTGTTTTAAAGCTGAAAGAAAACTGCAGCGCCGTAAGGGGGGGAATAATCATCAATGCCGAAACCAACATTATACCCGTAACTTTCATCGCTAAAACAGCGGCCACGGCAGTCAATAATAAAAGAATGATATTGATTCTGTTTGTCTTGATGCCCATGCTTTTGGCGAGTTCTTCGTCAAAAGTAACTGCAAACAGGTCATTATAGAAAAAAATAACAGTACCAACTACAACTATAAAAACAATAAAAGACAGCAAAAGCTCCGTTGGAGTTACCGTGAGGATATTGCCAAAGAGGTAGCTTAATAAATCGACATTATAGCCTCCCGAGAGACTGGCCAGAATTATGCCTGCGGCAATTCCGACGGAAGAGACGATACCGATGGCTGCATCACCGTGAATACGTTTGTAGCGAGTCAGTTGAAGTATGGCCAGAGATGAAAGCATAACCAGAGGCAGGGCGGCCAACGTAACATAAACAGGGCTGAAACCAATTAATAATACGACTGCTACACTGCCAAAGGTAATGTGCCCAAGTCCGTCGCCAATCAAGGAAAGACGGCGCAAAACGAGAAATACCCCCAACACGGAAGAAACGGCGGCAATGAGCATGCCGGCAAGCAAAGCTCGCTGAACGAATTCATATTGGAATATTTCCGAAAGCCCGATCATCGATTATTCTCCAATCCGTCATGCTGGTGGCAGATGATGTGTTGGCTCATTGACCCGAAAAGTTCCGTCATATCTGGTGAGGTGCAAAAATCTTCAAATGTTCCCGCAAAAATTATTTTCTTATCGAGATAGAGAAGATTTCGGGCATATTTACCGATGAGTCCTATATCATGGGTAATAAGAACGATCGTTGTGCCGTGAACTCGATTCAATTCGTG
Source organism: uncultured delta proteobacterium (assembly GCA_963753975.1). GTDB lineage: Bacteria > Desulfobacterota > Syntrophia > Syntrophales > Smithellaceae > UBA4810. The sequence continues at coordinate 300,695 of CAVWEH010000001.1, forward strand.
GGTCAGCGAGTAAAAAATATTCCTTGTCTCGGGATCGAGAGCGGTTGTCGGTTCATCGAAAACAAGTAGTTCCGGCCGCCCGATCAGTGCATGCGCCAGCATTGCCCGTTGCTGTTCGCCGTAAGAGAGCTCGCCGATCAGGCGGGAAGAAAGATGCCTAATTCCCATAAGCTGAAGAACCTGTTCCAAATTTTGCGCGTTCTTATTGGGCAGTCCCAGTTGAACTATTTCTTCAACCTTGCCGGGGAAATGTGTGTTTAAGGCATTTAACTTCTGGGGCAGATAACCGATTTTACTCCACTGACGAAAAGAAGAGAGTGGCTGTCCGAAAAGACTGATAGAACCTTTCTGCGGCTGCAGGATGCCCAGAATATTTTTAACCAGAGTGCTTTTTCCTGAACCGTTTGGTCCCGCAATGCCCACATAATCGCCTTTTTTTACGGTAAAGGAAATGTCGCTCAGGACTTCCACTCCGTTGAAACAGAAGGTTAGATTTTCGATGCCGATCAAGTTTACGGACATAACAATCCCCTTTTTAAATTTTTTAAATTCTCTTCCATCAGCGAGAGAAAGGTTACTCCTTTTTTCAGATCATCCTTGCTTATATCGTGGCCATTGTTGAGTTGGAGCAAACGCGCCCCTGTTTCTTTAGCAATCGTTTGCGCTAGGCGTGGAGCAGTCAGGTTTTCATAAAAAATGTAACGAATTTTTTGTTTTTTTATCTGTTCGATCAGAGTAAAAATATTTTGCGGCAGAGGTTCGGATTCTGCCGATGCATTATAAGCGGCAACATATTTTAAATTATATCTTTTGACCAAATAAGCAAAAGCCCAATGTCCGGCGTGAAAAATTGTTTTGTTCCGGCATTTGGCCAGTTCAGTGTTATATCTTCGATCCAGGAGAGCCAATTTCAATTTGTATTCGGCGGCGTTTTTTAAATAATAGTCGCTGTTGCGCTGATCCTTTTGGACGAATGACTTGGCAATATTATCCACAATTTTTTGAGCATTATCAAAATCCAGCCAGATGTGCGGATCGAACTTGTACTCTTTATTTTCCTGGTCTTCTTCATTGAGCGGCAGTAAGAAAATGCCTGCGCCTGTTTCCACCGCCAGCATATTTGTATTTTCCGCCGCCCCCTGAATGATTTTATAAGCCCATTGTTCCATTTCAAAGTTGGTAAAAAGAAAAATATCGCTTTTAGACACCTTAATTATATCATCGGGTTTCAATTCGTAATGGTGGGCGTCGGTTGCCGGCGGCAAGAGCATGGTTACATTGATTTTGTCCCCGCCGATAATCCGGGCGAAATCATAAAGAGGGAAAATCGTGGCTATTACCTTTAATTTATTATTTGCTGGGCCTGTTTCTCTTGCGGGCTGACAGGATAAAATAATTGACGAAACGAGAAGAAGAAAAACAAATATATTTTTTGAAGACATAATCTTCACCCTTGTTTATTTAGCTGCTTTCGCAACTTGGTTGCATTTCTGCATGCGGCACAAAGGCCGGATATATTGATTTCGATGTGGTCAATGCTGTAATCATCTTTCCCGGAAATTAGCTGGCGCGCCTGGGAAAAAGTCAGAGGTTCCATGCAGCTCAACTCTCCGCAGTTGCGGCAGTTAAAATGAGGATGCACGGGATTCTCCAGGGAAGCCATTTCAAAATAATTAGTGCCGCCGGACGAAGCTATTTCACGCGCAATACCATGCTGTTTAAAGAGCGACAGAATACGGTAAATTGTCACTCTATCAATGCGTACTCTGGCTGCCAGTTCCTGACTTATATCGCGTACGCTTAATGGCGCTTCCGCTTTGAACAATAAGGTTAAAACAGCAATACGTTGCGGCGTTTTGGAGAGTGCTGCTTTTTGTAAAGTAAGCAAGGCATCTTTATATTTTTCATTCATGGCTGATCTTTATCAATAATGCAACACAGTTGCAACAATTATTTTTGGCTATCAACCGGATTTGTGCTATAAATAGCGGCCAAATACCGCATAAATAATCAGAGAAACAGGAAAGGAGGATGGTTTATGAAACCAATTGGGCCGTTGATGTGGGAACATAGATTGATTGAAAAAATGCTGGGCCAGGTGATGCGCCATATCGATCAAGCCGAAAAAAGCGGGAAAATTAATCCCCTGGTAATAGATATAGCTGTCGATTTTATCCGTACCTACGCTGATCGCACCCACCATGGGAAGGAAGAAGAAATTCTCTTTCGGGATCTGACCAAGAAAAATCTTACGCCGGAATTGAAGAAAACAATGCAGGGGCTCTTTGACGACCACATGTGGGCGCGCAAGACAACGGGAGCGCTGGTGGCAGCCAAAGAAAAATACTTGCAGCGGGGCGACAAAGAAAAGCTTGCCGGGATAATAGACCTCGCGCGGCAGCTAGGCGTTTTTTACCCGAAGCACATCGAAAAGGAAGATAAACATTTCTTTTTCCCCTGCCAGGAATATTTCACCAAAGACGAGCAGGGAAAGATGCTGGCCGAATTTTGGGAATTCGACCGCAAAATGATTCACGAAAAATACAATAAAGTCGTTGAGGAATACTCCGGGCTCAGCCTCTAGTATTTCCAGCCCAAAAATCCGAAAGCGAGTATATTCATCAAAACCGGCACGGCGTAAATGATTCCCACGGTGATAATTTTAGTTTTCAGCTTTTTTAAGCTGATCACTAAAATCGCCCAGCAGAAGAATTGGAAGTAGCCGATAAGAAAGATCAGCCAGATACCCTTAAAAGATAAGTTCCAGAAAGGGTATTCCCAGACGAGAAGTCCGCCGATATTCAAAAGGCATTCGATGAATACGCAAAAAGCGCTGTAACCGATAGCCCAAAACCATTTTTCCGGCAGGCCGAGAATCTTCTCTTTTTTACTTTTCGAAAGAGTGTGATAGTAGATAATTCCCAGAAGCAGAAACATGAACATTATTTCGATGTTCCAACCCACCAGCGTCCGGAGCGCCGTATCTCCCGGAGTTGTCCAGAGAGCGGAACGTTGGGTAAGATACATCACCCAGCTGTTCCATGTTTCATTGAAGAAATCCGCGCCGAAAATCGCAAGACCCGCGAAGACGGCATCCCAGTTTTTAGATTGGCGCGCCTCCTTTATTTCCCGAGTGTAAACATAAAAGACAAAAGCTAAAAGAGGGATTATATACCACTTAAGCATGGTAAGATCTCTCAGACCGTTTAAGGCTTGTTGGGTTGCTGGCGTCATATAACCTCCTTCTCGATGTTTTGGTTACAAAATGTCTGCTGGTGAATTCGGTAGCGAGCTCATTCCCCGTTGCTTGCTGCGGGGGTAAGCGAGCGCATACTGTCCTTAAGAATCGAAGATTATCCGCAACTTGCCGCGGAGAGCTTCAATCTTCTTATCAGGCAATAAAATATTTATACAGTTGAATTATACTATAACGTCATATAAACAAAAAGACAAAAATTTGTTAATTTCAGCGCTGGATTTTTATAGAGAATGTGTTTAAATAAGCTTGCCCCGTTAGAAATGTTGAAATTATTATATACCTGCTATGATTTGTCAGCCGCGACTTTGATTAAAAAATAAAGATTAGCCCCAAGTTATTACATTTCTAACGGGGTGAAGGAGAAATGAACTTTGATTCTTACCGGTAAATTGAAAATTGCCCTGCTGATTTTGCTTACCATTTTTATAGTCGGCACTGTCGGTTTTCATTTTATTGAAAAATGGAGTCTTGTCGACTCTTTTTACGTCACAATTACTACTTTATCGACTGTCGGCTACGGTGATTTCGTACCGCAAACGGTGGAAGGTAAATTTTTTGCAGTTTTTATAATTATTTTCGGCGTAGGCACGATGCTTTATTCATTCGGCCTGATTTCGGAAACAGTAATCGAGGGCCGCTTGCGCGGTTTATTGGGGAGGGGTAAATTGGAAAAAATAATCGAAAAAATGAATAATCATTATATCATTTGCGGTTGCGGCCGTATCGGTCTTTTGATTTGCCGTGAATTGACCGCGGAAAAAGTGTCTTGCCTCGTTATCGATAACAATCCCGAGGTGATTCAGAAGGCACACGATGAAGGATTTATTTACTGCAAAGGGGATGCGACCCAGGATAAAACTTTAATCGAAGCGGGAATCAAGCGGGCCAAGGGTATCGTGTGCGTGCTCCCGTCGGATGCAGAAAATCTCTACGTTATCTTGACTGCGAAGGAACTCAACCATAATATATATATAATGTCGCGTTCCGAAGACGAAGCATCGGAGCACAGGCTTGTCCGGGCGGGAGCCGATAGAGTTATTTCTCCCTATAAGCTGGGAGGGGTCAGGATGGCCATGGCCATTTTACGTCCGGCCATGCTGGATTTTATCGAAATAACGAGCCGCAGACAAAGTCTGGAGCTGCGCATGGAAGAAATTCCCATTACGCCGGGCTCACAGTTTATCGGCAAGTCGCTGGAAAATTCGGGAATCCGTCAGGACTACGGGCTGATTATTATCACGGTAAAGAAAGATTCGGGAAAGATGATTTTCAATCCGCAGGCCGACTATGTTATTGCCGAAGGCGACAGATTGATAGCGATGGGTGAGGATGAGAATGTAAAGAAGCTGATCAAAGCATCTTTACCCCGTTAAAAATTAAATGGCTTATGCTGCACCATGTATATTTTTTGAGAAGTACTAATAACAGGAAAGTTTATAGTATAAAATGATTTCTAACGGGGAGGAAAATATGAAAAATAATTATTTGTTTATTCTGAAGAGAAGCGCGCTGCTTGTTTTGTTGATAGCTTTCAGTTTGGGTATATTAGATTGTGGACCTGTTCTCAGCATTTACAGTGTCAATATGCAGTATGACGCGGCCAAGGCAGTTATTCCGGCAGATTTGAAGGCCGGAGAAAAAATGCGCGACGCCGTAATTACCATCGCGGAATTTACTGATACACGCCAGGTGGATGATAAAAAAATACTCGGCCGGGTGACGGAGAGAGACGGCGTGAAAGCTCTTGTATTTCCGAAGTATGTTATACCCACGAAAGCCGTTGCTTACGGCATCAAAGATTATTTGACAAAAGCGGGTTATAAGGTTGCCGATAAGATTGCCCAGTGGGATCTAAAAGAAGAAACGATCCCGAAGGGATCCGGCAAAGTTCTGATAGGCGGGAACATTGAAGAGCTCGAAGCATCCTGCGAGCGCGGTGTTTTTGCGAACTCTTATAAGATCAGTTTGAAGCTGACCATTGTTTTTGCGGATCCGGCTAAAGGCAAGATATTATATAAAAGCAAAGTGGAGAGCTTGCTTTCCCGGGATGATGTTTCCTTTTCCGAACAGTGGTTCGGAGATCAGGCAAGTAGTGTTCTGGGCGACGCCATTGAAAAAGTATTTCAGGAAAAGGCTGTAGCGCAAAAGATAAAAGAAGCTTTATCCCGGTAGATTAACCCCGTTAGAGATTAATGAACGTACGGGGATTATACTCAGCAAATTTTTTGGGATGATAAATCGTGAGGGCTATACAATTTCGGCAGTAATTTCTAACGGGGTGAACGAGGTTCACCCCGTTTAGAAATTAGATAACTTAAAGCCTCGGAACCTCGAAAATCTCCTCAGGAGTTATGTTTCTATGAATAGAAAAATTTCTAACGGGGAAAATATCCCCCGCTACAATCACGCAAACTTTAACGCGGCCTTAGCCCCGAAGGGCAGGTTCCGCATTCTGCTGCCGCTGATCCTGATGATGATCTTCCTCTCCCCCTTCCCTGTGGTAGCCCAAGACCTTACTTGCAGCGACCTTCCCAAACTGATGGAAGCATTCTACGCCAAACACTACGTGATGAAGAGTACCACCCCGGAGATCAGGATGCACGCTGTGGACCAGATGGTCAAGCGCCTTGATCCCTCTAAAACGCTGCTGTACGAGTCTGATTTGAAAAAGCTCAAACCGCTTCTCGCGGACCTGTTTGAAGGCGCGGGAAAAGGCAACTGCGCCTCGCTCCAGTCGGTTTATGACCTGCTTGTTGCCCGGGTACGGGAGAATGAAACCATCGTCAAAAAGATTCTGGGGCCGGACTTCCGTCTGGACATGATGACGGAGCTGAATATCAACGTGGACAAACGCCCCTATCTGAAGACAATGACAGAAAAGCAGGGGCTTCTGAAAAAGATCGTGCAATTCCAGATCGAAAACTCACTGCTCGCCGGCATTGACCTGGCAACAGCTAAAAAGAAGCAGATACACCGCTACGAGTTACAGACGATGCGGGTGGTTGAGCAAAATCCCGCCGAGCTCATTACAACCTCCGCCGAGGCCTTCGCCCTGGCCCTGGATCCGCACACCAGTTACCTGCCCCCCAAAGAGCTTGAGGATCTCCAGATTCAGATGAATCTTTCTCTGGAGGGGATCGGGGCTATTCTGAGCAGCGACACCGGCTTTACCATTATTGAAGAATTGGTTCCCGGGGGCGCCGCTGAGAAAACCGGTCTGTTGAAGCCAAAGGATAAAATCATCGCCGTGGCTCAGGAAGGGGAAATGCCCGTTGACGTCATCGACATGGATCTGCGCGACGTTATCAGCATGATCCGCGGCAAGAAAGGCACACGAGTAACCCTAACGATCCTGCGGCAGGGGAAGCGCAAGGAGCGCTTTGATGTAACCATCACGCGCGACAAGATCGACGTGAAGGAGCAGGAGGCGAAGATCACCTACGAGATTCGGAAAGTGAGCGGAAGGCAGTATCGCTTCGGTGTAATCGATCTTCCTTCCTTTTACGGCGGCGAAAAGGGCGGCAAATCCAGTTACGAAGACGTGAAAAAACTTCTTGCCGAGGCAAAAAGACAGCGAGTGGACGGCATCGTGCTGAACCTGTCGCGCAACGGCGGTGGGCTGCTCGAAGAGGCGGTGCGCCTTACCGGCCTTTTTATTGGTAATGGTGGAATAGTAGCGGTCAAGGACAGCCAGGGGCGGGAGACGATTCTTGCCAATGGTTCTGCCGCATCGGGAAAGGACGGTGACGAACGCCGCATCAATGCGGCCCCTGCGGAGGATCCACGGGCACTCTACCTGGGCCCCCTTGCCGTTCTGACGAGCCGCCTCAGTGCGTCGGCAAGCGAAATAGTCGCGGGCGCTCTGCAAGATTACCACCGTGCGGTGATCGTCGGCTCGGACCATACCTTCGGCAAGGGTTCCGTGCAGGCGCTAATGCCGCTGCCCTGGGAGCTTGGCGCAATGAAGGTCACAACGGCGTTATACTTCCTGCCCGGCGGCAAATCGACGCAGAAGACGGGTGTGATGGCGGATGTCAGGCTGCCCGGCTGGTTTGTATTAGAAGATATCGGTGAAGCGGCGCTGGACTATCCGCTGCCGGCTCAGGCGATCGAGCCCTTCCTGGGCGTGCGGGAGAAAGCTGCGCCGCATTGGAAGTCTGTTGACGAGCCACTGATCGCAAGGCTTTCGTCCAAATCGCAGAGCCGCGTGGCGAAAAACGCAAAGTTTGCCAAAATCATCAAAGACAACAAAGAAGCCGCGGAAAAGAAGGGCATCATCCAGCTTGATGATTTACGCAAGACGATAAAGGACGAAGACGCAGACATTGAGAATGAAACGCGTTCCGAACAAAGGCAAAAGGCCCGGGAGCAGTATGCGCCTTTTGTAAACGAGAGCGTCAACATCCTGCTCGACGAAGTAGTGAGACTCAACTGAAAACGAGCACAGCAAAGGTTGAAGTGTTAGTCGAACTAATGAAACTCCAATTTCGAAAGCGAAGCACATAGAAATTGGATAGTTGAATTATCCCCGCCATAGGCGGAGGATATCGAAGATATCTGTGATATCCCCGAAGCAAAGCGTAGTGGGGTAGTGAGTCCCAAGTTTTAGAAGCGTAGCGCACTGAAATTTGTTGGACGAACTATCCCCGAAGCAAAGCGTAGTGGGGTAATGACACTCGCTAAAACAGCACCTTTTGGCGTTGTATATCTGTTAGGCAATTGTTCCCATAAAAGGTACATTTAGTGAATAATAAGACAATGCGTCCTGGGGGATATTCAAAAACAAATAATTGTCCGAAAATTTAGTTGGTGCACAAAATGCACATTGCAAATAATAATAAGCTTGGGGATAGCAGGACGTGACTGAAAAAAATATCATAATGCAAGATACAAAAGGGCAAGTGGTTTTATACAAGAACCGGCTGGAAGTCCGTTTAGAAAAGGATACTGTCTGGTTAAGCCTGAGTCAATTGGTAGATTTATTCGAACGTGACAAGTCCGTTATCTCAAGACATTTACTCAATATATTTAAATCAAAGGAGTTAGACAAAGCATCAACTGTTGCATATTTTGCAACAGTTCAAAAAGAGGGTGGTCGAATTATTGAACGGAATATCGAATATTTCAACTTAGATGCAATCATCTCTGTTGGCTATCGTGTTAATTCAATTCGAGGCACTCAATTCCGCATTTGGGCAACAAATGTTTTGCGGCAGCATCTGGTTGCCGGTTATACCATTTACCCCGTTAGAGGCGAATATTTATGCATTATGTGTACGTGCTTAAGAGCATAAAAGACAAAAAAATGTATACGGGGTGCACAGAGGATTTACGGAAGCGTTTTCGTGAGCATAATATTGGGAAGGTTAATTCCACAAAAGGGCGAGGGCCTTTTGAATTAATATACTATGAGGCCTCGTCAGATAAAACAGATGCTTTTGCCCGAGAGAAATATCTGAAATCAGGGATGGGGAAAGATCATGTTCTATGTAAAGGGGATTTACCCCGTTAGAAATTGCCTAACTTAAAGCTCCAGAACTTAGAAAACCTCCTCAGGAGTTAGTTTTATATGAATAAAAAGATTTCTAACGGGGAAAAAATCTCTAACGGGATAAAAAGCTGGCCCAAGGACGACCGGCCGAGGGAGAAACTGCTTAAGCGCGGCGCAGGCACTTTGAGCAACTCCGAGCTTCTGGCGATACTTCTGCGCACCGGAGTTAAAGGCAACAGCGCCATTGATCTCGCGAGAAAAATACTTAGTAAATTCGATACATTTCGCAATATGAGCCACTCTGATATCCGCGATTGGAAAGAATTTAAAGGTTTAGGCCCCGCCAAAATTGCACAAATAAAAGCCGCGTTGGAAATCGGCAGGCGTTTCCGTGAAGATGAAGTAGTGAGTGTCAAGCAAAAAATTGCCACGGCCGGGGATGTCGTCGATATCATTATGCCGCAAATGCGCGACCTCAAGACGGAGGTCTTTAAAGTTGTCTACCTCAACAGCAACAACGGAATAATTGATATTGCCGATGCGGCTCAAGGCACTGTAAATCAGGCCGCGCCGATTGTCCGGGAAATTATTCATACGGCATTACAAAAATTTGCCGCCTCTATTATTTGTGTTCACAATCACCCCAGCGCGAATATTGCACCCAGCCCGGAAGACAAAAAAATAACGGCGGAGTTATCAGCCGCATGCAAGCTGATGGGAATCAGAATGCTGGATCATATCATCATCGGCGACGGTAGCTACTTTAGTTTTACAGATGAGGGAATGCTTGAATCAATATGATTAAGAGCGAAGCTCAAACCAGAAAAGAGATTATTGATAAACGGCTCTTGCAGGTTGGCTGGAATGTGAAGAATCCTCTTCACGCCACGGAGGAGTTAAGTATTTGGATTGGTTTGCAGGAAGGCGTGCATGAGCCGCAGACTATTTATCAGGGGCAGCTTTTTGTAGATTATGCACTTCTTGGTGAAGATGGCACGCCGGTTGCTGTTGTAGAAGCGAAAAAGACTTCAACTGAGGCGGAGCGAGGCAAAGAGCAGGCGCGTAATTATGCTGAGAAAATTCAGAAAAATCACGGCGGGCCTATACCCTTCGTTCTTTACACAAACGGCTACGACATTTTCTTCTGGGATACAGATCGTTACCCACCCCGCAAGGTTTACGGATTTCCATCAAAAGCCGACTTGGAGCGCATCCAATTTTTGCGTGATAACAGCAGACCTCTATCCAGTGAATTAATCAATACTATAATAGCTGGAAGGCCATACCAAATAGAGGCAATTCGTTCTGTTTTGGAAGCTCTGGAAAAGAAACGGCGTAAATTTCTCTTGGTTATGGCAACTGGCACAGGCAAAACACGCACCTGCATGGCGCTGCTTGATGTTCTAATGCGCACTAATTGGGTTCAGCGCGTTTTATTTCTTGTGGATCGCATCGCTTTACAGGAGCAAGCACTTGATACATTCAAGGAGTATCTACCTAATGCGCCTATATGGCCAAAGCAAGGTGAAAAAGAATTTGTGACAGATCGGCGTGTCTATGTATCAACTTATCCGACAATGCTCAATATCATTGAACAGGAAAATTGTCCGCTGACAGCTCATTTTTTCGATCTGATTGTTGCTGATGAAAGTCATCGTTCCATTTATAACGTTTATAAAAATATTTTCGAGTATTTTGATTCCGTACAGCTAGGGCTTACGGCTACGCCGAAGGATCATGTTGACCACAATACTTTCTCGCTTTTTGAATGCGACAACGGATTGCCGACATTTGCTTATTCGTATGAAGAAGCAATCAATAACATCCCGGCTTATTTATGTGATTTTGAAGTATTGAAAATAAGAACAAAATTTCAACAAGAAGGCATTAATAGTAAGACAATTGCGGAACACGACAGAAAGAAACTATTAATTGAAGGTCGTGATCCGGATGAAATCAGCTTCGAAGGAACAGAGCTGGAGATAAAAGTATCCAACAAAGGCACTAATGCGCTCATTGTCCGCGAGTTTATGGAAGAGTGTATTAAAGACGCAGATGGCGTGCTGCCCGGTAAAACCATCTTTTTTGCGTTATCTAAAAAGCATGCATATCGGCTCTGTGAAGTATTTAACGCTCTATATCCCGAATATAAAGGACAGCTCGCCGAAGTAATCATTTCCGACGTAAAGGGAGTGCACGGCAAAGGAGGCATTCTTGACCGTTTCAAAAACAACGACATGCCACGTATTGCTATAAGCGTTGACATGCTAGATACCGGCATTGATGTGCGGGAAGTTGTAAATCTGGTTTTTGCCAAGCCTGTTTTCTCCTACACAAAATTTTGGCAGATGATTGGCAGAGGTACCCGTGTTCTTGATCCTGAAAAGATCAAACCCTGGTGTCCATCCAAAGATAAATTTCTGATCATGGACTGCTGGGATAATTTTGAATATTTCAAAATGAATCCCAAAGGCAAAGAGCAGAAGCCTACCCGGCCTCTTCCCGTAAGATTGTTTGAAGCCAGGTTGGACAAACTGCAAGCGGCGCTGGAAATGCAGGATGAAACAATATCTCAAAAGACCGTACAGCAAATCAAAAAAGATATTGATTTACTTCCAGCCAACTCCGTTATTGTTCTTGATGGGAAAGAATACATCGATTATGCGCAAGACGTATCTTTCTTTAGTAAAATTACACCGGAAGCAGTCGGATTTCTGCGGCAAAATGTTGCGCCAATTATGCGGGCAAAATCTGATGCTGATTTTAAAGCCATGCATTTTGAATTGAATGTTGTAGAGGTATCGACAGCTCATCTTGTAAAAGATAAAGAACGTTTTGAGGTATTGAAAGAAGGTTTAGTCGAAATCATTAGTGAACTTCCGCTTTCGGTAAATATTGCTGCTAAACAACAAGCGTATATTGAAAAAGTGACCGGTAATAATTTTTGGCACACCCTGGTAGATAATGATTTTGATGAAATGGTGGTCAGGCTTGCCCCGTTGATGAAGTTCAGGGAGCAGGACAAAATAATTGAAGTTAAAACGGATTTAACCGATCTTCTAACTGTTAAAGAATATATAGAGTTTGGGCCAGAACATGAACGGCTGACGATTAATAAATATCGTCAGAAGGTTGAAGAATTAATCAGGGAAATGGTTAAAACCAATAAATCTCTGCAAAAAATAATTGCTGGTGAAGATTTAACCAATCAAGAGATAGAAGAACTTGCAACAATCCTGCGCGACAAATATCCCAATGTCACGGAATTAATACTACAAGAGATTTATGATAACCGTAGTGCCAAATTTATTCAGTTTATCAAGCATGTGCTTGGGCTGGAACCATTGGAGACCTTTACGGAGAAAGTATCGTTTGCCTTTGATGAATTTATCCGGGCGCACAACAACTATGGACAACAACAAATTCAATTTTTGCAGACATTAAAAACATTCGTTCTACAAAAAGGCAAAATTGAGAAAAGCGATTTAGTCCATGCGCCATTTACGCAACTACACCCACAGGGGATTCGCGGTGTATTTAAACCTGGCGAAATTGACGAAATTATAAACCTGACGCAGAAGCTTGCGGCATAAAGTAAATAGTAAGGAATAGTTGTTATGTTGATGCCCGAAATGAAATCTCTGATCAATGCTCTATGGGACAAATTCTGGAGTGGCGGCATATCTAATCCGCTTACCGCAATTGAGCAAATATCTTATCTGCTATTCATGCGCCGTCTGGATGAAATGGATACAAAACTAGTAAATGACGCCGAGTTTACGGGCGATAATTATAACTCCATTTTCAAGGGGAAGTTTAAACTGCCATCGGGTGAAACCATTGATAAAAAAACTTTACGCTGGAGTCACTTCAAACAGATGGAAGGCGGTGAAATGCTCCGTCATGTGCAAATCAATGTATTTCCATTCATTAAGCAGCTTAATGGTAGTAATACAACCTTCACGAAACATATGGAAGACGCTGTGTTTATTATACCTAAAGCTTCGCTTCTAGTGGAAGCAGTCATCATTATCGACCGGCTATATGATGAAATTGAAAAACAGATGCAGTCTGGTCAAATTTTTCATGACACGCAGGGCGATATGTATGAATTTTTGCTTTCTGAAATTGCTACTTCCGGTAAAAACGGACAGTTTCGCACGCCACGCCACATCATTGCGCTCATGTGCGAGCTTGTTGACCCGAGGATTCCAGATTTGGTTTGTGATCCTGCCTGCGGTACCAGCGGTTTTTTGCTCGGCGCTTATCAACACATCCTTACCCAACATACGAGTAAGGAGAATCTTTTTATCGATGAAAATGGTTTTACCCGCGGTAGCCTGGGTGACAAGCTTACTGACAAAAAGCTCTGGAAGCATTTGAAAGAGACAACTTTTTACGGGTATGATTTTGACTCAACCATGGTGCGTATCGGCCTTATGAACATGATTCTGCATGGCATTACCAATCCCAATATTAAGCGGAAAGACACGCTTTCCAAAAAATATAACGAAGACAATAAATACAACTGTATCTTTGCCAACCCGCCATTCAAAGGCAGCATTGACAAAGGGGATATCAACGAAACCCTATCACTTGCGACTACCAAGACAGAACTTTTATTTGTCAATCGCATTATTAATTCTTTGCGCATCGGCGGCCGTGCAGCGGTGATTGTGCCGGATGGCGTGCTCTTTGGTTCAAGCAACGCGCATAAAGATTTGCGCAAAATGCTTATTGAAAAGTGCGAACTTCAGGGCGTAGTATCCATGCCCAGTGGTGTGTTCAAACCCTATGCCGGAGTGAGCACAGCGATTATTGTTTTTGTAAAAGGTGGCACAACAGAAAAAGTTTGGTTCTACGACATGCAGACCGACGGATTTTCACTGGATGACAAAAGAGAGAAAATCGAGGCAAATGATCTGCCGGATATTGTAAAGAATTGGAAAGTTCGCAACAAAAGCAAAAGCGATAACCGCACAGCCAAACACTTCTTTGTGCCTGTAAAAGAAATCATTGATAACGGTTTTGACCTTTCCATCAATCGCTATAAAGAAACCATATATATTACAACTGAGTATGAGAAGCCGAAAGTGATTTTGGGAAAGATTGAAGCTATTGAGAAGGAAATAATGGATGGGATCAAAGAATTAAAGAAGATAATGTAAGATGCGACTAGTGAACATTACTGAAGCAGTTGAAAATACAAATAGCCGTGTTAAACCATTTACTGGCCAGCGCCAATATATGGCTACCGGCGATTTATCTAAAAACAAAATTAATGAAATGATGGCAGTTGACTATGAAACAAAACCAAGTCGTGCTGATTTACTTGTAAATGCTGGCCAAATTATTTTGGCGCGCATGAAAGCCACAAATAAAGTTCTTTTAATTGATCAATCCAGTAAAGATTTTATTGTTTCCACTGGGTTTATAACACTTACGCCAAAGAAAGGGTTCAATTCTGGTTATCTATCTCATTATTTTAAGTCTGGTTTTTTTCAATCACAAAAAGATAAATATTGTACTGGTGCAACTCAAAAAGCAATAAACAATACTTCCTTAAAAAAAATAAACGTTCCTTATTGTTCTATAGATGAACAACAAAAAATAGCTGCTATTCTCGACCAAGCCGATGCCCTGCGGAAAAAGCGCCAAGAGTCGCTCCGACTTCTGGATGCGCACTTGAAGTCGATGTTTCTGGAGATGTTCAAAAAAGGAACCCTTAATTGGAAAATCTGTAAAATAAAAGATATTGCTGAGAATAAAAAAGGAAGCATGAGGACGGGCCCGTTTGGAAGCAGTCTGCTACATAGTGAATTTGTAGAAGAAGGCATAGCTGTACTCGGCATTGACAATGCTGTGGAGAATAAATTCTTATGGAAAGAAAGAAGATATATTACTAAAGAGAAGTATTCTCAGCTGAAACAATACACCGTTCGTCCTGGTGATATTATTATTACTATCATGGGAACATTAGGTAGATCCGCAGTGATTCCAGAAAATATTCCTCTTTCTATAAATACAAAGCATTTAGCTTGTATTACTTTAAGTAGAGAAATTGCTAATCCATATTTTATTAATTACACATTCCAATCTGATCCGGACGTAATTCGTCAGCTAAGTGGGAAGAAACGTGGCGCTATTATGGATGGATTAAATCTGACGATAATTAAAGAATTAGACATAAAGTTGCCTCCTTTAGCATTGCAGGAAAAGTTTGTTACGATATTGAAAAAGGTCGAATTTCAAAAAGATCAAATGAATAAATCCCTCACCGAAATTGACACTCTCTTCAACGCTCTTTCACAACGGTATTTCGGGTGAAGATAAAGATGGTTGGTGAATTTATTTCAAAGAGATCATGGCAACCATCAACGGCGATAGGAATTTATAGTGGATAATTAGCTGCGACATTCAAACAAACGAGTAAATAGGATTAGCGCGTGCAACGGCTTAATGTGAGACAATCTCAGATTAGAGAATGTATTGAAAAATCGCTCTTCGCGATTGATCAAACACCGCATTTCCATAAAGGGGAAATCCTTCTTTTACAACTCGTTAAAACTGAAGCTCAAGGTTTAGGCAAACTGCGCGCGCGAATTGAATTTGCGCTCGTCTATGACCGCTACGAAGCTGACTATGCAGGCGAGATAAGTCGTCAACATTGGCCGCAGGCGGGAAAGACATGGAAATATATTCTTGTTTGTTCCGATACAATACCCACTATTCCATTTAGTCTGGAAGAGCTGCAACTTTCAAATAAGTATGCAGGCCAAACCAATCCTCTGGCAATTAGTCAAGAAGACGAAGTTGTAATATCTCCTTATGTGTGGGGTAAATTAACCGGCTACGAACTCAGGGATACGTTTGGCCCGAGTTTGGTTAAAGAAACACTTGGTAATTATGACGTGATTACACATCCCAAAAAGCAAAAAAAGATTATTGTTCCTGAACACGAAGAATTCTATCGCGATCCCTTTTTATCCGAATCTTTAAAAGCGCTTTATGATCACAGATGCCAGGTTTGCGGAATGAATTTTAGAATTAAGTACGAAGAGCCATTTGCAGAAACTCATCATATTGATTCTTTGAGTAGCGGAGGATTGGATATCAGCAAAAATATTATTGTCACCTGCCCGAATCATCATCGAATAATCCACAAAACTAGCGCTGAATTTGATCGCGCAAAACTTTTATACAAATATCCAAATGGATTAGAAGAGCGGTTAGTATTAGCTGATCACTTCGAACAAAAATCATTTTGGGCGTAGGCGCGAAAAAAACACAAAAAACGTTATTAATCAATATATTCGACATATTGCCGTATATTGACAGGCCTGGCAGGAAATCAAATTAGCGGCAATTTATTTGACTTATTGCCGATAATTTGTATACTAGCGCAAGGAGGCTTAGTAAAAAAACGGATAATTTATTTAAACATTTTGAAAATCGGGAATCGTTTACCACAAATGAAATTTTCGGTTTTTTCTCTCAAACACAGCCCAATATTAAAAAAGCAACCGTAAATTGGCGGATTTACAATCTTGTCCAAAAGGGTTTATTAAGAAAAATCGGTCGCGGAATATATTCTTTAGGCAAAGAAAATTGTTTCTCTCCAATTCTTGACAAGAAACAAAAAAATATTTTCGTCCTGATTAAAAAGCAATTCCCTCTTATCACCTTTTGCTGTTGGCATACTGCTTTGTTAAAAGAATTTTTTCAGCATGTATCAGTGTATGATTTTCTACTGGTCGAAGTGGAACGCGAAGCAATAGATTCCGTTTTTCTTTCTATCAAAGAGACTAACAAAGACACTTTCAAAGAACCGTCGCGCGATGTGATGGAAAATTATGTATTCAATGGCAAAGACGCTATAATTGTTAAATCCCTGATCAGCGAAGCTCCTCTTCAGGATATTGATAATATAATTGTGCCGACTATAGAAAAGATTCTTGTTGATTTATACGCAGATCGTGAAATTTTCTTTTTCCTGCAAGGCAATGAAATGCTGAGCATCTTCAAAAGCGCGCTGGGAAAATATACGGTTAATACGGACAGGCTTTTGCGTTACGCAAAAAGAAGGAATAAGAGAGAAGAACTGCAAAAAATATTAGCCCAAATAAACGGCAAAAATAGGGAATAGTGCCAAAAATTTGATATGATTTCAAAAGACGCATTAAAACCGGAATGGATAAAGAAGGTATCTGCCGAAAACCGCAAGGCAGATAAGATTCTTGTTGAAAAAGTCATCCGCGCTTTGCTTCTTCTGGAAGGTCTTGCGGAAACCGGCTTGCCCTTTGTTTTTAAAGGCGGCACTTCCGTAATGCTGCTTCAGAAAATTCCCCGAAGATTTTCCATTGACATTGATATAATCGTACCGGAGAAGAAAAACTTTGAAGCGCTTTTTGCAAAATTCATTAAAGAGAAAAGCTTCACCAGATTTGAGTTTCAGAAAAGAGATTCGTCTTCAGAAATCAATAAACTCCACTACAAGTTTTTTTATACTCCTGCACATCAAAAGAATATTGCCGAAGACAATATCATGCTCGATATTCTTATAGAATCATCAAAATACCAAAACGTTATTTCCCGAGACATTGATTTGTCGTTTGTCAAACAGGACGGATCACCTGCTCAGGTAAAAATTCCCAGCAAAGAAGATATTCTGGGCGATAAACTGACCGCCTTTGCGCCAAACACTACGGGAATTCCCTACCAAAAGAGCGGCTTTAGTATGGCCATGGAGATTATAAAACAATTATACGATATAGGGAATCTGTTCGAAGATATCAGCGATATAAAAGTGGTTGCCGAAACATTTAAAAATATCGCACAAACGGAAATGAAATACCGCGGACTTACGAAAGATGTAAAAATTGTATTGGATGATATTTTAGCCACAGCGCTTTGCCTCGCCACCAGGGGTAAGTCAGGCAAAGGTGACTTTGCGGCCCTGCAAAACGGTATATCGCAGACCAGAGCTTATATTTTCTCCGAAAGTTACCACATAGAAAAAGCCATTGTTCATGCGGCGCGCGCGGCGTATCTGACAAAACTCATTGATACCGGCGCCAATAAATTTGTCCGTTTTGAAAATGCCCAACAAATACTTGATTGGCAAATCGAAGCGCCGTTGGACACAAAGCTTAACAAACTCAAGAAGAGCAACCCCGAGGCATTTTTCTATTGGTATCAGTTTTATTTGATAAATAAACGGGGCGACACAATTTAGAAAGTATAACGTGGGCAATTATATTTAATTGCTGAAACAATCGGGGACAGGTACAATTTTGAGACTAGGAGGATAAATGGAAAGCATTCTTAAACTGCAAGCTGACATCTGTAAAATATTCGCCAATGATAAACGCTTGGAAATTATCAATTTGCTGAAGGACAAAGAAATGTCCAACGGCGAATTAATGCAAAAAACTGGCCTGACTAAAGTGAATATATCTCAGCACATGAATGTTTTAAAGTCGAAAGGTGTCATTGTGGCACGGCGTGAAGGTGTCCAATTATATTATCGGATGGCCAATCCCAAAATAATTCAAGCCTGCAACCTGATGAAAGAGGTTTTGGTGGAACAGCTTATGGAAAAAGAAAAGATGGCTTCCATGATGGTTAAAGCTTCCAATAAACTTATAGCATGAATAATAATCAGGGTTCAAGAAAATCGGAACGGTTCTATTGAAGAGACGCGCATTTCGTGAAGAGTGAAACGTGCAGAGTGAAGGTTGCAGAGGTGTATGCCGGAATTGCCTAACTGAAATAACTTAAACAATTAATTGTTAGGCAAAGTGTGGTTGACTTATTGCCTAACAATATTTATAATTTGGCAATATTGTTAGGCAGAGGCGTTTATGAGTGTTATAAAGGGTATCTTAGAAGAAGAGCTCAAACGATTGGAAGAACTCTTGGTTTTCTATAAGGAAAAGATTGCGCGAATCCCCGGCGGATCTATATCCGCCAAGGAGAGGGGAGGACAGCGATACCTCTATCTCGCGCGCCGTGAGGGCAAGAAAGTCATCTTCGATTATGTTGGCAAAGATGTCCCTGAAGTGCGGAATGTCCTCAATGATCGTATACGCCAAAGAAAGGAGTATCAGGTAAAACTACATCAAGTGAGGGAAAATCTTAAGGAAGTGAGAAAGGCTCTCCGTGGAAAAAAGGCATGATTTGTTCTTCATTATATTGACCAAACTCGCTGAGGAAGACGTCCTTCAAGATATCATTCTCATAGGGGGCTGGTGCCCTCTCGTATACAAGGAGTACTTTGGTAATCCTGTGGAGATTTCCATGCAGCGGACGACAGATCTCGATTTCCTGGTGCCTAACCCTCCGCGTATACATAAGGATGTTGATGTCTCCCTGATTTTGGAAGGCTTTGGGTTGGACAAGAAAATATCGCTTCCGGATGGGTATGTGAAGTTTGTTCATCCGGATCTTGAAGTGGAATTTCTCACACCCGAAAGAGGCAGGGGTAGTAAAAAGCCTTACTCAATAAACAAACTCCACGTGAATGCCCAAGGATTACGATATCTGGATCTTCTCCAGGGGAATACAATAAAAACTTCTTACAACGGTATATCAATCAATGTTCCAGAGCCAGCGGCTTATGTTTTACACAAATTCATCTTGAGCGAAAGGCGCAAGAATCAGTTTAAGAGGGATAAGGATACTGAAACAGCAAGACAACTAGGAGAGTATCTATTGGGGCTTGAGGCTCAAAGGCGGAAAATGCAGAACATTTATATGAGCATGCCGGGAAAGTGGAAGAAAAATCTGATGAGAATTATAAAAGACGTTTCAGATAAGACGTACGCTTTTGTGCAGTCCATGGAGGCCGTTAATGATGACGGATAAGGACGTCAATTATGTTCAAGGGGGTAATCGGGGACGATTCTATTGAAGGGACGCGCATTTCGTGAAGCGTGAAACGGGCAGCGGGATTCGCCAGTCTGCAATACAAATTTATACCTTGTCTTTTTTCAATTCATCCTTTTATTATAACTACAATTAAGAAATGGGATGGTTTCATTATCCCACGTCGTCGTAGATGCCCTTCAGGGTGCTTCGCTTCTGGGATTAATTCGACTTTGAAATTTTTCTGTACTTCGTTTGAAAAATTTTAGTCTCATTGAAAGGAGGTTACCATGGAATTAGCTGCTGCAATCAAGGGAAGAAGGAGTATTCGCAAATTCAAATCGCAGGATGTACCTAAAAGTGTAATTACGGAAATTCTGGAAGAGGCGCGCTGGTCGCCATCGTGGGGAAATACCCAGCCCTGGGATTTGTATGTATTAAAGGGTAAAACACTGGCTAAGTTTAAAGAAATGAATCTCAAACAAACGCTGGCGGGTGCTGCTATTGCCCCCGATGTGCCGATGCTCGAAAAATGGCCGGACGCCATGAAAGCCAGATATGGAGAGCTGGGCAAGGTTATTTTAAGCGTGCAGGGCATAAAAAGAGAAGATAAGAACGCACGTGATAAGTATTATCAGAATATGGTTTCGATGTTTGATGCCCCTTGTCTGATTCTGGCCTGTATTTCCCGGGATAATCTAGTCGAATACCAGATGCTGGATATCGGCCTCATCGCGCAAACGATCTGCCTCGCTGCTTACGGCAAAGGCCTGGGAACGTGTCTCTTAGCCGCAGCCGCACGTTTCTCCGCCGAAATCAGAAAGATAGCGGCAATTCCCGCCGATAAAAAAATTGTTGTGGGTATCGCTCTGGGCTATCCGGATCCGTCATTTCCTCTCAACAATTTTGCGCGGGAGAGAGCAAAGCTGGATGAGTTCGTCCATTGGATGGAATAAACAACAATTTATTGTAACGTGATCAGGAGAGATTATCATGAAAAATTTAAATTATATGAGCATTGCTGAAGATGCCATAAGCAAAATCAAAAAAGGAGCTTTCTTAACGGTTAAGGCCGCGGACGCGCTTAACACCATGACCATCGGCTGGGCCACTTTCGGATTCATCTGGCAGAAGCCGATCATGATGGTGGCAGTACGCTATACCCGTCACACCTTTAGTATTATAGAAAAAGCTTTAGACTTTACAGTTACAATACCTTCCGGTGATATGGGGAAGGCAATCGCTTTTTGCGGATCGAAATCGGGCAAGGATGTGGATAAATTCAAAATGTGCGATCTGGAAACAGCAAAAAGCCAGCATACCGTATCGCCGATCATCAAGGTGCCGGGGATTCATTATGAATGCAAAATAGTTTACAAATCCGCCATGAATCCGGTTCATCTGGATAAAAATTATGATAAGGCCATGTATCCGCAAAAAGATTATCACACCCATTATTTTGGCGAGATACTGGCCTGTTACGAAACCCAATAATGGGGCTATTATCCCTAGGCTTCTGAATATATTGTTAAGCTTTCGGCTTTTTCGGGCAGGGAATATGATTAAACATGTGGCGTCTCCTTATCGGGAATGCGCCTCCGGTAAACAGCCCGCAAAGGTGTAAAATTGCCACGGCTCCTGAGAGTCGCCTCACAACGACAATTAAGATGCAAGACGTTTGTCGATAATTTTATTTAAATAGGGAGTGACACTTCTATGAATTCAAAATTGGCGATAGGGGATAAAGCTCCCGATTTCAAATTTAAGACGCCCTGGGGTGGTGAGTTAAATTTTTATGATGCTGCCGGCAATAATCCGGCTGTTTTGATCTTTCTGCGCTATTACGGATGCCCGGTCTGTCAAATGGAAATGGCAAAAATAAAACAGGAAATCGATCTGGTCAGGCAAAAAGGTGGGCGCGTATTTGTGGTTCTGCAAAGCGCGTCGGAAACGATTGCTTCTTTGAGAATAACGTTCAGTAGGGTGGACGGATTCTCGAAAAGAGACGATTTCCCCTTCAAGATTATTTGTGACCCGCAAGGGAAAGTTTTCCAACTCTATGGTGTGGAAGCAGGCGGTATAATCAAATATCTGCATCCCGCCGGTCTTGATTGCGGCAATCAAGGCTATCAGTCGCGGCTTTAAGCATGGTAAATTTGAAGGGAAAGAAACACAACTTCCTGCCGCATTTGCTCTTGATGCAAAGAAAGTTATTAAATACGTTCATTATGGGGAAAGCATCGGCGACATACCTTCGCTCACAAAAATACTGGCTGACATATAGAAGATTCGGCAATATTCGGGGGTTGATGCAATTAAATTAATAGCAAGGGAAATCCCCTTCGATCCCTTTTTCACCCTAAAGAGTACGCGAAAAAAGGGGAAGTAAAAGGCTGCTCAAAATCCCCAGCGATCCGGCTTTTTACCCTGATAACCTTAATAACCTGAAGGTCACTATAGGGTCACATTAGGTCATCTGCGGCCGGAATGACAGTGGTAGATTTTAGATCGTAGCGGCGCATAAGGTGCGATTCGCAATGACAACCCGGGGCATATCACAATATTATTGAGGTTAATAAATATAATAGCCTGGTTAAGTGTTTAAAAAGATTCTCCAAGACGCCCGCCCGCAGAACAGCTTTTTAAAATCATCAGGGGTATTTTTTCCGAAAGGAAGGCCCAGCTTGTTTCTCTCCTTCCAATCAAAGCTTTTATTGATAAAAATATTCTATTCTGGAGCAAATATTGCATTATTTTTTACAAGGGAAGATGTAGCTGCCGTCAGCCCAGATAATGATGGCACTTTCACAATTCTCGAGCTGATTGTTTATCTCGCCATCTATTTAATCTGACGTGACCGGGAGCTGACTAAAAAATGACGATTTTTAAAACCAAGGAGTTAAATATGTTAAAAAAAATAACCTGCGGTGCTTGTCTATTTTTCGCCGTAAATATTATCGGTGGATGTAGTATTCTGCCATTCATTCCGGTTGTGGGGACGGTCTATGATGGCTACATTGGTTGGAAAGGACACCAGGCTACCAAATATTATGCTGAGGATGTAGGCACTATACACCGGGCGGTAATGAGGTCTTCCCAGCAGTTGCATTTAAAAATAGTCCGTAACTCTACAGACGCGAATAGACATTTTCTGGAGCTAAAATGCAAAGAGCCTTTGCAGATTGAAATTTTGCCATTTGAAAAAAAGGTTACCAAAGTTATGATCAAAATAAACCTGGGCGGTGATAAGCAGTTCGCCGATTTTTTTTATCATAGGATTGACGCCAATTTAGCTAAAAGCCGGCGGGCATGAGAAAAGTATGACTAATCGCGGTACAATCTTTATCTTTGACAATTGGCGATATTAAACGTGTATCGTGTCTCGTGAAGCGTTGGGTGTGTCGGGCTAAAAGTATTTAACCTAATAAACTAAATAACCTAAAGGTCACTATAGGGTCACTATAGGGTCACGCGAGGCCATCTGCGACCGGATTTCCTTTTCGGATAAGGTGTCACTAATCTCGCTAAAAAACGTTAATTATCTACGTTTTCCATCCAGATTAACGATTTATTGACAAATTACCGTTAATTTACTATAATCCTACCTATGGCAACGACACATTCTGTAAAAAATCAGATTCAAGTCTTAAAAGTTCAATATGACCAGCTTTGTAAAGGGAAAGAGTCATTACTGAAGTTGATTGATGAATCCG
Source organism: uncultured delta proteobacterium (assembly GCA_963753975.1). GTDB lineage: Bacteria > Desulfobacterota > Syntrophia > Syntrophales > Smithellaceae > UBA4810. The sequence goes on from CAVWEH010000001.1 coordinate 324,024, forward strand.
AACTTCCGGAAAGCGTCTTCAATTCCAATGCTATCGAAAATTCTACACTGACGCTTAAAGAGACGGAGCGCATTTTGCTGGAGATGAAAATTTCCCGCAATGTTTCGGTGCGGGAAGTTTTTGAAGCGAAAAATCTGGCGCAGGTGATGGGATACATAAAAACTAAAGTAATCGACACTGAACTTTCAAATGAACTGATCCTGCTTTTACACAAAATGCTCATGGGGAATATTAAAGACGCTGTCGCGGGGCGTTTCCGCATCAAAGGCGAGTATGTCCGCGTCGGCACACACATCGCTCCGGCGCCGGAGCATGTGGAAAGAATGATGGAGGCAATTCTGCTGGAATTTTCTTCTGACCATGTTAATTACTTTGCCGACAAAATCGCTAAGTTTCATCTTGATTTCGAAACTGTTCATCCATTTTGCGACGGTAACGGTAGAATAGGACGCGTGATTATCAGTTATCAGCTCGCGCGCCTTGGTTTTCCCAATATTATCATTCGCGATAAAGAGAAACTGCTGTACTACAAAGCGTTCGGTGAATATAAAAACTCAAAAAATACAAAGATAATGGAAAAAATTATCACTCTGGCTTTAACGGAATCGCTGCATAAAAGAATTGCTTACTTGCAAGGCGATACTATAATTCCAGTGGCGGATTTTGCCAAAACAAATAATAAATCGATTCATGCGTTACTTAACGCCGCGCGCAGACAAACCGTTCCCGCTTTTCGGGAAAAAGGAGTTTGGAAATTCGGCAATTACAAAGAGTGAAACGCAAATCGTGAAGCGTCATTCGAAGCGGTCTAGTATCCGGTCTTGAAATATTTTTCGGCGATTCCCTGGGCGGCGATGATTCCGGAAATTCCTGCTCCCACAATTCCGCGGCTTTTGCCGGTGCCGTCACCAGCTACAAAAATACCTTTTACATTTGTTTCCAAATTCCGGTTTGCAGGGAAATGAGTGTCAAAGAATTTTATTTCCGGCGCATATATTAACGTTGACGGGTGCAAAATACCGGGCACTATTTTATCCAGCTTCTGGAGCGATTCCCAAAGATTATCCATGATACGAGCGGGCATACCCAGCGCTATATCCCCCGGTACGGCGTTATATGTTGCCCTGCACACTTCAAAATGGCGGATAGCGCTGTCAAAAGTCGCTGCAGAGCTTCTTCTTCCTTCCCGGAAATCACCAATCCTTTGTACAATCGGTTTGCCTCCGCCTAAAAGAAAAAATTGCCGGGCGATCATTTGACCGAACTCGGTTGTGTCGGAAAACGGCTTGGTCAACGCGACAGTATTGATTAGCGCAAAATTTGTATTTTCCGTTTTCTTGCCGGAAAGGGCATCCCCATTGACCAGCTTGAAATCGAAATAATTTTCCACTCGCACCCGGCCGCCCGGGTTCGTGCAGAACGTTCTGACCTTATCTCCGTGGCGCGAGGTCGTGAAAATAAATTTAGGATCATAAACAATATCCGTCATCGGATCGTAAAATTTTCGGTTCAATTCAATCCGGATTCCCACATCGATGGGTCCGAAATTATGTTGGATGTGCAACTCTTCCGCGATATCCCGAAACCAGTAAGCGCCGCTGCGTCCCGGGGCAGCCAGTATGAATCCGGCGTTATAACTGATTCGTTTTTTATTGCGGTTGCAGATAAGACGAAAGCCGCCGCCGTCGAGTTTTTCAATTGAGGATACTTCTGTTTCCAGGAAGAATTCTGTTTTTTTAAGGTAGCCTCTTAAATAATTTACGACGGCTTTTCCGTTGTCGGTTCCCCAATGCCACTGCTCCGGCGCAATAAATTGAGCGCCGTGCTCGCCGGCGATATTCTTTATAACTTTGATTTTTTCATTTTTGTCAATGAATGTTACCTGCTTACAGCGGGGAAATCCGACGAATATTTTTTTAATCTCGCTCATCAATTGCCGGGCTTTATCTTCATCGATTTGCAGTTCATTCAAATCGAGACCGACGCGGCAGTCGAAGTTAAGTTTGCCGTCGTTTAACAAGCCGCCGGCCGGATATGAGTGTCTATCGATAATGGCGATTTTGTCTATTCCCAAACGCGTAAGCCAAATCGCCGCGAAAAGTCCGGCTGGTCCGGATCCGATAATTATTACATTATAAGTTTTCATTTTCATAAATTAATCGCATTTAATCGGGGACGATTGCACCGGCTCAATAATTGAAGGTCTCCGCGTCAAGCCGCGGAGAATCTTCGATTCTTAAGAAACAATATTATTCGGTATTCGCTCGCTACCGAATTCGGTACCTCTTCGAAGCTTAGCAAATGGCGTTTCATAATTCAAGCCTCCATGCCGGAGAAGATGATTATATTCAAATAAAAAGTTGTCAGAGGGTCGTCTGCGTCCGCCCGGCGAATGCTGGGTATTCCGGGGCCCGTATCTCGTGAAGCACAAAATACCAGGGGCCGGCTCTATTTAATTTTCTTGCCAGTTACGGTTTTCCAGCCGGTTAGCTTTACAATATCGCCGCTTATCTTCGAAAGTGTTCCATAATCGGATAATTTGCGGCCATTATGTAATTGACATGCAGGGTCGTTTTCTCTATAGTTCGTTGCCGGAATAAGATCTAGCCGAAATAAAATGTGGACATTTTGAACGAAGAGACAAATATTAACAAAATCCTATCATTGATATTTCTCATCGCCAATGCTCCCGGAAATAACAAAAGGTACACGTGCAAGATTTCACCGAAGGCAATATCGGCAGACAGGTTGTTAATTTCAGCACACCGCTAATGTTAGGCAATCTGCTCTTGTCCGTTTACGGTATCATCAACATGATCTGGGTAGGCCGGCTTCTGGGCCACACAGCCGTGGCTGCAATCTCCGCCAGCCTGCCGATCATCATGCTGATGCCGGCATTTCTCATCGGCCTGGCCATGGCCACTAATGTCCTTATCGCCCAGGCTTTCGGCCGCAAGGATACGGCACTCCTCAGAAAAATCCTGGCGAATTCCTTTTTCGCCTCTATCCTGTTCTGTCTCGTTATCTCCATCATCGCGCTGGTGCTGCGCCGCCAGTTACTCGAATGGGTACATGCGCCGCAGGAAATTCAGGACATGGCGCTTTCTTATCTGACGATTATGATGGCCGCGCTGGTATTTCAGTTCTTTGTCTACTGGATGACGGCCATGCTGCGCGGCCTGGGTGACGCCAGAACGGTGGTGAAAATCCTAATCCTGCTCACGGTGTTTAATATTGTTCTTGTGCCGCTCTTCATTCGCGGCATCGGCCCTCTGCCTCCTCTCGGCGTGGCCGGTGCGGCATGCGGAACGGCGCTGGCTTCCATGCTGACCTGTATCATCGGCTATATCTATCTTGTGCGGCATAATCCTTACATTAATATGCACAGCTGGGACTATAGTCTGGATTGGCACATCATCCGGGAAGTTTTTGAAATCGGTGTGCCCGCCTCGATGCAGATGCTTGTGGTCTCATTGGCCGGGGTATTCATTATCTCGCTCGTCAACAGTTACGGTACGGATGTTACCGCGGCCTTCGGCATCGGCATGCAGATCGACCTTTTGGCATCCATTCCGGCCATGTCCATCGGGATGGCGGCAACCTCCATTGCCGGTCAGAATCTGGGAGCGCAGAAGATGGATCGCGTCTTTCAGACTTTGCGCATGTCGGTGTTTTTCGGGCTGGCCATTGCCCTTACCTGCACCGCGGTACTGGCGATTTTTCCTGATTACATAGGCGCCATTTTCCTCAAGCAGTCAGCCGAACATGCAAATGTGCTGAATCTTGTGGCCGAATATTATCATTGGATGGCGTTTATTTTTCCCTGCTTTGCCGTCATATTCGTCATCCAGGGCGTCCTGCGCAGCGCAGGCGACACGATGGCCTTGCTGGTTCTCTCGTTTGTCGCTCTGATCATCATCCGCATTCCTCTTGCCTACGTGCTCGCCGGCCCCTTTGGGTTCAAACAGGAGGGCATCTGGATGGCAATGCTTTTCAGCAGCACTCTGGCCGTAGGGCTAAACTGGCTCTACTACAGGGGTGGCCGGTGGAAGAAAAAGCGGATATTGGAAAAGCAAAAACCGTTGTGAAAATCCAATTCTAATGAAACTCAGATATTATCCCGTTCCGGGATGTCGCGTCTTGGAAAATAGCCTTCGGCTCCTTCCGGAGGTGCTCCACAAGCGCAGTGCAGTAATATCTGCAAGTTGTAATGAGACCCAAGTTTCAGCGCATCACATTTCTGAAACTTGTTGGTCGAATTATACCGCATAACTGCGGCAAATTATCCCACGTGCGAAGCTAAGTGGGGCTCTGCGGAATCTGTTTCCACAGCTTACTTTGGGGTTTATACCTGTGATCCAGTCATCCAGTTCTTGACAATAACCGGCTATTGGCTGTACTTTATATCCAAGGGAGGCAATATGCCGGAAGACCAGGTATCCCGCTATGAAATCAACCGGAACGTGAGGATAGTCCTCACGCGCCATGATGCGGATCTGACCAGGATTGACTACTCCTGCATGGGCGGTACGGTTTATCTCTATGGCGATCTCGTCCGGCTGGACAAGGACTTTTCCGTTAAGGAGATCGATTTCATTGTCAGGGAAATTGCCGCCCTGCCCAACGTGCGTGATATCCAATTCGACCTCAATAACTGGTTAGTGGTGTCTTCGGGAGATTCCTGGCAGATAACGAAACCAAAAGAATCCGCACTTGCGCGCGCGGCCCGCCAGGCAGGCTCTTTGGAAGATTCCACCGTCGTTATCGATAAGGAAGAAAAGATAGCGGATGTTCTGGATGATCTTGAGCCGGACTCAAAAAAAGAAGAAGATGACGAACAGACCAATCTCAAATAAAACCATCTCATGGGTCTTGCCCGCTTGCGCGGGTTCACTGCCGGAATGACAAAGGGGATAAGACTTTCCGGTATGCAATTTTTTTCTTAAGCCGCTTTTGGGGACATATCAACAGCTTCTCGTAATACGCATTTGACACGCCCGTGAGGAAATTGTAAAATTCGTATGTCCCTGCCAACTACGTTAGCGGGAAAGAATAAGCTGTGCTCACTACCCCGCTACGCTTCGGGGATAGTTTCCAATAGCCTTTAGTTGTTGGATAATTCGACTAACAAAAGAGTTTCTGTCCCACATGGCTTCGCATGCGGGATAGTTCCACTAACGCTTCGAGCTGCACTTCGCTTGCTCTTAGCGGGTGTCACTAAATTTGGGACTCATTAGAGGTGCTAAATGGAATTGTCAGATGTTATTGCTGCCCGCCGGAGCATTCGCAAATTCAAACAAAAAGATATTTCGGCTGATACTGTCCGGCTGCTTCTGGATGCGGCGCGGCTTGCCCCTTCGGGATCAAACATCCAGCCCGCGCGCTTTATTGTCGCCCAATCGCCTGCCGCCAAAGAAGCCCTCGGCGGGTTTACTCCTTACAAGTTTATCATCAAGGCGGCGGTCATTTTTGTCTGCTGCGCCGACCTGACGGCTATAACAGCAAGGGAGCGGCGTGTCGGAGAACTGTTTAAAGAAGGCGTTTTCGAAGGCGTCGATATTGATATGAATGATCCCGCAGCTGTAAGCCCCGTGATGGATGCGGAAGCCGTCAGGGCCTATCTTTCCATGAATGTGGCGATTGCTATAGAGCACATCGTTCTTAAAGCCGTTGATCTGGGTCTGGGCAGTTGCTGGCTGGGAAGATTTGACCGCGATAAGGTAAAGAAGTTTCTGGCACTGGACGAAAGTATCTACCCGGTAGTGCTTCTGCCTGTAGGGTACCCCGATCAATCACCCAAAGCACGGCCGCGCTTCCCTCTGGACAAATATGTACTGAAGACAATTTAAGCAAAAACCATTCTTCCAAGTAATCCTATCGCCGGGAAACGGGTTATTACTTAATACGCACCACAGCAGATGATCATGTCGTCTACTTTTTTAAAGTAGGTTATCTTGGATTTTTCCTTTTTGGTTGTTGGATTCAGATAAGTGTAATCTACCCATCCCTCACCTTGCGCTTTGGCTTTCGCGACGATTTCTTTCCTGAATAATTTTCCCTGGCTGTCCGCTTCGTTTAGCACATTCTTTCCTACCAGTGCAGGACGAAAGGGATGAGCTATCACCGTGCCTTTCAAATCGTAGACAAACACATAGAAGGAATCTTTTACAAATTGCCCATCCGGTTTATTAAATTCCACGATAGCCGCATCGCGGCCGTTGGCTTGAACAAACTCCTCGGCTTTAATTACCATTGCCTTGGCTTCGGCTTTTGCGCCGCTCTTCCCACCAGCAGTATCTTTCCCATATACATGCCCGAAAGTTCCCGCCAAAAGTATAACTAAGACAGCAACAAATATTCTTTTGACTTTCATGGTCCCCTCCTCAGAAAAGTTAATTGGGTTTCTACATTGTGAAATTATCCCCGATTTTTTACAAGAAACAGTTGGAAAACGCCCTGTAATTAGTTAACTCTTTTTGTGCAATAAGTAAAGTTAAAGATATATTTTCATTAAGCGATTAAATGACCATCTTTCAACTTTACAATTATTGATGTCCCCTCATTACTTTCCACTGCCGAATGAATCGGGATCCAGTTTGACAAACAAGACGGGCAACATTAAATTATTGGTTAAAGTGATATTTATCACTTGAGCATTGGAATGACAAATGAGGCGAATATCCAAGGATAAAAAATCGTCTTTGTGTGGGCAAGGATGCTGAGTTCCGAAGGCAATGGCTTTGATAACAAAGAAAGGAGTCGAATATCATGAGAAAGATATTTTTCTTTGCGGTGGTAATGATGACACCTCTTTTAACCATGTGTTCCGGTCCCTATGGACCGATGGGTGGCTGGGATCGAACGGGAAATTATGTGTGTGGCTTTGGCTATGGATACGGAGGTATGTTTATGGGGATATTGTTTTTAATCATTTTGGGAATAGCGATTTATTTTATCGTTCAATCTACTAAATCAAAGAATATGTTCGGCGAAGCGCAGGAGACACCTTTGGATATTATAAAAAAGCGTTATGCCAAGGGTGAGATTAGCAAAGAAGAATTTGACCGGATGAAAAAAGAATTGGAATAAGGGGTAGGGTGAGAGCCTTATAAGCAGGGGCATAAATACATTGCAGTAAGCTTTGAAATCGTTTTCCAAAGCTTACTTGGGCGTTCATACCCGTGGTTTCTGGTCCGTGATTCCCAGTGATTCGCTGACGATTTCAGCCGGATCGAGGGCAGCCAGGCCGGAGAGTCCGCTCAGTTGCATCCGGCACGAACCGCAATCCGCGACAATCGCTTCCGCTCCGGTTTTTCTGATGAGCGAGACAGCCCGGTTTCCCAGTTGGACTGCAGTGGACTCATTAGTCTTTTTAAAACCATAACTGCCGTTGAGTCCGCAGCAGGTATCATCAAGTATCTTGTATTCCAGTCCGGGGATCATCGCCATAATTTTTGTTGCCGGATAGCCGATGCCCAGCGCTCTCAGGTGACAGGGTATGTGGTAAGCAAGCTTGCGCCGCACTTCCCCGAATTGCGGATCTATATGTCCTTCATTGATTAGTTTGACGATATATTCATAGAGGTTGTAGCTGTTTTCGGCGATCTTTTTCCCCTGCGGAATTTCGAGAATACCCGGATAATCATGTAACAGACACAGCCCGCAGGATGTACAGGTATAAACAACATCGTAGCCCGCGTCAATGTAGTTGGAAAGCGATGCCGCATTCTTCTGCGCAAAAGAGCGAGCCAGCGCCAGATTCCCGTTACCCAACGCCGGAAGACCGCAGCACCACTGCGGCGGTAGTACAACGTCTATATTGAACGATGTGAGCAGTTGAATGATTTTTCTGCCGATATCGGGCCGATAAAAATTAATGAAGCAGCCGTAAAAAAAAGCGACTTTTCTTGCCGATTTATTCAAATTTTTCTTTTTGCTATGCAGTGTCCGGAAACTGAATTTCGGAAAAGGTATATAAGTTGCTATGCCCATGGCCCGGAATATCTTTTTCCCGATTGCGGTGGCGGCAATTGTGTTGGCGATAGGCGCGGTTAAAGAACCAAGGGCGCTTAAGTAATAGTTATTGGCGAAAAGGAGGTAGGCCAGCGTACGGGGATGCTGAAGACCATATCTTTGCTGCGCCTTAAGAATTATCTGGGCTGGCTCCACTCCGCACGGGCAAGACATCTCGCAGCGCTTGCACTGACTGCACAGGAGCACCCATTTATCAACGGCTTTTTCTCTTTCCATCCGGAAGCGCTGGGCATCTGGTCCTGATTGTTTCGGCCCGGGAAAATCAGGATTGACCCGCAGGACGGGACAATTCTCCACGCAAATAGTACAGCGTATGCAGTGTTCAAAGTTCATCTGATATACTCCGCGCAGGACTTTGCCGCAGCATCACCTGTTGCCAGCGCCAGGCCGTGCCCGCAGCCGTTTTTCAAAATCTCCGTATTGGCGAGTATCCCTCCACACGCAAAAATATTTTCCCATTTGGAGCCCGCCGGACGGAAGGATGAATCCACAATTATCCCCGCCCTGCCGATACCGTGATTAAAGGAAAAATAATCATTATCGAACCAGGTATTCCTCGGGCCGGGGACATGGACGGGAAGATTAAAAACCTTTTCCGTGATTGTTTCCCGCTGTGCCTGAAGCCCGCCGCCGACAAACGATCCCGTGGCCAGGATAAAAGCCTTGGCATTAAGGCTGTTGGGCCTTCCTGCGGATTCAGTGACAACGGCTTCGATAATCTTACCCGTTTTTTCCACACCGACAACCGGCCACGCCCAGTAGATGGTTCCGCCCTTTTTCCGGAAATAGTCCTTCAGCGCGTTGAATAATCTTCTGCCGGGCATTGATGGCGGAATGGTGGGGATTTCAAAAACGGTCCGCGACAGTCTCTCTTCTATTTTTTTGACGATTTTCGCGGCTGATTCCAAGCCCAAAACGGCGGGAAAAGCGATTTTGCCTTCGCGAATGTTTTGTTGCATAAGCCAGAGGATGAATGCTTCCAAAAAATCTTCCCGCTCGAAATTTGCCGCAATGCCCATGGTTGTGGAAACGCCGGCATCGTATGTCGAAAAAGAGGCGTTCTTCCGCCGGGAAATTATGTAGCTGGGGTAAAAATCTTTGAGCCCACTGAATGTAATAATGTGTATTTCGTCATCAGCGTCCTGGGGCGCTGCCTGCATAGTTACGGGAACCATGCAAGTAGTCTTGTAAGTTCCCAGAGCCGAAAGAATGCGGCGGTTTTCTTCCAGTGCACCGATATAGGGAATACCCATATCGTTCATAGCATTGGCGAAATTATCCAGCGCCTCCCGGATAGCTACCCGGGAGATAAGGTGAAAAGGGTGTTCCTCCGGAAGATGAGTCACCCCGTGCAGAGGATTATGATCACGGGAACATACATCTATACAGCCGGTAGAAAGACACGCCGTGGGTTCTCCGGTGGTAACAACGGCAACTTTAAGGCCGCGCTCGGCAAGCCTCGTGCCCGCGGTAAGTCCGGCTACTCCCGCACCGATAATGATAACATCGTATTCAATCACGCTCACTGCGGTCTCTCCATGGCTAGTATACCCAGATAGATGTATTCGACAAGCTGTTCTTCGCGCAACTGATCGCCCCAAAGGCAATATCTGATACCGTGAAACCGGCGCTGAAGAAAATCCCGCAGGGCCGACATGGATTGCTCCGGTGAGATGATACTTTTTTCATGCATGATTCCCAGCGCACGAAAAGTGCAAAACCCACCCTGACACGGTCCCATGCCCAAGCGTGTCCGGTGCTGAATGTCGCCGACATATCGTGTTCCTGTTTGGCTGATTATCCGCTCCACTTCTTTTCTCGAGACAAGTTCGCATTCACAGACAATATTTTTCATATCGGCGAGCCGCTTGGCCAGAGGATAGCCGCTAAGTTCTTCCTGTCCGTCCAGAGGTATTTGAGCCGTTTCACATGCTCTCTTTAAGTTAAATGAATCCATTATGGTATCGACCATCTTTTCCGCCATGAGCCGGAAAGTGGTGAGCTTTCCTCCCACGATACTGTACATGCCGTTATTATGATTGATGATTTGAAAACCACGGGAGATTTCGCGGCTGTCCGATTTTTGGGATTTGAGCAGAGGGCGGACACCGGAAAAAGCACGGATGATACGCGTATTGTTGAAATGAGGAATCATTCGTCCCGCCTCGCTGATAATGGTATCAACTTCAGTGGATTCGATTTTGCTTTTATCCGGATCTTCGACCAGCAGCGATGTTGTCCCGGCCAGGCAGACAGCTTCGTTGGGTACGACGATATCGCCGTCGGAAGGCGGACGGAGCCTGTTGATTACCATATTGGTCAGGCGGTGATTGGTGATTACAATACTTCCTTTAGATAGAGTAAGCGGCACTTCATTTCCGGCAAGAGAGGCAACCAGATGAGACCATGCTCCGGTAGCATTGACAAGGACGTTGCCGCGGATTTCTCGAATTTCACCGGTGACCTGATCGGTAGCTTTAACGCCGATACAGCGTCCATGCGATTTGATGATTTCCGTTACCTTGTGGCGAATAAAGATGATGCCGTCTCTTAGCTGCGACGTCGTAATATTGAGCATGCACAGGCGAAAAGGATCGATAGAACAATCGGGAACTTTGATTGCCTCTTCGATTTCCGGATTCAGGTTGGGAACCAAATCGAGAGCTTTGGTCGAGGAAATGACTTCCGCGGGAATGCCTATTTCTTCACAGCTGCGCAGGAACCGTTCGCGATAAAGTTTGGAATCGCCGGGAAGACGCACAAAAAGGCCTCCCGTCTGCTCGACGCATTTTTCACCGATCTTTCTCAAGATGATGTTTTCATCGTAGCACTCCTTGGCCGCTATCGGATCGGAGACCACGTAACGGCTCCCGCTGTGCAGGAGGCCGTGGCAGGCGCCGGTAGCTCCCGCCGCGAAGTCTCCCTTTTCTACGAGACAATGAGGAATACCGCGCAGAGCCAGATCCCTGGCGATACCGCAGCCGGTGGCACCCCCGCCGATGATGATGACATCAGTTTTAATCATGTTGTTTTATTTTTCTTCCTCCCAATGCATGGCGCGTTTAACTGCTTTTTTCCAGTTATCATAGAGTTCCTTCCGTTTATCTTTGTTCATGCCCGGGTTAAACTTCCGATTGACCTTCCGTCGCTCGGCAATCATGGATTGATCTTTCCAGAAACCGACCGCCAAACCAGCCAGATAGGCAGCGCCCAAAGCGGTTGTTTCGATGATTTCCGGCCTCTCCACGGGAACGCCGAGAATATCCGATTGAAATTGCATCAAAAAGTTGTTGGCACAGGCTCCGCCGTCCACGCGTAGTTCCTTGAGTTCAATTCCGGAATCGGTGCGCATCACTTCCAAAACATCACGGGTTTGATAGGCGATGGATTCCAGGTGGCGCGAATGATGTGATTTCTCGTTGTACCTCTGGTCAAACCGAGAATGGCGCCCCGGGCATACATATCCCAGTAAGGAGCGCCCAACCCCACAAAAGCAGGAACAACATAAACGCCTAAAGAGTCGTCAACTCTTGTGGCAAAATATTCGCTGTCTTTGGCATCATCGATGACTTTCAGGCTGTCGCGCAGCCATTGAATTGCCGCGCCGGCGATGAAAATACTGCCCTCCAGGGCATATTCAACTTTATTGTTTACCCCCCAGGCAATGGTCGTTAGAAGCCCGTTTTTCGAATGAACCAGCTTTTCTCCCGTCATCATGAGTAGAAAGCACCCCGTGCCGTAGGTATTCTTAGCCATTCCGGGAGAGTAGCAGGCCTGTCCGAACAATGCCGCCTGTTGATCGCCGGCATCCCCGGCAATGGGTATCTCCGCTCCAAATATCCGGGCATCCGTAACGCCGTATACGGCACTGGATGGTTTTACCTCCGGCAGCATAGACGCGGGTATGTCGAGTTCTTTTAAGATTCTCTCATCCCATTTCAACTCATTGATGTTGTAAAGCATGGTGCGGGAGGCATTGCTGTAATCCGTAACGTGCACTTTTCCTTTGGTTAAGTTCCAGATCAGCCAGGTATCGATGTTGCCGAATAAGCAGCTCGCCCTTTTTAGCCTTCTCCCTTGCTCCTTCCACATTATCCAGTATCCATTTTACTTTGGTTCCGGAAAAATAGGCGTCGAGCACCAGCCCCGTGTTTTCGCGGCAAACATTCTCCAAACCCTTTTCTTTCAGTCTCATCGCATATTCCTGCAGTGCGGCGGCACTGCCAGACAATAGCGTTGTAAATCGGTTTCCCCGTTTGTTTATTCCATACAACCGTTGTTTCCCGCTGATTGGTGATGCCGATGGCCGCTATCTCTTCCGCAGGAATACCGGTTGTTGCCAGGATTTCGCTGGCCACACCGCTTTGAGAGCCCCAGATTTCCATGGGATCATGTTCCACCCAGCCGGCTTTGGGATAAATTTGAGTAAATTCTTTTTGGGTAATTTTTACGACTTTCCCTTCACGGTCGTAAAGAATGGCTCGCGAACTGGTGGTACCCTGATCAAGGGCTAATATGTATGATTTTTTCATATTCGCACCCCTAATATTAGATTAACTATAGATGCTTTTATTAAGATTAGTATTACATAATGTTCCGTATTTGCAAATGAAAAATGTTTCCGGAATTACTTTTTTTATGCGCGCAGTAATTTCAAAACATCAATTTTGTAAATTAACCTCATACCCCTTTGATTGCCCTATAGCACGTTTGGAATTCATCCTCAAGTAAGGCTAAGAAAAAAACAATATTTAATTTTTTTGCCTTTTGAAAGGGCTAAAATTTCCTTGACAAATAATAAATATTCTATAATCTGAATAATCATTCAATATTTGAATGATTATTCAGAACAGAAGGGCTCAGTTAATGGAAAGGCTGGAGCGAAAAGAGCGTGAGTTCAATGTGCGCCGGGCGGATATTCTGGGGCAGGCGGAAAAAATATTTTCCGCCAAAAGCTATCATAACGTTACAATGGCTGAAATTGCCAGCGCTTCCGGTTTTGCCATCGGGTCCCTCTATCAGTTCTTTAACGGCAAAGAACATCTTTATACGACGATGATCAGCGAAAAACTCGACTTGATGTATGCCGAAATCAGGCAAGAGGTAAACACAGCCAAGGATGCTGCCGATAAAATTGTAACGCTGATTAAGGCGCATTTAAACTTTATCGAAAAAAATACGGATTTCTGCCGTATATTCCTGCGCGGGGAAAACGATGCTTTATCGGAAATTATGTCCACCCTGCGCCAAAAACTTATCGACGATTATTTTAAACACATAACTTTTATCGAGAATTCATTAAAAATAGGTGTAAAGAGCGGCTTATTGCGCCCGCTCCCGCCGCATGAAATGGCTTCGGCGTTAATGCATTTGATCAGGTCGGCAGCAAGCGAGTGGTTGTTAATGCCGACGAAAGAGTCCCTCCTTTCCAAAAAGGATTTTATTCTGGACATTTTTTTAAATGGAGTAAAAAAATATGATTGATAAGACTTATCGTTCAGCCTTTTTGATTATTTTGGCAATTATTCTTTTTCCGAAATTTGTTTCCGGCGAAGAGCCATTAACTTTGGAGAGAAGCATTGACATTGCTTTAAAGAACAGCATTGTTTTAAATATAGCCAAGGAAGGGTCCAAAGGCGCCACAGCTCAAAAACGTGAAGCCTTAACCGGTTTTTTACCTACGTTCAATACTTCTTATAATTATACCCGCCTCAATGAGGATCCTTTCACTAGATTTGTTAATGTTCCTCCGCCTCTTACAGCACTCAATGGTGCTGAAATCACGGTAGGGACGAAAAATAATTTCACCTGGTCAATAGAAGCAAAGCAACCTATTTTTGCCGGCGGTGGAATTCTGGCCAATTATCAGGCCAGTAAGATCGGCGAAGATGCTTCCTTTTTAGAAGAGGCCGCCAAACGACAGGATGTCGTACAGGATGTGAAAATAGCTTATTTCGACATTTTACGGGCGCAAAAAATTCTGGAAACGGCGCGTCAATCGGTCGAAATGCTTGCCGCTCATAACGATGTTGCCCAAAATTATTTTAACGTGGGGATGATTCCCAAGAATGATTTACTGCATGCGGAAGTAGAACTGGCTAACGGCAAACAATCTCTTATCCGGGCTCTGAATGCCGTGGAGTTAGCCAAATCCCGTTTTAACACTGTCTTGAAACGTAAGATATTCGCGCCGGTAGAAATTGTGGATGTTCTAACCTATCAACCCCTCAATCAATCTTTTGAGCAATGCCTGGCTGTCGCTCAGCAAAACAGACCGGAGTTGAAAATATCTTCGCTTAGAGCCGAGCAGGCAGGTAAATTGGTTCAGGTGGCTCAAAGCGATTTCCTGCCGTCAATAAGCCTCGTAGGCAACTATTCTAGATATGGCGATAATCCATCGATTTCCGGCAGTGACTATCAGGACGCGGAAAGCTGGTATCTGATGGCAGTGGCGAGCTGGAATTTCTGGGAATGGGGCAAAACTAAATTTCGGGTAGATGCGAGCAAAGCCAAAGAGAATCAAGCTACAGAAGCGGCCAAAGAATTAAATGACCAAATTACCCTGGAAATTAAAAATGCTTACCTGATTTTACAGGAAACGGAAAAACAGATTTCTGTATGGCAGCAAGTAATTGAACAGGCCGAAGAAAATTTTCGTATTTCCGAAGAAAGATACAAGGAAAGAGTGGCCACATCCACCGAAGTGCTCGATGCCCAAACACTGTTGACGAGAGCAAAATCCGAATACGCCAACGCCTTGGGCGATTATAATATGAATTATGCCAGGCTGCAGAGGGCGATGGGAACTATTTGGCCGTAGTTTTGTTGTATGTTGTTTGTGTTGAAAAGGATTTTAAAGAGGAAAAAAATATTATTATACGGGATACTCGTTACGATAAACAATTGATATTTATATTAAAATAAATAACAGAGGTGTAGAATGAAAAACAATAACAGGGCCAGGCTGATGGCCGCCGTTGGTGTTCTTGCTGCGGGCTTGATCCTGGGCGGTTGCGGACAGAAGACCCCGAGCGCTCAAAACATTCCCGAAGTTTCCGTTGTGACGATACAGCCGAAGCCGGTGGCTATTACGACCGATTTGACCGGCAGGACGTCCGCCAATTTAGTAGCTGAAGTACGTCCTCAGGTGAGTGGCATCATTCAGAAGCGCCTGTTTACAGAAGGCTCCGATGTTAGAGCCGGCCAAGTTCTCTTTCAGATAGATCCTGCTTTGTATCAGGCGGCGCTTGCAAGATCCGAGGCCAATCTCACGGCCATCCAGTTAAGGACCGAACGCTTGCGGGAATTGCTTGTCGAGAAAGCGGTAAGCCAGCAGGACTATGATGATGCGGCGGCTGCGCTGAAACAGACTCAGGCGGATATACGAGGAACGGCACGCATCAATTTGAAATATACGACGATTACTGCGCCCATCTCGGGCCGAATCGGAAAATCCAGCGTCACTGAGGGCGCCTTGGTGACGGCGCAGCAGCCCGAAGCCCTGGCAACCATTCAAAAACTTAATCCCATGTATGTGGATATTACCCAATCCACGGCCGACCTGCTGCGATTGCGACGTGGCATTAAGGAAGGCCGTCTGAGTCAAAATGAAGCAAATCAGAAAAAGGTTCAACTCATTCTGGAAGACGGTACAGCGTATCCATTGACGGGAACCCTTCAATTCCGGGATGTCACGGTCGATCCCACGACGGGGTCAGTCATTCTGCGAGCCATCTTTCCTAATCCGAATGGGGTTCTCCTGCCGGGCATGTTTATCCGGGCAGTGGTGCAGGAAGGTGTCAATAAGAAGGCCATTCTCGTTCCCCAGCAGGCCGTGTCACGTGATCCGAAGGGAAACCCGCTAACATTGATCGTGGACGCCGCAGGCAAGGTTCAATTGCGGATGCTGACGCTTGATCGAGCCATTGGTGATCAGTGGCTTGTTTTATCAGGTCTTGTGCCCGGCGATCGGGTAATTGTTGAAGGGATGCAAAAGGTGACACCCGGCGTTTCCGTAAAAGCTGTTCCTTTTGAAATTGGCGGCGAAACAAGCAGCGGGGAACGTAAGAATAAGATTCCACCGCCGGCAAAAGCGAATTAACGGAGGCGCAAGATGCTATCAAGATTCTTTCTGGACCGTCCTGTCTTTGCCTGGGTCATTGCTATGATCATTATGGTGGTGGGCGGCCTGGCGATTTACAACCTGCCCATCACACAGTATCCCCCGATCGCTCCGCCTTCCATCAGGGTTGGCTGCCTTTATCCCGGGGCCTCGGCGGAGACGGTGGAAGACAGCATAACACAGATCATCGAGCAGCAGATGACCGGGCTGGACAAAATGCTGTATATGTCCAGCAGCAGTGATTCGTCCGGCATTTCTCAGATCACGCTGACCTTCGCTCCGGGAACCGATCCGGACCTCGCCTGGGCCAAGGTGCAAAACAAGCTCCAACTGGCGATGGCGCGACTGCCCCTAACGGTTCAGCAGCGCGGTGTCTCGGTCCGCAAATCCACCGCCAACTATCTGATGATCGTGGGTCTGGTTTCCGAAGACGGCAGCATGACCGATATTGACTTGAGAGATTATGCTTTGACCACTGTGCAGCAGGTGCTGGCGCGGGTGCCGGGTGTCGGGGAAGTGGAAGGATTCGGTGGCGAGTACGCCATGCGGATCTGGCTCAACCCCAACAAGCTGACGGTTTACGGCCTGACGGTGGACGATGTAATCAAGGCGCTTCAAGACTACAACGTGGAAATATCCGGCGGCCAGTTCGGCGGGGCGCCGGCGGTGGCGGACCAGCGTCTCAACGCCAGCATTATCGTCCATAGCCTGCTTAAGACCCCCGAGGAGTTTGCCGAAATCCCCGTCCGCATCAATCCGGACAGCTCCATCGTGCGAATCAAGAACATCGGGCGGACGGAACTGGGGACCGATCTTGCCGATACCTTCGCCTATTACAACGGCATGCCGGCGGCCGGGCTGGCCATCCGGCAGGAACCCGGCGCCAATGCGCTGGATACGGCCAACGCGATCCGGGCCAAGATGACGGAGTTGAGCCGGTACTTTCCCCACGGCATGAAGGTCGTTTATCCCTACGACACCACTCCCTTTACCAGAGTGGCGATTGAGGAAGTGGTCAAGACCCTTTTCGAGGCGATCTTGCTGGTTTTCCTGGTGATGTATCTGTTCATGGGCAACATGCGGGCCACCCTCATTCCGACTATCGCCGTGCCGGTGGTGCTTCTCGGCACCTTCGCGGTGCTGGGACTGTTCGGGTTTTCCATCAACATGCTGACCATGTTTGCCATGGTGCTGGCCATCGGCCTTTTGGTGGATGACGCCATCGTCGTGGTGGAAAACGTCGAACGGATCATGAGCGAGGAAGGAATCTCACCCAAAGAAGCCACCGCCAAGTCCATGGATCAAATCACTCCCGCGCTGATCGGCATCGGACTGGTGCTCTCGGCGGTGTTTGGGCCGATGGCGTTTTTCGCCGGCTCTACCGGCGTCATCTACCGCCAGTTTTCCATGACCGTCATCGCCGCCATGCTCCTTTCGCTGTTGGTGGCCTTGATTCTGACACCGGTCCTCTGCGCATCGCTCCTCAAGCCGGTGCCCAAGGGGCATGAACCGGCGGAAGGCGGAATATCTTTCCTTCGCCCGTTTTTCAGGTGGTTTGACAAAGTTTTTTTTCGATTCCGAGACCTGTACGTGAGAATAGTCGGTCACTCGTTAAACAAAAACGTGCGCTATTTGTTTTTTTATCTCCTGATCGTGGCGGCGATGGGATTGCTGCTTCTGCATTTGCCTAAGAGTTATCTTCCGGATGAAGACCAGGGGACACTGTATGTCATGGCCACGCTTCCGTCGGGTTCCACACTGGAACAGACCAGGGAAGTAATGGACGATCGTCCAAAATCATTTTCAAGTGACAGAAAAAGACGCGGTGGAAGGCCTTTTGACGATGAGCGGTCAGAACCAGGCCGGACGGGGACAGAACATCGGTATGGCCTTTGTCAAGCTCAGAGACTGGAAGCTGCGCTACCCGGCGGGAGTTGAGGGCCGACGCCGTGGCCGACAGGGCCATGCGGGCGTTTTCTCAGATCCGCAACGCCAGGGTGTTCGCCTTCACGCCGCCGGCGGTCATCGAACTGGGCAATGCCAAGGGTTTTGACTTTCAATTGCAGGACCGTGGCGGCCTGGGTCACGAGGGTCTGATGGCGGCCCGCAACCAACTCCTCGCTATGGCGGCCAAGGATCCGCGATTGACCCGGGTGCGGCCCAACGGATTGGAAGATAGCCCCCAATACCGGATTGATGTGGATTGGGAAAAGGCCGGCGCCCTGGGGGTTCCTATCTCTGCCATTCACAACACTATTTCGGCAGAATTTGGCAGTGCCTATGTCAACGACTTTATTAAAGGCGGACGGGTTAAGCACGTGGACATTCAGGCCGACGCCCCGTACCGCATGTTGCCCAGTGACCTGGAAAGACTCTATGTGCGCAACAACGCGGGCAAGATGGTTCCTTATTCCGCTTTTGCAACCGGGCACTGGGCCTTCGGTTCTCCCAAGCTGGAGCGCTACAATGCGTTTTCTTCCATAAATATCTGGGGAGAAGCGGCGCCGGGCAGGAGTTCCGGTGAGGCGATGCAGGCCATGGAGGAGATTGCCTCGAAGTTACCCAAAGAAATCGGTTTTGACTGGACCGGGCTTTCCTACCAGGAACGGCAAGCCGGTACCCAGGCTGCCCCGCTCTATGCATTTTCAATTCTGATCATCTTCCTGTGCGTAGCGGCCCTGTATGAGAGTTGGACCGTTCCCATCTCGATCCTCTTGGCCCTCCCCCTGGGGGCGCTCGGCGGCGCTATTGCCTCGAACATGCGGGGAATGCCCAACGACATCTATTTTCAGATCGGCCTCTTGACCATTCTGGGCTTGACCACAAAAAACGCCATTCTGATCGTCCAATTCGCCAAGGCCCGAGTGGAAGGAGGAATGGATCTGGTCGAGGCGACTCTGGAGGGGGCCAAACTGAGGCTTCGTCCCATTATCATGACCTCGCTGGCCTTCGGATTCGGGATACTACCGCTGGTGCTGGCGAGCGGCGCGGGCGCAGGCGCCCAAAAGGCCATCGGCACCGGTGCGCTGGGTGGGGTAGTGACCGCCACTTTCCTGGTAACCTTATTTGCGCCGCTCTTCTATGTCTTGATTGAGAAAACCTTCGGCAAACACAGGAAGAATAAAACAGCCCTGGTAACCTTATTTGCGCCGCTCCTCCATGCGTTGATCGAGAAACCCTTTGGCAAACACAGGAAGAATAAAACAGCCAAGACAGACAGCGCAAATCCATCAAGGGATAAATGACATGAATAAAAAATGGTTTCTTCTACTGGGCCTAATAATCTTCCTTCTGGGTGGTTGCACGCTGGCCCCGAAATATACACGGCCGGATGCGCCGGTGCCTGCCCAATGGCCGACCGGTGCAGCCTACAAGGAAACGAAGTTAGTGGCATCTGCTCCGGCAGTAGCGGAGTTGCCGTGGCGGGACTTTTTCACCGATGAACATCTGCAGAAGGTCATCGGGATCGCTTTGGACAACAACCGCGATCTGCGGTTAGCGGCCTTGAATGTCGAAAGGGCGCGCGCTTTGTACGGCATTCAGCGAGCCGAACTGTTGCCCGCAGTTGATGCGGTTGGCCTGATAAGTAAACAAGGTATTCCGGCTGATCTTTCAACCACCGGGTCCGCGACGACTGCCGTACAATATGGCGTCAATCTGGGCATCATCTCTTGGGAAATTGACTTCTTCGGTCGCATCCGCAGCCTGAAAGATCAAGCCTTGGAGGAGTATCTGTCTACGGAGGATGCTCGCCGTAGTACTCAAATCTCGCTGGTGTCGGCGGTAGCGCAAGCATATCTGACCCTGGCTGCAGATCGGGAAACCCTCAAGCTGGTGGCCTCCACCCTGGAAGCTCAGGAGGCCTCCTACAAATTGATCCAGAAGCGCTGTGATGTGGGACTCGCCTCCGAATTGGATCTCCGGCGTGCACAAAGCCAGGTGGATACGGCCAGAGGAGACGTTGCCCGCTATACGCAACTGGCGGCGCAGGATGAAAATGTCTTGAATCTTCTGGTCGGTTCCCCCCTGCCAGCAGCGCTCTTACCGGCGGAGTTGGGTAGTGTCAGCCCACCCAAAGAGATTTCTCCCGGCCTGTCTTCCGAACTGCTTTTGCGTCGGCCGGATGTACTGGCGGCGGAACATCAGCTTAAGGCGGCCAACGCCAATATCGGTGCTGCCCGAGCGGCTTTTTTCCCCGACATCTCTCTGACGACCGCCATCGGAACCGCCAGCGCAGATCTATCCGGACTCTTCAAATCCGGCCAGGGCACGTGGCTCTTCGCACCGCAGATCATCATGCCGATTTTTGATGCCCGCACGTGGTCGGCATACGATGTAACAAAAGTAGATAGGGAAATATCCGTGGCCCAATACGAAAAAGTGATCCAGACGGCTTTTCGGGAAGTGGCTGATGCCCTTGCCGTCCGGGGCACGGTGAACCAGCAGATAGCAGCGCAGCAATCGCTGGTCGATGCTGTTGCAGAAACCTATCGCCTTTCCACGTTGCGCTATGACAAAGGGAATCGACAACTATCTCAGTGTTCTCGATGCACAGCGTTCACTCTATGGCGCACAACAGGGATTAATCGTTCTTCGCCTTGCCCGGCGCGCTAATGCAGTCGTGCTCTATAAGGTGTTGGGCGGAGGTGAGTGAAGGAGGTCTTGAAAATGTATCGGCTAACCTCGCTCTAGTTTAAAGGCATTTACTTTTCCTTTAGAAGAAGCATGCAGCTAGATTAAACGGGGGAGATGTGTTATGGCCCGCCAAAAAGTTACCCGCAGACAAAAAGATATCTCTAGGCTCTTGCGTGAAAAAAAATATAATCCGCGCCATCAGTCGAAAAAAGATAACAAATTTCCTTTAAAAAGACGCAGCAGTTGACCGATTATGAAAGCCAATGTCAATAATATAACTCTCAATTTTTATGAAAAGCGCCGCTCAACTGGCCGCAGGCGGCAAGAATGTCGCTGCCGCGGCTCTTGCGGATCATGGTTGTATAATGTTTTTTTATTAGCAGCTTCTGAAAAGCCTCTACCTCCTCTGGCGGCGGCGCTTTGAAAGAGGATCCGGGTATTTCGTTAAGAACAATCAAATTTATTTTACAGCGCTGACCCTTAAGTAGATTGGCTAATTTTTCCGCGTTGTGCACGGAAGAATTAACGCCGTCAATTAAAATATATTCAAAGGTAAGCAGCCTCCGACCGGGCATGGGATATTGCCTGCAAGCGTTGAGTAATGCTTTCAGAGGATATTTTTTATTGACCGGCATGAGCTCATTTCTCGTTCTATCGTCGGGTGCGTTGAGGGATACAGCAAGATTAATACAAATATCCTTTCCCAACTGAATTATTTGCGGAGCCAGGCCGCAGGTGGAAATCGTGATTTTCCGGTTGGAAATACCAAGGCCGAAATCACAGGTCAGAATATTTATCGCCTTGAGTGTATTTTTATAATTGGC
Organism: uncultured delta proteobacterium; assembly: GCA_963753975.1. Classification (GTDB taxonomy): domain Bacteria; phylum Desulfobacterota; class Syntrophia; order Syntrophales; family Smithellaceae; genus UBA4810. The sequence continues at coordinate 345,639 of CAVWEH010000001.1, forward strand.
CAGAGGTTCACCCATGCCCATCATCACAATGTTTTTGATATTGAGGCCTTCGGGTGTTTCCTGTCTCAGAGCTATAAGTTGTCCGACAATTTCCGCAGGTTGTAAATTTCTTTTTAATCCCCAGCGCCCCGTCAGGCAAAACTCACAACCCATGGCGCAGCCGGCTTGAGTGGAGATACAAATTGTCCAGTGGTTTTTACCGGGGATTAAAACACTTTCGATAAAAAGCCCGTCTTCCAGACGCAAGAGAGCTTTCTTCGTTCCATCCTTGGATTTTTGAACTTTAATGATTTGCGGCCGCTGGATACGGGAAATTTCGGCAAGCTTGTCACGAAAATCGCGCGAAAGAGTGGTCATCTCGGCAAAAGAAACGCTGCCTTTCTGATGCAGCCATTTCATTATTTGCCGTGCGCGGAATTTTTCCTTACCCAGGGAGGAAATTAATACCTCCATTTCCTCGAGAGTGAAATCCAGCAAATTGGGCAGTGGATTTTCAGCGCTTTTAGCCATTGAATTTTTTCTGCAGGGTAGCGGCTATGGCGTCAATAAAACCTGCCGTATTTACTTTTTTGTTGGAAGCTTTCTTTTCGGCCAGTGCCAGCAGATCACCGGTCATTGTGCCGCTCTCCACTGTGGCAACAGCTGCCTCTTCAAGTTTTTCGGCAAACTTTATCACCTCTGTGGTACCATCCAACTCTCCGCGTTTGCGCAAACCGCCCGTCCAGGCAAAGATCAGCGCCATTGAATTGCTCGAAGTTTCTTCGCCCTGCAAATGCTTATAATAGTGCTTCTGTACAGTACCGTGAGCGGCCTCAAATTCAAACCAGCCATTCGGTGAAACCAGCACGGATGTCATCATGGCCAGCGAGCCGTTGGCGGAAGCAATCATATCCGACATGACATCACCGTCGTAGTTTTTCAGCGCCCAAAGCATACCGCCTTCACTTTTCATAATGCGCGCCACGGCATCGTCAATCAGGGTAAAGAAGTATTCAATGCCCGCTTTTTTAAATTTTTCTTTCCAGTTTTGCTCGAATTCACGGTTGAAGATTTCGCGAAAACCGGCATCGTATATTTTGGAAATAGTATCTTTGGTGGAAAACCACAAATCAATTTTTTCGCTTAACGCGTAAGTAAAGCAGGCTTGGGCAAAACTCAAAATGGATTGGTTAAGGTTATGGTTGACTTGAATTATTCCCGCCGAGGGGAAATCTTTAACTAGAATATTTTTTGATTTGCTGCCGTTCTGGGGAGTAAAAACAATTTCGAATTTCCCCGCCGTCGGAATTGCCATTTCAAAACTATTATAAACATCGCCGTAAGCATGGCGGCCTATGGTTATCGGTTTTTTCCAGGAAGAAACCGCGGGTCGTATATTATTCACCAAAATCGGTTTTCGGAAAACCGTGCCGTCGAGCATCGCGCGAATGGTGCCGTTAGGGCTTTTCCATGCCTTTTTCAAATTGTATTCATTCACGCGATCTTCGTTCGGAGTTATGGTGGCACACTTAATTCCGACGCCGTATTTCATAATCGCGCGGGCAGCATCAACAGTAACCCGGTCATCGGTATCATCCCGATGTTTTATATGCAAATCATAGTAGTCAATATTCATATCCAGATAAGGAAAGAGCAGTTTATCTTTGACCATTTGCCACATGACGCGGGTCATTTCATCACCATCCATTTCCACGATAGTAGTTTTAACCCTGATCTTTTTCGCCATAAAAAAATGTCGCTCCGAAACTTTATTTGTGAAACTCCAATTCCGAAAGCGAAGCGTATAACCTGAAGGTCACACGTCGGAATTGGCAAGTTGTAATGAGACCCAAGCTTCAGAAACAGAGTGCGCTGAAGCTTGCAGGTCGAATTATCCCGCGAAACGGAGGGCATGAACCATAAAGCGTGCTTCGGGGTTCATGCCCGTGGGTGATTTTTATTTTACGCTGCGGACGTTCAGCGCCCCGCCGGCCAAAAGTATTTGCCTTTGCCTTGCGGAGAAGGCGCAGGAAACCCCAAAAGAGATGCCCTTGGTTTTGTTTTGTACCAGAATATCGCCGCCTGCAGTAATTATTTTTCTGGCTTCGGCGATTTCCAAATCATCTCCCTGATTGATTTTGTCATAGTCGCCCTCGACTTTAAAGGTAAGCGGCAATATGCCGAAATTAACTAAATTGGCGGCATGAATTCTTTCCAGAGATTTGGCCATTACCGCGCGCACGCCCAGAAACATGGGACATAAAGCGGCATGTTCGCGCGAAGAGCCCTGTCCGTATGATAAGCCCGCGATGATAATGTTTTCTTTTCCCGATTCCTTTATTTTGCGTGCGCGAGTCGCAAAACCGGCATCGATATTTCCAAAAACAAACTCGGAGTACTTCGGAATGTTCGAGCGGTATTTCATCCGCGCACCGGCGGGGAGAATGTGATCGGTCGTAATCTTGTCGCCTACCTTTATCGTAACCTGCGCTTGAATAATCTCCGGCAGTGCCGAATTTTTAGGCACAGAGACGATATTCGGGCCGCGGTAAATTTCCGTGCCGGTGTTTTTTTTGTGCGGCCAAATAATCATCGAGTCGTCGATTAAGAACTTTTCCGGCATTTTGACTTTGGGATAAGGAATTTTTAAGTCGCGTGGATCGGTAAATTTTCCCGTGATTAATGCGGCTGCGGCTGTTTCCGGGCTGACGAGATAAACGTCGGCGTCCGCCGTTCCCGAGCGCCCCAGGAAATTGCGGTTGGATGTGCGCAGTGATACGGCGCCGGACCCAGGGCTTTGGCTGTTGCCGATGCAAAAGCCGCAGGCGTTTTCCATAATTCGCGCTCCGGAGGAAATCAGGCAGGCCAGATATCCGCTAGAGGTCAGATTTTCCAGCACCTGGCGGGAGCCCGGCGCCAAAATAAAACTAACATCTGGATGCACTACCTTGCCTTTTAATATTTTGGCCACCGTGACCAAATCTTTATAGGAAGAGTTGGTACAGCTCCCCAGGCATACTTGATCCACGGCAATTTTTTTCATACTCTTAACCGTGCCGATATTATCCGGGCTGTGGGGCTTGGCCGTTAGTGGTTCGATCCGGGATAAGTCAATATCAACTACTCTGGCGTAAGTCGCTTCTTCGTCGGCGCTTAGTTTCATGAAATCTTTTTTGCGTTGCTGCGAGCTGAGGAATTGACGCGTCATTTCATCGCTGGGAAAAATGGATGTGGTCACACCGCACTCTGCTCCCATATTGGTTATCGTGGCGCGCTCCGGTACGCTAAGAGTGGCAGCGCCTCTTCCGCCATACTCGAATACCGTACCGACGTTTCCTTTAGTGGTGAAAACTTCCAGCACTTTAAGGATAACATCTTTGGCGGAAATCCAGGGCTTAAGCTTGCCGGTAAGATTGATTTTAATGACCTTTGGGCAAGTGAAGTAAAATGGTTCACCGGCCATAGCCAGCGCGACATCGAGACCTCCGACGCCGATGGCGATCATGCCTAAAGCGCCGCAAGTAGGAGTATGGCTGTCCGAGCCGATTAGCGTTTTTGCGGGTTTACCGAATCTTTCGAGATGTACCTGGTGGCAGATACCGTTTCCGGCGCGGGAAAGAACGATGCCGTATTTTTGCGCTACAGACTGCAAATAACGTTGGTCGTCCGCGTTTTCAAAACCAACCTGAATTGTGTTATGGTCGATGTAGCTTACGGATAACTCGGTTTTTGCTTTCGGTACATTCATGGCCTCGAATTCAAGATAGGCCAGAGTTCCGGTAGCATCCTGTGTAAGAGTTTGATCGATGCGGATGCCTATCTCTTCTCCGGGCACGAGTTTGCCCGAAACCAAATGTTGCCCAAGAATTTTTTCTACTAAATTTTTTCCCATCAACTATTCCTTGGGCAGGAGAATTATCGCAATGCGGCGATTTTTAGCCCGTCCCTCGGGTGTCGAATTATCCGCTATCGGCTGATATTCGCCGAAAGCCGTTGCGGAAAGAATCTTGGGATCAATGCCCCCCTGCTGCAGATATTTGGTGACGTTAATTGCGCGCGCATAGGAGAGATCCCAGTTGGTCGGATATTTCTTGGCCAATCTGCCTATTATCTTTACATTATCGGTATGCCCTTCAACGCGGATATTCTTGTCCTTTACGTTCTTTAAGATATCCACGACTCTTTTCAGCACGGCGAGACCCTCTTCCTTCACTTCCGCTTCGCCGGAATCAAAAAGAATTTTATCCACTACATCCATCGTCAGCTTGCCCTTGAGTTCGGTGATCGTAATTTGTCCTTTTGCAATTTCGCCCTTCATCTCCTGGAGTAAATCTTTATAGGTGTTGCTGGCTGCTTCGACTTCCTTTGATTTTTTTTCTAATTTGACGGTACTTTCCTTAAGAGCGGTATTTTCATCGGAGAGGGCTTTATTTTTTTCTTGTTGGGCGGCCAGTTCCTTACTCAAATTGTCGGCCTCTGCCGATTTTTTCATATATTTATCTTCCGAAACCCCGCAGCCGCTGCAAAATAGGACCATGATAAAAATGCCGGTGAAAACATAGATTTTTCTTTTCATAATAATTCCTCCTTATTTGTCGGATATTGCCATTATGTAAACGGAACTGAAAACAAATCAAATAGCCGCTACATGTAAATCCATATAATAAACTCGCTGGATAATCAACTGGCAAAACCTTTGCTGACGGCCCGGCTTCACACCCCTTCGTTATCCAGCCCTTTTATTCGGACAGCACGCTGAAATCTTTTTTGAAAATAGGGGGTATCCAGACTGTCAATGCGAACGACTTTCCTTGTTGAGGAAGCGTGTACAAATTCATTATTGCCGATGTAAATTCCCACGTGTCCCAGTGGCCTGCGGGTACGGAAGAAAACAAGATCGCCTTCCTCCAATTCCCCGCGGTCGATGCTCATGCCGACTTTGGATTGCGCGCGGGTGTTACGAGGCAAATCTATGTCGAAAATTTGATAAATCTTGCGAACAAAAGCGGAACAGTCAATTCCTTTGAGGCTGGAGCCGCCTAGTCTGTATGGCGCGCCCAAAAAGCCTATCGCCACTTTAACTAATAATTGTCTCTCATCGGGGCTGCGCCATTTTCCTAATAGCTCTTCATGCTTTTGCCGGTCCTTTTCCATTTTGGCCGGATCACTTTTTTCCCCGTTGTTTTCATTATCTTTAACATCTTTATTATCTTCATCTATGAGCTTATTTTCTGAAAGCCTCGTTGACTTTGCCAGAACTAATTTCCGGCCGATGCGCAAACTTTTCGGACGGATATTGTTAAGAGCCATTATTTGTTTTACGGGAACTCCTGTTTTTCGGGCGATTGTGGACAGGGTATCTCCACTTTTAACGGTGTAATAAACAGCCCGTTTAACCTCCGGTTTCGGCCCGGCAGTAGAAACTGCGGCGTTCTTTTCGGAAATGATTAAAACCTGATTTGGCTGAAGTATAGTTTTCGTAAGGTTGTTGGCTTCTTTTATTTCCTCTACACTAATGCCGGATTCTTTGGATATGCTTTTTAAACTGTCGCCGGTTTTTACCGCGTATTCTTTCGGCAGAGCACTGTTGATAAAGAACAATGATAAAAACAGGAAAAATACAAAAAACTGCCACTTCCTCATTAAGTACCTCCTTTTAGCATGCGGTTTCCCTTTTTGTTAAAAACACAGAAGCATCTCCCGATGACTTATAAGTGCCGGAATGTAAGGGGTAATTTACTGCAAAGAGAATGAAAAATATTTGCCGACAACATGCCTTTAACTTTGGGGGCAGTTACATACTAAAAATGTATTCACCTGTCAAATTTATTTTGCAATCTACGATAAAAAGGTATAGGAAACGACACTCAAAAATTTAAAGTTTAGTGGAGCCCCCTATGGCAGGAGCCGGAGGCGCCCTAAAATAACGCGACCTCCCGCGGGTCACGGTGCTTTTCTCCTCCGGCCGGAGCTGAGCGATTCCAAGTCGCGGGATTGAAAACTCGTCAAAATTACGGCAAGGATGGTTATGAAGATCTGGAAACAAGTTTTTTTAGTGGTATTTTTTTTCTTCGCTATTATTTTTACCGTTGATGTCGGACGCTATCTTTTTTATCCCGATGTGGCTTATTTGAAAAAACACAATCCGGGGGAAACCGCTTTTATGGAATACAGGGAAAAAACCTGGCAACAAAAAAAGGTGAAGAAGAAAATTAAGAAAATCTGGGTGCCAATTTCTGAAGTATCTCCTTATGTGATGAAGGCTGTAATCATTGCGGAGGACCGTAAATTCTGGTCGCATGAAGGATTTGATTTTGAAGCGATGCAAAAGGCTCTGGAAAAAGATATCGAGAAAAATAAAATTCAGGCGGGCGGCAGCACTATTTCCCAGCAGCTGGCGAAAAATTTATATCTTTCTCCGGATAAGGATCCGATTAGGAAGCTCAAGGAAGCCATCCTTACCTGGCGGATAGAAAATCAATTAACCAAAAGAAGAATTCTCGAACTTTATTTGAACGTCGTCGAATGGGGTGATGGAATTTTTGGTATCGAAGCGGCGGCGCAAAATTACTATGGGCAACATGCTTCCCAATTGACAGCCCGCCAGGCGGCAAGGCTAGCCTCAATTTTACCTAACCCCCGTCGTTACAAACTAAACAGTGAGTCCGGATACGTGGAAGATCAATCGCAAAGAATTTATCAGATTATGGTGCGCCAGGGCATAGTTATCCCCGAATACGACGAGGTTATTGGAGAAAAAAACGGCAACAGCCGCTGATGGGAATTGTGGAATAAATTTGCTGATATTTTTTTAAAAACAATTTTCTAGTTTTTTGTTGAAGCGGGGGGTTTATATTATTTCAATGGCACACGCCATCGAAACCCCGCCGCCGCCGCAGAGCGTGGCCATTCCCAGTGTCTTGCCGCGTTTTTTCATGGAATTAATCAGTGTAACCATAATACGGCAACCGGTGGAGCCGACCGGATGGCCAAGACCGATGCCCGAGCCGTTAACATTGGTAATATCGCGTTTGATTTTCAGCTCTTTTTCGCAGCCGAGATATTGAGCGGCGAAAGCCTCGTTGAGCTCGATTTGCTCGAAATCATTGACTTTCAAGCCGGATCTTTTTTCCAGATCGTGTACGGCAGGAACAACGCTTAAACCCATCACTGAAGGATGGCATCCGCCGCGTCCCACTGCTGTAATACGCGCCAGCGGTTTCAGTCCCAGCTCTTCGGCCTTCTGCGCCGACATAATCACCATCGCGCTGGCGCCGTCATTGATTCCCGAGGCATTACCCGCGGTAACCCTGCCGATTTTGGGAACAAACGCCGGCGCTAATTTCGTAAGCTCCTCCATAGTCAGGTGGGGGCGGAAATGTTCATCCTTATTGAAAATTTTCGGCGATTTCCCTTTTTTCTGCGGTATTTCCACCGGCACTATTTCTTCTTTGAAGTCACCTTGCAGTGTGGCTCTTTCGGCGTTGTTATGACTGCGCAGGGCAAGTTCATCCATTTCTTCGCGACTGATTTTATACATTTCGGCGACAAACTCGGCGGTGACACCCATTATGTAGGGCTTGCCTCTGTACATGTCGATGAGCGCGCCTTCCTTAAGCGGACCTTTTTCCGGGCCGGGCATAATATATGAGCCGCAATGCAGTATATGGATGATATTGTCTACAAGAACCTGGTCCTGCAGCCGATAACCCCAGCGGGCTCCCGGTATGGAATAGGCGGCACCGGACATGTGTTCCATTCCGCCGGCTAGAATTATATCTGCCATTTCACTTTGAATCATGGCCATGCCGGAAAGAACGGCTTCCATACCGGATATGCAGACACGATTCACTGTAACGGCGGTTGTGCTTTCGGGAATACCGGCTAGGAGCGCCGCGACACGGGAAACATTGAGTGTATCTACCGGTTCCATGCAGCAGCCGAAACGGACATCATCAATTATTGCCGGATCAATTTGGGCCCGCTTTACCGCTTCTTTCATCACAACGCTGCCCAGCGTTGCTGCGTTTAAATCTTTCAGGCTTCCGCCGAAAGTGCCTACTGCTGTGCGGCAGGCTGAAACAATGACAACGTCTCTCATCGTGTAATCTCCTGATGTTTAATTTAACTCTATTACTTTTTGTTCAAAAGTTCAACTATCTGGATTGTTTTTTCATGCCTTTCAAAAAGAGCCTGTGACCGAGCTAGATAAAAAAAGCCCGCTTTAAAAAAACGGGCGAGGATATTCTGGCTCCCCAGCGCGGACTCGAACCACGGACCCGATGGTTAACAGCCATCTGCTCTACCGACTGAGCTACTGGGGAACATAAATTAAAAGAACGAAGTTATTGATCGTACGCACCGGCTTCAATGGATAATCCGCCATTAGTGGACTACGGCTACGAAGGAACAATTTTTCAGCGGCTACATAATACAAGAACGTAAGAATGTCAACAATCTTCCGAAAACTTTTAAGATATTAAATCCCCCATTTTTTCTTTACAATCCTGCCGAAAATCGCTATCAAAAACACGTTTCACCATCCTTTTATCATTGTCTTGCCTCCAGAACTGTAATGATATATAAAAATAAAACTTTACCAAGGTGGTTCAAATGGTTTCTCCGGTTAAAAAGCTAAGTAGCCAAAAATTGTTAAAAAAAGGTGTGCTGGAAGAGGAATTGTGCACCGGTTGCGGCGCTTGTGTCGGTCTTTGCCCCTATCAAGTTATATATCATGATCGGACAATACAGTTGCATTATTGTGATCTCGAAGACGGTAAATGTTATGCTTTTTGTCCGAGAACGCCGACTGACCTCAGTGCCTTGCGCAAGCTTCTTTTCAATTCCAATGATCTAACACCGGAAATTGGTGCAGTGAAAAGCTATTTTTTTTCCCGGGCAGCCGATTACCGGTTGCGCGAAAGCACCCAGCATGGGGGAACAGTGACTGCATTGATGGAACTGGCGTTTGCTGAAGGGTTGATTGATTCCGCAATAGTCTCTTCCCGTAATCAAGATTTTTTACAGAGTGGTACCTTGGTGAAAGATAAGACGATCCTGCGAAATAACACCGGCTCTAAATTTACCGTATCGCCGACAGTTGCCGTTTTTAATCGATCGGTCAATGATAAGTCGGGCAAGATAGGTGTTGTGGCAACGCCATGTCAGGCGCTGGCGCTGGCTAAGATGAAATTAGAGCCGGTAAAAAATGGCTCCAATAAAATTGATCAGCTAAAATTGATCATTGGTTTGTATTGCGGTTGGACGCTTTCAGCGGAAAAGTTTGCTAAATTGCTTGCTCAAAATAATATAGCACTGAATTCACTAAAAGGCATGGATATTCCCGCAGGCAAAAACATTTTGGAGCTTTACACTAATAACGATACAAAGACAGTTCCTTTTGATGATGTGCGGGCTTGTGTCCGGGAAGCCTGCCATTATTGTTTGGACAGCACAGCAGAATATGCCGATATCTCGGTAGGTTCGGCGCGCTTTGGCGATGACTGGGAAAAAATGCGGCGCTGGAATCAATTGATTGTGCGAACGGAAAAAGGCAGGGAACTTACTGAGCTTGCCGTAAAACGCGGAGTGTTGGAAATCCGGGAAGCTCCGGCGGATAGTCTAAGGGAATTGAAAAAGGCGGCTATGGAAAAAAAGAAAACAGCTCTGAGAAATATTATCAGAAAAAGCGGATCGGTAAAAAATCTTTTATATCTGGATCGCCATGATCCCATGGTGCAAAAGTTTTTGAAAAATAAAGCTTCTGACAAAAAGAGCAGGTAGAATCATGTCCAAATTACTAAGTGCGGCCAAAACGGAAGTTTTATTCATGGGCAACGAAGCCATCGCTCGGGGCGCGCTTGAAGCCGGGCTTTCTGTTGCCACCGGTTACCCGGGGACACCTTCATCCGAAGTAATCGAAACCCTGGCCGCTGTTGCCAAAGAAAGAAAACTCTATGTAGAGTGGTCGACAAATGAAAAGGTGGCTCTGGAGGTAGCGGCAGCGGCTTCCTTCGCGGGTTTGCGGTCAATGTGCGTAATGAAACAAAACGGCGTCAATGTGGCCTCCGATTTTCTTTTGCATCTGGCTGCTTCGGGAACGCGCGGTGGGATGGTGCTGGTTAGCTGTGAGGATCCGGGTGCTCTTTCCAGCGTCAATGAAGGAGAGTCACGCTATTTCGCCCGGATGCTGGAAATCCCTTTGCTCGAGCCGGCCAATTTTCAGGAAGCCAAAGACCTGACCAAATGGGCATTCGAGTTATCGGAGAAAATTCACAATGTGGTTATGTTGCGTTCAGTTACACGCATGTCGCACGCCAGCGGCAATATTATCTGCGGCAGACTGCCCCATAAATTCAGAACTGCCTACTTTGTCTATAACGGCCCGGTGATGGATCCGTTAAAAGGGCCGATTATCAGCACCCCCGTTGTCGCCAAACACAATCTCCAGCAAGAGAAATTGGAGAAAGCCCGGGAGCTTTTTGAAAATAGCCCCTTCAATGAATATCTGGGCCCGCGCCGTCCGGAACTTCTTATAATCACCGGCAGTGTTTGTTTTCTCTATTGCCGGGAAGCGCTCAGTATACTGGGTTTGCAGAAACGCGTCGGGATTTTAAAGCTTGGTTGCACCTGGCCGCTGCCCACAAAGTTTCTGAAGAAATATTTGCGCTTAACGGACAAGATTATGATTGTGGAAGAAGTTCTGCCTTTTTTGGAAGAAAACGTCAAGGTTGCCACCGTTGATATGTTTAAAGAAATCGGCATTAAAACTTTTTACGGGAAAAAGGATGGAATTTTGCCTTCGGTGGGAGAGTTGAATCCTGATCTTGTCGTTGATGCTCTTGGTAAAATAATGAAGATCAAGTATAAATCTCTGGCTCGCGGCTATTCAAAAGAGATAAAGAAAATCGCGCCATTGATTCCCGAACGTGAGCTGACCTTCTGTCCGGGATGCCCGCACCGCGCTTCGTTTTGGAGTATCAATAATGCACTCAAGCTTGACTCCCGCGATGGTTTCGTCTGTGGCGATATCGGCTGTTACGCGATGGCAGCACTTTTCCCGGCGATCGGTTTTAATACGGTGCGGACCCTTCATTCCATGGGCTCGGGCACGGGTCTCGCCAGCGGATTTGCTAAACTCGCTGCTTTCGGTCTGGAAAAACCGGTTCTTGCGGTTTGCGGTGATTCTACGTTTTATCACGCGGTAATTCCCGCGCTCATTAACGCCCAGCATCACCGAGCGGACATAACTTTCATTGTTCTGGATAACGCCGGAACAGCAATGACCGGATTTCAGCCGCATCCTGGTCTCGCTGTCAGCGCCATAGGTGAAACTGTTCCCGCCGTCGAGATTGCCGGAATTTGCACGGCGATAGGGGCAAAAGTCGCCGTCAGCGATCCCTTCGATTTAGATGGGACAAGTAGGATTCTCACTTCTTTTATGGCAGAAAGAGGATCATTGAAGGTACTAATTCTGAGACAGATATGCGCTTTGAGTCCCGAAAAGAAAGGAAAAAAGCAATATGACATCAGAGTGGATGAGGAATTATGCTTGGGAGATCAGTGCGGCTGCAATCGTTTATGCACAAGAATCTTTCGTTGCCCGGCGCTCACCTGGGATACGATGAAAAGGAAGTCGGTTGTGGATGAAGTAATTTGCGCCGGCTGCGGCGTTTGCTATTCGATTTGTCCGCAAAAGGCTATAGTGAAAACAGAGGCAGTGGGCTTATGAAAAAATCTCTTATCCACGATCCGATGAACGTGATCATTACCGGAGTCGGCGGACAAGGCAACGTCATGGCTTCCCGCGTATTGGCTGGAATGCTCGTATCTGCGGGCTATTTTGTGACGATCGGTGAGACTTTCGGGATGTCGCAGCGCGGCGGATCGGTGATGAGCCATTTGCGCGTATCATCCCAAGGAACGTGGAGTCCGCAAATTCCGCAGGGGAAAGCAAACATAATTATTGCCTTAGAACCCGTGGAAGCACTCCGGGTCTTAGTCAAGTATGGCCATCCCGCTGTCGTGGTTTTGTCCAATTCCCGGGTGGTTTATCCCATCGGGGTCATAACCGGCGATTTTACTTATCCGTCTTTGAATGAAATTGAATCGGCCTTTAAAAAATTGACGGCACATAGTTGGCTAATTGATGCCACAGAAGCGGCAGTTGAACTGGGCAATCCTGTTTTGGGCAACATTGTCATGATCGGCGCACTGGCTAATACGGCGATGTTACCGATTGACCGCCGTGTCTTTGAAAAAGAAATAACCAAAGACATGTCCGCGAATAAGCACAAGCTTAATCTTGCGGCCTTTGATGCCGGCGCTAAAATGATTTAAGTTATTATTGACTAGACCTGATTAGAAATTATATTAGGGTTTCAATACAAATCGCGGGGTAGGATAATGAAGAATATTTATTCAGCAATAAAAGTAACCGATAATGTTTACTGGGTAGGCGCCATTGATTGGACAATTCGTGATTTCCATGGTTACACAACGCCCCACGGCAGTACCTATAATGCATATCTGGTCATGGCCGATAAAATTACTCTTATTGATACGGTAAAAGCGCCTTTTCAGGATGAAATGCTTGCCCGCATTAAATCCGTCGTTGATCCTGCTCAGATAAAATATATTGTTTCCAACCATTCTGAAATGGATCATTCCGGATGCCTGCCGGAAATAATCGACATGATCAAGCCGGAAAAAGTCTTCGCTTCGACAATCGGTGTAAAAACATTGAAGGAACTGTTTCATGACGAGCATGAAATTATATCGGTAAAAGACGGGGAAACACTGAGCTTAGGCAATATGGAGTTGACTTTTATGGAAACGCGCATGATTCATTGGCCGGACTCCATGTTCACTTATTTAGCCGCCGATCAGCTTTTGTTTTCGCAGGACGCTTTCGGGATGCATTTGGCGACGCTCGCGCGTTTTGACGATGAGCTTCCGACGTCCACTTTGGAATTTGAAGCGGCAACGTATTATGCCAATATTGTTTTGCCTTATTCGCCGATAGTTCTGAAAACTCTGGACAAAGTAGCAGCATCAGGCTGGAAAATCAAAGTTATCGCTCCCGACCACGGACCGGTCTGGCGAAAAAACATAGGCAGGATCATCGAACTTTATAAAAAGTGGGCTCTGCAAAAATCCACAATCAAAGCTGTTGTTGTTTACGCGACGATGTGGCATTCCACGGAAAAAATGGCGAGAGCTATAAGCGAATCTCTGGCGCAGGCAGGCGTCAAGGTAAAACTCTTATCGATGAATGAATTTCATCGCAGTGAAGTCGTTTATGAAGTGCTTGACACCGGAGCGCTGATAGTCGGCTCATCAACACTGAACAATAATATTCTACCGCAAATGGCGGATGTGATGACTTATTTAAAAGGTTTGAAGCCGGCCAACCTTATCGGCACGGCTTTCGGCTCTTACGGCTGGAGCGGAGAATCCGTAAGAGATTTGGAAGCCATACTCAAAGAAATGAAGGTGGAAATCGCGGTGCCATCTATCTCTGTTAAAAATGTTCCCGATGGCGGTGCTTTGGAAAAATGTCACGAGTTGGGAAAAACTATCGCGGCGGAGTTGAAAAAGAAAGCAGCTGCTAATTAAAGGCGGAAGAAAAAAAATGAGGAGGACAAAATGAAAAAGTATGTTTGCGGAGTATGTGGTTACGTTTACGATCCGGCTAAAGGCGATCCGGAAAACGGCGTTTCCCGAGGGACAGCTTTTGAGGATTTGCCCGCGGACTGGACTTGTCCTGTTTGCGGCGCCAGTAAGAGTGAATTCGCGCCGGAATAATTATGACAACCTCGTAAAAAGACCGGATGCTGCGTTGCACTGCATCCCTCGTCGCTACGGCGTACGCAAAAAGTACGTCTCGCTCCTCGAGATTGGCGCGCCTTGCCTGCAGCCTTTTTACTAGGTCGTCTGAAAATTGATAGGTATGTGACTTTTTACGAGTTCATTAATTTCGACCAGACAAAAAGAGGTTATATATGGATAAAATTCAAGAAGCATTAAATCAAGCTTATGCCGGCGAAGCAAAAGCCGCACTACGGCTCAAGGTTTACGCACAAAAGGCTGAAGATGAAGGATATAAACAGATGGCCCGTCTTTTCCGCGTCATTTCTTTCTCGGAAGAAATTCATGGTGCGAGAGCGCTGAGAGTACTGAGAGAAATTAAAAGTACGGAAGAAAATCTGGCCGCGAGTTTTGAATCGGAAAAGAAAGTCGCCGAAGTTGCTTATGATCAGTTCGTAAAATTGGCGGAAGAAGAAGGCAACAAGGAAGCTTCTCTGCATTTCAGCCAGAGCCGTGATGTGGAAGAAACTCATGCCAAACTTTATAAACAGGCCATGTCGCACTTTATGGAAGAAAGAGAAACAACTTACTATGTCTGTAAAGTCTGCGGCTATGTGTCCGACGGTGCTTTGCCTGATGAATGTCCCATCTGCGGTGCGAAGAAAGAACAATTTGCTGCTTTTGACAAATAGTCCGCTGACTGTTTTTTTAACTCTAAGCTGTGCTATTAATTTATGAGGTGAGAATATGAAAGTTCGTCGCGCATTGCTGCTGATATTGTTGTTTGTAAGCATCGTCTTTCCCAGGGTAGCCATTAGTGACGAAAAACCACTTTGGGAGCTTGGTGTAGGTTTCGCTGCGCTACTTTTACCGGATTATCGGGGATCAGATGAATATAGATTTTATCCATTGCCTTATCCGTATTTCGTCTACCATGGTGATGTGTTAAAAGTAGATGAGCATAATATTTCGGGACGGATTTTTCCGACTGACCGGATTTTATTGGACATTTCCTTCTATGGTTCCGTGCCGGTTAAAGCCTCCAATAATACTGCTCGCGAAGGTATGCCTGATTTGGATCCGACCTTTGAAATTGGGCCTGCTATTATAATTAATCTTCTGGAAAATAAAGAGGATAAATATAAATTTAATTTGACTCTGCCGGTGCGCGCCGTTTTTTCCACGAATTTCTCATCCGTAAGCCGCGAAGGATGGGTGTTTGCTCCCCGACTCAATTTTGAAAAAAGCGATATTATTCCCCAGATCGGTTTGGATTTAGGAATTTCTACAGGGCCGATGTTTGCCGATAGCGGTTATCATGCTTATTATTACACTGTGGAACCGGCTTATGCAACGGCAATTCGTCCTGCATATTCGGCTGGCGGCGGCTATAGCGGTTCGACGTTCACCATTGGTTTGAGTAAATCTTATAAGCAATTCATTTTTAATACTTTTGCCAGCGCTGATTTCCTCCAGGGATCGGCATTTGAAGATAGTCCGCTGGTAAAGAGGACCACGTCCTTCATGGGCGGATGCACTATAACCTGGGTTTTATTCAAATCGGAAAAAACTGTGGCAACAGACAAGTAAGCATGACAAAAAATAAAGGTTGGGAACATCTTCAGGCATCAGGAGTGAACTAATGATATTGATCGTGACGCGCTGGCTGGTAATAACGGTTGCGATACTGCTTTCTTCGAAGTTTATATCGGGCATCAGAGTTGATTCCCTCTTAACGGCACTCTTTGCTGCCGGCATTTTAGGGCTGATTAATGTTTTCATCAGACCGGTCTTGATCATTCTTACGTTACCTTTAAGCATAATAACTCTGGGTATATTCTCTTTTTTCATCAATGCCTTTTTACTGGAGCTGGTCGCCTATATGATACCGGGATTTGAGGTTACAGGCTTCTGGGCAGCATTTCTGGGCGCTCTTGTTATCAGCATTGTCAGTTGGCTCGCTAATTTCTTTATCGGCAGGAACCATGCCGGCAGACCGAAACGGCCGGATGTTATCGACATGGAAAAAGGGGACGATGGCAAATGGTGCTAGCTGCGACGCTTAGCTTAACACCGGCGATGAAACAGTATGTCGAAATAAAAGATAAATATCCCGACTGCATTTTGCTCTATCGTATGGGTGATTTTTATGAAATGTTTTTTGAAGATGCACTAACTGCCGCTCCGCTCTTGGAAATCACACTCACCTCTCGTAATAAGGGGAAAGAAGATAGCGTGCCGCTTTGCGGCTTTCCCTATCATGCGGCTTCGACATACATTGCCAAGCTTGTGGAAAAAGGCCTTAAAGTGGCGATATGCGAACAAATCGAAGACCCGAAGAAGGCAAAAGGAATAGTCAAAAGAGAAGTTATTCGCGTCATTACTCCCGGACTCATTCTGGATGAAGAAAATCTGGCCGCGGGCGAAAATAATTATCTGGCATGTCTTTCTGCCGAAAAAGGGATGCTTGGTCTTGCCTTTTTGGATATTTCCACAGGCGAGTTCCAAATAAGTGAATTTTCCGACCGTGATTCCTTTCTCTTGTCTATCGCCGGATTGGACTTCAAAGAACTAATCTTGGCCAGGTCTTTTTCCGATAAAATATTAATTAAGATGCTGGAGTCGCAAACATCCGCGAACTTAATTAATTATCTGGATGAAGATTACTTTCAGACCGGGAAAACTGCCGCTATCTTGAACCAGAATTTTGCCGCCGAAGTTTTGGCTAAAATAAAGATCTCCGAACATGCAGCGGCAATGTCGGCTGCCGGTGCCATTTTGCGCTATGTTGATCAGACACAGAAAATCCATCCTCAACACATAAGCGAAATCAGGTGGTACAACCCGGGAAACTATCTTATCCTTGATGATGCTGCCCGCCGGAATTTGGAGATATTTACGACAATTCAGGATAATTCCAAGGCCGATTCTCTTTTTTCTCTCATTAATGAAACCCTGACTCCTATGGGCACACGGCGTCTGAGATGGTGGCTGAATTACCCCCTGGTGGACGCGGAAAAAATCAAAGCGCGGTTGGCAGGAGTTGCCGAGATTAAAGAAAACCATATCTTCCGGTCGGATTTGCGTCAAGCTTTATCGGGAATTTACGATTTGGAAAGGCTCTCCGCGAGGGTGGCTCTGCGTGTGGCTAATCCCCGCGATTTAGTTGCACTGAAGCTTTCTCTTTCGGTCATTCCTGAAGTGAAATCGAGGTTGATGGATTTTACCGCACCGGCAATTGCCGCAATCAGGACCGAGCTTGCAGAAATGCCTGTCGTCGTTGATTTGATTTCCCGGGCAATTGTGGATGATCCGCCGCCAAGAACGGAGGATGGCGGTTTTATCGCCGTAGGCTATGATGAAGAACTGGATAAACTAAGGTCGATCAGTCGCGACGGGAAGAAATGGATTGCAGCGTTAGAAATGAAAGAACGGCAAAAAACCGGGATTAATTCCTTGAAAATCGGCTTCAATAACATTTTCGGTTACTACATCGAAGTGACCAAAGCCAATACAGCGATGGTCCCGGATTCATACGTGAGAAAACAGACATTGGTTAATGCGGAGAGATACATCAACCAGGAGTTGAAAGAATTTGAGCAGACCGTTTTAACCGCGGAAGAAAGAATCAGAGAAAGGGAAGGGGAATTATTCATTTCTTTGCGGGATAATCTTGCCCAATATATTTCCGGCATTCAAAGAAATTCGTTTCTCGTTGCCGAGCTTGACGCACTTGCCTCTCTGGCTGAAGTTGCCGAAAAGTATCACTATACCTGTCCGGAAATTGACACAGAAGATATTATCGCGATCAAAGACGGACGCCATCCGGTGGTCGAGGCGGCCTTGAAGAAAGAAGGTTTTGTTCCCAATGACTGCTCGCTTGATCTGCTAAGCAATCGATTGCTTATTATTACCGGTCCGAATATGGCTGGCAAATCCACTTATATCCGGCAGGTGGCTTTGATCGTTCTTTTAGCGCAAATGGGGAGTTTCGTTCCGGCGGCTAGCGCAAGAATAGGCGTTGTCGATAAAATATTCACCCGCATCGGCGCTTCCGATAGTCTAGTTAAGGGCCAAAGCACCTTTATGGTCGAGATGACGGAGACAGCGGAAATATTAAAAAATGCGACTTCCCGCAGTCTGGTTATTATCGATGAAGTAGGCCGGGGAACTTCCACTTTTGACGGCCTGAGTATAGCCTGGGCGGTTGCAGAATATATTCATGACTTGCAGGGCAAAGGCGTGCGCGCGTTGTTCGCCACTCATTATCACCAGTTGACGGATTTGGCAGCGACGAAAAACGGCGTTAAGAACTATAATATTGCGGTAAAAGAGTGGGGAGAAAAAATAATCTTTCTGCGCAAGATTATGGAGGGCGGCACCAGCCGCAGTTACGGCATAGAAGTGGCGCGCATTGCCGGTGTGCCCGAGGAAGTGATCAAGCGCGCCAAAGAAATATTGCACAATCTGGAAAAGGGAGAGTTTGATGAAATCGGAATGCCCCGCATTGCCCGCGGCACCGGTAATGGAAAAAATGTCAACCCGCAATTAAACCTATTTGTGGAAAAAGAAGATGAAATTGTGGCCGAGCTTAATAATATCGATATTTCCTCAATGTCGCCGCTGGAAGCGCTCAATAAACTGAACGACTGGAAAAGAAAAATTTCAGACTAACGAATCATTTCTCTTGTTTTACTTTATTTATATTCTGTAATTTAGGGAGGAAGTTGGCAGCCCAATCGTTGATTTTCTGCCAGCCGCGTAAATCTCCTTCCGGCGTACCAATAATGTGTTCAACAACAAACGCGTCAACAAAATTTAATTTGGAATAATCAAGTTTTCCGGCAAACATACCCACATCTACGGGAGTTATTTCAGCGCACAGAGGATCAAGATAGGAAGCGGCTGTTTTACGGGTTTCTTCATTATCTTTTCTCAGAATCATGCAAACGATAAAATAGGCAACGGGTATTTTCTCCAATTCTTCTTTGTGATTTCTAACGAAATTATCTGTCTCCGGCAAAACAGCACCGCGGCGAATGGCGCTGCCCAAAACCACACCCCGATAGCCGTCTATACTGTGCACTTTTTTTATGGGTTTAACATCCACCCTGATCCCGTCGGCAGCGAGTCTTTTTCCGACAGCATCGGCAACTTCAGCGGTAGACCCGGCGCGAGTGGCGTAGGCAACTAATATTTGGACAGCCGCGGGTTTATTTTCTCCGTAGCTATTTTCAATTAGATTTATCTCCGAAGCTTCGCAATAATTGGGAAGGATGTATGGAAATAGAACCAAAAGAATGATTAGCGGAAAAAGTAATAAATTTTTTAATCTTTTCTTTTGATCGAATGCATAGATAGTATTGACTGTATGATTCTTCCTTTTCATGGTCCCGCAGTATAAATGTTTTCTGATTAAATGCAAAAAAAAAGGGGAGCATCAGCTCCCCTTCACCGGAATAGACTTAATATTAGTTGTACATTCCCATACCCGGACCAAAGCCGTCATGGCCTCGCATACCGCCGCGGGGTCCAAAACCGGGACCTCTACCCCAGCGAGAATTTGCCAGTTTTTCATTTTGTTCGGGTGTCAATACTTTGCGAATTTCCAGTTTTAATGCTGTATTTTTATCCTCGATGTTATCACGTAAAGCTCTCAATTCTTTCTGGGCCGCGTTAATCTTATCCTTACTCGGATTAGCCTTTAACCACTCTCTACGCAATTCCACGGATTTATCAAACATTTTTTCTCGAAGCGGTCTTACTGCTTTATAATTGGCATCTTGCAGTGCTTCGATTTTTGCATTTTGCTCAGTTGTTAGATCCAAATTCCACAATGCGGGGTTGCCGCAATAGCCGTAGCTTCTGCCGTCACCGTAGCCCGTATTTCCGCCGGGGCCTCTGCCATCACGAGGGCCGCCAAAAGCAAATGCCGATGCACCCAAAAGCAGGCCCAGCCCGACTACCGTCGATACAAGTATTAATTTTTTCATAATCAATCTCCTTTCGCGAGTGTTAAGTTAATTAATTGCGTCTAAGTGAGGTGTCTTATGACAGCCTCCATATTCATTAACTTACTGAAATTAAAAGATAAACAGGCAACAACTATATATTCCATCATTAATCTTCGAGACGCAAATGGATAATATTTGTTGAGCAAAGAGGCGATTAAGCAGGCGATCAATGTCAATATTAGCTTTTTCATATCAACCTCCTTGTTGCGCTATCTTTAGATTCAGTTAACGTGTTGTAGAGCAAGGCTTATGCCAATGATGCTCTCATTAGCCAACAGTCCGTAATCACGAGATTAATAACGAATGAGTCAATTCCTCATTGAAATATTTCGTCAATAAGTGGATAATATTTATCCAAGAAGAGTATCCATCTGGGTACATCGTATCCAGCAACTAATGGAGATTTGGAATGACCACTAAAACCAAAAAAAGATTCTGGTTTGATTTTTCCGTTTGGGCGGTAATTGGCGCCATAGCCGTAATGGCTATTGTGTCCGCGGTAATGGCTCTCGCGCATTTTCAGCGCCAGAAAGAACAAGCAGTCGAACTCCTGATAGAGAAGGGTGCGACACTCATTCGGTCGTTTGAAGCCGGTCTGCGCAATCCTTTAAGTATGAAGGAGGGGACATTTGGGCTGCAAAAATTATTAATAGAAACAGCCCAGCAGCCGGATATTGATTACATCATCGTAGCCGCGAGCAATGGCGATATAATCGCCGACAGTGATCCTTCTCACGTGGGTGATAAATATGGTTTGGATTTGGATCGTGCCCACATCGCTCTATCCAAAGAGATTCAGTGGCGACAGGTTACTAATCCCGGAGGCGCGGGCACTTTCGAAGTTTATCGCGGCTTTTTCCCGCTGGAAAAATATGCCGAAGATAAAACCTCATCCCAAAGCAAAGAAATTAATAATTTGATTATCTATGTTGGCCTGAATATGGCGGCCATAGAAAAAGCGACTAAAGAAGACACGCGAAATACCATTATAATTGCGCTTATTCTTTTGTTAATAGGATCTTCGGCAATAGTCTCTCTTTTTCTGGCTCAGGCCTATCGTCTGACTCGTACTTCTCTTTCCCGCATTAAAGTATTTTCGGAAGCACTGGTAAAAAATATGCCTATCGGCCTTATTGCGCTGGATAACAACGATCAGATTGTTACTTGCAACGAAAAAGCGCAAGTGATTTTAAATGTTGCTTACAGTGATGCTTTGGGAAAAAAAGCTTCGGCGATTTTACCGGAACCCTTGAAAAATTTATTGGCGGAACTTCCCGAAGAAGGCGGCTTACTAGAGAGGGACATTAAATTAACTTCTCCGGAGGGGAAGGATCAAATCTGGGAAATCATTGCCGCCGGCCTCATGGATGAGGGAATTTCCGCGGGAAGGATATTGCTGGTGCACGATGCTACGGCAATCCGGGAACTGGAAAAAGAAGTAACGAAAAGTCGTCATTTGACTTCTATCGGATCTCTGGCTGCCGGTGTTGCCCATGAAATAAGAAATCCGCTCAGTTCAATTAAAGGGTTTGCGGTATATCTGAAAGAAAAGTTATCCGGCAATATCGAAGACAAAAAAACAGCGGAAATTATGATCCAAGAAGTCGAAAGGCTCAACCGCGTGATCAGTCAGCTTATAGAATTTGCCCGTCCTCTGGAATTAAAGAAAGAGAAAACGAGATTTTCGGATTTGGTAAAACATACATTAAAATTAATTAACACTGAAGCACAAAAAAATAAAATCACTATTGATATGGAAATTGATGATGACGCACCGCTGATCGAAGTTGATCCCGATAAAATTAAGCAAGTGCTTCTCAATATTTTTCTCAATGCACTGGCCGCTATGAAAAAAGGCGGTAAGCTTGTGATTATGCTTTTGCCGGGGAAAAGTTATCTTTCCGTTATAATTTCCGATACCGGCGTGGGAATAGAGAAAACGGATTTGCCTCGAATTTACGATCCTTATTTTACATCGAAACCGGCGGGAACAGGCCTGGGTCTGGCCGTTGTGCAAAAAATAATGGAGGCGCACGGAGGTCATATTAAAGCGGAAAGCACGGCCGGACAAGGGACAAAGATATTCCTGATTTTTCCATTTTCTGATACCGGTAAAAAGGAAGCATAGATGAAATCTGATCAATCAATTTTGATCGTGGATGATGATCTTGCTCACCGCGTTATGCTCAAAAAATTGTTGAGTGGCTGGGGTTATCAGGTTTACGAGGCCGATGACGGATCAGGCGCGATTGACAAAGTACGCCAAACATCTTTTGATTTGATTTTAATGGACATCCGGATGCTCGATATTTCGGGAATTGAGGCTCTGGAACAAATTAAAATTATCAATCCGGCAATTCCCGTGATTATTATGACAGCCTACGCTTCCGTGGAGACGGCGGTAACCGCCCTGAAAAAAGGCGCTTATGATTATCTTACCAAGCCCTTGGATTTTGACGAACTCAAAATCGTTATCAGTCGTGCTACGGAGCATAATCGGCTCAAAAAAGAAAACGAATACTTAAAAGTAAGGCTGGGCGAGCAGTTTGACCGGCAAAACTTGATTGGTCAGAGCCCATCAATGATAAAGCTTTTGGATACAGTCGCGCAGGTGGCGGCGACGGAAGCCACCATTTTGATTACCGGTGAATCGGGGACGGGCAAGGAAGTAATTGCCAATGCTATTCATTACAACAGCTTCCGCAAAGATGCGCCGTTCATTAAGATTAATTGTGCGGCGTTGACAGAAACGCTTTTAGAATCCGAGCTATTCGGCCATGAAAAAGGCGCTTTTACCGGTGCGGACCGACGCCGGGAGGGAAAATTTCGTCAGGCGGAGGGCGGCAGTCTATTCTTAGATGAAGTGAGCGAAATGTCGCCGTCGATGCAGGTGAAGCTTTTAAGAGTTATACAGGAAAGGGAATTGACGCGCGTGGGCGGGGCGGAAGTCATCAAAGTCAATGTCCGGTTGATTGCCGCCTCGAATAAGGATTTAAAAAAGGAGATGGATAACGGCCGTTTCCGCGAGGATTTATTTTACCGGCTCAATGTTGTTGGCTTGAATGTGCCGCCGCTCCGGGAAAGAAAGGAAGACATACCGATACTGGCGCAGCATTTTCTGCAACAATTTGGGGCTCAGAATTCCAAAAAAATAAAAGGCTTTACTCCGCAAGCGATGGAGAAGCTCTTAAAATATAGTTGGCCGGGAAACATCCGGGAACTGATGAATGCGATAGAGAGGGCAGTGGTTCTGTCGGGCAATGAATATCTTGATGCCGAAGAGTTGGCACTAATGACGGCAGACAATTCTCGCGATGTTAAGTCTCTCGAAAATAAGCTGTCGGAGAATTTACAATTGGAAGAGGTGGAGAAAAGAACAATAATAGATGCGCTGGCAGCGGCGCGCGGCAATAAAAGCGAAGCCGCCCGCAGGCTGGGCATAACCCGTAAGACGCTGCGTAAAAAATTGGAAAAATACAAAAATATCGTTTGATAACTGTTTCTTGCTGAAAGATGATTGAATTGATAACAAAATCGCCTATAAAGGAGAATTGTTTTCCTAAATATTTGCTTGTAATGAAAAGAAATATTAGTTAATAAACCAAGTCGATTAATTGGAGATTGTGACCTAATGCAATATCCTTTGTGTTGTTAGAAATTGGGGGGATAGATGGGAGAAGGAATCAACGATTACACAAAAAACATTGTAGATTTAAGACGGCATATGTGGATGGCCGGCGTGGAAGAGGAATTGCGGCGTCTTATCTGGCAAATTGCC
Organism: uncultured delta proteobacterium; assembly: GCA_963753975.1. Classification (GTDB taxonomy): domain Bacteria; phylum Desulfobacterota; class Syntrophia; order Syntrophales; family Smithellaceae; genus UBA4810. The sequence goes on from CAVWEH010000001.1 coordinate 369,219, forward strand.
GTTGTCGGCAAGTATATATCCGCGAAAATACATGAGGCCAACCGGAAACTGGTCGGATTCAAAAATATTTACGGTGAAGATCAACTTACCCTAGATCGCGCCGCGGATGAAATTTTGAAAAGTCAATTGCAATTTTCCGGGTTTGTGCGCGAGTATGCTTCTGAAGAGCAAGAAAAGATAATAAAGATTGGTTCCGGTAAAGAAAAATATATAGTTACTGCGGATCCGCTTGATGGTTCATCGCTTGTGGAAACCAATCTAGCCATTGGCACTATTATCGGCATCCACAAGGAATCCATTTTGGATACCGGTAAAAATACGATGGTAGCGGCGCTCTATATTACTTATGGACCGCTGATTACAATGATTTATTCGGCGGGCAAAGGCGCTCACGAGTTCGTTCTCAATCGCGAAGGCGAGTATGTTCTCGCACAGGAAAAGATTAAAGTAAAAGAGAAAGGATCTATCTTCTCTCCCGGTGGATTGCGCTGTGATTGGATACCGGCACATCTTAAGTTTATCGACCAGTTGGAAAAAGAGGGCTACAAATTGCGTTACAGCGGCGGATTTGTTCCCGACATCAATCAATTATTAATAAAGAGGGGTGGCGTGTTTACTTATCCGGCGTTACAAAAATCTCCTCAGGGTAAGTTGCGGCTCCTGTTTGAATTGCAGCCCATGGCGTTTATTATGGAGCAAGCAGGAGGCCTTGCTACTGACGGCAAGGAAGATATTCTCACTTTGAAAGTGGAAAATGTTCATCAATGCTCGCCAGTTTATATCGGCAGTTCCGCAGAAGTGCAAATGGCCGCGCAATTCCTGTCGTGATAGTTACTAAAATATTCTATCTGTAAGGAATTGAATGAATTGCTGCAAACCTTATGACCTGATAGGGAAAATATATTTGATGAATATTTTTATCAGTAATGTACCGTCAAAACAGGGTTATTGGTTATGATATATGAAAGCAGACCGGCGAGTATTACAGATCACTTTTATTGCCTTGGGCCGGTTTCCGTTCCGTCATTTCTTCTGGACGGGGATCATCCAATAATGTTTGATGCGGGTATATATATTTTTGGAGAATACTATCTTCGAGAATTACTTCGTATAATGGGTGACAGGAGGCCGGAATATCTGTTTCTAACCCATGTGCATTTTGATCACTGCGGCGCTGCCGGATTTCTCAAAAGAGTTATGCCGGAAATGAAGATAGGCGCTTCCCGTGAGGCGAGCGAGATAATAAAAAAGCCGTCTGCTGTTGGGCTGATTAAAAAGCTCAATACCTTCGCACAGGACGGCAAAGTTTATTTCGAACCATTTGCAATAGACTTTATACTTAATGATGGTGACGTGATACAAGTTGCGAATAATCTCAGCGTAAAAGTAATAAAGACCCCTGGCCATACCAGGGACATGCTGAGTTTCTACATACCTGAACAAAAAATATTGATACCATCTGAATCTATTGGTATGCCCGCGTTAGGTGAATATATTTTCAGCGAATTTTTGACCGACTATTATGTGTATTTGGATTCGCTAAAAAAGCTTGCAAATTATGATGTGGACATTTTGGTGCTCGCGCACGCCTTATATTACACAGGGGAGGATGCCAAATCCTATATGCCGCGGGCGATTGAACATACACAGAGATTTCGCGAAAAAATGGAAAAGCTCTTAAAGAAATATGATAATGATTTTGAAACCATTGCTTCAATCATCAGAAAAGAGGAATATGATCCGCTCGTTGGCGACAAACAACCCGAGCAGGCCTATTTGCTTAATTTGTACGCCAAAATCAAGGCAATCAAAAGGATTATGAATTAATTATTAATGGTGTGTATATAATATTATATTAAGGGAGTGCTTATGATTTTTGAAAATAAAAACCAACTAAAAGATAAATGCGCACCGATTATTAAATTGGATGGCAGCGATATCCACATTTTGGATGAGGCAAAGTTAAAAAACGAACTTATTGATGATTTGATTTATACAGCCGTATTTAGTCCGGATCGGGCAACACAGGAAGCCGTCTGCTGGCTTATTCGGCGTGCGGCAGTTGCTCTGGGAATTATGCCTGCTTCCATTCAATCCTTCTATGAGGCAATGGGACGCGGAGAATTGAAGGGATTCACTGTTCCGGCGATTAATATCCGGGGGATAACTTACGATGTTGCCCAAGCGGTTTTTCGTGCGGTAATAAAAGGGCAAGCAGGACCGGTTATTTTCGAAATTGCCCGTTCGGAAATTGGTTACACCTCGCAAAAACCTTTGGAATATGCCTGCGCTGTGCAGGCTGCTGCAATTAAAACAGGATATCGCGGCCCTATTTTTTTGCAGGGAGATCATTTTCAGGTGGACAACAGAAAATTTTCCGTTGATGCCGCTAAAGAAACACAAACAATAAAAAATTTAATTTGGGAAGCAATTGATGCTGGTTTTTATAATATTGATATTGATACCTCTACGTTGGTTGATTTATCGAAAACAACCGTTAAAGAGCAGCAAAAGACAAATTACACACTGGCGGCAGAGCTCACAACGATGATCCGTGATTTGGAGCCGGAAGAAGTTACTATTTCCGTTGGTGGAGAGATCGGCGAGGTCGGCGGGAAAAACAGCACCGTGGAAGAACTGCGGGCTTTTATGGGTGGATACCTTGCAGAACTCAAAAAGCGAGGCTCAGCTCTTACAGGTATAAGCAAGATTAGCATTCAAACGGGCACAACACACGGCGGCGTTCCTCTGGCAGATGGGAGCGTAGCAAAAGTAAAAATAGATTTTGATGTCCTGAAAAAGTTATCCGAATTGGCGCGGTCCCAATACGGTTTGGCCGGAGCTGTTCAGCATGGTGCGTCCACTCTTCCTGATGAAGCGTTTGATAAATTTCCGGCGGTCGGTGCCGCGGAAATTCATCTGGCTACCGGCTTCCAGAACATTATTTACGATAGCGACAGCTTCCCCAAAGACCTGCGGGAAAAAATATACAAATATTTAAAAACGAAATTGAAAGACGAATGGAAAGAAAAAGATACCGAAGAACAGTTCATCTATAAAACCCGTAAAAAAGGCTTTGGACATTTCAAATTGGAAATGTGGCATTTGCCGGAAAAAACGCGCGAAAAACTCGGTACTGAATTGGAAAAACAGTTTTCTTTCCTGTTCGAAAAACTAAAAGTGGCCAAAAAGCAAGAAATCGTAAAAAAATATATACAACCGGTAGATGTGCATTTAGAGATGCCTGCGGTCTTTAAAGGTTAAGTTTTTCCCGTGGTCTAAATGGATGAAGGCGGTAATCTTAGAAAAAATAGCCAGTTTAAAAGAAGACAAAAAGCCGCTGAAGCAGGTTCAATGGCCTGAGCCTGTGATAGCGGACAAGGACATTTTGGTAAAAGTTTCCACCTGCGGTGTTTGCCATACGGAATTAGATGAAATTGAAGGGAGAACGCCACCGCCTTGTTTCCCCATTATTTTAGGACATCAGATTGTCGGCATTGTTGTTGAACGCGGGAGGGGTGCAAGGAAATTTGGGCTTGGCGCAAGGGTCGGCATCGGCTGGATTAATTCTGCCTGCGGTAAATGTCGGGCGTGTCTTTCCGGAAACGAAAATCTCTGCGATGATTTCCAGGCAACCGGCCGGGATGTTGACGGCGGTTACGCCGAATATGTCAAGGTGAGCGAAGATTTCGCTTTTGCCATACCCAAAATTTTTTCTGACACGCAAGCGGCGCCGCTTTTATGCGCCGGGGCTGTAGGATATCGGTCACTCTGTCTTACGAATCTTATTGACGGTCAGCGTCTCGGATTAACGGGATTTGGCGCTTCTGCTCATCTGGTTTTAAAATTGTCCAGCTATCTTTGCCCCCATTCTAAAATATTTGTTTTCGCCCGCAGTGAACGGGAGCGCAGTTTTGCTCGGGAATTGGGTGCTGTCTGGGCGGGAGATATTAGTGAGGAATCGCCGAAAAAACTTCATGCCATTATCGATACAACACCGGTGTGGGGACCGGTTGTGGAAGCTCTGAAAATTCTCACCCCTGGTGGACGGTTGGTTATAAACGCGATACGCAAAGAAGAAACGGACAAAGAGTATTTGTTGAATTTGGACTATTCGCAACACATCTGGCAGGAAAAGGAAATAAAAAGTGTGGCCAACGTAACACGTAAAGACATCGAAGAGTTTTTAACTCTGGCGGCAAAAATTCCGATAATACCGGAAGTCGAAGAGTATCCTCTGACGGAAGCCAACCGCGCTCTGATGGAATTGAAAGAGGGGAAGATCAAAGGTGCTAAAGTGCTGAGGCTTACCTAGTATAGAGCGTCTAACACTTCCTTACATAAGGCACATTCTGAAAAACGGCTCTCTCGTGCTCAGAATCTTTTTACGACCACGCAGCCTCTCGCTACACTGCCAAAGCAAAACTCGTCCGGCTGAAGCGGACTCAAACATTTGCTTTGGCGGTCATTGCGCTACGAGGGCATGGTGCCCGTAAAAAGCTTAATTCGCACTCCATGAGCCATATTTTTCAGCTAATTCACCATTCCTCGGACAAGTAATTTATCAAACACCGCACTAACTTTTCTCCTGCCAGCTGACTATATAATCAAGCGACGTTTCTCTCGGAGCATTAGGGTCAACTTGCCAAATTCCTGCGAGTCCTTGTTCGCGCGCGGTTATTTCAAAGTGGCTCATCGCGATGCCCATGTCAATATCTTGCAGGGAAACTCCACGCAGCAAATTATAGCCGAAAGTGCGTGAAAGATAGAAATGGAAAGTATTTTTATCGGTATTCAGCAAAATCCTCCAGGGCTGCTTGTTGGAGGCGGAAGGTGCCAGACGCAGATTCTCCAGTGCTTCGCAATATTTTCCCGCCTGCTCTTGAGTCAAAGACATTGCAATATCATTGGCAAAGAAAATATCCGGCCAGGGTTTTCTGTTGTCCGATCCAGCAATACGGCGCATAATTTTTTCCGTGAACGATCTTTCTTCAGCCGGATAACCTATCGGACTTACGGTGGGCAACATTTGATCTTCCTGCAAATTAACTGCTTGGGCAAAGCCGCTGGCTTTAAAAGTTCCGCCCAGCCAACACGTCCCCAATCCCAAGGCAGTCGCTTTGAGGATTAATGTTTCCTTACAGTAGCCGTAATCTTCCATCGCCAAAGGACTTTTTCTCGTGGTCCCTACCAGAAAATAGCGGGCGTTCTTAATGACGCTATATGTGCCCAGCGTTTTCCATTCCCGCGGCGTTAAATTGTCCGTATGGATTAATTTAAATGTTGATTGATTGCCGAATGGTCCTGTATGGGCGGCACTGATTTGCAAAGAGAGCTCATGCAGCACTTTATCTTCAAGAAGTCTGTCCGAATATGATCTACAAGATATACGTTTTTTGATAACTTCACTTAATGCGGCCATAGATTCTCCATCAAAATTGTTGTTGGCAAATCGCTTTTGTAAAGGTAATATAAGTATATATAAAATATTTGCATAAAGATAGGTTGGCGTTTTGGGGAGTACTATGAAGTTAACCAGTGTAGAAGAAATGCGTTTAATGGATCGCTATGCCATTGAAAAACTGGGCATTGCCGAGGAAATACTCATGGAGAATGCGGGCCTTGCCGCTATAAATGTGCTGCAAAATAAAATCGGTATTAAAGGCAGGAAGTTTGTCATCTTCTGCGGTACGGGCAATAACGGCGGCGACGGCTTAGTAGTCGCGCGCCTTATCCATTCCGGCGGCGGGAAAGTAAAAGTATTTTTGCTGGGAGATAAAAATAAATTTCACGGTGCTGCCCAAACCAACATGCCCATAATTGATAAACTGCCCATAGAAGTCTTGAAACTGGAAAACTCAACGGCGGCAAAAAAGGATACAGCCCACAGCGATATGATTATTGACGCTATTTTCGGCACCGGGCTTGACCGCGCTGTGGCGGGGTTAGCCGCGGATGTAATTGCACTCGTAAACAAAAGCAAAAAGAAGGTTTTATCTTTGGATATTCCTTCCGGTGTTAACGGCAATACCGGCCAAATTTTGGGTGTGGCAGTCAAAGCCGACTATACTGCAACCTTTGGTCTTCCCAAAATCGGTAACATGCTTTATCCGGGGTATGAACTTTGTGGGGAATTATTTGTCAGCCACATTTCCTTTCCGCCCTCCCTTACTGAAAGAAACGATCTCCCCATTGCCACCAATGATTATGTGCCCCTGCCCAAAAGGCCTCCCCAAGCCTACAAAGGTTCAGTGGGTGACGTCCTTTTCATTGCCGGAGCCGTGGGTTATTATGGAGCGCCTTATTTTGCGGCCATCTCCTTTATGAAGGCAGGCGGCGGATATGCAAGGCTTGCCGCTCCTAAGTCAATGATCGGCAAGCTGGCGGTAAAGGGAAGAGAGATTGTTTATCTGCCACAGGAAGAAACAACGGCGGGAAGCATTGCCGTGAAGTGCAAAAATAAATTGCTGGAAGCGTCAGCAAAAGTGGATATGGTGGTGATTGGCCCCGGCCTTTCCTTGGAGAAAGAAACGATGAGGCTGGTCAAAGAGCTGGCAGCAGCAATCAAAGTACCACTCCTCATTGACGGCGACGGTCTTACAGCAATTGCGGAAAATCCGGAAATATTACTGACCCGGAAAGCGGCGACAATCTTAACGCCGCACCTGGGTGAAATGGCGCGGCTGACGGGGAAATTTGCCGAGGAAATTAACAGCAATAAAATAAGTGTTTTGCGGGAAGCGACAGAAAAACTCAAAGCCACAATTGTTTTGAAAGGCGCGCATTCACTGATCGGCACGCAGAATGGCAGCGTCTATATTAATCTGAGCGGTAACGCTGGTATGGCAACAGCAGGTTCCGGTGATGTGCTTACCGGCTGCATTGCGGCAATGTACGGGTTGAGATTAAAGCCGGAAGAAGCAACACGGAAGGGTGTATTTCTGCACGGCTATGCCGGAGATCTGGCTGCGGCAAAAAAAGGAGCCGATGGAATCATTGCAAGGGACATTATGGAATTCCTGCCGCAAGCACTCAAAAACGATCGCGAATGTGTAATCGATGAGAAATATTACGCCCCACCGATAATTTTTTGAGGCGAAAAGGTTAGTGCCTCTGAGAAGTAAAAATAAGGAAAAACAAAAATCTGTTTCAAAAAAGACAAAGACAGATCATCCAGAAAGCCACGAAGCTTTTCATGAAGAAAGGTTATGCGCAAACCACGATGCGTGAAATATCCAAGGCAACCGGAATCGATATCCGCAATTTGTATTATTTTATTAAGAGCAAAGATGAAATTATTTTTCTGGTTTGCCAGATGATTCACACACCAATGATGGAGATTATTAATAATCAGAACATCATGTATATTGACGACCCTGTTGAACAGCTTCATCTAGGAGAGCCTTTTAGTTTCGCGTATCGAAGAAATTCTGAAGAAGGGAAAGGAAAGAAAGGTATTTCAATTTAAAGACTCTTCTTTTACCGCAAATTTCATCGTTTACGGATTCTCTCTTAACCCGCTGCGACATTGGAACATGAAAAAATATTCCAAAAAAGAACTTTTGTTTCTGCTCGAGAGGGAACTCATGAGAACGGTCATAATTTGATTGTGTCGGGCAGTAGTGGCAAGAAACGGTCAGCTTGCCCAGCGTATGCTGGGCGACCATTTTCTGTAAACCGTCTCAATATCATCTCAGATTTAGAATTAGTGTAAGTTGAAACAAAAAAGCCGGGAGTGGATAACTCCCGGCTTTTTTGTTTTTGATTACTGTCTTAAGCAAGATATTTTTTCTGAACACCGCGAAGGATATCTTCCGCTTCCTTGACCATAGTTTGTACCAGGTCAGCCACTTTAGGCATATCATTGATACGCTGGGCGGCCTCGCCGGCTGCCATCATGGCTTTTCCCTGATCCCCTTCGCATACAGCTTTGATGGATTCTTTCTCATACTCGATCAGGCTTTGCGCTTCCGGGCTCGCATAATCATCAGGGAATCCCAAAAAAATACCGGGGGATTTCTTCAGGGTATTGACAGCATGCTCCGAGCTGCGCGGGTTTTTAATCCACCGTGCAGGACCGACAAAACCGCGGGCCACCAGCGTTGCCCTGTCGCCTGCCGCCACAACTCCCTCTTTCCAGATCTGATGGAAATCACTCTCCTGTGTGGCCAAAAAGCGTGTGCCCATTTGAGCACCGTCGGCACCCAGAACCAGGGCCGCGGCAAGGGTCTTGCCGTCGCAGAATCCGCCGGCTCCACAGACAAGAGTCTTTTCATCGGACACCGCCTCAACTACGGCGGGGAGCAGGATCATGGAATGGACCGGTTCCCATGAGGTATGGAATCCACCTTCATGGCCCGAGGCGACGATCACATCTACACCTGCTTTTTTGCAGCGCAACGCGCCTTTTACGGACGGGACAACATGCATCCAGGTAAATCCGGCGCCCTTGATCTTGTCTTTCCATCCTACCGGATCACCGGCGGAGGTGAAAATGACTTTGAAGTTTTTCTTCATTTCGGGATTTTCTTTACGGACCCTGATGGCCGTATCGACGATAATGTTTGCCTGGGTCATAAGTTCTGCTGAAACCATAACATTGATGCCAAAGATGCCGCCCTTGTCTTTGGTCAGACGGTAAGTGCGCTTCAGGAGCTTTTCCATCACTGTCGCCATATCGTCGTCCATGGTCGAATCCGCCGTTTGAATAAAGGCGTTATAAATCCATGGTTGAGCCGTTTTGTCAAAAAGGCCGCTGGTGGAAAGCAGTCCCAAAACACCGGCATTGGCTGCTGCCACGGCAAGGTTATTGTTGGAAAACGGACCCATGCCCGCCTGAATGATAGGATACTTGATCCCGATCATCTCACAAAGTCTTGATTTAATCATAAAACATCTCCTCTATTCCGATTTTCGTGCGTCTTGAAGTAAATTAATTCATACAACGATCGTTGGTTGTATGAATTAATTTAGCCGATGTTATTTTGTCAAGTGTTATTTTTAATTGCAAATTTTAAAAAAGCTTGACAAAATAATTAGAGGTGACTACTAGAGCCAACGATCGTTGTATTATTTATCCATAGATTAAAGGAGCTGTTATGACCATGAAAACAAGCAAGATCAACGTTTCTCGAGGGATATTTAGTGTTCGGGATCGGAGAAACAAAGATGGATTTCCCGTAATAATGCTGCATGGATGGCCGGAAAGCTCTTATTGCTGGGAGGGGGTCACAGATTTTCTTAAACCGGAACTGCGTGTCATTGCTCCTGATCTGCGTGGCCTTGGCGAGAGCGTTCGCACCTTGGACGTAAAGGCCTATCAGAAATTGGAACTCGCCAAAGATGTTGTTGCGATTATTGATGCCCTTAAGATCGATTCCTTCTTTCTCGTTGGTCATGACTGGGGCGGCATTGTGGCTCAGGAAGTGGCTTTTCTGATTACCGAACGAGTGAAAAAATTTGTCATTATGAACATTCCTGTCGTCACCAACACCGCTGGGGCACAAGAAGTGGTGAAGGTTATGACCGCCATGAGGTTTATTCCCTACTGGTATCAGTATTTCCAACAGCAGCCGGGTTTGGCGGAAGCCATGATCAAAGGTAACGAAGACGTCTGGGTTCGCTATTTCTTCGGGAAGGCGGGCAACGATGGTATCATTCCTCCTGCAGCCATTGCTGAATATATTCGCTGCTACAGTATTGAAAATACGCCTGCTACCGCCGCGTCTTATTATCGCGCCATGCGCTATGACGTCAAACGCTGGGCGACTCTCAGAGGTAAGAAGTTTTCCATGCCTACACTCTATATTTACGGATACGAAGATCCAGTGATTATCCCGGAAAACTTAAATCACATTGAAGATTGTTTTGATTCGATTAAAGTGGAAAAACTCAAGGCCGGGCATTTTGTCCAGGAAGAGAAACCCCAAGAGGTTGCCATGTTGATGAACGGCTTTTTAAAATAATCATGAAATCCGGAAAGCAAGGAAAACTGGATTCCATTCGTAAAAATATTCTGCGATTATTCTGGTGTGCCATTGGTGCCGCAATCGGCATTGGTTTGGCCCTGTGGGTCGTGGGAGCAACTTCCTCCCCTTTTATTCTTGCTTCTCTGGGCGGTTCAACAGTGTTCCTTTTCGGTTTGACAAGCGCGGCCGCAGCACAACCTCGCGCTCTATTCGGCGGCCATCTGGGCAGCACGCTGATTGGCGTACTCTGTTTTCAGGCATTTGGTGATGCGCTTTTGGGTTTGCACGCTGGCAGTCGTTTTGTCACTAGTTTTCAGACTATCCACCAAAGCAGTACACCCATCGGCAGGAGCTAACCCGTTGATTATGGTTAATGGCCATGCCGGATTTAACGCGCTGTGGCAACCGGTTGGTCTGGGTATTCTCATCCTGGCTATTGTAACCGCTTTGTGGAGCCGTGTAATACCGGGAATGATTTCTTACCCTGTAAACTGGATTGAAAAATCACCACATTCGATTTTTTAAAGGAGAAAAACATTATGTCGAGTCTCGAAAGCAATGAAGATCAATTTCAGGCGTTAGCCGCCAGTAAAAACGAAGAACCATTTGTTATGCTCAACCTGCTGAAGTTTAAAAAGGAAGGCGGTCGGGAGGCCTATTTCCGTTATATCAAGGAATCGGGTCCCTTTGTCGAAAGCGTCGGTGCCAAGGTGCTTTATTTCGGCAAGGCAAAAGAGTTACTCAATGGAAGCCAGACGTGGGATGTCGTCATGCTCGTCCAATATCCTTCACGCAAGGCGTTCCTCAAAATGGCCAATAACCCCGACTATCTCAAGGTTCATCATTCCCGTGAAGAAGCCTTGGAACGGGCGGTTCTCTATGTGACAGATCCTGTTAAGTTCAGGGATATCATTTCTTAGTTAGTGACGCCCAAGTGACATCGCCTCGATTTTTTATGAGTTTTTTTACAATAGCTTTTGAAAGAAGAAATTATAATCAGAATCAATGAAGTTATGGCAGCATTATACCATTTCGATTTCAAAGGATCACGGGTAATACCCCCCGCTTTGCGGGATTGTTCAACTTACCAATTCCGCCGCGCTCCGCTTTCAGAATTGGAGTTTCAACAATAACGCGGCGGCAAGGAGGAGGCGAGGCGTATAACCTGAAGGTCACGCGTTGCACATGCGTTGAGGATGCTGACGATCCAGCATACGCCGGACAGGCTCCGCCAACAAAGTTAGCCAAAGACCGGGAGCGCATCCTGTAAGGGAGCGCCTTATAAATAAACCTTACTCTACCGGTAATTATCACCTGAAAGATGGTAACTTACATGCGACTTGGTATTATATATTTCGGGAGAGGATATATTCGGCGACGGCATTAAGTTGATTTATCTCCACACAGTCGGGAAACAGATTCAGCCGCGCTTTAGCGTCACTGATGAAGTTTTCTGCGCATTTTAAAGAATAATCAATTCCCTTGTATTTTTGAATCAAACCTAAAATTTCCTGTGCCATTTTTTGCGAAAGTTTTTTCTTGAATATCAATTCTTTGGTTTTTCCCCTTTCTTCTTTTGAGCACTGCTTTAACGTGTAAATAAGCGGCAGAGTTATTTTGCCTTCTTCCAAATCCTTGCCGATGGATTTGCCGAATTCTTTTTCCTTGGCCATGTAATCCAAAGTGTCATCCGTCATTTGAAAAGCCATACCGATATTTCTACCGAATTGCGTCAGCGCGCTAATCTGTTCTTCTGACGCCGAACCGAGAATCGCTCCGCAGGCGCAGGCCGCGGAAATTAAAACCGCTGTTTTCTTCTCGATGATCGTTAAGTATTCTTCTTCGGTCATTTTGACGTCGCCGCATTTCATGAGTTGAAAAACTTCGCCCTCAGACATAACGTTTGTGACTTCGGACATCATTTTTAAAATGGCAATATTTTCGATTTCAGTCATTAAAGTGAAAGACTTGGAATAAAGAAAATCGCCGACGAGAACACTCGCGGCATTGCCCCAGATATTGTTGGCGGAAGTTTTGCCGCGGCGGATGATTGCCTGATCGATAACGTCATCGTGCAGTAAGGTGGCGGTATGGATAAATTCCATAACTGCGGCCATCGGGAAACGATTGTTTCCCTTATATCCGCAAAGTCCGGCGCATATTAAAAGCAAAAGCGGACGGAATCTTTTTCCGCCGCTGCCAATCAAGTGGTGCGAGACTTCGGGAATCAATTTAACTTCGGAAGTAATGTGTTTATTGAGGTAATCTTCTACCTCTAACAGGTCTTCTTTATATGCGGAAAATACATCTTGAATTTGCATAAAATATTACCTTATCCGAATAGAGACGTATATATATTTTAATATCCCGTTAATTGTCAAACTGGATTTTGGATGGAGAAAGAATCTAAAGTTCTTTGCGCTAAGGATAACTTCTCCAAATAGATCGTAATCATCGGCGGTAATGATTTTACATTTTACGATCTAGCCGATTTTGGTGTCGCTTGCCTTTAACATAGGTTACACCGTCAATTTCCGGGGCTTGCCGGCGGCATCTGCCCATGAAGTCATAATCCGGCCTGTCGCTTTTTTCTTCGATAAGTACTTCCTGCATGGCACCGATTAAATTCTTATTGCTGGCGTTGGATATAGCTGCCTGCTCATTCATAATCAAATCCCTGCGGCGCTCTTTTTCTTTTTCTGATATCTGTGCTTTTAACTTTGCCGCGTTTGTTCCTTCTTCCCGCGAATAGGTAAAAACACCTAGATGGTCAAATTTTGTTTCACGCACAAAGTCGAGCAATTTTTCAAATCTTTTTTTTGTTTCGCCCGGAAAGCCGACGATGAGCGATGTCCTCAGCGCGACATCGGGAATTATTTCCCTTGCCTTAACGATAATTTCTTTAATTTTTGTGCCGGTCACTTTACGGTTCATGGCTGAAAGAATTGTATCGTCAATATGCTGAATCGGCAAATCAATATAGCGGCAAATTTTTTCATTCGCTGCTATAACGTCCATCAACTCATTGGTAATATGCGCCGGATGAGCATAAAGAAGCCTAATCCATTTGATCCTTTTGATTTGCGCCATGTCGTTTAACAGGTCGGATAACCGCGGCCGGTCTTTTAAATCCCTGCCGTAGGCTGTCGTATCTTGAGCAGTGATAATGACTTCCTTTATTCCTTGGGCAGCCAGGATTTTCGACTTCTCTCAAGATATCATTGGCTTTCGGCTGCGGGCTTTACCGCGAATAGTCGGTATCACGCAGTAAGAACAACAATTGGAACAACCGTCAGAAATTTTTATATAGGCGGTGGTTGTTTTCGCCGGCAGTATTCTGGGATGGTGGCAGTTCATTAAAAAATTAGGTTTGGTAATTACATCGGCGCGCCGAAAATTAGTTTTATCCAGTTTATTTATGTGCCGGACAATGTTGCCGATTTCGCCGGTACCGATAAATAAATCCACTTCGGGAATTTGGGCGGAGAGTTCCTTGCCGTAGCGTTGAGCAAGGCATCCGGCGACAACCAGCTTAAATTGGCTGTCGCCTTTTTTCTTCGCTTCCGCCAGAGTTAAAATTTCTTCTAGGGATTCTTCCTTGGCCGGATTGATAAAGGCGCAAGTATTGACAATGATGATGTCGGCTGAATCGTTGCGATCAACTGTTTGCAGGCCGGACTTATTTAAGAGGCCGCCCATTACTTCTGAGTCAATGAGATTTTTGGGACAACCCAAACTGACGATATGTACCTTCTGCTGTTTTATTGTTCTTCAACGCGGGAGCTTTCGAACTAAGGACTTTTCTGGGTTTGGCGCCGTCAGATGGGCCGACAATGCCTTCGCGCTCCATTTGCTCAATGATGCGCGCCGCGCGGTTATAACCGATTTTCATATAACGCTGAATCAACGATATGGAAGCCTGTCCCAGTTCACCAATCAAAGCCACGGCTTCGTCGTATTTTTCGTCATAATTATCATCTTCGTGCTGAGCCTGAGCAGCGGCCAACTCGAATTTTTCGATGGAAGAATCATATGCGGGTTGTGCCTGCATTTTGATGAAATCGACAATGCGGGAAATTTCCTTGTCCGAAACATAAGCTCCGTGGATGCGCGAAAGCTTGGATGTGCCCGGCGGAATAAAAAGCATATCTCCGGCGCCGAGAAGCTGTTCTGCGCCCTGCTGGTCGATAATTGTGCGGGAATCGATTTTAGAAGACACCTGAAACGAAATACGTGTGGGGAAATTCGCTTTAATCAAACCGGTAATAACATCCACCGACGGCCGCTGAGTCGCAATAATAAGATGAATGCCGGCCGCCCGAGCCATCTGCGCCAGACGTGTCAGCGATTCTTCCACATCGCGCGGCGCGATCATCATTAAATCAGCCAGCTCGTCGATAACAACGACAATGTAAGGAAGTTTTGTATGATTAATCGGCGCTTCGCTTTCCGCGGTGCCGGTTGAAGGATACGCGAATTCGGGTTTATGCCATGATTCGGACTGCTGCTCTTTTGCCTCACGAAATGCCTTGCTCTTTATGCCTTTGGCGAGCAATTCGTTGTAAAAGTCGATGCTTTTCGCGCCGATATCGCTGATCACGCGATAGCGCCTTTCCATCTCTTCCACCGTCCAGCGTAAAACCTGCGAAGCTTTTTTGGGATCAACAACAACAGGGTGAATTAAATGCGGGATGCCGCCGTAAGATGATAGCTCCAGCCTTTTCGGATCAATCATGAGGAATTTGACATCATCGGGCTTTGCTTTAAAAAGAATACTGCAGATCATCGCGTTCAGCGCTACACTTTTGCCGGAGCCGGTCGTACCGGCAATGAGAAGGTGTGGCATTTTCGTTAAATCCGCAATAACCGGCGCGCCCACGAAATTGACGCCCAGGGCAATGGGGAGCCTCGAAGACGACTCCAGAAATGCTTCGTTATCCAATACGTCCTTGAGAAAAACCTGTTCTCTTTTGAGGTTGGGTATTTCGATGCCGATGACCGATTTGCCGGGAATAGGCGCGATAATGCGGATACTCGGC
This sequence comes from uncultured delta proteobacterium, assembly GCA_963753975.1. Taxonomy (GTDB): domain Bacteria; phylum Desulfobacterota; class Syntrophia; order Syntrophales; family Smithellaceae; genus UBA4810. The sequence continues at coordinate 384,226 of CAVWEH010000001.1, forward strand.
GCCATCAAAGCCAGGGCCAGATCGTCGGCCAGATTGGTGATTCGGTTAATCTTGACACCGGGGGCCGGTTCCAACTCATACATGGTGATGACCGGGCCGGGCATGACTTCCACAACACGTGCCTCGACGCCGAAATCGGATAATTTTTTTTCCAGAATGCGGGAATTGGTAATCAAATTATCCCGCTTGACACGGGCATCCTTGTGTTGAGCTTCCTCTAACAAAGTAAAGGGAGGCAGTTGGAACTTGCCGTCCGTTGTTGTTTTAGTAAAATTGAAATGAGTCTGCTCGATTTTTTTGAGGTTTGTCTTTTTTAACGCTGATGGATTTTCTTCAAATACAGGCTGAGGTTGCCTCTCCACTTTTATATTTTTAAATACAAGATTAACAAAATCAAAAAGGCGTTTGTTGCCAAAGGTGATTATTTTCAATGCGGATTGAGAAACTCTTTGAGCTACGGATACCAGTGAGAATTCGACTAAAGAAATCAGTGTTACAATAAAAATAAGAATTAAAATAATATAAGTTCCAGCCACATTAAAGCAATATAAAAGCAGCCGGACAATTAATGCGCCGATTATGCCGCCGGCCTTCAGTGTTTCTCCGTAAATTATTATATCACCATTCAAAATTATTGCCATAAGTCCGGAAAAAGCCAGGACAAAAAAGAAAAATCCTAAAAGCCTGCCGGATTTGATAGCGAAAGAAGGCCTTAAAAAATATTTAAAAGAGCACAAAAACAAAATTAAAGGCAAAAGAAAAGAACCGAATCCTAAAAGACGGATTAATGAATCGGCGGTGTAGGAACCGATATAGCCGGTGAAGTTGTGAGTAGCTTTGTCGTCAACGACGAAACGGGTAAAGGAAGGATCTTGCGGCTGGTAAGAAATAAGACACAAAAGCGTAAATACAGCCAGGGCCAAACATACTACGCCTTTAATTTCCCGATTTCTCTTATTGTCCGTATTTTTTTCTTCCATTATTGCCGCACATTAAAAAAAATTGTTAATGATGGTGATTATTTCAGAAAAAAGGCGATTTGACAAGTAGGGTAAAAAAATCGAATAGCGAGCAATAGTAAACAAAGAATTTCCAGCGCAGTTCGCGGACAACCGGAAAAAAGAGTTTAAGGGATAATAGTCCTGCAAAGGCGGCACAGATAAAACCGATAAAGTAGAGCGATATTCGCCCAGAGGGAATATTCTTGAAATATCTCGATTCTAAAATAACAGCGCCTGATATCGCCGGAAGAAAAAGCAAGAAAGAAAACCGCACTGAGGCTGGTTCGATTCGGTTTGCGGAAATTATCTGTGGTTATTGTAGCGCCGGAGCGGGAAACGCGGGGCAAAAGAGCTACAATGCGAAAATAAAAAAACCGGCAACAAGCGTGCCCAGATGTAGCACGGCATCAAAAGCAACTACCGGTTGGTGAAAATCCGGTAAAAAACTTTGAAGGATAACCGGATGAGCGGAATTGCTTAGAGGAAATAGTTCGGTTAATCCTTGAACGATTCCCGAAACTACGGCGGTAGAAAGATTCAATTAGCTTCCCTCTCCATATCTTTGATGCCGGCAGTATCGGCTTCCCGCCAGTAGTCGTAATTCTTAATAATTATATTTCTGACTTTTTGAATGAGTTCCTGTCGTTTTTCAATATCATAGTCTTTTACGTCTATTTCTTTATCGATGACCAGTTTTACTCTGCCGGGCCGTACTTTCAAGGATCTTTTAGGCATAATTTGACCACTGCCGATGATAGAAACGGGAACAATAGGTACGCCCGATTTAATGGCCAGATAAAAGGTCCCCTGTTTGAAAGATTTGATTTCTCCGTCGCGACTTCTTGTGCCTTCCGGGAAGGTCATTATTGACTTTCCTTCCCTGATGCGCAACGCCGCTTCATCGAGGCTTTGCAATGCCCTTTCTCGATTATGCCGGTCTATCTCAATATATCCGGCGCTTTTCATTGCCGTGCCGAAGACAGGTATGTTGAATAGCTCTTTTTTGACAAGCCACCGGAATTGGCCGGGAATATACGCTAAGGCAATTAATATATCAAAGTCGCTTTGATGGTTGGCCATGAAAACATGTGGTTTCCCGGGCTGGAGATTTTCTTTGCCGATTACTTCCACCTTCGTATTGCATATTAAAAGTAAGATCTTGCCCCAAAGGTTAGCTATTTTATGAACTTTGTTGTGGGCATTGGGAAAGATCGAAAATACCACAGCCCAAAAAGACATAAAAGCCGTTATAGCAACACCTAGCGTAACTAAAAGCGCGGAGCGAATCATAATAGTTTTTCCTTCAAGACTATTGACTGTGTAATTTTTTACTTGATAATGCTCCCTAAGTCAATGATGAATTGTATATAAAAACCCGTTCATGTTTCTGTTCCTGTTGTAAAATTGCAAGGTATTGTAGGCATTAATGATTTTTAAGCAGCTTTTGTTTCGCGAATAAAAGAACCGGCACCTGACTATTTTTTGTCAAGATTCAGGGGTGCTTGTCGGAAGAAGTCTTTTCTAAAAATTGCAGTATTTCTTGCACATCCGGCAATTCCTTTATCGGATAGACTTTAACAAATATGACTCTTTTCTGCTCGTTAATAATTATATTGGCCCGTTCGGAAAAACCAAACTTGTCGATAAAAATTCCGAGTTGGGAAGCAATTTCTCCATGCGGCCAGAAATCGGACAACAAGTCCAATTTCTCTAACCCAAGACTCTGTGCCCATGCTTTCTTGCAGGGCACAGAATCAATTGATAATCCCAAAGGCACTGTATTTAATTCGCTAAAGATTACGTAATTTTCTTCCAGCGACTGCATCTGCTTGGCGCAGATGTTAGTCCAAGCCAGCGGGTGGAAAGATAATAATATTTTTTTACCGTTCAGACTGCCGGTGCTGATAAGGATATCTTTGTGGTTTTTTAAAGTAAAATCGGCAAATTTTTCTCCGGTTTTTATCCTGGCCATTTTCTCCTCCTTTTCTCCATCCCCAATGAAGCTGATTGTCCATGATTTATCCATCTATATTTAACATCTAACCCTTCTATTGTTTTTTGCCGCTCTTTATAGAGAAGATTTATCCGGAAAGACGGGGATAATCCGTATAGCCTTTCGGCCCAGGCGTATAAAATGTCTTATCATCCCATCTGGCCCAGCTAGCTCCGCTCGCAATACGCTCCACGAGATCGGGATTGGAAATAAACGGTTTGCCGAAAGCGACGGCATCGGCATAACCTTCTTCAATGACACGAGAGCCGCTGTCGCCTTTGAATCGAGAATTAATAATCATAGTTCCTTTATATTGCGAGCGGAAGTGCTTGGCAATTTCCTTCACCGCATAGGGGACATTATCTACCGGGCTGAATGGTTCGGTGAAATGAGCGTAAGCTAAATCATGATAATCGTTTAACCTGCGGGCAATATATTCAAATGTCGGTATGGTATCCTTATCTATGGTTATGCCGAAAAAACCATGACAGGAAGGATTCAGCCGGACGCCAACCCTATCGAAGCCGACAGCAGTGCCAATGGCCGACAATGTTTCGAAAAAGAAACGCGCTTTGTTTTCAGGAGAACCGCCATATTCGTCCATACGATTATTGGAGCAATTGGTAAAGAACTGATGAAAAAGATACCCATTGGCGGAATGAATCTCCACCCCGTCAAATCCGGCGGCGACGGCGTTCTCGGCAGCACGGCGAAAATCCTGCGTGATGGCGTGTATCTCTGTTGTGGTAAGGGCACGCGGCGTCACGGTGTCTTTAAAACCCTCCGGCGTGAACGACTTATCCATAGGATTTATTGCCGAGGGGGCTACAGGAAGCTTGCCACCGTGAAAATCCGGATGGGATATGCGGCCACAGTGCCAGAGTTGGCAGAATATATGCCCATTTTTGCTATGGACGGCTCGAGTGACCAACTTCCAGCCTTCAACCTGTGCCGGAGAGTAAATTCCCGGTGTGTTAATATAGCCCACTGCTTGTAGGGAGACTTGCGATCCTTCGGTAATGATCAGCCCGGCAGAGGCTCGCTGGGCATAATATTCGGCAATGAGCGGTGTCGCCGCGTTATCGCGATTGTCGGCACGGCTACGGGTCATGGGGGCCATAAATATCCGGTTGGGGAGTTCGTATCGCCCCAGCTTTATCGGTTTTAAAAGAACATTGTCATTCATTTGTTTACTCCTTGGAAATTATTTTAAAATGTATTGCACCGGAGCAGATTACACAAAAGGTCATTTTTATTAAATATCTAGTAGTTTATTTTAAAGCCAAATATAATGAAAATTTTTTATTTATTCAATGGACATTAACGAATGCCAACGTTCCGGCTCTGTAGCATGAGGAAGATTGTTTTCTTTGAGCAGATTCACAATAGGTTTTTCATTGAATCTCAAATAAGGATTAATCCGACGCTCATCGGCCATAGTCGAATAAACATGATGAGGGTCGTAGAATTCCCAGAAGCGATCGATATCTTTGTTATACGGTTCCAGATGTCTGGCAAAGGCCAGGGAATCTTTAACGTAATCGTGACCGGCGTAAATTATGGTATCATCCGGCAAGCTCATCAGACGCTTGATGGACAGATAAAAATTTTTCAGGTTACCGGAAAAACAATTGCCCACCGTTCCATTAAACAAGGTGTCCCCCGCGATTAATGCCTGCCCTGTGTAGAAGCACACCGAGTCATCGGTATGTCCGGGAGTCCGGTAAACAACAATTGTTTCTCCGTCAATTATGATTATGTGATTATCGGGAAATGAGGCAGAATTCAAAAATTGCGCGCGGGTCGCTTTGAGTAGATGATCGTTGCCCGGCAGATGATCATGGTGTTGATGGGTATTCGTAACAAACGCCAGCGATAGGTTATTGCTTTCCAAAAAAGACAGTATTTCCCGCCAGGCACCGCCGTCAATAGCCATTGCCTCAGTTGTGCCGTAAATCAGGTAGGCCAGATTATCGGCGCCGTAGCGAAATTGTTCAACAGTCAACATGAAAAATCACTTCGCTTTCTCTTCAAAGCAGAACATTTTCTAAAATTATATTTAATAACAATTTATTTTCGGGGAAAGGAGTATAATGAAGACAGCGCTTGCGTGTCAAGATAATCGTAAAAGCCCATTACTTGCCGGGCGATCAGCTTCTTGTCGACAATTTATATTTTTAAAAAAGATTTGACAAATTCAGGCCTTAGTAATAATATAATGCCGCTTTTTCGTAAGGTAAGCGCTCTAAGCGCTTTTTTATTTTAGAGTAAATTATTCCAGGAGATGTTTTTCCAGAGTGCAAAAAATTTTAACAAAAAGAAGAGCATTGGAAATTATCGCTAATTTCCGCCAAGCCGGTGTTCTGGTTATCGGTGATGTAATGGTTGACCATTTCATCTGGGGGAAGGTTTCTCGCATTTCCCCGGAAGCTCCGGTACCGGTAGTTGATGTTCAAAAAGACGGCATCTTACTGGGTGGTTGTGCGAATGTCCTCAACAGTATCTATACTATGGGAGGTAAGGTTTATGTAGCCGGAGTTATCGGTGCGGACAATGTTGGGAAAAGGCTGATTACGGAGCTGCGGCAAAGGAAAATCGAAACACGTGGTATCATTGTGGATAAAGGCAGACCGACTACTCTGAAAACAAGGATTGTCGCGCATGGCCAGCAGGTTGTGCGCTTTGATAAAGAAAGCAAGAAAGCGATCGCTAGAGCAAACACTAATAAAATTCTGGAATATGCGAAATCTCTGCAAAAGAAAATTGGGGCAATTGTTATTTCCGATTACAATAAGGGAGTTATATCTAGAGAACTTATCGAAGGAATAAAAAAAATAGCAAAGAATTCGGGGATATTTATCTGTCTTGATCCTAAACAGAACAATTTTTCCATATACGAAGGGGCGCATGTGATAACTCCCAACCATCATGAAGCCCAGCGCGCCGCCGGCATGGAGATAACAAACGGCGATGACCTGCGAAGATTAAGCAGCGCCCTTTTAAAAAAATTTGACTTTCAGGCAATACTCATCACACGGGGAGAAGAAGGCATGAGCCTTTTTGAAAAAGGTCGGAAAATTGTTCATACTTATTTTCCAGCGCAAGCCAAAGAAGTTTACGATGTAACCGGTGCCGGCGATACAGTTATCGGCGTGCTTGCCCTTGGTCTGGCCGCGCAGGCCCAAATGAAGGAAGCAACATGCTTGGCTAATCTAGCCGCCGGTATCGTCGTTGGTAAAATTGGCACGGCCACTGTTTCCAGGGAAGAGCTAATAAAAGTAATATGAGCAAACCGACTGCGGCTGAACCGGTAAAATTGCTATTTAGTGTATTGGCAACAAAAGTTGATTTGCTAAATAAAGCGATAACGATTTTATCAGCTGCATACGGCCAGCCCGATTTTGTAAGTGTTGTAATGCCATTTGATTATACGGATTATTACTGCGCGGAAATGGGCGATAATCTTGTCCGGCAGTTTATGTCTATGGAGATACTAATCAAGCCGGAGATGTTGCCGGACATTAAGCTCGCTACGAATGATATCGAAGATATGTCGGCCTCGGACAAGCGACGGCAAATTAATATTGACCCCGGATATATATCCAAAGCGCATTTAATTTTAGCCACCGGAAAGGGTTATGCGCACCGGCCTTATTTACGTGATGGGATTTATGCCGATCTGACGTTGATTTACCAAGGCAAAAAGTTTTGTCCCCTTCGCTGGACATATCCCGACTATGCTGAGGGGAAACAAATTTCAATGTTTAGCAAAATCAGGGCTAAATACATATCACAGTTAAAAATGGCGCATCCAGTATAAAATTTTCTATAATCAAACGGGTGGATAAATGATCAAAAGTATGACCGGCTATGGGCGGGCTGAGGAAGTTTTCCAGGGCAGGCATATTGTTGTAGAAGCAAAATCCGTGAATCATCGGTTTTTGGAGATATCGTTGCGTTTACCTTCATCGTTTTTATCTCTGGAGCTCGAGTATAAAAAGAAAATTGGTGAAAAATTCAAGCGCGGTAGAATAGAAGTATTTATAAGGCTGGAAGAAGAAGATGGTGATGCTTCAGAAACCGATTTAAATTTGGATGTTGCTCACAATTATTTTAATCTTTTAAACCGGCTTAAAAAGGAATTCGGTTTTAAAGAAGCTGTTAACTTAAAGATGTTGACCGGCTTTCGCGATATTTTTTCTGCGCAGACAGAATCGCAGCCAAGTCCTGATTTTTTAAAGCAAGTTGAAATTTCCCTGCAAGACGCTATGAGAATGCTGATGAAAATGAGGCAGGAGGAGGGGTTTGCCATTTGCCGGGATATGGAGGGAAGGTTGGAATCGGTCAAAAATATTTTGCAGGCAATAAATCTACGCGCGCCACAAGTTGTTCTTGAATATCAGAAGCGCTTAACGGAAAGGATCAGAGATTTGACAAAAGGGTATGAACTGGACGATATACGATTGGCCCAGGAAGTAGCCTTGATGGCGGAGAAAAGCGATATCACCGAAGAAATAGTCCGGCTGCAAAGTCATATTGGTCAGTTTACGGTGTTGCTGCAAAGCGACGAAGCTGAAGGCAAAAAGATTGATTTTCTCTTACAGGAAATGAATCGTGAAATTAATACGATTGGTTCAAAAAGTAATGACGCTGAAATAACTCGTCAGGTTATTGAAGCAAAAAGTGAACTGGGCAAGTTACGCGAACAGGCGCAAAACATTGAGTAACTACTTTATGGCCAAAGGATTATTTATTGTTGTTTCGGGGCCATCGGGAACCGGAAAAAGCAGCATTTGCCGGCAGCTGCTCAAGTCTTGTCCCGAAATAAAATTTTCCGTCTCCTGCACCTCCAGGCCGCCGCGGCCTAAAGAGGTAAATGGTAAAGATTATTATTTTATTTCCCGTGAGGATTTTGAAGGCCGTATTAAGAGAGGTGAATTTGTCGAATGGGTAGAAAATTACGGTCACTTGTATGGGACATCATGGAAAACTATGGAAGAGTTTCTGCAAAAAGGCAATGACTTATTGCTGGATATCGAACTTTGCGGCGCTAAAAATATCAAGCAAAAGTTTAAAGGTGGTGTTTTTGTTTTTGTGCTTCCACCATCTCTTACAGAGCTTTTAAAGCGGCTGAAAAAACGCGGTCACGCGACCGATGACGTTATTCGAACCAGACTTGTTCAAGCGGAGAATGAATTAAAAGAGATTTCGCAGTATAATTATATAATTTTTAACGACGATTTGGAAAAAGCAACCGATCAATTGCGTTCTATCTATATTGCGCAAAAATGTAAAAGGAGTAGTTTGCGTGATAAGATTAAACAATTTATGAAAAATAATGATATATTTTAGGAGGTCGAAATAGAAATGGCAAGAATTACAGTAGAAGATTCCTTGAGCGTTGCCAAAACCAGATTCGGTCTGGTATCACTGGCATCCAAGCGTGCGCGACAGTTACTTAAAGGATCGGCACCGTTAATAGAAAGCAAGAATAGGGAAATTGTATTGGCGCTGCGTGAAATTGCCGCCGGAAAGGTTGTATATGCTCATCCGGAATATTTAAACGGTACAAAAGAAGATTTCAAGCCAATTCCGGACAATACTGAGTTCATCGGCGATGAAGAATATCTCGAATAAAACAGCAGTCAATAAATTAATCTTTGCCCTTGATACCGGCAATTATAAGGAAGCTTTATCATGGGTAGAGCTTCTTTCGGGGCATGTGGGCATGTTTAAAGTGGGCAAGGAATTGTTTACTGCAGTCGGACCGAAAATAATCGAGAGTATCAAACAAAAAGGTCAGAGGGTTTTCTTGGATCTTAAATTCCACGATATTCCTAACACAGTTGCCCGGGCGGCGGAAGCCGCTGTAAGAATGGACGTGGATATGTTTAATGTTCATGCGGCGGGCGGCAGCAGGATGATTAAAGAAACGGTTTCCGCTGCCGAGGCTTGCGCCGATAAACTGGGCAAAGATAAACCGATTATTCTGGCTGTAACAGTACTGACCAGTTTGGACAACACCGATTTGGCAGAAGTCGGATATGAAAAAAGCACTAATGAGTTAGTTCTTCTTTTGGCTGAGGCAGCGCATGCTGCGGGCGCCTCAGGTGTAGTGGCTTCGGCACAAGATATAGCCGCACTGCGTACTAATTTAGGCGATAAATTTATCATCGTAGCTCCGGGCATTCGTAATGCTAATGAAACGGCAAAGGACGACCAAAAAAGGACAATGAGCGCTTTTGAAGCCTTAAAAACTGGCGCTGATTATATTGTAATGGGGAGGCCGATTCGCCAGGCTAAAGATCCTTTGGAAGCGTGCCGTCAAATTGTTTGTGAAATTGCTGCCGGATTAGCGGCAAAATGATTTTTTACTTGAGCAGGCGGAAATCAACGCATGGCGGTAATTTACGGCATAAATCCGGTTAAAGTATTCCTCCGAGAGCAAGAAGGCGGATGGGAAAAGATTATCATTGCTTCCGGCCGCCGCGGTTCTTCGATAAAAGAAATAGTCGAGATTGCCCGGCAAAAAAAAATTCCGGTTGAGTTTCAGCGAAGGCAATATTTGGATGAGCTGGCAGGAAATTTCAATCATCAAGGAGTTGTCGGTATACAGCAAGCCTATGTTTACGAAGATTTGGATGTATTACTAAAAAACCGCAGCAAATTTTTTAATTTTGATCTAATTTTGGTACTCGACGGCATTATGGATCCTCAAAATCTGGGGTCAATTATTCGCAGTGCCCATTGTTTGGGAGCAAACGGCGTGGTAATTCCGGAAGATCGGGCTGCGCCAGTCAGCGGGGCAGCTGTCAAGGCCTCGGCCGGCAGCGCCGGGCAAATCCCCGTTACCAGAGTAGTTAATTTAGTGCAAACCATTGAATATTTGAAGAATAAAGGATTTTGGGTTTTTGGCGCAGATGCGCACGACGGCGATAATTTAAGAGAAATAGATTTTAATTGTTCTGTAGTTTTGATATTAGGCGGAGAGGCGAAAGGTATCAGACCATTAGTGAAGAAGAAATGCGATTTTTTGCTAACTATTCCCGTGATGGGAAACTTTGATTCTTTGAATGTTTCTGTCGCTGCGGGAATCATTCTATATGAAATATTGTCTCAACGCAGACAAACGAGAGTAGCTAAGAAATAAAAAAATAGCGGGCATCCATTAAACTGAATATTTAACTTGTTGAGTTCACACGGAAGATAGCTTATAATAAATTAAAAAATTTTATCCCATAAAAGAAAGGGTTCTAAAATATGCCGGTTTATATTTGGGAGGGCACAACAAGGAAAGACGAAGTAAAAAAAGGGGAGATGGAAGCAGTGGATGAACTTGCCGTTCGCGGTCTTTTGCGGCGGCAGGGATTTAAGTCCATCGAAATAAGAAAAAAGCCCAAAGCCCTCGCTGAATATCTGCCTTTTTTGTTGGGAGGAGTTAAAGAAAAAAATATCGTTGTTTTTTGTCGAATATTTTCGACTATGATTAATGCCGGCCTTCCACTTATTCAATGTCTCGACCTTTTGGCTCAACAGGAAGATAATAAAGTTTTTGCCAAAATTATTCGGACAATGAAGGAAGATATTGAAGGCGGCACCAGTTTGACCGATGCTTTAAAAAAATATCCCAAGATATTTGATGACCTTTTTGTCAATTTAATTGCAGCCGGTGAGGCTGGAGGCATTTTGGATGTCGTTTTAGCACGCCTTTCCAATTACATGGAAAAAGCAATGAAATTAAAAAGCCGTGTCAAGGGAGCCATGACTTATCCCATAGCCGTTTTGGTTATCTCGTTTGGTGTAGTCGCTTTATTGCTCCTCAAGGTTATTCCTATATTTAAAAAAATGTTCGAAGGCATGGGTGGACAACTTCCCGGTCCAACTGCGATGTTAATTGCCGCTAGCGAATTTGCCCAAAGTTATTGGTGGTTTATCTTTGGTATTTTGATTGCAATTTTTATTGCTTTCAACAGGTTTTACAAAACGAAAAATGGACGTTGGACTGTTGATTCATTGTTGCTTAAAATGCCCGTTTTCGGCCAGCTTTTGACCAAGGTCGCCGTAGCCAAATTTTCGCGTACTCTTTCGACAATGCTGAGTTCCGGTGTGCCTATTCTGGAGGGATTGACTATTGTCAGCAAAACATCCGGCAATGTAGTTGTTGAAGACGCATTAATGAAAACACGCCAGAGCATCAGTGAAGGCGAATCTATAGCAGGTCCGCTGGAGGCATCAAAGATATTCCCGCCCATGGTTGTGCAAATGATTGCTGTGGGTGAAGCGACCGGCGCCCTTGACGCAATGCTTAGTAAGATCGCTGATTTTTACGATGATGAAGTCGATGCCGCGGTTGATGCCATGACAACGCTTTTGGAACCGGTTATGATGGTTTTCTTAGGCACTATTGTCGGGGGAATGATAATCGCCATGTACTTACCCATCTTTAAACTTGCCTCCATTGTTGGTTGATAGAATCAATCTGGAGCGAAGTTATAAATAGAAATGGTCGGGATGGCGCGATTTGAACGCGCGACTCCTGCGTCCCGAACGCAGTGCCCTACCAAGCTGGGCCACATCCCGACACGGCAGGGACGATATAAAATTTATTCTTAATTGTCCACTTTTTTTATTCAAACAAAATTTTTCATTAAGTGATAAATATAATTTATGGCTTATTATTTTAGCGTTGATTCAATTTATATATTGATAATTGTTTTTTATTTAGCGGCGTGTTAAAATGTAATAAATTAGTATGGAAAGGGATCATAAAGCCGGTGATTATTTACGATTTAAAATGTGAAAAAGGACATACTTTCGAGGGCTGGTTTCATGACCAGCAGGCCTGGAATTCGCAAAAATCGCAAAAGTTAGTTTCTTGTCCAGTGTGTAACAGCTCGAATATTGAGATAATCCCTTCTTCGATTACGATTATGGGGAAGGATTCACGGGCGGCAAACAAGCTTCAAGAGAAAGAAATTTCTCCAATTAAAGCTTTGCAAGTATTACATCAGTATATTGATAAGAATTTCGAAGATGTGGGGAAAAAATTTGCCGAAGTTGCCTTAAAGATACATTGCGGGGAGGAAGAAAAGCGCAATATTAAAGGGACTACGACCCCCCAAGAAGAAAACAGCTTAAAGGAAGAAGGCGTTCAGTTCATTAAAATCCCCATGTTGAAGATGGATAGTTAGTCCGTTTTTAGTTCGTATGATTTTTAACCGATAAATTAAATATTCCTCCCCCGGCTTAATCTGGATCACCATTATTTTGCAGGCATTAGTTTATGCACAAATTATATAAAAACATAATTGAGGGTATTGGCAATACCCCCTTAGTGGAAATCTGCCGGCTTAATACCAATAAAAAGGTAAAGATTTATGCCAAGCTGGAAAGCGCCAATCCCGGTGGTTCCATCAAAGACCGTACCGCATTATTTATGATTGAAAACGCCGAAAAAAGGGAAGAATTAACTTCCGGCAAAATCATTTTGGAAGCAACCAGCGGCAATACGGGCATAGGTTTGGCAATGATTGCTGCGGCCAAAGGATATAAGTTATGTTTGACGATGCCGGAATCGGCCAGTGAAGAAAGGAAAAAGATTTTGCGGGCGCTGGGGGCGGAATTGCATTTTACCCCGGCCGCACAAGGTACCGACGGCGCTATTGAACTGGCCTATAAAATGCTGCGTGAAAATCCGGACAGATATTTTGGTACTGACCAGTTCAATAATGAAGACAACATTGCCGCCCACTATTACGGAACCGCTCAGGAAATCTGGGACCAAACTGCAGGAAAAGTTACAGCGGTTGTAGCCAGTCTCGGCACCACCGGCACGGCTATGGGTATTTACAGGCGACTTAAGGAATTAAATCCCAAAGTTACAATTATCGGAGTTGAACCTTATTTGCAGCATAAAATTCAAGGGTTGAAAAATATGCGCGAGTCCTATCGGCCGGGCATATTTGATAGAAAGTGTCTTGATGAAAAAGTGAATATCTTGGATGAAGACGCGTTCGAAATGTCTCGAAAACTTGCCCGGGAAGAAGGAATACTTGCGGGGATGAGTTCCGGTGCAGCCATGTTTGTCGCCGTACAGAAAGTCCGCGAGATGAAAAAAGGCTTGATCGTAGTAATTTTGCCGGATAGCGGCGAGCGATATCTAAGTACCGAATTATTTGCCGTGAAAGAAGATCTGTCCACCCTGAATCTCTACAATATATTGAAGCATCGCAAGACTCTCTTTAAGCCGGTTACGAACGAAGAAGTGCGACTGCATACCTGCGGGCCAACCGTTCATGACGCGCCTCATCTGGGAAATTACCGGCGTCTTGTTGTCGCCGATTTAATTTGCCGCTATCTGATTTATAAAGGCTACAAAGTAAAACATGTTTTGGATATCGTCGATCTGACCGATAAGTCGATTAAAGGATCGGAAAAAGCCCTGATGGAGTTGGCCGACTATTCCAATAAGTATTTACAGGTATTTCTGAAAGATACAAAATTTTTGAATATTCGCGAAGATAATATTTATGTCAAGGCTTCCGAAAATCTTGAAGAAATGTTCAAGATTGTCGAGAAACTGATCGATAAGAATTATGCGTACGAAAAATTGCATTCCGTATATTTTGATATCTCCAAAATGCCTGATTATGGACATCTTTCTAATGTTGATCTGAGCAAGACAAGGTCAGACAGATCCGTTGATCTTGATGATTACGAAAAAGACAGCCCGGCCGATTTTGCCCTCCTGAAAAGGGCGAATCTGAAGGAATTGAAGCGGGGTATTTATCATAAGACCAAGTGGGGTAATGTGCGGCCCGGCTGGCATTTGGAATGTGCAGCCATTTCTCAGAAGTATCTGGGCTCAGTTTATGATATTCACATAAGCGGAGTTGATGAGACGTTTCCCCACTGCGAAAATATTTTGGCTATAAACAAGGCATTCTCCGGCCACAGTGGGGCCAATTATTGGATTAGCGCTGAATTGGTACTGGTCGACGGACGAAAGATGTCTCGCTCTTTAAATAATTCTCTGTCCCTGGCTGAATTAAGGCAAAATGGCTATAGCGGCAGAGATATACGATTTTTCCTAATGGGAATGCATTATCGCAAGCCGATCAATTATTCCGCGACAGCGTTAAAGATGGCCAAGAATACGGTTGATAAAATCGATACTTTTATTTCCCGGCTGGATTCTATTAATACGGATGCTGCTGATCTTTCCGACGTAGATCAGTTGATTTACGATCTGAACAACGGATTTCAGGTTTCTTTGGATGACGATTTGAATATCGCGGGTGCACTGGCGGCTCTTTTCGATTTCATTGGCGAGTTAAATTCGCCGTTGGTTCGGGGAATGATCGGCAGAGGGGATGCCCGAAAAATTATAACAGCGCTTAAGAGTATCAATAATATCCTGGGCGTAATGGATTTTAATCAGCAATCCGCCGGCAGAGAAATAACCGAGCTCATTCATAAAAGAGAAAAAGCAAGAGCTGCCCGTAATTGGCGGGAAGCGGATTTCATGCGACAACAACTTATTGACCTGGGGATTGATGTTTTAGACACGCCTCAGGGAGCGATCTGGCGATTTAAGTGATAATCTATATATGGATTCTATAAGAAAATCTGCAATAGCCGGATCGTGGTATCCGGGAGATGCTTCTGTTTTGAGGAAAGACATTATGGGCTACTTTAAAGCAGTGCCGGATCTGGCATTGACAGGTGAAATAGTGGCTTTAATAGCGCCGCATGCCGGCTACATATATTCGGGACAAATTGCTGCCTATGCTTATAAACTTATCTGCGGGAAAAAATATGATGCGGCCTTCGTCGTCGGTCCGAGTCATCGCGTCGCTTTCCCCGGCGTATCGATCTACGGCGGAGGCGGTTATGAGACGCCCTTGGGCGTCATTCCCGTGAATAAATCCCTGGCGCAAGCAATTAAGAATGTGAGCGAAATAATTAACGAGATACCGGCAGCTCATTTGCAGGAGCATTCTTTGGAAATTCAACTTCCTTTTATGCAGGTGGCGCTGGGTGACTTTTCGTTCGTACCTTTGGTGATGGGCGATCAGAGCGAAAGCACCTGTCGTAAGCTTGCCGCGGCGATTCACGAGGCGGCGGGCGACAAAAAAATATTAATTGTAGCAAGCTCAGATTTATCTCATTTTCATAATTACGGCGCGGCAAAAAAGCTGGACGAAATTATTTTGCGGCATTTGAGAGAAAGTAATGCCACAGCCCTTATGGAAACCCTCGCCCACGGGAATGCGGAGGCATGCGGAGGCGGCCCGATGGCGGTGGCTATATTGACAGCGCAGATGTTTGGCGCCAATAAAGCGCATCTTCTAAAATATGCAAATTCCGGAGACGTAACCGGCGATAAAAGTTCGGTTGTCGGATATGCATCGGCAGTTTACTGTGAATAATGATCAGTTGTTTTGACCAGTTGTCTTTGCTTTTGACTGTTTGCTTTTTCAAGATGTTGAGCAGCTTAAGGGAACTTAAGTATTATTCGAAAGACTATTTAGTGAAATAAAATGGAGCCTATATGGAACTGACTCAAAAAGAAAAAAGTGCTCTTTTGGATATTGTGAAAAAAGCAATTACGGCTAAATTCACTGATAAAGAAATGCCGAAATTAACTCTGGAGTCCAAAACACTTAAGGAGAAAAGAGGAGCGTTCGTTACTTTGAAAAAACACGGCCATTTACGCGGCTGTATCGGATACATAAAAGCAGTTAAGCCGCTTTGGGAGACCGTGCAGGAAATGGCTGTAGCTGCGGCTTTTCATGATCCCCGTTTTCCCTCATTGAGGGCTGAAGAAATTCAGGATTTAACCTTGGAAGTGTCGGTCCTCAGTCCCCTGAAGTGTATTCAAAATATTGATGAAATTGAAGTGGGGAAGCATGGCTTATACATTGTGCGCGGCTATAATTGCGGCTTATTGTTGCCCCAAGTGGCCGTGGAATACGGATGGGACAGGGAATATTTTTTACAGGAAACTTGTTGCAAGGCCGGATTGCCTCCACATGCTTGGAAAGATAAAGAAACTGAAGTTTATATATTTTCAGCGGATTATTTTGGCGACAAAACTTAGAAGTTGCTAAGACTAATTTTTTTAGTGTCCGATAAATAAAGAGAATTTATAATCAAACCAAAGCATAAAGTAGACTAAAATATTTATTAATGGCGTTGGCTTAAATCGCTATAATTTTAAAGCACTTTCAGTGTCATATTGTATTAATATTTTGCGAATTTAGTCTTATTTTATGCAAACTCGTCTTACCTGTTTTAGGTCGGTATGACCTTGAATAGCTTTAAGAATACCATCTTGCAGCAGGGTGGTCATACCTTCCGCAATCGCCGTATTGCGAATTTGTTCGGCATGCTCATGTTTTTGAATCATTCTTTTAATGTTATCTGAGGCAATAAGAAGCTCATGGATACTCATCCGTCCAAGATAGCCTGTCCCCTCGCAAGCATCGCAACCTTTCGGGCGATAGAGAGATAAATCGTTGTTATAAGGAATATTTAACTTGTCAAAATATTCTTTTCCATAGGTTTCGGCGATTTCTTCATATTCTTCTTTGCTGGGGTGATAAGATTCCTTACATTTTTTGCATAATGTTCGAACAAGCCGCTGCGCCAGTATACCCAGCAGAGCATCAGCGAAGTTTAGTGGATCGATGCCCATATCCAATAGCCGGACAATCGTTTCCGGTGCGCTATTGGTGTGCAAGGTGCTCAAAACAAGATGTCCGGTAAGCGATGCTTCCACACCAATTTTAGCCGTTTCAAAATCACGCATTTCGCCGACCATGATAATGTCCGGATCAGCGCGTAAAAAGGAACGCATTGCTGCGGCAAAGTCGAATCCTATTTTCGGCTGTACTTGCACTTGTCGTAGCCCATGTTGGGTGATTTCGACAGGATCTTCGGCCGTCCATATTTTTCTGCCCGGCGTATTGATATGTTTGAGACCCGCATGCAGGGTTGTCGTTTTACCGGAACCTGTAGGACCAACACATAAAATCATTCCATAGGGCTGTTCCATTATCCTCAATATTTCCGAGTAGTTTCGTTTGGATAGTGCCATCTCCTCCAGAGGCATTGTTTTTCCTTTGGCCAAAATGCGCATAACTATGTCTTCCGCTCCACCGCCACCTTGAGTAGGTATTGTAGCGACGCGTAATTCGATTTCTTCATCACCCGCCCGCTTGTATTTGATTTTTCCGTCCTGCGGCAATCTTTTTACTGTGATATCGAGGTTAGACATTATTTTAATACGCGAGACAACCGCGGCACGATAATTATATGGTAGCGTCTGATAGAGCGAACATTCTCCGTCAATTCGGTAACGCACCTCGACGTTTTTAGTATCGGTATTAGGCTCAATATGAATGTCCGACGCACGACGGCTATACGCCTCACTTATAATTTTATTGACTAATTGCATGATGACACTGTGCGATTCTGTGATAACTTCTCCATCTTCTTCGACAACCTCTTCATCTTGATCCAGTTTCCCTAGTATTTCGTCTATCGATGAAGTATCCTGAGGCGATGCGTAAAAACGATCAATATATTTCAAAATGTCATCAGATAGAGAAACATCATATTTGACTGATTTTGTTTTTAAGAGGCCTTCAATGGTATCTCTTTTAATGATATTTGTGGGGTCATCGACAAGAACACGGATTCTGCCGTCAACTCTTTCCAAAGGAACCCATAGTTCGCGCTTTAAATAGGGCTTTTTAAGATTTCTCAGCAAATCGCCCGGTATAGGTAGTTTATCGTTGAAAGTTACGAATTGGCAATTATAATATTCGGCCAGAGACATGCCAATATCATCTTTCGAGACCCTATATTTATTAATGAGAACATTTTCAATCGGTTCTTTTTGCTCGCGTGATTCTTCTGTGGCTTTATCTATGTATGCTTGGGTTATATGTCCATGTCTGATTAAGTAATCGAATTTCGAATGTCGGCGCTGTTTGCTGAACTTCTCCTGATTATAAAAAGCAATTCCCAACACATTGCATATTTCATCGAGAAAGATTTGGCGGTAATCGTCAATTTTATCCCCGCCTTTTTGAGTCGTCACTTCCATTACGCCCATGATATTACGTTCATACAGAATTGGAATTGCTAAAACTTGACCCGATAATACCCCCAACTTCTTGTCCAAGCTACGATCGAACTTCAACTGTTCATTAATGCTTTTTAACTCCCGTTCATTGTAAACATCGGCAATCAGGACCATTCTTTTATTATTTGCCACATAACCGACGATGGATGAGTTATTAACAGGCAAGCGGACTTCTTTAGTCACAGAATCTTCTAAATGCATCGAGTAAATTTCTTTTTTGACCTTATCGAACACATAAATTGTTAGGACATGAATGTTAAAGAGATTACGGATATCCTCTTTAATTTCAAGAATTATTTCTTTTATACTTTCGGCGCTATTTATTCGATTATTTATACTCTGGATAGATTTGTGAAATTCAAGGTTCTTTAAAAGTTCCTCTACCTGAGGTGCATTGGATATAGCGTCTTTTTGCGGTCCCGTGGTAAAAGAAGTTGGTTTACGCATCTTTATTCTCCCTGGATGAACTCACTGTCAAAATATGTTACATTTACCATCTTCAATTGCCGAGTTTTCAAGACAGCGGGTAAATAGTTATTTAAGAAAACCGCTTCAGCCTAAGAAACTGCCTCAGCAAAAGCATCAATCGCCGCAGGAATTTCAATATTCAGCAAAAGTCCCATTTGCGTTTTGGAACTGTCCAGAAGTATTCCCCATATGTATTCTCCTAATGGCAATACAACCAGTACCCGGTCTTGCTGCAAATCGAAAGTAGCATATTTTCCGATCTGAGGCAAACCGCCTATTTTTGCGGCATCGTTGATAACATTGATTGCTTTCACAATGAGTGCTGCAAATTTAGGACTGGAGTTGAAACCGGCTATTGATTGTCCATCAACATTCATGGCAATGGCCGTGGAAAGCAAGCTTTCTCCTAAATTGCTTTTAAGAACTTCAATAGCTGCATTTAATTTTCCTACATTCATAATTTAACTGCTCACCATTAGATTTCAGTTTATTCAATTATCGATTCTCTAACTCTTTTTCCACGCGCTTAACTTCTGTTTTGTTTCCGTTCTTAGATCCTTTTGTGATTTATCTTTCAACTGGGTTTGAGCTTCTTGAGCTTTTAGTTCAGCTTCTTGTTTAGCTCTTTCTTCCACTTCGGCTTTTACCTTTTTTGCTGCTTCTTCCCTAGCCAGCGCTTCCTGTCTTGCTTTTTCTTCTGCTTCATTTTTGGCTTTAACTTCGGCCTCGGCTTTTGCCTTTTTAGCCGCTTCTTCCCTGGCTAGAGCTTCTTGTCTCATTTTTTCTTCCGCTTCAGTTTTAGCCTTGGTTGCGGCTGTTGCTCTGACTTCTGCGTCTTTCCTGGCCAACGCTTCCTGTCTTGCTCTTTCTTCCGCTTCCGCTTTAGCTTTGGTTGCGGCTTTTGCTCTAATTTCCGCGTCTTCTCTGGCTAACGCCTCCTGTTTTGCTTTTTCTTCCGCTTCTTTAGCTTTACGTTGCGCTTCTTCGCGGGCAAATCTCTCAACCTCGGCCTTGGCCTTGGCCTCTAATATTGCTCGCTTTTCAGTTATTTCTAAAGCCTTCTTTTCCGCGTCTTCAGAAGAAGATTTTTTTCCTGCATCATCCTTAGCTTTACCTTCTAATTTCATGCGCGCTTCTTCTCGCATTTTTCCCAACTCAGCAATAGAAAGACTGGTGCGCGAACCAAAAGTTGCTATTGATTTGGATTTGCCTGCCATTTCAGCTTTGGATTGATCTTCGAGTTTTGCTTTGTTTTTTTCTTCATCGGAGGCTTTTTTTGCTGCCGCAATTTTAGTTTGCGCATCGGTTACAGAACCACTGGTGCGCTCACCAAAAGGTGACGACGAAATAGATGGCATTTCTGTTTTCGGTCTTTGTCCGGACACCTGTGTTTTTGATTCCAGCGGTGAAGTTTTAATTCCCAGCGCGTCAAAAATATTATCGGCGATCGCATTAATATCCAAAGGCTTTTCTAAATAACGAAAAATACCCATGTTGCTGACAATTTCTTCAATTTTAGGAGTACCGTAAGCCGTCATCAAGATGACAGGGATTTTAGGGTAGTTCCGGTTCATATAGGCTAGAAGTTCAAAGCCGTCCATTTTAGGCATGCTCAAGTCGGTAATAACCAGATCAATAGGGGATAATTTTAAGATTTTGACGGCTTCGGCTCCATTCGGAGCTGTTCGTAAATTGAAGTATTTTCTATAAGCGCTCAACCCGTCAGCAAGACTTAGAACAAAGCCTTCTTCATCATCGACGATTAGTACTTCCCCTACACGGGGTTGGCGTCCTTTCAGAAAATCGTCTTTGGGTAAAGTAGATATTTTTTGTTTGAGAACTTCAAAATTGCTTAATCCGTTTGTCATAAATACTCTCCAATAATTTTCATTGGTTTATGTTTTACCGTAATAATGATCAATAAATAACTGATGATACAAAAAGCAATTGCTATGCCAGATTGAGCCACTTTGCGGATAGCTTATTTATTTCAAGCAATTACAATGGGAAAATATTTTTTTGGAGGAAACAATTGGTTCAAAATGGATAGTCTATTATGGCTTAGTTCGCATATGTTGAACCGATATATCTGAGCCGTAGAATTTAATTTTTCGCTTTAAAGTAGATAGGGAAACGCCCAGGGCTCTTGCTGTTTGTGAGTAATTACCGCTGTGTTTTTCTAGCGCTTGTTCGATACACTTTTTCACCATAGCTTCCAGCGTAAGCACTTCGGTTTCTTTATTCTCGTAATTATTAATGACGGAGGGGGACAAATTATAACCACTTCTAAGCATTTGTGTGGGCTTGAGATAACGTCCATGTTGAATAATCAAGGCTCTTTCGATTACATTTTTTAACTCCCGGACATTTCCCGGCCACTCATACTCTATTAATTTGTTAAGTTCCGAATCGGCAAGCCGGGTATTGGTATCTCTAGCCATTTTAGCAACAAAGTATTCACATAGCTTGGGAATATCTTGCTTTCTTTCTCTCAGCGGAGGAATGTGAATGCGTATAACGCTGAGCCGGTAGTAAAGGTCATCACGAAAAAGCTTATTTTTTATTGCCTCTTCGAGATCACTATTAGAAATGGCAATAACCCGGACATTAATGGGTTTAAATAACTCTCCACCCACACGACGAATTCGTTTTTCTTCCAGAACACCCAGCAATTTCGATTGTAAATGAATGGGCATGGAACTGATCTCATCCAAAACAAGAGTTCCCCCGTCAGCTAATTCAAAAATTCCCCGGCGTAAAGATGTTGCGCCGGTAAATGCACCTTTTTCCGAGCCGAATAATTCTGCCTCGATAAGGCTTTCCGGAAACGCGGCGCAATTTGTTGTTAAAAACAGTTTTTTGGGCAGATTGCTTTTATAATGAATGGCGCGGGCGACAACATTTTTGCCGGTGCCGGTTTCTCCCGTAATCAAGACAGGCGCATCGCTGGCTGCGGCTAAATCGATCATTTTGTGAATTTCATCAAAAACTCCTTGATCGGAGATAAGATTAATTTCTTCGCTTTCTTTTTTATCATGGTAGTTTTGGATTTGTTCGGTTTTTTCCAATTCTTGTGTGCGAAAAGCCTGTCTTACCGTAAGTTCCAACTCAGCCATTTCAAAAGGCTTGGAAAGATAATCATGCGCGCCTACTTTTATCGCTTCTACGGCATTGCTGAAACTGGGATAGGCCGTGACAAAAATTATTTTTGTCTGGTCGTTTTGTTGCAGTATGGAAGGACAGAGGGCGACGCCTTCCGTATCGGGCAGCTTTTGATCCAAGATTACGATATCAATTTTTGCTTCCGTGCATATTTTTAGTCCGCTTTTGCCCGTATTGGCAATTAGAACCTCCGTTGATTCATCACTCAGGACGTCTCTTACCGATTCGCAAAAGATATCGTTATCATCAATGATAAGAATTTTTCTTTTAGTTTTGTTCATCTTTCTTGCCTTCGGGAATGAAGACGGTTACTTTTGTTCCTACATCTTTAAAACTTTTTATTTCCATGTTGCCCTTCATCAGCGTTACCATTTTCAAAGTAATCATCAAGCCTAGGCCGGTGCCTTGCGGCTTAGTCGTATAAAATGGCTTGAATAGATTAGTTTGTTCTTCCTCGGACATGCCGACGCCATTATCTTCAACGGTAATAGTTACATGCCCTTCTTTTTTTTCCGCTCTGATAAAAATATTCGGATTTTCACAGTTATTTAAAGCATCCGAAGCATTGGTGATCAAATTGAGCATGACTTGGTGTAAAAGACGCGGGTCAGCGCTTATTTTTTCCACCGGTGGTACAATTAAATTACTGATTTTAATTCCCGATCGACTCAAATCGCTGGAAACAAGCGAGATAAAACGGATTAAAAACTCTCCTAATGCTATGTTTTGAATATTAGGATTTTCAAATATGCTAAAACTTTTTAGTGCCTGTAAAAGAAATTCGACACGGGAAATTTCAGTCATAGCGCGATCAACAAATTTTTCTACTGCATTTTTTGAGTAATCATTAAGATTCTTTTTAAGAACGCTCAAAGTCATTTTAATGGAGTTAATGGGATTTCCCAACTCATGCCGAATACCGGAAAAAATGTAGCTGATATTTTCCATTGAATTGACAGCTTCGGCAATTGATTCCAAACGTCTTCTTTCCGTAATGTCTCTAATGATGACCCAGATAAAGCGGTCGGAGATCATATAAGGCGTGTAACCTAAAAGGCGATTTTTATACCACAAGTTATAAGCTTTACCTATAACCTCGCTTACTGGAACCTTTCCATACTCGGATAAAAGCAATGTCAGAAGAGCTTTATATCCCAGATTATCATCATTGTCTTGAAACAGGTCGGAGGCAAATTTATTTTTGAAAACAATTTCCTTCTCTTTTACACCCAGAATAACAATACCTAAATCTATGGTTTCCATAATATAGGCATAAAGGCAATTGCCAGGGCTTTTTCTATTTATTACAGGACAGTTGCTTTCAATCAAAAATTTATTCATAGTAGTTATAAACTCTTTACAATTTATTTAAGTTTATATAACACATTATATCATAGAATAAAAAAACCGCCCAGATAACTTGACTTACCATTGGCGGTATTGCTGCTTATTACGAGCCGTAGCTTTCCGGTCGATTTCTCAATTAGGGACAAAACTCTATTTGAAGCTTATGTATTTGATATAAATAATTACCTGTAATGTCAAGGACATTTTTATGATAAAATTCAATAAATGCATTGCCTTTTGTATTATAATATTGGTTATATTGGGAGGGTTTATTTTGTATGCACCGAGGTTTTTGCTTTACTCTTCAAAATATGAGAAAGCAGACTCAATCATTCTTCTCTTAGGACCGGATTTTAATGCCCGTAAAAAAGAAGCTTATCAATTAATGAATGAAAAAATGGCCGATTACCTGATTATCCCGGCCTATTACAAAGCCTATAGAATTTTTGAAAAAGGACAAATGGAAGGCATGCCGACGAATTTATTCCTGAATAGAAGCGAGAAGAAAGATAATAATGATCAGACTCGCTTTTACGAAGATACACATTGGGAAATTATCGAGGCGCAAAAAATAATGTCTAATTGTAAGTTAACTTCTGCAATATTAGTGAGTTCTCCTTATCATATGAGAAGAATCAAGTTGATCATTTCAAAAGTATTTGGCACGAATAAAGGTAATTTTTATTTTGTTCCTACACGTTACGAAAAAGCCCCAGCAGATTACCGGGATCTGTCATTAGCAGATTGGAAAAAAGTTTCCCTGGAATACGCTAAAATACTATGGTTTATTCTTTATAGTACATGGTCAAAGTAAATAAATCATACATTAATTGAAAAAAATCATAAAAAACCCCCTTAAGGCCTTGGTCTTAAGGGGGGGTATATATTAGCAGATCATGATTTAATGTTAGTATTGAAGGCTAAACATCTTTTCTTTTTTTCCAGGCTTCCTGATAGAGCCTCATTACACTGAGGAAAATAGCGAGGAAGAAGAGGCCCAGCATGAAGTTAGGCGCAGTGCCGAAAATACCGTCCAGTAAATGTCCAATGTAGAGGAACAGGAAAGAAGCAATCACCATCGCGAATCCCCAGGCCGAAAGCATCAAAATCGAACCGAAACCCATGTATTGCTCCCATTGTGTTTTGTGCGCTGCCTGCATTATCCGTTCCTCCTTCCCTGGCCGGGCTACCTTCATTGAGTAGCCCGATACCGATACTTTTTTCCTCTTAGCTGACGATGGTCTTCACTGCTTCGATCACCGGATTGGTGAACAGCGCCATCAAGATGGTATAAAGAGCGAAGACACCGACTGCTTCCGTAGTATACATCTTGTCATATTTGCGTTTTAAAGAAACCACAATCAAACCGCCGACGATTAAGCAGCCCAGCTGGAAATAGGGGAAAGCACCCGTTTCACCTGCCGCGTATTCGGCAAAAGAGAAAGTTGCGGTTAAAAGGACAACCACTGCCGCCACCATCATTGTTCCTATTATTAATTTATAATATGGTCCGTAAAAAAAATCAGCCCGCAGTAACAATTTTCGAAAAGTCGGCAATTTTATGAAAAAGTAACGATATTTCTGCGAGAAGCGATAACCGGTTAAACCGTATTTTTCGGTTTTTATCCATAACCATAACGCTGTCAAAGAAAGCGTCTACAGGCGGGCGCAAACCGGCGAGTTGCGTCAGAGCGAAATCAAAATCGTTCTTCTTAATTCCGGTGTCAACTTGGGTTCTGACTGTTCTAAAAGAAGAGAACAAATTTTTCTCGGCTGCCGAAGAAAAAAGCGCAATATCCACTTGTGGATCGTGGAAATCTTTTAAAATGTTATCTACGCGTTTGAAAGCAATGGAAATTGGTTCAAATTCGGGATTCGCGCGGAAAGCCTGCAACGCTATGATTTTGTCCAGTGCCAAAACAATATCTGTCGAGTCAACAGCCAATACAGCCTCTATCGTATCATAAGCGTATCCCTGCGTGATGAGATGATTTTGCAGACGCCCCCGGAGAAAATCCAAAACATCTTTTTTGATTTCTGCTGGCGATTTTTTTAATGTACCCTTGAACAAGTTGATACTTTCGCCGACAAGAAAGTCGAGTGTTATTGGATATCGCTTTGCCAAAATAATATTGATTATGCCCAAAGCCTGACGGCGAAGCGCGTAAGGATCGGCTGTGCCGGTGGGAGGCAAGCCCACACCGAAAAAGCCGACAATCGTATCGATCTTATCGGCAATGCCGACAATGGCTCCTTCGTCTGTTTCCGGCAATTCACCTCCGGCGACGATAGGCAGATAATGTTCATAAATAGCCTGAGCTACCACCTTTTTTTCTCCTGCTAAAAGAGCATATTCCCGGCCCATAACGCCCTGTAGTTCGGAAAATTCACCGACCATCAGCGATTCTAAATCGGCCTTGGCCAGGAGTGCCGCCCGGTCAACATTCTTTTTGATTGCCGGATTTATTTTTTGAGCGATCTTTAACGCCAGTTTACGGAAGCGCGTAACTTTTTCATAAGAAGTACCCAGAAGAGTATGAAAAACAACTTTTTTCAGTGATTCGACACGGCGCTCCAAAGGAATCCTGCTGTCTTCTTCGAAGAAGAATTGAGCGTCAGCAAGTCTGGCCCGGAGGACTTTTTCATTGCCGCGTGCCACAACTTCCAGGTCACGTGCCTTTGTATTGCTTACCGCAATAAAGTAAGGCAGAAGTTTTCCCTCATTATCAATAATGGGGAGGTATTTCTGGTGGGCGATCATTGTGGTGGTGAGAACTTCTTTAGGTATTTTTAAATAATCTTTATCGAAACTGCCACGGACGATCACCGGATATTCGACAATAAAAGTCAGAGTGTCGAGGAGATCATTGGTATAAAATATTTTTCCGCCGATCCCCTCTGCCGCTTTTTGCGCCTGGGCCAGGATTGTTTTTTTCCTTTCCGCCGGATCGGCAATAACATAGTTTTGCCCGGCTTTAGTCAGATAATCCGCAAAATTAGAAACAGCAAAAGGAGCAGGGCTCATAAACCGGTGACCGCAGGAAGTATGGCCGCTTTCGATATCTTCAATTTTAAG
The DNA here is from genome assembly GCA_963753975.1 of uncultured delta proteobacterium. Classification (GTDB taxonomy): domain Bacteria; phylum Desulfobacterota; class Syntrophia; order Syntrophales; family Smithellaceae; genus UBA4810. The sequence continues at coordinate 410,427 of CAVWEH010000001.1, forward strand.
CGGTATAACAGAGCCGCCATACAGAGCTAAAAGCCAGTGAATCGGCCGGGCGAAACGCAAATCATAGTTAGACCAGCGCATGGATTTTTTGAAAGGTATAGCCAGAAGAAAATTAGTCAGAATTTCGGGTAATAGGACTTCCGTGGATTGCCCGGTGATTGTTTTACGGGCGCCCAGATATTCACCTTTTTCAGTAACGATTGTTTCCAATGCGGAGACTTCCAGCCCCTGGCCCTTCGCAAAGCCCAACGCTGCTTTTGTCGGATTACCGTTTTCGTCAAAGGCAGCTTTTTTGGCCGGCCCCATTTTTTCTATGGTCTGGTCTTCCTGCTTTTCCTCGACATCGGCAATATAGAGTACCAAACGTCGTGGCGTGGCCATGCATTCTACTCCGTCAAAAGCAATCCTCTTTTCCGTAAGGGATTTACTGATAATTCCTTTCATGTCAGTCATAGCTTTGGGTAAAAATCCGGCGGGAATTTCCTCGGTGCCGATTTCAAAAAGCAGTTCCTTACTCATTTTTTCTCCAGATCATTAGTTGTTCTTAGGAGTGGGTATCCCATTTCTTCCCTTTGCTTTAAATAAAGTTCGGCGCTGATGCGCGCCAGATTCCTGACCCGACCGATATAACTGGTTCGTTCGGCAACGCTGATTGCGCCGCGGGCATTGAGTAAATTGAATGTATGAGAACATTTTAAACAGTAATCATAGGCTGGCAGTACCAAATTTTTTTCGGCAGTGCGCAGAGCCTCCTGCTCGTATATGTCAAAAAGTTTTCGCAGCATGCGTATGTCGGCGATTTCGAAGTTATAAGTGGAAAATTCCACTTCGCCCCGATGATGTACATCACCGTATTTGACTTTATCGTTCCATTGCAAATCATAGACATTATTGATTCCCTGAATATACATGGCGATGCGTTCGATTCCGTAAGTCAATTCCGCACAAACCGGACGGAGGTCGAAACCGCCGATCTGTTGGAAATAAGTGAATTGGGTGATTTCCATGCCGTCGAGCCACACTTCCCAGCCCAGGCCCCAAGCGCCCAATGTCGGAGATTCCCAGTCATCTTCGACGAAGCGTATATCATGATCCAGGGGATCAATGCCGAAACTTTTGAGTGAATCCAGATAAAGCTCTTGAATGTTAACTGGCGATGGTTTCATGATTACCTGATATTGATAGTAATGCTGGAGACGGTTGGGATTTTCGCCATAGCGGCCGTCGGTCGGACGACGTGAAGGCTGAACATAAGCAACTTTCCAGGGTTCCGGTCCCAGCGCGCGCAGGCAGGTGGCGGGGTGGAATGTGCCGGCGCCGACTTCCATATCGTAGGGCTGTTGAATTATGCAGCCTTGAGAGTGCCAGTATTTTTCGAGGGCAAAAATTAATTCCTGAAAAGTCACAAATTCCTCCTTGCCGATTTCAACCAAGAATAGCAGGTATTATTAACCTTAATCTTTAATTATTACAGCGACTAACTAACATGTCCAAGGGGATAGTGTCAATATGAAAGGGTTAAAGAAGAAATTATTATAGCGAGCTTCCGGCAAATTTCTCTTTTACTTGTTACGCGCTCTGCGCTTATTATACCGGCATATGGGGTTTTATATATTGACAAAAAGGCTGAGCTTTTATACTTGTTGTGCGAGCGTTTTAGGGACGGAAAGTAAAAGCTGTCATGTTTTTTGTAAGGCATTAAAAATATTATGGATAGATTACCAGTGGCGCTGTTGAAATCTAAGCAATTAGTTTCTGGTAATTGTTATAATATTGCTGTAATAATCACGTATGATACTTAATCATTAAAAAATCTGAGGGGGGTATTTTTTATGAAAAAGATCACGAGAGTTTTTATTGTCGTTGCCTTATTGGTTTTTAGCACAACCGCGTTCGCTCAAATTAAACCAGGCGCTTTTAATGTTGGACCTTTATTGGGGGTAGCTACGTTTGAAGGCAATCAGGACCTAAAGAATCCTGCTCTTGTTTTGGGTCTGCGTGGCGGTTACGATTTCACCAAGAATTGGGGAGTAGAAGCGACGTTTAATTGGGTGCCGACCAGATACAGTTTCCTTACTTTTGAACCTCGGTTAAAGCGAGACGTGGAAGACGATGTATACACCAATGTTTACAACTACCGCATTGAAGCTATCTATAATTTTGATTTTACGCCGGCACCGCGCTTTGTGCCTTTTGTTGCCGTGGGTATAGGGGGCCAGTCCATCGACTATAGAGGTAGCGATAAACAGAATATGACGCGTTTTGCCCCTGATTATGGTGTCGGTCTGAAGTACTTTTTAACCGAAAATCTTGCGCTAAGGGCAGATGTTAGACATGTGCTGGCAATCGGTAGCCTTTATAATGACCTGGAGGCTACTGTGGGTATGGCCTTCTATTTTGGCGGAAAGAAGGAAGCCCCTGCTCCACCTCCACCTCCGCCTGTCGCGGCAGTTCCTGAGGTTGAAAAAAAGATGTTGAGTGAAGGGCGTGCCAGAATAAACGTCGAGTTTGATTTCGACAAGTCGGACATCAGGCCGCAGTACTATGATGAAATAAAACAGGTTGCCGATTTCATGGTAAAATATCCTGATACAAAAGTTGCCATTGAAGGACATACCGATAACATCGGAACCGAAGAATACAACCAGAAGCTTTCCCAGAGGCGCGCGGACAGCGTGAAAAATTATATTGTCGATAAGTTCAATATCGACGGAAAACGTCTGAAGTCAGAAGGCTTCGGGGAGACTAGGCCCATCGCTGATAATAAAACGGCGGAAGGCAGACAACAAAACCGCAGAGTGGAATCTGTGCTTATCAAAGAAGACAAGAAGTAAAAATTAAAGCGCACATATGAATCAGTAAAGAAGAGGGGTCGCTTGTACAGGTATGGGCGACTCCTCTTCCTATTTTGCACATTACCAATATTTCGTGTTGGATAAATTTTATTTCATGCGTACAGCTTTTGGACTTGCTCCATAACTTTAAGTGATTTTACTTCCCGGCCCAGTACATGAGAAATAAAGCCGATAAGGATGTTGCGGGATTCCATTGCCAAACTATCGGATAAAGCTATCAGCTTAATTTTATCAATGTCCATGTCCTTGCCTAAAAGCAATGTCCGCACGGTACCCGCAGAAATGGACTGATCGTATCTTTCAGGCTGAGCGCAAGCCGCGCATTTGATTCCACCATCCAGCGGATAAAAGTAATATGAACTGCCGTTGGCAACAGGAGTTTTACATCTGATGCAGTGGTCAAGCGCCGGTTCAAAACCGGCCAATTTCAGCAGGCGCATTTCAAAAAAACGCACGGTAACAATAGACGCCTTTTCATCGTCCAGCAATGCCAGAAAGTTTTGTAAAAGTTCGAATATTTTTTCATTCTTTTTTCCTTCGGGACTGAAGTGATCTGTAAGATCGATAAAGTAAGAGGCGATCAGCGTTTTTTCCAAATCCTGACGGATGTCATGGTAGTGTTCGACAATTTCGCAGGATTCAATAAATGCCAGCACATCACGATTTTTGCGGGAAAAGATTATATTCGTCAAAGAAAAAGGCTCAAAAACATTGACAAACCGCTTTTTACTTCTTTTAGCACCTTTGGCAATTCCTGTAAGCTTGCCAAAATCATTGCTGTAAAAAGTGACAATCAAGTCCGATTCCCCGTAGTTGAGGCAACGTAAAACAAACCCTGTAGTCTTGAAGTTTTCTCTGGCACTCATATTTATTACAACTTCATAAAATGGCTATATGTTGCGTTGCGCTTCATATCTCGTCGTTGCAGCGTATGTCTAAAATACGCCTCACTCCTCAATATTCGCGCGCCTTGTCTTTGGCTAATTTTATGAAGTTGTCTCCTGACTTTCTTAAATTTGTTTCTTCTTCAGCGACCGTCGAATTTTATATCTCCACCAACGATAGTAAAAATGGCTTTGCCCTGCATTTTCCGGCCATGAAAGGGAGAGTTCTTGCCGCGGGAGCGAAATGATTTTACATCAACAGTCCATTTAAACTGCGGATCAATAACGGTAATGTCGGCATCGGCACCTGTCCGGAGTGTCCCTTTCGGCAAGCGCAGGATGCGCGCCGGATTAGCGCTCATCTTCGCGATGAGCTCCGGCCATGAAATCACCTTGTCCTGGATGAGTCTTAAACTTAAAGCCAGCGAAGTTTCCAAACCGCTGATACCTTTTTCGGCATATTCAAACTCCAACTCTTTATCCGTACGCCCATGGGGGGCATGGTCACAGGCGATCACATCGAGCGTTCCATCAGCAAGACCTTCTTTAATTGCAGCAACATCCTGAACGCTTCTCAAAGGCGGATTGACTTTTAAATTTGTATCATATCCCTGCAGTACTTCATCGGTTAGAGTGAAATAGTGGGGGGCGGTTTCCGCCGTTACACTCAGACCTCTTTTTTTGGCATCGCGAATCAGACGCACCGAGCCGGCCGTACTGACATGCGCGATGTGGATGCAAGTTTTGGTGAATTCGGCGATCAAAATATCGCGTGCTACCATTGCTTCCTCCGCGATGCCGGGAATGCCGCTGAGTCCCAGAATCGTTGAATAATAGCCTTCATTTATCAAACCGCCGCCGGAGAGATTTATGTCTTCGCAATGCGAAATAATCGGCAATTCCAGTGAATGGGCGTATTCCATCGCGTGACGCATCAAAGCAGCATCCATTACCGGTTTTCCGTCATCGGAAAGAGCAACCACACCTGCATCTTTCAAATCCCAAAATTCAGTCAATTGAGAACCGGAAGAATCCTTGCTGATTGCGCCGACCGGATAAACGTTGGCCAGATCGGCTTCCGCAGCTTTCCTTCTGATAAATTCTGTAATCGAGCGGTTATCATTTACAGGCAATGTATTGGGCATGCAGGCAATCGAGGTGAAACCTCCGGCTACTGCCGCTGCGGCCCCTGAGGCAACCGTTTCTTTGTATTCAAACCCCGGTTCACGCAAATGGGTATGCATGTCGATTAAACCGGGTGTAAGGATCATGTCGGTGAGCTCGATAATTTTTACTTTTTCCGATTCTTTGGATTTGACCGATTTTAAAAGGTCAGAGCCGATTTTGGCAATCTTTCCATTTTCCAGGAAAACATCCATAGCGGCATCCAATTTTTGGGTGGGATCAATTACTCTCGCGCCGGTTAATAATATCTTCATTCATTACCTCCGGTCAGCAGGTAAAGCAGGGCCATTCTTACTGCAACACCTTTATTTACCTGATCGAGAATCACCGAGTAGGATGGATCGTCGGCAATGTCCGGCGATATCTCCACTCCGCGGTTTATAGGCCCTGGGTGCATGACAATGACATCTTTTTTGGCCAGCTTAATGTTCGTGCGATTCAGGCAGTAATGCTGGGAATATTCGCGAAGCGTTGGAAAGATACTTTGTTTTTGCCTTTCCAGTTGAATGCGCAGCATCATTACTACATCCGCACCGGCAATAGCATCCTCCAGCTTGGTGTAAACTTTTACGCCCATCTGTTCGATATCTCGGGGAAGCATGGTTGCCGGACCGGCCAGAAAAACTTCCGCACCCATTTTGGATAAACCGTAAACATTCGATCGCGCGACGCGACTATGAGCTATGTCACCGACAATTGCTATTTTCAGTCCGGCGATTTTGCCTTTTTTTTCTTTAATCGTCATCATGTCCAAAAGAGCCTGTGAGGGGTGTTCATGTGCACCATCCCCGGCATTGATAATAGATTGCTTAACTAATGATGCGAGCAACTGCGGAGCTCCGGCAGCGCTGTGGCGAAGGACAATTACATCGGGATTCATCGCCTCCAAATTGCGTGCCGTATCAATGAGGGTTTCTCCTTTGACAACGGAACTTGTCGATGCAGAAATGTTGACCGTGTCGGCGCTAAGCCTCTTGGCGGCGATTTCAAAAGATGTTCGCGTTCGAGTGCTGGCTTCGAAAAACAAGTTAATAATCGTCTTGCCGCGCAGTGTCGGCACTTTCTTAATTTCGCGGGTGGAAATTTCCAGAAAAGATTCGGCAGTTTCCAGGATGAGATTAATCTCCTCTATCTGCCAGATCTTTCATTCCCAGGATATCTTTTTTCTTTAATTTCATAATCAGGTTCTAAAATTTAATGTTTAAGTTCCTTCTTCAATAACTACTTTATCGATACCGTTTTTTTCCACAAGCTTAACACTAACGGCTTCCCAAAGAGAAGAGGGCAGATTTTTTCCCACAAAATCGGCTCTGATCGGAAGTTCGCGATGACCGCGGTCAATTAAAACGGCAAGCTGAATCATTTTTGGCCGGCCAAAGTCGATCAAAGCGTCCATTGCTGCGCGAATGGTCCGCCCGGTAAAGAGAACGTCGTCAACCAGTACAACTTTTTTGTTATCCAGGGAAAAGGGGATATTCGTTTTTCCCAGGCGAGGCTTTTTATGAGAAGTGGAAATATCATCCCGGTAAAGAGTTATATCCAGGATACCCAGCGGAATTTTACCAGCTTCAATGCCGGATATTTTTTTCTGCAACCTTTCAGCCAGATATACTCCGCCGGTGCGAATACCGACAAGAACAAGATCTTCCTTGCCTTTATTTTTTTCTAAAATTTCATAAGCAATACGGGTGAGACAGCGGTCGATTCCATCTTTGTCCATAACTATTTTAATATTTTTATTCTCCGTCATATTGCTTAACCCTAATTATGCCTAGGCGCTTTTTTAGAGATTGTCATTTCTTGAAGCATTTTTAAACTTCCTTTGTAATTTCGCAATCACGGATATGAACCTCAAAGCAAACTTTGGAGTTCATATCCTCCGCCTATGGCTGGATTAATCCCGACTTTTGCGGGATCAATTCAACTGGCAAATTTCAATGCACCACGTTTTTGAAATTCGCGTTTCATGATTCCACTTACGCCTCAAACTTCATTTCATTCGTTTTCGGCGAGGCTCATTAATAAAAAAGCCTTCCCCCCTTACGAAGAAAGGCTTTATAAGCTTAGGATGTTTTACTTTCATTGCTAGTTCCTTTTTCAATCTCGCTGGATTAAATTAAAAGGTCTAATTTTTTGTTCTTATACAACTAAGAAACTTATGTGTCAAGACGAAAAATTATTCAAAATGCCTTTTGTTTAAAAAAAATAAATGATATAAGGAGCAAGCCTGGAGGGGAAAAATATGGCAATAAATCACGAACCTCATTTCTCGGCGGGCTTGCAGGTCCAGGTTGGAGGCCACGAAGTCCGAGAAGCCGCCCCGGATGGTCGATGTTGGCGACGATGATCTGCAGCTCGTCCGTCAGGTTGGGCACGAGCTTCACGATGGACTGGAACTGGTGCTGCACCGTGCGCACCAGCGCCTGTATGGCCATGGACTGCGGGTCGTAGTGCTCCTCCAGCCGGTGCACCACCGCACGCAGGTAGGGCTGGGTCTGCACGATGCGGCCGAGGCGCAGGCGCGCCACGCCCTGCACGATGAGGCGGGCAGACCCGTCCGGCATGCGCCACAGCCGGTGAATGCGGGCCACGCTGCCGCCGGGTGCAGGCCGTCCTCGGCGGGCTCCTCGGCCTCAGAGTCGGTCTGGGCGAACACACCGACGAGGTGGTCCCCTCCATGGCCACTTCGGTGGCGCGGATGGTAGCCTGGCGCGTGGCCGTCAGCTGCTGCGGCATGTAGGGATAGACGACGCTGCCGCGCAGCGGCAGGACGGCCATCTCCGTGCCGTCGCTCGGTGAGGCTTGGTCCTCGGGGGCGGGCTCCTCGCTCACTGTGCTCCTCCTGGTCCTCCGCCCGCGGCGCGCGGGGTGCGGCACAGGCACGACGTTGCCGTGCCCGGCGGGTGTGTCCCTACAGTACAGGACACACCCCCGCGCCCACCAGTGCCGCAGGTGAGGATGGATCAGGTAGC
>CAVWEH010000002.1:2500-755374 GCA_963753975.1 uncultured delta proteobacterium
CTTGTAGACGACGAGGTTGATAGGTCAGATGTGTAAGCGCAGTAATGCGTTCAGCTAACTGATACTAATCGGTCGTGAGGCTTGACCATAATTAATTATAATAATGAGACTCATATTTCATTAAGCTTAGCTTAATGAAATATGTAAGTCGAATTATCCTACATGCGAAGCCATGTGGGATTAATATGGTCTAATCATAATTAACTATAACGCTCAATTTTCAACATAGCGATATGCATTGTCATGCAATTATATAGATAATTTCGGTGGCTATCGTAGGGAGGTCACACCCGTTCCCATCTCGAACACGGAAGTTAAGCTCTCTTGCGCCGATGGTACTGCACGGGTGACTGTGTGGGAGAGTAGGTGCCGCCGGATTTAATAACAAAACCCCTTTGAGTAATCAAAGGGGTTTTGTTATTTGCGACCTCGTAAAAAGTCCATATGCTGCGTTGCGCTGCAGCTTTTAGTCACTGCGACCTACTCAAAAGTAGGCCTCATTCCTAAAGCTTCGCGCGCCTTGCCTCTGGAACTTTTTCCAAGGCCGCCGAAGTTAGAATTTATTTGTAGTTGCCGCCGCGTTCCACTTTGCCTATCAAAGTTGCAATTAATTTAGCGAGCGCCTTGCCGGCGTTTACCCCATGCATACGGGGGAGCTTTTTGCAAGACCGCCGAAATTATAATTTAATTACTCGCCTTTACTTCCTGTAATCCACAAACCAACAACATCTACTAAAATGCTGGACTTCAATCCGTTATCAATGAGGCTGTGTATTTTCATATTTTAAAAAAAGGAGATTGTGATAAACTAATATTTACATTTACGGGGTAATAATGCGACCAAAAAAAGTTCAATACAATATTAATAAATTGCCTCGGATGGCTATTGCATCTTTCAAGAACGCAATACGTCTACACGAAGATGCCATTTTGTTATTCAAAAAAAACAGAATCCCATCTGCACTTCACACCACTATATTATCGATTGAAGAGCTTGGAAAATACGGCATTTATGAACATGTATGGTATCACAGCAGAGTCGATCCGTATTTACAGAGCATCGAAGAGCTTCAAAGAGATTTGCTTAGTTCCTATTCTCATTCAAAAAAGCAAATGTGGTTCTTATCTGACTGGGATGAACCTTATTCCTCTAAACTTCTTTACCGAATACTTAAATATGGTGACCTTGAAAAAATCAAACAACAGGCAACATATGTTGGAATCCCCAAAAAAGGGAAAAACATAGATTTCAAAAAGCGAATGACGTCTCCTTTTCGCGCATCAAAAAAGATGGCAGAGAAACTTATCACTTTAGTAAACGACTACATTATCGTTATGGCAATTGGTATTCGAAAAAGCTATTACGAGCTTGATATTGATGAGATAGATGACTGGCTGGCACAAAAGGAAGTCGAGGACCATTTTGTTAACCTTTGGCCGATAATGCAACCTTCAGCCAAGAGATTCGTTGATGAAGCACGCAAACATGAAGATGCAAAAAGATAGTGCGAACCATCACTTCAAGTATAACGTCATTCAATCAGTAATCTTTGGCTTATTTATTCTTGTTGCCGTCGGAAACTTGTAGGTGTTTTCAGCAAGCACTTCTTCCTGTAATCAGTAAAATATTAATTTCTCTGAAAATACAAGATTTCAATCCATTATTATTGAGGCTGTGTATTTATCTCTTTTAAAAATAATAAATATTGCTATTATAATATTAAATTCTATAGAGGGAAAATGAACTTCGGATATTGATTGTTGAAAGGAGAACAGTGAAATGAAATCAATAAAACCTATCATTTGCTTTGTTGCGCTTTTGGTGCTTCCAAGTGTAAGTTGGGGAACTGATTACACAGGTATTTGGAAGGGTGATTGTTCAGATTTTTTTGGAGTGCAAATCAAACCCGCTGAGAATCAACTGTATTCCGTATCTTTTTGTGCGCTCCATGGTTGCGACAAGCCCGGAAATTGGACACCGAATACACGCATTGAAGGAGACCCGAAATATAAAGTTATTTCTCCTAGTGAACTTGGAATAAAACGCGAAGATGAAGGGTACTTCTTCTACAAAAAATGCACGAGTGACCCCGCATGGATTGTTGCTGAGCCTAAAAGAACCCCGCCTGTGCCATGCTACACAATCGGCAAGACGCACTCGACCGGATTAAAAGACACAACCTTGATAGCGCTACTAGTAGTTAAGGAAGATTTACTTAAAAACAAAATACATGATGAGATTTTACTCATCGGCAAATATTCCCACGGCAAGTATGATGTTGTTAGTCGATGGGATGATAATAAAAAAGTGGAAATATCTGAAAGAAAAGATTTGCTTCAAGCTCACAACAAATACATCGTGTATCAAAATGGAAAATCTATCAAGGAATCAGTTATTAATAAAATATGTAAGGCTGGGTATGAATGCAGTGCTATTGACATTGGCTGCGGTCAAACCACATCATTGACGACAACAACAAAGAAAGTGAAAGGAAGGCTAGAGAAAGAATATCAGGGTTTCAACAATGGGATAGATTTCAAGGAGAGGACATCTGCATTTGTTGCGCTTAACAGCGATGCTCCAGCTGCTAAAAAGCAGAAAGCGTCTATCATGATAGAGGAGACACCTCAGGCCGTCATTGTGAAGATTTCAGAATATGTTAAAAAGGTAATTTTAAAAGATCAGCCTAATTTAAATGCACGAGACGTTAAAATAAGCCAATTGCTCGCTTTTAAACTGACAAGAGATGACTCAGTCCAGTATGTTGTTGAAGCAAAAGCAGAAAACGAAAAAATTAAGGTATCTGGAATTTACATTCTTCAGTTAATCAAAACTAATATTAAGGAACTGTTCTCAGTAAAAGAGAGCAATGACCCAGAAAGTTGGGGCAATGGTTATAGTTTCCTGGATGCTTTGGATATTGATGGTGACGGAATACCAGAGTTAATATTTGAAGTTCGTGGGTATGAATCGACAGGATACCGAATATATCATTTAGAAAAAGATGGCTACAAGCAAGTATTCGATGACGTGATATCAGGTTGCTAAGATTGGGCTCTAATTGTTGCTAGTCTAATATTTTTCTGTCATCATTTGATAGAGTGTGTAGATCACCCATTTCAAACACAAATCATTAAAATACTTATTTACCATATTTGTTTCTTTGTAGGCGAAATAAATAACTGATACAGGACTTAGTGGGCACTCTTGCTTGTTGTTTGGTGCAATATTGACGTTTTGGGGAGCAGTTAGAAAAAGTAAATAATAGGGATAATATATGGGAAAGCTTATGTTTTATATCGTGGATGTTTTTGCGGAACAAAAATATGCCGGAAATCAATTGGCTGTGTTTCGCGGCGGGGCGAAGCTTTCGCCAGAGCAAATGCAATCGCTTGCCCGCGAGATGCATTTTTCAGAAACGACCTTCATTACATCGGAAGAAAAGCACGAGGGCGGTTATGATGTCCGTATTTTTACACCAGAATCAGAAGTTCCCTTCGCCGGTCATCCCACTTTGGGGACTGCCCATATCATTCGCAGTGAAATAGCAACTGATGCTCCAAGAGAAGTAGTATTAAATTTAAAAGTTGGGCCAATACCGGTTACATTCAAACAAGAGAAAAACGGCACTATAGGTTGGATGAAACAGATCAATCCTGAATTCGGGAAAAATATTGATGCTAACCTCATTGCTGACGTATTGAGACTTAGACGATCGGAGATAGATGAACTCTTTCCGGTTGAAGAAGTATCAACAGGGTTGCCGCATATCATCGTTCCTCTAAAAACACTGCTTTCATTAAAAAGAGCTCATGTGAACAAAGAAAAATATTTTAATCTCATCAAAAATACGTGGGCGAAACCAATTTTGATTTTTTGTCCTGAATCACATCAGGGATTGGATAATATCAGCGTGCGCATGTTTGCCGATTGTTATGGAATACCCGAGGATCCCGCCACAGGCAGCGGCAATGGTTGTCTTGCCGCTTATTTGGTGAAACATCGTTACTGGGGGAAAAATGAAATTGATATTCGCTCGGAACAAGGTTATGAAATTAATCGTCCTTCTCTTTTATATTTAAAAGCTCAAGAAATTAATGGTAAAATCGATGTGCATGTCGGCGGTAAATCAATCACTATTGCTAAGGGCGAATTTTTACCATAATATTAAGAGTAATTTTCGTTAAAATTTTTCCTTGGTATAGTAATTAAAAAATGTTATTGACTGCCGGTAATTATAATCAAGGACTATCTTGATTTAAAAAATCATTTTAAAATAAAGCAATTAATTTATTAAGAAAAAACCGTACCTACGGAAAAATAATAGAAGAAAGGAATTTGTTATGAGAGAAGTTGTAATTGTTAGCGGTGTCAGAACAGCAATTGGAGATTATATGGGGTCGCTTTCGAGCCTGACTCCTGTACAGTTAGGCGTGACGGTTTTAAAGGCGGCCATCGCTAAGGCCGGTATTGACAAAAACCTGGTTCAGGAAGTGATTGCCGGTCAGTGCAACCAGGCCGGCGCGCCGGGAAACAGCGCCCGTCACATTGCTATGGGTGCGGAACTGCCGGTCGAGTCCTTCGCTTTTACGGTTCACCAGCAGTGTCCCTCTTCCATGCGCGCCTCCGAATTACTTTCACAGGAAATTATGCTGGGCAAAATTGACATCGGCGCAGTGGTCGGCATTGAAAGCATGAGCAACGCCCCCTATCTGCTCTTCGGCGCCCGCAAGGGTTATCGTCTGGCTGATGGTGAAAAGATTCAGGACAGTTTGATGATCGGCGGTCTGGTCGATGCGCTCTTGGGCTATCACATGGGTATCACGGCGGACAATATTGCCGACCAGTACAAAATTTCCCGCCAGGAGCAGGATGAATGGGCTCTGATGAGCCATCAGAGAGCCTGCGCCGCCATTAAAAAGGGCTGGTTCAAAGATGAGATCGTTCCGGTGGAAGTCAAAACTAAAAAAGGCCCGGCTATAATCGATAGGGATGAACATCCCAGAGAAGACACCAACATGGAAGCCCTGGGCAAACTGAAACCCGCTTTCAAAAAAGATGGTACCGTTACCGCCGGCAACGCTTCCGGCCTGAACGACGCGGGTTCCTGTATGATCATGATGGCTGCCGACACAGCCAAGAAAATGGGTATTAAACCCATCGCCAGAGTAGTTGCTTCCGCCCCCGGCTCCGTTGAGCCCCGCATCATGGGTATGGGCGTTGTTCCGGCTGTACGAAATGCCCTAAAATTCGCCAATATGAAGCAGGAGCAGATTGATTATTTTGAATTCAATGAAGCTTTTGCCGCTCAGATCATTGGCTGCAACCGTGAGTTGAAGATTAGTCTGGACAAAATCAATGCCGTCGGTTCCGGCATCAGCATGGGCCATCCGGTCGGCGCAACCGGCGCCAGGTTGATCATCACCATGATTAATGAAATGAAGCGGCGCGGCGTAAAATATGGTTGTGCTTCTCTTTGCGCCAGCGGTGGTCCCGGTCACGCGTTTATCGTTGAATCCATTTAGGTTATAAATTGAAAAATCCATCCCCGCAGCTTTATGCCGCGGGGAGGGATATATTACTCGCCGATTATCTTGACCAAAACTCTTTTCTTTCTTTTGCCGTCAAATTCTCCGTAAAAAATTTGTTCCCAGGGACCAAAATCAAGCTTGCCTTTGGTAACAGCTGCCACCACTTCCCGCCCCATTATTTGCCTTTTTAAATGCGCATCACCGTTTTCTTCGCCAGTTCTATTATGGAGGTAGCGGGAGATAGGTTCATGGGGAGCAATTTCCTCGAGCCAGCGGTCATAATCATGATGCAGGCCGGATTCATCATCGTTAATGAATACGGATGCCGTAATGTGCATGGCGTTTACCAGTACCAACCCTTCCTGAATGGCACTTTTTTTTATGCTCTCTTCCACTTTTGTCGTTATGTTGACAAAGCCTCTGCGGCCGGGAACATTAAACCAGTACTCTTCGCGATAAGATTTCATGATTTAATTCCTTTTTTTCTTCGACCATACCCAATCAAAATTTGATTGTCAAAATAAAAAGAGAAAAAGGAACGTCTTCGCCCGGTTAAAAGTTGTAAATAACTTTACAAGCTTATTGCCTTGTGTTATTAGGCAAAAAAAATTATAGTTATAACGTTTCAGGAGAAAGAATATGTCCGGCCATTCCAAATGGAGTACGATCAAGAGGAAAAAGGGGGCTATTGACGCCAAGCGCGGGAAGATATTTACGAAAATTATCAAAGAAATAACCTTAGCGGCAAGACTTGGTGGCGGCGATATTGAAGGTAACGCGCGTCTCAGACAAGCGGTTCTGGCGGCTAAGGAAGAAAACATGCCTAAAGATAATATCGAAAGGGCGATTAAAAAGGGAATCGGCGGCGGTGAAGGTGCGGCCAATTATGAAGAAGTGACTTATGAAGGTTACGGTCCCAGTGGAGTGGCGGTTCTCGTTGAAGTCATGACGGACAACAAAAATAGAACTGTGGCGGAAATTAGGCATATCTTTTCCAAGCATGGCGGAAATCTTGGCGAAAACGGATGTGTAGCCTGGATGTTTGCTAAAAAAGGCAGTATTGTTATTGATCAGAAGGCAATTGATGAAGACACCTTGATGGAGCTTGCTTTGGATGCAGGGGCTGAAGACGTCAAGAGCGAAGATGACGAATATGAGGTAATTACAGCTGCTGCCTCCTTCGAAGCGGTAAAAAAAGCTATTGACGATAAAGGCATAAAACATCTGGAAGCACGTATCGGAATGATTCCTTCCACAACAGTGAAATTGGAGGCAAATAAAGCGGAACAAATGTTGAAAATGATGGAAAAGCTTGAGGATAATGACGATGTACAAAATGTCTATGCCAATTTCGATATTGATAAAGATGTGATGGAAAAATTAAGCTAAAATTCAAACCATTCTTATACGGAATAAAAAGTGAGAATTTTAGGAATTGACCCCGGCAGCCATGTTACCGGTTACGGCGTTATTGAAAAAGACGGCAATTATTTGCGGCATATAATTCATGGCGAGGTCAAACCGCAAAAAGATTCAACCTTATCGGCGATATTAATTTCCATCCACCGGCAGATATCTCAAATCATTGCCCAGACGGCTCCTCAAGCTATTGCACTGGAGAATATTTTTTACGGGAAAAATGTACGCAGTTTGATTAAGCAGGCGCAAGTAAGGGGCGTCGTTATATTTGCCGGCGCAGACAAAGGCATATTAATTTTTGAATATGCGCCTTTGGAAGTGAAAAAAGCCGTGGTCGGTTATGGACGTGCCGAAAAAAGACAAGTACAGTCAATGGTTAAAGCGATTTTAAAACTTCCTGTTTTGCCTCCGGCGGATGCTGCCGACGCTCTGGCGGCGGCAATCTGTCATGCTAACTTCTTAAAGGAGCAAACAATCTGATGATTGCCTTGATCAGCGGAAAAATTGTTTATAAGGGCATTTCCCATGTCGTTATCGATGCCCATGGTGTTGGTTATCGTGTTTTTATTCCTTTGACGACTTTTTATGAACTGCCTGAAGCGGGACAAATCATAACATTGCATATTCATACCCATGTCAAGCAGGATGCCATCAATTTATTTGGTTTTTACACTGTTCAAGAACGGGATCTTTTCCAATTAATGCTCTCCGTTAACGGCATTGGACCAAAGATGTCCATGAATATTCTTTCCGGTATTTCGGTGCAGGAAATGTTACGCGCCATATCCGGCGGAGATGTAAGGAAACTGATCAGTATCCCCGGGTTAGGTAAGAAGTTGGCTGAACGCTTGATTCTGGAGTTAAAGGAAAAAATTGTAAAGAAAATGATGGCCGAAGAGGTGCCGGCGATGGACGGTCAGCAAAAAATAAATGAAATTATCAGGGAAGATGTTCTTTCTGCCTTGATCAATTTAGGGTATAAAAGTAATGTCGCTCAGGATGCGTTAAACAAAGTATTATACACATCGGCACAGGAGTTGGCGATGGATCAACTCTTGAAAAAGACGTTAAAAAGTCTTTCCGGTTAGAACGAATCAATAGAAGTGTAATATTATGGATACTCCTATAAAAAATCCTTTAGTCAATCCCGGCTGCAACGAAGATGAATATAGATTCGATGCTAATTTGCGTCCGATAAAATTAAATGATTATGTAGGGCAGGAAAAAATCAAGAGTAACTTAAAAATATTTATTGAGGCGGCGAAAAAACGTCGTGAGGCGCTTGATCATGTTCTTTTGCATGGTCCGCCGGGCTTAGGAAAAACTACTTTGGCTTATATTATTGCCAAGGAAATGGGTGTGGAAATCAAAGTCACTTCCGGACCGGTTATTGAAAGGCCGGGAGATTTGGCGGCGATTTTGACCAATATGCAAGAACAGGAAGTTCTTTTTATTGACGAAATCCACAGGCTTTCGCATGTAGTTGAAGAAATATTATATCCGGCCATGGAAGATTTCCATATTGATATTTTAATCGGACAGGGTCCGTCGGCAAGATCAATGAAACTGGATATACCTAAATTTACTTTGGTCGGTGCAACGACTCGTGCCGGACTTTTGACTTCTCCCTTACGCGACCGTTTCGGCATGCATTTTCGCTCTGGAGTTTTATTCGCCGCAGGAACTGGCCGTAATTATAAAGAGATCCGCCTCAATCTTGGGAATAAAACTTGCGTCGGCGGGTGCAGAAGAATTGGCCAAACGCGCGCGCGGAACACCGCGCATTGCCAATCGATTGCTCAAGCGTGTGCGGGATTATGCTGAAGTAAAATCAGATGGAACAATTGATGCAAAAATAGCGCATAGAGCACTGGATGCTTTTGAAGTTGACCAGAAGGGATTTGATCAAATGGACAGGAAACTACTCTTGACTTTGATTGAAAAATTCAACGGAGGACCTGTAGGGGTGGAGAGCCTCTCTGCGGCGATGGGCGAGGAGAAGACGACGATTGAAGATGTATATGAGCCGTATTTGATTCAGGAAGGTTATGTACAAAGAACGGCAAGAGGGCGGATCGCCTCCGCCAAGGCCTATGAACATTTTGGTCTAAAAGTTTCCAACGGCCAGAAAGAGTTTTTTTAAGCTAAAGCGGTTTTTTTGTCAAGGCAAAGTACCCACCATGAAACTATTAATGCATATCTGTTGCGGACCATGTACAATTTACCCACTAAAAGAATTACGGACCCAGGGACATGAAGTGGTGGGTGTTTTTTATAATCCCAATATTCATCCTTACGAGGAATATCGAAAGCGCCGCCGGACTCTAAATGATTATGCAGCCATGGCATTTTTGAATGTTATTTGGTCAGAAGGATATCCCATGGAAGAATTTATAAGGAACATTGCTTTTAAAGAAAAGGAAAGGTGCGCCTACTGCCTCACGGATCGCCTAAAATATACAGCCGAATTGGCAATCCAGGAAAAATATGATGGATTTACAACGACTCTCCTCTACAGTAAATATCAAAAGCATGACCTGATTCGGGAAATTGGAGAAAATTTAAGCAAGGAATTGCGAATAATTTTTTACTATCAGGATTTCCGCGTCGGCTGGCCGGAAGGCGTAAAAATTTCCAAAGAATTGGGATTGTATCGTCAATCGTATTGCGGCTGTATTTACAGCGAAAAGGAGCGATTTTATAAATAAATTATAGCAGTTAGATTTATTTCACAATTTACTGTGGCTTTTTGGACACACAAAGATAATCTAAGTCGATTCACTATTGCGTCATTAAAGAAAATAATAATTATTACAATGACTTAAATTCAACAAGTAGATACGATAAGATGGTATAATACTTGCTTATCATATTCATATATTCATTCGAGTAAAAACCCTATGTATTTACAGCGAACATTAAAAAAGGAAATAAATTGTTCCAGTGTTGGATTGCATACTGGACGAAAAGTTAACATGAGGATAAAACCGGCGCATGTAGATGCAGGTATTATCTTTAAGCGTAATGATTTGCCCGATACCCCTTCAATTCGGGCGGAGTTTAATAATGTCTGTGACACTACATTGGCAACTTCATTGGGAAGTAATGGCGTCACTGTTGCTACCGTTGAGCATATCCTTTCAGCTTTCAGCGGTATGGGTGTGGACAATGCCGTTGTCGAGCTGGATTCCTTCGAAGTTCCTATTATGGACGGCAGCGCTCTTCCCTTCGTAAATCTCCTGAAAGAAGTGGGTACTCATGCACAAGGAAAAACAAAGAAACTTCTGCTAATTAAAAAGCCTGTCTCGGTAGCGGAAAAAGAAGGTAGTGCTGTTTTACTCCCTGCTGAAGAATTCAAAATTACTTATGAAATTGATTTCCAGCACGCCATAATCGGCAGGCAATCTTTTAGCATGACTTTTTCTGATGAAAAATATGAAAAGGAAATTTGTTCCGCCCGTACATTCGGTTTTTTAAGAGAAGTCGAATATTTGCAGGCAAAAGGTTTGGGACTGGGAGGATCGCTGGAAAATGCTATCGTTCTTGACGATCAGAAAATTATTAATAAAGACGGCCTTCGTTTTCCCGATGAGTTTGTGAAACATAAGATTCTCGATGCCATTGGTGATTTGTTTTTGCTGGGTATGCCGATTATTGGTCATTTTGTGGCTATCAGGTCAGGCCATCGCTTGAATAATCTATTGCTCAAAGAATTGATGTCCAAAACAGATTGCTGGGAAATTGTCAGTTGTATCAATAAAGATGAAAGTACCCACAAGATCGGTTCATTAAAGATTCCCTCCTTCAGAATTCTGGACGCCGTTCAGATTTAAACCAAATTAATCTTGATTTTTATCGTTATGTTACCTAGTATATAACCCTTTAAAATTTTTTATAATTAAGAGCAGGGCGTGTGGGGCCGTCTTTTCCGGCAAAAGCACCGATTTTGCACCATATTAAGAATAAAATTATAGTGCATCTTCCCATCTGCCGTACTATGCTGTTATTAAGCGTATTAACGGGGCGAAGGCGCCATGCTAGTACTGTTTGTCCATGAGGGAATGCCGTCCCTGGCGTCGTTGATAATGATTGTATCTAGGGTACTTATTAGAAGTTAATCCTTGTGAAATATATGATTATGTTTTTCTTAAATTTGCAGGAAGTTGACATATTATGGAAAAGATAAAAAAATATTTTCATGCCGGAATTTTTGTTTCTTTGTTCATTTTTGCAGGTTGGCCGATAAAAGCGCAGGCTATTGAACCGAGAATAACGGATATTTTGATTAGTAATAATGCCGAAAACGTCCTTTTATATGCGCATTTGATAAACGGCTTTAAACCGGAAATGGAATCGGCAATTCTTGCCGGCGTTCCCACAGTCTTTACTCTACAACTCGACGTTTATAAAGTAAGATCCTATATTTGGAATAAAAAAATAAATAGCCAAGAAATTAAGCGTATTATAAAGTACGATAATCTTCAAAAAACCTTCAGCATTTACACTACCGGCAATCCGGAGCCGTCTATTTTTCCTGATTTTGAAAGCGCTCAAAATGCCATGGCGGATTTTAGTGGAATTATAGCGACTCCTATATCTTTTCTGGAGAGAGGGAAAAATTATTATCTGGAGATGAAAATAAAAATAGATAAGGTGCGTTTGCCTTTGCACATGGAATATATCTTTTTCTTCGTATCTTTTTGGGATTTTGAAACAGATTGGTATCGACGAAATTTTACTTACTAATAGCTTATTTCTCAAGAAATAATGAAGGGGATTGAACTGAATAGTCAATGGAAAAAAAAAGAAAAAGAATTAATATTGATGAAAAGGAATTAAGAAAACGGCGGCGTGAGCGGATTATTATGGTCGTTGTCGGCGTTTTAGCCATTACTTTCACCTTAATAGCCAGCCATTTGTTCAACAAAGATGATTTACCCATAACGACAAATATCTTTGTTTACGGTCTCACCAGCATTAATGTTATCTTAATAATATTATTGCTTTTTCTGATTGTCCGGAATGTTGTCAAGCTTTTTTACGAGCACCGCCGCGGCATTATTGGTTCAAAATTAAGGACAAAGCTTGTAACTGCTTTTGTCGGTTTATCCCTTGTGCCGACCGTCTTACTTTTCTTGTTTGCCATGAATTTTCTTTCTTACAGCATTGAGTTTTGGTTCAATATTAAGATTGGTGATGCATTGAACCGGTCGCTGGAAGTGGCGCAAGTTTATTACGAGCAAATGGCGGAACAGGCAAAGTTTAACGCCCGTCAAATAAGCGCTGATATTACCAAAAACCGTCTTTACGAAAGAGAGCGGGTGGAATATTTAAAAAGTTTTATCGGACAACGTCAAAAAAATTATAAATTGGGCATGGTCGAAACTTATTTTGACTTTCAAAAAGCAAATATGGTCTTTGCCGATCCTGAACATCCGGAACTGGTTCCGTTAAGTCTCGTTCCCAAAATGTTGGAAGATATTTATTCCGGCAAA
The DNA here is from genome assembly GCA_963753975.1 of uncultured delta proteobacterium. GTDB lineage: Bacteria > Desulfobacterota > Syntrophia > Syntrophales > Smithellaceae > UBA4810. Next base: position 14,947 of record CAVWEH010000002.1, read on the forward strand.
GAAGCATCGGCAATACAACCAACGAATGCCGGAGAGGAAATTGTCGGCGTTGTCCCTGTTTTTTCTTTTGCCGTACCCTCGGAAGTGATTGGCCGTATTTCAGTAAGTTATAGCGTGCCTAAAGGTTTTGTGGATAAACTCCGAAGCATTGCTGACGCTTCGGAACAATATGGACAGATAAATATTCTAAAAAATCCCATTAAATTCAATTATCTAATCACATTGTCTATAGTGACACTGGTAATTATATTTTTGGCGACATGGTTTGGCCTTACTCTAGCCAGCGGAATTACCGGACCTATTCAAGATCTAGCGCAGGCCACCAATAAGATTACGCAGGGTGATTTGGACATCCAAATTGATATTGAAGCGGACGATGAAATAGGATTGCTGGTAAAATCTTTTAATCAAATGACCAAAGATTTGAAGAAAAGTAAAAATGGTTTGGAAGAAGCTAACCTAAGTTTGGAACAACGGCGCAAATATATGGAAGCAGTTTTGCGCAATGTGTCCGCGGGCATTATTTCTATGGATGGGAATGGGATGATCACCACAATTAATCATGCTGCGGAAAAAATGTTTGATCTTGATCCCGCCAATATCCTGTTTCATAACTACCGTGATTTGATGATACCGGAACATCTAATCCTCGTTGAAGAATTTCTACAAGAAATGAAAGAAAACAATGAAAGTATATTGGAAAAACAGCTGGAACTTGTACTCCAGGATAAGGCTCTTACTATACTTCTCACCATTACAAAAATTAAAGATGAGGACGGCAACGATTCCGGCATCGTTGTGGTATTTGAAGATTTAACTCAGCTGCAAAGGGCAGAGCGTGCTGCCGCCTGGCGTGAAGTAGCAAGGCGTATGGCTCATGAGATCAAGAACCCATTAACACCTGTACAGCTTTCTGCACAACGGCTACAACGAAAATATGGAGATAAGTTAGGTGAAGAGGGTTCTGTCTTTAAAGAATGCACTCAGATAATTATTGATCAGGTAGAAGTATTAAAAAAGTTGGTCAATGAATTTTCCCGTTATGCACGCATGCCCGTTACCACTCCGACATTGAATGACCTGAATGAGGTGGCTGCGGATTCTGTTTTACTCTTTCAGGATGCCCATAAGGATATAGTATTTGAATTGAACAAGTCTGAAGGATTGCCAAAGTTTGAATTTGATGCCGAGCAAATTAATCGAGTTCTGATTAATTTGCTGGATAATGCCGTCGCGGCGATTAATAAAAAAGAAGGCCGGATTGAAATTCAGGTAAGTTATGACGAACAACACCGTAAGGCCGTAGTGGCAGTTGCCGATGATGGCCCGGGGGTTCCGTCAAGTTACAAACGGAAGGTATTTGATCCATATTTTTCAACTAAAAAATCAGGCACCGGTTTGGGTTTGGCAATCGTCAGCTCGATAATTTCGGACCATCATGGCCAGGTAAGTGTATCGGACAACAACCCCACGGGGACGGTTGTTTCTTTTCAATTGCCGGTTTCCGGAGTTTAAAATATATGTTAAAAAAGTAACTGGATGAAAAAAAATAATTATGAACGAAACAATTCTTATAGTTGATGATGAAGAGAGCATTTGCCAGTCGTTAAAGGCTATCTTAAGCGACGAAGGACATCAAGTGATAGTGGCGGACAGTGGCGAAGCTGCCATTAAAATTGTTGAGGAAGAAATGCCGAGGCTGGTATTGTTGGATATCTGGCTGCCGGGTATGGATGGCTTGCAAACACTAAAAACAATTAAATCCGAACACCCTGATGTATTGGTAATTATGATGTCCGGCCATGGTACAATTGAAACCGCAGTTAAAGCAACAAAACTGGGCGCCTTTGACTTTATTGAAAAGCCTCTCTCCCTCGATAAGGTCATAATCATGGTAAATAACGCTCTCAATGTAATTCGTTTGGAAGAGGAAAACATTTTATTGAAGCAAAAAGTATCTCACCAATACGAATTGACCGGTATTAGCCCGCAAATAACGGAACTCAAAGAAATGATCGGTATTGTTGCTCCTACCAATGCCTGGATTTTGATTATGGGGGAGAACGGTACGGGGAAGGAATTGGTGGCGCGCTCCATACACCACCTAAGCCGGAGGTCTAACAAACCCATTGTCGAAGTCAATTGTGCTGCTATACCGGAAGAGCTTATCGAAAGTGAATTATTCGGGCACGAAAAAGGATCCTTCACGGGAGCCACGGAAAAAAAGCGTGGTAAATTCGATCTGGCCCATGAAGGCACGATCTTTCTCGATGAAGTAGCCGATATGAGCTTGAAAGCGCAAGCGAAGATCTTACGGATACTGCAGGAAAAGAAGTTTGAAAGAGTCGGCGGGAATAAGTTAATCGATATGGATGTGCGGGTTTTAGCGGCAACAAATAAAGACCTGGAAAAAGAAATGGAGGTGGGACGTTTCCGTAACGATCTTTATTACCGTTTGCATGTTATTCCTCTGCGCGTTCCGCCACTGCGTGAAAGAAAGGAAGATATTAAACCGTTGGCGGAGCGTTTCCTACTGGATGCCGCCGTCAAAGAGGGTCAGGAGCCGAAGACCTTAACCGACGACGCATTGGCGTTGTTGATGGAACATAATTGGCCCGGCAATGTACGGGAGTTGAAGAATATTATAGAGAGGCTGATAATCCTAACTCCTACTAATGAAATAACTATCAAAGATGTTCCTCTTTTGAATATCAAGGCGGAAGAAACAAAACCTCCTTGCCTCGATAATATGATTACCGATTCTCTAAAAAACGCGAAAATGGATTTTGAAAAGCACTTTATTTTAAAGAAACTGGAAGAAAATGAAGGTAATATTTCGAAAACCGCGGAAGCGATTGGCTTGGAGCGCAGCAATCTGCACAAGAAGCTGAAAAGCTTTAAAGTGGCTCTTAAAGAATAATGGAGCGCGCAATTGAGCTGCCGACGATTTTATTTGAATTATGTGTTCAATTTATTTTGATTCAGTTGCTTTTTCACGTCAGAAATAGAAAATTTATTGAAGGGAAGAAAGATAACTCCGAGAACAATTACAAGGGCTATGGACAGGAAGTGGTAAACAACCGCAAAAGAAAATGCCGCGGGCTTGGCGACACCGAAAATATTTAATCCCAGGATACAGGCATAATGCCAGTTGCCGATATAACCAGGAGCCGTGGGAATGGCAATACCGACAATGAGAATGATCATCACAACAAAGGAAGCCATTACCGGCAAGGTGGTAAACCCAAAAGCTAAAAACAACACATAAATTGCCAGAACGTCCACCAGCCATACTAAGGCCGATAGTAAAAATAAATATAGCAATATCTTTACATTGCCGACCACCTGAAAACCGTCAATGAAATGATGGATCAATTCATCTATCTTATGAGTAAATTTTCCGGGTAGCCTGCTCAAAATTCGGTTGATAACCCTCATAGATGCGTCTCTGCGCCAGACCAGTCCAACAATGAAAAAAAATATCAACAGAGTCAGGAATAAAAAAATAACGCTTGATTTAATCATCCAGGGAGGTAAATCGTTAAGAAAAATTACGACAAAGGCAATAGCCAGCACGGAAAAGCTATCTAATGCTCTTTCCACAATTACAGTGCCTAGCGCCGCCGACATTTTTATTGTGCTTCTTTTAGAGATGAGATACGGCCGGGCCAGTTCACCGATGCGTGCGGGAATTGCGGCTATGGCTAAAAACCCTACAGAGGTAACCGAAAAAAGCGAAAGCTGAGGGATCTTTTCCAGAGGTTGTAAAATTACCCCCCAGCGGTAAGATCGCAGCACTTGCAGTAAAAAGATAATCAAAACAAATAGGGCGACATAAGGGAGACGGATTTTTTCTAAATCAACAAGAATATCCCTGAAATTTATTCCGCTTACAGATAAATAAACTAGAACAACACTAAGGAGAATGCCGAAAAATATTTTTTTATTCATTTTTTCCCGGCGTGAAAAATTTTATCATTTGTTAGTTTTTGGCCAGGTTGTCGGCGATTTTATCATGCAAAAGCTGAGAGGATAGTTTATTGCCGAGTAAGCCCACGCGTATGGAAACGGTAGTAAAATTCTTCGATTTATAAGTTATGTCGAATTTAACCTTTTCGTCATTGATCACCGTCGTAATTTTTCCCTCGGCGATTTCCTTTACGGGAACGACTTCAGTGCCGCGCATATCTGCTATTGTTTTCTCGCAGGCATTCCAAGTCTTATCAAAAGATGCATTATAATCAGTTTTCATTTCACCGCTAACGTAGAAATAAGTTCCCGTACCGGCTCCTACTGCGGCACCGCCAACAACAAGGGCAGCGCAGCCCGAGAAAAGAAAGACAATAATCGATAAGAGAATAAGAGCAATGGGATTTCTTTTCATGTTTCGTCCTCCAGTGATTATTACATTGCAATTTTTAATCACATGTTTACCGTTATTGCAATAATTATTATATGACAACACTGATTTTGCTTTTGTTTAAGATTGCGTTGCTTAGGTCATCTTTGTAATATTTTTCTCAAAAGATGAAATATATGTGTTTAATTTTTATTTCGTATTGACGTTCTGTGGAAAGGTAATATTGCCGGGATTAACTTTTTTGCCGATGACTTTCGGCTGACAACAAAGTAACTTTCCCGCAGGTAGGTGTTAGTTGACGGGTGGGCTTAGTTTATCAAATTCTTTTAAAAGTTCTTCTTGTTTTTTGCTAAGATCGGTAGGTGTGTGCACAAATATTTCGATGATTTGATCACCGCGTCCAAAACCGCGTACATGAGGAATACCTTTGCCCTTCAGCCGCAAGGTTTTACCGGTTTGAGTCCCTTTGGAGATTTTTATTTTTTCATTATCCTGAAGGGTAGGAACTTCAATTGTTGCCCCCAATGCAGCCTGAACGAAGGAAATGGGGACGCGGCAAATTATGTCGTCGCCTGATCTGGTAAAGTACTCATGTTCTTCGACATGTAAAAAGACATATAAATCTCCACTGGGCCCGCCATGATTGCCTGATTCGCCCTCGCCGTGCAAACGCAAACGAGAACCGGCTTCCACGCCGGCGGGAATTTTTAGCTGAACAGTCTTTGTGATTTTTTCCTGACCAGTACCTCTACATGTTTTGCATGGTTTAGAGATTAATTTGCCGTGGCCTTGGCATTCAGGGCAGGTGGAACTAATTGTGAAGAATCCGCTGGCTTGGATTACTTGACCGCGCCCTTGACATGTCCGGCATGTTTCCGGAGAAGTTCCCGGTGCGGCTCCGGTGCCTAGGCATTCATGGCAGGTGGCTAGTTTTTCCAGTTCAATTGTTGTGGTCAGTCCAAAGGCGGCATCAAGGAAAGAAATTTTCAGATCATAACGCAGGTCAGCTCCGGTACGTACGAATGAATGCTGTCCGCCTCTTACCCCGCTAATCCCAAAAACATCCTCAAAAATATCACTGAAATGAGAAAAAATATCGTCAAAACCGCTAAAACCTCTGAAGCCGGTACTGCTTAAACCTTCATGACCGTAATGGTCATAGATATCCCTCTTTTGTTTATCGCTTAATACTTCGTAAGCTTCAGCCGCTTCTTTGAATTGTTCTTCCGCTTTTTTATCGCCCGGATTTCTATCCGGATGGTATTTCATTGCTCTTTTACGGTAATTCTTCTTTATTTCTTCATCTGAAGCTGTCGGTGTTACGCCGAGAATTTCATAATAGTCTCTTTTTGTCATGCGCTTTTTCCATGTTTCTCCGCTTCCATAATTTTCTTGAGTGAATTTAAAGTCTCCTGATCGCCCGCTCTTTCGAGAGCATGTTGAGCAAAAGAATATTTTTTTAATGCGGCCGCTTTTCGGCCGATATTTTCCCAATCGGTTTTATTTAGTTCCAGGTTCAGGGCTTTTGCGGCGCGTTGAAAAAGCATTACATCCCCGGCATCATAAGCCATTTCCTTTATTTTTTGCATACCTTCACGGTACTTTGCTTTTTCATAAAAATCGAGTGTATCGGAAAGGCTGCCTTCTTCGAGAAACAAATTGCCGTAATTCTGAAGAACTTCGGGGCTGGTATGATCAACATACAATATTTTTTGTTTTAAGTTGTAATCCGGTAGTTTTCTGGAGCTCAAATGTTTCTCCCTGCAAATTTTATGTTTGATTAATCGGCAAGTTTAATGATTATTTTGTTTATGTCAACAGTTAATATATTATTTTATTACCAGACGTTTTAGGGCTTCCTCGTATTTCGCTGTAGTTTTTTCAATAATTTCCGAGGGCAATTCCGGTGCGGGCGGTTTCTGGTTCCAGTTGATCGAGAGTAAATAGTCTCTCAAAAATTGTTTGTCGAAACTTTTTTGCGCTCGTCCTTCCTGGTAATCATTGCTCGGCCAGAAGCGGGAGGAATCAGGAGTGAGCAGCTCATCGATCAGGATTAATTCCTCGCCGATAAGGCCGAACTCCATTTTAGTATCGGCAATGATAATTCCGGCTTTTCTTGCAATAGACGATGCCCGCTCATATATGGCTAAAGAAATGTTTATAATTTTAGCTGTCAATTGCGCGCCAATTATATCTTCCATTTTATTTCTGGTAATCGCTATATCATGCTGGCCTTCGGGAGCTTTGGTTGTCGGAGTAAAAATGATCTGGGGCAGACGCGAAGATTCCTTCAGTCCGGGCGGAAGCTTAATGCCCGAAATTGATTGGCTTCGCAGATAATCCTTCCAGCCGGAGCCGGAGAGGTAGCCGCGGACAATGCACTCCACCGGCAGCGGAGAGGCTTTTTTTACGAGCATGCTCCGGCCTTCCAATGCTTCTCGATAGGGAGAACATTCGGCGGGAAAATCGGCCACATTCGTTGATACAATATGGTTGCCGATAATATCTTCCATCTGTTGGAACCAAAAAGCGGACATGCGGGTTAAGATCACGCCTTTGCCGGGAATCGGATTGGGCATAATAACATCAAAAGCGGAAATACGGTCTGTGGCCACGATCAGTAAATAATCTTTTACGGCGTAAATATCGCGAACTTTGCCGCGATTAATAAACTTCAACTGGGTGAAATTGGTCTGCTGCATGCTTTTTTTCATAAAAGGTATACTCTCCGTCATCTCACTGATGGATTATATTTTTTTTCATGGCCGATCGTGGAAGTAGGTGTGCGTCCGTAATTATGTCCAGGCATAACTTTAGTATCATCCGGCAGGGTGAAGAGTTTCTTTTGAATGGCATTGTACATTATCTGCCAGGAGCCGCCCGGCAAGTCTGTTCTGCCTACCGCTTCCACAAAAAGGGTATCACCGGTGAAAATAAATCCGGGAGTATAAAGGCACATTCCGCCGGGAGAGTGCCCGGGGGTGGAAATAACTTTCAGCTCAATATTGCCCACAGAGATTATATCTCCGTCTTTAACCAGAATATCGGCAGGTGGGGACTGTTTGGCTCCGAACATCTTGAGCATCATCGCCGGTGTGGAAGTGAGCATCGGGGCGTCGTTTTCATGAATGATTATTTTAGCGCCGGTAAGCTTCTGCATTTCCGCATTTCCGCCGATGTGGTCGACATGGCCGTGAGTATTGACAATATAGTTGATCCGCAATTTATTTTGTCGGGCTTCGGCAATAATATCTTTAACATCATCCGCAGGATCAATGACCAGCGCATCACCGGTGACGGTATCTCCGAGCAAATAGGCAAAAACAGCCATGTGGCCGACCTGCTTTTGTTTTAGGAACATGAAAACTCCTCCGCAAAAAAATGTTTTGCAGGCTATCATTTTTTTGTTTCTTTCGTCAATTCAAATCAACCAAGTAAAAAAGATTACATTATTGACATTTTAATATTGCTCCGAAAAAACCATCCATATTATTCGTATGCGGGTAAGTATGATAAAAATTGCGTTTGTCTAAAAGTTGAGGCTTTATTGACGAAGGAGGCTTTTCTAAAGAAAAACGTTTATTCGACTCGATGAAATCATCTATAATGCATTCATTTTCTTCGGGCAAAAGTGAACAGGTCGAATATATTAAACGGCCGCCTTTTTTAACGGTCCATGCCGCATTATCTAAAATACGCTTTTGACCCGAAATATAATTACGCAAGTCTTCGGGGCGGAGGCGCCATTTGATTTCGGGATTTCGCCGCAGAGTTCCGGTGCCGGAACAGGGAGCATCGACAAGAACATGATCGAATCTTTCCTTTAAAGAATCGGGTAAACTATTACTTAGATCAACTGCTTCGGTTGTTACATTTGCAATTCCCATTCTTGCTAATTCTTTTTGCAACTCGGAAATCTTTTCTGAATCATAATCAGCGGCAACGATTTCACCTTTGTTTTTCAAAATTGCCGCTAAATGAGTTGTCTTTCCGCCTGTGCCGGCGCAAATATCCAGAACTGTTTCATTATTTTTCGGACCGACCAGATAAGAAATACACTGTGAGCCCTCGTCCTGAATACGAATCAATCCTTGGCGAAAAAAAGAAGTTTTTTGAATCGGTTGATCTGCATGAGACAGAGTAAAACCATCAGGAGAAAAAATTGTTTCCTTGCTAATAAATACGGAATCAGCAAGTTTTTCTTTGAGTTCTTCGCGCGTGGCTTTTAAGGTGTTAACGCGTATGGTCAAAGGCGGCACCTCATTGTCAGCAGTACACAATGCCAGTGTCTGTTGTTTACCGAAAATATCAATCCATTTATTAACTAGCCACAGGGGATGGGAATGAAATGATGCAATGTGTTCAGCTGCGTTTTTTTGGAAAGAAGGAAAAGATATGCTTTTGCCTGAGCGAAGGTAGTTTCTTAAGATTGCATTGACCAGCGCTCCTTTAGCGGGTTGAATTTTTTTGGCAACTTTGACAGCTTCATCGACCACCGCAAAATCCGGGATCCGTTCGCTGAATTTAAGTTGATAGAGTGCTACGCGTAAAACATTTTTAATCTTTTCGTTGAGCGTCGAAAAATCACCCTGATAAAGTTTCGTAATTATCCAATCGAGATGTCCCTGGAAGCGCAGTTCGCCGTAAACAAGATGCGTAAGCAGGCGCCCATCGGCAGTGCCGGATAATTTATAAGCATCAAGGCACTGATCGATAAGCGTTGCGGCAAATTTCCTGTGCTGATGAACCAAAGTTAAAATGTCGACCGCCAGATGGCGAATAGATTTGCCCATAGTCCTATATAATTATGTGATTATTGATAATAAATACAGTCGTTTAATGCCGGGAAATACGAGTACATTGGCATATTGATCATCAAGGGACATTCTTGCATACATACATCATATCCGATGCATTATAAAAATAAATCATTTTGGGGGACGAAGAGCAGCGGGGCTTGTTTGATCAGGGTGCTTTCCCTTGACTGTTAGATAAAAATCACGAATGACGCGCATGTCCCGATCTATGTCTCCAGTTGGATAAATAAGAGGTCCGGCGCCGCCCGTTTTACTGGCATAATCAATAAAAGCTAGCAGGATGGGAACATGTGCGCCTTCCGCTATATGGTAAAAACCGGATTTCCAGTAAACTACTTTGTGACGGGTACCTTCAGGAGCTATAGCCAGGACGAATTTCTCATTTGCTTCAAATTCATGAATCATTCGATCCACAATATTACTGGATAATGTCCTGTCAATCGGCAATCCGCCCAGCCATTTCATTAGCGGACTGAAGGGCCACCTGAATAATTCTTTTTTAGCGAAAAAGCGAGCGTCAAGCTTTAGCGCAAAAGCCAGGATTACACCATAGAATACATCCCAATTAGAAGTGTGCGGCGCAACAATGAGTAAATATTTTGCTTTTTCGGGTAGCTGACCGATTTCTTTCCAGCCGAGTATCCTTAAAAAAAACAGAGATACACCTAGCAAAATTGATTTAACAAGGGGTGTATTAAATATTGTGTAAGGCAAAGCTGTTTTCCCAATTTTATAGAATTAATTATTTATCAAAACGTTGAGTTATCGGCTTTTTTTAATTTCACTTCCTCATTTTTTATATATATTAAATGTTTGTCGTACCTGTCAAGATAATAAGGCCGTTCGTAAATAAGACAGCTCTTGCTCTTGATCAGGATTATATTTACAGGTCATGAGCCTAGAATGACATTGGGATTAAGGCGATAACCGCGCAGAAATGCGCCCACCGGCATCTTTTTTTTACCGGTGAGTTGCAACTCTTTTAAAAGCACATACCCGTTTTTAGCGGCAATAGGTATGCCCTCTGCGGTTATAATACCGATTGTGCCCGGAATATTATCGACATTGCTAGGTTTTGGTTCGGCAGCATATATTTTCAGTAAGCGGCCTGCTAAAAGCGTGTAAGCTGCGGGTATGGGGCATAGGCCGCGGATAAGATTTACAATGTCGAAGATATCAGCCTGCCAGTTTATTCGGCTGGTTTCTTTTGTCAGGCGAGGGGCAAAGGTGACTAACGAAGGATCCTGTGCTCTATCGGTTAAATTACCTGCGAGTATTTGTTCAATAGCAGCTATAAGTAACTGAGCTCCTCGCGACGCTAAGCGGTCATGAAGTTGGCCGTAGTTTTCAGTCGCCGGAATAATAGTTTCGCTCTGTAAAATAATGTTTCCGGAGTCCATTCCTTCATCCATATGCATAATTGTAACGCCTGTTTTTGTCTCTCCATTAATTATGGCCCAATTGATCGGCGCCGCGCCGCGATATTTCGGCAAGAGGGAAGGGTGAATATTCAGGCAGCCCAGAGGCGGAAAATCAATGATAACTTTTGGCAGAATTTTACCGAAAGCGGCAACGACAACCATTTCTGGATTAAGTTTTTGGAAAAGGTCGATAAAAGATTTTTCGTTAATATTTTCGGGCTGAAAAATCGGCAAACCGAGCTTTTGCGCGAAAATTTTCACGGGAGGAGCGATTTTTTTTTGACCTCTTCCCCGGGGGCGATCAGGTTGAGTAACAACACCGATAAGGGGATAGCTCCGGGCATGGAGTATATCCAGCGCAGGAATGGCGAAAGACGGTGTTCCCATAAAAAGAATGCCCGGCTTGGTCATTAAAAAGAATCCTTTCTTTTTTCTGTAAAAACACATATAGGTAAATAAATCTAATGTGTCAAGGGCAACGATCTCACAGCTCTTTTATTATAATTGTTGTAAAACTAAACATGTTGTTTTATTCAAAAAAAGATTACTAAAATTATTCATAGTGCATTGATAAATATTAAAGGGTAAATTATACAGGGGTGCTTCAACATTTTTGCGATTCTATATTCGGGAGGCAAATATGAAAAAGTGGCTTTTCCTTCTGCTAATATTTGTTATTTCCGGCTGCGATCAACCTTCCAATGAAATGATCAAGAATGATTTTCAGCGAATACATCCGAAAGCGCAAATTGTTTTGATAAAACCGGTGGAGAAGAGTTCCGCTACTTACCGGGTTGATATCAGCTACAGCCCTGATACGAGCTATCTTACGGAAACAACCGGATCATTTCAGGAAGATACTTTCCTTTATAAAAAGATCAAGGGGAAGTGGGTCAATACTTGGCGAAAATCAAGCGGAAAGAAAGAGTAGCTTATAGAAAACATAAATTAGCACTTTTTTGATTTCCCCGATTAATAATTTGAACAGAAAATGAATATTCCTTTGGCAGGTTAATGCTATTATCCAAAAAATTAAAAATAAATTATTTAGCTTGCCCTGGGATTTCCGTCTATTCTTAACAGCCACATTTGTTTTCGGTTTTTCGCAAAGTCTTGTCGACTCGACTTTTAATAATTTTCTCAATGAAACCTATACCATTAGTAACCTGCAAAGAGGCTTAATGGAACTGCCGCGGGAGCTTCCCGGCTTTCTGGTGGTATTTTTTTCGGCGATTTTATTTTTTCTTTGTTCCCGGAGACTGGCATTTGTGGCCAATTTCCTTTGCGCAGTGGGAATTTTGTTAATTGGTTTCTATTCTCCGAACTTTCCCGTCATGCTTATCTGGCTTTTTATTTTCAGCGTCGGTCAGCATTTGTTCATCCCTTTGAACCAGAGTATCGGTATGGAACTGGCGGCTGATGGGCAGACCGGCAGAAGGTTGGGGCAGTTCAGCGCCGTGGCCAATGTTTCCGCGATCATCGGAAGTGTTGCCATCTTCGTCGGATTTATGTATTTAGATCTCAATTACAAAATATCTTACTTTGTGGCTTTTCTGGGGTTTCTTCTCGTATCGATCCTGATCTTCCTGATGAAAAAGGATGAGCCCTATGCAGCCAAGACCAAACTCAAACTCCGCAAAGAGTACAGACTCTTTTACTGGCTGAATATTCTGTACGGTACGCGCAAACAGATTTTTCTGACATTTGCCCCCTGGGTGCTGGTAACAGTCTTTAAACAAAAGACACAAATGATAGCAACGCTGCTGGCCGTTGGCGGTGCTATCGGCATATTTTTCAAACCGATGCTGGGAAGGGCAATCGATCGACTGGGCGAAAGATTTATCCTCAGCGCTGAGGCTGTGCTTCTTGTTTTTGTCTGCCTGGGCTATGGTTATTCCCGAGAGATTTTTTCCGAAACTGCCGCGCTGTTTGTCGCTTTTGCCTGTTATGTTCTTGATCAACTGCTCATGTCGGTTAGTATGGCGCGAGCAACCTATCTGCAAAAAATTGCTGTTGTTCCGGAAGATGTTGCCCAAACGTTGACGATGGGCGTGACTATTGATCATGCCCTCTCCATCACGATTGCCCTTACGGGAGGGATTCTTTGGGTGACATGGGGGTATCAGTATATATTTCTTCTGGGCGCCTGCATCGCTGTGATTAATTTCTTTTCAGCATTGAGAGTTAAAATAAAAAGAACTTAAAAAAGTTCAATGATTGCTTGCCGTAGAAATTAGCGCAGAGTTTCTTGATATGAGTTCGTGCTGAAAAAAGGCTCATTAGTGCTCATAATCTTTTTACGACCATGCAACCTCTCGCTCCACTGCCAAAGCAAAACTCGTCCGCTGTGGGCGGACTCAAACACTTGCTTTGGTAGCCGTTGCGCTGTGAGGGCATGGTACCCGTAAAAAGCTTAATTCGCACTTCATGAGCCAATATTTCAACTACTGCAATATTATGTACATTCAGTTAGCTTTACCTTACTTTTGTAAAAGACAAATCATTTGTCATTCCTTGGCGCATTGCCAAGTGCATGCAGGATGACTGAGGAATCCAGAAAGAATGACACTGGGAGGAATCTGGTTTCTTAAGAAAAATATTGACATATTATTAGGGAATTATATGCTTCACTAATTAAATATCAAATTATTGAATAAAATATAAAGTATTTTCTCGGTGCTATGCAGCAAATTTTGCAGTATTTCGGTTATTATGGCGGATACATATAAACATTGTTAGCCACCCAGTGGCACTAGCTGCCAGAACCAGAATAAGGTTGGTGAATGAATTAGAAGCACCGACGTTGCAGAAATGAAGAGGTGATCTTCCGATGTATGTGGCATCTATTATTTTTGCGCTCACCTACATATTGATTTCTTTGGGTGAGAACAGCCCACGAAAGATGGATCGTCCAACGGCCGCTTTACTTGGCGCAGTTTTGATGTTGATGACTGGATCTCTCAGTCGTGCTGAGGCAGCCACCGCCCTGGATTTAAGCACTCTAGCGGTCCTATTTGGTATGATGGTGCTCTTAGCTGTGCTGATGCAAAGTGGACTGCCCACGTGGTTGGCTTTCAGGGTACTCAATCGCTGCCGCAACCCGCACACGCTGCTAGCCGTCGTTGTTTTCGCCTCAGGCACAGCTTCTGCCCTGCTACTGAATGACACGGTCTGTTTGTTAGGCACGCCGCTGCTCTTGCAGGTAACTGAACGGGCGAAGATTAGAGCAACTCCCTTTCTGCTGGGGTTGGCAACCAGTGCGAATATCGGCAGTGTCATGACGCTGACAGGAAATCCACAAAACATTATCATCGGGCATGCATCAGGCTGGAGTTGGGCGGGATATGCCTTGCGTATGGTGCCAATAGGGTTGATATGTCTCACAGTAAACTGGCTCACACTTGTGCTGCTATTCCGGCGCTCGTTAGCGTCTGCAAACATGCTCTGGGAGAGGGCCACAATGCCTAAGGTTACAGTGCAGTCTGCTTTGGCGCTCAAAAGCGTGTGTGCATTCGTTGGGCTAATTGTAGCCTTTTGGGCCGGAGCGCCAATGGATGTTTCCGCAGTCGCAGCGGCGGCTGTCCTTTTGGTTTGGGCTAACCGCCCGCCTAGAGAGGCATTGGAAGCGGTAGACTGGTCGCTGCTTTTGTTCTTTGCTGGTCTGTTTGTGGTTGTTGGAGGTTTTGTAAAGGCGGATCACTACCTTCTGAATAAGTGGATTGAAAGACTTGATATGCAGGTCCATTTGATGAGTGTCGTGCAGATCAGCGCCGCCACAATCCTGGGGAGCAATGTCTTTTCCAATGTCCCCTTTGTGCTTATCGTTAGTCATTGGGTAAAGCAAATGAATAATCCCCAATTCGTTTGGCTTCTGCTGGCTCTCACCAGCACCTTTGCGGGCAATCTTACCTTGTTTGGCAGCGTTGCGAATGTGATAGTGGCACAGGGAGCCCAGCAAACAGCACCCTTACGATTTGCAGATTTCCTTCGGGCTGGTATACCAATAACTCTTGGCACTACAGCTATGGGCGTCTTCCTGTTGTGGATATTTTTCATTAGAGGCTGGATCTGAATTGCGGTTATTAAAGACTAAAGAATGGGTCCAAACGCTGACAATGGAAGCAGGGAAGGGTCTTGAAATGTTCACTTTGCTGCTCAAATATCTTCGTGATTCACGCTTCGTCTGGGATGTTATGGGACCTGTCTATAACCGATACATTTATGACGCCATTGCTGAGCTGTACGACCATATTGTCCGTCAACTGGAATCGGAAACACTAACGAGAATTCTTGATGCAGGCACGGGCAGGGGATATATTTCCTTGATGCTTGCGACCCAAAATCCCCAGTCATCCGTCATCGGGATCGATTATTCCTCTACGCAGGTTCGGGCTGCAGAAAAGCTTCGCCGCAAAAGAAAAATCGCCAATTGTTCCTTCCTTAGAAACAATGTCATGGACATTCGGTTCAACGACAATATATTTGATGCCGCCGTCAGCGTGGGATCGATCAAGCACTGGCCCGATGGCCTGAAGGGATTGCGGGAAATTTACCGCGTACTCAAACCCAGGGGGACGCTCATCATCTCTGAAACCGACCAAGGTGTAACGGATGAGGCCGTCCGGCAGTTTATCCGGCGTTTCCATATTTGGTTTCTGCCGGACGGACTGCTTTTCTGGGGCCTGCGCCGTGTTGTCTTTGGAGAGAGTTATTCGGAAAAGAGTCTGGAGGATGTTGTGCGTAAAGCCAGGTTCCGTAATATCGTGCGCCAGAGGGTGCCCGCGTGCCCCTATGTCATCATCAAAGCCTGTAAATAAAGGAACTATCCCGCCCCCTCTCACATAAAATTTTCCGGATCCACATCCGCAGTAATCTTTACCGCACTATTTGTGCATTTCTGTAAGAGTTCCTGTGCTATCTGATGTAAGATATTCGTATCCTGCCCCTTGATCAGCATTTGGAAGCGGAAGCGTCCCCTGATTTTAGACAGTGGTGATTCGGCCGGGCCGATAATTTCCACAGCATTACTGAAACGCGCCGATATCTTTCTTGCCTGCTCGCCGATGAGGTTTGTCTGCTCTACAAGAGTTTCTTTTTTGTTCGAAGATAAACGCAAATTAATGATCCGGCCAAACGGCGGGTATTGCAGTGATTGGCGAAAATCGATTTCTTCAGCGTAAAATGATTTGTAGTCGTGATTTTGTGCATGTTTCAGAGCATAGTGTTCCGGATTGAAGGTCTGAATAATGACTTTGCCGGCGGTGTCGCCGCGGCCTCCGCGTCCGGCGACTTGTGTCAGCAGTTGGAAAGTTCGTTCCGCCGCCCGGAAATCAGGCATATTCAGAGATGTATCTGCCGCGATAACGCCGACGAGTGTGATAAACGGAAAATCATGTCCCTTGGTGATCATTTGTGTGCCTAAAAGTATATCGATATCCTTCCGCCAAAGAGATTGCAGAATCTTTTCCTGACTTCCCTTACGGGAAGTTGTATCGGAATCCATTCTTTGAATGCGGGCTTTGGGAAAAAGTATTTCTATTTCGGCTTCGAGCTTTTGCGTGCCGACACCATAGCTTAGGATGCGGCCGCTTTTGCAGGAGGGGCATAAAGGCATAGCTTTTTGCGTGTAATCACAATAATGGCATTTAATGATATTTTCGGCGGCATGTTTTTTCAGGGAAACGGCACAATTCGGGCAGCGGAAATTATAACCGCAATCGGCACAGACAAGAAACGTGTCAAAACCGCGTTTATTTAGAAAAAGTAAAACTTGTTCATTTTTCTCTAATGTTTCGCCGATAGCAGAGATTAACGCAGGGGAAAGGATCGGCGCTTTGCCCTGTTTTTCTTTGAGTTCTTTCATGTCGATAATCTCCACTACGGGCAAAGGCTTGTTGTTAATCCGTTGAGTCAATTCCAGATAATAGTACTTTTTTGTCTGGGCGTTGAAATATGTACGGACGCCGGGTGTCGCCGAACCAAGTACGATTACCGCCTGAGCTAACTTTGCTTTCATAACGGCCAGATCACGGGCGTGGTAGCAAAGCCGTTCATCTTGTTTATAGGATGTATCATGCTCTTCATCGACGATGATCAGCTGCAGGTTCGGCAAAGGAGCAAATAGAGCGGAACGTGCGCCGATGACCAGATTGATTCTGCCTCGTTTGATTTGCCGCCATTGATCGTAGCGGATGGATTCCGCAATGCCGCTGTGCAGAACGGCAATCTTTTGTTCGTCGAATCTTCCGGCAATGCGGGAGATTAGCTGGGGGGTTAAAGCAATCTCCGGGACAAGGTAAATTGCCGTCCCGCCGTTTTCCAGAGCCTCTTCAATTGCATTTAAATAGACCTCGGTTTTTCCGCTGCCGGTGACCCCGTGAAGTAAAATAGGGGTGAAAACATTTTTCCCCAGATAACGGGAGATCTCTGTGAGCGCCATTTTCTGCTCGTCATTGAGGGTTATATTTCTTTCGCTGGAATTAATTACCGAATGCAGGGATGCTGTGCGGATCTTTTCTGCGGATGTAAATGAAATAATTTTTTTATTACGAAGATTATTGACAACGGCCATGGAAGTTTTAGCCTTTTTTATTAAATCGTTTAAGGCCATGGGATCGTGAGTTTTGAGAAATTCGACAAGCAGTTCCTGTTTGGCGGTTAATTTCGTTCCGGCGATTTTGCTTTCGTCCAGCACCGCAATTTTTTCACTGCGCAGGGCCAGTTGTTTATTTTGTTTTTCTTCAATCTTTAATAGGCCTGCTAAATGAAGGCCGCGTACTGCTGAAGAAATATTTTTCAGACTGTTGGTTTTGCTCAGGTTGCTCAAAGTGATGCCTTGCGGGTATTGCCTTAAAAAGGCCAAGAGGCTTTCCTGCGCAGACGAGAGGAGTATACCAACGGGCAAAGATACGGGAGTAATCCAGAGAAAGTCTTTTTTTTCGGAACCGGCAGGAATTAACTCCGCCAATGTTTTGCCCAGCGGATAGATAAAGTAATTGGCAATCCATTGATAAAAATCAAGATCGGCCTTACTGAAAAGAGCTTCATCATCAAGTAACTCCATAACTGATTTTATCTTGGTCAGGTTACAGGGGACATTGATGGCGACAATAAAACCGGTGCGTTTTCTGCGGCCAAAGGGGATAAAAACTCGTTTGCCGATTTCAACATCCTTACGTAAATTTGGAGGAACTTCATAGGTGAAGAGTTTATCGGCAGGAATGTTCAAGGCGACATTTACATACATAAAAAGTAGTTTAAGCTATTTTTAAAAAATCAAGAACGATTTTTATACAAACCGATTTCTATACGATTTGTGCTCTAATCAACGGTATTCAACCCGCAGCAATCTTTGAAAGCCGGTTCCTGCGTAGCGGCGTCTTATATACACCGCTATGCAGGATAATTCTACCTGCAAGTTTCAGCGCACTCTGTTTCTGAAGCTTGGGTCTCATTACAACTTACCAATTCTGATGCGCTTCGCTTTCAGAATCGAGGTTTCACTAACAAAAAAAACGCCCCAAAGTTAGGACGTTTTCAATAAAGAATTTGTGCTTGAGGTTATTCGCCTTTGAGCTTTTCGATTTTTTCCTGCTTTGTTTTGCAGTCAATGCATAAGGTAGTGACAGGCCTGGCCATTAATCGTTTTTCGGAGATCGGCCCGCCGCACACTTCACAAATGCCAAAAATGCCGTCATCAATTCTTTTGATTGCTTCCTGCATTTTCAATATGAGCTTGCGTTCCCTATCCCTGATGCGCAACTCAAAGTTCCGGTCGGATTCCAGAGATGCTCTGTCGTTGGGATCGGGAAAATTTTCTTTGCCGTTGGTCATTTCCGAAACAGTTTTACCCGCTTCCGTTAAAAGCTCGTTAATTTTCTGAATCAGTAGTGTCCGAAATGCTTCCAGTTTCTCGGGCTTTAAATTTATTTGCTTTTCCAATATTTCTACTCCTCGCGTAAAAAACTTAACGTTGCTTATTACCTAAAGGCAAATTGTTTGTAAAGAGAAATAATTACGCCAATAATAGCTTTAAAACAGGCTAAATTATTTAATCGCTTGAACAATACAATTTTTTTATCTTTTCCACAATATTTGTTGTGGATTTGCCTGTAACTTCAGGGATTATTGCCACCCTGCCTCCCCATCTTTTTATTTCCTCTCTGCCGACAATCTTCTCTTCCGGCCAATCGCCTCCCTTTATAAGGATATCAGGTTGCAGATAATTAATGAGCTCCAAAGGCGTTAACTCATCAAATATCGTAATAAAATCAATAAACTCCAGTGCAGCAATAACCTCCGCCCTATCTTCCACACTTACCAGCGGTCTTTTCTCTCCCTTAATTGCCCGCACGGAAGAATCACTATTGAGCGCCAGGACTAAGACATCGGCAGTTTTCTTCGCCTCTCTCAAGTAGCGGATATGGCCGACATGAAGAATATCGAAACAGCCGTTCGTGAAGGCGATTTTTTTGCCTTCTTTGCGCAGTTTTTCCAGCTTCTTTTTGAGTGTATTTCTTTCTAAAATTTTTTTCATTGTCACCTGTGGCCTATTATATAATTGAATTCGGCAGCGAGAATTCCCCGTAGCGAGCTTTCGGGCAAGCGAGCGAATACTGAATTATATTATTTCTTAAGAATCGAAGATTCTCCGCGGCTTGCAGTGGAGAGCTTCAATTCTGGAGAACTCTGGCCAGTGTCAACACAGTTACTTTTTGTACCCCGGCTTTGATCAATATTTTAGCGCATTCATTAAGGGTGGCTCCGGTAGTATAAACGTCATCGATAAGAAGGATATTTCTGCCGATGATTTCCGCCTTGTCAGTTACTTCAAATGCCCCCTTAATATTTCGTTTCCGTTCTTTTTTGTCTAAACCAGTTTGACTTAAAGTAAATTTACAGCGTTTTAGCAAGGAAAAATTTACAGGTATTTGCCATTTTTTCCCTATAGCATCGGCAAATATAATGGATTGATTAAAACCCCGTTTTCTTAGTTTTTTAATATGTAAGGGAACTGGAATGATTAAAGAATAATCCGTAAATTCTAAATCAGGAAAAGAAAAGTCGGCCATGAGGGATGCCAACGAGGCGCCGATGGATAAATCGCGGCCGTATTTAAATTGATGGATTGCGTTGAGAATAGCGGTTTCATAGCCGGCTACAGCGCGGGCACAAGAGAAATAAGGCTTCTTTTCCAAGCAATTTCCGCATAAATGGCTTCCGGCCGGACTGTCGAAAAACATTATGCCGCAAATAGGACAAAGACTGCCGGTGAGAAATTTTATTTTTTCCCGGCAAGTAGAGCAAAAAATTTTCTCCGTAATCGGCTGCAAAAGAGCGGTACAGCTTATACACTGGGGTGGAAAAATGATATCGGCGATATCCCTTAAAATTTCATCTATAATCAAGCCATGGCCTTGTTTAATCTTTTTATTTTCATCGCCTTATCATCGATACTCATACGAGGGGCATCCCACAAATCCTCTATTGCGTAGAAGGCTCTCAGCGATTCCTGGAAAATAGAAATTACGATGTCATCGTAATCAAGCAAAATCCATTGGCCGTTAGCTTCACCCTCTACACCCAATGGTTTGATCTCTGATTTCTTTAAAAATTCCTGTATTGCTGCCGAAATTGCTTGAACCTGCCTTTCAGTTGCTCCACTGCAAATAAGCATATAATCCGTAAAGGTGGAAATCCTCTTAACGTTTAAGATAATAATATCTTTAGCTTTTTTCTGCAAAGTCGCGTTAATGCACATGAGCAGGCGCTCGTAGGATTCATTTTTCTTTGCCGGCAAGTAAACCTCCAGTTTTTGTAAGATAGGTCCTTCAGCCTTCAGTCTAACGGCCTTAGACACTTTTATATGCCATAATTAACGTGACATGACAATGCTGCATTTGATTCCAGTATATCGCGGAGTTTGTTTTATAAGTGGTTATTGAGAAAAAAGAATGGCTATGATAAATTAACATTCCTTATCAAATTCTATAAGGACTCTCTGATATGCAGGATATTTTAAGCAAGGTTCATGTACACATGCCGTTTCATCTTTTGCCTCAATATCAGGAAACCATTCTCCGGCAGAGGTTGAATCCGGAAATTTATTTTAGTCACTCTGCGTTGCAGAATTTAGATAAAGCACAATGTACAGAAACAGCAAAGCTGTTTTCTGCTGCCGGCTTAAAGATCACTTTTCATGCCCCATTTATGGATTTACGCCCCGGAGCGCTGGATGATAAAATCCGGCAGACAAGCCTTGATAGAATAAAACAGATATTCGATCTGGCGCCCTATTTCCAACCGTTAAGAATAGTTTGCCATGCTTCTTTTGATGACCGGTATTATGTTGATTGCGACGATTTATGGCTGGAGAACAGCATTAAAACCTGGACAGAGATGATTGCCCTGGCTAATGATGCTAAAACAATTATTGCCTTGGAAAATGTCTATGAAAAAAATCCGCATATTCTGCGCCGTCTTTTCGATGCGCTGTCTTCGGATAGTATTTGTTTTTGCTTGGATACGGGACATTTTAACGTGTTTTCTTATGCACCGCTAAACATTTGGCTTCAGGAGCTGGGGAAATATTTAGGCCAGTTGCATTTACACGACAATCATGGATTGACTGATGAGCACCTGCCGGTCGGCAGCGGAAGTTTTCCTTTTGCTGAGCTCTTTCAATCTTTAAAGAAAAATAAGATTCATCCGCTAATAACATTGGAGGCTCACGCGCAAGATGATCTTTGGCAGTCGCTCACGAACATCAAAAGCATGGCCTTATTTGATTATATTTGATTGTTATTTATTTGGACAATAAAAAATCTGGTTAGGGAATCAGCGTGCTTCAATATATTATAAAAAGATTAATTTTTATGATCCCGCTTTTACTGGGGATTACAATTATTTGTTTTTTTGTTATGCGTCTGGCTCCCGGCTCGCCGACCGATCTGCAGACCCAAATGAATCCAAAATCTTCCGTGGAAATGAAAGAACGCCTCAGGACATTATATGAACTGGATAAACCCATTTATGCGCAGTATTGGTCGTGGCTGAAAAAGATCAGTCGTGGAGATTTGGGAATATCTTTTTCCTCCGACCTCCGTCCGGTTGCCGCTAAAATTACGGAGCGGCTGCCCATTACCATCATTCTGGAATTCTTATCTCTCTTAATTATTATTGGCGTTGCTATACCCATAGGAGTGCTTTCCGCCGTCCATCAGGATTCTCTTTTCGACAAAATCACCGGCGTATTCGTATTTATCGGTTTTGCCGTTCCCACATTCTGGTTGGCTTTATTGCTGATGATATTTTTTGGCATTCAACTCGGCTGGCTGCCCATTTCCGGTTTACGTTCCTTAAACTATGAATACCTGACCCCTTGGATGCAATTCGTCGATTTGGCCAAACATTTAGTCTTGCCCGTGTTCATATCCGCCTTTGGCGGATTAGCCGGCCTTTCCCGTTATATGCGTGCGAATATGCTGGAAGTAATTCGACAGGATTATATTATGACTGCGCGGGCTAAAGGTTTGAGTGAAAGAGCTGTTATTTACAGACATGCATTGCGCAATGCGCTTTTGCCGGCCATAACGATTTTAGGACTTTCCATTCCGGGCCTCATCGGCGGCAGTGTAATTTTCGAGACAATATTTGCAATTCCGGGTATGGGACAGCTTTTCTATATGGCGGTTATGGCGAGAGATTACCCGACGGTTATGGGTATTCTGCTCATTGGCGCTATTTTAACGCTTTTAGGAAATTTAATTGCTGATGTATCTTACGCCGTGGCTGATCCGCGTATTCGCCTATCGTAAATAGAGCTGAAAAATGAACCCGGCATGCGCCGGGCAGGCAGTTGGGTAAGTTTTTAATGAAACTATAGATACTTCAAGATAGAACTTTTTCAAGGTACTGTAGCAATGAACTTCTGGGAAATGTTTTATAAAAACAAATTAATGCTCGCCGGTAGCGGGATTGTTTTAATGTTTTTTCTCATTTCGTTTCTGGCGCCGTGGCTCGCGCCTTATGATTTCGGGCAAATCGATTTGACTAATGTTCTGGCTTCTCCTTCGGCCGGCCATTTATTCGGAACTGATCAGCTGGGGCGGGACGTGCTTTCCCGGATGATTTGGGGTGCAAGGATTTCCTTGAAAGTCGGTTTTGCGGCTACCGGTGTGGCCATCATTATCGGAACAATTCTGGGAGCCGTTTCCGGTTATTACGGCGGCTGGATTGACGCGGCTATCATGCGGTTTGTGGACGTCATGCTGTGTTTCCCGACATTTTTTCTGATTCTGGCGGTAATCGCTTTTTTAGAGCCTTCTATCTGGAACATTATGATAATTATCGGTTTGACCGGATGGATGGGCGTCACGAGGCTGGTCAGGGCCGACTTTATTACGCTGAAGGAAAGGGACTTTGTTCAAGCCGCGAGAGCAATAGGAGCAAACGATTTGCGGATTATTTTTCTTCATATCCTCCCTAATGCCTTTGCCTCGATTTTAGTAGCCGCAACATTAGGTATTGCCGGAGCGATACTTACGGAATCAGCCTTGAGCTTTTTAGGCATAGGCGTGCAGCCGCCGACGCCCAGTTGGGGCAACATTTTGACTGCCGGAAAAGACAACATAGATATCGCCTGGTGGCTTTCCTTGTATCCGGGGCTGGCCATATTACTTACAGTTGTCGGTTATAATCTTTTGGGAGAGGGCATCAGGGATTCACTTGATCCGCGATTAAGGAAGTGATTTTAGTATTTCGATAAACAATATGTTTATCTTAATAAATGAATTGGCTTATATTTTTTTTGTCCGGGAAGGAAAGAGCCAGATGATGTCTCTGGTAATTATCCCTCCATTTACGCAGTATTTTTCCTTCTATATCAATTTCATCGTTTTCAAAAATGAATCTCACCTTAACAACAGCCCCAATTTCATATTCTTCATCACCCTCGTATAAGATGATATGGGTACCGATGCACGATATATCTATGACCTGACTTTCCTTTTCCTGGCAATAAACGCGGACATTCGGAAGTAAATCCAAGCGAATTCTCGGCCACATTCTCAAATCACAAGGCGCCGGATCGTTTAATTTACGCAGGATAATTCGGGAGTCCGATGTAATAGCCTTAATTCTCGCTTCAAAACCCAGACGGCCGGAGTTGGCGGCATTTTTTTGGTAAGTCAAAAGAACGATATGGTTTAAGTAACCGTTTTCAATAGGTTGTTGAGTTTGCTCAATTGCAAAATAATCGTTCGACAAAAGTTGAATAAGCCGAGATTTACGAATGTCTTTTCCTTCCAAGAGCAAACATATTTCTTCCGATGGTTCAATGTCCAGCCGCATTAGCGATTATCTTTCTCCTACTTTAGTATTAATTTAGAATAAAAAAGGAACCAACATCTTTGATTTTCTGGTATAGGAGGCATAGTCATCTCCGAATTTAAGTAGATTTTCCTTTTCTTCGGAAAGGGCTGTAGCGTAAACAAATACTAGGGAGACGGCAAACAGGCTTAAAGCCAAAAGTGAAGGATTTTTTAATAAAAAGCCTGCACCAAGAAATATTAGCGAACTATAAAGAGGATGGCGAACGTATTTATATGCTCCCGATGTTATCAGAGCAGTAGTTGTTTCAATGTTGGCCAAGCTCGCGGGTTGGCCCCGGTGAATAAGGAGGTAGAAGCCGGGAAGAGCTAAAAGGAGGGAAATTATTATTAATCCCCAGGAAATTATTTGAAAACCGGAAAAAGGCTTATGAAACCAGTAACTGCTGTTGACTAAAATTAAAATTAGGAGAAACTCAAAGGCAAAAAACCGATAAAACTTTCGACTGCCTGTATCGAATAAAGCGGGCCAGGAAATTTTGATAAATATTATCGAAACGACAAAAAATATGATAAGTTTAGTCATAATTGAGCCTCTTTTCAATCAACGAACATAAAATTACCACAGAGGATATTTGTCTATTTGTTATTTTTAAAATTTGCGGATAATTTTCATGTCCATAGGTATATTTAATTATTAAAAAAACAAGCTTTATAGCAGCAACGACACTATATTTGTTATGGTATTTAACGAAAAGGTTCGTCCGTGTCAAGGTGTTTCCCGTGATAAGTGCTCCGAGGTTTACGTCTTGAGGCTTGATAAATTTGAAGAAATGTAATAGAAGTCCGCTCGTTCAATTAAGTGTAGAAGGAGAAAGCGTAACATGTCCAAAAAAGTTAAAGCGGAATTACTTAACCTCGATAAACGTATTCTTTCCCGCAAGTTATTATCCGGTGAAATATCCGAAAAGGATTTGCAGAGTTTATTAAAAAAAATCCCCGATGTCGCGGAAAATGCCGAGGAAGTCAGTATCGAAGAAAATGAAAAATAATTTTTTATGCTGATTGATTCCCACGCTCATCTGGAGATGAAAGAGTTCGATTGCGACCGTGAGGAAGTGATCAAGCGTGCTAAACAGGCGGGAATCGATTTCATTGTTACCATCGGCACAAATCTGGAACTGAGTAAGAAAGCTGTTGCTCTTGCCTACAAGTACGAAAATATTTACGCAACAATCGGTATCCATCCCCATGATGTAGTTAACGCTGATAATAAAACTTTCGATAATCTCCGCGAACTTGCCCGCCGGAAAAAAGTTGTCGCCTATGGCGAAATCGGATTGGATTTTTTTCGCAATATTTCACCTCCCGAAAAACAATTGGATATGTTTGGCCGTCAGCTCGAATTAGCTAATGAACTGAAATTGCCGGTGATTATCCATGATCGCGAAGCCCATGAACAAACGCTAAAGATGGTCAGGGCCTCGGGCATTCACCGCGGTGTATTTCACTGTTTTTCCGGCGACTATGATATGGCCCAAAAATGTATAGACTTGGGCTTCTATATTTCCGTGCCCGGCGTCGTGACTTTTGATAAGGCAAAAAATATTCGGGATGTCGCGCAGCGTGTACCTCTTTCTTCATTATTCTTGGAGACGGATGCGCCATTTCTTGCCCCTGTTCCGCACCGAGGTAAAAGAAACGAACCTTCCTTTATTATCCATACGGCAAAAAAAGTAGCGGAGCTTAAAGGCGTGTCTCTGGGGGAAGTAGTCCAAGCCACGACCAAAAACGCCAAAAGTCTTTTCCATATTGAAACTTCCGGCAGTAAATAGTAGCGTATTTTCCCAATAATCCAATAAGTGTCAGGATGATGAAAGATAAACCGAAAGCTGTAGTTTTATTAAGCGGCGGTATCGATTCCACCACGACATTGGCTGTCGCCAAAAATTTGGGGTTTGCCGTTTATGCCCTAAGCTTCGGGTACGGTCAGCGCCACGAAGTGGAATTGGAAGCAGCCTCCCGTATTGCCCGGCATTTTGACGTAGTCGAACATTTGATTGTCGATATTGATCTGCGCCGCATCGGTGGTTCAGCCTTAACAGCAGATATTGCAGTTCCTAAAAGCCGCAGCATTAAGCAAATGGGAAAAGAAATTCCCGTAACTTATGTGCCGGCGCGCAATACCATATTTCTTTCCTACGCTCTGGCCTGGGCCGAAACGGTAGGGGCATTTGATATCTTTATCGGCGTTAATGCTCTGGACTATAGCGGCTATCCTGATTGCCGTCCCGCGTACATTGAAGCTTATGAAAAAATGGCCAATCTCGCCACGAAGGTTGGAGTGGAAGGAAAGCAAAAAATAAAAATTCACACGCCGCTTATCAAGATGACCAAAGCGCAGATTATCCAAAAAGGAATGGAACTCGGTGTTGATTATAGTCAGACACACAGCTGTTATGATCCATCGGTTGAAGGCGTCGCCTGCGGCCAATGTGATTCCTGTATCCTGCGTTTAAAAGGTTTTGCAGAGGCGGGCATTAAAGACTTCATCAGATATAAAATCTAAAAGGTTAACTTTGAGCTATTTGGTCAAAGAAATATTTTATTCTATTCAAGGCGAGGGTTTTCATTCCGGACGTCCGGCGGTCTTTTGCCGGTTTTCCGGCTGCAATTTATGGTCGGGAAAAGAAGTCGACCGGAAAAAAGCAGTTTGTAAATTTTGTGATACTGATTTTGTAGGTGTTGGTGGACGTGAAGGCGGGCATTTTCAGAGTTCAGGAGAATTGGCAAAAAAGGTCAGGCAATTTTGGCCGCAAAAAGATTTGAAATCGGCACAGCCTTTTGTTGTCTGCACGGGTGGTGAGCCGCTCCTGCAACTGGATGCCGAGTTGATCGCCGCGTTGCATGATGAAGGTTTTAAAATTGCTGTGGAGACCAACGGCACGATCATGCCGCCGTCTGGTATCGATTGGATTTGCGTGAGTCCTAAAGCCAGAGCTGAATTGTTGTTGCGTTCAGGCCACGAGTTAAAATTGATCTTCCCGCAGTGGGGTGGGGAGCCGAAAAAATATGATCAGCTTGATTTCCAGCACTTTTTTTTGTTAAAATTGCTGTGGAGACCAACGGCACGATCATGCCGCCGCCTGCTATTGATTGGATTTGCGTGAGTCCTAAAGCCGGAGCTGAATTGTTGTTGCGTTCAGGCCACGAGTTAAAACTGGTCTTTCCGCAAAAGGGTGCGGAACCGGAAAAATATGATCAACTTGATTTCCAGGACTTTTTTTTGCAGCCAATGGATAACTCCGATCGTGAAGCGAACATACAAAGAGCATTGGATTATGTCCTTGCCCATCCGCAATGGCGGATTAGTCTGCAGTTGCATAAAATATTGGGAGTAAAATAAAAAGGAGTAGAGAGACTTTAATCACCTTGATCACAATAATTGATCTAGCAGTACTTATCAGCGAAGCTACGGAATTCTTCCTGTAACAAACAAATCGTCAACGTCGATGAATATACAAGATTTCAATCCGTTATCAATGATGCCGTGTAATTCTCTTTTTAAAAAAAATGTTACATGCTATTATGATATCCAAATTGTCAAAAAATAAAGTTTGTATATTAATTGTTAGTCTGCAAATTAGAAGCAACGAGAGGCAACACGGTTTTGGAATGCTCTGAAACGCGTATTAACTGTTCTGATAATATGTTGGGCTGCTATAACTTTCATTGGCACCCTCATGCCACTACCGGATGAGTTGCAATTCTTCGCAAAGCTGCCCAACAGGCTTCGCTGGTTGCCCTTATTTGTCCTTTTGTTCGGTTTGTCGGCGCTCAAATATCCGCGTTATTTATCTTGGAATGGACTTAAGGATCTGCTGAGAATTGGTGCTCTTGAGCGCGTGGTAATTGGTATTTCCTTGGCGTGACGGGCTCGGCTGATCCGTCGGATACGAGAATCATCGGATTTCAGCTCCAAGGGTTCAATAATTCATTACAAACGATGGCAGCAGTACATGCAAAATTAATTCTTCCCAACGGAAGAGAAGTACCGTTGGTCGTGACGACCTCCGACGGCAGCATGGACAATGCTGTGAATGTTGATATTGCTCATAGAACCAGGATTTACATTAATGGACGGTTCGGCGAATTGAAGCCGAACGATTTGATTGCCACTTATGGCCACTACGTTTTGAGTTCACATGGCGCAATGGTGAGTCTAAGCTTAAATTCTCTCGACGAGAGATCGATAAGCAGATCCGTCGTTTCGAGAACGATACTAAACCTAAACCGGATACCTTCTGACAATTAACACTCAAAAATATTTTATTAATCATAATCGTTGCTTTGTAGGTGTTTTCAGCAAGCACTTCTTCCTGTAATCTTGTTTTTTACATTTTTGTTCCACAATAGAACCTTTCGAGCAGAAATCATTAGAAAAGATACTTTCACAAGACTTTTCTTCGGTTGACATGCGCAACATTTATTGATAGGGAAATCGCGTTATGTATCATAAAGACAAAATTAATTGTGATCAATAATAGGAGGAAAACATAATGAAAAAAATCATTGTGGTATTTTTGTGTCTGTCGTTATTCTTTTTCGCATCATGTGCTGGATCAAAAATTATATCTGAACCAAAGATTACTTTTCCCCTAAATTCAAACCAAAATCTAATAGGTGATTTATCGAAACCGGAAGGCGATGGCCCCTTTCCTGCGGTTATACTACTTCCTGGTTGCGCAGGTGGTCAATACAATATTAGTGATTGGGAAAATATGTTGGTAAAAGAAGGATACGTAGCTTTCGCTGTGGATAGTCTTGGCCCCAGGGGGGTTAGAAATGTTTGTAGTAATCCAAAAGAGAATAAACCTACTTCTGAGGATAGAGTTTCTGATGCTTTTGCAGCGAAGCGTTACCTCGAAACTCGGCCATTTATTGATAAAGAACGAATTGCTTTAATGGGGTTTTCACACGGCGGAATTACTTCATTGATCATAGCCGTGTCTCCATCCTCGGAAAAACCTTTCAAGGAAATTATTGCATTTTATCCTTACTGCTTGCCTATAGATCCTTCAAAGAAGTTCCTTTCATCGCCATTGATGATTCTCTCTGGGGGCAATGATGACTGGTGCCCAGCTAAGCTGTGCGAAACATACCCTGAGATATTAAAAGGTTTGAACCATGAAATTGTTTTGAAAGTTTATCCAGGAGCCTATCATGCTTTTGATAATACCCTGCCAGGACTTTTTAATTATATGGGGCATAAAGTAGGTAGAGACGAAAGTGCGGCAGCCGACTCGATTGTCATGGTGAAAAATTTTTTGCGGAAACACTTCAATGAATAAGTATGGGCCTGGAATTGCACCCTTAAAGTGAATACTTACATTGATGACTTTAAAAAAAGGCAGAACCAGAAATGGTTTTGCCTTTTTTTATTATCAATATTTCTACCAATAATTCTTGAGTATTCTACGATGTTGATATTACTTAATAACGGGTGTTTTTTCAGTTGACAGATTTCAGATGAGATTGAGTTAGTCATTATAAGTGTTTCAAATGGTAATCTTCAATTTACTTTTCAAGTAGCATGTGTGAGCTTGTAGGTGTAAATATTATTTGCTTCTTCTCGAGAATATATAAACATCCAGAAGGCTTACAACTGTCGCAACAAGTAACCTCTCTCTACCTTGACAATTAAACACATTGCTTTTTGGGAGTTAATGTATTAAATTTTAAAGTAGGGGTGCCTGTAAATTCGATTTCAAATCGAAGATGATATCAAGGCGGCGAGGAAGAGGCGACGCAGGCGTAGTTAGGTTAGTACGTCGAGGAGCAGATGACGCAGCCAACGATGATAGCGCTTTGAGTTGGAATTGGATTAGGCTGAGATTATACCCTTTGAACCTGACCCGGGTAATGCCGGCGTAGGGAGTGGCGACAATAAAATAACATAAGCCATGTCCTTTTGGGTGAAAGGGTATGGCTTTTTTATTTTGGAAACTATGAGAATGTTATGTCGAAAAAAGTAATCATAGTGAGCGGTGGGCGATTCGGCGACCCAATATTTTTTAAGAAAAAGATGGCGGAAATAGGAGACGCTCTGATCATCGCCTGTGATGGCGGTGTGCGCCATCTGCAAAAATTGGGAATAAAGCCGAATGTGATTATCGGCGATATGGATTCGATCGAGCCTTCTCAACTGGCAAGTTACTCAGCACAGGGTGTCAAGATCATTAAATATCCGGCCAATAAAGACTTCACCGATACCGAACTGGCTCTTGATTACGCTCTGGATTTGAAGCCAGCGGCCATCTACATTTGGGCTGCTCTGGGCGGCAGACTTGATCATACTCTGGCCAATGTGTTTTTGCTTCTTGAGGCCAAAGATGCAGGAATTAAAACTTATTTGCTCGACGAATATTGCGAAGCTTTTATCGTGAATAAGGAAGCCGCGTTTGTTGACGCAAAAGGAGTTACCGTTTCTCTTTTTGCCGTGAGTCCCCAGGTCGAAGGTTTATCTCTCAGTGGTTTTGTTTATCCTCTTCAAGATGCGGCATTGACTATGGGTGAGTTGCGGGGAGTAAGTAACATTATTAATAAAGATCACGCTAAAATCGCTTTGCGAGCCGGAAATCTTCTGGTGATTCGTTATTGGCAAAAAGATGTTTTTCCGGAGGCGCTTTAATTTATGAAACAGGCTGTAGTATTATGCATCGGTGGCTCCGATTCCAGCGGCGGCGCCGGAATTCAGGCGGATTTAAAGGCTGTCAGTGCTTGCGGCTGCTACGGGATGAGTGTGATTACGGCATTGACGGCGCAAAATACTCTCGGTGTTCAGGGTATTTATCCGGTTTCACCGAAGTTCGTCGCCCAGCAGTTGGAATCGGTGTTAAGCGATATTGGCGCTGATGCGGTTAAAACCGGAATGCTTTGGACGGCCGGAGTCGTTCAGGTAGTTGCAAAGAAGATTAAGGAGTATAATATAAGCAACGTTGTAGTTGATCCGGTGATGGTTGCTAAAGGTGGACGTTCTTTAATGCAGGATAAGGCGTGGGAGACTCTCGTGAAAAAAATGCTTCCCTTGGCTTTCAATGTTACGCCGAATATTCCCGAGGCGGAGCGATTAACACGATTAAAGATTAAATCGGTTGATGACATGAAGAGAGTAGCGGCTTTGATTCACAAGCTGGGTGCGAAAAATGTTTTAATTAAGGGAGGACATCTTCCCGGCGCTAAACAATCAGGCGCGATAGATATTCTCTACGATGGAAATAAGTATTACGAGTTTTCCGCGCCCTGGATGGATACGGCGAATACACACGGCACGGGCTGCACTTACGCTGCAGCGCTGGCCGCGGAGATTGCTCGCGGTGAAAATGTTCTCCACGCAGTGGAAAAAGCGAAAAAACTGGTGACCGATGCCATAAAAAATTCGCTGAAAATTGGCGCAGGCCACGGGCCGGTTAATGCATCATTTTAAATATTGATGCATTGAGAAAATGAGAATTTGTATACGGAGTAACAAATGACACAACTAGAAAAAGCCCGTAAAGGCTTGATTACGGAAGAAATGAAAATTTGCGCGGCCGTTGAAGGTGTGGAGCCGGATTATATAAAGCGGGGGATAGTTGAAGGAACAATCGTCCTCTGCCGCAATGTAAAACATCAGACAATCAAACCGCTGGCGATAGGAAAGGGTTTGCGTACTAAAGTCAATGCCAATATCGGCACATCGAAAGATCACACCGACTTGAATCTGGAATTGGAGAAGCTAAAAATAGCGATTGCGGCCGGAGCCGATGCCGTGATGGATCTTTCCACCGGTGGAAATCTGGCCGAAATTAGAAAATCAGTTATGAGAAGATCTACGGTGGCCATAGGCACCGTGCCGATATATCAGGCCGCGGTAAAGATGTTGGGGGATATGAAAGCAATTTCCGAGATGACCGCCGATGATATGTTTGCCGTCATCGAAGAAAACGGCAAAGACGGCGTCGATTTTATTACGGTTCACTGCGGGGTAACGCGAGGCAGCGTCGCGACTGTGGAAGGGCAGGGGAGAGTTCTGGGAATTGTCAGCCGCGGCGGCTCCATGACGGCCAATTGGATGCGCTGCAACAATCGCGAAAATCCTCTTTATGAGGAATTCGATAGACTTTTGGAAATCGCGCATCGTTATGACATGGTATTAAGCTTGGGCGACGGGCTTCGTCCCGGAGCGATCGACGATGCCACTGATCAGGGACAATTGCAGGAGCTGATAATTCTGGGAGATCTCGCCAAACGCGCGCGTGATGCAGGTGTGCAAGTAATGATTGAAGGCCCGGGGCATGTTCCGCTACCTGAGATCGAAGCCAATATTAAACTACAAAAGAAACTTTGCCAGGGTGCTCCATTTTATGTGTTGGGGCCATTGCCCACTGATATTGCACCGGGCTATGATCATATTACCTCCGCCATTGGCGGAGCCATTGCCGGAGCAGCTGGAGCAGATTTTTTGTGCTATGTAACACCTGCTGAACACTTGCGTCTGCCCACACTGGCCGATGTCCGCGAAGGAGTTATCGCGGCACGTATTGCGGCGCATATTGCCGATATTGCGAAGGGTGTCCCGGGAGCGCGGAACAGAGACCGGAAAATGTCAGCATGCCGGAAAAACTTTGATTGGCAGGGACAAGTTGACTTATCTATTGATCCGGAAAGAACGCTCGCGCTCTTGGAAAAGAGCAAAAGCGCCGAAGACGAAGGTTGTACGATGTGCGGTGAATTCTGCGCTATTAAATTGGGTAAAAAATAAGGAATCCGAAGGAGGCGTACAGATGATTCGTGTAATTGCCGTGGCAACGTTAAAAGAGGGTAAGAGAAAGAATTATTTGGAAGAAGTATACAAGATTATGCCCCTGGTGCACATAGAGGACGGCTGTATCGAATATGGGCCGCACATAGATATAGATTCCGGCATCGCCGGTCAGAAAAAACTTGGTCCGGACACGGTCGCGATTATCGAAAGATGGGAGAGTCTCGAAGCATTAAAAAAGCACGGAACAACACCTCATATGAATAATTTTCGCCGGGCAGTGAAAAATTTTATGCAGACGATGGAACTAATGATATTGACACCGGCGTGATCATAATCATAAGGAGACGTCCTTGACAATTCCCTCGGAGAATAAGAGCACGGATAAGCGCAAAAATGCTGAAGCTATAGTTGGCAAACTGAAAGAAGCCGGCTTTGTTGCATATTTTGTCGGTGGTTGTGTGCGTGATTCGCTTTTGGGAAAGGTTCCCGGCGATTACGATATTGTAACTTCCGCGCTTCCCGATCAAATAATCTCTCTGTTTCCTCGTACCGCGGCAATAGGAGCCAAGTTCGGTGTTGTGGCCGTTATTGTTGCAGGACATCCTTATGAAGTGGCGACATTCCGCAGCGATGATATTTACGAAGACGGCAGACGCCCTTCCCAGGTTCATTTTTCCACAGAGCGTGAAGACGTTTACCGCCGGGATTTTACCATCAACGGACTATTGATGAATCCGGCGACGGGCGAAGTAATCGATTATATAAATGGCCGCGAGGATATTAAGAACAAGATAATCCGCACCATCGGCAATCCCGAGGAACGTTTTAATGAAGATTATTTGCGGATGCTGAGAGCGATTCGTTTTGCCGCGAATCTGGATTTTATAGTCGATCCCGATACGAAAAAGGCAATAGAAAGAAAAGCCGTGAAGATAAAACAAATCAGCGCGGAAAGATTGCAGGATGAACTTTGTAAAGTCCTTACGCGCGGAGGTGCGCGCCGCGGTTTCGAATTAATGGTGCAGACAGGAATCTTGCGGGAAATATTGCCCGAGATAGATAGCTTGCAGAAAGTGGAACAGCCGCCGCGTTTTCATCCGGAAGGAGATGTCTGGCAGCATACATTAATAATGCTGGAGTTACTGCCGAAAGAAAATTCCAGTGTAAGTATACCTCTGGCATGGGCAGCGCTTCTGCATGATGCGGGTAAAGCAGTAACGCGCTCTGAAGACGAAAAAGGCGTTCATTTCTACGGACATGTTAAAAAAGGAGAAGAGATCGCCGATAATATAATGCAGCGATTAAGATTTTCGCGGGCTCAGCGGGAAACAGTCCTTGATCTTATACACTACCATATGGTTTTTATGAATGTGCAGAAAATGCGCCCGGGACGGCTAAAAAGATTCTTGCGCATGTCTGATTTTGATTTGCATCTGGAGTTGCATCGGCTTGACTGTCTGGCGAGCCACGGGATGCTTGACAATTATGAATTTTGTCGTGATCAACTGCAGAAATTGGCGGCGGAAGATTTAAATCCGCCGCGCCTGCTTACCGGCAATGATTTGATTGCCCGTGGCTTTCTTCCCGGTAAAATAATCGGGCAAATCTTGCAGACATTGGAAAACGAACAATTGGAAGGCCGTATTGCGACGCGAAAAGAAGCGGAAGAATTTGTTGAAAAAAACTGGAAAAATCACGGGTATGAACCTCAACGCAAGCTTTAGAAACGGATTATATAGAAAGCTGCGGTGTTATTATACCCCTGCTTATACAGGATAGTTCAACTAACAAATTTTAATTCACTTCGTTCTTAAAATTTGAGTTTCACTACCCTCCGCTTCGCGGCACTGTTCAACTTGCCAATTCCGATAAGCTTCGTCCAGCATCCGCTGGGCGTCGCTTTCTGAATTGGAGTTTCACAAATGATTATGCAGCAAATTTATTTTCTGGTACAATAATATTCAGGAGATCAAACTTTAAAAAATATTCAAAGAACGATGAATCAATGAAAAATAACCGAAAAAAATTCTTTATTCTTCTTATAATATCTTTGTTTATTTTATCCTGTGCCAGCCGCGCGACACATGTAAGATCTGTCGAGCCGACATGGAAAAGAAAACCATTGGAAATGATGGGCTATACCATTCAGGCCGGCGCGTTTGCCAAGGTGGAAAACGCAGTTCGTTTGACGGAAAAACTAAAAGCGCGGGGATTGGATTCCACATATTTTAAGGCGGCTGATGGATTATTTAAAGTTCGCTTTGGTAATTATCCTACAAAAGAAATGGCCAAACAAAAAGCGCAAACTCTGATAAGCAAGGGAACAATAGAAGAGTATTATATAGTCCAGCCCGAAGATTACGCTTCCTATAGACAAAAACAATACGGGACCAGTTATTTACGCGAAGCTCTGGTTAAGACCGCCCATGATTTTATCGGTGTTCCCTATCTTTGGGGCGGCACTTCTTCCGAAAAAGGATTTGACTGCAGTGGATTGACCATGACTGTTTATCAGCTGAATGGATTGAATTTACCGCGCAACTCAAGAAGACAATTTGAAGTCGGCAGTCCGGTAGCTAACATCAGTCAGTTACAGAAGGGAGATCTTGTGTTTTTTGCGTCGAAGGGAAAAAGCAGAGTATCTCATGTCGGTGTATATATCGGAGACGGAGAATTTATCCATGCCTCCTCGCGGGGCAAGATTATTCGGATTGATTCTCTCCATGCCGAACACTTTGTCGAAAGATACAAGGGTGGAAGAACATATCTTTAATGGATAGTCGATATAATACTTAATCGCGGTTTTATTTCCGCAGTGTCGAAAAAAAGTCAGGCCTTTTTTTATCAGAAGAAATTTCTGCTTCGTCGATGATTTCTCGCAGAGCATATTCCCCGAATGGCTCAAAACGAGTTTTCTTGTATTACGAAAAAAATAAAAATATTTTCAATTAGGTCATAGTTTTTGTTGACCTGACAAAAAAAATAAAGTAAAATTTAAGCACGAAAAAAGAAATTTGTAGTTTTTTGAATCTTAAAAATACAGTTTTACAAAGGAGGCATTATCTGATGAAAGCGAAAGCAAAGAAGAAACCGGTAAGGAAAGTCGTGAAGAAAAAAGCTACAAAGAAACCAAAAGCGAAAAAAGTTGTAAAGAAGAAACCGGCAAAGAAAGCAAAAAAGAGATAACGATTAAAAGAATAATCAAACGGCAGTTAGTCGTTTAATTATTGAATCGTTCAATTTCGCCTTAAGTAGAGTAGTGTTTTAAAATGACACTACTCTACTTCAAGTAATATTGAAGTTCCCCGTCTTTTATTAAACTAATATATTTTCTAAAATGCATTAGAGCGATAATTTATGACCAAAGATTTAATCCTGGCAATCGATAATGGCACGCAATCAGTAAGGGCGTTAATTTTCGATTTGCGAGGTAATTTAGTCCATAAAGCGCGAATTCCGCTGGAGCCATATATTTCGCGCGAACCCGGCTGGGCGGAACAAGACGCGGATTATTACTGGAAGTCTTTATGTCAGGCTTGCCAAAAGCTCTGGAAGGAATCATCAGTATCCAAAGACGCTATTGCCGGAGTTACGATTACCACGCAGCGCGCCACAATGATTAATGTCGATAAAAAGGGCAATCCTTTACGTCCGGCTATAGTCTGGCTGGATCAGCGGCGAACAACCGGTTTAAAGCCGGTCGGTGGTTTTTGGGGGCTGGCTTTTAAAATATCACGGATGTCGGAAACTGTGGCTTATCTGCAGGCTGAGGCCGAATGTAATTGGATCAGACTGCATCAACCGGAGATATGGAGCAAAACATACAAATATCTTTTTCTGTCCGGTTATTTGACATATTGTCTGACGGGAAGGTTTGTTGATTCCATCGGCTGCCAGGTAGGATACGTTCCTTTCGATTATAAGAATAAACGATGGGCATCTTCCTGGAATTGGAAATGGCAGGTTACTCAAATTGAACCTCGAATGTTGACTGAGCTCATTCCCCCGGCCGATATAATGGGTCAGATTACCAAAAAAGCAGCGGAAGAGACGGGCATACCGGAAGGTCTGCCCGTAATTGCCGCAGCCGCTGATAAAGCTTGTGAAGTTATCGGTGCGGGATGCCTGGAGCCGCATATCGGATGTTTGAGTTATGGTACGACTGCCACAATCAACACCACGCATTACAAATATATCGAAGCAATTCCCCTGATTCCGCCATATCCTTCAGCGGTACCCGACGCTTATAGTTTGGAAATTATGATTTATCGCGGTTATTGGATGGTCAGCTGGTTCAAGGAGCAATTCGCCCAGTTGGAACAAAAAATAGCCGCGGAACGCGGCGTAGAGACGGAAACAATCATTGAAGAATTGTTGCATCAAGTTCCGCCGGGATCAATGGGTCTTATATTGCAACCATATTGGTCCCCGGGAATAAAAGTGCCCGGACCGGAGGCAAAAGGTGCCGTAATCGGTTTTGGTGATGTACATAATCGCGCCCATCTATACCGGGCGATATTGGAAGGTTTGGCTTATGCTTTACGCGAAGGAAAAGAGCGCGAGGAAAAACACAGCGGCATAGAAATAACCGAGTTGAGAGTTTCCGGTGGTGGATCACAAAGCGACACGGCCATGCAGTTAACCGCCGATATTTTCGGTTTGCCAACAGCGCGACCGCACATCTATGAAACATCGGGATTAGGAGCGGCAATCGACGCAGCAGTAGGATTAAAACTTCATCGTGATTTTAAGACTGCCGTGCAAGAGATGACGCGCATCGGACAATTATTTGAGCCCAATTTGAACACGCATAAAATGTACGATAAACTTTATAAGAGGGTTTATAAACAAATGTATAATCGACTGAAGCCTCTATACGAAGAAATTCGCTCCATTACCGGTTATCCCAACCGGGTGT
Source organism: uncultured delta proteobacterium (assembly GCA_963753975.1). Lineage (GTDB taxonomy): Bacteria > Desulfobacterota > Syntrophia > Syntrophales > Smithellaceae > UBA4810. The sequence goes on from CAVWEH010000002.1 coordinate 52,597, forward strand.
AGTAAAAGTTTATCTTTTTTCTATATTATCATTTTGTGAAGTTAAAAACTTTCAGCATTGAATGCGTTGTTGTGTTGTAACTAAAATTTGCTCCTTATAAAATGTAAAAGGTTTTCATATGAGGATTACACTTTTCAATCTATCACCTCTCTTGTCATCCGATGGACCGCGTCTTATTGCATCTTTGCTTAAACGGGCAGGCCACAAAGTTAACAGTATATATTTAGCAAGAGCAGAACCTCTGCTTTATAGTACAGATGAATTAATTTTGCTTGACACTATTCTCAGCAAAAGTGATCTCGTCATGATTGGGGTTTATAGTACATATGCAGCAAGAGCGGAACAAGTAACAGAATTTATCCATAAGAACTATTCTGGTTTGAGAGTAATATGGGGAGGGCCACACTGCATTTCCGCGCCGGAACTCGGCATTCGACATGCGGACGGAGTTTGTTTTTCTGAGGGAGATGAAGCGGTAGTCGAGCTTGTTACGAGAATGGAAGAGGGCAGAGATTATATTAGTACACCTAATATGGCTTTCAATATTAAAGGTAATATCGTTTTAAATAAAGTTTTACCGCCATTTATGAATCTGGATAATCTTCCCTATTGTGATTACGATTTTGCTGATCAGTTTTTGCTGGATAAAAATATTATTACAATGAACAAAGATATATTTAAAGAAAGAATCGCCTTATATCCATACAACATTCCAACTTTATATGTACTTGCATCAAGGGGCTGTCCCAATAATTGTTCGTACTGCAACAATTGCCGTTATACGGCAATGTTTAATCATAATCCGATTCGGATACAGGACAATGACCGTGTTATAGATGAATTGGCGCACACACTCAAGAAGCTTGATTTTGTGGAAATGATCGGGTTTGGAGATGATGATTTTTTTGTCCGCAGTTACGAAAAACTGGAAGATTTTGCCCAAAAATACAAACGTCGAATAGGCCTACCTTTTGGTATCGCTATTAGTGCAAATAGTTTTAAGAAGAAAAAGATGGAGATTTTGTTGAATTCCGGACTGAAGATTATTCAGATGGGTGTACAGTCAGGGAGCGAAAGAGTCCTGAAAGAAGTATTTCATAGGAATATAGAAACTTCAAAGACTAGGTGGGCGGTTCAACAGATAGCACCGTATCACAGCACACACGCCTTAGATCTTCTTCTTGATTTCATCATCGATAATCCCTATGAAATGCGAGATGATATTATTCAAACGGAAAATTACATAAAAGAATTGCCTTTCTCGGTGAAACTAAATATTTTTTTTCTATCGTACTTTCCGGGCACCCCTATTTATGAAAGGGCTGTAAGTGACGGCATTATAGAGCTCTTCAGTTATGAATCTTTTCGGCGTTATGGTAGAAGTGAGTTGAAATACCAGAAAAACTATGAAATTGTTTTATTGCTTTTTACAATTTATTTGCGGAACAAGTATAAAAAATATTGGACACGATTATTTTTGAGTATTTTAGGCAGTCGTTTTATAAGAACAATAGCAAACATTCTTCCACATTCATTTTATGCGTCTATTGGAAATTTAATTTTATCCAAAGGCATCAGAAAAAAAAATTAATTATTTAAATTTGATTTATTTGCACTCTTTTGTGGACGAAAGTTCGCATATCTGCCCTATAACGGTGCGTATCAATCTTGGCACTTAAGAATTATTAAAGTATTTAATTAAAAATACTTGCAAGTAATGCGATAAAAGTATTAAAAGAACATTATAAGTATTAATAAGATGAACTGGTTATGAGATATTTATCAATAAATAAAATCGCCTCAGTGGACAAGCTTCATATCGGATTGGGCGCTACCTTACATTTTTATAAATGTGGGACGGAGTATTTTGAATCTGCTGGAGATGAACAGCGCGCTTGATTTAATTAAAAATGAGCATTGATTTTGCATCTCGGGGCTTAGGTAAATAACAACTAATGATAATGAAAAGAAAGAATATTATTTAAAAATGAAGACTAAGATCAAAAGTAAAATCGTATTCAGGAACTTACTGGTAACGGGAGGTTGCGGATTTATCGGCAGTAATTTTATTCGCTATTTAATGGCGCGGAAAGATTATTCCGGCAAAATCATCAATGTGGACAACTTAACATATGCAGGCAATCCCGAAAATCTGACAGGCATTGCCTCAGATTTTGCTCCAAGATATATATTCCAAAAGGTGGATATTTGTGATGCCCCAAAACTGGAAGAAGTATTTCTGCAATATGATATTGATGCAATTTGTCATTTTGCGGCTGAGTCACATGTCGACCGCTCTATAAAATCACCTGGTAATTTTATTCAAACAAATATTATTGGAACTTTTAATCTTTTGGAAATAGCCAAATCTCGCGGCGATAAATTCAAAATCTTTCATCATGTCAGCACCGATGAAGTTTACGGGAGCCTCGGCAAAAAAGGTTTTTTTCACGAAGATACTCCCTATCGTCCCAATAGCCCGTATTCGGCATCAAAGGCTGCTTCCGATCATCTGGTCCGCTCCTATTATAAAACGTTCGGAATGCCCATGACGATTTCCAATTGTTCTAATAATTACGGCCCCTATCAGTTTCCGGAAAAGCTTATTCCATTGGTTATTCTCAATGCCTTGGAAGGAAAGACATTGCCTGTCTATGGCGATGGGAAAAATATTCGGGATTGGCTTTATGTCGAAGATCATTGCGAAGCTATCTGGCAAATTATGACTTCCGGCAGAATCGGGCAAACTTACAATATCGGCGGCAATGCCGAAATGGAAAATATTTTAATTGTGCAAATGATTTGCGATATCCTGGACGAAATAAAGCCGGCGGGGCAGGGGAAATCGCGGCGCGATCTGATTAGATTCGTTAAAGACCGTCCCGGACACGATAAGCGTTATGCGATTGATTTTTCCAAGCTCAACCGAGAATTAGGTTGGTCTCCCAAGGAATCATTTAATTCCGGGCTGCGAAAAACTATTAAGTGGTATTTAAAACAAAGAAAATGGTTAGAAAATATTAAAACCGGCGCATATCAGTCATGGATTAAGGAACAATACGGCTCTTGATGCAGAACAAATAATTTACAGCTACGATATAATATTGTATTCTTCCCCAAGGAGCGAATCATGCCCAAATTGTCCCATCTAAAGAATTTATCTCGAACAAAAGAATATCTCATGGAAAGCGAAGAAGAGACTATTCGCCTTGAGATTAAAACTGATCCGGATGCTTTACGTAAACAGGCACTTTGGTGCGGAGTAAAGCCGGGAATGCGCATTCTTGATGTAGGCTGTGGACCGGGTAAAACAACGGCACTTCTTAATGAAATGATTCAGCCTGGAGGAAGTATTGTTGGAGTTGATTTTTCGGAAACCCGCATATCGTATGCCAGAGAACATTATGGCGGCAAAAATAGTATTGAGTTTCATTTGCATGATTTGCGTGAATCAATGGAAAGCTTGGGACAGTTTGACCTCGTTTGGGTAAGATTTGTGCTGGAGTACTATCGCAAGGAAGCTTTGGATATAGTCAAAAATTTAAAAAAATGTGTCAGGCCAGGCGGTTTACTCTGTCTGCTCGATTTGGATTATAATTGTTTGAATCACTATGAATTGCCGCCTCGAATAGCTGCGATATTACCCGAAATTATGAAATATGCGGATAAGAAATATAATTTTGATACCTTTGCTGGACGCAAACTCTATTCTTTCCTGTATGACAATGATTTTGAAAAGATAGATGTGGAATTAATGGCACATAATTTAATCTTTGGTGAAGTAAAAGATAAAGATAAATTTAATTTGAGTAAGAAAATAGAAATAGCAGCGAAAAAAACTAAAAAATTAATAAATTCATATCCGGGCGGCTATCAAAAATTTTCTGAGGATTTTGAAAAATATTTTAAAAATCCACGACGTTTTACCTATACACCTTTACTCCTTTGTAAAGGGATTAAACCTTTGCAGAGTTAGATTGCAACATCGAGAATATTTCTGAACACTTGAGGAGTAAATCATCGGGACGGTATGGTTTGTTAATAAATCCAGCCGCTCCGGCTTTGGTTAAATCTTCTATTTGTTGGGACGTAGAATAGCCGCTGGTCATTAAAACTTTAGCCTTGTCATTAATGGCCAACAAATCAATGAGGCATTTTTTCCCACCTTTGCCGGGCATATTTAAATCGAGAAGCACCAGCTTGATTTTATCTTTTTGAGCCGTATAAAGAGACAGCGCCTGCTCGGCGCTTTCAGCAGTCATTACTTTATAGCCGTAAGAACTTAATGTTTCTTTGACTGTTTCTAAAATGTTTTTTTCGTCATCGACAACAAGCAATTTCTCTTTGCCGCGAGGAATTTTTACCGGTTTTTCTTGAACTATTTTGTGTGTCTCTCCGGAAGTTGTTGCCGGTAATAAAATTCTAAAAGTGGTTCCCTCATTGGGGGCGCTTTCGCAGTAAATAAATCCACTGTGATTTTTCACAATGCCGTGAACAACGGCAAGGCCCAATCCGGTTCCTTTTCCCGGTTCTTTAGTGGTGAAAAAAGGTTCAAAGATGTGTTGGATCAATTCTTTTTCCATACCGCTGCCAGTATCGGAAACAGACAATTCTATATAATTGCCGGAAGGAATATTCAAACCGGCTATGGAAGTATTTTCCTGCAAAATAATATTATTTGTACTTATTATTATTTTTCCGCTGTCGCCCATGGCATCACGGGCATTAATGACCAGATTCATGATAATTTGACCTATTTGCGTGGAATCGGCGATAAGGGGAAAAATATCATCATGCAGGTTCGTTTGTATTTCAATCATCTTGGGAATGGATTTTATAAGCAAGCTATGTATGCTTCTTATTTCTTCATTGATATTGATAATCTTTGATAACGGTTCAACTTTTTTGCCGAAAAGCATTAATTGGCCGACAAGCTCTCTGGAACGTTGAATTAGTTCTCCTATACTTTTAAGATAAGATATCTCTGTTTCATTTCCGGATCTTCCCGAAATCATTATCTGGTTGTAACCCATAATTGCCTGAATAATATTATTAAAATCGTGAGCTATTCCGCCGGTTAGAGTGCCGACGGCTTCCATTTTGGAGGCTTGCAGAAGTTGTGCTTCCATAATGCGCAATCTGGTGATGTCTTTGAGTGTACCAACAACCCCCATTACATTTCCTTCGGCATCTATGTCCGGTGCCCCGGTAAAAGTGACATAACGCGGCAAGCCTTTATTATTCAAAATAATAAAATTTTTGTCTCTTATTGTTGATTTATTTTCTAGAATATCTTGAAAAATATTAACAAATGCCGCATGATCTTCCTGACGTATAAAATCATTAAAATGTTTGTTCTCAATTTCGTTTTTATTATGGCCTAGAACATCTTTCCATGCAGTATTGACATAAGAAAACTTTCCTTCCTGATCCAGACGATAGATGATATCAGGTGAATTATCGCTTAAATTGCGAAAACGTTCTTCGCTTTCCTTGATTTTTTTATGGGCAAAAGCGTTATTTAAACTGATGCCGATTTGCTGGGCGATGCCCGTCAGCAAACTCAAATCGCTTTGGGTGGCAGGTATTTCTAATTTACTATTATCGACGGCAAGAATGCCTTCAGATTTACCTTCATAAATTATCGGAACGCAAATGAAGCCATTAACGTTTAACCCTTTCATGAATTTTAAGCTTCTTCCGGAAAGATCATTTTCAATATCATTTACGTTATTAATGAGGAATGGTTTTTGATCGCGGTAAGCAGAATAAAAAATACCTTTAGATTGTGGATTTGTAAGGTTAAAATTAGCATTATTTAAAAGGTCTTCTTCTTGTTGAGAGTAACCGTAACCGGATACATAAATTAGTTTTGTTTTTTCAGGGTTGGTCAACATAATCATGCCGCGTTTGAATTGCAGGTGCTTTTGCAAGGCATCAGATATAAATTTTAAAAGCTCATGCGGGTCCAGAATATTAGAAGTTGCTTCGCCAATCTCTCTTATGAGCAATGCTTCATTGTAACGAAGATTAATTTGTTCAATTACCTGATCAGAGGCTTTACCCTGTCCCTCCATAGTTATGTATATTTCTTTGATATAAAGAATATTACCATATAGCAAGGTTCCTAAGGATATTAAGAGAGTAGATAAAAAGAATATGAGCCAATGATTTATGGAGAAGAAGTATAAAATAGGGAAAGAGGCAAGTAAACTTACGGCTACTAGGTAATATCCGGTTCTTTTCCAGGTAAGTGATGGTAGTTTATCCCATGTTACTATATAATGGCAACAATTGTCACCGCGGTGAATACATCTAGTATGTTCAATATGTCCATATTTACGAGTAAATACTTCCGCGATTGCTTCAAACATGCCAATACGATTTTCACATTGAAAAGGTTCTTCCTTGACGTACGGATGAGGTGTTATTGTAATCTCGATTTTATTATCACTTAATTTATTGCTTTTTGTTATTACATGACGAGAAACTGTTGCTGCCAATTTTTCGACTGTCCAGTAAGCTATTACCGGACTTATAAAACCTATAGTAATCTGCCGTAAAATACTCGATGACTTCGGAGATGCTATATACCGGCCCGCTTCTCTAGCAACGTTAGGGTTGTCAGTTACACGACTCGTATATTCTTGAAAACGATTCACTTGTTTTTGGGTCAGCCAGTGGCCTCTGTCTTCAACTTCATGCTCGGTAATACCGGCATATTCGAGCAACTTTTTCAAATCCAAGTCTGGATATTTGTATTCTAAATATTCCAGATAAGTTTTTATAATAACGGTGTTATAAAGAGGTCTATCTTCCATCAATTTCTCTTATATTTCATTCTAAAGTTATTATCCATATATTCAGTATATTGATCTGAGTATGGATTATTCTTCAAAATCCAAAGTTGGTAATTTTTTTCTATCCTAATCCCCTGTCCTGATAGATAATTATCTGGATAAACCAGAAGAGGTATTTGATTCTCTTGGTAATGAGCACTAAGCTGATTAATTGCGGATAAAAGAATATCAGCTTTTAATACTTCATCCTTAACTACAATTATTTTTACACCGTTGATTAAGTCAGAAAGGTTTAATCCTAGATTTGATTGATTAACAATGAAGAACGCTACGTGCTTTCCATTAACGCGTAAGCAAAAGATTTTACAATTTCTTTTAAATCCAGCATTAGTAAAAGCTTTTATTAACGGTTGCATATCAGAATCAAGCTCAAAAGCGTCAAGCAAGAGTCCGCCTGAATAGTTATTATAAAAATTTGTTAGCACTTTGAAGTCTTCAGACGTGCACTCGTATAGAATACAACCTGCGGGAAGATTTTTCTCGGGAGCTGTTTTTTGAAATAGCATATAAGAAAATAGATCAAGGGAACTTCCTTTTGGATTGTTGAGGTGCCGGGCAAATCCGCCAAATATTTTATCGACAACTCTGTTTTCCGGACGGTAATAAGTCATTACAAACTTCATATTGCCGGAAGAAAAACGGTAAAAACCATTAATGTAATTAGTTATTTGTCGTAAAATGATGATGCCGGGAATTCTACTTTCAAGCGGTCTTGCTGAAAAGTGATGGATTACCCAAGAAGGATTGTAAGCATGAACCATGGCAATGTGACCATATATATTCCCATTTTTTTCATAAACAAAATGCCGCGCGATATCTGGATTATCCTGATACAATTTTTGATATGTTTCTTTGAAATTCTGACGATAAGAATAAAGATGTTCATATTTCTCGCCATAAATAAAACCGGTATCAAAAAAGAATTCCCATAAAGCTTCCATATCAACATTTGTGGAAACGCGAGCATTGCTATCGAGATGAGCTCCCAGAATGTGATTTAGATAACTGTATGCCTTAACATCCATATCTAAAATAGCCATGCCGTATTGTACTATTTTATTTTCTTGATCTTCGCGGCGGTAAAGCACTTGAGCAGAACAATCCATTTTAATAATACCAGCATAGATAATAGAAATATTAGGAATAATCATTCCGGGAAGTAAAGCTTCTTCCTCAATATTATCAATTATTGAACAGCCTGCAGTAGAAATTTCCAGAATATCCCTTTCTATGTTTTTCTGGAAAAAAGGGTGCTTGAAACTAACAGCGAAGGAAGGGGTAATATGCTGGCGCGGGTTACGCATTTTTCTTTTGGGAAATCTCTCCATATGTGTTTTGAGGGGCATAAAAACAATTTTATCATCGGGAGAATTTATTCCGTTGCGCATTAAACGGCATGGGCCGGAATAAAGTTTGACTCCATTTTGTGTCAGATTGAGTTCGAAAGAATTATTTTCGTCAAATTTATTTATATTTTCATTTACGGATAATTTAATTCCCAGGGCGCTGGGCGTAAAATCTATGAGCATGCCTTGGGCATTAATGCCACCTTGGGATAATTTGCAGGATATATCGTGACAGTAATGGCGTCTTGTTTTGCGTGTTTTTATGATGCGGCTTTCATCGGGCAGTTTTAATTTCAGCGTATCGCTTTCCAAGTTAAGCAATTGAACCGGTGCTAATATAGCAACAAGCCCATCATCAATCATTAAATAATCCAAATTATATTCGGTCATCTCCGGCAAATTGTCTTTTTGGATCTAAACGGCAGATTAGTTCATCTTTTATACATGGCTGAGGATAAGCTTTCATTAAGATATGTTCGTCGGTTTGTTGATGGCGATAAAGAATAAGAACATAACCATCGATAAAATTCAGATGATTCAATTTATTGACGAGCTTTTTTTGATCCCATGGACGTTCTGTAGTCGTAGAGGTAAGGAGTTCTTGGTGCTGAAAAAGCCACGGCAGAGAATAATAAGGTGTAATGTTCTGAGCAGGGGTAACTGCGATTTTTTGACTTTTTTCCTTCAAAACGTTATCCCTTCAATATCAACAAAAGAGAATAAGGTAAGGTTAACAGTTTTTACGGGCTACAATCTTAAAATAAGTTGAATTATAACAGCATTTTGCTAATATTGTCAACGAATAATTGACATTATCAATGGATTATTTATAAAAATCATCAATGTTCAAGAGAAAAGTTTGATCCAGCTTCTCATCCACCGCGTTATTGCTCTTGTGGTTTTAATATAAATTTGTCATTATATTAGCGTTTCGAATATAAAGATTCATCGACCTGGGAGGAAATTGATGATGATCGTGAAAAAAAGTATTTTGGCGACGATCGTTTTTGTATGCTTAACTATCTTTGCCGGTTGTACAAGCTACGAAAGGCAGGTAGTTCCTTTCAAATCTCCGGAAAGTCTTCCTAACGCAGTTTCCATCGACGGCGCTGTAATTGCCGCAAGAAGTTTTGCCAATACAGGTGAAGCAACAGAGGCATTCGGTTTTGACATCAGGTCGGCGGGTATTCTTCCGGTGCAAGTCGTGTTTGATAACAAGAGTAATCATCCATTAATGATTATGCCCGATCAAACCTTTTTGATTGATGACGAAAGCAATGTTTGGCCTATCCTGGAACAGAATCTGGCCTATGACCGCTTAGCCAAGAAAACGGAATTGGGTAAAGTTGCTCCGGAAGCGATAAAAGGCGGATTGCTTCTAGGCGCTGCCGGGGCTGTTATCGGGGCGGCTATTGGCATAGTCACGGGAACAAATGTCGGTGAGGCGGTAGGTAAGGGAGCGGCTATCGGCGCCGCGGCCGGATTGACTGTTGGTGGTGCGCAAGGGCTGGATAATACCGATGTAAAGGATAAGATCAGGGAAGATCTGCAAACGCGTTCCTTAAACTATCGCGCCATTAAACCCGGTGAACTGGCTTATGGCTTTATTTTTTATCCGGGAGAGGCAAAATCGGCAAAAGTATTACGGCTGCAGCTAAGAGCTAACGATACAGGTAAAATCTATACCTTTAATATGAAACTCACGAAATAAAAGCGGCGCTAAAGCTAAGATGTTCAAAAAGATTGATTGATAACGCTTTCCAATAAAATAAAAAACTATCACTTGTTTAATTAATTTATCTCTTAAAAAAGGAGGCATTTTATTACCAATAAATGAGTGAGATAATTTTAGCCGTCAGCGGTGTAATTCTATTCCTCATCGGCATGGTTCATCTTTCTTCCGCCGTACAGAAATTAATTAATGTCCGCATAAAAGAATACATCAGATATGCAGTAGAAAAACCTTTGTATGGGCTCTTCACGGGAGCGATTTCTACAATTATTTTTCAAAGTTCATCCGCCACTACTGCGCTTACGGTTGGCCTGGTGAGCGCAGGATTGATCAGTTTTTATAGTTCTCTGGCCATTATATTGGGAGCTGATATAGGTACCACCCTGACTGTGCAGTTTGTTATCTGGCGATTCACGGAAATTTCACCACTCTTTATTTCGCTGGGCGGTCTTTTCTGGCTAACCAGCAGGGGCAGATGGAAGATTATTGGCGAAATGGTTTTTTATTTCGGCCTTATTTTCTTTGGGTTAGATTTAGTGGGTCAAATGGCAGAGCCCTTGAAGAATTCTCCGTCCTTTATAAACTTCATTGCCCAAACAAAAAATCCTTTTTTAGGGATTGGACTGGGGGTGATTATTACGGGCATTGTTCATGCTTCCGCTATACCTATCAGTATTTTAGTTCTTCTAGCACAGCAGGATTTAGTATCGCTGGAAAATGCTCTGCCTGTAATTCTGGGGGCGAATATCGGCACTACCGTTACGGCGCTATTGGCCGGAACAGTAGCAACGATGAGCGGTAAAAGAAGCGCGGTATCTCATCTTATCTTCAAATGCGTTGGTGTAGCTGTGTGCTTTATTATTTTGCCATACTTCGTCGATTTGGTGAAAAGTATTTCTTCCAGTACTCCTCAGCAAATTGCTCTGGCGCATTTTTTATTTAATCTTCTGGTTGTATTTATCTTTATTTTTTTACTGCGGCCTTTTACCGGTTTAATGAAAAGACTTTTACCCGGAGAAGAGGAAGCTTTGCCTATATGGCCCGAATTTCTCGATCAAAAAGATTTAGTGAATACGGAAAAAGCCCTGGACAATGTACAAAAGGAATTAAAAAGAGAGATCACTCTTGTTCAGAAAATGTTTCTGAACAGTATAAATATGATCGACTCTTATCAAGAAGGCAGGAAAAGAGACATTTCGTATATCGAGATGGTAGTTAATAATTTACGTACACAAGTAGTTAAATTTCTGTGGAAAATATCAGCTCAACCTCTCTCAGAAGAACTCTCGAAAAAGCTTTTTGCTTTTACGGCAATAGCTGCCGATATTGAAAGCATAGGCAATCATGTAGTGTTGATAAGCGAGTTAGCTTCTGAAAAAGCCACAAAAAAAATCGAATATAGCGAATGCGGCGAAAATGAATTGCGAGAAATAATATCGTTAGTAAGTCAGAATCTTGATGATTCAGTGTTCTTGATTGAAGTATCCGACTATGAAAAAATTAACGGTATTATCAAACGAGAGGAGGAAGTAGATATACAGGTTAAAGAAGCGCGGGACAATCACCTAATAAGGTTTCATAACCGTCTTTGCCAAGCTGAGGCCGGGCCGATTTTTGTCCAAATGCTCATTCATTTAGAGCGCATTTCCGATCATTGCGAAAATATTGCTGAATACATATCGGATATTTAAAAAAATACGTATAATAAATATTGCCCTGAATAATAATATATCATATACTTAAAAACCATTTAAAAAATTCCGGCCGGATGCTCCAATATGCTCTTTAAGGAGGCATTAGATGAATAAAAGGATGAATGCTTTGAAGTTTGCCCTGGAAAATGAACAAAAAGAGCGCGAATTTTACCTGGCCAATGCCCGCAGAACGAAAAATATGGCCGGAAAAAATATGTTCAAGCAAATTGCCGATGAAGAAAAGGAACATTACGAAGTCTTAAAAAAATTAAATGAAAAATGGCAACAGCAAAAAAAATGGCCGGCAACGGTTCCATTGAAAGTAAGAAAATCTTTAGCCGGTAGTATATTAAAAGCTATGGCAGGTAAAAAGGCGGCGCGCATTGCCGGCAATGAAGACGACCTCAAGGCCATTCGCACAGCGATTGATTTTGAAGCAAGGGGTGTTGCTCTTTATACAAAATTGGAGAAGGAAAGCGCCGATCTTAAAGAGAAAGCATTCTTTAATTTAATAGCGAGCGTTGAGCGTGATCATCTCCTTTCTCTGCGCGATACCGAAGAATTCCTGACTGATCCGGCCACTTGGTATCAAAATGTAGAGAAACCCGCTTTAGATGGCGCTTAAGATAAATACGGGACGTTATTTTTCGCTCATAATTGCAGCATCGCCATTGCCTGCGGCCAGTTTCTCTAATTTGTAATTCAGTTCCGTCCAGATACTATAGCTATGCTCCAATTCTGAAGTAATATCTTTCAATTCCATATTGAGCTTCTTAATTTTGGATGAATCTTTGTGTGTCTGCGGATCACATAAGACGGATTCGTGTTCGGCTTTTCTGGCTTCCAGCGCCTGAATCTTTTCTTCTATAGAGGCCAGGTCTTTTTTCCAGACACTCTTAATCTGGAAACTTTTGTTTCTTTCCTCCGCCTCGAACCTCTTCTTCTCCTTGGTTTTGAATGCTTGTTCTTTGGTCACCGTACTTTTCAAAGGATTGTCTTTTTCAGATTCAATTGTCGTCTGGCTGCGTTTTTCTATGAAATATGAATAATTGCCGAGGTAATAATTAATTGATCCATCTTTCAATTCAAAAATTTTATTGACCAGCCGATCTAAAAAATAACGATCGTGTGAAACGATGGCTACGGTTCCGTGATAGTTAATCAGAGCTTCTTGAAAAATATCCTTAGTTATGGAGTCGAGGTGATTAGTCGGTTCGTCCAGAATGAGAAAGTTCGTATCCAGAAGCATAATTTTTAAAAGTGAAAGGCGCGATTTTTCGCCGCCGGAAAGTATCGAAACCGGCTTGTAAATATCATCACCGGAAAAAAGAAAAGCGCCAAGAAGATTACGTTTCTCTTGATCGCTGGCTTTTGTAGCGACGGTGCTGATCTCTTCCCATATTGTTTTTTTATAATTCAAATTTTCCGAGCTTTCTTGAGAGTAGAAGGCGGCATTCACGTTGTCTCCGTATTTTATTTCTCCTGATGCAGGTTGTTCCGTTAGACTCAGTAATCTCGATAAGGTAGACTTGCCGGAGCCGTTGACACCAACAAAGGCCACTTTCTCTGCCCGGTATAAGGTGAAATTTAAGTCACGAAAAACGTTCAGATTGCTGTAGTTATGGCCGAGATTAATCGCCTTGACGACCTCTTTGGCGCTTTTTTTACCTTCCGGAAATTTCATAGTTATTTTTTTTTCTTTTGGTTCCTGTGTTATAGCTTCAAATTTTTCGAGCATTTTGACGCGGCTTTGCACTTGGCTTGCTTTTGTTGCTTTGTAGCGGAATCGTTCCACAAATTCTTCGATTTTTTTGATTTGCGCTTTTTGCAGTTCCATTTCTTTTTTTAAGGCGGCGTGCCTTCTTTCTTTTTCCTTCAAATAATAGGAATAGTTGCCCTTGTAAATATGGATATGGCGGGAGGAAAGCTCGGCGATCTGAGTCGCTATTTTATCTAGAAAGAAACGGTCATGGGAGATAACAATTATGGTTCCGGGATAGTTTTTCAGATAACTCTCCAGCCATTCCATACTTTCCGTGTCGAGATGGTTGGTCGGTTCGTCCAGAAGCATTATTTGCGGTTGCGCCAACAGAATTGAAGTAAGCAGAATGCGCATTTTCCAGCCGCCGGAAAATAACTCACAGTTTTTGGCAAAGTCGTTTTCGCGAAATCCGAAGCCCTTGAGAACTTGTTTTGCTCTGGCTTCGAAAGCGTAACCGTCACGGGAATTGTAAATGGCTACTGCGTCGGCATAAGCTTTGCTGAGGAGACCGTAATCGGAAGTATTGTGTTTGACCTGTGATATTTGATGTTCTAAATTTTTGATGGATTCCTCCAGAGCAGTCATGCCGCTTTTTTCTTTAAGAAATTCCAGTAGATTGATCGATTCCAATTCGATTGTCTCTTGCGGCAAATAGCCGATGGCAGTTAGCTTCCTGTCGGGAATATCGATAAAACCGGAGTCCAGATGCACTTCCCCCAGCATGGCCCGAAACAAAGTAGTTTTTCCCACGCCGTTATTACCGATCAAGCCGATCCGGCTCTTGGGACGGATTGTCCAGTTGATATTGTCGAAAAGTATTTTATCTAAAAAAGATAAGCTGGCATTACGGAAATAGATCACTTGCAGTTTTCCTTCATGAATCCACGCTTCTATAGAAAAAATCTTCAGAGCTGTCAATTGATTAGTGAGCCTCAAATTTCAAAACGGAGTGCATTGAAATTTGTAAATCGAACTATCCCGTGTAAGCAGGGATAATATCCAAATGAGCGATGGCTCTGATTAGTAGAAATCCTTGAAGGATTATTTCTTTTTACGAAAGATAAATTTCAGAGGAACGTTTTCAAAGCCCAAAGCCGAGCGAATTTGATTCATCAGATAACGCTCATAGGAAAAATGAATGCCTTTGGCATTGCTGACAAAGAAGACAAACGTGGGCGGCTTAACGTTAGTCTGAGCAGCGTAGTAAATATGCACCTGCTTATTCTGGTAGCGCGGCAGAGGATTTTTGCGCACTGATTTTTCCAGCAGGGAATTTAAAGGAGATGTGTCGATTCTTTTGGTATACTGCCGGTAGACATCCTCGATCAGAGCGAAAATCTTGGGCGCCCGCTGTCCGGTAATTGCGGATATGAAAAGGATGGGCGCGAAGTCCATGAATTTGATTTTATCTTTAATATCCTCGACAAATTTGCCCACGGTAGAGTTATCTTTCTTGATTTTGTCCCACTTATTAATGATGATAATGCAGGCCTTGCCGCGCTCGTAGGCAATACCCGTAATCTTTGCATCCTGTTCGGTCATGCCTTCTTCGGCGTCGATCATAACGAGCGCTATGTTGCAGCGGTTGATGGATTTCAGCGCCTGGATGACGCTGTATTTTTCCAGCGTCAGGCTGATCTTATTTTTTTTGCGGATTCCCGCAGTGTCGATCAAAAGATAACTTTTACCGTGTACTTTCACTGTAGTGTCGACGGCATCGCGGGTTGTGCCCGGCTCTGGATTGGCAATGCTCCTTTGCCTGCCGCAAATTAGGTTGATCAGAGATGATTTGCCGACATTGGGTTTGCCGACGATGGCAACTTTTATTTGATCATCGTGTTCATCTCTGCTGTCTTTTACGGAAGGGAAGTCTCTGGTGATGACGGACATAAGTTCGTCAACGCCTAAACCATGCTGTGCAGAAATAGGGTAGAGTTGATCTGACACCAAGGCGGTAGAACTCCGTCAGCATTTCCTTATGCCGGTCACCGTCAATTTTATTGACGACATAGAAAGCATTCTTATCCTTACCGCGCAGTTGTTTGGCAATTTCAATGTCTGATGGGGTGAGCCCGTCTTTACCATCCATCAAGAAAATGATTACGTCTGCTTCTTCGATGGCGAGATTAGTCTGCTCGCGCATTTGTACCAGAATTATTTCTTCCGCGGCAGGTTCGAATCCGCCGGTATCAATGAGCGTAAAAGCTTTATTGTCCCAGACGCAGTCCATGTAGTTGCGGTCCCGGGTGGCACCGGGCTCGTCAATGACAATAGCCTTCTGCTTGCCGACAATCCTGTTAAAAAGAGTTGATTTGCCCACATTGGGACGCCCAACTATGGCTATTACTGGTTTTACCTGCATTAAATATTATATCCTTAATATTTGTTAGGAGCGTTCTCTATGGTTTTAATATGCCAAATTCCTGCAGCATCTTATCGGAGCTTGTCCAGTTTTTCTTTACCCGTACGTAAAGTTCCAGAAAAACCCTGGCATTAAAGAATTTTTCCATTTCCAGTCGGGCTTGCGTGCCGATTTTTCTGAGCATCTCGCCTTTTTTCCCAATAATGATTGCCTTCTGTGATTCTTTCTCTATAGTAATTGTGGCAGAGATGCTGATCAGATTTTTCGCTTTATCTTCCTTGAATACATCCACGATAACAGCGCTCGCATAAGGAACTTCCTGTTTAGTTAAAAGTAGTATTTTCTCGCGGATGAATTCGGCGGCGATAAATCTTTCTGTGGCATCAGTCGCAATATCTTCGGGGTAATATTGCGGCCCTTCCGGCAAGATTGTTTTTATCGCTTCCAATAAATCATCAATCCCGTCTCCTTTTAATGCCGAAATCGGAAAAATATCCCGGTAATTGTAAAGAGTGCGGAATTTATCAATCAGCGGCAGAAGATATTTATTTTCAAAAAGATCTATCTTATTTATTACCAGAAAAACGGGAACTTGAATGTGCGCCAGATATGCAATCAAAAAAAGATCATGGTGATGAACATCTGCACCGGCTTCGGTAAGCATCAGCAAAATATCCGCATCATGGATGGTATCGCGTGCCGTTTGCACCATCGCCCGGTTCAACGGCGTTTTTGGTCTGTGCATACCGGGAGTGTCCAAAAAAATAAGCTGAGCATCGGGTAAATTTTTAATGCCGGTAATTTTGTTTCTTGTTGTCTGCGGCTTATCGGTGATGATGGAAATATTTTCACCGACGATAGCATTGAACAGTGTTGATTTACCGACATTGGGACGGCCGATAATGCCTATAAAACCGGATTTAAACACTCTGCTGTAATTCTCCTTTAAGAGACTTTATTTATAATATTCCCGAAATGCTGGTGGAGACAAGTTTTCCTTTATTACCAGCGACTGAAATTACACCGGGTTTTTGCCGGGCAAGTGATTCTATAACTATCTTTGTTCGGGGATAAAGGTTTTTTATTGCGGATAGATTGGCATTGTGCAAGCCGCGAAAACTGGAAACATCATGATCAGACAAATGGAAGCGAATTTCCGGAGTCTCATGAGGAATATTATCCAATAGTTTGATTGTGCGATTGTAAAAAACAGAAGAAAGAACAAGGCTGCCTAGGGAAGGATGAATAGGTCCCGCCAATACTGCACGCTCGTTTTCCATTTCCTTGGTCATATGCAGGCCGATTCTGATGATGCGGATTCCCGCCGCGGAAAGCTTTTCCCAAGCAAGGCTGATTAATTCTACGGCTGCGGAGAGTTCCAGCGGCTGATATTTTCCTTGCCGGAATTCTTCGGCAAGGATAGTGTCGGCAAAAACGATTACGGGATGAATGCGTACCATGTCTGGTTTCAACTCTATTGTTTTGTCCAGGGAATAAATAAATCGTTCCTTTGTGTCCTGCGGCAGCCCGACCATCAAATGCAAAGAGGTGCGAAAATCGTAATCTTGCAAAAGCATCGTCGCGTTTGATATAGCTCTCGCGTCATGGCCTCTTTGGGAAAATTTCAGCACTTCGTCGCTGAATGATTGTGCTCCAATTTCTACCGTAGTAACGTCATTCTCTTTGAGAAAAATCAAATTATCGCGGGTTATATAATCCGGGCGGGTCGAGATTCTAACGGAATTAACAAGGCCGGCCTGAATGTATGAATTAGCCCAGGAGAGAAGCTCCTTTTGATAAACAGGATCAAGTCCCGTAAAGTTTCCGCCATAGAAAGCGATCTCCACGGGTCGTTTTTTGTCTTTATTCCATTTCAGGTAAGATTCAACTTCAGCTTTAAAAATATTTTTTGTAAGTTCCGGTGGATAGTTTCCGGCAGATATTTTTTGGTTGCAAAAAATACAGCGATGCGGGCAGCCTTTGTTCATAATAAAAACAGGAATAATCAATGGTTTGCCTTTATTGTCACTTATTTTCATTTTGCAATACTTCCCATGCCTTTTGAGCCGCTTGTTTTTCAGCATCTTTTTTGTTTTTACCGCTGCCAATTTGCACTGTTTTATCGGTAATTGCTACCCGGACTTCGAAAGTTCTCGCATGTTCCGGTCCTTGAGAGTCAATAAGTGTATAAGTCGGCGTTATTTTATATTTTTTTTGGCAAAGTTCCTGCAAAGCAGTTTTATAGTCAAAGTATTTAGAGGTTATACTATCATTTTTCAACCATGGTTCGATTAACTTATTCACAACATTTTCAGCTTTGTTAAAATTGGAATCAAGATATATGCTGGCGATAACTGCTTCTAAGGCATTAGCCAAAAGAGAATCCTTGACGCGGCCGCCGGAAATTTCTTCTCCATGCCCGAGTAAAAGACAATCGCCGATTTTTAAATCGAGCGCCATCCGGGCTAACACTTTTTCATTGATCAAACCCGCGCGGATTTTGGAAAGAGCACCTTCGGAAAAACCGCCATATTTTTTGATGAGCAGGTTGCTCACGCAAAGCCCCAAAACAGCGTCGCCGAGGAATTCGAATCTTTCATTATCGGAAACAGAAAGGTGCGGATTTTCGTTGACATAAGAACGGTGGGTGAGGGCGATCAAAAGAAGAGAAATATCGTGAAAACGATATTTAAGTTTTTTTGCCAAAACATTTAAAATAGCCAGCCTTTTTTTATCCAGCAACGATTTTTCCATAAAGTTTCCCATCTTGATATTCTTTCGCTTCAATCTTTACGATCATGCCCGCTATGGAAGGATCGTTGTTTTCCAGCAAGACCGGCAAATAATTATTCGAAAAACCTTTCATTAAGCCCGTTCCTTTATCTTTTGTTTTTTCCACCAACACATCAAGTTTTTTCCCCAGAAAGCGCAAAGCAAATTCTTCCCTCTTGTTTAAACTCAGATTTCTGAGAAGTGCGGCGCGTTCCTTTTTTATGTTTTCCGGCACCTGGGGATGGAGCTTTTGTGCCGCTGTTCCCGGTCTTTCAGAATAGGGAAAAACATGCAGATAAGCAACCGGCAAATCCTGCAGTAATTTGAAAGTATTATTAAATTCAGCATCGCCTTCTCCCGGGAAGCCGACCATAACATCAACGCCAATGGCTAAATTACTTAAAACTGTTGAAATTTTTTCTATGAGCATACGGTAAAAGTAAGAATCGTAATTTCGTTTCATCAACTCGAGAATTTTATCATCGCCGCTTTGCAGAGGAATATGCAAATGCGGACAAAGAATATCTTCTTTATTCAAAAGATGCAACAACTCGTCCGTGATCTCACGCGGTTCTATCGAACTCAAACGAAATCTCACGTCTTTGCGGCAATTAATTATTTGACGTAAAATACCGGTAAGGTTCGCGGGAGGATTAAGATCATATCCATAAGCTCCCAAATGGATGCCGGTAAGCACAATTTCCCTGTAGCCATTTTGTGTAAATCTATTTACTGCTTCCAAAACCTTTTCCGGGGGCAAACTGCGGCTTTTGCCACGGGCAAAAGGGACAATACAATAACTGCAGAAGGCATTACAGCCATCTTGAATTTTTAGAAAAGCTCTTGTTCGCCCGGAAAAATTGCTAAGCGGCATTTCGCAAAAATATTTTTGCTGAAAAATATCATCGGACAGAGCGCCTCTGGAATTAATGGCGCCCTTCCGGAGAAATGAGGGAATGGCATGTTTTTGATCATTGCTGACGACAAGATTTACTCCAGGGAGAGCCGCGATGTCTGCGGCGGCAACCTGGGCATAACAACCGGTGACGATAATTTTTGCCGCAGGATTGGCGCGCTTGGCCCGACGGATCAACTGGCGAGCTTGAAAATCGGAAAAAGCCGTCACGGTGCAGGTATTGATAATGTAAATATCGGCCGGAGATCGGAAAGAAACCAAAGAAAAGCCTTTCTGGAGCAAGTCTTCGGCCAGCGCCGCCGATTCATATTGATTGACTTTGCAGCCCATGGTAGCCAGCGCTATTTTTTCTTTATTTGATTTCATATCTAATCGGTATCCCAGTTAAAAATTAATAGTCTTTGGCCGGTATCGGTAATATATAAATAATCTTGCCTCTGGTAAGCATTGGAATTGTCTTGAAAAAATCATTGATAATCAGCTGAAATCTAGTCAGAAGGGCAGGGTTTGTCAAGTTTAAATAATAATGGATTTCACAATAAAAATAAGATAAATTTATGTAAAAGGGGAAAGGGGTTTTTAAATTATGGATGCAATCACAGGTTATATAGCAGAGCACCCGGCAATGCTTATAATGATTATCGTTTTTGTCATCATATTTATTCTATATTTTATTTTAAAGAAATTAGTCAAATTAACTTTGCTTGTTTTGTTTATTTTGTTGGTGGTTGCCGGTTACTACTATTTTAAAGATCCAAGTAAAACGCTGGAAAAAATTAAAGCCACAGTCGACACGGTAAATGCCGGCATTAATGAAGTAGCGGATAAAAGCAAAAACTTCTATAAGGACACGAAAGCTTTATATGAAAAGAGCAAAGAAGTTCCCGGCGATATGAATAAATTGCTTAAAGATTCCGACGAAAAAGCAGGAAAATAACAGTTTACTTTTTTCAGTTCTATAAAATGTCTAGCTTCTCAAAGATAATTAGCTGGCGGTCTCTATTTTTACTAGCTGTCTTAATTATCTTGGCGGCAATTTTTTTACGGACGCCCAGTCCCTGTCAGGAGCCGTTGACTTACCGTATTGGCAATGTGGATGAAAGATTTGGTCTTACCCGGCAAGAATTCGCTATTGCTGCGGATATGGCTGCGGCAATGTGGGGGAAACCACTTTCGCATGAACTATTTCGGGAAGATCATAACGGCACGATCGAGATTAACCTTGTTTACGACTACCGGCAAGAAGCGACGGATAATTTAAAAAAACTCAACTTCAAAGTTAAGAATACTAAAGACTCTTATGGAGAATTAAAAAGCCGTTGGCAAAGCCTGAAATCGGAATACGAGCAGAAAAATGCAGCCCTTAAAGCAAGTTTTAGCGCCTACAATACACGGGTTGATTCTTTTAATGCGGAAAATAAATCCTGGAGCCGGCGCGGCGGTGTTCCCGAAAGTGTATATAAAAGGTTAATCTCGGAAAAAAATGATTTAAATTCTTTGCGTGAAAATCTGCAAGCTCAACAGGATGAACTCAAAAAGCTGACTGATACCATCAATAATCTGGTGATTGTCATCAATGAAATTGCCGCAAACTATAATCTGGATTTGGTTAATTATCAAAATACGGGAAATATACTGGGGCATGAATTTTGTGAAGGCTTTTACGAATATAAAGACGGCAAGCAATCGATTACTATATATCAGTTTGATAACGACTACCGGCTGGTACGTGTGCTCGCCCACGAATTTGGTCATGCTTTAGGATTAAAGCACAGCGAAGATCAAAAAGCGGTTATGTATCGGCTAATCCAATCGGATACAATCGAACTTTCGGCGGATGATATAAACAGCCTCAAAGCGCGCTGCAATATTCATTGACAAAACCAATTTATATGCGGTTTCTTATCGGAAAAACCTGGACTGGTGATTCAGCAAAAGCAACCGTTTAAATATGAGGCAATAATATTTCAGATTATCTGTGAACAGGTTGAATTAAGCTGCTAAGAAATCTGTCTAAAGCAGGTTGATTTCCATAGCGCGGACAGGGCAGGCGGAAACGCAAAGCTCACAGCCATTGCATTTTTCGGGATCAAATAAAATTTTTTGCGTCTGCTTTTCGAACGATAAAGCTCCTGTAGAGCAAAAGGCAGTGCACGCTCCGCAATGAACACACTTATCAATGTTTTGACTGACACTTTTGGATAGGGGTTCGACTTTAAGCCCCATATCCTTTAGAAAACGGATGCCCAGATCAAAGTCTTCCTTGGAACCGCTTAACTCCAGAACAATAACGCCCTCGCGGCGGGGGAATATCCTCGCCTTAAGAATATTAAAGACAAGATTATATTGTTTAACAAGCTGATAAATTACCGGCTGCTGAACAATGTCAGGAGTATATCGAATAACAATCTTTTTCGAATACATAGTTTCATTATAAAATCATAATATATAATGAAATGTTAATTTATAGGGTAAGTATTGTCAAGGCAATAGTTGAAAATTCGCATAAATAGTAACCCGTATTATACATCTGAAAATTACATGTACGCGAGATTGTATCATGAACTTTCTCGATTAATAATCCGACTGCAAAAGATTTTTCCAATCGAGAAAGGGGAATGTTTTGTGCAGAGAATGATCATCATCTACAAAATGATGATCCAATTGCCGGAATAATTTTACGGCAATATTTTTTACGGTAAGCGGATCGACAATATTATCGTAAATTCCATGATAAACAATAACCGGAAGCTGAAGCATTCTGTCAGACTTAGGGCTAAACTCGGGAAGATTCAACGCCGGAGCAAGCAGAATCAATTTTTTTACTCGGATTTCGTTTTTCATTGCATATTGGACAGCCATTAATCCTCCATAGCTGGATCCTACTATTATCAGGTTAGTCTTTCCGGCGAGCACGGACGAAAGTTTCAGCATGCGTGCGGCAAAATCTCCGGTATAATTTTCGATCAGCATCTGGGGAAAACTTTGATGGAAAAATTGCC
This sequence comes from uncultured delta proteobacterium, assembly GCA_963753975.1. GTDB lineage: Bacteria > Desulfobacterota > Syntrophia > Syntrophales > Smithellaceae > UBA4810. Next base: position 75,043 of record CAVWEH010000002.1, read on the forward strand.
CTTTAGTGCCTTGCCCCGTACTTTCCAAACCGTGAATAAAGACCAGTGTACTTTCCATTTTTTCCCCCATTCAGGCTCAGGATTTGCCTGAGAATTAATGCTCTTCGTAAATTAAATTCAATTTTACGTTGCCTGGATTATGGCAGTATGTTAGGACTCCCGCAAGAGGAGATTTGCTTATGGCTTTAGTTTTACCGTTTAAGGCGATCAGGCCCCAACGTCAATATGCAGGGCGAGTAGCCGCTCTGCCCTACGATGTCATGACCAGAGAAGAAGCTCAAAAGGCGGTTGCCGGAAATGACCTGAGTTTCATGCACGTGGAAAAATCGGAAATTGATGTGCCGGACGGGACCCGTAGCGACGATGATCTTATTTACCGCGCGGCAAAAAACAACTTTACCCGGATGAGGGAGAAGGGAATTTTTCTTCAGGAGAAATTTCCCTGCTTTTATATCTATCGGCAGCAAATGTGTGCCCAGGTGCAAACCGGAATCGTCGGCGTGATGAGCGCGGCCGAATACGATGAAGGCAAGATCAAAAAACATGAATTGACGAGGAAGGATAAAGAAGAAGACCGCATCCGTCATGTGGGGATAGTCAATGCACAAACCGGTCCGGTTTTTATCAGTTATGTGGCGCGTTCCCGGATAAATGCAATCGTAAAAAAGTTAGTTGCCGGTGAACCAGAATATGATTTTACAGCTGAGGATGGCGTTATCCACACAGCTTGGGTTGTAGCCGATGCCGGACAGATTGAACAAATCAAAAAAGAATTTCTGCAGGTCGATGCTCTATACATTGCCGACGGACATCATCGTGCCGCCGCCGCCGCCGCTGTAGCCCGCCAAAGACGAAAACCGGATAATGCCGCAGGTTCCATCAGGGAATCTGATATGGTGCTGGCGGTGTTCTTTCCCCATGATCAGTTGAAGGTAATGGATTATAATCGAGCCGTCAAGGACTTAAACGGATTAACGCCGGAAAAATATCTGGAGAAGATCGCTGCCGGCTTTAAAGTCAATAAAAACTTTGCTGCAAAATCACCGCAGCAGCTGCACGATTTCGGCATGTATTTGGGCGGGCAGTGGTATAAGCTGACCATTAAAGATGGAATGTATGATGCAAAAGACCCGGTAGCGAGTCTTGATGCGGCAATACTGCAGGATCATCTGCTGGCGCCGGTTTTAGGCATTGCCGACCCGCGCACGGATGACCGCATTAAATTTATCGGCGGCATTCGCGGCATGGCAGAACTGGAAAAGCTGGTGGACAAAGACGGCTTTGCTGTTGCTTTTTCCTTATATCCGACAACGATGGAACAGATCATGAAGGTAGCTGACTCCGGGGCAATTATGCCGCCCAAGTCCACCTGGTTTGAACCGAAACTGCGTAGCGGCATGTTTATCCATGATCTTAGCTGAATAAAACAAAACCAAAATCATGGTAGAAGAAACTCTCGACGCAATCCTTGATGGTCATTTACGTGTTTTTCAAAAGAAAAGAGGATACAGGTTTTCTCTGGATTCTATTCTTCTTTCGCATTTTGTTATCTTAAAGCCGCGCGCGTGCGTCCTGGATTTGGGATGCGGCAGCGGCATTATTCTTCTTGTTCTGGTAAAACGTTTCCCGTATATAAATTGTATCGGTTTGGAAATTCAAGAAGAACTTGCGGCGCTGGCACAAAAAAACGTCGACTTTAATAAGCTGGCACACCGCATAAAGATAGTAGAAGGCGATGCGCGCAAAATTAAAAATATTTTTCCCTCAAATTCATTTGATGTCGTAATATTTAATCCGCCTTATCGAAAGTTAAGCTCCGGCAGGATTAATCTGCAACTGGAAAAAGCCATCGCCCGCCATGAAATTAAAGGCTCTCTGAAGAATTTCATAAAAGCGGCAAGATATTTGCTAAAACCGGAAGGAAAAGTATTTACTATTTATCCGGCGAAAAGATTGGTCGAACTGATAACGCTTTTCCGTAAAAATTCCATCGAACCGAAAAGAATGAAACCAGTTTATTCTGATAATCTGTCCGCGGCGGAGTTTATTCTGGTCGAGGGCAGAAAAGGAATGGGGGAAGAACTTAAAATTGAACAACCGCTTTTTATCTATGATCGAGAATAAAAAATATACGGCAGATATGGTAGGCATATTCAGCGAGCTTGCTCGTTTTCCCAACGCCGCCGGCGATTGATTTCCGCTTGCATCACTCGCTTAAGGATTATGGCCAATTCGCCGTCGGTCAATGACGCGGTACATTCCGCTATCATTTTTTTATCTCTTTCTTTTAATAATGAATTTTTTGCCGCAGATATATTTGCATCCGTCCTTGTTTGTGCAAGTTTATGGCCGACTGAAAAACGTATATCTTTTACGGCAATTTTCCCGGCAAGTTCGTTAAGCTTTTGTAAAATTTCTTCTTTCATGAAATGAAGCTGTTGTACCCATACCGAGGAAGTTGTTTTGACAAATAAAGTTCCGTTTTTTAAAGAATCAGGTTGTGTTTGTAGGATGATCTGTTGACCGACGGCTTTAGGCCAAAGTTTTATCAGAGAGTTTTCTTCAATCTTTGCGGCAATGCCCTTTCCTTTAAAGGACGAAAATAAAATTTCGCCTATTGATTGCAATCGAGATTGATTTTTTCTTTTGCGCATCTTTTTTAGTGGCACAATTCAAAAAAAAGGTCAAGACGGCGGAAAATGGGGCACAGGAAGAGGCAGTCAAATATAACTAAGAGAATATTCTAAAATATCTTGATAGTAAACGATTGTTTTATTTTGACGCGGTTTTCTGTTCATCCATAATTTTGCGCAATTGGGAGGCGATATCTCGAATGGTAAATGGTTTTTGGATGAATCCCACACAGCCGCGCTTGATTATTCTGCTTGCCTGTCCGTTTAAACTATAGCCGCTGGAGAGCAAAACTTTTACTTGGGGATTAATTTTTTTTAGTTCGTCAAAAATCTCTCCACCTCCCATTTCCGGCATTACCATATCGAGGATAACCAAATCGATATTTTCTTTTGAGTTTTTATATAAGTCTATCGCTGATGAACCGTCTTGAGCGGTTATAATCGTATAGCCTAAGGTTTTTAATAATTCACTGCCAACGGTCAAGATCATTGATTCATCATCAACAAGAAGAATTGTCTCCTTACCTTTGGATATAACGTTATCTCTATCAATATCTTTATCTTTATGACGAGTATCCTTTTTGGGAGATGCCGGAAGATAAATATTAAAAGTGGTTCCCTGTCCTTTTTCGGAGTAAACATTTATAAAACCATTATGGTTCTTGATGATTCCATAAACAGAGGCGAGACCCAGTCCGGTTCCCCGCCCCATTTCCTTGGTCGTAAAAAAAGGTTCAAAAATTCTTTCTTTTGTTTTTTCATCCATGCCGACACCGGTGTCGGTTACCGAAATTTTTACATAATGACCATTCATGGTTACGTATGGTTTAAAACGGCTTTCTTCAACAAAAACATTTTTAGTTTCCAAATAAAGATTGCCGCCGCCCGGCATAGCTTGCCAGGCATTGACATAGAGATTGAGCAATACTTGCTCAATTTGCCCATGATCGATCTCAACCGGCCAAAGATCATTTTGAAAGTTGCGGTGAATTTTAATTTCTTTTTTAGTGCGACCGATTGTTTCCGAAGTTTTTTGAATTAATAAGTTTAAATCTACGGTTTTTACCTCATATTTGCCGCCGCGGGCAAAACCAAGAAGTTGTTTGGTTAAATCGGCTCCGCTCATGACCAGAGTTTCGATAGTTTTCAGGTGTTCAAAATTAGCATTTTGGGGCTCCATATGCAGAAGTGCCAGTGAGGCATGCCCTTGAATACCCATGAGCAGGTTGTTAAAATCATGAGCTATACCGCCGGCAAGCGTGCCGATGGATTCCATTTTTTGAGCTTGAAATAGCCGCGCTTCCGTTCTTTTTTGTTTTGTCATGTTTCTCATGGAATTTAGAATTGCCGGTTCATTATCCCAGTTCATACCCACACTATTGGTTTCCACCCAAAGGGTTACGCCTTGTTTATTTATGATACGAAAAGAATAATTGATGCTCGGATTTTCCCCCTGCAGACAGCCTTCCTGCAATTCCAGCACCATGTTGCGATCTTCAGAAACAACAAGATTGATGAAGGAAATTGATGATAGCTCCTCCATACCGTAACCGATCATTTGCTCGGTATGCAGGTTGGCATACTTTATTTTTCCGTCCATAATAATAAAAATAGCTTCATTGGAATTTTCAATAAGCAGACGGTATTTCTCTTCCGATTTGCGCAGTGCCTCTTCGGCTAACCGCCTCTCGGTGATATTTTTGGAGACAATGGCGACAGCGATTATTTTTTTATTATCTATGGGATCTCTTACCGGGCTGAAAGTGCGCAAAAAATAGTCGCTTTCACGATGGCTTTGGTGCTCGTCCTGAACGGATTTATTTGTTGTGTACACTTCTTTGATTCTTTCGGCAAATTCTTTACTTTGTTCGGCGGAATGAAACTCATCGTAGGAATGTCCGATAATATTTTCTAGGGGCAATTTCAATCTTTGAATGTGGTTATTATTCATAAAAATATAACGGCATTTCTCATCAACCAGATACAAAGAGTCGGTAGTTGAATCGACGAGATAGCGATATTGATTCTCAGTATTTTCATACTGCAGAATGTTTCGCTCGAGCTCGGCTATTTTTTGTTCCAGCTCTTCGTAAGTCGGTTTTGATTCCATTTTCCGTTATATATATGAAGTATTTTACTAAACTAATTTTTTCAATTCGGCGAAATAAACTTCATAAACTGGCCGGCTGAAAAGAATATGACGGATAAGCTTTATATTCGTATTGCTCCGGGCAAATTCAATACATGTTTTCAGCGCCAAACGAGCTGCATCTTCCAGGGGATACCCGTAAATACCGGTGCTTATAGCCGGAAATGAGACGCTTTGCAATCCTTTTTCTCGGGCGAGTTCCAGGCTTTTTTTATAGGCGCTCTCCAGAAGTAAAGCTTCGCCTTTTGTTCCGCCTTTATAGATCGGCCCGACAGTGTGGATTACGTATTTAGCCTGGAGATTTCCGCCGGTGGTAATTACGGCCTGACCGGTCGCACAACCGCCAAGGAGACGGCATTCGGCCATGATTTCCGGACCTCCGGCGCGATGAATGGCGCCGTCGACACCGGCACCACCAGCCAGGCGCTCATTGGCGGCGTTAACAATGGCATCGGTAGTTTCCTCAGTTATATCGCCGCAGGCAAGCACTATCAGAGTTTCATTGATTTTTGTCTCCACCGGCTACGTTCTCCTAACATTTTTGATCTCGGGATGATTATTGATCTATATATTAAGCGAAAGATTGAACAACTGTAAAGAAATACTTTTTGTGAGCGTGGCAAGAAGGCCTTTTTAGTTGAAAATTAAGCTCTTAAATGCTAGAGACTCTACACGTTGGAATGAGAGAAAGAACCATGGTTACGCTGCAAAATAGAAAAGACAAGCAACAAGATAATTTGTGCGAAGAACTGTTGCGGGAAAGAGCGGCAGTTTTGAGTCGCGCGGGTACGGCCGTAAGCGATGCCATCGATCGCCTGATGCGCCTGGATGGGGAAATCGAAAAGAAAACATCTTTTTTAAAGGCGCTAATAAGAAACAAAAATAAACGGGAAATATTGCAGGAAGAAAAAATGATCTGCGAAGAAATCAATTTAAGCATTGATCAATTCAACGCTATCTGTCAAAAAGCGCAACTTCAATATTATTATTTGATTGTTACCCGGGAAGCGCTGGGATTAAGGCGGCATGAAATGATTCAGGAAATTTACCGAATTCCGCCGGAAAAGAAAAAAATAAAGGTCGGTTAATGGATAGATATAAAAAACAGCGAATACGGATGGTAGAAACGCAGCTAAAGACGCGTGACATAATCGACACTCGCGTATTGAAAGTAATGGCAAGCAGTCCGCGGCATCTTTTTGTTGATGAAGGTCTGATCGATCAAGCATACAATGACAACCCCCTTCCTATCAGTGAAAAACAAACCATTTCCCAGCCCTATATAGTCGCCCTCATGACCCAGGCGCTGGAATTAAAAGGAAAGGAAAGAGTCTTAGAAATCGGCACCGGTTCCGGTTATCAGACAGCGATTTTAGCTTCTTTGGCCTTTCGCGTTTTTTCCATCGAACGAATTGCCGCGCTGGCGGCAAAGGCGCGTAAAATTCTCGATCAGTTGAATTATTACAATGTGGCCATCAGGGTCGGAGATGGTTCCTACGGCTGGAAAGAAGAAGCTCCTTTTGATGCCATTATAACTACGGCCGCAGCGCCGGAAATTCCTCAACACCTGATCGAGCAGCTTGTGATCGGCGGGAGACTTGTTGTACCGGTCGGTAACCGCGATGTGCAAACTTTATATAAATTGACTCGTCTTTCGGAGAATCCGCAAGAGGTAATAAAAGAGGACTTGGGCGGGTGCCGTTTTGTAAGCTTGATCGGGGAGAGCGGATGGAAAGATTAAAGCATTTATTATTTTCCAGTCTTTTAATATTTATAGCTTTGCTATTTATTTCTTCTTGTTCCGGTACCCCGGTGCAAAGGGAGCCGGCAAAGGGAGTTTACCACCGGGTGAAAAATGGTGAAACGGCATGGAGCATTGCCCGTGCTTATCGCATAAAATTACAGGACTTGACGGAAATAAACGATATCAGTGATCCCAATTTGCTTAAAGAAGGAGCTATTGTATTTATTCCCGGAGCCAATCAAGTAATTGATGATGTTATGCCCTATGTAAAGAATTTGGATGCGACGTCTAAAACCGCAGTCCAAACCGATGTGCCTGATGAGGTTAAAGGTTCGGCGGAAATTATTAACGAGGAAAAAGGAAAATCTTCGAGTGAAACTAAACCCGTTGCGGATAAAAAGTTAGAAACACCGGCAGCGTCATCGGCAATACCGCAGGAAACGAAGATTGAACATCGTGATGAATTGAAGCAGGTTGCTGTAACTCCGGCAATAAAACTTCCTGGCGAAAAAATTGAAGCAGAACCTAAAGCAAAATCGCGAGTGGTAGAAAAGGAACAAATTAAATTAGAAAAGAAATTATTTATTTGGCCGGTGAACGGAAGAGTAAAGACGCGTTTTGGCATTCAGCCTAATAAAACTTTCCATAATTGGATTAAAATCGTTTCGGTCGCAGGAAGCGAGGTTAAAGCTGCCGCTTCCGGCGACGTTATTTTTTCTTCGAAATTAAAAGGCTATGGACAGACAGTTATAGTTCGCCACGAAAATAATTTCACTACTGTCTATACTCATCTGAAAAAAATAAACGTCAAGGCGGATCAAAATCTAAAAAAAGGAGAAAAGATTGCTCTGGTTGGGGACATAGACAAGACCGGAGACGCCTATATAAATTTTGAAATCCGTTTACAGGGCAAAGCACGCAACCCATTATTTTTCCTGCCTTGAAAAATTTTTCCTAACTCTTGCCTGAAACAAAAAAGTAGTTATATTAATGCCCGTTGTTATTTTAATGAGGCAAAAAGATGGAAAATTGTTTTGAGCAGGGACCAATTCGTCCCCCCAGCGAGGCAACAAGCCTTTTAATTCGTGTAACCAGAAATTGTCCATGGAATAAGTGTGCCTTTTGTCACACTTATCGCGGCACTAAGTTTGAATTGCGCAGCGTAGAAGAAGTTAAGAGGGATATCCAGGCGATGAGGAACTTTGCCGATCAAATTGTCGATCTTTCCGGGAAATTGGGGGAGGGCGGCCGCGTCAACAGGAATGTGCTGAAGCAGATATCTAATGACAAATTCTATAATGATTTTTTTCAAACGGTGGCGGTTTGGCTTTATTTCGGCGGTGAAAATGTTTTTTTGCAAGATGCCAATTCGTTAGTTGCGAAAACTGCCGATCTGGTGGCTATTCTTGATTTTCTGAGGGAAAAGTTTCCGCAAATAAAGAGGATCACAACATACTGTCGTTCACACACGGCGGCGAGGAAGACTGTAAGTGAATTGGAACAATTAAGGAAAGCAGGCCTTTCGCGTATTCATGTGGGTATGGAAAGCGGCAGTGATGAAGTCTTGGCCTTAATTAATAAAGGTGTAAAGGCAATCGATCATATTAAAGCCGGTCAAAATATCAGGCAAGCCGGAATTGAACTGAGCGAATATTTCATGCCCGGATTGGGAGGCGCAAAGTATACTACTCAGCACGCGTTGGAGACAGCCAGAGTCATGAACGCTATCAATCCCGATTTCATCCGGTTAAGAACATTGCATGTCGTACCGGGCACAGAGCTAGAGGCCATAGTTAAAAACGGTGAATTCCAACCTTCGGGTGATGAGGACATCCTCAGAGAAATCCGGTTGTTTATCGAAAATCTGGAAGTCAAAGGAAGTCATCTGGTTAGCGATCATATTTTAAACCTGCTGGAAGAATTGGAAGGTACCTTCCCTGAAGATAAACCTAAAATTTTATCATTGATTAAAAGATATTTTGACTTGTCTGAGAAAGAACGGCTGATTTTTCGTTTGGGAAGGCGTAGCGGCGCGATAAGAAAACTGGATGAGCTTGATGATAAAGAAACTTTTTTAAGGCTGAAAGCGGTAGTTGACAATTATGCCGCGGAAGGAGGCAATTTAGAAGAAGACATGGTTAAAATAATGAATAATTTTATTTAGGTATTGAATGCATTTTATAAGAGATTTTACACGTGTATTGCCATTGATTTAATCTGAATATTAATTACCATTATTTGGTATAAATGCGGTTCCAGCTTTTCACTAAGAATTGCATTTTTTAAAAATCGTTCCGATTTTCTCCGCAGTTAAAAATAAAAAATCAAAAACGATTAAATTTAGGAAAATTCAATTCCAATATCAAGGACATATTCGGATTATGAATATCAGGAATATCGCTTATATTTCAGCCATATTTGATTGGTCAATTATTGATAAAGCTATTGGTCATTGACTATAAGGCCAATTAGTGATAAATATCTCTTTTCGTCATAGAAAGGCAGGAGAATAAAAAATGTTCAAAGTAGGGGATTTGGCGGTATATCCGGCACAAGGTGTCGGAGTCATTGAAGCTATTGAAAACAGGGAAGTAATGGGCAAGAAGCAGCCCTTCTACATTATGAAGATTATGGGAAATGGCATGAAAATAATGATTCCCACGAATAGTGCCAAAGCTGTTGGTCTGCGCGAAGTTATATTGGAAAAAGAAATACCCAAAGTATTTGAAATATTGCGAAATAAGGATGTTACTATAGACAAACAAACCTGGAATAAACGTTACCGGGAATACCTGGAAAAAATTAAGACAGGTTCGGTATTTGAAATAGCAAGTGTTTTGCGTGACTTATTTATTTTGAAGAGCGATAAGAATCTTTCGTTCGGTGAAAGAAAAATGATGGATACAGCTAAGAATTTGCTGGTCAAAGAAATATCCGTGGCTACGAATAAACAGGAAGCTAAGGTTGAGCAAGACTTGCAAATGATTTTCACCGTACAATAATAGATTGCTCATTAAGAAAACGTTCTTTGAAAATTGAAGATAAGTTAATTGCCTTTCCTTTTTTTGATGGAAAACCGCAAAAGTTACCTCCGTTTTAAATATCGAACGATTAATGGTTATGAAAAGGATGAGAAAAAAATATATAGCATAGTAAATTGAAAGGAGGTGAAAGGGATTGATCATTAGAATTATATTGATCTTGGCATGTTCTATAAGCGGTTCTGCTATCGCTTATTATTCCGCAGCGCCAACTTCATATTTATTACTGGAATCAATTGGCGGCTTCATTATTGGATTATTAATTGCTTTATTGGTCATAAAAGTTGAACAAGATATTCGTAAATTATCTTTAAAAATAATTATCGGCGGCGTCATAGGCATGGTTATCGGCCTTTTGATCGCTTTGATATTAGGCTTTGGTTTAAATCTGGTCAGTCAAATCAGCGAAAATCCGCAAATCGTGCCATGGGTGTATCTGCTGCTAACGGGAATATTGGGTTATCTCGGCCTTGTTTTGGGATCGAAAAAAGTTGAAGAATTTCATTTTCAAGGTACCGGTTCCAAAGTTAGTAGTGAATTCCGTATTCTGGATACGAGTGTAATCATTGACGGAAGAATTGCGGATATTTGTGACAGCGGATTTATTGAGGGCGAATTGATTGTTCCGCGTTTTGTGTTGAATGAATTGCAGTTTGTTGCCGATTCTTCGGATTCCATGAAGCGATCGCGGGGAAGACGCGGACTAGATGTCCTGAACCACATGCAAAAAAGCACAAACATCAACATTGAAATAGTTGAGCAGGATTTTCCGAAAATTAAAGGAGTAGACGGGAAACTTGTGGCTCTGGCCAAGAAAATCGATGCAAAACTGCTGACCAACGATTATAATTTGAACAAGGTAGCTGAATTGCAGGGTGTTCGGGTGTTGAATATTAATGAGTTGGCCAACGCCATGAAACCGGTAGTACTGCCGGGTGAGCACATGAGTGTCAAAATAATTCGCGAAGGTAAAGAATTGGGGCAGGGTGTAGGTTATCTGGATGATGGAACAATGATTATCGTGGATAACGCGCAAAAGCTGCTTAACATGAATGTGGATGTCGTCGTGACCAGTGTTTTACAAACAACCGCCGGCCGTATGATTTTTTCCGAATTAAAAGAAACGGCGGATAAGAAAAATCAACAAAACTTAAAAGTTCCTTCAGAGGCGGCAAACTGAGGTTTCTTTAATGCTTAACGTAAATATCATTTGAAAAATGAGCCCGGGAAAGTCAGATTCCGGGCTTATTTTTATAATGAAATATTCCATTTTTAAATCAAAGATGATATCAAGACGGTAGTGAAACTCATATCCTAAGAACGCAGTGATTTAGGATTTGCTAATTGAACTATCCAGCTTAAACTGTGGCAAGGAAGAGGCGACACAGACGCATAGTATCATACGTCGAGGAACCGATAACGGTGACAACAAAGATAGCACTGTGATCGGTGGCGCATTCCCGTCAGGGGAACGCATAATAAAATAAGACTTACCTTGCCGAGAATTTTTGCCTACATGGCGAAAAATTCCTTTAGAATTGGAATTAATTCATGAAAACTATAGCCATCATCCCTGCCGGCGGCGCGGGGAAAAGATTGAAAGCGCAAAAGGCAAAACAGTATCTGCTGCTGGATCGTCTGCCGGTGTTAGTCCATACACTCAAAGCATTTGAGCAAGCCGAAATAATCGATGAAATCATATTGATCTTGCCGCGGGACGATGTCGCCTCAGCGCAAAAGCAATTAATTAATCAATATGGCTTGACCAAGTTAACAGCTGTTGTTGGTGGCGGCAAGGAGCGTCAGGATTCTGTGAGAAACGGACTTGCCGCTATTACCGGAGCACGTGATATTATTGTGGTCATTCATGATGCGGTGCGTCCTTTTGTAACTCAAAAATTGATTCATCAGGTTGTTGCTGCCGCCAAAAGTTTTGGGGCGGTGTCTGCCGGTGTGAAGGCGAAAGATACAATAAAAGAAATCAAAAAAGATGATTTCGTTTCCGCAACAATACCGCGGCAAAACTTGTGGTTGACGCAAACTCCCCAGGCCTTTAAATTCGATCTATTGAAAAAAGCTTATACCGCCGCCTACCGCGACAAATATTATGGCACAGACGACGCGTCTTTGGCTGAGAGAATTGGCGCAAAGGTAAAGTTGATTGAAGGCTCATATGAAAACATCAAGATTACTACTCCCGAAGATCTTGTTCTGGCGAAGGCGTTGATGAAAAAAAAATCAGGAGAAATGAATTTTCGTAGCGGTTTTGGTTACGATAGCCATAAGTTCGCTTATGGCAGAAAACTTATTTTGGGCGGAGTGGAAATTCCTTTCGCTAAAGGCCTGCAGGGGCATTCCGATGCGGACGCGCTCATTCATGCTATTTGCGACGCTCTATTGGGCGCGGCGGGTAGCGGTGATATCGGCCGGCATTTTCCTGATACCGATCCCGCATACAAAGATATTTCCAGCATAGTCCTTCTGGAAAAAGTAAAAAAGATAATTGAAGCGAAAAAATATTTAATCCATAATATTGATACCACAGTTGTTATGGAAATGCCCAAGCTCTCGCCTTATGCCGCGAAAATGGTTTCCAATATCGCCCGTGCTTTGGATATTGCTGAAACTGCTGTGAACATTAAAGCCAAAACCAATGAGGGTATGGGCTTTGTCGGTCAAGATGAAGGAGTGGCGGTTTTTGCGATTGCAACAGTAATAAAAAGATGATGACTAAAAAACCGAGAGTAAGATTTGCGCCGTCTCCCACGGGAGAGTTGCATGTCGGCAATGCCCGCACGGCGTTGTTTAACTTTATGTTTGCCCGGCATTCCGGCGGCGCTTTTATTTTACGCATTGAAGATACCGACGAATCGCGCAGTGCTCTTTCTTATCAGCTAAATTTGTATGAAGATTTAAAATGGCTGGGAATGGATTGGGATGAAGGGCCGGAAATAGACGGCGCATTCTGGGCCTTATAAACAGAGCGAGCGTTTGGACATTTATAAAAATCATCTCCAGAAGCTTGTGGAAGCAGACTTGGTATATCCCTGCTATTGCACGGAAGAAGAGTTGGAAGATGAACGCCAGGCATTGATTCTGAGCAAACGCATGCCGCGTTATATGGGCAAGTGCAGAAATCTTACGGCAGACGAGAGAAGAAAGCGGGAAAACGAAGGCAGAAGACCTTCATTCCGCTTTAAAGTACAGCCGCAAGTTATTGAATTTGAAGATTTAATCCGCGGAGCAATGAAATTTGAAGGCGAAGCCATCGGCGATTTCATTATTGTCCGTTCCAACGGCATGCCTGCATATAATTTTGCCGTGGTCATTGACGATCATCTTATGGCGATTACGCATGTCATCCGCGGTGAAGATCATCTTTCCAACACCGCCCTGCAGTTGATGCTCTACAAAGCTTTCGGGTTTGCGCCGCCTGTCTTTGCGCATCATTCTTTGATCTTCGGGAAAGACCGTGCCAAGCTCAGCAAACGCCATGGCTCTGTTTCCGTAGGTGAATTCCGCAAACAGGGGATTCTACCCGAAGCGCTGATGAATTATCTGGCTCTTTTGGGCAGTTCCTTTACGGAAGGCCGCGAAGTTTTATCGCGCGATGAGATGATTAAGGATTTTTCTCTGGAGAGAACATCGAAGAGCGGAGCGATATTTGATGAAGAGAAACTTCATTGGCTCAACGCGGTTTATATCAGAAATTGTAAAACTAAAGATCTAGTCGAGAGGCTTAAACCATTTTTAGATAAGGCAGGTTTCGAAACTGACGCTATTGATGCAAATTGGCTCAATAAGGTGATTGATTTAGTAAAGACTGAGTTGACCACCCTTTCCGAAATCGGCAGCCACATAGGCATATTTTTTGATGATAAATACGAAATCACCGAGGAAGCACGAAAAATTCTGGATAATGAAAAAACGCGTAAAGTTGTTATTGCCTTTAATGAATATTTGAAAACTGCTAAAGACAATTTACAGGAACTATATCCTGCGGCAATAAAATATGTCAAAGAAAAAACAGGCGCTAAAGGGAAGGAATTATTCTTGCCCATCCGTGCGGCACTCACCGGAAAAACAATCGGTCCGGAGTTAGATAAAGTATTTACGATATTGGGCAAAGATTCTTCTATGAAAAGATTAATGCCTTTTACAGCTTAAATATTTTTAAAGAAAGACCGTCATTTCCGCCCCGCATGCGTCAGGTCAAACTTTGGCGGGAATTATGGAAGTCGACAGCAATTTGTCTGAAAAGCAGTTTATAATTTGGTGATGTCTCTAGGCAATCATTTGGGCATCCAACCCAGTCCTTTGGCGTGCAGGCTCTGGATGTAGAGACGGTCAGCGGTCTCCGTCACTCCTGTAGTTTCCGGGTAAGCGCCGCTGGGGTCCTGTAAATCATCGACAACCTTGCCGTCTTCCGTGAAAGCAAATACATGGCCGTAAGCTTTGGGCACCGGCCACATCGCTCGCGGCAGGCGCAGGATCAGCTTGCGCAGGAGGGGTTTGGTCATCATCTTATCGGCGGCGGGATTGCGTGGTTTTACTAAGCCCACCCAGATTTTACCGTTTAGTCCTCGCATCAGATTGTCGGGATAACCGGGCAGGTTGTCAAAAAGCACTTTGGTAAGTTTGCTCGGATTCGAAATATCCAGATCTCTCGCGTTTACAGAAATCTTCCACACCCTGTATTTTCCCGTTTCATTAACGAAAAGCGTTTTTTCATCCTGGCTTAGGGCCACGCCGTTGGCAAAACTAAAGCCTTTGGCGACGACACGGGTAATTTTCTTTGTCGGGTCGTATTCCAGAATACGGCCGGTTGATGACTGTTCCATAATATCCAGCACGCTGGCTTCGAATGTTCCGCCCCAATCTTTGGGCGCGAAACGGGTGGATGCGTCACTGAAATATATTTTGCCGGATTTAGCCACGACCACAGCGTCGGCATAGCGGATAGGATTTCTGTAAACTTTATCGGTCAGAACAGTGATCTTTCTTCCGGGACTGATTGAGAGCAGTCCTTTGTTGACATCGGCGGCGATCAGGTTTCCGGATGTGTCAAAATCAAAACCAAGCACTCGTCCGCCGGTATTTACAAATACCTCTTGCTTGCTGCCATCCGGATTCATGCGCAGGATGTTACCACTGGCGACTGTGGTGTAAAGTTTGCCGTCTTTGCCGATGGCGATGTGCTCCGGTCCTTCTTCCTTGCCCAGAGAAATCATTTTAAGATTGGCGAGCTTGGTGTTGACTGCGTAAGGACCTACATAGCCTGGCGGCATGGGCGCATCCCAGCTGATAGGTTTAATCGGCACCGGCCACAAAAGTAAATAAGCGGCGGCCAGCAAAAACAAAGGGGTTATAATAGTCACAACAATTTTCTTCATGATGCCTCTTCAATAATTCATAGGGTATTCAGAAAGTTAGCACGATATCCTAAAGTGGGATATTGTTATGTTTCTTGGATACCCTTATTTCTTTTTTATCTTTCAGCCCCTCCAGAAGGGCAATGATTTTTTTTCGGGTGTCGCGCGGGACAATTATTTCTTCGATGATGCCCAGCGATGCTGCGAAATACGGATTATTGAATTTTTCTTCATAGGCGGCAACAAGTTCCGCCCTTTTGGCCGCGGGGTCCTTGGCGGCGGAAATCTCTGTACGGTAAATGATATTGCAGGCACCTTCCGCGCCCATGACGGCGATTTCGGCTGTCGGCCAGGCCATGACATAATCCGCCCCCAACTGCTTACTGCACATGCCGAGATACGCTCCGCCGTATGCTTTGCGAATGATGACCGTTATTTTCGGCACCGTCGCTTCCGAATAAGCGTGAAGAAGTTTGGCACCGTGGCGGATGATGCCCGCCCATTCCTGATTGGTACCCGGCATGTAACCGGGAACATCGGTAAAAGTTAAAAGGGGAATATTAAAAGCATCGCAGAAGCGAATAAAACGCGAAGCTTTATCGGAAGCGTTTACATCCAGAACACCGGCTAAAAAACGTGGATTATTGGCGATGACGCCCACCGGCTTCCCCATGATGCGGATAAAAGCGACAATAATATTTTGCGCCCAAAGATCATGCAGCTCAAATATTTCGTTATTATCGGCAACGGCCTTGATGATTTTTTTCATATCATAAGCCCGATTGCCTTTATCGGGAATGAACGTGTCCAGTTCCGAGCACATTCTTTCCGCGCTATCGGTGCAATTTACTACCGGCAGAGGAGAGTGGCAGCTGTCGGGAAGGAAGGAAAGCAGACTTTTTATTTTATGCAAGGCAATCTGTGTCATTTTCCGTGACAAAATGGCAGACGCCGCTTTTCGTCGCATGCGCTACTGCTCCGCCCAATTCATCGTGAGTGACTTCTTCACCGATAACCGCTTTAATGACATCCGGTCCGGTGATGTACATATAGGAACTTTCTTTCACCATAAAGACCCAATCGGTAAGGGCCGGGGAGTAAACAGCGCCGCCGGCTGTTGGTCCCATGATGGCCGTAATCTGCGGAATGTAGCCGGAGCCGATAGTGTTGCGGTAAAATATTCCGCCGTAACCTTCGAGGGCTGGAACGCCTTCCTGAATGCGCGCGCCGCCGGAATCGTTAAGGGCTACGAATGGTTTTTGGGCGGCAATGGCCATATCCATAACTTTCCATATTTTCTTCGCGTGCATTTCGCCGAGGCTGCCGCCGGAGCTGGTGAAATCCTGAGCCGCCGCAAAAACAACGCGCCCGTTTACTTTGCCAAAGCCGGTAATAACACCGTCGGAAGGGATTTCTTTTTTATCCAGACCAAAGAGGGTAGAGCGATGCTGAACAAAAAGCTGAACTTCCTGAAAAGTACCTTTATCAAATAATAAATCCAGACGTTCACGAGAGGTGAGCTTGCCGCCTTCATGTTGCTTTTTTATTTGCTTTTCGCCGCCCATCATTCTTATGGTTTGACTTTTTTTCTCAAACTCTTTAATTTTGCCTTGTGTTGTCGCTTTTTGTAAATCGTCACTCATAAATTCTCTCCATTTCCTTCAACAATTTTTCTAATTAGACCAGTACGAATTTGGAAGCGGTATCACTATAAGTGTTCAATGTTAAACAGAAATATTTTTGATTTGGGGCAATACTAGCGTTTTTGAGTGAAACTGGCAAGAAAAAATGATGAAATTTAACGAGAAAATTACTGGGAAGAAAAAGGGGAAATTAAAACTTCTTCTTTATTTTTTTGCGCAAACCGAATAAATTCCTGAACGGAAAAAGTTTTAGGAAGAACTATGCGCAATTTTAAAATGATTGTGGAATATGACGGCACTGCTTATTGCGGCTGGCAAAGGCAGGAAAACGGCTTGACGATTCAACAGGTACTGGAGGAAGCAATTCAGCTTATTACGGGCGAAAAAGTGACCGTTATCGGTTCCGGCAGGACGGATGCCGGAGTGCATGCGCTTAAATCAAGTGGCGCACTTCAAGAGCTCTAGCCGCTTACCCGTCAATAATATATATCGCGGAATTAACAGCGTATTACCGCCGGATATTGTGGTCAAAGAATTGGAAGAAGTTAAGGATGATTTTCACGCCCAGCATGACGTTAAAAGCAAAGTCTATATGTATAAGATATGCAATCAGCGAATGCGACCGGCACTGGGAAGAAATTTTTTCTGGTTCATTCGTTTTCCGCTGGATTTAGCATTGATGAAAAAAGCGTCTCGCTATTTAATCGGCACGCATGATTTTTCCTGCTTTTGCGCCACCGGTACGGATGTTAAAGACCGCGTGCGGACGATTATTGATATGGAAATAAGAACGGCCGATGATGGGCTGATCGAAATTAAATTGGAATCTCACGGCTTTTTAAAATATATGGTGAGGAACATCATCGGCACGCTGGTTGAAGTTGGCCGCGGTAAACGAAAACCTGAAGAAATGAAGGTAATTATTGAATCCAGAAACAGAAAAATTGCCGGAGTTACAGCGCCTGCCTGCGGCCTGTTTTTGAAGGAGGTCAAATACTAAAAATGAGAATATTGCTGTTGGGTCATAAAGGAATGCTGGGAAGCGACCTTCTTTTAAAACTTAGTTTACAGCATGAAGTTGTCGGGATGGATAAAGAGGAAATTGATATTGTTTCCGCAGAAGAATGCGTCAAGGCGATTAAAGAGTCAAAACCGGATATTGTCATCAACGCCGCCGCTTATACCAATGTTGATGGCTGCGAATCGGCCAAAGAAGAATGTTTTGCGATTAATGCCGAAGCCGTAAAAAATATTGCCGAGGCCTGCCGCAATAAAAATATCCGCATCATCCATTTCAGCACGGACTATGTTTTTGACGGCACAGCCGGGAAGCCCTACAAAGAAGACGATAAATGCAATCCCATCAATGTCTATGGAGAATCCAAGTTGGCGGGAGAAAGTTATCTGCAATCTCTGGCGGATGATTACATTCTGATTCGCACTTCCTGGTTATACGGAGTGAAGGGCAAAAACTTTGTGCAGGCGATCTTGGAAAAAGCAAAAACAACACCGACACTTTCGGTTGTCGATGATCAGACAGGCTCTCCTACCTACACGAAAGATTTGGCGGCGGCGGTAGATTTACTGATTTCCCAAAACGTTAAAGGAATTTTTCATATAACCAACAGGGGCAGTTGCAGTTGGTATCAGTTTGCCGTGAAGATTTTGCAGGAATCCGGTTTAGATGATGTTAAGGTTATACCTATTAAATTCGATAAACTCCAAAGACCGGCTCTGCGTCCAGCGTATAGCGTTTTGAGCATGCAAAAATTTATTACGACTACGGGAAAAACAATGCAGCCCTGGCAGTTGGCTTTACAAGATTATCTGAAAAGTATTAAGCAGTTGAATTAATTAGCCTTGACACCGAAGTCCGATTTAATTAAGTCAATCATCAACTTGACTTCTCAATTTAATCAGCAATACGGCGGAAATGCAGAGTTTTTCCACGATTTAAATTGATGCCCGCCACAACTGGTGGGGCTCTGACTCCGCCGGATCAAAATGCTATCTGGGACGAGAACATTAATATCAAACACTGGCTGGAAAAGGAAGAAAACAAAGCTTTCCGGGAAAAGAAATGATAAGGCGGCTGATTTAACATGGCTATGACCCGTGGCAATGGCATTCGATAATTTGTACAGCGACGAGCAGACATTAGGTTTCTTCAAATGTCAAATTTACTTGAAATCACTGGCAATGACATAGCTCAGCTTGACGATACTGACCTTCGCGCATTAATCGGTTTGCTGTGTGAGGCAGATTATCGTTCAGCAGGTCTTCCTACTAAAGGAGTAATGTGGGGTGGTCATCAAGATGCTAGTGATGGTGGTTTAGATGTGGTTATTCGTAGCGAAACACCGCCGCCAACCAATAGCTTTATTCCTAGGAGCATAACAGGCTTTCAAGTAAAGAAGCCTGATATGTCCAGAGCAAAGATACTCAAGGAAATGAAGCCCAATGATATTTTACGGCAGGAAATCAAAGCTCTTATTGAAAAAAGTGGGGCATATATCATTGTCAGTTCAAAAGCATCTACAACCGACACGACCTTTAAAAATCGCACTGATGCCATGAAAGAGGCTATCGCAAATGAAAGTAATAACCAAAATCTTCACGTGGAATTCTTGGATTGTGGACGTGTGGCAACATGGGTACGCACACACCCTTCACTGATCTTATGGGTCCGCAATAGGATTGGGCGTCAGTTGAGCGGTTGGCGTCCTTATGAAAATTGGGCAAAGACTCCCAATGGTATTGATGATGAGTATCTTTTGGATAAAGGATTAAGACTTCATGATGGGACTAAACCTACTACTGATAATGGACTTTCTGTTGAAGATGGCTTGCAAAGGCTCAGAAATATCCTTTCTATACCCCGAACATCTATTCGTTTAATTGGCTTATCGGGTGTTGGAAAAACACGCCTGATTCAGGCTCTATTTGATGAAAGAATAGGCAAGCACCCTCTCTATCGTAATCAGGCATTCTATACGGACATGTCCGATAATCCTGATCCTGATCCTGGATTCTTTGCGAATAACCTTATTGCTGAAAAAACAAGGGCGATATTAATTATTGATAACTGTCCTTCTGATTTGCATCATCGTCTAACAAGCGCCTGTTCTGCCACACATAGTAATGTTAGTTTGCTGACAGTTGAATATGACGTTCGTGATGACCTTCCAGAGGAAACAAGTGTATTCAGGTTGGAGCCAGCCAGTGAAGAGATCATTGAACGACTGATAAGAAAGCGCTTTTCGCATATCAGCCAAGTTGATGCCCAGACAATTGCAAAAGTTTCGGGGGGTAATGCACGTTTAGCAATTGCACTTGCCAATACGATGCAACAAGGTGAAAGCTTGTCGGGTTTTCGTAATGAAGAATTATTCGAAAGACTTTTCTGGCAGCGACATGCATTAAATGAAAACCTGCTTATTTCTGCAGAAGCATGTTCTCTTGTTTATTCATTTGAAGGCACGGATGTGGATTCAGAAAATTCTGAGCTTCGCTTATTAGCGTCCATTATTGGAAAGTCGGGTGCCGATCTTTATAGAGACGTTAAAAAGATTAAAGACAGAGATCTGCTACAAGCGCGTGGTGTATGGCGAGCCCTGCTTCCACAAGCACTTGCCAATCGGCTTGCCAAACAGGCTCTTGAATCCATACCAAAAAACACAATTGTTGATACTTTTTTATATAGTAAATCAGAACGTATAATAAAGTCATTTACCAGACGTCTTAATTTCCTTCATGATTGCGATCCAGCCATACAAATAGTCAATGAGTGGCTGGCGCATGATGGTTGGCTTGGAAAAGAGAATTGTAACTTTAGTGCCTTTGGAATGGAGATATTCAGAAACATTGCTCCAGTTTCTCCAGAAAAAGCATTAGAAGCGATTGAACGAGCCGCAAATGGTGATAATGGTCAGCAATTTACTACGAGAGAAAACACCCACTATTATAGATTTGTAAATCTATTGAGGCATCTGGCATACGATCCTGAGTTATTTAACAGAAGCATACAACTTATGTGCCGTTACGCACTTTCGGAAAAGCCTGATGAAAAGAATAACTCTACACGTGATGCCGTTAAGTCTCTTTTTTATATTCAACTGTCAGGTACTCATGCCTCGGTTGAAGCAAGGGCAAAAGTCATTCAGGACTTACTAGATTCCGCCGATCAGGATAAGCAGGACTTAGGACTTACTCTTCTAGATGCAACATTAGAAACGTGGCGCTTTAGCTCATTTCATGAGTTTGATTTTGGAGTGCGACCAAGAGATTTTGGGTATCAGCCAAAAACCAGCAAGGAAATTAGCCAGTGGTATGAAACATTTATAAATATCTGTACGAGCGTTGCCCTTTCGGGTCAACCGATATCTCAAAAGGCGAAAAAAGTCCTATCCGATAATCTACGTGGCTTATGGACAAATGCACACATGTTTGATGTTTTGAAGAAATCAATCAAAAGCATTCATGAACAAGAAGCATGGAATGAAGGCTGGATCGCTATACGCGGAATACTACGATATGACAGTTCGCTCTTTAAAAAGAACATTTTAGAAAGACTGCGTGGGTTAGAAAAACTCATAAGGCCTAGTGATCTTTTGGAACGTGCACGTACTTTCGCATTATCAGACGAACATCACGCCTTCGATTTGGAAGATGATATTGATGATACTAAGGATGCCTCTGAAGGCTGGCGGCGCGTTCAGGATACTACGTATAAAATTGGGTCTCAAGTTGCTAAAGACGCACATGTGTTTACTGTTTTATTGCCAGAACTTGTCTCTAAGCATAATACAAGGCTTTACAGTTTTGGTAGAGGGCTTGCAGATGGTTGTAGTAATAAACAGGAACTTTGGCAGGCTTTTCGCAACCAGGTTGAAAAGACACCGACTGAGAAGAGACAGATTGGGGTAATCCAAGGATTTCTGTCGGCATGTGCGGAGAGTGATTCTGTGTTTTATAATTCAACATTAGATAATTTGATAAATGATGACTTGCTTGGTGTATGGTTCCCTATCTTTCAAACAACCTCAACTATTGATAAAAGAGGCGTTGAAAGATTAAAAAAAGCCCTAGATAATGGAAAGGCGAATATCCTTGATTTCCAATATATTGCTTATGGGCGTGCTCATGAGTCCATAAGTGATGATGATCTTGCTGACATTTTGGGGAAAATCATTGCTAAAGAAGAAGGTGTCCGCGTTGCAATTGAAATCATGACAATGAGATTCCATAGACCGAAGGGAGAATATCGCGAATATTCAAGTAATTTAATTAAGATGGCCCGTGATATTCTGACGATGTATTCATTTTCCGGAGAACGCGGAAATCGTGGTGATCGTGATTATGCTTTGGCACAAATCGCCAGTACTTGCCTTAATGGTCAAGAAGGTTTTAATGCAGCCACTGAAATATGCCAACACTTTGCAGCATCAATCACTGATAACTGTATTTATGCCTTCGACTATCCTGATTTATTAAATATCATTGCGCGTGATCAACCCTTTGTGTTTCTAAACACGTTTATTGAAAATGATGAGATAAGAGGCTACCAGCGACGCAGGATGTTTATAGATGATTTCGAAAGACGAAGGAATCCTCTCGATCAAATTTCTGATGACGATCTTTTATCTTGGTGTGATGAAGACCCTCAAAAGCGTTACCCCTTAATTACATCATCAATACAAACTTATACAAAATCAACGGAAGCAAACGGATTAGTATGGAGACCCATTATCTATTCTATCTTTGAAAAAGCACCAGATTTAGGAATTATATTTAAGAATCTTGCGGATTCAATGAGACCAACAGCGTGGATGGGTTCATTGGTAGATATTTTACAGAAGCGATCCACTCTGTTTTATGATCTCATCCAGCACGGCAATACGGAGATTAGCTCTTGGGCTAAAGGTCAGTATGCGGCACTGCAGGAAACAATAAAAAGAGAGCGTGAACAGGAAGGGCATCATAACCGTGAACGAAATGAGAGCTTTGAGTAAAATACTTGTGTGAACTTGAGTAATAAAGTTATGACTATATTGCCATTATTAAATTCTCGTCTGCACAGGGAATAAGAAATGCGATACCCGTTGTCAAAATAGTGGCGCTGAAAACGAAATTTAATTCCTATTGCAACGCAGGCTGGATTTTGTTATTTTGATAAAGATTTAAAGAAGGCTTAATCTGTCTTTGCATGACATATGGTTTATGGGAAAACATCCAAAAGGGAGGAAATAATATGAAGGCAAAATTCATATCGATATTTATAATACTTGGTCTGTTACTCCTTTTTGCGGGAGCAGGTATTTGCCAGGAAAAAGTCGGCATGAACGACTTGGTGGAAAAATTCAATCAAGGTTCTATTAACTGGACTGCTGGTTATATTGAAGCTCTTGGCATTGGCGCTCCTTCGGATAAATACGTCGGTAAAATCAATATGCGTCCGATGGCTCTGCGCGCAGCAAAAATTGACGCCTTCACGCAATTTATTGGAAATAGCCAAAGGTGTTCAAGTTGATTCGAGAACCACCGTTAGAGACTTCGCAGCGAAAAGCGATGTTATTAATACGCAGGTGAGCCGTCTTGTACAGGGTGCTGTAGTCGCAGATCAGGAATATATCTCCGATGGAACGGTCGAAGTTAAATTAAGAATGCCCCTTTACGGAGATTTAGCGCAAGTAGTTTTACCGGCGACGATTGAAAGGCGCAAAGAAGTAAAGGAACAGGAAAAGCCTGCCGCGCCTGCTCCGCCTCCAGCCACACCGTCTGCGGTAACACCACCTGCTCCTTCCGCAGCGGAAGCACCAGCACCAGCGCACTCCAGCCAGCAGCCGCCAGCTCCTGTTGCACCTGCTTCGGCTGTAACAGCTTCCCCCGTCCCGCCGGCACCTGCTCCGCCTGTGGCCGCGCCATCGGCATCACCTGCTTCTTCCACAGCGGAAATAGCAGCACCAGCGCCCGCTCCGCCTGCGGCCGCACCTTCTGCGCCTGTTGTTTATACAGGCATGGTTGTAGATGCCCGCGGAATTCAGGCCCGTCCGGCAATGTCGCCCCGCATCTTCGATGAAGACGGAAAAGAAGTTTATGGCTCCGCCAATGTTGACCGTGAATTTGCGGTAAAGCAGGGCATAAGCGGTTACACACGTGACCTTAGCGCCGCCCAGAGTAACCAGAGGGTAGCGGCAAATCCCGTGACGGTTAAGGCGCTGAGAACATCCGGCCCCGGCAAATCCGATCTCGTTATCAGTAATGCCGATGCACAGCAAATAAGAGCTTTGGCGGAAAGTGCCGCGTTTATGAAACAGTGTCGAGTGATGATTGTTCTGGACTAAAAGAAGAATCTCAGTTCGCGCAAGCTTGAAAAAAACAGCCGCAGTCACGAAGGTATTTGGTGGCTGCGGCTGTTTTTCTGATTATAGATCAAAGTCATTTATTTAAGCACCATTACTCCCCTCTTTATTAAAGAGGGGGTGGGGGAGATTTTTAGACGCCAATAAAATCCCCCTGTATCCCCTTTTATTAAGGGGGGATTTGCAGAGGAAATAGATATTGTCTAAGCGCATAGTCATTTTATCCGAAGAAACGGCCAATAAAATTGCTGCCGGCGAAGTAGTGGAGAGACCAGCTTCTATTGTCAAAGAATTGGTGGAAAATTCCATTGATGCCGGAGCTGGAAATATCCGCATAGAATTGGAAAAGGGCGGCTGTCAATCAATCAAGGTCGTCGACGATGGTTCGGGAATCGAAAAAGAGGACGTGGCGCTGGTTTTTGAAAGGCATGCCACCAGTAAAATTAATAAATTTGAAGATATTTACAGTGTGCCATCTTTCGGTTTCCGCGGCGAGGCCATGCCGAGCATCGCTTCCATTGCGCACGTGGAGTTATTAACGCGCCGGGAAGGTGATTTAGAGGGCACAAAAGCTGTCGTGGAAGCAGGCAAAATCAAAGAAATAGCGCCCGCTGGATGTCCTTTAGGCACGCAAATATTTGTGAACAGAATATTTGCCAATGTTCCCGCACGTAAGAAATTTTTAAAAACAGAATCTACGGAACAGAGTTTGTGCATGGATGTGATTACCCGTTTGGCCCTGGCTCATCCGGAGATCCGCTTTAAAGTTTTAGTCAATGGGCGTGAAGTACTCGCCCTACCGGAGGCGAGCGAAATAGCGGAGCGAATTGCCCTGGTAATGGGAATGGACTTTTCCGCCCATTGTATTTCCGTCCAGGAACAGAAGGATAGTGTCAGTTTGACTGGCTTCATTTCGCATCCGGAGTTTACCCGCTCCAACTCCAAAAGTATTTTTTTGTTCGTCAATAAACGTTTTATCCGCGATAACAGCATAACGCACGCCATATTATCCGCCTACCGTCAGGTTATTCCGCCACGGCGCTATCCGGCAGCTGTTTTGTTTATTGATCTGCCTCCCTTCGATGTTGATGTTAATGTTCATCCGGCCAAGATGGAAGTGCGCTTTAAGGATTCACGCGGAATTTATGAATTGGTTTCCGGCACAATTGCCCGGAATCTGGCTTCAGCGGGAAACCTGAAAGGAAGCTTCATCTATCGGCTGGAACCGCGGGAAAAATCAATCAGTACGGGAATCGCGCGCCGGCCAGAAAAAATTCAAGAAAAATCAGCGGGTTTATTTTCCAGGCAAAATTTGCAGCAGGCGATTGATAATGATTTGCTCGCACGTTCAGTTTCGGAAAAAATAGCGAGTATCGAAAGCAGTGATGCCGCAGTAAAAGAACCTATAACTTTTATCGACTTTAGATATTTGGGGCAATTTTTCAATACCTATCTCGTTTTTGCGGGCGATGATGGAATGCTTCTCATCGATCAACATGCCGCACATGAACGGATAATGCTAGAACGACTTAAAAAAAGCAGAAGGACAGAAAATTATCTCTCAGCAATTGCTGATGCCCGAAGTCGTCAGCTTAAATCCTGCACAGATAGAATTATTTTCCGGCTATATCGATTTTTTGAGCCAAATCGGTTTGGAAATTGAAATATTCGGCCGGGATGCAATTGTCGTTAAAGCGCTTCCCGCAATTTTATCCTCCATAGAGTCCAAGGAAATAGTTTATGATATTGCCGATCAATTAAGCGATCAAACTCGGGCATCTTCTTTGGAGGAAAAAAAGGAAAAAATATTTGCGTCGCTGGCTTGCAAAGCGGCAATCAAAGCCAATAGTCCTCTTTCTTCCGAAGAAGCAGAAGCACTTTGTCGCGATCTTACAGCAACTCCTTTTAATCTTACCTGTCCCCATGGCCGTCCCATCAGTATTAAGTTCTCGCTCACTGAAATCGAAAGACTGTTCAAAAGAAAGTAAAATGAAAAAATTGCCATTGGTCATAATTAATTCGCCTACGGCCACGGGTAAGACCGGACTGGCGATTGAACTGGCGCTGGATTTCGGAGGTGAAATAATCAGCGCCGATTCACTGCAAGTTTACCGTTACCTGGATATCGGGACGGCAAAACCGACAATGGAACAGAGAAATAAAGTTAAACATTATTTGATCGATGTTGTTGACCCCGACGAGGAATTTAACGCCGCTATTTTTACCGAAAAAGCGCGTACTATCATTGCCGAATTAGCCAGGAAGCGCAAGCCTGTATTTGTTGCGGGAGGAACGGGGCTCTACATCCGCGCACTACTGCAAGGAATTATTGAAACGCCAAAGGTAGATGAAGATATAAGAAATTATTACCGTCATCTTGGCGAAATCCACGGAAAAGAATATCTTTTTAATTTATTGCAAAAAAAGGATGCGCAAGCAGCGCAAAAAATAAAACCTAATGATTCAATCAGAGTGATCCGCGCGCTGGAAGTTTTGGACCAAAGCGGCGAATCAATTATAGCCAAACAAAGCAGGCATTCATTTGCAGACAGTCCTTACCATACTTATAAAATCGGTCTGCAAGTTGATTCAGTGCAATTAAAAGAGAGAATTGCCCAAAGAACGGAGAAAATGATAGCTCAAGGATTGGTAAGCGAGGTGGAGAATATTTTAGAACGCGGTTACAGTAAAAAACTTAAGCCTTTGCAATCATTAGGTTATCGGCAGGTTATTAAATATTTATCGGGTGAATGTAAGTGGGAAGAGGCAGTGCGTTTAATTAATCGCGATACCAGGCATTACGCCAAGAGGCAGATGACCTGGTTTGCCGCCGACAAGGAAATAAATTGGTTTAATCCTGATAGCTCAGAAGAAATAAAAAAAAATGTCGAGAGATTCTGGAAAGAAAATAGCTATTAATAAGGATATGCAATATTACTTGACATCGGCAGGCGGTGAAGATAATTACATAAATCGGTTTCTATAGTTGTTGTTTTTAAAAAATAATTTCTTTTAAGAGTGCGTACAAATCCTTAAAGAAAAGGAAAATTATATGTTGGGTCCAGTCAGAATCAGCAAGATATTCGCTGCTTTTGTTTTTTTTGTCTGTTTTTTGTTGTTAGTTTCCTGCGCACCGAAGGAAAGGGTGGCGACAAGTCAACTGGATACTCCTGAACATCATACCTATACGGGATTAAAATTAATCGATCAGGAAAAATATGCCGATGCGCAAAGGGAATTTGAACTGGCGATTCAAGTGGATGCAAAGTATTCTAAAGCCTATACCGGAATGGCATTGGTTGAAATTTATACGGGTAATGTTGATGCCGCTTGGGATAACCTCAAAACCGGCCGGAAATATGCCAGGACTAATGAAGAAAAAATATTCGTTTATGTCAGCCGCATTCAGTACTATACACTAAGCAAGAGTGAAAAAAAATGGCTCGCCCTCGCTAAAGATGATTTCGATGAAGCCATAAAGCTTGATCCGAAAAATTCTGGTGCTTATTATTTCATGGGTTTGGCTTACGAAGCCGGTCTAAATTTTGATTTGGCCGGTCAGATGTTTACAAAAGTGTTGGAACTGAAAACCGGTTATGTAGATAAGGCCGATGCACAGTGGAAATTCCTGCAAAAAGTTCAGCAGGCAATGCCCGAAACAGCCACAGGGAAGCAGATTGCTCTGGTGGAGCGTCTTACCCGAGCGGACGCGGCGGCATTGTTCATGGAGGAATTAAAGATAGATGTGCTTTACAAAAAAAGAACACCGAAAACTATTGACACTTCATTTAAGAATCCGGAAAAGGCTGCAACAAAAACTGCCAAAATAACGGCCAAAGATATTGCCGATCAACCTTTAAAAAAAGATATCGAAGGTATCCTGCAAATCGGATTACACGGATTGGAAAATTATCCGGACGGCAATTTTCAGCCGGAAGAATTGGTTACCCGAGCCGCTTACGCAATGATGTTGGAAGACGTATTGATTAAGGTGAGCGGAGATAATTCCTTGGCGACAAAATTTATCGGTTCGGCTTCTCCTTTTCCTGATTTGAGGGCTGACTCGCCTTATTTCAACGCGATAATGGTTGTTACTTCCCGGGGTATCATGGAGGCAAAGAATATAACTACCGGTGAATTCGCGCCGCTAAGTCCCGTGGCCGGTGTTGATGCCCTTTTGATTATTCGCAAAATCAAGGAAGAATTGAAGTTTGATTAATCGGATTTTTATATGAATAGGTTTAAACGGGCGGGATATTTTATGTCCCGCCTAAATTTTAATGAGCAGTTTGCGGAGAAGTTAATAAAGGGCGTGCCGCCCTTTTTATTTGTGAAACTCCAATTCCGTAAGCGAAGCACAACGAAATTGGTTAGTTGAACAATCCCGCAAAGCGGAGGGTACATAATACCCGTGATTAATGCTCAATCGGAGTGAAAGTTTTAAAAATGGCAAGAAGAGAATTAGGCAAGGCATTTGAACCGCAGGAGGCGGAAAAAAGGCTGTACGATTACTGGCTGAAGAATAATTTATTTCACGCCCATGATAAAAGTAAAGCTCGAGCTTTTTCCATAGTAATACCGCCTCCCAACGTAACCGGAATGCTGCACATGGGGCATGCTTTGAATAACACCCTGCAGGATGTTATTATTCGTTTCAAAAGGATGCAGGGTTTCAATACCCTTTGGATGCCGGGCATGGATCATGCCGGGATTGCGACACAAAATGTAGTGGAACAGGAATTGGCCAAAGAAGGACTATCGCGTCACGATCTAGGGCGAGAGAAATTTATTGCCCGCGTCTGGAAATGGAAAGAAAAATACGGCGGCGTAATTATCAATCAATTAAAGAGGCTGGGTTGCTCCTGTGACTGGGAAAGGGAGCGCTTTACGATGGACGAAGGTTTATCTCAGGCGGTGCGGGAAGTCTTCGTCCGGTTATATAACGACGGATTGATTTACCAGGGAGACTATATTGTCAATTGGTGCCCGCGTTGCCATACGGCTATTTCGGATTTAGAAGTGGAATTCAGAGAGGATGCGAGTTTCCTGTGGAATATCCGTTATCCTTTTGCCGATGGCCATGGAGAAATCATTGTAGCTACAACACGTCCGGAGACAATGCTGGGCGATACCGCAGTGGCGGTGAATCCCCAGGATAAAAGATACAAAGATAAAGTCGGCCGATATGTAATTTTGCCTTTAGTCAATAAAAAAATCCCTATTATTGCCGACGAATATGTAACAATGGACTTTGGCTCGGGCGCAGTCAAGATTACGCCCGGCTCGGACCCCAATGACTTTGCCATGGCCCAGCGCCATAATCTGGAAATCATCACGATAATGGATGGCAAGGGTATAATTAATGAAAACGGCGGAATTTACCAGGGACAGGACCGTTACGAAGCGCGCAAAAATGTAATAGCCGATTTGGAAAAAGGCAAATATCTCGTCAGCACTGAACCCTACTCGCACAGTATCGGCCAGTGTTATCGCTGTAAAACAGATATCGAGCCGATGGTTTCCAAGCAGTGGTTTGTAAAAATAAAACCGTTGGCCAAGCGGGCGATCTGGGCTGTAGTTGAAGGTAAAACAAGGATCATCCCCAATACCTGGGAGGCAACTTACTTTGAATGGATGAACAATATCCGTGATTGGTGTATTTCCCGGCAATTATGGTGGGGTCACCGGATTCCCGTTTGGTATTGCGATAACTGCGGCAAAATAATTGTGACGACGAACGATCCGGATAAATGCCCGGGTTGCGGCGGCGGATCGTTGAAGCAGGATGAAGACGTTCTCGATACCTGGTTTTCCTCCGCTCTCTGGCCCTTTTCCACATTAGGCTGGCCCGCAAAAACACAAGCCCTGAAAACATTTTATCCCACATCCTTGCTGATTACGGGATTTGATATTCTTTTTTTCTGGGTGGCGCGCATGATGATGATGGGTCTTTATGTTATGAAGGAAGTTCCATTTAAGGACGTTTATTTGCATGCCCTTGTACGGGACGAAAAAGGGGAGAAGATGAGCAAATCCAGCGGCAATATTATTGATCCGCTGGTAATGATCGAGAAGTACGGTACGGACGCTTTTCGCTTCACTCTGGCGGCTTATACTGCGCAGGGACGCGATGTGCGCATGTCGCCGGAGAGAATTGAAGGGTACAAATTTTTTGTCAATAAGATCTGGAATGCCGCAAAGCTCACTTTCAGCAATCTGGAAGACTATGATGAGCAGAGTGTTGCATCGTCAACAGAATCGCTTCCCGATAAATGGATTAAGGCCAAATTTAACAAAGTCGTGGAAGAAGTTACAAAGAGTCTTGACGAGTATCGCTTCAATGATGCCGCTGCGGCCATTTATCGGTTTATCTGGCACGAGTTTTGTGACTGGTATCTGGAACTCAGCAAACCGGCCCTTTACGGTAAGGTTGGCGTTAAAGAACGACAAGCGGCTCAACGAACGCTGTATGATGTATTTGGAGCAACGCTTAAACTATTGCACCCGTTTATGCCTTTCGTTACAGAAGATCTTTGGCAGACATTATCCCAAAGCACGGAGAAATCAATTATGGTCGCCTCCTTCCCTTCGCTGAATAAAACATGGAAAGATGAAAAGGCCGAGAAGGAGATGCAATTCTTAATGGATATTATTACGAGCATCCGCAACATTCGCGGAGAAATGCGAATACCTCCGTCCCGTAAACTGCAAGTTCTAATTTCTGCGCCTGACGAGCAGGCAAGAAATATAATTGCCGACGGAAAAGATTACGTAACTAACATGGCTAATCTGGAAACATTGAAAGTGGGGACAGATTTAATTGAGCCTAAAGGAGTGGCCACGGGAGTCGTCGGTTCGACAAAAATATTTGTTCCTCTCGCCGGCATCGTCGATGTAACCGATGAAAAAGCTCGCCTGCAGAAAGAAATTGCAAAAATCGAGAAAGATTTGCAGCAGACCTCGAAAAAACTTTCCAATCGGGATTTTATAGAAAAAGCTGCGGAAGCTATCATAAAAAAAGAAGAAGAAAGATTAAGAGAATTTAAAGAGCGGCATGCCGCATTGGAGGCTGCTTTAAAGAAGTTGCAAGAAATTATTATATAGACAGAAACGTTTTATTTAAACAAGAGCGATAGGTATGACAAAAAAGGAAAAAACGTTCGACAAAGAAATACTGCGAATTATAAAAAATGCGCTTGCTGAAGATATCGGCAGAGGAGACATAACCACACAGGCAATTATCCGTGAAGATAGGAGAGGGCAGGCACAAGCCATTGCGAAAGATGATTTTACCATAGCGGGAATTGATGTTTTCCAAAAAACGTTTCTTTTTTTGGATGAGCACATCGAATTTGAGGTTTTAATCGGTGACGGGAAAAAAGTAAAAAAAAGCGAGACTATCGCTCATGTTACCGGACCGCTTGCCTCAATTCTTGGGGCCGAGCGAGTAGCCCTCAATCTTTTTCAACGGATGTGCGGTATAGCAACTTTAACGGGAAAATTTGTGGAAGCCGTGCAGGGGTCAAAAGCAAAAATTCTCGATACCCGCAAAACAGCGCCCGGTTTGCGTCTCCTGGATAAGATGGCTGTTAAGATTGGTGGAGGATTTAACCACCGGATGGGGCTCTATGACGGCGTTTTGATCAAGGACAATCACATTGCCGCTGCGGGCGGTATTACCGCCGCGGTAGAGGCGCAAAGGCACAGCCTGACCAAAAAGTTGAAAATTGAAGTAGAAGCCAAAAACTTAACGGAAGTCGAGGAAGCGTTAAAATCCGGTACGGATATTATCATGCTTGATAATATGCCTGTCGAGGAAATGTCGAAAGCCGTGGCGCTGGTCAAGGGGAGGGCGCTTCTGGAAGCATCCGGCAATGTCAGCATGCAAAATGTCGCCCGGATTGCGGCTACCGGCGTAGATTTTATTTCAGTGGGGGAAATTACGCATTCGGTAAGAGCGGCAGATATTGCTTTAAAAATTATGGCTGTCGCAATTTGAGAAATTTATTATTTGTTTAAGATGTTTAAATAAAAAAATTGACAAAAAAATGCCAATATTATTTATTGCCGGAATGCACTGCAAGTAATTACATTAACGAAGTTTCACCGATGGAATAAATTATAACTATAAAATATTTAAAGTGGAGTGGATATGGCAATCGAACAAACATTGATCCTTATTAAACCCGACGGGCTTGTTAAATCGCTCACTGGTAACGTCATTTCCAGATTGTCGGAAGCAAAACTGATTATTATGGGAGCGAAAGTTGTACGCGTCAATCGGGAGCTTGCTGAAAAACATTATGAACATCTCAAAGAAAAACCATTTTTTGCCGAATTAATCAGCTATATCATGGGAGATGTGCACAAAACGTATAGAGTGCTTGCTTTAGTGTATCAGGGTGAGGATGCTATAAAGAAAATCCGGGATATTGTGGGTGATACCGACCCGGAAAAGGCAAATCCGGTATCAATAAGAGGAGCATATGGAAGAATTACGACAAGTGGGGTATTTGAAAATGTTGTCCACGCCTCCTCTAATCCTGAAGACGCGGAAAAAGAGATAAAGCTCTGGTTTCAGCCCGATGAGGTCGTCGAAGATTTATATCCGATAAAAGAAGTGACCATTAATAATTTAAAAAAGGTCGTTTGGGCGTAATAAAAACATCAAAGTCAAAGCCCGGACGCCGTCTTTATAAAATTTAATATCTGTGGTTGAAATTGTTATTCGAAAATTAACCTAAGATATTCTCTCCAAATTATTTTATCTTTATGGCTTATGACGTTCAGTTATTGGAAAATAAGCTTGCGGGAAGTCTTATCGGACATAAGATCCATTTTTATCCGGGAATCGGTTCCACGAATGATAAGGCATTTGATCTTGCCACCGCAGGTTCGCCGGAAGGGACTGTCGTAATCGCCGACAGCCAGACCGAAGGCAGAGGGCGCCTGCGGAGAGTCTGGCATTCGCCGGCTGGAAGTAATATTTACACTTCCATTATCCTGCGTCCCAACTTAGAGCCGGCTCGTGCGCCGCAGATTTCTATATTGGCCGGTGTCGCAATAGCCGAAATTATGGATAATTTCTGCCCCGGCATGGTTAATCTGAAATGGCCCAATGATGTTCTTGTGCAGGGGAAAAAAGTATGCGGAATTCTCGCGCAAATGAAAACATCAACAAGCCGTGTTGATTTTATTATCTTGGGTATTGGCATTAATATAAATATTAACTATAATCAATTGCCGCAGGATATTAAAAATACCGCTACGTCTTTAGCTATAGAAACAGGCCGGAATATTTCCCGTCAGGAATTAATAATTGGCCTGTATGAAAATCTGACAAAATGGTATAAAAAGCTTATTATAGACGGATTTAGCACTGTAAAAGGAAAGTGGTTAAGCATGGCGCCGATGATTGGAAAGAGGGTTCAGATAATATCCGGTGATAAAGTGGTAAGCGGGAAGGCCTTGGGCATCGACGAACAAGGTTCACTTCTGCTGCTTACGGCGGAAAACAGAAGAATCAAGATATTCGCGGGAGATGCAACAATATTAAAGGAGACTCAAAATAATGTTGCTGGTAATTGACGTAGGCAATACCAATACGGTGCTGGGACTTTATGACGGCGATCAGCTGATTCATGACTGGAGAATTCGCACAGAGATTGATCATACAATTGATGAATACGGCATGCTAATTTTTAATTTGTATCAATCCAGCAGGATAAAAACTGAGAAACTCAGGGCGGTCAGTGCGATTATTATTTCGTGTGTAGTACCGCCGATGCTTAATATCCTGGAACCTTTGTGCGTAAAATATTTCAATGTAAAACCGTTGATCGTAGGACCCGGTATTAAAACAGGAATGCCTATTTTCTATGATAATCCCAAAGAAGTAGGAGCCGATAGAATCGTCAATGCCGTTGCCGCTTACGATAAATACCGGCAGGCGGCGATTATAATTGATTTCGGTACGGCAACGACTTTCGATTATATTTCACCGAAAGGGGAATACATGGGGGGATGTATCGCGCCGGGAATAATGATTTCCAGCGAAGCGCTATTTGAACGGGCGGCAAGGCTTCCCCGTGTGGAATTGAGCAAGCCTAAATCGGTGGTGACCAAAGATACGGTAAGCGCAATACAGGCGGGAATTATCTTTGGTTACGCTGGACTTATTGACGGCATCGTAGAGAGGATGAAAGCCGAAATAAAAACCAAACCCCTGGTAATTGCCACAGGAGGATTGGCTAGTTTAGTGACGTCCGAAACAAAATGTATCGATAAGGTCGAAGATATGCTTACTTTGGAAGGTTTGCGCATCATTTATAATTTAAATAGCAAATCATGATGGGTCGTCCGGCATTCATGATTTCAGGATTCATTACGGGATTACCAAAAAAATGTTAAACGTCGGATTGACGGGAGGTATTGCTTGCGGAAAATCTACAGTAGGCCGCATCTTTATTCGGCACGGCGCTCATCTAATTGATTTCGATGAGCTTGCGCACAATGTCGAAAAACCGGGACAACCTGCTTGGGAAAAAATCGTCGAATATTTTGGCGAAAGTATACTGCTTACGGATAAAAAAATTGACCGGTATAAATTAGCTCAGATTGTTTTTGCCGATTTACAAAAGCTCAAGACCCTCAATAGCATCGTTCATCCTTATGTATTGGAAGAATGGCGTTCGCATTTAGAAAAAATTAATGAAAGTGAAAATAACGCCATCGTTTTATCGGACGTCCCTCTCTTGTTTGAAGAAAAGATGCAGCATCTTTTCGACTTAACTTTGTTGGTTTTAATATCTCCCGCCCAGCAAATTCAAAGGCTGATTGCCCGCAATGGTTTGACGAGAGATGAAGCCAAAAGAAGGCTGATGAATCAAATGCCGATTGGTGAAAAGGCTCGCCTGGCGGATATTGTGATTGATAATCAAAAGCCCGTTGCCGAAACTGAAAAAAAAGTGGAAGAAGTATGGCAAAAGCTTTTAAAAATTGAAAAAAATAAAACCCGGCATAAAAGCAGAGAAGAAACTTAAAATTACTGTCTTTCTGATTTTTAAGAATATTATTGCGAAGGCAAAAAAGTGATTGAAAAGTATCTTCCCGATTTCTGTACACGCAGACCAGTAGCGGTAATACGGAATGTAATCTTAGGCAAGAATGTTGTGGGTGATGATTTCAATATGCGGGATGGCGTTGTGATTCACGTCCGGGAAACTGAAATTTACGGGAAACCGTAGAGAAGAATCTTTGTGAAATGAAAGGAAAGAAATACGCTGTTTATGCGGGCAGCCGCGTTGCGCTCACTCGCCAGGTGCAAATTCACGGGCCGTCTGTGGTTATGGACAATACTTTTGTGCGCATGAAATTTTTTGTATTTAAATCCATTGTCGGACGCGATTGTGTGATTGAACCGGCGGCAGTTCTTAGGGGCGCGAAGATCGCTGAGTAAACATTGCTCTGACGAAAGGCTATCTGGCAACGGCAAAAAATAATGGAAGAACTTTGAGAAAAGAAATATCTACAGTTAATAGTGAAAAGCAGAATCGTTGCCTTTCCTGCGGATCAACGGAAAATATCAGAAACCGGAAATATTGTTCGATCAAATGCCGGCAGAATCTCCGGCAGAAGCTGAATATGAGAAGCGGTTTACTACAGGCGTTAAATACTCGATACGCGGCTTTTTATTTTTCCGACACAATAATTATCCTGGATATAATGCCCCACGGAGTAAAGGAAATATTCAGATTTACGCAAGAGCGATCAATAAACCACAAGCCGGCGGAAGATTTCGGTAAAATGGCCAATATGCTGGGAAGAGCCTGGTGGGAAGAGGAAAAACGCACAACTAAAAAGTATTTAGCCTCCCGCCGCGTGCTGGAATTAGCGACAAAACATCCTGCGCATATATCCTTGCGGCCTACTGTAATAAATATTCCGAGTGTTAAAATTAATGCCTTAAACTACTTGGGAATTAATAAAAGCGATTTAAATTCCATTGAGTTGCGTAAAATCATTAAAACCTCATACCGCAAGCAGGCTAAAATCCATCATCCCGATCTTGGTGGCCATGCTCCGACTTTTAGAAAACTCCATAAGGCCTATCGGGAACTTCTTCAATGGGCGGAGAGTCCCAGTTTTATTCACCGTCGTGGTTTTGTAAGTAAGTGGTTTTACGACGGCGAAAATAAAAAATGGGTACAACCAATACCGCTACATGATTAATAATTTATAAAATATTATTTTTTATCGATGTATTTCAAATCTTCCGACGTGTTAATATCAAAGAAGAGACAACCAGAATAATTATTTCGGCAAATATATCTTGGTATATGTCGAGAATTCTATCAATGAGCCGAATTCCGTCAATTTTAAGAAATGCTTTTTCGATTCTCATGCGGGAATTTTGCTACCGGCCAAAATGATTCCGGTAATCGTTTTTATCATATTAATAATTGCCTCTTTTACGCGAATGAATTTTAAGCAGTTATTAGTTATCTAATTATTTTTCTGCCTATGGAAACAGGTTGCTTAAACATTAGAGGAACCGATATTGATTCTTAAGTTATGTGTGAATACTTCATGCATAAAGAAGAATAAACGGATATATTATAGGCGGTGCAAGTGAACTTAGCTATCAAACATCAGATGAGACGATTTAGGGTATTAAAATAATTAGATTTCTTTCGCCTGCGGAAGTACTTATTAGGAGCGGTCAATTCTCTGTTCTTCCTATTGCAGCAAGCGATTATTAATGACCTTCTTCCATTGCACCCGAAATGTACATCATCGCCAGCAGCATAAAAACTACAGTTTGGATGATCGAAGTGAAAATCATCAACACAAAAACAGGCAAAGGAACAAGTGTCGGTACAAGCAATAATACAACAGCGAGAACTATATCTTCGCCTTTGATATTGCCGAATAAACGAAAAGTCAGAGAAAGCGGCCGTGGAAAAGTGGCTGATGATTTCAATAGGAACCATGAGTGGAGTAAGCCACCATACTGGCCCCATAAATTGTTTGAAATATTTCCAGCCATGAGTTCTCACTCCGACTACATGTGTGGAGAAAAAAACGACAATAGCCATGGAAAGAGTAGTGTTAATATCGGACGTAGGTGATTCAAAGCCGGGAATGATACCGAGTAAGTTCGCCGTTAATATGTAAATGCCCAATGTGGCGATAAGTGGGAAATATCTCCGGCCGTTGTGGCCCATAATTTCATTTAGCAGAAAATCAAATCCGCCGATAATTACTTCCATTACATTTTGAAACCTGCCGGGGTAAATTTCCAGCCGGCGAGTTGCCAGAAAAGATAGGATTGCCAGCATAATAGCAAGAAACCAGGCGTAAGTTACGTGCGGGGGAAAATAGGAATTCTCCAAAAAAAGCAGAGGGTGCATATATTAAATAACCTCCTCAAGAAAGTTTTTTTTTGTAAAGGTAGTAATAACGGTTACAACAATGGTTATTACTACTACCGATAATCCAATAATCAAGCCGATTATATTTACGGTGTCGTTCGAAATTAAAAAATATAAAACAACGGCGGTTAACGCCAGCCGAATAAAATATTTAAAGAACACCGCTCCTTTTACGTTTCCCGTAAGTTTTTCAAAAACACGGCGTAAACTGCGTTCCATCCAATAAAAATTTAGGATGCTGATGAAACCGCCCAGAAGCACACCTAGAGCAAATTTAAAAGTGCCGAAAATTAAAGAAGGGATAAAAATAAGGCCGAGAATAATCCAGTTAACGATTTCAATTTTTCTTTGGAGCTGGTCTTTGGCGATGAGGTTCACTTTTTATACTCTTTATTATTGGTTCATCATCAGTAAAATTTTTTTTAATCAAAACATATATGTTACGAAACCCGGCCGCAATACCAATAAACAAGAAAATTATGGTAAAAACGTGACCGGATTCAAACTTGCGGTCTAGATACGATCCAAACCAAAGGCAGCCAAAAATTGCCAAGACCATGGCAATGCCGATGCTGCTGGCAAAAGCCATTTGCATGGCATTTTTTTTGGTTTCTTGATCCATTTATTCAGGCGCTCCTTAACATTAATGAAATCCAAAGTCAAACAAAAAAATGACCGGCGTTCAGGTATTAACGTGCAATGCGGCGGTTGTTCCTATACCATTCAATTGTTTTCATTAATCCTGTTTCGAAATCAGTGGCGGCTTTAAATCCAAATTCTTTCATCGCTTTTGAAGTGTCGAGCAGACGACGCGGCTGGCCGTCCGGTTTGGATTTATCCCAAATAATATTCGCCTTTAAAACCGCTAATTTGAGCAATTAGTTCAACAAGTTCTTTAATTGATATTTCAAAGCCGGCGCCGATATTAATGGGTTCGCTTTTGTTGTAAAATCTGGTCGCTAAGTAAATTGCTTCAGCGGCGTCCTCCACGTAAAAAAATTCGCGTGTGGCCGAACCAGTGCCCCAGACTTCAATTTTAGCGGCATTTACGTCCAAGGCATCAAAACATTTTTTTATTAGTGCGGGAATAACGTGAGAGGAGCGCGGAGCGAAATTATCTCCCGGACCGTAAAGGTTTACCGGCAGTAAAAAAATTGAATTGAACGAATATTGTTGACGGTACGCCTGAGACTGCACCAGCATCATTTTTTTTGCAAGGCCATAGGGGGCATTGGTTTCTTCGGGGTATCCGTTCCAGATGTTTTCTTCCTTAAAAGGTACCGGCGTGAATTTAGGATATGCGCAAATTGTTCCCAGCGCGACAAATTTTTCAATTTTGTGCAGATATGCTTCATGGATTAATTGAGCACCCATGATTAAATTGTCAAAAAATAGTTCGGCGGGCTTTTCCTGATTAAAGCCGATGCCGCCGACCCGGGCAGCAAGGTGAATGACGATTTCGGGATTGGTCTCTTCATACATGCGGCGAATATCGGTAATATTAGTCAAATTGTATTCGGGAAGGTCAGCGATTTTAACATGAACACAGCCTGCACTTTTTAATTTTTTGAGCAAATGGCTTCCTAAAAATCCTTTTCCGCCGGTAACGGTGATGCGTTTTTCTTTAAGCATTTAATAATCTCCGGTTTTCAAGTGATGCGATCGCTGCTGTTACATGCGAATCCGGCTTCGACTAAAGTCTTCTCTTTCTTTGCCAATTCCAGATCCCCGGCAATCATCATATCGATAAGCTTTTCAAAACCGATTTTCGGTTGCCAGCCGAGAATTTTTTTCGCTTTGGCGTAATTGCCTAAAAGTACATCTACCTCGGTTGGCCGAAAATAACGCCGATCCACCATTACATATTTATTATAATCCAATCCGAGTTTGGTAAATACTTTCTCTGCAAACTCCCGTACCGAGTGCGTTTCGCCGGTGGCAATGACGAAATCGTCGGGCTTTTCTTGCTGCAACATCATCCACATTGCTTCTACATAGTCTCCGGCAAAGCCCCAATCTCTTTTGGCGTCAAGGTTTCCCAAATAAAGTTTTTCCTTAAGGCCTAACTTGATTTGTGTTGCCGCGCGGGTGATTTTTCTGGTGACGAACGTTTCTCCGCGTCGCGGCGATTCATGGTTAAAAAGAATTCCATTAGAGGCAAAAATGCCGTAGGCATCTCGATAGTTTTGCGCAATATAATAGGCATAAACTTTAGCCGCTGCATAGGGGCTGCGCGGTTGAAATATCGTTTTTTCACTTTGGGGCGGCGCCGCAGCTCCGAACATTTCGCTGGAAGAAGCTTGATAAAATTTGGTTTTGATACCGGTTCTACGAATTGCTTCCAAAATTCTCAATGTTCCCATCCCGGTTATATCTCCGGTATATTCAGGCATGTCAAAACTTACCCGGACATGGCTTTGAGCTCCCAGGTGATAAATTTCATCGGGGGCAATAGAATGAAGTAAATCCATAAGTTGTCCGGAAACGCTTAAATCGCCGTAATAAAGAAATAATCTTGTATCCGGGTCATGAAAGTCACGATAAAGGTGATCGATGCGGTCGGTGTTAAAAGTACTGGAGCGCCGTATCAAACCATGAACTTCATAACCCTTAGTCAAGAGGAGTTCTGCCAGATAGGAGCCGTCTTGACCGGTAATACCCGTAAGAAAAGCTTTTTTCATTTTGCCTCCTAAAAAATAAACAGTGTTTATAATCGCCAGTATTTAATACCCAGTTTCCGCGCGCGTTCGGGTTCAAATAATGATTTTATATCAATTAAAATGGAACAATCTTTACGACAGAACCCGGCAATGCGCGTTAATCCCAGATCCCTAAAAGCGTTGTGGGCGACGGCGAGCACAACGGCATCGACATCACGGATATCACTCAAAGGCACCAGCTCTATGCCGTAATAATGGCGGGCTTCTCCGGGGATTACCAAAGGATCATGTACCATTATATCAACCCCATATTCCGTCAATTCGGTTATGATGTCGGTTACCCGCGTGTTGCGTATATCCGGAACGTTTTCCTTGAAGGAAAGTCCTAAGACGGCCACACGCGCGTTGTGTACTTGTTTGTCGGAATCTATAAGCATTTTGATCGTTTGTTGCGCCACGTATTTGCCCATGTTGTCGTTAATCCGTCGCCCGGCAAGAATTACTTCGGGATGGTAACCTATGCTTTGAGCTTTATAAGTAAGGTAATAGGGATCAACACCGATGCAGTGACCGCCGACCAAACCGGGACGGAATGATAAAAAATTCCATTTTGTTTCCGCGGCTTCCAAAACTTCGATGGTGTCGATTCCCATTTTATTAAAAATTATAGACAGCTCATTCATCAAAGCGATGTTGATATCGCGTTGAGTATTTTCTATTACCTTTGCCGCTTCAGCAACTTTTATTGATGAGGCCTTATGCAATCCGGCTTTGACTATTAAGCTATATATCCCTTCCAAAAAATCCAGAGTTGATTGATCGGATGCGGAAATAATTTTTATCGTGTTATCGATGGTATGCACCTTATCGCCGGGATTGATGCGCTCGGGCGAGTAGCCGACCGTGAAATCACGGCCGAATTTAAGGTTTGATTCTGCCTCCAAAATAGGGATGCAAATATCTTCGGTAGCGCCGGGATAAACGGTGGATTCATAAACTACACAGGAACCGGATGACATATGCCGGCCAATTAAGGCGGAAGCATTTTTTATCGCGCGCAAATCGGGAACACGGGAATCGTCTACCGGCGTGGGAACGGCAACTATGAAAAGCCGGCAGCCGGAAAGCTCGGTGGCGTCAGATGTAAAATGAACATCGACTTTTTTTAATTCGGCATTGGTAAGTTCCAGAGTGCGATCATGGCCTTTTTTTAATTCAGCAATATTGACTTCATTATTGTCATAACCAATAACTTTAAAGTTACGTGATAAGTGAGCGGCCAAAGGTAGTCCCACGTATCCCAAGCCGATAACAGCAATTATGTCTTTTTTGGCAAGAAAAGATTGAATGGATAACTGTTTTCCCATAACTCGTTTCCTCAGATAAATTTATAATATAAATTAACGCAAACATTACAGTAATGACAGGCGGTTGTCAATCCCGCGACCTGGAGTCTGTCGGCTCCAGTTCCAAGAGGAGAGTACCGTGACCCGCGGGAGGTCGCGTTATTTTAGAGAACCTCCGGCTCCTGTAACCTAAAGGTCATCTGCGACCGGAGGGGACTCCACTTAGGTGGTCACAGCTTTTTCAATGCAGAGGCGCAAGCATCCAGGGTAAAAGCAATATCGGCATCACTATGGGCAAAGGACAGGAAAACTGCCTCAAATTGTGAAGGAGCCAACCATATATTTTTTTTCAATATACTATGAAAAAAACGGGCAAATAGCGCCG
Organism: uncultured delta proteobacterium; assembly: GCA_963753975.1. Classification (GTDB taxonomy): domain Bacteria; phylum Desulfobacterota; class Syntrophia; order Syntrophales; family Smithellaceae; genus UBA4810. The sequence goes on from CAVWEH010000002.1 coordinate 116,810, forward strand.
TATCTGATTTTTGGGCGGAAGTTAAATCATAGATTGGTCCTTCCTGGAAGAATATCGTAAACATCGAATGAACGCGGCTTATACAAGCGGGAATTCCTTCGGCGGCAAATAGGTTTTCCATACCTGTGCAAAGTTTATTAGTTTTATCATCCAGTGCTAAATAAGAGGAAGCTTTGGCTTTAAGGATTTGGAGAGTCGCTAAGCCCGCGGCGATAGCCAAAGGATTGCCGGAAAGAGTGCCGGCCTGATAGATTTCACCCATCGGAGCAATCTTTTCCATGATTTCCTTTTTGCCGCCAACGGCGCCGACGGGCATCCCTCCGCCGATTATTTTGCCCAAACAAGTTAAGTCGGGTTTGATTTTTATTAAATTCTGATAACCGCCGAAGGTAAAACGAAATCCTGAAATTACTTCATCGAAGATTAAAACTATGCCGTATTTTTGAGTAAGTCTTCTTAGCTCTTCTAAAAATCCAGCCTGCGGAGGAATTACTCCCATATTGCCGGCTACCGGCTCAATAATAACGGCTGCGAGCCGTGAACCATGGCGCTCGATCGTTGTTTTCAGGGCTTCCAGGGAATTATAAGGCAGACTCAAGGTTAAACGTGATAATTCATCAGGAATACCCGGAGACCCGGATAGACCCAAGGTTGTCACGCCGGATCCTGCCTTGACCAAGAGTGAATCGACGTGGCCGTGGTAACAGCCGTCGAATTTAGCGATCATATCCCTGCCGGTAAAGCCGCGCGCCAGACGTATGGCCGTCATTGTTGCTTCCGTACCGGAACTGGTCATTCGCACCAGCTCTATAGAGGGTATTGCCAAACGGATGAGCTTGGCCATTTTTGTCTCCGCTTCAGTCGGCGCGCCGAAGCTTGTTCCCTTTTGAGCAGTGCGGCAAATAGCGGCGATTACGTCAGGATGAGCGTGACCTAAAATCATCGGCCCCCAGGATAAGACATAATCAATATATTTCTTACCGGAGATATCATAAATTTTACTGCCTTTAGCACGGCTGACAAAGAGAGGACTACCGCCGACCGCATTCCAGGCGCGTACGGGAGAATTAACACCGCCGGCGATAACCTGCCTGGCTTCAGTAAGATAATCCGACCGTGTTTTGGGCATTAAAAATACTCCGGAGATGTCTTTTTATATTCTTTTAAGCTTTCCAAAATTAGAAAATCATAAATATCAACGGAAGCCGCCATTTTATTTACCAGAGAAGTCATGTCTTCGCTTTTGGTGTGCAGCATTGTAAACAGATTGTATTTGAACTTAAATAGCGGATTCCTTTCGTAGCAATGGGAGATAAAGGGAAAAGAAGCAAAAGTCCTTCCGGCATCTTTTATTTTATCCTGCGGTACGGACCAGACAACCAGCGCGTTTTTTGCGTAGCCGATTTTAGAGTGGCGCAAAATAGCTCCAAACTTACGTATATAACCTTCCCTGTTCAGCTTCTTTATTATATTAATAATTTCTTTTTCAGTTACGCCGCAGGAATCCGCGATCTGGCGGAAAGGACGGCTTTCTAACTGAATATCGCCCTGAAGCAGGCTGGCAACTTTAATTTTTTTAGCGGTTATTCCTTTCACAGGATAAATTTTAACCTGCTTAATAAATAAAATCAAGAAGTGTGTTATAAGTAAATATTTCTTGACAATTATTATGTGGAACATTAAAAATTAATTGACGTGAAGGTCAGATAGCAAAAAAATAAATGAAAGGAGGCGTGGATAAGTTTATATTTTAGTAAATTAATATTAATTAAATAAGGAGAATTAAAATGAAAAAGGGTTTTATTTACACGCTAATGGCTACATTATTGGTTATTGTTTCTTCTCCCTTTGCTTTTGCGGCTGCTGAAGCAGCGAAAACGGCAACTGTCGATTATACAAAAGCAATTATAGTTGGCTGCTCCCTGCTGGTTGCCGGTTTAGCCATAGCTTTTGGTACAATTGGTACAGGCTTGGGTATGGGCAACGGATTAAATGGCGCTACTAATGCTGTAGGGAGAAATCCGGAAGCGCAAGGCAAGGTACTTCTAACCATGATGGTTGGTCTGGCCATGATTGAATCATTGGCCATTTACGCGCTGGTAGTTTCTTTAATCTTGCTTTACGCTAATCCACTTTTGAAGTATATTGGCTGATAATTGGTGCTATCATAAAAATTAGGGAGGGGAAGCGTGCATCGACTTTCACTCCCTTTTTTAGTTAGACTCAAACAGGACAAGCGTAGCGCAGTCATGTTTGGTAGTCTAACTTATCCCCGAAGCGTAGCGTAGGGGGTTAATGACACCGTATTTAGGAGCAAAGTGCCGCATTATCTGCAAGTCGAATTGATCCCTCCATAGGCGGAGGGCATTGCAGATGCCCGTGGTAATGAGCCTCAAATTCCGAAAGCAGAGCGCATCGGAATTGGTAAGTTGAATTAATGACACTCGTTGAAAACGAACGAACCCCATTAGAAAGGCGCACTTTCTAACGGGGTGAAGTGAAGTTTGAAGCTTAAGTGAAATTATCCCGCAAACGAAGTGAAGCGGGAATAATGATATCGCATCAAAGAAACTAAAAAATTGCAACTGTCCTATTCAGTTAATCATCAGCAATAACTCTTCCGCGTAAAACCTTTTTTTCAGCTTGTTTATGCTTGGCGGTAAGAATTTTTTCTTTTGCGCGCTTCGTACGCTTCCTCTTTTGGCGGCGGATCTTTTCGATTTTATCTTTTTTCTCCGCGATAAAACCTCTTTGCATCAATTCAATTTTATCTAATAGTAAACGGCGAGCTAAATAGCGGTTTAATGTCTGTGATCGCTCCCGCTGACATTTAACTGAAAGACCGGTAGGAATGTGGACCAGGTAAACACAAGAGGAACTTTTATTGACTTTCTGTCCGCCCGGTCCGGAAGAACGGATAAAAGATTCTTCCAGGTCACTTTCCGTGATCCCCAGCTGCAGCATTCTTGCCGACAAGGCTTCTTCTTTTTCCCGGGAAACAGGCATGATTGATTTAACGCTTACGGGATGGAATAAATTTCGTCGTAGATTAAACGAATCCAGTTTTGAGTGAGAATTTCTTTGGCTTCTTCCAGTTTATCAACGCCGATTATCAGGATAGTTTCTTTGCCGATGCGATTAATTGTAGTGTAAAGATAATGGATATTGATTTCCGCTTTGGCCAGGGGTTTCAAAATAGCATTCATGCCTCCCGCATGAAGGGGAACTTCCACGGCCAATACAGGTGTAACTTCGAAGTTGAAGCTGAAGCTTTTCAAAACCGCAGCGGCACGATCCGGATCATTTACAACAAGCCGGACGGTACTATCGACGGCAGTGCTGGCCGCGGATACGGCCTTGGTGCTGATATCTTCGGAATCCAGAATATGAGTAAGTTTCGCAAAAGAACCGGGGACGTTGCCCAGAAGGACGGAAATTTGTTTTACGGCCATAGGTGAATCCTTTATTTGTCCTTAAGATAATCGAATCCGGCGGCAAAAGCTTTGCGGTTGACTTCCGCAGAGGCTTTCTTCTTGCTGCCCATGATTGCCTCCAAGTTTTTCAAGTACATCTCGGCAGAAACCAGATTTGTTTTCTTGATGAAGGTGCCCATCATGATGATGTTGGCGGCTCTACTATTGCCTATCTCTTGAGCAATATCAGCGCAGGGAATAGCGCAGACCTTAATATCCGACCGGTTGGGACGAACTTCGACGATAGAAGAATTTAAGAAGATCGTTCCGCCGGAAGTAATTTTATTTTGAAAAGTAAACAGGGAAGGTGAGTTCATCGCCACTAGGTAATCCGGCTCCGAAGCTACGGGAGAAGCAATTTCTTCGTCGGCTATGGCCACAGTGCAGTTGGCTGTTCCGCCTCTTACTTCCGCGCCGTAAGCGGGGAGATAAGTTACGTGATACCCGCTGTTCATTGCGCTATGAGCAAGACTTAAGCCCATCATCAAAACGCCCTGGCCGCCGAATCCCGAGAAAATTGTTTTGACGATCATTATACGGCCTCCGCAATTTTCTTTTTCGGAGTGATATTATCTTTGAAGACACCGAGAGGAAATTCCTTGCTCATCACCTCATCAATCCACCTGCAGGCATCTATGGGCATCATTTTCCAGTTCGTCGGGCAGGGGGAGAGGATTTCCACCAGTGAAAATCCCAAGGAGTCAAGTTGGCACTGGAAGGCCTTTCTTATCGCTTTCCTTGTTTTGTTGATATTAGCCGGAGAAGTTAAAGTGCATCTTTCGACATAAGCTACACCTCTTAAAGGAGAGAAGAGTTCGCATACTTTAACGGGATAACCATCGAGCGTTTTCTGTCGCCCGGCAGGAGTGGTGGTTGTTCTTTGTTCCAGGATCGTTGTCGGAGCCATCTGTCCGCCGGTCATGCCGTAAACAGCGTTGTTGATAAAGATAATAGTGATATTTTCTCCCCGGTTGGCGGCGTGAAAACTCTCGGCGATGCCGATGGCGGCAAGGTCTCCATCTCCCTGATAAGAAAATACAGCACGATCAGGCAAGATCCGTTTGATCCCCGTGGCCATTGCCGGACCTCTTCCGTGCGGCGCTTCGATCATATCGAAATCAAAGTAATTATACGCCAAAACAGCGCAGCCTGCCGGAGGGACGCCAATGGTGATTCCTCTAATACTCAATTCATCAATCACTTCAGCTATAAGGCGATGCGCAGTGCTGTGTCCGCATCCGGGACAGTAATGAAAAATATTTTCTTTTAAACTTTTTGGCCGGCCAAAAACTTTTTTTGCCATATTTCTTCTTGTCCTCAAGTTCGCTATATATTAATCATTTTTGTCGTAGTTACGAGCAATAACATTGGCCAACTCTGACGGTGTCGGTACGGCGCCGCCCGGGCGGCCGTGAAAATCAATATCAGCGTAGCCCTGCAGGGAAAGGCGAACGTCATCGAGCATTTGACCGGTATTCATTTCAAAAACGAGAAAGTTCTTAATTTTCGCCGATAAAGCGCGCAGATTCAATTCAGGAAAAGGCCAGAGAGTTATCGGGCGAAATAGCCCCACCTTCAGGCCGTTGTCGCGCAGGCGTTTAATGGCTCCCTTGGCAATGCGGGCAGCCGTTCCATAGGCGACGATAACGAACCGGGCGTCTTCAATTTGATGCTCTTCATAGCGTATTTCGTTTTCGGTAATAATTTTATATTTGCGCGCCAATTTCCAATTGTGCTCTTCACAGTCGATGGGATCGAGAAGAAGGCCCCTGATGAATTTGCTTTTACCCGTGCCCGCGCCCTGCAGAATGAATTTTTCGCTGTATACACGAGCTTTTGGTTTTTTAAATACCACCGGCTCCATCATTTGGCCCATCATGCCGTCGGCAAGGATCATCACCGGCGAGCGGTATTTGTCGGCAAGATCGAAAGCATCCATCGTTAAATCGGACAACTCCTGGCAGGTGGCCGGAGCGAAAACAATCGTGCGGTAATCACCATGTCCGCCGCCGCGGGTAGCCTGAAAATAATCCCCCTGTGATGGACGAATATTTCCTAATCCGGGTCCGCCGCGCATAATATTGACGATAATGCCCGGAAGTTCGCAGGCGGCCATGGAAGAAATTCCTTCCTGCTTTAAAGAAATTCCCGGGCTGGATGAAGAAGTCATGACTCTCGCTCCGGCGGCGCTGGCGCCGGCAATCATATTAATTGCGGCAATTTCGCTTTCCGATTGAATAAAGACGCCTCCCGGAGTACTGCGCATGTGATCGGCCATATACTCGGTAAGTTCATTCTGGGGAGTGATCGGGTAACCGGCGTAAAACCGGCATCCGGCGCGAATTGCCGCCTCTCCGATGATATTATTCCCGGACATTAATACTTTATTCACGATAAACCTCGATGGCTACTTCCGGACACATTATGGCGCATAAAGCGCAGCCGGTGCATTCTTTTTCATTGTTCACACACACAGGATGGTAGCCGCGGGAGTTGTATTCTTTGGTTGAGGTAATATGGCCTTGAGGACAGAAATGAATACAGAGGTGACATTCCTTGCAATGTTCTTTATCAATTTTTATGTATCCTTTCAAAATTCAATCCCCAGAAAAGTTTTATGTTGGTATTATAATACTAGCCGAGCCAAGCTATGTTGCGCATAATGGCTGGAAAGTCAAGTATTTTCATGCAACTATTCGAGAAAAATACAATAAATGGATTAAAGTTTGCTGATTTGATATCCCTCCAATTTCATGGCAACCGAGCGCTGCAAAAGTTCCAGGGTAATTACGAAAAGCTCCTTTTTGAAATCGCTTTTTACTACGGTACCTTCCAATCCGGCAAACGGTCCGTCGATAATGCGCGCAGGTTCACCCACTTTGGGAAATTTTATGGTAAAAACTTCCGCTTTTGTTTCTATCAGGTGCCGGATGGCATTAATTTTATCTTCCGGTACGGCTATAGGTTCGGAATTTTCTTTTTTACCTAAAATACTTACTACACCGGATGTTTTTAAAACAGCCAGTTTTGTTTCATTGTCCAAACAAAGAGTTTCTATAAAAAGGTATCCGGGGAAAAGGGGAATAAAAATTTTTTTCTTCCGGTCTTTGCGTTTGCTCCATACTTCCGTCTGAGGCAGAAAAGTCGTAATGTTTTTTTGGGCAAGGGCAAAGCTTGCTTTATATTCATGGCGGCTTTTTGTGTGTACGGCATACCAAGGCATTGATAATATCCGCTAATTCCAATAATATTTTAAAATAGCTTTTTATTTGTGAAGCACCAATTCCGAAAGCGAAGCGCATAACCTAAAGGTTACACGTCGGAATTGGTAAGTTGAACAATCCCGCGAAGCGGAGGGTATAATACAATACCCCACAGCTTGCTGCGGAATCGTTTCCAAAGCTTGCTTTGGGGTTCATGCCCGTGATCCTTCCAAGTTATAAAAAGCGGCTATCGATAATGATGTCCTCTCCACTTCTGATAATTTTGCGAATAGATAAAAATTTTGCCGACTCTAGTTCCTTAATATTTAAATCTCCTACTGCCTCTATTCCTTTTCCTAAAATTTTTGGCGCGATCACCGTCACCAAGCGGTCAGCTAGGTTATCTCTTAAGACAGAAGTAATGATTTGAGCTCCGCCTTCTATTAACACCGACGATATTTCCCTTGCCGCAAGTTTTTTTAATAGCTTTTTCAAGTCAACTTTTCCCTCCTTGTCGGCAGCGACGGTAATTATTTGGGCGCCTGTCGCCGCAATAATTTCGTATTTACGATCGTCCGAATTCTTAATTGTAGCAATAATTGTTTTTGCTTTGACGATGTTTTTCAGGACTTTTGCTTGATTACCAATCTGCAACTGCGAATCGACGATAATCCTCAGCGGGTTACGGCCGCGAACTAGTCGCACTGTGAGCTCAGGGTTATCTTTTTTTACGGTTCCCGCTCCGACCAATACGGCGTCATGTTCGGCGCGGAGTTTGTGAGCATATTTCATGGAAGCCTCAGAGCTTATCCATTGCGATTGGCCTTTCACTGTTGCTATGCGGCCATCAAGGGTTTGGGCGTATTTAATGGTTACAAAGGGCAACCCGGTTTCCATAAAATGGAAAAAAACTTCATTGAGATTGCGGCATTCATTTTCCAGAACCCCGGTTTTTACTTCGATACCTAGGTTTTGCAAATAATTAATACCTTGACAGGAAATCAGGGGATTGGAATCTATTGTCCCGATAACTACACGGGCTATATTTTTTTTAGCGATAATCTCCACGCAGGGCGGCGTTTTTCCTTCGTGGCAGCATGGTTCCAATGTAACATAAAGAGTTGATCCGGCAATATCGGCGGTTGCGTTTGTGATCGCGTTTACTTCGGCGTGACTCTCGCCGTAGCGCCGATGATAACCGCGGCCGATGATTTTCCCCTTTTTGACAATCACGGCGCCGACCATAGGATTAGGACTAACCTTGCCCCTGCCTTTGGCGGCAAGCTGCAGAGCTAAATTCATATAGTATTCGTCATTCATGGTTATAATTACCTCATTGTTAGATCATATGCAAAGAAATTTATTGTCGACAGGTCGCGAGATGTGGTATGAAAAAACAATTTCCAAATGTTTAAACTAAAAGCAATTTAAGGAGCGGCCATGAAAGGCGTTGTTCTTGCCGGTGGACTGGGCAGCCGGCTTTACCCCCTGACCAAAGTAACCAATAAGCACTTGCTTCCCGTTTATAATGAACCGATGATTTATTATCCCATCAGGATTTTAGTAAATGCCGGCATCAGCGAAATATTAATTGTAACCGGCGGCAATAATGCCGGTGATTTTTTGCGTCTTTTGGAAAACGGCAAAGACTTCGGACTAAAGCATATTAATTATACCTATCAGCAGGGAGAAGGCGGGATTGCCGCAGCTCTTGGTCTGGCGGAACATTTTGCGGATAGGGATAAAATAGCAGTGGTTTTGGGCGATAATATTATCGAGGGAAATATCAAGACAGCCGCGGAAAAGTTCCGCCAGCAAAAAGAAGGAGCCCGCATTTTATTGAAAGAAGTGCCCGATCCGCAAAGATTCGGCGTGCCGGTATTCGACGGCAAAAAAATTGTTCGCGTAGAAGAAAAACCGTCAAAGCCGACATCGAACTATGCCGTTATCGGAATATATATGTATGACTACAGGGTTTTTGAATTTATCAAGTCGCTAAAACCATCCCAGCGGGGCGAACTGGAAATTACCGATGTAAATAATTTTTATATTTCCGCAGGGAAGATGCAGTGGGATGTACTGGAAGGCTGGTGGTCTGATGCCGGAACTTTTGAATCCCTGCAGATGGCTGGACAATTGGTGGCTAGAACAGGAGCAAATAAAATATGATCAACGGTGTGATGGTGAAAAAACTCAAAATTATTCCTGATGAACGGGGAAGGCTGATGGAGATACTTCGTGCCGATGACGAAGTTTTCCGGAAATTCGGCCAGGTCTATATGACCACCGCCTATCCGGGAGTTGTTAAAGCCTGGCATTATCATAAGAAGCAGGATGATAACATGGCGGTAGTCAGAGGAATGATGAAAATAGTTCTCTACGACAGCCGCAGCCAATCGGCTACTTTTGGCCAAATCAATGAAATATTCGCCGGGCTTCATAATCCCGTTTTGGTGCATATACCTCATCTTATTTATCACGGTTTTAAATGCATTTCGGAAGAGGAAGCGATTGTAATAAATGTACCGTCGGATGTTTATAAATACGATGAACCGGATGAATTTCGCCTCCCCGCTCACGGCGGAGAAATACCCTACGCTTGGGAGAGAAAGGACGGCTAAATTCAACTATTTGTAAAATCAACATTAGCGATAGGGGTTATATTTCTTTGATTTATCGGTGAAAGCACTGCTTGTTCGATGACTATTTTGTAAAATAGCTGATATCATTCATTTAATGACAGAATGGTTTTGCAAATTATCCTTGACTTTGATTAATAATATTATATAATTTAGGCGTAATTCTGGAAAGGGCAAACCGTTTGAAAAGACGGGACGCAAAGTTACTGACCTAAGTCTTGTAATTTTATAGGGATAGGGTGGCAGAACTGCCGGGTAACTTCCACGGAAGTACAGCAATTCTATCATTCCCATCCCAGTTACATTACTGAACTGATTAAAATTGGATCGAAAGTAAATTAAATGCTTTTAAATTTATTTGCTTTTATTTTTGGAGCCGCAGTCGGCAGTTTTTTAAACGTTTGTATTTTTCGCCTGCCGGCGCAGGAATCGATTATAAAACCGCTGTCGCGTTGTCCGCATTGTCAACATCCCATTCGCTTTTTTGATAATATTCCGCTCGTCAGCTTCATTATATTAAAGGGAAAATGCCGCGACTGCGGGGCAAAAATTTCCTGGCGTTATCCGTTGGTGGAATTAATCACCGCAGTGCTTTCGCTGTTGCTGTTTTTAAAATTTGGGCTAACCTTAAGATTTTTGATCTTGTTTATTTTTACCGCGGTATTAATAGTGATCGCATTTATTGATTTGGACAATCAAATTATTCCCGATGTTTTGACCTTGCCGGGAATACCTGTATTCTTCCTTTTGGCTGTCTTTGTCTTGAAAGTTGACTGGCTGGAAGCTTTAATCGGCCTTGCCGTCGGCGGCGGGGTGCTTTTTGCCATCGCCTTTTTTTATGAACTTATATCCAAAAGGGAAGGAATGGGCGGGGGAGATATTAAACTTTTGGCAATGATCGGCGGATTTTTCGGATGGAAATCACTGATATTTATACTTTTGTTTAGTTCTTTTTTCGGGGCAATAGTTGGTATTACGGCTATGATTATTAAAAAGCAGGATATGAAGTACGCGGTGCCCTTTGGACCGTTCTTGTCGGCGGCGGCAGTTGCCTATATTTTTTGGGGTGATTGTTTCCTGCGCTTATTATTAATGCCATATTGAGAAAGGGTGCGTGAAAATCACGGCAAATATGTTTAAATTAGCAGATGACAAATAAAAAATAAGCAAAGGAATAAATTGACAAAAAATATTTTCAAGCATAAGGTATTGTTATTAAAGGATGATCGGCAAATTTGAGAATGAAAAAGATAGTTTCAGATTCGCTGAAAGGTTGGCATATGACTTGCGATCTTTATTAAAGAATTAAGGCATTATTTTAGAAATACCGATGGGAGTATGTCGGATTGTGAAAGTGAAAAGGACAAGCGGGTTTAGCTTAATTGAGATGCTGACAGTTATTGCTATTTTGACAATTATATTGGCAATTGCAATGCCTAATTTTAACCACTATATTCACAATACGAATCTTAAAACAGCAGGAAGAGATTTGGCCGGAGATATTTTCAACACTAAACAAACTGCAGCAGCTCAAGGTGTTCACTATAAAATAATATTCGATACGGGTGCAAATAATTATCGCATGATAAAAGGTGGCCTCAATGATGCTGACGCGTATGATGAAGCAACAGCAGTAACAAAAAGTCTGGGTTCTATTGCCGGCTATATTACAATTGACAGTACAACCTATACACCAGATGATAATCCTCAGATAGTGTTTCAACCGCGAGGCACAACTTCCGCCGGTTCGATTACATTGAAAAACGATATAGGTTCAACAATAGGAATTACAACTTCTGTAATGGGGAAGGTTAGTGTTGACTATACTTTGCTGTAAAAAAGGCATCAGCATGGTAGAGGTGCTGATCGCTGTAGTTATTACCATAGCTGCCGTATTTTCTTCTTCCATGATACCAGTGGCATGGAGAACGGCAAGTGGCTCGGATTATTTGGGCAGGGCTACCGGGCTTCTGCAAAATGAACTGGAAAATCGTCAGTATCAAACGATGAGCGGAGTTGATCCCACTACCCTTGAATATCCTGCAGATGGTAAAGCTATTTTAGTGGGTGATACCACTTTCACCGTTAAAACGGTTACCAGTAAAGATAACGTTCATCCCAATACATGGGTAGTAAATGTAAATGTCGCCTGGCCCGGAAATGATAATGGTGTAACCAGCAGTATGCTTGTAACCCGGCAATTGGGTTTTAACAATCAAGACAATAAATAGTTGCTCGGGGTAGGGCGCAATGAATACAATGAATAAAAACGGTTTTACATTAGTGGAATTAATTGTCGCCGTGGGGGTTGGCTTAGTAATAATGTTTGCCATATATTCTGTCAGTGATATGGCGCAGCGTTCCTCCGTATCTATATCGCAGAAAGTTGTAACCCAGCAGGATGCAAGAGCCGTTTTGGACTTAATGGCGATGGAAATTCGTATGGCATCGTACAATCCGACTGTGGCCAATATCTGGAACACAATTCCCACGAGTACCTGCGCCTCTATAGCACCATATAACGTGGCACCCAATTCAATCTATAAGGGTATTCAAGTAGCCAAAGCCAATACAATTCTTATAGCAATGGATATAGGCGGTCCATTAGTCTCAGCCGGCCCACCACCTGTCTATACCTATGGAACAATTGGCGATTTTCCAAATGAATATATACTGTATTCTTATAATGGAGTGGATACTATTACGCGGAATGTCAGTTGTGGCGGCAATCAGGCCATTCTGGGCGGCGCGGGATCATCTACAACGGTCGTTAATAATGCTACTAACCCGGTTGTCAACCTTTTTACGTATTGGGGGCCTGATATAGATAATCCACCAGATGCGAATCATAATCTTGCCGATATAGATATTACGCAAAAAGTAATTGCCGATCCCGTAAAATGGATACCGCAAATCAGGCGGATCATAATTACCATTGTTGCCGATACCGAGCTAGCGGATGCGACAACGAAAAAGAAAAGAAGAATGACTTATTCTACAGGTGTTCTGGTGAGGAACCATGTACTTAGTCCGCCAATTCCGTATTAATAAAAGAAAGTCTGAACGGGGCTTCATATTGCTGGCAGCGCTTTTTGCCATGTTGATTCTGATTGCCGTCGGTTTTCTTGCTTTGACCATGACAACACAAGACATCAGAACCAGCGGGCAATATCTTTGCGAGAGGCGATCTTTTTCCGCAGCGGATGCCGGCCTTACTGCATTGTGCTTAGGCTTTGATCCTAATATTTTAGTCCCGTCAGGCAATATTCAAGTTGATCCCGCGAACGACGCTTCATCTACCTATAGCTATACAAAACCAACGCGAGATAGTGGCACGTCTTCCATTCCGGCGACAGGATCCAATATAGTAGAAGGCAGCGGTGAAAACTGGATTTACGAATTATATAATGGATCAGTTACCGGGACGGGATGTTCTGGTTCGGGAATGAATTTTGATGTGACTCTTAGATATGGGCCTGTTAGTAATGATACGGGTTACCGGTAACCGGCTATTTTTTTAGAGGATTAAAAAAGAATAATTAGTCCCTGTTAATTATTTGTTTATTATTGAGGAGGATAGCGCAATGAAAAAAAAATATTTGGTTGTTTTAATAATTATCCTCAACCTGATAATTATATCGCCGGCTTTTGCCGATGAAACGGATACCTTTTCTTCACAAAAACCGGATGTTTTGATTATTATCGACGGTTCCGGCAGTATGGTGTATGAGCCTAGCGGGGCTGATTGTCAAAACACTTCCAATACCAGCTATAGTTGCGGAAATAAAGTTTACGGAGATGCTAACTGCGATAATGCTACCTTTAACACTTATAAATCGTCAGATTCGACCCGTAATACCGACTGTCGAAAAATATCAATTGCCCAAAGAGCCATGAGCAAAATCCTGGACAATCAGAAAGCCAAACAGATAATGAGGATGGGTTTCATGGGTTTTACTAATTGTCAAAATAATACTGTTGATGAAGGACAGGGAAGCGCAATTGGTCCCAGGACAAACCCACCATCATCGTCAAACGGGACATATGATCCGATCTCCGGTCATACGCACTCCGGTTGCAACTATGTGCGCAATGATATTTCGGACTATTATAATAGCTCCACGGACAATATCTTCGAGGCTATCCGGACGAATATCAATAATTATGCGGTTACAGGCGGCACAGTGCTTGTTGCTTCGCTTGCGGAAGCTAAATTATATTTTACGAATTATACGGACGCCGCCAAAGACTGCCGGACTAAATTTGTAATTGTTATTACTGATGGCGATGATACTTTTGCTTGCCCCAGTGCTACGGGAAACGAATTGCAAAAAGACCAATACAAAAGACGCCGCGAATCGGTAGCGGCAGTAAAAGCCCTTTATGATACTTTTTCCAGCAGTACGGATGCAAAACTTGCAGACGAAAAAATAAAAACGTTTGTTATCGGCTTTGGCGCCGCCATGCCTGATTGGTCGGAAAACACATTAAACTGGATGGCCTACTATGGACAAACCAGTTTCAGTTCGACGGCCACCGTACCGACAACTCTTTATTATCTCGATACCACAAAACCGGCTTACCTTTATCCCGTGGATCCGGCTACTAATGTTCAAATTACCGCTTGTCAGGATCAAGCAGCATATTTAGAGACGACTTCCAGTTACTATAGTGATCATGTTAATCACTGTGACGGCAGCCATACAGGTTGCGTACTTCAACCTAATTATACCCACGGAGGACATACCTATAACGAGCAACTGACTGATCCCGGCACTGTTCCGCTTACCGGTTATGCTGCTGTGGCTGCTAATGTAACAGATCTGGATGCGGCGCTGGCATCGGCCTTTAAAGTTATTGAAGCGACTTATTCGTTTGCCACTTCTTCCGTTCAATCGGTGCGGACAAAAGATGAAAATTATATTTATGAAGCATCATTTTCGGTAAGAACCAGTGACCCTTTTTACCTGGGGCACTTAAAACAATATACAATTAATACGGATGGAACTATTCCCACCAACTTTAACTGGGATGCGGGCGCCCTGCTGCAAACCGCCTCGGCAAGTAGTCGGAATATTTGGACTTACAAAAGTACCGGTCCGATTGCATTTACCGGTGATGGAAGTATGTCCGGTAATATAAATTATACGGATCTGGGTATCAATACCGGCGTTCCCGCCAACGATGCTGTTTCTGCCGGCAACATTATTACGTTCATTCGGGGCGGCGATATTACCGGTACTACTGATGCTAATAATGCCTGGAAACTGGGGGATACTTTCCATAGCTTCCCGGTGACAGTGGGAACGCCGGCAACATATTATTGTGATAATGTAGATCCCACAGGTTTGTGCTGCAATAGCCTCACTTGCCAGGATCCCTTCACTTGCGATCCACCATATTCCTGCTGCACTTGTGAAAAAGCTTTTGATATATTTCGTGGATATCATCAAAGGTCAACGGTCAAGTACAAACAGAATGATTGTAACCGGCGCCAATGACGGACAATTGCACATGTTCAGCACCTATAATGGGGCGGAACGATGGAGCTTTATTCCCCCCAATCTCCTTTCTCAGCTGCAGTATGTTTCCCATCAGACTCATCCGGATACTTCTCAATCTCATACTTATTTTGTTGATGGTCCAATTTCCATTAGCGATATTTGGTTGCCTGCCGGCGACGCTACTATAGGGGTTGCGAAAACATATTCTGATTGGCATACGTGGCTGGTATTCAGCGAAGGTCGGGGCGCGAAAAATACTTTGTGGAGCAAATTTCCTTCGTGTGACAGTAATCTGAGTAAATACTATTCCACGACTTACCAATATTATTGCGGCTATTATGCTTTTGACCTGACTAATATCACCAATACCAGTCCGACACCTGATGGCCCGAAATGGCTTTTGGGCGTTTCCGAGTGCCGACGCGACTTATTTAGGCGAGCCCTGGAGTAAAATGATTATGGGCCGCGTTCGAATAGATGGCGATGAAGATTGGGTTGGCTTCATCGGCGGCGGCTATTCCGATTGTTTGAGTACGGATGATTCCAGTTGCACCACTCGCGGTAACGGATTTTTTGTTGTTAATTTAAAAACAGGAAGCGTGCTGAAGCGGTTTTCTAATGCCACGAATCTGACTATGACCTATCAACTCCCCGCTCCCCCATCTCCAGTTGATACTGATAATGACGGCTTTGTGGACATTGTTTATTAGGGCGATTTAGGTAACGACGTCTGGCGGTTCAAAATGTGTTTGGCAGCCGATGATACGGGTAGCCCAAAATGCGGTATGGGCACGACGGGCAGATGGATTTCAACGGCGCTCTTATCTTCTTCCTCACATTATCGAAAAATATTTACGCAGGCGGCTGTTGCCAGAGATAATCTCGGTAATATGTGGGTGTATGTCGGCACCGGTGATAAGATGCACCCCGTTGCTGTTCTTAAGGATAGTTCCAATAATACCGTAAACGATAGGTTATATGCGATTATGGATAATGATCTATCCACCACACATACCTTGAACAATCTGCAGAGATATAACATCAGGGCAGTACTTATAATCCTACTTCTCCCACCTGTAATACTACTCCTTGCAGCGGTTGGTATATTAATCTACAGATAGGTGCTGGAGAAAAAATACTTGCTGACCCGGTAGTCTTTCAAGGGGTAGTTTATTTTACGACTTATGTCCCGCCTGCGGGTACGAATGTCTGTGACGTATCCGGTACTGCTTATTTGTACGCTCTTAATTATGTCACCGGTGCTGGAGAATTTACTGGCGCTACCCCACGATCCGAATTTATCGGTTATGGAATACCATCGTCACCAATTGTTTCTTTAAATCCCTATGGAGGCACCGATATTTATGTTTCCACAAGTCAAAAAAATACTCAAACGGCTGATACTTTTGTCAAGAAACAAACTACGCCGACAATAACTAATTACAATAAAACGAACTTGATGATGTGGCGTGACAAGCGCGTGCAGTAAGTTATTATGGATATGAAAAATAAAATTTATTGACAGGGAATTGATATATCTATAGCGTAACACGTGAGTTCCAAAGGGTTTGATTTATATGGGCACGGAAAAGAAATATTGTGCGATTTGCGCCTGGCGCGGCAGTTGCCAGAAAAAATTCAGTGTTTCTACGGATGCCTCCGGATATGTTCATTGTCCGGATTACTCCCGCGACCTCGCCATTAAAGATCAGGATATTGACGCGGCGGTTAAAAAAGACCAGCAGGCCTGACAAAAAAGAATAATAGTTCAACTTGCAGTGGCAAGCGGCAAATGATATTTATAGCTGCTTGCCATTTTTTTATGGAAAAGGTTGAAACTTGTTAATGAAGAATAAAATTACCGCACTTATCGAAAAAGCGATAAATTCATGCGTAAAGAAGAAATTACTTGGCGCAGTTGATTTGCCCTATATTGAAGTGGAAGTACCGGCGAATCATGATCACGGAGATTATGCTTCTAATGCGGCAATGGTTTTAGCGTCTTCCGTCAAACAAAATCCGCGGAAAATAGCCGAAATTATCCAGGCGAATTTAATTGACGCCGAAAAAATTATCGAGAAAACTCAAATAGCCGGCCCCGGTTTCCTTAATTTTTTTATCAAAGACGATGTTTGGCAAAAATCTCTCCGGGATATCGAAAAGCAAAAAGAAAAATATGGTTCAATAAATAGCGGCGACGGCAAGAAAGTTCAGGTGGAATTTGTCAGCGCTAATCCGACGGGTCCCTTGCATATCGGTCACGCTCGCGGCGCGGTTGTGGGCGACGTAATTGCCAATTTACTGATGGTGGCCGGCTATAAAGTATCGAAAGAATACTATATCAACGATGCCGGGAACCAGATGAATAATCTGGGCAAATCAGTATTACTGCGATACCGTGAATTATTAGGTAAAAAAATTGAATTTCCCGAAACCTGTTACCGGGGAGATTACATTAAAGAGATTGCCGGCGACATCATTAAAAGGGAAGGGAATAAATACCTGACGGCGATAAACGAGGAAGAAACGATCCGAAAATTTACCGCTATTGCCGGACAAATTATCATGGAGGAGATAAAAAAGGATTTATTTGACTTCGGCGTTACTTTTAATGAATATTTCAGCGAAAAAGAATTATATAAAAATAACGGAGTGACTAAACTTTTAGATAAATTGCAAAAACAGGGGTTTGTTTACATCGACGAGGAAGCCAAATGGGCCGGGACATCTGGTTACGGTGACGAAAAAGACCGGGTTGTGGTTCGTAAAAACGGTGAGCCTACTTATTTTGCCGCCGATATTGCGTATCATCAAAATAAATTTTCCCGCGGCTTTGAGACAATTATCGATATCTGGGGCGCCGACCATCACGGTTATATGCCGCGCTTGTTTGCCGGTATTCAGGCTCTGGGGCATGATAAAAACAGCTTAAAAATCATTTTGGTGCAATTGGTTAATTTACTGCGAGACGGAACACCGGTCGCTATGTCCACCCGTTCGGGTGAATTTGTGACTTTGCGGGAAGTACTCGATGAAGTGGGTAAAGATGCCGCCCGTTATAATTTCCTAATGAGGCGTTCCGACAGCCACCTGGATTTTGATCTGGAACTGGCTAAAAGACAAGTGAGCGAAAATCCTGTTTATTATGTGCAATATGCCCATGCCCGGATTTGTTCGATTTTAAACATGGCGCGGGAACGCGGCATTCCCCTGCCTAACTACGCAGATATCGAAACGGCCTTATTGAATGAGCCCGAGGAAAAAGTTTTGATAAAATTAATGGCTCGTTTCCCGGAAATTATTGAAGGTGCCGCAGGCGCCCTGGAGCCGCATCGGGTTACTTTTTATCTAAATGAACTGGCCGGAGTTTTCCACAGCTACTATAATAAAAATAAGGTAATTTCCGAAAATAATATGTTGACTGCCGCCCGGCTGTTATTAGTAAAAACAATTGGTATTGTTTTGCGCAATGCGCTAAAAATATTGGGTGTGAGCGCACCGGAAAAAATGTAAAAGGAAAGAATTGACTAAAGTTTAAATAATATTTTTTTGTAATTACCATAAAAACAGAAAAATGGTGTTAGCAGGTAAAAAAAATGACTTCGGGAAATATAAAAAATTTTGAATTGAGATTAAAAAAACTGGGATTAATTATCGTTATTACCGGAATGGCTGCCCTTATATGTTTTGCTTTTTTATTGGGAGTCACTGTAGGGAAAAATATCGATACTTATCCCGAGCAAATTGCCGCACTGCCCCGGAAGGTATTGGCATTTATCTGGCGTCCGGCAGAAATTCAAACTCCTCAAGAAGACTCTAAGGACGGAGAAAATATTGACCTTAACTATTACAATAATTTAACCAGTAAAAAAGGTACGCCTAAAGAACAAGCCGTGCCGCAGAAAAAAGATAGTACTGAAGTTCTGCCGCAATCGGCTTCCGTGACAAAGGACAATGACGAAAGTTCAAAATCAGATGCAAGTATGCAGGCTCAAAAGAAGTCGGTGGCAGTCAAAGAAACAGTTAAAGATGAAAGCAAGTCTAAAACAAAAGAAACTCCGACTCCGGCGTATAAACAAAAATTTATAATTCAGGCGGCTTCTTTAAAGGAGAAGGCTAAGGCTTACCAGTTAAATAAGAAAATAGCGGCATTAGGCTTGGAAGGACTGATAGTTCCGGTAGAAATTAAAGGTAGGGGAATCTGGTATCGCATAATTATTTCCGGATTTGAAAGTAAAACTCAGGCGCAGGCAGCCGCTGCAAAAATCTCTAAAAAGACAGGAATAAATTGTATCATCAGGAATATTGATGGTAACGTGAAGAAAAAATGAGAAGCAGCTAATTATTTGATTATGTTTGAAAATCTATCGGAAAAATTGGAAAATATTTTCCAAAAATTAAAGGGACGCGGAATTTTAAATGAGGAAGACATAAACACCGCGCTCAAAGAAATACGCATGACTCTTCTGGAAGCCGATGTAAATTTCAAGGTGGTTAAGGATTTTGTAGAAAATATTCGTGTCCGGGCGATAGGCAAAGAAGTATTGGATAGCATCACTCCCGGCCAGCAGGTCATGAAAATCGTTTATGATAAGCTCGTTAATTTAATGGGCGAAACCAGCGCCAATATAAAATTCGGTGCCCGTGTTCCGTCAGTCATTATGCTTGTCGGTTTACAAGGCTGCGGTAAGACAACGACAGCCGTGAAACTGGCGCGTTTATTATCGAATGAGCAAAAAAAAGTTTATCTTGTTTCAGCCGATATTCACCGTCCGGCGGCTATGGAGCAGCTTAGTGTATTGGGAAGAAAGATAAACGCCGGCGTTTTTGAAGCCGGCAGCATGCTGGAAGAGCCGGCGGAAATTTGTGCTAAAGCTTTGGAGAAGGCCAGAAAAGAAGGCTATGATGTAGTAATTATAGATACAGCCGGAAGATTGCATATTGACGATTTATTGATGAAAGAACTAAAAAATATCAAGGATAAAATCAATCCGGCGGAAATCATTTATGTTGCTGATGCAATGATGGGTCAGGATGCCGTCAATGTCGGCACAAAATTCAATGAATTGATCGGTATTGACGGCGTTATTATGACCAAAATGGACGGTGACGCACGCGGCGGTGCCGCGCTGTCGCTGAAAGCGGTTATCGGGAAACCCATTAAATTTATCGGTGTTGGAGAAAAAATCGATGCCCTGGAGGTCTTTCATCCGGAAAGAATGGCTTCGCGCATTCTAGGCGGGGGCGATATCCTGACATTGATGGAAAAAGCTAAAGCCTCTATCGATGAAAAGAAAGCACGTGAGCTTAATAAGAAAATAAGAAAAAAAGAATTTAGCCTGGAGGATTTCCGTGATCAATTAGAACAAATGAAAAAGATGGGATCGGTAAAAGATGTTTTAGGTATGGTTCCCGGTTTAGGAAAAGTAAAAGCCCTAAAAGAAATTCAACCGGATGATAAGGAACTTATTAAAATAACGGCAATTATAGATTCCATGACACCAAAAGAACGCTGCAATTACCAAATTATCGACGGACGAAGGAGAAAAAGGATAGCATTAGGCAGCGGTACGACAATTCAGGATGTCAATCGTTTGCTGAAAAATTACGGCGAAATTAAGAAGATGATGTTCAGATTTAATCAAAAAGACTCTGTAAAATCTCTACTGAGGAATTTCCCCTTTTAAAATATAAAAAACTGTGGTAAGTAATTATAACTACATAAAATTATTACTTAAGGAGGTTTTACTTAAAATCAATGGCGGTTAAAATTCGATTAACTCGTATGGGTGCAAAAAGCAAACCATTTTATCGTATTGTGGCGGCAGATACTGATTTTCCTAGAGATGGAAGGTTTTTGGAGATTTTAGGCAATTACGATCCCAAGAAAAATCCGGCAGAAATTACTCTCAAAGAAGGACGCGTTCGTGACTGGTTGGCTAAAGGCGCTAAAGCGACTCCGACGGTTGCGAGCCTCTTGAAAACAAAGGGAATAGAAGCTCGCGTTAAATAAAAGTGATTTAAAATTTTAATCATTTGTGACTGTGAAATGACGAGGGTCTTTGTATGACAACGCATCGCTTGAACAAAAGAATTGTGATTGATAAAATAATTTCGCCAAAGGGTTAATCAAAACAAGTGGAGGTAAGGACGATGAAAGAGTTGATCAAGTATATATCTCAGTCGTTGGTAGATGATCCGGAAAAGGTTGAAGTAACTGAAATCGTCGGCGAACAAACATCTGTGATTGAATTACGTGTAGCAAAAGAAGATTTAGGTAAAGTCATCGGAAAACAAGGCAGAACAGCCAAAGCTATCCGCACAATTTTAAGCGCGGCCTCTGCCAAGATTCATAAGCGGTCAGTTTTAGAAATTATTGAATAAAGAAAAATGGATCTCTTGGCGATTGGGGAGATCGTGAAAACCAAAGGTCTCCGCGGGTGTCTAAAAATCTTATCATATGCGGCGACGAAAAAAGTTTTTGCCGGGCTTAAAGATATTTATATAGAAAAGTCGGCGGGGCAAAAAAATCACCATAACATCAGAAAAATTAGTGTCTCCGGCAAGTTTTTATTTATTGAACTGGAAGGAATAGACGATGTGGAGTCGGCCGGACGTTTTGTCGGCTCTAAGATTTTTGTGCCGAAAGAATTATTGCCGGACTTGGCGGAGGATGAATATTACTGGCAGGATATTATCGGGCTTAATGTTTTTAGCGAGGAAAGGGAGCATTTGGGACGGATAGAATCGATTTTCCCCACAGGAAGCAATGATGTTTATGTCTGTAAAGGGGGCCCAAGAGAGATACTTCTTCCGGCGATTGCCGATGTTATTCGGCAAATAGATATTCGTCGCGGTATAATGACTGTAAAAGTGCCAAAAGGGCTATAATAAAGTGATTAGGTTTGATGTCCTTTCTATTTTTCCCGAGATGTTGGTTTCCCCCATCAGTTTTAGCCTGCTGAAGAAAGCCCAGGAAAAAGGCCTTGTGGAGGTTTTCTTGCATGATATACGCGATTGGGCGCAGGATAAGCATAAGATGACCGATGATGCCCCTTACGGCAGCGGTTGCGGTATGGTGATGAAAGTCGAGCCTGTGGAAAAGGCGCTGGCGGCTGTTAAAAATGCCCGGAAAAAAGCTCTGGTGGTACTGATGACACCGCAGGGCGAAATCTTAGATCAGGAAATCGCCAAGGAATTAGCCGAAAAAGAGCAAGTAATCATTATTTGCGGCCGTTATGAAGGAGTGGATGAAAGAATAAGAGAACACTTAACAGATCGGGAAATATCCATAGGAGATTATATTTTAACCGGGGGTGAGCTTTCCGCTTTAGTTTTAATAGATGTCGTATCCCGTTTTATTCCGGGTGTGCTGGGAAATTCGGAATCAACACTTAGCGAATCTTTTTCCCATGGTTTTTTGGAGTATCCCCAATATACAAGACCTGCTGGGTATAAAGGCTGGAAGGTGCCGGAAGTTTTGGTTTCCGGAAACCATGCGCAGATTGAACGATGGCGTAGGTATGAATCGCTCAAGAGGACATATAAGCGCCGGCCGGATTTACTGGAAAAGATCGAACTTTCAGAGGCAGATAAAAAAAATCTGCAAAAAATCAAGTTGGAAGCTACATAATATCTTGATTTTGAAAGCCGTTTACGGTAGTTAAACGCAACTTTTTCAATGACACTCGCTGAAAACGAACAACGCGAAGTTTGAAGCGTTAGTGGAATTGATCCCCAAGGCGAAGCTAAGCGGGATAATGACACTCGCTGAAAACGAACAACGCGAAGTTCGAAGCGTTAGTGGAATTGATCCCCAAGGCGAAGCTAAGCGGGAAGGGAAGGCCTATACGGGAACTATTTCCCATTAATTTATATAAAACCAGAAAAGCACGTATGCTTTATATAGCTCTTTTACATTATCCCGTATACGACAAAGATGGGAAAATTGTGACCACGACTATCGCTAATATGGATATTCATGATATAGCCAGGTGCGCCAGGACCTATGATGTCAAAAGTTTTTATATAGTAAACCCAATATCCGCCCAACGGGGTTTGGCAAAAGATATCATCAGCCACTGGCGGGATGGTTACGGAGCGAATTTCAATCCATCGCGTAAAGAAGCCTTTAAACTGGTTAGACTAAAGGAAAATATCGAAGAAGTTTTGATGGAAATTGAAGGGAAAACGGGATCTGTCCCGAAAACGATTGTAACCGGAGCTAACTTGAAAGACGGGCTTTTATCCTTCACAGATCTAAAAAAATTATTAAAAAATGAGGAATTGCCTTATCTTCTAATATTTGGTACAGGTTCCGGCATTGCTAAGGAATTGGTGAAAAAAGCGGATTACCGCCTGGAGCCGATAATTGGAGCTAAAAAATATAATCATCTTGCCGTTCGTTCGGCGGCGGCTATAATATTGGATAGAATTATGGGTAACTAGCCTAAATTATTATATATAGGTTGAGGATTGCAGGAGGGAATGGAAAATGAATATGGTGGAAATGATTGAAAAGGAACACATGAGAGGTGATATTCCCGGTTTCAAAACCGGTGATACGGTGAAAGTATACGTGCGCATTATTGAAGGTCAAAAACAGAGGATTCAGGCTTTTGAAGGTATAGTCATCCGCAAACGACGGGGCAACAGCCGGGCGAATTTTACGGTAAGAAAAGTCTCTTACGGTGTTGGCGTGGAAAGGACATTCCCTTTGCATTCGCCGATTATTGACCGGATTGAAGTTGTCAGCAAAGGGCAGGTGCGCCGTTCCCGTCTTTACTATTTGAGAAACTTAAGAGGCAAAAAGGCGAGGATTAAGGAAGCAACAAGCAGTAATTAAAAGTGGATTTTTTTATTTACGCTGATATGCATTGAGTTTATGGTAAGGAAATATTAATCGTTGGTATCTATTGTCAATGGATACTTTTGAAAAACTTGCCCACCATGAAGGATATAAGCAAATTGCCGGCATTGATGAAGCGGGCCGCGGACCACTGGCTGGCCCGGTCGTTTCTGCGGCGGTAATTTTTCCTATTGGCTATACGAATTCCGAAATACAAGACTCCAAGAAGCTTTCCGCGCACAAGAGAGAAGAACTCTATGATATAATTATAAGTGAAGCAATTACCGTCGGCGTGGGAGTCACCGACGCAGAAATAATTGATAGAGTCAATATTCTGCAAGCAACTTTTTTGGCTATGCGCGAGGCTGTACGGGAGCTTTCCCTACCGCCGGATTTTCTCTTAATAGACGGTCTTCATTGTATCCCCATAGAAATCCCGCAAAAACCGCTGGTAAAAGGAGACAACCTAAGCATCTCGATCGCCGCGGCATCGATCATTGCCAAAGTATCTCGCGACCGGATTATGGAAATCTACCATCGTCAATTTCCCCAGTATAATTTTTTGCGAAATAAGGGTTATGGTACCAAAGAACACTGCAATGCCGTAAAAGAATTCGGCCTGTGTAAAATTCATCGCAGGTCATTCCATATCAAACATTTAAATCAAACGACCTTGGATTTATTTTAAGTAAAATGAAAGATAAGACAAAAATTACTACGGGAAAGGAAGGCGAAAAAATCGCCGCTAATTTTCTGAAGAAAAACGGCTACCGGATTATCGATAAAAATTTCCGTTGCCCTCTGGGTGAAATAGATATAGTGGCGCGGGAAAAAGGTGCGATTGTATTCGTCGAAGTAAAAACCAGAAAATCAAGCAAATTAGGTTATCCCGAACAAGCTGTCGGAATAAAAAAACAAAAAAAGATGTCTCAATTGGCTTTGTGGTTTATGCAAAAGGAAAAATTTATCGATACCAGCGCACGGTTTGACGTGGTGGCCATAACAATGCTTTCTTCCGGAAACGAAATTAAACTTTTTAAAAACGCTTTTGACTATATTGGTTCTTAGGAATTGTTTTCGGTCTGAAAATGGCTCAAAGCCGGTTTACCGATAGGATAAACATTAAAGCCCAGGCTAAAACATTTCTTGTGGTCGACGATATTTCGTCCATCGAAAAGGAAGGCCGGTTTAACCATAGACTTGTATATTTTCCGAAAATCCAATTTTCGGTATAAATCCCAATCGGTAAGAATGGCTAAGGCATGACAGCCGGCGGCGGCGCGGTAGGGGTCTTCAATGTATTTTACACTCCCTTTGACGCCGGCAAGGTCGATAGCAGCGTTTTTCAGAGCTTGGGGATCGGAGATAATGACTTCAGCGTGTTCCGCAAGCAGTTGGCGCGTAATATAAATGGCCGGACTTTCTCTGGTATCGCCGGTATTGGCTTTAAAAGCAAATCCCAGAATGCAAATCTTTTTCTCGGCTAGGGTATTAAACATGCTGCGCAGGATGTTCGCTATAAAGCGGTCCTGCTGGTACTCATTTATTTTCACAACACTTTCCCAATAATCGGCTACTTCCTGTAGCCCGTAATAACCGCATAGATAGACAAGATTTAAGATGTCTTTTTTGAAACAGGAACCGCCGAATCCTATCCCTGCTTGGAGAAATTTACTGCCTACTCGGCTGTCCATTCCCACAGCTTTGGCGACTTCCGCAATATCGGCATCGGTTTTTTCACAAAGAGCGGAAATCGAATTAATGGATGAAACACGCTGAGCTAGAAAAGCGTTGGCTACCAGCTTGGATAACTCAGCGCTCCAGATATTGGAGGTGATTATTTTTTCTTTTGGAACCCATCTGGAGTAGATATTTACCAATTCCTGACGAGCTTTTAAGCCGTTTCTTGTTTCATGGGAACCGATGAGCACGCGATCGGGATTTTCCAAATCTTCAATGGCTGTGCCTTCGGCCAAAAATTCCGGATTGGATAGAACATCAAATATAATTTTTCCCTTTGTTGAATTGAGAATTTTTTCCATGGCCAGGGCGGTTTTCACGGGCAGAGTGCTTTTTTCAATTACAATTTTCGATGATTGGGAATTTTCCCGAATTTGCCGGGCTGTTTTTTCCCAGTATTGTAAATCTGCGGCCATGCCCGCACCGGTGCCGAATGTTTTCGTCGGAGTATTGACGCTAACAAAAATGATGTTATTTTCTTTGATCTGTTTTTCAATATCTTTGACGAAGAATAAGTTTTTACCGCGGGTTTTTTTTATAATTTTGTCCAACCCCGGTTCATAAACGGGAAGTTCATTGGAATTCCAGGCGTCAATGCGTTCGTGATTAATGTCCACTACGGTTACTTTGCAATCGGGGCATTTATAGGCTATCATGGCCATCGAAGGGCCTCCGACATAACCGGCCCCGATACAAAGTATCTTCTTTTTGAATTTCATTTCACTAATAAAGCCTCCGCAAGTTAAATATGCTTTAGAATATTACGAAAATACTCGATTGTGTTTTTCAAACCTTTTTCCAAATCCACTTGGGGTTTCCATCCCAGTTTCTTTCCGGCTAGAGCTATATCCGGCTTGCGTTGAATGGGATCATCCATGGTAGGCAGATGGAAAACAATCTTCGAGCTGCTTTTTGTCAGTCTAATTATTAATCGCGCCAATTCCAGAATGGTAAATTCTACGGTGTTGCCGAGGTTGACCGGGCCGTAAAAATCATCAGCACAGTTCATCATTCGGATTAATCCTTCCACCATATCCTCCACGTAACAAAAGGATCGGGTATGACTGCCGTCCCCGTAAACGGTAATATCCGAGCCCTGCAGGGCTTGAATAATGAAATTGCTGACAACGCGGCCGTCATTAATTGCCATGCGCGGCCCGTAAGTGTTAAAAATACGAACTATTTTTGTGTTGACGCCGTTTTGCCTGCGGTAGTCCATCATCAGGCATTCCGCAGCTCTTTTCCCTTCATCATAACAACTGCGAATCCCGATAGGATTGACGCGTCCCCAGTATGATTCTCTTTGCGGATGCATTTCGGGATCACCATAAACTTCCGAAGTGGAAGCCTGTAGAATTTTTGCTTTAGCCCGCTTGGCAATACCCAGGACGTTGATCACTCCGATGACGTTAGCTTTGATTGTTTTAATCGGGTTGAGTTGATAATGTACCGGTGATGCCGGACAAGCCAGGTTATATATCTCATCGACTTCCAGATAAACGGGATTGATTATATCATGGCGAATTAGCTCAAAATGCGGATTACTCAAAAAAAAGGCTATATTATCCTTATTACCCGTATAAAAATTATCCAGACAAACGATGTCGTTATCATCGTTTAGCAGCCTCTCACAAAGATGAGAGCCTAAAAATCCGGCACCGCCGGTAATTAATATACGCTTTATCATATAATTTTATTATTCATTGTGGTAATTATCTTGTGGTTTTGCTATTAAACTTAAACCGGCCTCAGATGTCAACTTAAAAATATATTTTGTGCGGATTTTTATGGCGGAAAAAACAGGTATAAAAAAAGGGACTCTATATGTTGTTGCCACCCCCATCGGAAATCTCGAAGATATTTCCCTGCGGGCAATCCGCATACTGAGAGAGGTCGACCTCGTTGCCGCCGAAGACACTCGCCGTACGAAGAAATTGCTTAATGCTTATAAAATATCAACGCCCCTGATTAGTTTGCATGAGCACAATGAGAAGGAAAAAACCGAACTGATCATTTTCAAAATAAATTCCGGAATGAATGTGGCTTATGTGTCCGATGCCGGTACTCCCTGCATTTCTGACCCCGGTCATTATCTGATAGGTTTCGCGCACGCTGAAAATATCAGAGTCATCCCCGTTCCGGGGCCATCCGCGGTAATTACCGCTCTAAGTGCCTCCGGTTTTTCCGCGGATAGTTTTTTGTTTTGCGGCTTTTTGCCTGCGCGCGAAAATAAAAGACGAGAATTTATGAAATCTCTGAAAGATGAGGAAAGAACAATTGTTTTTTATGAATCACCCATGAGGGTTTGCGACTCGCTGAAAACTTTGCAGCAGGTGCTGGGCGACAGGGAAATAGTTCTGGCGCGCGAACTAACCAAAGTATTTGAAGAAGTTAAAAGAGATAAAATATCGGAGTTTATTATTCGCAAAACAAAATTTAAAGGAGAGATCACAATAATTATCAAGGGCGGACAAAAAAACCCGATCGCTTTAACTGATGCAGAAATAATAAACAAGCTAAAGTCATCCTTAAAAAATAAGCACTTATCAATGCGCGATGCAGTGGCCGAAGTTGTAAACCAAACAGGTGTGTCCAAAAAAAAGGTTTATGATCTTGCACTCAGGCTTCGTTTGGGAGAAAAGCTACTGAAAGGGTAGGTAATGTGTTTAAAATAAAAGTGCAGGAGAGAATACCCGCACTTTCATTTTTTATCGCTTTCTTTTGCGGCGTTACACCTTCAAAGTATTTAGTCTAGCCAAGGTGCCTTCCGTCTCACTGATGATACGACTTATAAGTTCTTTTGTAGTGGGTATATCCGTGATACCGCCGCAGCACTGGCCGGCAAAAAGAATACCGCCTTCGACATCGCCTTCGTTCAGGGCCTTCAGATGCTTCATATTTCCTACAGCCTGACGGGCGAGCACCATAAGCGGATGACCATCTTCGTCTCTTAACATTTCGATGCTAACACCCATAAATTTCCAAAAGGATAGATTCATCAGGCGTTTGACCAGAAGCGCTCCCTTGATCGCTTCGACAAGCGGAAAGCCGCGTTTCATCATTGCTTGGGCTTCCTTTGTTTTCAGCACACGGCCGTCCATTCCATCGAACACATTGTCGTAGAGCGTGTCCTGCTCCGTCGCCTGGAGGCATAAGCGCTTGAAATTCTCATGAACCATGCTTTCTTTGACCACCATAAAACGGCTGCCCATGGAAATACCGTCCGCCCCTAAGGCCAATGCCGCCGCCAGTCCCCGGCCGTCGTAAAATCCTCCCGCCGCAATTATTGGCACCTTCACCATGCCGGCCACTAGAGGAATCAGAACCATGGAGGTAGCCGCCGCGCCATGCGCCGCTGCTTCATGACCAGTTACGACCAAGGCATCACAACCCAACTGCACAGCCTTTGCGGCGTGTTTGGCTATGGCAATCGTTCCTACTACTTTCCCTCCATAGGCATGCACATCGTTGACAAACCAGGGCTTACCCAGCGAATAATTAATGATGGGCACCTTTTCTTCAATCGCCACGGCAATATTTTCCTTTGCTCCGGGACCGACCAAAATCTGATTTATCCCGAAGGGTTTATCGGTTAGGTCTCTAATTTTGCGGATATTTTCTTTTGTTTCCTTGGGAGTACATCGCGCTATAGCCAGTATGCCCAGTCCTCCGGCATTGCATACCGCTGAAACCAGTTTCGGCTCTGTAATCCAATTCATGCCGGCGAGCATAATCGGATGCTCAATTCCAAACATCTTAGTCATTCTTGTTTTGAACATAATCTTCTCCTTAATATTTCTTGTCGAAACAGCATAGGAGAACAGCATTCACATGTCAAAGTAATTTTAATGAAGCCATAAGTATCTTGATTGAATATCTTATAGAAATGCCCAAAAATTATGGACAAAACAATAATAAAATAATTTGCGGTACCGGCATTTTAGGGACAAAGCAA
This sequence comes from uncultured delta proteobacterium, assembly GCA_963753975.1. GTDB lineage: Bacteria > Desulfobacterota > Syntrophia > Syntrophales > Smithellaceae > UBA4810. The sequence continues at coordinate 146,172 of CAVWEH010000002.1, forward strand.
TTGTCGAGGTCGTCCCCCCATATCAGGTATGGGGCAGGCTGCATAGAGATAGAGGCGCGACACCTGCTCGATACAAAGCCACAGAAGCCGTGTTGCCGCTAAAAATGGTCATCATAATTCTGTATGATAATTAAAAAGTAAAAAGGGGCCAGAAAACTGACCCCTTTTTTTTAAAATTTGATTCAGTAATTGTGCTACTTGGCTTTTGCGGCTCTTTTCATTGCCATCGCGGTTACGATTTTGTAGATGCCCATTAAGCCGAGAATAGCTAACCCGCCGCCGATGAGCGTAATTGCAATCCATAAATACGGAGCCGTTTTGCTATTCGGGTTGGGAACGTAGATGGCTATACCGGAGGCGATGTAGAAAAAGAAGGTGTAAATGTTCACTGCCATCGGAATCATTTCACCGAAAGCGACGATGATATAAACTACGAGCAGAATAAAGAATATTTTTGCCACGGACATTCCTATGCTGGGTCCAACGTTAAGGACGAAAAACTTAGTTAGAATCAGGCAAATAATTCCGACGGAGCCGCCCACCAGGATCGGGAGAGCTGTTTTCTTATCACCATGGGCCATCAGGAAGAAAGCCATGGCCAAGAATGCCGGCCAGAAAACTATATGAAGTTCCTCCGCTACTACTTCACCTATTGCCACTAGAATAATTAGAAACAATCCGAAAATAAGTCTGTTTTTGTCAAACTTGACCATAATCTTGCCCTCCTAGTTTTTTTAAAATTTCTCAAGGACTATTTCTTGAGTTTTAACGACGGGGGGATAAATATCACGTCTGAAGCAGAGCATCAACCTATTTTAATGTACTCTGTTTTCTTAATACAGGTAAGTAACTTTGCCTGTGGATAAAATCGATCTAAGGAAAACGTATTTGAATGATTGCGCGAATTGCTCCGGCAGGAAATATTGTTGCACAGCTTGATGCTTTTTAGTTGCGTTAACATCGAGGTATTGGGTCTCTTTTTCGCAATAAAAGGGCAAGGTTCCCTCGCTGGAAAAAGAGGGAGCCTTGCCTGTTAAGCGGTCTTACTTCATTTTCCTCAATTCCTTCTTCAGAATCTTGCCCACCAGCGTTTTGGGGAGGGCAGACATGATAACGATTTCCTTGGGGACGAAGAATTTCTTAAGCTTGCCTGCGCAGTACTCTTTGATTTCTTCCGGTGTTGCCGGTTGCCCAGGTTTCAATGTCACACAGGCCTTGATATCTTCGCCATAGACCGGGTCCTTGATGCCGATTACAGCTGCCTCAGCTATGCCGGGGTGAGCGTAAAGGACTTCCTCAATTGTCCGTGGGGAAATGTTTTCCCCTCCCTTGATGATGATGTCTTTTTTGCGATCCGTGATAAAAAAGTAGCCATCCTTATCAATGTGACCTATATCGCCCGTATGGAGCCAGCCGTTCTTAATTACCTCGGCTGTCGCCTCGGGCAGTTTCCAGTAGCCTTTCATAACCATTGGCCCGCGGAGAACGATTTCACCCTCTTGACCTTGGGGTACCTCCTTGTCATTGTCATCAAATATCTTTATCTCCATTCCCTTCATGGGGAGGCCTATGGAGCCGGGCTTTTTCACGGCTACATGGGCTTGACCGGAATTGACGGCCCCGGCTTCGGTTAAGCCCCAGCCTTCGCCGATTTCGCCCCCGAATTTTTCCTTGAACTGTTTCCATGTATCCACGGACAGCGGCGCCGAGCCGCAAACCCAATTCCAAACAGAGCTTACGTCATATTTGGCGGCATCCGGATACATGAGCATATAGATATACATGGTCGGAACAGCCGGGACACTCTGAACTTTATATTTTTGAATGTTGGAGAAAAGTTGTTCGAGATTGAACTGGCGCATAATGACGACCTTGCCGTGATAACGGAGGAAGGCGCCGTTCATCATGCCGACCCCGAAAGAATGGCAAAGTGGCAAAACGGCAACGGTAACCAGATCCTGCGGAAGGTTGGTCGTCTCCTGCTGGCATTTGGCAACATAATAAAGACCGTAATGTGTGAGCATGACCCCCTTCGGGGTACCCGTTGTTCCGGATGTATAGATAAGTGCTGCAACATCAGAATCAGCAGTTTTTACAATATCAAGCTTATCTGAATTTTCTTCAATAAGCTTATTAAAGGGATGTGTACCTTCATGCTCTTTGTCGGAAACCAGGATGATGTTTTTGACAGAGGTAACTTTGGATTGGGCTATCTTTACTTTGTCGAGATGCTCAGGGGAGGTAATGATTGTGTTTGCTCCGCTATCCTTATAAATGTAATTGATTTCTTCCTGACCAACAAGATAGTTGATCGGGACGGCGACGGCGCCTATTTTCCAGATGGCCTGAAAGGCCTGGAGGACTTCCGGGCAGTTCTGCATCTGCATGATTACACGGTCACTCTTTTTCACCCCCAATTTTTTGAGAGCATTGCCCAGTTTCTTAGCGTCACGGTCCATCTCCATGTTCGTTATCTGCTGCCCCTCGAAGATATAACTAACATGTTCTCCTACTTCTTGATTTTTTAAAGCTAATTCAGCGATGTTCATCTAGGTATTACCTCCTTATAGATTATGGCCATCTCACCCGTTTCAGGGAAGGGATGAGATAAATGCTAAGCTTATGCTAAATTGCTTTTCTAGATCGAATTCATTTCAATTTCAGTTTATTGAAGACCTGTTGAGCGACATCAGTACACCGGTTCGATCTATGTCCAGTTGTGACATCTGATCAGGGCATTTTACCACCGGAAAGGGCAACATCTTAGGGAGCTTACCGACGATCGCCTCTCAGAAGCATCCCTTGATAACTGCATTCAAAAACTTGAATGACCGGTCGGCAGGTGTCACCTTGGGAAATGAGTCTTTTAAATTATGACGATTCAGACGCCCTGCGTATTTTTTATTGCAGAGAAGTACGAATTAATTAATTATAATGACTACTTAAAACAAGAGCGAAAGAAAGGCTTTCATTAACTTCACTGCGAATACGTAGTTACCACAAGCAAAGGGCGAAGTCAATTCTAACCGGAGATTCACTGCAAGATAAATGGCAACATTTTTCGGTTCATTAACCAGCGTTTTTCAATAGTCAAGGGGGAGACTGACTCTCATTGTTTTTTGCATAAAAATTATTGACAAATATCTATTGTCTTAATTAGATTTACGCGTTTTATTAGTTGCAACGCTCCAGTTGGATTTAATTTAAAGATGCCTCACGCTGGCCGCTGTGAGCGGATTTTTCGCGAACGCAGATAAACTTTCCGGAGATAGTGCTTAATATCGATGAAGAAAAAAAATAAAAGATTACAACTGTGGTTTGTGTGGCCGGTTAGAATCGTTCTTTCCCTTATCGCTATCGGGATTTTGCTTTCCTCCCTTTACATCAATTCGGAGACGACGCAAAAAAAAATCGGTGCCATAATTGCACGAGAGTTGGGTGATGTCGTTAAATTTGAGCGCGTCGGTCTTTCGACCTTTCCCAGTCCCGGTCTTGTTTTTCATCAGGTAAAAATAAATATTCCCGGGGGAACATCTGTCCGGGTGGAATCAACAAAAATTTACCCTCAAATATTACCGCTGTTAATGGGAAAAGTAAGAATTGCGAAAGTAAAGTTTGACGACCCTGAGATTATCGTGGATATTTCGGAAAATTCCCAACAAACAGCGGCAAAAGATACGTATTCTCCTCCGGAGGGAGTTCTGGAAAACGTTACCTCGGTAATTTCATCAATACAATCAGTTGAGCCCGGCCTGGTTGCAGTAATAAACGAGGGAAAATTGATTGTGCGGAAAAATAACAACGATGTCAGCGCGGTGCGCAAAATTTATGCTCGAATTACTTTTGAGCCGAAGGAAGTGGAAGTTAAGGTGAAGGGCGATGTGGACAAATGGGGGGAATTTTCTGTCCGGGGGAATATGCACGCGGAAAAAAACGGTATATCGGTCGGCGATGGTCTGTCCACAAATTTGATAATGATAAAAAATATTCAGGCTTCCGCCTTGGATTCTTCGCTTGCTGCTTCTGTTGTAATCTCCCAAACCACACAAGCTATAAATTATACCGATATAGCTATGAGCGGCAAGATTGGCCCGGAAACGATCCGGTGGGTTTCCCAGGCGTTTAGTTTACCGCCTGAGCAAATCTTACATGGTCCTGTATCTGTCGCTAATACCCGTATAGTATGGCAGGCTGGAGCAAAATTAGCTATTACTGCGGAAGCGGCTATTGAGGATGGCCCAATGATATCTGTAATCCTGAGCAAAAATGCCGCGGATCTAGCAATAAATGAGTTAAAAATTTATGATAAAGAGTCGCGGGCGGATATTGCATTTCAGTACACAAAGAATTTCATCGATGTTTCGTTTCAAGGAAGTTTGACGGAAAGAACCCTCAACAAAATATTCGAGCAAAATTCATTTCATCGCGGATGGATAAAAGGGGACTTCCGTGCTCATGTGCAGTTGGATCAGTATGGGAAATCGACAGTGCAAGGACATCTGGAAGGCACCGATTTTATGATCCCTATGCCGATGAATGTGCCGTTAAAAGTTCGTCGCGTCAGTCTCAGCGGGAACAATAAGACTCTGAAAGTGGAATCCGCCGCTTTAAATTGGGGAGAAAACAATCTGGACCTGAAGGGTAGAGTAAACACCACCCAGGATGGATTCCGTCTGGATATGGATCTTTCTGCGGACGCGCTAAAAGTGGAAACCATAAAGAAAAATCTGGCAGGTCCGGAGAAACCGCAAGAAACGAAGCCCTCACGGAAACGTTCTAAAAAGCCGGCGCTCCGGGGGATTATCCGGCTCAGTGCACCATCAATAACCTGGGGGCGTTATACAGCAGGTCCTCTTCGTGCCAATATTCTACTGGATAATAAAGGTATCAATGCTGAGATTACAGAAGCCTTTCTCTGTGGGATTTCCATTCCGGGGAATCTTGTCTTCGGCGGCAAGAGTGTCCAACTGGATTTTAAACCGGTTGCCGTGGGAAAACAGCTCGAACCTATGCTCGATTGTCTTTTTCATGAAGACTCGCGCATCACCGGGATTTTAAATTTGAAAGCCGCGGTCAATTCTCGGGGGAAATCCGATACGCTCGTTTCCTCATTGAGGGGAAGGGTGGAATTTTTATCGAAAGATGGAATCATTTACCGCTTTCCACTTCTGGCAAAAATTTTCTCATTCTTGAATGTTACGGAGCTTCTGCGGGGAAAACTTCCCGACTTCACGACAGAAGGATTTAAATATAATTCCATTATCGTTAAAGGCTATATTCGTAGGGGAATCTTTGTGCTTAAGGAGGCGGTCATTGATGGAACTACTATGCAGCTTGCCGGGGAGGGCGAGATCAATTTTACCAACAATAAAATTGACGTCACTATTTTGGTAGCACCTTTCAAAACAGTAGATTTTCTTATTAACAAAATCCCTTTGGTGGGATACATTCTTAAAGGGACGCTTATTTCCATACCTTTAAAAGTAACCGGCGATCTCGCGGAGCCCACCATAATAGTTCTTTCCCCTACAGCAGTCGGAGAAGGAGTGCTGGGGATGATGAAAAGAACTTTGTCTCTGCCTGTAAAAATAATCGAGCCGGTCATTCCCCGCGCTAAAAAAAAGAGAAATAACAGGTAAATTTCTTACCCCGAACACAGAAAAATTATTGACAAATAATGAGCAATTTAATTAGATAAAACCATTCCATTCTTTACAATGCTCTAAATAGCTTTACATAAAGCGTTCTTAAGTTTGTCTTGACCAGATTTACCAGCTTATTTTTATATATTAAGATCTTACAATTGTTTAATTTAAGGTTTTTCTAGGTGCCTTTATGGTGTAATTTTGCAGTATTTGAGGGTTTTTACAGAGCGATATAAGGATGTGAGGTGTTTTATGGTTCGTCTGTTTTCATCATTCCTGTTTGGTATTCTATGCGTAATTCTTTGTTTAAATGCGCAAGCCCAGCAAAACGAGCAAGTACTTGCTGTATCCAGCTTCTATAAAACAATATTAAAATTTAAAGACGGCGGTGTTCCTACTCGGAGAAACATCGACCGGCTTTCGCCGTTTATATCGGAATATTTTCGAAATAGTTTACTTCACGCTCGTGATGTTGAAGATAAAAACATTAAAAGAACTAAAGGTTCTGAGCCGCCATTGGTCGAAGGCAGCTTGTTCTTTTCTCTCTTCGAAGGCGCAGACAAATACACTGCCATTAAAGCTGAACCAGACAAAAACCCTGTCGCGTATTTAGTCAACCTGGAATATCGCGATCCTTATCGAAAACATGAGATAGTAAAATGGCAGGATAGAGCAATCTTGATTAAAGAAAATAATCAGTGGGTTGTGAATGATCTGGAACTGTTGGGTAAATGGCAATTTGGAGCCAAAGGAAAGTTATCGGAGATACTTCGACGAGTTATCAAAGAAGGAAAAGAGGCAAATACATTGAAATAGCAATTTTCGTTAATTAGCGAGGAAAAGATGAAAATTAATAAAATTAACTTTGCCGAAAAACTCGCCAAACTGCCGAGGGGAGATTACTCGGTGGGAATCATCGCGAAGATGAACAACTACGAATTCTAGGTGGTTAAATTTAAAGGTGACTTTATCTGGCACAAACATGACGACACCGATGAGACTTTTATTGTCCTGGATGGCACACTGCTTATGAACTTCAAGGATCGAACTATAGAAATTAATAAGGGTGAAATGATAGTAATCCCGAAAGGTGTTGAGCATAAGCCTTCGTCAATTAAAGGGTATAAAGTTTTATTGATTGAACCGGCAGATACCCCCAATACCGGCAATGTGAAAAATGATCTGACCATAAAGAAAATTGAATGGGTTTGATTGGGGAATAGGGAGAATATGTGATCATTATTTCTCTTTGACATTGAAGAATTATTGCCTTAATATTCCTTCGCATTAAAAGATAGTTCTCGTCTCAAATTTAACAAATCACGGGTATGAACTTCAAAGCAAGTTGCGGTGTATCATACCCTCCGCGTTGCGGGATGATTCGACCTGCAAGCTCCAGCAGTAGTGACCTTTAGGTTATGCACTCTGTTTCTGAAGCTTGGGTCTCATTACAACTTAGCAATTCCGACGTATGAGCTTTAGGTTATGTGTTTCACTTTTGAATTAGAGTTTCACAAATAATTATCGGGAGGTTTCCAAATGAAAAAGTTTTCGACGAAAACAATTTTTTTGACGATTGCAGCCGTTGTAATAATTATTGCAGCGGTACTTTATTTTGCTGCCCCGGCATATTTATACAATAAAGCAATTAACGGATTCCGCAAAGACGCCGGGCTAACAATTAAATCGGTGAACATTCCTGATTTTAAAATTGTTTACGCGGAGGGCGGAACAGGCGACACAATAATTATGCTGCACGGCTTTGGCGGAAGCAAAGACAATTGGCTGAGGTTCGCTAAATACTTTACGCCCAATTATCGGGTAATAATTCCCGATCTCCCCGGTTTCGGGGAAAGCTCGAAACCGCAGGACGCGAAATATGACATCATGTCTCAGGTGGAAAGATTAAATCTATTTGTAAAAGAACTGAAACTGACAAAATTTAATATAGTCGGAAATTCAATGGGCGGCGAAATCGCCGGCAATTATGCCGCGACTTACCCCGAAATGGTTAAAACTCTTGCTTTATTCGATTCTGCCGGTGTACATTCTCCAATAAAAAGCGAATTTGCTTCACTTTTGGGAAAGGGCGTTAATCCTCTTGTTGTTAAAGATGAAAAAGGCTATGAAGAATTGTTAGAATTCACTTCTGTGAAACCGCTTAAATTGCCTTCCGTAATAAAAAATTATTTAGCGAAACAGGCAATAAAAGCCGCGCCTCTTAACGAAAAAATATTTAATGAAATTGGGAAAACCGAGCTGCAAGGCAAATTAAATAAAATTAAAGCTCCCACACTGATCGTATGGGGAGATTCGGACAAGGTTATTAACGTATCCGCTGTTCAGATTTTTAAGAAAAATATAAAAGGTTCTGAATCAGTGATAATAAAAGAATGCGGTCATCTTCCCATGCTGGAAAAACCGCAGGAAACGGCTTCGGCGTATAAGGATTTCTTGCAGGGAAAGAACTAGCGCAGTACCCCGCCCATCGGGTTGAGGTATCGTAGCAGATAAGAGAGGGGCGGAGTCTTCATTCCGCCCCTTTTTGCATTTTAGCGGCAATGTAAAAAGTAATATGACCATAAAGAAAATTGGATGGGGTTAGGTAGAAAATAAGGCGATGCGCCTATTTAGCGGAGGTTAATATAGCTATGAAAAAACTTTGTATTAGCTTGGCCATGTTAATTTTATTTATAGCGGGTTGCAGTGATAATAACGAAATGAGTCAATATCAAAGACAGATAAAGATTGAAAAGTCTAAAATTGCAGTAGAGGAATATACCGCGGCTGTGAAACAGGCTGAAAATAATGACCCTGCGGGATTCTTAAAACTTTATAAGATGGCAAAAGATGATGCAACTTACACGGTAGAATACAGCAAAGTTGCTGAAGATGAGCTGTTTTTATTATTATATTCTAAACCCGAATTATGGATCAAGACTTTTGCTCGAGTAGATTTGAGCGAATTTAAGAGCTTCGTTAAAGGCATTGAAGTTTCTCGATTTCCGGAAGGTGTTGAATCGAATGAGCAGTTTAGAGAGAAAATTTTTATAAGGCTGGAAAAAATCAAAGGTAACGCAAAAGAAATAGAATTGATTGACTATATTTTTGGGTTATACAATCAAAAAAGGCAGCAATGAGGGGACAAATCTTGGAAAATAATTTACACAACTGTTAATGCTCGCTAATTTGAGAGGCCTCTTGATCTTCCCTGTCAATCCCCAATTTTTCAATCCGTTCGATTTCGTTTAGCTTCATTGTAGAAATTAAGCAGTCCTGATAATAAGCGAATAAACGCAAAATCATGATTTTTCGCGGAAGAATAAGAGCATTTACCTACTGAATACCGTTATATCTTCTACCATGTTAATTCCAAGAACATCGCACTATACTATTTCAAAATAACTTAACTGAAATATCGAAAATGAAGACATAACTTTTTGTGGAATGGAATGACAATGCGATGAAAGACAACATCCATATTCTTATATTGGAAGATACGGCAAGCGATGCGGCTTTGATGGAAGATGAGCTGCAAAGCGCCGGTCTTAACTTTGCTGCTCAGATAGTTTCCAACAGGGAAGATTACTTAATGGCTCTGGATAATTTTTCTCCGGACATTATTCTTTCCGACTATAATCTCCCCCAATATGACGGTGTGACGGCTTTGAACGACGCCAGATTAAGGCTTCCCGACATTCCCTTTATTCTCGTTACGGGAGCTATTGGAGAGGATCTGGCCATAGATATCTTTATTAACGGCGCGAATGACTATGTAATGAAAAATCGTCTGCAGCGGCTTGTCCCGGCTGTGCAAAGAGCTCTGGCAGAAGCGGAGGAAATCAATGCGCGAAAAGAGGCAGAGGCAGAACTGCGCAAGGCGCATGATGAGCTGGAGATGCAGGTGAAAGAGAGAACCGCCGAATTACAAAGGGAAATTGAAGAGAGGAAAAGGACTGAAGAATCACTGCGTGAAGCAATGACCAAAATAAAAACTCTGACCGGCCTTTTGCCGATTTGCGCTGCCTGTAAAAAGATACGCGATGACGACGGCAGCTGGGTGCGTATCGAAGCGTATATAAAAGATAATTCCTATGCGGATTTTACTCATGGCCTATGTCCTGAATGCTCGATCAAACTGTATCCTAAAAGATCTTAATAAACGGTAATAGAGAACAGCAATAAGGAGGGTTATATGGAAAAAAGTAAAATTGTTTTTTTAATTGCAGCAAGCGGGTTTTTAGTCGCTGTAATCTCTGTCCTAATTTCGGCTATCGCCGGGCTGGGCACAAGATTTCAGTGGTTTTACTTCCGAACAGGACTGGAAATAATGGGTATTGCGGTTATTGTCGGGCTCGTGGCGGGAGTAATATCCATCATCGGTTTAGTTGCCTATTTATTTACTCCGCTAAACAAGGGGATTTATCTATGTATTCTGGGTCTTATTATCTGCATACCTGTAGCGGTAATTCCTTTGTATATGCGCTATGAGATGAAGGTGCCCCCCATTCATGATATAACAACTGATATTACCAATCCACCGGCTTTTGTTTCCGTATTGCCTCTGAGGAAAGATGCCTATAATAAACCGGAATACGGCGGCCCGGATGTAGCCGTGCAGCAGATAAAAGCATATCCGGACATTAAAACGCTGACTTTAAATATGCCTGTCGATAAGGCTTTTTCCAAAGCGCTGGCTATCGCCAAAACCATGAATTGGGAAATAGTGGCTGCCGAACCCAACGAAGGGCGAATCGAGGCTACGGCAACAACTTTCTGGATGGGATTTAAAGATGATATTGTTATCCGGATTAAGGCGCATGGTAAAATGAGCAACGTCGATATTCGTTCCGAATCCCGGGTCGGGAAGGGCGATTTCGGCGCCAATGCCAAAAGGATAATAATATTTTTGGGCGAAATGCAAAAATAGGCTTTTGAATAATATCTGATTCTCGCGGATTACTTCTTCGCTTTTGAAAACAGTGTCGTCTGATGCCTAATGCAGGTAGGATAGGTATGATTTACCTATTAGTATACCCTTTAAAAACTATCATTGCCTTTAATCAAATATATCCTTAACTTGTCATTAAGTAAGGTAAAAGAACCATTATTCTTAAAAACGAATAAATAAAGGAGGAAATTATGATTTATTGGCCTGTCATTCTTTTTGCTATTGCAGCGGTCGGGGGTTTAACACTTGCCTACAGGAAATTTGTCGGTAAGGAATTGCCGATTTGGCTCGCAGCTTTTCACGGAATTTTTGCGGCAGCGGGTCTTATCATTCTGGCCGTTAATGTTTACAATGATTCATCCAATACATTAATGAATATCGCACTCGTGATGTTCATTATTTTTGCCTTGGGCGGTTTTGTTTTACTTTCCTATCATGTGAGAAAGAAAGCTCATCCCATTGCGCTGATCGGAATACACGGTGCCGGCGCGGTTATTTCCTTTTTAATACTTTTGGCTGCCGTATTTGGCTGAAAGATGCAGAAAAAAGTACGCTGCCCGTAAATGAGTAGTGATAGGCAAAGTTGTTAGCAAACCAAACATGGCAATAAAACATTTTTTGCCGATGTACTGCTATAGAAACAATTGAAGGAGACATGAGATGGATAGACGAACTTTTTTAAAAGGGGCCGCACTGAGTTCTGCTTCCATAGGTCTGGCGGGCCTTGTCAGCGCAGCAGATCTCTATTTTCCCGATAAGGTGGATATGGCCTTATTTGAGGGAATCAACAGAATTAAAGACCCGGCAAAGAAAACTCACCTGGAAAAAACCCATGCGCCGTTTATCGTTGCGCCGCGCACGGTCAAAGCCGGTGAAGCATTCGCCGTTGAGGTGAGCGTAGGAGAAAATCTTCATGTTATGATGCCTGCCCACTGGATAGAATATATTCAGTTGAGGATCGGCAATGAGCCGGCAGGCCGGATTACTTTCGAACCCCGAGGATATTTGCAGCCAAAGGCAAAATTTAATGTAATTTTTACCAAGGACGTAGCGCCGGACGGCAAAGTCACGCTTATAGCCACTCAACATTGTAATCTTCACGGCACGTGGGAATCGACTTTTGATGTTAAGGTAACGTGACCGGAAAAACGCAATAGAAATCTTTATAGAAATACAAATGCAAGTTGCGCACAGTGACTTGTTGAACAGTCATTGTGCGCAAAAGGTTTCCTCGCTATCTCTATCAATTCAGCAGAGGGGCATGTGTATCTTCTTTATCAATCCCCAATTTCTGAATTCTTTCAATTTCATTGAGTTTCATTTTGATAACCACAATAAGTCCGATAATGGCGAGCCAGAAAATAGCCAGGCTCGCGTAGACTGTGTAAGCGTCAACCGGTGTAGTAGGAAATACGGGGATTTTATCTTCGGCCCGGGCCATGAAACTGAAAAAAAAGATAGTGAATGCAGAAAATAATATCTTAATAAAATATTTCATAAGCGCACCTAACTTAAAAAGCCGACCAGAGTCATAGTTATAAAATAAAGAAGGTAGATCACAGCAATGACTGTGAAGATTGGGCTTTTCTCTCCTCTGTTTGATTTGCGGTCGATAAATGGAATGAGGAAGAAAAATAATATTCCGACCGAGACGCAGATAATAGCAATGGTCTCGCCATTGAAACCCCAAATGGTGCCGGGAAAGAGTTTGAGTGTTTCCAACATAAAGAGAAAATACCATTCGGGTTTGATGCCTTCCGGCGGCGCAGCCAGAGGATTTGCTTTCTTACCGATTTCCGGCGGCAGGAGAATTGCCAGCGTTACCACAATGCCCAGCACCACCAGCCAGATCATCATATCCTTGTAAAAAACATTGGGGAAGAAGGGTTCTCCTTTGTTTTCTTTCTTTTCCAGAGAAACGGGAATGCTCATGCCGTGATATTGCACAAAAAGCAGATGCAGGCCGATGAGCAACAGTGAAAATACCGGCAGAATGGCCACGTGGAAGGCGTAGAAGCGGGTGAGGGTATCGCCGGTTACATCTGTGCCTCCCCTTAAGAAAATTTTTATAAAACTCCCGAGGAACGGCAAAGCGCCCGCGCCTCCTGTAGCAACACGCACCGCGGCAAAAGCCCGTTCATCCCAGAGCATTAGATAGCCGCTGAGGCCAAAGAAAATGGAGATTACCAGCAGAATAAAACCGGTCACCCAGAGAAACTCCCGCGGCTTGCGGTAAGATTTAACGAGCAGTGTGCCAAAGAGATGAATAAAGACAAAAACAATACAGAGCTGTGCTCCCCAGTGATGAACAGCCCGGAAAAACCAGCCCATATTGATTTTCGTGACGATATCGATGATGCTTTCATAAGCGAAGTCGATATGCGGAATATAATAAAAAGCCAAGAGCATTCCCGTTATAAATTGCAGAATAAAAAGGAAAAGCGTAATGCCTCCGGTATAATACAGGAAGTCATAACGATGTTGAGGGACAAGCTTGCTTTTGGCAAGTTTCTTCAACTCGGCAATATCATAGCGCTCCTCAATCCAATTTTTAAACTTTGGCCAGATCAACTTTAGCTCCCTTCCTGACTATAATCAGTTTTTCGCCTTTTTCCATTACTTCAAAAACCTGAAGCGGTTTGGGCGGTGGACCGGCAATGTTTTTGCCTGTGTCGTCAAACCAGCCCTGATGGCAGGCGCAGTAAAACTTCTTTTCCGCCGGCCGATAAGCCACGTTGCATTCCATATGCGTGCAGACGCCTTTAAAAGCGGCAGTGCTTCCGTCTTCTCTTTTTAAAAAGATTCCCGGCACTCCACCCCAGGCAAATATTTTCGCTGAATTTTCGGGAATAGCGTCAAGATCTTTTTTGGCGAGCACTACAAAATCCGGCTCCTTGCCGAGGGTAGGGAAGGCAAATTTAAACAAGGGAAAAAGCGTAGCGGAAAAAAAAGCCACAAGCGAGCCGCCGAAAAGAGTATTGAGAAATTGTCTGCGTGTAATGAGGGAATATTTCAATTTCATTTTTTTGCTTCCCTCCGTTCTTTTTTGAATTTATTTTTCAACAGTGTCTTGCGCAAGCCCACAATGCCGTCGGTAGGACGCACATCCTTCGGGCAGGCATCAATACAGCGAAATACAGTATCGCAACCCCAGACGCCTTTTTCATTATTGAAGATCTCCAGCGCCTGGGCCGATCTTTCATCACGGGAATCGGATGAAAAACGCTGTAATTTGGCCAGAGCTGCCGGACCCGCATATTCTCCGTCTCTATTTAAAACAGGGCAGGCGCCGTAACAGCAGGCGCAAAGGATGCAATTGACAAACTGATCTATCTTCTTTCGATCATCCTCACTTTGGTATATTTCCTTATCAGGAGCGGGGCTCTTGCGTATGAGATATGGCTGTATCTTTTCATACATCTGCCAGAAGGGAGTCATGTCCACGACGAGGTCTTTGATAATTTCGAAATTGGGCAGAGGCTCCAAGATTATCGTATCTGTGTCGAAAATGGCGACCTGCGTCCGGCAGGCCAGATCAATTTTACCATTGATGACCATCGCGCACGAGCCGCAAATCGCCGAACGGCAGGAAGACCGGAAGGAAAGCGTCCCGTCAATTTCATCACGAATGCGTAAAAGCATCGCCAGATACGGTCAGGCCGGGGATAACTTTGATCTTGTAGGATACAAAGTGTGGTTCTTTCTCCGGTTCCTTGACGTCATAACGCAGAATTTTGAAGGTATAAGTATCGCTCTTAATCAATATTTCCTCTCCATGGGTTGATAGTTGGTAATGACAACGTCTTTATAAGAGATGACCGGCTCTCTCTTTTTGCCCATTTTGACGATGGTGTGCTTGAGCCACTTCTTATCGTTTCTCGTGGTATAGTCGCGCCGGAAATGAGCGCCGCGGCTCTCCTCACGCAGGAGCGCGCCCAGAACAATGGTATGCGCTACTTCCAGCATATACTCGAACTCCAGCGCATTGTGCAGTTCATAATTCATGTGCTTATCCGCGGAGGAAATGCTGACGTTTTTGTATCGTTCCTTGATTTTTATGACTTCATCCAGTGCTTGAGCAAGTTCTATTTTAGTACGGAAAATACCTACTTTTTCGCTCATTAACGCGCCCAAATCCGCCGCCAGCTTGTAGGGCCTTTCCCCGCCCGGTTTCGTAAGACACGCAATCTTTTTTTCCACTTCTTTTTTTAAATTCTGCAGAGGTTTATCTTTAGGTTTTAAATTAGTTGCTGACAATTCTTCATCAATGGCTCGGGCGGCAAGTTTCCCGAAGACGATGGTATCAAGAAGCGAATTTCCGCCGAGCCGGTTGGCGCCGTGGACGCTCACGCAGGAGCATTCACCCGCGGCGTAAAATCCTTTTATAGCGGAGGCGCCTTTTTCATTGACATCGATGCCGCCCATCGAATAATGCTGAGAAGGCATAATTGGAATCGGCTCTTTGACCGGATCGATACCGATAAAATCGATACAGATACTACGAATACCGGGAAGACACTCCAAAATCTTCTTTTCCCCCAGATGGCGTAAATCCAGCTGAATATATTTTCCCAGTGGATGATCAAAACCGCGGCCTTCATTAATTTCCGTCTGGATACAACGTGAAACAATATCACGCGGCGCAAGTTCCATGGCCGAGGGCGCATAATTTTTCATGAAGCGCTCACCGCGGTTGTTAAAAAGAACACCACCTTCTCCCCGACAACCTTCGGTCATCAGAATATTCGTGCCGATAAGAGTTGTGGGGTGAAACTGGACAAACTCCATATCTTTCAAGCCCACTCCGGCCTTATAAGCCATGCCGATGCCGCTGCCGGTATTGATGAGAGCGTTAGTTGAGTTGCGGTAAACTCTTCCGTAGCCGCCGGTCCCGAATATAGTTACTTTGGCGCGCACAGGGATTAGTTCGCCTGTGTGAATATCGAGAATAACGACGCCGTGGCATTGGCCGTCTTCCACGCATAGGCTCGTAACAAACCATTCGGGATAGATTTTGACTCTTTTATAAACAGCTCTTTCATAAAGAGTGTTCAAAAGCGAATGGCCGGTGACATCGGCGGAATAGCAGGTGCGCGGGTAGCCTCCTCCGCCGAAAGGGCGCTGCGCGATCGTTCCGTCGGGAAATCTGCTGAAAGGGCAGCCCCAGTGCTCCATTTCATAGACAATTCCGGGGGCTTCCTTGCACATGATTTCAATCGCATTCTGATCGCCCAGATAATCACTGCCCTTGACCGTATCGAAGGTATGCTTTTCCCAGGAATCGTCACGGCCGGCGGGATTGTTGGTGAGCGCCGCGTTGATGCCGCCCTGCGCGGCTATGGAATGTGAACGCACGGGATAGACCTTGGAAATCAATCCCACATCGTATTTATCGCAAAGACCGACGGCCGCCCTGAGTCCGGTCAAGCCGCCGCCAACTATTAGAATATCGTGAGTAAGCATAATTACGAAACCCTGACAAAAAAGTAAATTAAAACGGCCGAAACAGCCGCTGCCGCAATGTTCGATACCCAGAACAACTGCTTTTCCTTGCGGTAACCAAAATCAATAATGATAGTGCGAATACCGTAGATGCTGTGAAAAGTAAAAAGAATCAGGATAAGAACATCAATAACCGGATTCCTGTGCAGACTCAAAGCCCAGTCCGGCCGATTATCTTTGGGCAAAAGAAAGTAGCCGGTCAAGATTTTGATGCCGATCAGAACGATCAGCGTCGCTCCGCTAATGCGATGAAAAAGCCAAATGAACATATGTTCCCCCTACCTGTTTGTGATTAAACCCTCATTTTCCTTTATAGCTCGGTTTTCTTTTTTCCAAAAAGGCCTTCATGCCTTCCGTTTGATCTTCACTGGCAAAGGCCAGAGAGAAAGACGCTCTTTCAATAATTTTGCCCGTGTAGTTATCAACATCTTGCGAATTTTGCACCGAATATTTTGCTAAACCAACAGCGACCGGACTGTGCCGGG
The DNA here is from genome assembly GCA_963753975.1 of uncultured delta proteobacterium. Taxonomy (GTDB): domain Bacteria; phylum Desulfobacterota; class Syntrophia; order Syntrophales; family Smithellaceae; genus UBA4810. The sequence goes on from CAVWEH010000002.1 coordinate 162,755, forward strand.
TGATCATCTTGGCCATGGCAAAAGTTTCTTCCATCAATTTATCATCAGGAACAACTTTATTTACAAGGTTGATAGACAGAGCCTCTGCGGCCGAAATCATTTTGCCGGTAAGGACAAGCTCTTTGGCTTTACCTAAGCCCACCAGCTTGGAAAGACGAACCGTTCCGCCAGCACCGGGAATAATACCGATATTAATTTCCGGCTGGCCGAATTGCGCGCTTTCTCCGGCGATGCGAATATCACAGCCCATGGCTAATTCACAACCGCCGCCCAGGCAGAAACCGGCAATTGCCGCAATAAACGGTTTTCTCGATTCTTCCATTCTCAATGTTAGATCCCAAAGCTCCGAGTTGGAAAACATCTCCATAGAGGTGTTATTGACCATGGCGGCAATATCCGCTCCCGCAGCAAAAACCTTCTGGCCTCCGGTGAGGATGATGGCGCGCACATTCGCATCCGCTTCCATATCGGCGATCGCCCGGGCTAATTCCGTTCGGACGGTTTGATTGATCGCATTGCGCACTTCGGGACGGTTCAGGGTAATGATGCCGAGTTTCTCCTCGGCTTTTTTCTCTACAATAATAGCAGTATAACTCATGGATATCCTCCTTCTAGATTTAATTAACCACCAATGATTCTTCCGGGCAAGCAATCACAATATCTTCTTCACTCTTAATCAGCTCTGTAGTGAGAAATGCTTGGGGAAGTATGTTATTTAAGTAATAGCGGGCGGACGCGATTTTGCCCTCGTAAAATATTGCCTCGCTTGTTCCTTTTTTCTGTCCGGAGAGCTTTTGCGAGGCAATCAACGCCTGTTCCAGAAGGCATTGACTTACAAAGACCTGTGAACAGACAAAGAGCGCCCGCATAGCGTTAAGTGGTATCAACTGCCGCTTGGCATCAAAATTACCATACCAGGAATCAAAGGTTCTCTTAACTTCCGTCAGGGCTTGATAACCTGTGTCCAGATTTTTCATTTCCTTCTCCAAGCCTTTGGCTTTCATGTTGGCATCGATAAATTCCTTGATGGAAGCGAGCCAGTGAGCAAAAGGTGCCCCTTCCTTCATGCGCATTTTGCGCCCGACCAGGTCGTTGGCGTGAATAAACGATGTGCCTTCCCAAATGGTCAAAATCTTGGAATCACGCAGATATTGTTCTACCGGATATTCCGTGGAGTAGCCGACGCCTCCTAAAACCTGAATCGCTTCGGCGATAACACCGAGGCTTGCTTCACTGCCATAGCCTTTAACCAGGGGTGTAAGAATTTCAGCAAACTCACCGTATTTTTTAGCTTTTTCTTTATCAGAAGAGTTACCCTGAATATCCAAATAATAAAACCCCTTGAAAATCATCGCCCGGATTCCTTCGACCGTGGCTTTCATGTCGAGAAGCATGCGGCGAATATCTTCATGTTTGATAATCGGTACGCGATCGGCGTTTTTGATGCCGAAAGGACGGCCCTGAATGCGTTCCGTGGCATACTGGGAGGCAAAATAGTAAGCGGCTGCGGCCTGCGTATTAGAATTATGGCCGGTGCCGATTCGCGATTCGTTCATCATGTGAAACATCATGGAAAGGCCTTGAGAAAAGCCTCTGGCATCGGGAGCTGGGCCGAGCATAATACCACGGCAGTTATCGTCGTCGCCGAAATTAAGTAGTGCCGTCGCCTGCGCGTGCAGTCCCATTTTGTGCTCGATGCTGACTGTGACGACGTCATTATGTTTGCCCAGAGAGCCGTCATCATTTACCCATATTTTAGGGACAATATAAAGTCCGATACCTGGCGAGCCGGGCGCTCCTTTTTCGGGACGTGCGAGTACGAGATGGATCGTATTTTCACCCGTGCCCTGGTCTCCGGCAGTGATGAACATTTTGGTTCCTTTGATCTTCCAGATACGGGGATCTTCAGTGGGATAGGCGTGCGTGATGATATCACCGGTATCCGAACCGAAGTTCGGTTCGGTCAGGCACATTGTTCCCTGCCAATCGCCGCTGAGCATTTTCGGAATGAACATGTCGTTATCTTTTTGAGCACCGAAACGCAGGATAAGATTGGCCGCGCCGCTGGTTAATTTTACGCAGGAGGTAAGGGCGGGGCAGGCGGCGGTATTCATTTCCGCGATAGCCTTGTACAGGATCAGGGGCATTCCTGTTTCGATTTTGATACATTCGCTGCTGGAACCCCAGCCATTTTGCTGTAAAAACTGGTAGGCTTCTTTGAAACCGGGAACAGGCGTCACCTTGCCACCTTCGAACTTAACGCCAATTTTGTCTCCCGGGGCGTTGATGGGATTGACGATTTCCCGCGCCACCTTATAACCTTCGTTCAGCAGCATTTCCACATCATCGAGGCTGAAATTTTCCTTGAATCTGTTGCAGGCAAGCACTTCTTCGGCAGGCAACCATTCCCTAAGAATGAATTTCAAATCTCTCAGGTCGTACTTAAATTCCATTTTCGCTCTCCTTGTTTTTTAATATTCTATTCACATCTATCTTGCTGTATTCATCTTACGGACGGTCCAGACCTTTCACTATTTCGGAGCGAATGATACGCGGCAATATCATATGATGTTTAGGACAGATCGCTTGCGGATTCTGGTAAACGCAATTGGTAAAGGCCACGAGATATTTACGGATTTCATGAAAACGCACGACTTCATCGACAAAACCTTTCTTGGCGCAAAACAGAGGCCCGGAAGTCTTGTCATAGTGTTCAACCATCTCGTTCATTTTGTCGATAACAGGTTTTAAAGGTTTCCCGGCATCTTTCTCCTTGACCAGTCTGCGGGCGTAACTTGCGGCGGCCGCTGTTTCGCCGTGCATCACATTGATTTCGGTTGCGGCCGTGCCCAGCGAGAAAGCATTGTTGTTATTGGCTGTCGGGCCACCTAAAACATAATGCGCGGCGGCGGTTCCTTTGCGCAAAACAACGAGCATCATCGGCAGATTTGTATTTTCAATGGAATAAATCAATGATTGACCTAAGCCCAGAAGCTCGGCTTTTTCCGCGATATCTCCCACGTCAATTCCGGTGGTATCTTGAAACCAGATCACCGGAACCTTGTCGCGGGAGCAGAGTGTTACGAATTCGCTCATTTTGATTAAGCCTTGACGGTAGAGCTTGCCTCCGACGCCGATATATTCATTGGTGTATTCAGGATAATCAGGCAGAATGCCCTGCCGATTGCCGATGGCACCGATGAGATAGCCGTTGATTTTTACCAGGCCTGTGTAAATTTCCGGGCCGAATCCCGGACGAAATTCGAGATGTTCGGAGTTGTCCACCAGCCGGGCGAGAACCTGTTCGAAATCGTACACCCTTTTTTTATTCATCGGAATTATAGAGGTAATTTCCATGGGCGAATATCTCGGTTCGGCAGGTTCGCTTACGCGGAAAAATTTGGGGTTGTAAGCCGGCATATCCGCCATATAATCTTTGATCGCATCCAGGACTTGCTTCTCTTCGTCGAAAACAGCGCTGAAAAAACCGGTCACATCATAATGGACTTTGACACTTCCCGGAGGAACCGATTGGAAATGTCTCGTTGCGTTAATAATCTCTTCCGCCCCTTCTTCATCAAAAGAACCTTTCGGGGACATGCCGCTCACGATGCCGCCGCCGCCCACAGCCATGTTAGCTTTTTTGTGGGCAAGTAAAATAGTCGGGCTGATGGCCTGGTAGCCGCCGCCGGCGGGATTGGTGCCGTAGATACCGGCAATAACGGGTATGCCCATCTGTTCCAGTTCGGCATGACGGAAAAAGCATGTTCCCTGACCGCGACGATTGGCATAAACCTTTTCCTGCTCGGGTAACTTAACACCGGAGCAATTCACCAGCCAGACCAGGGGAACATGCAGAATCTTGGCGATGTCCGTCACGCGCAGATTGTTTTCCGCCTGCCCGGCAATCCAGGCGCCAGCCATCCATTTGTTATTAAAGCCGATGAGAATGCACCATTTGCCGTTGATACGAGCCAGACCGTCAACAACACCGGTACTGCCCGATTCCTCGTTTTCCGGATCGAATATGGTGTGCAGAGGGCAAAATGTTCCGGGATCGACTAGATAATCAATACGCTCCCAGACGCTCATTTCGCCGCGTTCATGCATAGCTTCGAGCGGTACGCCGACTTTTTTAATCCTCGCTGCTTCGGCATCGAGCTGTCTCATTACTTCTTCCGCCTGCTTGATGTTCTCCTTCATACTATCGATTTGTTTCGGCGAAAGCGCCTTTCCCAAAGGATCCATTTTCTCAAAATATTGTTTCATTTTTAAAACCCGCAAATTATGATTTGGTTAGCCCTGCCTATTTAAAGCCTGTTTCATCGCCTCGGCTATTTTAGTGGGACTTTTCGCCACGGTAACACCGCATTCGGAAAGTACCCTGATTTTATCCGCTGCCAGGCCTTTGCCACCGGTAATAATTGCGCCGGCGTGCCCCATGCGTTTGCCCGGAGGTGCCGTAAGTCCGGCAATAAAGGCAGCAACGGGTTTTCTCATATTTTTTTTGATCCATTCGGCCGCCGTTTCTTCGGCATCGCCGCCGATTTCGCCGATCATAAAGATACCTTTTGTTTGAGAATCTTCGTTGAATAGTTTCAGTATATCCATGAAACTCATGCCGATTATCGGATCTCCACCAATCCCCACGCAGGTAGATTGACCCAAACCGGATTCAGTTAGCTGTTTTACCGCCTCATAGGTGAGCGTGCCGCTACGGGAAACAACGCCGATTTCTCCCTTTTTATGAATGGCACCGGGCATGATTCCCAGCCTCGCATTCACCCGGCGTAATCACACCGGGACAATTTGGGCCAATGAGTTTCATTGAGCTGTCCCTGAAGATATCTTTTTACCACGACCATATCGCGTATAGGAATGCCTTCGGTAATACAAACGGCCAGTTCAATCCCACCATCTGCCGCTTCCAGAATCGCCTCTGCCGCCCAGGGGGCGGGAACTAAAATCATCGAAACCGTGGCCCTCGTTGCGCGGACTGCCTCGCGAAGGGTATCGAATACGGGAAATCCCTCGATTGTAGTGCCGCCTTTTCCTGGAGTGATTCCTCCGACAATATTGCTTCCGTAATCCCGGCACTGCAAAGCGTGAAAAAGGCCGCTTTTACCGGTGATGCCTTGAACAATTATTTTAGAAGCACTGTTGATCAAAATGGCCATTTCTTTATCCGTCGGTTTTAAAATTATTCCTTAATTTATGAGGAGGGCTTTGCGTTTTTTATTGACCTTCTGGACAATTTTAGCTACGCCATCTCTGAGATTATCAACGGTTTCGACGTTCAGCCCTGATTGAGAAAGAAGGCTTTTGCCTTCGGCAAGGCGGCTTCCATCCATCCTCACCACGATAGGGAGGCTGCAAACTATATCCGTTGTGGCGTCAATAATACCTTGAGCGATTATGTCACAGCGCATAATGCCGCCGAAAATGTTAACAAAAATTCCTTTTACCTTTTTATCTTTTAAAATAATCTTAAAAGCCTCGGCCACTTTTTCCCTGTTTGCTCCGCCGCCGACATCAAGGAAGTTAGCCGGTTCGCCCCCACATTCTTTCAAAGCATCCAGTGTGGCCATGGCCAGACCGGCGCCATTCACCATACAGCCTATGTTTCCGTTTAATTTTATATAAGCGAGGTCAAATTTTTTAGCCTGAATTTCCAGAATATCCAACTGTGAAAAATCAATCATTTTTTCATAATCAGGGTGACGGAAGAGAGCATTGTCGTCGAAATTTATTTTACAGTCCATGGCTATCAATTTACCGGCCTTGCCGACAGCAAGAGGATTAATCTCAACTAATGAGCAATCCTTTTCTAAAACTATTTTATACAAATTCTGCACGAGTTTAACGCCATCATCGACAATTTTGCCTTTCAGTCCCAGGGCTAGGGCCATTTCGCGGGCCTGATAGGGCCGTACTCCAAGAAAAGGATCAATATAAAGAGTATGAATTTTTTCGGGTGACACGCGCGCCACTTCTTCGATATCCATGCCTCCTTCGGCAGAAGCGATAAGGCAATAGCGGGATGTCTGTCTATCCAGAGTGATGGAGAGATAAAACTCTTTTTCGATTTCCACGATTTCCTCAATAAGAATATACTTGACGGCCAGCCCCTTACTCCCGGTCTGAATAGTCACCAGTTTCTTTTTAAAGAGTTCTTTTGCCGCCTCAACGGCTTGAAGTGGATCCTGCACTTTCATTACCCCTCCGGCTTTTCCGCGGCCACCCGCGTAGATCTGCGCTTTCAATACGCAGGGCCGACCGAATTCCTCCAGAACCTTCTGTGTTTGGCGGATCGTTTTTACCATTCTTCCGGCCGGCACGGGGATATCGTATGATTTCAGAATCTCTTTGGCCTGGTATTCATGAATATTCATTTCATTTTACCGGTTCCAACACATGTGCATTATTTTTCAACTAGATCAAAGAAACGATTTGAGTATCTTGGGTAAATCATTTAAATGATCTCTTATACTCTGTTGGGAGCATAACCGAGCGCGGCGTTAGCCACGATCATAGTATGCATATTGGATGTTCCTTCCAGCGTTTCGAATTGTTTGGCATCGCGCAGGAATCGGCCGCAGGGATATTCATCGGAATATCCAAACGATCCGAATAACTTCATGCATTCGTTGGCCGCATGAACGACCTCTTTGGCTCCGTAAAGTTTGGACATCGATGTTTCCATCACGTTGGGAAGTCCTTTATCCTTCAGCCAAGCCGCTTTGTAAACAAGATCAGCCATTGCGGCATGTCCCATTTTCATTTCCGCGATCTGTTGCTGAATCAACTGGAATTTGCCGATCTTTTGTCCAAACTGAGATCTTTCGTTAGCGTATTTGATGGAGGCTTCCAGGATGGCTCCGGAAAGTCCTACTGCACCTGCAGCACATCCGAGCCGTGTGGCATTTAGCTGCGTCATGCACATTTGAAATCCTTTGTTGACGGTTCCCAGAACGAGTTTTTTCGGCACCTTCACATCTTCAAAAGTAATTTCCGCCGTATCGGAAGCCAAGAGTCCCACTTTTTCATGAATCTTTTTACGGGTAATGCCGGGGAGGCTATAATCCATGAGAAAGCAGGTGATCCCATTGGCTCCGGCGTCCTTATTCGTCTTTACATATAATAAGCCATGATTGGATACTGTTCCGTTCGTAATCCACATCTTATTGCCATTGAGGAGATAATGATTGCCCTTGTCTTCCGCCAAGCATTTCATACCGGCCACATCGGAGCCGATATCGGTTTCCGTCATGGCGAAGCTGCCGATATATTCACCGCTGACAAATTTAGGAATGTAATGCTGCTTCTGTTCCTCTGTTCCGAATTTTTGAATGGTCAAAGAAGGTCCCCAACACTGCATGTTAAAGGCCATACGCCAGGATGTATGGACTTTGGCGATTTGTTCGATGACCAGGGCACCTTCCAAATAACCCATGCCGTTTCCACCATATTTCTCATCAATGCAGAAACCGAAAAAACCTAATTCAGCCATTTTATCGAATATTTCCTTGCGCCAATGCTGGCTTTTTTCATCTTCTTCCACATGAGGTTTGATTTCATTTTCGGCAAAATTCCTTGCCATGTCCTGAAGTATTTTTTGTTCTTCGGTTAATCCAAAATCCATGTTTAAAATCCTCCCAATTTTTTCTTTAAACTATTTTCTTTCCACGATCAGGCAGATGCCCTGACCGCCGCCGCCGCATATGGTTTCGAGACCGTAACGGCAATCTCTGCGAGTCATTTCGTTAATCAGCGTTGTTAAGCGCATTACACCGGTAGCACCGATAGGATGCCCCAAGGAAATTCCGGAACCGTTAACGTTTACTTTTTCATCCATTTCTTTGTCTTTGATGCCGGAAAGACGGGCATCAGCCAGCGCCTGAACGGCAAAAGCTTCCTGAACTTCGATGAGACCAATCTGGTCAATGGTAGTTTTTATTTTTTGCAGCGCTTTTTGAACGGACGCAGGCACGGCGGGGTAGGTCAGTTTTGGATCGGTTGCCGCTACCGCACAAGAACGGAAATAAGCGAGAGGCTTTATTCCCAGCTCTTTCGCTTTTTTTTCGGAAGCGAGCATTATAACCGCTGCGCCGTCATTTTCAGAAGAAGAGTTTCCGGCTGTACAAACACCACCGGAATAAACAGGCTTTAGCTTGGCTAATTTTTCCAGAGTAGTTTCTCTTCTCGGACCTTCATCTACATTGAAGAAAGTCATCTGTTCGCTCTTACCTTTACCGACAGGCACGGGAACGATTTCTTCAGCAAATTTTCCGGCATCCTGCGCCGCAATCGCTCTCTGATGGCTCCGGAGTGCCCACTGATCGGCTTCTTCCCGCGTTATTTTTTCTTTTTTGGCCGCGGCTTCGGCCCAGGTCATCATGGAACTGAGTTCGCCGTAGCGGGCAATGGGCTGCGACATAACGCGCGCGCGCTGGATGCGATCATAGAAGGGGATTCCCCACATGGCCAGAGCGCCGTGTCCTCTGGGCATAAAGCCGTATTTTTCATGAGTCTTGCCTCCCAGTCCCCACTTGATATCACCGGGAATATATAGTTCGGCCTGGCTCATAGAGTCCATACCGCCGGCAATAACAATATCAGCATTTCCCGTTTGTATTTTCATGGCACCGAAAAAAATAGCATCCAGACCCGAACAGCAACGCCGGTCAAGAACAACTCCCGGAACGCTGTCCGGCCAGCCGGCTTCCAGAACTGCCATGCGCGCGCCGTTGGCGCATTCGCCGTTTTGATAAGCCGTTCCCATAATCACATCTTCAATCTGTGCCGGATCTATTTTTGCCCGTTTAACAATTCCTGCAAAACAATAGCGCCAAGTTTATAAACAGGAATATCTTTTAGAGAACCACCGTAAGCGCCGATAGGAGTGCGCACACAATTTAAAATGACAACGTTTTCCATGATTTCATCTCCCCATAATTTTTATTTTAAAAATTTAGGTCTTTTCTCGGCTTCTTTTCTCCAGATGTATAATCATACCATCCTTTTCCTGTTTTTTTGCCGAGATCTCCGCTTAATACCATCTTTTCTAGGAGCAGGGGAGGGCGAAATTTCTTGTCTTTATATCCTTCATAGAGAGTTCTAAAAACGTTAAGACCGATATCTAACCCTACTGCATCATTTAATTCGAATGGCCCCATGGGATGATTAAGTCCCAACTTGACGGCCTTGTCTATATCTTCGAGGCTGGCTACTCCCTCCAACAAACAAGTAAAAACCTCCGACCGAAATGCCGCATTAATCCGGTTTACAAGAAAACCGGGCACATCCTTTACGCGTACCGTTTCTTTTTTGAGATTGAACGCTACTTCTTGCGTTATTTTCACAGTATCGTCAGATGTTTTAAGGCCGGGAATAATCTCCACGAGCCTCATTATTCCTACGGGGCTGAAAAAATGCATGCCGATAAATTTTTCCGGCCGCTTCACGGTTGTAGCGAGCGAGGTAATGGGGATAGAAGAAGTGTTGGTGGCTATTATTACATCTTTTTTGCAAAGAGCATCGAGTTTTTCGAATATGGATTTCTTCACCTCGAAATTTTCAAAAGCGGCTTCAATAATAAAATCGGCCTTTTTTGCCGCTTCCAGATCGGCTGATTTGCTGATTCTGGATAAAATAGCATCTTTATCGGCGGGGGTTATTTTTTCCTTCTGTACCTGGCCGTCGAGGATCCTGCCGATGGAATTGAAGCCCTTGTCGATAAACTCCATTTTTACATCATTCATGATGACGTTATATCCGGCCTGGGCGGAAACTTGCGCAATGCCCGATCCCATGAGTCCGGAACCAATAACCATAATATTTTTGATATCCATATTTCTGCTCCTTGCTTATAGTTTCTAATCCTGTCCTGACAAAAGATCAGCAAATATCATACCACTTGTATTGTTGTGCTCTAAAATTGCCCTATGGCCGTACAGGGTAGAGAATTTCTTGTCTTATTTATGATTCGTGACGTTCCCCACAGCCTCATTAGGGCTGAAAAATAGCAAATTGGAATTTCGTCATCATTTATTCTAAAATACGTTTTTGTTCCCAAGGAAATTGTTTTGTATGTTTTTTATTGATTATTTTGTATTAATTGTATACATAATTATCTTAAGAAAGAAAAAATATGGAAAAAATTCCTCAATTCTTAATAAAAACCATACAGGATATCTCTGATGCTGCCGTAATCATTGATGAATATAATTATGTTTATTATGTAAACAATAAATTTGAATCTCTCTTCAACTATAAAGGTAGCGGCAGAAGAAAAACAAAATGTGATTTTCTTTCGTCTCTCAACCTAAAAGCGTCAGTCAGAATGATTACTTCACCCCAGTCCGTAACAATTCCCGGCAGTCAACGAAAAATCAGCTTATTTGTCTACTTATTAAACAAATCAAAAAACAAAGATCATTTTTATCTTATAATTGCCCGGGATTCGGAAAAAAAAGATAGTAAATCTTACGGGCTAAAAAAATTTAACCCTTATGAAGATGAGGAAAAATTTAGGACTGAAAAACTTTCTCCCGAGTTTAGCGAGTTAGTAGGTGAGAATATAGAATTTAAAAAAGCCCTGGTTATTGCTCAGAGAGCCGCAAAATCCAATATCTCTGTGCTGATCATTGGAGAAAGCGGTACGGGTAAAGAAATATTGGCGCGCGCGATACATAGTACGAGTAAACGGAGTGGAAGGCCATTGATCGATGTCAATTGTGCTGCTATCCCGGATACTTTAATCGAAAGTGAACTATTTGGATATGAAAAAGGGGCGTTTACCGGAGCAAGAACCGACGGAAGCAAGGGATATTTCGATGAAGCTCATGAAGGAACTATTCTTCTGGATGAAGTTGGAGACGCGTCGCTTCAGACGCAGTCAAAACTATTAAGAGTTCTGGAATCGGGTACTTTCAAGAGGGTAGGTGGTACGAAAAATATTAAGGTTGACGTCCGCATAATATCTTCTACGAACAGAGATTTAACCTCTTTGATCGAACAGAAGGCATTTAGGGAAGATCTTTTCTTTCGCTTAAACGCTTTTACTATATACCTTCCGCCGCTCAGAGAGCGCAGAGAAGATATATCTCTTCTGATCGACTATTTTCTTAAGTCCAATGACGATATTGAAAAACGAAATTTAAAATTTTCCTCTTCAGCTATGGAAATTCTCAACTCGTATCACTGGCCGGGAAATGTTCGTGAATTGAAAGGCGTGGTGAGCTATGCTGTCAATATGAGCAGAGATTCAATAGTAACTCCCAGCTCACTTCCGAATTTTCTATTTGCCCAAGACCCGGGACCGAATCCTGTCGGTTTACCAATAACTTCTTTGCCGGATGAAACTCACAATCTCATAGAAGCTGTTAAGAGTTTGGAAAGAAAATTAATTAAAGAAACCCTGGTAACATCCGTGAACAGAACCATGGCCATAAAAAAACTGGGGATCAGCAGACGAACTTTTTACATCAAAATGAAGCAATATGGTTTTGATTGAAAAAAGTCGCTCAGATTTATCATTCTTTAAAAAATTTTATTAAAACACATAATTTTGAGGACATAAATATTTATGGAACGTATTATGCATTATATCTTGGCAAGATAAGAATAAAATTTTTCCGGAATTAATGACTTTTTCATTTATTTAAGGTAGCTATTTTGAAGAAGGAAAATAAAGCAACCATTGTAGAAATATCTCCACGCGACGGTTTACCGGCCGTGTGTAAAAGCCTTTCGGCGGACAATGAGGTGATGTTTATAAATAAACTATCTCGAGCCGGCTTTAAAAAGATAGAATGCGCATCTTTCTTGCATCCGCGTCTTTTGCCGAGAAACTATGATGCAGAAAAAATTATTGACGGGATCGAGAAGCAATCGGGAGTAACCTATGTGGGATTGGTGCCTAACGAGATCGGCTGCCGGCGCGCGTTGATTACTCAAATTGACGAAATTCTTATGCTCGTGGCCGCGAGCGATATCTTCAATAAAATTACGATGGGACGAACACTAAAGGAAACCGTAAACAAAACTCTGCCTGCTATTTTCGACGCTACGGGCAAAAGCGGAAAGAGTGTCAGAATCTATATTCTGACCGCTTTTGGTTGTCCCTATACAGGAGTGATTTCATCCGAAGAAGTATTACAACTTGTATTGAAACTAAGTTATATGGGGGCGACAGAAATTTCTCTTGTCGACTCGACCGGTATGGCCAATCCCAAAAAGGTGAAGACCCTTATAAAATCCATTCTTGATTTGAATCTAAATATTAATCTCGCCGTGCATTTCCACAATACCAGAGGTGCGGCTATCGCGAATTGTGTCGCCGCATATGAGGCCGGTATAAGAATTTTCGACACTTCACTGGGCGGCATGAGCGGAACACCTTACGGTTCGATGGAACTTGATCTGGGATACTGGAACGTGCCGACGGAAGATCTTGTTTACTTGTTTGAAGAAATGGGGATAAAAACAGGGGTCGATTTCAACCTTCTTCTGGAATGCGTTAAAATTGCGGAAAAATTTACCGGAGAACCGCTACCCGGGCACCTTCTCCGAGCGAATCCTAATTTCAGCAAATCAAAAGTGTCCGATAATCATAAACCGCCAATGCATTTGGATGTATGATGACGTGTAAATGTAGTAAACGATTTATGTGCCTAGCGTTGTGATTCATCACCTCTAAGGAAAAAACGTTTCGGATCGAAACAACGCATAAGTTTTAATTCCTCTGCCGAAGGCAAGGGAAGAATCTGCAGTTTGCTTTTTACTTTCAATTTCCAGCCGCATTGTTCCTGAATACTCCTCACAGATTCCTCTTCCGATGCCGAGGGAGTTACAGGAAAGTATCCGGTCAATACCAGTTCATTGTTTCCCACTTCCTTTTCCCATATTCCCAACTGAGAAATTACGGTGGTTACTCTAATACCCGGTGACGTTATATAGGCGACTTTTTCCACAAAGCGGCTATTGTTTTGCTCCAAAGTAACGACCGTTTCATTGGCACTCGATGCCACATCATTGGCTCCTCCGGACCCGACTAAAAAAGGCCCTGTTGCGGATAGTCTTGTCGTATTTACATTTCCCAACACATCGACTTGACCCGCTCCGATAACTCCAATGCTGGAAGTTTGGGAACCGCCCATAATAATGCCTAGGGAAGTAAAGATATCCGAAATCATCTTACAGGAAGGAATGTTACGCAGATTGAATACATAAGGATCGGATGGTTGAGGAGAGTAACCATAGTAACCGATTTCCGCCACCAGCTCCAGAGGGTATTCTTCCCGACGCAATTTATAATAAGCCAACCAGGCGGCAAGATTCGAAACACCGATGCCGCAAAGAGCCAAACAATATTTTTTTGTTTTAACAATTTCCATAATTTTATGGGAAGAGGCGCTAACCAAACGTTCGGCGGGTGTTGATTCTTGGGGAGAGGGGAGACGACCGGCTGAAACGGAAAGTTCAGATATCCAGGAATCGTTTTGTATTTTTCCTTTTAAATGCCAAATACGCTGTTGCCCGAGACGGGAAAGAAAATCTTCATGATTCTTGCAGCCCAGTACCCATTTTTCCACCCAAGCCTGATATTCATCGGAATTTCGGGCAGCTTTTCGTGCTTCTATAATCCATTCTTCATCTTCTCCATATCCTTCCAATTCGGAGACACCTAGAGCATGAATGCCCATAGGATGACCGCCCATAGGTACAGGGCAGACCGCTTTGACGACATATCCGGGAAGGCGAGTCATATGAGCGTGGCGCCGGATAAAGTCGGCATCGACAATTTTCTCGACAGTGACGATCACACCCTCCTTCGCTGCCAGTGCTCCAAAGTGATTTCCGGAGTGCGGCGCGGACATAATGGTATTACCGTCTTTATCTGACGCCCATCCGTGAGCTATGGCAATATCCGGATTATAGGCTTTAACAACACTTGCCGATTCTCCCTCTGTAAAGGGATTGGAAATTTGACAAAAACTGTCTTTATTTTCAACTTCCATGGAACTCCCGCGAATTGATTTAGTAGGGAAAAATGGTACTCCCAATGCTCCGGCCATAAAGCGAAGCACAATCGTTAATTGCGTCCAATTTTCCAGCGAGACAGCTCCCTCTCTCAGAGCTCGGGCAAGGATGGGATTGGGGCCAGGGAAGGGATACCCGTCGCCGGCGAAGGCGACAATAATTTTATTACATAACTTTCCATGAACGAAAAGAGCAATATTGTAAACATTTCCGGAAATTCCAATAATGGTGAATCGGGGATTTTTTCCCCAAAATTGTCTGGCGATTTCAAAAAAAATGGGTGTCGGCGTGGTCATGCCGTTTCCGAATTGAATGCTCATCTGCGGTCGGACAAACCGGCGTACGGCTTCAGATAGTTCCATAACTTTACCCGTGCCGCAAGAATCCCGGAATGTCAATTTTTCCTCTAGAAAACTTTTCAGGTGATTATCCATAATAACTTGCTCCTTGAAATTGATACAGCTTAATTTACCTATATCAATTTAGAGAGCATTATCAAGTTCTTTCCTATCTTGCATAAAAGACAATCCTTCGAACTAAAGTATTATTTGGCAGCTTTATTTTCTTGACACCTAAACTACATCTTCATATACGTAAAATATTGGAATATTCGAAATAAAGCCGGCACTGGAAAAAATGAAGATTTACAGGCTAACTAGAGACGATAAGCGAAGCGGTAAAAAATCGAAAAATGTTTAAGGAATGGATAATTGATATTATAAGTCAATTCTTTAATAGATATAGATAATATCAAGACATATAAGAAGAAATTAATAAAGGGAAGTTAATTGAAGCAAGTCTTAGCTTTCAACGGTAGTCCCCGAAAAAAGGGAAACACATCGACAATCATTGCCGCTATTCTGGAAGGCGCCGCGAGCAAGGGCGCTCAAACAATAGAAATAAGACTACATGATATCTTCCTGAAAGGATGCAAGGGTTGTCTAAGCTGCCGAAAAAACTTCGGCCGCTGCAATCAGCAGGATGATCTCAGCCCATATTTAGAGGCAATGAAAACCTGCACCGGCATTATCATCGGTTGTCCTATTTACATGTATCGTATTTCCGGTCAAATGAAGCTCTTTGTTGATAGGCTATATTCACTTTACGCCAATCGTCCCGATGGCGGTTACGATTCCATGGTGCCATCCGGTAAAACATATGCTCTTGTCGTTTCTCAGGGTGCTCCCAATCCGGAACAATATAAAAGATCGATTCAATACCTTGCCGGTATGACGGGAAGCGGTCTGGGAATGGAAGAAGTAGGCCGAATTATCCATGTAAATAGCGAAGAATGTCCCGCCGCAGTGAACAGAGGTCTTTTGCAAGAAGCTTTTGAGACCGGCAGAAGATTAATAAAGATTTATTAAGCAAAGCATAATCATCTTATATATCTTGAACTGTTTTATACTCTGTGATAATTAGAAAACGACTGAAAAAAATAGCAGCCGTTTATAAAACAAGGCGTTTTGCCGGGGGGATGTATGGATTCAGATTCTATAGATACCAAGAAAATTTTCGACTTGACGGATGTATATGAAGATCGAAACGGCAGAAATAATCAAGAAGTAATTGTGATAGACGGCCGTGGTTATGAGAAAAATGCTAAAGATAAAAATACGCACAATATTGCGCAGGAGGCTAAAGAACATCAAATAGCAAATAATCTGAATGAAGAAATTATGCAGCGCACAACGGAAATCGCCGAAAAAATAGCACGCGAAATAATCCCGGAAATTGCCGAAAGAATCGTAAGGGAAGAAATTGAAAAACTGAAGAAGATAAGCAGCAATGATTCAATGACGAATGATTAACCAATGAGAAAATATCTGCTTTTAGCAATTCTTGTTCTAATTATTTTTATCTCGCTTCCTGTTTATGCTCAAAACGATCAAGGTGTTTTAAGCCTTTACGTGGAAGGCAGCGCGAAGATAAAACAAAATGATCTAGCCGGAGCTCGCGAAGAAGCCATTCAAAATGCATTAGAAAAAGCAATATTGGAGACCGTATCTAAACTATTAGCTGTTCCAACTAAAGCCGAGGAGTTTCAGCAGGCAAAAAACATTATTATTAACGAACAGGATAAGTATGTCCAATATTATAAAATTGCAGAAGAAAAAAGACAAGCGCAGAATTTTATAGTTAATGTGAATGTTGTGCTGGCTTTATCATCACTAAAGAATGACCTGCATAAGATGGGTTTTCTTCAGGCAGCGGAATCGGGAAAAAACAATATCAGAGTTTCTTTAAGCGTTATCGGTTTAAAAAAATATTCGGATTACCTGAATTTAAAAGATTTTTTACAAAATCGCACAAAATTAGTAAAAAATATTTATCCTTGCAGCTTTCAATGGTCTGAAGTTCATTGTGAAATAGAGCTTTCCGGAGATGCGCAATCTTTTGCGGATGAATTGGTGAAAAACGTTGCTTGCGTGCCGGATATTAAACAAGCGAATAATAATAAAATAGAGATGATTTGTTTGAAAAAAATGGAGGAAAAGTGAAGGCTTATAAAAATTGTGTATTTTTATTGTTGATCTTGATCCTTGTTTTTTCCGGATGTTCTTCGAAATCAACAAATGTTTTGAAATCTGAATATGAAAAAAATTGGATAAAAGTTATCGCTGTTCTCCCTGTGGAAAATAAAACTAAAGACAATAAAGCTCCCCAGTTATTGAGATCTAAATTGCTTGAGCAACTTTATTTTAAGGGTTACTCCAAACTTCCACTGGCTACAATTGATCAAAAGCTGGAATCGTTATATAGTAGTGACAAAAAAGGGAACGCAGGCATAATCGCACCGCAAGTTTTGAAAGATTTGGTTGGTGCTGATGCTGTAATGTATTGTACGTTATTGGAAAGCAGTAGCTCAATGGGGTTTTTTTATGCGCCATTGACAATCTCTCTTTCCTGTGAATTACGCAGAGCGGAGAGTGGTGAAGTTCTTTGGAAGGACAAATATAAATCAACGGATAGAAATTTCGATTTTACCAGCAAAAATCTGGAGATGAAATCCTCTGAAAGCTACGAGTCTGTCATTGAGGAAGTAGTCAATAAAATCATAGAAACTCTTCCTGATGGCCCCAACTTGCGTGGCTGAAAAATTTTGTTAAATTTTAGACAGGAACTAAAAATCAATGGATATGCGCTTATGAAAAAATTTTTAAAATCATTTTGTGTATCCCCGCAAGAAATCATGATAAAAGTGGACGTCTATGCGGAAAATCCGAAGGAATTTACCGCAGAGGAAGATAGCCATGACTGGGTGGCCTGGAATAAAGCACGAGAAAAAAATATTAAGAATGAATAGAGAGTCAGGTTGGTGATGAATATACCAAATTTTTTATCATTATCACGGATTATTCTTGTTCCTGTAATAGTAATATTTTTGATACAAGAGTCATACACTAAAGCTCTGATTACTTTTACAGTCGCAGGCTTAACTGATATTTTTGATGGCACCCTGGCTCGCATCTTAAATCGACAAACCAAACTTGGTTCTTTTTTAGATCCTATTGCCGACAAAATACTGCTGGCGACAAGCTTTGTCACATTGTCTGTTTTTGGTTTAATTCCCGGTTGGCTTACCGTAATAGTTATCAGCAGAGACTTTATAATACTACTCGGTATAGTCATCTTGTCAATGATGTCGATAACATATGAAATTAAACCGGCATTTATCAGCAAGGTTACAACTGCCCTGCAACTTGCCACTATTTTTTTCGCCCTGCTTTTTAAAGCAGTTATTCATGATATCAGTTTTAATTGGATTATAATTCTTTGCTGGTTAACCGCAATTTGTACTATTGCTTCCGGATTGACTTATATAATTCGGGGAATAAAATACATTAACCGTGCCGCTTAAAAGTGCTAATATATAAGATATTTGCTTGACACTATAACTATTTACTGCTAGTAGCTCCAAACTCTGGAGTTGGGTTATATATAGGCACGTAGCTCAGGGGGAGAGCGCCATCCTGACGCGGTGGATGTCCAGGGTTCAAATCCCTGCGTGCCTACCATTTTTAAGTTAAAGTAATATGATATGATAAGTGCCAATACAAAGGGCATCAACGAAATGCTGATGCCCTTTTAAAATAGTGCTTAATATTAATAGTGAGTTCATCAGTAATTTAATTTTATGAATATAAAAATTATTTTCCCCGATAAAAAAGAAGCAGCTATTAAGCCGGGCATTACCGCCATGGAAACTGTCTCTCAATGGCAAAAAAAAGCTTTGGATTCTGCTGTCGCGATTAAAGTCAACGGAATAGCCGTGGATTTAAGCTATATTTTGAGAGAAGACTCAAGAATTTCTTTAATTGATATTTCTTCGCCCGAGGGATTATCTATTTTACGTCACAGTACTGCTCATGTAATGGCTCAGGCTGTTCAAGACATCTTTGCGGGAGCCAAGGTATCCATCGGTCCTTCTATTGAAGATGGTTTTTATTATGATTTTGAATATAGAGAACCGTTTACTGCAGATGATTTTGCTAAAATTGAGAAGCGCATGAGGGAAATTATCGCCTCTGATTATCCGTTTATTCGTGAGGAGATTTCCCGTGCCGCCGCCGTAAAATTATTCGCAAAAAAAGGCGAGAATTATAAAGTGGAATTAGTTAATGATTTGCCGGCGGATGTAAAAATTGTAAGCGTTTATAATCAAGGTGATTATATTGATTTATGCCGGGGACCGCACATTCCGTCGACAGGCAAAATTAAGGCTTTCAAACTTTTGAGCGTTGCCGGAGCTTACTGGCGGGGCGATGAAAAAAACAAAATGCTGCAACGCATTTATGGAACAGGTTTTGCCGACGAAAGGTCTCTTGATGAATATCTAAAATTACTGGAAGAAGCAAAAAAAAGGGACCATCGCCGCCTAGGCAAGGAACTTGACCTTTTCCAAATTAATGAAGAAGTCGGTCCCGGATTAATTATTTTTCATCCCAACGGGATGATGTTGCGTTACATTATCGAGGAATGGGAAAGAAAAGAACATCTGAAACGCGGTTATGAAATGGTCATGGGGCCGCAAATTCTCAAGGTTGAACTTTGGAAGAAATCGGGGCATTTTGATCATTATCGCGACAATATGTACTTTACCGAAGTGGATGAGCAGGCTTATGGGATTAAGCCCATGAATTGCCTTGCGCATATGCTGATTTATAAATCTAAAATTCGCAGTTATCGCGATTTGCCCCTGCGCTATTTCGAGTTAGGTACGGTTCATCGGCACGAGAAGACGGGGGTTTTGCACGGCCTGATGCGGGTGAGACAATTTACCCAGGATGATGCGCATATCCTTTGCACGCCCGAACAGCTTAATTCCGAAATTCGTGCTATTGCCGATTTTGTCAATTATGCCATGGGCATTTTCGGTTTTGAATATGAAGTCGAATTAAGCACCAGACCGGAGGATTCTATCGGCTCGGATCGGGATTGGGAACTGGCAACGACAGCGCTGGAAAATGCTCTTCGGGATAATAAAACAAATTATATGGTGAATGAAGGCGATGGTGCTTTTTATGGACCTAAGATTGATTTTAAATTAAAAGATGCCTTGAAAAGAAAGTGGCAGTGTGCGACAATCCAATGTGATTTCACGCTGCCGGAAAGATTCGATTTAAATTATATAGGAGCAGATGGAGAAAGACATCGGCCGGTTATGCTGCACCGGGTTATCCTTGGTGCGGTGGAACGGTTTATGGGTGTGCTCATCGAACATTATGCCGGAGCATTTCCAGTTTGGTTATCACCGATACAAAGTGTTTTGTTGACCGTTACGGACAGGCATATACCTTACGCTGAAAAAGTTTACGGTGAATTAGTCGCGGCTGGTATTCGTTGTGAAAAATCTTTGGAAAATGAAAAATTAGGGTACAAAATTCGTCAGGCGCAAATGCAAAAAATACCATTTATGTTGGTTATTGGCGATAAAGAGGTAGAAGCAAATACAATTTCTCCACGTGCGCGTGACGGCCAAAATTTAGGATCGCTGTCAGTAAAAGAATTTATTGCTCTTGTGCAGGAAATGTGTGAAAAGAAAAAATAATACTTATTTTTTAGAGATTATTTGTTGCGGGAGGTGACGTATAGTTAAAGATTTACGAATCAACAGGGAAATCAAGTCGGCCACGGTTCGGGTAATAGCTGAAGAGGCTAAGCAGTTGGGAGTAATAACGTTGGAAGAAGCACTAGCCTATGCGGAAAAAGCTGGTTTGGATTTAGTGGAAGTATCGCCTACTGCAGAACCGCCGGTGTGCAAGATAATGGATTATGGTAAATATCGTTACAAGCAAAGCAAGAAATTGCACGATGCCAGAAAAAGTCAGACCGTTATTCATGTTAAAGAGATTAGATTAAGACCAAAAACGGAAGAGCATGATGTGCAGGTTAAAGTTAAACATATAAAAAAGTTTCTGGAGAACCACGATAAGGTAAAAATATCGATGATGTTTAGAGGGCGGGAAATCGCTTTCACCGAGATAGGCCGAAAACTTATGGAAGAAATAAAAAGCCAGTTGGCTGATGACAGCATGATTGACCAGGAGCCGCGGCTGGAAGGACGAAATATGGTAATGATTGTTTCCCCCAAAAAATAATAAAAAAAGTTGAAATAGAGGAGATTAAATGCCAAAAATAAAAACACACAGAGGAGCCGCCAAACGCTTTTCGTTTACAGCCAAAGGCAAGATTAAACGTAGTAAGGCCTTTGCCAGCCATATTCTTACGAAAAAGACGACTAAGAGAAAAAGAGGTTTAAGAAGAAGCACTTTAGTTGATTCAGCAAACTTCAAAGAAATTAAAAAACTTATTCCTTATTTGTAAGCAAAAGGGATTATAATATTCTTTAGTAATCAGGAGAGAAAAGGAAATGTCCAGAGTAAAAAGGGGCATCACCGCCCGTAAAAAAAGAAGAAAGATTTTAAAGCTGGCCAAAGGTTTTTTTGGCGCACGCAGCCGTCTGATCAGAACAGCCACTGAAGCCGTAAATAAAGCGATGAAATACGCTTATCGCGATCGCCGCTCAAGAAAAAGGGAATTTCGCCAATTATGGATTGCCCGTATTAATGCCGCGGCCCGTCTCAATAATATATCTTACAGCCGGTTGGTTGACGGGATGAAGAAATCCGGCATTGAATTGGATCGTAAAATACTGGCGGAACTAGCTGTCAATGATCCGCAGGGTTTCGCCCAAATTGTTTTAATGGCCAAAGGCGAGCAGGCGGCATGATCGGCAATCTTCGCGAGTTGGAGAATAGCGCTCTTGCCGAATTAGAGGCGGCAACAACGGAAGATGAGATTTCAGCTGTTAGAACAAGATACTTGGGCCGTAAAGGACTTTTGACCGGCCTTTTACGTAACATTGCCCAGGTGCCTGATAACGAAAAGCCTTTATTCGGAAAGCGCTGCAATGAGCTGAAAGATCGGCTCAATACGAAGATTGAAGAAGCACTCCGGAACAAATCCCAGTTGCACAAAGAAAACATTTTATTAAAGGAAAAAATCGACGTTACGTTGCCGGGAAGGTCTGTTCGTTACGGCAGAATCCACCCTGTAATTCAAATCCGCCGGGAAATTTGTGCCATCTTTACTTCATTTGGTTTTTCCGTGGTCGAAGGACCGGAAGTTGAGCTGGATTATTATAATTTCGAAGCCCTCAATATTCCTAAAGATCACCCCGCCAGGGACATGCAGGACACTTTTTATATCGAAGAAAATATAGTTCTACGCACTCATACATCGCCGGTTCAGGTACGGATAATGGAGACGGTTCAGCCGCCGATCAGGATTTTATCACCAGGAAGAGTTTACCGGCGCGATTCCGATGTTTCCCACACCCCCATGTTCCATCAAATTGAAGGATTAATGGTGGATAAAGGCATCCGTTTTAGCGATCTGAAAGGAATCCTGACTGCGTTTCTGCGGAAAATTTTCGGTAAAGATACAATTTTGAGATTCCGACCCAGTTTTTTCCCCTTTACAGAACCGTCGGCCGAAGTTGATATTTGTTGCGTAATGTGTCAAGGACGCGGCTGTCGTGTTTGCGGACAGAGCGGCTGGCTGGAAATTCTGGGTTCGGGCATGGTTGATCCCGCGGTTTTCCAGAATGTCGGTTATGACTCCGAAAAATATACGGGCTTTGCTTTCGGGCTTGGTCTGGAACGAATGGCGATGCTGAAGTTCGGCATCTCCGATATTCGCTTATTTTTTGAAAACGATTTTCGATTCCTTAAACAATTTTAGGAGAGATTTGCTTTATGCTGGTCAGCCTCAAATGGCTTAAAGATTACGTTGATATTGATCTCACGGCTTTGGAACTGGCTGATAAATTGACGATGACCGGGTTGGAAGTGGAGGAGATCAAAACCATTCTTCCGCAATTTAGCGGCGTTGTCGTTTCCCGGATTTTGTCGGTAAAACCCCATCCGAATGCGGATAAGCTATCCCTTTGTGAAGTGAGTGACGGTAGACATAATTATCCCGTAGTTTGCGGCGCTAAAAACATAAAGTCCGGCGATATTGTTCCTCTGGCGAAAGTTGGAGCGGTAATTCCCGGTGACTATACAATCAAGTCATCCATTTTACGCGGACAGAAATCAGAAGGCATGCTTTGTTCGGAGGCCGAACTGGAAATCGGCGACGATGCTTCCGGGATCATGCATTTGCCTCAAGATTTATCGCCTGGTTTGCCTTTAGAGAGGGCTCTAAGCATAGGTGACACCGTTTTTAATGTAAGTGTGACGCCCAATCGTTCTGATTGCTTAAGCATGATCGGCATGGCGCGAGAAGTGGCCGCCATTACCGGTAAAAAAATAAAACTGCCGTTCGTGAAAGTTAAAGAATTCTCCGAAGATATCCGTAAATTAACTTCAGTCAAAATCATTGATGCCGACCTTTGTCCGCGGTACACGGCCAGGATGCTCAAAAATGTAAAAATCGGTACATCGCCTGTCTGGCTGAAGACCAGGCTCGAGGCGGCAGGATTGCGTGCCATCAATAATGTCGTCGATGTCACTAATTTTGTCATGTTGGAGATGGGACAGCCGCTGCATGCTTTTGATTTTCGCTTCCTGGAAAAAGGAAAGATCGTTGTCCGCAAATCCAAAGAAAATGAAGAATTTATTTCACTCGATGGAAAAAGCCGGAAACTTTCCGCGGGCACTTTACTGATCTGTGACGGTTTAAAGCCCGTCGCCATCGGCGGTATTATGGGCGGCCAAAACTCGGAGGTAAAGGAAGATACTCAGACAATCTTGCTGGAAAGTGCCTATTTTAATCCTGTTTCCATCCGCCGATCGTCGCGCAAACTGTCTATGTCCACCGATGCGTCTTTTCGCTTCGAAAGGGGCATTGATCCGGAGGGAGTGGTGAGAGCACTGAACCGCGCGGCGCAACTCATTGCAGATCTTTCCGGCGGAATTATTTGTAAAAATTACATCGATGAATATCCACGAAAAGTTCCTCCTATTAAAAACATTACCTTGCGTATTGACCGAATCCGGGAGGTAATCGGCATGTCGATCGGATCAAAAGAGGTTGTTCGGATATTACGCAGTATCGGCATGCTTGTAAAACAAGTTGACAAGGGAAAGTATGCTGTTAAACCTCCGACATTTAGAATCGATATAACCAGAGAAATCGACCTGATCGAAGAAGTCATCAGGCTTCATGGCTATGATAGTGTCCCGGCAACCATGCCTAATGCCGCGCTTACGGAAACGAACGTTATCCCCCGCTTGGATCTGGAAGAAAGAATCAGAGAATTACTTAACGGCAGCGGGTATTCTGAAATAATCAATTACAGTTTCGGCAATCCCACATTTGCCGACCATCTTTTATTATCGGAAAATGATGAAAGGCGCAGTTTGGTGCGGATAAAAAATCCGCTCACGGAAGATCAATCCGCTATGCGTTCGACGCTGGTTTATGGACTGCTTCAGACGTGGAAAAATAACGCCAATAACGGCTCTGATGATTTAAGGTTATTTGAAATAGGCAGAATATTTATTCGGCGCAAAACAGGCAAGCTTCCTTATGAAAAAAACATGCTGGCCGGACTTTTGGCGGGCAATATTAGCGATGATTTATGGGGTTCTAAAGAAAGTGCGGATTTCTTTGACCTGAAAGGCTGTCTCGAAAATATATTTTTCGATTTAAAATTAAAAAATTATCAGTACCGCTCGGCAAATACTGAGCCATTCTTGCATCCCGGTAAATCTTGTGCTGTTTATTTAGATGACCTGCCTTTGGGTTATTTAGGCTTTGTGCACCCGAAAATCCTGGAAAAGATGGATATAAAAAATAATGCCTATATATTTGAAATTAATCTGGATATTTTAGTTAAACGCTGGGGGCAGAGTATCTTATTTAAAGAAATATCGAAATTTCCGGCAGTGACACGTGATGTCGCTTTTGTTATTCCCGCGGCATTGGAAGCGGATCAGATGCTGAATATTGTTTGGAATCAATATGAAGATTTGCTTGAAAATGTTGTAATTTTTGATATATATCAAGGGAAAGAAATACCGGAAGGAAAGAAAAGTATTGGTTTGAGGTTTTCTTATCGTGCAGCTGACCGGACGCTTACTGATACTGAGATAAATAGCGTCCACGAAAGGATTATACGGGACATTCTTAAATTAACGAGTGCGAAAATAAGAGGCGAGCAATAAGACGAAGTAAAAAAACGGAGGGAGAAAAATGACGAAAATCGATATCATCCAAAATGTTTACGAAAAGCTGGGTTTTTCCAAGAAAGATTCGGCGGATATTGTTGAATCTGTGTTTGACCTTATTAAAGATAAACTCGCGCAAGGTGAAAAGGTGAAGATTTCCGGATTTGGTAACTTCGTGGTAAAAGAAAAAAGGTCTCGCCGCGGCCGCAATCCGCAAACTGGTCAGGAAATTTCGATTACAGCGCGCAGAGTGTTGACCTTTAAATCATCTCAGGTATTGCGCAAAGCTCTAAATTAATAATAAATAGAATTATTCAACTGCACCTACATCTTTAAGTACTTTAAATGCCAATTTTTGGTATAATTTAAAGTTAAGGTATTGTATTTTTTTTATTACTTCTCTGATGTGCAGGGAAATTCGTGGCCGCAAGGATTCAGGAATTGTATGGAGACAATAATTCCCGACAAGGCTTATTTTCGTATTGGTGAAGTAAGTAAAATCCTCCAAGTAGAACCGTACGTTATTAGGTATTGGGAAACTGAATTTAGAACAATCAAGCCTGTGCGCACCCGTACTGCACAACGTTTATACAGAAGAAAGGATGTGCAGGAATTATTGACAATCAGAAATTTACTCTATTCGCAGCGTTTTACCATTGACGGTGCTAAAAAACAGCTTTTTAAAATACGCGGAAGCTCTGAGCCGGAAAATATCAACTTGGAGAAAGAAAAGTTAATTCGAATTAAAGAAGAATTAGAGCAAATAAAAAAGATGATTAGCTAAAAAGCCGGCACTAAGAGCCGGCTTTTTAGTTTCTGAAAATATTGCAAAAATTCAATGTTTAGAACCACAGCAGGATTTTATCCCTTTTTACTGGATCTCTTGGAAGCTTTTAGCGGATTGATTTTTTGTGTTGCTTCTTTTACTTCCGGCTTTATGTGCGTTGCGGTTGGACATTTTCCACTAATCCACTTGCTTGCCGGATCCGGATAAACAACACAGTATTTGCCGGATTCATAATTAATTATCTTGCTGCAATCCTCACACTTATCAATTGTTGTATGACAACTGCCGCCAAAGAAACCGCAACCTTTTTTGCTCATGAAAGCGCAGTCGAGTTCCGCTTTAACAGTTTGACAAAGCATTTGAACGATCCTCCTATATGATAAATTATCACTTTTTAAAGACGTTGCGGTAAAAATAAACGATAAATAATTTCCACGAACGCCATTGACCTTAAAATGGAGGAGTCCTTAGCAACAAAAAAAGTACTTGTCAAGATAAAAGAAATACTTAATCAGAAACCAAAATAAGGTGTGATTATTATATTTCCAGCGGATATTTGTTAACGATGATGATCTATTATATGGTTATTTGTCTTGTCTTGATATTCTATATAGATATCATCTCTTGGCGGATATATAATTATTTTATTGTCAGCTTTCATTTTAACAGCAATGCTTCCCGTAAGCATTGAGTACCAAATACCGATTTGCTTGCCTTTATCGTCGAGAATCGCAAATCCTACCTGCTTTTCTAGACAGCAAGACAATAATCTCATTTGCATATTTGTTACAAGTTCACTAAATAATTCCGGTGTAATTTCTATTTTTTTCCACAAGTCTGTATCCAACGTATAGGCCTTATTCAAGCCTAAAATTGATGTCGGGTAAACATCGGAGCCACTGATATAATAGTTTAATTTGGCATTAATTTGAAACTTTTCAAAAGCGTTAGTCGCATCGGTATCCGGTCTAATGCTGCCCCAGTTTTTGGACATGAAAACGTTGCAGGCGGCAAGTAATAGAACCGCCGCAAATATGATGTAAAAAAGAAATGTTTTATTTTTTTTCATTTTTCTCCCGCTATCGATATTATAATAAATTCACTTTGTTGGATGTCAAGGAACTAACCACAAATATTTATGGTTTCAGTGATTATCTGTCAGAACTTCCCGATTTTCTTAACTTCCGCTTATATTTCCTTGCGTGACTCATCATCAAATGGCAGAAATGATTCCGATCATAGAAATGACTTGAACACAGAACAATTTGTTGCTAACATACACCGAAATTTAAGCGGGATCTTCCATGCGTGCAGTTATTCAGAGAGTCGACCGTGCCGGTGTTATAATCAACCATGAAGAGTTTTCCTCGATAAAAGCCGGAATCATTATCTTTTTGGGAATAGAAAAGGAGGATACGAAAACCGGCGCTGATTATATTCTAGCCAAATCGATCAATTTACGTATCTTCGAAGATGACGAAGGAAAAATGAATCGTTCATTGCTGGATATTGGCGGTGAGATGTTGGTCGTTTCCCAGTTTACTCTTTTAGGTGATTGTATCAAGGGCAGACGGCCTTCTTTCGTACGGGCTGAAGAACCTCAAAAAGCCAATGAACTTTACGAATATTTTATTGGGGAAGCCCAAAAGAAGGTAAAATATTTGGCGACTGGAAGATTTCAAGAGATGATGCGGATTGAACTTGTTAATAACGGCCCGGTGACAATTTTACTCGATAGCAAAAAGACTTTTTGAAAAAAACATGGAAGAATGTGAGATTAAAATCGATAAAGAGGGCACGTGGTACTATCGCGGTGCGCATATGTTTCGTAAAGAAATATTATGCATCTTTTTTGAAAATATAAAAATTGACGATTGCGGAAAATACTTAATTGAACTGGGTGAAGAACGATGTTATCTTGAGGTGGAAGATACAGTTTTTGTTGTTTCCGCTGTTTATAAACTCGGGCTATCGAAGGACAATCGCGATAATATTTATGTTCTATTGACCGATGATTCTTTGGAAATATTGGATTTGAGCTCTTTACAAATAGGCAAAGATAATGTTCTTTACTGCCGGGTGAAGGAAGGAAAGTTTGCCGCCAGATTTTCCCGTAAAAGTTATTACCAGTTGGCAGAATATATCGAACAATCGGAAAATGAAGAAATGTTTTTCATCAGATTGAACGGTCAAAAATATTATATTAATAAATATTAAGATTACATTATAACGGAGGGTATAATGCTTGATGATATAGTGAAAGAATCTTTAACTTTCGATGATCTTCTTCTCGTTCCGGCGGCCTCCAGTATCTTGCCGCGTGATGTCGACACTTCTACAAAGTTAACAAAAAATATTTCTTTGAATATCCCTATTATCTCGGCCGCCATGGATACAGTAACTGAATCGCGTACAGCCATTTGCATGGCTCAAGAAGGCGGTATTGGTATAATTCATCGCAATATAAGCATAGAGCAACAAGCCATCGAGGTAGATCGGGTCAAGAAATCTGAAAGCGGCATGGTTGTCGATCCCATAACAATAGAACCGGATCAGAAAGTAAGCGCTGCAATGGAGCTGATGAGTAAATATTCCATATCCGGTGTCCCTGTGGTGAAGAGAGGGAAGCTTGTCGGAATACTGACTAACCGCGATTTACGATTTGAAGAAAATTTAGATCAAATTATTGCGAACGTTATGACCAAGAAAAATCTGATCACTGTGTCCGCAAACATTTCTCTGGAGGATTCCAAGAAGCTTCTCCACAAACATAGAATTGAAAAATTATTAGTAGTCGATGATGAATATAATTTAAAAGGCCTCATTACCATTAAAGATATCGAAAAGATTCGCCGCTTCCCCAATGCCTGTAAAGATTCTTTGGGTAGGCTGAGAGTAGGCGCCGCTGTAGGAATAATCGATAGGGAAGCCAGAATAGATGCTCTGCTTTCGGCGGGAGCGGATGTCATCGTCATTGATGCATCGCATGGACACACAAGCGGTGTCATAAATGCTATTAAATCGACGAAAGCTAATTTTCCTAAATGTGAATTAATCGCCGGCAATGTTGCCACAGCGGAAGGGGCCAAAGCTTTAATTGCTGCCGGTGTCGATGCGGTGAAAGTCGGTGTCGGTCCCGGTTCGATTTGCACAACCCGCATTATTGCCGGTGTTGGCGTTCCGCAGATGAGCGCCATCAGAGATGTTCACAAGACGGCATCCAGGCATAATATTCCGGTAATTGCGGACGGCGGTATCAAATATTCCGGGGATATTGTCAAAGCAATTGGCTGCGGTGCACATAGTGTAATGGTCGGCGGATTGTTCGCCGGCACGGAAGAAAGCCCCGGGGAAACTGTTTTGTTTCAAGGAAGAAGCTATAAAGTTTACCGCGGCATGGGTTCATTGGAAGCGATGAAATTGGGTAGCCGCGATCGTTACTATCAAGATGATATAGAAGGCCCCTCAAAACTTGTTCCGGAAGGAATTGAGGGCAGGGTACCTTTCCGTGGTTCGCTTTCTGCAAGCATTCTCCAATTGATCGGCGGATTCAAAGCAGGCATGGGTTATGTCGGTTGTAAAACAATCCCGGAATTGATGGAAAAGGCTCGCTTTATCCGAATTACCCAGGCCGGTTTAAAAGAAAGCCATGTCCATGACGTAATTATTACGAAAGAAGCGCCTAATTACTGGCTGGATTAAGAACTTATAACTTTTTTTATCAATATATTTATTTCCGAAAAAGTGTAATTATGAAACACTCTGATTTTGTTCACCTTCATGTTCATACTCAATACAGTCTTCTGGACGGAATGATTCGCCTCGAAGATCTTTTCAAAAAAGCCCGCGAATACAAGATGCCGGCTATCGCTATCACCGACCATGGCAATATGTTCGGGGCTATTGATTTTTACCAGCAGGCCTACAAGCAGGGAGTAAAGCCGATAATCGGCTGTGAATTATATGTAGCGCCGCGCAGCCGTTTGGATAAAACCTATTCTATCGGCGAGACAGCCTGGCATTTAATTGTTCTGGTAAAGAACATGCAGGGATATAAAAATCTGATGAAACTCACATCGGCGGGTTACCTGGAAGGCTTTTATTACCGGCCGAGAGTAGATAAAGAGATACTGAAAGATTGCCATGAAGGTCTTATCGCTTTTAGCGCCTGTCTGCATGGTGAAATCAACAATTTAATCCTTAAAGGCAAGATGGAAGAAGCTAAAGAAGCGGCGCGTTCCTACCAGGCAATTTTTGATGAAGACAATTTCTTTTTGGAACTTATGGAAAACGGTATTCCGGAACAAAAAATTGTCAATAAAGCCTTGATGGAAATCAGTAAAGATCTTTCCATTCCGCTTGTAGCGTCTAATGACTGCCATTACTTAAATCGCGAACATTCCGAGGCTCATGATGTTTTGCTCTGCATTCAAACCGGGAAGACCATAGAAGATCACGATCGTATGCGCTTAGGCACAGATCAATTTTATTTTCGTTCACCCGAAGAAATGAGTGAGCTTTTTTCCCAGGTACCCGAAGCTTTATCCAATACGGTGAGTGTTGCCGAAAGATGTAATCTTTCTCTGGAATTCGGGAAGTTTTATCTGCCGAATTTTGAGATTAAAAATCCGGACGAAACTTTAAATGATTATCTGGAGCGCAAGGCAAGGGAAGGGCTCCAAAAGCTCCTGCCGGATATTCTGAAAGACCACAAAGAAAGTGAACCGGAAATCAGGGAAAAATATGAAAAACGTTTGCGCGATGAGTTGGAAATAATCAAGACAATGGGGTTTGCCGGCTATTTTCTGATTGTTTCCGATTTTGTCAAACACGCCAAGCACAATGATATTCCTGTAGGTCCGGGACGCGGCTCCGCGGCAGGCAGTCTTGTGGCGTATGCTTTAAAAATTACCACTATCGATCCCATCCGTTATGCGTTGTTTTTCGAACGATTTTTAAATCCGAACCGTATCAGCATGCCCGATATCGATATCGATTTTTGCCAGGAGGGCAGGGATGAGATTATCAAATACGTGACCGAGAAATACGGCAAGGATAAAGTTTCCCAAATCATCACCTTTGGCAAAATGCAGGCGAAAGCGGTTATTCGCGATGTGGGCCGTGCCCTCAATATTCCCTATAGTGAAGTGGATAAGATTGCCAAACTCGTTCCTAATGTTTTGAATATTACTCTGGACGAGGCAATAAAAGCGGAACCAAGGCTCCAGCAGGAGGCCAAAAATAATCCGCAAGTGGCCAAACTTTTATCTCTATCCAGAATTCTCGAAGGGTTAAACCGCCACGCCTCCATTCATGCCGCCGGAGTTGTTATATCCGATGTTCCACTGGTGGAAAGAGTTCCTCTTTGCATGCCCAAGGATGAGATTGTATCTCAATATTCCATGAACGACATTCAAACCGTCGGTATGACCAAATTCGATTTCCTGGGCCTGAAGACATTGACTGCCATAAAGAATGCGGTTAAATTCGTCAAAGCATCACATAATATCGATTTGGAAATTGATAACTTACCGCTTAATGATAAACAAACATACGAGCTCCTAATGAGAGGCGATACGGACGGAATCTTCCAGCTGGAAAGCGACGGCATGAAAGATATTATGAAGAATTTGAAGCCGGACCGTATCGAGGATGTCATAGCTCTAATCGCTTTATATCGTCCCGGCCCCATGAAAATGGTTCCGGAATATATATCCCGCAAGCAGGGGAAAACAAAGATCAGCTACGACCTTCCCGAACTGGAGCCGATACTCAAAGAAACGTACGGGATCATCGTCTATCAGGAACAGGTTATGCAAATTGCCGGTGCGCTCGCTAATTACAGCATGGCCGAAGCAGATATTTTACGTAAGGTTATGGGCAAAAAGAAATCCGCAGAGATGGATAAGGAAAAACCCAAATTTCTGGAAGGCACGAAAAAACATAAAATCAATGAAAACAAAGCGAGAAAGATATGGGAGCAGATGCAAGACTTTGCCGAATATGGGTTTAATAAGTCGCACAGCACCGCTTATGCCATGATTTCTTACCAAACGGCATATTTGAAAGCCCATTATCCAGTTGCCTTTATGGCGGCACTTTTGACCAGTGAAAAAGATAATCGCGACAAAATAATAAGGCATATGAGTTCCTGCAAAGAAATGGGTATTAATATTCTTCCTCCGGATATAAATGAATCATTTAAAGACTTTAGCATATCAGGGGAAAATATCCGTTTCGGTCTCGCTGCCGTTAAAAATGTCGGCTATACCGCTATTGATTCCATTATTTCCGCCCGGGAAAAAAGCAAATTTTCATCATTTATGGATTTTTTAATCCGTACGGATTTGCGCAAGACAAATAAAAGAGTTATCGAAAGTTTAATCAAATGTGGCGCTTTCGATTCTTTGGGCTTCAAAAGACGTCAACTCATCCAACATTACGAGGAGGCAATGGACGAAGCTCAGCGCCGGCAAAAAGAAACTCAAAGCTCACAGGCGAGTTTTTTTGACCAGTTTGATTCCGACTCCTCCGCAAAAAATGGCCTGAAAGCATATGAAATACCCGATATTTCCGAATGGGATCAAAAGGAACTCTTAGCTGTCGAAAAGGAAGCTTTGGGCTTTTATATTTCCGGCCATCCCTTACTGCGGTTTGCGGATCGTCTCAAATTGGTTACCAACAGTGATTCCAGCAGCTTAGACACAAAAAAAGACAAGGATACCGTTACCATTGCCGGAGTAATCAGTAGTATGACCGAAAAGCAAACCCGGAGAAAAGATACAATGTGTAATGTTACCCTGGAGGATTTACAAGGTTCCGTAAACATTATATTTTGGGCGGATACCTATAAAAAATATTACTCCGTTCTGCATGAAGATGAGCCCGTTGTTATTCAGGGAATTGTTGATGTCGGAGATGAATCGCTAAAAATCATTGCGCAGGAGGCGATAACGCTTTCCAAAGCACTGGAAAACCCTTACAAACAAGTGCGCTTCATGGTTAACGCCGATAGAATTTCTTCGGAGACTATTATTTCCCTGAATGAAACAATAAAAAAATATCATGGTAAATATGACGGTTACCTTCATATTATTAATGGAAAAAGTGAAACCGTCATATATTTAGGAGATGAAATGCGCGTGGATATTAGCGAGAAGTTGAAAAAAGAGGCGGACAGCATTCTGGGGGAGGGTGCCACCGTATATTCCTAATATCATTTTCTATTTCGGCTAACTTTGTTGGCTTCGTCGTCGACTTCTTCAGCATATTAGTAATATGCCTCGTCGTATCCTCCTTGCCCCGCTGTTGAGGGACAGTTCAACTAACGATTTCCAGTTCACTGCGTTCCTGGGAATCGAGTTTCACTGCCGCCGCGTTATCCTTTGAATAAAATGATATTAAAAAAGAATGCAAATTTAGTAAAAAAGATCATACACTGAACCAATTTTATTGAGTATTTTATAAGTTGGCTTCCATGAAATATGAAGAAAGAACTTATAGAAATTTAATCTCCAAAGACAATCTAAAATCATACAATGTCGCTATCGCCGAAAGCGATCTTTTCATAAGTTCGGATAGTGATCTTTCGTTGCAAGCAAAAAAATCCTTACTTCATCATCGTTCATTATTAGAAAATTATATTAAAAAACATCCTCTATTTTTGACATCTCTGCTGCCGTTGCCCACAGATAATCTAGCCCCGCCTATTGTAAGGGATATGTTAATTAATTCCAATATTTGCGGGGTAGGGCCGATGGCTGCAGTTGCCGGAGCAATTGCTCAATTTGTGGGCAAAGATCTTATTGCTTTAGCAGAAACGCTAATAATCGAAAATGGGGGGGATATATTTCTTAAAGCCAAAGATAGATTAACTGTTTCCGTGTATGCCGGAGAATCGCCCTTAAGTTATAAAGTAAATTTTGACGTAAAACCTGAAAAAAGTCCTTTGGGTATTTGTACTTCGTCGGGGACAGTCGGACCATCTTTGAGCTTCGGGAAAGCTAATGCAGTTTGTGTAATTTCCCCATCAGCGTCATTGGCCGATGCGGCCGCTTCGGCTATCGGCAATAAAGTCAAAAGTAAAAGCGATATAAAAAAAGCGCTAGCTTTTGGGATAAAAATTGAAGGCGTTAACGGGGTAATAATTATTTACGGAAGCGAAATGGGAGCAATAGGAGAGGTTGAATTTGTCTGAATGTTCGTTCTGCTGGTTCTATCATTTTACCTGTCGAAAAGGGGCCTGTCTATCGTATTCAGCGAAAAGAGGGAGAATGCTCTTGTAATCAAGAAAAGTGTTTTCAATGTCGTTAGACATCCAATATACTTAAGCGAGATTCTGCTTTATCTCGGCCTTCTGATGCTGAGTATCTCATTGGCTGCTGCAATGGTGTGGGTTATTGCGGTCGTGTTTTTGCATTACATCTCGCATTATGAAGAAAAGCTGCTGCTTGTCCGGTTTGGCCCGGAGTATGAACAATATATGCGCGAAGTGCCAATGTGGATCCCGCGATTTTGGAGGTGGAGTTCGTTTAAAAGATGAAATACTCAATTCGACAAATGTCTATCCGTGATTATGAAGCCGTGGTTTCCTTATGGCGTGGAATCTCGGGTATCGGACTGGATGATGACAGCGATTCCCGGCCGGCATCGCCCGCTACCTGAAACGTAATCCCGGGCTCAGTTTCGTGGCGCAGGTTCAAGACATGATCGTCGGGACTATTCTTTCCGGTCATGACGGCAGACGCGGGTATCTCCATCACCTCGCCGTTGCTGCAACACACCGCAAGCTGGGCATTGGTAAAACACTGACTTTTAGATGTCTTCGAGCTCTGGGCAAACAAGGCATCCCGAAGTGCAACATTTTCCTGTTGCGCAGCAATTTCAGAGGCAGGTCTTTCTGGAAGCACAATGGCTGGAATCTTCGCCAAGACCTGAGTGTGCTCCAGAAGAAGACGAAGGATTTCTAACCAGCCGGTGGACTTTATGGGCGACAAGCGTCGAAAAGTCACCGGCACTGTTCAAATCGAAAAAGAGAAAGGGGAAGAGACACATGAAACTCAATATTAAAGCATTCGCATTGACTTGCGGCATTCTCTGGGGACTGGGACTATTTTTCCTAACCTGGTGGATCATCGCGTTTGAAGGGCCAAGCGTGGTTCCTACACTTATCGGCAGACTCTACCGAGGCTATACGATTACTCCTGTCGGCAGTGCAATAGGGTTGATCTGGGCGTTTTTTGATGGCCTGGTTGGAGGCGCCATATTTGCCTGGCTCTACAACAAAATAATGGATTTTGTAGGCTCCAAGTAGGTACGAGAAAGCTAGATAATGAGAATTGACTGTTATTTGTCTCCGGAATGTGCTTCCGAAGAGGCTTTGCGGAAAAATATCACGCGCGCATTGGCCACCGAAAAGATCGAGGCGGAGCTGAGTGTTTACAGAATAGATAACGAAAAAGCTATTGCTCTGGGCGTAACAGGGTCGCCTTCAGTCTTCATCAACGGAAAGGAGTTGCAGCCACAGGGATTAGTCGGGTTTTCCTGAAGGATGTTCAGCGACGAGTCTGGAAGACTCACCAATATACCCACAGTGGAAACAATTCGATCGGCAATTAGAGAACACAACGTCTCCGCAAAATAATAATTATTTATGGAAGTGAAGCGGGAGCGATAGGGGAAGTTGAGTTGGTTTAATTTGTTCGAAATCGTGATAAGTGTATTATCATTCGCATCTAAGCTGCTGCTTGAAAAAATTAAATCAATATAGTAAAATAACAAAAAAAGATTATACGAATATTGATAAAGAAAAAGCTAGTGTAAATGAATTCGTACTTCTTAACATCATGATTTTATATAGAAAAATTTAATTGTTTATGCTTTTATTCAAGACGACATACAAACATTAAGGGCAAGGTATTTGCGCTGCTGCTCATAATTCTATTAGCCCTTGCATCGCTTACCGGCTATCTGTATCTTACTAATAAAATTACTGTCGGGGAAAGGCAGATAGTTGCTGGCCAAAGACAACTCAAAAAAGGTCAGCTCATGCTCAAACAGGGAAAAACCAAACTGAAATTAGGCAAGGAAGAATTGTCACAAGGTAAGAAAGAATATGAGAAAAGTAAAGGCAATGTATTCCTGGTAATGACGGATAAACTACTGAAAGACGGAAAAGGTTTCCAGCAAGGTAAAACGCGGATCGCTGAAGGACAAAGGCAGGTTGCCAAAGGAGAGCGCATGATCTACTTTGCGGAAATGCAACTTGCTGAAGGCAAGCTGGAACTGCGCCAAGGAATGGGACGGTTGAGATTGGCCAAGGGCATATGCTTTGTCTGTGCAATTGGCGTGGTTTTTTTCATCTCTCTATCGCTTCTTCTCTGGTTGTCTTGTACCAGATCACTGGTTCAAATCTTCTTGCATTCTGATGCTTAACTGGTGCTTCCGAAGATACCGTATATCTTCAGGGGATCTTCACTCGTTCTGTTATACAAAGAACCACATTCTTATTATCATTCTCGACTTGACGCGTAGAGCTTCAATTGTTTCAGCAAAAAAATATTGACAAAGCGGGGAAGGGGGATACTATGCGGACATCTATAAAATTCTACTGTCAATACGTGGCAATAGAATCAAGAATAAGATAATATATCCTCCAAGCGCTAAGTTGGACGACTATGACGACTGATAATTCACATATACAGAATTCGGCAGAGGATCGATTCCAAATACTCTCGCTCGATGACGGAGGAATCAAAGGCCTGTTCTCTGCCGCCGTAATAAAAGATGTACAAGTAAACATTATTAAGTGACAGTTTTAAACAATAAAGAGAGGAGTATAAGTATGGCGGCAGAACTTCCGTATCTAGCTTCTTACAAAAATGTTTCTGTACTATTTGAAAAAATATTGACGGCAAAGCAACCAGACGCATTCACCTTGAAATTTCTCTATGAAACGATTGGGTTAAAATCTATCCCAGACCGTCAATTAATTTCCCTTTTGAAAACGCTTGGTTTTTTGGATCCGTCTGGACGCCCAACCCAATCTTATGCTAAGTTAAAAAATAATAGTGAGGCTCCTTTCGCAATAGCAGCGGCAGTTCACAAAGCATACGAACCTCTCTTTGCGGCAAACGAAAATGCTAACGAGCTTTCTGGAGATGCCCTAAAAGGATTGGTCGCACAAGTCGCAGGAACTGACGCAGGCATTACTGCGAAAATTACAGGCACATTCAATGCGCTCGTTAAAAATAGCAATTTTTCTAGACCACCGGCCAGTTTGTCATCAGCGGAGAAAAACAAGAAGGAAAAAGAAAAAAGTGGAATTCAAGAATTAGATAAAGGTTCTTTTAGACCGGAGTTTCATTATAACATTCAAATTCATCTTCCATCAAATGGAACTGAGGAAACTTATTTAAATATCTTTAATGCTGTACGAAAGGTTTTTAAATGATTAACGATGAACGCCTTGCCCTTTTTTTAATGTTAGGCCAATCTGGGCAACGAACACTCGATGAAATGCCCGAGATTGCTCCGCCTGAATCACTTTTGCTTTCTGATTCTTACGATCTTGCGACACTTCTTCCATCAAGTGTGCGAAGAGCTATAAATGCCGCCGAAACTTATAAACTTCTGTTTGTTTTTGAGGAATACCTTCGTGATTTTGTCATTGGTGTATTGACCAGCGATACTTCATCGGAGTGGTGGGCTAAAGTTCCAGAGGATGTTCAACAAGAAGTCACAAAACTTGAGGAAACAGAAGAAGCAAAAAGTTGGATGGCGCTCAGTTCACGAGGTAAAGCTGCTTTAATGACATATCCTCAGCTTTTGAGAACTATTGATCATCGGTGGAAGGAAGACTTTGAAGAGATCATTCGGGACAAATCTCTCATTCAAGAAACAAGATTAATTTCTCATTTACGCAATACTATTTGCCACATGACTGTGATATCAGAAGAGGAAATGAATCGAATCCGTCAGACAATTCGTGATTGGTTTCGTGTAATAGCCCCATAAAGAAAATTGCCAAGCAATGATCGGGTGCGTTTTAGTGGCGCGAATTGATATTTGAACACATCATGTTTACATAACATATCTTATAAGACATAGCCATTTTAAGGCCAAAGTCATTAAAGCAACTAATTCTATTGCACTTTTGAGTAAATCTCGGTTGTCGTGATGGTTTTACAGCCCGTCGTCGGATAATTGCTTGATTAATTTCGCCTGACGCTCGGAAAGTTTGCTGGGAACTTCAATATTGATTTTT
This sequence comes from uncultured delta proteobacterium, assembly GCA_963753975.1. Taxonomy (GTDB): domain Bacteria; phylum Desulfobacterota; class Syntrophia; order Syntrophales; family Smithellaceae; genus UBA4810. The sequence goes on from CAVWEH010000002.1 coordinate 200,529, forward strand.
ACGTATTGATCTCCCTTGCCGCCGCCTTTAAGTCCCGGAACACCGTAGCCCTTCATTCTTATCTTCGTGTTGTTTTGCGTGCCGGGACCTAGTTTCAGCCTTTTTGTGGCACCGTCCAAAGTAGGAACATCAATAGTTGTTCCCAACGCGGCCTGGGTAAATTTGACGGTTTTTTCGACGTACAAGTCATTACCGTCGCGGGAAAAGATGGGATGAGGCAAGACACTGATATTTAAATATAAATCACCACTAGGACCGCCATTGTGGCCGGAAAGGCCTTTACCGGGTAATCTTAGCTTTTTGCCGGTGCTGATTCCGGGCGGTATTTTAACACTTATATCTTCAATACGATTTTCGAGCTGAAAAGAGATCTTTTTGTCGGCGCCAAATACTGATTCCTCCAAAGAAATTGACAAGTTATACTCGGCATCCTGACCTTTTTGCGGCATGTTGGCGTATTGCCGGCCACCACCCATAGAGCCAAATAGACCGGCAAAGGGATCGTCATAATCCTCTCCGCCTGTTCCTCCCCTTCTGGTCGTGCGAAATGTAGTTCTGCCTCCGCCTCTCGCCCCGCCAAAACCGAAACTGCGTAGTATTTCATCCAGATCGAAGCCGCGGAAAATATCTTCCTGTGAATACTGCTGGCGATATTGGTCGGCCGAACCGAAGGTATCGTATTCCTGGCGTTTTTTGGGGTCGCTTAAAACTGCGTAAGCTTCGCTTATTTTTTTGAATTTTTCTTCAGACGCTTTTTTATTAGTGGGATTCTTATCCGGATGCCATTTGACGGCCAACTTACGGTAGGCTTTTTTAATTTCATCAGCGGAGGCCTTTTTATCGACCCCTAAAACCTGATAGTAATCTTCTGCCATAGATTGGTATACCTAAAATGTTATAATTAAATGTATTCGACTTGTTAATTTAGGCACTAATTCCCATTTGAAAAGCCGCTAAATTCATTTTTATTAACTTTTCCGGAAATAATTTCTTAATAGTTTTTTCCCAAGTAGTTGAATTTATTTCCATTAAATTGGAAGCGACGCCCAAGAGGACGACGTTAGCAGCTTTGACGTTTCCCGACTTCTGGGCGAGCTCAGCGGCAGTCGATTTCTTTGACGGATTTGTACCGCTCCTTTAAAAACTTAATAATATCCTTTGGATAAGGCAAATCTCCCATATTTACTGCCGGGGGATAAATTTTTTCGCTGTTTACGATAATCGAAGCATCTTTTTTCAAATAATTCAGATAACGCAGGGTTTCCATTTTTTCAAAAGCTATAAGAATATCAACACTTTCAGGCTTAGCCAAAGGAGAATAAACCTTGCTTCCATAACGGACATGGCTGGTAACACAGCCACCGCGCTGAGCCATTCCGTGGACTTCGCTCTTTTTGACATCAAAGCCGGCATCCATTAGTGCCTCGCACATGATGTCGCTCGCTCTTATAATTCCTTGCCCGCCGACGCCGGCCAACAATATGCTTTTTGTTTTAATATTATCCGTCATAACTTCTTGTATACATTAGCTTATCGCTTCAGATTTGCATATCTGCATGCATAAACCGCAGCCGTTACAGAGATTTTGATCAATTATCGCTATCCCTTCCCTCTTCGAACCTTCTTTTTTCTCAACTTTTTGCCAGGAAATAGGCGGGCAACCAAGCCCGAGGCATACTCGACAGCCGGTGCATTTGTCAGGATCTATTTGCAGTGACTTTTGATTCTTTGTTTTTGCCCTTTTAAACAAAACACAGGGACGCTGAGATATGATTACAGAGGGGCCGTCCTTAGCCAACTCTTCTTTTATGACGTTTCTTGTTTCTTTAAGATCATACGGATCGATAATCTTTATATTTTCAATTCCTAGAGCAGAAACTAAAACCTTTAGATTAAGCTGTTTTGTCTTCTCTCCTAAGAGCGTATAGCCTGTTCCCGGATGTTCCTGCATGCCGGTCATGGCTGTTGTACTGTTATCGCAAATAATGATTAAGGCGTTGCTCTTATTATAAGCCATATTCAAGAGTGGCGTTATGCCGGAGTGAATAAAAGTAGAATCGCCGATTACGCCCACAATCTTCCCCTTCCCTTTTTCTTTAAGGGCTTTGCTCATTCCATGGGCCATGCCGATGCTTGCCCCCATGCAAATGCAGGAATGCAAACCTTCCAGTGGTTTCATAAAGGAAAGAGTGTAACAGCCGATATCGCCAGTAACAAAAACCTTTAGTTTGCCCAAAACATAAAACAAACCGCGGTGCGGACAACCCGGACAAAGATTAGGCGGACGCGATGGAATATTATGCACAGAAGTGATTGACGGCTTAGCTGACTTATTAATCGCATCTTCGATAATCCCGGGATCAAATTCATTCGTATAAGGAAAGATTTCCTTGCCGACTACTTTGATACCCATCGCCTTGATTTGCTCTTCTAAAAAGGGATCAAGTTCTTCGACGACGAATATCTTTTTAACCTTGGCCGCGAATTTGCGGATTAATTTTTCCGGTAAAGGATAAACCATCCCCAATTTTAAATATGAATAATTAGGAAAAACATCCTTGGCATACTGATAAGGCATTCCCGCCGTGATAATGCCGACGTCCGGATCATTAATTTCCATTTTATTTTCGTTGAATGTTTCCGCAAATTCTTTTAGCTTAACTAAGCGCTTTTCCACTTCAATGCGCCTTAAGCGTGCTAAAGCAGGCACCATAACGAATTTTTCCGGTTTATATGTAATCGCAGTCTTATCTTGATACGGTAAAGGCTCTTCGAGAGAAACAAGTGATTTGGAGTGTGAAACCCGGGTTGTGGAGCGCAGGAAAACCGGCGTATCGAATTTTTCACTAATGTCGAAAGCCAGCTTAATGAATTCCTTGGCTTCCTGCGCGTCTGCCGGCTCCAGCATGGGAATTTTGGCAAACTTGGCGTAATTGCGATTGTCCTGTTCGTTTTGTGAGCTATGTAACGAAGGATCGTCGGCGCTGACAATGACCAGTGCGCCGTTGGTGCCGGTATAACTCACGGTAAAAATGGGATCGGCGGCCACATTAACACCGACGTGTTTCATGACGGCCAGTGCTTTTTCTCCGGCCAGGGCGGCGCCAATGGCAACTTCTACGGCAACTTTTTCATTGGGCGACCATTCCGCATAGACTCCTTCGTATTTGGAAAATTCTTCCAAAATTTCCGTACTGGGAGTCCCCGGATAAGCCGCGGCAAACCGGACACCCGCCTCATAAACACCACGGGCAATCGCTTCGTTCCCTGACATTAATACTTTCAAAAGTTTAATTCTCCGGATCAGTTTTAGCTGAGAGATGATATTTTGCGCTTAATGAAAAGAGCCATGGAAGGATCCAAGGTTTTTACCAAGGCGTTTTGATAATTCTCCAAAGCTTTCTTTTTATCGTTTAATTCCTCATAAATTCGAGCGATGTTGCGGTAACCGATCGCTTCAAAACCGGTATTGTTGCTTTTTTGCGCTTCCTCAAAATAATTGAGTGCGGATTTAAAATCTTTCTTCTCTTCATAACAATATCCCAATGACGTTAAAGCGAGAAACTTAATTCCGGCGTCATCAGATTTTGTGGAAGATACAAATTTTTTATAACTATCGGTAGCTTTATCCAAATCACCTGAATTATAATAAATATTACCCATGTGATAATAGGCCATCCGCGCGCTCCAGCTATGCGGGTATTTATCAATCAATTCCTGGAAAATTTTCATGCTTTCCTGGACAGCCTCAGAAGTTTCTCCGCTTCGGAGCATACCCGCCTGAGCCTTGGCGTATATTTGTGCCGCAGTTGTTTGATAATTATTCCAGTAGAGATAAATACCGAACGCAATAACAATAGTTAAAATTACCGTAGCCGCAATAGCAAAGAAACGAATCGTGTTTTCGGAAATATAATCAAAGATTTTTTCGAAGCTGGATTGAAAAACATCGGGTTCTTTCAATTGTTTTTTGGATAGTTTTGCTGCCATATTATTCCCCTTTAATATTATATTTATTTAATAATTCAAGAATTTGCCGCGGAATTCTACGTATCTTTCCCTCCCCATTTATGCAGGCATGAACAGTATAACCTTCCACGAGAAGATTTTTCCTGTCTTCATCCCAAATATAAGAATTAAATCTCATGCTCGCTCTTTTTATATAATCTATTTTAGTTTCAATTGTAAGAACATTGTCGTATTTTGCCGGTAAAAGATAGTGGCAGTTGACTTTTGTTAACGGAAGATTAAAGCCGAGGTGTTCCATTTCTTTATAGGCAATTCCCAATTGCCGCATCAATTCATTGCGGCCGACTTCGAACCATCTGATATAATTAGTGTGATATACTATGCCCATAGCGTCCGTATCGGCGTATATCACTCTAATTTTTGTTATGTTGTTGACCGACAAACCCTCTCCAATTCTTGATGAAATATTCCATTAATAAATAGCCGGGGGAAATTAAAATGGAGCTCTCTTTAGCCGCTATTTCATTGAAGGGCAAACCGGAAGCTTTGTTTTCAGATTTCTCCGAAGATAGAACCGCAAAGGGACTGGGATCGCTGACATGAGTTTTTAAATCCAGCGGTGTCGGATGATCGCTCAGAACAAGAACGCGATAATCACCGAAAGCTCCGATGTTATTTAAAATAGGTCCCACAATTTTTTCATCAAAGAATTCAATTGCCTGAATTTTTCCGGCGGCGTTGCCTTCATGCCCCATTTCATCGGGAGCCTCCAGATGAACAAAGATGAAATCCATAAAATGCAGCGCATCCAAAGCCGTTTCGGCTTTGCCTTGATAATTTGTATCTATATAACCTGTCGCCCCTTCCACGGGAAGGACTTTTAGTCCGGCGATAATACCTATTCCTTTAAGCAAATCAACAGCGGAAATCATTCCGCCCTGCAAATTATATTTATGCGCCAGCGAAGTTAGTTGAGGCTTTCGTCCCTGACCCCAAAGCCAAACGGAATTAGCCTGTTTCTTGCCTGCTTGCTGTCTTTGCGCGTTAATCGGATGGCTCATTAGAATTTCTCCCGCTTTCTGCATAAGTGAATTAATCTCTTCGGCAGAACTTCCCTGCGGAAGGTAGGAGGCAATCTCTTTTCCTGTTATATCATGCGGCGGAGTTGTTTCCGGAGAAGAAGAAACGTTGCGGCAAACACATAAATGACGGTAACCCACGCCGGGGTAAAATTGAAATTGATCCGATCCGATTTGCTTATTGATATCGAGGATGATTTCTCTCGCCTCAGCCGTGGAGATATGGCCGGCAGTAAAATCTTCCATGAATGCATGGGGAGAATTTTTTCCGCCGATAGTTACCAGATTGCACCGATAAGCTATATCGCTGGGCCCGAGATTTATTCCCATGCTGGCCGCTTCCAACGGCCCTCGGCCGGTATAAGTATGCACGGGATCATAACCCAGAACGCTCAAGGTGGCCACATCACTGCCGGGGTTTAAACCGGTAGGAATTGTATCCACCAGGCCCAGAGTGCCTTCCGCGGCAATCTGGTCCAGGTACGGTGTAAAGGCGCGCTGCAAAGGCGTTTTTCCTCCCAGCAGATTTGTCGGATAGTCGGCCATACCATCGCCGAGTAATATCACATATTTCATGTTAACGTTTCTATCTTCGCTATGAAAAATCTTAATTTAGCTCATCCTCAATTCTGATCAAAATTGTTTTATCCAGTACAATATCAAGTTTGTCTATTTTTTTCAGCGCCTCACGTACATTCTTTTCTTTGGCTTTATAAGTTGTCATGACTATGGGCACGGCGCTGTTTTCTATTCTCGCTTTTTGAATTACTGTGGCAATACTGATATTATTCTCGCCCAGTATGCCGGATATCTTAGAGAGAACACCGGGCCTATCAACAACGGAGAAACGGAAGTAATACTTTGTTTCGATTTCATCCATGGGTTTGAGTTTTAAATCTCCCATGGCTGCTTCGCTGATTGATCTAAGCGGCGTCCGGCCGGAGATGCCTTTTAAAATATTACGGGCACTATCAATTATATCGCTGAAAACGGCGCTCGCCGTCGGCATCATCCCCGAACCTTGTCCGAAAAGAAAAACCGGACCGGAGGCATCCCCCACGATATGGAAGGCATTATAATTTTGATTGACGTTGGCCAGAAGATGCCCGGAAGGAATCATCGTCGGATGAATTCTTGCTTCGACAACGTAATTTTTCAAAATGGCAATAGCCAAAAGTTTTATCCGGTAACCTAATTCTTTGGCAAAGGCAATATCTTCACCGCTGATTTTGGTTATGCCTTCGCAATAAATATCCTTTAAACTGACTTTTTCCCCGTAGGCTAGCGATAGCGTTATAGCCAGCTTATGGGCGGTATCTATCCCCTCAACATCAAAAGTGGGATCCGCCTCAGCGAAACCCAGAGCTTGCGCTTCTTTCAAAACAACGTCGAATTTCTTATCTTCATCGGTCATCTTGGTCAAAATGAAATTGGCAGTGCCGTTTATAATACTCAAAATCGAATTGATTTTATTGGCTGCGAGACTCTCTTTCAAAGTTTTGATAATCGGAATAGTGCCGCCGACGCTGGCTTCAAAGCCGATATCAATGCCTTTTTGCTCGGCTGCCGCAAATATTTCGTTGCCGTGAGTGGCCAGAAGCGCTTTATTGGCGGTGACAATATGTTTGCCCTGAGCAATGGCCTCTAAAAGAAACGTCCGCGCCGGTTCATAGCCGCCCATGAGTTCAATGATGATGGAAATATCTTTATCGTTGATTATTTCTCCGGCATCGGTAGTCAACTGATATTTATCAAGTTTAACCGACCGCGGTGAGGTAATATCGATATCGGCGATTTTCTTTAAAACAAGCTTCGTGCCCAGCTTTCTCGTAATCAGCTCTTCGTTTTGCTGCAGCAGTTTGACAACGCCGGTCCCAATATTCCCCAAGCCGATTAACCCGATATTAATATTTTTCATCACATTTACCTAAATTCGCCTGAATTTTTATGTATTTGTTCATTTTAGGAAAACAATTGCGAATGTTTTTTCTATAACAAATATAGCCCTTTTGTCAAATAGTTATAAGTCAATGAGACTTGGGTTTTTTGCGGCGAAGCCACGAAAAGGCCCTCATCTAATTGACCTTGAGCGAGTGAAACTAGTCGAGGGGTCTTTGTCCTGATTATATGTAAACAAAGGAAAGCGATTTTGACGGCTAAGAATCTTCTATTTAACTGTTATCGGCTTATCCGCAACGCCCGCGTAAAAAACGATAATTTCTGCCGTTTTAGTGCCTTCGTTTTTTCCGTAATGAGCTTTATTTACAACTTCCACAATTGAGTCTCCGGCTTTGAGGTGCAGTGTTTTTTTATCTTTGGCTACAACAGTCAGTTCTCCGCTTAACAAAACTCCGGCGTTGGTTACCGGATGTTCATGCATCGGTAGTTCCGCCCCCGCGGGAATCCTTATTCTCAGAATGGTAATCTCCGGCTTACCTTTCGGATAATTCGGAAGAACTTTTCCGTCCCAGCTTGAGCTGGTTTTTGTCAGTATCTCAACAACTACATTCTTTGAATCATCAGCCGAAACATTGATTAAGAGAAAGAATACGATACATATTCCAAAAATTATTTTTTTCATTCCATATTTCTCCTTCGCTCTCGCTGGAAATAATCAGCCGGAGCGCAGCAAAATGCATGACGATTACATCCTATTGTTGCTTAGAGATAATTTTATGAGCTTTCCGGCGGCGGGTCGTTTTCTTACGAATATCAGTAGAGAGTACGCTTATATTCCCATCAACCTCGAGCACCGCTAAGTCTACCTCTGATACCGAAGCAATGCCATGCTCACGAATCACTTCCATGAGTTCATCTTCGGTGATCCCGGCGCTCTTCAGATGTGAAGACAATATTTTCCCATTGAACACCAGCATGATGGCTTCACCCTGGATTGCCTTGCCGAACTGCGGAAAGCGGAATTGCAATTTTTTGAGAATGTAATTGACCACAAACAAAGAAGCTGCGGCGACGAGACCGCCGAGAAGAGTCGAATCGGGGCCGACCATCGCGTTTTGTACCGCATTGCTGATCAGCAGGATAAATACCAGGTCATAAACGGAGAGCTGCGCCAGCTCCTTCTTTCCAAAGAAACGAATGCTCAGAATGATAAAAAAATAAACCACAACAGAGCTGAAGATGATCCGGAAGTAGTTATTTTGGAAAATATCCATCATAAAATTCACTTACAGAGTCTATCATATTTTGAGTTGAGAATAAATTTCATTATGCAGAGGTGTGGGAATGTTCAAGTCTTTCCCCGATTTTATAATGTAGTTGGTAAAAATGTCAATCTCCGTGTCCTTGCGCCGCTCTATGTTGACCTGCATCAAAGTTTTTGCGCCATAGGCAAAGCGATCTATGTAAGACTATGCCTAGCCTATTCTCATTCCTTATCCCGTTCTGGCTAAATCGAGCTTCCCCTGCCATTTCCAAAGTAACGTTTCTTTCAAAATTAAGTGTTCCGGTTTTTCTAAGAACGGGTCGCCAGCAGCCAATTGGAACGCGTCTTCCTTGGCATCGTTTAAAATACGGGCGTCGCGGATAATGCTCGCAATCCGAAAATCGGGCAGGCCGGATTGTCGTGTGCCCAAAAAATCACCGGGACCGCGAATGGCCAAGTCTTCTTCGGCAATGGCAAAACCATCGGTAGTTTTTTCCATTACTCTTAACCTCTTGCGGGCATCTGGCGAAGATGCGTAATTGGCGAGCAAAACACAGGTGGAAGCGATTTCCCTTCTCCCGACACGTCCACGCAACTGGTGCAGCTGCGAAAGGCCGAATCGTTCCGCGTGTTCGATAACCATCAGCGATGCCTGCGGCACATCAATTCCCACTTCGATTACTGTTGTGGACACAAGGATATTGATCTTATTGGCTAGAAATTCTTTCATAACGGTATCCTTTTGTTTTTCCTTCATCTTGCCGTGAATAAGACCAACTTTATAATCAGGGAAAATATCTCGCTGCAGATGCGCCGCCATATTAGTCGCATCTTTCAAGTCGAGATTTTCCGATTGTTCGACTAAAGGATAAACGATAAAAGCCTGATGACCTTTGATCAGTTCTTCGCTGATTAACTTATAAACATTGCTTCTTTTATTTTCGCCCACAAGAAAAGTGTGAACAGGTTTCTTTCCTGAGGGCATTTCATCTATTACGGAGACGTCCAGGTCGCCGTAAACCGTCATGGCCAATGTCCGCGGAATGGGCGTTGCCGTCATGACTAATACATCTGCGTTAATTCCCTTGCCCCGCAAAGTTGCCCTCTGCATGACGCCGAAACGGTGCTGTTCATCGATAACAACCAGACCCAGCCTATGAAAATCAACTCCTTCCGAAATTAGCGCATGCGTGCCGATGACAATATTGGCCTCTCCGCTCATTATTTTATCCAATGCCTCTTTCTTTTGAATTGTGTTGATGCCGCCGATTAGCAAAACCGTTTTTAGCCCCAACGCGGATGCCCAATTCTGAATATTCTGATAATGCTGTTGTGCCAATATTTCGGTCGGTGCCATTATCGCCGCCTGATATGAATTCTCGCAAGCAGTAACCATTGCCGCCATGGAAACGATTGTTTTCCCACTGCCGACATCACCCTGCAATAGCCTGTTCATCGCAGTTTCTTTGGCGAGGTCAGAGTGTATTTCGCCGATCACTCTTTTTTGCGCCGCCGTCAAATCAAAGGGCAGAAGCTCGAGGAATTTATTTAAAAGACTTCCCTCAATATTGAATTTAATGCCGGCATCTAAAATCCGCCCTGTTCTTTTTATGGCCATGCCCAGTTGAAAAAAGAAAAATTCATCATAAATCAATCTGTGGTGAGCAGGCGAGCTATGGGAATTATATTCCTCCAAAGATTTATCGTTCTGGGGGAAATGCACAGATCTTAACGATTCTTGAATATTCGGTAGATTGCGCTTTTCGCAGATATCCGCGGGTATTGGCGAAACAACATAGCGGGCATAATTTTCCAGCGCCTGATGCATGATTTTGCGCAGATATTTCTGGTGCAGGCCTTCGGTTTCCGAATAAATAGGCACAATTCTTTTAAAATTTAAAAGATTTTCGGTTTCATCTTCTTCCAATATTTCGTATTCGGGATGAATCATGGCTTTTCCCGCGTAATTCGGCCTTGCCTCCCCCGTAAAAATTACTCTGTTCCCTTTCTTAAAGACACCCAGGAGATAGGACATCTGACCTTTAAACCACTTCGCCGTCAAATTGGCTGTATTATCGCTGATTATAACCTCTAAAATACGTTTCTTTCCGTAGTATTTGTATTGGGCGCCGACAACGCTGCCTATCACAGTCTGAATTTTACCCATCTCCAAGCGATTGATTTTTCTTATTTCCCGCCTATCCTCGTAAATTCTGGGTAAAAAATAAAATAAATCTTCGACTGAATTGATTTTTTTAGCTAAAAGACGCTGCGCCAATTTCGGCCCCACTCCTTTTAAATATTGAACTGGAAGCATCAGCTTGGACAGGGCATCTCTTAACTCAGATACTCTTTGTATTGTCTGTGGGTCATCAGTGTAAATTGAATGAGGTGCGGTCAAAGAATTTACGTTGGTTTTCAGTTTTCCCAATACAGCTTGCGCTTTTTCTATCGTAGTTTTTTTTAATTCCAGCTTTTGCCAATCATAATCGGAAAATAGCTTCAATAGTTCCTCAACCATATTAGAAGAATCACTATTGCCGGCCGGAAGCGAGCCCTTAAGTACGGCCAGTAAACTTAAAAGAGATTTGCCTAAATCTTTGATATGGGATAAATTTTTATAGTCATCAACGGAGGCAAAATTCAAAGGCTGTTCAATTTTCTGCAGAATCTTTTTTAGTGAATCCATTGGAGTCTCCGGGCTGAAAAGTTGACAAACCTAAATCATTTCCGCCGAATTGATGTTTTTTTGTTAACAAATATCGTTTATTTGCGCAAGGAATGATTGACTTAAAAGGCGATTTACGTTACATGAGCGGGCATAATATTTTTAGCAAAAAATCAAATTCATAGGAGATTATGGCAACTAAGACCACATACAAGTCGGCGGGCGTGGATATCGATGCCGCCAACGAATTCGTAGACCTCATTAAACCGCTGATCAAAACTACCGCGCGCAAGGAAGTTCTTTCAGGTATCGGCGGTTTCAGCGGACTTTTCCATCTGGATTCGGCAAGACTAAAAGATCCGATATTAGTTTCCTCCACTGACGGTGTGGGCACCAAACTAAAAATAGCCCAATTAGTGGATAAGCACGACACCATCGGGATTGACCTCGTGGCGATGTCCGTAAACGACGTGGTGGTTCAGGGAGCCGAACCGTTGTTCTTCCTTGATTATCTCTCCACGGGCAAAATAGACGTGGAAAAAAGCGTGCAAATCGTCGCCGGCATTGTTCAGGGTTGCCTTCAGGCCGGCTGTACCCTTTTGGGCGGAGAAACCGCCGAAATGCCCGGTTTTTATAAATCCGGTGAATACGACCTCGCCGGTTTTTGTGTCGGTGCAGTGGAATCCGATAAATTAATCGACGGCTCAACTATCAGCATTAACGACCGCGTTATCGGGCTTGCGTCGAGCGGCCTCCATAGTAACGGATTTTCTTTGGCCCGGAAAGTTCTGCTGGAAAAAGGCAAATTGACTGTTAAGGATAAAGTTCCAGGTTTGAACAAAACAATAGGCTTGGAACTTTTAGAACCGACACGAATTTATGTTAAATCTCTTCTTAATCTTTTTAAAAGCTTCAATATCAAAGGTATGGTCCATATCACCGGCGGCGGCTTTTACGACAATATTCCACGCATAATTCCTAGTTCCTGCCGGTGTGTTATTGACAAAAAGAGTTGGGATGTTCCGCCCTTTTTTGATGTTATAAGGGAAATGGGTAATATCGAAGAAAGAGAAATGTTTCGGGTATTTAATATGGGCATAGGTATGATGATCATCGTTGCGGAAAAAGAATGCCAAGCAATTCTGGAACAACTAAAAATGACGGCGCTGGGCGAAAAAGCGTACTTAATCGGTGCCGTCGAAAAAAGAGAAGATAGTCAAGATCAAGTTTGTCTTACTTAGTGAAACTCCAATTCCGAAAGCGAAACGCATAACCTAATAACCCTGAAGGTCATATGAGATCATACATCGGAATTGGTAAGTTGTAATGAGACCCAAGTTTCAGAAACAAAGTAAATAACCTAAATGTCACTGCCGCTGAAGCTTGTAGGTCGAATCAATGAAACTGGCTGAAAACGAATGAAATGAAGTTGAAGTTTGAAGTGGCGGTTGAATTGATCCCACAAAGCGGAGGGTAGTAAAACTCAAATTTTAAGAACGAAGTGAATTAAAATTTGTTAGTTGAACTATCCCGTATAAGCAGGGGTGGAATACTTTCAGCTTGTTTTGGGATCTATACCCGTGATGAAAATTAGGAAATGATACATGGCTGATTTATTGAAATTGGGAGTTTTAATCTCCGGAAACGGCTCCAATCTCCAGTCAATTATCGATCATATCGAAAAAGGCTCGTTAAAAGCAGTTATAAAAATTGTTGTCAGTAACAATCCCGATGCATTGGGGATAACCAGAGCAAAAAAACACGGCATTCAGGTTACTGTTTTAAAAAATGCGGATTTTAAGTCCAAAGAGGATTTTGATTCCGAATTAATAAAAATCATGAAGAAAAATGACGTGGATTTGGTAATTTTGGCCGGTTTTACTCGCATTCTTACCCCTTTTTTTTTGCAAGTCTTTACTCAAAAAATCATGAATATCCACCCTGCCCTGCTTCCGTCTTTTCCTGGATTGCATGGGCAAAAACAGGCCTTTGACTACGGCGTTAAATTTACCGGCTGTACAGTGCATTTTGTCGATGAAGGCGTGGACACAGGTCCAATTATTATTCAAAGCGTTGTGCCTGTATATGACGATGATACTGAAGAAATACTGGCAGCAAGAATATTAAAGGAAGAACATCGGATTTATCCGCAGGCTATTCAGTTTTACGCTGAAGGCAGGCTGGAGATAAAAGATCGTAAAGTGAAGCTTAAATCTACAAAAAAATATTCTTCCCCTTCGCTTTCCAATCCGCCTTCGACGGGTTTCTGATGATGATAATCGAAAAATAATTGCATATGAGGGAATAAAATAATTTATGTATGATTTAATTGTGATTGGCGACGACCTTTCGTCTTTCATTGCCGCGGCTGTTGCATCTCACTGGGGACTAAGCACCGTACATATTGCACAAAACGATAGCTCAGTAAAAAATGCGATTGACGGTTACGCGTTTAATATCGATCCGACGTTTTTAACCGGCTTCGGCACTAATCAAGCAGGCCTTTCTCTTTTGACTGAACTGAATATCCCTTTGACAGAAGAAGATGTCTCTTTATTAAATCCTGCTTATCAAATAATATTACCGGAGCACAGGATTGATTTTTTCGATGACAAAGATTCGCTCGTTGCTGAAATTGTTCGTGAATTTCCTGAAATTTCAAAGGAAATCAATAACTTTTACGATATAGTTATAAGAAATTCCGCCGCCTTTACTAAATGGCTTCAAGATCATCCGTTCATCCAGCCGAAAAGCATAAAAGATTATTATAACTATCTAAAATTCATTCCTCTTTTATTAAGATTTAAGCTTGATGCCAGGAAATTTGAGCGGACAATTTTGCGCAATCCTTCCTTTAAAAAAATTATGGAGGCGCAATATGTTTTGCTTTCCTGCGCCAAAGACGGCTATGGTTCTTTTACTTCGCATTTTCATTATTCTGCTCCTCTGCGCGGCGTTTATCACTTCCCACAAGGCAGACAGACACTTTTTAAATTGTTAACAAAAAAAATGCAAGCCATCGACGGTTTGTATCTCGATAATAATAAATTTATCACGATTAAAACAGGCAAAATAATTGAAGCTGAAGTTGAAAACAACGCCGGCACCATTTCCACTATCTCCGCTAAATACATGATTATCAGTACTAAATCTGAAGAAATGTGCTTTTATCTTAAAGGAAAAAAGAAAATTAGTATCGCTAAACTGACCAAGCCAGTTAAAATTTCTCATTATCCTTTTACAATCCATTTGGGCATTCCGCAAAAATGTATTCCCGAAAAAATGGCAAGACATGCCGCCGTAATATCCAGTGCAGATAAAGATATTTACGATAATAATTTAATCCTCTTGGAATCAAATAATTCTCCTGCAGGGAAAAAAGGTTCTGCCGATAAAAGAATGCTGACGGCAACTGTTTTTCTGCCTAATGATTCTACTGTCTGGTCGAAAGAAAATTTAGCAGCGCAAGCTCAATCTATAATCGAGCGCCTGGAGTTTTTCCTGCCTTTCTTGAAAGAAAACATTAAATTCATTGATATAGATAAATCAATCGATATTTCAATCAAATACCGCAATACAGTTAATCCAAAATATATACCGGAAAAATCTTCCCTTACCGGCTTTTGTACAAAAAAAAATAAAGTGCGTAGAAATATTTTCCTTACCGATGCTTCTTTATTAACGGATGCAGGCGCTGACGGCGAAATCATTTCCGGCCTGCTTGCCGTATACAGAGTACTTGATAAAAGGAAATAATTTATGAATTATAATTTTTCTATCAAGAATCTGGGTGAATGCCTGATTAAATCCCCGCTGAATATCAGCAATTTTACGCAAGATAGGAAAAGATTATTGTTTAACTCCTATTCCGATGACTTTTCATCTTTTTTGGATGAAGAAGGGAAACCCCTCTCCGTGGAACTTGCCGGGCCGAGAGCTAAAATTTTTTTTGATCCAGATCAAACAAAAGCGGCAATTGTAACGTGCGGTGGCCTTTGCCCGGGTATCAATGATGTAATCAGATCAATTACCATGACTCTTTTTCATCACTATCGCGTCAAAGATATTTTCGGAGTTAAATACGGGTTAAGGGGATTAAACCCGATATATGGACACGAGTTAATAGAATTAACTCCCGATATTGTCAAAGATATAACCAGTATCGGCGGCAGTATCCTTTCAACTTCACGTGGTCCTCAAGATTCAGTTCAAATAATAAACTCTCTTGCGGAGTCAAAAATCTGCATTCTTTTTTGCGTAGGCGGCGATGGTACCATGCGGGCTGCTGCGCAATTAACCGATCTAATTACAGAAAAAAAATTAAAAATATCAATTGTCGGTATCCCTAAAACAATCGACAACGATCTGGATTTAATCGATAAATCGTTCGGCTTTGATACAGCTATAGAAAAAACCGTAGAAGCTATAAAATGCGCTCATGTGGAAGCCAAAGGTTCCTTCCACGGCATTGGTTTGATCAAAATTATGGGACGTCTTTCCGGGCATATAGCCGCTCACTCCGCACTGGCCCAAAATGACGTTAATTTTGTTTTAATTCCCGAAGTGCCTTTTGATCTGGAAGGTGAAAAAGGATTTTTGAAAGCTCTGGAGGAGCGTATAAAATCGAGCGGTCATGCCGTGGTTTTAGTGGCGGAAGGCGCTGGTCAAACTCTTCTTGGAATGAACGCTTCTACTCCGGAAAAAGATGCTTCGGGAAATATTCGTTTGTTCGATATCGGACATTTTTTGAAAAATTCTATAGAGGATTATTTCAATAAAATCAACATGGAAATTAATTTGAAATACATCGAACCAAGCTATCTAATCCGCTCCGTCCCCGCCGATGCTTCGGACAGTATTTATTGCAGTTCACTTGGACAATACGCGGTACATGCCGGTATGGCCGGTAAAACCGGCCTTTTGGTGGCGCTGCGAAAAGATGAATACGTACATTTACCTCTTAGTGCAGCAAGTTCAAACCGTAAAATAGATCTCCAAGGCAATGTCTGGTTGCGCGTATTGGAAACTACGGGACAGCCTTCAGCAATGACAAATTGCTAGTTTTACACCTTTTTAATAATTAATGAAAAAATGAACTATGGAAATAATGCTTGCAAAATATTGCCTTATGTTCTAGTAACGACGCAGTTTTTTGAGGAGGATTTATTAATGTCTCGTGTTTGTGATGTATGCGGTAAAAAACCGGCTATCGGCAATAGAGTCAGCCATGCTAACAATAAGACAAAAACAGTGTGGTATCCCAATTTACAAAGATTACGTTGCGTGGACAAAAAAAACGGATCGGTAAAAAAAATAAAAGTCTGCACACGCTGCATTCGCTCCGGATTTGTTAAAAAAGCTATGTGAGGAGTGGCGACCAGCCATAATTCTTTATAGTTTGAGCGGTTTCTTGAAGAAATAACTCATCATCTTCATCAATTAGATTTTTTGCTTGCAGAAATAAATTTTTAACGCCTTCATGAAGTAATTGATCACTGTTTTGTGAGCCGAATTTGTTTGTATAAAGACGAACTCTTCCTTCAATATTCATAATGCGCTCCATTTTTTCCTTTGTTATATAGAAGGAAGCATCTTTTATCACTTCTTTAATTTTATCTTCTCCGATAGCATAAAGCCGGTTGAGTGTAGCAGTAAACTCATCAATTTTATTTTTTGCCGTGAAGTTTATCGCCTCCGCCAAAAGATCAATGGTTTTAAGTGAATTGATTTGATTCAAGATGACAAGATCATAAATCATTTCGATGATCAAATGGGAACGGTAAGCCGCTTCATTGTAAGAAATTCCGTTTTTAATAGTATTATATAATTTCAAAATAGAATTGATCAGAGGTTTTCCTTTGGTATAGGAATAGCCTTGGGAATGGGGATCGAATTCCTCCTTGTATTCCTGGCAAATGTATCCGTAATGAGCAAGGTCATCGACTAGAAGATGAAATATTACATACGAGGATCGGGGATAGCCTGCCGGAATTTGCAGAGTTCTTTTTATACTGTGAGTTTGGGAGGAGCTTATTTGCGGGTGTATAGTCAATAAATCCGGCACAATATTATAAATATAAACATCCAAATTTTTGTTTTCCATATCTGCCGAACCCAAAACCTTCTGCAAAAGATATGTGTGGGTTAGCATCAGCATAAATTATTTTCCTTTTTACAATTAGTGGAGCCCCCCTCCGGTCGCAGATGACCTTTAGGTTACTGGAGCCGAGGGATTACAAGTCGCGGGATTGATTTCTACGATTTTATATTTATTCTTTAAAGCATCAATGAGGCCGTTAATGTCCGAAACAAAATCAGGCATGATTGAAATTTTTATTATTGCGGCGTGCGGATCAACCGTTGATACCGTAGCCATTCCTTCATAGCCTTCGACAATATACTGTACAATGGCAATATTATGACGATTTAATTTATATAATTTGCTTATCATCTCCAACACGCCTTACCACTGATCTCTTTAAAGATCAAGATTAACGGCCAAGTGGAGCCTCCGGTCGCAGATGACCTTTAGGTTACAGGAGCCGAGCCGGAGGCTCCCTAAAACAACGCGACCTCCCGCGGGTCACGGCGCTTTCCTACCCCGGTCGCAGATGACCTTTAGGTTACTGTAGCCGAGAAATTCCCAGTCGCGGGATTGACGCAGGCAGATAAACACTGTATAATTAATAAGAAACATGGGGCGATATATGCGCATCGGCAGAATTATACTAATCTTTTTATCCTTATTTGTTTTATCTTGCCAGGCTACCAATTCCAATATCAGAAGCATTAGTGCCGGTGATGTCAATACATATTTAAGGCAGGCACCCCAAATTTAGAACGCATCAAAATATCCACTGAACGAGGGCGGCATTTCGCCTCCAAAACAATTTCCTATTATAGTTAAGTTGAAAGGTTCTATGAAAAATCGGGTACAAAAACTGGATGAAAATCTAATGGTATTATCGAACATTATTCAAAAACATAATTTGGGAAAAAGTGATGCCAGCTTGACATTAAACCCGGCATTGATATGATACATGGAGAAGAAAATTAAGATGAAGACAAAAAAATGACGCTACCCAAACAACTGCCGACAACTCAATGGAAATTGAAAGAATCCGTCAACAAAGATATAGAAGATTCTTTGAGTAAAGAATTTGGCATTTATCCGATCATATCTCAAATTCTGGCCAACAGGGAAATTCTGGATATGGAAGGCGCCCGCCGCTATCTCTACCCTTCTTTAAATGATCTGTATAGTCCTCTTTTGATGAAAGATATGAAGAAGGGCGTTTCGCGTCTCTTGAAAGCGATCTACGAACACGAAAAAATAGTTATTTATGGCGATTATGATGCCGACGGGATAACTTCCGTTGTCATCCTTTTCAAGTTTATCCGGCAAATAACGCCTGATGTATCTTATTATATTCCGGACAGAGTACAAGAAGGTTACGGCTTAAAAATACCTGTAATCGACAAGTTTAAAAGCAATAATGTCCGTTTGATTATTACCGTTGATTGCGGTATTTCCGATGCGGAACAAATTGCCTATGCTCAATCAATCGGCATCGATACGATTGTTCTGGATCACCATGAAATATCAGGAGCACTTCCTCCCGCTGTCGCTTCCATAAATCCAAATCGCGAAGACTGTCTTTTCCCTTTCAAACATCTGGCCGGCGTGGGCATTGCCTATAACTTTCTCATCGCCCTGCGCGGCAGCCTCCGCAAGGAAGGATTCTGGAAAAACGAAGATTATCCCAATTTAAAAGATTATCTCGACATTGTCGCTTTGGGGACTATCGGCGACATCGCGCCGCTTATTGATGAAAACAGAATTTTCGCCAAAATCGGTTTGGAACTGATTACCGAAGGAAAGCGTCCGGGAATCAAAGCTCTCAAAGAAGTCAGCGGCGTTGACGGTCAGACAATCGATTCTTTTAAAGCTTCTTTTTGTCTCATTCCCCGCATTAATGCCGCCGGCCGTATCGCCTCTCCTCTGGATGCGGTCGAATTACTATTGACGGAAAATATGGACGAGGCAAGAATGTTGGCGGAAAAACTGGATGGATATAACCGCCAGCGGCAATCAATAGAAAAAAATATTCTAAATGAAATTCTTGAAAAAATCGGCAATATCCCCGATATAGAAAAAATGAACTCGCTGGTTTTTGCGTCCGATAAATGGCATCCGGGCGTGGTCGGCATTGTCGCTTCGCGTCTGGTCGATCTTTTCAGCCGTCCGGCATTTGTTATCAGTTTGAATAAACGGTGTGGGCAAAGGCTCCGGCAGAAGTGTTTCGGATTTTAATATTTATAAAGGAATTCAGCAATGCGCCTCTCTTTTGCTCTCATACGGCGGCCATAGCCACGCGGCGGGGATTTCCATCAAGGAAGACGATATTGATGAATTTGCCAGTCTTTTGGATGAAATAATTCACGATAGTGTTCAATCTCCGGAACTTATTTCCCAAACATTTATTGATTCGGAATGTCAGCTTTCCGATATCAATCTGAATTTAATCAGCCAGATGGATATGCTCGCGCCATTCGGCAGCAAAAATCCGGAACCGATACTTTGCGCCCGTAATATTAAAGTTTCGTCCCCGTCAATAGTCGGCAATAATCATTTAAAAATGAGACTCACGAGCAAAGGTATGTCTTGTGATTCCATTTGGTTTAGTATGGGTAAATATCTAACGGCACTTACAGGAGCCAACCTTGACGTTGCCTTTACTCCGCAAATTAATTACTGGAACGGCATTTCCGATATTCAGCTAAAAATGAAAGACGTTACTATTCTTTCGCAATATCCAAACTTATGTTTTGTTGAGGAGGATTAAATATCAACCCAGCCACTAAAGCAGCACTGTTGAGCGCATTATTATTCCCCGGCTGGGGACAGTTTTACTTAAAAAAATATAAACGGGGATTAGCATTTCTGCTTCCTGTTGCCGCCGGAACTCTGGCTATTGTCTGGGCAGTGGTTCAAGTAGCTCTTGCTGTTTTAAAAGCTACTCCTTTCAAAAAAGGCTCCGTTCATTTCAGCGATATAGTCATTCTGACGGTTAATTCCGTCAAGGCGCTTAACTTGTTCTACTTAATGTTGATTATAATATTTATGATTCTTCTGTGGGTTTATTCCACTGTTGACGCCTATTTTCTGGGGAAAAAGCAGATTCAGGGTACTGTTGCCCCCAAAGAATCAATTTGAGTGGACATTGCTTATGACCTTCCGCTCTGAGTTTCATTAATCCAGCGTCGCTTTGCTTTGCTGGATAATTCGACCAGCAAGTTTCAGCGCACTTTGTTTCTGAAACTTGCGTCTCATTACCACTGACGTTGATCAACAATCATCTTCTCCTCCGGTTTGATTTTACCTTTATCCACATATTCTATTTGATCTACTTTAACGGTACAAATTTCTTTAAATACATTTTTAAAACTTTGTTCCCACTGAGCGCTGCCGATTTCCGGCGCGATCTTTTCGATAATAATCTTTAATATATCTTCATGACCTTTACGATTCACAACTGCCTGCAACGGAATATTGTTGAATTTTGCTTGAATCATTTTGAGTTGGCTCGGTGCCAGAAATAAACCACGGACTTTGACAGCATCACCGACGCGTCCCGTAATTCCTGCGAGCCTGTAAGATGTTCGGCCGCAGGGACAAGGCTCAGTAATCAAACGTGATAAATCGCCTGTTCCAAAGCGCAGTAAAAAGAAGATTTCGTTGAGCCGAGTAACCACCACTTCACCCAAGTCTCCGGCATTGACGCTTTTGCCGGTTGTGGAATCAACAATTTCCACAATAGTTTCTTCGCAAATGTGCCAGCCATTCTTCTGCGAGCATTCATAAGCCACATCGCCAACTTCGGTGGCTCCATACATCTGATAAGTATCGATATCGTATTCATTTTCAAAAGAACGGCGCATGTCCGGAAATAAAGGTTCCGCCGCGAAACAGGCTTTTTTCAGACGAAAATCCTTCTTGAAATCAAAACCCATCTCTTTTGCTTTGATAATTATTGCCATTAAAAAGCTGGGCGTGCCGACATAAGCCGTTACGCGCAAATCTTTTATTAATTGCACTTGAATCTGGGAAGAGGAAGTGCCGGAAGGAACAACCGTCGCGCCAACTTTGCGCAGCCCATTATGAAAAGTGAGTCCTGCAGCTACCAAGTGGTAGGAAAAGGCGTTCAGAACTATATCGGCAGGACCAATTCCCGCGGCAAAAAAAGCGCGTGCCCACAAATAATCATTTTCGGAAAGATGCGGTTCGTAAACAGGCCCCGGGGAAGTGAAAATTCGGTCAATGTGCACGGACGGATTTTCCAGAGAAGCGTAAGGGGCATTCTTTAATTGCAACTCCACTAATTTTTCGCGGGAAGTAACCGGCAGTTTTTCCAAATCCTCTCTTGTTTTGATGCTCTTGGGATTGATCTTGTTTTGATCCAGTATTGCTTTCAGGCGCGCCGATTTTTTATAGCCCAACTTCACCATATTGGCGAGAATCTCATCCTGCCGAGTTTTTCTCTCTTTATTACTCCACGATTCTTTTTTATCGAATAGGCGCTTCATATATTCCCTTCCCTTACCCTTTTGCTTTCTTTGGCTAACTTTGTTGGCTGCGTCGTCGGCTTCCTCAACGTATTTTCATATACGCCTCCGGTGCCTCCTCCTTGCCGCCTCGTTATCCTTTGAAATCGAAAGGGTATTATTTATAATGAATAATTTTTATGTCTCCAGAATATCTTTAATGCCTCAATAACCGACGCACTTTAGCGTGTTCGGCACCGTAAGGCACGCAGTTGATTGACTTGTTAGGCAAATTTATTTTTGTTTATACACTGCCCAATATATTTCCATCGTTCAGGAGCTTGCATTTTTTTACTACGAACAGTTCTTCCTGAAGATAGCTTAACCTCAATGAAAAAATAAGGTGTAAACATTGCATTAAGAGGGTGTTCGTGCAGTTTACAACTTAATTTTACCGGTTGATATAATTCTAGCTTGATTGATTCACTTTCCATGAGGCGATAAACAACCCCGCCATACCAAACATTTGGATAAAGGCTGGGTCTAAGTAATGGGTTGTGAATATGTTTCATTAATATATAGCGCAGTGAATATGTTCCTCTTGCGCTACATTGAAGGATATATTGGGTTTCTGTGCTTCTATTTGTAATTCTCGCGCCAATTTCGTCTGGACCAGCATCGGCAAGAAATATTTTAAAAGAAGGTTCGATATGTATCGGGCGAAGCCATTGATACAGTTTTCGCACAGCAAATAACGCTGCAATTAAAGCAGTTATAACGCCAGCTAATTTAAGTATGGCTTCTATTCCCATTAATTTTTTATTCCTATGCCTAACGAAATAATCACTAGCGCGAAGTACTGAGTCCGCACGAGTGACTTGTTGTGGATTATTTGAATAATAAGTGCCATGCATCCCTGAATTTACTGTTTTTCAATTTGCCATAGCCTATGCAAGTCACCTCTGGTCTTCCTGTCCATTTTGTTAAAAGGCTATCTACAAGTAATGATGGTACGACAAATACATCGGGTGGCACTTCGACTTGATCGAATTTATTCAAATATGATACCAAGACAAAAAAATGATCTTTCTTTCTCAGCTTTGGGTTCAATGGCCAATTTGTTGTATTCTTTAATCCCTTAACGTCAATAGTACAAGTTCTGCCATCTGGATGAGCAACAATGAGATCGATTTCTTTTGTATGTCCAAGGGTAATTGTTACAATATATCCAAGGCGAAAGAGTTGAGAGGCAATGTAGAATTCCGCAGCGAGATTAGTATTCTGAGTATTTTGTTTTATCATCGTTTATCCCTTTCTATCCACAACGTTGCTAATCAGCCGCGCGGCTTTTTGCGATCCGTTGAAAGAGATTGTTAGCACCTCCCCTTCTTCTTAGATGTCAATCTCAACAGAAAATTATTGAAACGATCTAAGACAGGATCTAAAAAATTTTCATTTTCTTTAAGATCACCACGTTTTGATTCCGCTTTTACCGTTTCCCATTCCTCTTTCAAAAGTTGCTGTGTAGTTTGGATAAGCTCATTTAAAGAATCTTTAAGTTCATATCTTTTTGAGGTATCAGTCAATTCAGGAATCGTTTTAATTAAATCTTCTATTTTACGTTCTAATTTACTTTCCGGGTCAGGATTTAGTTGAAGCCTTATCAAATGCCTTAGTTTATCAATTTGCTTTAACACCTCTCTTTCTTCCGGTTTATTTCGGAGATTTGAATAACACCAATTGTATGTTAATCCGCAAAATGTCGATATGTTTTGTCTCAGGGTTTTAATCCATTTTACACGTTCGCTAGTGACAGTATTTATAAAGGTAGTTCGTCGGCTTTGCCTATAGTTCATTACAATGTTCCATAGGCCAATAATGAAGGTGAGAATTATACCTATTGCGTAAAAAAGGTCTTTCATAGTGGCATCCTCTGAACCCTAACATTTAATATATCAACTTGGTATTTTAAGGAATTTGATGAAAATATACTTTATTTCCCAATAAATTAAAATATAAATTTGTATTTTAAAATCAATATAAAATCAAAATTAATTACTTTCATATACCCTTTCGATTTCAAAGGATAACGAGGCTTCAAGGAGGAGAAGAGGAAGCATGTTGAAAACTTTTGTTTTGGAAGCTGCTCAAAAAGGCTTAGAGGCAAGGCGCGCGAGAAGCGAGCAGCGGAGCGTACTTTAAGCGTACGTGAGCATGTGAGATTCGAAGCGCAACGCAGAATATGAGCCTGTTTCAGCAGTCTGCTAAAGCCAGCGTTTACGACGCCTATACGCCTTCACATCCTTATAGGACTTAGCAATGCCGGAAGCCGACATGCCCAAATAAAATTCTTTAACATCAGGATTCTTAGCCAGATCGGAAGCGATGCCTTCCATCACTATTTTGCCGTTCTCCATAACGTATCCGTAATGAGCTACTTGCAGGGCCATATTGGCGTTTTGCTCCACCAGGACTATAGTTGTTCCATGCTCTTCATTGATCATCTTTATTATGCGGAATATCTCCTGAACAACCAGTGGCGCAAGCCCCAATGAAGGCTCGTCCAGCATCAAGAGCTGCGGGTGCGCCATTAAAGCTCGGCCGATTACCAGCATCTGCAACTCACCTCCACTGCAATATCCGGCAAGAGATTTTTTTCTCGGTATTAGTGCGGGAAAATATTTATAGACAAGTTCCAAATCTTCCTTATAAGGCTGGCCTGAGCGCGTGGCAGTGCCGACACGTAAATTCTCTTCGATGGTCAGATATTTAAAAGGCTGACGCCCCTCTAAGACCTGAATTATACCCTGTCGCGTGATGTATTCGGGCGCCTGATTGTGGATGTTTATACCGTTGTAGATAATCGACCCATCCGTAACCTTGCCGTTTTCGGGCTTAAGCAAACCCGAGATAGCTTTGAGCGTAGTTGTTTTCCCCGCACCGTTACTGCCCAATAATGAAACGATATGCCCCTTTTCAACAGATAAAGAAACACCTTTTAATACCTGGATAACATCCGAATATACAACGGAAATATTATTTAATTGTAAAATGATCTCGCCCATTCAATACCCTAACCCCGCTGCGTGGGATAAGAAAATCTAGGAAATTAATTTCTATAAGAAAATAGCAGATATTAATTTCTGATTTTCTAATATGAAAAAGGCCACAGCCTAAAGCTGGAACGAAGAATACGCCATAATTCGGCCAGCCCTCGCGGCTCCAGCAATATAAATAAAACAATAGCCAGTCCAAAAGTAAATTCCCGCAGCGGCGCCATATTCAAACCCAGGCCCGTGACGAAACTGATATTCATCAAAAGCCCGGTGAGAAATCGCAAAAGTTCATTGAGCAAAGTAATAAAAGTAGCGCCAAAAATAGCTCCGGGAATATTTCCCAATCCGCCGATTATGACCATGGCGATAAATTCTATGGAAAGCCCCAAATTAAATGGTTCCGTAGTTATGCTGATCATATAATAAGCCCAAAGCGCTCCGGCAAAACCGGCATAAAAAGAGCTGATCGCAAAAGACAACAATTTATATTTAAAAATGGGAATACCCATACCTTCTGCCGCACGGTCATTATCGCGAATCGCGATGAAAGCCCGCCCGAATTTAGAGCGCATGATGTTTACAGCAAACCACGTCATGAGAACTAAGCTCACAAAAATCAAAAAGAAAAATGCTTTATCTCCGGTAATTGACCAATGAATAATTTCCGGCGCGGGCAAGGTAATGCCCATTGTTCCTTTGGTCAAGCTATCCCAATGAATCAAAACATATTCAATGATAAACTGTCCGGCCAGGGTAGCAATGGTCAAATAAAGCCCCTTTAAACGTCCCGAAGGAATGCCGAATATCATACCGACAAGAGCAGTGATAATACCTGCCGCCGGTATGGATAAATAAAACCCCCAGCCTAATCTAGTGGCCAAAATAGCTGCGGCATAAGCTCCCACTCCGAAAAAAGCTCCGTGACCCAAAGATATTTGCCCGGTATAACCGATAAGGATGTTGAGTCCTATAGCCGCGATAGCCGCAATCCCGATCATATTTAAAATATACAGCATGTAAGTGCTGACAACAAAAGGCGCGACGGCAAAAAATAAAATCAAAAATAATCCCAGGCAAATCCTGCCGAAATATGTTTCAAATATTTTTAATTCTTCAGCATAATTTTCACGAAAATTACCGCAAGGATGAAATGAAAAATTCCTCATTTATACCCTCTCAATTTCCACCAGACCAAACAAGCCATAAGGCTTGACCAGTAGAATAAAAACAAGCACAATGTAAGGCACAACATCAATCAGTGAAGGCGACAGGTAGCCGCCGGTAAATGTTTCTAAAAGGCCGATTATAATACCGCCAACTATCGCGCCGCCAATGCTGTCGAGCCCGCCTAAAATTACCACGGGAAATACTTTTAAGCCGATTGAGCTCAAATCGTGCACATTAACACCGTTGATGATTCCGAGAACTATGCCGCTCATGCTCGCCACGAGCGCGGCGATGGCCCAGGATAGTGCAAAGACCCGCCTCACGTGAACTCCCAGAGAAAGAGCAGCTTTTTGATTATCGGCTACTGAACGCATATAAATTCCCTGAGCCGATTTTTTGAAAAAAAGCCCGAATAAAACCAGAAAAACTATGCTGATAATCAGCGTCGCCGTATAAACCGGAGCAATGTATATGCCTCCGAACCTCAGGGCCATCGATTCATTTAAAAATTCGGGATAGGTATGCAAGTTCCCCCCCCAAACGAGCAGAATAAATCCTTTAAACATCTCCGCCAAACCCACCGTCAGCATAATGACAAAAATCAGTTTTTCTCCGATTAACGGACGCAGAAATAATTTCTCGATTATAAAGCCCAGAATAAAGGATCCGACAAGCGTCAAAACAAAAGCAATTAAAACGGGCAATTTAGCCCAGCTAATCAATGCTAAAAAAAAGAAAGCTCCCAGGGCTAAAAGTTCGCCATGAGCAAAATTCAAAACGCTGGAGGACTTAAAAATCATCACAAAGCCCATCGCCGATATACCATAGAGAAGCCCGACGCAAACCCCGTTCACCAGTAATTGCAGAAAAAAATCCATGAATAAATTCCTCAGCTAACCTTGATAATATTTACTGTTGTTTCAATCTCGCCTATCCGCCCGTCACGGTAGCGAATTTTTCCGGTTACTTTAGCTTTTTCTTCATCGCGATACATTGATTCGATGATTTTAATATATAAACCGTAAACAAAACGGCGCCGAACCTTGCCGGTACGGGTTAATTCCTCTTCGTCGGCATCCAGAAGTTTATACAGTAAAATAAATTTTTTGACCTTCATTACATCGGGTAGTTGTTCGTTGACTCGAGCTACTTCTTTAAATATGAGTTCTTCCACCGACGGCTGCTGCGTAAGATCCATATATGTCGTATAAGGAATCATACGGTCTTCCGCCCAATTGCCGACATTGCCCATATCGATATTGATCATCGCGGTAATGAACGGACGACCTTCTCCGAAAATGACCGCTTCTTTAATGTAGGGGCTGAACTTTAAGCGGGTTTCGATAAAATCCGGAGAAAAGGCCTCGCCACTTTTATTGCGGATAATATCTTCTTTGCGGCCGATGATCAACAAACGTCCGTCGCCGTCTATATAACCGGCATCCCCGGTCTTGAGCCAGCCATCGTCATAGGCTGACTGCGTGGCCTGAAAATCATTATAATAACCGGAAAAATTAGCTGCGGATCGAACCAATACTTCCTGATCATCGGCAATTTTCACTTCCGTCTGGGGCAATGGCCTGCCCACGGTCTCGATCTTTGCCTCATTATCCGGCTGAATTTGAAATATGCCCCCCGCTTCCGTTAGTCCATAGCATTGTTTTAGATTCAAACCAATGGCGCGGAAAAACAAAATTACATCGGGGCTGATCGGATGACCGCCGGTAAAGGCACTGCGAAAACGAGAGCATCCTATCCTGTCCAAAAGCGGACGATAAACGATGATAGACATTAATTTGTACAGAAGATTTAGAGGTAGCGCAACTCCAGCTTTTTTTGCCCTCCTTGTAACAACGGCTTTGCCGATCGTCTCTCCCCAGTAAAATAAATTCCTCTTTATCCGGCCAGCATCGGATATTTTTACGCGGATGAGTGAAGCCATATCTTCCCAAAAATGTGATGCGGTAATCAACATGGAAGGACCGATTTCCCGGAAATCTTCAATTACCGTTTCCGGGGTTTCCGGAAAATTCATTGTCATTGCACCTAAAAGCGCCACACCCATACCCCACATCTGGTCAACTATCCAGGCCGGCGGCGACATGGATAGCCAGTTTTCTTCGGCTCCAATTCCTGCCGCTTCTATCCATTGAGAGGCCATTTGCGTAAAATTTCGATGGGAAAGCATGGCTAATTTGGGAATACCTGTAGTGCCCGAAGTTTGAATCATGACGGCAATATCGTCAGGCCGGCCTTTTTCTATTTCCTCCTCAACAAAACTAAGCTTTTTCAGATTGAAATTTTCGCCGATTTCTAAAAGCCGGGCATAACTGATTAACCAAGAATCATTTTCGTGAGACGTCATCCCCGTGGGATCAATATATACGACTTTCTTGATTTGCGGCAGCTTCTCTTTAACTTCCAGCAGTTTATCTACTTGTTCCTGATCCTGAACTACTATGATTGAGGAATTGACGCGTTTAATAGATGTGCATAATTCTTCGGCGATAGATGATGTGAATAAATTCAGTGTGGTTGCGCCCAGAGCATGGGCGGCAATTTCACAAAAAAGCCATTCTGGATGATTTTCGACGTTAAGGCAAACAGTTTCCCCGCGCTGAAGATTGAGGACAGCAAATCCGCCGGCCGTTTTTTTCATATAACTACTGTAATCAGACCAATTATATCTTTGCCAAATACCGTAAGCTTTTTCCCGAATAGCAATTTTTTTTTCGCCGTATTTGACGGTGTTTTCGGCCAGGATTTGCGGTATCGTTAAATTATACCCATACGATTGTTTTTGTGTCACAATGCCCAAATTATCTACGCCTTTTTCCTATCTTTATAATGTACCGGAATCGCCCAGATATGCCCTGATAACTTCGCGATGACCACTGATTTCGTAAGCCGAGCCCTCCACTATTTTTTCGCCAAAATTTAGTACCATAATACGCTCAGAAATATTCATGACAATTGACATATCATGCTCCACTAAAATCATTGTCAAACCCCATCTCTGATTTAATTCCAAAAGAAAGCGAACCATGTCCTCTTTTTCTTCCAGATTCATTCCGGCGAAAGGTTCATCCAATATAAGAAGCCTGGGCTCCAGGGCGAGCGCCCTTCCCAACTCAACCCTTTTCATCATCCCGTAAGGCAAAGCACCTACTGTTTTTTTCCGAATTGACTGCATCTCCAGAAAATCAATTATTTCTTCCAATACTTTCCGGTGGCGAATTTCTTCATTTTTTACTGCTGGAGAAAAAAAACAAGAAGAAATAAAGCCGTAATGGCAGTGAATGTGGCGGGCCAGCGTCATATTAGCCAGCACCGTCATCCCCGGAAAAAGCTCGATATTCTGAAATGTTCTGCCGATACCCACCCCAACAAGTTCGTGCGTGCGTAAATCGGTAATATCCGTGCCGTTAAATGTTATTCGGCCTTTTTGGGGGCGGTAAAATCCAGTGATGCAGTTGAGCAGACTGGTTTTACCCGCCCCATTCGGGCCGATGATGGCCATCAACTCGCCGGTGTGAACGTTGAGATCAACATCTTTTACAGCAGTAACGCCCCCAAAACTAAGATGCAAACTTTTAATTTCCAGCTCAGCTTTTTTATTTTCTTCTCGCCTGCTCGTCATTATCGATGGCCGGCCACGGAAAGCTTTCATTATAATCCTTCAATTACTTCGCAAAAAAATCACCTGCGGCGTTTACCTTGCTTACGACAAGGTTTTTCTGCATCCATATTGTTTCTTCACAATTAAAAAATATTTGCGGTTAACTATCTCTTGAGCAATTTAATTTTGTCTTTGCCCGGAACATAAAAATTAGTCAGCGGTATATATGTTCCATCTTCTTTTACTTGGACCATGCGGGCAGTAAATGACGCCCCATGATCATCTTTAGTGTATGTTATATTGGGAACCAAACCACCAAAGTTTTCATTCCTAAATGATTCCATGGCGGCATTGATGGTTTCCGGATTTATTTCCTTGCTCTTTTCATAAGCACGGATAAACGCTCTTTCCATAATCATTCCGATAACAACTCCCTCCCAATAGGAAGCGTCGAATTTATCCACTGTTTTATAACGCTTCCACAATTCCTTTAAAATTCTAATCCCTGCGGATTTATCCGTTGGCAGTGCTCCGGGAAATTGAATGACAAGCCTATCTCGAATCAACCCGTTGCCCATTTTAAAGAAATCCGGGTCGGTAGATGTCCATGTTCCTAAAAACAAAGGGCTGTAATTAATGCGGTCGGCGCTTTTGAAGGCGGTTATTATCGCTGAAGGCAGCATTTGCATAAAGATATATTCCGCGCCTTTTTTCTGCAGGCGGAGCAGTTCGGTGTTCAAATCAACTGTTTTCGGCGGAAATTCCTCGATGGCAACGATATTAATATTTAATTTAGCAGCGTATTCTTTGCTGGGCTCGTGAATTGAGCGGCCGTAAGCGTTATTGTAAGTGAGAAGGCCGACTTTAGGAGCATCTTTGCCTTTGTGGATTGCTTTAATATATTCCAACACCGCTTGACAATCCATTTTATAACTGCCGAAAGGCAGATAAATATAATCTACCGGTTTTTCGAGTATTTCCCAACTGGTGGAATAATTGATTGTCGGTACTTTGTACTTTTGAATTATCGGTTTTGCCGCTAATCCTTCACCGGCACCCCAGGTAGCGATCATATCTACTTTATCCTGCAAAACGAATTTTTGCACAGCTGCCTGAGCTTCCGGCACCTTATAAGCCGTATCCACAGTGATCATTTCTATCTTGTCGCCGAATACTCCTCCCTTGACTTCATTTACATAGCGAAAATAATCGCGCTGGCCTTTTTCATGGAACTGGCCCCAGGTCGAAGCAGGCCCCGTTAAGTTGATAGCCGCTCCTACTTTGATCGTTTTGGCTTCAGCACCTACAAGAACAGCAAACAAAAAAACAGAAATCGTCAATGTGATTAAAATGCCAATCCTCTTTTTCATTTTCCCCTCCCTTGAATATTTTAAATATTTATTTTCCTGAGCTTCAGGGACAAAAAAAAACCGTGGGCCGACGTTTATCTGCCCACGGTTCATTTTCCTTATATAACCCGTCATGATACTGCCAGGCAGACCCTCATGTTGGTAAAACTAAAGAAATATATAAAAGCTGCCTTATTAAAACTCGATTTTTCAATCATGCGCATTCTTTCCTTTTGTATGGGGCATATAGAGCAAATATCCGGAAAAAGTCAAGAAAAAAGTAAATAATCATTTTCGACGGTCTTTAAAATATTATCGACTCATAATAACCAGCAACGTTATAGTTAATCAAAAACCCCTGCTATTGATCTCATGTTTTCTTGACCGAACTAATAAGTTTTGATGTTAATATTACAATATCACGTAGTTTAATTATCTTGACATATATGTACCATTTTCATATAGTTAGCTCACTATGAATCAACGGTTCACAGATTTGATCCTTGCCGCCATCAAACAAAGGCTTTCCGACCTCCACATTACGGGAGGGTTTCCCTTAATTTTCCGCAGAGACGGCGTCATCCATTTCGATAAAAATATCAAATGGTCGCATACGGAAATAGACACCATGGTCAAAGAAATGCTCAGCGACCGGCAACTGCAAACGCTCAGAAAAAGATGGTCTGTTGATTTCGCCCTTTCTTTCAACCATGTGCGTGTCAGAATCAATGCTTTTTATACAACCCGTGGGTTGAGTCTTGCTATACGACTGCTTCCGGAAACGATTCCTGATTTAACTTCGCTCAACCTGCATCCATCGCTTAGCCAGATTGTGGAACTTCAATCCGGCCTTATCCTGGTTTGCGGAAGTACAGGCTCAGGCAAGTCGACCACCATTGCCGCCATCATCGAGGAAATTAACCGCACCAGGCCTGCGCACATCATAACAATTGAAGATCCTATCGAATACAGGTTTAAACCTAAGAAATCTTTCATTGAACAGCGTGAAGTAGGCATTCACGTGCCGTCCTTCGATCAGGGACTTCTTGATGTATTGAGAGAAAATCCCGACGTTATTTTCGTCGGCGAATTAAGAGAGCCGGATACAATCAGGCTTACCCTCAACGCCGCGGAGTCCGGACACCTTGTCTTCGCTACACTTCACGCTACCGACGCTGAAGATGCGGCTTATCGCATCAACAACTGTGTTACCGGTGAAAACCAGGATGTTATCCGCTACCAGTTTGCCTCGACGCTTTCTTGGCTTGTTGTTCAACAACTGACTTTTCTCAACAAAGTTGGTTTCAGGGTTCCCATGCTTTCCATACTTCGGACAACACCTTCTGTCCAGAGCAGCGTTCGCGAAAATAAATTGACCCAATTGGAAAATATCATGTCCACGAGCAAAAACGATGGTATGTTTACGATGAAGCTATATGAAAAAGAATTCATCAGTAATCGTTCCTCATTTGTCCATCCTTATAAGAGTTTCGGCATGGGGGCGGATTCTTCCAAGGAAAATGATTATGTTTCTTCGCTTATCGACCCCAATGCCGTTCAGGATGTAATTTATATGTCCTCGGTAGATGACGCCTATAAAGCCGACGGCGCCGCAAAATTGGCCGGTGATGACGATGAGCAACGTTATGTAATCCTGGAAGACCATGACATGGATCTGAAAGACCTTCTTGCCCAATACGATGAATCGAAAGAAGAAAAGATAGAGAAAAAGCGCCCGAAAAAATAGTATAACGCGGACGCAACGCACCGGGCGACATCCCCGAAGAACTACCAATTTGTAATAAATTACAAGACCATGCGCACTTATATAAAGCAGCGATATAAGCCCGGTCGGGGTTTACTGACTTGTTCTACCGGTAGATCATTTCATAGTTATTCAATTAACTTGTAATACTCCTTGATTGTACGAATGGAATCCATCGTAGCTTGGAACAATATCCAACTAAGAACAAGGATTACTACAGTAAGTCCGATCTTCCATGCTCGCGTCGTTTGTGGACGCCACCAAATCAGGGGCAACGCCAGAGGCCCCACTGAACAGACTGCGATGATAATAAATGATTTTCGGAAATACCATGGAATCTTTTCTTCTGGAAGGCGTGGGGGGGTGGAGGCATCCAAAAACTCACCGCAGTGTTTACACTTTATAGCGTTGTCTTGAATATCTTCAGCACAAAAGGGACATTTTCTCATTATCATCTCTCTTGGTAGAACAATGTTTATATGTATTTCATATCATGGGTATGACCACTGATTTCGCAGTACACTACTCAGTATCATACCCCTGCTTATGCCGGGGTTCCCTGCCGGGTTTTACCTGCGGCATTTCAGTTTCGCGAACCACAGGTATTTATGAAATCCTCCGCCTATGGCGGGATTAATTCGACTTACAGATTTCAGCGCACTTCGTTTTTGAAATTTGAGTTTCACAAATAAAAACCGAAGCATCGCAAATTTACGGTATAACACCCCGAAGAAATACTCTAGATTTTAGTACCTAACCATTCTTTTTATAACATTACCAATGAATTTCTGAATAAGCGTTAACATATTTTTTTAGTTGAAACATATTCTAATCTATTCCACACCCAATTTTTCCATACGGTAGCGCAGGGAATCAAAGGTAACGTGCAAAAGTTCCGCAGCTTTTGTTTTTGAGCCTTTAGTTTTTTGCAAAGCTTTTTCGATCATTCTTTTCTCTATTTTTCCCAGTTCCGCGTTTAAGTCTATTCCCACGTCTGTAATACCGACATCAAAATTTTGTACGCCGGAGGAGGTATTGGCTGCTAATACTAAATTTTCCGGCAAGATTATATTGGAACTTTCCATGGCTACGCCGCGTTCGATGATATTTTCCAATTCACGGATATTTCCAGGAAAGGCATAATCCATCAACAACTCCATCGCATATGAAGAGATTGTTCTTATTTCCTTGCCGAATTCTTTTGCATATTTCTCAATAAAATGCTTTGTCAGAAGAGGTATATCATCTTTTCTCTCTCTCAGCGGCGGCATGTGAATAGGAATAACATTCAACCGAAAATAAAGATCCTCCCGAAATTCTCCCTTTTTAACTTTTTCTTCCAGATTTTGATTGGTAGCGGAAATTATCCGCACATCAACTTTGATATCCTCTGCGCCGCCAATGCGCCGAAAGGTTTTTTCCTGAACTATGCGTAAGAGTTTTACTTGAAGTACAGGAGGTAACTCACCGATTTCATCCAGAAATATTGTACCGGCTTTTGTCATTTCGAAAAGTCCCGGCTTATCCGCGTATGCACCAGTAAAGGAGCCCTTCATATACCCGAAAAGCTCGCTTTCCAGTAAATTTTCCGGTATTCCGCCGCTGTTAATGGCGTTAAAAGGCATTTTAGAACGCGGAGAGTTTTTATGAATTGCGCGCGCAACCAGTTCTTTACCTGTTCCACTTTCTCCCAAGATCAAAATATTTGCCGGCGTGTCTGCTACTTTTCTGATTGTCGCAAATATTTTCATCATTTCCCGGCTTGTTCCAATCATTCCGCCAAATGTTGTATCTTCAGCTTGCTCTTTTTTTACAGCCAGATTTTCGGTCAATAATCCCTTTTTTACCAAAGCGGCGTGCACGATCTTTTTTAGTTCTTCAATACTGCCTCCTTTTTCCACATAATCATAAGCGCCTTCCTTCATTGCATTTACTGCCGTTTCTCCTGAAGCATAAGCGGTAATAAGTATTACTATTGTTTCCGGTTTTTTATCCTTAATGGTTTTAAGAAGCTCAATGCCGTCAATTTTAGGCATTCGCAAATCAGTAATAACCAGATCAAAGTCTTTTTTGTTACAGAGAATGATCGCTTTGGAGGGGTCTTCGGCGCAGGTTACATTATAGCCTTCTTTCGTTAACATTATTTCCATAAATTCTCTCATGCCTTGATCATCATCAACAACCAAAATTCTGGCCATACCCTCACCTCAGTTTTACCTATGTATTATATAAATTTGTTTGCTGAATATTTTCATCCTTTGCAGGCAGCCAAACCGTGCAACTTGTACCAATATTTATATTGCTCTCTATCTTTATTTTTCCACTGTAACCTTCAACGAGACGGCCGACTATCGTTAAACCTAAACCGGTTCCCTTATCTTTATTGGTAAAGAAAGGTTCAAATATTTTTCTCAAATTTGCTTGAGCAATGCCGCAACCGGTATCCTTAATTTTAATTTCAGCGTATTCCTTTTTATCGTCTAATTTTACCAATGCAGTTTCGGCAGATAAAACGCCTCCTCTTTCCATTGCCTGAACAGCATTAAGAACAAGATTGTGAATAATTTGTCTAATTTGTCCTCTATTGGCAAAAATAGCTGCATTATCGGAAAATGCTTTCATAATTTTTAT
Source organism: uncultured delta proteobacterium (assembly GCA_963753975.1). Lineage (GTDB taxonomy): Bacteria > Desulfobacterota > Syntrophia > Syntrophales > Smithellaceae > UBA4810. The sequence goes on from CAVWEH010000002.1 coordinate 235,540, forward strand.
TTTACTCGACCATTCACTGGATAATTTCATGTTTTCGAGAACTTCTTCAGCAACCATGTTTATGTCAACCAACTCCCTGGGCAAAGGAATGGGGCGCGCCAAGAGAAGAAAGTCCCGCACAAAGCTATCCAGTTGATTTTTGCCACGTAAAATGATCTGCATCAGGCGCTTATCTGTTTCTTCTAAGTTCAACCCCTGCTTCAAAAGCTCAATTGAACCGGTTATCGATGCCAGTGGATTTCTCATTTCGTGCGCCAATCCCGCGGCCATTTCTCCGATTAAAGCCAATCTTTTACTTTTTTCGAGGTCCTCTTCCATCCGCCTAATTTCTGTGATGTCCTGAAAAATCAGGATATTCCCTATTTGTTTTTCGTTTTTGTCCTTCAAGGGAGAAATCGAACAGCCCAGATGAATTTTTACCCCCTTTTCTCCCTTGATAATAGCTTCGATTCGGCTTTTGCTCTGTATATTAGCCTTCTGCGCTGAAAAAAAAGGCATAAATTCCGGGAAAAATTCCTCAATCTGTCTGTTTTCTATGTCCCGCAGGGGAAATCCGGTAATCTCTTCGGCAGCTCGATTAAAAGTTTTTATTCGGCCTTGTAAATCTATCGTCATTACACCAGTGTCAACGGACTCAATTATACTGCGAAACAACAAGTCCAATTGCGCAAAAGCCGATTCTTTTTCTTGCAACAAATATCTTGTTTTCTTTTCTTGTTCGACAACAAAACTGGCTAAAAAGGCTATAATATAGAATGAGACAATATGCACCAAAATGCGAATAAGAACATCTCCCGTGCTGACATTGTAATCATGGTCACCAAAGGAAATGGAGGGCATCCATCCGTAAAATTCGAGGTCTAAGAGCAGTCCATAAAATATGCAGGAGGCTGAGGCGACAATTAAAGCTCCTCTCCGGCCAAGGAAAATTACCGAATATATTATAACCAGCGTGTAAAGAAGTGAATAATTACTACGGAAGCTACCGGTGAAATAGACAAGGAGGGTAATAAGTACAATGTCTACGGTTAGCTGCAGGTAAATATTGAAGCGCAAATCTTTATTATATTTCAAGAGCAAGGCGTAAACAATTGAAATTATATAAGTTAAGGCGATAAGTGAATAAAGCAAATAAATGGTATTTGATGAAACCGGGAATCCCTGCTTCTTTATATCGATATAAACGGCAATTCCCAGAAACAGAGTAAGGATAATAACTCTGTATATGATTAAAAACCTTAACCGCCTTTTATCTTTTTCATCTATGGAGACTTCTTTATACATCGCCATCTTCTCAATTCTTTTTGGGGGCTACAATTTCAAGATCATGCTATAATATTTTAGTAAATTTGGCTAATGAATTTGAATTCTTTTTTTAAAAAAAGAGATACTAAAAAAATATGCGTGGACCGTTAATTTATCCTTTAATCGCTCTAATTGGCGGCATCATCAGCGGTTACTATTTGGCCATCCCCGTATATTTGCTGTTCGGGGGAATCATAGTAATACTTATCTCTCTTTTTCTGACCATCATAAAAAAATGGATTACAGCAAGCTTCCTTTTAATCATCAGTTTTACGTTCCTGCTAGGTTATTTTGATATCCAAAAGCGTTTCTATTTAACTCAATCGAATGAACATATAAGCCGCTATATCGGTGCAGGCAAATTAGTTCTCGAAGGCGTTGCCGTCGAGAATCCCTTCGTTCGCCCCGACAAAACGGTTTTATTTGTTCGCTGTCAGCGCATTTTCAACGGTAAATCGTATATTCCGGTTACAGGCGATATTCGCCTCGTAATTCCGTCTGCTTTGAACTTTCAGTATGGTGACTATATTCGATTTTATAGTATCCTGAAAAAAATAGAAAGCTTTCAAAATCCCGGAGGTTTTAATTATGAACGCTATATGAATCTCCATGGTGTTTATGCCACCGGGTTCGTTGCTAATAATTCACAAATTGTACTTGTAAGGAAAAATGCCGCCAGCGGCATCAGATTAAAACTGGAAATATTCAGACTTTATTTAAAACGCTTAATTTATCAAAACGCTTCCACTCCACAAAGAGAAATCATTGAAGCCATGACTATCGGAAATCAAAACGCGATTCCAACTGAAGTACGAGATAATTTTAACAAGACCGGAACGTCTCATATTCTATCTATTTCGGGTCTGCACATCGGAATGGTTGCCGCTACTACCTTTTTCATTATTTCGCTGATTTTAAAGAGTTCTGAATATCTGATGCTGAGATTTAATATTATCAAGTTAGCCTCGGCAGGAGCTTTTTTAATGATTTTAATTTATGCTCTGATCGCGGGAATGAGTGTTACCGTAGTTCGTTCAGCTCTCATGGCGCTTGTCTTCTTATGCGCATTGTTTCTGGACAAACAAAAAGACATTTTCAACGTCCTTGCACTTACGGCATTAATTATCTTGGTCGTTTCACCTGAGGCTCTCTTCGATATTTCATTTCAGCTTTCCTTTATGTCGGTTCTGGCGATCATTTATATTGTTCCACGTTTTAGCAGTTTCTCTTTTTCGTTGTTGGCAGAATTGCCTCTCTGGCGGCAAAAAATAATACAGCATATATCTTTATCAATTCTTGTATGTATTGCTGCTACACTGGGCACTATTCCTCTGATAGTTTTCTACTTCAACCGCGTCTCCTCAATAACCATTATTGCCAATCTCATATCTGTACCACTATTGGGAACAATCGCACTGGTATTTTGCATGGCTTTTATTCTTTGCGCGTTTTTTTCTCCAATTATCGCCGGTTTCTTTATCAAAATAGCTTCCTTCTTTGTTCAAATCTCTGTCGATGTTATCAATTATCTTGCTTCACTATCGTGGTCGGCTTTTAGTTTTACCAAGCCCAGTATTGCTGAGATTGTTATTTTTTATCTTTTAATTTTTTTCTCATTGCGCTTTATTGATTCACGCAATATCAACGGGATCAGAAAAAATTTTCCGGATCGTTATCCGCTATTTTTAAAATTTATTTTAATAACTTTAATTGTCTTTTTTCTTGCTGATGTCGTTTATCTATGGAGCAAGGACAAATTTTCCAGCGAGTTACGGGTAACAGCAATAGATGTGGGACAAGGTTCTGCAATTCTAGTGCGCTTTCCGGGAGGCAAAAACATGCTGATTGATGGTGGTGGTTTTCCCGATAGTTCTTTTGATATGGGCAAGCTTGTTATCGCTCCTTTTCTATATCACGAAAGAATCAGCACTATTGACACGGTGGTTCTTACCCATCCGCATCCCGACCATATCCAGGGCCTTCTCTACATTACTGAAAATTTTAACGTACGGGATGTGTGGAGTACGGGACAGCTATCGGAAGACGAAATTTTTCAGCAGTGGCAAAAGATAATTGCGCAGAAAAAAATTAAAATGAATTTTCTGTCGGCACAATCACCCACCGCAAAAATAAATGGTGCACAATTGAATGTTTTATGGCCTTTGCAGCCTATTTCCGTAAATGCCAGTGATTTATCTGCTAGCGATGTTAATGATGATTCGCTTGTACTAAAAATAAAATATGGGAATGTGAGTTTTCTCTTCCCTGCCGATATAACCTCCTCCGTGGAAAGTTCCTTAATTAAATCAAAACGCGATTTACATAGCGATGTTTTATTCGTCCCCCATCATGGTTCCTTCAGTTCCAGCAGCATCGACTTTATTAAAAAAGTATCATGCCGCTATGCCGTAATTAGTGCCGGGAAAGCGAATGTTTTTCATCATCCCCATCAACGCACCTTGGATCGATATAAATCTTTTTCGGTTAACCTTCTCCGTACGGATAAAAACGGTGCGATAACACTAACAACCGATGGTACAACTTTGCAGGTTAATACTTTTCTAGAAAGCAGATAAGTACTCGCCTTTAAAACATTTTTTTTCATTGCGAACACGCATACTGTATGCTATGTAATTCCGTTATTCTGGTCATAATTTATGGAAAAAATTACTGCAATAAAAGGCATTAAAGATATATTGCCGGAACATGCTCCGGCTTGGAATCATATCGAATCAATCGCTCGTCAGGTATTTGGCTCTTTCGGCTTCCGCGAAATTCGTGTCCCGATTATGGAAAAAACTGAATTATTTAAAAGAAGTATCGGGGAAACAACGGATATCGTCGAAAAAGAAATGTACACTTTTCGTGATCGCGATGATGAACTCTTAACATTGCGCCCTGAAGCTACAGCTTCCGTGATCCGCGCCTATATCGAACATAATATGCACTCTTTTGACCAGATTACAAAACTCTATACAATGGGGCCAATGTTCCGGCGGGAAAGACCGCAGAAAGGCCGTTTCCGTCAATTTCACCAGATTGACGTTGAGTTATTCGGCGATGAGAAGCCTCAATCCGACGCGGAAGTTATTTTCATGCTGATGCATTTTCTGCAATCAACGTCTATTGAAGGTTTATCTCTGGAAATTAATTCTCTGGGCTGTAAGACTTGCCGGCCGGGTTTTTCGCAAGCTATCGTCAATTATTTAAAAGGATCGGAAAAAGCTCTTTGTCCCGATTGTCAAAGACGTATGAATACCAATCCTTTGCGGGTATTTGACTGTAAGGTAGAAACCTGTAATTCAGTCATTGCCAATGCCCCTCAGATTCTTGACTATTTGTGCCATGGCTGCAAGGAACATTTTATTCAGGTAAAATCATATTTGACTGATTTGAATATTGCATTACGGCATTAATCCGAAAATGGTGCGCGGTTTGGATTATTATACCAGAACGGCTTTTGAAGTTAAATCAGGTTTGCTCGGAGCGCAAAATGCTCTGGCTGGCGGCGGCAGATATGACGGTCTGGTTCAGTTCCTTAGGCGGACCGGAAGTTGCCGGTATTGGATTTGCTATAGGTGTTGAACGTCTTCTTGTCTGCCTGTCTGATAATAAAAAAAATGTTTTCCAGACCGATTTATTTATTGCCGCCCTCGGCGAGCGTGCGCAAAAGATGGCCTTTCGGCTGACTTAACGAATTGCGCCGGGCCGGTATTTCCACGGAAATGGATTACAGCGACAAAAGCTTGAAAAGTCAGATGAAACGCGCCGATAAATTAAATGCTTTTTTCACACTGATTATCGGCGATAAAGAAATTGATGAAAAGTGCGTCGAGTTAAGAAATATGAACACTAAGAACCAGCAAGTTTTGCCGATGAACAACTTGCCGGAGGCAATAATTAAAATCATTAAGGAAAGGTAAAATCTTTTGGCCAATTTTTTAACTACAGATAAAAGAACGCATTATTGCGGTGATTTGAACATTTCCCATGCGGCAAAGAAGTAATTTTAATGGGCTGGGCGCATCGCCGGAGGGATCACGGCGGTGTTATTTTTGTCGATTTGCGTGATCGCGAAGGAATGGTTCAGATCGTTTTCAATCCCGATTCCGGTGAGGCTGTTCATGGAGAAGCGCATAAAATCCGCAATGAATTTGTCCTGGCGGTAAAAGGAAGTGTACACAAAAGGCCGCAAGGCATGGAAAATCCCGCCCTGAAAACAGGTGAAATCGAAGTCATCGTCTCGGAATTGGAAATAATGAATGAATCCAAAACACCGCCATTTTCTTTTGACGAGGAAGATATATCGGAAAACGTACGTCTTAAATACCGCTATCTGGATTTACGCCGTCCGGCGCTCCAGAAAAATTTGTTTTTGCGCAGCAAGCTGGCCGCCGCTACGCGCAATTACTTCGATAAAAACGGTTTTATCGAAGTGGAAACGCCATTTCTCACAAAAAGCACTCCGGAAGGCGCTCGCGATTACCTCGTTCCCAGTCGAATCTACAAAGGGATGTTTTATGCCCTGCCGCAATCGCCACAGATTTTTAAGCAATTACTGATGGTTTCCGGCTTTGACCGTTATTATCAAATTGTGAAATGTTTCCGTGATGAAGATTTACGCGCCGACCGCCAACCGGAATTCACGCAAATCGATGTCGAAATGTCCTTCATCACCGAAGAAGATATTATTAAAATTATGGAAGGATTGATGGCACAAATATTTAAGGTATGTCTGGACCATGAGCTCAAACTCCCCTTCCCCCGCCTTACCTATCACGACGCCGTCAGCCGCTATGGTAAAGACAACCCAGATACTGCGTTTCGGTATGGAACTGGTGAATATTACGCCGATAGTAAGTAATTCCGGCTTTAAGCTTTTCCAGGAAGTCGTCGCTGCGGGTGGAATTGTCAAAACGATAAAAGTGGAACAAGCTTCCGCCCTCTCACGCAAAGACCTCGACGAGTTGAAGGATTATGTCGCCGTTTACGGCGCTAAGGGGCTCGCATGGGCGAGAATTAACGCTACCGACTGGACTTCCCCCGTTTACAAATTTTTACGGCCGGAAGAAATCGAGAAAATAAATAAAGCAATGAGCGCAAAAGAAAGTGATATTATTTTTTTTGTTGCCGATGTTCCCCGCGTGGTCAACGATTCTCTCGGCAATTTGCGTCTGCACTTAGCGAAGAAGCTGAATTTATTTAAACCGGATGATTTAGCCTTCAGTTGGATTACCGAATTTCCGCTGATGGAATATTCCGATTCCGAAAAACGTTATGTCTCCATGCATCATCCTTTCACATCGCCTGTTCTGGCAGATGTTTCGTTACTGAATTCTCAGCCGGGTAAAGTTCGCGCCCGCGCTTACGACCTTGTGTTGAATGGTTCGGAAATAGGAGGCGGCAGTATTCGGATCCACAGAAGGGATTTACAGGCTCAAGTGTTCAAAGCTTTAGGTTTGAGCGATGACGAAGCCCGCGGTAAATTTGGTTTTCTTCTGGATGCTTTGGAATACGGCGCTCCGCCGCACGGAGGAATTGCCTTCGGCCTGGATAGACTCACTATGATTATGACTCACGCGGAATCAATCCGCGATGTTATTGCTTTTCCGAAGACACAAAAGGCGGCAGATCTCATGTCCGATGCTCCTTCTAAAGTCAGCATCGAACAACTGATGGAACTTTCCTTAAAAATTGTATAAGCTAAACCTATGGAGAAAAAGATGTTGAAATCTAGTAAAGGGAAAAAACCACTTGATCGTAAACATGGTGAACTTAAGAAATTCGAATTAAAGGAAGTAGATGAGCCTAATTTATATAAAGAAATCTTCCCTTACTCTCAAGTAAGTAGGGTTGCTTTTGACCACAAAATCTTACCCGTTAGTCAAGCCAGGGAAATATTTATCACGGACACTACTTTTCGCGATGGACAGCAGGCTCGTCCTCCTTATACAGTAGAACAAATTGTTAATATTTTTCAATTGCTGAGCAAACTGGGCGGGCCCAATGGCGTAATCCGGCAATCAGAATTTTTCCTTTACAGCAAAAAAGATAAGGAAGCGGTAGAAAAGTGTCAGGCGCTGGGTCTACGTTACCCGGAGATCACCGGTTGGATCAGAGCGGCAAAAGAAGATATATCGTTAGTTAAAAACGCGGGCATCAAAGAAACAGGATTGCTCACATCAGTTTCCGATTACCACATTTTTCTTAAGCTGAACAAAAAAAGAAGCGAAGCCATGGATAATTATCTGGGTATCGTTAAATCCATTTTGGAATTAGGCATCATTCCCCGCTGCCATTTCGAAGACGTTACCCGCGCGGATATTTACGGCTTTTGTGTCCCCTTTGCGCTGGAACTAATGAAACTGAGAGAAGAAAGCGGCATCGACATTAAAATCAGGCTCTGCGATACAATGGGCTACGGCATAACATATCCCGGAGCGGCTCTTCCCCGCAGTGTTGATAAGCTGGTCCGCGCCTTTATCGATGAAGCCGGGGTGCCCGGCCATCTTTTGGAATGGCATGGCCACAATGATTTTCACCGAGCCATGACCAATGCCACGACTGCCTGGCTTTATGGCTGCAGCGCGGCCAATTCGACCCTTTTAGGCCTCGGCGAACGTACCGGTAATCCCCCGATTGAAGGTTTGATCATTGAATATATAGCGCTTAAAGGAAATAACAACGGCATTGATACAACGGTTATCACCGATATCGCCGAATATTTTGAAGCCGAACTGGGGGTGAAGATACCTCACAATTATCCTTTTGTCGGTTCGGAGTTTAATGCCACCAGCGCCGGAGTTCATGCCGATGGTCTCATTAAATGCGAAGAGATTTATAACATATTTGATACCAATAAAATTTTAAAACGACCAATTACCACAATGATCACCGACAAATCCGGTAACGCCGGTATAGCCTTTTGGATTAATCAACGCTTCAGTCTTGAAGGCAACAAAACCGTGGATAAAAGGCATCCGGGAGTTTCTAAAATCAATAAGTGGATTACAGAACAATATGATTCCGGCCGGGTTACCACGATTTCTCCCGAAGAAATGGAAAAAAAGGTGCGCTTGTATTTGCCGGAATATTTTATGTCGGCATTAGAAAAAATTAAATTTATAGCGGAAGAAGCCGCCGTGGCTGCAGTTAGTAAGATTATTGAACATCCATTAATGAAGAGCATGAATACCGGGAAGCAAGAGCCTCTGATGCAAGAATTCGTTGATGAACATCCGTCTATTCAGTTTGCCTACATTGTGGATATGAACGGCAGAAAGACTACTAAAAACATTACCAACATTGCCGATCGTGCTAAATATGAAAATTATGGGGTAGGCATCGACCAATCCGACCGGGAATGGTTTATAAAACCTCTACAAACGGGCAAAGTTCATGTTACCGATTTCTTCATCTCCAAAATGACCGGTGTTTTATGTTTCACCGTTTCCGCGCCTATCGTTAATGATAAAGATGAAATGACCGGTATTTTCGGCGTAGATATTCAGTTTGAGGATTGGGTTAAGAGTGCAGAAGATATGGAGGACATGGACCACATAGCTTTACGTGCAGAATACGAAGAGGTAAAAAGTAAAGCGAAATACGATAGACACTGATGAAACTCACATTTACAACTTCTCCGAATTTATGAGGAGAGTTGCAAAGGTGTAAGTAGAACCGTCCTGCAAGCTACGCTTGCGGGACGGTTCTACTTGCAAATATTACTGCACTACTTTTGTAATATTTGAGTCTCACTCGTCGTAAAGTTTCCACTGTTCAAACGGACGATTTTTGTCCCCGGCAGAAAGTGGAACTATTTCTTTGATGAAACGCGATTGCACCAGCATTATATTCCCTAAAGCGCGGTTATAATCCAAAGCCGGGCAACACAGGTATAACTGATCTTTCGCCCGCGTCAAGGCAACATAAAAAAGTCTTCTTTCTTCTTCTTCGCCGTTTGGTTCCCTAAGTGCACGCTCTAGAGGAATCATACCGTCGACACACCAAATTAAGAATACATATGACCATTCCAGCCCCTTGGCCTGATGAATTGTAGTCAATATTACCTTACTTTCTTTCTCTTCTTCCTCGAAAGCTTCCTCCTGAGCCATATTCGTCAGCAGAGCCAATTCATTTAAAAAATCTTCCAATTGTGAATATTTAGCCGCAAAATTTCCCAATTGCATCAAATCTTCCTCTCGCGACACAGCATCCGAGTAATTTCCCTGCAAATGAAACCGATAACCTCCTCTGTTTAACAGAACATCAATTATTTTCTGGGGTGTTCGATCGTACGGATGTAACTCTAAAATCGTCTGCATTGTTTTACGGCACCGTTCTATTCCTGCCTTTGCCGGAACCGGCACAACTTGCATAAATTCATTCGTCAAAAATGCTTCTAGGGCATTATCTTTTTTTGATAAATATTTCCAAATTTTATTAAAAGTTATCTTTCCTACTTTGGGATACATTGTCAGAGCACGTCTCCAGGCCATTTCATCTAAAGGATTAACTAAAATCCTCATGAATGAAGTCACATCTTTAATATGTGCCTGTTCAAAAAAACGTATACCGGAACGAATATCGAAAGGAATGTCTCTGCGCACCAATTCCATCTGTAATTCCATGGAATGGTAATGGGCACGGTAAAGGACGGCCATTTCGTGTAGGGGCACGCCGCCGCGGTTCAATTCTTCAATTCTCTGTGCTACAAAATCAGCCTGCTTCAAAACATTTTCAGCGTAGACCATGACCGGCCGCATGCCGCTTGCGCGCACCGCCCTTAAGACCTTGGGAAATTGTTTCTCATTATTATTGATACTTAAATTCGCCAAATGCAGGATTTCCGGGGTGCTCCGATAATTGGTTTCCAATTTATAGATTTTACAATCCGGATAGCGCCGCGGAAATTCAATTATATTGCTGAAACTTGCGCCGCGAAAGGAATAAATACTTTGTGAATCGTCGCCTACTACCATTAAATTCCGATGCCCGGTGGCCAAAATATCGATGATATCCGCCTGAATGATATTGACATCCTGATACTCATCTACCAGAATATACTGGAATCTGCCGGAAATATTTTTTAAGATATCAGAATTCTCCATTAAAAGCCTGCGGCAATTTTGGAGGAGATCATCAAAATCCATTACGGATAGCTCTTGCTTTTTTTGGATATACAGACATGCTATTTGATTGATTTCATTTGATAAATGGGAAAAAAGCGGAAATCTCAATTCCAGCACGTCCTCGAGTGAATTTTGGGTGTTAAAGGCCAAACTCAGTATTTCGACAATGACATTGCTTTGAGGAAAGCGGCCGAGCTTCGGGTCAATTTTCAATTCGGAAAGACAAGTAGCGATCAACTGGCGTGAATCTTCACTATCCAATATGGAAAAATTATTTCGATAGCCGAGGCGGCCAGCGTAACTTCTCAAGAATATATGAGCAATATGATGAAAAGTGCCGCCCATTATTTTTCCGGCATATAAGCTAACGAGGCTCTGTACTCGATTTAACATGGAGCGGGCTGCTTTGTTGGTGAATGTGGCGAGCAGAATATTTTCCGGCGGAATGCCGCTTTCCAAGAGCCGGGCAACGCGGTATGTTAATGTTCTTGTTTTGCCGCTTCCCGCTCCGGCCAAAACAAGAAGCACTCCGCCTTCTTCCATTACAACGCGATATTGCTCCGGATTGAGTTCTTTTTCATAATCAATCATTTAAATTGTATTAACCGGTAACAGCTCTTTTCTTTATTTCTATATTTTTAGCACATTTTTTAATTTCCGCAACGGTTTCCGGGGCAATTAGCGATGGGACATTTTCCAAGAAACCTTCGCTTTTATAGAAACCAATAAGCGGCGCGGTTTTTTGGTTGTATATCTTTATTCTGTCGGCTATTGCTTCGGCTGTCTCGTCTTCTCTCTGGATAACATCATGCCCGCATTTTTTACATTTTCCTCCCGGGGCCGGAGGATTATTTTTAACATTGTAAATTTCCTGACAAGACGAATTTACACATGTTCGTCTGGTAGTGAGCCTCTCTAAAATAATATTTACCGGAACTTCCAAATTGACCACAAAATCCAGTTCTATGCTAAGTTTCGCCAGTATTTTTTTTAATTCCTGCGCTTGCTGTATCGTCCGGGGAAAACCGTCCAATATAAACCCATTCCGGCAATCAGGCTCCTGCAAACGCGCTTCCATGATCTCCATTATCAGCAAATCGGGAACAAGATCACCGCTATCCATGTATTTTTTTGCTTTTTTCCCTAAATCGGTTCCCCTTTTGACCGCTGAACGTAAAATATCTCCGGTGGATATTTGAATCGAACCGTCGAATTCCGTAAGAAGTTTTGCGACTGTGCCCTTCCCTGCTCCCGGAGATCCTAATAAAATTATTCTCATGTTTATCTCCAAATTAATTTTTTAAATCATGGATATTAACCCCGATTCAAGCTGCGGGGCCTCATACCCCTAGCTTTTACGGGATTGTTCAACTAATCAACTCCGATACGCTTCGCTTTCGGAATTGGAGTTTCACTAAGAAATGATGTGCGCTTATAATGTAAAATATTTTTACGGTCAAGTGAATATAGTTTTTGTAGTCAATATTGATCTTTAGTCAATGTTTTAATTTCAAAAATACTCGGCCAGAATTTCCCGGTAACAAAAATTCTGTCACCGCTTTCATCATAGGCTATTCCATTTAGTACATCTATATTTTCATTCCTGGGAATTAAGGAATACAACAGGCGTAAATCTACCCATCCTAAAACTTTACCTGTTACCGGCGAAATACGCACAATCAAGTCTTTTTGAAAAATGTTTGCCCAAATTTCTCCTTTAATAAATTCCAGCTCATTGAGATTGCCAATTTGTTGTTGTCCTTCGTGAACAATAATTTTTCGGACAACGACAAAAGTCACCGGGTCAATACAGGAAATAACCGCTGATCCATTGCTCATAAACAGGTATTGGCCGTCTGTTGTTATCCCCCAACCTTCCCCTTCATAGGAAAATGTTCTTATTTTCTTGAATTCTCTCAGATCGTAAACAAAGCCGGTTTTGTTCTGCCATGTGAGCTGATAAATATTTTTGCCGAGAATAGTTATTCCTTCGCCAAAATATTCAGGCGCCAATTTAATTATCTTGATAATTTTTCCTGTTTTAAGATCTACCTTTCTTAAAGTTGATTTTCCGTAGAGACCTGTAGATTCATATAAATATCCTTGGTGATAAACAAGGCCCTGTGTAAATGCATCAGATATCATGCGGAAAAATGTTGATGACTTTTATTGCAGATATGGGGGCTTTTGTTTTCCCTAGAAGAACGTAGGACGGCCATTGCCGAACTTTATCGGCGGCCAGGGCGGACCCAAGGCCAAGGAAAAGCACGGGCAGCAATAGAATAATTCGTACTGGATTCATCCGCATCAACCGCCAAAACCGATTTGCCGGGCGTATTCAAATTGACTTCCCCAGGGAATATTTCGGTGCGCTTGATCAATACAATCAGCGCCTACTAGCTTAATTGATTCAGCATCGGCCGTAACCGGATGATAGGCTCCGATAAAACCTTTATCCTCGGCAATTGTGCGATGATTGCCCGGCAAACAATCGCATTCGGCTACAATATTAAGCAAAGCATTGATAATAACAGTTTTATTTTGGATTATTCTCCAGACCGCAGCAGCCGTCTCCACAAGCTTTTCCTGAAATATTTTAATATCGGTTTCCCAAATTATCTGGAGCGCCGTTTCCGGACACATGGCAATGCACTGCGCGCAGCCGATACACTTAGTCAGATCGTAAGAAGGGTATACATCTCCTTCCATTTTTGCTGCTCCGGTAGGACAAACTTCCACACATTCGCCGCACTGAACACATTTAGCCTCGATGAGCATTGGTTTCGCGTCGGCATGCATACGTTGCTTTTGTGCTCGCGATGCGAAACCCATGGAAATATTTTTTATCGCTCCTCCAAATCCGGTTTCCATATGCCCTTTGAAATGGGAGAAAATAATAAAGCCATCCGCTTCCTCAACAATTTTCCCGACTTGAACTTTCTCAAAATTTTTATAATCTGCCCGTAAATCAATAACACTTTTACCATCAAGGCCATCGCCTATTTTTACGGGGCAACCCAAATAATCCTGGCTATAGTTATGCGTTTCCGCGGTTTTTAGTGATTGTTTCCCATCACGTCTTCCGCCGGAGTAAAGAACCGTATTATCAAAAACAAAGGGATTAAAATTATTTTCCTTCAACCAGCGGACAATTTCTCTGGCGTATAGCGGCGGCAGGAAATTTTTATTGCCGATTTCTCCCCAGTGCAATTTGATCCCGATAGAATCATTTTTTTTAAAAGGCACATGAATCCATTGCAGAACGGCATTTAAAGCCGTAAGCCGTGATTCTTCCGTCGATAAACATTTTTCGTATAAGATGGGTTTATTCATGATTCAAACAATGCTTTTTTCGGAAGAGCATCTGCCGAACGCAGATAGACAGGAGTTAATGTTTCGACATTTAGCAAATCTTTCCGGTGAAATTTCTTAATACCTAAAATACCAACAGATGAAGCCTGGATATATTTGGGTAGTTTTGAATTAATTACTATTTTTTTATCTTTGCCTATAAGGTCGGCATAGTTAACGGCCCCATCACCGACCAATATCTACTTTCTTCATCGATATCGGATAATATATTTTCCGGTTGAACTGCCTTTTCCGCACCAATCTGCTTTAAATATTCATTTTTATCATAGCGGTAAAAAGCCGCGTAAATCTGCCCCCGTCCGGCATCCATGATGGAACATATTAAATTGGAAGTTTTGCCGGCGTTTAATGCCAGTGCCGCCAAGGAAGAAATTCCGGCGGCAGGTTTTCCTGTAGCCAACATCAATCCCTTAAGAGTACTGACACCGATACGCAGGCCGGTGAATGAACCGGGACCCACCGTGCAGGCAAACAAATCAACATCTTTAATTTTAACCGATACTGCCATTAAAGCATGATCAATTTCCGGCAACAATACTTCCGAATGTTTTAAGCCTGTATCGATGATGTTATCATACAGTATATCGCCATCTCTTAACAAAGCGACGGCGGCAGTTTTAGAAGAAGTATCAAAAGCTAAGGTTAACATTGCTCATTTGAAATATTTCATAATATCGTCAATAAATTTAAGATTCAGCCGTTCAACATCGATTATGACGACAAATATCATTAGCAACATCAAAAACATAAACCCGATTTGCTGAAAAATACCCTGCCATTTCATACTCACCGGTTTACGCCGGACAAGTTCAATAACATTGAACATTATATGGCCGCCGTCAAGAATAGGGATCGGAAAAAGATTAATTATGGCTAAATTTACGGAAAGCAGAGCCATTAAAAAAAGAAAGGGGACAATTCCTTCCTTGGCCACTGCACCGGCTGCTTGAGCAATAAATATCGGCCCGCCCAAATTTCTCGGAGAAACTTCGCCCTTAAGCATTTTGATGACGACAATAATCGTCAGTTCACTGAATTGCCAGGTTTTTTTCAACGCAATAATTGATGATTCCCCAAGATTTCTTCTTTCTATCACAACATTGTTCGAAGGAGTAATCCCGACAAGATAAGCTGATACCTCTTCCCCAAAAATATTATGTGTTTTTGACAATCTGGGCTTAATAAATGCTTTTTTTGTTTGAGTTCCTCTTTCCACGACAAATTCCAGCGTCTGGCCTTTGCTCTCAGCTATTATCGGTTTTATCTCCTCCCAATATGTTATCTTATTTCCACTAATAGAAATGATTCTGTCGCCATTAACCATACCTGCTTCAAAAGCGGCGGATTTTTTTTGTACTTCGCCTACCACATTGCTTAACGTCGGAACACCATACGTATAGATAAAGGCATAAATCAACACTGCTAATAAAAAATTGAAAAAAGGCCCCGCAAAGATAATCATTATTCTTTTCCAGATCGGTTTTTTTAAAAACGACAGTCTTTCGTCTTCGGCCGATAATTTTTCGCTTCCATCTTCTCCGAGAAGCTTAACGTAGCCGCCTAAAGGAATCAGAGAAAGAACATATTCTGTTTTTCCTATTTTTTTCCCGACTATTTTCGGACCGAATCCCAGAGAAAATTTAGCTACACCTACACCGGCAAAACGCGCCGCCAGAAAATGGCCAAATTCATGAAAAAAAATCAATACACCCAATAAAATTATAACGGAAACAATGGATATTCCTATCAAGATATCATCCTTTCTATGTTTTTTTTCGCTTGCCTTCTCGCCCACTGATCAGCTTGAAGTATTTCTTCTAAAGAGGGATCAACTGACGAATCATGTATATTAAGAACTTTTTCAATTATTTCGGATAAATCGGTAAATTTTATTTTTTCGTCTAAATAAGCTTCTACGGCGATTTCATTGGCGGCATTTAAAACAGCCGGAGCAGTACCTCCACAAATGCCGGCCATGTAGGCCAACCCCAGACACGGAAACTTATTTATATCTGGCTGGGAAAATTCCAAATTTTGAGCTTCCGCAAGATTAAGAGACGGTAAATCATTGGTTATCCTTTCAGGATAAGTTAAAGCGTAGGTAATAGGTATTCTCATATCGGGAATGCCCATTTGTGCCAAAACAGCGCCGTCAATGAACTCAACCATGGAATGCACTATGCTCTGCGGATGAATTAGAACATCAATATTGGCGATGTCCATATTAAACAGCCATTTTGCCTCGATTACTTCCAACCCTTTGTTCATTAAGGAAGCTGAATCGATAGTTATTTTCTTGCCCATTTTCCACCTTGGATGTTGCAACGCCTGACGGGGCTTCACTTCTTTTAATTCGTTCTTAGTAAAATTTAAAAAAGGTCCGCCGGAAGCGGTCAAAATTATCCGCCGTATATTTTTGTATTTTTTCCCCTCTAAACACTGAAATATCGCACTGTGTTCGCTGTCAACGGGAATTATATTTACACCTTTCTTTTTTGCTTTTTTTGTTACAATATCTCCGGCTATTACCATTGTCTCTTTGTTGGCTAAAGCTACATCCTTACCCGCTTCAATCGCCGCTAGTGTCGGCATTAAACCGACAGCTCCCGATATACAGGAAATTACGATATTTGCCGAGGGGAAAGAAGCAATTTCTTTTAAAGCATTTTCACCGTAAAGAATTTTGATCTTGTCCTTAACTCCTAGCGCTGCCTGTAATTTTTGGGCGCTTTCTTTAGTACCTACAGCTACTATTTTTGGCCGAAATTTGATTATTTGCTCCCTTAGTAGTGCTATATTTCGACCCGCGGCTAGCGCCACGATTTGAAAACGTTCCGGATTTTTTCTTACAATATCAAGCGCATTACATCCAATCGAACCTGTTGAGCCTAAAATCGCTATTCTCTTCATTAACCAATCACGAATATCCGGTAATAATAAACGAAAGGCACTATGAAAATCAGGCAATCCATCCGATCCAAAAGGCCGCCATGCCCGGGTAGAAGCGAACTTGCATCTTTGAGCCCGTAATTTCTCTTAATCGCCGATTCAAAAAGATCTCCCAACTGCCCGATTATACTTCCCACAAAAGCAAGAATGAAAATATGGATCAGGGATATTTCCGGTAAGCAAAAATAACTGAAAATTAAGCAAGCTACAACGCTGCCGCAGACAAGACCAATTGTTCCTTCCACTGTTTTACCCGGACTTACTGCGGGAATTAATTTATTTTTACCGAAATATTTTCCAACATACAATGCCACTGTGTCTCCCGCAAAGGCAAGAACTAAAATAAACAAGACCCAAAATACTCCGTTTCCCAGCATTCTCAGCAAAATGAGATGAGACATCAAAAAAGGTATGTACATAATTCCGAAAATAACTTTTGCCACTGATGAAATATCAATGTTTGATTCTTTAACCTGCCAAAGAAATAGAATAAATACTGATAAAACACAAAATGTTATAACGGCAATTAATATTCGGCTATTGTTATATAAAACAGTCGCTGGTATTAAAACGGCAAAAATCAAGCCCTCGATTTTTTCCTTGAAAAACCCTTCACCAAAAACGATATTATTGTATTCCCAGACGCCGCCGAATATGAATATAGTAATAACGGCAGCCAGTGCCTCCGTAGAGCCGACTAAAATAATTACAAGTATTACAGCCGCTAAAATAACACCGGTCAACCATCTTTTTTGCATATGTTCCCCGTTTTCAAAATTATTTTATCCCTACAATTGCTCCGCTATCAGGCCAAAACGTCTTTCCCGTTTTTGATAACTGGCGATTGCTCTGAAAAGATCATCTTTTGTAAAATCAGGCCAAAGAACATTGGTAAAATAAAGTTCTGTGTAGGCTATTTGCCAGAGTAAAAAATTACTGATACGATATTCACCGCTGGTACGAATCAATAAGTCGGGATCAGGCATCCCGCAAGTATATAAATAGTGTGCGAACGTTTCCTTATTAATTTCATTTATATCAAGTTTATCTTTTTTGCTATTTTGGATTATTTTTTTTACGGCGTAGATAATTTCATCCTGACCTCCGTAACTCAACGCCAAATTTAAAATCATCTCATGATTTTTTGCCGTTTGAGCTTTTGCCTGCAGAAGTTTTTTCTTTAATTCCGGCTGTAAACGATTTATTTCACCGATTGTCGTAAGCCTTATTCCCTTTTTTTGCAATTCTTTTGTTTCTTTGGTTAAATATTCATCAAGTAAAGACATTAAAGCTTTTACTTCTTCTTCCGGACGCCCCCAATTTTCTATGGAAAAGGCAAACAGGGTAAGATACTTTATACCGATTTCACGGCAAGCACGTACTGTTGTCCTGACCGCTTGGGCTCCTTTTTTATGTCCTCTGATTCTGCCGATTGTATGCTGTTTTGCCCAACGCCCGTTTCCATCCATAATTATAGCTATATGCTGGGGCAGATTATTCCAATCAATTTTCATGAATATTCTTCTCCCGGATAATACGCATTTTAACAGACAGATAAGTTCTTTTCAATCGAAGATCTGATTCTCAAAAAGCAGAAATAATTTTTATTTTTCCTGAATTAAATAAGGATTATGCCGGATACAAAAAACTACAGAAAAAAAATGGGGGACTTTAGTCTCCCATTTGTTCATTCTATAAAGCAAACTTTATAATTCCATAATTTCTTTTTCTTTGGACAAGAGTATTTTATCCGTTTTTTCAATATAGCGATCGGTCAATTTCTGAACTTCTTCCTGCGCACCAAAAAGCTCGTCTTCCGCCATTTTATTATTTTTTTTGAGGTCTTTTAATTCTTCATTGGCATCTCTACGTGCGTTACGTAATTTGATTTTACCTTCTTCGGCCATTTTTTTTACGACTTTAACCAACTCTTTACGTCTTTCTTCGGTTAATTGAGGAATAGAAATGCGTATTATTTTACCGTCATTGGCCGGCATTAAACCTAAATCCGATTTTTGAATCGCTTTCTCGATTGATCCTATTATAGATACATCCCAGGGCGCTATGACAATTAAACGGCTTTCCGGCACGGAAAGCGTGGCCACCTGAGCAATGGGAGTAGGAACACCGTAATAATCAACTTTAATTCCATCCAAGAGCGAAACGGATGCCCTTCCTGTCCTTACCCTACCGAAGGACTTA
This sequence comes from uncultured delta proteobacterium, assembly GCA_963753975.1. GTDB lineage: Bacteria > Desulfobacterota > Syntrophia > Syntrophales > Smithellaceae > UBA4810. Next base: position 254,499 of record CAVWEH010000002.1, read on the forward strand.
TCTAGACTTGTAATAATCTTTTCCATTTCAGCTTTAAGTTTCTGAAAAATATTTTCATTCATATCATTCTCCCACGTAAGTACCAATTTTTTTGCCGCATATTACACTGCGAATATTTCCCTTCTTCTGCAAATTAAAAACAATAATCGGCAACAAATTGTCACGACAAAGAGATATTGCGGTTGCATCCATTACTTTAAGGTTCTTGGTTAATACGCCGATATAGCTTATTTTTTTAAACATCTTCGCAAATTTGTTCTTTACCGGATCACTGTCATATACTCCATCAACTTTGGTAGCCTTCATGATAACATCCGCTTTTATTTCCATTGCCCTTAACGCTGCCGCTGTATCGGTCGTGAAATAAGGATTGCCGGTTCCTCCGGCGAATATAACTATTCTTCCCTTCTCTAAATGACGCACGGCTTTTCTTTGGATAAAAGGCTCAGCTATTTCATGCATTGCAATCGATGATTGTACGCGTGTCGGCAAGCCATGCATTTCCAAGGCGCTTTGGAGGGCCAAACTGTTAATCACTGTCGCCAGCATACCCATATAATCCGCAGAAGTTCTATCAATGCCCTTGGAATCAGCTTCCAATCCACGAAATATATTACCACCGCCGATAACGATTCCAATCTGAACATTTAAATCTGAAACCGATTTTATTTCTTCAGCGATAAAATTTGCCACGTCGGGATCCACACCGAACGAATTTTTTCCTAAAAGAGATTCCCCGCTTAATTTCAGCAATATTCTTTTATAAATGGCTTTTTCTTTTTTTTTGCTCATTTATTTTTTAATTTCCTCTCCCAGCTGAAATCTCGCAAACCTCCGAATAATAATATTCTCGCCCGTTTTGGCAATCATATTATTAACCAGCGTCTCAACATTAATATCCGTATTTTTTATAAATTTCTGCTCTGTTAAACACACATCTTCATAAAATTTCTTTAATTTCCCCTCTATTATTTTATCCCATATTTTTTCCGGTTTTTTTTCCTCGCGTAACTGACTACGGTATATTTCCTTTTCTCTATTTAAAGCCTCCGGCGGAATTTGATCCGGCCGAAGATAAAGAGGATTAGACGCAGCGATATGCATAGCAATATCTTTGGCCATTGCCTGAAAATCCGCAGTTTTAGCCACAAAATCTGTTTCGCAATTTATCTCCACCATAACACCGATTCTACCGCCCATATGAATATATGAAGCTACAGCACCATCCTTGGCCGTTTTCGAAGATCTTTTTGTTGCCGCCGACAATCCCTTTTTCCTTAAAATATCAATAGCCTTTTCAAAATCACCACCTGCTGCCGTTAAGGCCTCTTTGCAATCCATCATGCCGGTGCCTGTTTTTTCTCTCAATTCTTTAACCATTGCTGACGATATTTCCAATTTCTTCCCCTCCTTAATATTTTTCAACAAAAACGCGTCTAATTATTTATATGACTTAGAACTATATTCTTCTGTGTCCTCGGTCTTTCCTTCCATTTCTACGCTTTCCGGAATATCGGATTCCGGTTTTTTCTCTTCGAGGCTAGCTCCCGATTGCTTATTCGATTCGGCCGACAGCTTTTCTTCAAACTGTTTCTTCCCTTCTAAAACTGCATCGGCAAATTTAGAGGCAAACAGTTTTATCGCCCTGATCGCGTCATCATTTCCCGGAATAACATAATCGATATCATCCGGATCACAATTCGTATCTACGATCGCCACTATCGGAATTTTTAATTTGTTCGCTTCTTTAACCGTTATGTGTTCGCGATTAGGATCGACAACAAAAACGGCCGCCGGATGCGATTTCAGATTTCTAATACCCCCCAGAACATTTTCCAGCTTGTCTTTCTCTTTCTGGAGCATCGTTATTTCCTTCTTCGGAAATGCCTTAATCGAATCATCGCTAAACATGCCCGTTAAAGTATTAAGACGGTCGATGCTCTTTTTTATCGTAAAGAAATTCGTCAACATGCCCCCTAGCCAGCGCTGATTCACATAAGGCATGCCGCAACGCACAGCTTCTTCTTTGATCGCTTCCTGTGATTGCTTTTTAGTACCGACAAAAAGCACTTCTTTGCCCTGACCTACCGTATCAACAATGAAATTGTAAGCAGTTTGAAACATGCCTACGGTTTGTTGCAGATCAATAATGTAAATATTATTTCTCGCCCCAAAAATATATGGTTTCATTTTGGGATTCCACTTGTTCGTTTGATGCCCGAAATGGACACCTGCTTCCAGTAAAAGTTTCATTGAAATTGCAGACATAGTTTTCTCCTTATTTTGTTTTTTCCTCCACCCTTTTCAACTTACGCGGTACACTTTTAAAAAGCAACATACCGGCAATCCAAGGATGTGTGAAATTTGGTTCGCGGCAATTAACATAAATAACCTAAATGATCAAGAGTTAATATATCTTTTAGCCCATAAAATTCTTATCTTTTTTGTCTTTATCTAGGTCGAATACTCGGCGTTTATTTTAACATAGTCATAGGATAGATCAGAGGTGTAAACACAATATGATTTATCTCCTCCCCCCAACCCGATGCGCACATCGATTCGGTCTTTTTGAAAGATTTCTTTCAATTTATTTAAATTTAAATTTGTTGGTGAATCTTGAGAAAATACCAATATACCTCCTATGGACAGGCTTACTCTTTCCTTTTCCAGAGGTATCCCGGACGAGCCCAGGGCAGCTATTAGCCTCCCCCAATTGGGATCTTCTCCAAAAAAAGACGTTTTGACTAAATTGGAGTTCGCCACGGCATAAGCCGCACGGCGAGCATCCGATCTGGATTTTGCTCCTTCAACATTTATTGATATAAATTTAGTTGCCCCTTCGCCGTCTTTGACAACTGCCTGGCAAAGTTCCATCAAAACATCGGAAAGCATATCGCGAAAACGCTGCAGCCTGGCCTGAGCCCTTTCCAGGGGATTGTTGCCGGCTAAACCGTTAGCCAAAATAATCGCCATATCATTGGTACTCATACAACCGTCAATGCTAATGGAATTAAACGTGTTATCGATGGCCTGATGAAAAACCGTATTCAAGGCTTTGGAATCGATTAAAGCGTTGGTCATTACATAAGTCAGCAAAGTAGCCATATTGGGCTCGATCATGCCTGCTCCTTTGGCTATGCCGCAAATGATAATGTCTTTTGCTCCGACAATTCCTTTCCTTATGGCTATTTTCGGATATTTATCGGTCGTCATCATCGCTTCTTCCGCGTCTTCAATACCAAACTCGTTCAATCCCTTGACCAGTTTGACCATACCGCCGGTTATCTTTTTAACTGGAAGCCTTTTCCCGATAATTCCTGTCGAACCCAGCAAGATAAGCTCTTCCTTAATCTGCAATTGACCGGCCAATGCGGCCGACACAGTTAAAGCATCCTTATAACCTTCTTTACCCGTTGCGGCATTAGCACATCCGCTATTGGTAATTATAGCCTGGGCAGTTCCTTTCTTAACACGCTCGGCGTCAATTAACAGCGGCGCGGCTCTAAAAGAATTCTTGGTAAATACGGCTGCTACCCTCGCCGGTACGGTTGAATAAATTAAAGCAAGGTCTTTCTGATCCGCATCTTTAATGCCTGCTGAAATTCCATTGGCTAAAAAACCGGGAACGCTGACTCTATTTTTGTTTTTTTGCATGAAACCTTCTCCTCTATTGAATAACTTAGGCGCCGCAGCATTTTTTATATTTTTTACCGCTTCCACAGGGACAAGGTTCATTCCTCCCCACTTTACCGCTTTCATGTTTAATTGTTTGTGCGGCAGGGATATCTTCTCCGCGGCTTAAAACGTAATCCTCTTTTTGTTTTCTCCTGATGTTTTCCACTTCATCCTCTCTCTGTATTCGAACCAAACAGAGTTTTTCCAATGTATCCATTTTTATATGGAAAATCATTTCCATGAACATTTCATAACCTTCGCGTTGATACTCTCTCACGGGATCCTTTTGTCCGTAACCACGCAGGCCAATCCCCTCTCTTAAGTGATCCATGGCCAACAAATGTTCTTTCCAGTGGGCATCGATAGCCTGAAGCATGATTACTTTCATCAAGTAATCCATTAATTCCTTGCCGAAATTTTTTTCTTTTTCGTGTAAGAGATTCAAGACATTTTCAATTATAACTTCCCGGATAGGTTGAGCGGAAACTTTTTGGTCTGAATTAGCCAGATTACGCTTTAAATTGAATTGCTTAAATATGGCATCATCAAGTCCTTTAAAATTATGGTCATCGGTATGACCTTTATCATCTATGTATTCGAATAAAAGATCATCAGCGATTTCTTCGACCATTTCTTCAATATCAGCCCATAAGTTGTCACCACGTAACACCTTTTTCCTTTGTTCATAGATGACTCTCCTTTGTCTATTCATCACGTCATCATAATCCAAAAGATGTTTGCGAATATCAAAGTTTTGTCCTTCCACGCGCTTCTGGGCATTTTCAATAGCCCGGGAAATATATTTATGTTCGATCGGTTGATCTTCCTCGATACCGATCCTGTCCATGATCGATGATATTCTATCGGCTCCGAATATACGCAGTAGGTCATCCTGCAAAGAGAGATAAAAACGGGAAGAACCGTCATCGCCCTGACGTCCCGAGCGGCCTCTTAATTGATTGTCAATGCGCCGGCTTTCATGCCGTTCCGTACCTAATATGTGCAGGCCGCCTATTTCGGCAACCTTTTCGCCTAAACGAATATCCGTTCCGCGGCCGGCCATATTGGTAGAAATGGTAACCATGCCCGGCTGTCCGGCTTGAGCCACTATTTCGGCTTCTTTTTCATGATTTTTAGCATTCAAAACATAATGCTTAATACCGGCACGGGTAAGATATTTACTTAACAATTCTGATTTTTCGATGGAAATAGTTCCAATCAGCACCGGCCTTTTCGCCTTATTCAGAGCCCTGACTTCTTCGATAACAGCCTTAATCTTTTCTTTTTCAGTTTTGTAAATAAGATCATTATTATCTTTACGAATCATCGGCATATTGGTCGGCACGACAACAACATCCAAATTATATATTTTCTTAAATTCCGCCGCTTCTGTGTCGGCAGTTCCTGTCATACCGGCCAGTTTTTTGTACATTCTAAAATAATTTTGAAAGGTTATCGAAGCGAGTGTTTGATTTTCTTTCTCCACTTTTACTTTTTCCTTGGCTTCCAGCGCCTGATGCAAACCATCACTGTAACGTCTTCCGGGCATAACTCTTCCGGTGAATTCATCAACAATGATAACTTGCCCATCTTTCACGAGATAATCGACATCCCTCTTGAACAAAGTATGGGCGCGCAGAGCTTGATTTACATGATGAACAATTTCAATATTTCGCGGTTCGTAAAGATTTTGCACATTTAAAAATCCCTCGACATGCGCAACTCCTTCTTCCGTCAGAACAACCGTACGGCTCTTTTCATCGATCGTATAATCTTTATCTTTTTTTAATCGCGGGATTATCTGGTTTATTTTATTGTATTTATCCGTTGATTCTTCGGATGGCCCGGAAATAATCAAAGGGGTTCTGGCTTCGTCGATGAGAATACTATCCACTTCATCGACTATGGCATAATTAAACTCACGCTGAACGTAATCCTCAAGGTTAAACTTCATATTATCGCGAAGATAATCGAACCCAAATTCGTTATTAGTGCCGTAGGTGATATCGGCCTGATATTCTTTTCTTCGTTCATCATCGTCCAGGCCGTGGATGATTACTCCTACACTTAAACCCAGAAAGTGATAAATCGGCCCCATCCATTCCGCATCTCTTTTGGCCAAATAATCATTTACGGTAACAACATGGCAGCCTTTCCCTTCCAGCGCATTGAGATACAAAGGCATCGTCGCAGCGAGCGTTTTCCCTTCACCTGTTTTCATTTCCGCGATTTTTCCTTCATGCAATACAATTCCACCGATTACCTGAACATCAAACGGACGCATCAATAAAGCACGGCGTGACACTTCTCTGGCCACGGCGAATGCTTCCGTTAGAATATCATCAAGATTTGAACCATTTTTTAACTTTTCTTTGAAATAAGGAGTTTTCGCTTGCAATTCTTCGTCAGCCAAAGACATCATTAACGGCTCAAAATTATTTACTTCCTCTAACAGCAACGCATACCGCTTCAATTCACGATCATTCTTCGTCCCCACAATTTTTTTCAATATCATTTCGATCATTGCTAACCCTAACCTTACTAAAAAAAAACCGGTATATTTACCGGCTGATTCGAGAAAATTGATTTGTTAATAACAAAATATCAGACCATGAGGCGGAATTTTCGGCAAAGAAAACGATTATTTTTATTTTGCTCCTTAATTATCGCCATAATATGAAAATCGCATTTTGCACTTCCGCTTTTTAGAACTTATTTTTCAAGTACCTTTGTGGATTGACAGGGACCCTATTAACAAAAACAGCGTAGTGAAGATGCGAACCTGTACTGCGGCCGGTATCGCCGACATAGCCTATTACGTCTCCTCTTTTAACTCTTACTCCGTATTTTACGGCTATCTTCGATAAATGGGCATAGGCGGTAACCAAACCGTGGCCATGATCTATTTTTACTAAATTGCCGTCTTGAGAATGATAAGAAGCATCAATCACCAGCCCGTCCGCTGTGGCCAGCACTTCTTTTCCGTATCTGGTAGCTATATCCAATCCTTTATGAAATTCAACTCCGGATGAAAAAGGCGATTCTCTTGCACCAAAACCAGAAGTTATCCACCCTCTAACCGGCCAGATAGAAGGTGTAGAAGCAAGAATTGACTTTTGTTCGCGTAAGAAAGCTAATAACTCGTTGAAACTCTTTTCCCGGTAATTAGCATCTTCATTTAACGAAGAGATGCTTTTGCGCATCCCATAGATCAACTTCTGTTGATCTTTATCCAATAATTCTTTCAATCTTGTTTCAGTATTAGCTGCTCCGCCAATACCCAATGGCAGTTTTTTATCTCGTCCTGTTTGATGGCTGGCTAATATTCTAATCTTTGTATCAACTTGTCTGAGTTCCTCCATGCGATCGGAAAAATCATCCACCCGCAGGGCCAAATCTTGAACTTGCTGAGATTGTTCTTTATTTAGTTCCCTTAACCTGACCAATTCCGCCCTATCCCTTTTTATACTCGCATAATCATACATGAAATAAAGGGATATGAGGATGGCTACGAAAGAAACTACAAAAAAAATGCTGACTAAAATTCTGGGGAACGATACTTTTCTTACCGCGCTGTTCGTACGCGAAATAACCATTAATGTAAACAAGTTACCCGACATTTTTTCTTTCAATATAGTCTTGAAGGATCGCCACATCAACATAAGCCTTTTACCTATCATAAAAGAGAGAAAAGTCAAGGATTACTAATTATTAGTCAGTTTTTTAATTTATTCGGATTTAGACCACCTGCTGAACGATTTTTTATCAAATTACGGATTTCTTATATTCGTTATCTATACTTATGCCGTTAGTATCTCAGGATGTCAAGGAAATTTTAGGCACTTTTTTGAAAACATTTTTACGAAAATAGCGAGAAATTATTGATTGTTTAGTGATATTTTTGTAATTACTCAAGTAGCAATCAAATATTTCTTATTGAAATTGCACCTTTTTTCCATTAAAAGAATAAAAAAATAAGTTTAACTGTTTGGTGAAAACTATAAAATCTTCCAGAATTTATTTATTATTGATTGTCCTTTTTGTGATTCTTTCGTTATCGGCTTGTTTATTTCGTCCTTCAGCCTCCAAACTTAATCCTGATGCCTTATTTTCCTCTCTGGAAAACAAAATTGGTAAATCTTACCAGGTTATTCTAGTAACAACTAGTAAATCATTTTTCTTTTCGGAACAAAAAGTTTACACCATGGAAAAAATTAACAATCAATGGAAATCGGTTTTCGAGCCTTTTGATGCCGTAATCGGAAAGAATGGTTTTGCCGAGCTCGGAGAAAAAAGAGAAGGGGACGGTAAAACCCCTTCCGGCATCTATCCTCTTAAAATTACTTTCGGCTACGATGAATCTATAAAAACAAAAATGCCCTATCGTCAGGCCTTAGCTGGGGATTTATGGGTTGATGATGTAAATGCCGACGATTATAACCGCTGGGTAAAAAAAGAAAAAACGCAAGCTAAGTCCTATGAAAAAATGAAACGTGATGATAATTTCTATAAATATGGTATCGTCATCGAATATAACACCAAACCTGTCATCAAAGGATACGGCAGTGCTATCTTCTTCCACGTTTGGGGTGGAGAGAATATAACTACCGAGGGATGTGTGGCTGTTTCCGAAGAAAGCATTATTAAAATTCTGGAATGGCTTGATCCAAAGGCAGAACCGCTTATTATTATGGGAATCGAAGAGACAACGTGGAGGCTTCCTCAATGAAAACAAAGTTTGCAATTACCATATTTATCTTTATAGCTTTATCTTTCCCGCAATTCATAGTTAGTTCATATTGCGCAGACAAAATCCCGGAAGGCTTTGTCGATATAAAAGAAGTGATTCCCGAAATACAGCTCGATATTCGTTATTTCGGCCCGCATAATTTTGTCGGAGAAAGAGTTGACGGCTATCTGGCGCCGAAATGTATTCTTACCGAAGAAGCCGCCGAAGCGCTCTTAAAAGTTCAAAAAGATTTGGAACCATTTTCACTGACACTGAAAATTTACGATTGTTACCGCCCACAACGCGCAGTGGACCATTTCGTGCGCTGGGCCAAAGAGATCGAAAACATCAAAACCAGAAAGGAATTCTATCCGACAGTGGATAAAAGAAATCTTTTCTCAGATGGCTACATCGATGCTAAATCCGGTCACAGCCGTGGTAGCACCATTGACCTCACTATTGTCCCCTTCCCTGTGCCCAAACAGGAAGTCTATGTGCCCGGCCAGAAATTACATGAATGCTATTTACCTTTCAACAAGAGGTTCCGTGACAACAGTATCGACATGGGAACCGGCTTCGATTGTTTTAATAACCTGTCGCATACAGCCAATAAAAACATCGGCTATCAGCAAAAAATTAACCGGCTTCTGCTCAAAACGCTCATGGAAAAACATGGATTTAAAAATTATGATCTGGAGTGGTGGCACTATACACTGAAAAATGAACCCTATCCGGACACATATTTTGATTTTGCAATTGAGTGAGGAAAATGAATAACAAATATCCTTCATTTTTAAAGTCTTACGGCTTTTCCATCATCCTGATTATATCCATCGTTATCGGCGCGATTATCGGAATTATTTTCAAAAAAGATGCCGCGATCTTAAAGCCATTCGGTGATATTTTCTTAAATCTTCTCTTTACGGCCATTATTCCGCTTGTCTTTTTCTCCATATCGTCGGCTGTCGCCGGAATGACCAATATCCGGCGCTTAGGAAAAATCTTATCCGCGATGATACTTGTGTTCGTAATCACCGGCGTGATTGCTTCAATTGTCATGCTGATCGGAGTTATACTTTACCCTCCGGCAGTCGGTGTCCATGTTAACTTTGGCAACGGCGTAAATGTCGAACACTTTAAAGCCTCCGATCAAATAGTGAAGGCTTTTACAGTCAGCGATTTTACCGATCTTTTATCCAAGAAAAATATGCTGGCGCTTATCATCTTTGCCGTTCTCACGGGACTGGCGACTTCAGCATCCGGCGAACGCGGTAAGAATTTCGCCAATTTCCTGACCTCGGCAAGTCAGGTTATGATGAAACTAATTTTCTTCATCATGTACTATGCACCGATCGGTCTTTGCGCTTACTTCGCCTATCTCGTCGGCGTCTTCGGGCCGGAACTCCTGGGCTCATACGCCAGAGTTGTGACTTTTATATTACCCGACAGCTATTTTGTACTACTTTATTGCCTTCACTCTTTATGTCTTTGTAGCAGCCGGAAACGAAGGTCTGCGGCGTTTTTGGCGCAACATCATACCGCCGTCTCTTATTGCTCTGGCCACAGGAAGCTCTATAGCCACAATCCCGCCAATCTGGAAGCAGCAGACAAAACCGGTGTGCCCCAGGAAATCAGCGAGTTTGTCATTCCCGTCGGCGCGACCATGCATATGGAGGGCTCCTGCCTTGCCGCTGTTGTGAAGATTGCCTTTCTCTTTGGGATATTTAATATGAGTTTTTCAGGAGTCGAAACTATCGCGACAGCGCTAGGTATAGCACTTCTCGTCGGGGTAGTGGTGAGCGGCATACCAGGAGGCGGCACAATCGGCGAAATTCTAATAATTTCCGTTTATGGCTTTCCGATGGAATCCTTCCCGCTTATCACTATGATCGGCACGCTGGTTGACGCTCCGGCAACAATGGTCAACGCCGTCGGCGATAATGTTTCCAGTATCCTGGTGGCGCGAATAATGGGCGGCAAGGATTGGATGAAAGAAGTTTAAAATTATCAAATGACAAATTTTTTATGTTTTATGATATATAATTTATCGGGAAAAGCGAAGTTCGTATATTGATTGTTATACTTTTGAAATATTAATCGACAGTTTTAGTTCTGAATTCAGCGTAAATATTTTAACAACGAACAATGACTAACAAAATTAAAAAATCAACAAATAAAAAACTAAAAGAACTACATCGTATAATTGCACCTTGCCTGAAGTGGGAATTTATTACGACGGCAATCCTTATCATCATAGCTTTAGTAACAGTCATAAAAGCATGCCAAACCACAACTTCATACAAAGACAGCATTCTTCATGAAATTAATAACGCAAGAAATATACTTGACTACACCATGGCACAAAGACGGCAAAACGTGAGAAATCGCGCAAATTTTTCTCTTCAACATTATGTTCATGTTTCAGAATCATTTGCCGATAATCTGCCACTAAAAAATAGTATAATTTCTTTGTATGAAGCATTATCAGCCGCCCAAAAAAGTGCTGAAGAACTAAGGTTATTGTTATTGCAAAGTGACTCAAACCCACAAACTGTACGGAACAGAGAGGATGATATAAAGCGTGCTATAAGTTTCGCCGACAAAGTTGGTCCAGAACTTGCCAAACATATTAGTGGCTCTTGGAATCTTCCGCCGCAGAATATGTCAAATGAAGACCGCATAAAATATTACGAGACTAAACTTCTTGTTATTACCTCAGCAGCAACCGATAGCGAAGTAAAATATAAATAAACACAAAGGTATTGCCACCGTACGTTGGTAGCCATACTATTGAAAATCAACAAGCGCGCTTTAAACTAGTACTATTATCCCTCTTGGATAGCCCCGAAAGCTTCTTGACAAATATTCGGCATTGCCCGTATTTTATGTACATGAACATCTGCCACAAATGCGATAAAGAAATCGCCGAGGATTTTTTTGTCGGCAGGCAAGCACAATGCCCCTCCTGCGGAGCTGATTTGCATTGTTGCCTCAACTGCTCATTTTACGATGTCGGTTCTTATAATGACTGCTGCGAACCTCAAGCCGAAAGAGTGCTGGACAAAAGCCGCTCCAATTTTTGTGATTTTTTCAGATTCAAACAAACAGCAAATACTCCCGGCGCGGCTGATTCCGGCGCTAAAGACAAACTGGAAGGGTTATTTAAGAAGAGCTCATAGCGCGACACAGGATTGACCCGCAATGAGCGATTTAGACGTCAACAATTATTTGTTATCGAGGTATTGCAGAAACCACGAGGATGCAAGCTTGGCCACAGACTCCAGAGCACCAGGTTCTTCAAAAAGGTGCGTCGCACCCGGCACAATGACAATTTTCTTTGTCGACTTCATTTTTTCCATTGCCTGTTCATTAAGGGTGATCACCTCGTAGTCGTCACCACCCACGATCAGCAAAGTAGGAACATGAATCAGACCAAGAGCTCTTGAGGCCAAATCGGGCCTGCCGCCGCGGGAAACAATCGCCTGAACACTGTCGGTGTGCGTTGTCGCAGCAATCAGGGCCGCCGCCGCGCCGGTGCTCGCGCCAAAATAGCCGACAGGCATTTTAGCGATTTCTTTCTGTGATTTCAGCCACTCGGTTGCTCCGGAAAGGCGATCCGCCAGAAGCTCGATATCGAAACGGAGCCGCATATTGTAGTTGTCAATTTTTTCTTCATCAGGGGTCAGCAAATCGAAAAGCAGTGTTGCCAGACCCTCTCCCTGCAGATGTTTGGCAACAAACCGGTTACGAGAACTCAGCCTGCTGCTGCCGCTGCCGTGTGCGAAAAGAATTATGCTTTTTGCTTCCGGCGGTATCGCCAGGTCTCCTTCCAGTCTTACCCGCCCAAAGTTTATTTGAACAGATCTTTCCTGTATTTTATTTTGTTTTGGGCTACGCAAAGGGTTATTCATTGTATACCTTCCGCGCTTACATTGACTTTGTATGATTTTTTGAGCAGATGTTTTACTTCCTCATCCGAAGTCTGAGAGAAGTCATCGTACCACATACCTACTGCATTGAACGGCGAAGGGGTAATGCCGCAAATGATCTCATCGACCTTTGCCCGGAATTCATTGCATAGTGTCGGGAGAAGCAGTGGGAACGGCAATGATAATCTTCTGCGGACCTTGTTTTCTCAGAGCTACTACTGCCGCGCGCATGGTAGCACCCGTCGCCAGACCGTCATCGACAAGTATTACAGTGTAATCTTTTAGATCCAGCTGCGGCCGATTGCTCCGGTACGCGCTTTCCCGGCGTTTCAACTCCTGTTCTTCCCTTTGGGCAATCGATTGAATTTCATCTCTGGTGATATTGATGCTGCGTAATACGTCTTGATTCAGCACCCGCACGCCGCCCGAAGCAATCGCCCCCATAGCCAGTTCCTCATAGCCGGGCACGCCCAATTTCCTGACCAGAAAGATATCGAGAGGTAAACCCAACTCCTGCGCTATTTCATGGGCAACAACAACGCCCCCGCGGGGCAACCCGAGAACGATGGTTTTCGGTTTGCGGGCATATTTTTGTAATTTCTCCGCCAGGTATTTGCCGGCATGAGTTCTGTTCCGGAAACGATTCATTATTTATCACCCTACCTTTCCAATTTCGGCTATTTGGAGAGCCTCGCCGGACATGCCTTGATAAACGGGACGAGATCGGCGGGGCTCCTGCTGGAAATGATGTTGCCATCTTTTACGACTTCCTTGTCGATAAATTCGGCGCCGGCATTGATTATGTCTTCTTTGACCGATTTCCAGCCGGTAATTTTTCTTCCTTTTAAAACGCGTGCGGTAATGAGCAACTGCGGGGCATGACAAATGGAAAAGATGGGTTTGCCGCTTTTCACAAACTCTCTCGTAAAGCGCACTGCTTCGTCATGGATTCTCAAGCCGTCGGGCGAATAGCCCCCGGGGATCAAGAGAGCGTCAAAATCATCGATCTTCAAACCTTCCACTGCTTTATCGATGACAACCGGCGTATTCTTCTTAATTCCTCTGACAGTATCTCCGGCTTTTATTCCGACGTGAACGATTTCATGTCCCGCATTCTTAAAAGCTTTTACCGGCTCGCCGTATTCCGAATCCTCGAACATATTGGTTATGATGACTGCAATTTTCGCCATAGTCTGCGCCTCTTCCGATATTAAGATACTTCAAACGTCTGCACGAATTTGTATCACAAATCGACACAGAATTTTTATTAGGAAAATAATCAACTAATTATAGGAAGGAAACAATAAGAATTAATTGTATGCTAGTTGGTAGTCAAATACTACCAAAGGACTCAAGGCAAGATTGAAGAAACAAAATGGGCTATAGTTCGTACAATTATGTTTTTATACGGCGCAGGGTGAATGGCGGCCGGAAAGTAACTCCATTTTGTATTTGCGTCTGGGCAAGGTCTTAATATCCAGCCTCTTTTTGATTTCCTTTAGCGGCACAACTTTTATGTTCATGCTGAGCACTTTTTCTAAAAGCTCTCTGAACTGATTTTCAAAGATGCCCCCTTCTACTTCGGCGTGAACAGGCAGGACATGTGTTCTGCCATCTTTAATCAAATCGGTAATGATTGATACGCCTTTTTGAACGTCAATTTCCTCAAAGCAAGGCAAGTCAGAAGGTATCTCCAGTATATCGGCTATTTCATGGATGAAGGAAGCTTTAGCCCGCGTACAACTTAGATAATCAAAATTGTATTCTTTAATTATGGGGAGTACCCGATCATCGATAAGCCAGGAAGGCGCACCGAACGCTGTAGGTTTGTTTCCTGTCAATTTTTCAAAACTGCCAATACCTTTGGCAAACCACTCCCGAATCCACTTTTCGGCTTTACCGGAAAGTTCATCCTGCCAGCGACGGTGATCCCAGGCATGAAACTGGACTTCGTGGCCGGCAGCAATTATATCGCTCACAATTTCCGGAAAGGAAAGCGCGATCATGGGTGCCGATAGTAACGTACCGTATAGAGCTGTTTTCCAGCCGTAAAGAGCAGCCGCATTTGTCCGCATCATCTTCTTAAAGAAAAGCGGATTCTTGATTAACTGCAGCGCCGCCCGGCCGGAATTATCCGGCCCGACGCTTAAAAAAAATGTTCCTTTTAATTGAAATTGTTTTAAGATTTCTAAAAGAGAGGGGACGCCTTTTTTCATGCCCCAATAGGTATCAACATCGATTTTTAATCCGAGCATTGCCATTTTATTTAATGTCGGCGTCTTTGTTTTCTTCCAAAAATGAATTGAGGGTTAGACGCAGTGATTCTTCCAAGCCTGTCTTCGGCTCCCAATTCAAAAGTTTTTTCGCCTTCTCGATGCTGGGTTTGCGCGTATAGATGTCCTGATAGCCTTTGCCGTAATAGGTATCGGCGGAAATATTGATTATTTCGGAATAGATTTTATCATTTTTATGATCAGGATGTTGCTGAAAAAGCTTCTTTAATATATTGGCCAATTCTTTGACCGAACATTCGTTCGCCGGATTACCGATATTAATAATCTCGTTTTTACAGACGTCATCTTTATTCTCCAGAATTTTCATGAGCGCCGCTATACCGTCGTCAACGTACGTAAAACAGCGCTTCTGTTTTCCGCCATCAACAAGATTAATCGGACGTTTCATGAACAACTCCGCGATAAATTGCGTGACGACGCGTGAACTGCCTTCCTTTGCTGCGTAGAGTGAATCAAGCCGAGGACCGATCCAGTTAAAAGGACGAAACAGTGTAAACTCCAAATGACCTCTTGTTCCATAGCCGTAAATCACGCGATCCAGAAGCTGTTTACAGCAGGAATAAATCCAGCGCTCTTTATTGATGGGACCTACTATCAGAAAGCTTTCATCTTCTTTGAATTCCGGATCGGTACAGGCGCCGTATACTTCCGAGGTCGAGGGGAAAACAACCCGTTTATGATATTTGACGCATTTCTTGATAATATCTACATTCATCTCAAAATCAAGATTGTAAACGGCGATGGGATCTTCGACGTAAAGCTTCGGCGTGGCAATGGCTACCAGGGGCATCACGACATCACATTTTTTGATTTGCAGTTCAATCCATTCCCGGTTAATGGCAATATCACCTTCCATAAAATTAAAACGTGGATTATTCAAGATTCTTACCGAGGCGGTCCGTGCCTAAATCCATGCCGTAAACTATCCAATCTTTTTTTTCGGTGAGAATTTTATTAATCAGATGATGTCCGATAAATCCATTGACGCCCAGTATCAATATCTTCATTTTAGCTTTGTCACCTTCCCTTTTTGGAAATATTCGGAAATTTGTGAACCTCTCCTGCGCTTTCCCTGAATTTCTATATCCATAAGCCTTATAGCATCTTTACCGGTATACACACGAATCTTTTCTGTCTTGATTTCTACTTCTCCGGGAACTTTGACTATGTTTGATTTTACCGGCTCCGCCCACCAGATAATTAATTTCTCGCCATTTTTCAAAAAAGCAAAAGCCCCCGGGTATGGTTCGGTAACGCCGCGAATCAAATTGTAAATATCCTGCGCGGATTTATGCCAATCGATGCGGCCATCCTCGGGACGCCTTCCGCCATAATAACTCCCCACAGCTAAATTTTGTTTGCGGCGTGGAATACGGCCTGTTTTAATCACGGGCAATACCTCATCGAGCAGTAGTTTGGCCGCTGTACAGAGTTTATCATACAGAGTTCTTGCCGTATCTCTAAATTCAATTTCGACTTCTTTTTGGCCGACGATATCTCCGGCATCAGGTTTATCAATCATATAATGAAGCGTAACGCCAGTGCGCTTTTCTCCGTTGATCAAAACCCAGTTTACCGGACAGCGTCCCCGATAGGCAGGCAGCAGCGAGCCGTGCAAATTAAACGCGCCGAGTTTTGGGATTTCCAGAATCTCGCGGCAGATCATTTTTCGATAATAAAAGGAAAATATAATATCGGGCTTGAGCTCGCCGACTTTTTTAATCCATTGCGGTTCATTTACGTCTTCGGCAGTGTACACGGTAACATTCTTCTTTACAGCCCAATCTTTAACCGAACCGAACCAGCAATTCTCATCAGGGTCATCTTCATGGCTAAACACGGCGGCAATATCAAAGCTGTGTTGAAAAAGAGCTTCCAAACCGGCAATGCCCATATTGTGATACGCAAAAACAACCGCTTTCAATTTATCGTTTATCCCTTTCTGCGCTGTAAATATTTTCAATCACATATTCCGGCCGCTTGCGTACCTCTCGGTAAATTCTACCGATGTATTCACCAATAACGCCCAGCGCAAAAAATTGCATGCCGATAAACACAAACAAGACGGCAAATAAAGTAAATATTCCTTCCGCCGCCCAGCGCGCGCCGTAAACCAATCGCGCTATGATCAGGAAAATACCGAAAAAAATTCCCAGCAGTGACATCAATATACCGCCATACATAATGAGCTTTATCGGTAAATTGGAAAAAGCCGCCACCAGATCAAATTGCAGATTAATCAATTTTCTTAAAGGGTAATTTGATTTTCCGCCAAATCGTTCATCATGAGTCACTTCTATTTCCGTTACGCGTTTGGAGAAAACAGTCGCCAACGCCGGAATGAATGTGGAGTGCTCGTGGCACTCAATCATCCTTTCGACCACACTGCGCCTGTAAGCCCGCAGCATGCATCCCCAATCCCGGAGACTCACGCCTGTAATCTTTCGCGCCACCATGTTAATAATTTTTGAAGGAAAAATTCGCCAGAAGGAATCTTTGCGTCCCCTTCTGATCGTGCCGACAACATCGTAATTGCCTTCTTCCATCACTTTCACTAAATTGGGTATTTCTTCAGGAGGATTTTGCAAATCCGCATCCATGGTAATGATGATTTCGGCCTTAGATACGGAAAAGCCCGCTAAGATGGCCGCATGCTGGCCGTAATTTCGCGTCAATTCCACTATCTTCACTGATGGTTTTTGTGCCAATTCTTTGAGAATTTCCAGGGAATTATCTGTGCTTCCGTCATCAATAAATATTATTTCGTAACTTTTTTCCAAACTCTGCATTACCGATGTAAGCCTCTGCATTAAAGTCGGGAGGTTTTCTTTTTCGTTGTAAACGGGAATAACGACTGCTATTTCAGTATTAGTCATTATTTACTATCTCCTTTATCGCTTGGCAAACATATTGAACATCTTCTGGCCTGCATATCCGGAAATAAAGGCAAGGATATAATCTTATCTGCCGCTCTTTCCGTTTCCGGAAGCATGCCGATACTTGCCGCATATCTTTCCTTTACATAGCTTAAAGTATGAGCCGGAGGAAAATGCAGCCCATAGCCGATATTATATTCGGACAGTCTGTTCATGAACTCATCCCGGCTTAAGGCCAAAATCTTGATTACAAAAAGATGCCAGGCATGGGTGTGTTCATATGGGGGAGATTGCGGCAAATCTACGCCGTTTACGCCCTTTAATCCCTCTAGATAAAGTTGCGCTAATTTAGAACGTTTTGTATTCAATTCTTGCCGGCGCTCGAACTGCGCCAAACCTAAAGCCGCAAGCATATCCGGCATATTATATTTGTAGCCAGGCTCCGTTATATCATAGGACGGATTGCCTCCCTTTCCATATCTCTTCCAGGCATCGCGTTCGATGCCGTGAAATCTCAGCAGCCTCAGTTTTTTTTCCAAAGCGGTATCGTTCAGAGTTATCATCCCTCCTTCACCGGTGGTAATGTTTTTTATCGGGTGAAAAGAAAAAATGGCGGCATGACCGAAACCACCGACATGAACTCCTTTAAAGTATGTGCCGACCGCATGAGCCGCGTCTTCTATCACTACCAGATTATACTTTCGAGCGAGCTGATTAATTTTCTCCATATCGGCCGGCGCTCCGGCGAAATGAACAGGAATAATTGCTTTCGTCTTCGGTGTGATTTTTTCTTCTATCAAATCAGCATTGATATTGAGCGTACCATAATCGATATCGACAAATACTGGTGTCGCTTTGCGCAGGGCTATCATATTTATCGTAGAGGCGAACGTCATTGATGGCGTGATTATTTCATCACCGGCACCGATATTCAGCGCTGATAGAACCAAATGCATGCCGGCGGTCGCCGAGTTTAACGCTATCGCCCGTTTAGCGCCGGTAAGCTTGCAGAAGCCGGCTTCAAATTCCTGGCATTTAGCTCCGGTCGTAATCCAGCCGGATTTCAGGCAGGATACAACATTATTAATTTCGGCATTGCCAATTGAAGGCCGGCTAAACGGCAAGAAATCTTTTCTGATCTTCATTTACAGCCCTTTGCAAACTCCCGCTATTTTATGTGCAGAAGGTAAAAAGCACCATTATCCCAGAGGATATCAACCTTCGGCATTTTTTCCTTAATTTCTTCTACCTTCTTTTTATGCTGGGTAATACAATAAACATCTTTTCTTTGTGCGCACAATCGAAAAAACTCATTTCTGGATAAAAAATAACGCTCTTTCTCCGCTCGCGAAAGCTTGGTTATTCCTTCCGCTAGCTCGCCAAAGTCTTCCACTATCGGTGTTCTGATTTTATTATAAAAGTCAATACCGTAAAAATTTTCGCGATATTGATACAAATCATAACCCGCCGGCACGAATTTGATGATAGCTTCCTTGGCAACACGGGCACTGCGATAAGGCGCTAAGAAAATCATTTACCGGTAAAAGAACGCCGGCTAGAAATACGGCACACAGCAAGTAAATAGTTAAAAACCAGCCACGTCTCATTTTTCTGGCAATCAGGTCCGGCAGAAAAATCATCAAAAAAGCTGTGAGCATTGGCAATATAATATATAACCACCAGTTGCCCGAAGTCATGATGACCAGTCCTTTTTCCGGATCGGAGTACTTATTCAATAGCGGCGGCAGAAAAAGAGCAATAATTATTATCAGAGACTGAAATATAACGGCAATCCGGTAGAATACTTTCTTGCCGCCGCTCGCTTCCGGTAGATCCTGTTCGTAATTACGAAAAACACTGCCCGAAAAAAGAGCAAGCGGTAAAAATACGGGGGCAATATATGTGATAAGTTTGGAAGAAGAAAATGTATAAAACAAAAAAATAAATAAAATCCAAACTGCTAATAATTTATTTTCTTCTTTGCTGAACAGCCACTCCTTAATTGATTTCCCCCTCCAGGCATTGATCAGATAAACCGACCACGGAATAGTTCCGGCGATAATGATCGGCAAAAAATAATAAAAAGGCTCGGTCTTACCGTGCATCTTCGTAGTAAAACGTAGGAAGTGTTCACGCACAAAAAAGAACCAGAGAAAATCGGAGTTTTCTTTTTGCGCCAAAATCAGCCAGGGACAGACGACAATCAGAAATATCAATATTCCAATTGGCGAAAATAGCTGCCAGATTTGACGCTAGCGGCCAGCCCAGATCAGCCATAAAACCAAAATAGCAAAAGGAAATACAACACCGACGAGACCCTTCGTTAAAAAAGCAAGGGCGCAGAAAAAATAAAATAAGTAACAGAGATATTTTCTCTTTTCTTCGGTTAAAGACAAATAACCCAGCCAAATGGAAAGACACAGAAAAAAAGTCAGCGGCATATCCAGTATGTTGATCCGGCCTAAGGCAAAGGGAAACGCGGATATAGATAAAATTGCCGCGGCATAGAGCCCTGTCTTTTCATCCCGGAAATGTTTCCCGATAAAATAAGCGAGCAATATGCAACCCCACGCGCAAAGAGCAGCAAACAGTCTTGCGGAAAAATCGTTTTCACCGAATACTTTAAAAGACATTGCTGTTGCCCAGTAAACCAACGGCGGCTTTTCCAGGTAAGGAACATGCTTAATCTGCGGTGTAATATAATTGCCGGATTGATTCATGGCGCTGGGAATCAAACTATAGCGGGCTTCATCCGGTTCCATCTGCGGCATGATACCGAGCAAAGCTATATAAAGGATTAAGGGTATTAAAAACAGGACATATCTTTTTTGCATGGAGACACTCGACGCCTTTTTACTTCTGAATTAATTCGATTTTCTTCCGATCAAAAAAATATTTTACGACCATTGTAGATAATATGCCGATACCGGCACCGGCAATTACATCGCTCAAATAGTGTGACGTTAGTATTATTCGTGTCATTCCTATGGATATGGCTATAATAAAGGCCGCAATGCCTGCGCGGGGAAATAATATACTGACTGCGAAAGCCAAAGAAAAAGCCGTGACCGCATGACCGGACGGTAAAGAAGTTAATTCATAACCCACACCGAAAAAATTAAAACCATAATGACCTTCTTCTAACATATTTGGTCTATATCTGCCGACAAGCCACTTAATGAGTGTACTAATCAGCCCTGATGCCGATATCGCTAGAAAAAGAAAAAAAATCCTCATTGACCACAGTTTATTTTTAGCCAGAAACCAGAAATATATAAATGCCGGTACCAGTATTAGATAATACCATCTCGATTCACCCAGGATAGTGACAATTTCAGCAATATCGACTATTGACCTATTTAAACCCTGGCAGTATATCACCAGCGGAATATCCCAGTAAAAATAGGAAACGGCAATCAGCACCAAACAAACAAAAAAGAAAATAACGGCGATCCATTTTTTAATCAAGGCTTAGCCCCCCATAATTGTAGCACCATACAAATTCCACCGTATCCACCTTTGCCTTGCGCAGGATTATATCAGTTTTGCCAGCTACTTCTACACGTTCGCAACGAGCATACTTTTCAATATTTAAATTATTAAAATAAGTGTTGAGAAAAAGAAGATCGTAACCGATAGGCGTTTTCTTTTGCCAGATATCAAATTGATCCTGGCGATTATCAATAACGAATACTTCATCCTTGTAGGGCAAACTGTAATATATCGTCCTGCTGCCCATCGTCCAATTACTAACGGCAATGGCTTTTTTCGCGGTTGTTTTATCGTCCTTTAATATCGTATCCGCTTGTCTTATAATTTGCGGAAATCCATAAATATCACGGAAGGGAGATTTATAATCGGGAAAAGTAAAAAATTTTCCGGTAAGTTCTGCATATACAAGCAAGGTCAAAACGAGGCTTAATCCAATGGAAAAATTAAGAAAGTATTTTTTCGATTTTTCTTTAGATATAAATAAAAGATAGACGCCGACAAGAATGAACAGCACATATAAAATGTACCAAAGGGACATCTCCCGTTTTATCGGTGACATAAACAAAGGATAGGCGCCACCAGATATAAGCAACACATAAGACAACACATTTAAAATGCAAAAAAAGTATATCTCCCATTTTTTCGGAGGTGTAAATAAATAATATATCCCGACAGGTATGAAGAGTAAATAAAACACAGCCGGCCAATGGGGAAGTGTTCTTTCAAAAAATGACGTGAGCAGAAAGAAAAGCAGAATCGTGCCGCCGAATAAAACTGCCAGACGCAGATAATCGTCGCGTGTATGCCGCACCTGGAAAAAACCATAAAAGGCAATTATAAATAAGAAAGGGTTATACGCGCCGAATTGTGCAGCCAATGATTCGAAAAAATTAGAAATACTACTGGACAGAGAACCAAACACATGAGAGCCCTGATAGCGAAAACTGATAAAATCATGCGTGATATTCCAGTAAATAACGGGTGTGATGAGAATCAAGGCTATAAAAGCAGCTAAAAACATATAGGGGGAAAAGATTATATCGTATCTTTTTTTTACTGCAAAAAAAATTATTAGCGGCGGTACAAGCAAAATTGAAGTGTACTTCGTCAGTCCCATTAACCCCAAGAGAATACCCAGCAAAATAAAATCCAGCGGTTTTTTTTCACGGACAATTTTCTCAGCAATAAAAATTAGCGGAAAAATAAAGAGCAGAAGGAGAGAATCCGGTAACAGCATCAGACCCAATACATTGAACATAAAAGAACAATTCAATGCCAGAACCGCCAATAATGACACTGGCGTTGATTTAGTCATTCGGAGAACAAAAATATACGCGCAATAGGAAGTAATGGCAAAAATCAAAATAGCCGGCAGACGCGCTAAAAATTCATTTGTGCCCAGAAGATAAAAAAACGGGGCATGCACCCAGCCGACAAGCGGCGGATGATCGACATAGCTCAAGTCAAGATATTTAGCGTATAAAACATAGTGAGCTTCATCAACTCCCAGTCCGAAAAAAGGTGACACTGCAAGACGAATCAGAGTGAAAAAGCCGATCAGCAGGAATATTTTTTTATTTTCTTTTGGCATTAATCTTCTCTAAAGCAGATTTAATCTCCGCAAATACTCTTTCGGGTTTAATGACCTGGAGGCAGACATTATCCATACAAGCGGTCTTGCGATGATTCGCTGCGCTCACGCACGGCGAACAAGCGAGGCCCGCGTAAATTGGCGTTGTCCTCCCCAATGATCCGTAAAGGGCTGGCGTCTCCGGACCAAAAATGACAAATGTAGGCATGTTCGTTACCGCAGCAAAATGCGGTGGGCCGGAATCGTTGGTCACCATGAATTCGGATACACTGTAGAGCGGTGGAAGCTGGTCCAGCGTCACTCGACCTGCAAAATTTATACACCTTTCTGCCTGCACTTCATTTCTGAGGCGCTCGGCTTCTTCCCTTTCCTGCTGATCGCCCGTAATTAAAACTATTGCCCGAGAGCAATTCTCCAAAATCATTTTAATTAATTGTGCGTAGTATGCCTGCGGCCAACGCCGCTGGATAAGAAGTTCGCTGGCGTTGGGATTAATCAAAATGATTTTGTGCTTTTCCGGATTGAATTGGCCGAAAGAACTGCGAATAATATCTATAATTGGCTTCTTCGCCGAAGGTGAAAATTTAAGTTTGGTCAAAACAATTTCATCGTCGGTAACCAGCGTTTTCGAGTAGGGAACTTCCCTTTCAGGAGCAAGAAGAGCATTGATCATAGCAATAAAATTCTTGGCAATATGAATATGAGGATTGTATGCTACCTTATGCGACAAAAAGTCGCCGCGATAAAGCCCTTCATTAAAATATGCGTGAAAACCGACTTTATTGGGCGCGCCGCTGAATCCCGTAAGCAGGGCCGTGAAGCGAGAAAAAAGCTCCAGATCGATTACGGCATCAATTTTTTTCTGACGAGTCCAGAAAAAGAATTTCAGCGTATCAAACGCAAAAGACAGTAAATTTCCTTCACGAAACGAATAAATATTTTCCTCGGCAACTGTTTTCAGTAAATCCAGACTGGGCTTATTTTTTTTAAAAATGGCGAAATAGATATTAGCGCCGGTTTTTTTTTGCAGCTTTCTCATCGCGGGATCGACTAAAATGGCGCTGCCCATTTCCGATAATTCGATAAAAAGTACGTTGAGTAAAGGTTTCCTTTCGCGCCTGCCCAACAATTCAACAGCTTTCTGATATAATGTTCCCAAAAAGCAAAGAGGAACGCCAACGTAATAATCAATCCGGCGCATGTTATCAACTTTCATGGGCAAGCAACTCTTATCCTTTCTAGAATCGGCATTGTGCTGAAATTCGAGGGGAATATAGGCAAAATAGCGACGGCTGTCAATAAAACATTGCAACAATACCGGTTTTTACATAATTTTTAAGAAAGTATTAAGACGTTTTACTTGGCCACCATGTTTTGCTTGAGAAAATTAGCCAATACATGTTAATTTAAAAAAATAGTGGTTCAAATACATGCGTAAAATTATTGACAGATATATATTTAAAGAAATAGCCATACCTTTTATCATTATCTTATTTGTCTTGACCTTCGTCCTGCTCATGGGGAAAATCCTGCAAATAATGGACTTAATGGTCAATAAGGGTATTAGCGTATTTTCCATCGCCGAGCTCATTATCTTTCTTTTACCTTCGTTCATGTTGTTCACCATACCCATCGCGCTTTTGATTGCTATACTCATCGCCATGGGGCGATTATCCGCCGATAACGAAATAACGGCAATTAGAGCTTCAGGCGTCAGTTTATTGCAAATTTATTACCCTGTGGCAATTGCTTCTTTGGCTACATTTATTTTCACCATATTTATAAGCAATTTTCTTGTGCCGTATAGCAATTTTGCCACTAAACGTTTGCTTTTCGAAATTGCTTCCCAAAACGCGAGCATCGGCATAAAAGAAAAAGTCTTCAATGCTGATTTTAAAGGTCTTTTGCTTTATGCGGATAAAATTCCTCTTGATGGCAAATACATGGAAGGAGTCATTGTTTCCGATAGCCGTATTATCGGCGAACAAAACACAATTTTTGCTAAAAAAGCTTTTCTTATATCCGATCCGGATTTGATGATAGTAAAATTAAGACTGGAAAACGGTTCCGTTCACACAGTGAGTTCAGATTTAAAAAATTATCGCAGGATCGATTTTCAAAGTTACGATATCAATCTTAATTTATCAACTGCCATTGCCAGCATGCGTGAAGATTCAAAATCAAGTACGGAAATGACGATGGGCGAACTGCTGGAAAAGATGAAAAAACCGGGTCTTGATCAAGCTTCCATCCGCGAGTTGGCTATTGAAGTGCACAAAAAATTTTCTATTCCTCTTTCTTGTATTTTCTTCGGTCTTCTGGCTTTGCCACTGGGCATAAGAAGTCATCGAGCTGTAAAATCACGCGGCTTTGCCGTTGGCCTTATAGTTGTTTCTTTATATTACCTGTTGCGCATCGGCGGCGAAGCTCTTGTAGAAACCGGCCGTCTTTCTACAGTAATCGGCGTCTGGACGCCAAATTTAACTTTTGCCTCGCTGGGTGTTTATCTTTTTTATACGGCTTATAAAGAGATATCGCTCTCGCATATGATAAAAATTTTTCTTTGGCGCAAAACTCTAAATAATTAAGGATTATAGATTGAAGATAATTGACAGATATATTATCAGGGAATTCATTAAATTATTCGCGATTATTTGTATCACTTTTATTGCCCTTTATTTGATTGTCGACTTTTTTGATAAAATACGAATGTTTCTCAGCAATAATGCGTCGATTGCGCAAATGGCATCATATTTTTTATACTCCATTCCAATGATTATTTCTCTTGTTTTACCTTCCGCCGTTCTTTTAGCAACGCTGATGACGTACGGCTCATTTTCCAAACATAATGAAATAACAGCGATGAAAGCGAACGGAATTAGCCTTTATAGAATTTCCCTTCCCGCCCTCATTTTCGCGGCCGTATTAGCTGTTTTTCTATTCTATTTCAGCGAGCTGATAACGCCGGCATCGATACAAAAAACTGAAAATATCATAAAAATTGAAGTTCAAAAACAGCGGGCACAGGGTTTCTTTAAGCAAAATGAGATTTGGTACCGTTCGGGAAATGCGATTTATAATTTCAAAATGTTTGATGTTGACAATGACACTTTACGCGGCGTAACTATTAATTATTTAAATCCCGATTTTACTTTAAATATGCGTATAGATGCCCAAAGCGCTGAATGGAAAGATAACCATTGGGTTTTTTATGACCTACTTATCACTACTTTTGACAAAAATAATATTCCCGTCTTAGAGCGATCAGAAGAGAAAATTATAAATATCCCTGAAAAACCTAACGATTTTAAAATAATACAAAAAGACGCGGAAAAGATGGGCTATTTCGAACTGAGAAAATATGTCCAGAAAATACAAGCCGAAGGATATGACGTCACCAGATATCTGGTAGATTTACAGGGAAAAATTGCTTTTCCTCTCGTAACGATAATACTTGTTTTTATTGGTGTCTTTTTTTCTCTACGCTCGGAAAGAAGCGGTGGTGTAATGCAAAGCGTGGGAATTGGTATTTTTATTGGATTTTCCTATTGGATAGTCTATGCGTTTAGTATGTCTTTGGGGCGCTCCGGAACACTATCTCCCTTTATAGCCGCCTGGTTGGCCAATATACTTTTCATTTCGGCCGCTTTAGTATTATTTCATAAAGCACGTACTTAGTACTACCCCTAAAATAGTATTCGGGAGATTGACGATCTGGATTCTTAAGAACCCGTAAACTAATATCTATAGTATTCCGGTTTAAATGGACCTTCAACCGATAGGCCTAGATAATCTGCCTGTTTTCGCGTTAGTTTGGTCACGCGCGCACCCAATCTACCTAAATGCACCCGGGCGACTTCTTCATCCAATATCTTCGGTAAAGTGAAAACGCCGATTTTATGTTTCTTTGTGGCCAGTTCTATTTGCGCCAGGCATTGATTGGTAAAGCTGTTACTCATGACAAAGCTCGGATGACCGGTCGCACATCCCAGATTAACCAATCTGCCTTCCGCTAATACTATTATGGAACGTCCCGATTTAAGTTTCCACTTATCCACCTGCGGTTTAATATTCTCTTTTTTACAGAATTTGCTTGTCTCTAAATATTGCATGCCGATTTCACTGTCAAAATGGCCGATATTGCAGACGATAGCTTCATCTTTCATCATTTCCATGTGTTTACCGGTAATGACGTCGCAACAGCCGGTGGCAGTCACAAAAATATCGCCGCTGGCCGCCACTTCTTCCAATGTCCGGATTTCATATCCTTCCATCGCCGCTTGCAGCGCGCAAATCGGATCGATTTCCGTAATAATTACTCGTGCTCCAAAACCTCTCATGGATTGGGCGCATCCTTTCCCGACATCTCCATATCCGCAAACAACAACGACTTTGCCGGCAATCATTACATCAGTCGCTCTTTTAATACCGTCGGCAAGCGATTCGCGGCATCCGTAAAGATTATCGAATTTTGATTTTGTGACCGAGTCATTAACGTTTATTGCCGGAAACAATAGTTCCCCCGCCGCTTGCATTTGATAAAGACGATGCACTCCTGTCGTTGTTTCTTCGGAAACGCCACGAATATTCGCGGCCGCTCTTTGCCATCTCTGCGGATCACATTTTGCCGATTTCTCCAATCGGGAAATAATTATTTTAAATTCTTTATTCTCAATCTTCTTTTTTAGTAGTTGCGGGGTTCTTTCGATCCTGACCCCCTCGTGAATAAATAACGTTGCATCACCGCCGTCGTCAACGATTAAATCGGGACCGGAACCATCCGGCCACGTTAGAGCCTGTTCGGTACACCACCAATATTCCTCCAGAGATTCGCCTTTCCAGGCAAAAATCGCTGCAGAACCGGCTTTGGCTATTGCTGCAGCGGCATGATCCTGGGTCGAAAAAATATTACAGGAGGCCCAGCGAAGATCTGCGCCTAATTCTTTTAGTGTCTCAATGAGCATAGCAGTTTGGATAGTCATATGCAGAGAGCCCATTATTTTCAATCCATGAAGAGGCTTCTTGCGGCCGTATTTTTCGCGTATAGCCATCAGGCCGGGCATTTCATTTTCCGCCAATTGCATTTCTTTCCGGCCAAACGACGCCAGGGAAATATCGGCAATTTTGTATTTTAGAGCCCTATCAACTTCCAGAAACACCATCTTTCCTCCACTCTTTTTTTCTTACGGTTACTTTTCGTAGGTTGACTATTTTTTTAGCGTCTTTTTCAGGGCTTCTATTTTATCCGTTTTTTCCCACAAATAATTCGCGTCCAAGAACAAAGTCCTGGGGATTTTTTTATATATGTCGCCTTTCAGCAGATCAAACTTTTCAATCATTCCTTTCGGCGTTAAATCAAATACCTGATTGACAACTCCCGCGATCTTTTCATCCGGCATAATTCCCGTCCCAAAAGTATTTACATATATTGAGATAGGCTGTGCTATTCCTATCGCATAAGCAAGTTGCACGGAACATTTCTTCGCCAGCCCTGCGCCGACAATGTTTTTCGCGACATATCTTGCACCGAAGGCTGCCGAGCAATCTACTTTTTCCGGCGTTTTATTAACAATGGAACCGCCGCCTAACTGAGCACCCGGGTAACCTCCATAAAGCTGCACGACTAATTTGCGTCCGGTAACACCGGAATCCGCTGCCGAACAGGAGTTGATAGCATTCCACTCACCGGTCGGATTAAAGATAAATTTTGTTCTATCATTTATCCAGTCGCCTAAACAATCAAAGGCAATCTGACGGGCCTGTTCTTCAACTGACGAGCGAAATTTGTCCGGCACCTGGCGATAATCTATGGCGTTGGACATAAGTACGGTGGTCACTCTTTGGGGACGCCAATCGGCGCTATAGTCGACCGTAACCTGCCCCTTTCCATCCGGAGCAAAAATAGGATTGCCGCAATTTTCAAAAGCACGCATCATCTTATTGACCAGGACGTACGTCAGAGGCAACAATTCTGGAGTTTCGTCACAGGCAAAACCGTAAATAATGCCTTGATCCCCTGCTCCGATTTCCTTGTGTTTTCCTAAATCCGCTCTTGTCCCGATATTGATGTCGGGCGATTGCGGAATGATCGCGTTTAGTATACCCATCGAACTGCCGTTAAGACCCAAATCGGAATCGCGATAACCGATGCCCAGAACTGTTTGGCGTACCGTTTTTTCAATATCAATGTAAACTCGAGTGGAAACTTCACCTCCAACAACACAAAGGCCTTTCCCTAAAAATACTTCCAGACCACAGTGCGGCATGCAGTTTATGTCCATGCCTATTCTATTCTCTTCATTTAATATCGAGGCGATAATGTTTGCAGCGATGGAATCAGATACTATATCCGGATGACCTATTTTTACACTTTCCGATGTAATTTGCATGCCTAAAATCTCCTTGTATATATGTTTTTTCGCCAGCGCCAAAATACGATGGAAGCAATTAACACATATATGTATTTTAGTTAAATGATTTTTTCAATTTATAATAGATTTTATATTAAGAGCGTAATCTGTCGAAAAAGATAAGAAATAGTACCGCGGTAATCGATTAATATTCTTAATGATTAGCTTAATCTTCAATAATCGATTATTAAATTTAACTGACTTTTTTTATTTTATTTTTATCGTCAACCAGAACACATTTAGGGTGCCATTTTGTTGCGTCTTTATCATCAACCGTAACATAAGTGGCAATAATAATTAAATCTCCTTTAGATACCTTGCGCGCAGCGGCGCCATTGAGACAAATTGTCCCGGAGTTCCGCTTTGCTTTTATGGTATACGTGGAAAACCTTTCCCCGTTGGAAATATTGTATATGGCCACTTTTTCATAAGGTACAATCTCGGCTTCTTGCATAAGTGTTTCATCAACGGAAATGCTGCCTTCATAGTGTAAGTCGGCATTCGTTACTGTAGCGCGATGTATTTTCGATTTTAACATAAATCTTTGCATATAATATCACTCCTAAGGCTATGAATTATATAACTTCTCACCAAAAACGTGATTATCGATCAGTCTCGTTGTCCCCACTTTTACAGCCAACGCTATAACCGCGTCGCCTGTAATTACATCAATATCGGTAAGCGTTTTCGTATCGCATATTTTTATATAATCGATATCGGTATAGGGAGCGTTGGTAATTAATTTTTTCGCCTGATTTATTACAACGGAAGCACTTCTTTCTCCGCCTGCATAAAGCTTTTGCGCTAATTTAAGAGAAGCAACCAGCTTTAAAGCCGAAGGCTTCTCGCTTTCTTTCAAATAAACATTGCGGGAACTCATGGCTAGCCCATTGGTCTCGCGCACAGTAGGCAATCCGACTATTTGCAGATCAAGGTTTAGATCAGCAACCATCTGTTTTATAGCGATAAATTGCTGAAAATCTTTTCTCCCGAAAACGGAGATATGTGGCTTGACAATATTAAAGAGTTTGGCGCATACGGTTGTTACGCCACGAAAATGGCCGGAACGCGATAACCCGCATAAATTTTTGGTCACTTTTTCCACATTCACATAGGTTTGATAATTTTCCGGGTACATTTCTTTATCTGTTGGATAAAAAATCACATCAACACTGACACTTTCCGCCATCATTAGATCGTGATCAAAATCACGCGGATATTTAGATAAATCTTCTTTCGGTCCAAATTGCGTGGGATTGACATAGATACTTACGATTGAATAATCGGCCATTTTTTTTGCTTCTCTCATAAGATTAAGATGCCCTTCATGGAAATAGCCCATAGTTGGAACAAATGCTAATCGTTTCCCTTTAAGCCTTAGCGCTTCCGAGTAACATTGCATCTCATTTATTGAATTGATAATTTTTGCTGTCATTTTAAAATTAAAAAAGCCCCACGTCGCAAGACGAGAGGCTTTATAATAGTCTTTTTGATTCTCTTTTTCCTTCCGTCCCGGTCCTTACGGATCCAAGCGTGGATCAATATTAACAGTATTTAATAATTTTTGTCAAGAAAATAAATTTGGGGTCAAACGATCATCAAAGCTGCCGTATTTTTCCCCTGAATGTCCTTTTTGATTTATCTATTT
This sequence comes from uncultured delta proteobacterium, assembly GCA_963753975.1. GTDB lineage: Bacteria > Desulfobacterota > Syntrophia > Syntrophales > Smithellaceae > UBA4810. Next base: position 285,143 of record CAVWEH010000002.1, read on the forward strand.
AACAACTAAAATCTGCCCTGGAGTTATTGTTTCATTTCTAGCCAGATTATTTAATTCCATCAGCTTGGTAACATTGATGTTGTTTTTTCTGGCAATACTGTAGAGATTATCTCCTCTAATTACTATGTATTTGTTCGTTCCTAATCTATCTACATCCTCCGCCGACAATATTTTATTTTTGATTTTTGATTTTTGCGTTGTCACTGCTATATTTTCGTTTTTATCGTTTTTTGCTGCTGAAGTTCTGGCTTTTTCATTCAGAGACACTTTTAGCACTTGACCTACACGTATTGTATCCGATTTCAGGTTGTTTAGTTCTTTAATTTGCGCCTCCGTCGTACCCGAACGCCGGGCAATCATCTGCAGTGTGTCACCCCTTTTAACTTTGTATTGCCCTGAAGATATTTGTATTTTATAGTTTTTTTGTCTTGATTTACCTTTTGCGTAACGCTTTTCTTTAATTATAGGAATCGTCAAACGCTTTCCGACAACCAATGCTTTTTGAGAATTTAGTCTGTTATAAGATATTATTCTGGATACGGGAACGTCATATTTACTGGCAATAGAATTAAGCGATTCGCCACTTCTTACCCGGTGCCTGATAAAAAATGTTTTAGATAAAAGAAACTTCGGTTTTTCGCATTCGGGAATATCACCTACCATTGCATTGAACTTGGCTAGAGATTCTTTGGGGATCTTTAAGTTATATTCTCTATCCGGTGTTATTTTATATCTCAAATCCGAATTAATTAAGTGCAATTTTTCATCGGACATTTCGATCCTTGACGCAATATCCTCCAGCTTCATTATCTTATTGACTTTGACTGTTTCCACGGCGATCGGTTTTTCGGCATCACCTAAATCAAATCCATACTTCTGTGGATTTTTGATTATATATAACGTTGCTAAAAATCGCGGAACATAGCGAGCAGTTTCTCGCGGCAATAGATTGTATAAATCCCAAAAACGATCAAAATAATTAATGTGTTGCAGCGATATGACTCTAAGCACTTTTCCCTCTCCGCAATTATATGCGGCCAACGCGGTAAGCCAATCCCCAAACATGTCGTGTAATTCTTTTAAATAAGCAATTGCCGCTTGAGTTGATTTTTCGACATCCATGCGCTCATCTATCCATTCGTCACGGCTCAATCCGTACTTATAACCAGTTGATGGAATGAATTGCCACAAACCAAGTGCGCGGGCGCGGGATAAAGCTTTAATCTTGAAACCGCTTTCCACAAAGGGGAGCCAGGAAAGCTCTTCGGGAATCCTCGCCTTTTTTAATTCCGTAATTATCGCAGGACGGTACATCCCGGAGCGCTGATAGGCGGCAATAAAAAAATTGCGTTCCACAGTTTGAAAACAATGAATTTCTCTCTCTACTGCCTCATTCATTGTTAACGGTATTTCACTGGCTTTGCCGTGCGTAGCAGTTTGCTTGGAGGAGTATACAGACAGCAGGCGCTTAGATATTAATAATCGCAAATCATCTTTTTGCCGCGCTATAGCGACATCTCCGTCAGCATCGAGAATTAATGCGTAAGCTTTATCCAATGTATTTATTGTATTTTCTACATCGCCCTTTTCCCAATAATTATCGGCGACTTCCAGTAAATCCAGTGCTTTTTCCATACTATCTTGTTCATCTTCCGCAGTCGGCCTGTTTTTTCGCGTTTGCTCAGCATCAGAAGATATATTATATGATAATTTCGCATCCGGTTTTTCTTTTTGTTCCTGATCATGAGTGTCTATATTGGAGTGCTCACTTGATTCATTTGATGCTTGACTTAAATTTGGTGAAATTGTTTTCGAGGAGGTGTTTTTATCAACTGCAATTTGCGACATGCACGCAGAAAAGATTAAAATTAAGCAGCAGGAAAAAGCACTAACGACTAAACGGCTTATAATTTTTACCATGAACAAAAACTCCTTACTAGCTTTTCATAAATCTAGCGGAATACTTCGGCTCGCATACATACGACCACAGTTATTTTATTCTTTTTATAGCATATTTTTGCTTTTTTCCCTAAAACTAATTGTATTTTACACAAATTTTCTTATTTCGTCATTTTACGTTACGATACGATTTAATGGGTTCCCTGTCGTCGCCAGGAGATAAGATTTTATAAATTCATCTATATCTCCATCGAGAACCCTATGGGCATCGCCAATTTCTAAATTCGTCCGGTGATCTTTTACCATTTTATACGGATGCAGAATGTAAGACCGGATTTGGCTGCCCCAGGCAATATCCTTCTTCAATTTATTTTCCTCGTTGATTTTTTCATTTTTTAATTGCAGTTCTCTCTCATAGAGTCTTGATTTCAGATACTTCATGGCCATCGCTTTATTTTTGTGCTGAGATCGTTCATTCTGACATTGCACAACTATATTCGTCGGTAAATGGGTGATTCTTACGGCAGAATCCGTTTTATTCACGTGCTGGCCGCCTTTCCCCCCGGACCTAAAGGTGTCGATACGTAAATCATCTTCATCGATTTCAATCTTAATATCATCGTCAACTTCCGGATAAACAAAAACGGAAGCAAACGAAGTATGGCGCCGGGCGCCTGAGTCAAAAGGTGAAATTCTAACTAGGCGATGAATGCCGCTTTCCGCTTTCGCATAACCATAAGCGTACTTACCCTCCAACGTGAAAGACACGCTTTTAATACCGGCCTCGTCTCCAGGCTGGCTATCGATTATTTTGGTGGCGAATCCATTCTTTTCGGCCCAGCGCAAATACATACGCAATAACATTTCCGTCCAATCCTGAGCTTCCGTTCCCCCCGCTCCGGCATGAATAGAGACAATTGCGTCCATAGGATCTTGTTCACCGGCCAACATCATTCTTATTTCTTCTTGGCCAACAACAGAATTTAAACGATCCAATTCGATGGACAAATCTTGCAGAACTTGTTCGTCTTTTTCTTGCAGAGCGATTGCCCAAAGATGTTCTATATCTCTTATTTCGTCATTGAATTTTTTCCACTTGTCGAGCGATTCGGTCATTCTCGTCTTTTTTTGTAGTATTTCTCGGGCATTATTTTGATTATCCCAGAATTCTTTCTTTAAAGATGATATTTCCAAATCTTTTATTTTTAGTTCCATCTCCGGTACGTCAAAGACACTCCCCGATATATTTGATTCTTCTTTTCAAATCATTTACTGTTTCTTGTATGTTTTCGATGGTCATTTTTTAACCTCCCTTTCCAACTTACTAGAATAAAAAGTAAACCATAATTGACACGAAACAAATAACTACCAATATATCGCCGTATTGGGCATAAAATGTCGGTATCTTTAGAAATTTTATATTCCCTTTCAAAGCTTCTCTTTGAAATATTTTTGTTTGCGCAATTATTTTCCCTCGTGGATCGAAAATTCCGGAAACGCCTGTATTGGCGGCGCGAACCAAATATAGCCGGGTTTCCACAGCGCGAAACAACGCCATGGAAAAGTGCTGAAAAGGTGCTGAAGTTGCGCCAAACCAGGCATCATTGGTAATGTTCACCAATAATTCGGCTGATCCTTTTTTATATGTTCTGGCGGCTTCCGGCAAAACTCCTTCGTAACAAATCAGGATCCCAATTTTTTTACCATCTAAGAGCACGGGGTAAAAGCCAGCTCCGGCCGTAAAATCACCAATTCCGGCAGTAAGCCCTTCAACGAAGGGCACAATATTTCTTAGAGGGACATATTCACCATAGGGAACCAAATGAACTTTATCATATCTCCCTTTATTTTCTCCAGCGGGAGACAATATGTAGGCGCTGTTGAAAAAATTTCCGTACCCTCTTATCGGCAAATAACTTACTGCACCGAATATAAACCAGCTTTTCGTCCGGACTGCTAAATCTTTTACTTGTTTTTGCAAATCATTTGCATCGAGAAAATTAAACGGGAGAGCTGTTTCCGGCCAGACCAACAATCCTCCTTCTGCCGGAGGATTCTGCAAAGAAAGATTTTCGTATATATTTAAGGCTTCTTTTTGAAAATTTTTGTTCCATTTTATTGATTGATCTATATTGGCCTGGATCAACGCAACTTCCATGCCCTTAGCGTTATCCATAGCTTTTTCCACCTGATTTACTCGAACGGCGCCGTAAATAAAAACGCTGCCTAAAATTAAAAAGGTCACCGCAGCCGCTATAATCGCCTTTTTTGATCTTTTCGCCATCAGATCGAACAAAGATGCATTAACCATAACGATCAAAAAAGACAAACCAAAGACGCCGAAAACATCGGCAAATTGAATAAAATAGAAATTCAAATACTGGGAATAGCCGAGATTCTCCCAGGGGAACCCCGTTAAAAGATAAGACTTACAATATTCCAGAAAAATCCATAGGGCCGGCGCCAATAAGAAAAGGATCTTTCCCCGAAAAAAAACGATACCCGCGGCAAATAGCGCAGTGTAAATGCTTAAATAGCAGGCTAAGAGCAACATCAAAATAACGCCCAAATATATAGGCAAATAACCATAATTTACAACTACATACGTAATCCAATAGATTATTCCTATATAGCCCACAAGCCCGGCGAGAAAACCCAAAACTAACCCTTGCCGGAGTGAAGTTACTTTCCGCAATGCAAAAAAAAGAGGAATAAAAGCTATCCAGGCAATCAGGCCACAGCCGTATTTTGGAAATGACAAAAATATAAGTACACCGCTCAGTACGGCTAAAATAATTTTATTTTCCAATAATTTTTTATAAAAACTGAAATTGAATTTTTTCACGGATATGCTTTTGTTATCCATTTTCACTATCGGTTTGGAGTTTTCTGATTTTTACTTTTTTGATGCTGCGTTCGTCGGCATTTTCGATTGTAATTTCCAGTCCCTTTATTTGATATGTTTCGCCGACCAGCGGAATTCTTCTGGTCGCGTTTAGGATCATGCCGCCGAGAGTCTCATATCGTCCCTTTTCCAGACTAATATTCAAATATTCTTCAATTTTTTCAATTTCCGTTCGTCCATCGGCCATAAGGGAACCATCCGCTGATTGAAAAATTCCAGCAGTGTCGGTATTTACTTCATGTTCGTCACGAATTTCGCCGACAATTTCTTCCAGTAGGTCTTCCAGCGTGACCAGGCCTGATGTTCCTCCGTATTCATCAATAACAATCGCTATATGTTTTTTATTTTCTTTGAATTCATAAAACAACAGGTGGGTGTTTTTTGTTTCCGGAATATAATATGGTTTGGTTAGTTGGGTTAATATATCTTCTTTCGTAATTTCTTTTGACCAGAATTTAAGCAAATCTTTGACATTCAGGATGCCGATAATGTTATCGATTGTTCCGCGATAAACGGGTAGGCGCGTATGCCGCGATTCGATTGCTTCTTTTATAATTTCCTCAGTCGTCGCCTCTGTGCTCACAGCGATGATCTCCGTTCTCGGAATCATTAGCTCGCGAACTAAAATATGCGCAAACTCTAAAATATTTTCGATTATCTCCCGGGATGAAGAATCTACCAAACCATATCTTTGCGCTTTGGACAATACTGCGTCAATTTCTTTTTTGACATATTTTAAGTTGCGCCAGAAAAAAAGTTTAGAGAATATTCGCGTCATATTTAAAAATATTTCTCCTTAAATTATAAACCGCGCAAGTATTCCGGCCTTATTCTGTTGACGTTTTTTTCTTCCAGGACCGAACCGATTATTTTCAAAATTTTCTCTTTGTCCCGAGGCAAATCAGCCTTTATCGGCAAATAGTTGGAAGCATGATTGGAAGTGAAATAGCAATTTGTAAAATTGGAATTGGAAATGATCAAATAAAGTTCGCGAATATAACCAAATTTATCCGGTAAAATAAAGCGGCCGGAGATGTAATCCTCGTATAATGGAGTATGCGGAACGAGCATCAAAGTAAGCGCGCCCACATAATCCGGATCGATATCGCTCAAAATTCGGGCAGTGCCCATCGCATGTTCTACGCTTTTTTCTATCCCGCCTATCCCTAATAGTACCGTTACAGAGAGTGCCATGCCCGCTTCTTTTACACGGTGCGCTGCCGTGACCATTTGTTCGTAAGTTACACCCTTATGTATTTTTTGCAGTAATTCAATATCCCCCGTTTCCACACCCAAATAGATTATTTTCAGACCCAGCTCTTTTAGTTTTTTAAGTTCATGAACGGATTTTCTTAAAATGCTTTTGGCATTGGCATACGTTCCGATGCGTTCAATATTCCGCAAATTGTCCTTAATTAGTTTTAGTATCTCTTCCAGACGCGCCTGCGGTATAATCAGGGCATCCCCATCACACAAAAAAACTTTATCCACATTGTCGAAATTGCGGGCTTCCTGTAAATCCTTTTTGATTTGCTCCAGGGGTTTTATCTTGAATTTCTTTTGACGGTAAGTCCCGCAAAATGTGCATTTATTGTGTGAACAGCCTACAGTCACCTGCACAAGCAGGCTGTAAGCTTCACTGGGTGGTCTTATTATTAATCCTTCGTAATCCACGATTGATTCTTGTCTCCGTGTCTATCCTCTTTTTATGGAAGTTGATCCCGCGACTTGGAATACCCCGGCTCCGGCCGGGGGAGGAAAGCACCGTAACGCGCGGGAGGTCGCGTTGTTCTCAGGGAGCTTCCAACTCCTACGGACGGGGCTCCACTAAATTGTTTGAAAGTTTATATGAACAATATCTAAAAAGCAAGTTATTGGGCAAATCACGGGTATGAATCCTGGCTAGAGCGTATCATACCCTCCGCTTTCAGCGGGATTGTTCGACTCACAAATTTCAATTCACTTCGTTTTTGAAATTTTAGTCTCACAAAAAAAGGGAGTCGCCATAACAGCTGACTCCCTCGATTTTCTGGCGGGGCCGATGGGACTTGAACCCACGCCCTCCGGCGTGACAGGCCGGCGTTATAACCAACTTAACTACGACCCCTAAAAATCATGATAATTTGAAGTGCAACTCTCTTTGAATCAGCATTAATGGTAGGCGGAACAGGACTCGAACCTGTGACATCCACGGTGTAAGCGTGGCGCTCTCCCAGCTGAGCTACCCGCCCGCAATTCCTCAAAAACGCTGTGAGGCTTCTAGCAACATTGACTTTTCTTGTCAAGTTTTAAAGTATAGAAAACTTTTAATTCACAGATTGGACACTGACCGGCACTTCCGGCGTGATCATTTCACCAAAATTTTCTTCATCTTTGACAAAAGCAATATCTAAGACTTCATCTATATGCTCGACAAAAACTATCTCCAGAGCACTTTGCACATTTTGCGGAACTTCTATTAAATCTTTTTCATTGTCTTTCGGAATAATGACCATTTTTATGTTACCCCGATGAGCAGCCAGGATCTTTTCCTTTAACCCGCCGATAGGTAAAACCCGGCCCCTCAAGGTAATTTCACCGGTCATGGCTAAATCGGCACGCACTTTTTTCTTCATCAGTGCTGAGGCAATAGATGTAGCCATCGCGATGCCCGCCGATGGGCCGTCTTTAGGAATAGCTCCTTCCGGGACATGAACATGAATATCAATTTTCTCATAAAAATTTTTGGGCAGGCCGAATCTTTCCGCACGAGCCCGAATATAAGTCAATGCGGCCTGAACAGATTCCTGCATTACATCGCCTAATTTTCCAGTCATTACCATCTTGCCGGTTCCTTCCATGATGGAAGCTTCGATAGCCAATAGTTCCCCGCCAACTTCTGTCCAGGCTAAACCGATTGTCAGACCTATTTCATCTTTACCTTCTGTTTCCCCATGGCGGAACTTGGGTACACTTAGATATTTCACGATAGATTTGGAAGTAATAACTAATTTTTTCTTATTACCGTTGCTGACTATTTCTTTAGCTACTTTACGACAGATGGAAGCTATTTCACGCTCCAGGTTGCGCACACCGGCTTCCCGCGTGTATTGACGGATAATTCTGAGCAATGCTCCTTTGGTGAATTCGATATTCTCGGCTAACAAACCGTTGGCTTCCAGTTGTTTCGCGATCAAGAACTTTTTCGCGATCTGCAATTTTTCCGGTTCCGTGTATCCCGCTATTCTAATTACTTCCATTCTATCCTGCAGAGGAGCCGGAATTGTCTGTAAAATATTGGCTGTGGTAATGAACATAATGTCGGACAAATCATAATCCACATCCAGATAGTTATCATTAAAAGCGAAGTTTTGCTCCGGATCGAGAACTTCCAAAAGTGCCGAAGAGGGATCTCCTCTGAAATCGGAACTGAGTTTATCCACTTCGTCCAGACAGAAAACAGGATTGTTGGAGCCGGCCTTCTTCAGGGACTGGATAATTTTTCCCGGCATAGCTCCTATATAAGTGCGCCGATGGCCGCGAATCTCCGCTTCGTCGCGAACGCCTCCCAGAGAAATACGTACGAACTTCCTGTTTGTGGCTCGCGCCACTGATTTGGCAATCGATGTTTTACCCACCCCGGGAGGACCGACCAGACATAAAATCGGTCCTTTATTTTTCTTTACCAACGATTGAACGGCAAGGTATTCGATAATGCGCTCCTTGACCTTTTTTAATCCGTAGTGATCCTCTTCCAGGATAATTTCCGATTCTTTCAAGGTATATTTATTTTCCGTTTTATCCGCCCAGGGCATATCGAGGAGCCAGTCAATATAATTTCTGACAACCGTAGCCTCGGCGGACATAGGCGCCATCATTTGTAATTTTTTAATTTCCTGACGGGCTTTTTTCGCTGCCTCTTCGGACAGCTTCTTTTGCTTTAAACGCTTTTCCAATTCGACTATTTCATTACGAAAATCGTCTTTTTCTCCCATTTCCTTCTGAATAGCCCGCATTTGTTCATTGAGATAATAATCCTTCTGCGTTTTCTCCATCTGCTTTTTAACGCGTCGTTTTATCTTTTCCTCAACCTGCAGGATTTCTATTTCCGAGAGCATCAGTGAATAAATTGCTTCCAGCCGCTCGCCGATATTGAATATCTCTATAATTTTTTGTTTATCTTCCAGCTTCACATTAATATGGGTAATTACAACATCCGCAAGCTTCGAGGCATCTTCAATAGCGGCAATTGTTCCCATCATTTCCACGTGAATTTTTTTGCTGAGTTTCAGATAAAGCTCAAAAGATTCTTTGATGCTGCGTATCAGCGCTTGCTTTTTGACGTCATTTTGATCATCAATATCTTCGATCTCATTTACTTTGACCAGAAAAAAATCATTATTGGGCAAATATTCTTTTATGACACCGCGAGTTTTTCCTTCCACCAGCACTTTGACCGTTCCGTCCGGCAGGCGCAAAAGTTGAATGATAATGCCGATTGTACCGATATTGTAAATATCTTCCTGATTCGGATCGTCTTTCTTGGCATTTTTCTGAGCAACCATAAAAATGCCTTTCTCATACTTCATTGCCGACTCCAGCGCAGCAATCGATTTTTCGCGGCCAACAAACAAAGGAACGATCATATGGGGAAAGACCACAACGTCTCTCAGAGGCAAAAGCGGCATCACAATTGTTTTTTCTTGGTCATCTAATTTTTTTTCTTCAAACATAATTTTCCCGTATATTTCTTAAGCAGATTCGGATTTTCCTTCGTAAATTAAAATCGGTTTTTCTTTCTTTAAAACCACGTCTTCACTGATTACGCATTCCTTGATATCGTTCTGAGAAGGTATATCATACATGACTTCCAACATTGTATTTTCCAGAATGGAGCGCAGGCCGCGCGCACCTGATTTTCTCTCCATTGATAACTTGGCTACAGCGCGCAGAGCACCGTCCGTAAATTTCAAAGTCACATTTTCCAAGCCGAATAATTTTTTATACTGTTTGATAATAGCATCCTTGGGTTCAAGTAAAATTCGAATCAAAGTCGATTCATCCAAATCATCCAATGTGGCAATAACCGGTAGACGGCCTATGAATTCGGGTATTAATCCAAACTTCAATAAATCTTCTGCCCGCGTTTCAGCCAGCAATTCACCGGATCTTTTTTCTTTTTTACTTTTAATTTCGGCGCCAAAGCCCATCGCGTTTACTCCCAATCGCTTGGAAATGATGTTTTCTAAATCATTAAACGCTCCGCCGCATATAAATAAAATATTTGTTGTATCCACCTGAATGAATTCCTGTTGGGGATGCTTGCGGCCGCCTTTGGGTGGGATATTGGCCATTGTTCCTTCCATAATTTTTAATAGGGCCTGCTGGACCCCTTCGCCGGAAACGTCTCTAGTTATGGAAGGATTTCCGGATTTCTTCGCAATTTTGTCTATTTCATCGATATAAACAATTCCTTTAGATGCCCGGGCCACATCATAATCGGCATTTTGCAACAAACTTAAAATAATGTTTTCTACGTCTTCTCCGACGTAGCCGGCCTCAGTTAAAGTTGTAGCATCGGCGATAGTGAAAGGAACATTGAGGAATTTTGCCAGTGTTTTCGCCAGGAGTGTTTTTCCCGAACCTGTAGGCCCGATGAGAAGGACATTGCTTTTTTGAATCTCTATGCCGTCGGAATCAACGGTGGAAAACAATCTTTTATAATGATTATAAACGGCAACCGAAAGTATCTTCTTGGTCTTATCCTGACCAATTACGTATTGATCCAGATATTTTTTGATTTCTTTTGGTTGCAGCAAACCATTTTTGGAATCTTTCTCTACTGTCTTATCTTCTTCTTCTTCAATAATATAACGGCAAAGCTCAATGCACTCGTCGCAGATATATGCTGTAGGACCGGCAACCAGTTTTCGCACTTCGCTCTGCATTTTTCCGCAAAAAGAACAAAAAAGCATGCCCTGTCCTATTCGATTATCTTTACTTTTCTTTATCACTTAATTCTCCTTTTTTATGTTTGCAGCGGACGCCGGCTTGCGAATTATAATTTCATCAATCAAACCGTATTCTTTAGCTTGTTGACTATCCATGAAATAGTCACGCTCCGTATCATTAATTATCTTCGCCAGAGGCTTCCCTGTCAAATCAGCTAAAATTCGATTTAACTCGTCTTTTAATCTTAATATTTCTTTTGCCTGTATATCAATATCTGTTGCCTGCCCCTGAAAGCCTCCCAACGGTTGATGGATTAAAATACGCGAATGGGGCAGCGCAAATCGTTTCCCTTTTTTCCCGGCCGCCAAGAGCAGAGCTGCCATGCTTGCTGCTTGTCCCATGCAAACCGTCGAAATTGGGGATTTAATATATTGCATCGTATCATAAATAGCCATACCCGAACTTACATTACCTCCGGGGGAATTTAAGTAAAAAAAGATTTCTTTATCCGGGTCTTCCGATTCTAAATAAAGCATCTGAGCGACAACCAAATTTGCTATATTATCATCAATAGTTGTACCCAGAAAAATTATACGATCTTTTAAAAGACGTGAAAAGATGTCAAAAGCGCGTTCACCCCGGCCATCTTGTTCAACCACCATGGGAATTAAATTCACTATTTAACCTCCGCGTCCAGACCTTTTTTTTCAACAGTCCTAATATTGGCACTTTGTTCAATAAAGTCAAATACCTTTTTTTGCATTAGTTCGATCTTGAGATTATCCCTATTTTCTTTATTTTCGTATTTTTTTCTCAATGATTCATAATCCCTTCCGTATTTAACGGCTAATTCCTGAATATGTCTTTCCGCATCGACTTCTTCCACTATAAATGATTCTTTTTGCGCAATCTTCTTTAACAGTAAAAAAGTTTTAACAATTTTGACGGCTTCATCTTTAAATTTATCGTGCATTTTGAAACTTAGTTCCAGCGCATTCTTTTCATCCATACCGGCAGAAGTCATTCTTTTTTGAGTATCGGTCATCGTGTAAAAAATCTGCCGCTCTATTAGCGACGGCGGAGCTTCAAACTCATTCTCTTTGCGGAGAATTTCCGTAATCTTATTGTGCAAATTCATTTCCGCGAGGTGCTCAGCTTCTTCTTCCAAAGACTTGCGTACATCGTTTTTTAAATCTTCTAAAGAATCATATTTATCAAAATTTTTTATAAAATTTTCGTCGAATTCCGGTAACGTCTTCTCTCTTATGTTTTTTACTGTTACATTGAAAGTTGCCTCTTTACCGGCAAATTTCTTTTCGTGATAATCTTGAGGAAAAATTACTTTTATCGACTTTTCCACCCCTTTTTTCATGCCTATTAGCTGTTCTTCAAAACCGGGAATAAATCGCTCTGATCCAATTTCCAGAAAATAATTGTCGGCTTTCAACTCTGAAGGTGACTCCCCATTAAGATTCCCGGCAAAGTCCATTACAACAAAATCTCCCTTGGCTACCGGACGGTCATCCTTAACTTCTTCCATTGTCGCAAACATCTGCTTTAATTCGCTTATTCTCTTATCCAAATCATTTTCCGTAATCTGAAATATTTCTTTTTCCAATTCCATTCCCTTATATCCCTGGGGATCAAATTCCGGCTCCGTTTCAAAAGAAGCTGAAAAAGAAAAACCGGAGTTTTCTTTTAATCCTTTCTGAGCTATATCCGGTCTGGAGAGGGCAACTATTTTCTTTTCTTCCAGCGCCTGCCAATAGAATTTATTAACAATATTGTTGATGGTTTCGTCTTCCGCTTGTTCCTTAAAATACGTTTCCAATACTTTACGGGGGATTTTTCCCGGGCGAAAACCCTTAATTTTAGCCTTTTTTCCGATGTCTCGATATACAGTATCGAGCTCATTTTTAACTTCATCCCAGGGAATTTCAAAGGAAAGCTTTTTCTTTACCGAACTTAGTTCTTCAATATTCATTACAACCTGCCTCACTATATTACATCTCCTTAATTTTGAAATATTTACAAATTTCTTTGAAGATTGGTGCGAGAGAGGGGATTTGAACCCCTATCCGCATAGGCGGGCTGGATCCTAAGTCCAGTGCGTCTTCCAATTCCGCCACTCTCGCTTTGGATTAATCGAGCTATATATTCATTACACCCAAAAATGTCAACGCGGATTATTATGAGCGAATACAAACAAAACCAGTTAAATTAAGTTGTTCGTGAACTCATGTACTTAATTATCTTTTTTTACGCAAGAAAAATGCCCTGAAAAATCGCCTGCACGTAATTACCGACACTTTGTCGGTTTTTATAATTATATTTTTTTGACTTTGATTTAATTTCAGGATATATAAAAAAAATGAATAAAAGGGTTCTCCTCTCAACTCAATGAAAGATAAGGCAATCAACATTCTTCTGCTCGAAGATAACCCTGGTGATTCTAGATTAATTCGGGAACTACTCGCTGATACCAATGATCGCTTTAATCTGCAATGTGTTGATCTTTTGTCCAAAGGCTTGAAATGTCTTGTATCTCAAAATATTGACGCCGTTCTTTTGGATTTAGGATTGCCGGATAACCAAGGTCTCGGCGCCATCGAATATTTACGTGCTAAAAAATCTTCCATTCCGATAATTGTTTTAACCGGTCTTAATGATGAGAATGTCGCCATTGAAGCTGTGCGCCGGGGAGCTCAAGACTATTTAATTAAAGGCTCTATCACCGGAAGCATGTTATCCCGTATCATTCGTTACGCCATTGAGAGAAAAAATTATGAAGAAGAATTGAAACGCAGCTTAGAAAAATTCACCAGGGCTTTAAACGGAACAGTGAAAGCAATGGCGATGACAGTGGAAATAAGGGATCCTTACACTGCTGGTCACCAGAGACGCGGCGCGGACTTGGCTCGGGCCATAGCGGAGGATATGAATCTTACCCCGGAAAGAGTCGAAGGCATTCAATTGGCCGGCATGATTCATGACATCGGTAAAATTTCCATCCCGGCTGAAATTCTCAGTAAACCCTCCTTACTTTCCAACCTGGAGCTTAGCTTGATAAAAATTCATCCGCAGGTGGGATATGATATATTGAAGGAAATTGATTTTCCCTGGCCCATTGCCAAAACAGTTTTACAACATCACGAAAGAATCAATGGCAGTGGCTATCCCTCCGGTTTAAAAAATGACGATATTATATTGGAAGCTAAAGTTCTTGCTGTAGCTGATGTAGTGGAAGCAATAGCCTCACATCGTCCCTACCGGCCGGCCTTTGGAACCAAAGAAGCTATAGATGAAATTACCCGGGAACAAGGTATTCTTTATGATCCTGCTGCTGTGAAAAGTTGCTTGAGATTATTTCAAGACAAGAAATATTCTTTCAGTTGACTTTTATCTTATGGCTAAAAAACCAACCTATCTTGAGCTTGTTAAAAAAATTGATCAGCTCGAAAAGAAGTGCGCTAAATATGCTTCTGTCGACGAACAATACCGTAAAGCCGAAAGCATTTACCATACTTTTTTTGAGAGCAGCGGCGCCGCGACCATAATAGTTGAAAATGATATGATTGTTTCTTTTGCCAATAAGCAATTTGAAAATCTTTACGGCGCTGAAAAACAGGACATTGAAGGAAAAATTAAATGGACCGACTTCGTCCATAAGGAAGATTTGGAATTTATGCAGCATTATCATATTTTACGGCGAATTGATCCCCAAGCCGCACCTGATCATTACGAATTCCGAATGATTAACAAATTAAATCAAATGAAATACATCGTTAATACCGAAGCCATCATCCCCGGCACAAAAAAAAGCATCGCCTCCCTGATAGATATAACCGATCGAAAATTAGCTGAAGAAGCTCTTAATGAGAGCGAATCCAAATACCGCACATTATTCGAGTCCGCCAGTGACACGATTGTTTTAATAGATCGCGATCGTTTCATCGACTGCAATCAGAAGACTCTCGATTTGTTCGGTTGCAGCCGCGAAGAATTTCTTGCCGCGAATCCACAAAAATTTTGGCCGGAATTCCAGCCTGACGGCAAGCCGACTTCAGCGCTGGTAATAAAAGCGATTAAGTCCGCTCTTCGGGGCGAGACTTCCACTTTTGAAATTAAGTACTGCCGTTATGACGGAACCCTTTTTGATTCTGAGCTGACTTTTACGATCGTTAAATTAAGCGGGAAAAAATATCTCCAGGCAATTGTCCGGGATATAACTGAAAGAAAAATCACGGAAATAGCCCTAAAAGAAGGCGAAGCAAAATATAGGACACTATTTGAATCGGCGATTGATACTATTATTCTCATAAGTAATGAATTAATAACCGACTGTAACTTAGCTGCTTTAAAAATGTTTCGTGGCACTCGCGAACAGCTTATCGGACATCCGACATGGAAATTTATGCCGGAATTTCAGCCGGACGGCCTTCTTTCCAAGGACATGGCCAAAGAAAAAATACAGCAGGCTTTGAAAGGCGAAACTCTTTTTCTGGAATGGCGTTTTGCCCGCTGCGATGGGAGTATATTTGACGCGGAATTGACCTTTAACACCATCACGTTAAAAGGCGAAAGATATTTTCAGGCTATTATCAGAGATATTACGGAACGCAAACAGGCCGCCGAGCAGATGAAAAAATTGACTCAAGAACTCGAGCGTTCCAATACCGATCTGGCCCAATTTGCTTATGTCGCTTCACACGATCTGCAGGAGCCGCTGCGTATGGTGACCAGTTTTGTCCAGTTACTGCAACATCGCTATCAGGGAAAGCTGGATAAAGATGCCGATGAATTCATTTCTTATGCTGTTGACGGCGCGTCCCATATGCAGCGACTAATCAATGACCTTCTAAAATATTCGCGCGTGGGCACTCACGGCAAAACGTTGGAACCGACCAATTTTAACATTGTTATCAGCCATGCTCTATCTAATTTAAACAAAACGATTAAAGAAAACGACGCTATAATCAACATAGACCATTTACCGACAATTCCGGCTGATTACATGCAACTGGTACAACTCTTTCAGAATTTAATCAGTAATGCGATAAAATACCACAGCAAGAAGCAGCCGGAAATACTTATCCGGGCAGTAAATAAGGGAGACTTTTGGCTGTTTTCTGTGCGGGATAATGGTATAGGAATTGATAAAGAATATATTGATAAGATTTTTGTCATTTTTCAAAGATTACATAATAAATCAAAATATCCGGGAACCGGAATTGGTTTATCTATTTGTAAAAAAATTGTGGAAAGGCACGGAGGCCGTATCTGGGTGGAATCAAAACCAGGCCAAGGCTCAACTTTTTATTTTACCATACCCGGCAAGCAATGAGACAAGGTTTTTATGGCTGATGACCAGCAACAAAAAATGATCGATATTCTTCTTATTGAAGACAATCCCGGTGACGTAATTCTTATTAAGGAAGCGTTTAAAGAGGGAGAAACTTACAATAAGCTGACCGTTCTTGGAGACGGCGAAGCAGCTCTTTCTTTTTTGCGCAAAGAAGGAGCGTACAAAAGATTCTCCTCCCCCGATCTTATTTTACTCGATCTTAACATGCCCCGTAAAGATGGTCGGGAGGTTCTAGCGGAAATTAAAACAGATCCGGTATTAAAGCATATTCCCGTTGTAGTCCTTACCAGCTCTGAAGCCCAACAAGATATAATAAATGCGTACAATCTACAGGCAAACTGTTACATAACTAAGCCTGTTGATTTGAAACAGTTTTTTAATGTAGTCAAACTAATCGAAGATTTTTGGTTAAAAACAGTTAAACTTCCATAAAGTATTTTGATGTTTAATAAACCTATTAAAATCCTTTTGTTTGAAGACAATCCCGGCGATGCACGGTTATTTACTGAAACGCTGAAAGATATTTCTTCTCAGCGTTATGAAACTACTCATGTAGGTTCGCTGGCCGAAGGGCTTTCTATCCTTGCCGATAAAGCCATAGACATTATCCTATTGGATCTGGGATTACCGGATAGTCAACGCTTGGATACTTTAATCAAGTTAAAATCTCAAGTATTGGGGATACCCATCGTCGTCCTTACCGGCATTGATGATGAAGAAATCGCGCTCAGTGCCGTTCAACAAGGCGCCCAAGACTATCTTGTCAAACAAAAAATAAACGCGGAGATAATATTCCGCGTGATCCGGTTCGCGATTGAAAGACAAAAACTGCAAGATGCCGTGCGCAGCCTTGCTTTAATTGACGACTTAACCGGGCTTTTTAACCGCCGTGGTTTTTTTACTCTTGCCGAACATCATCTTAAGCTTGCCGAACGTATGCACAAAAATTTCTACTTAATTTTTTCCGACATCGATGACATGAAAAAAATCAACGATGATTTCGGCCATCTCCAGGGTGATCTGGTTTTAAAAAAAGTAGCCGATATATTGCGTTATTCATTTCGCGATTCCGATATTATTGCCCGTATCGGAGGGGATGAATTTGTTGTTTTAATTCCTGATACCGGAGATTACAGCGCAGAAAGAACTATTTACCGCCTTCAAGAAAATATAAATAAATATAATAAAAAAGAAAAAAAGAATCTTTCCTTGAGCATGGGCATAGCTAACTTTCATCCTAATTTGAAGGTTTCTCTACAGGATTTACTGGACAAAGCCGATAAACATTTATACGAAGAAAAAAAGAAAAAACATTTGGAAAATAAACCGGTAAAAAATAAAATTCTTATCAATAAAATCTTGTTATGAAGATGGTCGGGGCGAGAGGATTTGAACCTCCGACCCTCTGAACCCCATTCAGATACGCTACCAGACTGCGCCACGCCCCGACATTCTGCTAAAGTGTTGACGTCATTACCATCATCGCAAAACCGTGTCAAGAGTAAATACTTTGTTTACATGCCCAAACACTTCTCTCCTTTCAGCTTTTTTTACATTTCCCTTTCTGTTTTTGGTAAATTCTCAACGTCTAATAACCAAGACCGGATT
Organism: uncultured delta proteobacterium; assembly: GCA_963753975.1. Lineage (GTDB taxonomy): Bacteria > Desulfobacterota > Syntrophia > Syntrophales > Smithellaceae > UBA4810. The sequence goes on from CAVWEH010000002.1 coordinate 302,851, forward strand.
CCTCAGTTTAATACTCGCGACAGGCGAGTGCATTTTTTTGCACTTCATACAGCCCAGAAAAAATTTCTATCAAATAACTGCACAATAATGTATCGTAACAAATAATTAGGAAAAGGGCTGAATCAGCCGAATTTAGCCGTTCTCGTTGTAACGTTCGTAGGAGGTTAATAGACTATGACAATTAAACCTAAATCATCTGTTAAACCTAAGGCAACGAGTAAACATAAAGTAGCAGTCCAGCCGAACAAAATGAGTCGCTCTCAGCAGAGCGATTTTCCCCATTTGGCGGAAGATATTATATCTAATGTCGGAATGGGGATATATATCGTGTTAAATGGAAAATTTGTCTATGTGAGTCCCTTATTTCAAAAACTCAGCGGTTATTCCAAGGCAGATCTAGCTGGCACAAATCCTATAGATTACATTCATCCCGATGATAGGGAAGCGGTCAGGAAAAAAGCGGTAAGAACCTTGAAGAAAGAAAGCACTGCCAGCTATGAGTACAGGTTCATCAGAAAAGACGGGGAGATAATATGGGTCATGGAGATGGTCACTTCCATCACCTATCAAGGAAAGCGGGCCGCTCTGGGCAGTTTTATGAACATTACTGAACACAAGCGCAGGGAGGATGAACTGAGCCGGAGTGAAGAAAAATACCGGACTATAATGGAAGATATGGAAGAGGGGTATTTTGAGACTGACCTTAAGGGCAATTTTACCTTCGTTAATGACGCGGAATGCAGAAATATGGGATATTCCCAGGAAGAATTGCTCGGGATGAACAATCGGCAATATACAGATAAAGAGAATGCAAAAAAAGCCTTTCAAGCATTCAGCAATCTTTATGAAACAGGAGAATCAAATAAAATTTTTGATTATGAAGTTATCAAGAAAGATGGAACCAAGGCAATTGCTGAACTGCTTATATCTCTTGTAAAGGATTTCAGAGGAAAGCCCATTGGATTTCGTGGACTTTCACGGCACATCACCGAGCGCAAACGCATGGAAGAAATATTGCGCCAGAGTGAAGAAAAATACCGGACTATTCTGGAAAATATCGAAGATGGATATGTGGAATTGGATCTTCACGGCAACTTTATCTTTTTCAATGAAGCGCTATGCAGGATTCAGGGATATACCAGAGATGAATTAATGAAGCTGAACTACCGCGATTTAATGGATGAGGAAAATGCCAAAAAAATCTATGGAAAATACAACAAGGTATACACCACGGGTGAATCTGAAAAAGAAGTTCCTTATGAAATTACAACGAAAAACGGGCTTCGAAGATATTTAGAAACTTCAATAACTCCCATGAATGATGCTTCCGGCCGGATATTTGCCTTTCGGGGCCTTGTGCGGGACAGAACCGAAAGCAGGCAGGCAGAAGAGGCGCTGCAAAAAAGTGAGGAGAGATACCGAACCATTCTGGAAAACATGCAGGAAGCCTATTATGAGATTGACCTTACCGGTAAATTTACCTTCGTTAATGATGCGGTCTGCAGACATCTCGGATATACCAGGGAAGAATTGATCGGGGCGAATAACCGGCAGTTTCAAGATGAAACAACCGCTAAAAAAATGTATCAGATCTTCATCGATGTTTACAAAACAGGGAAACCGGTTAAGGCAATAGAGTCGGAATATATCAGAAAAGACGGGACTAAGGGGACTTACGAACTGTCGGTATCTCTTCTGAGGGATGCAACAGGTAAACCGAACGGATTCCGGGGTGTTTCTCGTGATATCACTGAGCGGAAACAATATGAAGAGGAACTGGCGTTGCTGCGCGCCGCCATGGACGTATCAAAAGATATGGTTTTTCTTGTTGATCGGACCACGATGCGCTTCCTTTATGTTAATGATGCAGCCCGCCGGTTGACCGGCTATACGCGGGAAGACTTTATCAAACTGTCACCTCAGGATATGTTGGGGGTTGATCGGAAAACCCTTGAGCAGGCTTATGATGAAGCCATTGCTGCCGCTCCCGCCGGTGTCATCATAGAAATGAAAAGCCGCACTAAAGACGGCACACGGACGATCACCGAACTGCACAGGAATGCTCTGCAGTTCGGTAATCGCTGGGTTATTACTACCAACATGCACGATATCAGCCAGCGCTGGCTCGCCGAACAATCTGTGCTCTTGCTCGGGAGGATGTTCGCAGCCTTAAGTGCAACCAATGAAACGATCTTACACGCCAAATCACCTGAAGAGCTGTATCAGCGGGTATGTGACGCAGCCGTCGACGGTGGCAAATTCATCACCACGGGAATTCTTCTTTTTGATCCGCAAACAACATGGGTAAGAGTGGCAGCAGCCAGTGGTGCCGGTATGGCCAGCCTGCGTAAAGCCCGCATTTCCCTCGATGAAACAATTCCCGAGGGAAAGGGGCTTGTCGCCACCGCCTTCCGTACAGGAAAACCTTGCATTTCTAGTGATCATCTCAACGACCCGGCATCGCTGACCTTAAACGAAGATGCGAAAAAGATCGGCGCTGTCGCCGTTATACCACTTATCAGGGACGATAAGTCCATTGGTGCCTTGATTTTCTATGCCAGTGAGAAGCGAGCTTTTGACGGCGAAATCGTCAAGCTTCTCGAACGCATGGCAGAGAACGTCGTGTTTGCACTGGACAACTTCGAACACGAGGCCAAGCGCAAACGCGCCGAAGAACAGATTCAGTATATGGCCACACACGACGCTCTGACGGGATTGCCCAACCGGTTAATGTTCAGCCAATTGCTGAACCATGCCATCCAGTCCGCTCATCGTCATCAGCGGCAGTTGGCGGTTTTATTCATCGATTTGGATCGATTCAAGACTATCAACGACACTCTGGGTCATGAGGCAGGAGACCAATTGCTGCAAGAAATTGCGGCACGCATGAAGCAAGCTTTGCGGGCAGCCGATGTTGTCGGTCGTCTGGGAGGAGACGAGTTCGTAATATTGATTGAGGAAATAAGCGATTCGGGCCAAGTCGCCACCGTAGCCCACAAGATACTTAGCACCGCTATCAAACCGATGGTCCTTCTGGGTGAAGAATGCCGCGTAACGGCCAGCATCGGCATCAGCATCTACCCGAAGGATGGAGATGACGAACAATCCCTGGTGAAAAATGCCGATATAGCCATGTACCTCGCCAAGGAAGAAGGCAAGAACAACTACCAGTTCTACTCCAAAGATATTCAGTCAAAATCAATCGAACGGCTCTCCATCGAAACAAACCTGCGCTTTGCCCTGGAGCGCAATGAATTGTCTTTGCATTATCAGGCAAAGGTGGATTTCAAAACGAACGCAATCACCGGCGTAGAGGCACTTTTGCGCTGGCAGAATCCCTACCTCGGCTCCGTAACACCCACGCAATTCATTCCGATAGCCGAAGAATCCGGGCTAATCATACCCATTGGCAGGTGGGTAATGAGAACGGCCTGCGCGCAAAATGTTGCCTGGCAAGAACAGGGTCTTCCCCCTATCTGCATGGCGGTAAATTTGTCTTTGCGACAACTCACGGATAACAATCTGCTAGATGATATCCGAACAGCGCTGAGTGATTCCGGCATGGCGTCAAACCTGCTGGAACTCGAAATTACCGAAAGTATGGTGATGCATAATCCTGCGCGCATTGTAGCTGTGCTGGCTAAAATCAAGAACTTGGGCGTGCGGCTGGCTATCGACGATTTTGGCACCGGTTACTCGTCTCTCGCCCAGATTAAACACTTCCCTATCGACACGCTGAAGGTGGACAGATCATTTATTCGCAACATCCCGCAAGATTCCGAGGACAAAGCAATCACCGAAGCGATTATTGCCATGGGCAAAACTTTAAGCCTTACAGTCGTCGCCGAAGGCGTAGAGACCTTAGACCAAATGAGCTTCTTGAGGGACCACTCCTGTGATGAGATGCAAGGTTATTACTTCAGTAAACCCATTGCACCTGAGCAGTTTGCCGAGCTCTTGCGCAAGCATGTCCCTTCAAAAAAGAGAGATTAAATTAAGACATCAATGTCGAAATATCACGGGGTATATGTCTTATCAACTAACCAATATTGCTTAAAAAATGTCATGAAACTTCAGGCAAACCCTAAGCCCAAAATATGGTAGTCTTGCTTTCCTATTTGAATTTATTTTTTTCCTTATTTTTCGGTTGTTTCTTTCCCCAGACGGGATGCCGCTTCGCGGCAAGACGCACGATGCGACTTCCCATTTGTCCATAACTAAAACCGGCAAATTCAGCGACGCAGGCCATGCTGGCATCGTGACTAATGTCCGGATTGGGATTTACATCCAGAATAAAAAAAACATTATTTTGATAGCGGACGTCAAGACGGGCGTAATCCCTACATCCCAAAGCCCGATAGGCAGCCTTGCATATCTGCTCCAAGACCTCTATTTCTTTTTCGTTAAGCGGCGCCGGCAGTAATGTCTCTATCTTTTCATAGTGATCGGAACCGGGAGTGGATTTCGCTTCATAGGTACATAGCCGGTCTTTTAAATCACTGAAAAAGGAGAAGTCCATTTCGGCGGGAGGCAACATTTCAAGATATTCATTTCCCCACAAGGTAATATGAAATTCCCGCCCGTCGATAAACTCTTCGACCAGAGCAGGTTGACGGTATTTACCCAGGATATAGGCTATCCTATTTTTCAACTCCCTAGTCTTCATCACGACGGAATCAGGCGTAATACCTTCAGAACAATGTTCGTTTACAGGTTTGACAATTGCGGGAAAACGATCCCACGATCCAGGTTCAGCCAGATTAAATATCTGCCACCTCGGCGTCGGGATGTTTTCTTGATCAAGGATTATTTTCACGCGACACTTGTCTTGAGAGAGCGCCAAGGCGTTGGAGTCCGCGCCGGTAAATACAAAACCCAGCATCTCCATTCTTTTCGCCACAAGCCATTCTCCATTGTTTGTTCCGGGCAAACTTTCGCACCAGTTGAAGACAATGTGTTCCAGGGGATTGAAAGTATCAAGATAACTCGCTATATTATCATCAAAAATGGGGACAAAAACAGTGGGGTGTCCCTCTTCTATCAATGCTTGACCCAGCTGAGACGATACGGTTATCACCTCATCTTTTTCTGCTTGTGTCCAGTCCGAATTAACGTTGTATAATAATATTACCGGAATGTTCGTAGGATCAATATCTACAGGCACCCACTACCTCTCCAAATCAATTCACTACTCGCTTTTTTTTAAACATACACCATCGCTTTATGTTTAAGTATAACTTAAACTTATTAATTATGCTATCAGAATTACCCTATTGCCGAGCATTAACAACCATCACCAATACCTGCTTAACACTCTGCTATCGACCAATCTGATTTGGTCATCTGTTCTTTTATATTTTCTGGACCAGCAGAAAAGATTCGATCCAATATCTTCCATATCTTACTTCTTAAAAGGTATGGTTAACTTATATATCCCTTCGGATAAAACCATGTGTACGGGACATGGTGCTTTTTCATAAACTTTTAACATCGCTTTATTGTTTTCCAGAACATCAGCCATAAATCCGGCAACGCCCTCCTCCCTGGCAATTCGAATCAGCAATTCAAATAAATACGATGCGATGCCCTTGCCCTGATAGCTTTCATCGACGATAAATGCTGTATCCGCAAAAGGCTCGTTTTTAGAGCGGGCATAACGCGCTTCGGCGATAATTTTTTCTACACCTGATTCATCGACAATGGCCACGATTGACATCTGAAACCTGTAATCGATATTGACGTATTCCTGCATTTTTTCATGAGGCATTGTCTTAATGGGACTGAAATAACGGTAATAGACAGCTTGATCCGAAAACCGGTAAAATAATCGGCGCATTTCATCTTCATCTGATGGTTTGATTGCGCGAAAACGGACATTCAGCCCATTATTAAATTTATGAGAACAGGCTATTTTAGCCGGGTAAAGATGTCCGGAACCGGGGAAATAAATCTGATCAGCGTAGATCATCTTTTCTTCCTTGGCCTGCCTGACGAGATCAGCTCTATCGTCGGGATGGGCAATTTCAATCAGTGCTTGCGCCCGTTCCCTCAGGGTTTTACCCATCAAATACGCGACGCCATATTCTGTAACAACAAGATCCATGGATTCCCGATTCGTAAACTGAAATGGATATTTATCGACGGAAATGAGAATATTCGCTTGCCCCTTGCGGTTTCGACTGGGAAGGGCAAATATTGTACGACCGTTATTTGACAGGGTGGCTCCCATAAAGAGCTCCTGAACGTTTCCCGGGCCGGCTGTTACATTTCCCTTGCCGGTATGCAAAGCGATATTTCCAGTCAGATCAACTTTACGCGCCGGGGAAATCGCAATCATGTTATCGTTGAGGCCGATGGTTCTGGGATCCATCACAATATCCTGCGGCTGAAATTCCACCAGAGAATTTAAATCCAGCCATTTCATCAATTCCTTGGTGCCGATCACATAGGAAGCGCAAGACTTGCCGCGAAAGATGCCTTTATTGCGGTTGGTGATAGCGCCGCTTTTAACCAGATCCATCAGGGCGTCCGTAAAGAAAGGCGAATGCACTCCTAGATTCTTTTTCGTCGCGAGTGTCTTGGCCAGCGCTTCGTAGAGAGGACCGATTCCATAGGAAATGCAACTGCCGTCTTCGATAACCGAAGCGATATTGGCGGCGATTTTCAGATAAACCTCTTGCAAAGGCCAGCGTCCGACATAAAACTGTGGTTCTGTCGCCTCGACGAGGTATTGGAAGTCATTCATATTAACCAGAGTATCACCCATCGTTCGGGGAATTTGGGAATTGATCTCGCCGACAACTATTTTAGCCATTTCCATGGCTTGCCTTTCCGCAGCCGCGCCCACCAGATAAGAATAACCGTTGTCGTCGGGAGACGTCACCTGGATAAAAGCCACATCGATATTGATGACGCCGGTTTTAAATAACCACGGTATCCGCGAAAACCGGCTGGGAATCAGATCAACACGCCCTTGGCTTATGGCCTCAGAAGCAATCCAGCCAGAGAAAAACGTCTTTAACCGGAATTTCCGTGCGTACCGCTCATCAATGGCCACCGCGTCTCCAAGACTCACAAGTTGAATCAGCTCCAGATCCTGCAGATTATACTGATCCGATTCCATCAGATGCTTGACCAGCGTACGCGGTTCTGCCATGCCGCTGCCCAGGAAGATACTCATACCAGGTTCTATCTTTGAAAGTATTTCTTCCGGGGAAACAACTTTATTTTTCCACATATTTTTCTGCCCGTTAATTATTTTGCTGCCAAGATTATATCATGAGAGAGCTATATGATGGTATCAAATCTTTTTTTGACATTCGAAAAAATTGTTTGGGGATATTCATGGTCAATAATCAAACTTACGGCTTAGGGCATAACGTGACGGAAGACTACTTCTCTTCTTCAATCTTGACGACGTTTTCGTACATAGAAAATATCGGAATTCTCCATCCGTATTTTTTGATACTTACAATTTTCCCCTTGAGTTTGATGGCATCGTTCTGAATCGTCCCGGAATTGAACTTTAACCGGTATCCGGCATCGTAGTTCACAAAAGGCCGATACTCCGTCGCGATCATAAACCTTCCATCAACCTTTGTCATTTGCGCGTCGGTTATTCGCGTCATGACCGTGTCGGCAACGAAATAACTATACAGTACCAGCAGAATACAAGCAACGACTCCGAGCAATATTATTTTGATCTTCACATCATTCTCCAAGCATCATAGTATTTGATACTTTTCTGATAACAACTCATTTTTATTAAATAGAATAATAATATGGAAGTTTTTACGCGTCAATAAAATAATAACCACAAGATACGGAATTATGTTTAATCCCGGTATTTTTTATGACTAATATTATATTTAAAAAAGGGTGTTTAAAAAATTATGTGTATTTTTTTAAAAATACAATAAAGTGTTTCACCTACTACTGTTCAGTGGTCGGTAGTTGTCAGAATTAATGAGGCAAGATAATCCTGATGGAAAATGTTTTTTGCAGCAATCGCTGGCTGGAACCGGGGCAATACCGTCTGCAAGAAGTTTTTGCGGATATCCGCTCCCACGGTATTTTGTATACGATATGAGAACAGTGCGACTCAAAAATGTATTTTTAAAGACGCATTTCCTCATTTATATAAAAGTGAAATTTTCATATAAATCTCCTTAACAACCTATACAGAGTCACTTATAATTCTGAAATAAAAATTATAATGATTAAGTTGTGGATGCAAGGTCATTTAACGAGCGACTCCGTCTTGTTTAATTACCTTGGGAATAGTATTCCATAATATTTTCATATCCAAAATGAATGATTTGTTTTTCAGATAATATTCGTCATATGAAACTTTAATAGAAATAGAAAGATCGTCTCTACCGTTAATTTGCGCCCATCCGGTTATGCCGGGCAAAAGCTCTGATATTTGCCTTTCCGTTCTTAATTTAATTAAATCATTTTGATTAAACAGAGCCGGTCGGGGCCCGACAAGACTCATATCGCCTTTGAGTACACTCCATAACTGGGGCAACTCGTCAAAACTTGTTTCACGCAAGAATAATCCTACTGGTGTCAGATAAATATTTACATCTTCAAAAAGATGAGTCGCTACATCCGGGGCTCCAATATGCATGGTCCGAAATTTAGGCATGGAAAATATTTGATTGTTTTTGCCCACTCGATGCGACCAATGTATGACAGGGCCAGGTGAAGTTAGCTTTACGGAAACGGCAATAATAATGAGGGGCAAAGCCATTAGGGCTGTTAAAATTAAAGCCGCTGTAAAGTCAAAAAAACGCTTTAAAAATTCAAAATCTCTGGACTTTTTCAAAACTTTCATCTATTTTATTTTGCACCATAATTGACCGGTGATTTTTTTTAAGGCAATTGAAGTTTTATAAAGTTCTTCCGATTACAGCATGTATTTGACGATAGGATTTCCCCTGGCTCATTTGTCCTGATCTTGGTTTGACTTGAGTACGCTGCTCACTCTTCTTAAAGCTCCGCTCTCTCAGTTACATGAATCAAAAAGATGTAAGCTCGTAAAAAATAATATTTAAGCACCCGGTGACGACTATACCGGATAGGAGGGTATTAGATGTGCTATAAGATTTATCAACCAAATTTTTATACTTATCAGGGAAGCAAGCAATCCCCGATTAAGCTGGTCGCACCGATAACACCTACCCGTCCTTTACAATCGCTTATGCTTCAACCATTGTTTTATATACTTTAAGTTATAGTAAACGACAACAGCGCCAAATCGTAACCAAACACCAAATCCAACAATCCAAAATAATACACCCGGATACTGACGGCGAAAAAATTTGCCGTAGAAACGCATCATTCCCTTGTGTTTGTGCCATTGAACAAAAACGGGGCAGGACATACTGCACATCCCTTGATGATGAACCATGCGGGCATCGGGTACAAACATGATTTTCCAGCCCCTCTGGCGAAAACGGATACACCAATCGAGATCTTCACAGTGTAGGGAATAACCCTCGTCCAGGGGGCCAACATCCAATAGCGCATCGCGCCTCACCAGCATGCAGGCACCGGAAATTGCCTCCACATCGATGGGACAATCCGGCGCAGCTTTTTTATACAAATTAAAATCGGCAAACAGCCGTGGCCAGCGGCCTGAAAAGCGGTACAAACTAAAAGCGCGAACAAAGGAACGCCATGGGGTTGGTATCATACGGCGGCACCCTCTCTGCTCGGTGCCATCCGGGGTGATCAACATGCCTCCCACCATGCCTGCTCTGGAATCAACCTCTAACACCTGAACCATACGTTGCAAAGAATCTGCGCCCAATAAACAATCGGGGTTCAGGAATAAAATATAAGATTCTGTAGCCGCGCTTATCCCAATATTGCAGCCGGCAGCGAAGCCCCGGTTACTCTCCAGGCAAATCACGCATAACCGATCTTCTGAAGGGAAACTAGCCTCCAATTCTTTTAGGCTTAAATCTGAAGATGCGTTATCAACAACGATAACTTGCCGGGCTTGCTCCAAACAGGAGTGCACACATGCAGTCAATAATGCGCTACAGTTATAGTTGACAATTACAATGGAAACAGCCTCTTGGACAGAAGAACTACTCAAAGCCATTTGACACCTTCAAGGTGACATTAAACTAGAAAGCCGCTTTACATAAATCACTATTATAGATTCATGCTTGGCGGCTCAGCGATCGCTACTGAAGCTTACACCCGTTGCTTTCCGTTCCCTTTTGAAACGGGATGGCTTTTTCAGGCAAAATGCATTTGCTCTAGCTCTAACAGCGTTCCAAGCAACGTTCTGTTTTCTGGATTTTTCCAATAATAAGAGATGGCATCTTTTATAAAACCCGAACTCCATAGTCAAGTAAATAATCACCAATATTTTATGTGCAAATGGCAGCAAATAACCATCACCAAAGGAGGTAAATTGTGTTTATTACGGAGGGAGATCCTGCATTTTCGCCGCGTTTAATGATTTGTGGACTTCAGTCAAATAAGGATGAGCATTTACAGGAAGAATGTCGGATTCTTCACAAACGAAAAATCGGCTGTCACGCATTTGCACATTTCATCTAGTATTCAGTAAAATGCTTCGGAGATCCGACCTGCACCTTTGTTTTGAAGCCTTAAACGCCTATAAAAAGGTCCCTTCTAACACTTACAGGCAGATATGCCGCCATTATCTAACCATTTAAAATCGTTATTTTTCCACTGAAAATCGCGTTATTACATAAATGTATGTAAAAAATTCGTTTTCTTCCACTGAACTTATATTTTTATTGTTTATAAACATCAGATAATTTTGGCAACTTGGTCATTTCACATTTTTTATACTTCAGTTTTTCTGACTTACCATAGAAAACAATCAAATTACCTATGCAAAACGGGACAAAATCACTCGGGCTCAGACAACGACATATTACAACTGAATACTCTTGACTCCCAATCCTCACCATATTAATGCTGATAATGAACCGACTCAAGAAATCGGTGCACTGTTTCGGACGCTTCATCCCATGAAGTCGGAAACATACTCATCCGCACTTGTCCTGCATGGATCATTTCACGACGGAGATGTGCATTGCTTTTTAATTTTTCGATCTGTTCTACCCATGCCTGTACGTCTGTCGCGCCGACGTATAAAGCAGCAGGGCCGCAGAGATCATGCGCATAGAGAAGATCGGCAATTATTTGCGGCCGCCCCCACTGCATGGCTTCTAAGTGAGCGGAGCTGAGAGATTCCAGAACGCTTGGCATCAAACAGGCATGACATGCCGCATACAAGGATCTTAAGTATGATTTAGCCACCCAGCCAACGGGCACGATGTAACCCTTTTCGATGAGGCTGACTGTCTCCGGCCACCCGGCATCTAGGATTTCCTCCGGTTTGACAGTGAGAATGACTCTGACTCGGACATTCCTTCGCGCCAGTTCCGAAAATGCCCTGATCAAAGTGACATGATTCTTATGCGGCATATAGGTGGACACGTAGAGGAACGTAAACGTGCTGCGTCCCAAGCCCCTTTCAAGAGCACTTTGCAGAAATGACGGCAATGGTTCTGGTCGAACATCCATCTCCCTTTCAACGGCCTTTGGGGCGACGCAGATTTCTTGAGGAGCACCCTGGATACGACGGACGTAGTCTCCCATGAGCTGTGTCTCCACGACCACGGCGTCGTAAATCCGAAGAGAACGGCGAAAGAACCATCGGAGCAGGGCAACGTGCAAAGTGCTGCCGGGGTGGTAGCGCGAGTCCTCCCAAGGACAGACCTGATAGGCGTTAGTCATGCTGAGCACGGAAGGAATACCTGTCTTGACGTACGAACCTAGGTTCATGGACCAAAGGATATCCGCCCTTGTCTCACGCACAATCCTAGGCAAGAAAAAAACGCTAAGCAGCAACCGGTCTATTTCCTGCCAACCAGTTAAGCGAAACCTTCGAATCCGAATGTTCGGCACATCTTCCAGCTCGTCGAAGTGGACTAACGGCGAGGTGACGATCTGGATTTCATCTTCGGGATGGCTAAGAGCCATGGTACGCAGAAGGATAATTATGTTAGCGAGTCCACCGCCTCCCCCCATGTAATAGTGGAAAATGATTCTCATACTAATCGACCTTTGTAGCTGTTGGCTTAAACGACTATGGAGGAAGCGAAGGAAAGAACATTAGCGGCAGACTGGAGGACCATTTCCGCAAAACTTTTCGCTCGCCTTTATTTACCAAATCAGCAAACATCAAACACTCGGCATATTTTATGCAAAATATTTGTCGGATTCAAACTTCTGAACTCATATAAATTCCTTATACACTCTTTCATAATTTTTGGCCATTGAGGCTATAGACCATTTCTCGGTTTTCTGCTTTGCGATCAAAGCACGCCCTTTGGAAGCATCTGCATTACTCAATACCTGCAAAATGGCGTCGGCTGTCTGCCGCACATTGGATGGATCCACAAAGAGCGCACTACTCTCATCAAGAATCTCCCTGTGCGCGGGGATATTAGAGAGCACGAGCGGGCAACCGCACCCCATGGCTTCCATGACCGTATTCGGATGTCCTTCATGCGCACTGAGCGAAACAAAAACCGATGCTTTTTTCATAAGTGCCCAAACTGAAGCGGCCGGTAAATGACCCGTAAACTGAATATAAGCGTCCAGCCCCAGTTCATGTCTCAATACCTCTAGTTCTGAGTGACAAGGCCCATCCCCACACAAAACACCTAACACGTCTTGTTGTTGCCTGACGCACGCCAGTGCTTCTAAAAAGGCTTTCTGTCTTTTGTGCACTTCCATCCGACCAACATAAAGCACAATGGGCGCTTCCGATTTTGAGAATCCAGGCGGCACAGCTGCCTCAATCCTGCCTATTTCATGCATAGGCAATCCGTTTGGTACGATATGACGACAACTGTATGGTAGCTGCGCTTCCCAATATTCGTCACCACCTGAAGAATTCACTACAATAGCACTGGCACAAGAACCTACTTGAACCCGCAAACGGCATTTCCATGTCGGCAGATAGGCCTGGGCCTGAGTCGATTCACGAAGTATCCAAGGGACTCCATTAAGTCTTGCAGCTATTCCACCCAGAACATCCATTTGCAAAATCCATGTATGAATGATGTCCGGCCTGATTCTCCGGATAAGACGGGCGAGTTGCCAAAGCAAATATGGATCGTAATTGGATCGGGAGTTGAGCTGGTGAAGAACTACACCGGGCAATTCAGGTCGCTGCGGCCCATCTGTGGAATACGCAACATGTACTTCATGGCCCATACGAACCAACTCGGGTGCCAGATAACTAAGCTGTCGCTCTGCCCCGCCGCCACTTAGGCTAGGTATGAGGTGTAGTATACGCATATTCAATCTATAAACTCCCGCAACCACATCACGCGCATCAGCCGTCATGAATGTCCGCACGCAAAGGCACCTAATAATATTGCTAGAAAAACTACTGGAATCTTTCTATTCCGGATACGCATCGCGCACCTTTTGAATTATGTGAAATTTGGGTGACACTAATAATTGTTACACCACTAATTCATTCTCATCTACAACAGACGCGATCGGAAATACTTCAACCAAGCAAGCGGTTTTGCACCAAGAAGACCAAATAGCAAGATAATCCAGTACCTGAGAGATAAAGAATTACTTCTCAAGGAAGAAAAAGAATATTTGATGCCTTTTAACTTATTACCGCTAAGAAAACATAATGTTGCCAAACCCGAAACCTGGTTGCTGTATATATGCGGCGCATGCAACTTAAGCGCTTCCCCGTGATTCTTCAGGATGAGTTCCCAACTTAATGCTTGATCTCTGGCATCTTGTATTGAACGGGCGATATTTGGTTTGGTAAGCTGGTTTTCTGCGTCATGATGATAAATGTGCACTACATCAGGAAAAGACCAGGCATTGAATTGTTTCATGAAGTCCAGATGATATGGCATCTCTAATGTTCTACCATCATAGTATCTGACTTTTGCTAATGCAGCACGCTTTACGACTTGAAATAAATGAGAGCGCAGTCCAAAGCCCGCTTCCATCTCCTTAATATATTTAATGTAGTCCCAAAACTCGTTTTTCAGAGGCGGATCGGGAGAAATTTCTCCCGTATCCATTTGCTGCATAAACTGCAGGCGAGATATTTTCTCATCAACTTCATTGCTTCGTCTTGCAATTAAGGATAATGCTCCAGGAAGTAATTCGTCGTCGCTATCAAAACAAAGGACCCATTCACCAATTGCTTCGTCCACACCAGTATTTCTTGCTGGTCCAACGCCTCGATTTACCTTATGGCAAATAAGTTTGATTCGAGGGTCTGCGTATTTTTTTACCACATTTACAGATTTGTCAGTTGAACCATCATCAACAACAATGATTTCATAATTCTCAAAGTCCTGATTAAGACAACTATTGATAGCACGGTCAATAAAACGCTCGCGGTTATACATTGGTATAATTATACTGAAGTATGGCAACACATTATCTCCTTAATTTTAATCATAAAATAGCGATTTTGCTGCATGCGCTTCCAATATTTTATTCTCCTTTCTGTACAACCTAGAAGTAAATCTTTTGGGTTTAAATGAAGAAGGCAGTTGCAGCGCATCACGAGTCTTGCATTTACTAAAGTATTTTTGATAAGATATCACTTTGCTTGATTGAATTGTAGGAAATTTGGTCTTTCACGTCAAGGCAATCTTGTTCACAAAGGTGGGGTGCAGTGTCGATGTTTATCATCGTGTATAAATAGTGTTTATTACAGATTGAAATGTTGTGTGTATTGGGAAAATCAGAAAAACCATTAACGCACGTTTCAAATTCATTACTAGGGAAAACACTTATGAACTATCTTGTAACAGGCGGGGCCGGTTTCATCGGCTCTAACATTGTTGAGGAACTTGTACATCGTGGAGAAAAAGTTCGAGTTCTTGATAATTTTTCTACCGGGAAACGCCATAACATTGAACCTTTCCTTAGCTCCATTGAATTAATCGAAGGCGATGTCCTCAGTTACCATATAGTGAGAGAAGCGGCAGAAGGCATTGACTTTATTTTACACGAAGCGGCGCTGTCATCGGTACCACTATCAATACGTGATCCAATCACAACAAACGAAGTAAATGTTGTCGGAACACTCAACGTTCTTTGTGCCGCCAAGGACGCAAAAGTTCGGCGCGTCGTATTCGCCTCTTCTTCATCAATTTACGGAGAAACACCGGAATTACCTAACCATGAAGGAATGATACCTGCTCCATTATCGCCATACGCTGTTTCAAAACTAGCAGCAGAAAGACATTGTTCTGTTTTTACTAAAGTCCATGGACTGGGAACAGTCGCGTTACGTTATTTCAATGTCTTCGGTCCAAAGCAAGACTCTACATCGCAATATTCGGCAGTTATACCAAAATTCATTACGGCAATCTTGCACAATCGTAAACCATTAATTTACGGTGATGGTGAACAGAGCAGGGATTTTACCTTTGTTTCCAATGTGGTTAATGCTAACATTCTCGCGGCAACCACGACGGGCATAGATGGTGTTGTTATTAATTGTGGTTGTCATGAACAAATTACTATAAATTACCTTGTACAAAAGATTAATGATATTGTAGGCAAAAATATATCGACTGAATACACAAAACCACAACCGGGAGACATCAAGCATTCCTTTGCCGCAATCGAAGCCGCAAAACGATATTTGAGATATAAGCCTCTTGTGCAATTTGACGAAGGATTACGCATGACTATTGATTGGTATAAAAGAGAATCAAATATTAAGTTCTAATAAATCTAAAATATTTTTGTTTATAGTACCTCATGAAGTCTATCTATTTCTGCCATCGACAACAGCCATCCACTTGCTTCCTATTTTATGTAAATCTACATTATGCATTCCTGCCGCGTTCCATCCGTGACCTGTCATATTTGCAACCGGCCTCTCTACGAGCTTTTCTCTATATGATTTTTTAGATAGTTCAGTTATTTCAAAAGCAAATACCCGAGTACCGTAGCTCGAATGATCGTCCTGTGCAAAACGGTATAGCCTGTCATTGTAAACAATAACTCTTCCGCCCGGCCTGGCGATCCTATTGTCGAATTTGACTATGGGATTCATTGGATGAGGTTTCCATTCACCCAACAGATCACTGGCATAATAAAGATTTAATGTATCACATTCATTCGTAGCAACGAATAACCACCACTTTTTATTATACTGAAATATAGAAGGGTCCTTAAAATTATATCCCGATAGTAAATTGCCGACGTATACCCATTTTGCAGGGAAGGACACCGCCTTGTATAATCTGACTGACAAATCCTGACCGCTTTCCGGGATGATGTAATAATCACCTTTATATTCAAAAACGTAAGGATATGACAAATGAAATGATTCGCTAATTACGATTTTCTTGTATTTCCAATTCTTGCCATCTGTGCTTTCCGCATAGCCAATATCACCTTGTCTTGTTTCTCTGTTCATCACTTCAAAAAAGACAGTATATTTATTTTGTGTGAACACCAGAAAAGGATCGGCTACATACATCGCGTCCACATCAACAACATCCCTTCCTGTTAAAATGGGATTGGCAATATCAGCTGGAGCAACTAAATCGAATGGACAGGAACCCTTATACACACCAATAGAGAAAGGCCCATAAGTCTTATAAGGTATTATGTGCATCATATAACGGTATGCAGTCTCAATATATCTAAAAGGAAATACTTTATATCTTTGAATATAAAAACCATAAACGACGCCCATCAATATCATTATCAATATGATTAAACATATTAAAAATATTTTCATAAATATGCTCTCTTGATTAAATCTTTCTGTGTTTGCTGGATTTTTATGAAATGTCCAAGTAAATCCAGACTTGTCATGGCAGAGCTATCTAGTTCTCTAAGAAGGTGCTTCAGAGTCTTGGAAAGCAGGCAGTCATGTTCAAGGGCATCTTTTTACGAAAAATCCTTGTACCACATGTAAAATTAGAGTTCAATTTTTTGATTATTTCCGATTGAAAGGTTGTATTAGAAAAGGGAATTCAAAACACAACATTACAGGAAGAAGTGCTTACTGAACACATCTATTTATCCGCACCATCGATTTTACGAAATGATAATCGATTCTTTCCTGTAACAAAGCATGCAGCAATTTTTGTAGGTATGCTCCCTTTCTAACGGTAATCAATATAGCATTGGACAAATTTCTCATGTTTTACGAAGTTCGATTTTAGTCCTTATTGCCATGAAATACGAAATATATAAATAGATATCTGCTGTAAATAATGGTCATATTTTCCTTTTAAGAAAAAAGAAGTTATGTTATTTTGATACCCAAATCATCGGAAAAAGCGAAGTTCGGATATTAATTGTTTAGCAGGGCGACAAATATCAACCGACTAAGGAATTGAGAGAGACAAATGATATTGCTTACTGGTATGACTGGAAAAAGCGGTAGATGGTTTCTGCGGAAGTTAATAAACAGTAATGATCATATTAGGAGCACGAGATTCAGAGTTGTTGTCAGAAATTCTTCAAATACTGATTTAATTAATAAAAGTGGATTGTCTATAGAAAAGGCTAATGGTGATTTGAATGATTCAATCTTTCTTGATGAAATTATGAAAGATATTGACACAATATTTCATATTGCAGGAATTCATACTTCACTAAAAGTCGTTAAAGCCGCCGTAAAGAATAATGTAAAATGGATAGTTCTTGTTCATACGACTGGTATTTATTCGAAGCACAAGTCAGCAGGCGAAGAATATAGGCAAACCGAAAAACTAATTGAAGAGCTAATATCAGGTTCAAATATAACCCTGACCATCTTGCGACCAACTATGATCTATGGGAGTCTAAACGATAATAATGTTGCCATATTTATTAAAATGGTTGACAAACTCCATTTTTTCCCAGTTGTGAATCATGCAAGTTACCCTCTTCAGCCAGTGCATGAAAAGGATCTCGGTGATGCCTATTATAGAGTTTTAATCAATGAACGAATAACCAAGGGAAGGAATTATATTTTGTCTGGGAAGAGCCCAATTTTGCTGATTGATATTTTTAAAACAATTGGGCGGTTGCTTGGCAAAAAAAATAAATTCATTTCGGTTCCATATCCGATTGCATATTTTGGAGCGGTAATTATATATTTCACATCACTAGGGAAAATTGATTACAGGGAAAAAGTACAAACATTAGTTGAACCTCGCATTTTTCCCTATGAAGACGCTAAGAAAGATTTCGGATATTCACCCATGAGTTTTGAAGAAGGGATTATCAATGAGATCGATGAATATAAAAAGGCTGCATTTGTTAAGAATTCTTTTAATGCTTAAATGTGTCAGGGCACCAGCATAACTGGGCGTTATGCTCCACTTCAAGTGATATTCCTTACTATAAGATCGTTTGTTTCACCTACAAAGAAACAAGTAGTGCGAATAAATTTTTTAATAGTTTGCTTTTGAAATATTTGATCCAAAGTGATTTTCAGCGGCGGCGGTACACCGTATGCTACAACCGAATTTCAGGCACATTCTTGGCTGCGCCAGCGCTTGACGATCTCATCCACATTCAAGTCTGAGGGCCCGTCCTTCCACTTCGCGTAGAAGTCTACGTCGTCACTGTTTGGAGCTGGGCACGGCTTATCGAACTGAACCCGAGTCGCTAGCGGAACCGCTTCCCCCAGCACTAGCGCGTCGCCACGTCCCAAACCAGCCGGAATGTTGACCAAATCACCTTCGCTCTCGAGTACTAGGCTCCGGACATAGCTTTGGTCTTCGGGATTGATGATCCGCAGACAGATCTCAGAAGTTAAAAAAAGAAGATCGTGCTGCGTCGGTAATTCATCGACTCATCTCTTTATCCTTCTTCAGGATGTAATCAATAGTCACATTAAGAGCCTGTTCCACCATTGCCGGTTCAATGGCATCCGTCGTGTCTCTTGAGGTATGATAGACTAAATCCCTTGGCAGTTTCCCGACATTTAAATCAAAGGCGAGCATGCATGTGGCTTCAATTCCGCCTCTGGCGAATGCCGCCGCATCGGTGCTGCCTCCTCCCCAGGGCATCCGGGCCACATGAGCACGGTATCCGAGCTCCCCGGCAATAGTTACCAGATCATTGGCCATGGAGTCCGACAGGTCTCTGGTCAAATTCATATCGTTATTGAAAAAAATCAACTTATCGGCCTTATACAAGGTATCATAACATAAAACGTAAGACTTGGTACTGACCATCTCTTGTGCATGACGCGCGACATAGGCCATCGAGCCCCTCAGTCCGCTTTCTTCCGCGTCAACAGTCAGGCACACGATTCGGGTGTGGCTGAGCAAATTGTTCCCTGCTTTCTTGCTGTCCGCCAGAATACGGGTAACTTCGTTGGCAAGAGCTACGGCAATCATATTATCTCCGGCGCCGGGCGAAACAGCATCCGTCGTGAACCACCAGAGAGGTAACACCGGAACAAAAGTTGCGGCCATTACGGCAGGCACCCACCACGGCGGATAGCCCATGATGACACTGGTAATGGAAAGGCCGGTCCCCAGCAGGAAGGGCAGAATACCGCCGAAAACAACAAAAGGATACAACCTGGGTGATAAGGCCATATAATGAAAGACATAGGCTGCATCATGATGACCGCAGAGAATGATCTGCTGCTGGACATCCTGATCCGGTTCAACAATTCCTCCAATATTGTACCCTTGCCCTTTGGGGAAGAAAGGATCAAATATCTTTTTATAAAATACAATTTGAGAGGAAAACATAGCAAGAGATAATAGCAGGCAAAATAGCGCAACAACGGGCATTTTCAAAAAAATAAAGGCAACAGCAATTACATAAAGAATTACCAAGGGCCGAATAATTTTTATACAAGCTGTGGGGTGGAACGCAAAGGATTCATGTTTTACGGAATGGAAATCGCAATGACGTGAAAACTCCTCTGCGATCGCTTTTCCGGCTCTTTCGCAGGAATCACTTCCCGCCAGCCGGTACGGGAAATTTTTGACAATATAATCCGTAAATTGAAGGGCATGGCGAACATTTTCGGATGTTATAGAAATTTTATGATCGGAAAACGGCCTCATCATGATCTCGAATTTTTTACCGGTGATGGCGAGTCTCTAGAATATCAGATTTAACTATTTTTTTGAATCATATCAAACTATAAGAAACCCGTGCTTTTTTGGTGCCTGGGGCGGGAATTGAACCCGCACAGTCTCAAGGACCGAGGGATTTTAAGTCCCTTGCGTCTACCAATTCCGCCACCCAGGCCTGGATTGACGAACCGGAGAAACTCTGCGGCTTATATTATTTTTAACTTTTAGTGTCAAGGATTTGATCGGCGATTTTTTGTTTCTTGAAGGTTGGGTAAATTTTATGCTAAGGATGAACGCAACACACAAAGACAAGGGAATATCCGATGCAAGAAATTGATATCATTATCAACGGCGGAAAAGCGCTTCTGCTTGATTATCAAAACACACATTTAGAAAACGCAGCAATTGCCGTCAATGCCGGCGAGATAGTCGCCATCGGACAGGCCGGACAAATTGCCAACAAATACCGTGCCAAAAAAACGATCAGTGCCAAAGACTCTCTCATTATGCCCGGTTTTGTTAACTGCCATACGCACGCGGCCATGACCTGTTTTCGCGGCATCGCCGACGATCTCGAACTTATGGATTGGCTCAATAATTACATCTTTCCGGCGGAAGCCAAGAATGTAAATAAAGAACTTGCCTACTGGGGAACGCTCCTCGCCGCCGCCGAGATGATCAAATCAGGGACCACCACATTTTGCGACATGTACATCTTCGAAGATGAAACCGCCCGCGCCGCAAAAAAAGCGGGGATGCGCTGTCTTATCGGCGAAGTACTCTTTGATTTTCCTTCGCCTAACTTTAAAACTGCCGAAGAAGGCCTCGCTTACAGCCGAATGCTCGCGGAGAAATGGCAAAATGATCCGTTGATCAACATCATTATCGAACCACACGCGCTCTATACGTGCTCCCCTTCCCTCTTGGCCCACGCGAAAAAGATTGCAGAGCGTTACAAAATACCGCTGGGAATTCATCTTCTGGAAAACAAATCCGAACAGGAACAGCTCCAGCAGAAGTATGGCAAAAGTGCCGTTTCTTTTTTAAAAGATATCGGTTATCTAAATGGACGGTTTATTGCGTTTCATTGCGTTTATCTCTCTCGCGACGATATGAAGCTCTTAGCCGCTCACAAGTGCAGAGTTTCCCATAATCCCGCAAGCAACATGAAACTGGCGAGCGGCGTAGCTCCGGTGCCTGATATGCTCCAGGCCGGCATTACCGTCGGGCTGGGAACCGACGGCTGCGCCAGCAACAATAACCTGGATATGATCAAAGAAATGTCCACTGCCGCCAAGCTCCATAAAGTCGCCAGGCTTGATCCGACGGTAATGGATGCCCGCACAGTCCTGCGCATGGCTACTATTGAAGGTGCTAAGGTTCTCGGCATGGAAAAGATCACCGGCTCTCTGGAAGTGGGCAAAAAAGCCGATATTATCATCATTGGACTGAACGAGCCTCATTTGACGCCGCTTTACAGCGAATATTCGCATCTTGTTTACGCGGCAAGCGGAGCCGATGTGGATACGGTATTGATCAACGGCAGGATTGTAATGGAAAACCGTAAACTCTTAACTATCGACGAAAATGAAGTCCTGGAAAAGGTAAGAGTAATTGCGGTCGGAGTAAAAGATAGTTTAAAGAAATAGATATTTTATCGTTACTTATTTGTCCCGGCATTTGCCGGGCTTCGGGCAATCAATGCAAAAATAAGCTTATGAGCCCTAGCTATTCGTATTCTTCGAGATATTTCTCAATATAATCACTTACACACTCATTCGGCTGATAGATGCCCAAATGGCCTTCACAGAGGATATCGGCGTTCAGATTAAGCAAAGCCTGCATCGATTTTTTCCACGCTCCTATATCGGAACCAAATGATTTGTGAAAGGGGCCGTGAATATCCTGCCCGAAAAGAATTCTTTTTCCCTCGCGATCCAGATAAAGAGAAATGGAGCCGGGCGTGTGGCCGGGTGTATGGAGCCAACGGAGTTCTTCCCTGTCGAATTTCAATATTCCGTAAGCGCCCTTTAGTTTCTCATCTATTGGTGTCGGCGGAAATGTCGTGTCATACCAGTTGGCGGCCGTACGCACGGAATCACCGGACTCCATTGCATCCGCGTCTAATTCATGGATTAATAATTTAGTCCCATATTGCTTTCTAAATAAAGGCGCCGCACCAATATGGTCGATGTGATTATGTGTTAAAATTAAGTGGGAAATGTTAGATGGATTTAAGCCTAAAAATTCGATATTGCCGACAAGCTGATTGAAGCTTCTGCCCGCTCCTGAGTCGATTAAAACAAGCTCTCCTTCAAAATTGATCAGGTATACTGCCGCGTCATCGGGCAGTGTGATGTTAGGGCCACCAATTAGATAAATACCGCCGATTATTTCTTCCGTCTTGATTCTCATGGAAGTAACTTTGCATTTGTCTTTCGTCTTTACGTCACGGTTGGAATGTACCAATGATTTGGTTAATATTTTTTATTCTATTTCTTGCCAAATAGTTTTGCATCCCTTCTAAAATATCTATGGTCGCGTGGGGATTGATGAAGTTAGCGGTGCCTATCTGTACCGCTTTAGCTCCCAGAATTAAAAATTCCAGTGCATCTTCGGCTGTCATTATTCCGCCGATCCCGATTACGGGCACCGAAACTCTCTGGACTACCTGCCAGACCATGCGCAGCGCAACCGGCTTTATGGCCGGACCGGATAGTCCTCCGGTAATATTTTTTAAATTCGGCTTTCTTTTTTTTAAGTCAACGGACATGCCGGCCAATGTATTGATCAGCGATATGGCATCCGCGCCTGCTTCTTCGACAGCCTCGGCAATTACCGCTATATCCGTGACATTGGGAGTAAGCTTCACAATTACCGGCAGGCCTGTTGCATCTTTGATTCTGCGCGTAACCTCGGCGGCAGTTTTCGGGTTGGAGCCGAAACTCAAGCCGCCTTTTTGAACATTGGGGCAGGAAACATTTATTTCCAAAGCGTGCACTCCTTTGGCCATGCTTAACTTTTTTGCTACCTTTATATATTCATCATAAGTCTCGCCGTAGATATTGGCAATAACCTTGGCATCAAATTTTTGCAAGAAGGGAAGCTTCTCGTCAATAAAAGCATCCACTCCGATATTCTGCAAACCGATAGCGTTCAACATTCCTCCTGCCGTCTCCATTATTCGCGGCGGTGGATTTCCCAGACGAGGCTTTAGCGACAAACCTTTAACAACAATCGCTCCAATCCGGTTTAAGTCAACATAATCGGCGTATTCTTCTCCATAACCAAAGGTGCCCGATGCCGTCATTACCGGATTTTTGAGCTTGAGTCTGCCCAAATTCACGGCCATATTTACAGATGTTTTAGTTTTCATTGTTAAATAGAACCGTCTAAATTATTTAATTATCCGCGCGACGGAGGTCAACGGTGTATTCTTCCGGCGGGCCATCCCACTCAGTGGCACGCTCCAAATCATCTAATTTATCCAAAACATGCTTTTCATACTTTTCGCGATAGTACTTATCCTTGACAAGGTTCTCTTCATGATCTGACCTTTTATACCCGTAAGTAAGGAAAAAACCTTTATAGTGTTTGTTAATGATGAATAACTCCTCCTCACCGAAGACATACGCCCACCAACTCCAAAAACCATATTTATCTTTGTAGAGTCTTTTCTGCCATTTTTGATCCATAGTGATGTCCAGATTTATTACAATTTTTTCTGAGAGTACGCGTTCATAGCACTGCATGTCCAATGTTTTGGCCGCAAAAAAAACCCCACCGTTTTTATCAGTTGTCAATTCCATCTTTATAGCTTCTTTTATTTTCCCTGGTGCTTCATGAATGAAGGAAGGGTAAAAGAAATAGCTCAGGCAACTCATATCGGGATACCAGGTAGTGAGTACATAATAGACCTTTATTCCGGTCAGTGGCTGTTTTGTCACTGCATCAATCACCTTGAGCTTCACCGGCCGTACATTCCAGTCATTAGCCAAACTAATATTGTATGACAATGTAAAAAGGAGCCCCGTTAAAATTATTACTTTAACAAAAGCTTGTTTCATTATGTAATCCTTCTCAAGATATCATATCGCGTGGCATTTTTCTTAATCATTAGACACAGTCATTCCCAAAATATTTCATCGAGATTGAATACCGGGCCGTCGGCACAAACCCGCTTATAAGTCAAGGCACCTTTATTATCTTTAACTGCAACGGCACAGCCGAGGCAGGCACCGATGCCGCAGGCCATTCTCTCTTCCAGCGACACCTGAGAGAAGAATTTATATGCGCTTAACATCTTAGCCAGTGACTGGAGCATATCCTTCGGCCCGCAGGCGTAAACGGCCGTGCTTGCCGGCGAATATTTCTTTATGTCTTTTTGAAATACTTCTGTAACGAATCCCTTCTTCCCCAGGGTTCCATCATCCGTGCAAACACTAATATTGTAACAAAGCTTTTGGAGCTTATCCAAACCTAGAATAGACTTAGCGGTTTTAGCGCCCAGGTAAAAAGTCATTGCCGATGGCGAGAAACACTTATCCGCGCATAAATGTTCGACCAAAAGCGACAGCGGAGCGACACCCATACCTCCGGCGATAAAAACGATGTTTTGCCTGGTCTTATCGCCTTCAAAGCCACGACCCAATGGTCCGTGTATTTCAACTTGTGACCCACTAATCAATCCCGCCAGAATTTGCGTTCCCTTGCCCACTACAGAGTAGAGGAGTTCGATCCCACAGGAATCTTTTCTGCGAGAAAAAGAATATATGCTTAGCGGCCGTGCCAATAGCGGTTCGTATAACCCTGAAATTCTGATCATTACAAACTGCCCCGGCTGTGGATCACCAAACGAAGTAGGCAGGATTACCTTCATCAGAAAAATGTTCTGCCGAATCTCCTCATTTTCTACAATTTCGCCGATGAAAATATTATTCCCCATTTTACCCCGTTAGAGATTGTTGCCAAACTCCGATTGCATTATGCCTCCATTTTTGGGATGACAATCAAACGACGATATTTTTCATGGAACGCCCGTCCTCTCTAACGGGCTAAACATCCGCCCACATAATCAGGGCGTCTTCATGTGTTTCCGGATAATAAAGCGGCCTTATTCCTTTTACTACAAAACCGCATTTCTCGTAAAGTTTTATTGCTGCTGTATTGGATGGCCTGACCTCTAAAGTTTGGGCTCTGATTCCCAGTTGCCTTGCTATTTCCTGCATTGCTTTTAAAAGATGGAAAGCCAAGCTCTGCCTCCTGAATTCTTTTTTTACCGCGAGATTATGCAAATGAGCTTCATCGGCGACAATCCAAAAAATAATGTACGCACCCACGACACGTTTCTCACCAAAATTCAGCCGCGCTGTCAGACATTGAGCTTTGGCATTATTTAGTTCTTTCACGAACGTTGCCGCCGTCCAGGGCAAAGAAAAGGATTCATTTTCAATTGCCAATATCTCCGGCAGGTCTCTCTCTCTCATCAGATCAAGTGTTACCCGAGGAGAATCTTTTTCACAGGACATGGAACAATTCCAAAAATACGGCCACGATTAAGAATATTGCGCAAAAAACGGGGATGGCGCCGCGCAGTTTGATAGTGTTCATGGCCACGGCAATGCCCAACAGGGGCAAAAAATAATACATAAAAGAAAGGGTTGATAGAATCGCTGCGGGTAATTTCGGATATGCCCAGATTAGCAAAGTTATGAAGATCGCCTGGGAAACCAGGAGATAAAACACATCAAATAAAAATACTTTGATTAACCCTAAGTAAACTTTTTTTTCTATCGCGCGAATGTTGCTTTTTTTCGCGTCTTCCAGCGCCTGGTCGGAAAGAATATCGTTGGATTTGATAATCAGAATATCCATCTTCTGAGCTAAAAGGCCGCACGGGACGGCCATAAGTATAGAAAGAGCAATTAATTGAGTGAACTCGCCTCCTAATTTTTGACCGGCTATAACCGCTGTGGAAGTCGCGATCACTGCCACAAGGGAATCGTTGGGCGGGATATATGTTCCCACGGGTATACGATCAATCCAGATGAGTTCAACAAACGCTCCGATTATCAATCCCGCGTAAAAATTGTGGAGAAGAAGGCCGGTTAAAGGTGCAATTACAATCGGCCGGGAAATCATCGCCTGAATGAAAACACGATCAAGACATATCAGGCCGCCGCAAAAAGATATCAAAGTAATTTTTGTAAACAAGTAAATACCAATATTTTATGGCTTTATATTGCAGTAATCTTTAAGTGCTTCTCTAATATTAACAGCCCGCTCGCGGGGTACTCGCTTTAATTCAATAACTACTCCGGCTTTTTCCAGAAGCGTTAGAATATCCTGAATTTCCTTATCACATAAAAAAACGGAAGGGGAGCAGCAAATTTTGAATTCTTCATTATGAATATTGCCGATATTCAATTTATCAAAATGAAAGCCTAAATTAAAAGCCCGGCAAACGGCGGCTATATTTCTAAACAGTACAATTGTTTTTTTACCGCCATCATGAGAGAAATTATAATTTTGGGCAAAATCACCGACAGAGCTGATAATTAATTCTATTTCACTGGGCACGGCCATCCTGATCACTGTTTCACTAAAGACATCCCCGGAAATATTGTCATCCACAACGATGATGCATTTCGCCTTGATATACGGTACCCAGGCCTCTAATATTTGACCGTGGACAAGCCTGTTGTCAACCCGAACCAAAGCTATATCGAGATCCTGAGCCAATTGATTACCCGAGAGCTTTTTTGCTTAAAATTTCACTAGCCAGGGAAATATTTTTTTGCCCGTATTCTTTAATAAAGCGGGCTAATTCCCGCAAATTCATGTCTTCTTTTAATTCCGACAATTTGAGCAACATTGGTAAATTAACTCCGGTAAGAACTTCAACTTTCCCTTCTTTCATAAAAGAAAGCGAAATGTTGGAAGGCGTCCCGCCAAAAAGATCTGTAAGAATCAAAACTCCCTTGCCCTTGTCCAGTTTCTTTATGGCGTTGCTGATTTCTTTTTTTATCTCCTCAACGTCTTTGGTCTGATCGATACTAACATG
The DNA here is from genome assembly GCA_963753975.1 of uncultured delta proteobacterium. Taxonomy (GTDB): domain Bacteria; phylum Desulfobacterota; class Syntrophia; order Syntrophales; family Smithellaceae; genus UBA4810. The sequence continues at coordinate 330,028 of CAVWEH010000002.1, forward strand.
CAATATGTCATTCAGCGGCCCTTTAATCAGCTCCGCTGCTTTAATCAACTCATTGCCCAGGTTCCCATGCGTAATAATAAGCACACCGATCATTATTATACTATCCCCCTTTAAGCTATCTTCAGCCAGGCTCTTAAATTTAGAACGGTAAGCTAATGGATTGCATTATAATTGTCAAGGTTTATAGACGGACTATCTTCGAAGGAAAAAAGAAATACCCGTAGGTTTGTAAGCGATTGTAATAAAAACACTTTACTGAATATTTTGCTATTTCGGATTTTGCAGAACATCGGCCAGACCGGACCTGCGGGAAATACCTTCTAAAATTGCCCCAGCCAGCAAATCTTCACTCGCCCATATATCCACTTCTTTTCGCGCGCGGGTGATTCCTGTATAAATAAGCTCTCTGGTAATAACGTTAATATCATGATCGGATAAAGCCAGCAAACCCCCTTTCGAATTCCGATCCCCGGCTTTTATGAACGGTCATTGCCTACACAGTTTCGTGTCTCGGCAGAATGTAGTCCTTATATAACATTTTTTCTGTCGATCAACAAAAAATTGCCGCGAGAATGTTTAACCGTTATTGCCGCTGGCTTGACTATAATATAGCTCAAGCATATATTAGTTGAAAGTTATATGCCAATGTAATAATCCTAACGGAGGTCGAAATGGAAGGAATCTCTTTCCCTAATCTTTTAAAATCACAAAAAGAATTTTTCCGGTCGGGAAAGACACGTGACCTTAACTTCCGCGTCGCAGCGTTAACCAAGCTTAAAAATATTATCCAGGCGCGGGAGAAAGAAGTCTTAGAGGCGATATATGAAGACCTTCATAAAGTCTCCATAGATGGTTATGCTACAGAGATTTCCGGAGTGTATGATGAGATCAAATATGCTCTGGGTAATGTTCGATCATGGGTCAAGTCTGAAAAGGTTGAAACTCCGATTTTTCTTTTGCCTTCCAAAAGCTTCGTGCAAAAAGATCCTTACGGCGTCGCGCTGATCATAGCTCCTTGGAATTACCCCTTTCAGCTTCTGATGACTCCGCTTATCGGCGCGATTGCAGCCGGAAACACAGCGATTCTCAAACCATCGGAAATTTCAGCCAACACGGCGGCAGTAATGGAAAAAATTATTAATACTGCTTTCCCTGAAGAATATTTGTATGTAGTGCAGGGCGGTGCGGTGGAAACACAGGCGCTTTTGGATTTGTCTGTCGATTATATATTTTATACCGGCAACTCTTCCGTAGGTAAAATCGTGATGAGCGCGGCAGCCAAGAATTTGACTCCTATCACCTTGGAGTTAGGCGGCAAAAGCCCAGCAATCGTGCATGAAGACGCCAATTTGACGCATGCAGCGCGCAAAATAGCCTGGGGAAAATTCATGAATGCCGGGCAAACCTGTATAGCTCCGGATTATGTTCTGATTCATATAAAGCAAAAAGATAAATTCATGGAAGAACTAAAAAAAGCGATACAGGATTTTTACGGTGAAAACGCCGCGGCTCATCCACGATATTGCCGAATAATCAACGACCGGCACTTTCAGCGCTTGAGCGCTCTACTTGACGCCAAAAAAATTGTCTACGGCGGAAATGCCCGTCCAGCTGATCGTTATATTGAACCCACAATCCTCTATCCCGTGGAATGGAGTGAACCAATTATGCAGGATGAAATCTTCGGGCCTATTTTGCCGCTACTTACATACTCCGACCTTGATGATATAATCCGAAGAATTAACGAACGGCCGAAACCTTTGTCACTTTATCTGTTCAGCGATGACCAATCGGTACAAAAAAAAATCACCGAAGAAATTTCTTACGGAGGCGGCGCTATTAATAATACTATCTTTCATTTTGTGTCCCATTTTCTGCCCTTTGGAGGAGTCGGTACCAGCGGGATGGGCTCCTACCACGGAAAAGCCAGCTTCAACACATTTACTCATTTTAAAAGCATCCTTAAAAGTTCGAGCATAGTTGATCCGGCGGCGTCAGCTGTCGCGCCTAATAAAAAATTTTTCCTGAAACTTTTTAGAAAGTTAGTTAAATAAAATCTGGTATAGAAAATTTATGTTGCACATTCTGGGAATAGATATCGGCTCGGTTGCTCTTTCCGTGGTCACCCTCGATGAGAATGGAGATTTTCTCGACTCCTCGTACCGGTTTCACCGGGGCGCGATAGTCGAAACCCTGCACTCCATGCTTGCCGGTATCGATATTCGTCAGGTCGGCAACATCGCCATGACTCTTTCAGGTCCTCGCGTGTTGGAAAACGTTCCGCGTTACGACACGCAGATTGCCGTCATCGCCGCTGCTAAGAAATATCATCCTGATGCAGGAAGTATTCTCTTTGTTGGAGGAGAAAATTTCGGACTCATCACCTTCACAGATGAAGGAGATTACGATCGCTATCGCTCCAACACCTCCTGTGCTGCCGGCACAGGCAGTTTTCTCGATCAGCAAGCGAAAAGGCTCAATCTCAGAAGCATCGATACACTGAGTTCGGTCGCTTTCTGCAACCGCGAACCTACTCCCAAAATCGCGACCCGCTGCGCCGTCTTCGCCAAAACCGACCTAATTCACGCCCAGCAGGAAGGCTACTCGATAGGACAGATCAGCGACGGACTCTGCGAAGGGTTAGCCAGAAATGTCATCGACACTTTAATCCCGGACCAAAACATCAGGACTCCATTGGTACTCGCCGGCGGTGTGGCGATGAATCAGGCCGTGGTTAAACATTTTCGCCATCTTTTACAGACCAATCCGGTCATCGATGAACATAGCCATCTCTATGGAGCAATAGGCGCGGCTCTCCTGTGTCTGGAAGAATCAACTCGCAAGCCACTGAAGATAAATTCCTGGAATGCACTTTTTAAAAAAGAAAAAAAAGAAAAATCCTACGGCTACCCTCCTTTATCCCTCTCGCTCTCGAGTTATCCCGAATCTACAAGCCGCGAAAGTTATATCTTTGAGCCGGCAAATAACCATGCCACAGTGGAAGTGGATATTTATGGAGTAATAAACAGGAAGCAGAATGCGTATCTGGGCATCGATATCGGCTCCACCAGTACGAAGGCGATCTTAATCGGCGAAAACAATAAGGTCTTGGCTGGCGTCTACACCCTTACATCCGGCCGGCCTCTCCAGGCTCTGCAGGCTCTATTGGAAGCCATCGAAAATATCGGCAGGGAAGCTGATTCCGATTTGACTTTCCTGGGCGTGGCAACTACAGGCTCCGGACGCAAGTTCATCGGACGCATTATCAAGGCCGACTTAATTATTGACGAGATCACCGCCCATGCACGCGCCGCTTTTGAGCTCGATAATCACGCAGACACGATCATCGAAATCGGCGGACAGGACTCGAAGTTCACCAATATGAAGAACGGAATGGTGACCTTTTCCGTTATGAATAACGTTTGTGCCGCGGGAACAGGAAGCTTTATTGAGGAACAGGCCGTCAAACTCGGCGTGCCCCTTTCCGAATATGCCGCGAGAGCAATTAATAGGCCCTCTCCCGTCGCCAGCGATCGCTGCACGGTTTTTATGGAGCGCGACATCAATAATTATCTTACGGAGGGATATTCGGCAAATGAGGTTCTGGCGAGTGTCCTGCATTCCGTCTGTGAAAATTATCTGGCAAAAGTGGCAGTCGAGGCCAATATCGGAGAGAGGATTTGTTTTCAGGGGGCAACGGCACGCAACAAGGCGCTCGTTGCCGCTTTCGAGCAGCGGTTGAAAAAGCCCATCTTCGTTTCCCAATTCTGCCATCTCACGGGAGCTCTGGGAAGCGCATTGATTCTGGCGGAAAGCGCGATAAATAATTCGCAATTCCGCGGTTTGTCGCTTTACCGGGAATCTATTCCTGTTGAAAACGAAGTCTGTGAACTCTGTCATAACAACTGCAAAATAAACAAGGTCACGGTGCAGGGCGAAACAGTTGCTTTCGGTTTTCTCTGCGGCCGCGATTATGACACCAAGCACTATGTGGGACCGGCGCGTCGTCAGTATGAACTCATCGGTGAACGAAGCAAGATCTTTCACGTGCCAGCGAAGAAGTCATTTAAGAAGCCTGTGAAGATCGGCATTCCCAACGCGCTTTATCTTTCTGAAGAAATGCCTCTCTGGAAACATTTCTTTTCCACACTGGCTGTCGAAACCGTAACCGACAGCGACTTCAAAGGCGCCATTAAATCGGGCAAGAAAATCTCGGGCGCTGAATTCTGCGCTCCGATGAGCGCGTTCTTCGGCCATGTGCAAAATCTGGTCGGTAAATGCGACTACATCTTTCTGCCCGTCTATCTCCAAGCGAGCAAGACAAAAGAAGAAACATACAGATATTATTGTTATTACACGCAATTTGCTGCGACTCTGGCGGCCGGCATCAAGAGTCTGAGCTTAAAGACTAAGGCGATTATGCCGGTTGTCGATCACTATTCATTCCAATCCAGAATCGAAATGTTTTCCCTTCTAAAAACGGTTTTGCAGGCGAATTACTGGGAAATTTATCATGCTTACGAGGCCGCTCTCTCCTTTTACAGCGGCGGTCTCGCCAAACTCGTCAATGTTTATCAAAGAGAAATGCCCGGCGAAAATGAAATAGGCGTAACTCTGCTCGGCAGGCCTTATTCCATTTTGCAAAAGACCATGAACAAAGGCATACCGGACATTTTAACCAGCCTCAATATTAAGGCCTTTTATCAGGATATGCTGCCGCTGGCGGAAAACGATTTTTCCGAAATCGATCCTCTCCTCAAAAGACTCCACTGGAACTACGCCGCCAAAATCATAAAAGCCGCATTTTATACGGCGCACACTCCCGGGCTTTATCCGGTTTATGTAACTTCGTTTAAATGCGGCCCCGATTCCTTCACCATCGAATATTTTAAACGTATCATGGATAAATTCGGCAAGCCCTACCTGATCCTGGAGCTGGATGAACACGACTCCAACGTCGGCTATGAAACACGAATCGAAGCCGCCATCCGCTCGTTCCGCAATCACAATAAGAACAGGACGATTCGCTTGCTGCCGTCGCACGAGCTTTCGTTGAATTCGGAATGCGTAACTAAAATAAAAGATAAGACGCTTCTTTTCCCCTGTATCGACCCGCTGAGCTCGAAGCTGGTGGAAGCCGTATTCATCAAGGAAGGCGTCGACGCACGCCTGGTACCGCTGACTGAAAAGACGATAAAGCGCGGTCTCCGAACGAATTCGGGACAATGCCTTCCCGTCAATCTTATCGCCCAGAGCTATATTGATTACATTGAAGAAAATCTTCTCGATCCCGGACAAACAGCAGCCTGGTGCTTCGAAAGCCATATGGCCTGCAACATCAGAATGTTTCCGCAATTGATCAAAGCAATAATAGAGTCCGCCGGAAACGGTCTCGAAAATGTGGAAGTTTATATCGGAAACTTATCGCTCACGGATATCTCGGTACAGGCTTCCATCGAAACATATTTTGCCTATCTCTTTGGCGGAATGCTCCGAAAAATCGGCTGCAAGATCAGGCCCTACGAAAGGGAAAAAGGGACGACGGATAAAGTCATCGCTCAATCCCTGAATATCTTCTACAAGATGTTGCTCGGCGGAAGAAACAAGGATGAAGATGTGGCCAAGGTCATCAATCTTTTTCAGAAGATCGAAATCGTGCCTGAGAAACGTCCGAAGATTGCGATATTCGGCGATTTATATGCGCGCGATAACGACGTCTTTAATCAAGACCTGATTCATTGCATCGAAGAATACGGCGGAGAGGTGATCACGACGCCCTTCAATGAATTTGCCAAACTTATCGTCAATCCCTACATGCGGCGCTGGTTTATGGAGGGAGAGTTCATGGATGTCATCTATGCGAAAACGCTGATCACTTTCGCCAACCAGCTCGAGAAAGGCTACTACAAACTATTCAACGAATTGCTGCATGAACCGTCTCTCGAAACTAATATTGATTATAAAGAAATATACGACGTTTTTAATCTGAAAGTGCAGCACTCCGGAGAATCCGCCGACAACCTGCTTAAAATCGCCGCCCTCATCCGGCACTATCCCGACATATCTCTATTCGTTCAGACAAGCCCCGCTTTTTGCTGTGCGGGACTGGTTACCGAAGCGATGGCGCCGCGCATTGAAGAGTACTCGGGAATTCCCGTGGTCACGCTCAACTACGACGGCACGGGCAAAAATATAAACCAGAAAGTGCGCCCGTATGTCAAATTCCCTCGCAAAAACCACTCGCTGAAGGCCATGCAGTTCCGATTGAGCACTTCCTGAAAGAGCCCGATTATATTCCGTCGTTTATTTTAGCTGCTCTTTTCCATGTCATGCAGCTCCATCTTCACCGCCAGCAGCGCCAGCATGTCTTTGAGCGTAATGATGCCCACAAGCCGATCTCCCTCGGTGACAAACAACCGGCTGTTCCGCGTACGGCTCATAATTTCCAGTGCCTTGTTAGCGTCTTCATCCGGCCCGATCGTCATCGCTTCGCCGCAGGACGCCGCAACAGCTCCCACGGTTTGCGTCGACCAGTCTTCGCGGGGAACCCCCGCCACACTATTAACCGAAATACAACCCACCAATTTCCCATAGGAAAGCACGGGATACACCTGGAAATGATGCTTGTAGACATATTCGTTAACGAATTCACTAAGCGAAATGGAACGGGGAACCGTCAAAGGATCTCGCACCATCAGGTCTTTCACCTTCTTAGCCTGAAAAACACCGCGCGCCAGAAGCTGCTGATACGACTGCTGCGCAGCCGCCCTGATAAAAAGACCGATCATGAGCCACCAGAGGCCGCCGATGAAATTGCCCATGAATATGGAAATTACTCCGAGGATGATCAGGCCGATCCCCAAACCCGATCCGATTCTCGATGAAATCGCAGTAGCCCAGCGCAGGTCTTTCTTCCAGCTCCAGAGCGCCGAACGCAGCACTCTTCCGCCGTCCAGAGGAAAAGCCGGCACCAAATTGAATGCCGCCAGAACAAGGTTCAGCCAGGCTAGATACGCTAAAACACCCTCAATCGTCACCGGCCAGCCGTTTTGTTTTCCCCAAACAAGGATGGAGAATAAAACCAAACCGATTGCCACGCTGGACAAAGGACCGACAACAGCCATGAAGAATTCAGTCCGCGGATTGGCCGGATCGTTTTCCATTTCGGCAACTCCGCCGAAGATGAACAATGTGATGCCCTTCATGGAAACGCCGTATCTTCTGGCTACAAGCGAGTGCGCCAATTCATGCAGAATGATCGAAATAAAAAGCCCTGCGGCGCCCGCCGCTCCCATCCACCAGTAGGATGACGTCGAAAGACCTTTGTAATATTCAGGGAATAGACCAGTGGCCAGCGACCAGGTGATCAAAGCCGCAAGAATAAGCCAGCTTACATCAACCTTTATTTCAAATCCAAAAAGTTTGAAAAGACTTACGGGTCGACCAAACATAATAACTCCTTATTAAACATTTGTCTTTTAAGATAACCTCTATATCGTAAAAATCAATGTATTAAATTGCAATTTATAAACAAATCCAGTAAAATGCAAAGTATAATTATTCCTGTTAAACTGAAGATAATGAAACTTTCTGGCAATATCCGGTATTCGCCTCTATAATGAGACACGGAGGTTAAAGAGGAAATGGTCAATCCTCAACAGACAAGTTTTCCCGAGGAGACATCTATGACAAAATATCTACTGTTTTTGATAACATTGATTTTCGTTTTTTATGGAACGGCAAACGCCGATTTTTATAAATGGGAAGACGAAGCCGGAACTGTTCATATAACAGACTATCCGCCTCCCGAGACCGCTTCCTCGAAAAAGGTTGAAGTTCATAAATATCAAGATGACAATACCCCTGTACAGCAAGACCAGGAGGAGGAAGAAGCACCTTTCAAAGATTCCAAATCAAAAAAGAATAAAAAACCGGAAGTAATTCTTTATACCAAAGACGAGTGCAAGGATTGCGATAGTGCTCGCGAATTTCTAAAATCCAAAAAAGTTTTTTTTCAAGAATATAATATGGACCGCGATAAAGAGGCTGTCGCACAAAGAAAGGAAATAGATGACAGCACAGAGGTCCCTTTCGCGATTATCAACAGAACTCAAGTATATGGATTTTCGGAAAGTGTTTACAATCGAGCGCTGCAACTTACTCCTTAAGAAAGACAAATGAAAACTTTAATTTATTTTTATACCGGAACGGGTAATTCTCTGTGGACAGCGAGAAAGCTCTCCGAGCAGCTAGGAAACACTGAACTTTATCCCCTGACTCTTGCAGGCCAAGAATCAATTCATCCGCACGCGGAAAACATTGGCCTTGTCTTTCCTGTACACATTTGGGGTTTGCCTTCGCTGGTTATTGACTTTGTCAACCGTTTGGAAGTGAAACCGGCAAAATATTATTTTGCGATAGCGGTTAATGCCGGGCAGGTTGCTGCTGCTCTGCTGCAATTGAAGAAAATGATGAAGACACGGGGTCTTGACCTCTCCGCAGGATTCTCCATCAACTTACCCAGTAATTACATTCCCTGGGGAGGTGCTCCGGCACAAGGAAAACAGCAGAAAAAATTCAACGAAGCCCGCGAAAAAATTGGTCTTATTCCAGCTATTATTAAAGCTAAAGAAACAAGAAATCCTGATATGGGCCCATTATGGCAAAATATTTTGTTTTCGGCATTATATCGAGTGTCCTTTCCACAAATACCGAAAATGGATAAATCGTTTTGGGCTGACGCTAAATGTACCGGCTGCATGATATGCGAGAAAATCTGTCCGGTCTGGAATATATTGATGAGCGAAGGCAAACCTACCTGGCAGCATCATTGCGAACAATGCTTTGCCTGTCTACAATGGTGTCCGGAAGAAGCAATCCAATACGGCAAAAACACTAAAGGGAAGAAGCGCTACCATCACCCCGAAATCAAGCTGCAAGATATGCTCGCCTGCGTTCCTAAGAAATAATTTGAAGCTCTCCACGGCAAGCTGCGGAGAATCTTCGATTCTTAAGGGACAATATGATTCAGTATGCGCTCGCCACCGAATTCAATTTAAGGCAGCTTTATTTTTTGACCGGATAATAACGGGTCACTACTCTTCATATTATTGAGTTTACATAATTCTTGGACAGTTACGGAATTATGTTTGGCCAAAGAAAAAAGGGTGTCTCCTTTTTTCACCTTATGAATTCTGGAAGGTTTTTTCCGATTACTATATTTGTTCTTTTGACCTGATGAGGTAGATTTATTATCTCCTGTTTTATTCGTCGGCACCAATATTTTCCGACCGACAAAAAGCTGATCTTGTAATTTTAAGTTATTGAGCTTCAAGAGAACGGCGACTTTTGTATTAAAATGCCGCGCCACAGAATGAAGCGTATCACCATGTTTTATTTCGTAATAGGTTGTAGCTATCTCTTTATTATTTTTTACTTCTTTTTTTTCACCCGCCTCATTAATTTCATAGTTATTTTTCAGGGCATCATTACCTTGACTAACGGAAGCAGTGCCGGATAAATACTCCTTCACTGAAGAGGCAACTGCTACTGCCAGTTTCTTCTGAAAATTGCGGTTTCTTAACAAATTTTCTTCGCGCGGATTTGATATGTAGGCCGTCTCGATTAAAACTGCCGGAATATCGGGCAACTTCAATACGTTAAAAGGAGCTTCCTGAACGCTTTTATATTTTAAACAATTAATTCTATTGAGATGATTTATTAAAGTATCGGCATAAGTTTTCGACAAATTAATTGTATTTGTTTGAAACATATTTAATATGATCGGATTGTATTCATTTTTGCCTTCACTTCCAGGCACACCGCCGATTATATCCGACAAGTTTTCATTATTAGCTAAAAGTTTGGCGGCCTCATTGCTGGCACCGCTGGTGGATAGGCAATAGACTGTGCTGCCTTTGGCTTTACGGTTTCTGGCGGCATCGGCATGGACGCTGATAAACAGGCTGGCATCTAAATTCTTGGCTACCTGCAGCCTCTTGTTAAAAGAAACGTAATAGTCTCCTTCCCGGGTTAAAACTGCGCGGTACCCCGGCATTTTATTAATTTCTTTTTTAATTTCGCGGCTGATTGAAAGTACAATATTTTTTTCATAAACTCCCCTCTTGGCCACTGCACCCGGATCATCACCGCCATGCCCGGGATCAATTACAATAATTTTTTTCTGCTTAAACATCGGGGTCTGCTCTTCGACAATTTCTTCTACGGGGGCTTCCCGCAAAAATATATCCACAACAATCCGGTCCGGCCTATCCTGAAACTTCTTGAGCTTAAAGACTTCCGCTTTCCGGTACTTATCCAGAATTAATTCAATTTTTACGCCGTTTTTATTAATATGATAAAAAACAAGTTTTTTAATTCCCGGCTTATTTAAGATAATTTCCTGCGGGATAGATTTATCTAAGGAGGCGTCCTTAAAATTCAAAACGAGCAGATTTTCACTTTCCCGGACATCACAAACGGATTCGTTATCCACATCCAGAACAATTCGAGTATGATCAGGCGCAGTCCAATACCGAATATTGAGTATTTCTACGGACGCATAACAATTACTGTAGGTCAAAGCTGCTACTATAATAGTCAGGCAATAAATAATTTTCTTTAAAAGCGATTTTGCTTCATTCATTACGCTTTAAAATATCAAATTTATTCAAGAACTGCAACCGCTAGATAGAAAAGATATTGACAAGTACTTTATATAATGTCATTTTCCGAGGCGAAAATAAGAAGTATTTGACGAAAATCAGATATGTCTTTCCCGGGTTTAGATTTTTTTGAAAGGCTCCATCGTCACCGGAAAGACTAAATAACTGAGAATATCTATGCAGGAGAATCGCTTTAAAGAGGCTTTATTGAATCCCCGCGTGTTCCCGGTCACCTGGGAGCTCGTGCCGGGAAGAGGTGCCCGAGAAGCAGCCCAGGAAAAGGCTCTGGCTTATGCCAAACAGGCAGCTCACGACGGGAATATCTCTGCCCTGACCGTTACAGACAATCCGGGGGGAACCCCAGCCATGTCTGCCGATTTCATGGGTGGCGAAATTCTGCAGTTGGGCATCGAGCCCCTTGTCCATTTTACCGGTAAAGACAAGAATCGCAACCAAATCGAAAGCCAGCTTTATGCCCTGGATCGGGCAGGCGTCAGAAACCTTCTGGTCATGAGCGGCGATTACCCTGTATCCGGATACCTAGGTAGACCTGCGCCGGTCTTTGACCTTGATCCAATTCATGTCCTGCAACTGATAGAGGATATGAACCGGGGGCTTGAGTATCAGGGAATCAAAGGCAATGTCCGTCACCAACCCAGTGATTTTTTCCCCGGAGCCGTCGTTTCTCCTTTCAAGGCAACTGAAGCAGAGCAGATGGCCCAGTATTACAAACTGAAAAAGAAGATCGCTGCCGGCGCCCAATTCATCGTTACTCAATTGGGATACGATGTCCGAAAATTTCATGAAGTGTTCCTCTTTATGAAGCAAAACCGTTTTGACATTCCGCTTATGGGAAACATTTACATCCTCCCATACAGTGCGGCGAAAATGATGAACCGCAACGAACTGCCCGGCAGCGTCGTCACGGATAAACTTCTGGCGGAACTGGATCGGGAGCGCAACGATCCCGATAAGGGAGCAGAAGCCAGGACCATGCGCGCCGCCCGAATGTACGCGATACTGAAGGGAATGGGCTACAGCGGCGTTCATATCGGCGGACACAATATCAAATATGAACAGGTGAAAGAAATTATCCGGCAGGGAGAGGAACTCACTTCCCGATGGACAAACTTAATCCGGCACTTCGATTATCCCCTTCCCGGCGGCTTTTATTACTTTGAGTATGATCAGAAAACAGGCCTAAATCGGGAGAAACTGACCCAACGGCAATTTCGGCCGCTCGATGCTCAAGTCGAATGTTCATACAGTTTTTCGCGGCTCTTCCATAAACTTCTGTTTGAGCCCGGAAAGAAACTTTACGGCGTTATGAGAGGACTGAGCGGCAGAGTGGCAGGAACAAAGATGGAGAACCTTTTTCACAAACTGGAACACTGGACCAAGGTCGTGCTTTTTGACTGCAAGGACTGTGGTGATTGCGCCCTCATCGATGTGGCCTACCTCTGCCCGATGTCACAATGCCCGAAGAACGAGCGCAACGGGGCCTGCGGCGGAAGCTTCGAGGGGTGGTGCGAAGTCTATCCCGGAAAGAAAAGGTGCATCTATGTGAGGGCCTATGCACGGCTGAAGAAACACGGGGAGGAAGATGAGTTAGATAAAGGTTCTATTCCGCCCTGCAACTGGGATCTTTATCAAACCTCATCCTGGATCAATTTTTATTTGGGAAAAGATCATACTTCAAAAAGGTAAAGCAGTAGCTAAAGTTTTAGGCTAAATTTTGATATATGTTATACTAGAATCCGTTTTAAAAGTTTTTACAAGGGCGATTAGCTCAGTTGGATAGAGTGCTGGCCTCCGAAGCCAGATGCCGCGAGTTCGAATCTCGCATCGCCCACCAAAATCAAGTGCTTATTCTAAATAACGAGGCGTGGGTTGTCAGAATTACAAGCGGCTGTACTCGGATTGGTTCAAGGATTGGGAGAGTTTCTGCCCATATCCAGCTCGGCGCATCTGGTCATAATTCCCTGGCTTTTTAAATGGAATGATCCGGGACTAACTTTCGATATTGCGCTCCATATCGGTACTCTTATTGCGGTGGCAATTTACTTCTGGAAAGACTGGCTGAGACTAGTCACAATGGGATTGACAGATGTTCGCAGCACGGAGGGTCGATTGTTTTGGTATCTGGTTGCAGCCTCTATCCCGGGAGCAATAGCGGGGTTTCTGCTGGAGAAAAAAGCCGAGACCATATTCAGAGAGCCTATTTTAATCGCGGCTATGCTGATCCTATTGGGCGTTCTTTTGTACTGGACAGACCGGAAAAGCGCCAAGAATATTGAGATGAACAATATAACTTTCAGAACCACTCTTTTCATTGGCTTATCTCAAGCGCTGGCGATTATTCCCGGGGTTTCACGTTCGGGGATCACTATGACCATGGGATTGCTTATGGGTCTGACCAGAGAAGGGGCAGCCAAGTTTTCGTTCTTACTATCTGCTCCCATTATATTTGGCGCCGCTCTGGTCAAGCTGCCTTATCTTATATCAAATCCGTCTGCGATAACTATAAATTTTGTTATCGGTACCCTGGTCTCTTTCGTTACCGGCATCCTCAGTATTGGATTTTTACTTCGCTATGTTCAGACCAAGAATTTTCTTCCTTTTGCCTGGTACAGATTTATATTGGGCTCTTTAGTCATCGTCATTGTCTTGATACGCTAAATCACGGGTATGAACCCCAAAGCAAGCTGCGCAAGCTGCGGGATATTCCCTCCGCTTCGCGAGATTGTTATCGCCCCGCTAAGCTGCGCACGCGGGATAATTCAACTTACAGATATTACTGCACTGTGTTTGTGGAGCACCTCGGAAACGAGCCGGTGGCTATTTTCAAAGACACGACATCCTGTACGGGATAATATCTGAGTTTCATTAGAATTGGAGTTTCACAATAAAAGTGTAGGTATAGTGGGGGAATCCTCACTTCAATCCCGCGACTTGGGATCCCACGGCTCCGGTAACCTAAAGGTCATCTGCGACCGGAGGAGGAATGCACCGTAACTCGCAGGAGGTCGCGTTAGTACAGGGAGCCTTTGGCTCCTGCCGAAGGGGACTCCACCTACAAATCAAAAGTTGCATACCTGTGGGATGAAGTATTTGTATCTTCCCGTAATGTTGATTTTCTTATTTTCCCAAATTGCACAACATTTTAATCGGAAATAATCAAAAAACTACAGAACTCTGGCTTGACATGTGGTATAAGTATCAAAGGGTAGATAAGCGGCAAACATTAGCTATTCTGAAAGGATTAGTGATGGACTTCGATGAAGGTTACCGACTGGCAACCGAACACTCTAACGAGGGTGTGATTATCGTTAGCAGAGATAAGCGCCTCTTTATCAATCAGAGATTAATAGAATTGGCCGGTTATCATACCGCTCAAGAGTTTGATAAAATACCGTTTCTTTCCACCGTTCATCCGGACGACCGGAAAAAAGTTAAAGAGATAATAAGGAAGAGACAATCGGGAAAACCTGCTCCATCGCTCTATGAATTTAGGTTCCTCAGACCTGATGGTTCCATTATCTATGTTGAGGTCTCAGCGTGCTCCATCACCTATATGGGACAACCGGCATCACTAGGGTATTTAAGAGACATATCTGATCGTAAACAAATAGAGGAAAAATACCGCACTATACTGGAAGATATGGAAGAGGGATATTTTGAGGTTAACCTTGCCGGTAATTTTACCTTCGTTAATGACGCGGAGTGTAGGAATCTGGGATATTCCCGGGAAGAATTGATCGGGATGAACAATCGGCAATATACAGATAAAGAGAATGCAAAAAAAGCCTTTCAAGCGTTTAGCAATCTTTACAAGACAGGAGAATCATGTGAAATTTTTGATTATGAAGTTACCAGGAAAGATGGAGCCAAGGCAATTGCTGAACTGCTTGTATCTCTTGTAAAAGATTCGAAAGGAAAGCCCATTGGATTCCGTGGACTTTCACGTCAAATCACCGAGCGCAAGCGAGCGGAGGAGTCGCTGCGAGTGAGCGAAGAGAAGTATCGTTTGGTCGTAGAGAACGCAAAGGAAGGTATCATCATCGCCCAAGATCTTAATTTGGTCTTCGTCAATCGTGCTGCTCTAGACCTGATCGAATATTCCGGAGAGCTATTAGTCAAACCTTTCACAGACTTTATCCATCCCGATGATCGTAATATGGTCGTCGATCATCATATAAGAAGGCTGAAAGGTGAGGAAGTTCCCCTTGCTTACTCTTTTCGGCTTATCAGCCGAGATGGAACCGTAAAGTGGGTTGAATTTAATACGGCTGTTATTCAATGGAAGGAAAGACCCGCTACCCTGAGTTTTCTGAATGACATCACGGCCCGCAAGCAGGCCGAGGATAAACTGCGAGAGAGCGAGGAGAGGTACCGAACCATTATTGAAAATATGCAGGAGGGGTATTTTGAACTTGACCTTGCCGGTAATTATACATTTGTTAATGATGCGGAGTGCAGAAATATGGGATATCCCCGAGAGGAATTGGTCGGAATGAACAACCGGCAGTATCAAGATGAAACAACCGCCCAAAAAACGTATCAACTCTTCAGCAGGCTCTACAGAACAGGTGAACCGGTTAAAGCATCAGATGTGGAAATTATCAGAAAAAACGGAACGAAAGGTTTTAACGAAATTTCGGTATCTCTTATCAGGAATAACGAAGGTAAACCAATCGGATTCCGCGGTATTTCTCGGGATATTACCGAACGCAAGCGGGTTGAGGAAGAACGTAAGCAGAGCTTTGAGCGGATGAGAAAAGCTCTGAGAGCCACTGTCCAATCCATCTCCCTGGCCGTGGAAATGAAAGATCCCTATACTTCTGGTCATCAACGGCGGGTATCCGATCTGGCCTGGTCGATTGCCGCAGAAATGGGCTTATCGGCAGACTGCCAAGACTTTATCCGCACCGCCTCCTCTATTCACGACATCGGCAAGATAGCCATTCCGACGGAAATACTTAGCAAGCCGACAAAACTGACTGATCTGGAATTAAGTTTGATTAAAACACACGCCCAGTCCGGATATGATATTCTAAAAGACATCGAATTTCCCTGGCCCGTAGCCGATGTCGTCCTTCAGCATCATGAACGGATGGATGGATCCGGCTATCCTCAGGGACTTAAGGGAGATGATATTCTCCTGGAGGCCCGTATCATGGCTGTGGCTGATGTGGTGGAGGCCATTGCATCTCACCGGCCCTATCGACCGGCACTGGGAATCGATCTTGCGCTGAAGGAGATTTCCGAGAATAAGGGCATCCTTTATGACGCAGATGCCGCGGATGCCTGCCTAAAATTATTTCGGGAGAAAAGCTATCGGCTTTTATAAGATGCAGCTGCCAAGCCGATAGATAAAACCTAACTTAAGGACACTGAAGAGATTTTTAATTGAGAACTTTAAAAGCAAAGATCAGGCAGAAATAAAATCACCAAACCCCACAGATAAAAAATGACGAGAATAAAAAAACAAATTTTTTTACGAAGCTTCGAGATGGGAAAGGAGAACACAAAAGATGCCGGACATAGATGGAATCAAAGATGCTAAGATGTTTTATACCGATACACCGCAAAAGACAGAGGGGTTTTTCCTCAAAGGCTCGAGTTCCCTGGATTGGGGGATGAAAAACAGGCTGGCGCGGATATTTAATCCCGTCTCCGGCCGAACGGTTATGCTGGCTATCGATCACGGTTATTTCCAGGGACCCACCACCGGTCTGGAACGAGTCGATATCAATATCCTTCCTTTAGTGCCTTACGCGGATACTCTGATGCTGACACGGGGGATTCTCCGTAGCGTTATACCGCCTTCCGCATCTCCATCCATTGTGCTCAGAGTTACCGGAGGCGCCAGTATTCTCCAAGAGCTCTCCAATGAAGATATTGCCGTTGATATCGAAGAATCCATCCGTTTGAATGTTTGTGCCATGGCTGTTCAGGTTTTTATCGGGGGCGAGCACGAAAAGGAGTCGATCATCAACATGACCAGGATGGTTGATCTCGGTACCCGTTACGGCATTCCTACTCTCGCCGTGACCGCGGTAGGCAAAAACATGGCCCGGGATGCAAAGTACTTCCGGCTGGCTTGCCGGATCTGTGCTGAGCTCGGTGCCCACTATATCAAAACTTACTATGTCGATAAAGGTTTCGAGACCATCACTGCATCCTGCCCCGTGCCAATCGTAATGGCCGGCGGCAAAAAAATACCCGAACTGGACGCCCTGACTATGGCCTCTAACGCGGTTAAGAAAGGCGCCGCCGGTGTCGATATGGGGCGCAACATTTTCCAGTCGGAAGCACCGGTTGCCATGATTAAAGCGGTGCGGGCTGTCGTCCATGACAATGAGACTCCCAAAAAAGCTTTTGATCTCTACAATACATTAAAGAATAAATGAAAGTTGCCTACTGGTACAACAACAAAGACATCCGGATCGAAGAAGTGCCGACTCCAAAACCCGGCCCCAAGGAGATGCTGGTCAAGGTTATTTCCTGCGGCATCTGCGGCAGCGATATTGTAGAATGGTACCGGCTCCCGCGGGCGCCGCTGGTGCAGGGGCATGAAATAGGAGCACAGGTTATCGCCCTCGGCGATTCTGTAAATAAATATAAATTGGGTGACAGGGTATTTATCGCTCCTAAAGTGCCATGTCTGAAATGCTTTTATTGCGGAAATGGTCACTATCCTCAATGCTCTGAAATTAAAGAAAGGCTACCCGGTGGTTTTGCCGAATATATCCTGGTTCCCGAGATTCTTGTAGAGCGCGGAACATATCTACTGCCTGAAAATATTAGCTACGATCAGAGTACCTTCATTGAACCCCTGGCCTGCGTTGTCAGGGCTCAGCGGCTGGCCGGAGTTCACCCTGTTAGAGACAACGAGTGCTTCGCGAATCCAGATGGCGGCATTAGACCAACGCAATCTGAAACTTCCAGATCAAACCTTCGGCAGGAGTCGGGGGCTTTCTCTAACGGGGTGAAAAAGGGGCAGGCTGTGATGGTCATTGGCTGCGGCATGTCCGGGCTGCTCCATATAAAGCTGGCAAAGGCTGCGGGATGTAAAGTAATCGCCGCCGACATTAATAAAGTGAAACTGGAATTTGCCCTACGCATGGGGGCCGACGTCATCATCGATGCGGTGAATAATGTTCAGGAGCGACTGGTTCTCGAAAATGGCAAAAAAGCCGACGTCGTAATTTTATGCGCTTCGGTTGATTCCGCAGTGAAGCAGGCATGGGGATGCGTAGATAAAGGCGGCGTGATTGTACTCTTCGCTGTCCCCGGACCGGACAAGAAGATTGTCGTTCCGATCAATGATTTCTGGATGAAGGAAATCACCATCATCACTTCTTATTATTGCGGGCCTCCCGATATCGCTCACGCAATGAAGCTGATCGAATCGGGCGAAATCGTAGTGGATGATCTGATCACGCACAGGCTTCCCTTAACCGATATCGTTTACGGTTTTCAGTTGGTATCAGACGGCCGGGAATCAATCAAAGTAATCATTAAACCCAATCAATGAACAAAGAAACTATAAAAGTCGCGAAGCCGGATTACTGACCGGGCTTGCGGGGCTGCAAAGATTAAAAAACATAATCCTTGATTTCTTATCGAGTCTGGTATAGGAAGCACAATCACAAATTTATTGAGACTCCCCTTGCCTGTGGCCGTGACCATGGGCTTTAGAGCCGAAAGGAGGAATTTTTGAAACGATACGAAGTTACAGCTATAGTTAAATCCGATTTACCCGATGACGATATCACCGCCCTGATCGACCGCATTCAGAAAATCATTACCAAGCGTAAAGGTCTGATTGTTAAAATTGACAAATGGGGCAAAAGACGCCTCGCTTATGAGATCAACAAACAAAAGGACGGTTATTATTTTCTTATCGACCTTGTTGGTGACGGTTCCATTATCGATGAAATTGAAAGAAACTATAAAATTGACGACCGCATTTTGAAATTCATTACAATAAAAAAAGAAGGTGCCGTAACTCGCGAAGGCATCGACCAGGAAATCGTAGCGGCAGAAGCAAAACGGGCTCAAGCCCGCATAGAAACCGATTCTACCGGTTCCTCTGTTGAAGAAAAAGTTATCCGTCAGATAGAAAAAGCTTCCGCCGATACAAAAGATATAAAACCACGCAGACCTTCTCCCAAAAAATCTGTTAAAAAAGACGAAAAATAAAAAAAAGAGGAATAAGCAATGGAAACAACCAACGGAGACAGACCGGTTCGACATCCCCAAAAAAAATTTTTCCATCGAAAGAAGTTTTGCCGTTTTTGCACGGATTCGAACTTAAAAATTGATTACAAATATCCCGCCATTCTCAATAGTTTCGTAACCGAGAGAGGCAAGATTATGCCCCGTAGAATTACCGGTAATTGTTCCAGGCACCAAAGGGAGTTGGCTGTCGCGATTAAACGCGCCCGCGCTATTGCGATTATGCCTTTTGTCACCGCCGAAGGAAGATAAAAGAAATTTACAGATTAAGCTGTCGGCCTTTTCCGGCAACGAAAAAGGCCGGCTAACTTTTAATTTTCTAAGCAGTCACATTGAGCAGGTTATCGATTTTGAAAACTTCCGGCAGCTTCTTTCTCCATAATCCCTTTCTCAGAATTTTATTAATTATTTTTTTTTCTGTAGCGGCGGCGGCTTTCGTTCCGATTTTCGGCTCTATTTTTCTTCTATTTCTCCCGCTGCTTTTGTTTTTTTGCGGCGTGTCCAAAGGCATGGTTAAATCATCAGGCGCTTTGCTGATTTCTTTACTACCGCTTTTTCTCCTTTCTCATTTTTTTCAATTTGATACACTTTATCTCGCAATATTAACGACGGGAATTGCCGGTATTTTAATTGCCGCGTTAGTTTTTAAAAATGTATCTATCGAAAAAACGGTACTTTATACTTCCCTTTTTATCATCACATCCATCTGTGCTTATTTCGTTTATGGCGGTTATAGCCAAAATATTAACCCGTGGCATCTCGTTCAAAAATTTGTTACCCAAACAGTTGAAGAAAACATAAAAATGTATTCCCTGCTTACCACCGACAAAGATTACATTAATTTTATAAATGACAACAAGCAGACCATAATCAATTTCTTCACCGGCATTTTTCCTTCTTTAGTTATCGTCGCTTCCGCTTTTATTGTCTGGATTAACATGCTCATGGGAAGAGATTTGCTGCACAGGCAAAGCATTTTATTTCCTCAGTTGGAAGGCTTATCCCGCTGGAAAGCTCCGGAATTTATGATCTGGATATTTATCGTCTCCTGCGCCCTCCTTTTTGTTCCCTTTGAGCAAATAATCATTTTCAGCCGGAACATATTGATTGTGACTTGTTTTGTCTATTTACTGCAAGGCTTTGCTATCATTAGCTTCCTTTTCCAAAACAAAAAGGTGCCGTATTTTTTTCGTTATCTTTTTTACTTTTTAATTGCAGTTCAGCAAATTCTTATGATACCAATAATGGTCGCCGGAATATTCGATATTTGGATCGATTTCAGGAGATTTTTTCAAAAAGACGAGACAACTACTTGATAATTTTGCCACTATTACTTTCACCAACGGAGGGGTTTCATGAAGATAATTTTGAAACAGAGCGTGTCTTCTTTGGGCAAGGCCGGGGATTTAATCAAAGTACATGACGGTTATGCCCGCAACTATTTGATTCCCAAGGGCTTAGCCCTAGAAGCCAATGAAAAGAATATTAAATCCTTTGAGCATGAGAAAAGGAATATTCTGCAAAAAGCCGAAAAGGAGTACAAAGGCGCTGAAGACTTGGCTTTGGTTTTAGCCAATGTCACCCTTTCCTTTTCACGCAAAATCGGCGATCAGGATAAAATCTTCGGTTCGGTGACAACAAAAGACATCGAAGAAGCGCTGAAGGAAAAAGGTTACAATATTGACCGCAAAATGATTATCCTTCACGAGCATATAAAATCACTAGGCGAATTCAAGGTAAAAATCAAGTTGACAGCCGGTGTGGAAACTGAAATCAATTTAACCGTTATTGGCGAATCACAGGTATGAATCATAAAGCAAGCATTGGAATTATTTCATGAGCTCGTTACTAGTTATTATACCCCTGCTTATGAGGGATAATTCGGCTAAAAAACTTCAATTCGCCTATAGTGACCTTTAGGTTATTCGCTTTTGAAGTTTGAGTCTCATTACCCTCCGCTGCGCGGGATTGTTCAACTTACAGATATTATTGCACTGCGTTTGTGGAGCACCTCTGTAAGGAGCCAGAGGCCATCTTCAAAGACGTGACATCCCGTAACGGGATAATATCTGAGTTTCATTAGAATTGGAGTTTCACTAATAAAATGAGAGATATAGATCCATCTTTATACAAAGTTCCACCGCAAAATATCGAGGCCGAACAGTCTATTCTAGGCAGCATTCTCCTGGAAAACAGCGCCGTCAACAGCGCTCTGGAAATTCTTACCAAAGATGATTTCTATAACGAGGCACACCGCAAGATTTTTAGCGTCATCATCGAGCTTTCTGAAAAAAACGAAGCCGTGGACCTCATAACTTTAAGTAACGCCCTTAAAGATAAAAGCCTGTTGGATTCGGTCGGAGGCACATCCTACCTCGCCTCTTTGGTAGATAACGTCCCCTCGGCGGCAAACGTTGCCAATTACGCAAAAATAGTCAAGGAAAAAGCGATTCTGCGCGGATTGATCGGTTCGGCTACGGAAATCATCGGCAGTTGTTATGAACCCGGCTCCGACGTTGACGAGGTGCTGGATAAAGCTGAACACAGAATTTTTGAAATTTCCGAAAATAAAGTGCGTCCTTCTTTTTACCCGATTCGCGAGATAGTAAAGGATAGTTTCCGGTCAATCGAAGACCTTTTCTCGCGCAAAGAGCTGATTACCGGCGTGCCCACCGGTTTTGAAAGAATCGATGATTTGACTTCCGGCTTACAGAAATCCGAATTGATTATTGTCGCTGGACGTCCCAGCATGGGGAAAACCGCTTTCGCCCTGAACATCGCCCAGTTTGCCGCTATGGAAGCGCAAACACCCGCAGCTATCTTTTCTCTGGAAATGTCTAAAGAACAGTTGGCCTTCCGTATGCTGGCCTCGGAAGCTAAAGTCGATTCCCAGCGGCTGAGAAAAGGATTTTTAGGGGAGACCGATTGGCCGAAACTGACGACCGCCGCCGGCCGTCTTTCCGAAGCCCCACTCTTTATCGACGATACTCCCGCTATCACTGTTTTGGAAATGAAGGCTAAATCACGAAGGCTCAAAGCCGACACCGGACTGGGACTGATTATCGTGGACTATATTCAACTGATGCGTTCCGGCAGCTATCGCGAATCGCGCGAGCAGGAAATATCGGAAATCAGCCGTTCCTTAAAAGCGCTGGCCAAAGAGCTGCGAGTGCCGGTAATTGCCCTTTCCCAACTCAACCGCAAAGTGGAAGACCGCACCAACCGTCGCCCGCAAATGGCGGATTTAAGGGAATCCGGCGCCATCGAGCAGGACGCCGACGTTATCGCTTTTATTTACCGCGACGAAGTTTATAATAAATCGGAAGATAATACGGAAAAAGGATTAGCGGAAATTATCATCGCCAAACAAAGAAACGGCCCGACCGGGACCGTCAAACTTGCCTTTTTGGAAAAATTTACCAGCTTCGAAAATCTGACTAGAGCCGAAAGCACATCTTAATTACATATTATAAGTATCACGAAAAACCTTGAGCATAAATACTTCCGCATTTCAGAAGTTCTCGATTTACAGACTCAGACCGGCAAAATAATGATGATCGTTTTCCGCTAGGTGTCACGAACTCATTAAAGATGTGAGCATGCCGGCGAAAACCTCGGGTTTGATACTGACGTTTCCCGTAAACGGATAATCCAACACGATAATTGTAAAAAGAGTGAGCGCAATCATTGCGGCAAGAAGAGACGTCATTATTATATGCGGAACAAGATTTTCCGTACCAAACATCATAGTGAAGGCAATGGTAATAAAACTGCCGGTGATGAGAACAAAATAGAGAAGCGGATGAATGCCGGAGCTCGCATAGACAATGCGGTGCCTCCTCATTTCTCCCGCCTCGTTCATTTTTTTCACGGATTCCATCAGAAATATTTTTTGCGTTTCGTTTTTCGGTTGAAAACTGCCATACAGAAGCCACAATTTTTCCTGTATTTTCTGCACTTTGGCACTTCTCTGCCCCTTGGCCATAATCTGCCACTCGTCGTTGATAATGGCATTTACATAGTTAGTCAGTTCGCTTTTGAGCCGGGCGCGAAATCCGGCAGGGAAAGGGGTGGCGTCACGATAAAGAGACGCGATGCAATTAGCCTCATTATTCGTTACTTCACTTGCTTTGTCGAAATCCTGCCAGGTAATGATGACGGTGAAAGCAAGGAGAACTGCGTAAATTACGCCGAGGGCGGCAAAAATAAAACCGGCAATATCGTTGTGATGCTTGCATTTGCCATGCGGATAAAATTTCCGAATAATGATAAGACCTATAATAGACAACGCTACATAGACGGCAACTATGAAAAAACCAAGCAGCGGCATCGGCACGTGGATGAGCAAAATTTGAATGAATGACATAATTTTCTCCTCACAACTTGCAGTTTAAGAATGTATTACAATTAATCTCGAAGGTATTCTTTGGGAACACCATACGACGTTCCATTTAAAAGTTAATGTTTTTGTGCCACCGTTCCCGTACCCCCTATTTATCCGGCTTCAAATACGGCAGGGCCAGTTGCACCTTTTTCAGGGCTTGCTTTTCGATTTGGCGCGCCCTCTCCCGCGTTATGTTGAACTTATTGCCTATTTCCTGTAAGGTTTCGGGATTGTCCGCCATTACGCGATTGAGGATAATATAACTCTCTCTTTCGCTAAGCTTTTCCAGAGCGCTGGCAATATTGCGTTTAACCAAACTCCTTTCTTCATTTTTAATTAAAGCTACTTCCTGATTATCACCTTCATAAGCAAGCAAATCAATATGTGCCGTATCTCCTTCGTCGCCGATAAACTCGTGCAAGGATACATCGCGCGAACCCATGCGCAAGTCCATTTCCGCCACTTCGGAACCTTTGACTCCCAGAGATTTGGCAATCTCGGCAAATTCCGGATTTTTTTTCGAGAGCGTCTGTAGTTGTTTTTTAGCCTGGCTCAATTTGAAGAAAAGTTTTCTCTGCGCCTGTGTTGTACCTATCTTAACTATGCTCCAGGACTTGATGAGATAATTTTGAATATAGGCGCGAATCCACCATACCGCGTAAGAAATGAGGCGATAGCCTTTATACGGATCAAATTTTTTCACGGCGTGAATAAGGCCGATATTGCCTTCCTGAATTAAATCGGCGAGTTTGAATCCGTAGTTGCGATATTCGTGGGCAATCTTGACCACAAAGCGTAAATTAGAAACGACGAGCTTTTCGGCGGCTTCCATGTCATTGTGCTTTTTCAGGCGCACCGCGAATTTGAATTCCTCTTCCGGAGTTAAAAGCGGAAAGCGATTAATTTCCGCGATATATAAATCAAGAGTGCCGATTACTGCAGGCAGCTTCACCGATCAGGCCTCCTTTAAACCTCTACGCAGCTTAAAGCTCGTGAATAATTGCGAAAATAAATTCTGAGCGTTAACAGACCCTCTTCTCAAAGCTCTATCCTTAATTGATTGCTCACAATAGGCTTTTATCCAACTAAATTTTTTCGGTCAAGAAATATATTAATGAAACTCAAATTTCATGAGCGAAGCAAAATGAAATTTGTTAGTCGAATTAATCCCGCAAGCTAAGCACAGCGGGGTTAATGACACCGTCCTCGGAAGCAAAAGCGAACTGAAACTGGCTAGCTGAATTATCCCGTAAACACAACGGGATAATGAGGCTCAAATATTACAAACATTGTACAGTAATATTTGCTAATGGAATCAATGACACTCAAATTTCAAAAGCACAGCGCATTGAAATTTGTAATTGGAATTAATCCCGCAAGCGAAGCGCAACGAGGTTAATGACACCATCTTCATGAGCGAAGCGAAATTAAATTTGCCAGTCGAATCAATGAGACTCGCTGAAGACGGACGGAGTTCCGTTTGAAGCGTAAGTGGAATTGATCCCGTCAGCGCAGCGTATCGGGATTTATGCTTTAATAACAAGTCTCTTCTTGACAGGCAAACGATCAATGTTTATTCTATAAACAAACCATCTAAGGGATTGAAATGAAATCGATAAATAAAACCATGATTGAGCATGCCGTAAAAATTGCGTATGCCGTCAAGGCCGATTCATTGCTCGTCTGCGTTGATATCACACGGGATATTGCCGCGATAGCAGAAGAAATGAAAAAGCCTATCGGCGTAATTATCGTTACCCGTGAGGATGAAGAACTCTCCGAAGATATTAAGAAATTTGCCAAAAAATTGGATGTTCCCAACGTTAATCTGACCCGTGTGGGAAAAATTAAAATAGCTGTAGCCAAAGGAATAGTTTTAGGCTTTTTTAAAAGAGGAGATAAAATAGTCTGCTTGAGCGGTGTACCGAAGTTTGGTTATGCCGACAGCATCATTGTCATTGATGTCGGCAAAGAATTTGAAATTTTAACATCTGATTTCATCAACGACGTTATCGAAAATGTTCAACCGGAAGTTTTTAACACTGCTCTGAATATCGCCTGTGAATTGGCTGCTCAAGGACGCGAAAGCAAAAAAGCGGGAACAATCTTTGTGCTGGGGGATGATGAGAAAGTCATGCAGCTTTCCCAGCAAATGATTATCAATCCCTTTTTAGGATATTCGGAAGAGCAACTTAACATTTTGGATCCGGAACTCGAAGAAACGATCAAAGAATTATCGGCAATCGACGGCGCCTTTATCATCAAAGAAAACGGGGTCCTCGTTACCGCCGGAAGACATCTGAATGCCGCCGTGGACAGCCGTGATTTTCCGGCCGGTTTGGGGAGCCGCCATATCGCCGCCGCCGGTATCACTAACGTTACCAAAGCACTGGCTATAGTCATTTCCGAATCTTCGGGAAATGTAACAGTTTTTAAAAACGGCAAACTTTTTGTCACTATTGAAAAGCCGGTAGAGTAATGAGACCAAAATTTCAGAAACGAAATGAATAACCTAAAGGTCATCTGCGACTAAAATTTGTTAGTCGTAGTGAGACTTTCTGAAAACGAGCATAACGAAGTTTGAAGAGTTAGTCGAACTATCCAATAGCCAAAGGCTATTGGAAATTATCCCGCAAAGCAGGGTAGTCAGGATAAACTATGCGTTTTGATAAATTCACCTTAAAAGTCCAGGAAGCGATTCAGGAAGCACAGACGCTCGCTGGCTCCTACGGCCATCAAGCGATTGAGCCGGAACATCTGCTGGTTTCTTTTTTGCGGCAGGAAGAAGGCATTGTCGGAGCTATCCTCGAAAAGCTGGGCGCCCTGCCTAGTCAGATTGAACAGAAGCTTGTCGGTTTTCTCACAAAACAACCGCGCGTGGAGGGCTCCGCCACATCGGAAGCATATCTCTCCGGTCGCCTGAATAAAATTTTCGATAAAGCTCTCACCGAAGCCGCCCGTCTCAAAGACGAATACGTGAGCGCGGAACATGTTTTGATTGCGATAAGCGAAGAGAAAACCGGTGAAGCCGCAAAGATCTTACGTCAAGCGGGAGTGACCAAAGACAGTATCTTTAAAGTTTTGGTGGAAATCAGGGGCAATCAAAGAGTTACCGATCCTAATCCGGAAGGGAAATACCAAGCTCTGGAACGTTACGCCAAAGACTTCAATGAACTGGCTCGTAAAGGCTCTTTTG
The DNA here is from genome assembly GCA_963753975.1 of uncultured delta proteobacterium. GTDB lineage: Bacteria > Desulfobacterota > Syntrophia > Syntrophales > Smithellaceae > UBA4810. The sequence continues at coordinate 356,516 of CAVWEH010000002.1, forward strand.
ATCCGGTAATCGGGCGGGATGAAGAAATACGGCGCATCATGCAGGTGCTTTCGCGCCGCACAAAAAACAATCCGGTCTTGATCGGAGAGCCGGGTGTTGGAAAAACGGCGATTGTCGAAGGGTTGGCGCAACGCATTGTCAACGGCGATGTGCCGGAAAGTCTGAAAGACAAACGCGTAATCGGCCTCGATATCGGATCTTTGGTTGCCGGAGCGAAATATCGCGGTGAATTTGAAGAAAGGCTCAAAGCCGTTCTCAAAGAAGTTGTCGGTTCCAACGGTCAAGTCATTCTCTTTATCGATGAAATACATACTGTTGTCGGTGCGGGAGCCGCCGAAGGGTCAGTTGACGCCTCCAACATGCTCAAGCCCGCACTAGCGCGGGGCGAGTTACGCTGCGTCGGCGCCACGACACTTAATGAGTACCGGAAGTACATCGAAAAGGACGCCGCTTTGGAGAGGCGTTTCCAGCCTATTTTCGTCAAAGAGCCCACGGTCGAAGATACCATTGCCATTTTAAGAGGACTGAAAGAACGATACGAGGTGCATCACGGCGTCAGAATTAAAGATTCCGCAATCATCGCCGCCGCCACACTTTCCAACCGCTATATTTCCGACCGCTTTCTGCCCGATAAAGCGGTCGATCTTATTGATGAAGCGGCATCCCGTTTGCGAATAGAGCTCGACAGCATGCCTTCGGAAATCGACGCCATTGACCGGAAAGTCATCCAACTGGAAATCGAACGACAATCCCTGAAAAACGAAACGGACAAAATCGCCAAAGAAAGACACAGCAAAATTGATAAGGAGCTGGCGGAGCTCAAAGAAAACATGAAGCAGATGAAATTGCACTGGTCTAATGAAAAGGATATTATAAAAAAGATTCAAAGCATTAAGAGCCAGGAGGAGGCATTAAAGATAGAAGAGACCAATGCCCAGCGCGAAGGCAATCTCGCCAAAGCCGCTGAAATCCGTTACGGAAAACTGGTAGCTTTGAACAAACAGTTACAAGAAGATCAGCTAAAACTTGAGGAAATCCAAAAAAACAAACAAATGCTCAAAGAAGAAGTGGATGCTGAAGACGTAGCCAAAGTCGTCTCCAACTGGACAGGTGTTCCGCTGGCGCGGATGATGGAAAGCGACGTACAAAAACTCATCCACATGGAAGAGCGGCTCAAACTGCGGGTTATCGGCCAGGATGAAGGTATTCAAGCGGTTTCTGCGGCGCTGCGGCGCGCACGCTCCGGACTGCAAGATCCCAACCGGCCCATCGGTTCATTTATTTTCCTGGGGCCGACCGGCGTCGGCAAAACCGAACTGGCACGCGCTTTGGCGAAATTCATGTTTGACAATGAGCAGGCGATGGTGCGCATTGACATGTCTGAATACATGGAAAAACATGCCGTGGCCCGGTTAATCGGCGCCCCGCCCGGTTATGTCGGCTATGACGAAGGCGGTCATTTAACGGAAACCGTAAGACGCAAACCTTATTGCGTCTTGCTGTTCGACGAAATCGAAAAAGCTCATCCCGACGTCTTCAATATTTTATTACAGATACTCGATGACGGGCGGCTCACCGACGGACATGGCCGAACTGTCGATTTCAAAAACACAATCGTGATTATGACTTCCAACGTGGGCGGACAATGGATCCAGGATTCAATTTTGGACGAAAAGGAGAAACAAAACCGGTCAATGGAAGCCCTGCGCGCTACTTTCAAGCCGGAATTCTTAAACCGTATCGACGATATTATTATTTTCCGCACCTTGACGCCTGAAGATATCAACCGCATTGTCGATATTCAATTGGCTCTTATTGATAAAAGGCTCAAAGACCGCAAACTCAGCATCGAATTGACAGATGAAGCAAAAAAATATATGGCTGAAGTCGGCTACAGCCCCGTATACGGCGCCCGCCCCCTCAAGCGTTCGTTGCAGAAAATGATTCTGGATCCGCTGGCGCTCGAAATACTGGCCGGTAAATTTACTGAGGGAGATCGAGTTGTAGCAAGCTTATCTAAAAAAGGTGAAATAACTTTAACTAAGAAGCAGAAATAGAAATCACGGGGATAAACCCAAAGCAAATTTGGGTTCATACCATTCGCTTTGTGGGACAATTCAACTGACAGATATTACCGCAGTGCGCTTGTGGAGAACCTCTGTAAGGAGCCGAAGGCTATTTTCAAAGACATGACATTCCGTAATGGGATAATATCTGAGTTTCATTAGAATTGGAGTTTCACAAATAAAAGGAGGATGGAAATGGGGAACACTGTAAAAACCGCTCTTTTGCTCGGAGCTCTAACCGGATTATTGATGCTGGTCGGCGGCCTGATCGGCGGCCGCGGAGGCGTCTACATTGCTTTTATCTTGGCGATGATTTTAAACTTCGGCAGTTACTGGTTTTCCGATAAAATCGTTTTGAAAATGTATCATGCTCAGGAAGTTTCCGAAAATTCAGCGCCCGGCCTTTTCGGCATTGTGCGCAATCTCGCTCTAAAAGCCCAATTACCGATGCCGCGGGTGTACATTATTCCCGAAGAGACAGCCAATGCCTTCGCCACGGGTCGCAATGAAAAACACGCCGTTGTTGCCGTCACCGAAGGAATCATGAGAATTTTGAACGAGGAAGAACTCGAGGGCGTAATTGCCCATGAGCTCTCCCATATTAAAAACAGTGATATGCTGATCGGCTCGATTGCCGCAACTCTGGCCGGCGCTATCGTCATGCTGGCGCACATGGCGCAATGGGCGGCAATTTTCGGCGGCGGCAGTGACGACGATGACGGCGGAGGAATTATAGGGCTGATCGCCATGGCTATTCTTGCCCCTATTGCTGCTGCGCTCATCCAAATGGCGATTTCCCGTTCCCGCGAATATCTGGCGGATGCCAGCGGCGCGCGCATCACGAAAAATCCCTATGGCCTCGCCGGTGCGCTGGAAAAGCTCTCTCGGGCATCGCAAGTAATTCCCATGGATGCGAAGCCCTCTACCGCTCATTTATTTATCGTCAATCCGCTTTCGGGAAAATTGCTCATGAATCTTTTCAGCACTCATCCGCCTCTGGAAGACCGGATTGCCCGCTTAAAAAGCATGAAACCATACTAAAAACATTTTGCGCTGCAGTAATGGGAGGAATAACGATGAATGAGAAGAAGAACAGGAAAAAGAAAGATTCGGGATTTGTGGTAAAAGATAAGCGTCTCTTTGCCGAATCGGATGAGCCGCGTCCAAAAGAAGAAGTAAAGCCTTCCGCTGCCGCAGAGGCGCCCAAACCTCAAGAATCCCCGGAGAGAGCAACCAACCCGGAGGCTGATTATCCACTGGTAAATTTTACTAATTTCGTCTTCTCCCTCAGCACTTCCGCTTTTTTTCATTTTGGCGATTTTCCCGATTCTGAAGGCGGCGCGTCGCAAAAGAACTTGCCTGCCGCAAAACAAACTATTGATATTCTGGATATGCTCAATGAAAAAACAAAAGGCAACCTGGATGAGAACGAAAACAAATTAATTCAAAGTGTCCTTTATGAACTGAAGATGCGCTACGTCAAAGAAAAGGCATGAAATGCACTGGAAGGCGCCCGCAAAAATAAACCTTTTCTTGCGCGTCCTCAACAAACGTGCCGATGGTTACCACAACATTTTTTCCCTCCTGCAAAAAATAGCAATTTATGATGAGTTAACTTTTTTGCCACGCCCTTCGGGAATTGTCCTAAATTGCCCGGCGAGCGGCCTGCCAACTGTCGAAGATAATTTAGTCTTTCGCGCGGCGCAATCTATTTTCGCTTATACTAACTATCCTTCCGGTATAGAAATCAAGCTTATCAAAAAAATCCCTCTGGCCGCCGGACTGGGGGGCGGCAGTTCCGATGCCGCTACAACTTTAATCGCCTTAAACGAAATATGTTCTTTGGGGTTAAAAAAACGGGAACTAATGATGCTGGGAGCAAAGCTGGGGGCGGATGTCCCCTTTTTTATTTTTGGAAACACGGCTTTGGCTTCCGGCATAGGCAACGAGTTGAAAGCCGTAAAAGCCATGCCCGAACTAAACCTTGTCCTTATCAATCTCCAATTTCCCCTCTCGACAAAAATGGTTTACGCCAACCTCAATTTGAGATTGACAAGCCAAAAAATTAATTATAGCATTCCGCGGTTTTTCGCACTGGGTGATGTAATCCGGGAATTGCATAATGATTTAGAAGAAGTTTCGCTGAAATTGCATCCCGAATTAAATAACTTAAAGCAGATTTTGCTGTGTCATGGCGCGCTTGGTGCATTGATGTCGGGCAGCGGCCCTACGGTCTTTGGCATTTTTCCGGATGAAAAATCGGCAAAAACGGCTAGGAAGGCTATCGAAAAAGAAATTTCCTCTGCAGCTGTTTTTTTTGCCCGATCATTGTAACCGCTGCATCATCCGGATGTAGCATTGATTTGTAGAATACATTGGGGCGTCGTCAAGCGGTAAGACACAGGATTTTGGTTCCTGCATTCGGAGGTTCGAATCCTCCCGCCCCAGCCATAAATAAAATCGGGAAAGGCTTTAAATGCTAGAAAGAATTAGGATATTTTCTGGAAATTCCAACATTACACTGGCCAGGAAAATTTGTAAAAATTTGGGTGTGCCTTTAGGCAAAGCCAATGTAACGACTTTCAGCGATGGGGAAACTCAAGTGGAAATCAACGAAAATGTCCGCGGCATGGATGTTTTCATTGTCCAATCTACATGCTCGCCGGTGAATGTAATGTGCATGGAACTTCTGATCATGATTGATGCCATGAAGCGCGCCTCAGCCGACCGGATTACCGCTGTTATGCCTTATTATGGTTACGGCCGCCAGGATAGAAAAGTCGCCCCGCGCGCGCCGATTTCAGCTAAATTACTCGCCGATCTCATTACCACCGCGGGAGCTAACCGTGTTCTTTCCATGGACCTGCACGCCGGTCAGATTCAGGGGTTTTTCAATATTCCGGTGGATAATCTTTTTGCCACGCCGGTTTTGCTTGATTACATGAAAAAAGCTTGCCTGAACAATACCGTGGTTGTGTCGCCGGATACCGGCGGCGTGGAGCGCGCCCGGGCATTTGGTAAACGCTTAGGGGCAAGTCTCGCCATCATTGATAAACGAAGAGAAGGACCCAATGAAGCCCAGGTAATGAATATCATCGGTAATGTCGAGGGCAAAAGAGTTCTCATCCTGGACGACATGGTGGATACGGCCGGAACTGTAGTCCAGGCCGCGAACGCCTTAAAAAACGCCGGCGCGATAGAAATCTTTGTCTGCTGCACGCACCCGGTCTTATCCGGTCCGGCGCTTGATCGTATTGAAGGCTCCGATATTAAAGAGGTCGTTGTAACCGATACGATACCGCTTAATGATCGGGCAAAAAACTGCAAAAGAATAAAAGTTTTATCGGTATCCGGCCTTTTATCGGAAGCCGTGCGCCGAATTTATTATAACGATTCCGTAAGTTCATTATTTATATAGGAGGAACAAATGGAGGTAACCGATTTAGCGGCTCAAGTCCGTAAAGAACAAAAGAAAGGACCAGCCCGCAGACTGCGCCAAAGCGGATTTGTGCCGGCGATTTTTTACGGTCGCTCCGCCGAAAATCTGTTGCTGGCGGTAAAAAATGACGCTCTGGTCAAATTACATAAAGATAAAAAAGATCACGCCTTCATCAAACTTATTATCGATGACGGCAAGAATAAAACAGAGAAGCTTTCGCTGATCAAAGAATTGCAGGTTCAGCCTTTAACCGGCAAATTTTATCACGCTGATTTTTATGAAGTCGATATGAAGCACAAGCTTACCGTGGAAGTATCCCTGCGTTTTATCGGCAAGCCTGTAGGTGTTGATAACGGCGGCGAATTGCAGCATATCAAACGCGAGCTTAAAGTTTCCTGCTTGCCGGCCGATCTCCCTGATCATATTGACGTGGATGTGGCCTCCCTTGATATCGGAGATTCCATTAAAGTAAGAGAATTGATTATTCCCGCGGGAATTACCGTTTTGGAGTTGCCCGACAGCGCCGTGGCCGCAGTCGCCATCGTTAAGATTGCCAAGGTCGAAGAGCCTGTAGCGGAAGCCGCTGTAACTGAGGAAGGCGCCGAAGCCGCGGCGGCCGCCGAAGGAGCTGAAGCCGTCGAGGCGGGAGCCGCACCGGCAGAAAAAGCTGAAAAGCCTGAAAAAGAGAAGAAAGAAAAGAAGGAAAAAAAGGAAAAGTAAGTTTCAATATCCAGCCATACATCATCGGGCGGTAGAAAGTGCTCCTCTCGAATTGGACAAAAATATTTTCTCGGCGCAGCTCCGAGAGGCAAGAGATGTATTTGATATTCGGCCTGGGTAATCCGGGCAATCGTTATCGCCTGACCAGACATAATATCGGGTTCATGGTTCTGGAAAAACTCGCGGCCGGGTTGGAGATTGATCTTAAACAAAAAAGTTTTAACGCTTTATGGGGCAAGGGCAAACTGAAAGATAAGAATGTTCTTCTCGCCATGCCTCAAACATACATGAATTTAAGCGGCAGAGCGGTAAGAGAACTGCTCGCGTTCTTTAAAGCGGATATAAAATGTTTGATCGTTGTTCACGATGACCTGGACTTGCCTTTTGGCACGGTTCGCCTCAAAACCGGCGGAGGGAATGCCGGCCATAAAGGTTTGGAATCCATCGTGGAGAACCTCAGTTCTTCCGACTTCATGCGGGTGAGACTTGGCATCGGCAAACCGGCCGATAAAGCCCGCATTGAAAGTTATGTTCTGGAACGATTTGCATCCCGGGAGGAAGGTGAACTCAAGTCGGTTATTCAAGCGGCGGCGGATGCTGCCGCGGAAATTGTTTTATCAGGTATGCAGGAAGCTATGGTTAAATACCATACAAAAAATATAAGTAATTTAAAAAAGGAGGATAAATAATGTTACAAAACAAACGTAGTATCTGGACATTTTTGCTCAGCGGCATCTTTTTTCTTTTGCTTGCCGGCACCGCTTTCGCGGGTGAAGCGGATATTAAATTGCCTGATTTGACCAATATTGCCTTTCTCGGCGGCGCCTTGAAGGGTATTACTATTCTTAACGTCGGGCTTATTATCTGTGTGATCGGAATGATTTTTGGTTTGATCCAATATGTACAAACAAAAAATCTCCCCGCCCATCAGTCCATGTTGGACGTATCTAAAACTATCTGGGAAACCTGCAAAACCTACCTTTTCCAACAGGGAAAATTCCTGGTCGGTTTGTGGATCCTCATCGCCGCGTGTATTGTTTACTACTTCTACGGCCTGCAGGGCTCTCCGGTAAACGGCATAATAATAATTCTTTTATGTTCGATTGTCGGAATTTTAGGCTCCTACGGTGTGGCCTGGTTTGGCATTCGCATTAACACCGTGGCCAATTCCCGCGCCGCCTTTGCTTCCATGAGCGGCAATCCCTTAAACATCGTAAATATTTGTTTAAGGTCGGGTATGAGCGTAGGGCTGCTGCTCGTCAGCATCGAACTTTTTTTCATGATCATGATTCTCGCTTACATTCCCAAGGAATTATCCGGTCCCTGCTTTATCGGCTTTGCCATCGGTGAATCGCTGGGCGCTTCCGTTCTGCGTATTTGCGGCGGTATCTTCACCAAAATCGCCGATATCGGTTCCGACCTGATGAAAATCGTCTTCCATCTGCCGGAAGACGACCCGAAAAACCCGGGCGTTATTGCCGATTGTACCGGTGACAACGCCGGCGACAGCGTCGGCCCTACCGCCGACGGTTTTGAAACTTACGGCGTAACCGGCGTTGCCTTAATCGCTTTTTTAGCGCTGGCACTCGCGGGCAATCCCGAAATGGGCGGAAAACTAATCGTCTGGATTTTTGCCATGAGAATCCTCATGATCCTGACTTCTCTTGTTTCTTATTTTGTCAATGATGTAATCAGCAAATCAGTTTTCTCCGGCAAAAAAGATTTTAACTTTGAACATCCCCTGACCAATCTGGTTTGGATTACCTCGATTGTCTCCATCGCCGTCACCTTTGCCGCGAGTTTCTATCTGTTGGGCGATTTGACGGATAAATACCAGGGTTTGTGGTGGGCGCTTTCGATCATCATCAGTTGCGGAACCATCGCCGGCGCTTTGATTCCGGAACTGACCAAAGTATTCACCAGCACTAAATCGCGTCATTGCGAAGAAGTCGTTAATGCTTCCAAGCAGGGCGGAGCATCGCTTAATGTTCTTTCCGGATTTGTTGCCGGCAATTTCTCCGCTTTCTGGGAAGGCATGACTATTATGTTCTTAATGTTCATCGCCTATCTGGTATCGAAAAATCCGGCCGTCATCGCGATATTGCCTGCCGAATTCGTTTTTGCTGCGCCGGTTTTCGCTTTCGGTCTGGTCGCTTTCGGTTTCCTGGGCATGGGCCCGGTGACCATCGCTGTGGACAGTTTCGGTCCGGTCTCGGATAACGCTCAATCCATCTATGAGCTTTCGATGATCGAATCCCGTAATGATGCGAAAGCAGTTGTCAAAAAACACTACGGCATTGAACCGGACTTTGAACTGGCCAAGCACTTTTTGGAATCCGCAGACGGCGCGGGCAATACCTTTAAAGCCACGGCTAAACCCGTGCTGATCGGAACGGCTGTCGTCGGCGCTACCACCATGGTGTTCGGCATTATCATCTTGCTCGAGCGCCTCTTCGGCAATGTCATCGCCAAACTTTCCCTTGTCCAGCCGGAAGTAATCCTGGGCTTGCTCATGGGCGGCGCTGTCATTTACTGGTTTACCGGCGCTTCTATGCAGGCAGTTACCACCGGAGCTTATCAGGCTGTTGTGTTCATCAAAAAGAACATCAAACTGGATAAGAAAGAAGCATCGATTGAAGACAGCAAGGAAGTCGTCAAGATTTGCACCCAATATGCGCAGAAGGGAATGATCAATATCTTCATCGTCATTTTCTTTATGACCCTGGCCCTGTCTTTCTTCAACCCTTACTACTTTATCGGCTATCTTATAGCCATTGCCTTCTTTGGCCTCTTCCAGGCGATATTCATGGCCAATGCCGGCGGCTGCTGGGATAACGGCAAGAAGATTGTGGAAGTTGACTTGAAGATGAAAAACACTCCGTTACATGAAGCAACAGTTGTCGGCGACACCGTCGGCGACCCGTTCAAAGATACTTCTTCCGTTTCTTTGAATCCGGTTATCAAATTTACGACTCTGTTTGGTTTGCTGGCTGTGGAAATCGCCGTGACGATGACCAATGTCGGTTTGAAGCTCGGCCTTTCTGCATGCTTCTTCATCATCGCTTTGATTTTCGTTTACCGTTCCTTCTACAAGATGAGAATTTCCGAGGAAAAACTCGACTAATTAAGAATTAAAGATTTAACCAACAACGAGAAAGCGCCCCATTTTGGGGCGCTTTTTTAATGACACTGGCTGAAAACAAACGAAGTGTAGTATGAAGCATTCGTCCGATTATCCCGCAGTGCTCCGCCTGTGGGATTAATCACACCACTAATTTAAAGCTTCACCAGTTATCTCGGTTATCGTTAACATCTACAAATCAATAATCTTATAACATTAATAAAGTTGTTGATTACGGATTAAAAGCAGCAGAGATTGCAGAAAAAAGAAAATAGGTATTGGTGATTGTAATTTTCTCATTTTGCCGTTTCCGACAGAGTCCGCGGAAGCCAACCCCCAATATAGATAAAATGCCAGCGCTGTTTGTCCACTTTTTTCCTTGCATCTACCGGAAATTACTGTATAAGCGTAACCAAAAATATATATGAGAGGTTTACAATATCACATCCCGATCACATCCTTTATTCTGTTTAACTTCCATTTTATTATCTCTGCTAGTTATGATGCCGAAGGTTGCCTTGGCTGTAAACTTTTATGACGGCGCCCGTGCCAAGCAGGGCACATATTTTCTTACATATTCGTCTGTTTATGTAGCCGACGAGACGACCGATGAAAACGGAAGCACGAACAAAAAAGATTATGGACTCATAAGCGCTCAAGAATTGCTCCGCTTTTGCTATTATTCGCCTGATTTTGTCGCCACAGCTCTTGTCCCATTTGGCTATACGGATATTCACTCTCTGCATCAGAATTCGTCGGGTCTGGGTGATATCAATCTCGGCGCCGGTTATTTCCTGCCGTTTATACAGGTTGATATCCTGCCGATGATATTCGTAGAATTTCCAACAGGAGAATACAACGCCTCAAAAGCGGTCAATATCGGCTCAAATCAGTATGATATCAAGCCGACGATTTTTCTTTACAAGTCCTTTGGCGATTTTAGTATTGATGCCGCCGTGAAATATTATTTCCGGTTGAAAAACAATGCTACCGATGTCTCTCCGGGAGATGAGTTATATCTGCAGTGCCTTTTGGGCTACAACCTGACAGACAAATTTAAATTAGGACCTTCGATCAACTGGATGATCAGCAAAGACAAAGAGCAAAACGGAGTAGCGGTAAGTAACAGCGCCAGAGAGACACTTTCCGTGGGCGCCGATGTTTATTACCGTTTTTCATGGCTTAGTGTTACATTCACTTATCTTTACGACGTGCATACCGAAAATTCGCCCAAAGGACATTTCTTTCAAATCAAAACTGTTTACTTCTTTTAATTATTTTCAGTTAAAAACTGTATATGCGTTTTGGAAACAAAATCTGTTGATTTCCAGAAGAAATGTTGTGTCTACCGGAAGGCTTGAGAAACTTTGCTTGCAGAAAGAAGTGATTAAGAACAGTCTTTACACTTACCGTCAATTCCGACACGCTACGCTTTCGGGATAATCACGGACATCTACGATATCCTTCGCCTGTGGCGGGGTCAATTGAAGACTTTAGTTGCAAGCAACTCAGAGATCTTCGATACGTAATGAAGTTGAGGCTTCTTAATCTGCCCGCATGTTCTGATATGCTTTGGCTCTCGAATGTTTGGCTGTATTATCTGTACTTCCTAACTTCATGCCAATTATTAACGCTGCACCGGATACCGCGCCGCAGATATTTCCCGTTCTGCCGATGCCTCCTCCCAAGGCGGATGCCATCTTCACTGCTTCTTCTGCATTCATGACCACGTCAGCGGCATAGGCTTTAATAATAGATTGCACGCAATTGTATCCTTTTTTCAAATAATCGGAGGCCAATTCAGATTTATTCATCGTTCATCCCAATCTTAAATGCTCTTTTTGTTTTTTCGGATAACCAGCTTTATCGCAAGATAGGGAAACAAGAAGAGGACGATAGCGCAGATTTTAACAAAAGCCAAACCATAATAGAAAATCAAATCATATTCATGCTTGCTCAATTCGATCTTATACCAGTTGGAACTCATGTAATAACTCCAATTACCTGCCAGAGCATAAAAAATCATCGATATCAGCAATAACGCCGCTGAAAAAAAGAAACAACGGATAAGGATGCCGGCCAAATTTTCCATGAAATTAATTTGCTCTTCTTTATTCATAACTAACCTCCTGATCAATTACACATTGTTGTGCGCCGTCCGGTCAGACAGCAATTACCTCTTTCAAGCTTTCAAATACAACTCCGATATTTTTCATATCTGTTATACTAGAATCGGCTACTGCCCGGGAAGCTGCCGATGTACATTCATACACTATCGAGACATTATAATCCAAACAAACAGCGTCAAAAGCTGTTGCTCGGATACAATTGGGATATTGATGACCGACAAATACCGGGTCGGCTATATTTTTTCTCTTGAGAATCATATCCAGCTCAATTTGCATAAACGCGCTAAATCGATTTCGAATTAGCACAATTTCATTTTTTGCCGGCTTTAATTCATCCACTATTTCAGCGCCTTCAGTTCCCTTCACACAATAGGGTTTTTTTATAAATTCGCTTAGCCGGAATTTTTCTATATCCGAACCGTCTATCCTTACAAAAAATATCTTCCAGAGAGCATAAAACACTCTTCCCTCTCTATCAAGACCTTTTTAAAAATTTAAAGTTGGAACTGCCAACAGCTTAATATTGAGCACGGATCGGGATTAAAAAATAACTTAACTTATTATCTTGACACATAAGCATAGGTTTTATATGTTCAGTGCTACTTGATTCAAGTTTTTCTCAAAGAGAAATCGGGCAAATAGTAATGGTTGGAAGTGTCCGCGCAGCGAGATTCGCCGCGGATAGTTCGGAGAGTTTTTAATCTTTTTATGAAGAAAGGATGAAATTATGACTCTACATCTTGGTATCGGTCCGGTGTTGGCGCTTATTGCGGGTATTATTATTCTTATCATACCCAAACTTTTGAACTATACCGTCGCTATTTATTTGATCGTCATTGGAATTCTGGGGATTCTGGGTTACTACAATTTAAGCTTCAGATAAAGAAAATTAATTTTTAATTTTGATGTAATCTTCAAGCGCGGGAAGCGTTTTTTCGAATGCTTCCTGCGCTATTTTATTAGTAATAACATTGATTTCGCTTACGCGCTTTGAACTAGGTTTTCCCGTATTCGGAAAAAATCATGGAGAATACCGCTCGCCCCTGTGTCGCCGATCTCAAATCAGTGGAATAACCGAACATTGCCTTGAGCGGCACTTTTGCTTTTATTTCACTTACCGTCCCTTTGGGATTGACCGACTGAATCTCACCCTTGCGGGCATTAATATCGCCGATTACATCGCCCATAAATTCACCCGGCGTGATAATATCCACGAGCATTATGGGCTCGAGTAAAACCGGATCGGCCTTGCGGCATCCATCCCGGAAAGCTGTTGCCGCCGCAATCTTGTAGCCCTGAGCCGAGGATTCTCCTTCCCGGAAAGAACCGCCGGTTAGGGCGACGCCGACATCCGTTACCGGATAGCTGTTCAGACATCCGCTCATCGCGGCTTCTTGTATGCCTTCGATGATGGCTTCATGATACTCTACTGGAATTATGTTTTCATCAACCATAATGATTATCTCATTTCCCAAACCACGTTTGCGCGGCGTTAAAGAAAGGCGAACATGGCCGAAATGTTTCTTTTCGCCCAGTTCTTTTTCGAATACACCTTCCACTTCCACCTGCTTTTGGATCGTTTCCCGGTAGACAACCCGAGGTCTCCCGACGTTTACGCGCGCATTGAATTCCCGCCGTAAGCGATCAACGATAATTTCCAGATGCAACTCTCCCATGCCGGAAATTATCGTCTGCATGGTTTCATCTTCATATTTCACTTTTAAGGTCGGGTCTTCTTCCACTAATTTTGCGAGTGCAGCCGCGAGCTTTTCCTGATCTGCGGGAGTTTTAGCTTCAATGGCCTGGCTGATAACCGGTTCATAAAATTCTATTTGCTCCAGTATAATCGGATGTTTTTCATCGCAAAGAGTATCGCCGGTCGTCGTCTCTTTCAGCCCCAAGACCGCGACTATTTCTCCCGCCCCCGCCTTATCGATTCTTTCCCTTTTATTGGCGTGCATGCGCAAAAGACGGGCAACTTTTTCTTTCTTCTTTTTTATTACGTTATAAATTTCATCGTTAGCTTTGATCTCACCGGAATAAATACGCAGATAGGCAAGTTTCCGGCCTTCATCGAGCATGATCTTGAAAGCCAAAGCCGCGAGCGGCTCTTTGTCGGAACTATGCCTTACTTCTTCCTTCCTGGTAACAGGATTAATTCCTTTGACCGGAGGAATATCCTCCGGCGACGGTAAATAATCGATAACCGCGTCCAGTATCGGCTGGATTCCTTTGTTGCGCAGAGCCGCGCCGCAAAGAACGGGCACTATTTTCAGTGAAATGGTCGCCTTTCTTAAGGCTTTATAGATCTGCGCTGCTTCAATTTTTTCACCGGCCAGGTATTTTTCAGCGAGATCATCATCCAGCTCGGCAAGTGTCTCGATCATTTTTTCCCGCGCACGCCGGGATGGAGATATAAATTCTTCGGGTATTTCCTGAACGGTTAATTCCATGCCCTGGCTCGCCTCATCCCAGGTAATCAACTTTTCATTGAGCAAATCGATAACTCCGCGAAAATTGTCTTCGCTCCCTGCGGGAATCTGGATGGGAACGGGAATAGAAACAAAGCGTTCGCGCATCATTCTCACCGCTTCAAAAAAATCAGCGCCTACCCTGTCCATTTTATTGATGAACGCGATCTTGGGAACGCCGTACTTATCCGCCTGATGCCAGACAGTCTCCGATTGCGGCTCTACGCAGCCCACAGCGCAAAACACGACTACGGCCCCGTCGAGTACGCGTAGGGAACGTTCCACTTCGATTGTAAAATCCACGTGGCCGGGCGTATCGATGATGTGAATATCATGATTTTTCCAGGCACAAGTTGTGACTGCCGAAGTAATGGTTATGCCCCTTTCCTGCTCCTGGAGCATCCAGTCCATAACAGCTTCGCCGTCGTGGACTTCTCCCATTTTATAGGATCTGCCGGTGTAAAAAAGGATTCTTTCGGTTACGGTTGTCTTTCCCGCGTCGATGTGCGCGACTATACCGATATTACGCGTTCGTGATATTTTGGATTTCGCCGCCATAAGAAAATCAGCTTCTCTTCTCTTGCGCCGGAGCGAAGAGTTCCGGATCGGGACGAAAAGCATTCTTAGTGGAAATATGACCTTTGATAGATGATAGCTCCTTGCCTTCTATTAATATCTTAACTTTTTTTATGTCCGGGACGTTTTCAGTTATCGAATTGGTTAAGGAATAAATTGTCGCCATTTCCGCCGTAGAGCCGCCCGGGTGCAGTTTGATCAGATTTTTGTTGAAGTTGACAAAAGCAGTGCCTGTATCATCAAGCTTTACGTCTCTTACGGTAACACCGGCGGGAAATGTATTAACCAGCCCTTCTTTCGAACCATCCAGCAGAGCCTTAACAATTTCTTTTGCCTGCAGTGCGGGGTCATCTTCTTTAATCACATAACGTTTTTCCGGCATTAAAAATCTTTCCTGCGGGTCGGAAAAATATATTATGGCTATTTGCTTTTCCTTCTTTTTCAGGGAGTCCATATCAACCGGCGGAAACAAGGCGTCAAATAAAATCACAAAGAAAAAAATCAATAACGCAAATATCGAACCGACGATAATAGAAAAATAAAGAATCCTTGTAGATTTCTTTCTTTTCCTTCCTTTTGCTTCTTCTGTCCGACGTTGCCGTTTGGTCGTCATAAAAAATTAACTCCTTAAAAAAACTGCGTCAATCTAGGGTATTTTTACTTGGCTGTCAAGAAGAACAAAGTATTATTAAATATAGACAATTACTGAATTTCGATTCATTTTTTTTGACTTCTATTTTAGCGTAGCGTACTTTAAATTGACGAACAGCAAATACTTTATAAAAATAATAGCCCATGCATTCTCCATATGATGAAACCAAGAACACGTGAGCTATTATGCAAAGTCTTCTATTCCGGATCTAATAATTTTCCGCTAAAACCTCATAGTACGACTGTGGGTGTTTACAGGCAGGGCATTCTTTGGGCGCTTCATTCCCTTCATAGACATAACCGCAGTTAAGTGCAATGCCATTTAACGGCTGCTTTCTTCTTGAATACTTCATTATTTTCGATGTTCTTGATAAGTTTTCTGTATCTCGCCTCATGAAACTTTCTCCACCTTGGATATTTGTTCAAAAGACCGCGCTACTTCAGGGAAGCCTTCGTTGGCGGCATCTTTGGCAAAATTCGCGTATAGCGTAGTCCACTCCATGTTTTCCCCCGCCGCTGCCGCTTCCAAATTCTTTTTCGTGTCCGCAATTACTCCTGCGGGGTAGCCGGCCGTAATTACAACATCGCCACCCTCAAGATATTTAAAAAATACTTTGGCATGTTCTTTTTCGTTTTCTGCAGTTTCTATAAAGATTCTGGAAATTTGCTCCAAGCCTTCTTTTTTTGCCGCGCTGGCAAAGTAAGTATATCTGTTTCTCGCCTGCGACTCACCGGCAAATGCAGCCAATAAATTTTTTTCCGTTTTTGTTCCTTTAATTGACTTGCCCATATTTATTCCAACTCCTTTCATTTTTATCATTTTTAATTGCTGTTTAATACTTTTTTCGGAATATTCTATAAAATATTTATGAACATCTTAACCGATTTCTTTTCCCGACAGAAAAAGCCTGTCCTAAATATTCGCCCACGCCATGATAAGTTAATGTTTCCGGTCCAAAAATTACCGGCTTTATTTTGGCCATATCAGGCATACCGTCTTTTCCCAGCATGTTGTCGTCAACTTTAACGTCCATAATCTCAGCTACGAAGTGTGTATGGATGCCTATTTCGGTAGCTGCTTAAAAGCTTACACTCCACAATCATGGGGAATTCCTGAATGTAGGGGGCATCTATTTTCTCGCTTTTCACCGCCGTGATACGGGCAATAGAAAACTTATCCACTTTTTTCCCCGATACCATGCCGCAATAATCGGCAATTTTAACCTGCGCGGCAGAAGGAATGTTTACTGTAAAAGCTTTGCGCTCCATAATATTGCCATGCGTATATGTGGCCTTCCTCAAGGAGATTGCCACACAAGGGGGCTGGGAACTGCATATTCCTCCCCAAGCTATTGTTGTGGCATTAGGTTTGCCGTTTTTATCATATGTCCCGATAATCCAAACGGGCGTGGGATAAAGCAGAGTTTTTGCTCCAAAAGATTTTTTCATAATTTCCTCCTCTCTCCTTAATGGGAAGATAAATTTGCTTCTTTGTGTCCAATAATGTAAACTTAGTCATCAAAATGGCGAAGTCAAATATGGTATAAATGTAATTTTCTTAATCGAACTTATAATGGAAGTGTACGAAAATAACCAAAGTAGTAGTTAAATTGCCTATTATATAGATCATGTAGAAATATTCAATTATCAGGAGGTTCTTATCATTATGGCCAATATAATGCCGGAAGGAGAAAATATAAAAAAGGCAATCAAATGGATATCCGGTAGCCTAGAAGAAAAGGACAATCAGCCTTTACCGATTCTCATCGAAAAAGCCGTCTTCAAATTCGACCTGTCTCCAAAAGATGCGGATTTTTTAACGGGCTTCTTCGGCAAACGCAAAGCAGAAAAGTAGTTGTAAAATAATTATAACTTAAAGTCTGCCAGATCAACCTGATCAATTTTATCGGGTCTCCAGCGGGGCTTATCATCCCTATCGAGAAGTCTCGCTCTTACGCCTTCGAGGTAATCACTGATGACTTTGTTAAAAAACCGGCCGCTTTCAGGTCGGCAGCAAATACCTCCGGCAATGGTCTCCCTTCATTGTGCCGCAGTAATTTCAAGGTTAAAACAAGCGCCGTCGGGGATCTCTCGGCAATGCTGGCAAAGACTCCATCGCATAGTTTCTGCTGCTCGTCGCATTTAGTTAAAGAAGCTAAAATATCTTTTAAATCAGCTTTCCCCGCAAAATATTTTGCCACCCAATCATCCATATCTTTATTGGCGGGAACATTAAAATCTATAAATTTTGATATTTTCCCGACAATTTCTTGTTTTAAAATATCTTTATTTAATTTTTCTCCTGCATCAAATTTTTCCAAAGTTTCTATTAACTCCGGAATATTTCTAGAGTTCATAAAGTGCGTAGCCAAGCCCAGGCGAATACATTCCATCCCGGACATGTCATAACCGGTGAGACCAAGGTATTCCGGATAGCCCCTGGGGCATTTTGAAAACAGCCAGCCCGTAGCGCCCACGTCCGGGAAAAAGCCTATTTTTGTTTCCGGCATGGCCATTCGTGTTCTTTCGGTAGCAACGACGACACTTGCGCCCGCCGCAATACCCAGGCCGCCACCCATAGTTATGCCGTCCGCAATGACGACAATTGGTTTCGGTGAATTGTGAATCATCAGATCGAGAGCATATTCCTTTTTAAAAAATAAATTCACTTCGCCGTACGCCTTATTTTTGACGTTTTTTGTTAATTCCTTGATGTCTCCTCCGGCACAAAATCCTCTGCCGCCGCTGCCGTAGAAAAGAATAAAATTACACTTTTTATTGGCAAACTCGTTTTTCAAATAAGCCGCAATAACATCAATCATTTTTACATTGAGGCTATTTAATGTATCCGGACGATTAAGGATTATCGATATCATGGATTTGGTGCGACGTGAAATTACCGGCGATAATTTTTGATTTTCCGTAATTTTTTTGGATTCACCTAAAAGCATTTATCTCAATATCGCTAAACGACAAAATGTTTATTATTCGATCTTGGCCATTTCCTCATAAATCTTTAACTCTATTATATCAAACAAATCAGTATATTGCTGTTTATTTAAAAGCCGCCGCATCTCCCAGCCCTTTTCGGTTTTCTTCTCTGCTATAACGGAAAGAAACACTTCACATTCTTTCCAGTTGAGTTTCTTGACATAAGCGCTGCTTCTTATACGCCAATCACCTTTCGTGATAAAATCCGTTTCTACCGTTTCTTTTTCCTTATTGATCGTAACATTAATACCCATATCATCTTTATCCCTGAAAACACCGGCAATCGCTCGAAGAACAAATTTTTCCTTCGCTTCAAATGTGTGCCTGTACTCGTCGGGTCGGGAAATAACAACCTGGCCGATCTCCGGACCGCAAGATACCGAATTAATAACATGGAAAATAATTACTAGAAGAAGGACTCTGCGCCAAACCATAACATTTGCCTCATGATGTTCCATCGCGCTATTTTTTATTTCCATTTACCCACCAGTCGCTTTTTTCCCTAAACCACCAATTAGAAGAATCCGTTTTTATAATTTCCCCGGCGAGTTTTTTTGCCTCTTTTGTGTTGAGCCTGCGCCTTGCATATTTTATCCACTCATCTGCATATTTATTGCCTAAATCACCGTATTCCTTTAGCTGTAAGATAAGAGCAATCTGATCCGCGTCCAAGGCAATCAACGCTTCTTTCGTTTCTTTCCGGTTAAATTCATCAATTATCTCTTTAATATCGCTGCCGAAAAAAAGGCCTGCGGTCAATTCCCGCACAGCTTTTTCCTCATCGACTTCAACATATTTTTTATTGACATAATTCATATCGCCTGTGCGGGCTTCCGGCAAATCGTGAAACAAACACATTTTCAATACGCGCAACTCATCGAGCGATTTGTCCATTTTACAAAGACTGTAGCCGACAAATATAGTGCGCAAAATATGCTCCGCCACCGATTCTCTGCCGCTGCCCAGGAATTGACAACCGCTGCGCGGCGTCCTATTAAGCATCCCTACTTCAAACAAAAAATTCGCAATATTGTCCATTTTAGTCCTTCTTCAATATTTTTATTCTGTTGGCCATCATTTCCGCTGTCTTTTTTATCTGTATCTGCAGCGAAGCAATGCTCTCCGGCCTCATAGCGGCGATCTTATCCAGTTGCGTTTTCCAATGTTCCAAAAGAGCGATTTCATTTTCTTTAATTTTTTTTTCAAAACGTTCCTGATACTCTTTAATGAATTCATTGGATGAGTCCATTGACGTCATTGCTTATCCTCCCTTTTTTAAAACTGGGGCATTATATCATTGAAGGTTCATCTTGCAACAAGCAATTTATAAAATGAAGATTTGACACTGGCGGTCAAATACTATAAAAAGGCTCCACAAAATTTATGAAAACATGGATGAATAAATATGCCTGATAAACCTAATCCCGAGGATATAGCCGGCGGACAAGCTCTAATCGAAGGCGTCATGATGCGACACGGCAATAAAATTGCCGCCGCGGTGAGAAGACCGGATAAAAAAATTGTTTTTCAGGAACGCGATTATATCCCCCTGACCAAACGGCACAAATTATTAGGATTGATGTTTATCCGCGGAACGATCACCTTATTCGAAATGATGATCATCGGAATAAAATGTCTGATGTTCTCGGCGGAAGTCGCCTTGTCCGAGGAAGAAAGAAAACCAAAAAGCTGGGAAATATCCCTTTCTTTCATTATCAGCTTCACTATCGCGATTTTTTTCTTTATTGTCGTTCCAGCTTTCTTCTTTACGAAGATAAAATATTTTGTTTCGAATTTAATTCTACTGAACCTTCTGGAGGGTTGTGTCCGATTGGGAATTTTTCTGCTTTTCCTTTTTTCCACCCTCTTGATGGAAGATATGCGCCGCGTTTTCATGTATCACGGAGCGGAGCACAAAACCGTCTTTGCCTGGGAACATGGCCGGGAATTGACTCTCGAAAATGTAAAAGATTTTTCCACTCGTCATCCGCGCTGCGGAACAAGCTTTATTCTGTTCGTAATGATAGTGTCCATTCTGGTTTTTTCCTTGCTGGGACGTCCGGATTTTTTACATAGAGTTATCTATAAAATTTTGCTTCTTCCCGTTGTTGCCGGTATTTCTTATGAAGCTATCCGCTTTACCGGGAAAAACAGTCACTGGAAATGGGTGCAATTGCTGAGTTGGCCCGGGCTAATGCTGCAAAAGATTACCACCCGGGAACCATCCGATGACCAGATTGAAGTCGCCATCGCTGCAATGAAAAAAGTAATTTGAAACCGGCACAAACTCATCAAAATCGAATTTCCCTTATCCAAAATTGACTTTTAATCTTCATTGTCACACCAATTTCATCAAAAATAACGCCTTATAAGGGTTTGACTTTTATTATTAATTGAAGTATTTTAATACAAAAATATTATACATTTTTTATCTACTCTCTTAATAATCAGGGGGAAAACGTAATGATTAATCAGTTTATTTTATCATTGCTTGTGATTATTTTTTCAACCTTCTTTTCTTACCTGCCGGCGGCGGCAAAAGAAGACACGGCGCAAATTACACTAAAAAAAACGGCCATATCTAAAAAAAATACATATACTTACACCGTAAAGAAGGGTGATATTCTTTCGGCTCTTGTGAGAAATATTCCCGGCATTACGGAAGAGGACATTGCTGATAATTACCGGGTCATTCAAGAGCTTAATCCTGATATAGCCGATCTCAATAAACTCAAGGTGGGGCAATCCCTTATCCTCCCCGGAAAACCTTTCGCATATTCCGAAGAAAAGAAAATGCAAAGCGCAACCGCAGCTCCCGAAACTGCAGTCGCTCCTCCCGCCGTTCCTCCGGCGGCTCAGTATGGCAGCGGCCAGTCTTATAGAATAAAAAAAGGTGATACCTTAATTAGAATTATATACCGCGAACTAAAATTTAAAACTGACACAAAGAAAATACTTAAAATTATTCAGTCAATGAATCCCAATGTTGTTGATGTCAATAAAATTTATGCCGGAGATACCATCAAATTGCCATCTAATGCTGTCTTTTTCCAAGCCGTAAACGAAGCTGGTGCTGCCCAAAAGGAAGAAAAAGTAGTTGAAAAAACTACGGAACAGCCCGGCAAAATAATCGAAATAAAGGAAAAAATGTCCATGCCGCCTGAGGCGCGCCTTGCCGTTCTTAAACATGTCATCACCCGGATGAATGGCTCATTTACTGCCACGGGTAATTATTACCTCCCTATCCCGAAAACCGGTCAGGTAACGATCGATTGCTCTAAAATGCCGGTGATCGAATTTGACAACAAGATAACCATATTTC
This sequence comes from uncultured delta proteobacterium, assembly GCA_963753975.1. Lineage (GTDB taxonomy): Bacteria > Desulfobacterota > Syntrophia > Syntrophales > Smithellaceae > UBA4810. The sequence goes on from CAVWEH010000002.1 coordinate 378,002, forward strand.
TTGATTTGGAGAACCGCGCACCCGATAATTTAAAAAAGATTATTAATGATAACTGGACTAACTACTATTTAATTAAAGCTGATAAAAAAGATGATGTCATTGCAATTCTTAAAAAAGTTTTCGATGCAACCAAAAATTACAGTATGACCAAAAGAGACAAGCCCATGACCATAGGAAATCTTCCCTCTGTAGAACTTTTTGTCGACTGGGTAATCGTCAAAACCAACGCAAAAGAAGCACAGGCATTAACGCAGGGATTGCGTATAATTTATGAAAATAATTTACTTTTGCCCAAAGCAGTTAAAAATTATGCACTGAAGAACGGCGTAATCATTACTGAAATCTCCGAAGAATCCGGCCTGGTCGGAAAACCGGAAGAAATCTATTCTCTGCCGCCAATGCCTGTATATCCTACCACATCAGCCAAAGATTTTTCTTACGCGCTCGTTTCCAATTTGGGATTTAATGCCGAAAAGGATGTTGACATCAAAATATTCGATACCGCGAAAGACGGAGTTAATCTGTCGATTAAAGCCGATGTTCTGGTAAAAGACGGGAACAAAAAATATGTTATTTTTTCCAAAAACCTGACCCAGCAATTCATCACCGTATTGAAACAAGCCGGCAATGAGCTTATCTTTGTCGCCGACAATGAAGCTCCGAAAAATATCATGGAAAAGATTTTACGCGCTTTAAATATTACTTTTGCTTCCGGCTACTTTACTTTTTCCGGCATCGATAGAAATCAGGCTCCTTATACTATTAGCTTCGGCGGCACGAAAATTAAGACGGATAAAGATTTGTACGTTATCGATTTTGACATCGATCAGGAATTGCGCGGTTTGCTCAGTGAGGTATGGTCGGCAAATATTGCCAGATATTGATATTTTTGTTTCTGAACAAAAAAGGATTTATTTTTGGCGCTACGGACTTGTTCTCCGTAGCGCATTTTAGTTTATTTTATAGTTGGGACAATGGAATTTCATTATGGTTAAGGCCATCGCCCTTTTTTCCGGCGGCTTGGACAGCATATTGGCGGCAGAGTTAATCCGCAGACAAAACATAGATGTTCGCTGCTTGACGTTTACAACGCCATTTTTTAACGCACGAAAAGCCGAGGTGGCAGCGAAACGAATAGGTCTGCCGCTGATTGTCAAAGACATAACCGGCATTCATCTCCAGATGCTTAAGTCTCCCCGGTATGGCTACGGCAAAAATATGAATCCCTGCATCGATTGCCATACACTAATGCTGCAAATAGCCGGCAAAAAAATGGACGAGTCGGGCGCCGATTTTATTCTGACCGGCGAAGTTCTGGGGCAGCGTCCGATGTCGCAGGGACGACAGTCTCTTTATGTTGTAGCTAAAAACTCCGGCTACGCGGACTATATTCTACGCCCTCTCAGCGCCCAACTCCTCGAACCTATCCCAGCCGAAAAAGACGGCAAGATCGACCGTTCACGATTGCTTGCTTTTCAAGGGCGCAGCCGTAAGAAGCAAATTCAATTAGCCGCCGATTTTGGCATCAGCGATTACCCGGCGCCTGCCGGCGGCTGCCTCCTTACCGATCAAATGTTTACGATTCGCCTTCTGGATTTATTTTCTCATCAGGAGGACCAGCAAACACGCGACATCGAACTATTGAAATACGGCCGCCATTTCCGCATCGGAACCGGGGGCAAAATTATCGTCGGCCGGAATAACATCGATAACGTTGAATTGCAGAGGCTTTCCACGGAGAATGATCTCCTGCTTTTTGTCGCTGATTTTCCCGGACCTCATGTTTTGGTGCCTTACGGCGATAAATCGGTACTACCAACAGCCGCTTCCCTTTGCGTCCGTTACTCTGATGCGCCCGCCGACATTGAAACCAGGGTAATTTGCCAACATGCCAATGCTTCAACAGTAATCAATGCCAAAGCGGCAACAAAAGAAGATTGCACACGCTGGATTATTCAGTCTTGCTGATTTTATTGCCGGTTAGATGCTCCGGACGCAAAAGATCGTCTACAGTCTTTACGGGATTAAAGACGTAAAGAGGAACCTCTACGAAAACAGTGTTCCAGTGAGCCATGCCGCCGTTCCACAGACCCGGAGCTTCCAGCGCTTTCAGGCGCCGTCCCCTCTCGTTCTTACTAGTAATTAAATAGGCATCCGGATTTACATAATTATCCAGATTAAATTTTTCCCCGCGATAATTCTTTATGCAGCAAACCATATCAACCGGATTAAAATATTTTGCCCCCGACCAAATAGCGGTTTGTTTCGGTTTGTCTTTATCAACGTGCCCGATTTCTACAATTTGTCGCGTCTGCGTACCATCTTTTTCATTTACCCAGAAGGTGCTGCCGCCGGGCTCTCCTTTATTTTTTACCACTCCGCAGATGCGCAAAGGGCGATTTAGAAAAGAAAACAAAATTTGTTTTTTCCGTTTTCCTGATTCCTGCGAAAAATCCGCCGGAAATACAATATTGAGCGTTCGCGAACAGAAAGCAATTATTTTCTCTATATGCGCAAGGTTGAGTTCTCCCTTTTCCAGTCTGCTTAAAAAAGTAAATATTTCTTTTTGAGTTTGCAGAGCCAGACCGCCCAGCAATTTTTTATACGGAAGAATTTTTTCCAGATATCCTTCCGGCACAACATTATCGATGTTTTTTACAAAAATAAAATCGGCGTTAACACTGCTCAAATTTTTAAGCAGCGCACCATGCCCGCCGGGGCGGAACAAGAGTCTGCCCCTAGTATCTCGTAGCGGTAAATTATTTTCATCAACAGCAATGGTATTGGAGGCCGGTGACTGTATGGATAAAGTAATCTTATACTTGACAGCGAACAGATTCTCATATTTTCTTTGCAGCGTTTTTATATGTTTTGCCGTAGCTGCCTTGCATTCGGCAGCCGCCGTGAAATGAACAAAGCTTAAGTTCCCGGTGCTGCGAATATATTTACCTGCTTCGTAAAGATGTTCCTCGAGTGCTGTTCGTGTATTGTCTGAAGAGTACCGATGGAAAGGAATTAAAGCCTTAGGCAGCTGCCCGAAATTTAAACCATCGGGAAGTAAAATAAATTCCAACAAATTCTTTATGTTCTTTTGATCAAAAAACTTTTTCCCCTGTCTATTCCGTTCAATCAGAATAGAAAAAGCCAATTTATTTAATTTTCGGAAAAAGAGACGATCGAGGTCAGGGGATCCGAAACTGCCTTTTTCGCAAGCAGAAAACCATTCGACAAACATACGGCTTGCTGCGCCGGAAGCCGGCACAAACTTTAACAGTTTATATTTTCCGGCATCATTTTCGTAAAGGGCAATCAGCTTTTTCTTTTGCGCCGGAGTAACGGAGATGATCCCATCTTTAACTGTACAAGGACGGTTCAAATCGAAAAAAGCGGAACCGCGCCGGTATATATTCAGTTGCTTATCCACGTCCTGCCGACTCAAGCCCAAGGCTTTGATTTGCCGGATATCGTTCTTCGAAAACAAGTTCATCTCTTCCATACAAATATAATATTTAGTAATTCTGGAATAACATCAAGTTTTAACATTGGCAAGAACAAATGCTCTCGGTGCAACTTATGAACTAAAGTATTGATTGTGTCTGGACGCAGCAAATCTTTCCTATAGTTAACTTTTATATTGCAATAACTAGACAATTAGCATAATTTTCAACAAATTAAGACAAAAAGTATTAAAGGAGAACCAACATGAGAAAATTTCTTTTTTGTTTTTTCTTTGCCTTTCTAATATTGTTTTGCGCAACTTTATTAAATGCCGCGGATGATGGTAAAAAGACTATCGACAAGAGCTTAACATCTGCCGTCGCCGATGACGCCAAAGAAATCAAAAAAGAATTTCATAAAACAAAAGATGAAACCAAAGAGGCAATTGTGCGCGATGTAAAAACAATTAAAGAGCAAACGCCTAAGGATGTCAAAGAAGTAAAGACCGAGTTTAAAAGAAAATCGAATGCCGCGAAAACCAACACCAAAGAGGAACTCAAAGAAATTCGCGAAAGCTTGAAAAAACCGATAAAACCGTCAACTACGCAGCAAAAGAAATAATCGACTGCTAGCCGGCAATTTCTCATGATTTAGTTCACTAATACGACATTTATTCTTCAAATGTAATCGGATTTAAACAAATACTCTCACCCAATTAATATCTTTTCGTATGAATAATTATTATACTACACAGGAGGAAAAAAGAAAAAATACATAGGGGAAAATCAGGCGGGTTCCGGAATGTCGGGATATTCTTCATTCCCGGTAAGACACTAAAGCGAAGTCTTTATTGCCCGGATAACTCTTCCGGCGGTAAAATCCTCAGTCTGCTGTGTTTCCGACTATAGAAGAAGTAAATGATTATACCTACCGCCATCCAAACAAAGAGGCGTATCCAAGTGTCAACCGGCAAAAACGCCATCTGGAGAAGGGTCACGAAAGCGCCGGCTATGGGAACGAACGGAACCCAGGGCGTGCGGAACACGCGCGGAATTTCCGGATGACGGTAGCGCAGCACGAGCACGCCTATACATACGATGACAAACGCTAACAGCGTGCCTATGGAAACCAGTTCACCGAGGATATTAATGGGAAAGGTGCCGGACACCATTACCGCAGTACACCCGGTGAGAATCGTCGGTATGTACGGAGTCTTGAAACGCGGATGCACGCGGGCAAACGCCGCAGGCAGTAAACCGTCGCGCGCCATGGAAAAAAAGATGCGCGGCTGGGCCATGAGCAGCACGAGCACTACGGAACTCAGGCCGGCAAGGGCACCGATCTTAATGAACGGCCGGAGCCAAGCAATGCCCGGACCTGCAGCATTGACAGCGACGGCAATGGGATCCGGGACTGCCAGGTTCGTATACTTCATGATGCCGGTAAGCACCCCAGTCATGAGGATAAAAATGATAGTGCAGATGGCGAGCGAACCTAGAATGCCGATCGGCATGTCGCGCTGAGGCTTGCGCGCTTCCTGAGCCGCGGTTGAAACCGCGTCAAAACCGATGTAGGCGAAAAAGATCACGCCTGCACCGCGCACCACGCCGCTCCAGCCGAATGATCCGAACTGGCCGGTATTATCGGGCAGAAAGGGCGACCAATTGGCAAGTTTGATGAAAAACAAGCCTACGCCGACAAAGAGAACAATAACAATCAGCTTGATAAACACGATGACATTGTTAAACCGTGCCGATTCGCGGATGCCGATGACCAGGAGTGTGGTCATGAGTCCGACGATAAAAATGGCCGGACAATTCAGAATTGCGCCGGTTGCATGCCAGCCGCCTGTGGCAGAATAGGCCAGCGGTGCCTGACAGAAAGCCGCCGGGATCTTGATATGAAAATCTTTTAGAAAACTGACCATATATCCCGACCAGCCAACCGCAACTGTTGATGCGCCGAAAAGGTATTCGAGCACAAGGTCCCAGCCGATGATCCACGCCAGAAATTCACCCAGTGTCGCATAAGCATAAGTATAAGCACTGCCTGAAATCGGGATCATGGAAGCGAATTCCGCGTAGCATAGGCCTGCCAGCGCGCACCCGATTGCCGAAAGGACGAACGAAAGCACGATTGCCGGACCGGCGTAAGTTGCCGCAGCCTGGCCGGACAACACAAAAATTCCTGCGCCGATAATAACGCCTATCCCAAGGCTAATCAGTCCCCAGGGGCCGAGAACCCGTTTCAGCTTATGTTGCTCGACTTCAGGCTCTTGCATGATAAGTTGCAGTGGTTTTCGCGCAAATAAACATTTCATAGTTCAATTATTGTCGGATTGATAGGGTATTGTTTTTTCCGGGTTAACTGTACGTCGGCTCAATACATCTGAATTCAATTTGTTAAGATCGTACATCTTTTATGCTTTCGACGACCTCCTTACATAATAAAGTTTATTTACCTCATCGATTTTGATTTAGGTCGTTCAAATATTCGGAAATTGTATAGCAATAGCAATTACATGCTGAAATATTACATATTTATAGAAATTCGTCAATCGAAGACCTCAGAAAGTATAACTTACAGTCCATTTTTACATCTATTGTCAAAATAACTTCATCCTATGATAAATAAATTATTACCCGCGAGGAAAGATTATTTTGTGGAAAAATTTGACAAAACTGTCTATTAGCTAATAATGATGGTATCAGTAATTTAGGAGAAAGTCGTCTATTGAAATATTTATATCGATTCTTTATAGTTTTTTTAATCGGGACAACGCCAAATTACGGAACTTTTGTTGAAGAGATTTACGCCAGCGCTCCGCTTTCGTCCGGACAGGCTCTCATTGAAGCTATAAAAATAAACGAGTCATTAACTTTCTGCAATGAACCGGTTCCCCTAAATGAACCTGATGTAAAAGAGAGATTGGAAAGAGAATTACTGATATCTTTGGATAGCAGTGACGATGTGATTTTATGGCTTAAACGCGCCAATAGATATTTCCCTTATATTGAAAAAGTGTTGAAGAATAATTCCCTGCCCGATGATTTGAAATACATCGCTATTATTGAAAGTTCGTTGCGACCACTCGCCCGATCAAATAAAGGAGCTGTAGGATATTGGCAGTTTATCGAAAGTACCGGCACGAAATACGGTATGGCCATCAATAACGATATTGATGAGCGCCGCAATTTTTTTACTTCCACAGAAGCGGCGATAAATTATCTCAAAGACCTTTATGCCATGTTTGGCTCCTGGACGTTGGCCGCAGCAGCTTACAATATGGGGGAAGAAGGTCTAAAAACAGAAATACTGGTTCAAAAAGTCAACAATTACTATAAACTCGACTTATATCAGGAAGCACAAAGGTATGTTTTTAGAATTTTAGCGGCGAAGATAATTATATCCAATCCGGAGAAATATGGGTACAGTCTGAGCCAGGATGATCTTTACAAACCTATTCAATCCGACTGTGTCGAAATATCAGCAAATCAATCCGTACCTCTGTATATAATTGCTCAGGCGGCAAAGACTTATTTCAAAACAATTAAAGACCTTAATCCGCACATAAAAAACTATTATCTGCCCGCCGGCAAGTATAAACTGATGATTCCTTTGGGCGCGGCCATGGGTTTTTCCGAACGTTACGAAGATCTCTTCTCGCAATGGCTGGTGGAGAAAAATGAACATATTTACGTAGTTCAAAAAGGGGATAATTTATCGGTCATTGCTGAACGATTTAACGTCCCGGTAAAAGCAATTATGATCTGGAACGATATCACCAATGGCAAAAAAATATTACCCGGAAATAAGCTCTTCATCTTTTCCGACAAACTCAAGAAGGAAATTAATGCCAATAAAATTGAAAATGCGCCGGCAGAAAATCCGGCTATCAAACTCTACTAGTTAAATTTTCGAGCGTCGGTATTTTAGAAAGAGAAGCTGGTTGGATGAGTTTATCCACATTCTGTTTATAAAGAATCTTACCGTTATCTATATCTACCGATAACGCAGCCTTCAGAGCTACAAGCCAATTTGGTTTTTCTAGTGCGACGGTAAAGATACGCAGAAACAATAATACCGATAATATGATTAATATTTCCTGCAAATTAATCATTGATAATTACCTGATTATTTTCGGGTAATTTAAGAGTTCAGGATAACAAGATCAATCATAAATCTGAAGTAAACAATCGTTTTACTTACAGTAATGCTACAATATAGCATCGGTCAGGACAACAACCGTGCTTTAAGATCAGGATTTTGTATCATTTTTTTACAGTTGTTTTTATGTAAAATTTATTATAGTGAATTCTATACCTTCATAAAAATTATTTTTTTAAGGATTCCCTTCATGATCAAGAAAACAAAAAATCATAACAAGATATTTTTGTTCATTTTAATCTTAATTTGCATAATCATTACAATTTCCTGCGAAAAATCAAAAACAGTTAAGCTCGATCAAGAAATCGCATGGGGGAAAAACATGCCGCTGGAAAAGGTCTATAAAAAAATAATTATTCAAAGATTCGAAATTGATCAGGATTTGGAAAAAGATTTGCCCGATGCGGCTGTTAGCTGCGAAAGCACGGCACTAAATGAACTGCTAAAAAGCGATGTCACCTCGAAAATTGAAAAGTCCCGTCTAAGCACGTCGCGTGAGGCGGGAGCTCTTATTGTAAAAACACGTATTACTATGTTAAAGCTAGCCAGCAGTTCTGCCCGCGGTTTAGGCGGAGCATATGTGGGCAACTCGGAAATGGCCGCTGACATAAAATTAATCGACGCGGAAACAGGAAGAACTCTGCGCAAAAAGAATCTTTCTACGGCTAATAATACTTACGCGTCGTCATCGACCACTGTCAGCGCTGATCTTACCATGCCTTCCGACTTGGGCAAGATGATCGCTGAATACATTACCGAAGCAGTCCGCGGCAATTAAGAAAGAATAAGCATTACATTATATATTTCGTAGTTTATTACGGCGAGGCGAAATGACCGACAACTTGAGAGAATTAATTGATGGCATTAAATTGATCGACCAGCATGCTCATCCAGGATTTGCCGGCTATTTCGAGGACTTTCCGCCGGAGAATAGAATTATTCTTGCTATTGATTCTTACCGCACACCGGAAAATTCCGGGGCCGATTTTCCTTATTTGCGAGAAGCTCACTATGAAGCATATGAGAAACTTTACGGATTCAGCCCTGAAGACATTAACAATCCCGCCAAACAAGATGCTTTGGTCATAGAATACGATCGCCAACGCAATAACCTGAAGCATTTTATCGATAAAGTAATGGATGCCGCCAACGTGGAACTCCTCATCGTTGAATCATTTCTTAACTATGACTTGATGAATAAACCACAGATTAAATTTATCCCTGCAATCGATCCGCTTCTATTTCCGTTTGACAATACATACTTAACCAATAGAAGCCCTTTGACCACTTCCTTTTTAGCTGCTTTTGACCATATGCTAAATAGAATCAAGGTTAAAAACAATTACTCATCTAAAAATTTTACCGAATATCTCGAATTTGTCGACAGGGTTCTTGATTATTATGTCCAGAAGGGCGCAGTAGGTTTCAATTTTTTTACCGCTTTTGTGCGCAACACCTATTGCGAAAAAGTACTGCCATCCGAATGTCTAAGGCTTTTTGAACGCGCCAAAAAAGGCGAATCTGCCGCTTATAAAAGACTGCAAGATTTTCTTATTTGGCATGTAATGGGCAAATGCGTAGAATATAATTTACCCGTACAGTGGCATTTCGCTCTGTCCGACCCCCATATCAGTTGTTTTGACTGTCTGAATCTTTCAGAAATGATTTGCGATCCTATAGTCGGCAAAGCAAAAATTGTTATTCTCAATGGCGGCTATCCACGTTTTGACAACGCAGAATTGCTGGCTTTGGCCGGTGGGATAATGCCCAATAACGTGTATATTGATATTTCCGGGTGCATTATGTTTATGAATCACCCGCGTATTCTTGCCGGCACTTTAAGGAAATGGCTGGAAAAACCGATTCTTTGGAATAAAATTATGTATGGTTCCGGTTCTCTGCGCGGGGAGCGGGATATATATGTAAGCTCCAAAGTCGGACGTGACGCCGTTTACTTTGCGCTCAAGGACATGATGGACGACGACATTATTGATGAGAATACCGCCATGCTTATCGCCCGTAAGATATTACGGGAAAACGCGAAAAAAGTCTATAACCTTTAGGCATAAGCTCTCTCGTTTCCAGAACATTCCCTGCCTATAACCATCGCAACATTTGCCATTTTGAAATTTCCTATTGATATACGTCTTGACAAATATTTTTTTATGTTTTAATTACTATTAAATAAATAGTATTTACATCATTTTAGGCTGTGGAAATAATCAGGAAAGCGTCAGAAAAATGGGCATTTTTCAAATAAACTCAATTTATTATTATTTTAGGTCATTTCAATGAAGCTTTCCACCAGGTCCAGATATGGCGTACGATTAATGACGACATTGGCCTGCGGCAATGGAGTTAAACCTGTTTTGTTAAAAGATATAGCCGCTGGTGAAGAAATATCGGAAAAATATTTGAGTTTAATTGTGATACCGTTGCGAGCTGCCGGATTGATAAAATCGGTGCGCGGAGCCCGGGGCGGATACAATTTGGCTAAAGATCCAAAGGATATTTCTTTGCGCAACATTATCGAAACGCTCGAAGGAGAAATCTCTTTAGTGCATTGCCTTAAGAAACCTTCAAGCTGCACCCGTTTGGCAATTTGCCCGACCCGGGATATCTGGAATATTTTGGGAAATAAAATCGGTGAAACTTTAAACAGCATTACGCTGGCTCAATTGGCGCAAATAAAGAAGAAAAAATTAGCCCAAGCCAAACACATCGATAAAACCGGGAGTTGAGACTTTTGTATGGAAATAGCTGATAAGATAAAAAAACTGAAACAAGAAAGAAACGCTGTCATTCTGGCGCACAATTACCAGCGGTCTGAAATTCAGGATATTGCCGATTTTGTCGGCGATTCTTTGGGTTTAAGCATTGAGGCTTCCCGTACCAACGCTGATGTAATAGTTTTTTGCGGGGTCCACTTTATGGCGGAGACCGCTAAGATACTCTCCCCACAAAAGACTGTCTTACTTCCGGATAAAAATGCCGGCTGCCCCATGGCCAATATGATTGATGCCGAAGGATTAAAATCTCTTCAGGAAAAACATCCTAATGCTGTAACCCTTTGCTATGTAAATACTTCTGCTGCAGTAAAAGCCCGGTGTGATTATTGCTGCACTTCATCCAACGCCCTGAGTATGGCGCAACATATATTAAAAAGTCAGGAAGAGATCATTTTCGTTCCCGATAAATATCTGGCGCAATACGTTTCGGCTCAGGTGAGACACGATTTCATCATGTGGAACGGCTATTGCCCGACACATGTTAAAATCTTGCCGGAAAATATCGTTCGGGCTAAAAAGAGACATCCGCAAGCGAAGGTTCTTGTGCACCCGGAATGTAAACCGGATTTAGCTCCCCTTGCCGATTTTGTAGCTTCTACGGAAAAAATGTGCCGCTATGTCCAGAATACTGTCCAAACCGATTTCATCGTCGCTACTGAAAACGGCATAATCCACCGGTTGAAAAAAGAAAATCCGGCCAAGAATTTCTATCCGGCAGCAGATGCGGCCGTTTGTCCCAACATGAAACGTATCACTCTCGAAAAGGTACTCTGGTCGCTTCAGGATTTATCTTTCGAAATTACACTGTCTCCGGATATAATGGATAAAGCAAGACTCTCCATAGAAAGAATGCTGCAAATAATTTAAGCTAACTAAAATTTTCTTAATCGAATACGCAAAGGTAGATTTAAACCTCAAAACAATTTATGAAAAAAAATTCGTTAGGCATCGTTAGCCCCCGAACATTTTCATTTGCCCAGCCGCCGGCTACTTTAAAATTGGAATCCGGACGGAGTTTAGGACCAATCACATTGACTTATGAAACCTACGGCCGGTTAAACGAGAAAAAATCAAATGCCATATTAGTCTGTCACGCACTCTCCGGAGACGCACATGCCGCCGGCTTTTACGCTGAAGAAAAGATTGCCGGCTGGTGGGACGATATGATCGGTCCTGGGAAAGCGATGGACACAAATCGCTACTTCGTAATTTGTTCCAATGTTATCGGCGGCTGCAAGGGAAGCACCGGCCCTTCCTCCATTAATCCCGAAACCGACAAACCTTATGCCCTTGATTTTCCCGTCATTACCGTTGCCGATATGGTAGAGGCTCAGCGTCATTTACTAGATTATCTTGGGATTGAGAAACTTCTTTGTGTCATCGGTGGCTCGATGGGAGGAATGCAAGTCCTGCAATGGACGTCCGCCTACCCTGAAAGAATCACCGCCGCGATACCCATCGCTACAGCGTTAAAGCATTCGCCACAGCAAATCGCATTTGATGAGGTCATCAGGCAATCGATAATGGCTGACCCCGCGTGGCGCGGCGGATATTACTATGAACAAGGCCAGCCGGAAAAAGGACTTGCTCTCGCCCGTATGATCGGCCACATAACTTTCATGAGCGATCAATCCATGGAAGAAAAGTTCTCGCGAAAACTTAAAAATGACCATTTAAGTTTTCAATTCATTGACGATTTTGAAGTAGAAGGCTACTTGCGCTACCGCGGCTATAATTTCGTCAAACGTTTTGACGCCAATTCGTATCTGTACATTACGAAAGCAATGGACTATTTCGATCTTTCCGGAGAAAAGTTCATGCCCTCCGTAAAGAAAACATCCGTGAAGTTTTTGATATTGTCTTTTAAATCGGATTGGCTATATCCAACTCACCAATCGCAAGATATTGTCCGTCTCTTAAAAAGAAAACATGCCTACACCACCTATTTTGATCTGAGCTCCAATTACGGACATGATGCTTTTCTAGTCGAGGTGGAAGACGAAACGCGCTTAATAAAAAATTTTCTAGCCAACATCGCTTCCCATTGAGACAGCTAGAATTGAGAAGAACAAAGAAAGTTGTTTTATCAATGAAATTCGACCACCAAATTATCGCCGAAATTATCGATCAAGAAGCGCATGTTCTGGATTTAGGCTGCGGCAGCGGTGAACTGCTCACGCTTCTCACACGGGAAAGAAATGCGTCCGTTCAAGGCATTGAATTAAACGATGAAGAAATGCAGAAATGCGTCGAGAACGGGCTCACCGTTCTCCAAGGGGATATAGAAAGCGGGTTGGTTGATTACCCCGACAAATCGTTTGATTTTGTAATTTTGAATCAAATCATGCAGGAAATTAAGAAAGCCGATTTTGTCATCCAGGAATCGCTCAGGGTTGGGAAGCACGTTATTATCGGATTTCCCAACTTCGCCCATATTACAGCACGGCTGACTCTCTTCTTTACAGGAAAAACGCCGATTAATGAAGCCCTGCCGTACTATTGGTTTGAAACACCCAACATTCGTTTCTTGACTATTAACGACTTTATCGATTATTGTCACAAGAAAAATATTATTATTGAGCAAAAATTCTTTCTGGGTAAATCAAAACTAATTTATTTTTTGCCCAATTTATTCGCTCAAAACGCTATTTTTGTTGTTACCAAGCACTAATGATGGCTGAAATGGAGTATACCTATGACAAAAAAAATTATTACCTCGGATAAACTTCCTGTTTTTGGACCATATTCCGCTGCGGTGGAAGCTGCCGGCCTTATTTTCATATCGGGCCAAATACCCGTAAATCCCCAAACCGGCGAGATCACCCGTGAAATCAAAACAGCTACCAGACAGGTGCTTGTCAACATTCAAACTCTACTTCAAGAAGCCGGATTGAAAATGACTAATATTGTCAAGACAAGCATCTTTTTGAGAGATATGAAAGATTTTTCAGCGGTAAATGAAATTTATTCCGGCTTTTTCCCCGAGGAGCCTCCGGCCCGCTCGACTGTTGAAGTTTCGGCGCTGCCGAAAAATGCTCCATTGGAAATTGAAGCCATAGCCGTAAGAAACTAGGTATTATGGGTAAAATTCTATCCGTCAACATCAGTGCAAAAAAAGGTGAAAAAAAACATAATGTAGGGGTTAGCCGCGCTCTGATTGACATGGGGCTTGCCGATGATGCGCACGGCGGCATGGAATTGCGCCAAATAAGTCTGCTCGCCGCGGAAAGCATCGAAAAAATCCGGCAAAAGGGATTAAATGTAAGCTACGGTGATTTTGCCGAGAATCTCACGACGGAAGGCATCGAGCTCTATACCCTACCGCTCGGCACAAAAATAAAAGTTGGCCGGGATGTGCTCTTGGAAGTCACACAGATCGGTAAAACTTGCGTCAAACCCTGTGCCATTTTTTACGCTGTCGGAGATTGTGTCATGCCCAGGGAAGGCATCTTTGCCCGCGTCCTTTCTTCCGGGAATATCAAAATCGGCGATGAAATAACAGTCTGTTAAAACGTTTAGCATCTATTGGCGGTTTGTCTTCTCTTTGTCTCTACTTGACGCGAATTATTCTATTTTTCTTCCGCAGCCGCTTTAGAATGTTCCGCCGCCAAGAGCATATACATTCCGGGCACGACGAAAAGCGTGAACAAAGTGCCGATAGAAATACCCGTCATAATAACCAAACCCATATTAAAACGGCCTTCAGCGCCCGCTCCTGTTGCCGTAACCAACGGTACAACTCCGACAACCATGGCGGCGGTCGTCATCAGAATCGGCCTGAGCCGGATGCTGGCGGCCTTTTCTATTGCCTCCCGCTTATTGACTCCTTCTTTCTGCAAATCATTGGCAAACTGAACGATCAGAATACCGTGTTTGCTGATTAAGCCGATCAAAGTCACGAGTCCGACCTCGGTGTAAATATTGAGGCTCGCACCGCCCACGCCGAGACTGATGAAGATCATGGCGCCGCAGATGGACATCGGCACGCTGATTAAAACGATCAGCGGATCACGGAAGCTTTCAAAAAGCGCGGCCAGTGCCAGAAATATTATAATCAAGGCAAAGAAAAAAGTTACCAGCAGCGCACTGGACTCCGTCACAAACTGCCTTGATTGGCCGGCATAATCGATGCTGTATCCCTGCGGCAGAAAATCACGGGCAATATTTCTGAGCGTCGTCAATGCATCACCCAGGGTTACGCCGGGTGCCGTTACCGCGGAAATTGTTGCTGCATTAAGTTGCTGAAAGTGATTAAGAGATTCGGGTACCACGTCAGTTCTCAGATCTACGATCGTGGAGAAAGGAATGGACGCGCCGGTGGAGGTCTTAAAATAATAATTCCGTAATTGGCTTGTATTTAGCCTGTGCCGCTGCTCAACCTGCGGTATCACTTTATAAGACCGGCCTTGCAGATCAAAATAATTTACATAACCGCCTCCGAGCATTGAGCCCAGTGATTCGCCGACATCGCGCATGGTCAATCCCATCTGCGCGGCTTTGTTCCGGTCAATAATTAAAGTCGTCTGCGGTTTATCTATTTTCAGATCCGTATCCACATAGGCAAACATTCCGCTGCGATAGGCATTGACCAACACATTCTGAGATACTTCATTCAAATTATCGAAGGATTCCGTCGTGCCGATAATAAATTGCACCGGTAATCCGCTGGTGCCCGGCAGCGGCGGTCTCAAAAACGAAACAGCACGAGCTCCGGCAATACCATTGAGTTGCAGCTGAACCAGCGGGTTTAATTGCATTGTTGTGCGCTTACGTTCATCCCATGGTTTGGTCACCATTCCCGCAACACCCGTATTGAGTCCGCTGACTCCGTCGAGCTGGAATACATGATCGGTTTCAGGATATGCTTTGACAATATTAAAAACCTGCCTGGTATTGAGTTGAGTTTGTTCCAGAGTAGCATCCGGAGCAGTCGTGATGAAAGAAATAACAATACCCTGATCTTCCTGCGGGGCTAACTCACTTTTTGATCCGATAAATAAAAAATAATTGCTGCAAAGGATGAGGATCGCAAAGACGATTGTCACGGGCAGAGTAGTTCAAAGCGCCAGTCAGTAATTTTTGATATATCCGGCGCAAAAATTCGAACTGGCCGTTGACAAATTTCTCAAAACGGCTCTGCGTGGTGTGGCCTCCTCCTTTCAAAAACCTCGAGCACATCATCGGCGATAGGGTCAACGCAATGACAGCCGACACAGCGACGGCGGCAGCCAGTGAGTAGGCAAATTCGGTAAAGAGTGCTCCGGTAAGGCCACCCATAAAACCAATCGGCACATAAACTGCTATCAGCACAACGGTGATAGCGATAATCGGTCCGGCAAGCTCACGCGCTCCTTCGATTGCCGCCTGAAGCGGCGGTAATCCGTCTTCAATATGCCGGTGCGCGTTTTCCACAACGATAATGGCGTCGTCAACGACCAGCCCTATAGCGAGCACCAATGCCAAAAGGGTGAGCAGATTAATGGAATAGCCCAGAATAAGCATGACAAAGAATCCACCGATGAGCGATAAGGGGATGGCAATTATCGGTATGATCACCGAACGGACTGTCGCCAAAAACAAATATATCACTATCGTGACGATCAACAGCGCTTTGACTAAAGTGCTGATTACTTCCTTGATAGAGCTGTTTATATATTTTGTGGCGTCATAAACGATGCGGCCTTTGAGTTCTTCGGGAAATTGTTCCTGAATGGGCGGAAAAGCCTTGCGCACATTATCGATCACGGTAAGCAAGTTGGCGCCCGGCGCTACCTTAATTCCAATGTAGGTCGCTCTCTCGCCGTCAAAGGCGACGGCAGTATCGTAGTCCTCCGATCCCAGAGTAATTTTGGCAATGTCGTTCAGCCGGATAATTGCGTCATTCTGAGATTTGACGATGAGCTGTTGGAATTCGTCAACCGAATGCAGCGTTGTATCGGCAATCAGATTGATCGTAATCATCTGACCCTTGTGTCCGTCCTACAGCGGAAATGAAATCATTGCTCGCCAGCGCATTGCTTACGTCAGCAGCAGTTATACCGTAGGCTGCCATCTTTTCCGGATCGAGCCAGATGCGCATGGCAAAGCGCCGTGCTCCCAGAACTTCGGCCGTCTGCACTCCTTCCACCGCCTGTAATTTGGGCTGCACCACCCTGATCAGATAATCGGTTATCTTATTGGTCGGCATTTCTTTGCTGTAAAAACCGATGTACATGGAGTCAATTGTTTCGCCTATCGCCACCGTGATTACGGGTTGTTGCGCATCCTTTGGCAATTGATTGAGAACGGCGTTTACTTTTGTATTGATCTCCGTGAGAGCCTTATTCGGATCATAATTTAGGCGCAAATTTGCCTGGATCGAACTGACACTCTGTGTGCTCGTCGAGGTGAGATAGTCAATGCCATTAGCCTGAGCTATTGAATTTTCCAGAGGGGTAGTGATAAAACCCGCAACGACTGACGGATCAGAACCGGTATAAACAGTGGTAACCGTCACGACCGCATTCTGCGTAAACGGAAACTCCCGCACCTTTAACAGACCTATAGAACGTAATCCCAGCACCAATATCAGCAGGCTGACAACAACAGCTAAGACCGGCCGGCGTATGAATATATCCGTAAAATGCATTGATAATAATCCCTTTTCAACTCATTCATCGACCGGTTTAGGCGCGGCATCATCTTTGGGCTGAACCTTATTATTGATGACCACGGCACTGCCCGGCTTCAACTTGAAATGGCCGCTCGTAACAACAATATCGCCTTCTTTGACTCCGCTTAATATAGCCACCTGATCACCGCGGGTCGGACCAACAGTAACGAGAGTTTGTCTCACGGACAACGCCTCGTACCCCGATGCATCCTTTGCTCCCTTTTCGACGATAAAAACCATTTCTCCATAAGGATTGAAGGACACAGCAGTCTGCGGCAGCGTCAAATACCTTTGTGTACCGCCCGTTTGAATTTCGACGGCAACGTACATCCCCGGAAGTAAGTCATGCCGGGAATTGCTGATTACCGATTCCACCTGAAAATTACGCGTATCCGGATCGACTTTCGGATTGATTGTTGTAATTCTTCCCTGAAAGGAGCGCCCCGGATATGTATCGCTTACAGCTATGATCACCTGCCCTTTTTTAATATGTCCCAGTTCCTGCTGCGGCAGATAGAAATCATTATAGAGGGCATCAAGTGACTGCAACGTAACGATCTTATCGCCGGGATTCAAATATTGCCCCAGATTAACGGCGCTAATCCCCAGCCGTCCGTTGAACGGCGCACGAATGAATTTTTTTTCCACCAGTGCTTTTTGCTGATCCAGCTGCGCCCGTTTACTCTTCAGATCGGCCTCGTCGGCATCAAGAACGGCCCGGCTAATTGCCTGAACGGCATACTGTTTGCTGTCTCGGTCGTAGACGGTTTTCGCGAGCTCAGCAACTGCCTCCAGGGAATGCAGCAGCGCTATATCCGAATCGGCATTGAGCTCGAGAAGAAGCTCGCCTGCGCTGACATTTTGTCCCGGCTTAAAATTAATAGAACGTACCAGGCCCGCTATTTCACACGTCACATCGACGCCGCGAACGGCGCGCAAGCTGCCCACAGCCCTAAGTCGCGGCTGCCAGCTTTTGAATTCCGCTTTTGCTGCTGTTACTGTGACGGGAGGCATTTTTTGGCTGGCCATTGATTTCTTGATCATCCGCATCTGGAATGTCTTGTATCCCAAAATACCGCCGAAAATGACTCCCACTGCCAGAAGCATGATCACCATGCCCCGGATAATTTTTTTTCTTTCGTCAGAGATCATGGAGATTTCTCCTTTAAAGGGTCTGCTGTTTCGGTATCCCGCGATTCGTTATTCCACCACCCGCCGCCCAGCGCTGCAAATAGGGCTGCCGTATCCGCAAAACGGGCCGCCTGCGCCTGAACAAGGAGTATATGAGCTTCCTGATATTGACGCTGGGCATTAAGCAAGGAAAGATAGCTCACCGCACCCAATTGATACTGCTTCTGAGAAAGGTCAAGTGATTCTTGTGCGGCCTTTTCAGCGGTCGCTTGAGCCTGTAATGTCAGTGCGTCTTCTTCCAGTGCGCGCAGAACATCAGCCACATTTTGAAAAGACTGCAAAATTGTCAGCCGGTATTGTGCCAAAGCCTGATCGTATACCGCTATGGCTGCGCGCCTCTTTGCTGTCAGAGTCCCGCCGTGAAACAGGGGTTGCACCACTCCCGCCCCGAAATTCCAGACAATCGCACTATTGTCGAAAAGATCACTGATGGTGTTGGAAGAAAGTCCGTAGGATCCTGTCAGCGTAATTTTGGGGTAGAGATTGGCTGTCGCCACACCAATTTCTGCGCTTGCGGCATGCAGCACCGTTTCGGCAGCCTTAATGTCCGGACGCTGATGCACTAATGATGAGGGCATACTGACAGGTAGTTCCTGTGGTAAAGACATCGACTCCAACTCAAATTCGGGAAGCTGTATTTCACTGGGAAGTTTTCCAACAAGCACGGCAAGCTGATGGCGGCTAAATGACAGATTTTTTTCCAGTGCTGGTAATACTGCTTGACTTTGCGCCAGTTCGGCCCTTTGCGCCAGGACATCAGAAAGAGATACGGCCCCGGCCTCATAGCGTTTTTCGACAAGCTCCAATTGTTTTTTCTGAAAATCGATAATTTCCCCGGTCGCACTGAGCTGCAAGCGCAGGGAAGCTTCAAGCAGCGCGGTTGTGACGATATTGGAAGTGAGAATGAGATAGGCGGCTTCCAACTGATATCCCTGATACTCCACCTGGGCATCGAGGGCTTCCAATTCCCGTCTTTGCCCGCCGAAAATATCCAATGTGTAGGAAACGCCGACTGCGACATTAAACAGATTGAAAGAATCGATCGTGACATTGGGCTCTCCCAGGGAGGCGCCGGATATTCTCTGACGGCTGGCCGAAAGGCCGACATCGATCGCGGGCAGGAGTGTTCCGAATTGAGCGTTGCGGTTTTCGCGGGCTTCGCTCAACCTCGCTTTGGCCAGTGCCACACTCGGGCTTTCCCGAAGCGCGGTTCGGATCAACTGATCCAGAGCTGCCGATCGAAACAAAGACCACCACTGGCCGGGGATATCCTGTCCCGCGATGAACCTTTGTTCTGCACCGCCTGTTACTTCTGCAGCGACCGTTTTTTCCGGCAGCTGAGACTGTGTATATCTCTCGACCGAAGGAGCGTCAGGAGCACGGAAATCAGGGCCTACGGCGCAGCCGATTAACCAGAAAGAAAAAAAAGCTGCGAGCAGAATTTGCTCCCTTTGCCTTGAAAATACATTTATATTCATGAGAACGCTCACGATTATTATTATCCGGCCTGCCATTCCCGAGGATAAGGTGATCGGGATTAATTTTCCCAGTCTTTTCGGGTAATGACAACTACTTCCAGGATTAATTAGCTTAAAAAGTTAATCGGAACAAGGGTAGAATATCCGTAGTTTATTGGTAGGGAAACGCTCTTGTGATATCGTGTGGTTTTAGAAAACTTCGGCGCGAAATTTTTCCCCATCTGGCTTTTCCCGACAACGTTTATTCCCCCTAGCGGGAATTGTTGTCGTTCATAAGCAAGACCGGCTTGATAGTCTTGCCTCTCAGAGAATCATTCATCGCTCGATTGACATCCCTAAAATTATAAAATTTTAAAAGATGATCAAAAGGAAATTTACCCGATTGGTATAACTTGATCAATCGAGGAATAAATAATTGCGGCACCGCATCACCTTCGACTACAGACAGAGCCTTTTTCCCCTTCGGCACAGAATCGGGGACGTCGTCGCCGGTAAAGAAGGCTGCTGTGCCGCGTTTTTTTATCACCTTGATAGCAAGCCGTAACAGCCGGGGACTGCCTGTAATTTCGAGGACATAATCAACGCCGCCCATAATAATGCCATTAATGCTTGAGGCAACATCAGCACGCTGACTGTTGATGACATGCGTCGCACCCATCTCCAGAGCCAATTTGAGACGAAGAGGATTAGTATCTACTCCAATAATCGGACGGGCGTGAACGATCCGCGCCGCCATGACAGCGGCTAGGCCCACTGCACCTGTGCCGAAAATGGCGATGCTTTCGCCAGCCTGAACGTGAAGCATGTTCATGACGGTGCTTGCACCTGTTTGAATCCCACACCCCAGCGGCGCGAGAATTTTCAGCGGCAGTTTTTTGGAAACTTTGACTATATTGCGTTCAGTTGCCAGAATGTAGGAAGAAAATGAGGACTGGCCGAAGAAATGTCCGTGCACACCGCTTTGCTCCAAGGCATTGCTGCCGTCCAAACGGTGAAAGCCGAAATTCAGTTCGTAAAATCGGCGACATTTTGTCGGCCGCCCGCTTTTGCACGAACGGCATGTACCGCACGATTGATAAGACATAATGACATGATCCCCCGCTCGAACAGCCTTTATTTTTTTACCAATCAGTTCAACAATGCCCGCGCCTTCGTGCCCCAAGACCTGCGGGCCGTCAGCTTTCTCCCAGTGATGAACCATGCTGATATCCGTATGACATACGCCGGAAGCGACCATTCTTATGAGAATCTCTGCATCGCGTGGGCCTTCCATACTGAGTGTTTCGATCTTAAGTGGCCCGCCTTTTTTACGCAAAACAGCGGCCCGAATCTTCCTCGGCGTCATATTCTTGAAGCGATCCATTATCAACCTCCTCGCAGGCCAAAACGATAAACTTCTTTTTTTATAGTTCCCGCCGCTAAAAGCCGGAGTAACGAATTTAATAATTTATAAAATTGTTTATTGCAATACTCAAAGATAAATAGCGGATTGTCATGTCGGCATAGCGACGGAATATTCCTTTTAATCTGAGCTTTAACAATGTATAATAATTACATTAATAATGACTCGCGGCTGATTATACTTCAGGGAAACATTTTCACCATAAAGCTCAGGGGAGATTAATGGACTATGGCTGTTAAACTCAAATCATCTGGTAAATCTAAATCAGCAGTTAAATCAATATCAGTTATGAAAAAGACATTAAAAGTCAAACCATACAAAAAATCAACTTTCAAACAAAACGATTTTGCTAATCTGGCCAAAGCAATAATATCTAATGTTTCCGTCGGCATCTATATAATTCAAGACGGAAGGTTTGTTTACGTAAGCCCTCTTTTTCAGCGGCTCAGTGGCTATTCACATAGCGATTTATTAGGCACAAACCCCCTTGATCATGTTCATCCCGAGGATAGAGAAATGGTGAGAGAAAGTGCCATAAAAAGCCTGAAAGGGAAAAACGGCGGTTATGAATACAGGTTCAGGAGGAAGAATGACGAATCAATATGGGTTTTGGAAAGGGTCGCTTCCATCACGTATAAAGGAAAGCGGGCCGTGCTCGGCAGCTTTATGGATATTACCGAACACAAGCGCATGGAAGAGATATTACTCCAGAGTGAAGAAAAATACCGGACTATTCTGGAAAATATCGAAGATGGCTACGTGGAGCTCGATCTCAAAGGCAACTTTATTTTCTTCAATGAAGCCCTTTGCAGAATCCAGGGTTATCCCCGAAATGAATTAATAAAACTAAATTATCGTGATCTAATGGATGAAGAAAATGCCAAAAAAATCCGTGAAAAATATAACAAAGTATACACCACAGGTGAATCCGAAAAAGAAGTTCCCTATGAAATTATTACCAAAAGCGGAGATAGAAGATATTTAGAAACTTCGATAACCCCCATGAAAAACGCCGCTGGCCGGATATTTGCGTTTCGGGGCATTGTGCGGGACACAACCGAGCGCAAGCGAGCGGAAGAAGCGCTGCAAAAAGGTGAGGAGAAATACCGCAACATTTTGGAGAGCATCCAGGAAGGCTATTTTGAACTTGATCTTGCCGGTAATTATACTTTCGTCAATGACGCTAACTGCTAGATATCTGGGATATACCAAAAAAGAATTGATCGGAATGAACTCCCGAAAGCTTTCAGACGATGAAAACTTTAAAAAAGCGCAACAGTACTACTTAGAACTTTACCGGACAGGCAAACCGATAGAAAACCTGGAACTGGAGTGTATTAAAAAAGACGGAACGACGGGAATTTATGAAACTTCGGTAACTCTTATCAGGGACAATAAAGGTAAATCGGTTGGATTTCGGGGTGTTTCTCGCGACATGACCGAGCGCAAGCAGGCAGAAGAAGCGCTAAGCCAGAGTGAAGAAAGATATCGAACCATCATCGAGCAGATGGAGGACGGTTATTTCGAGACTGATCTTACCGGTAAGTTCACCTTTGTTAATGATGCAGAGTGCAGAAATATCGGATATACCCGTGAAGAATTAATCGGCCAGAATCGAAAGCTGTACACGGATGAAAAAAACGCTAAAGCGTCGGTCCGCCTCTTTATTGAAGTCTACGAAACAAAAAAGCCGGTTACAGCATATGATTTAGAAATTACCAAAAAAGACGGGACTAAGGCCGTCCATGAAATATCCGTGTCTCTGATAAAAAATCCCAAAGGGGAAGCAATTGGGTTTCGCGGTATTTCCCGTGACGTCACCAACCGCAAGAAGCTGGAAGAAAAAATAAGACAGTCCGAAGAAAGATATCGAACCATAATCGAACAAATGGAGGACGGTTATTTTGAAACCGATCTTTCCGGTCATTTTACCTTCGTTAATGAAGCGGAATGCAGAAATCTCGGATATTCCCAAGAGGAAATGCTCGGCATGAGTAACCGACAGTATACCGATAAAAAAAACGCTAAAATGTTAGTCCAGCTCTTTGTTGAAGTCTTCAATACAGGAGTGCCCGTTAAAGCCCATGACCTGGAACTTATCAAAAAAGACGGATCTATATCTTATGATGAAATATCCGTATCTCTCATCAGAAATTCCCAGGGTGAACCTACCGGTTTTCGTGGTATTGCCCGCGACATCACCAAACGCAACTTATTGGAAGAGAAGATCAGGCAGTCCGAGGAGAGATACCGAACCATTATCGAAGAGATGGAGGAATGGTATTTTGAAACAGACCTAACCGGCAACATAACTTTTTTTAACGATATCTTCTCCAATGTCCTGGGATATTCCCAAAAAGAGCTAACCGGCCTGAATTTTCGAGACTTCATCAAAAAGGAAGATTTAGATTCGGTCTACAGGTTGTTCAATCAGGTTTTTAAAACAGGCAAGTCGACCAAAAATTTCC
This sequence comes from uncultured delta proteobacterium, assembly GCA_963753975.1. Lineage (GTDB taxonomy): Bacteria > Desulfobacterota > Syntrophia > Syntrophales > Smithellaceae > UBA4810. Next base: position 401,587 of record CAVWEH010000002.1, read on the forward strand.
CTTATGAATTTGTCCGGCCGGACGGCACTGTCACCTCTGCCGAGTTTTCTATTTTCCCCAAACGGGACCAAGACGCCAAGATAGTCGGTTTTCGCGGAGTGGGACATGATATCACTGAACGCAAACGCGCCGAAGAAAAGATTCAATATCTGGCCACACACGACGCGCTGACAGGGTTGCCCAACCGCTTAATGTTCAATCAACTGCTGAATCACGCTATTCAGGCGGCGCGTCGTTATACGCGCCAGTTTGCTGTCTTATTCATTGATCTGGATCGTTTCAAGATTATCAATGACACTCTGGGCCACGAGGCGGGCGATCAATTACTACAAGAAATTGCCGCGCGCTTGAAGCAAACTCTGCGGGCAGTCGATGTTGTCGCCCGTCTGGGAGGAGACGAGTTTGTAATATTGATTGAGGAGTTAAGCGATTTGAGTCAACTGGAAACGGTATCCCACAGAATACTTTCCGCCGTTATTAAACCTATGACACTTATAGGCGAAGAATGCCGCATAACAGCCAGCATCGGGATCAGTATATTTCCGAAGGATGCCGAAGACGAACAATCGCTGATGAAAAATGCCGACATAGCCATGTATTTCGCCAAGGAAGAAGGCAAGAATAATTTTCAGTTCTACTCTATGGATATTCAATCAAAATCGTTAGAACGTCTGTCGATCGAAACACACCTGCGCTATGCCCTGGAGAAAAATGAGCTGTCTTTGCACTACCAGGCCAAAGTTGACTTCAAAACGAATGTGATAACCGGTGTGGAGGCTCTCCTGCGCTGGCAGAACCCATCCCTGGGCTCAGTCTCTCCCATGCAATTCATTCCGGTGGCCGAAGAAACAGGATTAATAGTATCGATCGGTAAGTGGGTAATGAAGATGGCGTGTGAGCAAAATGTTGCCTGGCAAAAGCAGGGTCTGCCCGTTGTTTGCATGGCGCTAAATTTGTCGCTGCGGCAACTCATGGATGAAAATCTTATAGATGATATCAGAACAGCGCTGAATGATTCCGGCATGCCGCCGCACCTTCTCGAGTTGGAAATTACCGAAAGCATGGTGATGCAGAACCCCACGCGCATGATTGCCGTGTTAGCCAAAATCAAGAGCGTGGGTGTGCGGCTGGCTATCGACGATTTCGGCACCGGTTACTCATCTCTTGCCCAGATCAAGCACTTCCCTGTGGATACGCTGAAGGTGGACCGATCATTCATCCGTAACATCCCCCAAGATGCCGAGGACAAAGCGATCACCGAGGCGATTATTGCCATGGGCAAAACTCTCAGTCTTACCGTCGTGGCCGAAGGCGTGGAAACTGTGGAGCAAATGAATTTCTTAAAAGAACATTCCTGCGATGAAATGCAAGGCTACTACTTCAGTAAGCCTATTGCGCCCGAACAGTTTGCCGAACTCCTGCGCAAGCATGTTCCCTTTCCGCAAAAGTGAATCTGAAGAGCAACCCGATATCTATGGTGCCTCTGTATTTGATTTTTGATTGATACCGGAAATCAATTTTGGCCGCTCAGGTGAGCGGCCGTTATGATCACGGGCATAAGGATATATTATTTGAAGCCCTTTTTTACCGCCTGGGCTTTAAATTTTTTCTCGCCGAAAATCAAATCTTGTTTTTCGATAAATACTTCCGTATCCGGCGGCACGGAATGAGTGATCCAGACGTTACCTCCGATAACCGAACGATCGCCGATAACCGTCTCACCGCCAAGGATGGTCGCATTCGCGTAAATGATTACGTCATCTCCAATTGACGGATGGCGCTTTTTATTCCGTAAACGCTGACAGTCTTCTTTCGAGAGAGACAAGGCCCCCAAAGTGACTCCCTGATAGATACGCACATTGTTGCCTATCGATGCCGTCTCTCCGATGACTACGCCCGTCCCGTGATCAATGAAAAAGCTCTCCCCAATCTCGGCTCCCGGATGGATATCTATACCTGTGCGACTGTGAGCATATTCCGTCATGATGCGGGGAAGCAGAGGCACTTTGCTACAATGAAGCTTATGGGCAATGCGATAAACCATTATTGCCCAGAGTCCCGGATAGCTGAATATTATTTCATCATAGCCTTTCGCTGCCGGATCTCCGTAGTAGGCCGCACGGACGTCTTTCGCTAAAAGTTCCCTTAATCCGGGAAGGCCATTCAAAAAGGTAACCGTTGTCTGATGCCCCAGATCTTCACAATTTACGCAAGGTTTATTCTGGCGAATGCATTCATGCCGTATAGCCAGAATAATCTGCTCTGAGAGTATTTCATGAAGAGCGGTAATTTGCTGACCCAAGTAATATTGCAGATTGTTTTGATCCAGTCTCGTCTTGATGAAGTAGCCGGGATAAAGAACAAGTGCCAGACGTCGCAAAATATCGATCATGGCTTCCCGATACGGTATCGGTTCCGCACTCACATGATTGAAGCAGCCTTCCCTATTGCAGGATAATACGAGTTTATTAACAATACCCGGAATCTTTGTCCGGAAATATCTTACGGAATCAATTTCTTCTTTACACTTTTTGTATTGGCGGGGATTCTTCATTAATCCAAACGCTCCTTATTGATTGGTACAGGCTTGCTCGGCCTGCGTCCAGTAAGGCGACATGCCGCGCAGCCGGTCGATGATCGCCGGCATTTTATCAATAACAAAATCAATTTCTTTTTCCGTATTATAAATACTCAGGCTGAAGCGGATGGAACCATGGGCCATAGTGAAGGGAACGCCCATGGCGCGCAGAACATGTGAAGGCTGCAGAGAGCCGGAAGTGCAGGCGGACCCGGATGAAGCGCAGATTCCATGTTCATTCATCAAGAGCAGAATCGCTTCCCCCTCGACATACTCGAAGCTGATATTTGTTGTGTTGGGCAGACGGTTGGCCGTGTCTCCGTTAACGCGGCTTTGAGGAATTTTTGTCAGAAGCTGCTTTTCCAGTTTATCTCGCAGGCGCGGGACGTAAGTATTCTCTTTTTCCATGTTTTTGGCGGCAAGTTCACAAGCTTTCCCCAATCCGATGATACTGGGCGTGTTTTCGGTACCGCCGCGGCGCTCGCGCTCCTGATGGCCGCCGATGAGAAAAGGAGAAAATTTTGTTCCCCGGCGAATGTAGAGAATACCGATACCTTTGGGAGCATGCAATTTATGCCCGGAAATCGAAAGCATATCGATAGCATTTTTTTTCATATTGATCGGAATTTTTCCGGTGGTCTGAACGGCATCGGTATGAAAGAGAATGCCCCGTTCATGCGCCATTTGAGCCGCTGCGGCGACCGGAAATACTACTCCCGTTTCGTTGTTTCCCCACATAAGGCTGACAACGGCAGTATCGGGAGTCATACTTTTTTCCAGATTTTCCAAATCCAGGAGGCCATTCTTATCCACCGGCAGTTCCGTCACGCGATAGCCCTGCGTCGCCAGGTGCGCGCACAAAGCGCGAATGGCGGGATGTTCGACACGGCTGGTTACGATATGTTTTTTATCCGGACGAGTCGCCAGCGCCGAGCGGATGGCGGCATTATCGCTCTCTGTTCCGCAGCTTGTAAAAATAATTTCGTCCGGCAGCGCACCTATCAGCGCCGCCGCCTGCTCGCGGGCTTCCCGAATTTTTTGTGCCACCTGTCCGCCGAAAGAATGCATGCTGGAAGGATTGCCGTATAAGTCGCGAAAATAAGGAAGCATGGCTCGCAGCACTTCTTTGGCGACTTCGGTCGTGGCGTTATTATCGAGGTAAATTATGCTCATGAAGGCACCTCCTCGATTACCAGGTCGGGCGAGACAAGCTCCCGCAAACGCTGCTCCACAAAGTTTTTCAGAGTTATATCCGAAGCCTTGCAACTGGCACAGGCCCCTCTTGTCGCCACAACTACCCGATTGCCGATCACGTCAATGAGTTCGATATCTCCGCCGTCGTGTTTCAGCGAAGGCCGAATTTCCCTTGCCAGAGTTTCCTCGATCATTCGGATTTTCTGAATATTGGTAAGTCTCTGCTTTCCCTGCCCTTTCGGTTCACTCTTCACGCGATCGATTATTTTCTGAATTTCGTCATGACAGCCGCCGCAGCCGCCCCCCGCCTTGGTATAATTCGTCACTTCCTCTACGCTGTTCAGGTTGTTCTCCCTGATCGCCTGCTCGATTTCGTTGTCTGTAACGCCGAAACACTCGCAAATAATTTTGGCTCCAGTCTCGGCCGCCGGAACCCCCCGATAATTCTCGATTGCTTTTTCGAGCGCCTGCTTTCCCATTACGGAACAGTGCATTTTTTCTTCGGGAAGACCGCCGAGATATTTGGCGATATCCTGATTGGTCACTTTCAAAGCTTCTTCCAGCGTCATTCCTTTGATTATTTCGGTAAGCGCCGAAGAAGATGCAATAGCACTGGCACAACCGAATGTTTTGAATTTAGCTTCTTTGATTTTCTTATTCTCATCCAGCTTAAACGTCAGTTTCAGAGCATCGCCGCAGGCAAGCGAACCTACCTCGGCAACCCCATCAGGGTTTTCAATTTCGCCGACATTGCGCGGATTGAGGAAGTGCTCTTTGACCTTTTCCGTATATTCCCACATAGTTTACTCCTTGAAGACCGGATCGTAACTTAATAATTTGTCTATTACCATTTAATCGTAAATAATTTCTTTAATCTTAATTAAACAAATTAAAAAACTTAATTTTGTCACTTCGACCGAAGGGAGAAATCTTTTAACATTAAATAAGATTCCTCGTCATCCTCCTTATGGCGGATTCCTCGGAATGAAAAATATTTTTCAAATATTTCATTATAATCAAGTTACTTTTTGGTGGAGGCGGCGGGAGTCGAACCCGCTATCCGCCATCTAACTACATAATTTAATTAATTATTTATCGCGGCTGCAACCGTCTTGCAACCACTTCAACCAAAAGTTACACATAAAATATAACCTTATACCCAACATTGTCAATGTAAAAAGGAGGGGATAAAGTGAAAAGACTAAATTTTTTATTTTTATTGCTAATAGCTGTATTCGTAATCTTCATTCTGAACTACAGTAAAGTTCTGAGTTTCGATATTATATCGGCGACAAAAAGCAACTCGTCTCAGGATTCCATTACTGTCCGAGTAATCAATATATCCGAAAAAGTGCAAAGCTTCGTTCCTATTAGGAAGCACTGCATCGAAGGTTTTCTCCGTATCGAAAGGAAGCTGTTGAGTAATGCTCACCCCACATTCAATAGTTTTTTCACCGAGCAAGGATTCACCATAAGGCAAAATACCGTGCAACGGTTCTTTGAGTATTTTGGCTGCCAGACTTCTTGCCTTGATAGTTGCAGTACTTTCACCAATATTGCCTACGGTACACTCAATTTGATCTCCGATCCAAAAAACTGTATGCACTCTAAGCTTTGGTCGATGAGTCGCAATGAATTCCTCTCTGGCAAGATCGATACTTTTCTTAGCGGCATTAGCAGCTTTCCTCGTGTAGAGCCACAAGAGAACATTACAGACAAAAAGAAGACCTGTAAAAATCACCAGCCACAAAGTATATCTGGTTATGGGATCATCCTTAACAGCACCAAACTCACAGTCGCTGTTTTGTTTGTAGCTGTTTTTGGCGGCAGTATTGCTGTTGTGGGTGTCAAGCTTATCTATTGCGGGCGTCCGATTTGGGGATATATTGTAGTTGTTTTTGGTCTTTATATTACTTTTTGTGCTGGCCTCGGACTTGAGTTTCCTTGGTTGCGTTTGCCCTTTAGTAGCTGGTGGAGATGGCTCTTGTGAATATGAACTTATTCCCCCAAAGAGAAATAATATTAAGGAAAGCAAAATGATTATTTTTTTCATACGTGGCATTCCGATTAGAATACGGTCTTTAGGTTAAAAATCAAGTGTATTTTTAGGAAACGAATGATATTATGAATTCATGTTCGATCCTAATACAAAGAAAAATATCGGTGCTTTTATCAGCTTTATTTGGGGAGATTGGTGGTCTGCAATGAGCGGGGCACTATCAATCCCTTTCATCTTTTTGGGGGTGTTTAATGCTTTTTCACAAAAAGATATTTTTTACCTTTTGGCAATCGTTTCTTTATTTGTGGTTGCATACCGAACTTGGATACGAATACGCGATATTTCATTGGAGCGACCACTTCGTTATAAGAATATAAATATAACCGTTACCGGAAACGATCTTCGTTTTGGAATAATGATAAAAAATGAGGGAAATAAACTACTGAAATATAAGGTGACAAGATGTTCTCTCGAAGTTGACACCTTATTTATTCCTCAAGGTTCTAACTTCGATTCAGGAAGCCAGAGCATTGAAGCAAATGAGCAGCTTGTTCATTTTTACGGCGCGACTATTTCTATAAAGCCTAATAGATTTCCTCTTGTGGTTGTAATGGATTTTCTAATTGAATACGATAACGCACCACCTTTGAGGGTGAGAAAAATGGGGAGACGGATTAGGTATGAAATAACTTCACTTGCACCCCCTAAGTCTACTGATCTGATTCTTTCTCACACAGATGAGCCGTAAAGATGTTAGGCTATAAGCTTTTTAAATTCCATTTTTGGAGCATTTAATAGTTTTATGAGAGCATCTCTGAATAAATATTGGGTGATTATTGAAGTGGTTTGTCAAGTAAACAGTTCCCTTAATTAATTCTAGGAGATTCAGCAATGAATGCTTTAATATCTTGGTTGAATTATAATTCTGGATTTGTTTCAGCTTGTCTCACATTTGTTTATGTTGTGGCTACAATATTTATTCTTACTAAGAACCATCAACTTGTCCTTGAAATGCGTAGATCGAGGGAGCAACAGATTAAAGCAAACATCGTGGCCAGTTTTGAGACAAGACGCAAGGGGCTGATGTGTTTTGTATTGCGAAACATGGGAGGATCAGTAGCAAATGAATTAAATATAAATATCTCGGATGAATTCATAAACTCTTTGGATGAAAAAGAAGGTAATAAGCTTCGTAAATTAAAATCAGCATCCTTAACAATAATCCCGAAGCAAGAAGTAATATTTGTGGCTGGCGTAGTTGGGTACTTTGCTAAGTTGACTCAGTCTCAGCTTAAGGGAACGATTACATATAAAGACGTCTTCGGAAAAAGCCAGATTGAGAATTTCAACATCGACATTGAATCTTATGGGGAATCACTTCTTTATGGGCCTGGGCTTGACGAATTGACAACTATTATTGATCGTGGATTGGAAAATATTGCCAGTAGTGTAACGTCAAAATAATGATATCGTACTGATACTGGATTTACCAAGAAGTTGCAACCATTTTGCAACCAATTAAGTTACATGGCAAAAAGGGCTAAGTTATTGAAATTTAAATATTTTATTGGTGGAGGCGGCGGGAGTCGAACCCGCGTCCGAAAACCTTCCGCTGGAGAATCTACGTACATAGCCTTCGATTTAAACCTTCACGCAGGTTTGCTCCCGAAGGCGGGATCGCACTACGCTATCCTGAAAGTGTTTCGCCGCCCTCCCCCAGGCAGAAAGTTTGGCTATCCTGTCTAAATGACGTCCTTACAAAGCCAACAGGAAAACCGTGCAGGACGTTAGCCGACCTAAGCGGCTAAGGCGTAATCGTAGTTGTCTGCGATTATATGTTTCCTACCTATTTAACGAGGCCTGTAGGAACCTCGGTGCGCATCTACAACTTCAAATGTCCCCGTCGAAACCGTGACGCCCCCCAATATTTATTTAATCGTAATATATTAATTTATCACTGATTTGTCAAAGGAAACAAAATTAACAATTGCCTTAAATGATCCCACTCTAAAATTTGGCTGGGAATGCGGATTCAGAATTCATCCGGAAGATTTGATCAGCCATGTTTTATGAACGTACCGTTATTATATTCTTCAAAAGCAATCTGCAATTCCTGCTGTGTGTTCATGACAATAGGACCATACCAGGCAACCGGTTCACCGATGGGTTTACCGGATATCAAAAGAAAACGAACAGGTTCATTTTTAGTGGAAATAACCAGCTTCTTCCCCATTATCGAATAGAACAAGATTTCCATCTGTCAAGTATGCCTCTCTCTGAATGTCGAAATAATTTACCCCTTCGACTTCATAGCCAAAAGGATTATTTTCCCGGCAAAAACCGGCTTGGCCTTCGATAATGTAAGCAAAAACCGTGTGCTTCGGTTTTGTCCGGTGAATAAATTCAGTTTTCGGGGGAATCGTAATATCGCAATAGAAAGGGTCGGTAACGATATCGCGTACGGGTCCCTTTGTGCCTTCAACCTCGCCGCAAATAATTTTAATTTTCACACCGTCCTTTGCCGAAACTTCCGGAATTTGGCTTGCCTTTATATCACGATAACGCGGCGGCATCATTTTATGCGTTGCCGGAAGGTTAGCCCAAAGTTGAAAGCCTCCCATATAGCCTGCTTTATCGCCTTTGGGCATTTCCTGATGGATAACGCCGCTCCCGGCAGTCATCCATTGCACATCTCCGGGACCGATCACGCCACGATTCCCCATACTGTCTCCATGTTCGACATTTCCGCCCAGCATATAAGTGATTGTTTCAATTCCCCGATGCGGATGCCACGGGAAGCCTTTGAGGTAGTGAGCGGGATTGCCGGATCGAAAATCATCCAGGAGCAAAAACGGATCCAAAAGCGGAACTTCACTGAACCCGAAAGCCCGCTTTAAATGAACGCCGGCCCCTTCCAGAGTCGGTTTGCTTTTGATGACCTTCCGTATCTTTCTGCATTTCATCAGCATGCCCTCGTTTGTTTTTCAATGATCCTTACTTCAGATTATTTATTTAACATCAAACTTTGATCAGCTTTGATTTAAAGTCACGGGCAATATCGCGGCGCTCTTCGCGCGTCTTTATATCATGGCGCCTATCGTACAATTTTTTCCCCTTGCCGATGCCGATTTCCACCTTAACCTTGCCGTTTTTGAAATAAAGCTTCAACGGAATCAGCGATAAACCTTTCTCCCGCGATTTGCCGTAGAGTTTCCTGATCTCCCTTTTATGCAAGAGAAGCTTGCGCGTCCGCAGAGGATCATGATTATAACGATTGCCCTGTTCATACGGGCTGATATGCAATTCTCTGAGGAATACTTCCTCATCATTTACGAAAGCGTAACTGTCTTTCAGATTAGCTTTCCCGGCGCGAAGCGACTTGACCTCCGTGCCCGTGAGGACCATTCCTGCTTCGTAAGTATCCGTTATCTCATAGTCTCGGCGCGCCGTTTTGTTCGAAGCAATCAGTTTTTGTGCTGTATTTTCTTTGGCCATAGTTAATTTTTACATTAAATTTCGGATATTGCTATAGCTTTTTTGACAAAGGCAAGAGATAATCGGGTTTTACGTGGCTCATGGCTTTAAAGATATTATCCCTGATGTCTTTATTCTCTCGGGCCAAATTATTCAGAAGGTTCTTCACATACATCCTTTTTGATATTCTGCTTGTCGGGCAATTATTTTCCACGGTTGGGAAAAACCGCTCCTGCTGATATTTTTTAATGAGTTCCTCGCGCAAATAAACGAACGGCCGGATAATATGCAGTTTACCGCCGAATATCCTTTGTTTGGGAACCATCGTGCTGATTTCCCGGCCATAAAACATGTTAATCAGCAATGTTTCTATTATGTCGTCGCGGTGATGCGCAAAAACAATTTTATTGCACCCTTCGGCGGCGGCAATTTCGAAAATTCGTCTCCGGCGCAAGCGTGAGCACAAAAAACAAGGATTTTTTTTATTATAATCACTGTGCGCCAAAAGGCCAATATCCGTTTTTTCCATCACATACCGGTAATCGTTCTCCTGCAGATATTTTTCGAGTGTATCGTAGCCCTCGTAAGAAGCATCGAAGCCCATATCAATATTAACGGCCAGAAGAGAAAACTTTGGAGTAAAGATCATGGGTGAATTGAGCAAATCCAAAAGCGCAAAGCTGTCCGCCCCTCCGGATACGCCGACGAGCAGCCTATCCCCTTCTTTGATCATCTTAAAATCCAAAATGGCCTTTTCCATCCATTTTTTTAAATGGAGAAATAGTTTCGTGTTTTTTTCTTTTCTAATATTATCCATTTGTAAAAACCAAATTTCGCTTCGAAAATAATACCTTTCAACATTCTATTTATCCGAGTTTCCGGTGATAATCAAGAGACTTCAATTATCGTCTTGAAATACAACGCGCGCTTTGCTATAGAAGCAAAAAAAAAGGAGTGCTTATGCCGGAAATTATCAATATTCATGCCAGAGAAATTCTCGATTCCCGAGGAAAACCAACTGTCGAAGCCGAAGTCACTACCATATCGGGTATTATGGGTAGAGCGTCTGTTCCTTCCGGAGCCTCTACCGGCGAACATGAAATGCTGGAACTGCGCGACGGCAACAAGAAAAGATATCGGGGTCTGGGTGTGGAAACCGCCGTAAAAAATATTACTCGCAAAATCGGCCCCGAAATAATCGGCATGGATTGCCGCCGTCAGCGCGATATCGATCTCGCCATGATCGAACTTGACGGAACAGCCAACAAAGGCAAACTGGGCGCCAACGCGATTCTTGCCGTCTCTATGGCCTCAGCTAAAGCGGCGGCGGAAATATCGGGACTTCCCCTTTACAGATATTTAGGCGGAGTCAACGCCAAAGACGTGCCGGTACCGCAGTCCAATATTTTAAACGGCGGACAGCATGCCGACAACAATGTGGATATTCAGGAGTTCATGATTATGCCCGTGGGCGCGCCCAATTTCAAAGAAGGTATCAGAATGAACTCGGAAGTTTTTCATTCTTTAAAAGCAGTGCTCAAGGGCAAAGGTTATAATACCTCTGTCGGCGATGAAGGTGGATTTGCTCCTAATTTGAAATCCAATGAGGAAGCGCTCTCGCTCATCATGACGGCTATCGAAAAAGCTAATTACAAGCCGGGACGGGATATCATGATCGCGCTCGATTCTGCAGCGAGCTCCTTTTTTAAAAAGGGAAAATATATCTTGTCCGCGGAAAAGAAGCCGGAAAAATCAGCCGAAGAAATGGTTAAATTTTATGCCGATCTTATAGAGCGCTATCCGATTATCTCTCTGGAAGACGCCTTGGCGGAAGACGACTGGGCCGGCTGGAAACTTTTAACCGATGAACTGGGTTCTAAAATCCAAATCGTCGGGGACGATATTTTTGTAACGAACATAAAACGCCTCGAAAAGGGCATTTCCCTCGGTGTGGCCAATTCCGTTTTAATCAAATTAAATCAGATCGGAACGCTGACTGAAACTTTAGATACGATCGAACGCGCCAAGGAAGCGAGTTACACCTGCGTGGTATCCCACCGCTCCGGCGAAACGGAAGATACCTTTATGGCGGATGTGACGGTAGCCGCCAATTGCGGCCAGATTAAGAGCGGCTCGGTTTCGCGATCGGAGCGACTGGCCAAATACAATCAGCTTTTGCGCATTGAAGAAGAATTGGGCGATGCGGCGAATTATCGCGGCAGGCAGGCTTTCTACAGCATTAAAACCGGTAAGAAAAAATCACCGGTATGAGCCCTCCGCTTCGCGGGATAATTCGACCATCACGCTTCAGTCGTAGATGACCTTTAGGTTATGCACTCTGTTTCTGAAACTTGGGTCTCATTACAACTTACCGATTCCGCTGCGCCGCGCTTTCAAAGTTGGAGTTTCAGCAATAATTTCCATAAGCTAAAACGGGCCGGCCTTCTTTAAGGCGCCGGCCCGCTATTTGTACTTGAGAAAAAAAATACAGACTTTTTTACAGCAGCTTGAAGAGGCGGCGACGCAGTACTTCCATTTCCGCCATGTTTTCGGTCAGGGCATAAGAAATTTCTTTCTTACCGCCTTTTTCCTCTTTTAACATTCTGGTTATCAGTTCCGCTTCTTCCAGAAATCTGATCACATTGATATAGTTTGATTGAGAGAGAGCCTCCGACCGCAAAACCTCACCTTTGCGATAGAGCCTGTCTCCAAGGGTTCTGATTTTTTTCAGCCAATCCTTTTCTTCCAAGGGACTTTTCTTTAAATAAGAGCAACTTCTAATGACCACCCAGTATGATTCCAAGTAATTATGGATCAATCCGGCAAAAGGTTTCAATTTTACCCTGCCCCTTCCTTTTACTTCTATCCAAATCTGATCTTTACGTTCTTCGGGCTTGATCATCTTTCTGTTATATAAATAAGCAAGCACGTTATTTACTTCATCCACATCATCTTTGGTTTCATCGAAAATAAACTCATTCCACAAAAGCCGCTTGAGAAACTTATAATCTCCCATAATCCGGTCCAGAGACATCACATCTTCATTGCTTTTTATCATGGAGGTAGCCACGAAACATAAAGGCACAAAGAAATGCAATATGTTATTCTTATAATACTCCAAGTAGAGCCTTCTTTCGTCTTCCAGTGAATAAACTATCTCCTGCATTTCTTCCACTTCGTCTTCGTCAGCTTCAATTTTCGTGATGATTTCCGATTGCGTAAAAATATTCAGGGCGTCCGCTATCGCCTTTTCCCGGTAAGCAAAAGTCGCCGCAAACTTGACTTTCTTTATCGACAAATATTCATAGAATTCATTCAAAATATCCAAGAGCTCGCCGTGAGATATCCCCCGGCGGTCATGGCTCAAAATCACGGCGGCAACAAGGGAAAAAGGCGTGACCACGGAGACTTTATTAATTTCCAGAACTATTTCGTAGCCGATTCTTCGATAAAGGCTTTGCCGTTCCTCCAGAGTCATTTGACCTATTTGCTTTTCCTGGGCTTCCAAATATGATTTCATAATAATCGGCTCGCCGATGTTGACATAAACACGGCCATAGCGCTTGCGCAATATTTTGCCGGTCTTGATTATCTCGGTTGTGTTTTCCGGAGACTTGGGCGCACCGGCCAGTTCTTTAAGATATGATTTTTCTTCTATCACCCGGTCGTAACCGATATAAACAGGGATGGCGGCAAAATTATCACAATATTTTTCCTGGTAGGCTTGAATAACCATGGAAAGAAGACCATACTTGGGCATTACCATTTTTCCGGTTCTGCTGCGTCCACCTTCGATGAAAAACTCCAACGGCAGCCCTTCTTTCAAGAGGATAGCCATATACTTGGCGAATACTTCGGCATAAATTTCATTGCCTCTAAAACTGCGCCGCAGAAAAAAAGCTCCGGACTTGCGAAAAATATAACCCAGCGGGAAAAAGGATAAATTATTGCCGGCGGCAATGAAAGGCAACTGAATATTATTTTTGTATAAAACATAAGAAAATAAAAGATAATCGATATGAGAACGATGACAGGGAATAATGACAAAAGGCATTTTTTTGGAAATGTTTCTTATTTTGGCCATGCCCTCGAGATCGATCAGCAAACCATCGTAAATGTTGTTCCACAGCCAATCAAGCAACTTTAACCAGATGTCGATAAATGTTTCATTGTAATCGGCGGCAATTTCATAAAGGTACCGGCGCGCTTCTTTCTCCACCGTTGACCTTTCCTTTTTTTCCCTCGCCGCGTAATCAACGATAAACTTTTTCACGGATTCGTCACTCGAAACCATGCCGATGAGTTCTTCCCGTGATTTTAAGGCAGGTCCGACTACGGTGGTTTTTTCTCTGTCGATGCGGTCAATCAATTCGCCCCGTAATTCATGAATAATCGCTTCCTGAGAAAGATCATTACTTTTATTTAAATATTCGGATAATTTAATCGGTTCCGCGGGGATAACAAAAGCATTGCTGGAATAACGCATAAAAGTTATCAAACGGCGCCAAGCTCCCGTATGCTCCGTTTGTCCAAAAAGAATATTGATCAGGCTTTCGTTCTCTTTTTCGCGCCGGCGCCCGTAAGCAACCAAAACAGGCACGACAAAAATGGGAAAATCAACTCTTTTTTGCACATTGATGAGGCTGACGATCGCCCCTTCCGCCGATCTGCTCTCAATGAATTCCGATTCACCCAAATGAATAATGATACTGTTTTTTTCGCTAACTATCCTCTCTAAATAAGCGAGCTTGCCCAACCAGGCCTTCAGTTCTTTCCCAAAACGGCGTAAAAAGGACGACCAGAGAAATTTCAGCATTTCCGGCAGCGGCTGCCAAAGAGACATGTTCATGCCGTGGCAATACACCGGCCGCGGCAGACCCTTTCTCCCGGCAAGTTCATAAACGATGAGGCTATTGAGTTTACTTCTTTGTTTTAAAGCGTAAACCACAACTCCTTCCGCGGAGAGTTTTTTAATGGCCTCGACATATTCATCGGCAATGGAAACGCGAGAAAGGAATTCTTTGGCTACCTGGAACCGCAAAAAATCCTGCTCATCGTAAATACGTCCCGAGTAATATTCTTCGTCTTGAGTTTGCGCCTGTGCGGCCGGTTTTGCTTTTTCATTCATAAATGAAGCGATCCGTTATTAACAAAAGAAAATATTCGCGTTTTTTGTTGCCAATTTTTCGCCGGTTTATATTCAAAAAACTCTGTGCGCATCCGCCGGATTTTCCCGCAGGTGTGCTCCAACGGACTATGAGCAATTTTGCTCTTCTTCCTTTTGAAATTCGCCCGGAAAACGTTCCATCATATAATCCTGAACATGAGAACGTACTTCGGAAGCGGTGCTGAATGTAAGGGCTCTGGCGAACAGTTCTCTGGATTCTTTCAGCGACGCTTCCCGTATTATTCGTTTAATTCGTGGAATGGCCAGGTGGTTCATGCTCAACTCGTCCAATTGCATTCCCAGAAGAATCAACGCATACAGGGGATCGCCCGCCATTTCCCCGCACATGGCTACGCGAATTTTCGCCTCATGAGCCGCGTCCACCACTCGCTTGATCAATCTTAAAATAGCCGGATGCAAAGGCTCGTACAAATAAGTCAGGCGCTCATTGGCTCTGTCTATAGCGAGTGCATACTGGGTCAAATCGTTCGTGCCGATGCTGAAAAAATCCACCTCTTGAGCCAGTTTGTCCGCAATTTCGACCGCGGCGGGCACTTCAATCATCGCCCCTACTTCCATTTTCGGGGCAATTTCCGCGCCTCTCTCCAAAAGTTCTTTTCGGGCTTGCTCCAGCAATCTCTTTGCTTCGCGAATTTCCTCGACGCTCGCAATCATCGGGAAGAGAATTTTAACTTTCCCTACTGCACTCGCGCGCCAGACAGCCCTTAACTGGGTCTTGAAAAGCTCCGGCTCCCGGAGGCAGAATCGTATTGCCCGCAATCCCATTTGCGGATTCAGTTCTTTGACATGTTTTTGGTCGGGGGTTAATTTATCGCCGCCCAAATCGAAAGTTCTGATTGTCGACCAGAGTAAATCTTTGGCGCTGACTACCTGGATGTAGTTATCGTAATGATCTTCTTCCGTGGGTAAATCATGACGGCTTATATATAGGAACTCCGTCCGATAAAGACCGATGTATTCCGCGCCATGCGCAATTGCCGAAGGTATTTCTTCGACAAACTCGATATTACCTCCTACCTGCACCAGATAATTATCGGTAGTAACGGCCGGCAATTTCGCGTATTTCATATACTCGTCACTGGTCGCCAGGAAGTGCATCCTTTTTTCTTCGTACCTTTTGATCATTTCCGGATAAGGGTTAACAATGACCACTCCGGAGATGCCGTCCACAATCAATTCATCCCCCGTTTTCACCAGCTGGGTAATATTGCCCAGGCCGGCTACGGCGGGCAGTTCCATCGCGCGGGAAACAATGGCCGTGTGTGAAGTCCGGCCGCCGATATCGGTGGCAAAACCGATAACTTTATCCATTTTCATTTGCGCTGTATCAGCCGGGGAAAGATCCGGCGCAATGACAATTACTTCCCCGCCGATTTCCAGAACAATTTCTCTTTTTTCGCCGGAAAGATTGCGTAGAATTCTTTGACCGGCATACTGAACATCGCTGATACGGTCCCGGATATAAGCATCGCTCAAGCCTTCGAATACTTGTTTGTAGTGGTCCAGAGTCAAACGCACCGCCCATTCCGCGTTGATCCCCAAGCGGCGTATATATTTTATGGTGCGATTGCTGAATTTTTTATCCTTTAAAATCATGATATGAACGTCAATGACATACAGAGGTTCGGTAATTCTTGATTTTTTGAGGTTTTCCTGAATTTCCAATAACTGGGCTTCCGAATCTTTCAGAGACTTCCTGAACCTCTGTATTTCTTTGGGAATAGACGATGATCTCTTAAGTTTATAAAAGGAAATCTGGCTGTCCAGCGGATCGAAGCGATAAGCCCTGCCGATAACAACACCCGGAGAAACACCGATGCCTTTAAGTGCAAATGTTTTCTTTGTTTGTTCAGCGGTCATCTACGTTCAATCTTCTCCAAATTTATTTTCAATCAGGTTTTCCAAAGCCTCTATAGCCTTTAATGCGTCAACACCATCGGCTTTTATTGTTAACATTCCGCCTTGGGGACAGGCGAGGGTAAGTATTCCCAGGATGCTTTTGCCGTTGGCAGTTTGTCCCTTGTGCTCCAGATGAATTTCCGCTTTAAACTGCTGGGCTACTTTTACGAACGCTGCCGCTGCCCGCGCGTGTATTCCTAATTTGTTTTTTAGCTTTAGGGTTCTAATCTCCATCAATTAAATAATTCTCTGCAGGAAATAATAAGAAGAAATATTACAAAAGCGCCATAAATAATATGAATTTGCGATATACCTTTTTTAATCAGGAAAAAAGAAGGCAAAATAAAAGCCAACGCCGCCGATTTTACGATTAGTCCCGAAGCTTTTACGAAAGGCCAATACCAGCCATACGTAAGCCAAATGGCCAAAATGGTCAGCGTCAGCAAAGAAAGCCAGCGAAGTTTTACGGAAACACGAGGCAAGTCCATCTGCCGGATAAACTCAATACCCTGCTTTCCCCTCCGGTAGCCTTCGATGAAACCTTTAGCCCTCAGCCAGAAGTGAGCCGGCGTATAAATTACCAAAAAAGCCAGAGGAGCGATGACAAATCCCATCAAAGCCAAATAGACGGCGACAATTGCCGCCAGAGGTTTAAGCGCACCCCAGAAAAAAGTATCGCCGATCGCGGCGTAAGGCCCCATCAGTCCCTGTTTGACCGCAATCACATCAGAAACGTCTTCCTTACCCCGATAATCTTCTTCCAGGCGGACAACCGAGCCGATCAGCGGCGCGGAAAAGTAGGGGTGGCTGTTATACATCTGCAAATGTCTGGTCAGCATTGATTCAGAATCCTTTTCTTGCAATCGCCATTCCCGGATAAGGGGGATTATGGCCAGGGCAAAGCCTAAGTTTTGCATCCGTCGAAAATTCAGTGCCGCATGTATAAAAAAAGACCTCAAAAAAATTTTGATCAGTACCAATTTTTTCATTTTTTTTTCGGCCTTATTCGCATTTTATTTACCCATCAGTAAATTTTTTTTAGTGCATTTAGCTAACATAAATGACCTATTAAGTCAATTTAATCAAGGAATCACGGGTACGAACTCCAAAGCAGAAAAAAATATTTTGTTTATTTGTAGCCGATTTCCGGCGTTAGTTTTACCTTGCCCTTAACGAAAACTCCACTGCCTCTGGCAATTTCTCTTTTTTCGACATCGTAGAGAATGGATTCTGCAAAATATTGGGTTCTGGTGGAATTAACGACTTTTCCGCTGGCTTTTACAATACCCTTATCAACCGGCCGGAGGAGATAGATATTAAAACTTACAGTTAATACAAAAACATCTTCGACCAGCGAATTGACGGCGAAAAAAGCCGCGTTATCCAGCGCCAGAAAATACATGGCGCCGTGCAGAGCGCCCGCGGCATGAAAAAGATTTTGATTTACGGGTAGGGTAATATCGGCCTGACCGTGGCTTATTTCCACGCGCACGCCGAGCATTTTTACAATCGGTGCGGAGTGCATCATGTTTTCGAGCTTTCGGTAATGAACGTCATTGGGCATTAAAATACTCCTCAAAAACTGAAAATGGAAAATTGATTCCGCTGTGAATAGCGGCCTCAAAGTTAAGTCTAAAAGCAAGCTTGAAGAATAATGGCTTTATTTATTCTTTGATATACTGCTCGGCGACTTCCCGCGTAATTTTAGTGTTTTTCGCCACATCGGCCAAGACCACGATCACCTCGGCAAGAAAATAAGAAAGCACCAGGACAATGAAGGATACCAGCCAGCCGCCAACAATGAACATCAGCCCGCCCATAAAATCGGAATTATATCCGGCAAAACCCGGCGTAAAGAGGCTTGACTTTCTGATAAAATAAAAGGCATTGCTGCCGATAAACCAGATAAGAATGCCGCCGGCTACGGCAACAACGACAGAGAAACAGGCATATATTTCTCCGCAGAGTTTAAGAGCGATAGATACTATGGGGATAACGGTATAATCAGCATCCGGCAGTGCGGAAATATCACCGGCGCGAATAAACATGGTATGGACAACCATGTAAACAGCTATAACAAAAAATAACTGGAAAATAATAATTCCCAAAATTAATGAAGCGTCTTCGCCGGACATGGACTTCCAAATGCCAACGCAGGCCGCAAGACCGGCAATGCCAGTGATTACAGCGAGTATTTGCAGAAAAATCGCAAAAGCTTTTCTAAAGAAATGACCTACCGAAATTAATTGCAGCACCGGTTTCATGAAAAGATACTTTTCCATAAAAATCTCCTTTGCATCGAAAAAATTTGTGTTTTCTATAGCATGATTGGGTAAAGATGGCGATAAAATTATGGACACACACTTTGTTATGATTATTTTTTCACCTTCAGCAGCCGGGCATTAATCGCGACGATAATCGTGCTCGCTGACATCAAGACCGCTCCCATGGCCGGACTTACGATAATCCCCGTGCTATAAAGAACCCCGGCCGCAAGCGGTATAGCCAGAGCATTGTAGCCCGTCGCCCAAGCCAGATTTTGCACTAATTTATTATAGGTGGCTTTGGACAGACCGATAATACTGAGAATATCCTGCGGGTTGCTTTTCACCAGAATAATATCCGCCGTTTCCAGCGCCACATCCGTTCCCGCGCCGATAGCGATGCCGACATCCGCCTGAGCAAGAGCGGGAGCATCGTTAATTCCATCGCCTGTCATGGCGACAACAAATCCTTTGGATTGCACCTCTTTTACTTTTGCCGCCTTCTCACGGGGTAATACTTCGGCAAAATATTCATCAAGACCAAGCTCGTCGGCCGACCCATCTGGCAACCAGGTGGTTGTCGCCGGTAAGCATCATACATTTTATACCTGCCGCCTGCAAACGTGCGACAGCGTTTTTCGCTTCCGGGCGGATCAAATCCGCCAGGGCAATCGCTCCGAGCAATTTGCCTTCCCTCAGAACAAAAATCACGGTTTTGCCCTGTTCATGAAAGCGGAGAATTCTGTTATCCTGAATATCCAAATTATTTTCTTTAATGTAGCGAGGGCTGACTACTTTTACGTCTTTTCCGTTCACCTTCCCTTCGGCGCCGCTGCCCGGAATGTTCTTGAAGCGCTCCGGGTGGACAATTATTTTTGCAGCCGCTACAATGCCTCTGGCAATGGGATGTTCCGAATACGATTCGATGGACGCAGCATACATCAACAGGTCTTCCCTAGCTACTTCCCCGTCAAATATTACCACATCCGTCACACCGAACTTTCCTTCGGTCAGCGTCCCTGTTTTATCGAAAATAACCGCTTGGACGTTTCTTGCCTGTTCGAAAGCCGACTCTGTTGCGGATTAAAAGCCCGTTGACAGCCGCGATGGAAGTGGAAACGGCAACAACCAGCGGCACCGCCAGACCCAGCGCGTGCGGACAACTGATCACCATTACCGTAACCGCCCTTTCCAGGGAAAAAGCAAAATCCTTATTCCCTATGAAAAACCAGATCAAGATTGTCAGAACGCTCACTGTTATCGCGATTACCGTAAGGAAAAACGCAAAACGGTTCGCCGTATCCTGTGTTTTCGATTTACTTTCCTGCGCTTCTTTCACTAATCGAATAACCTGCGCTAAAAAAGAATCCTTGCCCAATTTTTTTATCAGCACAGTAAGAGAACTATCGCCGTTAACTGATCCGCCGATTACTTCCGAGCCTTTATTTTTCTTCACCGGGTTGGATTCTCCGGTCAGCATCGCTTCGTTGATATAAGTCTCGCCTTCCTCTATTTCCCCATCCGCCGGCACTTTCTCGCCCGGTTTAACAACGACTCTATCATTGAGATTCAATTCCTGCAGAGGAACATCTTTTATGCTTCCATCAGCCATTATCTTATGGGCAGAGGCAGGCATAAGGTTTGCCAGTTTTGTGAGCGCTTTGGAGGCGCCCATTACCGAACGCATTTCTATCCAGTGCCCCAAGAGCATGATGTCAATCAAAGTGGCGAGCTCCCAGAAAAATATCGAGCCCGGCAATCCAAAAACAACAACACTGCTGTATAAATAAGCCGTGGTGATGGCAACGGCAATAAGCGTCATCATTCCCGGCCGGGAATATTTGAATTCTTCGGCCATCCCTTTCAAGAAAGGCCAGCCGCCATAGAAGAAAATAAATGATGACAAAACAAAAAGAATATAAACGTCGCCCTTAAAGCGCAGAGCGTTTCCGATATCGAGCAGCATTTGAATCATGGGGGTAAGAATTAAAATGGGCCCAGTTACCGCGAGCGAAATCCAGAACCTCTTTTTAAAATCGCCGATCATATTCTCATGGCCTCCCTGATGGTCGTGATGATGATCTTGCGGAGGTTGATGGTTTGTTTGCTTATGCGGGATTGCGGGATAAGCGCTGCCTGTATGCTGCCCGTGCATGTGCTCCTGGTGCTGGTGATTATCTTGCTTTGCTGGGAGGGGGTTTATACGTGTGATTAGATTTGTCATTCCGCTGGATAGCCTACCGCCTGCACCAGAATAATTTTCTGCTGGTCGCGAAGCTTCATGTCTTTGGACAGAGCGCTTCTATCCACCATGCCGCGGACACCCGTGGCCAGTCCCCGAGAAGCGCAATATAGATATACGTTCTGGGCAATGAAGCCGGTGTCCGCAAACGAATAGACCTTTTTATCCTCATCGTTCGCATCAAAACCCATCTTCGCATAGTCCGCCACATAGATCAGCTGCAGCGGCGCGTGCGCTACCGAGCTTCTTGACGGTTGAAGAAAAGCGGTCGTGTTCTTGCGCAGATCGCTTTTCAACACAGGCTCGAGCACATGAGCTTTTGCATTATAAAGATAAAGGCCTTCTTCCATAGCGACATAGACGTCGATTTCCTGCCAGTTGCGAGCGGACGGGGCCGTGCGTTTGCCGCTGTCCGGCCGGTTGACGCCGCAGGTCGCCCACATTAGATTGGAAAGCACTTCCAGGGGCAGTTTTTTAGTACTGAATGACCGCGAAGTTTTTCTCTCCTGCAAAGATTGCATCAGGGATTTCCCGCCCCTCAGATCGGGCGATAGTAGTTTAATCGGAATCAGTTCAGCGGCAAAGGAAAAAGAAGCCAAACAAAATATGGCGGCGACACTCGAAAATATTTTTTTCACCATAATGCCCTCCGTCCTTAAATATCATTAACACATATTTGCAAATATGGTGTTACGTTATAATTAAACAGAAACGTTGTCTAGATTACTGAAGATTAGCCGTGCAAAAATTCGGCCCCTTCACTTCTCTTTGGACATCCTGGTTTTCAACATGTCCAAGAGCATTTGTACGTGGATTTGGCGGTCAGAAAATTCGATGAGCGGCATCAGCCGCGTCTCGGCAACCGTCCAAAGCGGCAAGCTGGTGATGATTCGATCGACCTCCTGCGGCGAGTTTGCCTCTACGATGAACCGGAGTGCAATACGTCCGGCCACGGGACCTCCGGCCACAATCTTCTTTTCCGCAACAAGTTGCCGGGCTCGGGCGAGAGTCGGAAAAATGATTTGCTCGATAAACGCACGGCCTGCTTCCGGCGTCGGCATTACGCCTGACTTTACATGGTCTAATTCGACGAGAAAAAACACCTGAATCTCCTCTAAATTCCGACCAACGCGTGCCCTTCGGCACATTGAATGATCGGGTTATCAAGTGGTAAGCCGGAGCAGCCTCACGGCTCGCTCCGGCTTACCGCCCGACAGATAAAGCTCTGCTATTTCCTAAATATTTCGGTAAGAAATTTATCCAGTTCCGCCCACGATTTTTTATCAGCGTCGGCGTTATACCCTACCGGCATATTAAATTTTTTTGCATACTTATCGGCATCAGGATTGGTGAAACTGTGCATTGCTCCCGGATAAGAAATAAACTTAAAATCAGCCCCGGCATTGGTCATTTCCTGCTTAAATGCTGCGACTTGTTCGGGTGTCGTGAACTTATCGGCATCACCGTTTAAAACAAGAATTTTTGCCTTGATTACGCCAGGCTCGGCGGGTTTTGCCGTAGCCAGCATTCCGTGAAAACTCGCCACCCCCTTGAGATCGACGCCCTGCCGCGCCATATGCAGCACGACTCCGCCGCCGAAACAATAACCAATAGCGGCTATCCTTTCCGGGTCAACGGTTTTTTGCTTTTTCAGGAATTCCAGAGCCGCCATAAACCTGCCTTCCTCTACGGAAGCATTTTTCATAACTGCGTCGGCAAACTTCCCGGCATCGTCCGGATGCCTGGCCTGCATGCCGCGTCCATACATATCAAGAGCGAGCGCTGTATAACCCATTTTCGCCAACATCCGCGCACGTTTACGAATATAATCATTAAGTCCCCACCATTCATGAACAATAAGCACGCCCGGCCTTGCGCCTTTAATATTCTCGTCATAGGCCAGGTAACCTTTCAAAACTACGTCTCCGGCTTTGTAAGTGACAGTCTTGCCTTCAATCCCGGCTCTCGCAAAAGCAGGAAGGTAAAAGGCTAATACCAGTGCGGTTGCGGCCAATACCATAAATATTCTTTTCATAACGGCCTCCTTATTGGTTTTTGATCCCCACATTGACCATTTTGAATTACCCCGCAGCTCTTCACAAAAAGAGGCAGACGCATCGATTGTTTGCCAATACGAATGATTTGGGGAAGCTTCGTCTGGAATAGCAAAAGTCCCCGGCATTGTTTAATGCCCGATCTAAAAAGCAAGGGGTATAATTACTTTACGGTCAATGTTGAAGTTGTACTACCCCAGAGATTACAGGTCGCGGTGACCTCAAAAACATCTCCTTTTGCCGCCGGTATCTTATAAGTATAGGTAAAAAGCTCATCGGTCGGCTGGGTATCGTACTCATTTTTGCTGACGGCCGCACCATTTTTCTTGATTTCCACATATTTAATATGATGCATGCCGGCGAACAATGTGTAGTGATCTATGGTGACAGACAGTGTTTGTGTCTTCATATCATAAGCCAGGTCTACAGATTTCGGCGCAGTTGCATAAGATGGTTGCGCAATTATACACAAGAAGAAAAAGATAAAAAGAACAGCCTGCAAATATTTTGACTTAACCATAAATTTTTTCATAGCCTACCTCCTGAATGATTAGTTTTCCTGTTATACCGCCAGGAATTTGAATTATTCTTACAAACTTCAGTTCCCAAAGCAATGGTGGTTAAATCTATGTAAATTGGCAGGTAAATACTACGAATGGGGAATTTATATCAATTCACGGAATCGCGCCCAATAGCCTACTTTGCGCGCTCGTAGGCGAACCGCGTGCGCAGGAGCACGTCCCATAGCGGCGTCGTAACGCCGAAGTTATTAGTGGGATGGCGGTGATGAATGAGATGATGAGCCGACCAGTGTTTGGCCCACGACCGCTGAAAATGGGAGTGATGAATGGCATAATGCCAGAGCCCATAAGTGACGTAGCCGAAAGCTATCGTTCCGGTAAGGAGAAATGCACTCTCCAAGGGCACGAGCACGGCAAATATGCCCGTCAATACGAGCAGAACTATTGCGGGCAGAAAAAAAGGCAGAGAATCGTAGCCCAGTGGATTCAAATGGTGGGCGTGGTGGCCTTCCGCCATGATCCGCACCGATCCATGGAAGAGCCAGCGGTGAATGAAGTATTCGACAAAGCTAAAAAGAAACAGGCCGACTGCGACAGTCAGCAAAACCGCAAGCAAACTGAGTTCATGACGGCGCAAGCCCGCAAAGATCAACACAATACCTAAGGGAATATCGACGGCGAATTCACCCCAGTAATTGGCACGGGTCTTGGACATATTCAAGATAAAACTCAGCACAACATCAAACACGCGTCCGATCATGTTTTTTTGCTCTTTGGGCATACTGCCTACCTCCTTCTGCAAGAGTGGCACCGGCAAATCTATTTGTCAATCAAAAACGCCGCACCGTTAAAGGCCGGTATCCAGCATACAACTTAACCTTTAACCTTGCTTCCTGACTTATTTTGGCCGTGGCATCTTGCTCTGCAGCTCTGCAATAAATTTTTTATCAAGCTCGTTGCCGCGGGGTGCAGATTCCGCCAGTTCTATCTTTTTCCATGCCTCGGCATAGTTGCCTGCGTAATATAAAACTATCGCCCAATTTTGCAAATTCAGAACATTTTGCGGCGCCTTTCTATACAATTGTTCATAGCGATTGAAAGCATCCTTTAAAAGCACATCGTTTTTAGTTGCCACAGCCGCAAATCCAATCGTTCTGGCGTGGTCAACCGCAAAATCAATATCATTTCCTACAAATTGTTCAGCTTCGGAAAATAGCTTCAGTGATTCATTAATTTTTCCGGCTTTGCCTTGAATTGCCGCCATCCCCCAGAGCGCTGTGCCGTTCTCGTTGTCCAGAAGCCAAGCCTGATTGAAACGCTTCATTGCAGTTTCCATATCGCCCTGACGGTAAAATTGCCAGCCCCGCATCGCAGCATGTTCCGCCGCTTTTTTCAGGTCTCCCTTGTACAGTTTATCAATCGCAGCGAGAAATTCTTTATCCGCTGCCTGCTGTGCTTCACTTTTCGGCATTGGACCATATTTGGGAAGTAAATTACTTTGTCCGTAAGCTGTGTTGAATGAGAATGTTGCAATAATTAATAGAGTAAAAAAAGAAATGAGAATTTTACGCATATGATCTCCTGTCTGCATTATTTTATGATATGTAGTTGTCAATCAAAGTTGTGATTTCGACTTTATCTACTTCGTTTAGTTTTATTTTGTCCGGCATTGGGATTATCTCAAAAGTGATTAATGAAGGATAACGTTCCCCGGAATCCTCCCCTTTTTGTCATTGCCCGGCGTGACCGGGCAATCCAGTCTTAAACTCAAACCGTTCTCTACTTTTTTAATTTATCCAAACCAAATGTGTTGCTCATCATTTTATCCAGCATATTCACAGGCAGCTTCTTGAGAAACGGCAGACGCGTGGATTGCTTGCCGATGCGAATGATTTTGGGAATCTTCGTCTGGAAAAGTTTGTCAATCAACACTTTGGAAAATTCTTCCACCGGCGTCGGATCTTTCTGTGAGGAGACTGCCCGCGCTTTGATGTAACCGGCCAGCGGCGCGTAAACAGAGTCTTCACATTGCCCGATATTTTTTGCGGCAGCATCCCCGAAACTGGATTTGATCGCGCCGGGTTGCACAGTGACAACGGAAATACCAAAAGGCGCAAGCTCCACCCGCAGAGAATCCGAAAGCAACGATACCGCGGCTTTCGTCGCGCAGTAGGCTCCGGCAAAAGGTGTGGCGCAAATACCCGACACGCTGCTGATATTGACGATAAGACCCGAGCGCTGCTTGATCATCTGCGGAGCAACAGCCTTGGTTAAAGCGGCAAGCCCGATGACATTGGTTTCAAACTGACGCCTCAAGTCTTCCATGGAAAGATCAATCACCGGCCCGATGAGTGCATAACCGGCATTGTTCACCAGCACATCAATTTTCCTGGCTTTGGCAATCACCTCTTCCACGCAGGCATTAATGGATTTTTGATCGGTCACATCTAACGCCGCAATTTCCATCCTTTCTTTTTTCAGATGGCGGATCGTCTCCGGTTTTCGTGCGGTGGCAAATACCTTGCACCCGCGGGAAGCAAACTCTCTGGACAGAGCCAGCCCGATGCCCGATGAACAACCAGAAATTAATACAACTGAATTTTTATCCATGATTCTTCTCCTCATCTTGCCATTGCGAGCCCGCCGTAGGCGGATGTGGAAATCTTATTGATCTAACTGCCCCGGAATTACAAATATCTTCAAGACATTTTTTAAATACGGCTCCGATCCTACTTACCTTCGTCATTACCGTCCCGCATCTCATCAAACGCTACACCACCAATGTAGTTATCAATCAACGTTGTGATTTCGACTTTATCTACTTCGTTTAGTTTTATTTTGGTAGGCATGAGGTCCCTAATATTTCTTAAAACTAAGTATCTTTCTTTTCTTCTGATATTTCTGCCACATTGGTTTGATGAAATCAAGTTCCCACTGGCCTAAAACTCGCAGTTGATTATCGGAAGTCATGGTCAAAGGGCAGTTTTTATTTCTTCCAAAGCGCATATTAAAAAATTTGACCTAACTTCTTTAAAAGAAGCAATTTTTTGAAACAGATATTTTGTTCGATGTGAATAAATTGACATCAGTCGATATAGGGCTAAATTTATCTAATAAATACAATATATTGTGTCTGTACAACAAAATTAAAAAAATAGTTTGACAAATATTTAGAAATCTATATAATAAAGTCAATCAAGCCGACGATTCGTTGGTAGCTCTTTGAAAATGAAACGGAGATATTTATGTCCGAAATTTGGCATCTCCTCGATTCCAGGTCAAGTGAGACCTTCCCTGTTTTATAGGGGATAACAGACTGAGAAATCAGTCACCACATGAAAATGTGGTTTTTTAAAAGGCCATGGTGATGCGAGGTCCGTTGCCTATGATTCTGTATAACGCAGTCTGAACTGCGCAGAAAAGCATAGACAGCAGTCAATAAAGATTATTTTCTTGACGCCCCGTACAACCTGTCGCCACCGGTGGTTCACCCATGGATAAAATTGCGACGATTGAACAGCCGGCGGCCATAGCATGGCCGCAACCCGTGCGGGCAAAGGAATCAAAGAGCGTTCTGATTGATTTTCTTTGAAGTGAGGCGATGCCATTTTATCAGGTGATAAGATCATTGCCTCCCTAATGCAGGGTAATCTAGAGAAAGGAGGCCATAAACCAAATGATAAAGAAGGACATAAAAACAATTCGGGCAGATATGGAGATTGTCCGAGAGAGCCAGAATATTTTATTCCGGCTAAAATTTTCAATCGCCGTTTCTACAAGATCTAGTTTGAAAGAATATCTTCGAAAAGCTAAAAGACAGTTAGTTATTAGTTTCGTGATGTGTATTCTAAAGATGTCAGCAAATTCGATTGTAAATGCAACATCAACAGTGTTTTCCAAAGCCATTTCCGTCCTTCTAGAAATATGGCTTAGGATTAAACACGAACCGATCTTATAAAAACCTGCACGGTTTTTTAAAACAATCCTCAATGAGGTGATATTTATGAAAGTAGGAGAGATAATTAAATTGATCAGGACCAAACGGGGGATATCCCAAAAGGAAATGGCAGACCAGTTTGGAATATCGCAAAATTACTTATCGCTTATAGAAACTCATAAAAAGAGACCAAGTATAGAAACAATCGACACTTTTGCAAAGAAATTTGGCATATCAAAAGAAGCCCTTTTGTTCGTTACGTCTGAAATACCTTCAGAGCTGGACGAAAATGCTAAACAGGATTTTAAAAAATTACAAGATAATATCCTTTATCTAATACTATTCGATGCCAACCGAGGTATTAATTGTCTGCCGCGCGCCCAAAACGCCATCTAGAGATTAGAAAACTCGATCATCTTTCTCTTCGTCTAGGTATTGCCCTGGACGAGCTCATCGCGGTAGCTAGTTCAATAAACCAATATTATATAGTTCGAAAGCTCCGGAAAAAAAACGGCGGCTTTAGGACAATAAGTGCGCCGCAGCCTCGTTTGAAAAGAATTCAACTTAAAATACACAAGCTGCTAAAGGAGATTATTATAGACGATGCAGCTCACTGCGGAATTAAGGGTCGTTCAAACCTAAGTAATGCAAAGCAACACACTAATAAACCAATGTTGCTGAACCTTGATTTAAGTAGTTTTTTCCCAAGTATTTCGCATCATCTAGTTTATAACATGTTTGTGCATTCCTTGAAATGCTCTCCAGCGGTATCTCGTATACTTACTCGTCTGTCTACTTACAATGGTGAAGTGCCTCAAGGTGGGCCAATGAGTACTGACATTGCAAATTTGATTTGCTGGAAAATAGATAAGAGGTTATCAGGGCTGGCACGCAAGAACAATATCACATATACACGTTATTGTGACGACCTCTCTTTTTCAGGACAAACAATTTCTGAGCCATTTATTACCAAAGTGAAGGGAATAATTTCAGAAAGCGGTTTCAAATTGAACGCGGAAAAAGAATCTTTTCACAAAAGAACTAACTCCACAAGGATTGTTACGGGACTGTCTGTTAACGGCCCTCGTCCCAAAATTCCTAAATCAGCTTTAAAGAAACTACGCGCCGAAATACATATATTTGACAAATATGAATCTCATAGTTTAACAGAACAGTTATTGGAAAAAAGACAGAAGCAGATACGAGGAAAAATATCTTACAGAAATTATATAGAAAAGAATTGACGAATCTAATTCGGGGTATGCATCTATATTGCGTTTCCATCTTCATTCACTAAAAAGCGTTACAATATTAACTCAATCTTTTCATCTACTTATACTCGCAATTTTCTTTATTTCAATTCTTTTTTTGCACTAATAAATTACAAAGGTATTATCAATTCGTCCCAAATATCGCTTCTCTTTCCTTCTTGACCCTTCCAAAATCCTTTGCCAGCCTGCAAGGCAGGAACTAACAAAAAAAGGAGGAATTTTTTATGAAGCTTAACCTCCGTACAACTTTCTTAGTTCTCACACCCATCACGTCAATACTTTCCGGTTGCAGTTACATCAAAATTATTATTAATAACGAAAGCAATCGAGCCGATTGCGCAATATACCAACCGTAGAGAGCTTATAGAAAAACTTACGGAAGAAAACTGATTTCTAAACTCTTATAACCAATGATCCACAGGAGGTGTAGCATGTCAGGATTCAGCGAATATGATAAATACGACGGCCTGGGTCTGGCCCAACTGGTACAAAAAAAAGAAGTCTCTCCCTTGGAGTTGTGTGAGGAAGCGATCATACGTATGGACAGAATCAATCCCAAAATCAACGCGGTCATTTACCGCATGGATAGTTTGGCGCGCGCCGCCGCCAAAGGCTCAATTCCTAGCGGCCCGTTTTCAGGCGTGCCTTTTTTGTGCAAGGATCTGGTCTCGGCCATAGCGGGCGTTCCCATGAACAAAGGCAGCAAATCCTGTCGCAACTATGTGCCGACGCAGGATAGTGAAATGGCCAGACGCTACAAAGCCGCGGGACTGATTGTGCTGGGAAAAACCAACACACCGGAATTTGGCTTGATGGGCATTACCGAACCCGAACTGCACGGCCCGACGCGCAATCCGTGGAATATCGATCACACTCCCGGCGGCTCCAGTGGCGGCTCGGCGGCGGCGGTTGCGGCAGGTTTCGTACCGATGGCCTCCGGCGGCGATGGCGGCGGATCGATCCGCATTCCATCGTCTTGCTGCGCACTGTTCGGTCTGAAAGTGACACGCGGGCGAAATCCGCTCGGCCCGGAAGCAGGAGAAATCTGGCAGGGTGCGGAAGTGGAAGGTGCACTCACCCGCTCGGTACGCGACTGCGCCGCATTGCTCGACGCGACTAACGGCGCGGACCCCGGCGCACCCTATATCCTGCCCAAACCGGCAAGACCTTATCTGACGGACGTGGGGCAAGACCCGCGCCCGCTGAAGATTGCCTTCACGGTCGAATCACCATTCAAAATCAAAATTCATCCGGAGTGCGTTGAGGCCGTCCAGAACGCCGCAAAACTTCTTTCGAGTCTTGGGCATATTGTCGAGGAAGCCCAACCCGGCATTGATGGCGTGGCTTTGGGCAAAAGTTATATGATGATGTATTTCGGCGAAGTCGCGGCGGATATTGAAGAACTTAAAAGTGTTGTCGGCAGACCGCTTAATCATCACGACACGGAAGAAGCCACCTGGGCTTTAAACCTTCTGGGTAAAACTTTTTCAGCGGGCGATTTTGTCCTCGCTATGCGCCAGTGGAACGTGTTTTCCCGCCGGATGGCGAAATTCCATGAAACCTATGATCTGTATCTCACGCCGACAATTGCCACCCTGCCGCCGCGGATTGGCGAACTGCAACAGACACCGGTTGAACAGCTCTTTTTAAAAATCATCAACTCCATGAATATGGGCAAGCTGCTCAAGGCGACAGGCATTACCGACATTATGGCCACCAAAGGTCTTTCCAAAATGCCTTTCACCCAATTGGCCAATCTGACTGGTCAACCGGCCATGTCGGTGCCGCTTCACTGGAGCAAGGACGGACTGCCCTGCGGCGTGCAGTTTATTGGACGATTCGGTGAAGAATCCCTTTTATTCCAGTTGGCGGGGCAACTCGAACGGGCGCAGCCCTGGTTTCATAAAAGACCGAATCTTTAGAATGCTGTTGTAAAAAATTTGAGGAAATTACCGTGGCAGTAATCACGATCAGTAGTCTGTGTCCGTAATATGTGTTTGGGCCGACATTTGAATATATAACAGTTGTAAACTCAGGTATTGGCTTCTTCCTGTTAGCGTGATTTTCGCCATTGCTTAAAATTCTGAAGGTTACAAATAGTAATTATTGGATTGTGGCTGCTTTAACGGACGTGTTCCCGTGTAAAAATGTCATATTTTTAACGTTGCTCAGGGTAGTTATACAGGATGACATGATTCAATTAAAGTTTACCAAATATCTTTTTAAGACATTTTGTGATATAAATTCTTTGGCTTTCCTATACTGCCATGTGCAAAATCTTTGTATTCCTTTGGAAGGATGAAGAATGAAAATGCACCGTGGCTTCATTAATTCTCGTCTTATGGGCTATGTCGTCTCGATTTGTATCACCGGGGCGGCGCTTCTGTTACACTTGGCGTTAGTGAAACTTGTTGGCGGTAATTTGCCGACATACATTTTCTTCTACCCAGCCGTGATAATCTCAGCACTTCTTGCCGGCTTTCGAGCCGGACTTCTGGCAACTGTAATGGCTGCAATTCTTGCGGATTACTGGCTTATTTCTCAGAAAGGAGGGTTTGCTATTTCGTCCCTTCCCGATGCAATAGGTCTGGCCATTTTTTTGTTCACTGGCGTGCTTATAAGTGAAATAATCGAGCTTTACGGCCGTGCCCGGACAAAGGCAGCAAATTATGCGGCAGAGTTGGCACTCCGAGAGAGCGAAGAGAAATATCGAAATCTCATTGAAAATGCCAATGAGGCCATTATGGTGGCTCAGGATGGAAAACTGGTATTTTTCAATCCGATGACTGTCAACCTGCTCGGCTATTCCAGTGAGGAGCTCGCGTCAAGGCCATTTGTTGATTTCATTCACCGGGATGACCGGGAAAAGGTTTATCATACATATCTTCAGCGAATTGAAGGTAAGGAAGTTCCTTTCAGACATTCTTATCGGGCTATCCGTAAAGACGGCAACATCCTGTGGGTAGAGCGGAATGCTGTCTTGATAAAATGGAAAGGTAAACCTGCTACCTTGAATTTCTTGAGCGACATCACTGAGCGCAAGCAGGCCGAGGAGGCGTTAACCAATAGTGAAGCCCAGCTCCGCAAGGAACAGAAATTCAGCCAGCTCCTTCTTGACACTTCCCCTGCACTGATCGTGGCGATTGGTTTTGACGGAAAGACTCTGATGATGAACAAGGCGCTATTAGACATCCTTGAATATACGGAAGAAGAGATTAAAGGGTCCGACTACCTTACAACGTTTGTGCCGAAAGAAGACCAGGGAATGCTCTCCGATATATTCCGGAAGATCATTCAGGACGGAATTGCGACAGTCAACGAAAACCGGATCATAAGCAAATGCGGCGGCACATATCTTATTGAATGGCATGGCCGGACGGTAAGCGATGAAGTTGAAGGTTTTGGCTTTTTCGTAGGAGTAGGGATCGACATTACCGCGCGCAAGAAAATGGAAGAAACGCTACGCCAAAGCGAGGAGAGATACAGAACCATCCTTGAAGATATTGAAGAAGGATATTTTGAGATAGACCTCGCCGGTAACGCAACCTATTTTAATGATTCCATATGCCGTATATTTGGTTACCCCCGTGAGGAATTGCTGCATATGAATTACAAACAGTATACAGATAAAGAGAACGGAGAAAAATGCTTTCAAATTTATAATAAGGTCTACAAAACGGGAAAATCTGACAAGGTATATGATTATGAGATTATAAGAAAAGATGGGACTGCTAGATACATGGAGACATTATTATCATTACAAAAAGATTCATCGGATAACCCGGTCGGATTTCGGGGTATTTCTCGCGACATTACCGAACGCAAGCGGGCTGACGATGCTTTAAAGAGAAACAGGGAAGAACTAATCAGGAAGAATCAGGAACTCGAGGAAAGCAGAAAGAATGTACAGCTTACGTTGGAAAGACTGGGAGTGGCCTATGAAGAACTGAAAACCACCCAGGCGAAGATTCTGCAGCAGGAAAAGATGGCTTCCATCGGACAACTGGCCGCTGGAGTTGCCCATGAAATAAATAATCCTATGGCTTTTATAGCCAGCAACCTGGGAACACTCGATAAATACATCCGCAGGTTGAAAGATTTTATCCAGGCACAGTCGGAAACAATTAAATCTCTTAAGGCCATTGAAGCTATCGAGAAACTTGATAAAAAGCGCAAAGAATTGAAACTGGACTATACTATTGACGATATAGACCTCCTAGTTAAGGAATCCCGTGACGGTTCGGAAAGAGTGCAAAAGATTGTTCAGGAACTTAATCGCTTCTCCAGAATGGATAATGCAGAATATAAAGAAGCTAACATCAATGAATGTATGGAAAGCAGCATTAATATTGTTTGGAATGAATTAAAACAAAAAGCCACTCTCCATAAAGATTACGGCAATTTACCCCAGACTAAATGTTATCCCCTAAAACTGAATCAGGTTTTTATAAATCTTTTGATTAATGCCATACAAGCTATTGAGAAAAAGGGGAAAATAAAAATCAAAACATGGGAAAAAGGCGGCTCGATTTGGGTTACGGTATCCGATACGGGTTGTGGCATTACACGGGAGAATCAAAGCAAGATATTTGAGCCTTTTTTCACGACCAAGGAAGTGGGTAAGGGAACGGGTCTGGGGCTAAGCATTTCCTATGAAATTATGCAGAGACATAAAGGAGAAATTTCATTTGAGAGTAAAGAAGGAAAGGGAACGACATTTACCATCAGGATACCCCTTGCATAGTGAAAACCGTCAAGAGAATTCAAATAAATATAACTCTTTCAATCGTTAATCTTCACTTTTTTGAGCCCGCAGATTCTATTGAGTAGTAGGTGAAAGCGATAACCGAACAGTACTTGATTGGACAATATCTGCGAAATCAAATATAGATCACCGGATGTGGACAAAAAGATTTTTTTGATCAACCCCCGGATTCACGACTTCGCGGCCTACGATTTCTGGCTGAAACCTCTGGGGCTTCTGTATTTGAGCGGTCTTTTGCGTCAAAACGGCCATCAGGTTCACTTTATCGATATAGATTGCCTTGACCCATGTCGGATGTTAATGTATAAAATGTATAAGAGGTGTAAACTAAGGTATTGACTTCTTCCTGAAATCCTAGATTGACAAATTCTAGCATATTTGCAAGATTTCAATTCGTTATCGCAACAACTGTTATCAACAAATAGAGAGGAGAGTTTATATGAAAAGGAATATTTGCCTGCTCGGAGGAATTATTTTGCTGCTTTTTGTCTGGAGCACTAATTCCTGGGCTGCATACAAAATCGGTATTATCAACATGAGGGAAATAATACAAAGTTCGGCCGAAGGAAAAAAAGCGGGAGAGGACTTAAGAGAAGTGGCGGAAAAGAAGCAATCTGCAATTTCTTCGGCGGAAAAAGAACTTAAGGAAATGAAGGACGAATTGGATAAACAAGGTTCCATTCTAACGGCTAACGCGCGCGTAGATAAAGAAGCTGCTTACCAGAAGAAGCTGCGCGACTATCAATTGCTGGTTAATGACGCCAATGAAGAACTCAAAAGGCGCGATCTGGAACTTTCTCAGAAGCTGTTTCCGGAAATAGTGAAAATCGTACGCGCTATCGCGGAAAAAGAGAATTATACTTTGGTTATAGACATAGCCAGCACGCCGGTACCTTATTATGCTAAAGAAAATGATTTTAGCAAGAAGGTTATCGAAGAGTATAATAAATCAAAATAGCAGGGTAAATATAATTGTTTGCAGACCACTGATAAGAATACCGCTTCAAAAATAAATCAATGGGCTAAAAAAACAGAATTTAGCAAAAGAGTATCGTCATGAAACCCCTTGATTTAAAGAACAGTATTTATATACATATCAAACGGAACTTGCTACGGCCCCCCGAATGGAAAAATAAATCTGCCACCTTTTTTAATCATGTGTTCTTTTGCCTTCTTCTTGCCGCCCTGTGTTTTGTTTTTGCCGGCTGTTGGGTCATTAAAGCCCCATACAAGGTGGTGAAGGGGACGATTAAGGGTACGTATTATACGGCGAGAGGGGCCTACGAACTGACTGCCGGCAGCACAAAGCTCGTTTACCATATCGGTAAATTTACCTTCAAGGTGGTAAAGGCCCCCATTGACTGGGCCCTCACGAGTGACAGCATCGAGACTATAGACGGGCTTCCCCCCAAAGAAGCGATTCGCCTGGGAAGAGTGAAAAACGCGCCCTACAGGGTCAAAGGAAAGATGTACTATCCCATGTCCGTTGCGGAAGCACGCTCCTACCAGGAGACGGGTGTCGCCTCCTGGTACGGTTATGAAACGTTGCGCGGCAAGGGTGACCGAATGACTGCAAACGGTGAGGTCTTTGATCCGAGGGAGTTGACGGCCGCCCACAAGTATCTGCCTCTTCCTACCCACGTCAAGGTTACGAATCTCGAAAACAATCGCTGGGTTATCGTGAGGGTAAACGACCGCGGTCCCTTTCCCAGCGACTTCAATACCAGTTCCGGCGAGAGGATCATTGATCTAAGCGAGGGTGCGGCAAAGAATCTGGGTTTTCATGAAAAAGGCATGGCAAGAGTAAAGGTGCAAACCATTGAGCTGAAAGATTAACTGGAAGCATATTGATGCCATGAATGATAATGAGATCGACACATCCGGTATTCCGCCGCTTCCTAAAGATTTCTTCCTGCGAGTGAGTGTTCAGAATTTTTTACGGATATACTTTATTTCAAATGGTAATCCTTAGTAACTGTTATCCATAAATTTTTAATTCCGATTAACATGCCGGACTTTTAATTGTAATAATTAAAGGCAGGACTGGAAGACAACACCTTCAGGCTACACAGCTTATGGAATAACCGTCCTCCAGCACCAGAAATTTGGCCACATTGCAGAACATAAAAGGGCAGAATCCTAACTTTAAATGTGGTACAATATACGATAGCAGATCACCTATTGGAGATGGAAGTGAATGTCAAATCTCTTGAGATGTGAAGCGTATGTCGTGCTTCCCTCTTCACGAGATATAAGGCACAAAGGGGCAGATATATAATGACAAAAGAAGCCCGTTCTACAAAGAGCAATTCAAAATCTAAAACCAGCAAGCCGCAATCCCTCAAAGTATTGATAGTTGAGGATTCGGAAGACGATGCTTTACTGCTGATCCGCGAGCTGAAAAAAGGCGGCTACAATCCGGTGTATGAACGAGTGGAAACCGCTGCCGCAATGAAAAAAGCCCTCCAGGAGAAGCAGTGGGACATCATTCTTTGCGATCATAAACTGCCGAAATTCAATGCTCCTTCAGCCATTGCCGTATTAAAGGAAACAAACATCGACATTCCTCTCATCATCGTGTCGGGCGCTATCAGCGAAGAAACGGCTGCGGAAGGCATGCGTTTAGGCGCCCATGACTATATCATGAAGAATAACCTATCGCGTCTCTGCCCCGTCATAGCCAGGGAGTTACAAGAGGCAGAAACAAGCAACAAGCAAAAACAGGCAGAGGAAACAATCCTCCACAGCGAGAAACGGTTTAAAGCATTGTATCAGGAAAGTCCTATTCCAACATTCACCTGGCAAAAAAAAGGAGACAACTTCTTCCTTGTAGATTTCAACAGCGCCGCTATCCTGTTCACAAAAGGTAAAGCGGTCACCTATAGGGGAAAGAGTGCACAGGAGCTGTACCGGGAAAGACCGGAGATTATCGATGACATGCTTCGCTGCTTTAAAGAACAATCCACCATTAGCAAGGAACTTGTTTCTCAACACTTTGTACCAAGAAGACTCCTATCCGTTTATTATTCGTACATTCCCCCGGATTTGATTATTGTCCATATGGAGGACATCACCGAGCGCAAGCGGGCAGAGGAGGCTTTACGCGAGAGCGAAGAACGTTACCGCAGAATTGTGGACAACTCGTTGATGGGCATAGGTATTTCTTGCGGAAACCAAGTCATCTTTGCCAACCCAGCTTTGTTGCGTCTGTTCGGTTACAACGATCTCGATGAATTTATCAAGATTCCCTTGCTCAATCATGTTGCGTCAGCATCACACGAATTTATTGCCGCCCGAATGGAAAAGATTGCCCAAGGGAAACCGGTACCAGACGAGTTTGAGTACGATATCATCCGCAAAGACGGGCTAACCAGAACCTTGCTGGCAAGCAGCCAACGCTTTACGTTGGAGGGCAAGGCATACGCTCAAACTATATTCCAAGATATCACCGAGCGCAAGCGGGCAGAGGAAGCGTTAGCCAAGAGTGAAGAAAAATTCCGCAAGGCCTTTTATACCAGCCCGGACTCTGTGAACATCAACCGCCTCGAAGACGGTATGTATATCTCAATTAATCCAGGATTTAGCAAAATTATGGGGTATACGGAAGCGGACATCATCGGAAAGACCTCAGCAGAATATAATATTTGGGCCAATATCGAGGACAGGCGAAAGCTGGTAGCCGGATTAAAAAAAGGCGGAGAGGTCATTAACCTTGAAGCCGCTTTTCGAACAAAGACCGGTGAAATCCGCTATGGATTGATGTCCGCTTCCTTGATTGATCTTAATGGTGTACCCCATATTCTCAACATTACCCGGGACATTACTGATCGCAAGCAGGCGGAAGAAGCACTGCGCTTGAGCGAAGAGAAGTATCGCCTCGTCGTAGAGAACGCGAGGGAAGCTATCATCATTACACAGGATGTGAAGATACTCTTTGTCAATCGCGTCGCTATCGACATGATAGGATATTCCAATGACATATCAACATCCAAACCTTTTACAGACTTTATTCATCCCGATGATCGCGATATGGTGGTCGATAATCATATAAGGAGAATAAAAGGTGAGGAAGTTCCACCTGTTTATTCTTTCAGGGTTATTAGCCAAGATGGAACTGTAATATGGGTTGAACTTAATGCGACTCTTATTCAATGGAAGGAAAGACCCGCTACCCTGAATTTTCTGAATAATATTACCGAGCGCAAAAAGGCGGAGGAGGAACTGCGGAAAAGTGAAGAAAACTTTCGCCGTTCCCTAGATGACTCCCCGTTGGGCATCCGCATAGTGACCGCGGAAGGTGAAACAATTTATGCCAACCGGGCGATTCTGGATATCTATGGCTACGATAGCGTTGAAGAACTGAAAAAAGTACCCCTTAGGCAACGTTATACGCCGGAGAGTTATGCTGATTTTCAGATAAGAAATGAAAAAAGAAGGCAGGGTAAGTTTAGTCCTTCAGAATATGCAATAAGAATCTTGAGAAAAAACGGCGAAATCCGGCATGTTCAGGTTTTCCGTAAGGAAGTCATTTGGAACGGCGTAAAACAGTTTCAGGTTATTTACCATGATATTACCGAACAAAAGCGAATCGAGGAAGAACTGAAAAAGAGCGAGGAAAAATACTGGCTCACCTTTTCCAGCACCTCGGATGTCATTTTTACAGTGGATTCTGAATTAAAAGTTTCCAATATCACTCCCAGTGTCGAAAAAATTTTAGGCTATAAACCCGAAGAATTGCTCAACCAGCCTTTTAAAAATTTAAATCTTATGACTCCCGAATCCAGGGAAAGAGCAATTGCTAATGTGATGCGAGTATTATCGGGCGAGGACGTTCCAATCACTGTTTATGAATTTATAACGAAAGATGGCATACGAGGAATAGGAGAGATAACCGGCTCACCCATTATTCAAGAAAATAAAATTATCGGTGTCACCTGCGTTGCCAGAGACGTCACCGAGCGCAAGCGGGCGGAGGAAGAAAGAGAAAAGCTGCAGGCGCAGCTTCTCCAGTCCCAGAAGATGGAGTCGGTAGGACGGCTGGCAGGCGGCGTTGCCCACGATTTCAACAACATTCTCACCACTATCCTTGGCCGTACGGCACTGGCGATGAAGCGCTGCAAACCAACCGGGCCTATCCATGCCCATCTCAAGGCAATTGAGAAATCCACCCTCCGTTCCGCTGACCTCATCCGGCAGTTGCTGGCCTTTGCCCGCAAGCAGACCGTGGCACCCAAAGTTTTGGACTTGAACGACACCGTGGCGAATATGCTCAAAATTATCCAGCCGTTGATCGGCGAGGATATTAATTTTGCCTGGATACCAGGCGCGAACGTGTGGCCGGTCAAGATCGATCCCACCCAGATCGACCAACTTCTGGCTAATCTTTGCGTCAATGCCCGCGACGCAATCTCTGGGGTGGGCAGAATCGCCATCGAGACCGAGAACGCCGTCTTCGATGATGCCTATTGTACTGTGCATCATGGTTTTAACCCCGGAGAATATGCAACGTTGGCAGTGAGCGACGACGGTTGCGGAATGGACAAGGATGTCCTTGATCATATCTTCGAGCCGTTCTTTACTACCAAGGAGGTCGGAAGGGGCACCGGCCTAGGTCTTGCCACAGTGTACGGTATCGCTAAGCAAAACGAGGGATTCATCAACGTATACAGTGAACCTGGAAAGGGTTCAACCTTCAAGATCTACCTGCCTCGATTTGTGGGGGAGGCCATGGAACCAACGGTCGAAAGTACTGCGGAAACGCCCAAAGGTCGTGGGGAGACGGTGCTACTGGTGGAGGACGATGTGGAGATTCGGGACGTTAGCCAAATAATGCTGGAACAATTGGGTTATAAGGTGCTGACTGCCAGCACGCCGGGCGAAGCGCTCCGTCAAGCTAAAGACAAAACAGCTGAAATAGAGTTGCTGATTACCGATGTGGTTATGCCGGAGATGAATGGTCGGGACCTGGCGAAATTGCTCGGCGAGATCAGGCCAGGCCTCAAATGCCTTTTCGCATCCGGTTATACAGCCAATATTATCGCTCACCAGGGCATTCTGGACGAAGGCGTGCATTTCCTTAAGAAACCATTCTCTATAAAAGATCTGGCGATCAAAGTTCGCCAGGCGTTGGAGCAAGAATAGGTGCACGGTATCGCCGAACAATACAAAGAGATCATCGAGGAGCTGTATAAAAGCGGAGAGTAGCCCGTTCTTTAAATGATCCGTGATATAACAATCGGGGCTGTATGTTACTTCCTGAAATGTTGTTTTCTAATTTTACCTGCCATAAAGCATTTCAAACGTAAATCATTGAAATATTTATTCACTATACCTGTTTCTTTGTCGGTGAAATCAACAACCGAACAGTACTTGATTGGACAATATCTGCAAAATCGAATATAGATCACTGGATATGGGCAAAAAGATTCTTCTCATCAACCCCTGGATTCACGACTTCGCGGCCTATGATTTCTGGCTGAAACCTCTGGGGCTTCTATATTTAGGCGGCCTTTTGCGTCAAAACGGCCACCAGGTTCATTTTATCGACTGCCTCGACCCTTACCACCCGGCGATGCTGGCGAGAGGCCTCAAACAACCGCAGCGTCATCTCTACGGCCGGGGCAAATTCTTCCGACAGGTTATTCCCAAACCCGCGAGCTTAAAAATGATTCCGAAAAATTATTGCCGTTATGGAATTCTGCCGGAAATTTTTCGCGAGGAGCTAAGAAGCCGTCAAAATATGGACATCGTTTTAATCACTTCGATGATGACATACTGGTATCCCGGAGTTTTTGAGGCAATTAAAATAATCAAAGAAGCATTGCCTTCCGTTCCCATTGTGCTGGGCGGTAAGTACGCAACCTTGTGCCCGGAACACGCCGCAAAATATTCCGGTGCTGATTTTGTGATTTCCGGCGCGGGAGAAGAACCAAATTCTTGCAATTGCTGCAAGGATTTATTTGACGAAGAACCATCTTTTATACCCGATGAGTGAAAACCTTGATTCTCTTCCCTACCCCGCTTTCGACTTAATCCGCAAAATCGACCAACTACCCATTACCACATCGCGCGGCTGTCCGTATCGCTGCAGTTACTGCTCCTCGCCTATACTCAACAAAAAATTTATTCGGCGCGATCCGATTAAAGTCGCCGATGAAATCGAACACTGGCAGAAAAAATCCGGCGTGAAGAATTTCAGTTTTTACGATGACGCTCTCCTCGTTGAACCGGATAAAATGATTATCCCGCTGTTAAATGAACTCCATAAACGAAATTTGTCCTGCCAGTTCCATTGCCCGAACGGATTACATCTGAGGGAAATCAATCCGGAGTTAAGCGAATTACTTTTTCAGTCCGGTTTTGAGACAATTCGCTTCGGTTTTGAAACAGCCGATTTCCGGAGACAAAAGCAAACAGGCGGCAAAGTCAAAAATGAAGAATTAGTAAATGGCGTGCGCTTCTTAAAAAAAGCAGGCTATAAAACCGATGATATAGGAATTTATCTTCTCTGTGGCCTGCCGAATCAGAGCGCGGCAGAAGTAAGGGAAAGCATCGATTTTGTTCAAAAATGCGGCGCCAAGCCGCTTCTTGCCGAATATTCCCCCATTCCCGGCACAAAGATATGGGCAGAAGCTGTAACCGCTTCCCCCTTTGACATTCAGAACGAACCGCTATATCATAACAATTCAATGCTTGTCTGCCGGAGCGATGATTTTAGCTTTGCCGCATATACGGAGCTTAAAGCGGCGCTAAGAAAGAAGAGTAATTAAGAAGGCTGTGTTTAATAATGACTATTCTTATCTGGATTAAAAATATTGCTATCCTGTTTATTTCTTTGTTTTTTCTGATTAGCGGCATTAATACATTGCTCGGCGCGTATAAGCTGAACGATCCGCAGGTGTTTTTGATGTATTTTTTTTCCGCTTCCCTTTTAATTTTAGTTTGTATTGTCGGGATCATCTACTTTTTCGTTCGCTTACTTCCCCAAAAACAACAAAATGGAATTGATAAAGATGAAGCAAAATAATATTGCCCGCTTTGTTTTTGTGTTCGCGGCTGTTTTTTTACTTTTCGGCCATTCTTACGGATTTGATCTGGAAAAAAGGGTTGTTAAAGCCAAGCTGAAAAACGGCTTAACCGTGCTGATGCTGGAGCGGCATTTAAGCCCCACTGTCTCTCTCTACATCCGGCATCGCGTCGGTTCCGTAGACGAAACTGCCGGCGAAAGCGGCGCCGCCCATCTACTGGAGCATATGATGTTCAAGGGTACCACAACTATCGGCGCTAAAAATTACCCTGTCGAAAAAAAGATTCTGGATGAGATCGAAAAAGCAGGCACTGCCCTCGACAAAGAAAAACTAAAAGGCCAAAAGGCCGATCCGAAAATTATTCAAGAACTATCCCAAAAGCTAAAGAAACTGCAGGAGCAATGCAAAAAATATTTCATTCCCAACGAAATCGATCGTCTCTACACGAAAACGGCGGATTGGATATGAACGCCTCCACCGGCCAGGATGTTACGACTTATCAGGTCAGCCTGCCCGCCAATAAAATCGAGCTCTGGGCAAGAATTGAAGCGGATCGCTTGCTCCATCCCGTCTTTCGCGATTTCTTACACAGAACGCGATGTGGTAATGGAGGAAAGAAGGCAGCGCGTCGAAGCCGACCCCGAAGGTAAATTGTACGAACATTTTTTAAGCACTGCTTATGAAATACATCCTTACGGAAGGCCGATACTGGGCTGGACTCGAGATATAATGCATTTAAGCCCGGCAGCGGTAAAGAAAATCTTCGCCGAATATAGAGCGCCGGATAGTATTGTGATTGCCGTGGTCGGCGATATCAATCCGCGGGATACATTAAAAATAATTGAAAAATATTTCGGCCGGATTCCGGCGAACTCTGAAAAGAAAAATGTGGTCCCGGCGGAGCCTCCGCAAACCGCAGAAAGAAAAGTGGAAGTTATCTTCGATGCCAGTCCCATGATGATTATCGGCTATCACAAACCCACGGCTCCCGCCTACGACGACTACGTTTTCGACGTTCTGGAAACAATCCTGACCACAGGCAGAACGAGCAGATTATATAATTTACTGGTAACGAAAATGGGTATCGCGGAAAGCGTGGACGCTTCCAACGGCGTACCGGCGACAAGGTATCCCAACCTTTTTACGATTTTTGCCAAGCCCCGTTACCCCCATACCAATACGGAACTCGAAGAAGTTATTTTTCGCGAAATAGAAAAAATTAAAACTCAGCCGGTAACGGATACGGAGCTGGCCCAAGCGAAAAATCAGCTCAGAATGGATTATATTAAAAATCTTGATTCCAACAGCGAACTGGCCTCAATGTTATCTTATTATGAATTATTGCTGGGCGATTACAGATATATATCCAATTATTTAAATATTATTGATAAGGTTTCGGCGGAAGACATCCAAGGGGCGGCTAAACTTTATTTAAATAAAGAAAATTGTACGATCGCCGAATTAATTAAGAAAAAGGATTAAACGCGGACTTTTATGACCAAAGAAAAAATCATTAATCTATCGACAGAATTCGTCCTCCTAGCTGTCTTTTTCTTCCTGCTGGCGGGAGGCGTTGCGCCCGCAGCAGTAGCGGCCGATAGCCTATTCGCCAATCCTGACAAAATTAAATACCCGCCGCTGAAATTTAATTTGCCGCAGGTGCAGCGGGTTCTCTTGAATAACGGCATTGTTCTGTATATTCTGGAAGACCATGAACTGCCGCTGGTTAATATCAACGCCGTCATTAGAACCGGAACAATGTATGACCCGGAAGGCAAGGAAGGCGTTGCCGAATTGACCGCCTATATGATGAGAACCGGAGGCACGGAAAAGTTAGATAGCGCGGAAATTGACTCTCGCCTTGATTTTATGGCCGCGTCGGCAGCAATAACAATGTCCCTGGATTCAGCTCAGGTCGGTTTTTCCGTTTTAAACAAAGACCTGGACCGGGGGCTCGATCTTTTGGCACAAATAATTATTCAGCCCGCTTTTGAACAAAAAAAGTTCGAGCTGGCGGTGCAATTAAAGAAT
This sequence comes from uncultured delta proteobacterium, assembly GCA_963753975.1. GTDB lineage: Bacteria > Desulfobacterota > Syntrophia > Syntrophales > Smithellaceae > UBA4810. Next base: position 445,031 of record CAVWEH010000002.1, read on the forward strand.
GAAGATCTGCGCAGATTACAGGATGAGCCGCAAAGACTGGCTTTCCGGGAATTCAACCGCCTTATTTACCGCGGCGATCCGCGCGGCCGCTTTGCCTCCATCAAATCGCTGGCTAATATCGATCGCGATGATTTGATCAAATTTCACCGTCGTTTTTTTGAGCCCAATAATATTATGTTTGCCGTAACCGGAGACATAACCAGGCAGCAGGCGATAGATAAATTAAGCCATTATTTTGGAAGCTGGAAGGCCGAAAACTCTCCTATCCCGACGGCTCCGCCGCCGCAGCATTCCAATGCCGGGCTTTATTACATCAACAAAGAAATTCCTCAATCCACTATCATCACCGGCCAATTCGCCCCCGGCAAAACCGACCATGATCTTTATACATTTACTGTTCTCGATTTTATAACCGGGAGCGGCGGTTTCCCCTCGCGAATTTTCAACGCCGTGCGTAATAACGAAGGCCTGGCCTACAGCGCCGGCAGTTTTTACCGGGCCAGACCAACGTACGGAGTTTTCGGCACTTATGCGTTGACGAAAACATCCACAACGCTCAAAACCCTCGCATTGATTAATTCCGTGCTGGACAATATTAAATCCGACACCATAACCGGAAAAGAACTGGCCTGGGCCCAAACATCGATCAATAACGGCTTTATTTTTTCTTTTACCAGCGCCGAAAAGATCGCAGACCAGCAAATGAACATCGAATACGAAAAATTACCGGCGGATTATCTCGTGAATTACCGCGAAAGAATAGAAAAGGTAACCCTGAAAGATGTCAACAGAGTCGCCTCAAAATATCTGGATAAAACGAAAACAGCGGTTTTAATCCTGGGTGACAGCAAAAATTTCGACGAACCTTTAACCAAATTCGGTCGGCCTATTTTAATAACCCCCGAGGAATAGTTTTCCTTAAAAGATCCCCCTATGATTAATCCGGATAAATTTAAACAAATCACTCAAAGAATCGATTCCTACCGCGAGGCAATGATCGAACTGCAAATAGCTCTCAGCGCCGTTCCTGCCGTCGGGCCGGAAAACGGCGGCGAGGGCGAATTATTGAAGGCTAATCTACTGGAAAAACAGCTGCAGGAATTAGGCTTCAAAAATTTCCGGCATTATGATGCCCCGGATAAAAGCGTCCCCTCCGGCATCCGGCCGAATTTCGTAACGACAATCGAAGGCAAAAATAAAACCCGCTTTGTCTGGATTATAACTCATCTGGATATAGTTCCTCCGGGAGAAATCAAGCTTTGGACAAGCGATCCATATAAAGCTTACGTAAAAGACGGCTATATTTACGGCCGCGGCGTGGAAGACAATCAGCAGGATATGGTCGCCTCCATTTTTGCCGCCAAGGCAATTTTGGATGAAGGAATCACATCGTCTAATTCCATCGGCCTGGCTTTTGTTGCCGACGAGGAAACATCCAGCAAAATGGGCGCCTGTTATATGTTGGATCGCGCCGATCAGCCGTTTCACCTCGCTGATTTAATTGTCGTTCCCGATTCCGGAAATCTTCAGGGAACATTAATTGAAGTCGCTGAAAAAAGCATGCTCTGGCTTTCTTTTAAAACAAAGGGGAAACAATGCCACGGCAGCAATCCGCAACTGGGCAATAACGCCTTTGTCGCGGCATCTTATCTGGTGACAAAACTGGCGGCACTAAAAAAATCCTTTCCTCAGTCCGATCCGCTTTTCGATCCTCCCGCCAGCACCTTCGAACCGACGAAAAAAGAAGCCAATGTCGCGAACATCAATACGATCCCCGGCGAAGATGTTTTTTACATGGACTGCCGCGTCCTTCCCGATTATCCGCTGGAGGACGTTATGGCGGCGATAAAAAAGACTATCGGCGGCATCGAAAAGAAATTCAAAGTACAAATCGAAATATCTCCCGTCCAATACCTGCAATCGCCAAAACCGACCTCTCCTATCGCTCCCGTCGTCCGGGCGCTCGCCGCAGCCATCCAGACTGTTTACGGAATAGAAGCTTTTGCCGGCGGAGTCGGCGCCGGAACCCTGGCCGCTTATTTTCGCCAGATGAATTTTCCAGTCGCTGTCTGGTCCAAAAACAACCAAACGGCTCATCAGCCGGATGAAAACTGCCTGATCGACAACATGATCGGCAATGCCAAAGTCTTTGCCCACTTGTTTTTGCAAGAGTGAATTGTGTTGCTTTGGATAAAGCTAAGTGATAGAAGCTCTCGCTTGATTTTAGGACAAAATAAGACGAATCGAAACAGGAGAGGTTGATAACTTTTGAAGCAAACAACTAAAAATGATTCCGTAGAGAAAATTTCTTTCGCCGATCACCATTTGCTGAAGAATCTCTGCGGCGAACATGATAAACATTTGAAATTCATCGAGAATCTGGAACCAGTCCGGATAAGAGCCTGGGGAAATTGCATTTCCATTGAAGGCAATGAAGGCAACGTCCGCAAGATCAGCGCTCTCTTACAACAGCTCTATTCGATAATGGAGAGGGGGTGGCAGATGCACACCTCCGATATCGATTACGCTCATCGCATTCTTTCCCAAGACGCAACCTTCGAATTAGCGCGGATATTTCTCGACACGGTTTTCATTTCTTCCAAAAAAAGGATAATTACGCCTAAAAGCATCGCGCAGAGTCTTTATATAGAATATATGAGAAAGTTCGATATGGTTTTCTCCATTGGGCCTGCTGGAACCGGTAAAACTTATCTGGCGATGGCCATGGCCGTATCTGCCTTACTGGAAAAGAAAGTCGAGCGTATAATTTTAGCGCGCCCCGCGGTGGAAGCAGGTGAGCGCTTGGGTTTTTTGCCGGGAGACCTGGCAGAAAAAGTTAACCCCTATCTTCGCCCCCTGTATGATGCACTCTACGATATGATGGACCTGGAAAGAGCGGGCACGCTGATCGATAAAGGATTGATTGAAGTCGCGCCTCTCGCTTTTATGCGCGGCAGGACTCTCAACGATTCTTTTGTCATTTTGGATGAGGCGCAAAATACCACTTCCGAACAGATGAAAATGTTTCTAACGCGCCTCGGATTTGGCTCGCAAGCGGTAATTACCGGAGATGTTACGCAGGTTGACCTGCCCCAGGAAAGAGTTTCCGGATTAATCGAAGCGGAATATATCTTAAAGAAAATCGGCCGCATCCGCTTTGTTCATTTCTCAGAAATTGACGTTGTCCGCCACCCGCTGGTTCAGGATGTCATCAAAGCCTACACCCGTTTGGACAAAGAAAGAAAAACCAACTCAAAAAAATAAATTTATGAACTTTATCGACTCGGCTACAAGCAAAACGGCAACTATTTTCAAAAAACTACTGAAAAGGTATAACATCCCTTATGGTTTTTTGAAAAACAGCACTTTCCAAAGGTGGGCTAACGGTATCATTCTTTGCCTAATTTTAGCATTGATCCTGGCGCCGGAAATTCATTTTTCGGCACCGAAATTCAGAGAGGGAATGATCGTAACCAATGATATCAAAGCCGATCGTGACTTCCTCGTCGAAGATCAAAAATCGACCGAAGATAAAAAAAATGATGCTGCGGAAAACGTCATACCTGTCTATGACTACGATGGAAAAGTTGCCGGCAATATCCGGGCAAAGTTAACCAAAGCGCTGATATCCGCCGCGGAAGATTACAAAAGTGCCCTCAAGGAAAAACCGCCGGAAGCAAGCCTCGCTGATATAAGTAAATCGCAAAGAGGCAAAAAGAGTTTGGAAGCGAATTTAGGCATTCCTTTAAGTGCGGAAGAATTTTATATTTTCAAGGAACTCAAATTTTCTCCCGAACTACAGCAAAATCTTTCCCGCGTAATTTCTTTTTTCTATGAAAGAAAATACTTAACCAACAGTGTTTTCAGCAAACAAGAAAAGGAAAAAGGCATTATCGTCAGAAATATAAGTACTCAAACGGAACAAAAAATCAAAGATGTTTCCAAAATTTCAAACACCCAGGAAATAGATGCAAAGCTTCTCCAAAGAGTGAATGCCTTTTTTAGCGATGATGACTATTCTACAAAAAGAGCAATATTTTCATTGGCCAAAAAATTGATCGAGCCGAATCTTACCTTTAACAAAGAAACTACGGAAAAGAAAAAACTTGCCGCCATGGAAGAAGTAAAGCCGGTGCTTTTCCAGGTGCAAAAAAATGAAATGATTGTACGGGAAGGAGAAAAAATCGGCTACCCCGAACTAATCAAATTAGAAGCCTTTTTTAAATCCACGGGAGACAATAAATTTTCCAGTTTTGCGGTGCTTACGGGAATTTTCCTGACGGCTCTCTTTCTTTCTTTAGTTTTGTATTTTTGGCGCACCAGAAACTGGCTTAAACCTTCAAGACGCTCCAATGTCGATTTGTTTGTTTTTAGCCTTATTGTCCTGGCGCAAATATTGTTTATCAAGACAGGAATCTTCATTGCGCTTGCTATCAACAAATCCTTCCCGTCTATATCAACCGATGCGTGTTATTTTGCCATCCCTTTTGCCTGGGGAGCAATGATTATAGCCGTTTTGATCAACAGAAACGTGGCTATGATTCTCAGTGTCTTTATTTCTTTCTTGGTTGCTTTTCTTTTTGATGAAAAAATTACTTTCCCCCTTTTCTGTTTTTTAGGCTCGGTTGCCGCGTCTTATAATATTGTCGGCAGCCAGCAGCGCTCGGCCTTTTTAAGGATCGGTGTATTTTTGGGAATTATAAATATGGCCGCTATCGTTTGCCTGAATTCTCTGGCGGGAAATTTATTTAATGATTTATTGCTGCGCCTCACAATGGGATTCGCCGGAGGGATTCTCACCGCCGTGCTCGTTGCGGGAATCAGCCCTGTTTTTGAAAGTTTGTTCGGTTTCATAACCGATATCAGGCTTCTGGAACTGGCCAATCTCAATCACCCTCTTTTTCAAAGGATGATCATCGAAGCTCCGGGAACTTATCATCACAGCATTATCGTGGCCTCGCTGGTGGAAGCGGCCGGGGAAGCTATCGGCGCAAATTCTCTCCTGGCTAAAGTCAGCGCTTATTATCATGATATCGGCAAACTTGCCAAACCACAATACTTCATCGAAAATCAGCCGAATAACGAAAACAGGCATGACAAGCTGTCGCCTAAAATGAGCAGTCTGATTATAATTTCCCACGTCAAGGACGGCTGTGAATTGGCCTCCGAGGTCAAGGTGGGACAGCAAATTATCAACATTATTCGAGAACATCACGGCACAAGTATAGTCAGTTTCTTTTACGATAAGGCTAAAAAAGATAAAGACGAATCGATACGTTCTTTGTCGGAGAGCGATTTCCGTTATCCGGGCCCGAAGCCGCAAACAAAGGAATCGGGCCTTGTCATGCTGGGAGATGTTATTGAAGCTTCATCACGCACTCTTCACGATCCGACGCCGGCAAGAATCCGTTCACTCGTGCGCGAAAGAATCGAGCGCCTCTATATGGACGGACAGCTTGATGAATGTGAGCTGACTTTAAAAAATCTCAATACGATAGCGGAAACATTCACTCAAATTCTAACCGGAATTTTCCACCATCGCGTCGATTACCCCGAGCACCCCAATAAAGAAGTAACCGGCAAAAAAGAAATCAATGGCCATACAGATTCAAAGCAATCATAATAAGATCAGGATAAACACGCGTAAGCTTCGCCCGGTGATCTCAAAAATCATGAAGATTCTTGATTGCGCGGACAAGGAAATCAGCATTAATTTTGTCGACGACGCAAAAATAAAGCAACTAAACAAACAATATCTGGGTAGAGACAAGGCCACCAACGTTCTTTCTTTTTCTTTGCGGGAAGATGAATACGGCGACATCAATCCCCAAATTTTAGGCGACATTGTTATTTCCGTCGAGACTGCTCAAAAAGACGCCGCCTACGGTAATCTTACAGTCGATCAGGAAATAGATTTTCTCATTATCCACGGCCTGTTACATTTATTGGGCTATGATCATGAAAATACGACTAAAAAAGAAACAAACAAAATGCGCAAAAAAGAAAAAGAATTGTTTAATATCGTTTGCGGTGGCAGCGAGATAAAGCTAATTCGATAAAGCTTCCCGCCTGCCAGCGTCCTTCTTCCCTTGACAGGTATTTTTATTTTTCTTATACATATCGTGATCCAAAGCGAGTTATGGTTACTAAAAATATACATTAAGTTATGAAGCTTAAAAAATTTGACAACCTACCGGAGGTAACAAACGATGGAATTATCTTTAAAGAATAAAGTTGTTCTGCTCACCGGCGCAAGCCGTGGAATCGGCCAGGCGGCGGCACTAGGTTTAGCCAAGGCCGGTGCCGATCTGGCCATAGCCAGCCGCAAACTTCCCGACCTGGAAAAAGTAGCGGCAGAAATAAAAAAATTAGGGAGGAAATGCGTGCCGATAGCCACCCATGTCGGCAGGTTAGAAGAAATAAACTCTCTGGTGAAGAGAGCTCTGGACGAGTTCGGAAGAATCGACGTCCTGGTAAATAATGCCGCCACAAATCCCTCCATGGCTTCGGCAATCGACGTAGACGAGCGCGCCTGGGATTCGATTATGAACCTGAACCTCAAGGGCTTGTTTTTCTTGAGTCAGGCAGTGGCCAGAATAATGAAGGAAAAAGGCGGAGGTAAAATTATCAACATTGCTTCTATCGCCGGGATTTCTCCCGATATATTGGCCGTTTACTCTATAAGCAAGGCAGGGGTAATCATGGCCACAAAGGTAATGGCCCAACAATGGGGTCAATATAATATCCGGGTTAACACCGTCGCCCCGGGCTTGACGAAAACCAAATTCAGCGAGGCGCTTTGGGGAAATCCCGACATTCTTAACATAGCGATGAGCAGGACTCCTTTGGCACGACCGGCAGAACCAGAGGAGATGGTCGGGGCCATTCTTTTTCTGGCTTCCGACGCTTCCAGTTATGTGACCGGACAGGTTCTTGCCGTAGACGGCGGGACAACCATATAAAACCGACGTGGAGGATTGGCCGGCCCCGCACCGACCCTCTCTCGGTTTTATCCGGATGACGGAAAAAAATAATCTGAACGCCGTTGCCGGCACATTTCCACTTACAATTTTTTTTTGAAAAAAGGCTTGAAGTAAAATTGCCGATAAAGTATAATGTAATCATGCAAAATGACTCGATCATATATGGCGGAAGTTTACCTCTGCGAATCGTTATTACGGCTCTAGCTATCTTAACGCTTACAACGACAGAAGTTATTTATGCCGATATTTACAAGTACGTCGATAGTGAAGGCGTTTTACATTTAACTAACGTGCCTTCAATTCCTAATGCTAAGTATGTGCTGATTCTCCGAGAAAAACGGGTTCTTTTTCAGTCGGACATTGACGTCAACAAATTCGATTATATAATTTCAAACGCTGCCAGAAAATTTAGAATTGACCCGGCCTTAATTAAAGCAATAATCAAGGCGGAATCCAACTTTAATCATGAAGCCATTTCACCTACGGGAGCGCAGGGTTTAATGCAATTAATGCCTGCAACGGCATACGCTCTTCAGATTGAAGATGTTTTTCACCCTGAAAATAATATTGAAGGCGGTGCTCGTTATCTGCGGTATCTTCTTAATACTTATAGGGGTGATTTGAAGCTTACTCTTGCCGCTTACAATGCCGGCGAAAGAGCTATTGCTAAATATAACAATCACGTCCCCCCTTACAGGGAAACACAAAATTACATCAAGCGCGTTTTGAGTTACTATGAGTCATTCAAACAATAAGTTTATCCCCTCTTTTCTTCGACATATAAATATTTTCTCAACTTAGACAACTTTTTTTCTTTAATTCCTTTAATCTCCATTAATTGCTCAATATTTAGAAACCGGCCTAACGTGCGCCGAAGGTCCAATATTTGTTTTGCCGTTACTTCGCCAATCCCGTTTATCAGTAGCAAATCTTCTTCCCCAACTTTATTAATATCAAGGCGCATTCCTAAGGCAAGCCTTTTGTCGGTTTCCATTTCCGTCACTGTAATATTATTCTTTTCGGCGGCGGAGCCGATCGTTATTTTCATCCCGTCAACAAGCTGAAAATCTGGAGACGAAAATTCTGCGATACCAGCGGTTTTCAGAAACTCACTGGCGGAGGTTTCAGGACTAACGAAATAAATTCCTTTGGTCTCGTCATTTTGCACAACTTCTACTGCCAGCGAATTACCCAATTGATCCGTAAAAAGAGGAGTTTTATGGCTGATGAATGAATTGTAAAGAAAACTAAGAAAGGGAATAATCGCCAAAGTTAAGCAAAAAGCGACTAGCCCCTTTATTTGATTTTCGGAAATAATCATTGAATTATTTTTTCTTTTCCAGTCCGAAAGCATCATGAAGGACCATTACGGCAAGCTCCGTATACTTTCTTTGGATAACACAGGAAATTTTAATTTCCGACGTGCTGATCATCATAATATTGACGCTTTCATTCGCTAGTGTGGTAAACATTTTCGCCGCTACACCGGAATGACTGGCCATCCCTACACCGATTATGGATACTTTGGCTACCTGATCATCAACTTCGACTTTTTTCGCCCCTACCGATTTAGCTGCATTTTCGACTATCTTTTGCGCATCCTTCAAATCTTTCTTGGATACCGTAAAGGTAAGATCGGTAAATCCTTCCAGGCTGGCGTTTTGAATAATCATATCGACGATGATATTTTTATCCGACAAAGGCGTAAATAAAGCGGCTGCTACGCCCGGTTGATCCGGAACATGAACCACCGTAATTTTAGCTTGATCACGATCATAAGTTATACCTGAAACTATTTCTCTTTCCATATCCTTATCCTCCTTAGTCACAAGCGTTCCTCCTTCATCCGAAAACGTTGATTTTACGTAAACAGGAACATCATATTTCTTGGCCATCTCTACGGAACGGGGCTGTAAAACCTTCGCGCCCGTTATGGCTATTTCCAACATTTCATCGTATGATATTTTAGTCGAGTCTCCGCGCCTTATTGCAGATATTGGGATCTGTTGTATAGACGCCGTCCACATCGGTATAAATGTCGCATTGATCTGCGTTCAAAGCGGCAGCAAGAGCTACCGCACTTGTGTCGGAACCGCCGCGCCCGAGAGTTGTAATATTATTGTCTTTGTCCACACCCTGAAAACCGGCAACAACAACAATATTTCCCCGCTTTAGTTCCTTCTTAATTTCTTCCGTATCAATAGACACAATGCGGGCTTTTTTATAGGCCTTGTCGGTTATTATTTTAACCTGAAATCCCAAGAATGATCTTGCGCTGTAACCCAGGGAATTTAAAACAATGGCCAGCAGGGTTACTGTAACTTGCTCACCCGTTGATATTAAGGAGTCATACTCCCTTTCATCAGGCGATTCAGCAGCCTTATGAGCCAGGGCGATGAGCCTGTCGGTTTCCCCGGCCATCGCCGATAAAACCACGACTATTTCATTACCCGCTTTTTTTCCCTGAATCACTTTTTGCGCTACATTTTTTATTTTATCGATATCTGCGACCGATGTCCCGCCGAATTTCTGAACAATTAAAGCCATTTTCGACTCGCCTCCATTTCCATATCTATTGCCAATTCTTTCAATCTGCTTTTCAAACCCTGGATCTTAATATTACGGATATTTTCATCAACATATTCAAAGCTCACAAAAAAAGTATCAACCGGAAGAACTGGAGCTATTTTTTCCGCCCACTCGATGACAACAACACCGTTTCTGGAAAAATACTCTTCATAACCTAAATCTTCGAACTCGGAATATCCATGTAGCCGATAAACATCGAAGTGGTAAAGATCGCATCTGGCCGGATATTCATTAATCAAAGTAAATGTCGGGCTGGTAATTTGATAGCTTTCGCTTACTCCCAGACCACGGGCAATTCCTGCGGTAAAACAGGTTTTCCCCGAACCAAGTTCACCGGATAGAGCCAGAATATCGCCTTCCCTTAATTTGTCGCCAAGAAGACGCGCTATTTCCATAGTTTGTTTTGCGCCGTGAGATATTATTTCAATTGTTGCTTTTTCCCTGTTCATTTAAAATGACAGTAATCCGGCATTTATTTTTTTTCCAGTACAACGAAAGCAGTAGCGTATTTTTTTGTATGTGTCAAACTCAAGTGAATCTTTGTTATTTTCTTTTTTTCCATTTGATCTTTCGCTCCGCCCCATAAAACAAGATCAGGTTTTCCCTTTTCGTCATGTACCACCTCTATTTCTCTTAACTTTGCGCCCATACCCAAACCAAGCCCTAAAGCTTTTAAAAAAGATTCTTTGGCTGCAAATCTTGCCGCATAATGCACTGACGATTGACTATGCCTGGCACAATATTCAACTTCTCTATCGGAAAAGACTCTTTGCAAAAATTTTTGACCCCATTTTCCAATGATCTTTTCCATACGGCAGTTTTCCACTAAATCTATGCCAATTCCATAAACCATCATATTCCCTTTATGCGTGAACAATCGCATCAGTGATTACGGCAACTCTTTTCATTGCGGCAACATCATGCACCCGGACAATATGGCACCCATTCATTATTGCCGCGGCAACGGTCGCCGCTGTTCCTTCCGATCTTTGCCGCGGTTCGCCACCGGTTAGTTTCGCGATAAAAGATTTCCTTGAGGTTCCAATCATCACCGGCATGCCTAAAATCTTTAATGCGGAAAGGTTCTTGATAATTTTATAATTGTCCTCCGCTGTTTTTCCAAAGCCAATTCCCGGATCGATGACCAGATGATCCTTTTCTATACCCGCCTTTACGGCTTTTTCACTGCTTTTTTTAAGATAAGCTATAATTTCCCCCATTAAATCGGCGTATGCTAAATTGCCTTTTTGCATATTTTGCGGCGTTCCCCGCATATGCATAAGAACGAGAGCGGCTCCGGTCTCTTTGATGACTACAGCCATTTTTTTATCGCCGTTGAGCGCGCTTATATCGTTAACTATTTCTGCTCCTGCGGCAGCCGCCACTCTCGCGACCTCAGCTTTTTTTGTATCAACGGAGATGGGAACTTTTAGCTGTTTTGCCAGGCTCTCAATTACCGGGAGGACTCTTTTCAATTCAGCTGCGGCTGAAACAGATTTAGCCCCCGGACGCGTCGATTCTCCCCCGATATCGATAATATCCGCGCCTTCGGCCGCCATTTGTAATCCATGTTCAATTGCTTTTTGCTGAGAGTAAAAAAGCCCGCCATCGGAAAACGAATCTGGCGTAACATTCAAGATGCCCATAATCAGGGTTTTATGGCCTAAAGTAAGTTTGCCGCGGGATGTTTTCCAGATGTATTCGTTTCTGCCGATATTGACCAATATTTCGGATATGTCGCGAGCAATTAAACTTAACCCGAAAGGCTGTTTCTCGATTTTATTTGCCAGTGCCAAGATCTGTTTTAGTGTGCCCATAATCAAAATATCGCTTGCGGGAATACTGCACGACACGCTTCCCCGGGCAACGGCGGCATCTCCGCCAATCGACAACATCTCTTGCTTGATGATATTAGCTATTTTACAGGGTTGGTTTTCAATTAAGATATTGACGTTTATTGTCTTTGCCGCCATGGCGTCAACGCCATGGGGATCGACGCCGATTTTTCTGAATATTGCGAGAGCTTCTTCCAGGTTCTTTATTTTAATTAATTTCACAGGATCGTACCGCTCGCAAATTAAAAGTAAATATTTCTTTCGGACAAGTCACAAAGGATATGATCGAGACAATATTTACGAAGCGGCCGGTTGTCCGTCAGGCAGCGCGCTGCCAATCAAAGCATCTATTTCCGCTGTATTTAACACTTCTTTTTCCAGTAGTTCCGTAGCTATCTTGTGCAGTATTTCAATATGGTCGGTGAGAAGTTTTTTTGCTTTTTCATAGTTTCGCGTGACAATAGCTACGACTTCTTCATCGATATTTTTTGCCGTTTCTTCGCTGTAATCCTTATGCGTGGCAAATTCGCGTCCTAGAAAGATTTGCTCTTCTTTTTTGCCGTAGCTCAACGGCCCCAGTTTATCGCTCATGCCCCATTCGCAGACCATTTTCCTGGCCAGATTCGTCGCCCGCTCGATATCGTTGCCCGCACCGGTAGTAAAATCATGCAAAATTATTTCTTCAGCAGCTCGTCCGCCTAATAAAATCGCAATGTTATTATCCAAATACTCGCGGGGATAGGTATGTTTTTCATCAATCGGTAACTGCTGGGTCAAACCCAATGCCCGGCCCCGGGGAATGATTGTAACTTTATGGATCGGATCCGTTCCCGGTATCAAACGCGCAACCAGGGTATGGCCTGATTCATGATAAGAGGTGTTGCGCTTTTCCTCATCGCTAATCACCATGCTTTTTCTTTCCGTTCCCATTAAAATTTTATCCTTGGCAAATTCGAAATCGCTCATATTGACTTTTTCTTTATTATCCCGGGCGGCATTGAGCACTGCTTCGTTAATGAGATTTTCTATATCGGCTCCGGACGTTCCCGGTGTTCCGCGGGCCAAAACCGCAAAATCAACATCTTCCGCAATCGGCGCTTTGCGGGCATGAACTTCAAAGATTTTTTCCCTGCCCTTTATATCCGGAAGCGGCACGACAACCTGCCGGTCAAATCGGCCCGGACGCAGTAATGCCGGATCGAGAACATCGGGTCGGTTGGTAGCGGAAATAAGGATCACGCCTTCATTAGATTCAAAGCCGTCCATTTCTACGAGGAGTTGATTTAGGGTCTGCTCCCTTTCATCATGCCCTCCTCCGAGACCCGCGCCGCGATGACGGCCGACGGCATCGATTTCATCGATAAATATTATGCAGGGAGCATTCTTTTTTGCCTGACTGAACAAATCGCGGACACGGGAGGCGCCCACACCGACGAACATTTCGACAAAATCGGAGCCGCTGATGCTTAAAAACGGCACTTCCGCTTCACCGGCAATTGCCCGGGCTAAAAGCGTTTTGCCCGTCCCTGGCGGGCCAATTAACAGCAATCCTTTGGGAATTCTCCCTCCTAACCTCGTATATTTCTTGGGATCTTTTAAGAAATCGATGACTTCCTCTAACTCCGCCTTGGCCTCATCGATGCCGGCGACGTCGGCAAAGGTAACTTTTTTCGACTTATCGGTAATTAAACGCGCCCTGCTTTTGCCGAAGGACATTGCTTTCCCGCCGCCAGCCTGCATCTGACGCATGAAAAAAATCCAGACGCCGATCAGGAGAATCATCGGAAACCAGGAAACCAAAACAGTTACATACCAGGGTGACTCATCCAGCGGTTTGGCGGTAATTTTCACACCTTTTTCTCTAAATTCTGTCACCAGCTTATCGTCTTTGGGAGCATACGTTTTAAAAATATTCCCGTTAGCGAGCTTGCCGGTAATATTTTCTCCCTGGATGGTTACTTCACTGATTTCCCCTTTATCCAGATAGGAGAGCATCTCGCTATAAATTAAGTCTTTCTGCCCCGGTTTTGGTTGATTAAAAAGCTGCCAAACAAGCAAAAAGACGAGCAGTAAGGTAAGCACAAGAGCAACATTTTTTTGCGACTGATTCAAGATTTTTCCCCTTAAATTAGTTATCCGGATTTATCCTTATAATAATATCCAATTTAACTCAAATAATTTCTGATGATTCCATAAAACCACGCCTGGTTAACTTGGCGCTTTTTTATGAGCAATAATTTCCAATTCTAGAATATTTTTTGTGTCCTCGGTTATTTTAACGCGGTCGCTCAGGTGCATCTTCTCGATCCAGACTACGGAAATCCGATCGGCAATCAGCATAATTTCATCGCGCTCATTCCGCGGAATTTTGCGATCAATAAAAAATGTTTTGATCTTTTTGCGCCCCTTCATACCCAAGGGCTGAAACCAATCTCCATCTCTTCTATTGCGCAATATCAAAGGTCGACTAATCTTATCCAAATCCATATAAACTTTATTTTCACTTCCGCAATCAATATAATCTATATTTATGGTTTGTAAATGGAAAGTCACGTTGCGATCTTTAATATTAATAGAATCCGGAATTTTCATAGTGTATTCATATTTTATGCGTTTTAGGGATGCCTTCTTTCTTTCCAGAATTAAATTGTCATATTCGCGCCGGGCTTCGATGCCGAAAGGAAGAGAAACTTTTTTCCCTGACCCTTTCCTTTGTGCCAAATTTTCCAAAGATTTTATATGAATAAAAGAAAACCCGTTTTTTTCCGGGTTTAGACTTTCCGAGAGAGCCTTAAAAAATCTCCGCCGTACGGCCAGGGGCAGTTTGTTTATGTAAGTGATATTTAATGAAATTAGATTTTTCTTCCTTTGAATGTATGGAGAATCCATAGCTTCCAGGGCGTACTGCCCGATGAATTCATCTTCGTTGCGCAGTATTTCCGCCGTTTGCGCCAGATTCTCTTCAATCTTAGGATTAAACTTTTCTTTTATATAAGGAATCAATTCCCCGCGAATTTTATTGCGTAGATATTGCTTGCTTTCGTTGGAGCTATCCCGGCGATATTGAATTCCTCTCGCATTTAAAAAAGCAATAATTTCCCGACGGGATACTTCAATCAGCGGACGAATGTATCTACCTTCCCGCATGGGCAGAATACCTTTGAGACCTTCCATACCGCTGCCGCGCAAGAGATTAAGCAAAACAGTTTCGGCCTGATCCTGCAAGTTATGCCCTAAAGCAATTTTTTTCGCCCGCTGCTCTTGGGCAACTTTATTTAAGAAGCTATACCTTTGACGCCGGTAATAATCCTCCGGTGAAACACCCCTCTCCACTCCGGTTTTATCTATTTTGCGTGCAACAAAAGCCACGCCCATTTTTTTCGACAACTCACGGGAATATTTTTCGTCTTCGTTTGATTCCTCCCCCCGCAACCCGTGATTGAGATGGGCAGCTATCAAATTAAATCCACTTTTCTCGGCAATTTGGGTAAGAATTACTAAAAGCGCCGTAGAATCCGGGCCGCCGGATAGGGCGACCACCACCTTATCGCCTTTATCGAGCAGATTGTATTTTTCTATGGTTTGCTTAACTTTGTTAATCATCTTTATTCCCGCGTCCCTGCCAACCACGTTGGCGGGATTGTTCCTCTTACGCTTCGAGCTTCACTTTATTCGTTCTCAGCGATAGTCACGATCGCTTCGCTTCTAAAAGTTGAGTCTCATTACTTCACTACGCTCGTTTGCAGCAAGATTCACAATCGCTTCGCTCCTGGGATAATTTCCAATAGCCAAAGGCTATTGGATACCACTGTATGCTTTGCATACAGGATAATTCCACTTGCGCTTCGAGCTTCACTTCATTCGCTCTTAGCGAGTGTCATTAATTCGACTAGAAAACTTCAATACGCCTATAGTGACCTTTAGGTTATCTGCTTTTGAAGTTTAAGTCTCATTACAACTAACGCTTCCTATAGTCAGCGAGTTTCATTAATCAAATAACAAATTGACTTCCAAAAGGCTATCGCAATAATAATCGGCTTTAAGACTCAGCAAATCCTGCCTATTTCCCAGACCGTTTAAATAAGAGCAGCTCATTATCCCGGAATTCTTAGCGATAGCAATATCGTTAACGCCATCGCCGATAATGACGGTCTTTTTTTTCGCTGTTCCATACTTATTCAATAAATAATCGATTAAACGCGGATCCGGTTTTTGATACGGCGTGGAATCCGCTCCAATTATTTCCGCAAAATAGCTCTCTATATTCAATCCCTGGGCGATGGCCTGAGCGTGAATTTAAAACGCTTATTCGTCAGGATAACTTTCAGCTTGTCTTTAAAATGTTTCAAGACATCTTCGGCATACGGACGAAGCCGGGTATTGTCCAGAAGATGTTCGGTGTAATAATCACTAAAAATCCGCATTGCTTTTTCCCGGTATTTTATATGATCTTGTCCCAACGCTTTTTCGATTAAATGGTCGATACCATCGCCGACAAAGCTGATGATTTCTTCCTCCGATCGGCCTTCAAGATCCAGCGCTTTCAAAGTAAAATTTATTCCCTGAGTCAAATCAGTGCTACTGGAAACAAGGGTGCCATCGAAATCAAATATCATTAAATCTACTTTTTTCATCATATTTCCTGCGGTATATATAGCGAAGTGCCTCGACAAACACAAGTTTGTTCCCATAAAAATAGTTTGACTACGTTCGTGGCCTATGTTATTAAGAACGCCACCGCTTGGATCCTTAATTATCGACTGAGACGGTATTAATTTATAATTACACTGTCGAAAAAAGGTCTTCCTTTTGCGGAAGGCCTTTTTTATTTATATTTGAACGATGAGAAAAGAATATTCTAGAAAATTTGCCATACTCGGCCTCGGCATGGTGGGAACTGCCATTGGCTATTTACTTACAAAAGCCGGCTATGAAATTGCCGCCGTTTTCGACAAATCTCCCTCTGCTTTAAAAAGAGCCATGCTTTATACCGGGGGTAGGGCTTCGCATACGTCTCGCGAAGCCTTAGAGAAAGCTGATTTTATTTTAATTACTACCCCCGATGATATCATTTCTTCTGTTTGCCGGGAGATTACTCTTTCTCCGGCAATAGAGGGGAAATTTGTTTTCCACATGAGCGGCGCCGGCGGACTTGATCTTCTGGAGGCCGCCGGGAAAGCCGGCGCAGTTATCGCCAGTATTCATCCTTTGCAGAGTTTCTCTTCCATCGATCAGGCCATACAAAATATCCCCGGAAGCTATTTTGGAATTACGGCAGATAAAAAAGCAGGGATGATTGCCAAAAAAATTGTCCGCGATTTGGGCGGCATCCCGCTTTTTATTTCCAACGAGCAAAAGCCCCTCTACCATGCCGCTGCCTGTTTTGCATCCAATTACCTGGTTTCTTTGATGAGCGTTGTAGAATCAATTTATCGGGCTATCGGCTTTACTGAAAAAGAGGCAAAAAAAGCCTATCTGCCGCTGGTTTACGGCAGCCTCAAAAACATCGAACGCTCCGGTTCCATTCAGGCGCTTACCGGCCCTATCGCCCGCGGCGATTGCGGACCTGTCGAAAAACATTTAGCCGCAATTGATGAAATATTGCCCCAATATTCTACTTTGTACCGCTGTCTGGGATCAATAGCTCTTCAAGTCGCGCAACAAAAAGGCAACCTGAATCAACGTCAGGCAAAAAAAATCAACGATCTTTTGAAAGGAGTTTCAAACAATGAGCAGTCAAAATAAAGGAAGCCGCAAGACAACGGCTGATATAAAAAAAATGAAGGCGCAGGGTGAAAAGATCACCGTGCTTACGGCTTATGACTATCCCCTGGCTTCGCTGCTCGAGGAATGTAATATCGATATGATCCTGGTCGGCGACTCACTGGGAATGGTTGTTCTTGGTTACGATACTACTCTGCCTGTCACTATGGAAGATATGCTACACCACACGAAAGCAGTCTCCCGGGCCGCCGCTAATTCCTTGATTATTGCCGACATGCCTTTTATGTCTTATCAGGTCTCCCGAGAATTAGCGCTCACCAATGCCGGCCGCTTTTTGCAGGAGGCTGGCGCCCAGGCGGTCAAATTAGAAGGTGGCAGAGAACAAGCCGAGACCGTGCGAAGAATCGTTGCCGCGGGAATTCCGGTTATGGCCCATCTCGGTCTCACGCCTCAATCCATTCATCAAATTGGCGGATTCAAGGTACAGGGGAAAAATGAAGATTCAGCTCACAGAATTATCGAAGACGCAAAAATTCTGGAAGAAGCAGGCGCCTTCTCGCTGGTTTTGGAATGCATCCCGGAAAAGCTCGCTTCCGAAATAACCAATTCTCTTACCATTCCCACGATCGGTATCGGTGCGGGTGTCAATTGCGACGGCCAGGTTCTCGTAATTAACGATATGCTGGGAATATACGATAGATTTACTCCTAAACATGTAAAAAAGTACGCCAACTTGAATTTGGAAATAAAAAAAGCAGTTGAAACTTATATTGCGGAAGTAAAGAACGGCGTTTTCCCCGATAGTGAACACAGCTTCAAATAGCTATCAGGAAAAAAACAGCAACCGAAATTTGCAATACCGATTCGCCTCTCATTTTTCAGCTTTTATGCAAAGGTCATTCGCGATATTAACCTGGAGAAATTATTATCTTCGCATTTTCCCGTAACTTTTTTATCAGAGCCGTAAAAGCATCAGCTTGCTTCTGTTTTTCCAGATAATCTGAAATTTTGCTTTTGACTTCTTCCAGAGCTATTGTTTTCTGCGGATTATGCTCTAAAACCTGAATAATGTGATATCCGTAGTCCGTCGTTATGACGGGGCCGATTACATTTTTTTCCTGCGAGAAGGCGGCGTTTTCAAAAGGTTCTACCGTCTGCCCCTTAGTAATATTACCCAGATCACCGCCTTTGTCCTTGCTGGGGCAATCGGAATTTTTACGGGCAACTTCGGCAAAATCAGCGCCATCTATAATTTGCTGGCGCAAATTTTCCATTTTTGCTTTCTTTTCCGCTTTTACTTTATCGTCGTCCCCTTTGTTAATTAACACAAGGATGTGACGAACGTGAACATTTTCCGGAACAGTGAACTTATCAATGTTATCGCTATAAAATTTGTTTATTTCCTTTTGTGACGGTTTGGCATTATCGCCCAGTTCCATAAGCACGATCTTTTTGACCTTGATGTCGGAAGCTAAGGCCTTATTAAGTTCCTCCATGGTTAAATTATTTTCTTTGAGAAAATCCGCAAACTTTTTATTCGCCGGAAGATTCGCCTTTATTTTGTTTATTGATTCATTAATTTCTTTTTCATCGGCTTCAATTTTTCTCTTTTCTATTTCATTGTTCAATACCGTGCGGATGATGAAATTTTCCAACAATTGTTTCTTAAAGCTAGCTTTAACTTCTTTAGTTTTACCTTTGGGAATCTTGTCTTTATAAACTTTCATCAGCGCTTTTACATCTGTTTCCAACTGTGCTTTTTTTAAAACTTTCCCGTCAACGCTGACAGCTATATCGCCTGTTTCGGCTTGTTTAGCTATGTCAGCCTGGGTAGCGCTGGAAGTTTGAATCTGGTTTGTACCTGCTGCCGGAACCGGATTTTCTTTCTTTTCTTTATTATCGCCGCAACCTGATACAAAAATAAATAAGATGAAAATCGCTATCCAGCTTTTATTGATTATGTCTTTCATTAAGTTCCTCCCCCAATTACCAATGGCCACTTTTTGATTTAAAGAATTTATATATGTAAAATGTACATACCCGTCAAGAAGATTATCCTGAATTTTCGATTTTTATCTATCTTATCGTCATGTTATTGTCCGTAAATATTGTAATATCTTCATCTGATCCTCCAGTTCGGGAATTTTTTCCTCTAAATTTAAATTAAGCTCAGCCATCCCCTGCAGGGAAAGAATACGGTTTAAAGCTACAAACATATTGATTTGAGGATAGACTTCGTAAGTAAAATAGTTAATCAATTTTAAAGTTTTAAAACCATCAAACCAATTATTAAAATGACGGATAAGCGTTCTTTCATCTTTTACATTGCGGCGTATTTTTGACCAAACAGCGGCAAAGCGGCAATTTTCCAGGAAAGTCGCGAGCTTTGGATGTATACGCCGAGCCTCCGTCAAAAGCTCATATTCACTAAAATTATACGGATTTTTCATAAGTTCCAGCCAGCGGGCCAGGATGACGAATATTTGCGGGTCGTATAAAAGATATTCCTGCTCTTTTCCGGAGAGGAATCTTTGCACTCGGCTACCCGTTCCAAAAGGAACACGCGTGGAAGGGCGCGCCGAAGGATAAACGCATGTCTCTTTAATATAACCAATTTCACCTATTTTGGCCAGTTTACTGAGAAAATAAAAATCCTCTCCCGCTTCACGTTTGTTCATTCCTCTTACTTCCGCATAAGCTTCTGTTGAAGTTATTATAGTCGAACCTATGGAATGGAATGCCCAGGGAGATTGCGCGTATTTTAAGCCCAGCACAAAGTAGCGTAAAAATATTTCATAGCAGCAAATCGCCGCTTTTTCTTCATAATTCAACGGCGTCTGATGCTCATAAGAGATGATTGCTGCTTTGACTTTTTGCGTAAAATATTTTTTTATTACGGACAAATAATTCTTTTGCACCAAAGTATCGGCATCCAGACTGAAAATTAGATTACGCTCGGCGGAATCGTTTCTCAGCAATTGCAAAGCTGCATCCATGCCGATTTTTCGCGCCATCCCCACGCCGCCGACGCTTTGCGGCACCTCGCGGCCTTTCGACGAAGCGTCAATATAACCGAGCTTTAATTTCGTTTCGGCCAATAATTGTAAAATGTGATTTAATCCCTCGTCAGAACCCGATCTTCTCAAAGGCTTTCTTTTCACCAATGCTTCCAGATAATTCATTGTGTCCAGATTGTTGGTTATTGCTGACGGGGGCGAATCGCTTTTATTATTAATTACACACAAGATAAAAGAATGTTCCAAGGATGAAGGTTCATTTATTGCGATAGAAGCCAAAGTGGAAAAAAGCATTTCTTTTTCCGCATAAGCCGGTATTACGACGACTTGCGTAATATTTTCCGTATTATTGGCAATTAAATTCCATTTTCCAACTGTTGAATAATTTTGCAGATAAGTATCAATCAAAAAAGGTTTATTCATCACAGAAATTTCATTACGGTTTCTTTCAATAAAGGATAGTTATTGGCCGGAATCCAGTGAATAACTATCCCCTTTTTCTCCATCCGCCGAAACCACGTTTCCTGTCTTTTGGCAAATTGATGGATGCTGGTATTTAATTTATTTATCATTTCGTCAAAAGTAATTTTGTTTTGCAGGTATTGAGAAATAAAACGATACTCCAAACCGAAGCTCTCCAATTTTTCCCAGGCTAATCCGGCGGAATGCAGGTTTTTTACTTCTTCCATCATCCCCTGCGCCAGCCTTTCTTTCAGCCGCGACGTAATACGCTTTCGCAAGACTGACCTTTCCCAGCTTACGCCCAGCACGACGGCATCTATATTCGGCTTCTCTTGTTGCTCTTCACCTTTTACAGCGCGTGCTCTTTCAATCTCGATTGCCCGGATTAGCCTCTCCGGATCATCAAGATCGGTCTTATTGTGCAGGCGCGGCTTGAACACCCGGAGTATTTCCTGCAGTTCTTTTTTCGATTGGCGGCTTAATATTTTTCGTAATTCGTAATCAGGCGGGGCTTCGGGCATATTATAGCCGGTCAGTACTGATTCCAAATAAAGTCCCGTTCCCCCGACCATAATCGGCATAATTTTCTTCCGGCGGAGCTCGGTAAATATTTTATAGAATCTATTTTGAAACTCAAATAAGCTAAATTCTCTCTGAGGATCTATGATATCTATCAGGTGACAGGGAATTTTCCTACCGCAGATAAGATACTCGTTTAAATCTTTCCCTGTCCCGATATCCATGCCTTTATAAATCTGGCGGGAATCGGCGGAAATTATTTCCCCCTGCAAATCATAGGCAAGTCGAACCGCCAGTTGAGTCTTACCCGAGGCGGTCGGGCCCAAAATCACAATCAAATTTTTCGCCATATTTTAGCTGCCCATATCCAATACATATATCTTTATGCTTAGTTTATTTTTGGGCCAAAAGAAGAGCGGCGGCGTTTTATAACCAGCTCAGCGCTTTTCCACTTTGGGAAATTTTATTTACGGCAGGATAATGCGGCTGCAAGTTTAAGCATGTGTGACCTCTTGTGACCTTCAGGTTATTAGATTATGCACTTCATTTTTGAAAACTCGAGCCTCATTATCCCCATTCGCTCCGCTCAGGGGATAATTTCCAATAGCCACCGGCTATTGGATAATTCGGCTATAAAACTTCAATGCGCCTATAGTGACCTTTAGGTTATTTGCTTTTGAAGTTTTAGTCTCATTACAGCTAGCAGATATTTCTGTACTGCGCTTGAAACATCTGAGTTTCATTGATTCGTCCAACAAATTTCAGCGCGTCCATTATCCCGATAAGCTTCGCTATCGGGATTAATTCGGCTCGCGAGCATTATTTCGCTATGCTTGTAATGTTTGAGTCTCATTATCCCTCGTCGCTTCGCTCCTGGGATAATTCGTCCATCAAATTTCAGCGCGCTTCGCTTCTGAAATTTGGGACTCATTAAAAAAAATGCCCCATCTTCTGGGGCATTTTCCATTCAAATTAAGTTTATTAATTGGAATTATTATAGCGGCTGAACATTCGTTGCGCTGGGACCTTTGTTTCCTTGTTCAATATCGAAACGAATTCTTTGACCCTCATAAAGAGTCTTAAATCCTGTTCCTGCAATGGCGCTATAATGAACAAAAACATCTCCACCTTCGTCGTTTTCAATAAACCCAAAACCCTTCTTCTCGTTGAACCACTTCACTTTTCCTTCTGCCAAAGCTAAAACCCCCCTTTCAAATATTTGCTTCTCGCCGGATAAAATCCCCGAGAAACTAAAAAAACCGCACGAATTCCGTTTCTCACTTCAAGAATTCCTTGCGGTTAATTTTTTTCTTCCCAAAACTCAACACTAACTACTTCCTGACAAAAGTCGCCCTTACAATCCATAATAATATTGCGACTTTCCGACATTCGATTATTTCGTAGCACTATTTTTCTTCAAAATCAAGTTTTTTTCGCAATTTTTATTTGTGAAACTCCAATTCTAATGAAACTCAGATATTATCCCGTTACGGGATGTCGTGTCTTTGAAAATAGCCTCTGGCTCCTTTCAGAGGTGCTCCACAAATGCAGTAAAGCAATATCTGTAAGTTGAATTATCCCACGTGCGAAGCTAAGTGGGACTACATTGTAATGAGACCAAGTTTCAGAAACAAAGTTCATAACCTAATAACCTGAAGGTCACAAGAGGTCACGTCGCCGCTGAAATTTGCATTCGACTTATACCGCTTGGAAGCGGTGAACAATCCGTTTAGCGGAGGGTATAACGCCCCGCAGCTTGCTGCGAATCGATCCCAAAACTTGCTTTGGGGTTCATACCCGTGATTTTTTTTATTTAATTAAGCTTTTTTACGTATTTTTTTAAAACATTTATAAGCTTTTTTTCTTTTCCCAGATAAAAATGATCGGCACCGGGAACTATCATCAATTTTGCCTGTATTTCCTTAATTTGTTTTTTTATAGCTTCCAGATCACAAAACTGATCCTGATCTCCACAAATAATTAAACCGATATTATCGGTTAATTTTGCCCAATCAAAATCAAAATAATTATTGGGCGGTGAAACAAATACGCTGTCCGTGAAAATATCGCTATTTCGCTCCATGACCCTTGACCCGACCCAGGAGCCAAAGGAATAACCGGCAAAGAATATCTTGGACAGTCCGGTATTTATTAAATATTCGCGGGCGGAAAGAATATCCTCCATTTCCCCTTTTCCTTCGTCATATATACCCGTACTTCGGCCAACACCGCGGAAATTAAATCTCAATGTGGTAAAATTTTCGGCGCCAAATGCTTCCTGAATCGCTTCTACTACGTTGTTCTGCATGGAACCGCCCATAAGGGGATGCGGATGACAAATAATGACTCCTCGTTGCCCCGAAGATTTATGCAATAAACCTTCGATTACCAGAGAATTATTTTTAATAAATATCCGCTCTTCCGGCATACTTCCTTCATTCAGATCGAACCGTTAAATGACAGGCACAAAATCTTTCATCTTCAATTTGTTTTAAGACAGGCTCTTGTTCGGAACAAATCGCTCTCTTATCAGGACAACGGTTCTGAAAATCGCAGCCGCAATCATTATCCGCCCCCGCTTCACCTTTTATTGCCATTATCCTTCCTTTTCCTGCCGGATTGCACCCGGGCAGGGCCGAGAGCAGCATCCGCGTATACGGGTGAAACGGATGCTCATAAATCTCTCTCGTTCCCGCTAATTCCACAATCCGGCCTAAATACATAACGGCAATGCGATCGGACATATGACGAATCACATTAAGATCGTGAGAAATGAATAAATAAGTCAGGCCAAAATCCTGCTTTAAATCTTTGAGCAAATTCAGAATCTGAGCCTGAATGGACACATCCAAAGCGGAAACGGGCTCATCGGCAATAATCAATTCGGGCTTAAGAACAAGCGCCCGCGCTATTCCGATACGCTGTCTCTGTCCGCCGCTGAACTCATGCGGATAACGATTCGCCTGTTCTTTTCCGAGACCGACTTTCCCCATCAATTCGGCCACAGCTTCCTGGCGCTCCCCTTTATTGCCGACTCGATGTATGGTTAAGGGTTCTTTGATTATGCTTGCCGCCGATTTACGGGGGTTGAGAGAGGAATATGGATCCTGAAATATTAATTGCACATTGCGGCGGTATGCTTTTAGGGTTTTTCTATCATATAAAAAAATATCTTCGCCTTTAAAATAAATATTACCGGAGGAAGGTTTTTCCAATCTGACAATCAGGCGAGCGAGAGTGGATTTTCCACAACCGGATTCGCCGACCAGGCCCAATGTTTCTCCTTTATATATTTGCAAACTGACATTATTTACAGCGGGAATAACTCTTTTCTTGGAATTCAATATCCCGCTCTCCAAACTATATTTTTTATTTAATTTCCGAATTGCAATTAATGATGGGGTCATTTGGTATCAGTTAATTTGGTTTTCCTTCTTTTTGTATGTCGGATTTCCGGCACGCGACAAAATGCCCCGGCTCGATTTCATTCAGCAATGGCTCTTCTTCGCCGCAGTGCTTATCCGCATAAGAACACCTCTCAGAGAAACGACAGCCGGGAGCAAGATTGTACAAACTGGGAACAGATCCCGGAATGGTCTGGAGATATGTCCTCTGCTCTTTATCCGAGCCTGCGCACCGGGCCGGAAGCGAAGCGATCAAACCTTGGGTATAGGGGTGCGAGGGCTTTATGAAAATTTGTTCGACAGTCGCACTCTCGACGATTTTACCGGCATACATTACCGCAATCTTCCGGGCCTCCTGAGAAATAACGCCCAGATCATGCGAAATCAAGACAACCGTCATTTGATTTTTTTTCTTGAGCTCGGAAATCAGATTCAAAATTTGCGCCTGGATAGTAACATCGAGCGCAGTGGTGGGTTCATCGGCTAAAAGCAGCCGGGGATGGCAGGACATGGCCATCGCTATCATTACCCGCTGGCGCATCCCGCCGCTCAACTGATGCGGGTAATCTTGCGCCCGCTTTTCCGGATCGGGAATTCCTACTTCCCGCAATTGCTCGCGAGCCAGCGCCAGGGCATCTTTTGCCGGAAGGTTTCTATGCAGTCGGACAGCTTCGGCGATTTGTTCTCCGACACGAAATACCGGGTTTAGTGAAGTCATTGGTTCCTGAAAGATCATGGCAATTTCGCTGCCGCGTTTGGCGCGCATTTCTTCAGAGGACAGTGCTAATAAATCCCCGCCGGAAAATAACACCTGGCCATTAATGATTTTGCCGTTTGTGGGGAGGAGGCGCATAATAGAAAGAGCGAGCATTGTTTTTCCACAGCCGGATTCGCCGACAATCCCCAGCGTTTCGCCGGAATCAATGCTTAACGATACTCCATCAACAGCTTTAATTCTTCCCCGGGCGGTATCAAATATCGTCACTAAATCTTTTATTTGCAAAAGCGGCGCCATAGATTTAATTTCCGGCGCGATTGCACAAAAATTCAACCAGCAACCGTACAGCAACTCCCGATGCCCCTTTGGGGATGTAATCTTTATCCTTATCGGTCCAGGCCGGGCCGGCGATATCCAAATGCACCCAGGGAAAATCTCCCACAAATTTGCTTAAAAACGCCGCGGCGGTGATTGTACCGGCTGCGCGTCCGCCGCTGTTTTTATAATCGGCAATATCGCTTTTGATTTGCTCATGATATTTTTCCCACAAAGGCAGTTCCCAAACAAGTTCGCCGGTCGTTTGGGCGGCCTTATTTATTTCACTTTTGAGCTGATCATTGGTGCCCAGCATACCGATTACATCATCTCCCAGCGCAATGATACAGGCACCGGTAAGAGTGGCAACATCAATAATCGCCGCCGGCTTATATTGGGAAGCGTAGGCCAGCGCGTCGGCTAAAATCAGCCGGCCTTCGGCGTCGGTATTGATAACTTCAATAGTTTTCCCGGAATATGATTTCAAAATATCGCCCGGTTTATAAGCCGTACCGCTGGGCATATTTTCCGTGGCCGGAATAAGCCCGACAATGTTGAGCGGCAATTGCAAATCAGAGGCGGCCATAATTGTGCCCATTACCGCGGCTCCGCCGGACATATCCGATTTCATTTCGTCCATCTTCTCGGCGGGCTTGAGGCAAATTCCTCCGCTATCGAAAGTCAATCCTTTGCCCACCAGCGCAATGGGCGCTACGTTTTTTTTGCCGCCGGTATATTCCAGGATAATGAATTTTGGTTCCTGATTGCTTCCGGAGGCTACTCCCAGCAGAGAATTCATCCCCAGCTCTTTCATTTTGACTTTATCCAACACTTTGCAGGAAACATTTTTCCGAGCGGCAATTCCTTGCGCCTTTTTCGCGAGAACTGTCGGCGTCATTTCGTTTCCCGGGGCGGAAACCAGGTCGCGCGTAAAATATACGGCTTCGGTAATCACCTGTGTTTTTTTAATTGTGGCCGCGATCAGAGAATAATCTTTTTCTTCGGCGATAATATTCAATTGTTCCATACTTTTTAAATCGTCGCGATCAACAGTTTTGAAAGGCGTGTATTGATAAAGCCCTAAAAGGGCTCCTTCTGCTACGGCTTGCGCAATTTTATCTTTGGCGTGGGGAATAAGATTCCAATCAATGGAAGTTGCCGCCTCTTTGATGTTTATACTGCGTAAATGCTGCATTACTCTGGCCAAGGCGATACGAAGTTTTTCCAGATTAAATTCGCCTTGTTTGCCTAAGCCAACCAGGGCGATTCTTTTTGCCGGGAGCATTTCTCTGGTATAGATTACGGATATTTGGGAGGGTTTGGCCTCAAAATCATGGTTAGCAATCAATTCGCTGATTAATCCGCCGGTTTTTTGATCAATCTGCAACGCGTTGCCGGTCAATTTCTTTTGGTCTTCAAACAACGCTAAAATAATGGCCTGACTTTTTGTTTCAGCAAGCTTCCCCTTCTGGACAGATATTTTCACCTCGATCCTCCTCATTTGTTCCCGTAAAAAGGTTTAGTTATTAAATATATCTTTGCGGAAGATAGCATATAGCCCTAAAAAGTCAATCCCGCAGCTGGGAATCCGCCAGCTCCGGCCGCAATGGGAAAACTCCGTGAGTCGCGGGAGATCGCATTAATTTTTAGGGAGCCACCGGCTCCTGCTCGGAGGGGGCTCCACTGATCGGACGGCACCCACGGGTATGAAGTCCAAGGCAAGCTTTGGACCCGAACTTCATCCCAAGGAAAGGGATATTATCCCCTTGCTCATGAGTGACAATTCGGATAATAAATTCTGATACATTTTTTTCGGAATTTGAGTCTCATACCCTCCGCTTTGCGGGATTGTTCAACTTGCCAATTTCGACGTGTGACCTTTAGGTTATGCGCTTCGCTTTCGGAATTGGAGTTTCACGAATGAAAAATCGAGGAAATATGTTGGTATTTACTGCAAGGTTATAGCGTTGCGGCGCAGGCAGGCGCTAATGTTTTTCTCATTAGTCTTTAAAATGAATTTCAGGTAATTGATGTTTTTTTCTATCGCTTCGGCATAAAGATTTCTTTCGATGTTCCATCTTTCCCGGAAATGATTAACCATATGCCGATTGACGTTGCCCAAATCTTTCTCCAGGCGGGTCTTGGTAATATAATAAAAATTGGTGGTTTTTTTCAAAAGATCAAACTCGTCTTGAAAACCGGGAACTTTGCCTTCCTCAAATTCATGAAAGAGGGGAATCAGTTTTTCCAGATAAAGCCTGTCGGCCATCTGCCCCAGCAAGTCCGCCGTTCCGAGAATCTTGCCGATAATCTCTATATTGGCCGAGGAAAAAGTAATTTTCTTAATGTCTATGCTTAGACCGGTGCAATTCAATATGTCCGCAAAGTTCTCTAAATCGCCCCGAAAATACTTTTCCTGTGCGTAATAGTCCTGTACAAACATTATGCTTCTTTTGATGTGCACAAGAGTGTATTTGGCGCCGGTGCCGGCATTATCATCTTCCGGTTGAATATAGCCAGTATCGTGCATCAGCGCGCTGATCAAGCCCAGATTTATTTCCTTATCCGTAAACTTTATCCCCTGCAAGGAAGCGCCGTGAATCAGACGCGCCATGGCCAGAAGAACCTGCATGGTGTGCCGGACGTCATGGTAACCAGTGTTGCATGAGCGATATCCGGGATAATGCCCGCGAAATAATCTTTCTACATCGCGGAAAGCCCGGTCAAAATATTGAAAATCAAACTGAGGATTAATCAAAGAGGTAATAAACTTAACCTCTCTGATAATCGCGTTATTGTCGCGAATATCCAAAAGTTTAATCTTCAAAGAATTATCGTCATTCATCACTATTGATAGATTTCCTAACGGTATTTATAGAGCTAAACTCCAGCTGCTTGTCCGACAACACAACCCGATACATAACCTAATACACTAAAGAGCACGCAAGGTCATACGTGCCTGGACAGGCCGGTGAAATCCAGTCCTAACTTTCCCTGTCCTTCTCCGGCAAAACCGGAGAAGGACAGAAGACCATAAATTTTCCATATCAGCTTTTGTAAACCCGGCAACGACAAGCAATACTCTCTACTCCTTTTGTCTTTTGCTTAACGGTCACTGACGGTATCATTTGCACCGTTGTAGTAAACCGAACAATTGCCGTTACCGCCATTGGCGACAATATCGACGTTCATCGCCGCCGTGTAGTCAATAGAACCTAGCGCAGTGCCGCAACTACCGTTGGTCGTGTTATACCTGGTTACTGTTTCGCCCGGAGCCAGTCGATAGGTATTGGTTGTAATTTGACCGCCGCTAGCTACTTGCCGGCACCCTGATCCGGTAACTCTAAAGTCACGCGTGCCGCCGGTATTATTATACACTGTATAATTCACGCAGCCGACATAGTAAGTAGCCGAGCAGGTACTGCTGCCGTTGGCATTGGTGACCGTCAGCGTATCGGTTATCGCTCCGGCAGTGGTCTGAGTTGCCGTTATGCAGGAGCCACCGGTGGAATTGGTAAAGGTTGTGCATGCTCCGAGCCGCGTACCCGTAAAACTGCCATTGGCAGGACCGTTGGCAATCGTCCAGGTAAGGGTCGGTGTGGCGTTATAGGGCACGATGTTCGCGCTGGCCATAAGCGTACAGGTCGGCGGACCGGCGGCCTGAGTCACTGTAAATATCTGACCGCCGATGGTTATCGTGCCGGTTCTTGCTGCGCCGGTATTGGCGGCAATGCTGTAGGTCACCGTTCCGGGGCCGGTGCCGCTGGCGCCGCCGGTAACCGTAATCCAGGAGTTGTTGCTCACTGCCGTCCAGGCGCACGAGGCGGAAGCTGTCGTTACAGCGACGGTTTGACCGGCGGCGGCGCTATAGGTATACGATGCGCTGGTAGGATTGATCGAACTAGGGGGAAAATAAAAAACAAAGTTATTAATCTGAATATTTTCTGTCGCACCTCCGGTGCCTACAGTGAAACCGAAAAGAATATTATTGAAAAGTGTATTGAGCGCCGCATTTAGTATTTGTGTCCTATCTATTTTCGGCAGGTAACTACTATTATTATAGGGATTAAAAACATCCTGGAAATAAACATATTCACTAACGGGACAAGCGGTGCAGGGTGTAGCTGTACACGATTCACAATCAACCCAGGCTTTCATTTCATAGGAATAAGTGGCTGGTATTCGGATAACTTCAATGCGGACACGATGGGTTTGGTTGTCTTCCAGCCAGTTGTATGTGGACGTACCTTTGGCCCGTTCGTAATAGCCGCCCAATCCGGATCCATTTCCAGTGGATGCTGAATTATAGGGAGATGCAGTAGTCCCCGCGCCGGCGCCATGGATGTTGTCATCGAAACTGGCCTGAGGAAAGCAGGTGGGGCACGGGCCCGTTGGGCACGCAGTGGAGCCCGTTGCACACATAGTGGTCGCGGCTGGATTGGCACCCCAAAACAGCACCGCAATATGATTATTAGCAGTATCATTTCTGCCGCCGCTGCAGCCGTTATCTGTCATGACGGTGGTATTCGCATAGGTGTCGAATTCCAGCGCCATTTTGGGAGGTTGCAAACCTAGTCCATCCAGGGGTGGCGGTGTTGGGTGGGGTGAGTCTGATGAAGCGGCCGTATTACCCGGTCCCGCATAGCCATTTAATTCACCCATGTTGACTGTTGCGTTAGGGGAACCGCCTCTAAAAGTTATATTATTATTGGAAGCATTAATTATGGTGAAATTAAAGCCGTCGCCATAGGTACCGGCACTATCCGGTGTAGTGATTATGAATTCAAAATAAGCCCGAAAACCAAGGCCAAAAGGGCATACTCCATTAGTGCAGGCGTTACAAGTACCGGTAGTTGTTCCGCCGTACCAGATAGCGCCCGAGCCACCGCTAACATTGTTCCCCAGGACTATGGTCCCCGTGTTTGGATCAACTGTAATTGCAGAGGAGTAGGGGTAGGGGGATTTGCATTAACAATCGGCGGAAAGGCTGAACCGCCCGGCGGTGTAAATGGTGGACCACCCGCCGACACCTGAATATTTCTATCCCAGGTATACGCAGTAATCGTTTTCTGCGCTGCCGGTAAAGTTGCCGGTAAATTAAGAATAATTAATAAAGTAATAAAAATAATAGTTATCTTTTTCATACTTTCCTCCTGAAAGCGTTGTTTTTCAACTTTCTACTGGCCGTAAGTTGACGCTGATCTAAAGCCTACGCTCTTTCCCACGTATATTTGTGTTACTCCACTGATAGCAGTTAAAGGCCATTGCGGGTTCGGGAGTGTCGCGCCGGCAATGGGCTGGATGTTAGTTAATCTAACCGTATGCTGGTGTGGAAGTATCGCGCAAATCATAAGAATACTGAGACCATATAGCAGCGTTCAACACAAATATAGTCCCTTTTTGGGGAGGAAATATTTTTGCCGTAAGATCATTAGTATCCGCTGAATCCAAAGTCAGATATCAGGTCGCCTCCCTGACTGACAGTTTGCGGCGTGGAAGTATAGGTATTATTACCTATATAAAATTCATCACCCGCGTAAATTTGGTTCGGTGCAACCGGGAACGACGGAATTGAGAAAGTAACCGGTGTGCCGCCACTGGCAGCGTTAAAAGCGTATGGACAGGTGAAACAGTGGTATAAGAAACGAAAGTGGTAGTGGGATCGCCTACCCATGCCGAAGGTCTGCCTGCACGTACATCCTCTATTTTAAGAAGACCGGTGGCGGGGAAAGTTATTGCCGTGGTACCGGTATCATCTATGGGCGGTACAGCGCCGGGTAAGTAAAGAGTTATCGAACTTGTCGGCACTGGTATAGCGGCAGGAGCATATAACCAGTAAGGATAAATTTGTATTTGAATAGTGCTGACGTTGTCCGGCATTGTAAATGTTTGGTTGTGAAGATTAGCCAATTTATTATCAGCAACTGTAGTACTTGTGTGGAGAGCAGCCTTGTATTCACTGGCCGCAATCCTTATGCCCGATTCCGCT
This sequence comes from uncultured delta proteobacterium, assembly GCA_963753975.1. Lineage (GTDB taxonomy): Bacteria > Desulfobacterota > Syntrophia > Syntrophales > Smithellaceae > UBA4810. The sequence continues at coordinate 476,586 of CAVWEH010000002.1, forward strand.
AAATAAAATGCCTTCGCTGCCCTCTGGGCGATAACCTGATTTAAAGTAGCGGTGAATGTCAGTGCATACAGTGCAATGCCGAGAACAGCTATGACGAGCATCGCAATGATGATAATTAATAAAGCGGCGCCCGCTTGTTTTCTTCTTCCGGCAATGTATTTCATTTTAAATTGATTCATATATTTTAATTTTTTTTAGTTGAGCTGCGGTGCATTGGGAACACCGTTTGCCCGGGGATTTATCGTACCTTTGTAATCTAAATGATTGCCGCTGCTCAAAATATCCAGAGAAATCCAGACTTGTATTGTTCCCAGATAATTTGCATTGCCATTACTATTGCCAAATCCATCTGCTGTACTCCAGGCCGCTGTTCCAGTTGATCGAAAATAGCTAAGGAAAGGATTGCCGCCGTTATTGGCGGTTAATCCATTAATTAAAACTTGTGCCGCTACTACCGGATTTGTTCCCTCCAGTGTTATTTGATTGCTGGTATTGTCTCTCTTAATACTATACTGACACCCTGCCGGTAAGGCCACGGTGCACGATGGCACTGTTTTTTGGGTCAGTGTATAATCAATTCGATCGGCAGAAGCGAATGTTACGGCCGTAATATCGGTAATCTCTCTATTGATACGCGCCATCGCCAACTGTGCTTTTTGCGATACTTGGTCGGCATCACGGGCAAAAACAAAACTTTGCACGCCATAAATGATGGCGCTGCTTAAAACAACTGCCATAATGCCTAGAATTATAAGGACTACGATTATTTCAATTAGTGTAAAGCCCCATTCGCCCTTTAATTGTTTCATTTCTCACCTATGGCGTAAATATACTCTGTAGTGTTTGCTGCCCATCGGTCAAAGTTACCAGAAGGACATTTTGCGTTGTAAAAGTTCCGTCGTTGCTTTTCAGTGTAAAAGTACACATGTATTGGCGGCATCAACAAAGTCCTGTCCGTCAACATTTCCTGTTTTAAAGGCACCACATAAATCAGTTATTGTGCCGCCACCTGTTTGCAGCGCCTGCCGATAATTACTGGTTATAATTTCCATTTGCTGAATGATCTTATACTGATTGTTTACTAAACCGGCGGCGGCAGGGCTTTGCGTAAATGATTTACCCATATAAGAGGCAAAAAGCGCCGCGGCTACAGCCACAATAGTAATAATTACAATGACTTCAATAAGAGTAAAACCTCGGCTTCGCTTCATTGTATGTATCCTGTTAATGGCGTTATAGTTACGGCAATGTTAGGAGTAGCCGCATTAAGTGGCTGTACATTAATTATCGCAGGATTGGTATCGCTCACAGGTGTATTATTTGTCGCGCTGACGTAGGCAGTGTAGGGAATCCCGCGATTATCGAAATAAATAGTAAAATTAGCAGTAAACTTAATTTGTTTTGTAGTAAGATTTATAGTTCTATCGGGGTTAATGTACGTATCGTTTTCCGGCAGTCGTATATAGCTAGCAGGGTTTGCAGCGTTTGTTCCTTGAAAGAGCCAATAGCTACTGCCGTTGCTACTTATTCCCCAGATAGTTATACCGGCTTGGGGGTTTGAATTCATGGCTAATGTCTGGGCATAACGCAGATGTGATTTTAATACATCTGCGCCCCCATATACCTCGGCATCGTAATTGACGGAACGACTGACGGCAATAACTGCCAAAATGCCCAGCACGACCAGAATCGCGATAATCTCCAAAAGCGTAAAGCCTTTTTGTGTTATCTTAAAAATTTTCTGCAAAGTCGCTCCCCATAGTTAATAAACCTGATTTTATAAAATTCTGGATAGAACTTATTAATAAAATACCCAAGACGATGGCCAGTGTCGTGAAGCCAAGGGTGAAGGCTAAAGCCACCGGGAAAACAAGTATAAATTCCATAATGGCAGCGTTTAAGGCAATAAAAACCGTATGCGCGATAATTCCATACTGGGCAAAGATTATCGTTCGTGGTTTTTGTGATACCATTACCGCCATAGATATTATTAAAATAGCGCTCAAAATAGATAAATAAGGCTGAACTCGTAACCACACATTAATATTGCTATGAATAAGGATATCTTCCATGCCCCAAATGACAAATAATCCCGTGAGCAAATAAAATAATCCGATAATAAATAGGAGAAAGCTGCATTGCTTAGGAGACATAATTTTACCGGAAAGAAGGCCGACCGCATCAGAGCTGAGCTCACGAGGCTGGAATAAAAAGCGGTTAAATTTATACATGGCCCCACCTTCCACTTTCTTAACGCCAACCATTACTTGAGTGACTAAATTATCCGGTGGTTTAATTATTTTTTGACTCTCTATTTTTTCCATCATATCGGCGAACTTTTCCATATTCATATTTTATCCTGAAATCTATTCCATTAAGATATACATATTTCAGCGGTAAATAGTCACAAAATATTCTTTGCATCCTTTACCTCTACCTAACTGAAAAAGGGCCTTATGAGGCGCGAATTGAATACTTTTCGGGCACCATGCCCTCGTAACTGAGCGACCGCAAACACAACTGTCTGAGCCGCCATGGCGGTGAGTTTTGCGTTTGCAACGAAGCTAGAGGAAGCATGGTCGAAAAAGATTCTGAGCGCGAATAAGACCATTTTTCAAAGTTCTTCATTCATCAATTCTTTTAATTTTTCCAATCCGCGGTAAATACGCATTTTGACGGCACTAATAGATTTACCGGTAATTTCGGCAATCTCATCAAAAGATAATCCCTGCCGATATTTCATAATCAGTAGCGCCCTGAGTTCATACTCCAACCGCAAAAGACAGGCAGTTATTTCTTGAGTTTCTATCAATGTGGTTTCCGGCGAAGGACTATCATCGGCCAATGAATGTGCGCTGAATGCTTCAGAAATATTGTGTTTTTTATTTTTTTTCCGAAGGTGGCTTTTGATTAAATTAAAGGCAACGGTGTAAAGCCAGGTAAAGAATTTCTTGCGGGTGTCGTAACGCCACAAATATTGATAGGCCCGGATAAATGTTTCCTGTGTTAAATCCTCGGCGTCTCCCAGGTTGCCGGTCATGCGGTAAGCTAAATTATAAATAGGTGTTTTATATTTTTCCACCAGTAAAGCATATGACTGCCTATCTCCCTTCAAAATTTGAGCAACAATTTCCGCATCGAGTTTTTGATCCATCGCCGCTTTCTATCCGGTAATGATACTTAAATTCCCCCATATGCCGCATAGACAATATTCTATAATATGATATTCCGGCCTTCATCGAATATCAAGTAAATTCAAATATTATGATGAAATATTTTTGGACAAATTCCATTAAAAATAGTAAGTATAGTCTACAAAAATACGGGGTTTTTCATGTTATACAATAAAACTGTCGCGGTCGTTGTTCCCACATATAACGAAGAGAAACAAATCGGTCAGGTGTTGGAGACAATGCCGGATTTTGTGGACCGCATCATCGTTGTCAACGATTGCTCTCAAGATAACACAACCGCTATCGTCCTGGATTATATAAATAAACATCAATCGGTCAGGCAGATTACGAAAAATAATGTAACAACTTCGCCGGATAATAAATATAACCGCGTTGAATATTTACTTAAGGAAAAACAACAGACGGAGGCCGAATATTTCATTCCTTCGGAAATAGCCAATGCTAATTCCGAAACCGATCGGATAATTCTAATCAATAATTTAAAAAACGGCGGTGTGGGCGCCGCTATCGCCCGCGGTTATAAATGGTGCCTGGATAATAATATTGATTGCACAGCCGTTATGGCCGGAGACGGCCAAATGGATCCGGCCGAACTGGAATCAATCTGCCTTCCCGTCATTAACGAAGAAATTGATTATGTCAAAGGCAATCGCCTTATTCACGGCGAGCGCCCGGCTGATCATTCCTAAAACCCGCTTATTTCGGCAATTCCATTCTTATCGATTTTAACAAAAATTGCTTCCGGTTACTGGCATGTTTCCGATACCCAAACCGGCTATACCGCCATCTCTCTATAACGCTTTAAACGCCATCAAACTTCATGATATTTACAAAAGATACGGCATGCCCAATGATATGCTGGTTAAACTCAATATTGCTTTTTGCACTTTAAAGGAAGTCAAAATCAAACCTGTTTACAATATCGGCGAAACGTCTAAAATGAAAGTAACCAGAGTAATTCCCCGTATATCCTGGCTGTTGTTTAAATCATTTTTTAAAAGATTATGGGTTAAATATCTGTTCCGTGATTTTCATCCTCTTTTTCTGCTTTATCACTTTTCTTTTATTTTAGGTCTTTGTTCCCTCCCTTATGCCGTCAAAATAATTTCTCTCGTTTTTGCCGGAAAAGCCGTTTCTCCGGTAACAATGCTGGCTTTCTTCTTTCTTTTTACCGAGCAGCTTTCAATCACTTTTATTTGCCATGTGGATGGATATTCAGGATAATGAAAGGCTGTACAAATCTTAACTAATATTTTTTTGTGAGAAGATAAAATGACAAAAATGATAAAACCATCTATTGCTGTTATCGGCGCAGGAAACTGGGGAAAAAATTTAGTCCGCAATTTTTTTGAATTAGGCGTACTTAAAAGCCATCTGCGATAAAAATCCGGCATCTGCTCGAACAAATGCAGAAGCTCTATCCTTCCTGTGATTTTTATTCATTCATTAAAAGACGTTCTTGTCCCGCGACGATATTCCGGCAATTGCCATTGCCACTCCGGCCGAAACCCATTTTCTACTGGCCCGCGAAGCTCTGTTATGGCCGGCAAACATGTTTTCGTGGAAAAACCTCTGACTCTTTCGGAAAAAGACGCAGAGAACTGATTGCCCTTGCTCAAAAAAATAACATTCGTATTAATGGTCGGCCATCTCTTGCAATATCATCCCGCTTTTATCAAATTAAAAGAACTGGCCACCGCTGGTGAGTTGGGCCGGATCAATTATATTTATTCCCATCGCTTAAATTTGGGAAAAATCCGAAGAGAAGAAAATATTTTATGGTCTTTCGCCCCGCATGATATTTCCATGATTCTTGCTCTGGCCGGTGAAGAACCGGAAAGCGTCATTGCTACCGGCGGAAATTATCTGCATAAAAAAATCGCCGATGTCACCACTACTCATCTGGAATTTTCCTCCGGCCTGAAAGCTCATGTATTTGTTTCCTGGCTGCATCCGTTTAAAGATCAAAAACTGGTTGTTGTCGGTGATCAAAAAATGGCTGTGTTTGACGATACCCTGCCCTGGGAAGAAAAATTGCTTATCTATCCTCATCATGTAAAATGGGAAAATAACGTTCCCGTGCCGACTCGCGGAATTCCGGAGAGTGTTTCCATTCCTTATGCCGAACCGCTAAAATTGGAATGTGAGCATTTTCTTGATTGCATTGAAAAAGGAAAACCGGCCCTGACCAATGGCGAAGAAGGATTGCGCGTTCTCAAAGTTTTAAACGCCTCTGAGCGTTCTTTAAATGAAAATGGATTAAGAATCAATTTAAAAAATGACGCAGTTTTATACCCGGACAATAAGGATAACTACTATTATTCATCCCACAGCACAAATCGATGAAGACGTGGAAATCGGAGCAGGAACAAAAATATGGCATTTTTCCCATATAATTTCCGGTTCCAAAATCGGTAAAAACTGTTCTATCGGTCAAAATGTTGTTATCGGTCCCGACGTCACCATCGGCAACGGCTGTAAGATACAAAATAATGTTTCTGTTTATAAAGGTGTAACTCTTGAGGATAATGTTTTTTGCGGTCCATCCGCCGTTTTCACGAATGTTATTAATCCCCGTTCAGAAATTAAACGAATGTCGGAAATCAAACCGACATTAGTTAAAAAAGGAGCAACGCTTGGCGCCAATTGCACGATTGTCTGCGGTCACACTATCGGAAGTTATGCTTTTATCGCCGCCGGCGCGGTCGTCACCAAAGATGTTCCTGACTTCGCTTTAATGAGCCGGCAATCCCGCAAGACAAAAAGGCTGGATGTGCCGGTGCGGCTACCAGCTCAATGAAAAGATGAAATGCCTTCAATGCGGCAAGAAATATAAAATGAAAGATAAAAAATGTTTGCAGATAATAAAGTGACCAAGTAAAAATATTGATGCTCGCATATATTGCTAGCGAGATCATAGGCGCCATTTTGTCCATTAATATATTGACACATAATCCAGTTCTTCTTATACTTAGTTACAATAAAGTAATTATCGAAATCAGAAAGTTGACAGTGTTGTCATGATCAATGTTGCACAAATAGGGGTCGGCTATTGGGGTCCAAATTTACTTAGAAATTTGTCTAGGAATGCCAGTTGCCGCGTTAAAACTGTGGTAGATATTTCCGCAGAACGAAGACAGTTTGTGAAGAGCAATTATCCGTCTGTGTCCGTAACTGATAGACTGGAGGATGTTCTGTCGGACACAGACATTTCAGCGGTCATAATAGCCACTCCAGTGGCCTCCCATTTCGAGCTTACGATGAAAGTTCTATCTGCCGGTAAGCATGTCCTTGTGGAAAAACCGATGGCTAGATCAGTTATAGAGGTGAATCAAATTGAAGCGCTGGCAAACGAAAAATCTCTGGTAGCCATGGCCGGACACACATTTCTTTACAACACGGCCGTCCGGTATATAAAACAGTTAATTGATTCGGGAGATATGGGAGAAATACGCTATATATACAGCCAGCGGATTAATCTTGGGCGAATAAGGTCAGATGTAGACGCACTATGGAATCTGGCACCGCATGACATCAGTATCATTCAGTACTGGCTGGGGAATCCTTTACCTATATCGGTTTCCCGAAGCGGAATGGCTTACATACAAAATAATGTGGAGGATGTAGTTTTTTTAAATCTCGTTTATCCGGGTAAAATAATGGCTCATATCCATGTTAGCTGGCTTGATCCCCATAAGATCAGGCAGATGACTGTCGTTGGTTCAAAAAAGATGGCTGTCTATGACGATATCGCAGAAAATAAAATTGCCATATTCGATAAAGGCATCGATAAAAAAGCTATTCTGGGAGAAAATATGGATTTTGATAAACCCAATGATTTTCTGTTCAATCACAGATCAGGCGATGTCCTCTTGCCGAAGATAGATTGGAAAGAACCTCTAATGATTGAAATCAATCATTTTATCGACTGCATTGTTAATGGCACCGAATGCCTGACCGGCACAGAACATGCTAAAAAAGTCGTTCAAATTCTCTCCATGAGTAAAAACGCTGATTTATGATAAGTAGCACTGCAATTGTAAAAGATGCGCAGATAGGCAAAGATACTAATATCTGGGAATTTGCCAATATATATGGATGTGTAATCGGCGATAAATGTAATATAGGTTCTTATGTGGAAATACAAAACGGGGTTCGCATTGGTAATAATGTAGTCATCTCGTCTCACTCTTTTATCTGTTCACTAGTGACAATTGAAGACGATGTTTTCATCGGCCACGGGGTAGTGACGATAAATGATGTCTATCCGCCGTCACGAAGGAAGACGGGGTCAGATTCCTTCTGGAAACCAACGCTGATAAAAAAGGGAGCAGTGATTGGCAGTAATACAACATTGTTCCCGGTGATAATCGGCGAAAAAGCCACAATAGGGGCGGGATCTGTTGTTACAATGGATGTTCCTGATAATTGTACAGTGGCTGGAAATCCGGCCAGAATAATTAAGTAAGAGAATTTTATAGATGCATATACCATTTGTTGATTTAAAGGCACAATACTCAACGATAAAAACTGAAATTGATGAAGCCATCCAATCCGTTATCAATGAAACTGCGTTTATCAAGGGTAAGTATGTTGATAAATTTGAGAAAGAGTATTCAGATAAATACGGGGTTAAACACTGCATCGGTGTCGGCAATGGTACAGATGCAATCTATATTTCTCTTAAAGCTTTGGGAATCGGCCCGGGTGATGAAGTTATCACTGTGGCCAATAGTTGGATATCCACGTCGGAGACGATAACTCAGGCTGGAGCCCGGCCGGTTTTTGTGGATATCGATCCCGATTATTACACAATAAATCATAAATTGATTGAAGATAAAATTACATCTAGAACGCGGGCAATAATCCCTGTACATCTATTCGGACAACCGGCCGAAATTGATAAAATAAAGTTGATCTGCGAGAAACACCATCTTCATTTGCTCGAAGACTGTGCCCAGGCGCATTTTGCTGAATATAAAGGCAAGAAGGCCGGAACTTTCGGTATCGCAGGAACTTTCAGTTTTTTCCCCGGGAAGAACCTGGGGGCTTATGGCGATGCCGGAGCGATAATAACCGATGATGAACACTTTGCAACGCGGGCACGGATGTATGCTAATCATGGAGCAGTTGTTAAACATAAACATGAAATCGAAGGAATCAACAGTAGGATGGATGGAATTCAGGCCGCCATTTTATCTGTAAAATTAAAATATATTGATGAATGGAACAGCAAACGTCTGCAAAATGCAATTTTATATAATAAACTATTAACAAATATTCGTAATATCGTTGCCCCCAAAATCCGCAAAGATGTAAAACATGTTTTTCATCTTTATGTTGTCAGAGCAACAAACAGGGAAGAATTGCAGAAATATTTGGAAGGAAAAGGAATCGCCACGGCAACACATTATCCCACTCCGCTGCCATTTCTTCCGGCATACAAATACATGAACCATAAATCTTCCGATTTCGCGGTAGCATTTGATTATATGAATAAGATTTTATCACTTCCGATGTATCCGGAATTAACTGCAGATCAAATTAGTTTTATCGTTGCTGCCATCGATTTGTTTTATAAATCTCATGAAAAAAATGGCCGGAATAATTAAAAGCGGAATCTTTTCCCTGACCGTAACCAGCAGATAGCTCCATGGCCAAAAAATCATGCAATTGTGGAGAGAACTTGGATAATCTCATGGAAATAAATGATGTCCTACTTGCAGTTCTGAAAAGAGCTGATTTCCTCGATTATAAAGGCTACTCGAAGTTTGATGGTCTATACAGTCCAATGACAAAAGCACTATCCTGCGGATTATGGCCTTTGCGACTTGTCTGGAGCCAGGTTGTTATGCGGACCCCCTTTAATATCCGCCCTTTGCTTCTGATAAAAAAAGGAATCAATCCGGAAGGCCCTGCCCTCTTCGCCCGCAGCAATCTGGATGTCCATGCGCTAGGTATCTCTGGACCATTCGAAATGCGCGCCCGTAAATGCCTGGATTGGCTACTAATGAATAATTCATCAATAAAGGGAAATTTTCACGGTCTCAGTTGGGGCTATCATCATCCGTGGCAGAGTACAGGATTTTATCAGCCGCCGGGATTTCCCAATTGTTATATAACTATAATAGTTGCTGAAGCACTCCTCCATGGATTCCGCATTCTCCATGATAACCGTTACCTTCTCGCTTCCCGTCAAACCTGTGACTTCATACTGCATGATCTTGCCATGTTACACGAAACGCGTCAGGAAAAAAGCATTTCCTATGTTCCGAAAATGAGGACTGATTTCACGGTCATCAACATCAACGCTCTCTGTTCCGCTTTACTCGCTCAAGTGGGGACACTGACCGGAGAGCTTCATCTTTTTGAGGAATCCCGAAAGCTGATGTCTTTTGTTGCCCGGATGCAGACAAATGAAGGAGCCTGGTATTATACATCAAATCCTCGCCAGAGCTTTGTCGCGCATGATAACTACCATACAGGAATGATTCTTGATGCCTTGATGGCCTATGAGCAGGCAACAGGCGATGACCGTTTTCGGGAAAATTTGGACAAAGGTTTGAGCTTTTACCGGCAGAGGTTATTTACACGGGAAGGTGCTCCCAGGTGGTCCAGCGATAAAACCTTTCCCCTCGATGTTCATGGTTCAGGCCAGGGTATTCTGACATTTTCTTTATCAGGCGATTTGGAGATGGCACATCGTATTGCGTCATGGGCAATTAGTAATTTTTATAAAGGCAATGGCGATTTCACCTACCAAAAATGTCGTTTTTGGGATAAAAATTTTACATTGCTGCATTGGGGAAACGGTTGGATGGCCCGTGGGCTTTCCACCTTTCTTCTAAAAGCAAGGAAAAAATTATAACAGGGAGACGATAGAATGCCATTCGGTTCGGAACTAGCCTTGACGCCAGGCCTTAGCCCTATGGAAAGACTCTATATCAGAATTTTCGGTGCACCGATACTTGGCCTGCGGGTCAGGGCGCGCACAATCATTTCCTTTTTGAATCTTGTTGGGAATCCTCAACGGATAGCTGATGCGGGGAGCGGCCGGGGGATGATTACCTCGCTTGTGCCCGACTGTTTCCGGAAGCGGAAGTCATCGGCATTGATCTAGACAATAGACAGAACTGCGATAACAATGATATTGCCGAAAAACTCGGCATGTCCAAAACATTGCGCTTCATGACATGGGATGCCATGAAGTTACCGGAGTTAGGGAAGTTCGACTTGATTATTTCCACGGATATGCTCGAGCATCTGGCAGATGATCTGGGAGGGGTCAAGATGTTTAATGAAGCCATGCAACCGGGAGGATATCTCCTCGTCCATGTTCCACACCGGACACGAAATACTTTTGGCTGGAAACGTGAAAACTGGATGGACGTGAAAGGTCATGTGCGTCCCGGTTACACTAAAAATGTCCTCATTGACCTCCTGACAAAGGGTGGATTAAAAGTTCGCGCCTGCGTTTACAACTATAATTCGCTGGAAACGCTCGCCAATGATATCAGCAAGTTCATTACCGGTGCTCAACAAGCCAACAAAGGCATCTATGCCATAGCTTTTCCTTTCCTGATGTTGATAGTTCTTCTGGGATCACTATACCGTTCTAAAAAAGACGGTTCGGGGCTAGTCGCTCTTGCCTGTAAGGAAGGGTGAAGTTATGCGGATACTTATCGATATCCTGCATCCTAAGCATGCCCATTTCTTCAGACCACTTGTCCGGCGCTGGATCGAAAAGGGGCATGCTGTAAAAGTTGCCACGAGGGACAAGGATATCACCCATGAGCTGTTAGATCTTTTTCATATCCCGTATATCTGTCTATCGAGGCAGGCCAAGGGATTCCGGATGATTACCGAACTTATTGGCCACTGGTGGCGACTGATTTTGCTGCTAAGTAAATTCCGTCCGGATATCGTAATTTCCATTGGGGGAATTATGACATCCATTCCCAGTAAGATTCTAGGAATTCCCAATATAGCAATCACGGACACAGAAACGGCAAAGCTAGGAAATAAAATTTCATTCCCTTTTGCCGATTGTATTATCACACCGGAATGGTTCACCGATAACTTCGGAAAAAGGCATTTCCGCTATCGGGGCTTTCACGAATGGAGCTATCTCCATCCCAGTGAATTTAAGCCTGATCCGGAGATAGTCCGGGCGGAAGGGATTAATCCTGATGAACCTTATGCCGTTGTCAGACTTGTCCGTTGGGATGCCCTTCACGATCGTGGTGAGGAAGGGCTGCGAAGAAATGACCTCGTCCGCTTGATGAATGGATTGGCTAAAAAGATGAAAATAGTTTTATCTTCCGAAACGGCAGTTCCTCCGGAATTTTCCGGATATAACACACGTGTTCGAGTCGACCGGATGCATCACGTCATGGCCTTCTCCCGCCTGGTTGTTGGTGAAAGTCCGAGCATGTGCGCTGAGGCTTCCCTGATGGGTGTGCCATCCGTTCTGGCTTCGAGCTGGGCGGGAAAATGCGGCAACATGAAGATATTATCAAGGCATTTCGGTTTAATGCAAGTCTATGAAAAAGGTTGTGATGCCGTCGATGCAGCCTTAGCCCTGGCGGAAAACCCGCCAACAAGGGAATCAATAGACCAGCAGCGATCAGAGCTGATTCAGGATCTTGAATATATTCCTGATGTCTTGGAAAAGCATATCCAAAATCTGACCGGAGATAAAAATGTCTGAACGCTTACCTGTTGAACTATTTTTTTGGGGAGAACCATTTGACAGGCAAGCTGTTTTTCACATTGTGCGCCATGTATCAATGCGCGCCGGTTGGACACTTACGCCGAGAGCGCAAAATCGAATCATCTATGCCACAACAGACGATCCCTCGGAAATTACCGCCGGTGAAAAGGATCTGGTTATCCTTTCTTCGTCAGCAATTAAGAGACATCTTATGGAAAGCAAGGAACCTTTTCCTTTTGATAATCTTCCTGATGGCAGGGTTCCCTTCCCTCATCCGCAATGGCGAGAATTTAAAAAACAGGGCTGGATTGCCGCTGATATCATTGCCGGTGCGCTTGGCGTTTTGAACCTGTGGTTCGAAAGCCAAACTCACTATGGGAAAAAATATGATTGGATACTATTTAATGAAGACTGGTGGAAAAAAGCAGGCTGGCAAAGGCCGGAACCAGTTGTTGATCAATGGCTGGAAGTTATTATTAAGGCCGCGTCAGCCCTTGGCTGGCAGCAATGCCCAGTCAATATGCAACCCTCCATTTTACTTACTCATGACGTCGACTATTTGCCATCACCTATTAATCGCGGATTTCTCCGTTTTTTGCGGTCGCTGGCTCGTCAGGCTGTCACTCGAAAAAGTTTAAAGAATGCATTACTCAATACCTATGCTTACGGGAAATCCTTCTGGCGAAACTTACCTTATTATAATTTTGATAAAATCGTAGCAGGAGAGGCAACACGGGGGGCATCTTCCTCTTTTCAATTTATATCTGGAAGAAAACATAGGCATGGTCCGTCATATGAACTTGACGATCCGTGCCTAAAAAATGCATTAAAATTGCTACTGGAGAAGGATTTTGAAGTCTGCCTCCACGGCAGTTATCGGGCAGGTGATGAACCGCTGATGCTTGCCGAAGAGAAGAATGCTCTAGAAAATATTCTGGGACATGAGGTTATCGGACACAGACAGCACTATCTTCATCTTCACCCCGCTTCATTTTTTGCGGGTATTGAAAATGCCCGGTTTCAATACGATATGTCCATCGGTTACAACGATACCGTCGGGCCAAGGGCAGGAACATACTTTCCCTACCGGCCGTATGACATAAATACGGCAAAAGCTTTTTCATTCTGGGAATTTCCGTTGGTCTTGATGGATACAACTTTAGCAACGTCATATCTTTTTCAGCCGACGGAAGCGTTGTGTAGAAGCAAAAAAGAAATACAGCACGTCATTGACGCAAAAGGTTGCGTCTCCATAATTTGGCATCAGGAACAGATGGGAGGCCTATTAGATCCCGGTTACGATCAGGTTTATTGGGATCTTCTCGATAAATTACACGGCCGACAAGTTCACCTCACGACGGGCAGCAGGGTGCTGTCGGAGAAGAATTCCTTATGGAAGAAAACGGTTGAGGAATAACGGCATGGGGTCATACTCAAAAAAAGATGTTGATTATTTCAATCAGTTTGCCGATGGCTATATGCCCTATACGCCGGATGACCTTGTACGTATGCTTGAACCATTGGAAAAGGTGATTCGTCCGCTGCACATTGCAAAGGTATGCGAAATTGGATGTGCGTCGGGTCAGTTTTCCGACGCCTTGGCTTCACGGATCGGTCTGGAAAACATCTGTCTCTATGGATTAGATATAGCCCTGAAAGTCCTTTCCACGTATAAATATGGAAAAATCTGCGGCAGTGCTTTTGCCCTGCCTTTCGCCTCTGAATCTTTTGACGTCGTCTGTTTGCCAGCAACTTTGCATCATCTATTCCCTTTCGAATCTTCATTGCGCGAGATAAGCCGCGTTCTGCGGCCGGGTGGATATTTATACTGTCTGGAACCGAATTACCACCATCCGCAGCGCTTTTTCTTTATGCGATTTAAAACGCTGTACAATTTATACCGAAAAGCGAATGATGTGCCGGTAAACGCTGATCTTCTGCGAAAGATGCTGTGCCGTTTTGATCTGCAGATGGCTGAATTTGAATATATCAACATTAACTTCAACCATCCATCTTTTCTGCAACGCGTGCAGAACATTCTTGCAAAAAGCGTCAATTTGCGGGCGTTAAACAAATTCGCACTGCCTTGGTTTATCCTGCTGGCAAGGAAGAAGAAATGAAAAGTAAATATTAAGAAGTTGCGAGGAGATTTATGCAATCTAATAATCAATATAGTAAACGGCCTGAGACATTCGCTAATATATCAGAGTTCCGGTCGATTCAACTTAATAATGAAATTTATTTGCGTAATCATAAGAATATCCTTCGCGGAAGCAAGCAGTATTTCGATATTATTCTTTCAGCACGCAAAAAATATCTTTATTACTTAGACGATATAATAAGTTATTTAAAAAGTAGTCCATCGAGGTCCCATTTGGAAGTTGGCTGTGGAATCGGAACGGATGCTCTCGTATTTGTCAGAGAAAAATTTCATGTTACAGGAATTGATTTGGCACCCGGTCATTTGGAATTAGCAAAAGGGTTATTCAATCTTTATCAAGAAACTGGTTCATTCAAATATGGAAATGCGGAAAACATTTGTTTTCCTGATCAGACTTTTGGTTGTGTATATTAATTAGGCGTACTGCATCACGCACCTGATACACAAAAAGCTATTAAGGAAATATATCGGGTACTAATTCCAGGAGGCAGGGCAGTTATCATGTTATATAATAGATTATCCCTCAACAACTTTGCCCATTGGATAACTCGAAGGGGTTTTGAAAATGCTAAAGGACAAACTGATGCACCCATTACCCAACGTTTCACAAAACGTGAAATATTAGAGATGTGTTTTAATTTTCATTCATGTAACATAAGTGTTGAATACCTTTTCGGCGCGGGGTGGAGAAAGTTCTATGATTTTGTGCCCAAACGTATTTATCACTTTCTAAGCAAATGGATTGGATGGCACTTGGTTATTTATCTGCAAAAGTAAGGCAAAGCGAAGACTGAAAGAATTTACATGGAAGATCAAATTTTTAATGATCCGATGGCAAGGAAAGCTACAGATTGGCGACGGACAGTTTTTTTTATTCTGCGTTTTACTGTGAGCATCGCCCTTGTCGTCTGGATATTCAGTTCCATCGATTGGGGAATTTTTAAAGACATAATCATCTCTCCTAAGCCTTATCCGCTGGCGGCATTTGTTATTTTCAGCTTATTATTTGTTTTTTTAGGCGGTATGAAACTTTGGGTGTTACTGCGAACGCTTCATCCCATGGGTCTCTGGCATTTCAGCGCATATTATTTTCTTACGAGTTCTGTAGGCTCCCTTATTCCCTCTATTTTTGGTGATTTTACATTAGCGGCGCTGATGAAAAAAAATCAAATCGACTATCATAAGAGTTTTTCCATTATTATTCTGGATAGATTGATTACACTGTTAATTGCTGTCTTCATTTTTACGCCCTTTACGCTTATTTTCATCTTGCCGGTTTCATCCCATCACGATATGGACAATCACAGCAACAACTCTCGTAATAACTTATCGGCCATGTGGTTTTCCGCTTCGTTTCTACTCAACATCGCTTTTCAAAGATTCTCGGTCACTCGTTGTTTTTCTGATGAAACTTACAATAGTTTTCTTCCGCAAGAAGAGATGGCAAGTCTATGGAAAAACTTTCTTATTGGTTTATTCCGCGGTTTCATTTCCGGTATTGCCTTATTTTTTGCTCTTGATGGCCGTTAATCTCTTGCCCAACTGATCTGCTTCGACAATTTGTATTGCAAATTCCCTCTCCGTTGTGACCCATATCCCGATCAGTATCAGCGGACTCGGCCTCTATGAAGGGAGTGGGCTGATCCTGTTTGAACGAATTGGCCTGCAACGAGAGATGGTACTGGCGGGGCTGCTCTATCAGCGGGTATATATCATTGTCTGGTCACTGGCAACGATACTCATCATCGGCACCGTCATTCTCCTGCGCCGCCGCAGAGCAGGAAAAGCAAAGGCACAAAATACTCGTCCATCGGAAAGTGAGTTGCCGCTATGATCCCAACTAATAAACCGTCCTATGCTTTAGCCGATCTTTATGCCGCTCTGTTTCATGATCCCCGTGCGGTTGAGCTTTTTGAAGATGAATTGACCCAACGATTCGATTTTAACGACGCCATCGTTTTTCCCTATGGACGCAGTGCGCTTTACGCGGCATTGAAATCGCTCAACTGCCCGGCAGGGGAGGTAGTGCAATCTGCTTTCAACTGTGTCGTTGTCGCCCATGCGACTATAGCTGCGGGCCATCGGCCTGTCTTTGTTGATGCAACAGCCTCATCGCCAAACCAGAATGCAGATCAAATGGTTCAGGCTGTCGGTCGTGAAACAGTTGCTGTAATCCAGACAAGCATTTTTGGTATGACATTTGATACAGAGGGATTGTGCGGAGAAATCCGCCGTCGGAACAGCAACGCTTGCATTCTGATTGATTGCTGCCAGGCTCTGGACGCACGTTGGCAGGGAAGATTGCTTATGCATTCCGGAGACGGGGCTCTTCTGGCCTTCGGGATCGGTAAACCCATGACCACCCTCTACGGCGGTGTGCTGCTGACAAACCGCCCTGATCTGGCCGCTGCCGTCCGCACCTTTAGGAACCGCACATATCGTCAGCCCGGCAGTATTGCGGTCTTCAGACGCTGGCTCTACTTTATTGCCTCTTGGGCTGCACTGTCCCCAGCGCTGCTTTCTCTAACGGATTATCTGATTAATGCCGATACGCCCTTGAGCCGCTACCTCTGGAAACTCAGAGCCAGGGAGGCCATTCGCCTTCCCAAAAACAACGATATCCTCATGCTACCGCTGGAAGCAGCTATTGGACGCAGTCAGCTTAAACGTGTGTCGCAATTTATGACACGACGCCGAGAGATTGCCACTCAATATAACGAAGCCTTCGGACAATTGCCAAATATAGAAATACCATGTTGGAATGAAGGTTCAACATTCACCATTTATACAATTAGGCTTAAACAACCGCTGGATAGGCCGCGGGTAATATCTTTAATGCGTAAAAAAGGCGTCCGGTGTGATACTATTCTAAGTTATGTTATTCCGGGTCTTGCATGTTACCGGGAACGGGGTTTTTCGGCGGAGGCCTTTCCGCATGGCCGTGCATGGTCGGAGTCCGTCTTGAATCTTCCCAGTTATCCTCTTA
Source organism: uncultured delta proteobacterium (assembly GCA_963753975.1). Lineage (GTDB taxonomy): Bacteria > Desulfobacterota > Syntrophia > Syntrophales > Smithellaceae > UBA4810. Next base: position 493,640 of record CAVWEH010000002.1, read on the forward strand.
TGACGGATAAACAAATTCAGAAAGTCATTCGAACAATGAAAGAAACCGTTGGGACGCTCTATGAATAATCGACATGCGGCTATTGAAACATTACGTTCCGAGTATGACGGAAGGTTACTTGATCCCGAGGAGCGAAAACAGCAGGCGCAGCGCCTTTATTCAGCCCTAATGACAGCGGGGCTATGGCCTGCCCAGCCACGCATTCTCGACGTGGGCTGCGGAGCCGGCATCAAGCTTTCTTTCCTCGGTGAAAATGTCAGCCTTCGCGTTGGTTGTGATATTCGTCGCGAAAACTATTTAAATATATCTGATGCGGTCAGCAACATCAGGTTTATTCAGGCAAGCGCTACAGAGCTGCCATTTCCCGAGGGGAGTTTCGATCTGGTAACGTGCATTAGTGTTATTGAGGAGCTCCCGGATTTCCCGGCGGCTATCGCGGAAATGGCCCGTTGTGTTGCAAAGGGAGGTGTACTGGTTATGAATGTCACCAACGGTGTTCTTCTTGAACCCTTATATCAGTTGGCAGAAATGGTGGGAAGAAAGATTCCCGAAAGTTGGTGGTACTATGCTTCTGCCGGTAAGACTATTGTTAAAGCTAATCTCGATATAGGCTATCATATCGGCTGCCTTGAGGGCTGGCAATATACTCATTTAACACCATATATTATCCGCAGCCAATTCCCAATCATGAGATATCTACCTATATCCCTGCTTGATATCATATCGCGTTGTTTAGCCCCGACCTTTGTCCATGCCTGGCAAAGACCGACGGAATCCGATGAGGGGAGAAAATAATCATGTGTGGAATCTGCGGAATAGCCGGTCCGGGAGGGTGCCGGGAAACAGTCGAGCGGATGACAAGGATCATTGCTCACCGCGGGCCGGATGGGTGCGGTATTCATGAGGGAAACGGCATATTGCTTGGTCACCGGCGCCTGTCCATCATCGACTTGAAAACCGGTGATCAACCCATGACCAATGAAGACAGAACATTATGGGTGGTTTTCAACGGTGAAATTTATAATTTTATGGAACTGCGCCGGGATCTGGAAGAGCGCGGACATCGCTTTTCAACGAAAAGTGACACGGAAGTTCTTATCCACGGCTACGAAGAATACGGTCTTTCGTTTTTCCCGAAACTAAACGGCATTTTTGCCTATGCCCTCTGGGATGATTGTCGGAGAAGGCTGCTCCTAGTCCGCGACTATTTTGGCGTTAAGCCGCTCCACTATTACTTTAACGGAAAGACTCTGCACTTTGCCTCGGAAATCAAAGCCATCATTCAGGATGCCCGAATTCCCCGCGAACTGGATAGACAGAGCCTCCACTTTTTTCTCAATCTCCGTTATATACCCGGAGAAGGGACGCTTTTTAAAGGAATCAAAAGATTACCCGCAGCACATTATCTCCTTTATGAAAATGGCCAGATAACGATTCAACGGTATTTTGATCTTCAGCCCATGGAGCAAAAAATAAAATCGGAAGCAGATTACTGCGAAGGCATCCGGCACTATCTCCAAGAGTCAGTGCGTAAACAGAAGATCAGCGATGTCCCTGTCGGCGTCTATCTTTCCGGCGGTCTCGATTCCAGTTCCTTGGTTGCCTTCATGAGCGAGGTCACTGGCGAACCGGTCCGCACTTTTTCCATGGGATTCAACGAGCCTACGGACGAACTGGACGATGCCCGGGTCATTGCAGACCACTTCCGGACAGACCACCAAGAAATATGCCTCTCTCCAGAACCACTGCGCCAGTTTCCCGAGGTAATATGGCACGCGGAAGAACCCAAAGAAAATATCCTGCAGGGTTTTCTCCTGTCGCGCTTCGCCGCTAAACACGTTAAGGTCTGTTTAGGAGGACTTGGCGGTGATGAGCTGTTCGCGGGCTATGATCTTTATAAATATATCTATCCATTGCGTTACCTGCACGGGTTTATTCCGCCTCTCGTTTCTTCGGGCATCCTGTCTCCGCTCCGCCATGCCCTTTTTTCCAGCCAGAACAAAACAGGATGCCTCAGCATGGACGAATATCGCCGGGGACTGCAGATGCTCCTTTCGCTCGGCGACCCTGCCCGCTATTACCTGATTTTGCGCAACACCTGGGATGACGACAACGCCGCCTACAACAATATTTACAGTCCACATTTTGCAGCTCGACAACTTCTAAAGACGGGCACACAATTCAATACGTATTTTCAGGGAAGAGACAAGGATGTCTTGGCGCAGGTTCTCTGGGCGGAGTTTCATACAAAAATGCAGGAGGATTTCCTGATGAATGAGGATCGCACATCCATGGCCAACGGTTTGGAAGTGCGGGTCCCGTTCCTGGATCGTGATTTGGTGCGATTTGCCATGTCCATTCCCGTGAATGTAAAAATGAAACATGGTGAGCTGAAGTATCTCTTCCGTCAGGCCATGAAAAGTGTTCTACCCATGCATACTTTAACGAAAAAGAAATGGGGCTTTAGTTTTAATCCCTATTACCAGTTTCAGAAGGATTTGAGAAGTGTTGCGTTAAATGTTTTAACAAGGAAACGGGTCGAAGACCGCGGCATTTTTAACTATGCTTATCTTAAAAGTATTATTAATCACCCTCCTCATCCCCGTCTCCGCTGGCATTATTTTTTCTTGTGGCTGGCTGTGGGTCTGGAAATATGGTTTCAGATGTTCATTGATGGAGATGTATCCCAGCCTATTTTCAATCTGGAACATTATACATCTTGAGCAATTGACGATCTTTAACTATGCTAACCGAATATATGTTTTTTTATAGAATTATATTTGTTTCGATAATAAATGACTTTACAAAATAAATGACTCAATTTATTAACATCGGTAATTATTCTTAAATAAGGTGAGAAAATGTTCACAAAAGACAATGAATTTAGATTACCAAACAATTGGAACTTTCCCGATGGGAAAAAATACGCTTTTACCTTTATATCGCTCTTCATCATCCTGATAGCCATTTACTCCAACAGTTTCTATGGCGAATGGCATTTTGATGATTTTGTCAATATTGTCGACAATCCGTATGTTCAAATAAATAAATTTTCCTGGGAAACAATTAAACACTGCGTTTATGGACTGGAACAAGAAAGGCCTTCCCGTCCATTAGCGTATTTAAGTTTTGCCCTCAATTACCACTTCGACGGCGAAAATGTTTTTGGTTATCATCTTGTCAATTTTATAATTCATTATCTGGCGGCGGTATTTTTATTCCTCTTTATTTATAATACCCTTCAGCTTCCGCTGCAGCGGGAAAAATATGCAACCATCGCTTATCCGGTAGCAATGCTTTCAACTTTTCTCTGGGCGGTAAATCCTGTGCACGTTACAGCCATCACTTATATCGTCCAGCGCATGGCTTCCATGGCTGCACTTTTTTACATTATGTCTATGTATTTTTATTTAAAGGCAAGAACTAACACCAAGCTAATTTATTCCATCGCATTCTTTATCTTCAGTGGTTTGTGCGGATTGGCTGCTATTCTCACTAAAGAAAACGCGGCTATGCTTCCGGCAAGTATATTTCTCTATGATTTGTTTTTAATTCAAGGATTGAATAAGGACAACATTAAAAGGTTTTCTAAGTTTGCCGCATTGCCTTTCGTAGCAATTTTGGTTACAGGCTTTATCTACACTGATTTCACAGCCATTTTACAACAATACAATCTTCGTGATTTCACAATGGTTCAGAGACTCTTAACTGAACCGCGTGTCATCTTATTTTATCTTTCTCTTTTATTTTATCCAATTAATTCACGCTTAACCTTGCTCTATGATATTGATGTTTCCCGCTCTCTATTTCAGCCTTGGACAACAATTCCGGCTATTTTACTGATAGCTATAATTATTGGATTTGCCTCTTATATTGCCAGAAAGCGCCCCCTGATTTCTTTTTGTATCATCTTTTACTTTTTAAATCATATAATAGAAGGATCGATATTTTCCTTGGAGTTGATTTTTGAGCATCGCAATTATCTGCCTTCCATGCTCTTGTTTATCATTCCTTCGCTTTTAATCATCCACGTTCTTGATTACTTTTCCTATAAGAAAACAATCCAATTTGCCTGTGCATTAGGTGTTATTATAATCTTAACAGGTATGGGTGACGTTACGTTCCGCCGCAATGCTATTGTAGCGAATGATTTTAGTCTTTGGTATGAAAATGCTGAAAAATATCCCAACTTAAGTCGGACCCATTCCAATCTTGGCAATTCTTATATTCACAGAAAGCAACTGAACAAGGCATTGATTGAATATGGAAAAGCTATGCAATTAAATAATTTTGGCGGCACTTATGCTCGCGCTATTCAAGAATCTAATCTTGGTTTATATAAATATAATGCTGGAAAATATAATGAAGCCCTTGCTTTCTTTAAAAGTTCGTCTGGAGTTTTTCCTGATTCGCTTGTCAATAATATTTATACAGCTAAAATACGTATATTAAATAATAATTTTTCTCTTGCTCGTCAAATTATTGAAACAGAATTAACCAAATATCCTTTCAACGACAAACTTATTGAAATATTGTGTTTGATATTGATCAAAGAAAATGACCTTAAAAAAGCGGAATTATATGCTAAAACAGCTCTGAAAAATAATTTAGCGAATACTTTCCCTCTGCCGATTTTAGCTGAGATTTACCGGAGAAAGGGAAATCTCCGTTCGTCCATATCATTCTGGAAACTTTATCAACAATCATCTCCTTTTGATTCCTTTGCCAATCTTGCCTTAATCGAACTCTATGCTCAAACAAAGGATTTAAGAATGCTTGATATAGAATTAAGTAAATTAAATGCACTTAAAGGGAATAAAGATATAGTTTCTTATATAAAGGAAATTACAGAAAAACAAAATCTTCTTATTTATATACCCAATGTCAGTAAAATTCAGTCAATCGCCAAGGATAGATATAAATAATGAAAAATTTTAAAAAAAATAGCGTGATGATTATTTTTCATCACGCTATTCATCAGATAATTCTCTTTGTACTTATTTATCTAAATATTTTTATTATTAAGGTAAATTCCACGTTCCCGCTGCTGCATAGCCATTATCTGTGCCTCTTGCAGTCACTGAAACTGTTGCTGCATTACTTCCCGCTGCTGATACATTGATAGTCCATACGTCAGGCGCTGTTCCGACTGTTGTACCGAACGCTGCTGCAGTTACTACAGCTGCAGAAGTTGACGGAGCAGTTCCATTTGTCAGGAAAAGCTGATAATAGGCTAGATTAAGCGTTGATTTTAATTCAGCAATTTCACCCTGGGCTGCAGATACTTTAGCCTGCGTTGCCAGATCAATGTATTTGGGTATGGCTACTGCGGCCAGAATACCCAGGATAACCAGTACCGCAATAATTTCGATAAGCGTAAAACCTTTTTGATTTTTCATCTTTTTTCTCCTTTTTTAAAGTTTGTTAAATGTTTAAGATTTAGTTTTTCTAATAAACATTTATAATGCTTTATTTACATTTAATACAGTAATATCCAGTTGCTCATTTTTGTAATAATTCACCCCCTCCCTAATTTACCTTGTCTTGCTTGTAAGTTATTTATCTGACAGCTTTTTCCTGTATTACGAACCACGTTTCATCGCCTGTAGAATGCCTTTTAGCGCTCTTGGACAAATTACAAATATTGTGTACGTCATCTACAATTATTGTAGATTTTTAACGTTATTTATATCGATATTAAGTTTCTTTATTCTATGCCAAAGGCTTCTTTGATTTATACCCAACATATTTGCCGCTTTAACTTGAATTCCTCTGGTCACTTTTAAAGCATTAATAATCATTTCCCTTTCCATAATCATTAATTTATCATCCAGAGCAATATCGCCGTTTAAATTATCAGCTATAGCTATTAAACCCTGCCTGTTAATTACATCCGGCAAGTGATGAGATTCAATAATGTTCTTTTCTGCTAAGACTGAAGCCTGCTCCAAAACATTTTTTAATTCCCTGATATTGCCCGGCCAGGAATAGCCGATTAAAAGCTGCAAAACAGCTGATGTTAAATTAAGTTCTTTCTTAAGTTTGCTCAAAAAGAAATTGGCCAGAAGCGGAATATCTTCTCTTCTTTCTCTCAGAGGCGGCAAAAAAATAGAAAATACATTGAGGCGAAAATATAGATCTTCCCTGAAGAATCCTTCTTTAATCATTTTGGGCAAATTTTTATTTGTCGCCGCTATAAAACGCACATCGACACGAATCGGTTTTGTTCCACCGACTCTTTCAAATTCTTTTTCCTGCAAAACGCGCAAAATCTTTGCCTGCGTCGTGAGCGGCATATCCCCAATTTCATCGAGAAATAATGTTCCGCCGTCAGCTATTTCAAACTTCCCTTTTTTTTGAGTTGTAGCACCTGTAAATGAACCCCTTTCATGGCCAAAAAGCTCGCTTTCCAGCAAACCTTCCGGGATGGCCACACAATTAATCTTAATAAACGGTCTCCCTTTTCTGGCGCTGTGCTCATAAATACTTGCCGCTATCAATTCCTTGCCTGTTCCGCTTTCGCCGGTAATAAACACCGTAGAATCTGTTGGTGCTACTTTCATAATTTGTGTAAAAATATTGCGCATGGCAGCGCTGGAACCAATAACTTCCGGAAATAATTCTTTTGTCTCCACGTGGCTTAGAATATTCGCTACGTTATCAAACACCATGGTAATTTTGTCTAAATCATCGGTTATACTTTCCCGTGTTACCAAGGGAGAATTTTTTAGAATGGGTATTTTTTGCGCTTTATTAATAAATTGTTCGAATGGTTTCAAAAGAATTCGTAAGATAAGAGAACTGATTAAAAAAGTTAAAAAACCAATAACAGTAATTAAATAGACAAATTCCAGAGAAGATGCCTGACTGTTATTTTGATTGCTATTATCATACTGGTTAAGTAATTGGTAAGTTAGAATAATACCTATTATTGTTATTCCGGAATAAATTACCGGGATTAATATGTAAAGGTTAATATAGAATTTTTTTTTGTTTATTTCTTTTTTCATATTTTAATGTTGTTGTGTGGCCAATTTTGTGAGATCCCACATGGGCATAAATATGGCCAGAGCAAAAAATCCGACAACCGCGGCTAAACCTACAATTAGAATTGGCCCAATTGCATCGGAAAGCCCTTTAACTGCATATTCAACTTCATCATCATAGTGCTTGGTAATTTCCCGCAGCATTTCATCAATATTTCCCGATTCTTCACCGATAGCAATCATATCAATAACCATGGGAGTAAAATATTTTGCGGTTTTTAAGGGTGCAGAAATTCCGGCACCTTCTTCAATGCGCTCGCGAACATGCTCGAAGGCGCGAGAAATAGCTGCATTGCCGATTGTTTCCGATAAAATAGTTAGAGATTGCATAACGGGAACACCGCTCGTTTGCAAAATGGCAAAAATACTGGCAAAACGGGATAACGCCGCTTTCTTAAACAATGGACCAAGTATCGGAATTTCCAGTATAAAAGTATCTTTCAATAGTTTCCCGTTTTGAGTCTGAAGATATGAATACAATCCAAAAATTATAACACCCATGCCGGTAAGAATTATATACCAGTAATTTTTTAAGTAAGTATATAAAAACAGGGCAAATTTTGTAGGCCATGGCAAAATCAAACCGGCTTTGCTGAAAAGAGAAGCAAATTGAGGCACGACAAAAGTTAAAAGTACGATAAAAGCGATACAGAGAGCGATAACAACAATTATCGGGTATCTCAATGCCGCTTTAATGTCTGATTTAACCTTTGTTTCATGTTCGATAATATAAATCAGACGATCTAAAACGCTGGGCACATTTCCGCTTATTTCTCCGGCTTTGATCATAGCGCAGTAAAGCGGTGAAAATATTTTCGGATATTTCTGCAGAGCTTCCGAAAGAGATGAACCTTGCCTGATATCCTGAATAATTGCTGATATTGCTTTTCTTAATACCCGGCTTTCTGTTTGCGCTTCCAGTACTTGCAGAAGCCTTAATATCGGCACACCGGCGCCCAGCATGGAACGAAACTGCTTTGTAAAAATGATCAGGTCAGATACCTTAACCGTGTTCGCAAAGGTCATAATTGCCGACCACGGATTATCTGCCGATTTATCCTGTTCCTGAATCATTTTTAAAGGTATGAGACCACGCAATGCCAATATCGAATTTGCCGCGTCAACAGAATCAGCTTCCAGCGTTCCCGATGCTTTATCTCCATTTTCATTGATTGCTTGATAAATATAGCTGGGCATTTTTCATCCTTAATTTTAGCTTAGGTCATAACGGCGGAGGCCGCTTCTTCCAAAGTTGTGATCCCCTGCATTACTTTTTGGGCCGCATCTTCCCTTAGTGTTCTCAGCTGGCCGGCATCCACTGCCGCACGGGTAATTTCCTGGCTTGGCCTTTTCTTGAGGATCATATCTTGAATCATTTCGTCATTGACCAACACTTCAAAAAGGCCGGTTCTCCCCTTGTACCCCGTGTTCTTGCATTGATAACATCCCTTGCCGCGCTGAAAATTAGCATTTTTTGCTTCTTCCTTCGATATTCCAAATACCGCCAGGGCACTTTCCGGCGGATTATAAGGTTCTTTGCAATACGGACAAACAGTACGCACTAATCTTTGGGCAAAAGAAACCAGTAAAACAGATGAAATCAAAAAGGGCTCAATGCCCATATCAATAAATCGTGTTATGGCTCCGGCGGCATCGTTGGTATGCACTGTGCTCAAAACTCGATGGCCGGTCTGCGCGGCCTGCACGGATATTGCGGCGGTTTCCGCGTCTCTAATTTCACCCACCATGATAACATCCGGGTCCTGACGAAGAATTGAGCGCAAACCGCTGGCAAAGGTCATCCCCGCTTTCCTATTCAGCTGCACCTGGCGGATGTTATTTATTCTATATTCTACAGGGTCTTCCAGAGTGATTATATTTACATCCGGTTTGTTTATCGAATTCAAAATTGCGTAAAGACTCGTACTTTTACCGCTTCCTGTCGGCCCGGTGCTTAAGATCAATCCATATGGTTTAACGCTCATTTTCTCGATTTTTGCCATATCTTCCGCAACCATGCCTAAGCGGTCCAGTGTATAAATTCCCCCACTCATATCCAAGAGGCGCAACACAATGTTTTCTCCGTATATTGTGGGAATCGAGGAAACCCGGACATTGATTTCCTTCTTGTCCATTTTGAGGGTAAATCGTCCGTCTTGAGGAATTCTGGATATAGTAATATCCATATTGGCTAAAATTTTCATTCGGGCAATGATGGGCAAGAAAAGAGATTTGGGAGGCGAAGGCACTTCCAAAAGTTTCCCGTCAATGCGAAAGCGCAGCTGCACGGTGTTTTGCTGCGGACTGATATGGATATCGCTGGCTCCGTCGCGTATAGCTTGAGCAAAAATAGAATTAGCCAGACGAATAACAGGCGCTTCGCCAGCCATATCCTGTAGCGACGCGATTTGAATATCTTCTTTGTCCTGCTCTTCTTCAGCCTGCGCATCCGGTTGAGAATCTATTTCCATGTTTTCCATAATCCCGCCCAAACCGGATTGCATGCCATACAAACTATTGATGATCTGATTGACTTCTCTTTCCGAGCAAATTACCGGTTCCACTTCTGCGTTGGCCAACACTTCAATGGAATCCAGTGTATTTATATCCAACGGATCGACAATGGCGCAGGTCAGTAATCGTCCCTTCTTTTTCAAAGGAGCTACTTGAGATTTTTGCGCGATTTCAATGGGAATATAATGCACTAAACTGACATCAAGGGGAAAATTGTCCGGATGATATTTCTGAATATTGAGTTGCTGACTCAATAAATCTATTATTTGTTGCTCATTGACTATTCCCTGCCTTGTCAAATACTGTCCCAGCTTCAAACCGGCTTTCTTTTGATCAACTAACGCCTGCTTGAGCTTTTCTTCGGTCAAAAGCCCGTCTTCTATAAGCATTTCACCTAAGCGTTTCTTAATCTTCATTGAACCTCCCGAACGACCTTCTCCTCAACGCTGCAGAGCTCTACGGTTGAAAAAAACCGTATTTGCATCCCACTGAGATATAATTTTTGTTTTAGCGGCAAGTGCCAGCGGCAATTTTTTTATTGTCTCTTGAGCCTCATGGTTATTAGCGAATATTTTGTCAATAACAACCGCAAAGGTAATTCCATTTTCCAATTTATTCCAAAAGGGAAATAAAGCTAAAGGGGGCATATTTTGCCGATAGTGATTTTCCCCAAAAAAGCTGTACATTATTTCTATATCGGTCCCCTCTTTTAAGAGCACAATAAAATTACCGCTTTTAAGCGGTTTTACCCGAGCGGGAATCCAGGGCAGCGTTATTATGACTCCTTCCTCAATTATGTCCTTATTCTTAATATGGGGATTAGCTTTAACTACTGACTCGATAATTTTAGGACTGGCCTCGCCATATATGTTTTGCAGCGTCCACCAGAGGGTCATCCCTTTTTTTATTGTTAACATTCCAATGGTATCGGTCATTTTATTCTGCTGTTTCTTTTCTTCCTCCATAACCGGTGAATCAGGAAGGGAAGCTGTTTTTATGGAAGCGGGGACGATATTCGCCGGCGGCGTCAGTTGTTTAGTTTCCGCAACAATTTGGGGTGATGGTGATGACGATTGATTATAGGCATTGGCTTGGGGACGCTCCAGTAATAAATGTCTTTAAGGAATAACCTAGAGCAACAACAATCATAATACTTACCAGCGCCCATTTTACTCCTCTCCATAATGGCGTCGCCATTCCGCTTAGGCATCTTCTGGCCAAAAACCAGCCGGCTTTTCTTCTGTTGAGAATGATCATCTTTAAAATTATTTGATGGCAAAGAGCAACAACTTTGCGCGGATAACCACTCGTAGCCAGATAAATTGCCCCAAACGCCCCCAAGCTAAATATAGGCGGCGCAATTTCAAAGTCTCTCGCCACACTAATGCGGAATTTGATCATTGCCCGCGTTTGTTTAAAATTTAGCGGGTGGAGATAATAAAGAAGATTCACCCGGTCCAGAAGATTGGCGCGTTTTTTTAGTATTGATTTGAATTCTTTTTGAGCAAAGATTATTATTTGCAGCAGCTTGAAGCTATTGGTTTCATAATTAAGAAATTCCCGTAATATCTCCAGGCAATTCTCGGGTATTTTTTGGCCTTCGTCAATGACCAAAACAACTATTTTTTTTTCATCCACGCCTTTGCCGAAAAGATAATCCTTAATTTGCTCTTTTAATTGCCATTCGCTTTCGCCATTATCGGAATCTTTAATTCCCAGCATCAGGGCAACAGTTCGCAGGAATTCAACAGCGCTGTTAAACGACGGATCAAGCAAAAGATGTGTTTCGATTTCCGCCGCATCTGCCGGTGTGGAAGAAAAGTTCTGGATTAGTTTACGGCATAAAGTGGTTTTTCCGGTGCCGATGTCTCCGATGACTACATTAAGCCCGCGGCGCAGCCGAACAGCTAATTCCAGTTTTTGCAGACAGCCGGTGTGCTGCGGCGATTGAAAAAGAAATTCCGGCTCCGGTGAGTTGGAAAAGGGTTCTTTTTTAAAATCGAGAATATTGTAATATTCCATCTTAAGGCGCCATCTCTCGCAGTTTGATCTCCGTTATTGCTTCGGCTCCAAATCTTTTTTGTCTTCGGATTTATTTCCGTCATTTTCCTGTTGGGGGACAGTTCCGTTTTTTTGTGTAACATCCGATTCAACCGGCTCGGCACTTTTGTCAATTTTACCTAATTGCAATATATGAGGAGTGATAAAAATCAGAACTTCTTCCATTTTATTATCTTTGCTATCCGCTTTAAAAAGCCAGCCCAATACTGGAATATCTTTTAACCCTGGCCATCCGGTATCCGAATCCGTTATGGTTTTTCTGGTTAAACCGGAAATAACAATTGTTTCGCCATCTTTAACAATTAAGACTGTTTGTGTTTGCTTTTTGATAATATAAGGATCTCCCAAGCTGTCTTTCCTGGTCAGATCCACGTCATCTTTTTGCACAAAAATTGTCATTTTTAAATTTTTACCGTCAATTACATGCGGTGTGATTTCCAAACGCATAACGACATCTACAAAGACAGTAGTATAAGTAATAGTACCGCCGCTTGTTTGTTGCGTTACATACGGAACTCTTTCGCCATTTTCGGTGAACGCTTTTTGATTGTCTAATGTCGTTAGGGATGGGCTGGAAAGAATATTCAACTTACTATCTTTCTGCAGGGCCTGTAATTGTACTTCCAAGAACATTTCCGCCAATTGTTCCAAAAAGCAACCCAAAGAACCGGAAGCAGTCGATGATCAAATTGGCCGCCGGAAAATTCACCCCTAATCCGCTGCCTCCGGATACCCGACGGTGAGTACCGGTACCTCCCGTGGCAGTATAATCGCCAGTCTTATATTTCCCCCCCCACATAATTCCTAAATCCCGGGCAACTTCCTGTGTTGTTTCCACTATATTGGCTTTGATTAAAATCTGCGGAGTCGGTTTATCTATTTTTTCAATAATCTTCAGCATCTTCTCCAGATCATTACTCATGGCGGAAATAACCAGAGAGTTGCTGTGTTCGTCAACTTTAACCGAACCGCGCGGTTTTCCATCCTTATCTTTCGTCAGCAAATCCTGCAGCATCTCCATTAATTTCTTGGGATCGGCGTAATCGATGTTTACCACTACCGGTTGCAAAAGCGGCTCCACCCATTGAATATCCCGCAATTGCACCTTTTGTTTTAAATCCTGTTCGATATCGTCAACGGTTTTTACCAGAATTATATTGCCCTCCCAGACATAAGACAAACCATAAGTGCGCAATAATCCGGTAAAAGCATGGTCCCAGGGAACGCCCTGGAAATCAACACTGATTTCACCTTTCAGGTCATTTTTTACCATCAGGTTCAAATCAACCGATTTGGCCATTGCCCTGAGCACAGCTTTTAATTCCGCCTGACGCATAGTGAGATTAATCGGTTTGGTGGGCAGTCTTTTCATCGCCGCTTCTGCCAACGCCGCGGAAGACGATTTTTTTGCCGTTAAATCCGCTACATTAATATTTTTAGGTTCGGCAGAAGGAGAGTGGCCCTGGGAATTCTCAGCTTCAGTACTCCATTTCTCAAAAAAAGGATCTTTTTTCGTGCTATTCAGCCCATCGGCACAGCCGCAGAATAACATCAGTGCGAAAAAAATTAATCCCCACGTGACAATATTTTTATTAATTATAGAGTATTTCAAATTGAAAACCTCCAATGCTAAATTTTATTCTTGTATGGGAATCTCCACTTCGTTTCCCGTATTTTTATTGACAATCAGAACCTTCGAAGGTGTAATTCCCCTTAAAATGTAGCCTTCCATTTCCAATTGTTCACCTACCCTGTATTCAAGCCCGTTAATAACAGCCAGCTTCTTTTTGCCGGAATCAACGTATCCGGAATAAATTATTTTAGATGCAGAACCGCCGGCCGCACCTTCCCTTGCCGCCCATTCTTTATAGGAATGCCTTTCCCAAAAAGGATTTTTTTGCCAATCCGCCTCGGCTCTCCCGATTATGTAAGGATCAACACCGGCGGTAATATCCTTGATTAGGTCATTTTGTAAACCACTTACAAAAGTGTTAATTTCTGCAGTATCGCTGCCGGTTTTAACTTTTTTATCGGCCGGACCGGCAATTAAATATTCATAAGCCGCGTATAAAACAAACAACGCCGCGATTACCAATATGATGATCTGTCTTTTATTTAACTTAGCCATAGACACCTTTTTCTATTAACTGCCGATTGCTATCCAAATTTTTATTCTAAATTCCATGGAATCGGGATTTTGCTGGATGCTAATTTCCTCAATCCTATTCAGATAGGGCAGAGCTCCCAATTCGATCAGCAGTTTCCGAAAATTGGCAAATTCTCCCTTCAATACAGCGTTGTCCAAAAGAAAGCGAGATGAGCTAGTTAATGTGCTCAGATCCGGCGTAGACGATACTATTCTTAATCCGGATTTTTGCGCTATCGTTTTTAAAGCATTCTGAAACTTGCCCAATTCTGTACGAGGTATTGTTGTTTTGGGGGGATTAGGCAAGACTCGGGGATTTTTATTCTCCGTCGTTTTGAGCAAAGTTAAATAAATCGGCCCCAGTTCCTTTTGCGCTTCAATCTGATATTCCATTTTTTTTATTTCATTAGTGCTGTAGGTATTGTATTCATATAATGGGAATATTCCGATGAGAATAAAAAGCGCTATAATCCCGCCGTAAATAATTAGGGACCAAAGACTTTTTTCCGGTATATCAAGTTTAAGTTTATTCATCATGGCTAGCCCAATTTAGCACTCAGAGTAAAATGAAGGACTTCACTTTTCTTGAAAGTAATAATGCCGCTTTTCTGCACCGCTATTTGACGCAGCATCGGGGAGTTCTCCAGCTTCATCACATACTGCGCCAATGATGCATCCAGCACATCGCGCTCCCCAAAAATAACTCCCTCGACAATAATATCATCACTTATTTCTTTTGTTGTTTTATCAGGATTGATCTTGGCCAAACCAATTCCTCCCGTATTTATTTTAATATTGATCAGGCGTATATTTGCGGGTGTAAGAGCCGCAAATTCCCCAATTGTCGCTACACCCAAATACCTCTGTACATATTGGCGGGAAATCTGCCTTTGCGTCTTTACTTCTTCGGCCATTTTAGAGATTTTATCTGTCGACAAAAGCGGATTAAACAATGCCAATTCCTTTTCTAATTTTACCCGTTTTTTGCCAAGAATATTAATTTCCGCAGCTTGGTAGCCCAACGCGATAATGCAAATAATCAAAGCCGCCGCAAAAGAAACAACAATTCTTCGGTTAATCTTTTTTATACGTATTTCTTTATTTTTCTCGCGGTAAGTGAAAATAGCATTAGGTGTGCATGTATTGTCGGAAAAAGAAAGTCCCAGAACAGGAACCATGGAAACTTTCTCGGAAAGGGATAGTGATTCAGAGATGGAAGTAGGTTTTTGTTGTTTAATAAAAGGATCGAAAAATTCGGTTTTTATTCCTAGCTGGTCGCTGATATAAATTAAAAGGGGATTGTAAACATTCATTACCGACGAAATGTAGAGCTTTTCGACTTTTTCGTAGCCAATCGAGGATGTGTAATATTCCAATGTCCGTTCTATCTGGCGGGCCAATCTTTCCCATACCGGAAAAATCATTTCCAATATTTCTTCTTCTCTTAGAGCGTAACCGGCATCAGTACTCACCAATTTTTCCGCATCGGGGCTCAAACTAAAAAGAATCTTTTTTGTTTCATCTTTTTCCAATTTCGAATTGGGCGTTTTTTCCGAAACCGAATCGGCTATAGCTTCCATCATACTGCTGGTACCGGTTTTAATTCCGCGGGTCATCACCAGATTATCTCTACTATAGATGTCAATGCGGGAAAAATCATTGCCGATAAATAAACTGGCGAAAGTTCCCTCGCTTGCCGGCATCCATTTTGATCGAAAAATATTTTGAATAGCGAACGGCGAAATCGTAATTCCTGTAAGAGGTACTCCTATATTCGAAAATAAATTCTTAACTTTTTCGACCTCCGCTTTTGGCACCGTGTAAACCATGACTAAATATTTGGAGATGCCCTGGTCAACAATTTCACCTTGCAGTTCAAAATCGAAAATAGAATCTTTTTCATCTAGGGAAATTTCTTTTTTGGCCGTCCAGTAGATAACATTCTCCAACTGTTTTCTTGGAACATGCGGAATTTTTATATATTGGACGTTCACCTCGCCCGCCGGCATCATTGACCATATATTACAGTCAGCGATCGATCCGCAAAAAGAACTCAGAGATGACTTTAGAAGTAAGTTGAATTCCGGTGAACCTTTAGCGGTCAAATGACCATATTGGATCATCTTTCTATCAGTTAAAACAGGCCTGCCGTCGGAAGATTTGACAGTCTTCGCCAAACTAATAAATTCCTGGCCGATATCAACTCCGACAGTATAACGCTTTTTATCGGACAGTCCTTTATGCATTGAAATATTTGTTGTTTTTACCGTTTTTTTCGGAGATAAAGTCAGTTTCGGCTTACCTACTTGACCGGGATGCCCTTCATTCTTGCCACGGATGACATTGAGAAGTTTTTCTGTTGAGTTTATATCGTCTGTGCTGGCCAAAAAATTCTCCTTATACAGAAATATTTTAAAGTGCCACTTTTTATATATTCCACAACTTTTGCTAATTTTATCAATATATTTGCGTTAATGCAACATATTTTGTAGGTGTTCTTCATTTTTTTTAGATTTTATTTTTAGTTGATTTTACTGACTGATTTTTCGAAGAAGACCGGAGAAATTGACTAACTTGATCCTTGCAAAACTCGGGGCGAGTTTAAATCTTTGTTATTATTATTTAAATTAAGAAAAGGAGCTAGCCTGATTAAAACAAGTTAACACCTCTATTAAATTTGGAGGCGGCATCCGGATTTGAACCGGAGAATAACGGTTTTGCAGACCGCTGCCTTAGCCACTTGGCTATGCCGCCGTAAAAAATGGAGCGGGCGAACGGATTTGAACCGTCGACGTCTACCTTGGCAAGGTAGCACTCTACCGCTGAGTTACGCCCGCTCATTGAAAAGGATGAGCAAATATAATAAAAAGAACACTCTTGTCAATAAAAAAATATAAATTGCCTTAAAAGCTAAGGTAATCCTAATTTTTAATGGTGTCCATCAATTCATTCAACGCCTGAATATATTCATTCCGGCCTGTAAAAAAAATATCGTTATGACCTGCGTCAGGTATTTTTAAAAATTTTTTATTTGTGGAATTAGCGGCAGCAAATAATATTTCGGCCTGATTAATAGGGATTAAGAAGTCGTCTTCGGCATGAATGATAAGTACGGGCTTGGAAAAGCATTTGATTTTCTCATCATTGCCGAAGCCGTCTCTTTCTTGAATATCGAAATAATCAGTATCTACGCCCATCGTTACCAATAGCGGCAAAGTATGGGCGAATCCGCTTTCAATAATCAAACCGTCAACTTTATTTTCATAGAAGGCGGCTATTTCCAGTGCGGGGGCACAGCCTAAGGAGCGTCCCATTACGACCATAATTTCTTTTTCCTGCCGGATGCGCTTGCGGACAAATTCAAAAATGTCATGCGCATCGTCGATCATTGAAGTTATCGTAGGATATCCGGATGATTTTCCATATCCTCGATAATCTACAGAAATCAAGTTAATACCTGTTCGCAGAAATATCGAGGCAATATCGACATACTCTAAAGCTAGCTCGCCGTTTCCATGAAAAAATAAAATTGTACCCCGGGAGGTTTTTGCCTTCTGACCGGATACCGCTGATAATTCCGCCATCAGTACGAGAGATAACTATTTCCTTTATAAATTTATTTTCAATTACATAATCCATGTTCCGACGCGGATAAAATAATACAGAATTTATTTCTGGACGGTCAATTCTGGAATAGTCACGGTTTCCCCAGTGATTCATAAAATTATTCTTCTGCACGACAGTGATAGAATTTTATGAAATAATCCAGGCCGGAATAAACCGTCAGCAAAAGGGCCGCATAGATAATAACCATACCCACAATATGGGTATCAACACCAAAAATTGAATAATGGGCCATCAATGCCGTCACCGCCACAATTTGCGCAAAAGTTTTTTGCTTTCCTAAACGGCTGGCTGGAATAAGAAATCCTTCGGAAGAGGCAATGCTCCGTATCCAGTCCACGAGTAAATCCCGCACGATTGTTATAGCTACGATCCATGCCGGTATACGGCCAATGGGAATCATCAATATCATAGCTGTGTTAATTATTAGTTTATCAGCTATCGGGTCAAGAAACTTACCCAGTGTTGTAACCATCTGATACTTTCTGGCAACATATCCATCGACAAAATCGGTGAATGAAGCAAGAAGAAATATTGCAGCCAAAATTGAGCTCCAGAATTCTCCGGGGGATGAAAGCAAAATAAAAAGAAACGGAACAACACTGATTCTCATCAATGTTATTGTGTTGGGCAGATTGAAGATTTCACGCTTTTTTACCATTGTCTATATCCTGAAATAATAATCATCTTCACTTATTTGGAACTTTTTTCCAGTCTTCCAAAAATAATTTTATCCCTTTATCCGTTAAAGGATGTTGAACTAATTGAGCGATTACTTTAAAGGGAATGGTAGCAATATCCGCACCCATTAGAGCGGCATCCAAAACATGCCGTGGATGACGGATGCTCGCCACTATGACTTCTGTTTCATAACCATAGTTATCATAGATAGTTAGAATTTGTTCCACCAATTCCATGCCGTCGTGCGCGATATCGTCCAGCCGTCCGACAAACGGACTCGCATAACGCGCACCCGCTTTCGCGGCTATCAGCGCTTGCAGGGGAGAAAATATTAAAGTTTGATTGACGTCGATGCCCGCCTGAGCAAACATTTTAGTCGCTTTTAACCCTTCAGTACAAAGAGGCACTTTTATGACAACATTATCTCCCAGTTGTGCCAGTTTTTTGCCTTCGGCAAACATGGCTTTTGCCTCCTGACTCATCACTTCCAGACTTACCGGACCTTCCACATTTTTCAGTATATCTTTAACAACGGCGTCAAAACTTTTTTTCTCTTTAGCAATCAATGATGGATTTGTAGTAACGCCGTCAACCATTCCCAGGTTAAGACCTTCTTTAATTTCTTCGATATTGGCAGTATCAATAAAAAATTTCATAACTCCCCCTAATATATTTACCCGTTTTTTTCCGATTCGTATTTATCACAACATTGCTTACTGCAAAAGTATCGGGTGATACCGGCTATTTGTTTTCTGTAGGCCTGGCTTAAAGGTATGTATGTGTGACAGGCAGGATCCTCTACTAAGTCTTCTCCGGATGACACGGATGTAGAAAAACGAAAATTTTTATTTTTTTCCAGTTTCATCTGCTGTATGGCTGTAAACAGTTTATACAACAAATAAATTAAGATTATGAATACTAAAAAACGCAAAAAATACATAAACCCCTGTCGGATGTTTTTCTATTTTTATATCATTTCGACAATTTTAGTATCAGTCAAGCGATCTCTTAATCCTCGGATAGAAATGCCAAATACGGGATGAATGAAATAAGAGGCGATTTCATATAACGGTTCCAGAACAAACCGCCGTTTGTGGATTTCCGGATGTGGCACAACTAAATCGGCCTCTTGGATCACATCCTGTCCATAAAACAGAAGGTCAAGATCAATAATTCGCGGGCCTCCCTTAATTTCCTTTTTGCGGCCCATGTCCCTTTCGATTCTTCTCAATGCCGTTAGTAGATCACGGGCAGATAGTGTTGTTATTATCTCTACTACGGCATTTATGAAATAATTTTGTTTCTCAATTCCTACGGGTTCAGTTTTATAGAAAGATGATGCCCGTATTTGGTTGACCCCATCTATTCTGGAGAGGATCACGATGGCATACTTGCAGTTTTGCAGAGTATTGCCCAAATTAGAACCAATTCCAATATAACAAACAATGCTCTTCAAATCTCTTAAAAGCCTTAATTTACTCTCATCCCCTTAATCCTAAAACATCCTGCATATCGTATAAGCCATTTTCTTGATTAACAATCCACTTAGCCGCACGGATTGCGCCTTTGGCAAAGTTATCACGGCTGTGAGCGCGATGAATAAATTCCAGCCGCTCCCCTATTCCGCCAAAAATTACCGTGTGTTCACCGACGATATCACCGGCACGAATTGTTTGAAGTCCTATTTCTTTTTTTGTGCGCTCGCCGATCAATCCTCGCCGCGTATAAACCCCCACTTTTTCCAGATCACGCCCCAGTTTGTCGGCAATAACTTGAGCCATTTGCATAGCCGTGCCGCTGGGAGCGTCCTTTTTTAAATGATGATGGGCTTCAACAATTTCCACATCATAATCATCATTAAGAATACCGGCACAATATTCCAATACTTTCAACATAACATTTACCCCGACACTCATATTGGGGGCCAACACACAACGCGTATTTTTTGCCAATTCCTTGACTTTTTTCATTTCGGCGGCGGTAAATCCCGTAGAACCGATCACAATTGCGCGATTTTTTTCACCCGCGATTTTCAAATAATTGAGAGAAGCTTCATGATTTGTAAAATCAATAACAACGTCGGCCTCTTCAATACAATTGGTTAATTTATCGCAAGCTAAAACCCCTGTTCTACCCAACCCCAAGCCTTGGCCAACGTCACGGCCGATAATAGGATGCCCCGCTACCTCCACCGCCGCTACTACTTTGATCTCATCCATCAGGGAAATAAGGCTGATAATTCTTCCGCCCATCCTTCCACCGGCTCCGGTAACGACAGCTTTAACCATAAAATCATCTCCTTTAACTAGTTATTGAGAAAAGACGATTAAATCAGGCCATAATTAACCATAATCTTTTTTAGTTTTTCGAAATTAGCTTCCGCCATTTTACAGAGCGGCAATCTATATTCATACTTTATTTTGCCCATCAGCGCCAAAGCCGCTTTAACCGGAACAGGATTGACTTCAATAAAGAGCGCGTCAATCAACGCACTCATTTTATGATGAAGTTTTTTTGCCGTTGCCATATCGCCGGCCGCAAAAGCATCGACGAGTCCGGCCATATCTGCCGGTGCCACATTCGAGATAACGGAAATAACACCGGCACCGCCCATTGCCATTAAAGGCAAAGTAAAAATGTCGTCACCGGACAAAACCGTAAAATCCTTGCCGCAGAGACCGATAACATCGCTCATTTGCTTGATCGAGCCCGAAGCCTCCTTAATGCCGACGATATTTTTTATTTTGGATAGTCTGGCAACCATTTCCGGCATGAGATTTACACCGGTGCGGCTCGGTATATTATACGGCATTATCGGAATAGGCACATTTTCGGCAATCGCTTTAAAGTGCTGATAAAGCCCTTCTTGAGTGGGTCGGTTATAATATGGGCAGACGATAAGTGCAGCGTCAGCGCCCGCCTTATGGGCATGAGCCGTCAAACGTAAGGCCTCGGCAGTACTATTCGATCCGGTCCCGGCAATAACCGGCACCCTCTTCTTTACGGCATTGATGGTGATTTCTATAACCCGGTCATGCTCTTCATGGGAAAGGGTCGCTGATTCTCCGGTAGTCCCGCAGGGCACGATACCGTCTGTTCCATTGACGATTTGAAATTCGATAAGTTCGCGCAAAGCTTCTTCATCGATTTGGCCATTTTTAAATGGTGTGACTATAGCAACTATTGCCCCTTTAAACATAGAAAATTCTCCTCATATTTTTTTCCCCTTAAAATTTGCTTCTACCCCGGAGGCTTCCCGACAAAGTCCACCATCATCGCAAAGCATCAAACGGTAATTGTAGATTTTACCCAACTCAACTTTCTTGTCTGTGAAATTAAAAGTTTTAATTTTTTTGTCCTCCGTCACTGGTTCCGTGACAGGTATTTGGCCGATGCGTTCAAATGTTCTCGGACAATCCTTACAATCATTTCCGGCACTGCCAACTTCGCTTTTTTCTATGTTTATATAATTAATTAATCCGCTTTTATCGTAAAAATCCCATTTTAAGGTTATACCATCGTCCGCTGAAACTGCTGCCAAATTCTTTACGATTTGTTGATAATCAGGGCCAGCGCTTAAGGAAACAGGATTGGCTTTCAGACCGCAAGCGACAATAAAAATCAATAATATCAAATAGTAAAAAATTCTATATTTTACTTGAACTTTTTTCAATTTCCCTGATCCTTTTCCACACAGCCGCTTGTGCCGTTCCCCCCTGATGCCGGCGAGAATTAACCGCATTTGTGAGCTTTATAACATCCTGAATGTCGGAAGTAAATCCGCTGTAATATTTCTTATAATCTTCCAGCCTTAATTCTGCCAACTCTTTTTTATTTTTTATGCAGTAAGCGATTATCCTGCCTACTATTTCATGTGCCCTACGAAAAGGCACGCCTTTTTGGACCAGATATTCCGCCACATCGGTTGCCGTAGAAAAACCACCTTGCGCCGCTTGCCGCATTTTTTCTTTATTAAACTCAGCATGTCTAATCATTTCCACGAAAATTGCCAGACACTCTTTCAGAGTATCCACACTGTCAAATAGCGGTTCTTTATCTTCTTGTAAATCACGGTTATAGGTCATGGGCAAACCTTTAAGCAGTGCCATTATCGCAAAGAGGTCTCCGTACACCCGCGCCGTTTTCCCTCTGATCAACTCCGCAATATCCGGATTTTTCTTCTGCGGCATAATACTGCTGCCGGTCGTATAGGCATCGGATATTTCGACAAAGCCGAACTCAGCGGATTCCCAGATAATTAAATCCTCACAAAAACGGCTCAAATGCATCATTGTCAGCGCTGCCGAAAAAATAAATTCCGCGATAAAGTCGCGATCGGCGACCGTATCCATACTGTTTTTGCTGATTGCCGGAAAATTCAATAGTTTTGCCGTTCGGCTGCGATTGATCGGCAAACTTGTGCCGGCAAGGGCTGCCGCCCCTAAAGGTAAGATGTTGACTCTGGCTTTACATTCCTGCATTCTCTGTACGTCACGTACAAACATTTCTCGAAACGCCAAAAAATAGTGGGCGAGCAAGACCGGCTGAGCCTTTTGCATGTGCGTATAACCGGGCATGATCGTTTTGATTTCTCTTTTCGCGAGTTTTACTAATTGCAGCTGTAACTCACCAAACAGATGAAGAATTGCATCAATTTCCCCGCGTAAAAACAGACGGATATCCAAAGAGATTTGATCATTGCGGCTGCGCCCGGCATGAAGTTTTCCCCCGGTTTCGCCAACACGCTTGACCAACTCTTTCTCTATGGCCATATGAATATCTTCATCGGATGCGCTGAAAGTAAATCTGCCTTTTTCTATATCCTTTAGAATATCATTGAGAGCTTTAATAATTCGCTTTGCTTCCGTGCGGCGTATTATTCCCTGATCGGCAAGCATTGTCACATGAGCGATAGAGCCTTCTATATCATATGAGTAGAGCCGCCGGTCAAAGTGAATCGACGAGGTGAATTTCTCCACATTTTTCGCTGTGGGTTTCTGAAATCTCCCGCCCCATGGTTTTTTGCTCGCCGCCATGAATTTATCTCCGCATCATTAACGTTTATCTTTCAAAACATTCTGGATTCTCAGCCGTAATCCATTGAGCCTGATGAATCCCGTGGCATCCTGCTGATTGTAAACCTGATCTTTCTCAAAAGTGGCAAACGCTTCGCTATAGAGCGAATGAGGCGACTTGCGCCCGACGACTATGCAGTTACCTTTATACAATTTCAACCGTGCCGTACCGGTAACATTTTCCTGCGTGGCATCAATGTAAGCCTGCAGTGATTTCATTTCCGGCGCATACCAGAAGCCGTTATAAACCAGCTGGGCATACTTGGATATCAACGAATCCCGCATAATCATCTCTTCCCGATCCATTGTAATGGATTCCACCGCTCGGTGTGCCGCCCACAACACTGTCCCTCCGGGCGTTTCATAGACTCCTCTTGATTTCATCCCCACAAAGCGGTTTTCCACCATGTCCACCCTGCCGATACCGTTTCTGCCGGCAATTATATTCAGATGATCCAGAAGTTTTGCCGGAGACATCTTTTTGCCGTCGACAGCCTGAGGATTTCCTTTTTTAAAATCAATTTCTACATAAGCCGGTTTATCCGGAGCGTCTTGGGGTGATTTCGTCAGCACAAAAATATCTTCCGGCGCTTCGGCCCAGGTGTTCTCCAAAATTCCCCCTTCATGCGAAATATGCAAAAGATTGCGATCCGAGCTGTAAGATTTGGCTTTAGTTAGCGGTACGGGAATCTTCTGCTTTTCGGCATATTCAATCATCGATTCGCGGGAATTGAATTTCCAGTTGTCGTCACGCCAAGCGGCAATGATTTTAATAGCGGGATTTAGAGCAATATAGGTTAGTTCGAACCTGACCTGATCATTACCTTTCCCCGTTGCCCCGTGAGAAACTGCATCTGCTCCTTCCATCTTTGCAATTTCAATTTGTTTTTTGGCTATCAAAGGCCGGGCGAGCGACGTGCCCAGAAGATAAGTTCCTTCATAGACGGCATTGGCCCTGAGGGCCGGAAAGACAAAGTCTCTGGCAAATTCTTCCTGTAAATCCTCTATATATATTTTACTCGCGCCGGTATTGATCGCTTTTTCTTTGAGCCCCGATAACTCTTCTTTCTGCCCCAAGTCGGCCGCAAAACAAATCACTTCGCATTTATAAGTTTCGATTAGCCACCTCAGGATAACCGAGGTATCGAGACCGCCTGAATAAGCCAAAACAACTTTCTTAATTGCTTCCGACAAATTTTTCTCCTCCTAAAGCAATATCTCCAATATCGCCTTTTGCACATGCAGGCGGTTTTCCGCTTCGTCAATAACGACCGAATGCGGCCCATCCATGACATCGCCGGAAATTTCTTCTCCCCGATGAGCCGGCAGGCAATGCATCACTATAACATCTTTCTTCGCTTCTTTTACAAGGCTTTTGTTTATTTGGTAATTGCTAAATATTTTTTTCCTTTTCTCGTTTTCGGATTCCTGGCCCATGCTCGCCCAGACATCGGTGTACAGGACATCCGCATCCTTGGCGGCATCCTCGGGATTTCGATAAAGCGTAATCCCTTCTTTGGATTCTTTAATTCCTTTAGCCATAATGCCCGCATCCGGCTCATAACCGTGAGGACAAGCCAGTGCCAATTGAAACGGCAGTCTCGCCGCGGCTTCGATCCAGGAGTTGGCGACATTATTGCCGTCACCGATATAAACGACTTTGAGTCCTTCGTACGAGCCTTTCTTTTCTTTAATCGTAAACAGATCGCTCAGAATCTGACAGGGATGCGCTAGATCGGTCAAACCGTTAATAACGGGAATCGTCGCATAGCGGGCAAATTCTTCGACGCTCGCCTGGGCAAAAGTCCTGATCATGATCCCATTTAAATAACGGGACATCATCCGGGCGCTATCGACAATAGTTTCGCCGCGGCTGATTTGCGTATCGCGGGAATTCAAGAATAGGGCAATCCCGCCTAATTGATACATGCCAACCTCAAAGGAAATCCTTGTTCGGGTGGAAGACTTATCGAATATCATTCCTAATGTTTTTCCCTTTAATGAGGTATGCGTTTTACCTTCTTTTAAATCCTTTTTCAGCTTCCTTGATTTTTTCCAGATTAATTCGAAGTCAGCCGGTTCCAGATCGTAAATGTTTAACAAATCTTTTTTCATTTACCCTCCAACGCTTCGTTGAGGATCTGCATTGCGTAATCGACATCTTGATTTGTGATAATGAGCGGCGGCACGAACCGCAGTGTCTTGCCACCCGCACTGTTGATAAGCAACCCTTTTTGCAGGCATTTATTCACGATGTCTCCGGCTTCAATGTTAAGAGCGGCCGCAAGCATCAATCCTTTCCCCCTGACTTCATTAATAACCTTATGCTTTTGCTGCAACTTCTTCAATTGAGATAAAAAGTAATCGCCCACGTTTCGGCAGTTTTCCAATACACCTTCCCGCAGAATAGTTTCTACCGTCGCCGTGGCTGCGGCCATAGCCAAAGGATTGCCGCCAAAAGTGGAAGCATGATTGCCGGGAGCAAAAGCTTGCGCAATTTTATCCGTCGCGAGCATTGCCCCGACCGGAAAACCGTTCCCCAAAGCCTTGGCCAGGGTCATTATATCGGGCTGAATCCCGGAATGTTCATAGGCAAATAGTTTACCTGTCCTGCCTATGCCGGTTTGCACTTCATCGACGATGAGCAAGATATTGTGCCGGTCACAAATTGACCTCACTTTTTCCAAATAGCTAGCGTCCGGGATATTGACGCCGCCCTCACCTTGAATCGGCTCAACCATGACGCCGCAAGTTTTCTCCGATATTGCCGCCTCCAGCGCGCTCAAATCATCGAAGGGCACGTAAGTGAAGCCTTCCAAGAGCGGTGTAAATCCAAACTGAAATTTTTCCTGTCCGGTCGCCGTAATTGTGGCCATAGTCCGGCCGTGAAAAGAATCTTTCATGGTGATTAGTTCGAATTTATTGTTCCCTAATTTTTCGTGCGCATATTTTCGCGCCAGTTTTATAGCCGCTTCGTTCGCCTCCGCTCCGCTGTTGCAGAAAAATACTTTATTCGCGAAAGAATTTTCTATAAGCAGATGCGCCAGTTGCGCCTGCGGTTCCGTGTAGTACAAATTCGAAATGTGCGTCAATTTTTCCAGTTGTTCTTTGACCGCGGCAATAACGGCGGAGTGAGAATGACCCAAATTGCAAACAGCAATACCGGCAGTGAAATCAAGATATTCTTTGCCGTTTACATCCCATACCTTTCGGCCCAATCCTTTTACAATGACAACAGGAAAACGCTTATAAGTATGCATTATGTATTTATCAGCCGTATCTATCAATTCTTTTTCTTTCATCATCTCCAGCCAGTCTTTTTTAAAATTATAAAACTATTTCCGTGCCGATTCCTTTATCGGTAAATATTTCCAGCAAGATGGCGTGTTTCAGCCGACCATCGATAATATGCGTTTTTTTCACTCCGCCTTTCAGAGCTTTGAGGCAGCATTTGACTTTGGGAAACATCCCCCCCGCGACAATACCGTCGTCGATTAACTTCAAAGCTTTTTTACCATTCATTGTATTAATCAGCTTTTTGTCCTTATCAATGACCCCCTGCACATCAGTTAAAAGTAAAAGCTTTTCTGCTTGCAGGGCTGACGCGACTTCCCCGGCGACGACGTCCGCATTTATGTTATAGGTCTCGCCTGCATCACCTATTCCCGTAGGCGCTATAATCGGGATAAACCCGTTTTGTGTTAAGGATAGAATCAGTTGCGAATTGATGGTCTTTACTTTGCCGACCAAACCGATATCAATAATTTCGGATGGCGTGTGTTTAGCTTTATCTTCGCTTAAAAGATATTTTTCCGCGCCTATTAGATTGCCGTCCTTGCCGCTGAGACCTACGGCATTGCCGCCGTGGCTGTTAATCAAGCCGACAATTTCTTTGTTGACCTTTCCGACCAGGACCATTTCCACGATATCCATCGTTTCCTGATCGGTAACGCGCATTCCCTGAACAAATTTTGATTCTTTTCCCAGCTTGCTCAAAAAATTGCCTATCTGCGGACCGCCGCCGTGAACGACTACGGGATTAATGCCGATATATTTCATCATCACGACATCCTGGGCAAATTTATCTTTCAGCTCAGCGTCAACCATGGCATGTCCGCCATACTTGATGACAATTGTCTTATTGTAAAATCGCCTGATGTAAGGCAGAGACTCCAAGAGAATGTCTGCCCTTTCCATCGAATTTAATATATTTTCCATTAAGAACTCCGCTTATAAGATATACCTGCTTAAATCTTCATCTTCGATGATATCACCCAATTTGTCTTCCACATCCTTGGCATCGATTTTGATTTCTTTCTCCTTCATATCCGGCGCTTCAAAAGAAATATCATCCAATAATTTTTCCATTATCGTATAGAGCCTTCTCGCGCCGATATTTTCGGTTCTTTCATTGACCGTTGTCGCGATTTCCGCTATCGAGGCTATGGCCGCTTCCGTAAAAATTAATTTTATGCCTTCCGTAGCCATCATTTCCGTGTACTGCTTAACCAACGCATTGTTCGGTTCGGTAAGTATCCGAATAAATTCTTCCTTACCCAGCGAATCAAGTTCTACACGAATCGGAAAACGCCCCTGCAACTCCGGGATCAAATCGGAAGGTTTGGAAGCGCTGAACGCTCCGGCAGCAATAAAAAGTATATGATCCGTTTTGACCATTCCATAGCGAGTATTGACGTTCGAACCCTCCACAATGGGGAGCAAGTCTCGTTGCACGCCCTCACGCGATACATCCGGACCATGCGGCGCATCACTACCGACAATCTTATCAATTTCGTCTAAAAATACTATCCCCGACTGCTCCACTTTTTCTATAGCTGTTTTAGTCACTTTGTCCATATCAATCAACTTTTGCGCTTCTTCTTCCGCCAACACTTCCAGAGCTTCCGGCACTTTCATGGTTCTTTTCTTCTTTTTTTGCGGGAATACATTTCCTAACATATCCCTGATATTAAGCCCCATGTCATCCATCCCGGCAGCGGAAAAGATTTCGATCATCGGGCCGCTTCTGGCCTCGCTAACTTCCAATTCCACTATCCGGTTATCCAGTTTGCCGGCTTTGAGTAATTTTCTTAATTTCTCCCGCGTGGCATCGAAACTTTGCGGCTGCTCCTCGCTTACCTGAATATTCTCAGCTCCTCCATTTGCATCCGTCAACATGTCGTCAACCTTTTTTTCCACAGGCCTTTGAGGAAGCAAGAGATCCAGCAATTTCTCCTCAGCAATTTCTGCAGCTTTGGTGCGCACGTTCTCTTGCTCTTCCGATTTGATCATGTTTATCGAAAGCTCGACCAAATCACGGATTATCGATTCGACATCACGCCCCACATAACCAACCTCCGTAAATTTGGACGCCTCCACTTTTAAAAAAGGCGAATTATCCAGCTTGGCCAATCGACGGGCGATTTCCGTTTTTCCCACACCGGTAGGCCCGATCATGATAATATTTTTTGGCGAAATTTCATCAGCTAATTCTTTAGACACGTTTTGCCTGCGCCATCTGTTGCGCAGGGCGATGGCCACAGCCCGTTTGGCATCCGCCTGGCCAATAATATGCCGATTAAGTTTTTCCACTATTTCCCGGGGTTTTAACCCATCATTGGACATATTCTATCTTTACCCCTTGCCTTTATTATTTTTTTTCTCTTTTATTGGTGCTTCAACATCTATTTCTTCAATTGTTATGTGATCGTTAGTATAAATACAAATTTCGGCCGCTATTTTCATTGCTTCTTGCGCAATTTCCGTCGCCGTCATATTGGTATGCCGAACCATGGCGCGGGCAGCAGCCTGAGCATAAGGCCCACCGGAACCGATGGCCATAACGTCATCATCAGATTCGATCACATCTCCATTTCCGGAAATTATCAATGAATAATCTTTACTTACGGCGATCATCAACGCCTCCAAATGCCGCAATACACGGTCAGTGCGCCAATCTTTCGTCAATTCCACTGCCGCTCTCAATAAGTTGCCATTGTATTGCTCCAACTTTTGATCAAAGCGGTCAAACAAAGTAAAGGCATCTGCCGTCGCACCGGCAAAACCGACGATAATTTCATTATTATAGAGACGGCGCACTTTACGGGCGCCGTGTTTCAAAATTGTCGTATCCAAGGTAACCTGACCGTCACCAGCTACAGTTATTTTACCTTTATGCTTAACAGCTAATATAGTGGTACCCTTTATATGCATTTTCCTCTCCTCTAAAAAACCAGGCCTTTCCCAATTACGGCAGTCCCTCGACTCGCTTCGCTCACTCAAGATAAATTCTCCTTTGGTTTTTCCCGGCGGCTTTCTGAAAAAAAGCCAAGTTCTCCTAAACCCCGGATCGTCGTGCTTCGCTTGCACAGGATCAATTCAACTAACAAATTTCAACCCGTGACCTTTAGGTTATGCGCTTTGCTTTTGAAATTTGAGTTTCATTGATTCGACTAAAGCCTTTTCCGGCGGCTTCGCCTGGAAAAAGGCCAAGTCTCATTTATTTTTTTGCTCGCGGATGAGCTTTATCATAAACCTCCATCATGCGGTTGATATTTACCGCAGTATATTTCTGCGTCGTGGAAAGACTTTTGTGTCCCAGCAATTCCTGAATCGATCGTAAATCCGCTCCGGCATTTAAAAGATGCGTGGCAAAGCTATGCCTCAGGGCATGAGGACTGATCTTTCGACCAATACCGCTTTTGTCAGTTGCCGCGTCAACTATCCGGGCAATACTTCTTGTCGTTATTCTTTTGCCCTGAGCATTTAAGAACAGCGGTTCTTTAAAAATATCCGCATCAATACTTTTTCTTAGCTCGTTTGTCTTTTCTAAATACTCTCTGACTGCTTTCAGAGCTCTTCCGCCCACGGGAACGATTCTTTCTTTTTTACCCTTTCCCCGCACTTTAATCAATTCCTGATTAAAATCAATATCTATTACATCCAGCCCGGCCAATTCGCTTAAACGCAACCCCGACGAATAGAACAATTCCAGCATCGCCCGACTGCGCAAATCCAAGGCCGATTTTTCGCCCCGGTCATCAAGCAGTTCAAAGGCCTCGTCAACCGACAAAAAAGTCGGCATATATTTTTCTGCTTTCGGCGTCTGGACCATATTCGCCGGATTGTTTTTAACCTTGCCGTTACGCAATAAGTACTTATAAAAAGCTCTGAGCGATGCAACTTTGCGGTTAACTGTGGATTTTTTCACCTTTTGGCGATATAAGTAGCTTAAATAGGCGCGAATAGTTTCCGGCTCTGCGCTCGCTACTTCATCTTTTTTTTTTATAAAACTGTTGCTTTGAAGAAAGCCGGTAAATTCCTGAATATCCGCAATATAAGCTTTTTGCGTGTGCGCTGAAACATTACGCTCAACATCCAGATAAATTTGGAAATCTTGAATAAGGTTTCCCATATTTTTATACCAGTTAGTTATCAGACATAACGATAACCCCACTTCGCTTCGGGGATAATTCGTTCTAAAAGTTTCATCGCGCTTCGCTTGAGGTGTCACTTATCCCGCTCCGCTACGCTTCGGGGATAATTCGACTAACGCTTCAAATTTCGCTTCGCTCGTTTTCAGCGAGTCTCATTACATCTTATACTTGCCAAAATCTTCCGCAGAAAGATTTTCCAGAAATTCCTTAATCTTATCTTCTTTCATTTTATCCAAATCACTTATTTTAATTCCGAAATCCACACTGCGCGATTTTTCAATGACTGCTTCATCGACAAATATAGGCGCATGCGCGCGCAGAGCCAGAGCAATAGCATCGCTGGGACGAGCATCAATTGTAAAATTTTGCCCTTCTTTGCTTAAATAAATATTAGCAAAAAAGGTATTGTTGCGAATATCGGCGATCACTATTTTATTCACGGCCACAGCTAAAGTTTTCAAGCATTCGTTAAACAAATCATGGGTCATCGGCCGGGAAAAAGCTATTTTTTCCAGTTCTGTGGCAATAGCACTGGCTTCAAACAAACCTATCCAGATAGGAATGGCTTTATTTTCCTGCATGTTTTTCAATATGACGATGGGTGTATTGGTAATGGGATCAATTGTTAATCCCGAAACCTTCATTTCAATTAACATTACCAACCTCCTTAATTTTCAACTATTTCTCCTCTTAAAGAATGCAAATAAGCTTTAGATATTTTTACATTTACCACCTTGCCGATTAATTCCCGGTCGCCCTTAAAATTAACAATTTTCCAGGAGCGGGTTCGTCCGGTCAAATCACTTTCCAAATTTTTGCTATTTCCTTCCACCAGTAATTCTTGTCTGGTTCCTTCCAAAGCTATGTTTTTTTCCAGAGTATATTTATCCTGCAACGCCTGCAATTCTTGGAGTCTTCTTAGCTTTTCACATTCTTCGATTTTCCCCGTAAACTTTTGAGCCGCAGTCCCTTTTCTTTCAGAATACTTAAATGAGAATAAGGAATCAAACCTGATTTTTTCCATCATGTCAATGGTTTCTTGATAATCATTTTGCGTCTCCTGCGGAAATCCGACGATTATATCTGAGGTAATGCTTATCCGTGGACAAACCTTGCGCAAATGATCGACTTTTGCTCTGTATTCTTCCACGGTATATCCTCTATTCATTAACGCCAATACCCGGTTGGATCCGGATTGTACCGGAAGATGAATGTGTTCGCATAATTTTTCTTCTTGGGCAAAGCAATCGATTAATTCGTGGGAGAGGTCACGTGGATGTGAGGTTGTAAATCGAATTCTTTTGATGCCGGATATCTTACCGATTCTCTTAATTAGCCCGGCGAAATTCACCCCATTATTTATATTTTTGCCGTAAGAATTGACATTTTGTCCCAAGAGCGTAACTTCTTTAATCCCGCAATCAGCCAGTTTTTTTATTTCTTCGCTGATCTCTTCCGGCGCCCGGCTCATCTCTCGCCCGCGCAAATAAGGGACAACGCAATAGGCACAAAAATTATTACAGCCCTGCATAATCGTGACAAAAGCGCTGACCGCATCCTTTTTCGGTGGAGCGAACACGCCAATCGATTTTAATGATGGATGAAAATCGATTTGCGTAATCTGTTTTCTTTCTTTTTGCAGCGTTTGGACTAAACCGGGCAAACCATGAATGTTATGTGTACCGAAGACCAGGTCAACCTGCGCCACCTTTTTAAAAATCCTATCGCCTAAATGCTGTGCTAAACAACCACCGACACCGATAATCAGCGCCGGATTTTGTTCTTTTAATTTAGTGAGCCGTCCTAATTCAGAGAAGACTTTCTGCGCCGCTTTTTCCCGGATCGAACAGGTGTTGAGAAGGATTAAATCCGCTAATTTCTTGTTATCCGTTGTTCTGTATCCGATGCCGGCAAGCAAAGCCGCTATTTGTTCGGAATCGTGAATATTCATTTGACAGCCGAATGTTTGAATATATAAGTATTTATTTTTCATCTTTTTCATACCAAGTCGCATTCAAACGCTAACTTTGTTGGCTGCGTCGTCTGGCTCCTCAACGTATCTACAATACGCCTGCGTCGCCTCCTCCTTGCCGCCTCGTTATCCTCTGAATGCAACATGGTATCAGCTTTAATTACTTAAATTGAGGCTTAATATTTCAACATTAGTTAGTCAATAAGTTTTTGAGAATTTACAGGTGATTTTTCCTTTTAAAAAAACTAAGATGTGCTATGTTTTGACCGAGAACTCGGAAAAAGCGAAGTTCGGATATTAATTGTTATAGCAGGAAAAGAAGATGAAAGAGGCATCGAAAAAATCACCTGTTTTCACCCCGGATGACGAGCCGTATCTTGGGAGAGAATCTGTGTTTCACTTTGATCAGGTTATCCTGTCCTGCTTGGAAGCAAATGCCGAGATTGCTGCTTACACACACAAAAACGAACTGAATGACTTGCAGAAGGCAGCTTGTCAGATTATTCCCCAAGGTATCAATCTTGCGTTAAGTATTCGTGAACTGGTTCGCCAAGGCTATCTGTTTGCGGCGGCTGTTCTGATGCGCCCTCTCATTGAGCGCGTAGCTATTATTTCATACCTCCATGAAAAACCGCAAGAAGTCTCTTTATGGCAACGTGGTTGGGAACATAAAGAGCGCCCCAGTCTTGCCAAAATGCTGGCAACCATGAACAAGGAGGTGGACACAAAGCAGGCTCAGGAAATTTGTAGCACCTTCAATTCCTTAACTCATGGTGACCCTATGGGCTCGGCCTTCAATTTGGTGAGCCTCCCGGCAGGTGGGCTTGGCTATTCCGTCGGCAAGGTGCTCAACGAGCCGGAGTTCTGCGATTTCGTTTGTTTTCAATCGTATCTCTACTTGATCGTCATAATGGCAAGAATGGCAGGGTGTTTCCCTGATAAAAAAAGCTGAAGCTATAACAAGGCGCTTCACGGGATCGGCGTGCACGCACGCCTCCCCGTAAGCTTTTGCGTTATGCGAAGAATATGGAGGGCACCAAATGAGACGTAAGACGGTTATAGTGATTCTAATAGTCCTGATGTGTCTCGGACTGTTCCAGATATACGACTCACCGGATGAAAACCACAAGTACGCAGCCGATCTACAAGGGACAATAAATGCGGGGCATCAGTTTTCGTGGCTTCTGTTCATAGGCTATAAAGGCGGGTTGCTCGATCAGTTTGATTTTACAGACTGGGCAAGGTCAAAACTGAAGGAAAAAGATATACAACAAGTATTTCGGAATAAAATTCTTGACAAATACAAGGCTGGCGGCGGGAAGTATGAGCATGAGCTGAGTTCGATACTATACAAGGAACCAGAAGACATCGAATTGGTTGCTTTAGAAAGGCAACAAAACTATACGGCTATGACTTTTAAACTCAACAAGCGATTTACCAACAGTCCCGATCTGCCTGACAAAGGCGGACTGGTGTATTCCGTTGTTTTTTCGTACGGTGAACGACCGGATGGTGCACTCTGGAAAAAGGTGTTACGTAAAACTGCAAATGCTGTCCCGTTTTGCAGCTCATTCGGCACAACGGGAAGGTGGGTAGTTGTTGATTATAACTATACTTACAATCAAAGCGACTATGTGACATGGTACTTGCGAGAAGGAGATAGCTTGGTTAACCAGAAACAGAAAGAGAACATGGATTCCTTGAAGAGATTGAATACGAAAGAAGGGCGTCAGGAGTTTATGAAGAGTGTAGAGACGGATGTAGCGATCTCCGATATATGGGCTAGTGCTTGGGTAAAAAGACTTCCAGAACATATAGACGAACATCTTTTTCAGAAAACAGAGCGGGTACGAAATGAGCTTGTCCCTGGAGCCCGGTAGCAATAAAGGTCAGCCAATCACCAATAAAGTCGGCTATGACTGATCATGACGTTAGCCGTATGATTAAATGGATAAAAATATATAAGCAGAGGATTATTGCGATGAATAAATGGGAAATATCAATATTGAGGGTAATCGTGTCCAGTGCTGGGACCGCATCTTTAAACCACATTTACTCTGAGCTTCCTCATTATATTAATTTAACAAATAAACATAAAGAAATAAATTACAAAGCTCCAAATTATCATCATCAAACAAGAGCGCATGTTGATGATTTATTGGACAGTGGAGATCTAATCAGAACTAGCAGGGGTGTATACTCCATTACGTCGCAAGGTCGGTTAAGAATTAGGAATATGTAAAACGACTAATAATTGTAAGTTGTAAAAGGAAAATATATTAGCCTACCATGCTGATAAGGAAAAGGATGGTCAAATCTTTATCCTTGACAATTCATCATCAGAGAGACTGCAATCATTGACATTCCCAGCTTTCCGGCGATTGATGCTTTTTCTTTAATCGCCGTTATCGATATTTTGAGACCTGATTTATATAAATTCAAAAATGATTTATGAAGTGCGAATTGAAGCTTTTTACGGGTACCAGGCCCTCGCAGTGCAACGGCCGCCGGCACAAGTGTTTGAGTTCGCCTTAGGCGAACGAGTTTTGTGTCGGCAGTGAAGCGAGAGGCCGCATGGTCGTAAAAGGATTCTGAACACAAATGAATCAGCTTTGCAAACCTTTCATTTTATAATTTTGTCATTGCTTCATAAAGCATATTGCTTAGCTTACCAAATTCCATCACGGAAAGTGTCTCTCCCCGGCGTTTTCCGTCAATCTTAGCGCAAGCCAGAACATCTCTTATCTTTTCTTCAGAAATGTTCGTCAGTAACTTTGAATTCTTCAAATTGTTAGTCAGCATTTTTCTACGTTGGGCAAACGACTGCTTTAACCAGGCCTGTAAAAAATATTTCATCAGTTCAAATGGACAAGAGATTTTTCCAGAGAAAGTCCCTCTTATTACCGCCGATTCGACTTTCGGACGCGGATAGAAACACGTTGCGGGCACATCAAATATTTTTTCCACGGAAGCAAACATTTGTAAAATCACCGAAGGCACGCCATAGCTTTTATCGCCGGGCAGCGCTACCAGCCGCTCAACAACTTCTTTCTGTAGCATGAGAACAAA
Source organism: uncultured delta proteobacterium (assembly GCA_963753975.1). Taxonomy (GTDB): domain Bacteria; phylum Desulfobacterota; class Syntrophia; order Syntrophales; family Smithellaceae; genus UBA4810. The sequence continues at coordinate 529,264 of CAVWEH010000002.1, forward strand.
ACCATCGATAACTGAACGGAAAGACAATAAATAAAAAAGCAAAGGGCTGGATATATTGTAAGGTACATTACCGATAACCTTTACTTTGGATTTATATCCTTTTGATAGCGCCTTAAAGTCATATTTCAATATGTCGCCGCAGTGAATCTCCGCATTACTATAGGGCGCAAGTTTTGCTTTTAATACTTCTACCAGTTGCGGATCTATTTCTGCGGCAATAACTTTGCCGGCTTTTCTAGCGATCTCTTGCGTCAGTATGCCGATGCCGGATCCAATTTCAATGATAACATCTTCTGCGGAAATATCCGCTGATGCTGCTATTTTCCTGATGATATTGCCATCCAAAAGAAACGACTGGCCTAATTTCTTCTTCGGCTTGATTTCATATTTATTGATTATTTCTTTTGGCGTTGTCATGGTTACTTCAGGAATTTGCCGTAGACAGCGGCCAACGCGATATTGCGTTCAAATCCAGCGAATCTCGATGGCCATTTAAGAGCATTACCTCGCCCAGTGCTGCAATCATAGCCGCGTTATCCGTGCATAAAATCATCGGCGGTATAAATAAATCAATTTCCTTTTTTGATGCGGTAGCGGCAAATTTCTTCCGTAATCTACTGTTGGCCGCAACACCTCCGCAAACTACAACTTGGGAAATGTTATTATCTTGAGCTGCTCTAATCGTTTTTTCTACTAATACATCGACAATTGCCTCCTGATAACTTGCCACTATATCCGGTAATTCAGCGGCGCTAAAATCACAACCGCGTTTCTTCAACATAGTCAATAAGGAAGTTTTCAAACCACTGAAGCTGAAATCAGGCGAGTCCTTCATCGCCCGAGGAAAAGCAACTGCTTGCGGATTGCCATTTTTGGCCATTTTATCAATCACTACTCCTCCGGGATAACCAAGATTAAGAAGGTTGGCGCCCTTATCAAATGCTTCTCCCGCTGCATCATCCCGTGTCTGGCCTAATAAATGAAAATCATGATAATTTTTCACCATGTAAATATTCGTGTGTCCGCCTGATGCAATTAAGGCAACAAAAGAAAATGCGGGCGTTTTTTCGGCAAGGAATACTGCTGCAATATGCCCTTCTAAATGATTAACGCCAACTAATGGAATGTTCAGTGCATAGGCCAGAGCCTTGGCCGTTGATAAACCAATCAGAAGTGATCCGATCAATCCCGGACCGCGGGTTACGGCCATACCTTTTATTTCCTTGAGCTCTATGTTTGCATCAGATAAGGCCTGTTCGATAACTGGATTTATTGCTTCAATGTGTTTACGCGAAGCAATTTCGGGAACAACTCCGCCGTACTTGCTATGAACTTTGATTTGCGAGGCTATTACATTGGAAAGTATTTTCCCGTTATCGACTACTGCTGCCGCAGTTTCGTCGCATGATGAGTCAATTCCTAAAACTAACAAATTTTAATCCTCTTTTGTAATTTTACTTTACTAAAAGTGAAAAATGCTTATATAAAAGGTGGACCTATTTGTAAACAAACTTTTAACAGCGATTATTCGGTGGAAAACATTCAATGGAATTTAAAACAGATTTTTTGATTTTAGGCAGCGGTATTGCGGGTTTAAGCTTGGCTATTAAGGCTTCCACCCTGGGCACTGTCGCCATCGTCACAAAAAAAGAAAAGTCGGAATCCAATACTAATTATGCTCAAGGCGGCATCGCCGCCGTTACCGATCAGACCGACAGTTTCGAAGATCATATTAACGACACACTGATTTGCGGCGCAGGTCTTTGCAACAAAGATGTGGTCGATTTCGTCGTCCGAGAAGCTCCACCCCGTATTCAGGAACTGATCCAATGGGGAGTAAATTTCACAAAATCGGAAGCGCCGCCTCATGCCTATGATTTAGGTCAGGAAGGAGGCCACAACCGCAGACGGGTACTGCATGCTAAAGACCTGACCGGAAAAGAAATCGAGCGGGCATTGCATGAAAAAGTTTCTCATTTAAAAAATGTGACAATTTACGAAAATCACATAGGCATTGACCTCATCATCGAAAGGGACATCTCCGGTAAAGCCGTTCGTTGTCTGGGAACATACGTGTTGGATATCAATAAAAATAGGGTTCATACATATTGCGCAAAATATATAATTTTATCCACCGGCGGAGCGGGCAAAGTTTATCTGATTACTACAAATCCCGATATTGCGACCGGTGACGGAATTGCCATGGCGTATCGTGCCGGAGCGCAAATTTCCAACATGGAATTCATCCAGTTTCATCCGACTTGTCTTTACCACCCTGATGCCAAAGCTTTCCTCATCAGCGAAGCCGTGCGCGGCGAAGGGGCAATTCTCCGACTAAAAAATGGTGCGACGTTTATGGAAAATTATCACGCCCTGCAAAGTTTAGCTCCGCGTGACGTTGTCGCCAAAGCTATTTACACGGAAATAAAAAAATCCGGCGATGAATATGTTCTTCTGGATATAACTCATCGCGATCGTGATTTCATAATTAATCGCTTTCCCAATATTTACGAAAAGTGTCTGGAATTCGGTCTCGACATAACCACGGATCCGATTCCTGTGGCTCCGGCCGCACATTATATCTGCGGCGGTGTTACCGTAAATCCCTTCGGGGAAACTTCTATTGCCAATCTTTACGCCTGCGGTGAAGTATCCTGCACCGGACTGCATGGGGCAAACCGCCTAGCGAGTAATTCCCTACTAGAAGCAGTTGTTTACTCACACCGTATTTATGCAAAAATTGCGCAATTATTCGCTTCCCAACAACACAGCAATTATTTTGTCGCTCCGTGGGATGACAGCGGAACAACGGAAAGTGACGATAGTGTTGTTGTAACTAACAACTGGGACGAAATAAGAAGGTGTATGTGGAATTATGTTGGGATTGTTAGATCAAATAAAAGACTGGAGAGAGCCGTCCGCCGAATTGATCTCATCCAGAAAGAGATTGACGACTATTATTGGAACTTCAAGGTCACCAAGGATTTAATCGAACTGCGCAATATTACCACTGTCGCCAAATTAATCGTTCAGAGCGCTTGCGCCAGAAAAGAGAGCCGCGGTCTGCACTATAACGTCGATTATCCCGATACCCTCCAGGAATTCCAGAAAGACACGATTATTTTAAAAGGATAAATGTCCGGTATATAGAACTTAACTGTCAAAATATTTCACCTTACGAAAAAACGGCAAAAAACTATGGACTTTTATTTATCGTTTCCAAATACCCGGTTAAAAATAAAATCCAGATTCTTTAAAAAGTTATTCATGTTGAAAATTTCCGTCAAATCTTTTTCCTGGAGATATTTCATTACCACTTCATCTGCTTTAAGCAATTCTCTGAATTCTATGCCTTCCTGCCAGGATTTCATCGCGTTTTTCTGAACAATTATATAGGCGTCTTCTCTGGTCATTCCTTTTTCAATAAGAGCAAGCAACACCATTTGTGAGAAAACAACTCCTTTGGTCATATTCAGATTGGCCAACATTCTTTCCGGATAGACAATGAGCTTATCCATCATTCCGGCAAACCTTCCCAGCATAAAATCCAAAACAATCGTGGCATCCGGTCCGATAACTCTTTCTACCGAAGAATGACTAATATCTCTTTCATGCCAAAGAGCTACATTTTCCAGCGCTGCCAACGCATATGATCTGACGAGCCTCGCTAAACCGGAGAGATTTTCCGAAAGCACCGGGTTGCGCTTGTGCGGCATAGCCGATGAACCCTTTTGCCCTGCGGAGAAATATTCTTCCGCCTCCCGAACCTCCGTCCGCTGAAGCAACCTGATCTCCTGCGCAAATTTATCCACGGAAGAGGCGATTATCGCCAGAGTGGTAAAAAATTCGGCGTGCCGATCACGCTGGATAATTTGCGACGATACCGGCGCCGGTTTCAAAGCAAGTTTGCGACATACATATTCTTCCACAAACGGCTCCACAAAAGAAAAAGTGCCTACCGCTCCCGATATCTTTCCGTAGCTTATAGATTCTCTAGCGCTGACCAGACGACGATGATTGCGCTGCATTTCCTGATGCCACAAAGCCATCTTCAAACCGAAAGTAACCGGCTCGGCGTGAATGCCGTGCGATCGGCCGATCATTAATGTATTTTTATGTTCAAAAGCTTTCTTTTTCAAGACGACTAAAAGTTGATCAATATCTTCCAGTAAAATTTCCGCCGCTTCTTTCAACAAGATGGCAAGTGATGTATCCAAAATATCGGAAGAAGTAAGGCCCATGTGAATGAAACGACCGTCTTCACCTACTTTCTCCGTTAAAGAGGTTAAAAAAGCTATTACATCGTGCTTTGTCGTTTTTTCTATTTCATCAATACGTTTGACGTTAATAGCGGCTTTTTGTTTGATATTTTTCAGCGAATTTTCCGGGATTTTGCCGAGCTTCGCCATCGCTTCGCATGCCGTAATTTCCACATCAAGCCACTTCTGATATCTATTTTCCGTACTCCAAATTTTTGTCATTTTTTCTCGGGAATATCTGGAAATCACTTACTCCTCCTCAGAATATTTATAGGTATCGCACGTCGGTCAACCTTCTTCTCGCCATTTTTTTGTAGATTGATATTATTACGATTTTGATTAATACGTCAAGACCTATTAATAATACAGCGGGTCAATTAAAGATTGACAAATTACACACGAAAACTTATTTAAATAAAATCAACTTGGAAGACGGGTGACTGCATGTCCCAAACTATAGTGGAAACTGAAAAATACAGTCTGATAGAAGAAATTTTTAATAGCATTATTCACGGGACCGGGATTCTAATCAGCCTGGCCGGACTTGTTCTCTTAATCGTTTTTGCCAGCTTGTATGGTAAGACCAGCCATATTGTCAGTTGTACAATTTTCGGTATTACGCTGGTTTTACTTTACACGGCTTCAACACTTTATCATAGTTGCCGAGAACCACAAATTAAACACGTCTTTAGAATTATCGACCATTCTTGCATTTACGCTTTAATTGCGGGAACTTATACCCCTTTTATGCTGGTTGCGGTTCGCGGGGTTTTGGGTTGGACTATGTTTGCTGTCGTTTGGTCTCTGACCATTTTGGGAATTTTGTTTAAAGTTTTTTTTATTCATCGGTTTAAAATTCTTTCCACGCTTGCTTATATTCTGATGGGCTGGCTGGTTGTTTTTGCCATCAAACCCATTTTTCAGACACTCCCCGGAGGCGCTATTGTCTGGCTTATTTCAGGCGGACTGGCTTATACGGGGGGCACTATCTTTTATGCCTGGAAAAGACTTCCCTTTAATCATGCTATCTGGCATTTATTCGTACTTACCGGCAGTATTTGCCATTTTTTCGCTGTCTTCTTTTATGTAGTACCATTGAAAACTTAAATAAACCATATACAAATGATTCTAAAAAGAAGTCACTTTTTCTACGCCGGCGTTTTTCGCGAAAATAGAATCAAGACTGAAAGTTTATAAAATCTTTAATATGCTAATTTAATAAAGACATGAAGATAACTCTTATTGAACTTCCTAAATCACTCTTGTATTATCATATTTAAAATGTTAGAAGTTCGGCGAATTCAAACGTTAGTATTCCACAAGGGGAGATAAGCATGAGAAAATATTTGCAATTAATATTTTGTTTGACAATTATTTTGCTGGCTACAGGATCGCTTTGGGCAAAAGATAAGTACACGGTAGCTATTTTACCTTTTTCCGTACATAGCGCTGAAAATATCGATTATTTAAAACAAGGAATCGGGGATATGCTTTCCACGCGTATTTTTGTACCGAATAAAATTGAGGTTACGGGTAAAAATATTGTTTCCGAAGAACTCAAGAAAATCAAATCCGGGGAATTAACTTTAGTTGATGTATATAACCTCGGTAAAAAACTGAAGTCTGATTATGTCGTTTGGGGAAGCATTACCAAAATCGGCAAAAGTATCAGTATTGATGGAAAGCTGGTGGACATAGCCGCCAACAAATCGGACATCGGCATCTTCGCCCAATCACAAAGCCTTGATGAAGTAATTCCTAAAATCAATGATTTTTCTCAAAGAATTGTCCAACATATTCTGGGAATTACATCACCGGCAACGACACAAGATACAGGTTCCGCCACTTTCGCTCCCACTGCAAGCCCTAATGCGCCCCCATCCCCTCCGGGCTCTTCGCGTGAATCGCAAATAATTGCGGGCATGAAAACGGGCAAGAGAGGCACTTTGACTTCGGCAATCAACGCTGAATTTATTAATGCTCCCGATCCTACTAATCGCAGGGGATTTTGGATGAGTCAAAAATTACCTACCGAATTTAAAGGTATGGATATAGGAGACGTAAATAATGACGGCTTAAACGAAGTGGTGGTTATTGACAGTCATAATGTATACATATACCAAAAAAAAGCCAATGAATTGAATCTATTGGAGAAAATTCCCGGAAAATCTTATGATAATTATATTTCAGTCGACGTAGCGGATATTAACAAAAACGGTGTAAAAGAAATAATCGTCACATCGCTCAATGATACTTTGCTTGATTCCTTTGTCTTGGAATTCAAAGACGGTAAATATGTAAAAATTGCATCGGATATCCGTTGGTTTTTACGTGTAATCGATACTCCATCCGGTCCTTTATTATTAGGACAGGCTTATGGTTTTGATAAGCCTTTAGACACACCAATTTATGAAATTGTTTGGAGAGACGGCAAATACGTTTCCGATCAAAAAATGAAAATACCTTTAGGTTTGTCTATCTACGGATTAACCATTGATAATGTGGGCGCAGGAGGTGAAAAAATAATCGCCTTGGATGAACTGGACTATTTATGTATTTTTGAAAAAACAAACAAACCACTGAGCAAAATTTTTACTTTTGGCTTTTCCAGTGACGCACTTATCTGGAGAAGTGATGATGTATATGGTGGCAGCAATAACTACTTCGAAAATATTGATAAAACAAAGCCTGCTGAAAATGAAAAAAGCGCATTTGCCAATTTGCGCATTCTGACTTTTGATACACACAAGGATGGAAAAAAACAGATAATTATAGCAAAAAACTTATCTTCCGTCGGCCGAGTGTTTAAGCATTTGAAGCTCTTCACTTCCAGTGAAATATATAATCTGGAATGGGACGGCATGGGCATGGCGGAAAACTGGCGGACAAAAAAAATCAACGGATACATTGCCGATTATTGTTTTAAAGACATAGATAACGATGGTAAACCCAAATTAGTGTTGGCCTTGGTTTCATCTGTCGGCGCTTCGTTGCAGGATAGAAGTGTAATAGTTGTTTATGAGCTGAATACCGTCCAATAAGTAATTGACAAAACTTGTGTGCTTAGGTATAGCGTCGCACACATTTATTTTCCCATTAAAAAGGAAAATAATAAGTAACTATCCAAGAGGCGGTGTAGCTCAGCTGGTTAGAGCATACGGCTCATATCCGTAGTGTCCGGGGTCCGATTCCCTGCACCGCCACCATAATTATAACAAGGACTTAGGAGTTTTTCTAAGTCCTTCTTTTTTGCGCCCGGGTCACTTTCCGTGCCATAAATGTCATCTAAAACGCTTACCGCCTTCATTCTTTTCTCTTTTAATGAATAAAGATATTTTTTAGTGGTTATCAGATTTGTATGTCCAAGGAGCTCACTAACAACCTGAACATCAGGCCTATTATTTTCACTACCCATAGCTATTGTTGAGGCGAAAACATCCCTTAAATCTTTGGCAGTGATTTTAATCCCTGTTTTCATTGTTATCCTTTTAAACATTTTATCTCTTCTCAATATCCGCTTACCGTTATTGTGATGAAATATAAAAGGCGAATCGGTTTTATAAGCCTCTAATCCTTTTAAAGTCATATAAAGACCATTACACATATCCAGCTGCCTTAAAGAACTTTCAGTTTTTGTTCCCCTGATTATAATTTCCCTGTTTTCATAATTTACGTCGGTCCATTTACTGGACAGCGCTTCAGATAATCTTTCGCCGGTAAAAAGTAAAAACCTGAAGAATAAAAGTTCTTCTTTCTCTAACGCTGATTCAGCCTTTTTTATTTCTTCAGGAGTAAAACCATTTTTTATGATCCTTTCCGGCCTGATTCTTTTTCTGGAAACTTTCCTCATAGGATTTAGGTCTATTATTTCTTCTTTCACCGCCCAGTTTAATAATGCGTTTAAATCCGTCACATAATGAGTGATAGTATTCTTTGATATATCCCTCTTGCATTGTTCATCAATGAACGCTTCAATGTCATTATGAGTAATATCTTTCAGCCGCTTTCCCGCTGTAAAGAAAGGTAAGATAAAACTTTTAAAATTGGAAACGAGTCCACGCACCCTATTTTCAGATTTACCGATTCTAGCAGAGTAAGCCAAGAAACCATTCACCGCGTCAACACAAGCCATATTAGAAGCGGAAGCAGCCAATGAGGCCTCTCTCCTTAGTTTACCCAGATGATTTTCCGCTGCCTTTTGAGCTTCATCTCTGGTATTCCAACCGGAGAGCCTGTACCTGTTTGAGTGAAAGCATATCTGATAGCCCCACTTTCCGGTATCTTTCCTTTTTCTTATTTGCATCGAGATTAACCTCCTCCTCTCTCGACTTGATATAATTTATCAAGTCAATTTTTCTGTAACGGATTAGCCCCCTGCCCTTTCCTATCCTGATCTTGACTAGACCACACAATCCGTAAACCATATTAACTTTAACTTTTAAAATCTCCGCTATTTGGTTTACTGTCAAAAGCTCAGGGTATTTATCCAAAAAATTCATAATTACAGAATGCGTACGCCATTATTTATTTTCTGATTTCCAAATCGCCAGCATTATCTAGTCTAATATCACCAACGCGTAATGCATCTTTCAATTTAGCGAATACCTTGTCTCCAACTGCAACAGCCTGTATTAAGCCCAACCTGTCCAGTGATTGCATATCCTCTAGCCCCATCTCAATAAGATTAGCCATCATTTCGCTTCTTGTCCTGCGCCCTCTTATAGCGCGAATCCTATCAATTTCTTTTACTATGCTTGGTCTCAACATTACTGTGTATTGCTGTTTTGCTTCTTCCACTTTTGGTCTTCCCATAATTATACCCCCTTAAATTCTTAATTATAGATACATTATGTTTACTTTTGTATAGTGAATATTACTATATTGTTAATGCTCTGTCAAGTTATTTTTTTACTCTTCCGAAAAGATTACGGTGTGTCATTTTTCGCCATTTGTAAGGGTATTTATTTCTTCCTGAAGTCAATAGGATGGCAATACATGAAAATATACAACATTTCTTTCGGTAATAAATACTTACTGAATTAATGTGATCCCGTAATTTAATTCAAAATAATATCTTATGAAGGATTAATCTGGCTAATAATATCTTCAGTCATGAATTAGCGAACGACCATTTTTGCTGAGGTAAGGATCGAGAGTTTTCCAGTCTATTGTGATGAAAACATTAAAACCTTTCATATAAACTTCAAAAAATCCGAAGCCCAACCCATCTTTCAAGATCACCCACTCACTAGGTGAAGTTACTTTATGCATGATCTCCCAAGTGCTAATTTTATTGTATGGGTACTCTCTTTTCAGGTACTGAGCAATTTTCTCATCCTGCAGTTTCTGAGAAACTAGTGCTGCAACTTTGCTCTGCCAGTCGGTTTTATCACCGAATAAATCTGCAGCTTGTAATTCCCTTTTGCTTTCTAACAGCCAAGAAATGGACTCTGCTTCCGCATCGGTTCGATATGGACTTGCTGCACCCTCACTTATCATAGAGTCTAAACGTCTGACTGATATTAAGTGCTTGTTACTAAAGCTAACGGTGTATTCGTTATTACGATTTATACAACCTCTGGAATATTTAGAATGGCCAGTGGCGTATTTAGAAATAAAATTATTCCAGAATTTCTCATTTTCGTCTCGCGGGTTTTCAATTTGCGGATACGTGAGATCGTTTCTTGAATAATGAGCATAAACATTTCTAAAAATACGATCAGGGAATTTGATCAAGCTGCATTGCAGTTGTTTGATTCTTTCTTTATAAGTCTCCTTTATTCCACTATCGGGGTTAGTATAGGAAGATATTATTTTGAGCCAGTACTTCTGATATTGCCTTGTTTCCTTCTGACCTTCAGGAGATAAATTGGTCATGGCGTCATGGTAAACTTTAGCCATCTCTTCATCGAGTTTGGAGAGTTCTGCATCGGAGCATACGATCTTCTCCACCTTACTGGCAGCCTTCTGGCAATCAAAGCTTGCGGCAGTGGCTTGTGTGGAAAATAATCCGCAAAGAATAATGGCTCTGAAAAATACTTGTAGGAAGGAACTTCTGATGGCTCCCGCTTTTCTGATACTATTTGAACCATTAGTCGATTTCATAACTGCCTCCGGTTAAGCTATGTAGTGATGAAAATAATTTTAAGCTTGAAGGATGATGATATTTATTTTCTAAATGATTGCAATAGATATTATTTCGTGACGAAAATTGCGTATGTATCAATATTGAATGTTTCTACCAGTTATCATCAATTTATCTTGACAGGTTTTTCTAACACTTAGTAGGTGAAACAAATAATCGACTTCTTCCTGAAGTCGGCAACTTCCTAGATTTCATATTTATACTAGATTGCTAGTGGAAATAGTGATATTAGGAAAGCGTATTTAAAAGGCAAGCTCAAATAACAGTCCCATATTATGCATCCTTTTTAAGACTAAGTGAGGGTGTTATGTGGCTGATTTTTGAAACCCCGTTTCTTAAAAAAGAGTGGGGTTTTATTTTTTGGGATACTGTTATAATTAAAACTACCTTTAGTGACATTCTGATAGTTAGGTAATTTACATTTTTAAGCATAGAATAAGGTTCAATGATGCAAATATCAGAGTTAACAGTTAGACTAATAATTCTCATCATTCCCGGTATAGTCGCAACTTTAATAGTGGATACTCTGACAATTCATCGGGAATGGAGTCCTTTCAGGTTTAGTATTTATTCAGTAGTGTTAGGAGTCACATCTTATATATTCTACCAATTATTCTTGTGTATGTGGCATCTATTATTTTTGTTATGCCCACTCTTTCCTGACCCTCCAAGTTTAATATTTTGGTCGTCATTATTTGATAATACGATCCCAATTTCCATATACGAAGTTATTTTTACATGTTTATGCGGTTTAGTTTTAGGTCTTTTATTTACTAGCATTATTAACCATCAATATTTATACAAAATTACAAAGAAGCTAAAAATATCAGATGTATATGGTGAGGAAGAATTATTTACACATTTTATGAGGAAGGACGATGTAGAATGGGTATGGGTAAGGTGCAAGACTACAGGTTTGACATATGATGGTTATGTAGATAGCTTTGCAGAAACTGAAAAATTACAAGAAATAGAATTGAAAGATGTTACTGTATACAATTCAGAAGATTCTAAAGAATTATATAAACTATCAAAAATTTATCTTGCTTCACAACCGGGAGACTTTATAATCGAAGTTAGAAAATAATTAGAAGGATAATCTATTATGGAAAAAAGAGAAGCCGATCTAAAAGAAGTATTTGAGGTTAGGAAAGGCGGTTCAAAACCAAAACCTACTACACCAAAACCACAGGGGCCACCGCCACCATTAAAGCCGCAGGGACCACCACCTCAATCAGAGCCACAGAAGAAGTCAAATTAAAGGATAGATACAAAAACGTATAGTTCTTGAAAAACAATTAACAATCTTCAAGAAGAAATAAAGAACTTATGTCTATGACTTATTTTGAGGGGTTTGGATTATTATAAAGCATACATATGGACAGTGTCGGATGCATGAACTAAGATTGGGAGATGCAAATGGATACACACGATTGGGCGGCATTATGTACTGCCCTTATCGCAATAGGCACGTGGGCCCTCGTTTTCGCCACCTTCCGACTCGTTAAAGAGCAGCATGAGACGACCAAGGCCGAACTTAGGGTAAAACTACAAGTGCATATGGAAGACAGATTTGACTCCCACTCAATGCTCCTAGCACGCCAAGCACTGGCGAGCAAATTGCTGGCTGGTGTTCCCCGCGAAGATATTCAAGAAACAGTAATGAACTTCTTCGAATCTCTTGGGACACTTTTTCGCCGCGATTATCTTGATCCGGATATGATGTGGGAAGATTTCAGTTTCCATGCCACACGATGGTGGAGTGCTACGAAAGACTACATACTCGCGGAACGCAATTTACAACGTAACGATGATACGATTTTCCATGATTTCCAGAAACTAGTTGATGAATGCTATTCTATAGAAAGTACCAGAAGAAAGCTCTCTAGGGCACAGCTTGAGCCCAGTCGACAAGACGTAAAACAGTTTTTGATTGATGAAAGTAATCTTCTGTGAGGCATCATAGGGGTTACTCCCTTTCCGTCAATAATCTTCAATTATGACAACTACCCATTACTGAAACTTTGTAGGTGAAACAGTGAATCTGTAGGTTCGGCAATCCAAAAAAAATCATAATTTAGTTTTTTTGTTGACTCCTGCCTGAAATTCTCATTTTTCAAATTATCGATTCTATGCTAGGTTACAACAAGTAATCGTTAGAGAGAGAGAGGAAAGAAATTATGAAATTAAGAAGATTGATTGCAATTTTGTTAATATCTTTTATCGCAATTTTTCCCATTGCATGCAGCATGGGGCAAACAAGATATGACTTATGTAACACACCAGTTATTGGGTTAATCATGTATCCATTATTTCTTTGTGCCTCCTCACCGCTCATTCCTGAGACGGATATCTCACTTTTAGAATCTGGCGTTGTGTTAAAAACAATTTTCAAAGCACGTATCGAAAAAAGCTATAAGTTAATACTATCTTTTTATTTTCCAAAGGATCAAGATAGAGATAAAGACAATATTATAGGAGGACCAGGATACGACGGATACTGCAGAAGCTGCTTAGAAGAATGTAACTCAAATCGAATGTCAGAAAGCGAAGAATATCGTAAATCTTATGGGACAATGATTCCTATTAGAGTCATAGTAACGAAATTGTCAGATTCAACTGTTGTTGTTGATAAGACATTCCAAACTGTGTGTTCTATTGCATCGGGAGCTAACGATAAATGGAGAGACATTGGTTGGATAAAATTAACTGAAGGCAAGTATTCAATTGAGATTATTAACACCACAGCTCAACCAGAATTAAAAGGAATTCAAACGAAAATTGGGTTATATATGGGAGGACATTGAAAATAAAACGAATGCTAAACCATTAATCCAACGTGTGGCATACAACTGATGGTGATCATTGTGTTTCACCTTTCAAATAGCAATCCTCAATTTTGACAATCACTCTCCACTGAAACTTAGTAGTGTAAGCAACAATTTAATTCATTTCTCTTTCTATGAATATTCATACTGCTTTTTATAACCTTCAAATTCTTTTTCAAATACAACATCATCATTACCAACTGCAGGAATATACAAAGACCACTTAACAGGATTGATATATTGATCTCGCCCTATTCCAAGCGTATGCTCACCGTCAGAATTTCTTATCTTATGCCGCATATTATAAAGACGTTTTTTAAAAAGCCATAACAAAGCCCTTATCAATTCCATTTTATCTTTTATCTTTTTATCAACATCACCCATAGGAGATAAAGATTTTGTAATGTATCGCGTCAAATAACTTGCAAGGACAGCGCCGTTATCATGATGTCTTATAGGCTTACCAAATCTAATTCCTTGCGGCTGCGAATAAGGCCACAACTTGCTTAAATCCTCAATTTTCGCCACCCATGAACCATAAAACAACAAATGAAAATGAACCATTCCCTTTTCTGTAAATTCCATTACCCATGCAATAAAATTATTTGGCTCACTATACTTCTTTTTATGCATTCTTAATTTACGCAAGAAATCAGAAACAAAATATCCGCCAACCACAGCAAGATAAGCTTCCGGTCCTAGATACCACCAATCAGGAATAATCTGTTTAACAATATCAGGATCAAAAGTAAGGATTAAATGACTTACCTTTTTTAATCCCTTTACTTCATCCAAAGCACGTTGACCAACAATCCAACTATAATTATATTCACTATTCCAACGAGATTTATTCGGGAAAGTCTTTAATTCCCCCGCTTCATTGACCAAAGGAGGCGACATTGAACCATCAACCCGAATCAACATTTTTTTAAAATCATTAATAATATCCTTTTGATCAACAAAACCAAATTTAATAGGCTCTGATAGTTTATGATTCTCTAACCAATTATTACCGCCAGTAGCAAGGCCATAAGGGCAATCTCTTTTTTCTTTTGTTTTTTTGTCAAAATCAGCACTAGTCAGTCTGCTATGCTTCCGGCACGCCCTGCTTGCGCTAAGAGCTTGCGCGCCTTCGCGATTAATTACCTCAACAACCCTCGAGCCCGGAATCGAATTTAAAACAAACTGGACTAAATCTGACATGAAATACACCCCCTATTTAATATCAATCCATATCTCTTGTATGCCGATTCGCACGTCCGACTCCGACTGCTGGCTCTATCGTCGCCAGCCGCCGCAGTCGGGCTATTTTCAGTATTTCACACACTTTATTTTTTATAAAAAATCCTACTCACCGTTACCCTCGCCGTGCCATTCTTGAGACATAATCAACAAAAAAAGACGCAAAAGATCGCAAAAGCGTATTTCTTTACGGCTTAATAAAGTGCTGATTAAATTGTTAAATTGTGATTTGTCTAAAAAACAAGAAAGGTGAGGCGGCAGCCTCATATCCGTAGTGTCCGGGGTCCGATTCCCTGCACCGCCACCAAAATATAAGCCGGCGACATGCGGTGAAATAAAAAAGGCCCTAAGAACGGGCCTTTTTTGATTATTGTCCGCTGGTGTGTGCAGAATAATTTATAAAACCGGCCAATATACCGATACGCCGATTAAAGCTGAACGACTTTAAAAAATAATTGACTAAAAATATCAAATATGGTCCACACTATAATTATAGGTAAAGCGTCTACTTATTTATTATTACGGTCAAATTATCTAATAAGTACCACTAGTGCTATGATCATCAATCAGCATAAAAACGTCTTCCTATTTTATCACTGATTCTTTCTTCAGCGTCAATGCCGCGTAATACTTGCTATTATCTTCCGCCTGATGAACAATTAATCCCGCTTCTTTTGACGGATAAATAAACTGACATTTCATGCCTTGCTTGTTGTAAAAATAAGGCGTCTTCCCTTCTTCATAAATGACCGCTGCCGGATACCCGTGATATCTATACAACCTTTTCCATTCACGTCTGGCATTTTCCTGCTTGAAATATGTTTCCAATTCCTGCTTGTGAGCAACAGCCGAAGGTGATTGCATATAGAGGTAAGACGTGGCACCGAGAAATACAAAAACTAAAAGCATAGTTGCCATAATAGTGATGTTGAGACTGTATAACCGCAGTTGATCGCAAAATGTTCGCCAATTTCTTTTAATATTCATCAACATAATGTGACCTCCTTCTCTAAGTTATAGATGCAAACATCGTCAACAAAGCCATCGTCGATATAATTATTCTCTTCATCAAGCTTCCTTATGATAAAGATTTTTTTTACTTATGCGGCAATTAAAAAATATCAAGGTACCCACCTTGGCTCAATGCAAACCGCGAATTCTCTTCTTTCATGACCTTCAAGGAAGCGGACCGGATGAAGCGATCGTCGGTGACGACTCCATGCGCTTGTCCGAAAGAACATTATCATGATAGATTAGTCCCCAGAGCGCGGCAAACAAAATAATGCTGGCACCCAGGATCGCCGCAGCAGCCATGCCGTCAACGATTTCGCCTAAGAATCTATCGAAGCTTTTGTATCGTTCCTGTGTTGACTTCATCTTTCTTCTCCTGCACTTTTCCTAAAAAAACTTTTGGGACCGACTCTTTTGATCTTGCCTTCAGACTACTTCATGTAGTCTTTTTCATTTTTAGGATAAATAACATAAAGACAAATGGCAACAATAGTTAACTGTATGCTTAATGGTAAGTAAATCCTACCCCAGCGTCTGGACGCTAAGACGCCTTCGTGCGGACCTCCGCCGCAGCACGCATTCGATTGCCTGTTGCATTCAGACGTCTTTCCGGCTATTATAACAACAACAGGATTTTGTTTTCTGCGAGCTCATCCTTTAATATTTCGGGTATCGTGGAAAGGTAAATCTTAATCAGTATACTGAGTACTTCCAATGACAATTCGACGGTGATGCGACGGCAAAAAATTAGAACTGGGCAATATACTCAAAGCGTTTTAATTAGTAGCTTATGGTCGAAAGGGAATCAAAATACGATAATATTAATTTTAATCCCTGTATCTTGGTCAGGAACCCGCACATACAATCTATTCTGGCCAGTTCCAGATTGCGCACGCCTCACAAAAATTACATGCGGGACAATTCTCAAGAGATAATTATCACCACTTCTGTCGGATCAAAGTTGCTTTCTTTTTACGCACGTCACGAAGCAAGCAAAGGTTTGATTATCTTATTGCATGGCTGGGAAGGTTCTTCTTCATCTGCTTACATACTCGCATCAGGGGCATTTTTTTATAATCTGGGATTTTCCGTTTGCCGCTTGAATTTAAGGGACCATGGTGATTCACATCATCTAAACGAAGGGCTTTTCCATGGAGCGCTGTTAGATGAAACGTTTGATGCAGTAAATCAACTAGCACAGTTGGAAAAGGATTCACCTGCATATATAATCGGCTTTTCTATGGGCGGTAATTTTGCCTTGCGTATCGCCGGGAAACACTCCCGTATTCCTATACAAAATCTAAAAAGTGTCTTTGCCGTAAGCCCGCCCCTTGACCCTTATAAAACGACGTTGGCTATCGACAACGCCTACTTCTTTTATCGCCAGTATTTCCTGAAGAAATGGAAACGTTCTTTAATCAAGAAGCAGCAACTTTTCCCGCAAAAGTATGATTTCAGCAAAATGCTGCGGACAAAAACCTGCATGGAGTTGACGGAAGCTGTTATGCCTTACTTTCCGGAGTTCCCATCATATCGAGACTATTTTAATTTATACACGTTGAAAAATGATTTCTTTCAAAACTTTACTGTACCCGTTAAAATATTTATTGCGGCAGATGATCCGGTGATTCCCCAAGAAAACTATTACAGTTTACAGGAAAATAATTTTTTTCAAATTTTCAGGCATAGCTTCGGCGGTCATTGCGGATTTATCGATTTATTCCCGTTAGGCTGCTGGTATAACAAAATAATCGCGGATATTATAAATTAATTTGGACATTTATGGATCTATCTCTTTTCCACGAAAAGGACATATTCCCCTCTTTTGTGACCGCTAAATTAGCAGCGTCAACGATCGATTATAAAGAAAAGCATTCTTTAATAACAAAGGCCAACAGGACAGATTGGCCTCATCTTGAAGCTGGAGTCGTCCTTTTGCTTCATTACAAATCAAATCAAAAAAAGTCAGAATACGTTTTTCAACTAATTAAACGTTCGCAAAAAGTCACTCAAGCCGGCGACATCAGTTGTCCGGGTGGTATTTTGCATCCGAGAATTGATAAAATTCTCAGCTATTTTTTGAAAACAGGAATAATTTCCGACCAGCGAAAAAAAATTTTAAATTACGATGCGTGTCAGGACAAAGAAACAAATTCTTTAATTCGACTTTTTTTAACTAACGCTCTAAGAGAAGCTTGGGAGGAAATTGGTTTAATTCCATTTAACATCTCATTTTTAGGCGCCCTACCCTGCTATTCTTTAACTTCATTTGCCATAACAATTTACCCTCTGGTCTGTCTCACCTCTAAGCCTTTTAGATATAAATTAAGTTCGGAAGTGGATAAAATTTTGGAAATTCCCCTTAGTTTTTTCTTTCAAAGCTCTAACTATGCTTCGTTGGAAATTGAAGCGGCGATGGGAAATATATCTTCCCGCCAGACCAATAAATTTCCCTGCCTAGTCATTCCCGATGACCGGGGAAACATTGATATTCTTTGGGGTGCGACTTTTAATATTATTACGAATTTTTTGGCTATCGTTTCCGATAATAGTTTGCCCTTCCCTTCCTCTTCCAGAACAATTAAAAAAGTTTTGTCCAACAATTATATTTCCGGAAATCGCTGATCTTTATGGCTGTAATAAAAATTAAAGGTATTCCCGTAGAAACTATAATTTTCGATTTTGACGGAACACTGGCAAAATTAAATATTGATTTTAAACAGATGCGCGATGCTGTCCTGAAACTTATTTTTTCTTACGGTATTGCGCGACATAATTTGCAAACTGATTTTATTTTAGAAATGATTAACGCAGCCAAAAATATATTGTCCCGGAACTCACCTCAAAAAGCTGAAACATTTACTAATAAAGCAATCAAAATAATTGAAGCTATGGAAATAGAAGCAGCTATCAATGGTGAATTATTCCCCCAAACAAAAGAATTATTCACCCGTCTTAACTTAGCCGGAATTTCCACCGGAGTGATAACTAGAAACTGTGAGAAGGCCGTAAAAACTGTATTCCCCGATATCCTATCTTATTGCGAGGTAGTTGTCTGTCGCGATAAAGTAAAAAACGTTAAACCTCATCCTGACCATTTAAATAAAGCCCTGCAGATGCTAAACAGTTCGGCCAATACTACTTTGATGATCGGTGATCACCCTTTAGATATTCAAACCGGTCGTAACACGGGAACCCGTACAGCAGGTGTACTCACCGGACACTTCCGGAAGTCTGATTTTTTAAATGCCGGAGCCGATCTGATACTATATAAGGCCGGCGATTTATTAAATATGATAAATTAATTTTCGTCTAAACCCTTGTGATTTTATCTGTTTATATCCGCTCTCCACTATTATTTATTGCCTATTTACCATTATTTTTTTGTATTATTTTATTCGACAGGATGCATAATTTAAACTTATTTTATTATTTAAATATATGATTCTTATCGGCAAACCTGACGTAGAGCATCTCTTAAGAGGCGATATAATTTTGTTTTTAGCCGAAATAATAATTGTAAATTTTGCTGCAAACAATTAAAGTATGCGTAGATTCCGCACACTGCAATTTAATCAATAGTTGAGACAATTTTATGAAATTAGAAAGCCCTCAAAAATATCTTGCCACCTATAAGAAAGATTACCCTGAAAAATTCGCTGTAGAAAATGAAATCTTTAAGCACATTCGCCGCGGCGACCATATTTTTGTTGCCTCCGGATGCGGCGAACCACAATATCTTGTCCAAGCAATGACAAGCTATGTCGAATCGCATCCGAAAGCCTTTTTTGATGCCGAAATTATCCATGTTTACTCTTTAGGCATTGCTCCCTATACTGACGCCAAATATAAAGCAAACTTCCGCCATAACTCTTTTTTTATTGGTAATAATACTCGCGATCCCATCAACAAAGGTTTGGCTGATTATACGCCTATTTCTCTTTCGCATGTTCCTTCATTATTATATAGTGGTGTAATCCGCATTGACATAGCGCTGATACAAACTTCTCTGCCCGACGATCATGGCTACTTTAGCCTTGGCGTCAGCGTGGACATAGTAAAGGCCGCTACGGAAAAGGCGGCAATTGTTATTGCACAAGTAAACGCCAATATGCCCCGAATTCACGGTGATGGTTTTATTCATATTAAAGATGTAGATTTTATTATTCCCTATGATGAGCCGCTCTTGGAGGTAACAGGTGCAAAAACAAGCGAAGCTATTCAAAGAATCGGTAAAAACGTAGCGCGCTTAGTGCAGGATGGCGACACCATTCAAGTGGGATTCGGCAGCCTGCCCAATGCCATAATGGCCAATTTGTATAATAAAAATAATCTGGGAGTTCATACGGAACTTTTAAGCGATGGTCTGGTGGATTTAATCAAAGCCGGGGTTATCGACAATTCCAGAAAAACCATTGACCGCGGAAAAACAACTGCCGCTTTCAGCATGGGGAAAAAAGCCACCTATGACTTTCTTAATGACAATCCTTCCATAAATTTCCGGACAATCGACTATACAAATAATCCGTTAGTTATTGCCCAAATAGAAAACATGGTTGCAATTAACAGCGCTCTGGAAATAGACCTCACCGGACAAGCCACTTCGGAATCGATTGGCAGCATTTTTTATAGCGGCGTCGGCGGGCATCAAGATTTTATGAGAGGATCATTACTTTCCAAAAACGGCAAAACCGTTCTTGCTATGAAAGCTACTTCTCATGACGACACTATTTCCCGCATTGTTCCGGCCCTGAAAGAACAAGCGGGAGTAACTCTCAATCGTGGTGATGTCCGCTACATAGTAACGGAATACGGCATTGCGTACTTGCATGGAAAAAACATCCGGGAACGCGCTATGGAATTGATTTCTATAGCTCACCCCAAGTTCCGCCCATTGCTGATTGAAGAAGCCAAAAAACGCGGTCTGATTTTTAAAGACCAAGCTTTTATTCCCGGAAAGCACGGTGAATATCCAGAAGAGTTGGAAACATTCCGCACCACAAAAACGGGATTACAAATATTCATGAGGCCGGTTAAAATAAGCGATGAACCTCTTCTGAAAGATTTTTTTTATTCCCTTTCCGACGCGAGTTTGCACAGACGGTTCTTCTCTATTCGTAAAGACATGCCGCATGAAAGGCTACAGGATTTTGTGGTTATTGATTACACAAAAGAAGTTCTCCTGGTAGTTATCACCGGAGATCAGGAAAACCAGCTCATAGCCGCGATCGGGCAATATGGAATAGACGAAAGCACCCATACAGCTGAAGTTGCATTTGCAGTGCGCGATGATCACCAAAACCGCGGTATCGGTTTTGAATTGTTGAAATACCTCACGTATCTTGCCAAAAGACAGGGATTACTTGGTTTCACAGCGGAAGTTCTTATCGATAATGAACCCATGTTGCATGTTTTTGAAAAAGGCGGATTCGATATGAAAAAAAGAGCTGACAGCGGCGTTTACGATTTAATGCTTAAGTTTAAAATATAACTTATTTTAGAAAGATTTATATTTGATGAATCCCAATGTATTTCGTGAATATGATGTTAGAGGTGTTGTTGACAAAGACTTAAATGAAGAATTCGTTTTCAATCTGGGACGGGCTATCGGCACTTATGCCATCCGGTACAAAATAAAAAAAATGACGATCGGGCGCGATTGCCGCCTCAGCTCGGAAGCTTATCATAATTTTTTAATTCAAGGCCTTAATCACTCCGGTATTGATATAATTGATATTGGTCTTTGCGCTACTCCCATGCTCTACTTCTCCATCCACCATCTTCATACTGGCGGAGGGGTAATGGTCACAGGCAGCCATAATCCACCTGAATTTAATGGCTTTAAGATTTGCATCGGCCCCGACACTATTTACGGAAATCAAGTTCAAGAATTAAGAAAAATCATGGAAAGTGAACAATATTCGACAGGTATTGCGTCTTCAGCGCTTCAAGATATTACTCCTGCTTATCAAAACTGCATTTTTGACAATGTTAAAATTACCCGGAAAATCAAAGTTGTAGTTGATGCCGGCAACGGTGTCGGCGGTTATTTTGCTCTTCCACTTCTAGAACGTTTTGGCTGTGAAGTTATTCCGATTAATTGCGAGCCTGACGGCCGCTTCCCTCATCATTTTCCCGATCCCACTGTGAAAGAAAATTTAGCCCAACTGATTAAATTAGTGGGTAACGAAAAGACGGATTTAGGGATAGCCTTTGACGGTGATGCCGACCGTCTCGGTGTAATCAGCGATAAAGGTGAAATCATCTGGGGTGACAAACTCCTGCTGCTTTTTTCCCGTTATATTCTCAAGGAAAAACCGAATTCCACAATAATTGGCGAAGTTAAGTGTTCTCAGGTTTTATTCGATGATATTAAAAAGCATTCCGGCCGGGCGATTATGTGGAAAGCAGGGCACTCGTTGATTAAGGCTAAAATGAAAGAAGAAAAAGCCGTATTAGGCGGAGAAATGAGCGGGCATTTCTTTTTTGCCGATCGCTATTTCGGATATGATGACGCTATTTACGCGGCAGTCAGGTTATTGGAAATTCTCTCCAAGACGGGAGAAAAATTAAGCACTCTGCTTTCCGATATCCCGCAAACTTATTCTACTCCGGAAATCAGAATTGATTGCCCCGATAACAAAAAAGCGGAAGTTGTGGAAAAAATTAAAAAACATTTCCGGAACAGTCCCGGCATGGTTGATATTGATGGAGTGCGCATCCCTTTTAAGGACGGATGGGCGCTTGTACGTTCTTCCAACACTCAGCCGGTAATTGTTATGCGTTTTGAAGCCTCTTCCGCGAAAAGTTTGCAAAAAATCCGTAAAGAAGTGGAAGCCGTCCTAACGATTCAATAAATTCAAGCTAAACTGCTTTATCTTATTATTTTTTTATTGAATATTTTTTATTATTGTGTAATCTAGTAATAAATTGTTTGGACAACAATCAAGGCATTATCGGAAGCAACTGCAGGGCAAGGAGGTTTATTTATGAAGATTGTGCATCGCTTGTTACTCGTTTTGTTGATTAGTGTGTTTTTATTTGGTTGCGGCAGCAAGAAAGGCAGCACTACGGAAGGAAAGCTTGTCGACGGGCAAGGGCATCCACTTTCGGGAATAAGTGTTACTCTTAAACAAGTTCGACCTGTAGCGGGCTATGAACAACTCGAGGAAAAAACGGGCATCGATGGTATATTCCGCGTATCCGGCCTAATGCCTGATTCTGAATACATTATTACACCGGTATCCGATAAATGGACTACAAAGGTAACGATGAAAATTACTGCCGGGAAAGAGGGGCAACCGCTAGTTTTAAGTAACCCTATTATCATTCGTTTTAATATGCTGCCGAATGGAACTATTATCGACACAAAAACCGGTTTACAATGGCTGATCTACACGGCCACCGACATTAGTGCCGGCAATGTAATAAATACGGTAAAAACCATCAGCGAAGGGGGCTTCAATGACTGGAGGCTTCCCACAAAAGCGGAGCTTTCAGGTTTACAGGATAAAATAACCTCTCCAACAGAACAATCGGACTCTCCGTCCGTTAACGAAGTCTGCTGTGCTTGGACAGCCCCGCGCAATTCAGAAAAAATTGAATGGGAATTCTATGTTGATGATGGTAATGAACTTTGGACCTCCAGTAAGATGCCGCCAAATGATAGAATCGTTATCGTCAGGAATTATAGTGAAATTCCCGCAACGGCCCAGGCTCCAACCGTGGCAGTACCCTCTCCTGTTGTTGTCCCTCAACCGCAAGCGGCGGCTTCCCCTGCTCCTGCAGCTGTTAGTGCACCGGCTGTATCAGAAAAGAAGGACGCAGCTGGTGCCGTGCCAGCCGGCAATACTGTAATTGTTCGCTTCGATCCCAAGAAGGCAACAATAAATGCCGAAGATTTAGCCGCATTAAAAGTCTTTTATACTAAAATTAAAGATACATCCGGAAGAATACTTATTGAAGGTCATTCTGATGCGGGCGGAACTGCAATGACTACCATGAAAAATTCTGTTGATCTTGCGCTTTCCACGTTGTCTCTCTTAAAGAAAATGGGTTTGAGCGACAAAGCAAAAGTGGAATTAAAGGGTATGGGGGATACAAAGCCGGTAGCCGATAATAAGACGCCTGAAGGCCGACAACAAAACCGCCGCGTGGAACTGACCTTCATCCCCGAATAAAAATAATTAACTTGTTATAGACGAAAGCTCGCTGATTCGGCTTGCAGTGAGCTTTTTTATTAGCGCAGATATAAGATAGCGTGACTTGAAGACATATATAAGATTGTCTGAGCAAGAATGACCGTTAAAAAACCTTGCCCCGACGCCTAAGGGGCAGGCAATTTTATCCAGATATATTTTCTTTATAGCAAACTCATACTTCATTTTTTTGACAGCACGATCGTACTCTAACTATTTCCAATGAGAAAATATGGTCGGGGCGGCAGGATTTGAACCTGCGACATCCTGCTCCCAAAGCAGGCGCGCTACCAGGCTGCGCTACGCCCCGATTTTTAAATTTTTTGATTTTTCCTGCAGGCTTTTTTTAAGTTGGGCAAATGCCTGCCCACGATGGCTTACTTTATTTTTGATTTTCGCTGACAATTCGGCCGCGGTCATTTTTAATTCCGGCACCATAAAAACAGGATCATAACCGAATCCATTATTGCCGCGCGGTTCATCAATAATTCGTCCGCGCCATTTACCTTCAAAACAATCATAACTGCCATCTATTCTGTAGAGCACCAGCACACAGAAAAAAGTGGCTCCTCTCTTTTCCTGTGGAATTCCTTTTAATCTGGCAATAAGCTTAGCAATATTCTCCTCATCAGTGGCGTTTTCTCCGGCATAACGCGAAGAATGAATTCCCGGTTCACCTCCCAATACATCCACTTGCAATCCGGAATCGTCAGCCAAAACTGTTTCGCCGGTAAATTCCGAGACTATCTTTGCTTTTTTCAGCGCATTGGCGAAGAAACTGTTTCCATCTTCAACAATCTCCGGGGCATTATCATAATTATTTAAGGAAACCAATTTTACATCTAGCTCTTGAAGCATAGCCCTAATTTCTTTTACTTTTCCTTCATTACGGGAAGCAAATACTATTTTCAATGCGTCAGATCCCCTACAATTTCTTTTTGCCGGGCAATGATCTTTTGAATGCCTCCGGACGCCAGATCGGTCATCTTGTTTAATTGTTCCTTATTAAAAGGAACATGCTCTGCTGTGCCCTGTACCTCGATTATGAGACCGGACCCGGTCATGACAAAATTCATATCCACATCGGCCTGCGAATCTTCCGTATATTCCAAATCAAGAAGAATTTGATTATCGACTATTCCGACACTGATCGCTGACACAAAATCGCTGATGGGAATTTCTTTTACCAGGCTATCTTGCTTTAATCTTTTAAATAAATCTACCAGGGCTACAAAACCGCCCGTAATTGACGCGGTTCTGGTGCCACCATCAGCCTGAATTACATCGCAATCTACATAAACAGTTTTTTCACCAAAATCAGCCAACTTGGTCACCGCTCTCAATGATCTGCCGATCAGCCTTTGGATTTCATGCGTTCGGCCGCCCAAACGTCCACGAGAAGATTCCCTTACGGTTCTAGTTTGAGTGGACATGGGCAGCATGGAATATTCGGCTGTTAACCACCCTTTCCCCGTATTTTTTAAGAAGGGTGCAGGTTTGTCCTCCAAATAGGCGGTGCAAATTACCTTGGTATTGCCGAACTCCACCAAAACAGAACCGGCAGCACTTTTTAAATAATTATTGGTTATTCTGATGGGTCTTAGTTCATCAAATTTTCTACCTGAACTTCTTTTATTCACAAATCACCTGAAAAACGATTTAATGCTCTTGGCCAATGCTCCGGCAATTTCAACTTGCGTATCGGGGGAAAGCAATTTTTTTTTGTCTTCGGAATTAGTGGCAAATCCTATTTCCACAACTAAAGCCGGCACGGCTAAGCCGTCAATTATCGGCAGATCAGCTTCCCTCAATCCTCTGCTTTTTCGGGGAAATAAAGCATCTAAGTTCTTTTGAATAAGATGGGACATTTTAACGGAATCATTGAGATATCTATTTTTTACCCGCCGCGCGCTAACATTAACCGCCGTTTTTTTTCCCGTTATATCCTTAAAACCCGTATAATACAGCTCAAATCCGGACGCATTTTTACCAAATCCGGAGTTAATATGAATACTTAAAAAAAAGTCCGGTTTGATTTTTTCAACAATTTTTTTTCGCTCTTCCAGACTAAGCTCCCTGTCGGAATCGCGGGTTAAGATGATCTGCAAATTATTTTCTGGAGCAAGTTCTTTCTGCAGGGCTGAAGCAATAATAAGGGTAATATCTTTTTCGTCAACCTTATCTTTTATTCTGACGCCTGAGTCTTCCCCCCCATGTGACGGATCAATGACAACGACATGCTTTTCTCCTGCTGCCAATGCCGGTAGCGCCATCCCTAGAAAAAAAGCCGCTATTAAAATGCCTATCCGCGATATTATTTCGGACTTATAGAACATAATTTCACCTGTTTATTTTGCGCTTGCTTATAGCAGAGTAGATGTGTTTGTCAACAGCCAATATGGCTATAGTTCTCCGATTTCGTTATTGACGCATCCGTTCAACGGATTTAACAAATTTCAGTTGTCTGATTGCCGAAAATATTTGATTAAGCTGATGCAAATCATTTACCTCAATTATGAAATTGCAGGTGGCGATCATATCGATTGTTTCCACTTGCGCATAACTGATATTAATATCAAATGATGAAATGACGGAGCTCACCTCCGTCAAAACGCCTTTGCGATCACTGCAGACCACTCTGATATGAACGGGATAAGCATGCTTCTCCTTCATGTTCCATTCCACATCCACAATTCTATCCGCATCCAATCTTTTCAGATGAGGGCAAATTTGCGTATGAACTGTAATGCCTCGTCCGCGTGAAATGTAGCCGGATATTTCATCACCGGGGATAGGATTACAGCACTTCGCAAACTTAACCATTACGTCATCAATGCCTGGCAGTGATATGCCCAGTGACTCTGAAGCGGCGGCTGTTTTTTTCTTTATCTGTTCTTTGGTCTGTTCGGGAGCGCTGACTGATCCTTCCGCCAAAAAATGATTGACCACCTGCCGGGGCGATACTTGCCCAAAACCGACCTGGGAGATTAAATCGTCCAGAGAATTTACCGAGTATTCGGCAAATACTTTTTTAATTTCCTCCGATTTAACATAATTGCCGAATTTTAAATTATGCCTTTTAAATTCCTTTTCCAATAAATCGCGCCCCAGGGCGAGGCTGCTCTTTTTTTCTTCCGCGTTAATCCAATTTCTGATTTTGGAAATTGCTCTGGAAGTTACCACATACTTCAACCAATCCTTGCTGGGGTGGTGCCCTGCCTGCGTTATTATTTCCACGCGGTCGCCGTTTTGTAGTTCATACCTCAAAGGAACAATGTTCCTATTGACCTTGGCGCCGATGCACTGATTCCCAACATCGGTATGAATGCTATAGGCAAAATCAATGGGGGTCGCCCCTTTGGGGAAAGATTTAACATCGCCATTAGGGGTAAAAACGTAAACTTCTTCCGGAAACAGAGCCAGTTTCAAATTGGACATGAACTCTTTCGGATTTTTTATCTCCTGCTGGATTTCCAGCACTTCTCTGAGTTTTTTAATTTGGTTTTCTTCATTATCTTTGTAGGCGCGTCCTTCTTTATAGCGCCAGTGAGCCGCGATGCCTTTTTCCGCCCATTCGTGCATCGCTCTTGTGCGTATTTGTATTTCCAGTCTTTCCCCGTAAGGACCGACAACCGTAGTGTGCAGCGACTGATAATTATTTGCTTTCGGCATAGCAATGTAATCTTTGAATCGTCCGGGTACCGGCTTCCACAAAGAGTGCACGATACTAAGAGTCTCATAGCAGGACTTTTCTTTATCCGAATCAAGTATTATGCGAAAAGCGATCAGATCATAAACTTCGTCAAAATTTATGTGCTGTTCATGCATTTTTTTGTAAATGCCATAAAGATGCTTCGCTCTTCCTTCCACTTCTCCTTTGATATTGAATTTTTCCAGTTCGGCATAAATAATATTTTTCACTTCCTCGGTATATTTATTGCGCGATTCATTAGATTTTGCCAGCCGCGTGGATAATTCGTTATATGCCTCGGGAGAAAGGTGCTGAAACGACAGATCTTCCAGCTCTGTTTTCATCCAGTTGATTCCCAGACGATTGGCCAGAGGCGCATATATGTCAATCGTTTCCCTGGCGATATAGATCCTTTTATCCGGCGGTTGATATTGCAATGTTCTCATATTATGAATGCGGTCGGCCAGACGCACCAATAATATGCGAATATCGGAAGACATGGCTAGAATCATCTTACGGAAATTTTCCGCTTGTCTTTCCTCTTGAGACCCGAAAGAAATAAGACTGAGCTTTGTTAACCCGTTGACCAGGAAAGCTACATCTTTGCCGAATTCGTTTTCTATTTGCGCCGTTGTGGTTAAAGTATCTTCCACCGCATCATGCAATAACCCGCTAATGATCGTCGCGGCATCCACTTTCATGTCCGCGAGAATTCCCGCCACTTCCATCGGATGGGTGAGATAGGGTTCGCCGGACAATCTTACCTGTCCCTGATGCACCGTAGCCGAGTAGATGTAAGCTTTCTTGATCATCTCCAAGTCTTCCGGAGGCAAGTACGATTGGGTTTTATCGAGAATATCAGTGATGCGTAACATTAAAGTTCCCAGCTAAATTGACTTGCGGCTATAACAAGCCTGCCTTTAATGATTCAGCGATAAATGCTTTCACTTCCTGAATAATCTTTGGCAGCGGATACAGTTTATTTTCACCGGTTTTTCTGATTTTCAATTCCACATTCCCATCAGCCAGGTTCTTCTGTCCGACGGTAATTCTCAGGGGAATCCCGATTAAATCGGCATCCTTGAACTTTACGCCGGCTCTTTCATCCCGGTCATCGAAAATAACCTCCATTCCCTCGGCCAACATTGAAATATAAAGATTTTCTGCAGCCGCGAAGATATTTTTTTCGTTCACATTCACCGGGGTAATAATTACATGATATGGCGCCAAAGGCATAGGCCAGATAATCCCATCTTTATCGTTATTTTGTTCGATGCAGGCGGCAACTGTTCGGCCAATGCCGATTCCGTAGCAACCCATAATCATGATTTTTTCCTGGCCGTCTTTATCCAAATACGCTGCCTTCATCGCTTGACTGTATTTTGTGCCTAGTTCAAAGACATGGCCTACTTCAATGCCCCGCGCGAATTGGATATTGCCGCCGCAGCGAGGGCAGAAATCATTTTTTTCCACGACACGCAAGTCGGCGAAATCTTCGATATTAAAATCCCTGTCCATATTGACATTCTTCAGATGATAATTTTCCTTATTGGCGCCCATGACAAAATTGACCATATTCATTATAGAATAATCGGCAATCACCCGCGCCTTAATTTTGACGGCGCCGGCAAATCCCCGCGGTGCGCCTGTCGCTTTTTTAATCAGTTCATCATCGGCCAGTTCCAGTTCGGTCGCGCCCAGATAGTTTTTTACCTTGATTTCATTTACTTCCTGATCACCCCGGATAAGCACGGCGCAAGGCACGCCGTCGGCACTGAAAATCAATGTTTTTACAATCTCTTGAGGTCTAACATTCAAAAACGAGCTGACTTCTTCGATTGTCCGCACGTTTGGTGTATGAACATTTTGCAACGGCAACCAATCTTTTTTAGTCGTCTTTTCCTTTTTCGGCGGCGCTACTTCAGCTTTTTCCAAGTTAGCCGCATATGTGCATTTTTCACAAAACACCATGGCATCCTCACCGGATTCAGCCATAACCATAAATTCATGCGAATATTTACCACCGATACTGCCGGAATCCGCTTCCACCGAACGGAATATCAGCCCGCAGCGGCGGAAAATATTATTATAAGCGGCAAACATCTTTTCATAACTTATTCGGGCGCCCTCTTCATCGGCATCAAAACTGTAAGCGTCCTTCATGCCGAATTCCCGGCACCGCATTACACCAAAGCGCGGACGCATTTCATCACGGAATTTTGTCTGAATTTGATAAAGATTACGGGGTAACTGACGATACGTTTTCACGTCATTGCGGACTAAATCAGTAATTACCTCTTCGTGAGTCGGCCCCAGGCAATACTCCCGTTCATGACGGTCGCGAAATCTTAAAAGCTCCTTACCATAATGTATCCACCTGCCTGATTCCTGCCAAAGCTCCGCTGGTTGCACCATCGGCAGATAAACCTCCTCTGCTCCGGCCTTATTCATTTCCTCCCGCACAATTTGCTCTACCTTGCGAATAACACGATAGCCCAGAGGCAAATATGAATATATGCCGCTGGTTAATTTTCTGATCATCCCGGCCCTAATCATTAATTGATGGCTGATAACCTCAGCATCGGAAGGAACTTCTCTTCCCGTGGGCAAATGCATTTCCGAATAGCGCATTAAACCTCCTTTTCCCCCTCAAGCATCGAATTTATCTCTTCCAATAAAACCGGCACAAAGTTTTTTTCGGCGATTTTTTTTGTGGCTTTACCCTTTTTAAAAAGCATGCCGGAACCACGGCCTCCGGCAATACCGATATCCGCATCGGCCGCCTCACCCGGACCATTGACAACACAGCCCATCAAGGCAACTTTCAAATATTCTTTCTTTCCGCTGAGTGCTTTTTCTATTTTTTTAGTCAACGCCGGAAGATCGATTTGACAACGTCCGCAAGTAGGGCAGGAAACAATTTCCGGCCCGACCATTCTAATTCTCAATGCGCGCAAAATGCTGTAAGCCACAGGAATCTCCGCAAGAGGATTGCCGGTCACGGAAACTCGAATTGTATCGCCAATGCCTGCATAAAGAAGCGTCCCTATGCCCAGTGCTGATTTTATCGCGGCATCAACCAAAGTTCCGGCCTCCGTCACACCCAAGTGCAGCGGATAATCAGTTTTAGCCGCGATTAGGCGGTATGCTTCAATCATCGTCAGAACATCCGATGATTTAAGCGATAATTTAATTAAGTCAAATCCTTCATCCTCAAAAATCTCAATATTTCTTAAAGCACTGGCAACGAGGGCTTCCGGAACCGGACCGCCATATTTCTTGGCCAAATCTTTCTCGAGCGAACCGGCGTTGACGCCTAGGCGAATAACAGTCCTCCGTTCTTTTGCCGTTTTTACGATCTCGCGGATCTTATTCTTTATCAATATTACCGGGATTAATTCTTATGCCATCCGCCCCCAGCTTCATGGCATCGAGTGCCAACTGATAATGGAAGTGGATGTCGGCAATGAGCGGCAGGCGTATCCTTTTTTTGATTTCCGGAATTGCCATGACGGCATTATGATCAGGCACGGCAATACGGACAATTTCGCAGCCGGCTTCCGCGAGTGCGTTTATTTGGGCAGACGTGGCTTTTACGTCACGGGTATCCGTATTAGTCATGGATTGCACCACCACAGGTGCGTCTCCGCCTATCGGCACACCTCCAAGATTAATTATTCTTGCTTTTCTCCTCTTGATTGATGATGAGTGCTCCACTTGGCGCCAGCTTTCTACGATTTTTTATATTTAAATTTATAACATGCGAATTGATCTTCGGCAATGGCTAATTTGATTGGAAAACTGCCAAGGCAATAATATCGTTAAAATAATAAATGTTGGCATAACACCTAAAAGCGGGGTCTCATTTTGCCAATATTTCTTGAATAATTTCTCTTTTGAGCGTTGTATTTGCTCTTCGGTATACTCTCACTAATTCTTTCAAATAGGCAAAGCAACCATCCAGAGAATTTGTTGTATTGGGAATATTGAATTCCGGATATTTCTGGTAGGTAAACAGATAAAGCCAAGTCAAATCTACAAAATGAAGAGGGGCTGCCTGTATCAGTACAAGCAGCCCCTCTTCTCAAATAGCCTTCACGAGTTCTAATACCACTATGCTGTTAAATTTTACTTCCAGCTCTGCGCCAGGATATTCTGGTATTGCTGGTCATTCATCATCGCCGTGTATTTCTGCAGGACGTCCATACCGGAATCATTGTTGATTGCGCTCATTGTGTTCACGATGGTTTCGATATCCTGCCGGGTGATGTAATGACCATCCGTAACTTCCAGTCTTTCAATTCCATAATTTGTCTGTTGGAATTCCCCAGCTATCTTCATGTAGTTATTGGCATCGATAAATACATAAAGATCGTTGTTTTGCTTGACTAGAACCGGCTCGGTCGTGGTTATTCCGTCAGTAAGCTTGAGATTATCTATATCGCCGCTCACGCCGGCAGTTTCATTGAGTGTATCCTGTCCATCTGTTCTGCGGAAAAGATACGTATCACTGCCGTTGCCGCCGGCCAGTATGTCGTTACCGGCACCGCCATCGAGTGTATCATTGCCATACTGGCCAGAAAGAGTGTCGTTGCCATCCCCCCCAAGCAAGGTACTGTTGCCGTAGTAACCCGCTGTCAAAACGTCATCACCAGAACCACCATCCAATATATCGTTGCCATACCAGCCACCTCTTAAAGTGTCGTTACCATCCCCGCCAAGCAAGGTACTGTTGCCGTAGTAACCCGCCGTCAAAACATCATTCCCAGAACCACCATCCAATATATCGTTACCGTAGGTGCCGCCAGTTATTGTGTCGTTGCCACCTAAACCATAAATGGTATTGTTATGATCATAAACCGCCACCCCTGTAAGATTGTCATTCCCTTCTGTACCCGTAATGGGCAAAATCTCCGCCCTGCCGCCTATATCTGCAGCCGTCAGTACCGTACCATCGGCAAAACGAAAATTGTCCACCTGATAATACCCAGAACTAAACCAGTTCTTTACAGTTAATGTCTCCCCCGTATCCTTGATCCGCAAAACAAGATCGCCGCCCGCATTGAGGCCATAACCAATGTAATCAAAAGAATCAACCGTCAACCCCTCCCCAAACTGAACAGTGTCCGTACCGTTATAACTATTATTATCACGCTGGATAATGTCATTGCCGGAACCTCTCCCATAGATGAACTTGTCGTCACCGCGACCGCCGTATAAATAGTCGTTACCGGCACCGCCATCGAGTGTATCATTGCCATACTGGCCAGAAAGAGTGTCGTTGCCATCCCCCCCAAGCAAGGTACTGTTGCCGTAGTAACCCGCTGTCAAAACGTCATCACCAGAACCACCATCCAATATATCGTTGCCATACCAGCCACCTCTTAAAGTGTCGTTACCATCCCCGCCAAGCAAGGTACTGTTGCCGTAGTAACCCGCCGTCAAAACATCATTCCCAGAACCACCATCCAATATATCGTTACCGTAGGTGCCGCCAGTTATTGTGTCGTTGCCACCTAAACCATAAATGGTATTGTTATGATCATAAACCGCCACCCCTGTAAGATTGTCATTCCCTTCTGTACCCGTAATGGGCAAAATCTCCGCCCTGCCGCCTATATCTGCAGCCGTCAGTACCGTACCATCGGCAAAACGAAAATTGTCCACCTGATAATACCCAGAACTAAACCAGTTCTTTACAGTTAATGTCTCCCCCGTATCCTTGATCCGCAAAACAAGATCGCCGCCCGCATTGAGGCCATAACCAATGTAATCAAAAGAATCAACCGTCAACCCCTCCCCAAACTGAACAGTGTCCGTACCGTTATAACTATTATTATCACGCTGGATAATGTCATTGCCGGAACCTCTCCCATAGATGAACTTGTCGTCACCGCGACCGCCGTATAAATAGTCGTTACCGGCACCGCCATCGAGTGTATCATTGCCATACTGGCCAGAAAGAGTGTCGTTGCCATCCCCCCCAAGCAAGGTACTGTTGCCGTAGTAACCCGCTGTCAAAACGTCATCACCAGAACCACCATCCAATATATCGTTGCCATACCAGCCACCTCTTAAAGTGTCGTTACCATCCCCGCCAAGCAAGGTACTGTTGCCGTAGTAACCCGCCGTCAAAACATCATTCCCAGAACCACCATCCAATATATCGTTACCGTAGGTGCCGCCAGTTATTGTGTCGTTGCCACCTAAACCATAAATGGTATTGTTATGATCATAAACCGCCACCCCTGTAAGATTGTCATTCCCTTCTGTACCCGTAATGGGCAAAATCTCCGCCCTGCCGCCTATATCTGCAGCCGTCAGTACCGTACCATCGGCAAAACGAAAATTGTCCACCTGATAATACCCAGAACTAAACCAGTTCTTTACAGTTAATGTCTCCCCCGTATCCTTGATCCGCAAAACAAGATCGCCGCCCGCATTGAGGCCATAACCAATGTAATCAAAAGAATCAACCGTCAACCCCTCCCCAAACTGAACAGTGTCCGTACCGTTATAACTATTATTATCACGCTGGATAATGTCATTGCCGGAACCTCTCCCATAGATGAACTTGTCGTCACCGCGACCGCCGTATAAATAGTCGTTACCGGCACCGCCATCGAGTGTATCATTGCCATACTGGCCAGAAAGAGTGTCGTTGCCATCCCCCCCAAGCAAGGTACTGTTGCCGTAGTAACCCGCTGTCAAAACGTCATCACCAGAACCACCATCCAATATATCGTTGCCATACCAGCCACCTCTTAAAGTGTCGTTACCATCCCCGCCAAGCAAGGTACTGTTGCCGTAGTAACCCGCCGTCAAAACATCATTCCCAGAACCACCATCCAATAT
Source organism: uncultured delta proteobacterium (assembly GCA_963753975.1). GTDB lineage: Bacteria > Desulfobacterota > Syntrophia > Syntrophales > Smithellaceae > UBA4810. Next base: position 563,493 of record CAVWEH010000002.1, read on the forward strand.
ATCGTTACCGTAGGTGCCGCCAGTTATTGTGTCGTTGCCACCTAAACCATAAATGGTATTGTTATGATCATAAACCGCCACCCCTGTAAGATTGTCATTCCCTTCTGTACCCGTAATGGGCAAAATCTCCGCCCTGCCGCCTATATCTGCAGCCGTCAGTACCGTACCATCGGCAAAACGAAAATTGTCCACCTGATAATACCCAGAACTAAACCAGTTCTTTACAGTTAATGTCTCCCCCGTATCCTTGATCCGCAAAACAAGATCGCCGCCCGCATTGAGGCCATAACCAATGTAATCAAAAGAATCAACCGTCAACCCCTCCCCAAACTGAACAGTGTCCGTACCGTTATAACTATTATTATCACGCTGGATAATGTCATTGCCGGAACCTCTCCCATAGATGAACTTGTCGTCACCGCGACCGCCGTATAAATAGTCGTTACCGGCACCGCCATCGAGTGTATCATTGCCATACTGGCCAGAAAGAGTGTCGTTGCCATCCCCCCCAAGCAAGGTACTGTTGCCGTAGTAACCCGCTGTCAAAACGTCATCACCAGAACCACCATCCAATATATCGTTGCCATACCAGCCACCTCTTAAAGTGTCGTTACCATCCCCGCCAAGCAAGGTACTGTTGCCGTAGTAACCCGCCGTCAAAACATCATTCCCAGAACCACCATCCAATATATCGTTACCGTAGGTGCCGCCAGTTATTGTGTCGTTGCCACCTAAACCATAAATGGTATTGTTATGATCATAAACCGCCACCCCTGTAAGATTGTCATTCCCTTCTGTACCCGTAATGGGCAAAATCTCCGCCCTGCCGCCTATATCTGCAGCCGTCAGTACCGTACCATCGGCAAAACGAAAATTGTCCACCTGATAATACCCAGAACTAAACCAGTTCTTTACAGTTAATGTCTCCCCCGTATCCTTGATCCGCAAAACAAGATCGCCGCCCGCATTGAGGCCATAACCAATGTAATCAAAAGAATCAACCGTCAACCCCTCCCCAAACTGAACAGTGTCCGTACCGTTATAACTATTATTATCACGCTGGATAATGTCATTGCCGGAACCTCTCCCATAGATGAACTTGTCGTCACCGCGACCGCCGTATAAATAGTCGTTACCGGCACCGCCATCGAGTGTATCATTGCCATACTGGCCAGAAAGAGTGTCGTTGCCATCCCCCCCAAGCAAGGTACTGTTGCCGTAGTAACCCGCTGTCAAAACGTCATCACCAGAACCACCATCCAATATATCGTTGCCATACCAGCCACCTCTTAAAGTGTCGTTACCATCCCCGCCAAGCAAGGTACTGTTGCCGTAGTAACCCGCCGTCAAAACATCATTCCCAGAACCACCATCCAATATATCGTTACCGTAGGTGCCGCCAGTTATTGTGTCGTTGCCACCTAAACCATAAATGGTATTGTTATGATCATAAACCGCCACCCCTGTAAGATTGTCATTCCCTTCTGTACCCGTAATGGGCAAAATCTCCGCCCTGCCGCCTATATCTGCAGCCGTCAGTACCGTACCATCGGCAAAACGAAAATTGTCCACCTGATAATACCCAGAACTAAACCAGTTCTTTACAGTTAATGTCTCCCCCGTATCCTTGATCCGCAAAACAAGATCGCCGCCCGCATTGAGGCCATAACCAATGTAATCAAAAGAATCAACCGTCAACCCCTCCCCAAACTGAACAGTGTCCGTACCGTTATAACTATTATTATCACGCTGGATAATGTCATTGCCGGAACCTCTCCCATAGATGAACTTGTCGTCACCGCGACCGCCGTATAAATAGTCGTTACCGGCACCGCCATCGAGTGTATCATTGCCATACCTGCCATAAAGACTGTCATTGCCCGATCCGCCAATAAGCGTATTGCTGCCGTTGTAACTCGCCGTAATAACATCATCGCCGGAACCGCCATCCAGCATATCGCTGCCGTTATAACCACCAGTAAGGGTGTCGTTGCCATCACCGCCTAGCAATATATTGCTATGAGCAGCACCGCCATACCAACCCGCTGTCAAAACATCATTCCCAGAACCACCATCAATGATGTCATTACCGTTGCCGCCAGTTATTGTGTCGTTGCCGCCTAATCCGTAAACTGTGTTGTTCATATACGAAACCACGGCCGAGGAAAGATTGTCATCTCCTTCAGTCCCCATAATGGGAAGCATCTCCGTCCGGGCATTTACATCAGCAGCAGTCAGTTCACTGCCGTCGGCAAAATGAAACTTGTCCACTTGATATTCCCAATTAGTAAACCAGTTCTTGATCGTTAAGGTCTCTCCGGTATCCTTGATCCGCAGGATAAGATCGCCTCCCTCATTGAGGCCATAACCAATGTAATCAAAGGAATCAGCCGTCAGACCTTCACCGAACTGCACCGTGTCCGTACCGTTGGGATTGGAATAGTAGCTGTAATCACGCTGGATAATGTCATTGCCGGAACCTCTCCCGTATATAAATGTATCGTTACCTCCACCGCCGTATAAATAGTCATCGCCCAAACCGCCATCTAGCGTGTCGTTGCCATACCTGCCATAAAGACTGTCATTGCCCGATCCGCCAATAAGCGTATTGCTGCCGTTGTAACTCGCCGTAATAACATCATCGCCGGAACCGCCATCCAGCATATCGCTGCCGTTATAACCACCAGTAAGGGTGTCGTTGCCATCACCGCCTAGCAATATATTGCTATGAGCAGCACCGCCATACCAACCCGCTGTCAAAACATCATTCCCAGAACCACCATAAAGAATGTCGTTGCCATCACCGCCCGACAAACTATCGTTACCGGCACCACCAGCGATAGCATCATCATTAGCAGTACCATTTAGTGAAACGTTGCCTGTACCACCAACAATCATATTTTTATCGAAGGAATTGACAATGAAATACGTTTCCTCGTCAGCCCCGGAAAGCATGTTGTTTCGGAAACTTTCATAATTCAAGTCGGCGCTGTTTTCGGCGTTGAGTCCACCAAGAGACCGGACAAATTCTGCCAGGGTAAACTTCCCTGTTATTGGATCTGTAGCAATACGCTGCTGGAAATCTGCGGCAACGGTACTTAGATCACCTTTAATGCTCTGAGTGCTTTCGTCCCAACTATACGTAATTTCATCAAAAAATCCCTTTAGATGGGTTTGCATCATTAGCTCGCCATAAAACATATCAAACAGTTCTTGATAGGCCTGATTTAAAAACGGTACGGCATTGGAATTCGGATTTGCTCCCGTTGTTCCGACAAAATTCTGCCCCAGAAATTTTTCTATTACAGCAAGCTTCCTGGCATCAAATAAACCGCCTCGACTATTCGGATCAATGCCGTCAGCGCCTGTCCACTTAAATAGTATTTGCTCGAATGTGCTGTTGCGGATATTTGCCGATAAAGAGAGGATAGGTGTTGTACCGCCTGCTGAGGTTAAAACATCTGCATCCGTCTCCGCCATAAACTGTTCAACCAGCGCTTGTAAATCTCCGCTGGTATCCCTGACCATTGCTTGTTGTAAGTTATATACATTACCATAAGCCTGAATATCGGGCAGGGCGGCAATATCCACCGGTACATTCAACCATTCATTCGGTATAGTATACGCAGTATCTCTTTGAAACAGAAAGTCACCCATTTGACCGGTTGTGCCGTCAGTCTTTTCAAAGCTCCCTGCCTGCACCAGCATATTTCCTTGCCCATCGGGCGTGTTCGTAGCCGTATAGCCCGTGTTGAGGGCGCTGATCCCCAGTTCGTCGAGGGTCTTCAACTCATCTGCCGTTGAATAGCCGTCACCATCAATGTCTTGCCAGACTTTGATCTGAGAGAAAGCCACATCGTTTGCATCAACCTTCCCATCGCCGTTGTCATCGAGATCGGCCAAGGCCTGGAAACCACCGGCCGATTTCTGGCCGTTCTTCAGGAGCGTCTGATCACCGAACAATTCACCGCCATTATTGATTATGCCATCGCCGTTTATGTCCCTGACCAAAAGGCCGTCATCGGCAGCTACCCACCCAGTCCGCTCCGCAAAGCCATTCCCATCGTGATCAAAATGTGCGCCTTGCGAGGAAGCGACGGTCTCAAAACCGTCACCATCGAGATCCAGGACCAAGGGACAGCTGCGAGGGGGTGCAGCGTCAGCAGCGGTGGTGAAAAGAGAGCGGAAGGATGACATTATTGTATTCGTTATGTTTTGAAATAAATTGTTAATCCATAGCGGAATAAAAATATCGTTTGATGCATTATCTGCAATATAACCTCTTAACGCATCAAGTCTATTAAGCCAACCTTTCAAAAAAACATTTTGCGATGGATCGTTTTCCACAATTTGGTTATATCTTGCTTCTCTTGCATCCAAAAAGACATCAACAAGATCACCATTGTAGTTATTTATTTCTGCTAAGGTCTGAGGACCAATCACAGCGTCTTGCGGAACACCAAGAATCTCCTGTAACATTTTTACGGCTCTTTCTGTTCCCATATTTACAGCCGTATCAAATACGGCTATAGATAAATCTGTAGGCAAGGCGTCTCCACTTATTTTATCCCAATACATTTCTTTGTATATTTTTTTAGCATCATCTTGAGTTATGTCTTTTACACTTGCCACAGACTCACAAATTATACCCAGTTTTTTAGCCTCATTAAACGTGCCTTGTGTGATACCGTAATTGGTCTCTTTGCCACGATCATTTTTGTAATTGGAATATCCTCCTTCTGCCTTTTTTACAAATGGATAAGCAAGATTAAAATTACCCATGATTATCCTCCTTAACGAAGTTTTTTATTGTCTATTTTTCCTTAAGGTGGTTAAGATAAACTTGAAGGTTTAAAGTCCTTTTCTTCACTACGTTTATCTTCTCACCCGCCAATATGTTCTGCCATATTGTTCCCTCAAAATTTTCATAGAATTCACTTATAAAATTAAACTCTGCATCTCTGAATTTTACCCATTGAATCTGGCTTTGCCTTAGAAGTGTCTTCTGTTTTTCTGGAAGTTTCTTCATAAGTTCTTTATAAATCCTGTTCATTTCTTTGTCCCACATTGTATTTGCTTCTACCGCACACTTTGTCATGCCGATTGTGCTAGAATCAGATGTAACGCATTTTTCCAGCCATGCATCTATCGGATGTTGTTTTTCTTTCTCCCCTGTAAACCCGTCTCCTGCTGCAAAGATCATCAAGAGAAAAACGACAATCAACCCTTTTCTAAAAATATTCTTTCGCATATATCCCCCTTCCCTAAAATTCTAAAATATCCGCATTATTTCAATCCTCAAAAACTGCATCTGCATCAGATGAAATATTTTGGACGATTCTATTTATTTGCATTATTTTGTCAATTCTCTTCATTGCCACCCAATTCATTTCTTATGAGCATGTCCTTGATAACATCTTTATGATTGCGAAGATAATTAAGTGCCATTTTATTTCTCCTTTCTAATTTTGATTAAATAGTTATAAAAATAATCATTTGCTGCCTGATCATCTAACGGCCGCTTCATCTTTTTGTATATTTCTTCATCAAACAGAAATACCTTTCTCCCGACCAAGTCGCTCTTTGTTTTAAAATCTTTGTCAAACCGGATGATTATTATTGATGGTGGGTTTTGGTATTTTAAAAAACCGATAAATAGAAATGTATCGTCTTCTAAGGGGAGATATTTCAATTCTTCAGGCCAACTTGTTTTTTCGTAATAATATTTCCCCTGGTAATCAAAATTTCTTTCAGCCAAAGGCGTTCTCTTTTTTACCGGTTTATCATAAATGTACAGAAGCTTTTTTTGTAATAAGACCTTACCATTTTTATCTTTTCTTTCCATGTACCAGTCAAATGGGTCGTCACCCTTCGGATTCATGTTCGTAACTATTTCCACCTTGCTTCCATCGCTGAACATGATCAGAGACGATTTCATTATTCTTCTTTCTTTTCTCATTTTATTAAAGAAAACATCGTATTCATCAGTCTTAAAATCCGTAACTGCACCGGAGAAAAACAGCCTCCCTACATTTACTGGCTCTTCTTTTTCTCTCACTTTTACCCAGTCCTTAGCATATGTTATTAAATAATCTCCGTTCGACATTTTCATAACCCAAATAGCAGCATAATCAACGCGATTAGCTACTGGAATGTCTATTCCCCATACATCAGGGTATGGTGGATACTCTACTTGCTGTGTTTTATCGTTTTGAACATCTACTGGTTTCTCCGCTGCCCATGTGGATACAGCCATTAAAAACAATGTCAGAATCACAGTTTTTAAAATAAAAATACGAAGCAGATGATTGTTTCTAAGATAATTATTTTTCATGCCACCCTCCTTAAAATTTCTGTCGCAAAGCCCAGCCGCTTGCCGCGGTGAAAAGTTTTTACCCAACGTCCACGGCAAAGCCTTCTTTCGTTACCACCTTTCTGCCGTAAAACGAAAACTTATACTACGAAAAGCTCCCGCACAAATTGCCGGGAATCATGAATTTACATCTTGCTTAATTTTTTAACTGACAGGAGAGGCAACGTACAGGATGATTTTATTTTCATTAGCAAAACAGGCAAAACCTGTTTACATTTTTAATACTTTTGAAACCAAAACCATCAAATTTGAAGCTATAAAACTAAAAGAAAGGCGATACTTTTTTACTTTATATAGTTGTTATGTTTTCTAATATGATTACAAATAAATTGTCAATAGCAATTATGCACATGAAATGTATATCTGTCCGCTAAATTCATTGATTGTTTTATAGCCAAATAATAAGTTAATTTAATATGTCAAACAGTTTTGTGTGCAAATATTTTAAATCGACGCGGAATGAAATATTATATTGAGTCTCTCCGCGGCAAGCCGAGGAGAATCTTCGATGCACTCTCAAGGAATTCGTTTTAGCGGTAATGGCCAAGGTCTCCGATGGTTTGATTTTTGCAATCCTTGCCGCTAATCGCACTACCTACCTTCTTTATTGTTGTTGTTACGATTTATGTTGAATTTTTCCAATAGCTTCTGATGAACATTATCCGGCACCAGAGCCTTTACCGATCCTCCCAAACCGACCACTTCTTTGATAATCTTGGAGCTCGTGTAAAACCATTTAAAACCGCTCATGAGAAACACCGTTTCAATTTCTCTTGTTTGACGACGGTTCATCAGGGCCATCTGGAATTCATACTCAAAATCGGAAAGGGCGCGCATCCCGCGTAATATTATGCTGGCACCGGAACTTTTCAAATAATCGACAAGCAACCCGGAATGGCAATCAACTCTGACGCCTTTAATTTCTCGGCATACTTCCCTGATCATATCCATTCTTTCTTCTACCGTGAAAAGAGTGGCTTTATCGGAATTGTAAGCAACGAGAACAATAATTTCATCAAATATTCTAATTCCTCTTTTGATGATATCCACATGACCGTTGGTAATGGGATCGAATGTGCCGGGATATATGGCAATGCTGTTGGGAAATTTGTCCTGTGTCATTTTCACTCCCTTTTAAAAAAAGTTAAAGCGTTTTCACCATATTTTTTCTGTTTTATCTGTTGGATGTTTTCACCCAAAAGTTCACTGAACTTTTCTCTAATTGAATGCTGAATCACAACTACGCCGCCTTCTCTGAGGACACGATACTTATTCAAGGACATAAGCGTCCTCGCTGCCCAATTTCGGTTATAAGGTGGATCGGCAAATACGACATCAACTTCATATTTTTTTTTGAAAAGATCGTGTAACCCTATTGTTACATCTGCACCAATTACCCGGCACTTTTGTCCTAAAGAACACGTTTGGATATTATTTTTAATAACCTCAATAAGGGCTTTATTTTTTTCTATCAAATAAACTTCTTCGGCTCCGCGGCTGGCAGCCTCCAAACCGACACTGCCCGATCCGGCAAAGAGATCAAGAAATATTTTGCCTTCCAGGGAGCCCAATAAATTGAAAAGAGTTTCACGTAAAAAATCAGAAGTCGGCCTTTCTTTCGATCTCGCGGGAAAAGACAATATCCTTCCCTTAAGTTCGCCTCCGATAATACGCATAATTTTTCACAATATATCAAACCTGATTATTTGTTGGGCTCCATATATTGCACCGGCGAATTTTTTTTCTCCTTAGCTTTTCTACGCCTTTGCCAGCTTACCTTTGCCAGCCACCATATCGGCCCGGAAAGAGCATAACCTAGCATAGCCACAAAAGCCACAATTACCGGTATAGCCACCACTATTATTAAAAAAAGAATTAATGAAAAAAAAGTCATGAACGGCTTGCGCGCCAGAAGCTTCAAGTCCTTGAAGCTATAATACTTGATGTTGCTGACCATTAGAATAGAAAGAACCGTAACAAAAAAAAGCATGGAAGGATCATGGAATTTGCCCTCAACTCCCGCATAATCGAAAAAAATGACTGTTGTGGCCACAACCGAAGCGGCAGCCGGAATGGGCAAACCATTAAATACTTTGCTTTCAATTATGCCGATTTGGATATTATAACGAGCTAAACGCAACGCGCCGCAGAGAACGAATAAGAATGCGGCAAGCCAGCCCCATTTGCCGTAAAAAGACATCGCCCAGTTATACGCAAGAAAAGACGGGGCCACGCCAAAGGCAATCACGTCGGAAAGTGAATCATATTCGGCGCCAAATTTACTGGTCGTGTTGGTAAAGCGGGCAATCCGACCATCCAATCCGTCAAAAACAACGGCCACCAAAATCAGGATGGATGCTGGAACAAAATGTTCCTTTAAGGAAGCGATGATGGAATAAAATCCGCAAAATAAGCTGGCTGTCGTAAAAAGGTTGGGCAATACATAAATGCCTTTTTTAATGCGGATTTTTTTAAAGGGGGTTTCTTTATTCATGATAAAAAGCCCAAAGGTGTCTGACCTGCTTTAACCTTGTCCCGCAGCTTTACCGAAATGTGGGAATCTTCTGGCAAATAAACATCCACACGTGAACCGAAACGAATTATGCCAAAACGCTCGCCCTTTTTAATTGCCATCCCGGCATTCATCCAGCAAACAATCCTGCGGGCAATAAAACCGGCTATTTGCACCACCCAAATCGACCGACCGTCTTTAGTTTTTATCATAACTTCATTGCGTTCGTTAGTGAGAGAAGCTTCGTCTAAATTGGCGGAAAAGAATTTACCCTCGTGATAATTCATCTCTTCGATTTTTCCGGCATAAGGGGCGCGGTTGACATGAACGTCAAAAATATTCATGAAAATACTTATTTTTTTAAATCTCCCGGAAATGCTGCCGTTCATCGCCACATCTTTTATCTTTATTACTTTGCCGTCAGCGGGAGAAATTAAAACTTTTTCTTCTTCCCGAAAATATCTGTCCGGATTACGGAAAAACCAGATAATAAAAAAAGCCATGAAAGCGAATAAAATTGTCAGCCAAATGATGCCAAAAAAAGCCACAAAAGCCGTCATGACGAGTGAAAAGATTATAAAGGGATAACCTTCATGAGCTATTATGCTATCGTGTTTCATAAAATATATTATCTTTCCTTAAAATGGAGCTTTTTTTGATATATCAATTGGGTGCGCTTGTCAATATCTTTGAATTTCCTGCTGCGGCATTTCCAGAATGATTCTACACTTACGGTTGACTCTTAACTCACCCAACTATATAATAATCGACATGCTGGTTATCAGTTTTTTGCAGGTTAAAATTTATGTTTAAAATCAGATGGTATTTCGTCTGGGGTATTTTCATTACCTTCGTTTTCCTCATCCTTTTGACAATTCGTCTCGAATTTTTTCCAAAAAGCCCGGAGACTGTCGCCATTGAACAAATGCCGGCGCTACAAACGCAAGACACCTGGATGAATATTTACCAAAACGAAAGAAAGATCGGTGTTGCGCACCGGCTTTTCACTGCCGGGGAGAAAGGCTCTACCTTCAGCGAAACCGTATCCATGCAAATCAATACCATGGGAGTAACGCAAGTGCTCAATATTCTGACAGAAGGCGATCTTAATCCCGATATGACCATCTCTTCATTTAATTTTGATTTGAATTCCAGCTTATTTCGTTTTCAGGCGCGAGGCCGTGTTGTAAAAAATAAGCTGATTTTATTCGCCGGTATGCCCGACGCCCAGGAAAGAAGTGAAATCAAGCTCAAAGATATCCCTTATATGAGCGGAAGCATTTATGAAGCCGCGTTCCGGTCTAACTTGGAAAAGGATGCCTCTCGCAGTTTCAGCATTTTTGATCCCTCCACATTCGGAAAGCGTTTGATCAAAGTTACCCGAAATGCAGATGAAGTTATTCGTATCACGGGGAAACGGATTTTAACACAGAAATACTGCGCTGATTTCATGGGTGCGAAAAATTACGCCTGGCTGGATAAAAACGGAGATGTCTTAAAAGAAACAAGTATTTTAGGCCTTTCTCTGGAAAAGGTCAGCCCCCAAAAAGCGCGGGAAGGAATATCTAACGGCACGAGTATTGACCTCACCCAAATTGCGTCTGTTCCTTTTAATGTCAAAATTACCGAACCGGAAAAGCTCAACGAGATTAAAATCAAAATTAGCGGTATCGGCGGAACGTTATTATTCCTTAATGGAGACAGACAAAGTTTGCGCCATGATGTTCTGACCATAACCAAAGAACAACTGCCCGCGCCTCAGATTTCGAGCAATATTCCGCCAGAAAAAATTGCCGTCTTTTTAACACCGTCGCCTCTTATCCAATCCAACGATGCGCAAATAAAAGCACAGGTGGAAAAAATCATTAAACCAACCGATACTGCCGTGCAAAAAGCAAAGAAAATTGTCAACTGGGTTTATCGCCATGTAGAGAAAAAACCCGTCTTATCGGTACCTAACGCCTTGGAAGTCTTGAAAAATAAAGTCGGCGATTGTAACGAGCATGCTGTATTGACGACGGCAATGCTGCGCGCCGCCGGAATTCCGGCACAAATAGAGGCGGGCTTGGTTTATCAACACGGGCGGTTTTACTATCATGCGTGGAACATTGTTTATTTAGGCCGGTGGATAACCGCTGACGCCGTTTTCAATCAATTCCCCGCCGATGTAACCCATATCCGGCTCGTCCGGGGTGAAGGAAGTGAACAGTTGGACTTAATCGGTGTGATGGGCAAAGTAAAACTGGAGGCCTTAGAACAGGAAAAATGATTACTTTAAATGAACTGACCAAGCATTACGGTGCCACCATAGCCGTAAATAAGCTGTGCTTGCATGCTGCTGCCGGAGAAATTTATGGTTTTATCGGCCCGAACGGTGCCGGCAAAACCACGACCATTCGCCTGATGGGCGGTATTCTTGCACCTACCTCCGGCGATATTATCATTGGCGGAATAGATATAGCTCAAAATCCAATAGCTGTAAAAAAAATGATCGGTTTTGTCCCCGACAGGTCTTTTCTTTATGAAAAGCTTACCGGTATGGAGTTCCTGCGTTTTTCAGCCGATTTATATGAAGTCAATCCCGCCGAATTCTCGCCAAAAGCCGAACAATTGCTGCATCAATTTGCTCTTTGGGAGTGGGCTGATGAAATAATCGAAGCTTACTCCCACGGCATGAAACAAAGGCTTATTATCGCTTCCGCGCTACTGCATGATCCGAAAATACTGATAATCGATGAACCGATGGTAGGCCTTGACCCCGCCGCCGTGCGCATGGTGAAGGATATTTTCAAAGACCTAGCCCAAAAGCAAACAACTATTTTTATATCCACCCATACCTTGAGCATAGCTGAAGATTTATGCCATCGTATCGGTGTAATTCATAAAGGCACACTGCTTGCGGAAGGCTCTGTTGACGAATTAAAACATATTGCGAAACTTGGCGAAGCCGGGCTCGAAGAAGTTTTCTTAACTATAATTAAGGAAAACTCCTTTTTATGAATACAATTCTTTCCTTATTAAAACCGCGGGTATTTTCTACAATCAATAGCTTGCGGACCGGCAATAAAAGAAACAGTTGGATGCGCATTTTCATGTTTGGTGCGGCCGGCATTGTTTTTTGGGCGGGCGCTTTCATTATTCTCTACCGAGTTTTATTTTATTTTCAAAGCGTACAGGATTTCGGCGATATACTGGCGATGAAACTTCTCTCCATGATCATCATAACCTTTTTTGTACTCTTATTGTTCAGCAGTATCATTAATTGTCTTTCCCATTTGTATCTGAGCCAGGATTTACAGTTTTTACATTCTTTGCCGGTTTCGTCCAAGGATATATTTCTTTCCCGTTGGCTCGTAAGTACATGGGACAGTTCCTGGATGGTCGTTGCTTTCAGCCTTCCTGCATTTTTATCTTACGGCCTCATCTACAAAGCAGGCATTATTTTTTACACGATTGTTTTAGTCGCTATAATTTTCATGTGCCTTATCGCTTCGGCTCTTGCCGCCATTTTGGTTTTATTTGGAGCTACGATACTGCCCGCCGGGAGAATCAGGACGATTCTTATCATTCTGGGGTTCATTCTGGTGTTACTGTTTGTTTTCGTTTTGCGTTTAACAAGACCGGAACAACTTGTCAATCCGGATAGCTTTGCTTCCGTCGTGCTCTATTTGAACTCCCTGCAAACGCCCAATTCTCCTTTGCTGCCGACAACCTGGATTACCGATGCCGTTAAAGCCGCTCTTCAGGGTGAAATAAATAGTTCCCTGTTTAATATCGCCCTTGCCGGAAGCTGTGCTTTCATGCTTATTTTCATCGGCGATGTTCTTGCCCGGGCCACGTACTTTAGGGGTTTTTCTAAATCGCAAACAACGTCGCCTCGCCTATTTAAGCCTTTAAAATATAAAGGCCTGAGCTGGGAAAGCTTATTGAATTTCCTCCCGCGCGAATCAAAAGCGTTTGCCGTCAAAGAAATTAGAATATTCTTTCGCGATTCGACACAATGGCCGCAATTATTTCTGATGGCCGCATTAATTATAATTTATCTTTATAATTTTTCCGTCTTGCCCCTGGACAAATCACCGATTAAAACGATTTATCTGCAAAATCTATTTTCTTTCTTAAACATGGGGCTGTCGGCTTTTGTGCTTTCGGCGCTTGCCGCCCGCTTTGTTTTTCCGGCAGTGAGCATGGAAGGAAATGCCTTCTGGATTGTTCAAGCAGCTCCCGTATCGATAAAAAGATTCCTTTGGATTAAGTTTTTTTTGTACTATGTGCCTTTGATAATTATCGCGGAAATTCTGATAATTGTTTCCAACCTGCTTTTGCAAGTTTCTCTGTTCATGATGATTCTATCTGCTGTAACAATGTTTTTTCTTGTTCCCGCGATAGTCGCCCTGGCCCTCGGATTAGGCGCTGTTTATCCCGACTTTAAATCGGAAAACCCTACGCAGGTTGTGACCAGTTTTGGCGGCCTGCTGTTAATGATTCTCTGCTTTTTCTTAATTGCGCTGGTCATAATGCTGGAAGCCGGCCCCGTGTATTACACATTTATGGCCGGTATCCACGGAAAGCATATTTCTGTACTGCAAATGATATGGTTGATTGCTTCCTTTGGTCTGGCTATTTTTCTTTGCTTCTTATCCGTATTTTACCCCATGCGTCTTGGCGAAAAAAATCTCCGCATTAGATGAACATTTTCTATTGCGATATTAAGCTGATCGGGCATTCCAATCGACGACGATTGCGAAACCAGAAAACGAAAATTGTCTTGATTTTACTTGCCGGATAAGCTAAACAAGCGCGCATTCTAATGAAATTGCTTTTTTTAAGATAGCACGGAAATATTGAAAGGAGCTTTCATGGCCAAGTACGAATCTAAATCCTTGAGGAATTTAGCTGTAGTCGGGCACGGCGGAACGGGCAAAACCTCCCTTTGCGAATCTTTGTTATTTGTTTCCGGAAAAAACGAACGATTAGGAAGAGTCGATGATGCGACATCGTCCATGGATTTTGAGCCGGAAGAGCAAAAACGGCGCGTATCGATTAGTTCGGCGGCAAATTTTATCGACTGGGAAAAACATAAAATCAACATTATCGACACGCCGGGCGATTCCAATTTTGCCTATGACATAAAATGTTCGATGAGTGTCGTCGAAAATGCGGTCATTATCATTGACGCCGTCGGCGGCGTCGAATTTCAAACACAAAAAGTTTGGGAATTAGCCGATGAATTCAAACTGCCCCGCATTGTTTTCATCAACAGAATGGATCGTGAACGCGCCGGTTTTGAGAAGGCGCTCGAAAGCATCAAAAGCAAATTCGCCAAAAAAGTTACCCCTGTTTGCCTGCCTATCGGCGCGGAAGACAAATTCAACGGCATCGTTGATTTAATTAATTTTAAAGCTTACTTATTCAGCGATAACAAAGGAATCGGTAAAACAGTGGATATTCCCGCGGAAATGATGGAGGAAGCAAAAAGTTTACGCGGAACTATGGTGGAAGACATTGCTGAAGCCGATGATGAACTGATGAATAAATATTTGGAAGCGGGTGAACTTTCCCTGGAAGAGCTAAAAGCAGGATTGAAAAAGGGCGTGACGTCGGGCAGCCTGATTCCTGTGGTCTGCGGATCGGCAATGAAAGGTATCGGCATCACCTTGTTGATGGATTTAATTGTCGGCTCTTTTGCTTCCCCGATTGACCGCGGCGTCGTAAAAGGCAAAAAACCGGGAACAGACGATATTGAAGAAAGAAAGCCTTCAGAAGACGCTCCTTTCTCGGCGATAGTTTTCAAAACAATTGCCGATCCTTACGCCGGCAGACTGACTCTCTTCCGTGTCTATTCCGGCAAGCTCAACCCCGATTCCAGCATTTATAACTCCACAAAAAAAATAACGGAAAAATTCGGGCACATCTTTTTCCTGGAAGGAAAAAATCAAAAACAGGCGGAAGAACTTATTCCCGGAGATATTGCCGGTGTGGCCAAACTAAAGGAAACAGTAACGGGTGATACTTTATGCAATGAAAAATCTCCCATTATTTTTGAAAAAGTTGCAGTCCCGCCGCCCATTATGTCTTTTGCGATTGAACCGAAAACGAGGGGTGATGAGGATAAAATTGCGTCATCCATCCACCGGCTCACGGAAGAAGATCCGACAATCGTATTTTCCCGCGATACGCAAACCAAAGAAATGATTCTTTCGGGTATGGGTCAGGTGCACATCGAAGTCAACATCGAAAAAATGAAAAGAAAATTCGGGGTCGAAGTAAACCTGAACACGCCTAAAGTTCCCTACAAAGAAACGATTAAAGGGAAAACCAATATTCAGGGCAAATACAAAAAGCAATCCGGCGGGCGTGGTCAATTCGGAGACGCTTGGATTGATATTGAACCGCTGCCGCGCGGCAGTGGTTTCCAGTTTGCCGATAAAATTGTCGGCGGTGTTATTCCCGGTCAGTATCGTCCGGCTGTGGAGAAAGGCATTGTGGAAGCGGCGGCGAAAGGTGTTCTCGCCGGTTATCCTGTTGTAGATTTTAAAGTATCTCTCGTTGACGGTTCCTATCACACCGTTGATTCTTCCGAAATGGCCTTTAAGATCGCCGGCTCCATGGCTTTTCAAAAGGGTGTAATGCAATGCCAGCCTATTCTTCTGGAACCGATAGTGAATATCGATATAGAAATTCCGGAAGAGTACATGGGCGATGTGATCGGTGACTTGAATAGCAGACGCGGCCGGGTTCAGGGTATGGATGCCAAAGGTTCCAATCAAATAATCAAGGGCCAGGTGCCTCTCGCGGAGATATTAAAATACGCGCCTGATTTGCGTTCCATGACCAGCGGCAGAGGAAATTTCACCTATACTCATTCTCACTACGAAGAAGTTCCCGCATATATTGCGGAAAAGATTATCGCCGAGTCGAAAAAAGAAAAAGAAGAGTAAATAACCACGGGTATGAACTCCAGAGATAGTTGCGGAGTATCATACCCTCCGCTTCGCGGGATTGTTTCCAATCTCGATGCATCGTGATTGGATAATTCGACCTGCAAGCTTCAGCGCACTCCGTTTCTGAAACTTGGGTCTCATTACAATTTACCAATTCCGCTACGCTTCGCTTTCGTAATTGGAGTTTCACAATGATCCGCGCCGGAATTATAACGGTAAGCGACCGTAGTTCTCAGGGTATCCGTGAAGATGCCGGCGGCCCTGTCCTTGCCGCCGTGCTTGCGGATGCCAAGATAGAAGTTTGTAAATCTCTCATCATTCCGGATGAAAAAAGCGAAATAAAAGATGCAATAATAAAATTCGCTGATAAAGAAAAACTTGATTTGATTTTAACCACCGGCGGCACCGGCGTCAGCCCCCGCGATGTAACTCCGGATGCGACAGGGGAAGTAATCGACAAACAAATCCCCGGCATGGCCGAAGCCATGCGGCATCAAAGTATGAATATCACTCCCTATGCCATGATTTCCCGTGCCATAGCGGGAATCCGTGGACGCTGTCTGATAATTAATCTCCCCGGAAGCCCGAAAGGAGCCAAAGAAAACCTGGCTATAATTCTGCCCGCGTTGAAACATGCCGTCGAAAAAATTAAAGGAGACGACACCGAATGCGCGAGCCCCATCTAGTCTCATTTTGTGCCATGGGATTTGCCGCTAATTTTCGTAAATCATCAAAGATTTTTTTATAACCCGTCATGAAAATTGACCAGGTGTTTTTCCAGGAATTGCAGAGCATTGCGCTGATGCGTCCCCGTCCAATAAATATTGTGACAGGAAGGACACTGATTATACCGGGTGCAATTTTCAAAGACATATGCAGGCACTTGATTGCGCACTTCTTCAGCGGAAACCGAATGAAGCTTTTTGTTGCATCTAAGGCATATTGTAAACATCTTTTGCTTATCTATCTTCAGAGAAAATTTATCGATGATATCATTTAGTTGATGGACGATATCATTGTCTTTAATCAGATATAAACACCCGGAAAACTGACGCTCCACCATGTCTATTCTTTTTGTCAGCACAATTCTTCCTTCGGCGGCGGCTAAACGCAGCATTTTCCTTCCGGCTTCTTGCGGAAAAACTACGGTATCGTAACCTAAAAGCCGTAACCATTTAGCCAGCTTTCCCAAGGCAGCGTCGACAATAAATTGGGGATTGTCAAACATTTTTTGGAGACATTATTATGACATTTTGGATTCATGAACGACCGGCGGAGGCTCGTCGGCACGGAGTTCCTTACGCAAATCGCGAATAGTTCTGTTCAAACGACTAATTGTGCGGTTCAAACGAAAACGCTCCACTATCCCCCATAAACTCGTAATTATTACTCCGGCAAGAAGAGAGCCAAAAATCAGCATATAAGCCGGCACAACAACATCCAAATGCTTGTAATATTGCAGATGTACCGGCGCCGAATTCAATTGGGAAAAAGTCACGCTAAAAATAATAAATATTAAAGTTAAAATCAAATAAATTACCTTCATCGCATCATACCTCCTGATGATATTTTCTAAAGAGAGGAGCAAGATTAGCCGCTGTCGTAGCCACATCCTCCGGTATTACACGCACATTGCCAACCACACTCATAAAATTAGTATCGCCTTCCCAACGCGGAACTACATGAAGGTGAATATGATCCTCAATGCCGGCTCCGGCTGCCTTGCCTATGTTCATGCCGACGTTGAATCCGGCCGGATTCATCGCTTCCCGGAGAGCTTTAAATGACGTTTCTAAAAGGTTGAAGATTTCTTTTCTTTCTTCGGGAGACAGATCCGAATATTCACCTGTATGCCGATGGGGAATAATCATCAAATGACCGCTTATGTAAGGATATCTGTTCATCATCACAAAAGTGTATTTGGCTTTATAAAGGACATAATCATCACACTTGACTAAACATTTACAGAAAATGCACTCTTTAGTCTTTTTGCTTTTAATATATTCCATTCTCCAGGGCGCAAAAATTGTTTCCATATATTTTAAACCCGCTAATTAGATGTTAATTATCCTACCTGCCACTTCCTTGTCAATTTCTAATATGCCGATAGTCTTGGAAGACGCAAAATGCCGGTCTGCGGCCGAGCCGGGATTAAAGAACAGCACATTACCCTTTTTACAATTTGCCGGTTTATGCGTATGTCCATAAACGATACAATTCGCATCACTAAATCTGGTCAATATTTTTTCCTCCATGCCCCGGGGAGATCCCCAGCCGTGAATCAAAGGCGAACTTAAATCCTTTTATTTCAAAAAGCAAATACTCAGGCAATTTTTCTTTAACGGAAAGATTATCCATGTTGCCGCATACCGCCAAGACTTCTTTCCCCGCGAAAATTTCCAAAACACTAAGATCGACCAGATCTCCGGCATGAAGAATCATATCTACATCGCCGAAATGTTCAGCGATGCATCTTCTCACATTATCATCATAACCTGTCAGATGAGTGTCGGAAATGACCCCAACCTTTACCTTCTTCTCTTCCATAATCAACTGCCAAAGTATTAGCGATAAGAAATAAAAAAAACAAGTTTTATTTATAATGAAACTCAGATTTTATAAGCGTAGCGCAGTAAAATCTGCAAGTTGAATTATCCTGGGTGCGAAGCACATCAGGATATCTTTGAAGTAAAGCTCTACATAGCGAAACGGGATCATCAACCACTATATCCAATTAACAGGAAAAGCTTTTAATTTGACTTTAGTATTAAGTAAAGTTAATATTTTAATATGAAAAAAGATGCCGCTTTAAAAAAAATTGCCGAACTTCGAAAAACAATAGAATATCACAACAAGCGCTACTACCAGCAAGATAATCCGGAAATATCCGATACCGAATATGACCATCTGATGAGGGAACTTCAGGAACTGGAAAAACTCTATCCGGATGAGAACCTTTCTTCATCCCCCACGCAACGGGTAGGCGCCGCTCCACAGACGAAGTTTGCCCCTTTTAACCATCCTTCAGCAATGTTGAGTTTAGCCAATGCTTTCTCTAATGAGGAAATCATTGAATTCGACAGTCGCATCAAGCGTTTGGCCCACGTGGATAAGATTTCCTATGTCGCTGAGCCAAAACTCGATGGTCTGGCGATAAATCTTATTTACGAAAACGGCTTATTTGTTCGCGGCGCGACGCGCGGTGACGGTACGACCGGAGAAGATGTCACGCAAAATCTCAAAACTATTTCTTCCTTACCCTTAAAAATGCGGATAAACAGAAACAAACCCATTCCTTCCTTTATGGAAATACGTGGTGAAGTGTATATGGAGAGAGAGCCTTTCCATAAATTAAACCGCCGCCGCATTAACGAAGGTGAAGAACCGTTTGCCAATCCCCGCAATGCCGCTGCCGGTTCCCTGCGCCAGCTTGATTCCAAAATAACAGCCCGTCGTCCCCTCAATATCTTTTTCTACGGCATCGGCAATGTCCGCGGCATTAATTTTTCGGCTCACTGGGAAGTATTGCAGGTTCTTTCCAGTTGGGGTTTTCCGGTCAGTGAGCTCATTGAACAGGCACAGGATATCAATACCTGCATTCAATATTTTGAACACATAGGCGCTATCAGAAAAAGCCTCCCGTACGAAATTGACGGCATTGTCCTGAAAGTAAATGAGTTGGCATTACAAGAAACACTCGGTAATATATCGCGCAATCCCCGCTGGGCGCTAGCCTGCAAATTTCCTGCAGAGCAGGAAACAACAACAATCAAAGAAATCGAAGTACAGGTGGGACGCATGGGTACTTTAACGCCAGTAGCCATCATGGAGCCGGTTAATGTCGGCGGCGTTATGGTCAGCCGGGCGACTCTGCATAATGAAGATGAAATTATTAAAAAAGATATCCGTATCGGCGATACCGTAGTTATTCAGCGCGCCGGAGATGTTATTCCCGAGGTTGTCCGGGTTATTCCCGAAAAAAGACCCGTCGGGACGAAACCATTTGAGATGCCTAAACATTGTCCAAAATGCAATTCCGAAATTGTACGCCTGGAAGGCGAAGCCGCGCACCGCTGCGTCAACATATCGTGCCCGGCGCAGTTGAAGGAGCACATCAGACACTTTGCTTCGCGCGGCGCCATGGATATCGAAGGCCTGGGAGAAAAAGTTTCCGCTCAGCTCTTTGATGCCGGATTAATTGCGGATCCGGCCGATCTCTATTTTCTAACCAAAGGCAAATTACTGGAGCTCGACCGTCAGGCGGAAAAATCCGCGCAGAATTTAATCGAAGCGATACGAAGATCCAAGAACCCGCCATTGGATAAATTTATCTATGCTTTGGGCATTCGCCACGTGGGTGAACGCACAGCCAAGCTTCTGGCTGAAAATTTCGGCAGTATGGAAGAGCTCATGGGCGCGAAGGTTGAGGACTTAACTGCGATTAACGAAATCGGCCCGGAAATTGCCTCCAGCATCGTGGAATTTTTTCATGAACGCAAAAACATCGGCGTCATGAAAAAATTTGGCAAAGCCGGTGTAACGCCGCAAAAGAAAGAAACCACGGGCAGTGCGCCTTTACGAGGAAAATCGTTCGTTTTCACCGGGGCAATGGAGGCCATGGGACGAAACGAAGCCAAAGCTCTTGTCGAGAATTTAGGCGGCATCGTTCATTCCAGCGTAACCAAAAACACAACCTATGTTGTGACGGGAGCCGAGCCCGGCTCCAAACTGGATAAGGCAAGATCATCAGGCATTAAGATTCTCAGTGAAAAAGAATTTTTGAAACTCATCGGGAAGTAATACCGCTTCGTTTTCAAGGAATAACGAGGCGGTAGTGAAACTCAAATCTCAGGAACGCAGTGAACTGGAATTAGTTAGTTGTAATGAGATCCAAACCTCAGAAACGAAGTGCACTGAAGTTTGTTGATCGAATTATCCAATAGCCTTTAGCTATGGGGAACTATCCAGCATGAGCTGTGGCTAGGAGGGAGCTGACGACGAAGCCAACAAAGTTAGCCGAAGGAAGCGATGCGAGATTTATGAAAAGAGTTCATGTTTATGTGAGCGGCAGAGTGCAGGGAGTATTTTTCCGTGCGGAAACTCAGCGCACGGCGATGAATTTTAATCTCACCGGCTGGGTGAAAAATACAGCCGACGGCCGGGTGGAAGCTGTTTTTGAAGGCAAAGATGAAAACGTCGATAAAATGATAGCCTGGTCCCATACCGGCCCGCCGCATGCCCGAGTTCAAGAAGTTATCACTAATGAAGAATCATACACGGGCGAATTTAGGAATTTCAGTATTAAATATTGACAAATACAATTTTGTCATTACCCGGCACACTTGATTTGACGGGCAGTGTTCAATTAAATCATATCTCCGTTATTGTTAACACCTACTAATATTTAGTGGCGGGCAGTATCTAGAATTGAGGATTAGGGTGGAAAGAGAGTAGCGGCAAGGATCAGGACACGTAAATCTTCGTACCAGCGAAGCTAATTCAACTACAAGAACAAATACTGACTAACGACAGAGAGGTTAACTCAATTCTCAATGACCATGCCCGGGATAGTGATCTGAGAGTCAATAGATTTGTCGAAGATGGGTTGGGGCATTGATCTTTCTAACCTTCAGACAGATTTCATCTTAAAAAGCTTTTTATTGACGGAGACCACCGGACAAGGAGCCTCCAAAATAATATGTTGGGCGTTGGAACCAAAAATCAGTTTCCCCACCTTGGATTTCTTTTCAATTCCAATGAAAATCTGGTCTACATTATTATCCTTGGCAAACGTGACTATATCTTCCCCCGGAAAAAGGCCACGAATCAGCAGGCGGGTATCGCAGAGAATGCCTTCCTTTATAATAGAAGCTTTTAAGTTCTCCAAATTACTTCCCATGGTTAAATCATCAACTTCCTTTGCGCTTTCCATTGAGTGGACAATATAAAGGGTGGCGTTAAAAAGTTTAGCATTTTTCTTGGCCAAAGCTAAGACAGCTTTATCCATTTCAGTCCCTTCGGCATACGCAACTAAGAATTTCATCTTGACCCCCTGTAGCAGATGTTAACTGTCGATTTAATGATGCTGTACTTACTTTAAATTAGAATATAGAGAAATCAGTTATCTATGTCAACGAATTTCTAACGAACCAAAAAGCATCATATGCCATGATATTATAAACATTATTTCATCAATGTTTGAGCGTTTTCTTTTCATATAAAATCCTCTTGCTTTTTACCCTAAAAAACATACTGTAGTCTGTCTGGAAGGAGAAACGATATGGGTGCTATTAAAGATATTGTTGATCTTATTACTCAACTCAATAGTAGTATACTTAAGATTCAGACGTTGATACTTACGGTTCAAGAGGAAGATGCAGCACTGGTGTCTGAAAACCTTGATTTGAAAAAAAGGATATTTGAACTTGAAAAAAAGTATTCTACATTTGAGGAAAAGCGTTCTGCACTTCAAGAAAAATCTTCTGCTGAAAATTTGCAAGATAAATACGAATTTATCAAAGAAGAAGAAAAGCATTCTGTGCTTCAAGAAAAATCTTCTGCTGAAAATTTGCAGGATAAATACGAATTTATTAAAGAATTTGGCATCTATAAATCTAAAGAATCTGGAAATTATTTTTGCGCCTCCTGTTTAATGAAAAATATTGAATCTCCTTTAACACAGAGACGAACCGGGTGGCGATGTGAATCAAAAGGTTGTGGTAAGTTTTATACCAACCCAGCATATCAAACGCAAAAACGTAAACCTCGTAAGTATTTTCAATGGAGTTAATAAAAAGAGCATGGTTTTTTTATTCTCCTGTATCAAGTAAACTATCCCTGAAATTTGGTTTCGTATGTCAATTAAATATTGATTACCATTTGAAAGAAGGTATGTATGTGAAAAATTCTAAATGCTCACTTGCAGGAAGAAGTGAATAAGAACAATCCTTATATCTGCCGTCAATTTCGACAAGCCACACTATCGACATTCCTTGATTGCTTCCGCAAAACCTTCCATGGAATTAATTATCGTTGCATCATCAACGCAGAAGGCAATCCGAAAGTAGCCCGGTCCGCCGAAACCGCTGCCGGGCACAACCAGTATATTTCTTTTTAGAAGCATCTTAACAAATTCCATATCGTCGGGAATCGGGCTCTGCACAAATAAATAAAACGCGCCCTCCGGTTTTTCGAATTTGTAACCGGCTTTGGCCAATCCTTCACAAAGAAGATCGCGTTTCTTCTGATAAATCTTGGTATCTACTCTTGCATTCTGCAATCTCGCGACGATTCTTTGCATAAAAGCCGGCGCATGGACATAACCCAATATTCTTGTGCAGAGAATCATGGCATTCACAAGGTCAGCGCCGTGTTCGATTTCGGGATTCATCGCGATATAGCCGATTCTTTCTCCCGGCAGGGAGAGAGTCTTCGAATAAGAATAAGCAACAATACTATTTTTATAGGCTTTCAAAATACTCGGCACAACGACATCATCGTAGACAATTTCCACATAGGGCTCATCGGAGACGAGATAAATTATCTTGTTTAGCTCTTTGTTCTTTTCCGTCAAAAGCCTGACCAGATCGTCTATATTCTGCTGGCTGTAAACTTTCCCCGTGGGATTGTTCGGAGAATTGATCAAAACCGCCTTCGTATTTTCGTTGATCGCCGAGGCTACCGCCTTGACGTCCAGAGAAAAGTCAGGATTGGTTTTGACCAATTTAACAACTCCCCGGTAATTATCGATGTAAAAAGGATATTCGACAAAGTACGGCGTCGGCACGATCACTTCATCTTCGGGATCAAGTATGGATTTGAAAATCACGTTTAAAGCACCAGCGGCCCCGCAGGACATCAGCACATGATCCGCTGTGAGCTGCAAACCGTAGGTTCTGTTAATTTTGTCTGCAATCGCCTGGCGGGTTTCAGCAAAACCAGCGTTCGGTGCATAGCCGTGCTTCATCGCTATCACTTCGTGCGCGAGCGCTATCAGCTCTTTCTTAAATTCATTCGGCGGTTCCACATTCGGATTGCCCAGACTGAAATCGTACACTTTATCGGCGCCATGTTTCTTTTTCATCAGCGCGCCTTCTTCAAACATTTTTCTGATCATTGACGATTTCGAAATAGATGATTTAATCTTCCGGGCGATAGACATAAATCCTGAGCTCCTTCGCGACAGCCGTGGAAAAATTAAGCGTCGTGTTTACGGCGTCTGACCAAAATATACACGCCAATTAAAACCAGAACGGCCGGTAATATATATTGGGAATACTTGTATAGTTCCAGGCCGTAAAATTCCGTAATCAGAAACAACACACCGACAAAAGTGATAAACCATCCGCCAATATCCTTGAATCTCTGAATCAGAGTGCAAATGCCGACGACAATAAGCAATATCGGCCAGGTCCGCGAAAAAGAATATGCCCCCGATTTACTCAAGAATATTAATATACCAAGAGTAATTAAAATCATGCCGCCTGTAAGTACATTATATTTTTGTTTCGCCATAAAAAAATCTCCTTATTCGTATTATCTTCAAGCGGCCGGATTTTACTCCGGCCGCATTAATTGTTGAAACTCCAATTTCAAAAACGTAGCGCATAATCTAATAACCTGAAGGTCGCAAGATGTCACACGTTGAAATTGGTAAATTGTAATGAGACCCAAGCTTCGGAAACAAAGTGCACCGAAGCTTGCAGGTCGAATTAATGAAACTCAGATATTACAAACGCAGTGCAGTAATATCTGTTAGCTGAATTAATCCCATAGCCAAAGGCTATTGGGGCTATCCCGCAAAGTTGGCTCATAATTTTTCCGCTAACTTCAGAAAGGGCTTAAACAAATCAATGGGGATGGGAAATAACGTCGTAGAATTGTGTTCCGCAGCAATCTGATTCAACGTTTGCAAGTAACGCAATTGCAGCGACATCGGCTGAGTCTCCATTAAAGCGGCGGCGTCAATAAGTTTCTGTGCAGCTTGAAATTCGCCTTCGGCATTGATAACCTTGGCGCGCCGTTCTCTCTCCGCTTCTGCCTGTTTGGCAATGGCCCTCTTCATTTCTTCCGGCAGATCTATCTGTTTCACTTCCACCAGCGATACTTTAATACCCCAGGGCTCGGTACTGCGATCCAGGATTTCCTGCAATTGCATATTGATCTTTTCCCGCTCGGAAAGAATTTCGTCCAGCTCCACCTGACCGCAAACACTGCGGAGTGTGGTCTGGGCAAGCTGAGAAGTGGCAAAGAGGTAATTTTCGACATTGATCACCGCCGCATTAGCGTCCATTACGCGGAAATAAACAACGGCGTTAACCTTGATAGAGACATTGTCTTTGGTGATAACATCCTGCGGGGGCACATCCATCGTAATCGTCCGCATGTCGATCTTCACCACTTTATCGACTACCGGAATTATGATGATCAAACCGGGGCCTTTGACGTCGCGAATCCGTCCCAAACGAAAAACCACAGCCCTCTCATATTCATTCAATACTCGAATGGCCGAAGCCAAAAACATTACGACCAATACTATAACGACAATTGTCGGCAAAGAAAAAGCTCCAAACATTTTGATGATCCTCCTTTTATTGATTTCAAAAAATCTCTACTCTTTTTTCATTTCTTCCACGATCAATTTCAATCCTTCAATCTTGACAATTTTTACTTTTGCTCCCTTTTTTATAGGCTTTCCACTTGTCGCCTTCCAGTATTCGCCTTTAATAAACACTTTCCCTTCATTGGCAATGTCGGTCAAGGCTTCAGTTTCTGAACCAATCATTGCTTCTGCTCCTGTTGATTTCTTCCTCATTTGCGCTTTAACAGCCATCCAAATAACGACAATAAAAAAACCGGAGACTAATATTACCGCCGGGATTAAAACCTGCAAAGAAATCCGCAATGCCGGTTCCGGTGTATCAAACAAAAGCAATGATCCCAACACCAATGAAATCACGCCACCAACAGTAAGTATTCCATGACTCATAACTTTTATCTCCGCAATAAATAAAATAACGCCGAAAATTATCAGCAAAATTCCCGTGTAATTTACCGGCAAGGTGGACAGCCCGAAAAAAGCCAAGAGTAAAGATATCCCTCCGATTACTCCGGGTAAAATCGCACCCGGTGTAGAGAGTTCAAAATATAAGCCGGCTAGGCCGATCAATAAAAGGATATACGAAATATTGGGGTCGGAAATTGCTGCCAGTATTCCCTGGCGCGTTCCCATCTCTTTATTATTGATTACTGCATTTTTTGTCGATAGTTTCTCCTTATTACCGCTCGCCAGTGTCACTTCTTTTTTATCAATTTCGGCCAGAAGCTTCTCCACGTCAGGCGCGATAAAATCGATGACATGTAATTTAAGCGCTTCTTCGGCCGTTATGGATTCACTTTTTCGTACGGCTTTTTCCACCCATTCTTCAGAACGGCCCCTCGTTTTAGCAATGCTGCGGGCGTACGCGGCGGCATCATTTTCCACTTTTTCGGACATAGTTTTATCCAACTCTCCGCCGCCGAGGCCAATCGCCACGGGATGAGCAGCGCCGATGTTCGTGCCGGGCGCCATTGCGGCAATATGCGCGGCTTCCGTGATAATCACTCCGGCCGACGCGGCGCGCGCACCGGGAGGATAAACAAAAACGATTACCGGCAAAGGAGCGTTAAGAATGCTCTTGGCAATATCCCGCATCGCCGTATCCGTTCCACCCGGCGTATCCAGCAATATAATTAATCCTTCGGCGCCGGCTTTTTGCGCCTCTTCAATGCTCCCGGCTATATATTTTGCCGAGGGCGACGTGATAACACCTTCAACTTTAATTACGTTGAATACAGGTTTTTTCTCCTGACCCCAAACTCCGCCGCTCAACAATATTAATAATACGGCTAATGTATAAATTATTTTTTTGTCCATTATCTTCACCTTTTTGCCTTGACCCTTCCGACCTAAACCCGAACTTCTTTCATTATCATTTGGACATCTTCCCAGACAAGTTTTTTTGCCGAGGGATTTCTCAGGAGATATGCCGGATGATACGTCGGCATTAATTTTATGTCTTCGTAAGAATGAAAACGGCCCCGCAGCGCAGATATCGGAATATCGGTTTTGAGAAGCGTTTGCGCGGCAAAAGTTCCCAAAGCGCAGATTACCTGGGGCGAAATAACTTGCAATTGCTTCTTTAAAAACGGTTCGCATAACGCTATCTCCGAAGGCAAGGGATTACGATTGCCGGGTGGACGGCATTTAAGTATGTTGCAGATATAAACGTCCTTGCGCTTCAAACCCATAGCCTCTATAATTTTCGTCAAAAGCTGACCGGCTCTTCCGACAAAAGGCACGCCCTGTTCATCTTCGTCGGCCCCGGGAGCTTCACCCACAAAAACAATGCGCGCGGAAGGATTTCCATCGCCAAATACTAAATTGCGTCTGGTCTTGCCCAGCGGACAAAGATGGCAGGCTTTCATCTCCTTATATATCTTTTCTAAATCCGCCCCTTTATTACCGGTAAGATTTTCGATTTTGGCGAGTGGTGGCGGTTTTTTTCCCCATTCCAGCCCGACGGACAAACTTTCTTGATTCGCAACATATCCCTTGATCGCCTTAACTACGGACAACAATTCTTCATGCAGCTGATTGTTGGATGGTAACAAAAATAATTCCGCCATTACTTTTTGCCGCCGCCTTTCTTCTTAACCAAGTTTTTGACATGATTCAGAATTTCTTCGGCCGCTTCGATTTTGGTCATTTTGCTCAAAGATTCAGTCTTGCCTTTGTCATCAATTATCGTAATTATATTGGTGTCGGCCTGAAAACCGGCGTCATCTTGGCGCAAGTCATTGGCGACAATCAAATCCATATTTTTCTCTTCCAGTTTTGCCTTCGCATTGGCTAAGAGATTTTGTGTCTCCATGGCAAATCCGACCAATATGCGTTGGCCCTTGTTTTTCCCAATTTCCGCGATTATATCCGGATTTCTCGTGAGCGTGAGCGAGAGAGGTTTTTTATCCTTTTTGATTTTATCCCTGGAGAAAACACTCGGCCTGTAGTCAGCAACGGCGGCAGCCTTAATAATGATCGTAGCCGCTTTATAATTCTCCAATACTGCTTTATACATATCGCGCGCCGTCCGCACCTCGATTAATCTTTGCGCCTTGGGAAAAGGCAAAGAGGTTCGTCCGGTAATCAACGTTACATGAGCGCCGCGTCTGCCGGCAACTCTAGCCAAGGCGTACCCCATTTTCCCCGAGGACATATTCGTAATAAACCGCACCGGATCGAGCGGTTCCTCCGTCGGCCCCGCAGTAATTAAAATTTTTTCCCCGGCAAAATCCTTAGGAGTCAAGAGCGATTCAATTTCCTCGATGATTTCCTGGATATCAGGAAGACGGCCGGCACCTTCGGTTTTGCAGGCCAATTCTCCCACGCCACTGTCCATAACGGCATAACCGTGACTTTTCAGTTTGTTGATATTTTCCTGCACAATGGGATTTGTGAGCATCTTATCGTTCATTGCCGGACAAATCAAAGTAGGTTTATCCGCAGCCATAATCGTCGTCGAGAGCAGATCATCGGCAATGCCTGATGCAATCTTTCCGATGATGTTGCCCGTCGCCGGCGCTATAACAAACGCATCGGCAAATTGTACAAGAGCGATATGAGCCATGTCATATTTATCGGTAAGCACAAACATTTCCGTGTACGCCATACCGCCGGAAAGAGTTTGCAGGGTTAAGGGAGAAATAAACGCCGTCGCGCTTTTGGTCATGATAACTTTTACCTCGGCGCCTTCCTTAACGAGCGCGCGTGTTAATTCCGCCGATTTATAAGCGGCAATTCCACCCGTAATTCCCAAAACAATTTTCTTCCCTTTAAGCATAATCTTGCCTCTGTGGTTGGTTACTAGAAGAATATAACAACGTTTTATCACAAGATCAAGGCATAACTGTCTGAAAAATAGCGCTGTACGGAAAGGTTTATCTTTTAATTTCGCTTTGCATATCAAGCGGTTTAAACTACAAAAAGAAAAAAGCGGCAGATTACTACGTGTTTCTGTGAAGGAAACTTACCATAATTTTTCCAGCTGTTAAAAAGGGAGAATTGTCGTGCAAGCGAAAATAATATCAATAGAAAAATGCGCATATAAAATGCTGAACAGCTGACCTGCCATTAGATCCAGCATGCGCCGGATTAACGGCTTTAATCTTAGTATTCTGGTTCTGCCGTTAACTTTTGTTGATGTCACGATGGGTCAAATTGACCATGTACTTCATCGTGGAAAAGTAAGAACCCAATTCATTGGCCATAACTACAGAGCGGTGTTTTCCGCCGGTACAGCCCAGGGCAACATTTAAACGAGCTTTTCCTTCTTTTTCATAGAGAGGAATAAGTAAGGTCATTAAGTCCGATATTTTTTTCAAAAATTCCTTGCTTTCTTTGTTTTTCAAAACATAGTCTTTAACGGCGGCATGGTGGCCGTCGAAGTTTTTTAAATTTTCAACAAAGTAAGGATTGGGCAAAAACCTTACGTCAAAAACAAGATCGGCATCGGCGGGCAATCCGTAGCGATAGCCGAAGGAAGTAACATTAACGGCCATTTTATTATACCCGGAAGACGGAAGAAAATGCCTCTGTACTATATCTTTCAGTTGGTGAACGTTAATGGAAGTTGTATCGATAATTTTATCCGCCATTTGTTTCAATGGCAATAATTTTTCTCTCTCCAACCGGATGCCCTCCATAACGGGACCTTTTTCCGAAAGAGGATGAATACGTCTTGTTTCGCTAAATCGATGCAAAAGAGAATCGTCACTGGATTCCAGGAAGAGAATGGCGATTTTGTAACCCTTGTCTTTCAAGCGCGTAAATATTCGCTGGTACTTATCGAGGAAACTCCTTTCGCGCAGGTCCATGACCATCGCTACCCGATCTATTTCCGGCGAGGAATGAGTGGTGATATCAAGGAATTTCGGCAGCAGAACAACCGGCAGGTTATCTACACAAAAAAAACCTATATCTTCCAATGCCCGCAGGGCTGTACTTTTACCGGAGCCGGAAAGGCCTGTGATAATTACAACTCGCAGATTTTTCATTCAACCGTCCTTTTAAACTGCTGAATGGCTTTTTTTAGCAGATTTTTATCAAAATAGCCAGAAGATGGAATTTTTACCTGCACACGGGGTAATTTAGTTCCGAGGACTTCCATCTCTCCGCTATCTAAAGAGAAGCGGGATACGACAGCCTTTCTAACTTCTATAATTCCTGCAAGAATTGTCTCTCTTTTAATCTTTTGGGAATCCAATACTTTTTTTACGGAAACGATTCCCGTTTCTTTTGTATGTAACAGGTTCCTGATTTTCGCATGCCCGCGGGCTATCAATGCTCCCTTTTCATTTCTTTGGACAACGGCAATATCATCGGCAATCCAACAATTACCTTCCTTGGCCAACGCCAGAGCGGCCGTTGTTTTTCCTATTCCGCTCGGCCCTGTAATTAATATGCCTCTACCCTGACATTCAAAAACAACGCCATGGAAATTCGCAATTTCCTGCATTTTCTGGCTAATTAAACCTTCCCCCAAGTTTTGTACTCATTAAAAGCGTATAATTTCTAAGCGATTTTATTATCTAAGGCGAAATATAGCGGATTAAAGGAGGCAGGATTCATCTTGATCGATAATTATTTTATACAAATCGCCCCGGGAATTTGCTTCCAATAGCTTTTCGCGAAAACTAGCTACTTTCAACATTTTGGAGATTTTGGCCAAAGCTTTTAAATGCTGACCGGCCGAATTTTCCGGTGCTAAAAGCAGGAAAAAAAGATGGACGGGTTTGCCGTCTATGGAATCAAAGGCAATGCCTTCTTTGCTGCGCCCGAAAGCAACAACAAGTTTTTCCAGGTTGGGAACTTTGCCATGAGGAATGGCAATACCGTCACCTATTCCCGTGGAACCGAGATTTTCTCTCTGTTTTAAAACTTCGACAACCGCGGCAGAATCGAGTTTAAGTCCTCCCTTGATTATTGTATTAACCAACTCTTGCAAGGC
Organism: uncultured delta proteobacterium; assembly: GCA_963753975.1. GTDB lineage: Bacteria > Desulfobacterota > Syntrophia > Syntrophales > Smithellaceae > UBA4810. The sequence goes on from CAVWEH010000002.1 coordinate 594,366, forward strand.
TTCATCTTTGTTCTTTGCCGACAAGTTATCATTAATAAATCCACTGTTAAAAATCTGAGCCAGCTGCATTTCGACACCTAATCGGCGATTTTCTGAAGAATTTTAGTACTTTATTTTTTCCGTTTTACGATTCAAAGAAGCCATAAATATTGCGGGCAAACATTTAATATATTTATGATTCTTTCCCTGCGCCGAACCTTTATTTTTTTTCATTTTCATATTTTAGTCAGGATTTTAGAATATAAGATCAATTGATACAATGGCTGGTCAGCTGTTTGTCTCGATCAGTGCATAATTCCCGTCATCGCGCCGGTAGACCAAACTTACCTTTTCGGAAGAGGAATCTCGATAAATTATAAAGCGGCTTTTGGTTCCTTCCAGCTCCATCACCGCTTCATCGAGCGACATGGGTTTCAGTACTATTTTGCGCGTTTCTGCGATTTTGTTTGCTACTGATTCTTCTGTCTGCGCTCCCTCATTTACGCTCTCCATGCTGCGGCGAATACTTTTAGGCTTATGTTCTCTGATTTTATCTTTTTGTTTTTTCAGCTGTTTTTCAATTTTCTCTATACAGTTATCAATAGCCGTGCGCATGTCTTTGGCTTCTTCCCTGGCATTTACATTCCACCCGTTCGCGCTCAGATTTATTTCCGCAAAATTTCTGAATTTTTCCACAGAGAGGATGATATGAACTTCGGCCGGCGCATCTACGTATTTATTCAGCCTCTGAATTCTTTCTTCGGCGTAAACTTTTTGCCATTTCTCACCTTCACCGCTTCTGAAAGTCACCGAAATTTTCATTATTTTACCTCCTCCTTAATACGCATCTCACGGTATACGTTGTCACGGCTTGATAGCATGATGACAATAAAGGTAAGTGGTATATTAATGTAAAAGCCGAAAGTCAATTCCTTTTTATTTTTTCTTTTTTAATAATGACCACTTATAATAATTCTAAAAATATTTTTTCCTTTTTGAAGAAGGTAAAATACCCATCATCTCCCTGTATTTGGCAACAGTACGGCGGGCGATATCAATACCGTTTTCTTTCAGCAAATCCGCTATTTCACAATCACTATATGGTTTTTTCGGTTTTTCTTTGGCGATTATCTTCTTAATTTCTGCTTTCACGCTTTTGGAGGCAATATTTTCCCCGGATACTCTTTGAATGGAACTGCCGAAGAAGTACTTCATTTCAAAGATTCCCCGCGGCGTATGCATGTATTTATTGGTCACTACGCGGCTAATGGTGGATTCGTGCATTTCCACATCATCGGCAATATCACGCAATACCAGCGGCTTGAGAAAATTGATGCCCTTGTCAAAAAAATCCTTTTGATATTTAACGATGCTTTCCGCGACTTTATAGATCGTTTTTTGCCGCTGCTGGATACTTTTAATCAACCAAGTGGCCGACTGCACTTTCTCTCTGATGTATTTTTTTCCGTTTTCTTCATTGTTGCGGCCGTGAGCGCCAATTCCCGCCATAATTTCACGGTAAAAATTACTGATGCGCAAATGAGGTAAACCATCATCATTGAGAATTATTTTATATTCATCTCCGGATTTGACAACATAAACATCGGGAATGATTGCTTGAATTTTTTCTTCGGAATAAACGCTGCCCGGTCGGGGATCCATGCTGCTGATCAATAATACCGCCTTCTCTATTTCGTGCAGGTGTATTTTTAATTTGCGGGCAATATGGACATAATTTTTCAGTTCCAAATCCTTAAGATAGTCTCTGATAATAACTTCAATAATCGGGTTTTTATTCACGCCCAGCATTCGCGCTTGGATTAACAAACATTCCTGCAAACTGCGGGCGGCTATTCCGGGCGGATCGAATTCCTGAATCTTTTTCAGAACGGTTTCCACGAATTCTTCACCAACATTTTCGAGAACGGCGATTTCCGCCACAGTCGCACATAAATAGCCATTCACGTCAAGATTGCCGATAATTTGGGTGCCGATACGCATTTCCTCTTCAGTAAAAGGTGAAAGCTTCATTTGCCACATCAAATATTTTGTCAGCGATTGACTTTCGGTAAGAACATTATCCCAGGAAGGCGCTTCCGTATCTCTGCGGCCGTAAGTTACCCCGACCGGACCATAATCTTCCAGATAGTTATTCCAGTCAAATTCCTCACGCCCGTCTCCTTCTCCGGTAACCTCTCCCGTACGTTCTATCTGTTTTACATCTTCTTCACGTTCAATAGATTGAACATCATCTTCGCCTTGGGCCTGAACTTCCTCCTCATTTCCTTCGTCCGGGGAAACTTCTTCCAGGAGGGGATTTTCTTCCAATTCCTGATTGATTGTATCGACAAGTTCCAGTCTGGATAGCTGCAGTAATTTTATGGCCTGCTGCAGTTGCGGTGTCATAATTAACTGTTGGGAAAGTTTTAGATTCTGTTTTAACTCAAACGCCATAACAAATATTCATAATTCGCTGATTTTTTACAAATTGAAATTTTCCCCAAAGTAGAATTTTCGGGCAAGTTCACTGCAAGCGATTTCTTCCGGTTCGCCTTCAACAAGTATTTCCCCTTCGTTGACAATATAAGCCCGGTCACAACAGGAAAGGGTTTCGCGCACATTATGGTCGGAAACGATGATACCGATTCCCTTGTTTTTTAACTTGGCGATAATTTTTTGGATGTCGGCAACAGCAAGCGGATCAATACCCGCAAAAGGTTCGTCCAAAAGGATGTATTTGGGCGACGTAACCAGTGCCCGCGTTATCTCCACCCTTCTTCTTTCACCTCCGGAAAGAGAATAGGCATAGTGTTTCGCCAAAGAGGTAAGATCAAGTTCTCCCAGAAGCTCCTGAAGCTTTTCCTTTCTCTCTTCCTCCTGCATATCAAGGGTTTCCAATATGGCTAAAATATTTTCTTCGACGGTCAGCTTGCGGAAAACAGATGGTTCCTGCGGCAGATAATTTAAACCTTTGCGCGCCCGCTGATACATGGGATACAAGCTAATGTCTTCACCATTTAAAAATATTTCTCCGCCATCCGGTTTGATCAAGCCGACTATCATATAAAAAGTGGTTGTTTTCCCTGCGCCATTGGGACCCAGTAAACCCACTACTTCACCCGGTGAAATCGATAAATCAATCCGATTGACTACTCTGCGCTTATTATAAATTTTGGTTAGTCCTTTTGCCGATAATTTACTTTTTGCCGATAATTTATTCATAATTTTCCATCGCCCACTGATTCCTGCTTATTTTGCTCAATCTTTTTTTCCGGCGGATAAAGTACGGCTTTGACTCTTTCTTTTTTCTCCTGATCACATACTTCAACTCTGCCTCGTTTTTCATTCACGTAAATAATCACTCTGCATCCTTTTATGGAATTTTTCCCTTCCTTGAGCAAAGCGTTACCGGTCAAAATAATCTGACCGGTATCATGATAATATACCCCCTCATCACCGGTGGCGATTCTTTCTCCCTGAGTTACTGAAACATTTCCCTTTGCTTCAATTTTTTCCAGATCGCCTGTTCCCTCGATTTGCATTGTCCCGACTTTGTCATTTTTGGCGGGCTCTTTTTTATAATATAAAAGAAGCTGGTCTGCCTTCAATACCCGGTCTCCCTGCTTGGCTATTGCGTTACCGGTAAATATTATCAGCTTCTTTTCATTAAAAGCGTCCATGTGATCGGAATCAATTTCAATAGGTTCATTTTTTTTAATTAGATCTTCCGCAGCGACATTGTTATCTTGAGCATAAAGACGGGGGGAAACCAAAAGAACAATCAACAAGATAAAGAAGTATATTTTTCTATTAATCATTTCGTTTCTCAACTATTTTATTTTTGCTTTTACCATGGAGGAAAGCTTTAATTGTCCTTTCTTAATGAAAAGGGTGAGTCCCACACCTTTTATTTTCATGAATTTATTTTCCATGGTCACCGGCGCATCGGTAAAAAATTTTCTTTCTTCTTCATTATAATTCAAATAATCGGTGTGAAACTTATCGCCGGTATCGGACGTTATTACCACGTTACCTATTATTTTAACGTCTTTCGTATCCGTAAACATCTCGCCTTTATCCGCCGTCAATATGAAAGATTTTCCGTCAGGCATATTTATTTTTATTTGCACCCGGTCAAACAAAGCAAGATTCTTTTTTCTGTAATAAGTGGCGGTATCGGCCTTCATTTCCCATTGGGAAGCGCCTTCGCCGACTTCCGTGTAGACGAAGCCTTTAATTTGCAAGTCGATCTGTTCCGGTAATGCTTTTAACAAATCTTTCGTTCTGGTATCTTTAATTTTAAATATCACCGCGACAATAATTATGACGACCACGCAGGCGATTGCTATTGACGATATAAGTATTGTTTTTTTACTTAATTTCATTATCTCACCTAACTCCGATTTTCCCCTCTATAGCAAAAAGCATTTTTTGTTATATCATTCAAGATGTCGCCTGTAAAGATATAAGGAAGATTAGCGGAGATACCCGAGAAATGCTGTTGCTTTTATATAAGATATTCTACTGTTAGCCTTTTCAATCGTGCTTCGCAAACTCATACTTGGCGGCGATTTCCGGCCATTTGCCCTGGGCTTGCAAAATCAACTCACAAATCTCGCGCACCGCGCCGTGTCCGCCTCTGCGCTTTGTTATGTAATCAACCGATTTTTTCACGACATCGAGGGCATCAGCCACTGCCGCGGAGAATCCCGCCCGTTTCAACACGGGTATGTCCACTATATCGTCACCTAAGAAAGCCACCGCGGTTGCCGGCAAATTATGTTTTAGTAAAATTTTTTCGAAGACATCCTTTTTGTTCAATGCGCCCTGATAGACATCAGCAATATCCAAATCACGCGCCCGCAGTCGGACAACTCCCGATTCCCGCCCTGTCAGCAGCGCCACTTTAATCCCATAACGCTGGATTATCTTGACGCCGTGTCCGTCACGAACATCAAAATTCTTCATCTCGCGTCCGTCATCATCCATTATTATCCGGCCGTCCGTCATGACTCCGTCCACATCCAATATCAGCAGTTTTATGCCTTTGAGCTTTTCTTTAATATTTTTTTTCATTTCAGCCTTTCTTAACCATCTCGTCAATCTTTTTCAACATTATCAACAGTTCTTCCAGCGAATCGAGATACAAAGAATTAGCGCCGTCGCAAAGCGCTTTTTCCGGGTCTCGGTATACTTCCAAAAATATACCGTCCACGCCCGCGGCTACCGCTGCCCGCGCGAGATAGGGCACCATATCCCGCTCGCCGCCTGATACTGTTCCTTCTCCTCCGGGCAATTGCACAGCGTGGGTCGCATCAAAGATTACCGGATATCCCATTTTTCTTATAATAGGCAAGGACCGCACGTCAAAAATAAGGCTATTGTAGCCAAACGATGTACCGCGTTCGGTAATCATAATGTTTTCATTGCCTGCCGCCCTCACCTTTTCTATGATATTGGCGGCATCCCAGGGCGCCAGAAACTGCCCTTTCTTAACATTGATTACCCGCGCTTTTTTGGCAATTTCTATCACAAAATCAGTCTGACGGCACAGAAATGCCGGCACCTGCAGGACATCCAACACTTGTGCGGCAGCATCAATTTCTTCAAAGCGGTGCACATCGGAAAGAAGCGGCACACCCAGCTTCTCTTTTATTCTTTTAAGAATCGCCAATCCCTCTTTTATTCCCGGACCGCGGTAAGATTTAATCGAAGTTCTGTTGGCCTTATCGTAAGAAGCCTTGAAGATAAAGGGAATCTTCAATTTAGCCGTAAGTTTTTGCAGATATTGAGCAACATCCAAAGCGGCTTTTTCATTTTCCAGAACGCAGGGACCCGCGATTAAAACGAATCCCGCGCTACCTCCGATAACAAAGTCCCCCATGTCGATTTGCTTCATGATTTATTACTCTCCTTGGTTTGTTTCTGTCTCTTTTTCTGCAAAAGTAGAATTTTAAGCTTGGGAATTTTTCTGGTGGCTTTTGCCGATTCGGGATTGAGTTCATAGGCGTTGGTGTATGCCTTTAGCGCCTCCTGATACAACCCTTTTTTCTCGTAAGCTTCTCCCAGGTTACTATATAGCTCATCATCCTCCCGGTCATATTTCAGCGCAATCAAGTAATTCTCAATGGCCTTATTCCAATCGCGGCGAGCGGCATAAGCATAACCTAAACTGGAATAAGACGCAGCTTTTTTCGGCTCCAGAGCAACTATTTTCTTGTAATATTTTATTGCCGTTTCGTATTTTTTTTCTTTCAGGTAATACTGCGCAATAATACTTAATACCTCCTTGGTCGGGGGAGAGATTTTTTCATATTGGGCAATCGCTTCTTTTCCCTTGCCTAATTTGCCGTAGGTATAGGCTAAATTATAGTACACATTTGAACTTTTAGCGCCCTGTTTAATTGCCTTTTCGTAATTTTCGGCTGATGCCGCATACTTCTTTAATTCACCGTAGGCGAAACCCAGGCTGACATAAATCGAGGCTTGTTGGGGAAATTTTGCCGCCAATTTTTCGTAGTACTTTACGGCCTGGTCGAATTTCTTGTTTCTGAAGGCCAGATCGGCCAGGCGCTCCAGAGCGTCCGTATCTCCCGAATTGATTTTTAAGACCTGTTCGTACTCGTTGACCGCTTCCGCGTCCATTTTTCTTTTTTCGTAGGCCACTCCCAGGTTAAAGCGGATTACCGGTTCGTTAGGACTAAGTGAAACCGCCTTTTTCAAAGCTTCCAATTCTTCCTGCGGTTTACCTCGGCCGGCATAAGCCGAAGCAAGATTGGCGTACGCGGCGGCCTGATTGGGTTGATTTTTGATAATTTCCTTATAATACTTAATGGCCTGATCATATTTTTTGAGTTGCAAATAAACATCCCCCAAGGCAATCACGGCTGCATCCTTTTCCTTTTCTTTCGAATGCTCGGCAACATATTTGTATTGCTCGATCGCCAAACTCGTCATCTTCTTTTTTGTATACGCCTCGCCCAACTTGAACCTTAGCGGATAGTTTTCGGGTTCCAGCCGCACCGCTTCACGATAATTTTCTATAGCTTTATCCCACAGCCCTTTTCCCGCCAGGGCAAGGCCCAGGCTGATATAAACCTCCGCTTCCTGCGGACTTATTTTGACCATTTTTTTCGATACATCAATAGCGCGGTCAAATTCATCTTTCTTAAGATAACACTTGGCCAATTCGGCAAGAGCCGTGGTATCGTCGGGCTTGATCTCCAATATATCTTTGTATTGGCTTATGGCATCATCGAGCCTCCCCTGCCGCAGGTAAATACCTGCCAGAATCTGGCGTACTCCGATATCCTGCTTATCCAAGGCTATAGCTTTTTTTAAATATTCGATTTGCTCTTTAATATTGCCCGAATCCTTGGCAAACCTGAGCCAGTCTTGCGGCATGATTTCAATCTTAAGCGGAACGGCCGCGATCATTTCATTTAGATAATTTACGCGAATTTTGTAATCGGTTATGACGGTTGAGTCTTGAGGCATAGATCCGCTTTTTATTATTTTATTGACCAGATCGACTCCGCGCAAGAGGACGCCGATATCATTATCGCCCTTGCTTAATCCTTCGACAATAACTCCCGTGTATCTGCCCAGTAAATCGTCACTGACTACAGATTTCACCACGAATTCGTCCCGGTAAGTCAACTCCAGCATTTCATTCGCCGCCACGCGGATATTTTTGCCGTTTTTTTCCATTTCCAGATAATAGAAATGCGGCTTTTCTTTCAATACATAATAGGAAAAAGTATTTTTTACTCGCAAGGCCTGGTCACTGAAAGTTCGAATGGTCCGGGGATAAAAATAATAGAGAAAGGCAAAAGCCGCGATAAGAATAACCAAAAAAATCAGTATTCTTCCGATGGGAATCCGCCTTTTCCTTTTTTGCAATCTGCTATCTATAAGTCGATCAATCATTTATTCCTCAACGGTTGAATTTACCCCGCTGCAGAAAGCTCCCGTTTCCCGCCGGCGGTGAATGCTTTCTGCAAACCGCGGGATGTCGCGTTTAGGACAGGTGCCTCCGGCACCTGCCGAAGGGGCTCCACTAGTTAAATTTTTCCCAATCGAGGCCAGTCACTAAATATGCCGTCCGTCAGCTCCGGGGATGATATTTATGATGTATTTCTCTTAACCTTTCCCGTGTTATGTGCGTGTAAATTTGCGTCGTGGAAATGTCGGCATGTCCCAGCATTACCTGCACGATGCGCAAATCCGCGCCGCCTTCCAGCAAATGCGAGGCAAAAGAATGGCGAAAAGTGTGCGGATGAACCTTCTTTTGCAATCCGGCTTTTTTAGCATAACGGACGACTATTTTCCAAAAACCCTGCCGGGTAAATTTTCCTCCGAAACGGTTTAAAAACAATACATCCGTGCTTTTTTTTTGCATCAATTGCGGCCGGGCCTTATCTATATAAACTCTTACGCAATCGTAAGCGGTTTTGCCGACAGGAACAATTCGTTCCTTACTGCCTTTGCCCATAACAGTCACGAAGCCCACCTGCCAATTAATGCTGTTCATCGTCAAATTAATCAACTCCGAAACACGAATCCCCGTTGCGTACAGAAGCTCCAGCATGGCGCTGTCCCGGAGCGCCAAAGGCCGTCTGGTCTCCCGGCTGAGATAAAATAACATTCATTTCTTCCTTGCTTATCGTATCGGGAAGCCGCATCCATACTTTGGCCAGTTCTATGTTGGCTAGCGGCGTCTCATCGATTTTCTTTTCTTGCAGAAGGAATTTGTAAAACCCCCGCATAGCCGCGAGCGACCGGTTCATGGAATTAGCCGATAATCCCTCTTTCTTAATCTGCGTTAAATATTCAATAATTACCTCCGGTGTAACTCCCGCAAGCTCAGTTATGCCTTTTTCCCCCTCAACAAACCGAAGAAACCGGCGCAAATCACGGCCATAGGCTTCCAGCGTATTTTGGGCAATGCCCCGTTCAATTAACAGATAACGGAAATACTTCTCCAGCAATTCCTGCATGGAACTTTTTAACGCAAATACGCCGGCGAAGCAAAGTTTTTTTATTGACTTATTTGCAAATCTCGTAAAAATGATAATGGAGAAATTAAAGAAAATAACTCTAGGAGATTTCTCATGAAAAAAATCATTATTGCTTCCGATCACGGCGCCGTAGCTCTAAAAGCCGAAATTGTATCCTTTTTAAAAGCGAAAAATTGCGCGGTAAAAGACATGGGCGTAAATAGCGAAGATTCGGTGGATTATCCCGATATCGCTCTCGCCGCATGCAACGAATTTAAGACCGGAGGGTATGATTTCGGCATTTTGCTTTGCGGCACGGGAATAGGAATGTCCATCATCGCCAACAAAATCAAGGGTATCCGCTGCGCACAAGTTTTCGACCTTTTTACCGCCGAGATGGCCAAAGCTCACAATAACGCCAATTTTATCGCTTTCGGCGGCAGAGTAAAATATTCCATACCGGTTACGGAGATGATCGAAAAATTCATGAATTCAAATTTTGCGGGCGAGAGGCATGAAAGAAGAGTCGCCAAAATAATGGATATAGAAAACAAGTGTTAGAGCCCCGCTCATAACTCAGGTATCTGATATGGCGGAAGTTTTCGACAAAAAAAAGATTCGCCGGGTATTCCGCAACGTGCAAAAGCACCTGCTAATCGGAGAATTAATCCGTCAATTTTCCACCAACAAAGAAGACATCAGGAAAACCGCCTTAAGCCAGATTGATTTATCCCATTGCCAAAATGTTTTGGAATTAGGCTGTGCTTTCGGGGCTTTTACCGAAGCCCTGCAAGGCAAACTTCATCCGCAGGCCCAAATCACCGGCCTGGATATTATTCCTGAATATGAGCACTTCTTTCTCGCAGCATGCCGACGCGCGGGTTACACCGGAACATTTTCCGCCGCCGGAGTCGAGCAGATTAAAAAGTACCCCGCCCGTTCTTTTGATTTGATCATTTGCAGTTATGCTTTATACTTTTTTGTCGGTATGATTCCGGAAGTTTCCCGCATCCTGAAAAGAGACGGAATTTTCGTTAGCATCACTCATTCCCAATGCGACATGCAGGAGTTGGTAGAGATTATCAAAAAAATCATGAAGCGAAACGACTTGCTCAATGATAAATCAATCCCTGCCGATAGAAATTCTTGTCGGCCAATTTTCCGCCGAAAACGGCGAGACACTTCTGGCTCCATTTTTTGGCCAAATACGGGCAATCGATTTCAAAAATAAGCTGGTTTTTCAGCCCCAGGAAATTGATTATTTTCTGGAATATTTTCAGTTTAAAAAATCTTTTTTTCTGATGGAAACTGATGCCCACAAAAAAAATATAGTTGATAAGCTTGTGCGGGAGTTGAAAGATACAGCGATAGAGGGAAAGACTATCAGCATGTGCAAGGATGATAAGATTTTCATTGCTTCTCAACCCCTGATGCCGAAGGAACCATCATGAAAAAACAGCGCCAGCATTGCCTTTACTGCGGTCGTGCCACCATCAAGAAATATGAAGACAACGTCCGGCGGGACTTCTGCCCCTCCTGCCAGTCGTTTTTTTATGAAAATCCACTGCCGGTGGTTTCCGCGATTCTCGATTCTTCACGCCGGATACTTTTAGTTAAGCGCAGCCGGCCTCCATTTAAAGGTATGTGGTGCCTGCCGACAGGCTTTGCCGAAGCGGGAGAAAGCATCGAAGATGCGGCCCTGCGCGAATTGCAGGAAGAAACCGGCATTAAAGGCCGGATTGTAAAACTCTTGGATGTTGATTCCTACAAGAGCCGCTTTTACGGCGATTTGCTTTTTTTGACCTTTGTCGTCGAAGAAGCAGGCGGAAAACTTGCCGCCGGCGGTGATAGTGAGCAAGCCCGGTTTTGGCCGGTAAACAAACTGCCGCCTTTGGCCTTCCCTCCCAATAAACGCGCCTTGGATGCCTATATAAAAAGCAAGAGGGATTACTGGGCGATATTCGATTCTATCGAACACGCGAATGAAAAAACACCTTCGCCCAAGATAACAAAAAATCCTTTAACACGAAGGCTCGTCAATTTCATCCTGAAGAATAAGGAAGACATCATCAATCAATGGCTGGAAGACGTGGCGGCAAATCCGTCCACTACCGAATATCGTAGTGTGGAGAGCCGCACACTATATAATATCTGCGACAGGATACTTTCCCAGATAACGCTCTGGCTGGGCGGCCTGCACGATGTTGACAGGATTAGGAGTTTCTACACCAAACTGGGCCGGGAAAGAAAAAAAGCCGGTTTTAAAATCAGTGAAGCGTTGAGCGCGCTCAGCCTCATCCGCAAGCACATTTGGACGTTCGCGCTAGCGCAGGATGCCCTCTCGAAAAATCTGGAGCTTTACATGACTTTTGAACTGCAACGGCAAATGACCATCTTCTTCGATCTGGCTACTTTTTATCTAACTCGCGGGTATGAAGAAAATAATGAGACTCAAGTTTCAGAAACATAGTGAACTGAAACTTGTAAGCCGAATTAATGAAACTCAAATATTACAAACGCAGTGCAGTAATATTTGCTAGTTGAATTATCCCGCTGTAGGCGGAGGAGATCGAAGATATCCGCGGTATCCCGCAGGCGGAGCCTGTCGGGACAAGATTCAATAATGCCCTTAGGAGGGTTGTTATGGAATTCAAAGATGCAATGAAACAAAGACGAGCCGTGAACTATTTTGATCCTACCAAAGACGTAACCGATGCCCAGATCAAAGATATAATAGAAACCGCTTCGCTCGCGCCTTCCGGATTTAATCTTCAGCCGTGGAACGTAATCGTTGTCAAGGATAAGGCAAAAAAAGAAATCCTGAGAAAGGTCGCGTGGGATCAACCCAAGGTAACTGAAGCGCCTGTTGTCCTGATTGTTCTGGGCGATCGTGATGGCTGGAAAAATGGCCACAGCACTTTTGAGAAGGATTTCGTCGAAATGGTTAAAATCGGCGCAATGAAAAAGGACCAGCATGACTGGTTTGCCGGTGCGGCAAAATCTATTTATGGATTAAACCCTGATCAGAAAATGGCGTTTGCCTGCAAAAATGCCGGTTTTTTCGCCATGTCGCTGATGCTCGCCGCCAAGAATGCCGGACTCGACTTCTCATCCGATGGACGGACTTGATGTTGAAGGCGTTAAGAAGGCTTTTAACATACCCGATCAATACTGGGTTCCTCTTTTACTGGCAATCGGTCATTTCGATAAAAGCAAAACTCTTCTTCCGGCAAAATGGAGAAAAAGCTATAATGAGATAGTAGTGAGTTTTAATGACACTCGCTGAAAACGAGTATCGCGAAGTTTGAAGCGTAAGTGGAATTATCCCAGGAGCGTAGCGACGCGGGATTAATGACACCTTAATCGAAAAAAGCGATGTTTGTATATTAATTGTTAGGAGTAATAAAAGAATGTCAGAAAATGATTGCAAGTCGCTACCAGACGAGAGACTTATTAAAATGACAAAAGAACCTCCATCGTCATCGGATCATGTAAAGGCCGCTATTGAACTTCATAAAAGACAAAAAAAAGAGATGATAAGATATATTCTGTCGAGGATTCAACTAGAAAAATGACCTTTATAATTCTTGTTGTCACAATCTTATCTTTCTTGGCTATTTTGTATCAATGCGTTAAGCTTTATGTTTACTGAATTAAATTCCGGGAACAGTATGCTAACTATTAAAATATCGTAATCGGATCACCTTTTTATTTTGTGCCGAACGTAGAACTGTTACTTCATTGATAATTGCGCAAGTACGGAGGTCTTTATGTTTGGATGGATGAAAAAATCTGGTAAAAATGGCCTGGTGGCTGCTGCTAATAAACAATTTGAACTTTCTTTGCCCAATGTAATTCATTTTTTAGAGTTTATCGATGCCGACAGGAAAAAGTTAACCGACGACGACCTTTGGCTTCTGCGCTCGTATCAACTGAGCATCATACTGCGTTGCCTCTCGATGGAAAATGCCTATCAAAAAACTGGCCAAGACCATAACTTCAATCATTTGTTTGCTGTCACTATGACCCCTTTTATTCGGTCCCATCGAGATGATGGTGGAGACGCAATTCAATTCTTTGCAGAACAACAAGATGCTCCCAAAGTCGCTGAATTCATCTTGGATGTAATCGGGCTGAATGCGCCTAACCCTCTTTCTTATATTCAACTATTCTGGGATGAAGTATGCTTGGTTCCATGCATTTCAAAAAAACCTTTTGTCATGAATCTATATTGGGACCTATTTTGCTCCGCAGGAATTGTCATTGAGGATGGCCTTGGTATTTCTAAATATAAGAATAAATTTGACCAAATACTCAGACATAAAGAAACTGAACTGCTCGAATTAAAACATATTGTGGACTCTGTGCCTTCTGCTGCCCCTGATATATACCATACCATGCGACCACTATTTCCAGGAAAGACAGATAACAAGAAATAACAAATGATAAATAATAATATTGCCCTGTCTATATGAATGACCTAATCATTACTGAAGCCCTAAAAGAAGATTTGCCCGTCATTCTTGATATACAAAGAAAAGCATTTCTGGAGGTGGCTAAAACCTTCCATCTAAAATCCATGCCGCAGATAGAACAAACGCTGGAAAGCTTGAAAGCTGAATTTAAAAATCACACCATCTTGAAGGCTTCCCTCGCCGATAGAATAGTCGGCTCCGTGCGCGCGTATGCCCAAGGCGATACCTGCTACATCAGCAGATTAGTAGTTCTTCCGGAATATCAGAACAGAGGCGTTGGCAAAGCCTTGATGAATAAGGTAGAAAAGCAATTCAAAAATAATGTTAAGAGATACGAATTATTTACCGGCTCTCGGGATCAAAGAAACCTCTATCTTTATAATAAGCTGGGATATAAATCTTTTAAAACAGAAAAGCTCAATCCCCAAATAACTTTTGTCTTTATGGAAAAAAGCGCGTAAAATCATCGGCAACTGAAATGATCTTCTTTCATAAAGAAAGAAACCGATGACCGCCGATTTATTTGTAATTATTTATGATTTAATCCTCTTTGCCGCCTTCGCTGTTGTCGGATGGATTGTCATTGTTACCTGGCGCTGGGGGCGGGCTCCCGGTTCCCGATCACTGATGATCATGATGATTGGAGAAGGATGGTGGACATTATGTTACGCTATCCATCTTTCGAACTGCATTCGGCCGGAACCTTATTTCTGGTCGAAGCTCATGTTTCTGGGTGTGGTGATGGTGCCCGCGGGATTTCTGGTCTGGGCATCCCGTTATACAAAACGCGACGGCTGGGTGACTAACCGCTCTATAAGCCTGCTTCTCATCGAACCGATAATATTCAACATAATTATCTGGACCGATCCCTGGCATAGATTGTTTTCCGGCAGCTATCCAACAACGGCTACTTTAGGAGTTGCATTCTGGGTACACAGCGCCTATTCTTATATATTGCTTACCATCGGCGGCGTAATGCTTTTCCTCAACTGGCTGCAGGTAACTGACCCCTACCGGAAACAAGCTTTTCTGGTCTTGCTGGGGTTGCCGATCTCCTGGCTCGCTAATATAATCACTATTTTCCAACTTACTTCCGTCAGGAATATTGATTTTTCACCATTGGGTTTTTTTGCCGCCGGTGCAATCTTTACCTATGCGCAACTACGTCACCGCCTGTTTGACCTTCTCCCGGTAGCCCATCACACAGTTTTAGAAAACATGCGCGACGGCGTTATGGTGCTCGACACGGAAGATCGAATTATTCATCTGAACAAATCGGCACAGGAAATTCTGGGTATAAATATCAATGAAGCGCTGGGCGAGGCGGCAGGTTCTGCCCTTCCCGCCTGGCAAAAAACGGAAGTCCAGTCAGCACTCAAAAAAGATGCGCATGCCGAATTTCTTCTTGAGGTCCCGGAAAAAAGAAATATAGATCTTTTGACGACAGCCCTTTACGACCGCAGAAATCAGCCCTATGGTAAACTGGTCATTTTACGGGACATCACCAATATCAAGCATATCGAAAACGCCTTGAGAGAAACTAATGAAAATCTATCGCAGAAGCTTGCGGAAATTGAAGCTCTGCAGATAAAATTGAAGGAAGAGGCGATTCGCGATCCACTCACCGGTCTCTACAACAGAAGATTTTTGCAAGAAACCCTGAACCGCGAAATTGCGCACGCTAATCGCGCGGCCATACCGCTTAGTCTGGCTATGATTGATCTGGATCACTTTAAAAAAATCAATGACACCTATGGACACGCAATCGGCGACCTCTTTCTTATTACCCTGGGAAATTTGCTCGCCCAGAAAACCCGCAGCAGCGACGTTTCCTGCCGTTACGGAGGCGAGGAATTCGTTATCGTAATGCCCGCCGCCACACTTGCGGAAGCCGCACAGCGCATTGAACAATTACGGGTGGAATTCAGCGCAATTAAAATAGATGTCGGCAACGGGAAAATATGCATCACCTTATCGGCCGGAGTAGCAGGCTATCCTATGCACGGTGATAACGACAAAAGCCTGCTCGACGCCGTCGACCACGCTCTTTACGCGGCTAAAGCCGCGGGACGTAATCGCGTGGTAGTTGCTCAGTAAATTGATAAGAAGCCCACTGAATGGAAAAAAGCGTTCAATAATGCCGGGGGTCGTTATTAATTTTCGTCAGGAATCAAAACTTATTTATGTGTCCCCCTTCGGGCCGAACCAGGGCCTGGTGTTATCCAAAAGATAATCGTCGTCGTTATCGATCATGCATTCCGGACAGAGGTGAACCAGCATGTTACTTTTAATATGCCGGACAATCAGCAGCCTCGGCCCATTTTGATTGCAGCAAAAGCATCTGTCTGCAACATCCTTTTTATGAAAACGATAGCTTTCTTCATCGTAGTATTTCATAGAGGTTCTCTTTTTGACTTATTGCGAGTGTACCTGAAAGGCATGATTCTTCAAATGGATCAGCAAGCTTGAAGAGGATTTTTTTTGGACGTATTTATACTGGCGGGAAACGTCAGTACAAACGTCGTCCCTTCTCCTTCTCTTGACGAAGCTTCTATTCCGCCATTGTGTGATTCCATGATTTTTTTGCAGAAAGTCAAGCCCGAGGCCGGAGCCTCTGATTTTTTCGTCTTTTCCCTTGCAGCGGAAAAAAGGCTCGAAAATCAACGAGAGCTGATCATGGGGAATGCCAATTCCCGTATCCGATACGTTGACGGTGGTGTAATATTCGTCGCTTTTAACGGTGACGGTTATTTTGCCGCCGGCCGGAGTATATTTTGTCGCGTTACCGATAATATTCGTAAATACCCTGACCAGGCTTTCCCCATCTCCTGTTATCTCCGGTAATTTTTTGGGGATATTTGTTTCCAGAGAAATGCCCTTCTTCCGACAGAGGGGGGTCATCTCTTCCACGCTTCGGGCGATAATGGAAGCCAGGCGCAGAGAGACTTTTTGTTGGGCCAGGGTTCCATTCTCTATGCGGCTGATGTCCAGCCAGTGTTCAACCATTTCCTCAAGACTCTGGATTCGCTTTCTGCATCGTTCAATGATTTCTTTGACATCTTTATCGAAACTCTTTCCCGCTATTTCGTTCAGCGCCTCAATGTATTGCCGGATAACGACAAGCGGCGAACGCATTTCGTGGCTGACGAAGGTGATGAAGTTCTTTTGCATCTGATCTTTTTCTTCTTTTAGTTTTCTTGCTTCTATTCTAAGAGTGCGATGATCCAATCCCCTTTTAACGAGAACTCTTAACTGGTCGGGATTGAATGGTTTGGGAAGGTAATCATGAGCTCCTTTTTGCATTGCTTCCACGGCGGAAACAATAGAGGCATAACCGGTAATCATGATAAGAATTATGTCCGGAATATCCTGGGAAAGAATTTCCATAATCTCCATTCCCGACATATTAGGCATTTTGAGATCAACCAAAGCCAGTGCCGGCTCATGCTGCCTGGCTAGATTAATGCCTTCGATACCCAGTTCGGCTGTAAGAACGGAATAGCCGCACTTTTCCAGCACCTGCCTGCATCCATCCCGCAGGGCCTCCTCATCATCAATAATGAGAATCAGAGGTTTTCGAGATTGATCGGTCATCTCTATTTGCCGCTCAGTTCCTGAGCAACGAACCGGAGAAGATCATCCGCCTTTATAGGTTTATGCAATACTTTGTTGACTTTCGGAAATTCCGGGGGAGGTTCAAAGGAATTATAAGGACCTTGAAGATCGACAGCGCTCAGCATGAAAAGGGGTGTATCTTTTCCGGTATCGGTGGCGCGGATTTTGTTCAGTACGGAAAAGCCCTCGCCCCAGGTTTCCATCATCATATCGATGACGGCCAGGTCCGGAGATATGGATTTCCACATCTCCACGCCGGCTTTTCCGTCTTCCGCCATAAATACCTCGTATCCGCCCTTTTCCAAAATAAGCTTGGTGGCAAATAAAAAGTCTTTGTCATCGTCTATTAGGAGTATTTTCTTTTTAATCGTCATGATGAAACACCTCCATAATACTTTTGTGCTATATAAGAGCAAGGATAATGCCAGATTGTAACATATTGATTTATTTATGAATATTAAAAAAGCTGGGGCGCTAAATTCATTTTGAGGGGTAAAATACCCCTAGGTCACGACTCTGTCTTTATCCCGTAGTTGCGCAATTTGATCCTCAATGTCTTTCTGTCAATGCCGAGGAATTTTGCCGTTTTATTGATTTGAAAACTAAAGTGGCTGAGAGCTTTTTCGATGTGTTCTTTTTCGACATCGACCAAAGTCACCCTTCCCGATGAAGAATCCACTACCGGCGCCTTCGCGCCTTCGCCCTGGCCATAGTAAAAGATATCGGATAAATTTACCGTTTCATGGTCACTCAGAACGCACAGACGTTCAATCGTGTTTCTCAGTTCCCTGACGTTTCCGGGCCATTTGTAGGACAGCAGCGATTTTTTTGCTTCTTCGGACAGACAGCGCACCTTGCTTTTATATCTCTTTGTGTACAAGTCGAGATAATGTTCGGCGATAGGAAGGATATCGGCCTTGTGCTCCTTCAATGGTTTGATATCCAAAGGCACGACGGAAAGCCGGTAAAACAGGTCCTCCCGGAATTTTCCCGCCTCTATTTCCAGCCGGATATCCTTGTTGGTCGCGGCAATAAGCCTGACATCCACCTTCTCGGACGATGATTTGCCGACCCGCGGCACTTCCTGCTCCTGAATTACCCGCAATAATTTTGCTTGAATATTGAGGCTGATGTTGGAAATTTCGTCGAGGAATAAGGTTCCTTTATCCGCCATCTGGAAACGGCCGTCACGTGATTCCGTTGCACCGCTGAAGGCCCCTTTGACGTGGCCGAACAATTCGCTTTCCATCAGGCTCTCGGCGAGCGAAGAACAATCCACCGGGATGAATGGCCTTGCGGCCCGTTTGCTTAATTGATGAATGGTACGTGCGACAAGCTCTTTCCCCGTGCCGCTGCCTCCCGAGATAAGAACGGTACTGTCGGCCTGCGCGATTCTCTTGATCGAATCTTTAAGCTCTTTCATGCAGTCGCTGGATCCGATCAACATGGGAATATCTTTTTCATCTTTATCCAGCTCAATCGATTTAAGAGCATTGCCCACCGCGTCCCTGAGTTGACCCGCGGAGTACGGTTTCGTGAGAAAATTGAAAGCACCCTGACGCATGGCCTCGACAGCCAGCGGTATGGTTCCGTATCCGGTGATAATGATAACCTTCGCCGAAATGTTATTTTCTTCTTTGAGTTTTTTCAGGATATCCAGTCCGCTCATTTTCGGCATTCTGATATCCAGCAGAATCAAGTCATAGTCATCCTTTAGCGCCATCTCCAGGCCACAAACAGCCTCTCCCGAACTTTCAACATGATATCCTTTTCGCGTGAGAATTTGATAACATCCGTCCCGGATGGATTCCTCATCATCAATAATAAGAATTTTCCTGCTCGTTTTCGCCAATTTCTCCACGAGTCCTCTCAAATGAGACTATCCGGAATTCTGTTCAAATAACTGCAATCAGACTGTATTCAGGTCGCCACGTAACGACGAATTGTGAGATTGTTATGCTATTTTATATGATTGTGCAAGTGAAAGGTTGGCTCCGCCGGAGATGCTGCTAACTGTTTGTGTTACACCTGGATCAAAAAATCACTAAGGGGTAATACGACCCTAAAAAGGGGTGATATTACCCCTCAGAGCGGCATATATGCTCTACTTAATAGCTCACACATTATGGAAATTTAAGAATAAAATCATATGGCATCAGTATTGCTATATATGTGATCCGATATGGTGAGTAGTTAGCCTGAAGCGCTCTATACGTGCCGGAAAAAATGAGGAGGAAACAAGATGTGGGATACCATTAACGTCGGAGAAACATGTGTGGAACCTGCTATTAAGCAGTTTCTGCCGCCTTGCCAGAAACAATGTCCTGTCAATGAAGATATCCAGCGTACAAACGTACTTATCTCCCTACTGCCGGAAGATCCGGCGCAGGCCAAAGATGGATTGATCCAGATCGGGGATTATCTTTTCGAAAATAACCCCCTTTTCCCGATTTGCGGCTACGTATGCGGCATCTGTGAGATGGGCTGCAATTATCAGAGTAAGGGAGGTGCCATCAGACGCCGGCTACTGAAACGGTTTGTATCCGACTTTTACCTCAATCACTTGGATAAGAAAAAAGAATACGATGTCGTCAAGGACAAGGGAAACGTGGCAGTGATCGGCGGCGGTCCGGGCGGTTTGATGTGTGCCTTTCACCTAAGCAAAAAGGGCTATAGAGTTACCATCTTCGAGGCAACAAATAGATTGGGAGGGGCTCTTTGGCTTATCCCCCACTATCGTTTACCCAAGCTTGTTCTCCAGAGGGTCATTGAAAACATTCTGAGAATTGCTGCTATCGAAGTAAAATACAATTCCAGGATCGGCGAAGGGAATCTGACTCTCGAAAAACTCAGGAAGGACGGATACAAAGCAGTGTTTATTGCCAAAGGCACACCCGCACCAAGGGTGCTTACATTTGGCCTGGAATTTGTGGAAAATCAGGATCTGGAAGGCATCGTGTACGGGCAGACATTCCTATACGAGATCAGCCGCGGAATCCTGATGAGAGATTACCTTGGTGGTAAAAAGGTTATTGTCATAGGCGGCGGCAACGTTGCCTTCGACGTGGCGCGATCAGCCAAGAGATTGGGAGGTGATATCACCGTAGTTGCCCTCGAAAGTGAGGACAAGACATCGAAGGACGGCATTCCTGCCGATCATGAGGAGATCAGGGGCGCATGGGAAGAGGGTATCAGAATCATTTATTCCCGTGGGGTAAACAAAATACTGGGTAAAAAAGGACAGTTTGCTGGTATCGTATCTCCTAAGTGCACCCATGTCTTCGACGAAAAGGGCAGATTCAATCCCGCTTTCGACCTCAATGATGCGATCACCATAAATGGCGATATACTTATCATCACTGTGGGGCAGATTGCAGACAAGGATTTTCTGGAAAAAGAAGGCTTTCTTGATGAATACGGCCGGCTGGTTGTCGATTCCCTTACCCTCCAAAGTAATATCAAAGATTGGGTCTTTATCGGCGGCGATGTCCGAAAAGTTGGCTTCATGGTGAATGCCATGAGGGAGGGACAGGAAGCGGCGGAGTCTATCGAGCGTTATCTCAAGGGTCTGGACATCAAGGCAGGCAGGAAAAGGGAATACGAAGGATTCGATATTCCCCAGTTGAAAGATGCCGATTACAAACATGAACCCGATGTCGTGTGGCTTCCGCCGGACAAACGGATACACTTTCAGATGTACGAAAAAGGGTTTAGCCTCAAAGAGGCCATCGATGAGGCCAAGCGCTGCCTCTGCTGCGGCCCGTGTGTTTCCTGCAGGGCGTGCGTATCAATAGGCATTCAGGATGAACTGCCCTCTGTCGTCGTTCACGAGGACCTTTGCAGCGGCTGCGGTATCTGTGTTTCCTCCTGCCACTACGGCGCGGCCCAGCTCAAAGCAGTAAACGGCCACCTGGTATCCTCAACGGACATGTTCAAATGTAAGGCTTGCGGTATGTGCGTATCTGCTTGCCCGGCCGGAGCCAGGGAGTTGACCGGGTCCGACATGGAAAAGCGCATCTTGGAAATCTATGCTTCGCTTTAATGCGATATACTTTGCATAAGGAGGACAATATGACGGAGTTCACCCCCAAACTGGTATGCTTCTCCTGTAAGTTCGGGTGGGGTTATCTGAACACCAACGGCTATGAGAAACAGTTGAAAAACCTTATTCCGGTTACCTGCAGCGGCAAGGTGGATACCACCCATATCATCGATGCCTTCAAGGAAGGGGCAGACGGAGTGCTTGTTCTCGGCTGTCCCGACAGGGAATGCCATTTCCAGACCGGCAATTACCAGGCAAGGAAGAGGATTCTGCTGTTGCGTAAAGTCCTTAAGGAATTCGGCATCGATCCCGGACGTCTGAAGATTGCATTAAGTATAGACCCTGAAGGAACCCAGATCCCTGTCGTCATTGAAGCAATGAAAAAGGAGATTAAGAGTCTGGGGCCGTTAAGGTCTGCGGTGTAAAATCGAAAGACAAAAACCGTAACAAAAAGTCTCAAAGTTAGATCGGAGAATATTATGGCAGAAAAACCCAAAGTGGCAATTTACTGGCTGACGGCCTGCGGCGGCTGCGACGAAGCAATTGTGGATCTGAACGAAGCGATACTCCTGGTTGCCGACGCGATTGATATCGTACTCTGGCCGGTCGCTATGGACTTCAAGTATGAAAGCATCCGGAAGATGAAAAAGGGCGAGATAGCGCTGGCCATCCTGCATGGGGCTGTACGAAATTCAGAACAGGAAGAAATGGCTAAATTGCTGAGAGAAAAATCGCAGCTCGTGCTCGCTTTCGGCGCCTGTGCCTGCTTTGGAGGCACCCCGGGACTGGCGAATTTCCGGTCAAAAGAAGACATTTTCAACTGGGTCTATCGGGATGCGCCGACAGTGGTAAACCCGAAAAATAACCGGCCGCAGACCGTATTCTCAGTCAACGGGAACAAGCTGACCTTGCCGGAATTCTTTGACCGGGTTCATCCGCTACGCGATATCATCGATGTGGACTATTACCTGCCGGGATGCCCGCCGCCGCCGGATCTTATTGCCAATGCAGTGTTTGCCGTCCTGGAAGGCAAGTTGCCCTCCAGGGGTGCCACGCTGGCACCGAGCAAGCCTCTATGCGACACCTGCTCCCGGAATCAATCCAAACCGCAAAAGATAGAAATCTCGGAATTTAAAAGGATACACGAAGTGGAAGCAAAGGATGATCTGTGTTTCCTGGCGCAGGGAATTATCTGCCTGGGACCGGCGATCCGTTCCGGCTGCGGCGAAACATGCATCAGGACGAATGTTCCCTGCCGGGGCTGCTTCGGTCCGGTTGATGGTGTGGACGATGCCGGCGCAAAATTTATCTCCGGGCTTGCTTCGCTCATCAGTGCGGAAACTGAAGAAGATGCGCAGAAAACCATCGACGGAATTGCTGATCTGGCCGGTTACTGCTACCGTTTCAGTCTCCCTTCCGCATCGCTGAAACATAAAAATAAGGAGAAGTAAACATGGCGCGAAAAATTACAATAGATCCCATTACCAGGTTGGAGGGGCATGGAAAAATAGAAATTCTTCTCGACGAGAAAGGTGAGGTAACGGATGCCTTCTGGCAGGTTACTGAACTGCGTGGTTTTGAGCGCTTCTGCCTCGGCAGACCCGCGGAAGAGATGCCGAGAATCGTACCGAATATATGCGGGGTATGCCCTTCCGCGCACCATATGGCTGCCACCAAGGCCCTCGACGACCTCTACAATGTGGAGCCCACGCCTGCCGCACGGCTGATCAGGGAACTGGAATTTAACGCCTTCTATATTGAGGACCATTATATCCACTTTTTCTTCCTGGCCGCCCCCGACTTCGTCGTCGGTCCGGACGCCGATCCAAAAGAGCGGAATATCCTTGGCGTCATCGGCAAAGTGGGGAAGGAAATAGGGCTGAAGGTCATTGAGGTCAGAAAAAGAAACCGGGATATCATACGGCACATCTTCACCAAGGCGCCGCACCCGGAAGGCGGGCTCGCCGGTGGCGTACCGCGGGGATTTACCGAGCAGGACCGCAAATGGGTGAAAGATACCGCTGTATTTTCTCTCGACTTCGCCAAGTTCGCCATTCAGCTATTCAAGGATGTCGTGCTGGCAAATAAGTCTTATGTGGCTCTGATCCTCAATGATGCCTACAAACTGAAGACTTACTACATGGCCCTGGTGGATGAGAACGACCGGGCTACGTTTTACGACGGAGTGGTCAAAGTCATCGATCCGGAAGGCAAGGAATATGTGAGATTCGCCCCCCGGGACTACGATAAGTATATCGGCGAATGGGTGGAGCCGTGGACCTACATCAGGCTTAACCATTTAAGGCAGCTTGGCTGGCAGGGACTGAAGGAAGGAAACGGCACATCGCTCTACCGTGTCGCCCCCCTTGCTAGGCTTAACGTAGCCGATGCCATGCAAACCCCGCTGGCACAGAAGGAGGCGGAGATCATGTTCGATACCCTGGGAGGAAAACCCGCTCATCAGACACTCGCCACCCACTGGGCGCGCCTCATCTGCGCGTTACAGGCGGCGGAAAACAACGTGATCATCGCAGATGAACCTCAACTTACCAGCAAGGACATCCGAAACATGAACCTCAAACTGAGAAACAAAGGCGTAGGCTGCGTGGAAGCTCCCCGTGGAACGCTCTTCCATCATTACGAAACCGACGATAAAGGCATCCTCACGAAGGTTAACCTCATCGTAGCCACGCAGAATAATGCCGCTCCCATCTGCCTGTCGGTAAAAAAGGCCGCCAAGGAATTCGTCCATGGCCCGGACGTGAAAGAGGGTTTCCTGAACATGGTGGAAATGGCCTTCAGGGCTTACGATCCTTGCCTCTCCTGCGCCACACACTCTCTGCCGGGGACAATGCCTCTGGATGTAAAGATCAGAGATCATGAAGGCAAAGTAATCAGGGAGATCAGCCGCTGAGAACAAATTTATGAAAATACTTATCCTCGGTATGGGCAACCCCATCCTGTCAGACGACGGTGTGGGGTTATTGGCAGCAGAAAAGCTCCGGCACAGAATCCCCGGGGCGGATGTGGCGTCAAGCGCCATGATTGGCCTTTCCCTCTTCGATCTGATTATCGGTTACGATGCGTTCTTTATCATCGATGCCATGACCACGCGGAACGGAAAACCGGGAGAACTGAAAAAGATCGGCGAAGATGACCGGCACGGCACGCTGCATCTCTTCTCTTCCCACGGTCTGAATATCTTTGAACTGATGGAGCTCGGTGTTCGCTGTGGTTATGACATGCCCCGACTTTCGGCAGTTTATGGGATTGAAATAGGCAACGAAGTTGCCTTCGGTGAAACACTTTCGTCCTCGCTAAATGAGAAACTTCCCGCCATAGTCGAAGAAATCATCGACGACATAAACATTATCCTCTTCTCTTGGAAACAGATCAAAACGCCGAACTGCATCATGCTGCGTCATTCCGAGAAGCGGTAGCGACGAGTTTATTTCCCATTGTATGCGGGTAAAGATATAATAAAACTCGTTCCAGCGTCCGGGTTGCGTTCCGCATCGATGGTGCCGTTGTGTTTTTGGATAATTCCGTACACGATGGAAAGTCCCAGTCCCGTTCCCTGACCTGGTTCCTTCGTCGTGAAGAATGGTTCAAAGATGTGAGAAAGGTGTTCCTCGTCTATCCCCTTACCCGTGTCTGATATGGAAATTCTGACGGAATTGTTCTTCTTACTCAACCCACTAGAAATCTTCAGCTTTCCGCCGCCTTTCATGGCATCGGCTGCGTTGATAAAAAGATTCAGGAAAACTTCTTCCAGTCTTGATCTGTCACACTTCACTTCGGGAAGATTTTCCGCAAGCTTGGCTTCGATTTCTATCCCGTGAAACATGGATTGGTCTCTGACCAGTTTGAGAGAGGTATTGATGACCTGATTTATCTGCAGAGGAAGCATTTCGCCTGTCGGCGCTCTCGCAAAATCCAGCAGACTATGCACAATTTCTTTACAGCGGTTCGTCTGATAGATGATCTTCTGCATATTTTCCCGTGCGGGGCTATCCTCCGGGATATCTTCCAGGACGATGTTGCTGTACAGAAGAATTCCACCCAGTGGATTGTTGATTTCGTGGGCGACACCCGCCGCCATCTCACCGAGGGCAGTCAGTTTTTCGGTTTTTGCGAGTTGTTGATGCATTTTCTGCAATTGATCATTGTGGTCTTTGAGGGAGCTGGCCATGTCATTGAAGGCTGCATCCAGCATAGCAAAACCCGATATATTATCAGGCGCTAGTTTGTAGTCCAGGTTGCCGGAGGCGATGGCTTCCGTAGCCTTCTTGAGGATGCGTATTCTCTTGATGATGGTGTTACCCAAATAAAGAGAAATGATAAACGCTATAATCATTCCCAGAGTTGTTATTCCCAGGTTTATCCAGATCATTTCCTTTTGTATGTCCCGGTATTTGGCTTCGAGAATCCCTGTGTAAAGCACGCCGATGAGTTTTTTATCGATGTTAAAAATAGGGGTATAAGTGGTAATGTACCAGTCTTTCACAACAAAAGCCCTGCCCACCCAGTCTTTCCCTTCCTTGATGACCCGGTCATAAACTTCTTTGGAAAGAATAGTGCCAATGGCCCTTTTGTTATCTTTTGTCATAACGTTGGTGGATATACGCACACCCCCCTGAAATATAGTGGCCACGCCCATTTCCTGACCTTTGTATTTTTCGTCGTGATACACGGTCTCTTTAATCTTATCCACTATCTCATTGTCCTTATTAATCAGAACGCCTCCGACCAAAACGCCCAACAACATGTTACTGTTTCTATCCATTACCGGATATGCAACTTTCATGACCATGCCTTCCGAGAGTTTATCTTCCCTGATTTCGGCGGACAAAGGCGTTTTCACAATATCCATTTTCGCCCGGTCCGAAAGCGCGGGATTTTCTCTTACAATGTTTTTAATGGACATGAGTTCGGTTGAGGAGAGGGGGATTTTTTTTTCTATGCAGTTTTTGACGAGGGGATCCTTCAGAAGGCTGTCCCCTCTGATTGCCGGATTAGACGCCCTGTACAATACCTTCCCTCCGGCATCAACAAGCGTGAGCATATCAAGCAAAATATGGTCATTCCCAGGCTGTGCTCCTGTCCCGCTGCGGATGAGTGCTTTCATATAGGCCATGCCGGAGATATCATGCCTGTTGATAAGCTCATTCAGGTCGGACCCCTCGGCGGTAAACTGAATCAGGGACATAATTTTATCGAGCTTATTATTATATATCAGCTTGGCCGTATTGATATCGAGGCGCACCCTGTCCTGCACCTCCGCAATAGTGTTCCTGTTGATTGTCCATATGCTGATAATGGTGGCAAAGATACCTGTAAGGCACGTGACAATCAGAAATCCAAACGCAAGACGGCTTTGTAAGTCCAACTTAAAAAGCCGCCGTATTTGTTTATTATTGATTTTCATTGCGTCTGCCTGCTGTTAGAAATTACCTGTACACTAGCACAGATAAAATAACATTATCAAACGTTCTTTGAAGGAGTCGGCACGCAACCTGATGCCTCCGAAGGAATTGACTCTTTTCTGAAAAAGCGCGAGCCGCAATGGAAGATGTCGGTCAGCCGCGACTTTCCGGATTTCTTGAGATAAGACAAAGAAAGGATAATACGCATTTTTGTTCTTTATTGGGAAAAACGTAGCCAATAATCCAAGGTTTTTTCACTTCCGGGAATAATTTTATTGACAGTCAAGTTTAATTTATGATACTCAAACGGCCAAGAAAGATTCATGTGAAATTAGAATTTCACTTAATTATATCAAATACTTTCTTTATTCCAGGAAACGCTGTATTTTTTTGATGAGGAGCGGACATTGAAACTGCGTGAAGTAAAAGAAATACTCAAAGCCGATGTAATTGTCGGCAAAGAAAATTTAGATATGGAAGTCAAAACAGCGTTTGGAGCCGATTTGATGAGTGACGTTCTGGCCTTCGCGAAAGCGGGCAGTCTTTTGCTAACCGGGCTCACCAATACGCAGGTCATCAGAATCGCCAATGTTCTGGACATTGCCGCTATAATTTTAGTTAGAGGGAAAAAGCCGACGGCAGAAACTATGGATCTGGCCAAAAAACTTCAAATTCCCATTTTAACGACAAAATATATTCTATTTGAAACGGCGGGGCGTCTTTACGCCAAAGGTATCGTTGGTTGCCTGGAAAAAGTTGAAAATTAAAGTGTGCGCAACTGAAAGTGCTTTATATAAGAATAGTTTTTATATTGAAGGCGGTAATTTTAGCGATGCGGGGACTGTTTCCACCCGTATAAAATCGATCCTCAAACAAATGGGGTTACCCAACGACATCGTTAGGAAATCAGCCATTATTTGTTATGAAGCGGAAATTAATATCGTTTCTTATGCGAGAAAAGGAAAAATCAATCTTACAGTCACTCCCAAGACTGTCGAAATTGAGGTAGTTGACGAAGGACCGGGAATACCCGATATTGAATTAGCAATGCAGGAAGGATATTCCACGGCGAGCCAGCAAATAAGAGAAATGGGTTTTGGCGCCGGTATGGGACTACATAACATCAAAAGCTATTCCGATACATTCAACATCTCGTCAGAAGTGGCCAAAGGAACTTTCTTGAAAATGATTATTAACACCCAATAACACCCTCAAGGTTTATCATGGATATTGAAACTATTGTTAAAAAATTTAATTTAAAAGTAAGGTCTGCGTCAGACAGACTTAAGAATAATGTCACAGGAGGTTACACGGG
Source organism: uncultured delta proteobacterium (assembly GCA_963753975.1). GTDB lineage: Bacteria > Desulfobacterota > Syntrophia > Syntrophales > Smithellaceae > UBA4810. Next base: position 622,217 of record CAVWEH010000002.1, read on the forward strand.
AGATCTCTTAAGCGATGTAATGGCAAATTCTCACGAGGGAGATATCTGGATAACAAGACAGGTGCACCAAAATATAGTTGCCATAGCCACGTTGAAAGAACATGCTGGTATAATTCTGGTTAATTCCTGCGAACCGGCCAGGGAAACGCTGGAAAAAGCCGCTCAAGAAAACGTGCCCATCATGGTTTCCAACTTGTCCGCGTTCGAGCTGACGGGCAAAATTTACAACTTGCTGGCAGAAAAAAAATAGTCGCAGATGTATCGGCTTTTTATTAGAGCCGTCTGCCTATGGCCATTTTTGGTTAATTCCGAAAAAAGACGATGCTTAAAGTTTTTTATTGTGATTTCCATATTCACACTTGCCTATCGCCTTGCGCCGATCTGGATATGCACCCCCAAGCCCTGGTAGAAAAAGCCCTCGCAGCAAAACTCGATATCATCGCTATCTGCGATCACAACTCTTCCGAAAACGTACCTTATGTTATCAAGGCGGCGGAAGGAAAAAATCTAAAAATATTGCCGGGAATGGAAATAACGACAAGCGAAGAAGTGCATCTCATCGCCATTTTTAATTCCTTGTCCGATCTGGCGGCGCTGCAAGTGCTTGTGTATCAACACTTGGCGGGTACAAACGATGAGCAAAAGTTCGGTGTTCAGGCGATTGTCAACGAGAAGGGCGAAGTGGAAGGAATAAACGATAAATTATTAATCGGCGCCACCGATCTTCCGTTAAATGAATTATTGAATTATTTACATGAACTGAACGGATTGGCCGTAGCGGCGCATATTGACAGGGAAAGCTTCAGCGTTTTGAGCCAACTGGGCTTCATCGATGAAAAGACGCATTTTGACGCATTGGAGATAACAGCGGCAACAGGATTTGCACAGGCAAGGGTCAAATATAAAGAATTGAGTAATTATTCTTTTATCGTGTCGTCCGATGCCCACTTTTTGAAAGACATCGGGAAGGCGGCAACGAAAATTGTCCTTGAGGAGCCGACCTTCGCCGAATTGAAAATGGCCTTCGCCGGACAAAAAGGCCGTCACATTCTGGAGCAATAATGCTGGAGCTTGCCGAGCACATTCTCGACATTGCCGAAAACTCCGTTCGCGCCGGTGCCAAGATAGTGGAAATTGTCATCAACGAGGATTCGGCAAAAGATTTGCTCACTATTGAAATCAACGATAACGGCAGTGGAATGACAAAAGAAGAAATTAAAAAAGTTGAAGATCCGTTTTATACGACAAAAACCGTGCGGCGGGTGGGATTGGGAATTCCTCTACTGGCCAACGCCGTCGCAATGGCCGGCGGCTCTCTCAGCCTGAAATCCGCAAAAGGAAAGGGAACCAAACTTACAGCGACCTTTCAACTCAGTCATTTAGACAGGCAACCCCTGGGAAATATTACGACGACAATGCTGACTCTTATTGCCGGAAATTCAGATATTGACTTTATTTACAAACATAGGCATAGTGACCGGCGGTTCATATTGGACACGCGTCAGATACGTAAAGAAATCGAGGATGTACCCATTAATCATCCTGAAATAATTAAGTATATTCGGGGCGTTATTGACGAAGGACTTCGCGAAATAAAACCTACGGCCTGACTCACCCGACAATCGAGGAGGAATTTGATGAAAGCGGAAGATAATGAACTTTTAAATGATTTTACACCGGAACAGGTAGCCGAACTCGACAAAATTATCACGCAAGCACAAAGGCAAACCCGGCGGATTGATTCCGGTGCTGGAAGAAGCGCAAGTGGCTCTGGAATACCTGCCCATGTCCGTGCAAAAAAAGATTGCCCAAGAATTGAATTTGCCTTTGAGCCGTGTTTACGGCGTTGTCACCTTTTATTCATTCTTCACCATGACACCGCGCGGTAAGCACACTGTCCGTGTTTGCCTGGGCACAGCTTGTTATGTCCGCGGCGGTAAAGCCATTAAGGAAACTCTCGAGAAAGAATTCGGCATTAAAGAGGGCGAAACCACTCCGGATAGAATGTTCACACTGGAAACAATCCGCTGTTTGGGCGCCTGCGGCCTGGGGCCTGTGGTTGTTGTGGATGAAGATGTGCATGGCCGGATGAAGCCATCCAAAATCAAGGAAATGATGGTTCAATATAGATAGCGCATTTTTTGCAAGCAAAAAAAATAGGAGGAAACGCCGATGGCGAAATTAACTATAGATGATTTAAAAAAAATAAAAGAAAAAGTGCATAAGGAAATGTCTCTGCGGGACGGCGATCGCCGCGTCAAAGTTACAGTTCATATGGGAACCTGCGGTATCGCTTCCGGCGCCAAAGAGGTCATGGATACACTATTGCAGGAAATTGAGGCCGCCGGCGCGAATGACGTTGTCGTAACCACTTCGGGCTGTATGGGATTATGCAGCCGCGAACCTCTGGTTACCGTGGAAGTATTAAACCAGGAACCGATAAAGTACGAATATATGAACCCCAACAAAATGAGGCAGGTGTTTAAAAGGCACATTTTGGCGGGAGAAATTCAGACGCCCTTTGTTCTGGCAAAAGGCGCTGAAGTAATCAAATGATTTTTTCGCCTATCATGCTTTAGATGCTGAATGCATGATAATTTCTCAAGGAGGATGTAGGCTAAATGAAGGTTTTTCGTTCACACTTATTGATCTGCGGAGGCACGGGTTGTCAATCTTCCGGCAGTCATGCCGTAAAAACAGCTTTGTTGGAAGAGGTCGATAAAAGGGGATTGGCTGAAGAAATAAAGATTGTGGAAACAGGTTGTAACGGTTTTTGCGCTTTGGGTCCCATTATGGTTGTTTACCCCGAAGGCGTCATTTACGTATCTTTAAAGCCGGAAGATATCCCGCAATTAGTCGAAGAACACTTAATCAAAGGAAGGGTCTTAAAACGGCTTTTATACAGAGAACCCGTTACCGATCAGATTATTCCTACAATGCAGGATATTCCCTTTTTTGCTCTTCAGGAATTGCGGGTGTTGCGGAACCGCGGATTAATTGATCCCGAAAAAATAGATGAATATATCGCCCGTGACGGTTACGCCGGTATGGCCAAAGCGCTTACGGAAATGACCCCGGAGCAAATTATTCAAGAAATTCTTAATTCCGGTTTACGCGGGCGCGGCGGAGCGGGATTTCCCACTGGACTGAAATGGAAGTTTGCCTCCCAGTCCAAAGGTGATGTTAAATATGTTTTGTGCAACGCCGACGAAGGCGACCCGGGCGCTTTCATGGATAGAAGCGTGCTGGAAGCAGATCCTCACGCCGTCCTGGAAGGAATGGTCATCGCGGCCAAAGCCATCGGCTCTCATCACGGATACATTTATTGCCGCGCTGAGTATCCCTTGGCCATTCACCGTTTAAATGTCGCCATTGCCCAGGCCAAAGAAGCCGGATTACTAGGCAAAGATATCTTGGGCACGGGTTTTGATTTTGATCTGGAGATTTACCAGGGAGCCGGCGCTTTTGTCTGCGGTGAGGAAACAGCGCTGATGACTTCCATTGAAGGAAAAAGAGGCATGCCGCGGCCGAGACCACCCTTCCCCGCCGTTGCCGGACTTTGGCAAAAGCCCAGCATCCTGAATAACGTGGAAACTCTGGCTAATATCGGCCAGATTATTTTACGCGGCGCCAAGTGGTATGCTTCTGTGGGCACGGAAAAAAGCAAAGGAACAAAGGTTTTTGCTCTTACCGGAGATGTCGCCAATGTCGGTCTGGTGGAAGTTCCTATGGGAACGACATTAGGCACCATCGTTTATGATATCGGCGGCGGAATCCCCAAGGGGAAAAAATTCAAGGCCGCTCAGTTGGGTGGTCCTTCCGGCGGTTGTATTCCCGTGCAGCACCTGAACGCGCCCGTAGATTATGAAAAGGTTGTTGAACTCGGCGCGATTATGGGTTCCGGCGGCTTGATCGTCATGAACGAAGACAAGTGCGCGGTAGATATGGCGCGCTTTTTTATGGATTTCTGTCAGGATGAATCCTGCGGCAAATGCACTCCCTGCCGTGAGGGAACAAAACGCATGCTGGATATTTTAACCAATATCACTCTGGCTAAAGGCAAAGAAGGAGATATCGAGCTTCTCGAAGAAATGGCCGGAGTTATCAAAAATGCAGCTTTATGCGGTCTGGGTCAAACCGCGCCTAACCCGGTACTGAGCACCATTCGTTATTTCCGCAAAGAGTACGAGGAACATATACGCGAACATCGCTGCCGTGCCGCTGTTTGTTCGGCAATGTTTAAATCTCCCTGCCAGCATACCTGCCCCATTGGCATGGATATACCTTCTTATATTGCTCTTGTCAGGGCGGGAAGATTCGATGACGCTTATAAAATATTGCTCTTGACCAACCCCTTCCCGTCTGTTTGCGGAAGAGTCTGCGACCATAAGTGCCAGAGCAAGTGCCGCCGCGGCAATCTGGACGAACCTATAGCCATCAAATTTCTGAAAAGATTTATCACGGATAATGCCGGCCGCCCGAAAATTGAGCTGGTGCCGCAAACGAGAAAAGAAAAGATCGCCGTGGTGGGAGCAGGTCCGGCTGGACTTACCGCTGCGCGCGACTTGGCTTTAAGAGGTTATAAGGTAACGGTTTTTGAGGAGCTTCCCCAGCCGGGAGGAATGATGTACTGGGGCATTCCTTCTTATCGCCTGCCCCGTAAAGTATTGGATAAAGAAATCGACGACATCCGGGCACTGGGTGTCGAAATCCGTTTGAATACGCGCGTCGGCAAAGATATTACGTTTGCCAAACTGGAAAAAGATTTTCATTATGTTTATCTTGCCTCGGGAGCGCATAAGAGCCAGAAGATGAATGTCCCCGGCGAGGATTTGAAAAATGTTTTTGGCGGCGTGGAGTTCCTGCGCGATTTTAACGCCAATGAGGATAAATGGTTAAAAGGCAAAAGCAAGCTGGGTAAAAAAGTTGCTGTTATCGGCGGCGGTAATTCCGCCATCGATGCCGCCCGCATTGCCGTGCGTCTGGGAGCGGATGTAACGATTCTTTACCGCCGCTTAAGGCAGGATATGCCCGCGGCACCGGAAGAAATCAAAGCCGCCGAAGAAGAAGGAATCAAGATTGAATATCTCATTGCCCCGTTAAAAATTGAAGGCACTAAAGAAAAAGTCGGCTCTATTACCTGCCAGCGCATGGTTCTGGGCGACTTTGACTCGAGCGGCCGTAAAAAACCGGCCGCAATTGCCGGCTCAGAATTTACCTTAAAGGTCGATTCCGTTATCGCCGCCATCGGCCAGATTCCCGATATGAGTTTTATTGATAAAAAAACCGGCATTACAATAAACAAACGGGATTGTTTTGATGTAGGTAATGACTATAAATCACGCACACCTAACCCCCGCTACTTCGCGGGCGGTGACGCCGTAACCGGCCCGGATACCGTAATTGCCGCCATTGCCGCGGGACATCAAGCGGCAGACGATATAGATTCAGCTATCCGCAAGGCCAACAATGAGCCGGCTTATGAAAAACCGGTGCCGGAAAAAATTGATGTGCCCCTGGTTATTGATGAAGAAACGGTTGAAGCAATCCAAATGATAATGCCGGAAATATCGGACTCTAAACGTAAAATGAGTTTTGCGGAAGTGGAATTAGGTTTCAAGAAAGCGGACGCCATTAAAGAAGCATCGCGTTGTTTACGCTGTGACGCTGAATTATAAATCTTATGTGAGCTTATTAAATATTTTGCAAGGAGCAGGAAATGGAGAAAAAAGTACCTTTAACAATAGATGGAAAAAAAGTGGAAGCTTTTGCGGGCCAAACCATTTTAGAATGTGCCAATGAAAACGGCATTTTTATCCCCACGCTTTGTAACCATCCTGCACTCTCTCCTATTGGGGCTTGCCGGATGTGTCTGGTAGAAATAAAAGGGCAACGTAATTTGCAGACCTCGTGTACATTTCCTGTAACCGATGGAATGGAAATACAAACTGATTCCAAGGCGGTAATTGATGCCCGCAAGCTGGTTCTGGATATGATCTTTTCGGAAAGAAATCATTTTTGTCCCTATTGTGAGATGAGCGGCAATTGCGAGTTGCAGGATCTCGGTTACCGTTATCGCGTTGATCACTGGGTATTCCCCACTTATACGAAAGCTTTTCCACTGGATGCCACCCATAAATACTACCTGATGGAACACAACCGGTGCGTCCTTTGCGAAAGATGCATTCGTGCCTGCGATGAGCTTGTGGCTAATCACACCCTGGGTTTAAGACAGCGGGGAAGTGAGAGTATGGTTCACGCCGACGGCAATATTCCGCTCGGTGAATCTACCTGCATATCCTGCGGCACCTGTACTCAGGTTTGTCCAACGGGAGCTCTATTTTACAAAAGAAGCGCTTTTATGGGCAAAGACAGCGTGACTAAACAAGTAAAAAGCACCTGCAATCAATGCAGCATCGGCTGTGGTACGGAAATTGTAACACGCGGCGGAAATGTTCTCTGCATTATGGGCGATTGGGATGCTCCGGTTAATAAAGGGCTACTTTGCAAAATGGGCCGTTTTGAACCCTTATATGACAGCCGCCAGAGACTGACCAAGCCCCTTTTACGCACTAAAGGGAAGTTCGAAGAAATAAGCTGGGAAAAAGCAATCCAGACGCTGGCCAAGCAGATTAACACAATCAAAGCTCCGGAAATAGGCGTGCTTGCCGGCAGTTATTCCTCCAACGAAGCACTTTATTTGATTAAAAAATTATTCAAGCAGGAATTGCACGTCTCCAATATCGGTCTCATCAATATGGCGGCACCCAGGATTTTCAACAAAGCTCAGAGTAAACTGGAAGATATTGCCCAAAGCGATATTATTCTTGTCATCGGTTCCGATCCGCTAAATGACCAGCCGGTCGCTTCCTTCATCATTAAGCGCGCCGTAGACAAGGGAGCAAGACTTATTGTAGTTGATGATAAGAAAAATGGTTTGGCTCCGTTTGCCTTCCTGAATATCGCTATGGCCGATATAAGCAAAGCAATGGAAGTTGCCAAAAGAGCCAATAATCCGTTTATTCTTTACGGCGCCAGTATTACCAAACCGGCCCTAGCCGAGCTCAAGAAACTGGAAGATAAAGCAAAATACATCATCGTCGAATCGGGCGTCAATACCGTAGCGGCAGCGGCATTGGGATTAAATAACGGTTATGATCCCGCCTCCCTCAAACTTGTATATGTCTTACTGGGTGAGCAAAATTACGCGGGCGACGATCTATTCAAAAAAATTCCTCAAAATGCATTTATCGTGGCACAGGCAAGCTATTTATCGCCTCTCACAGAGAGGGCAGACCTTGTGTTACCTGCGGCAATCTGGTCGGAACAAACGAGCAGCTTGACCAATATCGAAGGAAGGATACAGAGTATGAATCGCGCGGTGGAACCTTTAGGCGATGCTAAACCGGATTGGGAAGCATTGCAATTATTATCAATACAACTGGGCAAGGATATTTCCGTGTCTATAAATGAAGCTTCAGCTGAAGTGATCAAGTCTCTTAAATGAAAGGAGAAGCCTAGATGGCAAAAGTCAAGATAGCGACAGACTGGTTAGCAGGCTGCGCCGGATGTCATATGTCGTTACTGGATATTGATGAGCGTATTGTAGGGCTATCGGAATTGGTTGAATTTACGTCAAGTCCGATAACAGACCTCAAGCATCCGCCTAAATCAGGCGTAACCGTGGGTATTCTGGAAGGAGCTATCTGCAACACTCACAATATTGAAGTCGCCAAGCAAATGCGCGAACGCTGCGATATCCTCATTGCAGTTGGCGACTGCGCAACATTCGGCGGTGTTCCGGCCATGCGTAATCTGGTGGGTACTGATGTGGCCTTAAAGCGTGCGTATCTGGAAACGGAAAGCACTGTTGATGGAGTTATTCCGGATTCTTTGGAGCTGGGAAGGCCTCTGGATTTTGTCGTGGGAGTTGACAAAATCGTCAAAGTTGATCTGTTCATTCCGGGTTGTCCGCCGAGGGCGGATGCATTTTATTATGCCTTAACGGAGTTGCTTGCGGGTCGCACACCGGTAATATTGCCGCCCGAAGTATTTACATATGATTAGAGGAGAACATTTATGGGTCGGAAGATAACTATTGAACCTGTAACACGTATTGAAGGCCACGGACGTGTAACAATACATCTGGATGATCAAGGTGCGGTGGAACAAACTTTTTTCCACGTTGACGAATTCCGTGGTCTGGAAAAATTCTGCGAAGGGCGTCCGTATTATGAAATGCCGCAAATTACACAACGCATATGCGGAATCTGCCCGATCAGCCATCACCTGGCAGCGTGCTAAAGCCGGGGATGCAATTTCTCGTGTCGAGCCTCCGCGTCCGGCCAAATTATTGCGCGAGTTGATGCACATGGGACAGGTTGTTCAGTCGCACGGCATGCATTTTTTTCATCTGGCGGCGCCGGATCTGCTCTTTGGCTTTGATGCGGATCCCGCAACGCGTAATGTTTTCAGAATAATTAAGGAAAATCCAAAACTGGCACTGAAGGCCGTGAACATGCGCCGCTATGGTCAACAGATCATAGAGCGGCTGGGCGGAAAACGCGTTCATGCGAATTTTGCGGTTCCCGGCGGAGTCAATGCTCCATTGACTGAAGAAAATCGTAAAGCCATAGCATCCGAACTAAAGACGATGACTGCAACAGCTCAGGAGGCGATAAGCATAGCTAAAGGCTGGCTCGAAGCCAATCAGGAAACGGCAGCAACTTTTGCCTCTTTTCCTTCCAGTTATATGGGGCTGGTGGATGCCGAAGGAGGTCTGCAGCTGTATGACGGTGAAATTCGCGTGAAAGACGCGCAAGGCAATTTTCTGGCTCAGTTTAAGCCGGAGCACTATCTATCTTTTATTGCCGAACACGTTGAACGGTGGTCCTTTTTGAAGTATCCTTACCTGCGTAAGATGGGCTTTCCCCAGGGTTTCTATCGCGTTGGACCATTGGGCAGACTGAATGTCATTGATAAAATCGGCACACCCCTGGCGCAGGAAGAATTCAAACTCTTCCGACAAATCAATAGCGGCATGCCTGTAGAAGGTTCTCTGTACTATCACTACGCGCGTATGATTGAAGCTCTTTATGGTGTGGAACGTATTGGCCAGTTACTGGATGATCCGGATATTATGTCCAACAATGTTCGCGCCTATCCGCCGCTTTCGCAGGTTCCTAGTCAGGGTGTGGGTGTCATTGAAGCACCTCGCGGAACGCTTTTCCATGACTACAGCACAGATGAAAACGGTGTTTTGACCAGAGTTAATCTTATTGTGGCCACCGGCAATAATAATTGGGCCATGCATACTGCAGCCGGAGCCGTGGCTAAAGCTTGTGTTGACGGCACAAGATTGACTGAAGGAATGCTAAACAGAGTGGAGGCGGCTATTCGTTGCTATGACCCCTGTTTGTCGTGTTCCACGCATGCCTTAGGCAAAATGCCGCTGGAAGTTACATTGCTCGCGGCAGATGGCACCGTTCTTGATCGCATCAGCCGTTAATAACGGTTATGAACTCCAAAACAAGTTTTGGAAACCACTTCCCGGAATTGGAGTTTCACGAATAAATACAAATAATTTTCCAGGCGGATAAGTGTGATGCTTACCCGCCTGTTTTTTTCTGAAAAATCACGGGTATGAACCTCAAAGCAAGCAAGCTTTGGAAACAAATTCCGCAGCAAGCTGCGGGGTATTAAACCCTCCGCTTCGCGGGATAATTTCCAATAGCCTTTGGCTATTGGATAGTTCGACTTACAAATTTCATTCTGCTGCGCTTATGAAATTTGAGTCTCACTACAACTAACGCTTCCTATAGTCAGCGAGTCTCATTAAATTGGAGTTTCACCAATAAAATGGATTCCAAAACTATTATCATTGGATATGGCAATATAGACCGCGCAGACGACGGCGTTGCCTTTGCCGTAATAAATGAGCTGCGCCGTCAACTGGGCCAGAAAATGCTGGAAGAGGGTGATACCGGTTTGGACGAGCTAAATTCCGAAAATGATTCAATTTTTCTATCCCAGCTGGTACCGGAAATTATGGAACTGCTCACGGGCTATAATAGAATAATGTTTGTTGATGCTCATGTTGGTGCTGATACGGAAGACTTCAACTGTTCACCGGTTCTGGCACAATACACTTCTTCTTCATTTACCCATCATATGACGCCGTCCACACTTTTGGCATTTCTCCAGACTATGTATCAGTGCGAACCGGAAGCGCATTTAATCTCCATACGCGGTTACGATTTTGATTTTAAGAGAACCCTTTCGCCTAAGGTGCGGGCGCTTGTGCAACCGGCAGTGAAGGCCATTTTGAAATTGATGAATCAATCACGGGTATGAACCACAAGGTAAAGTTTGGAGGCCAATTCTAAAGCCCGCTGCAGGGTACTTATACGGGATCAATTCAACTAACAGACTTTACTGCTCTGAGCGAAAATGTCTTTAATATAAAATCAACATTTATAAGGATAGAAATGGCTATGGCAATACGATCCCGGATCACTTTGCGTCAACTCAACTTCTACTGAACATTGTGCCAGTATTTGGCCGGATATTGCTTTATAGTCAGGTAGTTTCTCCTCTAGTCTTTTGCAGTCCATGCAAATTGCTTCATGATCATAACAGGACAAAATTCTTTCGTCACGGAGACTTAAACTTTTATGGCATCTAAAACATTCGATTGCACACATAATTTTTTGTTTCCAGTCATCTTTCATTTTTTGCTCCTTTCAGTTCTTCTAAGAATATTGAAAAATAAAGCCCGACCTATAAAATTGCCTCTTAATTTAATGTTCAATGAATACCTTGTCAAGAAGCAGGGAAATAAGCCCCTGCATACTTGACAAATTATCTTGATGCGCTACCAGTCAACTTGTAATTAAAAAATATTTCTGTATTTCTGACTTTTCTGTTTGACATAAATACGAAAGTTTAATATAGAGAAAAAAATTATCAAGGAGGTTTCTTATGTCTGACAATTTTGCTAATCCGGCTCCACTTGGTTTGATGGGTTTTGGAATGACTACCGTTCTTTTAAACATTCATAATGCCGGCTTGTCCGGAATTAGCGCTGTTATTATGGCAATGGGTATTTTCTATGGGGGAATTGCCCAGATTATCGCAGGCCGTATGGAATTTAAAAAAGGAAACACGTTTGGTACCACCGCCTTCACATCTTACGGACTCTTCTGGTTGACGCTTGTGTTTCTCGTTTATTTCAATGGGAAATTCGATATGCCCGTCAACCAGGTGGGATTCATGGCCTGGTATTTTTTCATGTGGGGGCTCTTTACATTTTTTATGTGGATCGGTACCTGGAAGATCAATCGAGGACTTCAGGTTGTCTTTCTGACGCTGACCATCCTGTTCTGGATGCTTGCGGCACGTGACGCGTTCGGCTGGACCGGAACATGGGCGATTGTAACCGGCTACGAAGGTATTTTCTGCGGCGCTTCGGCCATTTACTGTGCCATGGCGCAGGTGCTCAATGAAAACTTCAAAAGAGTAGTCTTGCCGCTGGGCCAGAAATAGTTTTAATGCCAATTCGCTTTGAATGTCCCGCCATAAGTGCGGAAATTCCCGGTAAGGCCAAGGATGTATTCGGAACATACACCTTTGCTTTTTCTCGGACGACGGCGCTAGCGGTTGTGGGGCGGGCGCGGGTTTGGCTTCCTTGAACCGCCGAAAAAGCATAAACACAATTGCAATTCTGATGGACACTGATTTTGAAGTAAAAAAGACTCTCTCGTGATGCCGGCGAGGGAGTCTTTCCTTGTTGGAATTATCAATGATTTTTCTTTAATGCACGATCTTTGAAGTGCTCAAGACAGATAATATATACTAAAATTTCCAAATTACATTTGTTTAAAAAGATATAGGTAGTTTCGGCTCACGGTGAGAGATTCTGGTCTCTTTCTGAGTTTTATAACTCCCCTACCTGTAAGCGACCGACTGATATTTTCAATTCTGGATACGTTTACAATAGTTCCCCGATGAATCTGCCAGAATTGCTGAGGATCGAGTTCGCCAGATAGTTCTTTGATACTCTTTTTAATTAAAGATTCTCCCTGAGCCGTCATCACCAGGGTATATTTATCTTCGGCCTGAAAATAATCAATCTCTTCAACCGGTATCAAGCGGATATTATCTTTGTGTTGCGTTTTGATCCAGCGCAGATAATTAGCCTTGGCATTTCCCTGCAGGTCAGTAAGAACACGCGTAATCATTTCGGCAAGACCATCCGGCGGTTCCGGAGAAGCTTGAAGTTGTTTTTTTAAGCGCTGTATTGTTTGCGTCAATCTTTTTTTTGTTACCGGCTTGACTAGATAATCAACCGCTTCGCGCTCAAAGGCCTCTACAGCATATTGATCAAACGCGGTGACAAATACAATCCTGCAGATACTCGCAATTTTTTCGGCTACTTTAAGACCGGAAAGACCGGGCATTTTGATGTCCAGGAAAGCTACTTGCGGACGGCAAGATTCAACAAGCTTCAAGGCTTCTTTTCCGTTAGCCGCTTCGCCGCAAATCTCCAAATCCGGCCAGGTTTCGGCAAGCATTGTCCTGAGGTATCCTCTCAACTCCTTTTCATCATCGGCAATGATGGCTTTATAAGTCATCAATCGGCACCTCGATTGTCACCCTGACACCATGGGGCTTGTTTTCTTCTATCTTCAAGCGGCCTTTTTCTCCGAAGAGCAGGGCCAGGCGTTCGCGTACATTGGCAATGCCTACACCGGATTTATTAAAATCAGAGAATCCCAGACCGGTGTCCGCAACTTCGATTCTCATCAGGCTATTTTCCTCGGTCGCCCTGATCCCGATTTCACCGCCGTCAACTTTAGGTTCCAGCCCATGCTTTACGGCATTTTCCACCAGCGGCTGAAGCAACATTGGCGGAAAGGATTGTTGCCGCATATTATTCGGAACGTCAATCTTAAAATTTAATCGCTCATCCATTCTTATCTTTTGAATATTAAGATAAGCCTTGATCATCGCTATTTCCTGATCCAGTGTGGTTTTCTCCGGTAATGTTCGAGATAAAGAGATACGCAGATATTTAGTTAAATCCAGAAGCATTGATTTGCCCTTTGCCGGTTGTGTTTCGATCAGACTGACGATATTGGAAAGAGTATTGAAAAGGAAATGAGGCTCAATTTGAGCTTGCAGCATTCGGAGATTAGCTAAAAGTGATTCTTTTTCCATAGCCATGCGGCTGGTTTTTTCCTGCTCGATCATTTCATTGCGATGCCGTAATCTGGATTTGGTAATGAAAAAATATAAAGCGGCACCGCTGAACATAACTGCGGAAAGCATTATTTGCAGCATATGTTTCATTGGCAAATTCAAGGCGATAGAAAACATCTTCTTCAGAATAAAAAAACCGATATTTAGTCCGATAATTGAACCAGCGATGACGCCTGTAAATATAATTAAAATTAACGTCAGCCAACGCCGCGGCTTGAATACCCGGAACATAAGAAGGAAAATAGAACAGATTGTCAGGCCAAACGATTGCGATATGATAAAACTGACAATGAAGCGCGTGCTGGGACTGGACAAGGTCAATACCAGTGCAATTGCCGTTGATATGACTATGGTATAAAAAAAATCTATTATAATATGCTTACCAGTCAAATAATATTCCGGATTAATTTCGTTTACACATTTTTGTTCCATGATAATCGCCTAAAGCTCATTTTTTAAAGTTCCACAATTTTTTACAGAGTATATTTTATGCCGACCATAACATAATAATTCAGGAGATTCATGAGGCTTCCCCCAAACTCCGTATCCCTGTCGCCACCACTGACAACACCAAGAGAGAACAATTCAAAATGATTGCCCAGAGAATATGTCATATATGCCGAGGCTTGACAAGAACCATCATCCAGATTCTGAGTCCAGCGCATGAAGATCTCTAATTTGTTTTTGATATTAGTCTGCGTATATTGCAGCATTGCATAATTCTTTCGCAGAAATCTCAGCCCCGGATTTATTGTCTGTCCCAGAGTCATCAGTCCTAATGCTCCGGGCATTCCGCCCATATTAAAAGCCGTGGCGCCATTGCGCCTTAATGTGTAGTACATTTCGGCTTCGTCACTGTTATAGCCGGGTGCGTTATAAGCATATTCCAGCGAAAAAGTGCCGCTTGCTTCCAGAGTATAGGAACTTCCGACTAAAATAATCGGTTTAAGATCAGGATCATCCTCGTGGATTTTTTGCATCGAAGCGCCAAGGGGCGACGACATATCCTTTTGGGGGTATAAGGCATTGCTCCCTTGAGCTAAGCTCCCTTCGCCATAAAGCAGCACCGAGTCAGAAATAGTCCAGCCTCCAAAAAATCCCAATGTTTTTTTATAATCTTTCTGAGAGAGAATGATTGAAGCATAATTTTCCCGTCCCGTATAATCGGCTTTTAGAGCGTAAGTTTTTTCAAAGGGGTCGGGACCACCGAGCATGTTGCGTCCCTCGTCGGTATTAACTATGAAGGATGCTGTCCAGGAACCATAAGGGATCCAGACCACACGGGCAAAATCCATTCCGGGAATTTCCAGGAAGGGATTGCTGCGGCCGTTATCCTGGAAAAAAGGATTGGAAGGAGAAAAAAGAAAAGAAGGGCCCCATTGCAGATTCTCCCGGCCATAGGATACAAAGAGATTTTCCCTGGCTTTCAATCGCACGAGCCATTCATTAACATATACATCGCTTTTCCATTGAGTATCGCCACTGCGTGATCCTTCCTGCCAGATGTCGAACTCCAACCTTGCTCTGGGTTTTGCGGAAAACTCCAATGGCTCCAGGTTCAAGCGCAGATCGGGACGCAATTCGACATTTGCAGTGTAATGCGGCAATTGGAGAAAATTATTGTCTGGATTTTGAGAGGAATTGGTCGGCTCCTGAACAATTCCATAAGTCATAATTCGCCAATCTGCGGAAAAGCCTTCGTTGAATTTCTGAATAATCGATGGTTTTGTATCTCCGGAATCATCGGCGCCGGCAACGTGCGGCCACGATCCCCAACCAGCAATCAACAAGAAAATGATTACTGAAAGAATCTTTCTTACACAGCTTCGTCTCATTGGAAAACTCTATTTCGTCAGCAGGTTCAGATTGAAAGTGGCATCGGAAACTTTTTTGAGCACAGGTTTGTTATAGTACATGGTCGTTACATCTTCTTTTATTATGGCGCTGGTAATAATCATTTTGGAGATAAACTCCCGCGGTTTTTCATTAATTGTGATGCTGTTTTTATATTCGAATGTTGCTGTTTTAAACATTTTACCGGAAACAGTGTAGAATTCAGCTTTCAGCCCCACGAGACGCTCCTTGGATATCCAGTATTTAATCCGGTCATAAGTAGCTCTGCTATCCACCGCTTGTAAGTCCATCAGAAGACAAGCCTCACCGTTCGCTTTACTTTCCGCTGTGTGTATGATTTTGTAATCACCCGCATAGTTAGTGGAGGCAATATCGCCATTGGCCGCGCCGCCCATAAGCTTTTGCCGCGGAGAAATGGGAACAGCTTTGGAAAGCCCCGGTTTGGCAAACCACATGTTGCGGTCCTGCATCAACAGCTTTTGACCTTTCACATTAGCCGGCGCCAAAGTATCGGCCAGAGAATTATAGCCTCGGGCATATACCCGCAACGTCTCTGTGCTGTTCACGTCCTCCCTCAATGGAATCAATAGAAATCTCCCACTGGATTCCTTCGGCATTGCCACGGGCTTCATCCGCTTTTTGAAGCATTTCCTTGGGACTCATCTGCGTTTGGGCAGAGGAAACAGAAAAACTTAGACAATAAATGACTACAAAAATCATTGCCATTAAATATCGCTGTTCGAATCGTGTTTTCATTTTTTTCTCCTATTTTTTTATTTGTGAAACTCCAATTCCGAAAGCGTAGCGTATCGAAATTGGTAAGTTGAATTAATGAAACTCAGATATTACAAGCGCAGTGCAGTTAATATCTGTAAGCTGAATTAATCCCGCGTGCGAAGCTTAGCGGGGCAATATAATATCCCGCGAAGCGGAGGGTATAATGCCCGTAGTTTGTTTTTAAACATGTCCCAGAGCATCCACGATATTTTGTTTGGCTGCCCGTCTGGCCGGTATAATCGCCGCCAATAAAGAAAGCCCAACCATACAGAACATCATGATAAACAGAGCTTGTGGCACCAGATCCACAGTCAGTGACATAGATGTGGAAATGCCCGGAGGTGTATATTGGGGTGGATAAATTTTAATAATGGCCCATACGCATAAATGCAGTACAACTCCCATAAAGCTACCAAAAAGACCCAGCAGGGCGCCTTCGATAGAAAAGAGCAGCGATACTCCTCTGCGTTTTAAACCTAAAGCCCGCAGAGTCCCAATTTCTCTGGTTCTTTCGAGAATGGCCATACCCATCGTATTGACCGTGGTCATTACAACAATGACTATGACAATCGTAAAAAGGAAAGAAAACATCATGTCGAGCATGCTTTTCGTTTTCAAATAGGATAAAGATAATTCTTTCCATGTCCTAATTTCACAGTCAATACCGGCAGCTTGAAGCTTCTTCAGCAGCGTTGTACGCATACGTTCAGTATCTTGCCAGTCTTTCAGCAAGACAACAATTCTTTCCGCTGAATGCGTATCAAGAAGGGACTGAGCAAAATCAAAAGTGAAGCGCATAAATTTATCATTAGAGAAATCAGAGCCGGTGTCATAGACACCCATTACTTGGATATCCAAAGCATTCATTTGCCCGGTCAGCGTGGAAGCCATGACCACCCCTTCTTTACCGGGTGTTAAGTTGAGATATCTGGCCAAATCCTGGGCAATTTCTACACCATACTTTTTCTGATCGTCTAATTCTTTTCCCTTGACTGGTCTGAAATTAGCCCAACCTCCTTTTATCGTTTTCTCATCTTTAGGAACGACACCCTGGGCGATAAAAATGGTCGAGGCGATGCCATTGGTTACAATACCCGTTACTTGCATCTGGGGGGTAGCTAGAATAACCTCTTTCTCATCCGTAGCGAGTTTGATAATCTTTTCTGTCTCCTCTTTAGAGAACATATATTTCTCCGGTTCCAGCTTCCCCTTCTCCTGCCAACCGGCTCTGTTGATCCTTAAATGACCCAAGCCCTCTGCTTGAACAGCCATAACCCTTAACCCGTAATACGAATTATGGATCCAACCGTAAAAGAGGTTGATCGCGGCAAAGCCCACACCGATTGCGAGCAGTGTGACAAAAGAGCGGCGTTTGTTTCTAAAAATATTCCTAACTGCCAGTTTTATCCATTTCATCATTGCTTTGTTCCTCCATCAACTATCTTTCCGTCTTCCAGGCGCACTAATCGTTTGACCCGGTCCAAAAGCCTTTGATCATGAGTGGAAAAAATAAAAGTGATTTCGTCTTTTTCATTCAACTCACGCATGAGATCGATGATCAGACGGGCTGTTTCGGAATCAAGATTGGCTGTCGGTTCATCGGCAATCACCAAAGAGGGATTATTCACGAGCGCCCGCGCGATGGATACTCTTTGTTGTTGTCCCCCGGACATTTTCGCCGGACGATTATTGATCAGGTCGCTTAAACCCACTTCCTCCAGACGGCTCAAAGCCTGCTTCCTGGCTTCTCCTGCCGATGCGCCTTTAATCTGCAGCGGCAGCATTACATTCTCCAGCGCGGAGAGAACCGGGACCAGGTTAAAACCTTGAAAGATAAAACCGATTGTTTCATTGCGATGTTCGCTTTTTTGATTATCCGTCAAAGATCGGACATCCTTGCCGGCAATCGCCAGTTCCCCCGTGGTAGGTTCATCAATGGCACTGATAAGATTCAGGAGTGTGGTTTTGCCGGAACCGGATGGTCCCCATATCGCCACAAACTCTCTTTTATCAATTTGCAGATCGATCCCCCTTAACGCGCGCACTACCGTTTCCCCCAGATGATAATTTTTAGTGATATTTCTCATTTCGATTAAAGCCATATTATTTCTCCTTTCAGAAGATCCAGAGATAAATCTACATAAATGCGTTCTAACATAATTTCTCTTTCTCTCCGGAAGTTTAACAATTATTTACATAAACCTCTGATATTGTAAACCCCCCGGCGACTAAAAGATAAATAAGTCGATAAAAAGGAAATAACGGTAGTGGAGCGGTAAAAATGTATATTGAATTAAATATGCATGATAATCTTTAATGATGTTAAAGACAGTCCAGATTTTCATGCATGCATCTAAAACTGGACTATACGCACAACAAGAATCGTTACGTTATAAAGGATAGCAGTCACAACCTAGTAGCCACGTTGGCTTATTTAGATCTAAAAAAACATTTCGCAGCTTAAACCTAAACCAATAGCACCACAAGATGATAAAGTCGCGTGCCTTTGAGCTCATACGCTATTTCAAACGCTAATCCTCAAAATATTTATTCATTGTGATTGTTAATTTGTAGCTGTAGTCAGCAAGCACTTCTTCCTATAAGTGAGCGTTCAGGATTTTTCATGGACATACTTTCTTTCTTCCCCGCAAATTTTCATTCGATTAACATACAGTATTTTTAATTGTAAGAATTAAAGGCAGGGCTGAAAATACACCACATTCAGGCCGCACAGTTCATTCAATTACCAGCCTCTTGCTCCAGATGTTATTAAGCCTGAGTGGCTAGAAAATGCGGTTTCTCTCTTAAAAACTGGTATAACTTATAGTGGCAGGTTACTTTTGCGTAACATAATCAAGACATGACCGTTTTCATGACGTTCTTCTCGAGCAGATTGGCGAGTTCTTTTTTGGAATAATTCTTCATGTTCCAATGACGCAGGGGATATAGTGATAATTCGTAAACAATCATGTTGGCGCTAAAAGAAGTGTCTTCTAAGTGAAAGATCTTCCTTGCCACGCCTTTCTTCAGGATTTCTTCCATGTGCGCGACAACCTGGCTTTCCCTGGCCAGAATATTCTTAAGCAGGCGTTTCGGGAGTGATTTGGATTCGCGGTACAAAAGCAAGATTTCGTCGCCATAGTTATAGCCGGAATCAATCAATCCATGAATGATGGCCCTCAATTGCTTGACGGGATCGTCAATGCTCATTATCCCCTGCTTTTCAAAAAGCTCTAATTCCGGCCTGTGAAGCATATCAAAAACCAAAAAAAGTATTTCTTCTTTGCTCTTGATAAAATAATACAGGTTCCGGATATCAATTCCCGTTGCTCTGGATATTTCGCGCATAGATGTTTGTGCGTAACCCTTTTTCATGAAGAGCTGCGTGGCTTTCTTAATGATCTGCATCTGCCTTTTTTGAAAGAGATCTTTATTTCTCCTCGGTTTGGACTTATTGCCGGGGGCTGTTTTTTTTTCCATTAATGTAATGGCAATCCTTTCAATACCATGGACATTTCTATAACCAGTCTGTCAATTTAAATTAAAAATAAGACTTGACAATATAACCCCGTAAAAATATCATACACAACGATCGTTGGTTGTATAATATTCATGTCATAGCATCATTGCAAGTAAAATTATGAAGACAAAGTTTTTTCATTAACAATAAAAAAGGATATCTGCAATGAGAAATTTCTACAAAATTATGTTAGCCGTCTTTACAGCTATGACAATATTTACCGCTCCGGCCATGGCCGAAACGATCAAATGGCGGATGGTTTCCGTCTGGCCGGCTTACTCGGCAATCTTTCAAAGTCAAACTCGTTTGGTTAAAAGCATATATGAACTCAGCGGCGGACGTTTGCAAATTTCTGTCCATCCGGCAGGAGAGCTTGTCCCCTCAATGGCTGTTTTTGATACGGTTTCCAAAGGCGCCGTGGAGATGGGCGTGGATTATGCCAACTATTGGGCTAATAAAAATTCCGCGTTTGATCTTTTGGGATCATATCCTTTGTTGTTAAGCCAAATGGATTATCTGAACTGGTATTACCATGGTGGTGGACAGGAGCTTGTTGATGAACTCTACGGCAAATACAATATGCTTTATTTTGTTAATGGTCTCACTGCTGTCGCGTCAGGCATCCGTTCCAGTATGCCTATCCGAAGCTGGCAGACCTAGAAGGCAAAAAGATTAGAATGTCCGGTAAAGCAGCTGGTTACGTCTTGCAGAAGATCGGAGCTGTCCCGGTTATGACGGTACCTACTGAAATTTCCCATGTGGTGGCAAACGGAATTATTGATGCAGTTTCATTCAGTACACCTGCTATTGATTGGAGTATGGGGCTGGGTGAACTTAGCTGTCTGATTTGAAGTAAGTTTTTTTATTTCAAATCTATTTTTTGAAAAAAGAAGTGTTTTAGGGTATGTTGAGGCTTAGTTTGTAAGAAGTAATTAAATAGTTGCTAACAAATCTTCTTATAATTGCTTCATATTAATAATTCTATAATGATATGAAAACGTCATTTTAAATTTCATTTCACTTTTAAGAATTAATACAATTAAGGAGGAAATTCCACTTGGAAGCAAAATTTTGGCACAATAACTACGATTATAATGTCCCTACTTCAATCCGTTATCCAAAATTCCCTGTACAGAATTTAGTTCATCTGGCGGCCGCGCAGTATCCCCACAAAGCGGCTGTGGATTTCTATGGCACCGAACTATCCAACAGCCAAGTTCGCACGCAGATGCTCCGTATGGCTAACGCCCTGGTGAGTATCGGTATTAAAAAAGGTGACCGCATCGGTATCGCTTTGCCCAATTGTCCTCAATATATTATTGCTTATTACGCGATACTGTCGGCAGGCGCCATTGTCGTGAACATGAACCCTCTTTATACCCATGATGAGCTCAAATTCATGGTGGAAAACACCGGCATGAAAATAATGGTTACTTTTGACATGGTGCTGCCGCTTATGGGCAAACTGGCCAAAGATCTCGGTTTTAAACTGATAGTGACAAAGGTGACTGATTATATCAATGGCTTTGGTGTCAGCACAGCCAAGGATCTGGCACTGGAAAAAGAGTGGTATCATTTCTCCGAATTGCTCGATAAAACAACCGATTCGCGTCTCCCCAGGGTCGATTTTCAGCCCAGTGACAATGCCTTGATCCAGTTTACAGGAGGGACAACCGGCCTGCCGAAAGGAGCGGTTCTCACCCATGCCAATGTTGTTTCCGCCGCTTTCTGTGCTTCTCTGTGGGGTTCTTCGACGGTTATCTATGCGCCCTATGAAAAGCGGACAGTGATGGGAATCATACCTTATTTTCATATCTATGCTAACATTTGTTGTCTTAATTGGGGCTTCCTCAGCATGGCTACTCAGATCCTGATGCCCAAGTTCGATATGGACGAACTGCTGGCTACTATCGCCCGAATTGAACGTTTTACCTTTTTCCCGACGGTTCCGACAATGATTACGGCTATCGTAAACCATCCTAAAGCGGGTGAACTGAAGCTGGCGGAAAAAATCGGCTATTTCTGTTCCGGCGGCGCTCCGATGCCCGTTGAGCTCATTGAGCGAGTGAGCGATTTGGGTATCTTTTTCAGCGAGGGATGGGGAATGAGTGAGACGACATCTTCGGGGATCAGTAATCCCGGCCTGAAACACAAACCGGGCTCCATCGGCGTTCCGTACATGGATCACGATGTCCGTCTGGTCAGCGTCGATAACGGTGTCGATGAAGTGAAACGGGGCGAACCGGGTGAAATTCTCATCAAAGGGCCAACGGTAATGAGGGGTTACTGGAACAACCCGGAAGAAACCGCCAATCAACTTACCGATGGCTGGCTCCATACAGGCGATATAGGCCAGATGGATGAAGACGGTTACATCTATATAGTTGACCGGAAAAAAGACATGATCATTGCCGGCGGGTTTAATATTTATCCGCGCGAAGTGGATGAAGTCCTCTATCAGCATCCCAAAGTGGCGGAAGCTGTTACAGTCGGCATACCGGATGCCTACCGGGGCGAAACGGTAAAAGTTTTCATCGTCTTGAAACCGGTTGAAAAAGCAACGGATAAAGATATTATCGATTTCTGCAAACAGAAACTTGCTGCCTATAAGGTGCCCAAAATTGTTGAGTTCAGGACTTCGATACCTAAATCGGCGGTCGGGAAGATTTTGCGTAAAGTCCTGCGTGATGAGGAAATTGCTAAAAGCAAAAGCAAAAAAAAATAGCACGGATGCGTGAGTAGTTAATCATTATTGCGGCTTAGCCGATAATCGTACAATACTCTTGGTTACTTGCTATTTTGCAATTTCAGTATTGAGTTCTTATTCTGCCAGTTATGGCGGAATAATATTTATAAAGTAGTAAAAAAATAAAAAAGGAGGCGATAATAGGTTTACAGTAGTGACAAAGTGTCAGGTGTAATAAAATGATTTATAAATTTGTAGAAATTATAATGATTAAGGAGGGTATTACATGTCTGAAGTAACGAATGGAACTATTGTTGACCCTGCTAAATACAGGGGAAAAGTATTGGGGGCGGCCATTGCCGGATACGCCTTTGACGGTTTTGATATCATGGTTTATGCTCTGACCGTGCCCGTGTTGTTTAAAGACTGGTTTGCACAAGGATTCAACATAGTGCAGGCCGGCGCCATCGGCACAGCCATGCTGATCGGTATGAGCCTCGGCGGCTATATCTTTGGGCCGATTGCCGATAAATTCGGCCGGAGAAAAGCTATGATCTGGAATCTTTCCTTTTTCGGTATTACTACCGGCCTGACCTTTTTTGCCCAGGATTATATCCAGTTGGGCGCACTGCGGTTCCTGGCCGGACTCGGACTGGGCGCCGAATACGCGCTGGGCGGAACAATGGCAGCGGAGTTCTTTCCGCCGGAGAAACGCGGCAAGCTCAGCTCCTGGGTACAGAATGGTTGGCCCATCGGTTTTGGCGCCGCTATTCTTGCCCAGTATTTCATGCAGCCGATCTGGGGCTGGCGTTCTGTTTATCTCCTCGGCACATCGGCAGTTTTAGTCGCCATTTATATAGCAATCTTTGTTCCCGAATCACCCGTCTGGCTGAAGGCGCAGGAAGCTAAGAAAAAGGGCATTGTTACTCACGGACCACCTTCGGCAAAATTGTCCGATATTTTCCGTGGTGCTAACCTGCGGGAATTTCTCGTCGTCAGCATATTCTTTATCTGTCTGCTGACCGTCTACTGGGCGGTTAATACGTGGCTGCCTACTATTCTGGCCAGAGAAAGAGGGATGAGCCCGAAGGCATTAGCCACTTTCCTGGTAATTTTACAGCTTACGGCCGTGATCGCTTATTTCATCGGCGGAATTCTTGCGGATAAATTCGGCAAACGCAAAGTTACGGCTATTGCCGCATTTATTTCTGCGGTAACGGGAGTCCTCTGGCTGGGTTTCGTATGGAGCGATAATGTTTTCTATGCGTTGGGATTCCTTGCCTGGTCGGTCCCATCGGTTGTCTGGGCAGTGGCGATAGGGCTCGCTGTCGAGCAGTTTCCCACCAACATCCGCGGCGTCGGCTTTGCCAGCGCCTTTTCCACAGGCCGTCTGGTGGCAACAATCGTACCGATCGCCATGGCGGCAGTAGCGATGAAAATTCCTCTGACGCTGGTTATGGCCGGTGTCACTGGTTTATATATCATCTGTATGTTTGCCATCCTCTTAATGAGAGAGACAAAGGCCCAGTTATAAAAATATGATTCTAATTGGATAGAAAACCGGAATAAACCGGCTATCATAAACCCCTTGTTCCTTTTCTTTTAGAAAGGGAACAAGGGTTTTATGATTTTAGCAATTTGTATTTTCATCTGTTTTATTTTTATCTTGTCAACAGGATACGGTTATGATAGCGATATAAAAAGTAATAGCCAAAAGGCTAGTACGTTGCACAAAAAAGAATTAAAATCACACTATTAAAAGGGGGGCTTTATGAAAAGATTTAATCTGGTTGTTATGTGTTTAGTTGTTTTAGGTTTGGTAGCTTCAGCGTCATTGAGCTATGCGGCACCGAAAAGCAAAGCTGCTGCTAAACCAGTTGCAAATGCCAACATAGATGGTAAGTGGTATTTTTCAGTTACAACGCCAACGGGTACAGGCAATCCTGTCTTTACATTTAAGCTAGACGGCAATAAATTGACGGGAAACTATGCAGGCAGATTCGGAGAGGCACCGCTAACAGGAACCATGAAAGGTGACAACTTTGAAGTGAAGTACGTCCTGGACGGGGCAACTACGGTTTACAAAGGCAAGATTAGTGGTGACAAAGTATCCGGCACGTGTAATTTGGGAGGCCAGGTAGACGGTACTTTCGAGGGAGACAAAATAAAAAATTAACTGAATAGACTTGAGAAATACTCGAGTTGTTTTAATTGTTGTCAACAAATAGGATTTACCATGTTTTAGAAAAGGGGCCACAGGCGTAGCCTGAAGCCCCTTTTCTTCGTTTTTGGCTCACTGCCGAACTGGAAAAGAAGCTTTGAATACATTTATTAATGATGAGGCTTGGTTTTGCGGCGGCATGCATACGCTGCTTTTGTGCCCGAGATGCAAAACCCATCGAAATATTTTTTATAGCTCCCCCAAATCCAGTTTCCATATGACCTTTGAAATGGGAGAAAACAATAAAGCCATCCGCTTGCTCAACGATTCTTCCCACCGGTGAAGTTTTCGTTACGGACCGCAGGCAATTACTTAATGGGTCAGTATTTCAAGTGGCAATCATCAATTCAATCCCAAACCAAAAAACATTAATAAGTAGGTGTAGTCAGTAAGCACTTCTTCCTGAAAGAAACAAGTCGTTATTCTTATCGCGTATATTGGACTTCAATCAGTAATAAATACAAATTTATACCCCACATTTTGTGGCCAAGATTTCCTGATTAACTGACAATTATTAAGTGGCCTGCCCCCAATGCTTGCACCATAAATCAAGTTCGAATTGAGCCATTTTGACCCGGCACTGCAGAACTCAAGACAGTCAGACTAAAACGTATTCAAATCACGGGTATGAACCCCAAAGCAAGCTTTGGAAACATATTCCGCAGCAAGCTGCGGGGTATTAAACCCTCCGCTTCGCGGGATTGTTCAACTTACCAATTCCGCTACGCTTCGCTTTCGGAATTGGAGTTTCAACAATAAAAAGCCCCATAAAACTCATCAAATATCTATCGAAAGCATATAATATTCGACCCTTCTTTGCGGATAGAGCGTTGCCATAATCTTTGTGTAACGCTTGAGCTGTTCCTCATATTTGTACCTTAGTCCTCTCATGGAACCGGATTTATAATCAATGATCGTAATGAGATTCTCCGACACGATCATTCTATCCACTATACCAAAACTTTCCTTATCCGATATCTGTTGCTCGATATAGACATTGCCCGGTCGGAACATTACGGCGGAAACATCGCTTCTTTCAACAAAACGAACCGCCGCTTCATATTCTTCATCGTTTAGTTCTCCGTCCGGCGGAAGCGTCGTCCCGATCAACAACCTTAGCCAGCCAGCGGTGCAACCGATCACCTCTCATAATACCGGCCTTGATATAGGCCGATATCAGCTCCGGATCAATCTCGCCGTATTTTTCCGGCTCATCATTATGCTTTGCAGGCACACTGAGTATAATTACTGGCTCCGGCTCTTTTTTCTTGCCGGACAAATAACAAATTTCTTTCTTACTGCCATCCGGTGCAAACCGCAAAAATGTATTAAGCATCGCCTGATGGACAGGCTTGCAGTTTTCGTCTTTTTTCTTCGGCAGAAAAACAGATAGTGTTCTTATGGCTCTTGTTGCGGCTACATAGAAAACATTCGCCTTCTCCCGACGTAGTTGTTTCAGGTTTATTTCATGATTCTCAATGATATCTTTGGCTATTGCCGAATCGCTCGCGCCTAGAAAATTAATCTCATCGCCTGAAAATTTCATATTACATTGCCGGGCTTCCAGATAGAACGGCGACGTTTTTTCATCCTCATTCCAGAAAACAAATACATGTTTGAACTGCAGGCCTTTTGTCCCGTGAATTGTGTCAACTTTAATATTTTCACTATTTTCCGACTCCGGCACCTTCACACTAAAACGAATATTGAACATCCTCAGAAGAAAACCATCCACGTCAGCGCCGCCTTCCCTGAAGAAGGACTGCGCTTCATCCTGCCAGATATCAAGTATTGTCGAGGGCAGTTTCCTGCGCAAAACTTCAATCGCGCAACTAACCGCCATCAACCCGAATGGCTGTGGATACTTTTGCGCAAACTCCGCCCGGATAGCCTCAATGTTGCCGAATATTTCTTTCCATAATGTTGAATTTGCCGCTGTGGCGATGAACCGTGTCTTATCCTCTTTCGCCAAAACACCGGCAATGAAAAACATTGCCGCCACTCCTTCCTCTGTTGAAAGAAGCTGTCTTCCTTTTACCGCTGCCACGCCAATGTCGTTTTTTAAAAGCTCGGCTTCAATCTTCTGCACATGATTGTTGGTCAAAGCCAGCACCGCCATGTCTCCCCAGGGACAGCCATACTCAGCCTTTTTCTTCTTCAGATATTCTACCATCGCGGAATAGAAAGGGGCTTCCGAATTGCCATCTTTTTCCAGCTCGACGCGATTCACCTCTGTCACACCGTCAAAAGTTTCCAGCTTCTCCGGCGGTTTCTGCGTTTCCGTTTTTTCCTTTCCGGTAAAGAGATTGGCGACAAGTTCATTAAAAAAGGAAATGAGTAGAGGCGTGCTGCGATAATTGTATTCGAGCGATCTTTCCGTGATTATTTTGTTCTTGATGTATCTGCCGATGGCTTCTTCCAGAGCCTCGCGGTCTGCACCGCGCCACCCGTAGATCATTTGCTTCCAATCGCCCACAGCAAAAAAAGACCTTTCGCCGCGCTCACCTCGGCCGGATAAAATCTCATCAATTAAAGGCAACAGTATCGCGATATCACCTTTTGAGGTATCCTGAAATTCATCAATCAGCAGATGCTCCGTCCGATCGAGTCCCAGAGAAAAGTAATTGCTCATGAGCTTCGGGCGATCAATCGCTGCCACCCCGTCCAGTTCAAGGAGGCCTCTGCGCACATCCTGGAAAAAGATCAGTCCTTTCTCGTTTTTCACGGCGTCAGCCGCCTCCAAATATAACTTGCAAAGAGAAGCTACAGCCAGTTCTCTAAGCAGTACCTTGTTGATGGACAGCTTCTCGGCAGTCTTTCTGAAATCCTTAAAAATTTTGTTAAGATCCGAATACGGTGTGTTCTTCCATTCTATCGCTTTGCCCAGGCTCTTGTAATGTTCCAAATCAGAATGGGTTGCCACAGCCCTGGAAATAAAACTGTCATAATCGGCCAAATAATTTATAACCAACCTGTTAACATTAGGCGTCACTTGGTCTGCCAAAGTTTTGGCTTTTTCACTGATAGATGTAAGCGTATTTCTTAGAACTCCATTCTCTTTCATCAGAGCATCAATATCTTTGAGCCTCTCCATATCCATCAGACAGCGTTCGATAGTTTGTTCCTCCGCCAGAGGTTCCCAAAGCGCGTCCATGTCTGTTCTTAATATCCTGGCCACCATGATGATCTTATCGGCCCTACCGCTTTTTATTACGTTGTCACGAAAAAGGATTTCTATCTCGCGCAACAGTTCTATTTGCGCCTTCTCGTCCGCGAGTTTTGGCACACTGCCGGCCGCGCAGCCGGCCGCGGAAAAGAGCCGGTAAAAAAAAGAATCTATTGTCGAATAACCGACGCGCCCTGCCTCCATAATCAGCCTTAAGCGCTCAAACAGAGGCAGTCCCTTTTTTTCGGCTATCTCTTTCATTATTCGATAGCGCATCTCGGTGGTGGCGGCGCGTGTAAAGGTCAGCGCTGCAATGAATTTCCCGCCGATAAGAATCCTTTTGAACACCTCTTCGGTGAGTCTTGTTGTTTTTCCCGAGCCTGCCGAGGCTTTCAGTAGAATGCTTTTCATCACATATTCCCCCGGACAGTTTTATAATAATCTTCGCGGCCGCATAAGGCCTGAAACCGGCAGTATTCACACTCTTCGCAATCATGCCCAGGCAAAAGTTCGCTGCCGCCGATAATCGCATCCAGGCGCTCCTTGATCGCCAACATCAGCGCAGCCGCCTCGACGCTTTCTTTCTCCGGGAGTTTTATCTCCCGATCTTTTGATGGTTCCTTCAGAAAATAAAAACGCGCGCCTTGAGCGCCCTTGTTTAAGTGCTGATAGATAACAAGCTGTGCTGCGGGGTGCAGAATACCTTTTTCTTTAAAACGCTCCAACACGGTTGTTCTAACCGGAGGATTAAACTTGTCTTTCTTTTTTGAATATTTGAAATCAATAACCTCAGTGCGCCCAGCTATCTTTGCCAATCGGTCCGAACTTCCTGTTATTTTATAGCGTCGGGCGATTGTACCACTGAATTTTTCCTCGCAAGATATGGCATTGTCGGCAAAAATTATTCGTTCACCTGATTCTTTCTCGTCCTCAAATATTTCCCTTAAAAATATTTTCGCGTTGAGCATGTAGATATTTATCCCGTCAACATCTCTGATCGCAGCGTTTTCATCACTAATCCAGAGCTTGTCAAAGAGCTTCTCCCAGTCAGCGAACCTGTCCTTGCCAACGGTTGAGAGCTGTTGCAGGAATTTATGAACAAAACTTCCCATCTGCATATTAATTTTTTCGTCATCATCCATAAACGCGGGGGGCTCAATCCCAAGGATATATTGATAGTAAAACAAAAAAGGACAGTTCAGTATCTTACCTAGGCTCGAAAAAGAATAGGTGAAATCCTTCAGCTTATTCCTTAGATTATCATCAATTTTTATCGCAGGCTTTTCAGCTCTTTGCCTCACCGAAAGCGATTCTTTAAATGCCGTTGCTGTAATTGATTTTCCGAATTCCTGCGCCAGCAGGCTCATGAAGTAGCTCGGTGTTCTTTCTCTTATTATATCGGTTACCGCGACTATCTTGATTTTTTCGCCCTGAGCCAGAATCTGCCGGAAAACAAGATCCTCATATTCAAAAACACTTTTTCTCAGTTGCGGAACATGCACCGGATTAATGAAAGGTCCTTCAAAGGGCTGCGAGGGCATAATGCCGCTATCCAGAGAAAGTATCAGTCCCCTGCTGAATTTCTCTCCCGAAACATGGCCAAAACCGACAACTTGCACCGGCGCTGATCTGCTTCCTGTGACGCGGAATTTTTTAGCTTCTATCAATATTTTCGCGGCATCAGACAGATTAGGCCCCAGCCTCTCTTTCCACTCATCAAGAAGAGTGGAAAAAGATACTGCCACCTCAAACGCCTCACACTCCTCGCGAACATAACTGTCTCTGTTCATGGATAACTCCATCGCACAGGTTGTGGCAAATCTCCTGAAATCGGGCGTTTTTCCCAACGCTTGAGCTTTTTCTACCTCAGCGAGCAGCCTCTTTGCCGCCGCAGTTGTCGAAAACGGCAGCCAGACGGCAAGATTGACAGCATTCCCGAAGAGGCGCAGCGATCTGTTCCAGAGCATCGGTGTGAGCGACTCATCAAGCAGAAATAACATCAACTGATCATTACCTGATTTTTCTTTGAGAAAAGCGGCGACCTCCAGCGTGACAAGGTCAACCAGAGCATGAAGTCCGGCCAGCGAGACCAGTTCAATGCTCGTTCCTTCCGAAGAAGGTGTAATCCCTCCGCCGAAGGATAAGACAAGATTCTTTGCCGAATCGAAGGGCAGCTTGTCCGGACCGGATAAATCAGTCCCGAAAAGCGGCTCATCAATGAATAATCTTTCTTTTCTTATTTTTCTGTAGAAGCGCTCGGTAACCGGCGTCATCTCGGGAAGTCCGATAAATACTTCCTTTTCTCCGGGAGTTATCCCGTCGAGCAGAGATATTTCCAGTTCCGGCGCGAAAAGATTTATCCGAGAGAGCCATTCACGAAAATCCTGCGCGGTTTCCAGGTATTCCTCAAGCCTATTCCATTCATCCTCGGTAAACCGCTCGGCACCGAAAATTGTATCCCTGCCAATCTTATATTCCGCAAGTCTAGCGATCAGGGGCAAAAGACCGGCGGCACGTCTGGCGGGGTATTGCTCATCCGGGAATCTTTCAGCCAGGAATTGGATAAATAAAAAAAGCTGCTCTTCACTGGGAACAGGATGGAGATTCAGTTTATTGCTGATTTTTTTAGTAATGTATGAATCAAGACTTGCGACCTGGGGCAGGATACCGCCAAGCTTGCCGTGTATAAGGTTTTGCAGGGGGTCTACAGCCCTTTCGTTGGCACAAATTATTGTCCAGGCGGAAAGATCGGGATGATCAATCCGCAGAAGCTCTATTATCTTTTCCGAATATTGCAACATGTTGCCTCGCGATGGACATTAATGTTTCTTTTAACCAATTTATTGCTGACGAATATTTTCCTGGCTTTTTTTACTTTCCTATTTTACGTAAATTGAATAACATAATTTTTACAAAACCAATATCAATTTTCATTAATAAACTATGGGCTACACATTAAACACTACAGACAGTTACCACATAAACGATTTAAATTCTCTGGGATGGGAATTAACCGTTTGCAATGCTCTGTACCCGCAAAATAGTCCTTGCCGCAGAGTTTTGCAAACAAAGGCTTCTTTAGGAGTTAACCTCTACCGGTTTTTAGAAAAGCTTATTCCTATTAAGGAGATACATAATATTCTGGAAGTCGGCGGAGGCCTCGGGTACCTGATGCATGATTTCCTTATGCTTAACCCGCAACTTACGCCAACCATGCTCGATATTTCTCCTTATCTTTTGAAAAAACAAAAGGAAAATTTAAAGAGCTTTGAAGTTGATTTTTATGAAAACGATATTTTGAAAATGGAAATTAATGAGTTTGCAATCTTTGATTTAGTCATTATGAATGAAAATCTTGGTGACCTGCCCACCATGGTTGCATATCCCGGTAAAATATCTAACGTGGAAGAAAACCCTGCGTACTACTTGGAAAAAGCAAACTATTTCAGCAAGAAATATAAGATACCTTTTGCGGAAGAAGAAAATATCAATATCGGCGCTATGGTTCTCTTAGAAAATATTTGCCAAGCTGGAGTAAAATACATATATCTCAGCGAACATAGTTGCGAATCCAGAGTGCCGGAGAGACTAAAGTCTTGCATTAATATCGAATCAGCGGGGATTCCTGAAAAGATACCGCTCAAAGGCCATGATGAATACACTCTTAAATTTTCTTACTTGCAAAAAATTGCGGAAATGTTTCATTATAAAGTCAGGCGCGGGCCGATAGCGGATTTTTTGTCTTTGCAGATCAACAGCAGGGTTTTGGCCGCGCTTAGATTAGTGACGCCTTTTACTTCCGATCAAGAAATTATCCGGCATTTCATTTATGATCTTTATAAATATGAATATATGATTTTAATTAAACGGAAAAGCAGGAGGAAGCCATCATGAATATTATGACAAAAGTTTTAGTTGTTTGTTCTATCGCCTTATTTTTTGCCACCGCCGATTGCTGGGCTTTTCGCTGCGGATCAGGTCTGGTGAGCAGCGGCACCACTAAAACGCAGGTGCTGATAACTTGCGGGAAACCAACTTCCAAGGAAAAGACATGCGAAAATCGCCAGCAATACACAACGACAGACAAATACGGTAAAATCAAAAAAATTAGAAAATGTGGCAAAAAATTAGAAATATGGCACTACAACTGCGGCGATATGGATTTCATTTACGCTCTTACCTTTGAAAATAACATTTTAAAAAATGAGACTACCGAAGGCCGCGGCAAAGGTAAATCAGATTGCAGAGGAAAGTGAATTATGCTTTTTATGTAAAGCTGTAATTGAAGCTCTCCGCGACAAGCCGCGGAGAATCTTCGCTTCTCAAGGAACAATATCCTTCAGTATTCGGTCGCTTACCCGAAAGCTCGCTACAGGGAATGCTCGCTGTCGAATTCAATTATTAAGCCCATCCTTCCGCCGCCAGAGCGTCATGTAATTCGTCAGGATGATGGCGGCACCTATATTCGAGATGACTTGACTCGGCATGAGCTTTGCTGTATGGCCATCCTTTAGCCATGCGGTTCCTCTCGTGCAGCTCATGCACGAGCACATAACCTCGTTCCTGTTCAATTATATCATCATCAATCCACACTTCATTTCCCGGAACAAACTCGTAGACCTTATCATGTCCGCCTTCTGTAAAATCAATATCAAACGTACTCCTCACCAGCCTGCCGTTGACCAGCCAAACTGTGATTCCATTTTCCAGTTTTTTCCACATTTTTTCGTGCATTTCCTTTCCGTCGGGGAGCTGCTGACCAAGCTTGGTAATTTTTCTCAAATCGCCGGCGCGCCTACGTTCTTTCCTTTCCTGCTTATCAGCTTCTACTATCGCATCTTCGTATGGCATTCCCTGTTTCATCAAGCGATATTCTACCAGCAAGTGTTCAATAAAAAATTGTCTCTCATCTTGATGAGCTTCCTTATCCAGCCACAGTTCTTTTTCCGGTATATAAGAATACCGGAAGTGCTGGCCGAAATTAGTGAACTCCTCATCAGTATGCCCGCGAATGTAACTGCCGTCGACTATCCAAATCTTAAGATCTCCGCGTTTATCTATCAATTTTATGTAAGGAAGCTTTAGAGTTTCTTTCATGGTAATATCCTCTTTTTTGTTGTATATCGGCTTGTATTATTTCAAAATTGTCTGACTTTTTCAATACCTAAAGCCTACTAAAAGCATAACACTAATTCTTTATCTGCTTCAGCTCTCCAATAAAGCAATCATCTTGCTTATGCTATTGGTGGGCAATTGGCAGGAGTAATTGGAACAGACATAAGCAGTAGCTTTGCCGCCGATGTTTGATTGTGCCTCTAAAAAAGGTGCAATTCTTTCTATGTCCGGAAGAATCTCGGTGGCCGGCCGAAAAAGAACCACCTTATTGGGCACAAAAACAGCTCTCAACGCCTTCACCATATCCTGCGTATCCTGCTTCTTCGGGTCTCCGGCAATGACCACTTCATATGCTGGCCCAAGAGCAAAATCGAACGCTACAAGAAGCTGTGTATATGCGACCGGAAACTGGACGACTTTGGCGGAGAATATTTTCCCGATTGCGGCAGACCTACCTTCTAATTCGGTGTTTCCGGTTATCCGTGCCAGACGAAGAAGATTAAGCATGGAGACGGAATTGCCCGAAGGTACTGCACCATCGTATGCCTCTTTCTGACTAATCAGCAGTTTTTCACCGTCGTCCGGTGTAAAGTAAAATCCGCCATCTTTTTCATCCCAGAAATGATCCAGGAGATGTTTGTTCAATATGAGGGCAGTATCAAGATGGCCTGTTTCAAATGTAGCTTCGTAAAGTTCGATGAGGGCCCAGATGATAAATGCGTAATCATCTACTGTTGCCGGAATGGATGCAATACCATCCCGAAAACGGTGTAAGAGTCTTCCATCAGAGGTGCGCATGCGGTTAAGAATAAAATCGATTGCCCGACGAGCGGCCTCAGCAAAAACAGGTTCATTAAACACCTGTGCCCCTCGCGCCAAAGCGGCAACCATAAGGCCGTTCCAATCGGTCAGAATCTTATCATCTTTGAATGGATGTATGCGCTTATCTCTCTCCGCCAAGAGTTTTTTTCTAATTTCGTTTAATTGTTCGGTTAATTCCTCTTCAGGAATATTCAACTGCTGGACAGTTTTATGGAGCGGACTTTTGAGATGTGGAATAAAGTGTCCGGCTAGTTCCGGTTCCGAGATAATACTTGCGGCGGCATAATTTTCAGCTTTAAAAACAGCTAAAAACAAATCGGCATCTTCTTTTTTTAGAATAGCGCGAATCTTTTCTTCCGTCCAAAGATAGAACTTGCCTTCCACCCCTTCGCTGTCGGCATCTTCTGCGGAGTAAAAACCTCCATTCAGTGTCCGTCATATCACGCAATACATAAGTAAATATTTCCCGGACCGTATTTTCGTATTCTTTCTTCCCCGTCGCCTGATACGCCTCAACGTAAGCCATGGCCATGAGGGCCTGATCATAGAGCATCTTCTCGAAGTGCGGCACGAGCCATTTTGCATCTGTTGAATATCGATGAAAGCCGAATCCAATCTGGTCATAAATACCTCCCCGGCGCATATGCTGAAGAGTCTCTTCCACCATTTTTAGCGCTGCGGATTCATTCTTTCTTTTCCAGTATCTCATTAGAAAATAAAGGTTGTGCGGTGTCGGAAACTTGGGTGCATTGCCAAAGCCTCCGTAACGCCGGTCAAAACTATGGACAAAAGCTTCAAAAGCTTTGTCTAAAGTCTCTTTTCCAAGATTCTGGGCTGGCGCTTTTATGTTCAATGTTTTTAGCCCGCGGGTAATATCATCGGCTGCTTTTACTGCTTCCTCACGGTGGGTAGTCCATACTTTTCTAATCTGGGGAATCAAGTCCAGCATTCCAATTCTTCCGTACATTGTCTCTCGGGGAATATATGTAGCGGCAAAAAAAGGCTTTTTATCGGGCGTCATCAATATCGTCAGGGGCCAACCGCCGCTATGTGTCATCAGCTGACAGACTGTCATATAGATGTTGTCGATATCGGGACGTTCCTCACGATCTACCTTGATGCAGACGAACACATCGTTCAGCATTTGCGCCACTTTTTCATCGGCGAAAGATTCATGCTCCATGACATGACACCAGTGGCAGGTGGAATAACCAATGGAAAGAAAAATCGGTTTGTCCGCCCTACGGGATTTTTCGAAGGCTTCCTCGCCCCAGGGATACCAATCAACAGGGTTTTGCGCATGCTGAAGAAGGTAGGGGCTTTTTTCATTCTTTAAGCGATTTTGCTTCATGACGCTTTCATTTTTCATTCAGCGCGCCGTCATTGTGGAAAAAGTTTTTGACTTGCTGTTAAAAAAGTTCTCTACTAACGAATCTGTTCCGCGACAGCCTTCATACCGGCTTTATCCGAGATAAGAGTGATATGGCCGACATCCGGCACTATGATTATTTCTGCGTGCGGCTGAGAAGATGCGAATACCGGCAGATATTTCTGCGGATAAAACAATTCATCATTTTTCCCTACCATTACGGTAAGGGGCTGCTTCGCGTTTTGCATATCAACTTGATAATTGTAATGAGGCCCAAAGTTACTCCAAAGCCTGTATGAATAAGTCGCGGTTTGATACTGGGCTGTTTTAGGATCGATGGCAAAAGCGAGTACAGGTAAATGACCGAACCATTTTTCGCCGATAGGACCAAGCAGGGAAAGGCCGATGATCCGCGGAACGCTGGCATCGGCCCACTCACTGTTATTAGGCCTTGTGGTTGGCGCATCGTACCGTAAAAATGGGGCCAAGAGCAAGTAGCTGGCAAACAACTTCTGCCGGCTGCTTCCGGCAAACCGCAAGGCAAAACCGCCGCCCGCCGAAAATCCAACCAGTGTTGCATCCTGCTTGCCTTTTAATGCCTGATTAACGAAGTCTTCGAGATCATCTTCGAGTTGACCAACGTAAGCGATATCCCCTTTGCTACCCGAATCGCCGTGACCGCGTATATCAGGTACGTACACTGCCATCCCTTGTCCCTGCAAATATCCGGCAAGAGCATGCATGCTTCTACTTGCTCCTGATGAGCCATGTATCAACACTATTGTGTGTTTGGCTTGAAGCGCAATATAAGCACGATAAGCGAGCTGAGTTCCGTCACGAGCGGTATAGTGGCTGAGCGGCGGCAGATGGGAAAAGTCCATGCTGCGAAACGGTGCGGCGATTAATTCCATAGTTGGCGGGGACTTGGGTGAAGATAAGGCAATAGCAGCCGCAATCCCCGCACAGATTATAATTATAATACCTATTACTAAACATACCCATGTTGCTATTTTCATTTTTTACCGGGCCTCCTCCATTTGTTTTTCACCTGCCGCACCTTTAATTACAATAGCCGCGGTGTTGTCGGAAAAAATTCATATCGAACTTAACTTATCAATCTAATTATTGCAATTATTTTATAAAAATACGTATTGGAGAACGAATACCCCTACTTTATGATTTTTTCTAATTGACAATTAAGACGGGGTTTATTATGGGAAAAGCGTATTTTAAGATTAACATCATCCTTAAAGAATCACACAAAAGGAGGTTACGCATGAAAACAATCCGTCATCTCGCAGCTTACCTATTATTGCTTACAGGCATACTGCATGTGCCCCCAATAATCAAAAATCCCTCGGACCCCAACGCCCTTCCCATGCTGGTGTTTGGAATTGTGTATTTTACCATTGGTGTTCTTCTTTACCTCGACATTAAGTACTCAAAATATCTGGGACTGATCTTCCCGCTCATTGGACTGGCGACAGGCTTTGGTGTTGTCGGCATAAAAAACTGGACTGCCATGCTTACATTTCTTTTTGCTATTGATGCTGTAGTAGCGATATGTTGTGTTCTGCTTATCCTCAAAACAAGTGAAAGCCTAGGCTAACCAATAGCCTTCGATTTATTCTAATATCAAAGAGTTCAAACAGTAATCAATTTTTTTTGCTGGTCCCAGCAAATTGAAGGAGGCGGCATTATGACACAGTCGAGAATATTTTTCCTTGTTTCGTGTTTTATCGTGACCTTGTATTTTTTAATTTTCTCTTTTTCTAACATCTCTATAGCGGAACAAACACGTATAGAAAATTGTATTAATTGTTGCACCAGCAAAGAGCAATCCTGTTTTAATATAAATCCAGATAGGAGACTATGTGATGTCGAATTTCAAAACTGCGTTGCCACTTGCAATTCGGAAGGCAATTCCCCTTCATCGTGGGATGATTGTTGGTCTCAGTCCGGCGAATAATCAAATATGAATTAATTACATGGACAGTGAAATTGAACATTCTGAACGTAATCTTCAACCTTGCTGGATCAAATATAAGTTAAGCGTTTGTAAATGAAAGCGATAGTCGAGACGAGACTTAATTTGACAGTGTTTCGAAAGTCAAATATAGTTCAGGACAATTAGTACGTGTAGTATGCGACTTTCTTCGAAGTCGCCTTTACTTGCGGTCTTTGATCAGCATTGTCGCCGGATCAAGGAACAAGACCTTTTTCGCGGAATCGGCCGACTTTCCTTTCAGAACTTTAATATAGACTTCATCAGCCTGCGCCGCCAGTTGCACAATAACTTCGAATAAATCGGCTATATGTAAAAAAGAACGCGGTAGATCGTTTTCCGCGCGTTCTTCATGCCGGTGCGCGTGGACGGTAAACCAAATTCTTATCGAATATTTCTTGGCCAGTTCCTTTAAATGCAAAAGCGGCCCGCGTCCCGATTCATCAAACTTTAATCCGTCAATAATCAAAGTATGCGGCTTAAAAATATTCTGTTCCATTAGCTCGGTTAAGCGCTCTTCGAGCCTGGGCACACTGAAGCTTTCCACTTTAAAGATCATGATAAAACGATGCGGCTGAATATTTTCCCAATAATCCTTGATTTCCGTCGCACTGAAACTTGCCGCGATATTCTGAAACAGCTCCTGATACCATACATCGACTTTGCTTACAGCGTCGTGAAGGCTTACATGCAATACATTTTTTTCCCTGATCATAGTGTTTAGCGCCATTTGCACCAAGAGAGCGGTCTTCCCCACCCCGGCATGCGCAATGACGGCACCAAAACCTCCATCCGGCAAGATGTCTTCATTTTGATAGCCAATATTGGTCAGTGGATTACGGTAGACGATTTCCTTTTTCAGCATGATAATATCCTCATAAGTTAAATGGATGATATTTTCTTCACGGTTTAACGCACTGGTGTTTTTGGACATCTTTTTTAAAGTATTATGCGGCTGATTTCTTATTTTGAGCGACTTCCAGAGCAATCTTTTCCGCAATTGACTGCGGCACTTGTCTGTAGATAGCAAATTCCATCGTAAACTGAGCTTTGCCTTGTGTGGAGGATCGAAGTATTGTCGAAAAACCAAACATTTCCGCCAGCGGCACCTGAGCCTCAATCACACACATGACACCTTCATCCTGAGAGCCGATAATCATACCGCGGCGCTGGTTTAAAAGACCCATTACCGGGCCCTGAAATTCTGGAGGCGTTTCCACAACGACTTTCATAATCGGTTCATGAATCACCGGCTTTGCCCGCTGATAGGCTTCCCGGAAGGCGCCCCGCGCGGCCGCCTGAAAGGCCATATCCGACGAATCCACCGCATGGGAAGCGCCGTCGTTAATAACTACCTTCACGCCGGTAATCGGGAATTCGAGTTTCGGCCCCTTGGCCATGCTTTGTTTAAACCCCTTTTCGCAAGCGGGAATATATTGAGTGGGAATGGAGCCTCCGTAAATTTTATTTTCAAAGACAAACTCGGCATCGCTGATCGGTTCGATATAACCGGCAATGCGGCCGAACTGACCTGCGCCGCCTGTCTGTTTCTTATGGGTATAATTGAAATCAGCGCGCTGCGTTATTGTTTCGCGGTAGGCAACACGGGGATTGCCCGTAGTTACCTCAGCATTATATTCCCGCCGCATTCTTTCCACGTAAATATCGAGGTGCAGCTCGCCCATGCCCTCGATGATCGTCTCGTTGGTTTCCGGATCGACAAAAGTTTTAAATGTCGGGTCTTCCTTCGAAAACCTGTTTAGCGCCTTAGCCATAGCCATTTGCGACTTGTTGTCTTTGGGCACGATAGCCAACGATATAACCGGCTTGGGCACATACATGGATGTCATCGTCAAATTCACGCCCGGAGAGACAAAAGTGTCGCCTGACGAGCACTCGATTCCGAATAACGCGCCGATGTAGCCGGCCTTTAATTGTTCGACATCTTCCATCTGATCCGCGTGCATCCGGACGACACGTCCAACTTTAACCTTCTTGCCGGTGCGGATATTCACGAGGGTCGATCCTTTGGCCACTGTCCCTTGATAAACACGGATATAAGTCAATTGGCCGTATTGTCCGTCTTCCAGTTTAAAGGCCAGCGCAACAATCGGCTTTTCGGGATCGTTCGCCAGGACGACGGGCTCTTCATTCTTATCCATATCCAGAGCAACATTTTCTACATCCGACGGGCAGGGTAAAAGATAATTCACGCCGTCGAGCATGGGCTGTACCCCCTTGTTTTTATACGCCGACCCCATATAGACGGGGGTTATTTCTCGCCTCAGAGTGCCCTTCCGTAAAGCGGTGTAAAGCATTTCCGGCGTTATTTCGCATTCTTCCAGAATCGCTTCGGTCAATTCATCGGAAAATAAAGAAGCGGCTTCAATTAATTCTTCCCTTTTTGTTTTCGCTTCTGCCAGAAGATTTTGTGGTATCTCCTCAGTGCGGATTATTTCTCCATTTTCTCCGTCAAAATAAAGTGCTTTCATCGCGACTAAATCAACAACTCCTTCGGCTTTGGCTTCCAAACCGATCGGAATTTGCATGGCTACGGCATTATGCCCCAGTTTTGTTTTGAGTTGATTTATGACGCGAAAGGGATTAGCGCCGCTACGATCGCATTTATTGATAAAGGCAATGCAGGGAACCTTATATCTTTTCATTTGGTGGTCGACCGTTATCGATTGCGATTGAACTCCGCCCACAGCGCACAAAACTAGAATGGCACCGTCCAGTACCCGGAGCGATCTTTCCACTTCTATCGTAAAATCAACATGGCCGGGGGTATCGATAATATTTATCTCATAGTCTTTCCATTCACAATACGTAGCCGCTGAAGCTATTGTTATTCCCCGTTCTTTTTCCAGTTCCATGGAATCCATGGTAGCACCCACACCATCTTTTCCCTTGACATCATGGATGGCATGAATTCTTTTCGTATAATATAAGAATTCTTTCGGTAAGCGTCGTTTTACCGGAATCGATATGGGCGCTGATACCGATATTGCGAATCTTTTGATCATCAATTTTCATTTATCTTTTCCCTTTTTTCAAAAAAATCTTCCTTTCTAATAATTACTAAAATTGAGTCTCATTATCCACATACGCTTCAAACTGCGCTACGCTCGCTGTGGTGTCATTATCCCGCTTCGTACTACTCGCGGGATTAATTCGACTTGCGAACATTGCCACGCTGCACTCGCAATGTCCGCGTCTCATTAAAAAAAACCCCTCATTTGGAAGAGTCTCTGCCAGATGGGGGATCCACCATAAACGAGTCTTAACCTTTGTAAGGAGAGCGCTTATATATGTTACACTGCAATATGTCAAGTTAATATTTATTTTCTGCTACTTCATTGTCGCTACTTCGGTGAAGTCTAATTGCGGTGATTTGTAATAAGAAAATTGGAACAGTAGGGGCCAGTTTCAAACTGACCCACGACCTTTTTACACTATCAACTTGACAGAACTTAGGGAATACATATATTTATAATTAAATAAACCAAAGGAGCAGAAAAATGCCCCAGAGAGTTAAAATGTTTACATTGAGCACATGTAGTCATTGTAAAGCAGCAAAGAAATTCATGAACGATAACGGCATTACCT
Source organism: uncultured delta proteobacterium (assembly GCA_963753975.1). Lineage (GTDB taxonomy): Bacteria > Desulfobacterota > Syntrophia > Syntrophales > Smithellaceae > UBA4810. The sequence goes on from CAVWEH010000002.1 coordinate 662,621, forward strand.
ATGATTGCACTGATGTTGATTTGCTTCAAGGCGCCGAAAAGGAAAATATTTTACGGGAAGTTATGAAATATAATCCTAATAAATCTTTTCCTACTATTATCATTGGCGATAAAATAATTGTCGGCTATAGAGAAAGTGATATCAGGGAAGCATTAGGTCTTTAATGACTGCCGACGAACTTTATGACATCTTAAAAAAGGTTCAAGAGCCCAAAGGCTATTTCTTCAATAAAGATAAAGACCGGGTCTTGGATATTTTGCGTGACCTCTTGGTCAATAAAGAACGCTATGGTTACATGTCCTGTCCTTGCCGTCTGGCTGCCGGAGATCGCGAAAAAGATCGGGATATTATCTGTCCTTGCTATTACCGTCAAGAAGACGTCAAAGAATACGGAAGTTGTTATTGCAACTTATACGTTTCCCGGGAATGGAATGACGGTAAAATCAAAAATAAATACGTGCCGGAAAGAAGACCAGCCGAAAAAATTAGTTTTTAGCCATTTGCTTTTGAACGGCAATATGCAAATTTTTTTGCAATTTTTCTTGATTTCTAAGAATTAATCATTATCCTTATTCAGGATAAATATTTATATTGGCAAAAACAAATAAAGAAAAATAGATTTGGCAAACCTATTGAATACCAATGAGGGGTTAACTTCATGATCAATATTTATAAGTGTAAGAAAAGAATGACTCTAATAGGCGAGGTATGCACTGACGGTACTTGCGAATGGCGCTTAAAAAACGAGACTTTTTTAAACTGCACATGGGTTGCCTGTAATTATGGGCCGTTTACATTGGAGGAAGTAGGTGACATGATGGGAGTGACCCGTGAAAGAATCAGGCAAATCGAAGCAAAAGCTTTAAAGAAACTCCAACACAAAAAGAGGAGAGATCAGCTAAAAGATTTTGCCGCACCGGGAAATGACTGGGATAATATATAGATTAATGTTATTGCTCCCGCTTAGTTACACTCACGGGACAAATTTCAACGTGTGACTTCGTGTGACGTTCAGGTTATTAGGTTATGCGCTTCGTTTTTGAAATTCGAGTCTCATTATTATTTTTGTTTTTTCTTGCGTGATTTTTCCAAAGACAACATTTCGTTCATTTGAACTTTGCGTTCATCACGGGCAAAGAGCAACGCGCATATCGACGATTCAATATCCAGTGCAGCCATCTTATCCATGCGCGGCACAATAGAACAAAGATTTTTTAATTCTTCGATGGCCTTCGCCGAACGTTTCGCTAACATTTCAGCCATGCTTTCCGCCACCTGCATAAACTTCTCCGGGGGTGCAACTTTATTGACCAAACCGATTTTTAACGCTTCATTAGCACCAATAGGTTCACCCAGCATTACTATTTCTTTTGCTTTGGTTATACCGACAATTTGACTCAGGGGATAAAAAAAGGGGTTAAATCCAAATTTTAACTCCGGATGACAAAAAATAGCGCTCTCAGAGGCTACGACAAGGTCACAAATAGTCACCAAATTAAAACCGCCGCCTAAGGCAATACCTCCTACAGCCGCGATTACCGGTTTTTTACACGAATATATCTTTTTCAAATACTTCATCATTGATAAAAGAAATTCATCACCTTCCTCACTGGAGAGGCTAGACATTTCTTTTATGTCCATGCCTGCTGAAAAAACATATTCTCCACCGGTAAGAATTATAACTCTAATTTCAGAGTCACCCTCCAAAGCGACAAAAACCGCATACAATTCCTGGCGCATTTCTTTGGAAATTGCGTTCATCTCATGGGGACGGTTTAATTTAACGATAGCGTAACCATTTTTCTTTTCGATAATTATTGTTTTATAGTTCATCTCTTTTTATTTACCATCTCGCGCAGTTCTTTCCCCGTTTTGAAAAATGGAACTTTTCTTTTTTCCAGTTTTACTTCGACGCCTGATTTTGGATTTCGTCCGAGACGCGGTTTTCTCTCTCTAATTGTAAAATTGCCAAAACCCCTTATTTCAATACGCTCGCCATGTTTTATTGCTTTGATCATCGAATCAAATATTATGTTTACGGCGTAAGCCACATCTTTATATGAATAAGCTTTCAAATTCTCCTGCACTTCTTTGATTAAATCATTTTTGGTCATAACTTTCACCGTTTATCTGTAAGGATAATATAAATAACTCACTCCGCTCCAACTTTCTATTCTTTCTTTCAGGGATTCGTTCAGTTGATTGGCCGCACTTTCCATTAAATAATCAAAGATTGATGCGCGCTTTTTGACGGGGTAAACCAAATCATATTTTCCATCTTTTCCCGCTAACTTACTGGCCAGTTTTGCCGCAAAACTCATATCCCCAAGATAATCTACCAGCCCATATTCTTTTGCCTTACGGCCTGTAAATACGCGGCCATCGGCAATTTGTATAACTTTAGCATGAGAAATCTTTCTTTCCCGCGCCACTACATCAACAAACTGATTATAAATGTCATCAACCAAATCTTGGATAATTTTTTTCTCCTCGGGAGTCATATCTCTCAGCGGCGAACCGATGTCTTTAAACTTACCGCTCTTAACTACCGAGGATTTCAAACCGATTTTTTTGAGCAATCCCTCGATATTGGCAAATTGCATAATTGCCGAAATACTGCCGGTGATGGTGCCCGGATTAGCCACAATTTTATCTGCTCCGCAAGCCACGAGCAATCCACCCGATGCGGCAATTGAGCCCATAGATGCTACCACCTTCTTCTTTTTCTTTAATTCTAAAACAGCATCGTAAATTTCTTGAGACGCGGCCACCCCTCCGCCGGGAGAATCGACCCGCAAGATAACGGCAATAATGGAATCGTCTTTGCCAAACTCGTCTAACTGCTCCGTTATTTTTATGGAATCATAAATGGGACCATCTACACTGACAACCCCAATTTTGTCACTCAAAGAAAAACCTTCACTTTTACTTGAATGTGAACCAACTTTATAGAAAAAAACATAAAACAAAATCCCTATGGCCAGAAGTATAATTACTCCCCAGATCGCCGGATGTTTTCTCATGTTTTTATTCACCTTTTTGATTATTAATCTTTACGTCGGCCAGGGCTTGACCTAAATTGGATCCAATATTTTCCTGATTGTTTATGTATTGATTGGATGCCGGAGATGGTGCCGGAGCCTCCATTTCTTTTATGCTTAATCTAATTTTCTTGGCTCTAGGATCAATACTCTTCACTATGGCCGATACCGTGTCACCGATCGCATAAAGCTCCGATGAAGTCTTGACGCGTTTTTGGCTGATTTCGGAAATATGGACAAGACCTTCGATTCCTTCTTCAATCTCCACAAAGATTCCAAAATCCGTGAAGTTGGTTATTTTGCCTGTTACAACGCTGCCGGGAAGATACTTTTGAGATAATTCATCCCAAGGGTTTTTCTCAATTTGTTTTATGCCCAGCGAAAATTTCTCGTTATCCACATCCACATTTAAAACTACGGCTTCAACTTCCTGCCCTTTTTTAAAATATTCGGAGGGGTGAGTTACCCTGTGCTTCCATGAAATATCCGATACATGTACCAGTCCGTCAATGCCCTCTTCGATTCCTACAAAGACTCCGAAATTAGTAATGTTTCTGACTACGCCTTTAACGGTTGTCCCTACTGGATATTTCTCTTTTAGTTTTTCCCAGGGATTTGGCGCCGTTTGCTTCAAGCTTAAAGAAATTCTCTTGGATTCCGGATTTACTTCCAAGACTATAACTTTTATTGTTTCGCCGATATTCAATACTTTGGAAGGATGTTTTATTTCTCGGGTCCAGTACATTTCGGATATATGGACTAATCCTTCGACGCCCGGTTCCAATTCCACAAAAACTCCATAATCAGTCAAATTGACGACTTTGCCTTCGATAATTAAACCAACCGGATATTTTTTCAGAATTTGCTCCCATGGATTATCCGTTAACTGCTTTAAACCCAAAGAAACTCTCTCTTTCTCGCGATCAAAAGAAAGAACCCGGACGGTAATCTTCTCTCCTTTATGAAAACTTTCCGCAGGCTTGGCTATTCTGCCCCAGGAAATATCCGTAACATGAAGCAGTCCGTCAATGCCTCCCAAATCAATAAAAATACCGTAATCGGTAATATTTTTTATCACACCTTCCACAATGTTTCCTTCTTGGATAGAACTCAAAATATCTTTCTTTTCCGTCTCTCTCTGCGAAGCTACAATTGGACGGCGCGACAAAACTACATTACTCCGTTTTCGGTCATATTTTAAAACTTTGAAATCCAAGGTTTTGCCGACAAACTTATCTAAATCTTTAATTGGACGGGTATCAACCTGAGAACCGGGAAGGAAGGCGATAATTCCAATATCAACCGAAAGGCCTCCTTTAACTTTTTCGACGACAGTGCCCTTGATGGAAATATTATTTTCGCAAGCTTTTTTAATTTCATCCCAGACTTTGAGTTTGGCTGCTTTATTTTTTGATAAGATTAAATTGCCGTCTGAATCTCTTTTATCAATAAATACTTCTATATCATCGCCAACGGAAAGATGAATATTTCCCTGGGCATCTTTCAGCTCCCCTATGGGAATAAAACCTTCGGTCTTCCAACCGACATCGACCATAACCGTATCGGCCGTGATTTGCACGACTTTACCCCTGGCAATATCTCCATATTGCAGTTGGTTAAGACTTTGCTCATAGAGTTCCTTGAATCCTAAATCATCTTCTTTAGGTTGAGATGGTGGACTAACCGAACCTTTAGCCGAAGAGTCTGCTTGAACCTCCTTTTTTTCTGTTAAGTTTAAGTTATTATTGTTAACCATTAAACCGACACCCCCTAATTTTTATAAAGCTCTGTAAGTATTAAAATTTAACATACTCAATATTAAATAGCAACATAAATCCAGTGCATTCCCAAGCTCTGCAGTCTATATCCGGTCTATTTTACTAAAATATAACTTGCGACTTTCTCCACGACTTCTTCTGCGGACAAATCAGTGGAGTCAATTATTATTGCTCCATCGGGAACTTTCAAAGGAGCAAGTTGTCTTTGTCCATCCTGCTTGTCTCTAGTAAGCATATCTTGTCGAACAAACTGATATTCAGCCACGTTACCTTTGCCTATAATTTCTTTGTATCTTCTTTTTATTCTTTCTTCTGTTCCGGCATCAAGATAAAATTTATAATCAGCATTCGGAAACACTACCGAACCCATATCTCTGCCTTCTGCAACAAGACCACCGTGAACGCCAACCTCTCTCTGCAGGTTAAGCAGACTTTCTCGCACGACGGCATAAGTGGATATTCTGGAAGCAGCCAAACCTACTTCTTCGGTGCGTATTTTCTCCCCGACATCCTCTCCATCCACATATACATTTAATTTACCGTCAATGTATTTAAAAGCCACCTTGGTGCGGGAACAAAGATCAGACAAGGCGGATTCGTCATCAATAGATATTTTTACCTGAAGCGCTTTATACGCCAATGCTCTATAAAGCGCTCCTGTATCCAGATAAATGTAACCAAGTTTTTTTGCCACGGCTTTGCTTACCGTACTTTTACCGGCACCCGCCGGGCCATCTATAGTTATAATCTTTTTCTTTTCCATATAACTCAACTCATTTGCGCATTCTTAATGCTCTAAAAGCAAGACTTGCCTTAAAAGATAATATAAGATAGAAAAGACCTTGTGATTGAAAACTGCTTATGCGTAAACTAATTCAAAATCAATACATTTCTTTTGTTTTTGCCCTCTTCATCTTGTTGTTTTTCACCAACATTTGCTTGGCCGAATTCACTATCGATGATGAAAAAAAACTGGGCAAAGAGTTTTATGATAAATTGGAAAAAAATCATTTTCTCCTTGAAAATAAACAACTTAACAGTTATATCACCAGTATCGGCAATTTAGTTCTGGCGCAAAGTCATAAAGCGCCCTTTGATTTCCATTTTTCAATTGTGAATAGTTCGGCCATAAACGCTTTTGCCACACCCGGCGGGTATATTTACGTTCATAAAGGTCTGATTAATGCCGTGGAAAACGAAGCAGAGCTGGCCGGAGTTATTGCTCATGAAATCGGCCATGCCAATGCCCGGCATGTTGCCAGCATAATTGAAAAATCACAAAAATTGAATATCGCCACACTGGCCGCTATTATCGCCGGCGCCTTCTTGGGCGGCGGCGGAGAAGCCACCGCCGCTATTGCTGCTTTTTCGGTAGCCGGCGCCAGCAGCCTAACATTGAAATATCAGCGGGAGCATGAAGAAGAAGCCGACCGGCTGGGAATAAATTACCTGGCAAGCGCCGGTTACTATCCGGCAGCAATGGTCGATTTTCTTAAGGTGATAAAAAAATATGAGTTTTTATCCAAGACCATTCCTTCCTATTTACTAACACACCCGGGCACTGATGACCGCATTTTTTATTTGGACAGTCTTATTCTGACCCAATACCGGCAGAAAGGAGCAAAAAAAATAGTAGGCAACTTAATGAGAATGCAAACATTGATTCCTTTAGATGAAGCTGATCTGAATGCGCGACAAAGGCAACTGACAGAGGCGTTAACCAAGGAACCGAAGAATGTCGATTTACTTTATGCCTTGGCCTCAACCGAAGATGATCTCGACCAAACAAGTTTAGCGCTCGAACATCTGCAAAACGCTCTTAGTTTGTCGCCGCGGGACGAAGATGTTTTAAAAAATATCGGTCTGCTTTATCTAAAAATGGGCAAAATTGATCAGGCAGAGATATACCTCCAAAGAGCTGCCAGTATAAATCCTAACAACGATGAAATTACTCTTGCTTTAGGTAATACTTATTTTGCTTCGGGTAATTATCAAAGCGCTCTTAACAGCTATCTCAGGCTGAAAGATAAAACTTTTGATGATGATACTGATATAAATTATCATATTGCCATGGCCTATGGAAAACTTAATAATCAAGGTGAGTCCCATTACTATTTCGGCTTATTTTTTAAAAAATCCCAGAAAAAGGAAAGCGCCCTTTTCCATTTCAAAGAAGCTCTTAATTATTTTCTGCAAGGTTCGGAACGATCGAATACAATTAATAATGAAATTAAAGAACTGAGTATGGATTCACCTCCACAGTCAAAAAGCAAATCGAAATGATGAAAAAAATAATCCGGTAATCTTATAATAAACTTTTCATTTTATAAAATCAGAGTTTAACCTTGACATTCAAACCCTCCCTGCCTATTTTAGAGTTGTAATTATGGGTTGAAAAGGAAAAGATTATGCCGATTTACGAATTTTGCTGTAAAAAGTGTAAAAATATCTTTGAAACTTTGATCTTCTCAGCAGAAAAAGAAAAAAATCCTTCTTGCCCCAAGTGCAAAGCAAAAACAACTGAAAAGATAATGTCTGTTGTTGCCGGCGGGAAAGGCGATTGTTCATCAGGCGCACCAACCTCTTCCTCACCGGGTTGAAGCAGCTAAGAAAGCGTCAGGCTGACGCTAAGCCAACATTTGATCATTCTTTTACCATTGCGAAAAAAGAAACAATGCATTATAAGACTCCAACTTTAATATTTTTTAGGAAAGGAGTCTCTAAAAGTGAACATTTTAATTTTTGGCCCTAATGGCAGCGGCAAAGGAACTCAAGGTGCCGTAATACAAAAGAAATATGGCGTACCTCATATTGAAACCGGAGTTATCTTCCGGCAAAATATTTCCCAAAAAACTCCTCTGGGAGAAAAGGCAAAAGCATATATAGACCGGGGCGAATTGGTCCCTGATGATATCACCATTCCCATGATTTTAAACCGGCTGAAAGAAGCTGATTGCAAAAAAGGCTGGCTTCTCGACGGCTTTCCTCGCAATTTGGCTCAAGCCGAAGCTCTTTGGGAAGCGCTCCAAAAAGAGAAAATGAAACTCGACTATGTCATTGAAATCGATCTGGACCGCGAGACCGCGAAGAAGAGAATCATGGGTCGCAGGCTTTGTAAGAAAGATAACAACCATCCTAATAATATTTACATCGAGGCCATTAAACCTCGGGAACTAAACGGCAAAATGGTTTGCCGTGTTTGCGGCGAAGATCTTTCCACCCGCGCCGACGACCAGGACAGCGCCGCAATCGATAAGCGCCATAATATTTACTACGATACCAAAACAGGCACTCTGGCTGCTGTCAATTATTTTAAGAAAAGAACAAAAGTGATTTCCGTCGACGGAAGCGCCGGGGTAAAAGAAGTTTCGGAAAAACTTTTAAAGAAACTTGCTTAAGCTCCCAGGAAATATTCATCATAAAAGCCCGCCGGTATTCATTGGAGGGCTTTTTTTGACACAAAACTATGGAAAACATTAGAAACTTCAGCATAATTGCCCATATCGATCACGGCAAATCAACGCTTGCCGACCGGCTGATTCAATTCACCGGAGTCTGCGATGAAAGAAATTTTCAAGACCAAATTCTGGATAATATGGATATTGAGAGAGAACGCGGAATTACTATCAAGAGTAATGCCATATCCCTACCCTACCGTGCTCATGATGGAAAAGATTATATCCTGAACCTGATTGACACCCCGGGACACGTTGATTTTTCCTATGAGGTCTCTCGCTCACTGGCCTCCTGCGAAGGAGTTCTTCTCCTAATCGATGCCGCTCAGGGTGTGCAGGCCCAGACTTTGGCCAATCTTTATCTGGCCATGGAACACAACCTGGAAATTATACCCGTAATCAACAAGATAGACCTTCCTTCGGCCGATGTCGACCGTGTCCTGGAGCAAATTGAATCCGAGCTGGGCCTCGATCCGGATACTCACTTAAAGTGTTCGGCCAAGGAGGGAATAGGTATAGAAGAAATTCTCGAGGCAATCGTCAAGCGTATTCCGGCGCCGAAGGGCGATGCCGCCAGTCCATTAGCGGCATTGATTTTTGATGCTCATTACGATTCATTTCGCGGCACGATCATTCACTGCCGCGTCTTTGAGGGAACACTCAAAAGCGGCGATATCATCAAATTTATGTCCAGCGGCGCAACCTATAAAGTGGAAGAAGTGGGACACTTTCTTCTTACCCGCTCCAAACGTGATAAACTTTCCGCAGGCGAGGTCGGCTATATCATCGCCGGCGTTAAAACCGTCGCCGATGTGCGTACCGGCGATACGATTACTTTACAGAATAATCCCGCAGACCAGCCGCTACCTGGTTTTAAAGAAGTCAAGCCCGTAGTTTTTGCCTCCATTTACCCCATCGCTTCCGACGATTATCAGGATTTAGCCGATTCGCTGGAAAAATATAAGCTCAATGATGCGTCGTTTATTTACGAAAAGGATTCTTCCGCCGCTCTGGGCCAGGGTTTCCGCTGCGGCTTTCTGGGGCTTCTTCACCTGGATGTGGTTCAGGAGCGCCTGGAAAGAGAGTTTAACCTTTCCATAATTCTTTCCGTCCCCAGTGTCCGTTACCGTTTCACGCTTAAAGACAGCTCCATCATTTATGTGGACAATCCCACCCATTATCCAGATTCGGCAGAAATAATCAAAGGCGAAGAGCCCTACATTCGCGCGTCAATGATGCTCCCCGAACGTTATCTGGGAGCAGTGATGAAACTGTGCATGGAAAAGCGCGGCGTCAATTCTACCCTTAATTATACCGGGCCGGGACGTGTAGAACTATCTTACGACATGCCGCTGGCCGAAGTCATTTACGATTTTTATGACCGTTTTAAATCGGTCACCCAGGGCTATGGGTCTTTTGACTATAATGTAATTGATTACCGCGAAAGCAATCTGGTTTTGATGGATATTCTGGTCAACGGCGAAAAAGTTGATGCTCTCTCCCAAATTGTCCATCGGGACCGCGCCCGTGCCCGCGCCCTTCTGGCCTGTGAAAGATTGAAAGAAGAAATACCGCGCCAGATGTTTAAAATAGCCGTTCAAGGCGCTATCGGTTCGGAAATAATCGCGCGCAGCACCATCAGCGCCTTCCGCAAAGACGTGACGGCAAAATGTTACGGCGGCGATATCACCCGTAAGAGGAAGCTGCTCGAAAAACAAAAGGCCGGCAAGAAACGCATGAAGATGATCGGACAGGTCAGCATTCCGCAAAGCGCGTTTTTGGCGGTGCTGAAATCGGATACTGATTGAACAGTTGTCATTCCGGCGAAAGCCGGAATCCAGGATTATCTAATTATTGACAAACATTCTATGCAAAGTGAAAAAGCCGGGCTTTACATTCACATTCCTTTTTGCCTGAGTAAATGCGGCTATTGCAGCTTTTACTCCATTAAATCCATCAAGCTCATCCCCGAATTTTTATCAGCGCTTAAACGGGAGGTGGAATTCTACAACAATCTTTTTCCATCTTTTGATACCATTTATCTCGGCGGCGGCACACCTTCCCTCTTGACTGTGCAACAGCTTGCTAAAATTTTTGAGGCGATCAATAAGTTCTTCAAAATTGATCCTCACGCGGAAATCACGATAGAAGTTAATCCGGGTGATGTCTCCGTTGATTATTTTCAAGGCTTACGCTCACTGGGTATAAACCGATTAAACATCGGCATTCAATCATTCGATGATAGTCTGCTAAAATTCCTCGGCCGCAGACATTCGAAAAAAGATGCAATTGAGGCGATTGATGCCGCCAGGAGAGCCGGTTTTACCAACATTGGAATTGACTTAATCTATGGCGTTCATCATCAGGATATTAGCTTATGGAAAAAGACTTTACAAAAAACCTTAGCATTTGCCCCGGAACATATTTCCTGTTACCAGCTTTCTTTGGAAGATAAAACTTCTCTGCACAAAAAATATTCCGCGGAAGGGATAGAATTACCAAAGGAAGAACAGCAGGTAGAATTTTTCCTAGTTACAGCAGAAGAGCTGGAAAAAGCCGGTTACATCCACTACGAAGTTTCCAACTTCGCCTGCAACGATAACTTGAAATCCAGACACAATATGAAATACTGGCAACATGCGTCCTATTTAGGCTTGGGGCCGGCCGCACATTCATTTTCGGATAATAAGCGCTGGTGGAATAAACCTTCCGTCAAAAGCTATGTGCGAGAAATTGCTCAAGGCAAAATGCCTATAGAAAATACGGAAGAACTTACCTCAAAGCAATTACAGCTCGAAGCATTATTTCTTAGTTTGCGCACAAAAGCTGGTATTGATCTGGAACGCTACAAAACTAAATACGGTGTTAATTTGCTTGTGGACAAGAAAACTATTATCGATGCGTTAATCAAAAATAAACTTGTGGAATTAAAGAATGGATTTTTGATGCCTACACGTGTAGGTATGGCCGTGGCAGACAGCCTCGCGCTGATCTAACAAATAATTTCTTTTAATGTTCGCACTTGCAAAATGACTTTTTTAAACATATTACTTTTTACGATTATATTTCTAACTAGAATATAAATTGGATCACATGAAGCGAATTTACTTTCTGTTTATACTAGTTATTTCATTAACCGCCACGGGTTGTATACCTGCAGCAATAGTGGCTGTCGTCGGCTGGCAGCATTTGACCATCCAGGACGAAAAACAAGTCCAGGCGGACAAATCCGAGTGCGAGGGAAAAGCAATAAAAATCATCGAGGCAAGAAAATCAGAAATACAGGACAAAAAGGAAACAGAGTCGAAAATATCGGCAGTCGATCAAATATTTCAGCAAGAATTCGCTCGGTGCATGAAGTCCAAAGATTACTATAAAGTCGCATCCAGCAACTCATCACCAAAGAGCAACTGATTTTTTCTTTTATGTTATTTTAGGCGTTAAAGGCCTGATTCGGAAACACAGCGGTAAGTTTTTTCTACAAGATTACCACGAAATCCGACATACAGCGTATTGTTTTCCATCTCCTGCTGGACGAAAGGATTACGTAGACCGAAAATTTCCGTATAATTATAAATCCAAATTTCCAGATTACTTTCCATCTTTACTATCTGCCCGGGCTCACCGAGGATTTTCAAAGTGTCTTCCTTGGTTGTTTTGCCGATTTCCAGTTTTTGTGTGATTAAATCGTCTTTTGCCGAAACCTGCCCCTGCCCCACCGCGCAGCCCCAAAGCATCAAGATCAGAAAAAGCATCAGAGAAAGAACTTCAATGTAGTCACGTCTGTTCATAATTAATACAAATTTATTATTATCACAAATGGGAATAAAAATATAAACATTTTATCATCTGACGAACAGAAGAAATATATCACCTAGCTTAGGTTATAACAGATTAGCCAGTCCCATGTTCCGCCAGCGGCGTCGGTAAATTTTCCCGCTTCGGAAAGAATTATCTCCGGTAAGCGTTCAATTTTTTTTCTCCGAATAATGCCACATCGATTTGTGTCAATCGCTTGATTTGATCATGATAGGTAAACTGGCCGCAATTATTTTCTTTTTTTGTCGCCAGGCACACCTTTTCGTTCTTTTTTATGATCATCTGAGTATAACAAAAGGAATCTCTTTTTCCAGACGTTTTTTTATTTTCTCTAATTCATCATCCGGATAACTTTTCTCTTTAAGAAACTTTTTGTTCAGCGTTTTTGTAGGCGCAAATTTCTGTAAGGCATAGCGCTTGGCGCCGGAAATCAATTGGGCAATTGCCAAAATATCTTTTGCCGCAAGCTGAGATTTCACAACCGTTGTACGAAACTCATGCGGGATTTTCGATTTAAGAATAAGTCTAATGCTTTCTTCTATTAAATTTGAATCGACAGGAACTTTCACGATGCTCCTGTATTTTTCCAGCGGCGCCTTAATGTCCATAGCGATGAAATCCAGCAATTTTGCATCAATAAGCTCTTTAATAACTTTCGGCTGTGTGCCATTGGAATCAAGCTTAACGGCAAAACCCAATTTTTTGATTTTCATAATAAAGGAAAGTAAATCTTTTTGAATGGTCGGCTCACCGCCGGTGATCGTTACCGCATCAAGCTTTCCCACCCGTGTCGCCAAAAATTCCAGAGTTTTTTTTTCTTCCAAGCAGGGGCCGAATAATTTCGGATCCACCAGTTCCGGATTATGACAATACGAACACTGGAAATTACATCCCTGTAAAAAAACAACAGCACAAATCGCATCCGGATAATCAATGAGCGATACTTTCTGCAGGCCGCCGATTTTCATTTTCCCATTTCTTTATGGTTATGGAATCAAATATTAAAGCCCCAGCAGACCGAAGGGGCTTTCCGATAATTATATTTTTTACAGACTATGTATATTATTACTGTAATCTAAATACCTGTCGCGCGTTAAATTCCGCTTGTTTTCCTTTGTTCCACTGCTTGACCGGACGCAAATAACCGACAACGCGTGAGTAAACTTCACAATCGTCGTCACAGGTCGGACACTTCGGCTTTTCGCCTTTAATGTAGCCGTGGGATGGACACACGCTGAAAGTAGGCGTAAAAGTGAGATAAGGCAAATGGTAGTTAGAACAAATTTTACGAACCAATGTCTTTACCGCCTGGGGATTATCCACCCGCTCACCGGCAAAAGTATGAAATACGGTGCCGCCTGTATATCTGGTTTGAATTTCATCCTGCAAATCCAATGCTTCAAAAATATCGTCTGTATAGTTAACCGGCAGTTGCGTGGAATTGGTATAAAACGGCTCGCCTTTTTTCGATCTGCCGTTGCCGTTTCCGGCGCAGATTATATCGGGATATTTTTCTTTGTCTATCTTGGCCAGGCGATATGAAGTTCCTTCCGCCGGTGTTGATTCCAGATTGTAATTATTTCCCGTTTCCTTCTGAAAATCGATGAGCTTATTGCGCATAAAATCGAGAACGTTTTTGGTAAAGGCCTGACCTTCTTTCGAGGCAATATTTCTCCCCAATAAATTCAAACAAGCTTCATTCATTCCGACCAGTCCAATAGTGGAAAAATGGTTTTTCCAATATTCAGCAAATCTTTCTTTCACATTGCGTAAATAATATTTAGTGTAAGGATAAAGATCGCTGTCGGTAAACTTCTCCAGAACCTTTCTTTTTGTCTCCAGACTTTCTTTGGCCACCTCCATTAGGTTTTCCAGCCGTTGCATGAAATCCTTTTTGGATTTTGCCAAATAGCCGATACGCGGCATATTTATCGTAATAACACCGATGGAACCGGTAAGCGGATTGGAACCGAAAAGCCCGCCGCCTCTCATCTCCAACTCCCGATTGTCAATGCGCAGACGGCAACACATGCTGCGCGCATCTTCCGGATTCATGTCGGAATTGATAAAATTGGAAAAATAAGGCACGCCGTATTTCGCGGTCATTTCCCATAAATCTTTTAAATTGGGATCATCCCAGTTAAAATCACGCGTAACATTATATGTGGGAATGGGAAAGGTAAAAACTCTGCCTTTGGCGTCGCCTTCGGCCATGACCTGCAGAAAGGCTTTGTTGAAAAGATTCATTTCTTCCTGAAATTCTTTATACGTTTCTTTCTGCGGCTTACCGCCGATGATCACGCTTTGATCCGCGTAATATTTGGGAACGGTGACATCCAAAGTTACATTGGTGAATGGAGTTTGAAAACCGACTCTGGTCGGCACATTGATATTAAAAATAAACTCCTGGAGCGCCTGTTTTATTTCCGTAATATTTAATCCATCATAACGAATATAAGGCGCCAAAAGCGTATCAAAATTGGAAAAAGCCTGCGCTCCGGCCGCTTCCCCCTGCAAGGTATAAAAGAAATTAACCACCTGCCCCAGAGCGCTGCGCAAATGTTTAGAGGGCTTGCTTTCCACCTTGCCGGACACCCCACGAAAGCCCTGCAAAAGCAAATCATATAAATCCCAGCCCACACAATAAACGGAAAGCAGGCTCAAATCATGAATATGAAAATCACCTTCGTTATGCGCTTTTTTGATTTCCGGCGTATAAATTTCATTTAGCCAATAAACTTTGCTCACTTCCGAAGAAATATAATTATTCAATCCCTGCAACGAGTAATCCATGTTGCTGTTCTCGTTTATTTTCCAATCCGATTTCTTCAAATATTTATCAACAAGATCAACTTCCATTTTGTTGGCAATATCCCTCAAGCGGGCGTGTTGATCACGGTATATGATGTAAGATTTTGCTGTTTTGCGGTAAGTGGAAAGCAGGAGAACTTCTTCGACGATATCCTGAATTTCTTCAACAGAAAAAACATTACCGTCAAAAAGCTTTTCGGCAAGGTTTAAAACCTTGATGGTCAACTTTCGCGCTTCCCGAAGGTCAAATTCGCCGGTGGCAACGCCGGCCTTGGCGATGGCATTGGTAATTTTTTCCGCATTAAACTTAACTAAACGGCCGTCTCTCTTTTTGATTTTTGTGTTCATGAACTCCTCCATAGTGAGATGAATAAGAAATTGTTGCCGCCCGTTTGTACGCTATATATTGTGGTTATTTAGCATAGTACTACTACATATAGTAATTATCAAGAAAAAAATAAAAAAATCTTTATCGGTTATTTTGACAAGAACAATGTTGATAAAGATAAAAATATTAGTGCTATAGACCTTGCTTTTTATAGCCGAGAAGCTTATGGAAGGACAAAATCATTCTTGTAGGGAATCCTGTTAAAATTGAAGATAGACAAAAAGAAAGCAGCTAAGATAAAAGGGTTTTTGGATGAGCGCGAAGCTCACTATCTTTATAAACTAGCTCTGGATGCCGGCAAAACAGGTCCGTGCCTGGAAATCGGCAGTTATTGTGGAAAATCAGCTATATATTTAGGTACAGCCTGCAAAAGAAATGGATCAGTTCTATTTTCTCTTGATCATCATGCAGGCTCGGAGGAGCAGCAGCCGGGCGAAGAATATTTTGATCCGGAATTACTGGATCAAGAAACAGGGAAGATAGATACTTTAAGATTTTTCCGCAAGACGATTGCCGAATTTGACCTCGAAGATACGGTAATTCCGATTGTCGGCCGTTCGGAAACAGTCGGACGCCTCTGGCAAACACCTCTGAACTTGATTTTTATTGACGGAAGTCACGCTTACGAATCCGTACTTAACGATTACAAAATTTGGGCAAAACATTTAATCATCGGCGGCTATCTTCTTTTTCATGATATTTTCCCCGATCCGGCGAAAGGAGGCCAAGCACCTTATAAGGTTTATCAAATTGCAGTAGCTTCCGGATTATACGAAGAAATGCCGCTGTGCGAGTCGCTGGGAATATTAAAACGAAAAAAAAATGGCCCATGCCAGCCGTCGCGTTATTATGCCCAGCGCCAGTTACAGCCTTGATCGGAAATTGCTGCTTGCAAATAACCGCGATTAACATAATCACTGATCGTATTATTAACTACACGGGAATTCGCCTTTGTGCCGGTAGTAATTCTTTGGCAGAGTTCCCCTAATGCTCTATCCTTTGAACCTTCAAACAAAGCTGGTTCAATAAAACCAATTTTTTCAATGAGATCTTCTTTTAAGATTTTAAAAGTTAAATTCATCCGCATGTGACCTTCCACGCGCATATCGTCCAGAGGAGTATTCGTGCCCTTGCCATACCGGTCCAGCACCTTCTGCCAGAGGCCGTTCATCTCCGTATCGAACATAGCTACAAAATCACGAATATCCTGTGGCTCAAGAGAAGAAGTTTTTACAATGGCATCATTGGCGTCGTATTTTGCCCAATCTTTCGTTAATATTTCCAGATCGTACTCGTCGACTTTCTCACACAACGTCGTGCCGGGAAAAGGCGCCAGGTAATGATATCCGAAAAGGATTTTTAAAGATTCCGCAAACGAGGCCGTTTGATTCAATGTTTCTTTTGTTTCACCCGGCAGCCCGACCATAAAAGAAGCGTGGGCGAGCATGCCCGACTGCTTGCACATATTAACCGCGTTCTCAGCCTGCGTAAGCGTTATGCCCTTCTTGACTCTTTTGAGTATTTCCGGGTTGCCTGATTCGACGCCGAAGCTGACGCTGTCACAACCTGCGGCAGCCATGGCATCAAACATTTCCTGGTTGACAGTATCCACGCGGGCAAAGGCACTCCAGGTAAATTTCAAGTTTCGTTCTTTAATTCCGTTGCATATTTCTTTTACCCGCTTTGTATCCGAAGCAAAAAGGTCATCGGCAATATTAATCCGTTTAAAGCCTAAATTGATAATTTGCTCCATTTCATCCAAAACCAGCTGCGGATTGCGGCGGCGCACTTTCGAGCCAACCATCTTTCGCCCTAGACAAAAAATACATGAATGGGGACAGCCGCGGCCCGTAATCATGCTGACGGGATAGCCAAAGGCCTGATAGCGTGAGATCGGCAACAAGTGCCGCGCGGGCATTGGTATGCGGTCCACATCCACAATGAAATCTCTTTTACCGTTATTGACGATTTCACCATCCTGCCGAAAAGCGATACCGCGAATACCGCGCCATTTATTTTTCTGCTTCATGAGCGGCGCGAATTCGACAATCGTATCATCCGCCTCGCCAATAAAGACCAAATCTATTTCCGGATAATTGCCGAGTGTTTCTTCCACGGTAAAGGATACATGGGGACCGCCTATCAGCGTGAGAATTTCCGGATTACAGCGTTTCACGTCGCGTAATATCCGCTGCGCGTCATAAAAATTCATGGTTACGCAACCTACTCCTACAGCGTCGGGCTGGAATTCCGCCAATTGGCTGGCGAGTTTTTCCTTAGAATAACAAGAAATAATATAGTCGAAAATGCATACCTCACAGCCTGCCGCTGCGAAGGCTGCAGCAACATAAGTGATGCCCAATGGCGGTGAAGGAAATTCTTCCAGTGGATATGGTGCGGCAATAATAGCAACGCGCAATGTCAATCTCCTTTACGTGGAAACAGCATGGATCTAACCCACCCGAACAGCGTATTTTTTTCCCGCATGGCCCGTTCAACGGAATCAAAATACTCGTTCATCTTTTGGGGATCAGCCAGCCACTGCGATCTTGATTTTATCGGTTTGTTCGCATCCAGGTACTTTATTACAGAGGCGGGGTTTCCGGCGGCAATAGCATTGGCGGGAATATCCTTCACGACAATTGAGCCGGCGCCAATAACCGCATTGTCACCTATCGTCACACCTTTGCCGATAATTGCACTATCACCGATCCACACATTTTTGCCGATCTTTACCGCCTCGGTGTTGCCGATGGGTAAACTGCGATCGTAAAGATCGTGCCAATCAGAATCGGTAATTAAAACATTTTGGGCCACCATGCAATCATCATCCAAAGTAACAGCTGTGGCCGATGATATTCTTGTCCCCGGGCAGATTATACAACAACGGCCGATATCAATTTTACCCGATTTTTCATCGGCCGACCAGACGGTAAGCCTTATTTTCTTATCGGATGTGGCCACGAATGTAACATAGTCACCGATCGATACCGGCCCCTGATATATTTTCACTGCCCATGGCTTCATAAATCTCAAACCATGGCCGAAATATTCACACTGAGGAGCTAAAAAATATTGCGCATACCAGGCTTCAAACTTGTCGTATAAATGCTTAATATAATAAGGTCGATGATCTCTTCTCAATGACTTACTCTTTTCCAAATGATTTATTTAAAATGAAACCACAAAAAACAACCGTCAGAAGAAGCCGGTAAGGTTTGCAGCAGATTACTATTATTGCTCCTGCCAATATTCGTGATTAAAAAGTTTTGCTGCCGGAGTTATTCCGTTAATTGCATCCCAGGCTATCAGTACCGCTGCCGCTGTCCAACTGGTTTTTTCTTCCGGCCAGATAATACTGTCCGGAAACGTGACACCCATCCAGTAGGAACCATCAGGAAATCTCTTATCACCAAGCCAGCTAAATATTGTTTTAGCCCGTGAATAATCTTCAATGGCCGCCAGGGTCAAAACCAGCTCTGCCGTTTCCGCCATTGTCACCCAGGGCCGGTCGCTGACACAACGTACCCCCCATTCGGGAACGACAAATTTTTCCCAGGACTTGGCTATGCGCTTCTTTGCTTCTTCATCGCTTACAGCACCGCATAAAACCGGATAATACCAATCCATGGAATAACGGGCTTTGATCATATTGAAAAGATCAGGCCGGTTTTTTATCGCCTCTCCCAGGGAATCTTTTGCCGTGAGCCAGCTTGGTCTTTTTTTACCCAGAATCCTGGAGATTTCCAGTGCGCATTTAATACTCATATAAATGGAGCTGCAACCGGTTAAAAGGGACATTTTATCAATGGCGCCCGCCGAATTTCTTGCCCAGTAAATTTCACCCCCCGGAGCCTGCATACTGATCGCATATTGAATGCCCCGGGAAACAGAACTCCACATATACTTCAGAAATTCAACATTTCCTGTAATGAGGTAATGATGAAAGACGCCAACGGCAATATAAGCCGCAAAGTTTGTTTCTTTTGTGGAATTGATAACCTCTCCGTCCTTGATTTCGGACCACCAACTACCGTCGGCAAGCTGATTTGCAACTAACCATTGATACGCGCGCTCGGCCTCCGGATAAAGTCCAGCCATGCTTAAACCCATCGCGCTTTCAATATGATCCCAGGGATCAGTCTTGCCACCTACCGACCAGGGTATTTCACCGCTTTCTTTTTGCATGGACACAATAAACCCGGCGATTTTTTCAACGTCAACCGGTTTAATTTCTTCACTCAAAGAAAGGTTTAAACGGTCCATAATATAATCAACCTTTTTTTAGATAAAACACAATACTTTTACCGATAAAGGGATTTAAAATACTTTCCATAACTCTTATAGATCGCGGCTTACATATTATTATATCCCATTCCAGAAATCTTTTATAATATCGAATAAGCGCATTCTTTTCATTTTTTAAACCAACCAGGCACTTGAGCCACCGATAAGGCGCATGGAGAGCGTGCTTGTAATTAATTTTCCAACAGTTTTTGCAGCTTTTTCTTTTTATAAATGCGGATGTGCCCGCCCTCTTCACTATAATAAGCGGAAGAAATCAGCCAGTAAATTTTTTCGGAAAAATATCGCGGCACGCTGACCACCAGATACCCTGCGGCTTTAAGGATGCGCACCAATTCTTTGAGGGCATTTTCATGTTCGGGTATGTGTTCCAACATTTCCGAACAAATGACACGATCAAAAGAAGCGGAAGCAAAAAGCAAATTTTTAATGTCGACACGAGAAACGAGATAATTATTCGATAAGGCGTCCGGCATATTTTTTAAGGACGTCAGGGCATCGTTCAGATCAGAGCTATTTCTGTCTATACTGATAATTTTCAAATCAGGCATTTTTGCCAGCTTCCGCAAATGCTTGCCCGCCGCACCGGCATCCAAAACAAGACTGCGAGGTTTTAATTTCAGTTCATGAAAATCTACGGCGACCATCAATTACCTCCCGGTAAACCTCGACTACTTGCTGCGCTGCTTTAGACCAGCTGAAAACTGAATTCACTCTTTCTAAACCCGCCTCAGCATATTTTACCCTCTCATCAGGGTTATTGAATAAATACGTTATGGCTTTGATCAAGGCGGAGGTATCGGCGGGCGGCACAATCATAGCTGCATCACCCACAACTTCCGGCAAGGCGCCGCCGCTTGTTGTAATCAACGGAACGCCGCAAGCCATTGCCTCCACGGCCGGTATGCCAAATCCTTCATATAAAGACGGAACAACGGCTATTGTTGCAGCCGAATAGTAATCGGCAAATTCTTCATTTTTAATACGACCGGTAAACTGGACTATATCACCAATCCCCAGCCTGGCCACCAGTTTTGTAATTACTCCGTTTTTTTTTGGTTCTCCGATAACTGTTAATTTTACAGATCGTTTTTTTCTTAATTCCGATACAGCCTCCAACAAATAACTCAACCCTTTTAACGGTATATCCGCGCTATTGGTCACGATAATGGAATTTTCCGGCCGTGATCCATTTTGAGCCGGATAAAAATACTCGTTGTTGATTCCGTTATGAACCACGTGGAATTTATCTTCATCAATAGAGAATTCCTGAGCGATATCCTTTTTGGTAAATTCCGATACAGTTACAATATGGGAAAGCTGGCGCGCTACTCTCATCTGCATTTTAATAAAAGTGTACCAGCGGAAAACACGAAATTTCTCATAGATTGTTTTTGCCGCTTTAAATTCCTCCTGTTTATCAACGGTTATCGGATGATGAATAGTTGCTATTGTCGGAATAATTTTTCTGGCGAGCCTTCCGACCCCGTAGGAAAGACTCTGATTATCATGAACAATGTCATAATGCATTCCGCACTTCAGTAGATAACGGTAAGCCCGCTCGCCAAAAGTAAAAGGTTCCGGGAAACTGCCCGTGCAGAAATTCAAAAATTCATACATGTTGATCGGATAGATCAGATCCCTTATCCTTTCCGGACGGAAAAGATGATTGGGATTATACATATCCAGGTTCGGCAACTTGTGCAGACACACTTTCGGGTCGAGATGGGGATAGGGAGGTCCTGATATTACATCCACATTATGGCCGATATCAACCAGTGCCTTGCTTAGATGTTTAATGTAAACACCCTGACCGCCGCACGTGGGATTACCTCTATAGGTCAGCAGGCATATTTTCAACGGCCGGGAATCTCGACTTTTCTTCACACACAGGCCCTCTGCACAAGCTTTTGTGAATTTTCAAACATCGCGGCAATTTCAACATCGGTCAAACCCGCGCCGCGGGCGATATTTGTCGCCATTTTACTGCCAACGAAATCACTGGGAGCATGTGCATCGTTATCAAGAACAAGCTGCGCCTTAAATTTTCCGGCCATCTGAGCAACATGCCCATTCGTCAGGCTGTGATTTTTCCGGGTGGTAATCTCCAGATAAATTCCTTTTTCGGCGGCCAGCTTCGTTTCTTTTTCAGTCAAAAGTCCGGGATGGGCTAAAATATCTATGGAGGAGTTAAGCGCCGCCAAATTGGTGCCGGGAGGAACAGGTTCGGCCAAAGTTTCACCATGCACAACAACTATCTTTGCTCCCAAAATTCTCGCCTCATCAGCAAGCGCGGCTATATCTTTAGGGTGAACATGAGTAAGTTCAATGCCGGGAAGCACTGTGATATTCCCTTTTTCCGTTATTTTTAAGCAAACCTTAATAATCCTGGGCAGAATGAAATCAATATTGGAATGATCGGCATGATCGGTAATGGCTATAGCTTTATACCCGGCCGAAAAGGCGCGTTGCGCCAACTCCGTGGGAATTAAGTCGCCGTCACTGAAAAGGGAATGTGTATGCAGATCAATCACTTAACGCATCCAGTGGGGGGAATTTATTCAAAACAATTAGAACGTGTTTGATTTAACAAATTTATAACCGCTAGTCAATAGAGATATGGATACTATGATAATTAATATATTATTGGGTTTTTTCGCAATAATTGCCGGATTGACGGAGCCGCGGCCAAACGGCTTACTGTGCGGCGGGTGCCTACAAAATTGTGATTTGGCAAGATGCTCGCGGCCCGCTCGTACCAGCTAAGGGTTAGGTGCCTCCTTCAATAAGTATTGTTCTACAAAATCGAGAGAAGACACAAATCCCTGTATCGATTTGTTTTCCGACACTACGACGTGATGGATCTTGTTTTTAACCATCAATTTGGCAACTTCGCCCACAGGGGTATCGGGACTGACTTCAATAGGCTTGTACGTACAAATCTCCCATGCGTGCGCTGCCTTGGGGCTTTTCCCAGTCGAGTGGAAATGAAGCAAGTCTGAAGCGCTAATAATTCCGAAAAGCATGCCCTTCGAATCTACAACCGGCACGGACGATAGGCCGTACGAATTTAGCAGTTCTTCAATGTGCTCGACGGTGTCTTCCGTATTTGCAGTCTGTACGCTTTTCGTCATAATGTACGAAATTGGCTTATCCATTTTGTTTACCTTTCTGTCGGATACCTAACATGTTTGGGCTCAAGCCGCGGCCCATCAGGGCTGTCCTGCCTGGAGCAATATTGTTAGGAGGCGCAACTATTGCGGCTCTTTGTATCCCACGAGAGATTTGATCTTTTGCCAGAACGTACCTGCATCTGAAAATGTAAGAAGAATTAATATTATACAAGCATGACTTATTAGTGAATGTCAAGATTGAATTTCTCTGCGGCAAAGCCGCCGAGCGTCTTCGATTCATGAGGAAATACTAATTCTGTATTCGGTCACTTGCCCCGCAGCAAGCTGCGCGGCGTGCGCTCGCCAATGAATTCATTTTTTCAAAAGCAGAAATGTTGCCGAAACACGGCAGATGTTTTTCCCCTTGTCATCCTTAACCAGGCAATCTCCGATGATCAAACTTTGACCTTTTTTAAAAACAGTGGCATCGGCAATAAGCTCCCCACTATTAACTCCCGCCAGAAAATTGCTCTTTAGCTCGATAGTGGTTAAACCCTCTTCCGGGCTTAATTGAGTCATCATCGCATGGGCAATAGCCTCATCGGCCAGAGCAACGATAAGCCCGCCTTGCATCATTTTCGCTCCCTGCAGATATTCCGGGCGCACTGGCATTCGAAACCGGGCATAACCATCTTTTAAATCAGCCAGAGTTACGCCTAAATAATCCAGAAAGGGATTTATGCCTTTCTGACCATCACAAATTTTTTTCAGGTAGAGGTTGTAATTGAAAATAGTTGTCTCCTTTCTCTATTGAGCAAACCACTTTCACAACTTAACGCTTGCCTTGCATAAAATAATATCGCCGGAAAATCAAACCAAACTTTAGCCGGTCTGCCATAATTTAATGCCGGATTTATGAAGACATCGAGAGGAGGAATGATCGAAGATTTGTTTTTTTATTTTTTATGCCGAGTTTTAAACGAATATTTTTTCTGTGAAAATCAACAGCCGTCGCCGATATATTCAAATATTCAGTCATTTCTTTAGTAGTCTTGCCTTCCCGGATGAGAGTGGCAATTTGAATTTCCCGCGGTGTCAGATCAAAATGTTTCGTGGTTAGATTATGCAGAAAAGGCGAGATGATCTCTTTGAGGTGGCTTTCAATTATGCTAACATGCGTTAATTGATTATCATTCAATTTCAAACTTTTTAATTTTTCAATAGGGGGAAGAATAAGCTTTTTAACATTAGATAGAATGTTTTCTTCCATGGCTATCTTATCTTCTTCTCTCTGCTTCAACAAAACTTTTAAGGCTATATTGGCTTCTTCTAACGTTTTGGACTTCAATTGCAATTCTCTTTCACTGTTCTTCAAATCATTCTCAGCTTTTCTACGTTCATTGCGCTCGGCTAATTCGTTCAACGCCCGGTTAACCGACGGAGCAAGTCTCAATAGATTATTTTTCAAAACATAATCCGTCGCTCCCTTTTTGAGTAACTCCACTGCCAGTTCTTCCCCCAAAGCGCCGGAGACAAAAATAAAAGGAATGTCGGGATATTGGCTCGAAACAATGTTCAATGCTGACTTACCGCTGAACCCGGGCAAAGAATAATCGGCCAGAATTAAATCCGGCAAAAATTCATCCATTTGTTTGGTAAATTCTGCTTTGGTGGCAACTCTTTGAGCAACGAAGTTTAACCCGGCTTGTTTTAATTCATCTTCCATCAACTCCGCGTCCGCGGCCGTATCTTCTAATATTAATATACGCAATACTTTATTCATTCGGACATCCTCAAGTTTTAATTGGCAATACTTGTTTAATCCATCCTTACGTAAACTGACTAATCGGCATTTACATTAAGCTTAATCCAATAATTTATAATTTTCTTGATATGATCCGCAAATTCATCGGCATCTAAAGGTTTGACTAAGTAACTATTGGCACCCAATTTATAACTTTCTATCCTATCCCTTTCTTCATTGGATGACGTAAAAACAACAATGGGGATATGTTTTGTCCTTTCATCAGATTTTAGTAATTTCAGAACTTCCAGGCCATTGATTTTAGGAAGTTTTAAATCCAGCAATATTAACCGTGGCGGCTTAATTCTTTTTGAGCTAAATTTACCCGTGGGATCGAAAAAGTGTTTTGTCGCTTCAACTCCATCACCGAGTATAAGAACTCCGGATTTAATTCCTAATTCACGAAATGTATCCAAAATCATTTCCACATCATGATGATTATCTTCAACTATAATGATATCCGTATTATCCATTTTTCAAGTCAGTCCCTTACCGGCAGAGAAAAATAAAAAATTGCTCCTTCTTCAACTTTGCCTTCAGCCCAAACACGACCTCCGTGGCGATGAATTATTCTCTGAACAATGGCCAAACCGACGCCGGTGCCTTCATAATCATCAGCGCTATGCAAACGTTGAAAAACTCCAAACAACTTATCATAATATTTCATATCAAAACCTACGCCTTTATCTTTTACATAGTAAATATTTTCATTCCCTTCCGGATACCCTCCTGTTTCGATATATGCTTTATCTTTAAATTTTGTATATTTTACAGCATTGGATAAAAGATTAGAATAAACTTGTTTTATTAATGTGCGGTCACCCCGGCTTGGCGGGATATTTTTAATCTTAAAATCAATTCTTCTATCGGGATTAATGATCTGCAACTCCATCCATATATCATTGATTAAGCCTTCCATATCCAGTTTAGACATATTAATTTCCAGCCGTCCCAAACGGGAGAAGGAAAGCAAATCGTCAATTAACTTACCCATCATTTGCGTATTGCTTCTGATCAAATCAAATTTACGTTTGGCATCGTCATTGAGCTTATCTCTTTGATCTCGAAGAATCATCCTGGTGTAGCCGTCAATAGCACGTAGCGGTGCTCTGAGATCGTGAGAAACTGAATAGCTGAAACTTTCCAATTCTTTGTTCGTTACTTCCAGTAACTTTGTCCGCAGTTCAATGAGTTTTTCTACGTCTTTGCGTTCTCGTATTTCTGATTGCAGAGCTTCATTAGTTCTTTGTAATTCGTTTGTTCTTTCTTTTACCCGTAATTCCAATTCATTATGCGCCGCCTTTAACGCTTGCTCTATACGTCTTAATTCTGTTACATCACGGGCCGCCGCAAAAATACCCTGCACCTCTCCGCTCTCGTTTTTATATAAGGAAGCATTATATAATACTTCGGTAACACCACCTGCAACAGTGCGTAGGGACAGAGGATAGTCCCGGACAACGCCTTTTTCAAATACCAGTTTGTATCCCTCGTCGGCCTTTTCCGGTTGAGTAAAATAATTGGAAAAATTACTGCCGATCAATTCTTTTCTGGATCGTCCCGTTATCAACTCCGTTGAGCTGTTGACATCCATAATTTTTCCTTCCGGGCTGATGGTCACTAAAGGATCGAGGCTCGCTTCGATTAGACTTCGGGCATATAAAAAAGCCCTTTTATATTCCTGCTCGTATTGTTCACGATAATATTTTGCCTGCCGATAACGCCAGATATACGCAGCAACGACTCCAAGAATTAATATTGTGACTATTATGAAAAATACAGCCATCCAAAAACGTTCGGTTAAGGAGGCATATATTTCTTCTGTATCAACTTTAGCGACAAGAAACCACGTGGAATCCGGCACCGCCTTGATTGCTGCAAGAACATTTTTTTTACGGTAATCTATCCCCTCAACAACGCCTTTCGCTCCTAATACAGCCCTAACGGCAGGTAGCGATGATTGAGTTATCGGATATCTCATCGTCATAGGTATATTCTTGCTGTAACGCAACTCGTTAAGATACACAACTTCGTTACCATCACGATGTGCCAACAAAGCCTCTCCCGTCTCACTAGGTGTTGGCCATACTTTAATAGTAGGGTATAAACGTATATTGGGATCTATAATAACCATTACAGTACCAAGGCGTATTGTGTTCTTCTTTTGAATAATCACAATAGGTATAGCCATTGACAGAAAAACACCGCTCGTTTTGTCGTCTCTATAGAAATCACTAAAAACTATATTATTTTTTTCGAAAGCTTCATTGATGACATTAGAATAAATCTTACCAAAATTAGAATTGTATCTATTTAGGGCCAATTTAACTTTCTTATTCTTATCGAGAAGTAAAATGTTTTTATATTGATATGATTTTTGTGTTGCCGAAAGTAAGGACAAAATATTCTTTTTTGCTTCCAGAGATGACGGATTGTTGAAGAATTGGAATACGTTGGAAGCAAATACATTATTTTCAAAGATAACGGTCGCATTAGCGATACGTTCTTTGCGCCAATTGTTGATTTCCCCTACTTTAAGCTCGGCAATTGCAGTCAGTTGCTGACGGGCAGCATTACCAATATCTGTTTTCTGATCCTGATATACATAATAGCCCCGGACAATTATAAAAACGGAAACTGAGAAAAATATTATTAATGCAATTGAAAGAGTAATTTTGTTTTTCTGAGGGAGAGGATTTGTCATGCCCGCGCTACTTTCTTATGTACAATAGGCCTTTATTTATTTTGAGTTATTATAAACTCGAATAACTTTCAATACAAGAGTGTTTCTTAATATTCACTACGTACAAAAGCAATTAAAATGACTAATAAAAGCAGATTTGCCCCGTGCGCTGACATATCTCAATCTTCATCATGACGGCATTACCATATTTTACTTATCCTTTATATTTTTGCGCTGGTGCAATGTAACGATTGCAGAAAACGAAGCGCCGACCAAGATCACTGCCCTCAAAGCAACAAGGAAAAGAGTGTATGTCAATGCGGTGTACATCGCCGACTCAGAGATTTTATTGATGGTCGCATTACGGCCCTCCAAATCGTAATCTGGAAAAACATAAAAATAATGATGGGCAATGTCGTCTGTGTCCAGTACAATCTGCTGAATTTTTGAACGGTCCTCGACAATCGTGATGCGCAGCCAGCGTAGTTCTTTGTAATGGGAAAAGACCAGCAAAATGCTAATCACCGCGGCAATTCCCGCAAGGGCAGGAACCCAGGTTTCATCCTCCATCAGCCGAAAAGAAATAAGAAAACACACGAAAAATAGATGAAGCAAGAAAACCCGGCAGACCATACCCAGGAAGCGAAATGCGAAAAATCACCCATACTGTCTATTCTTGTAATAGCTGTCGTGTAGGCAAAGACAAGCGAAACTAACACGAGTCCGAATAGTGTGCCGGCCACCTGGGCCAGTGCTAAAAAACCCTATTCCATATTAATTATTTCCCTTTTAAAATGCAATATCCTTCCTTATCTAAGTGTCAATCAATAATGCCTTGATCAACCTTTACCTGGAGAAAATCATTTTTATCGAGATGATCAGTAAGGCAATGCCGAATATTCTTTCCCGTGTTTGATTGGATATATTAGTGGCTAATTTAGCACCAATTAGCCGCCAAATAAGAACCCAACGCAGATTAATGCGCAGCAACGGGAAAATCAGCGTATCCTTGTTTATAATACGTCCATGCGGCAAGGATGCCTATTGGTGGAACTAATAAAGCCAATGTCGTTCCTTGGGCCGTTTTTGGGAAAGGCCAAAAATGATGACCGAAACCGGTACAACAATAGTTCCACCCCGATACCGATTAATCCGCTTAAGAAACCGGCCAATATTCCCAGCATAATATAAAGCAGGCCCAACGACATGGTCATTCTATATATTGCCAAATATTAAAAAATATTTTCTATGCATGAGCACTCGTCCAATACAAAATATTATTAAAAGTCAGGCAGAATAACAGCTCACGGGGAAAGAACAAACTGATCATTTCTGTTTTTCGCCCACGCTTCTTCATTATGAGCAGGGTCCAAGGGACGATCTTTACCGTAACTGATCGTGGAAATCCTTTTTGCATTAATACCTTTTTCAGTCAGGTATTTCCTGGCGGTATCTGCTCTTCTCTGACCAAGAGCCATGTTGTATTCTTCCGTTCCTCTTTCGTCGCAATTACCCTCTATTTTTACTTTATATTCAGAATTTTTCAATAACCAATTAGCATGAGCGTTTAAAATTTTTCTATCCGCTGGCCGCAGGTTATATTTATCGAAATCAAAATGAATATTTCCCAACTCGAATTTCTGTTCTCCCGTGGCAACAAGTGGTGCCGGAGCCGACTTCATCTCTTCCTGTTTGGCATTCTGCGGCTGCGCAGAATTTTCTACAACTGTTTCTTTTTTAGCACATCCGGTCATCCCTAAAAAAACAGCCACTGCTAAAAGAGTTATAACCTTGAGATACAATGCGTTTTTCATGACTTTGTTTCCTCCTCATTTTTTTATCGTTTCACAATCGGACTAGCGCTCATGCATAGTACCAGTCTATTTTGACAAAAGCGTAATATACAAACTCGTTCCATTGCGGTAAATCAACATCAGGATTTCCTGATCAGGCTTAACCTTACCGACAATCGTATTGTAGTCATTAATATTCGAGATTTTCTTTCTGTTTATTTCCATTATGATATCGTTGGCCTGCAATACACTGCTGGCCGGACTATCATCGTCCACAGCAATAACCATGACACCTTTGATGCGTGCAGGAATTCCCAGCATTTTTTTCTGGTCGGCTGTAATACTTTGCACATGAATACCGATGAACACGTTCGCTGATTCACTTGTTGTCGGAGATAGCTTTGCCGGCAACTCGCCGATCTGAACAGATAATGTCTTCTCTTTACCTTCATGAAGAACCTTGATATTTACTTCTGTGCCGGGTTTCGCACTGGCGACCATATTTCGAAACTCAGAAATATCATTGACGTCTTTGCTTCCATATTCCAAGATAATATCGCCGCGCTGGATTCCGGCTTTTTGTGCCGGAGAGTCTTCCGCTATATCACTGACCAAGACACCCTTTTCACTCTTCAATCCGAACTGTCTGGCCAGTACGGAAGTCATAGGCTGAATGCTTACGCCGAGCCATCCCCTGATTACTTTGCCCCTTTTAATTAGGCTATCCATCACAACTTGGACCATGTTGCTCGGAATTGCAAAGCCGACACCCTGATATCCTCCAGACGTGGTAGCGATTGCCGTATTAATACCCACCAGTTCGCCTTTAACATTGACCAAAGCGCCGCCGGAATTCCCTGGATTTATTGCCGCATCAGTCTGAATGAAATCTTCATAGTCCGCGATGCCCACATCGGCCCGCCCAATTGCACTGATAATTCCTGATGTCACTGTCTGGTTCAAGCCGAAGGGGTTGCCGATCGCAATTACACTTTCACCTACTTTCAATTTATCCGAATCGCCAAGATTGAGAACCGGAAGATTATGGGTATTGATCTTTACCACGGCCAGATCGGTTCTGGGATCGGCACCGACAACTTTACCTTTGAATTGTCTCTTATCGGATAACTTCACTGTAATCTCCTCCGATCCCTGCACCACATGATTGTTGGTTATAATATAGCCCTCTTTACCTACAATGACACCCGAGCCTAATCCCATTTGTTTATATTTTTCAGGTTTATTATTAAATTGATCGCCGAAGAAATTTCTAAATAAAGGATCATCAAAAAAAGGATTCGGAATCGATTGGGTGGTTACGGTCCTTTGCGATGAAATATTCACAACTGCCGGTTTGGCAACAGCCGCTAACTCAGACATGGCCCGATCAATCCTGGACAAAAGATCAATGGATTCTTTGGAAATATTAACTTCTTGAGCTTGACTGGTTTTAAATATGCCGAAATTTGAAGTAAGAATTGATCCGCAAACGATACCGATAAAAATTAAGACTGCTGTAAAGATCAGATACTTTATTTTTGTTTTCATACTGGCTACCTTTCTTCCTAAAATCATGGGAAAAACTTCAAGGGCAGTCCGGAGACTGCCTTTGAAGAGCTCCCCTGTCCTTATTCGTTCTAAAATTCAATATCTGTATATTATGGAAAATCAACTTCGCACCAGCAATACAGGAGATTTGGCTCTTTTCATAACTTTATCGACAACGCCGCCCAGCAAATTTTTCAAAATTCCTGTTTTCCCATGCGAAGCAATTACAATCAGATCAATGCTTTTTTCTTCCTGTTCTTTGAGTATCTCTTCGTAGGGAATGCCTCTTCTTGTATCATAAACAATTTCTATGTCGGAATGATTGTCCGTAACTTTTTTAACTTCCTGTTGCAGTTTATCTTTTGCATTTTTTATACTTTCTTTATAAATTTTCTGGACAACTCCTTCATCCACACAATAATCGACTGCACATTGTTGAAACCCGTCATCAATAACATGAAAAAGATAAATCTTGGCTTTATTTTGTTTGGCAATATCTATCGCCTGTTTTAACGCGTTATCCGCATAAACTGAAAAATCCGTTGGTACTAAGATTTTCTTTGGTGCAAACATAATGTCCTCCTTATCTTTATTTATCGTTAATATTTATGATTATTCTGAAATTTACAATAATGGTTGTTCTGTAGGTAAGTAGTAGGATAAAGCTACTATTTCTGATTTCTGAAAAACATCTACCGCAAAAGATCCTCCTCTGTATTGGACAGAGGAGGATCTTTAAATTATTCAGGCAATACGTTTTTATGCAACAATATTGTAAGCTACCGGATCAAGCGGTGATCCTGCTGTAAAAACACGTGTGGCTAGTTCCCGATCCAGCATCAAAATGCCTTCTTTGGATGTTTCCACCATGGCCAGTTCGCGGGATACTTTTTCCGTATTTTTTTCTTCTTCAATCTGCTCATTTAAAAACCAGGAAAGCAGCGGCTCGGAGGTATAGTCGTTTTCTTCACGGGATATTTTTGTCAGATTATTAATTTTTCCGGTGATAAATTTTTCATGTTCATAGGCATCCTGCCAGGCCTCCAGTGGTTTTTTCCAGGTTGTTTTAATCTGCTTTAAATCCAGCAGCGTTACCTGGCCGCCTCTGTCCAGTATGTGATCATAAAACTTCATGGCATGGATCATTTCTTCATGCGCCTGACAACGCATCCAGTGCGCCATACCATCAAGATTCTGTGCGTGGAAATAAGCAGTCATCGATAAATAGATGTAGAACGATTCCATTTCATGTTTTATCTGTTCATTCATCGCATTTCTTATTTTTTCCCCAATCATCTGCCGCACCTTCCTTTCTTAACTTCAAACCGAATTATCTTTTTTCTTTTTTCAGCCTCATTCTAACCGATAATATTCCACCGATATTTTTTATGATACTTTTTCGACATTTTGTTCATTATATTCCGGCGGCGACTGCAAAAGACCGGCAATGCGTGTTTTGTATTCAAGAGCAGGAAAATCTTCTTTCAGTAAATGACCGACTAATTTATCTATACGAAATTGCAACTGCTGCCATCCTTGATCCATTGTGTTCTGATTCATAAATGACCTCCTTTATTTGATTATTATGTTGTGTTAACAACTAATTATTTTATTGTTGTAATCGTTCTTTTTTTACTTAAATTGAATACTATAGCTCACATTCCCCGCAACTTATGGTGGAGAGCTCCACTTAATCTTTACGTGCCAATTTTGCAGCAATTTGAGCAACATGCTTGCCCTGGTATCTTGCGGCCTGCAGTTCATTTTCGCTGGGCATTCTTTCACCCTTACCGCCAGCAATGGTGGAAGCGCCATAAGGAGATGAACCGGTGATTTCATCAATACGCATTTGCCCTCCAAAAGCATAAGGCAAGCCTACAATGATCATTCCTTGATGAAGCAGGGTAGTATGGAAGCTGAGGATTGTTGATTCCTGGCCTCCATGTTGTGTTGCCGAGCTGGTAAAGACACTTCCTACTTTACCGACAAGAAGCCCCTTGGCCCAAACCCCTCCCGTGGAATCGAGAAATTGACGCATCTGACCGCACATATTGCCGAAACGCGTCGGTGTGCCGAATATAATTGCATCAGCAGAAACCAAATCGTCTGCAGTACAAACATTAATCTGAGCAGTTTTCTTCTGAAAATCCAGGGCTCCCATTTTCTTTAAAGCGTCAGCGGGCAAAGTTTCCGGTACGCGATAGATTTTCACTTCGGCGCCTCTGACCTGTTTTACGCCTTCAGCTACTGCTTCAGCCATTTTATATATATGACCATACATCGAGTAATAAACGATTAGAACCTTCATAACCTTCTTATCCTTCCCTTTGATGACTTTTCAGTTGGAATGAAATAATTATTCTTATCGCTGTTCTTCCTTACGGATTTCATCTTGCGACTGTAAATTAATGTAAGGGGTGAATGAAAACAATACTGATTAATTGTAAGGGAAATAGTAGGTAATGCCTACCACCCCTTTAAAAGATGATGAAACTTACAAAGGGGATTAAAAGAGAAAAATTTTATTATTCTCGCCTCATGACATGTACAGCAGTGGCTTTGAAGGACACGACTACATTTGAATTTTCACGTATGCCCAGATCCTCGCAAGAAGGCGTGGTGATATAAGCAACGAGAGAAAAACCGCAGTCCAAAACGAGTTTATAAAAAAACCCTTGCCGGACAATTTTCCCAATTTTTGCGTCAAAGATATTACGCGCGCTTATTTTGCCCTGTGTATCTTTGGATATCGTAATATTTTCCGGCCGTAAACAACAGTGAACATTTTGTCCCGGAGCGAAATTGCCTACGGCTTCAATAATTTTTCCAGCTACGGAAATCTCCATCAGGCCTGCATTGCTGCTTTTGACAGTGCCTTCCAAAACCGATTCTGTTCCGACGAAGTTAGCTATAAATTCATCAGCCGGCTGATTAAATATTTCTGCAGTTGTTCCCGATTGCACGATTTTACCGCCGTTCATGAACGCAACATTCTGTGCCAAACGCAGTGTTTCTTCTCGGTCGTGCAGCGCCACCACGGCCGTTATTTTTGTTTCCTTTAAAATCCGCTGCAAATCGTCAATGATGGCTTCACGGGAAGGCGGATCAAGAGAGTTAAAGGGTTCATCCAATAAAATCAGTTGGGGCTGAAGGGCAAAAGCGCGCGCCAGTGATACCCTTCTGGCTTCACCTCCCGAAAGTGATTTCGCCGATCTTTTTTCCAGTTGCGCGATTCCAAAATAATCCAATGATTCGCCAACACGATTTTTGATCTCATAATTTTTTACTTTTCGAAATTTCAAACCAAGGGCAACATTTTCATAAACCGAACTACTAAGAAGTAAGGGCTCCTGAAAAACGACGGCTGCGTTGCGGCGGAGAATCATGCGGTCAACACGCGAATTTATCGGCAATTCTTGGAAATAGAGCTGTCCCTGCCAAGGCTTCAACAAACCGGCCATCGTTAAAAGCAGGCTGGACTTCCCGGCACCGTTGGGTCCGATCAAGACGAATATTTTCCCCCGTTCCACAGTGAGTTCGCTAATATTCAATACAGCTACACCGCCGCGCTGAACGATTAAATTTTTAACGGTAAGAATATTCTCAGATTTCATCGCGTATGCTGCCTTTGCTGTATCTGCGTGAGCAGGAGATTAACGAGGAAGGCGAGCAGCAGCAGGATAATACTCAGCGCAATAGCGATGTCAAAATTTCCTTTGCCGGTTTCCATAACCGTGGCTGTGGTGAGCACGCGTGAATACCCCTTGATATTACCGCCGACCATGATGGAAGCACCAACTTCGGAAATCACTCCTCCAAAACCGGCCATAACCGCCGCCAGAAGCGGCAACTTTGCTTCTTTGATCAATACCCACACCATCTGCAACCGGCTTGCTCCCAGCGAAAGAATCTGCATGCGCAAATTTGGCGGCAAATTTTGCATGGCGGCAAGCGAGATACCCATTACAATGGGCGTAGCAATAATTGCCTGCGCGACAATCATAGCGGTTGGTGTATAAAGAATCTCCATAAACCCTAGAGGACCGCTGCGCCAAATCATGATAGTCACAAACAATCCAACAACGACGGGTGGCAAGCCCATCCCCGTATTGATTAAACTGATGACCAGCCTCTTCCCGCGAAAATTGGTTAAAGCAATGGCTGTTCCAATGGAAACCCCGATGAAAAGGCTGATGAATGTAGCTGTCCCCGATACCTTCAGAGACAGCCATGTAATGCCCAAAACTTCCGGGTCAAAAGAAATAATCAGCTCAAATGCCTTGATAACGCCTTGTAATATTAATTCCAATCAATGCCTCTGACAATTCTATTGCTATTTTCCTAAATCTTCCATCGTTTTGCCCGCGTCGGGGAAGAACAAAGGCGAACCGAATTTATCCACGCCGAATGTTTTAATTATTTCCTGCGTTTTTTTGGAGATCATAAAATCGGCAAATGCTTTCGCACCGGCCGCGTTGACTTTCGACCATTTAGCGCTGTTGACTTCAATCACGTGATAAATATTGAGCAGCGCCGCATCGCCTTCCACCAGAATATCCAATCCCAGATTTTTCTTGAGGGCTAAATAGGTTCCACGGTCGGCGAGCGTATAGCCTTTTTTCTCCGCCGCAACATTCAAAGTCTGTCCCATACCTAATCCGGTTTCCTGATACCAATTCTGCCCGACAGGATTGATCTCTGCTTTATTCCATATTTTTTTTTCTTTCGCATCTGTTCCCGAATTATCTCCGCGCGATAAAAACAAAGCGTTCGCTTTAGCAATCAACTTAAGTGTTTCAGACGATGATTTCATCCCTTTAATTTTGGCCGGATCAGCACCCGGTCCGACAATAATGAAATCATTGTGCATCACTAAACGCCGGTTGATGCCATAACCCTCATCGATAAACTTTTTTTCTGCATCCGGTGAATGAACAAGCAGGACATCCGCTTCGCCCCTCTGTCCCATCGCCATGGCCTGACCGGAACCGACAGCAATAGTCTTGACAAAGTAGCCTGTTTGTTTTTCAAATATAGGAATCAGCACATCGAGCAATCCTGAGTCCTGCGTGCTCGTCGTTGTCGCCAGAAGAATGTTTTTCTGTTTGGATTGCGGCTTGGCGGCTAAAGAATTTGATGCGCCAAAGGCAAATAATACCGCCGTGATGAATATAATGATTAATTTATTGTTTCTTAATAATTTCATTTTACACTCCTTGTAATTAAAATATTTTGATTTGTTTTATTTTTCTCTGAGCTCTCTGCCATTCTAGAGAATTAGGGAAAAATAGGGGCGAACCGTATTTATCCTTGCCAAAATCCCGGATAATGAGCTGTCCTTTTTTAGGCGAGGTCAGCCATTTAACAAAGGTTATCGTATCATTGTGATTAACTTTGGGGAATTTTTTTGGATTAACCGGTATGAGTGAAATATAATTTAAAAGAGCTTCATCACTTTCGACCAGAATGGCCAGCTTAATTTGATCCTTCAGCGATAGATATGTAGCGCGGTCAATCAATGTATAGGCCGCCTGCCGATCCGTGTATTTCAATGTGGCGACATTCCCCTCCGCACCTTTTTCATAAATCACATACCATGATCTTTCCGGCTTGACGTCCGCTTTTTTCCAGAGCTCCATTTCCGCCACATTGGTCCCTGATTTATCCCCGCGGCTGATAAAAGTAGAGCCGCTGGTCATAATTTTTTTTAGTGCCTCCGTCGCTATTTTTGATCCCTTAATGGCGGCGGGATCGGCAGCAGGCCCAACAATAACAAAATCATTGTACATGAGAGGAATTCTTCGTGTACCGAAACCATCAGCGACAAACTTTTCTTCCAAAGATTTGGCGTGAACCATCACCAAGTCGATCTGGCCTTTCGTAGCCATATCCAGTGCTGCGCCTGTTCCCGCGCCCACGTGGCGAACACGAATACCCGTATCTTTTTCAAACCTATCTTCTAAAACGCTGACAATTCCCGAGTCAATGGGGCCGATGGTGCTGGATAACAGGATAAACTTATACCCACCTCCTGCCAGTGCAATAGACGGGAAAACTAAAAGAAGTAAGACTAAACATTTACCAATACTTTTTTTCATCATCCCCGACTCCTTTTCTTACTTTAATATTTTATAGAGAATAGATCATTGCTGGGAATAAAGAATTTTCCCGGAGTCTCTGAAATCATAACCGCCGATTTTTTCCACACGGCCGCGGAATGCATTCGATTTTAGTGTCTCGATGAATGATTGCACGCCCGCTTGAAAATACGTGGATTGATCAAGAATCATATCAAAGCATTCTGAAGTTATAGGCTCAAAAGCCAGCCTTAAAAGCTTTCCTATGGCGGCAGAGGCTATACCAACATCGGCTTCACCGGAAAGAATAGAAAGGCCTACCTCAAAATGAGTATAAACTTCTTTTTCATACCCATCGATTTCTTCAGGATCAATTCCCAATTTCTGTAAATGATAATCCAAAAGCAGCCTCGTTCCCGAACCTTTTTGGCGGTTGATGAAACTAATTTTTCTGCCGGCAAGGCTTTCAAATCCGGTAATATGAGAAGATTTACTTTGCTGACACAGAAAACCCAGCTCGCGATAAAAGAGGTTGACAACCACGGGGTTAACGTTTTGCAGATAGCGGGGCAAATACGGGATATTATATTGACCGCTTTCGGGATCGAAAAGATGGGATAAGGCAATATCGGTCAATCCTTCATTGAGCGCTTTTAGACCATTAACGCTTCCGGTGTTGGCTGAAAAAATATAAAAATCGGGATGAGATTTTTTTGTCGCGGTCAAGAGCATGTCCAAAACGGGATCGTTACTGCCGGAGGCTAGAATAGCGCCGCTAATTCTATTGCTCTTATTTCGTGCTTGTTTCAGACCGGATTGCGCATTAGTTTCAATCCATTCATCGATAAATTTTTTGGGGAATATCCACTTGCCTGTTACCCGCGTGCAGGGAATTCGTCCGGCTTTAATCAAGGCGTAAACCTGTTTTTCGTGGATATCAAGATATTCAGCCACTTCCTTAGTATTCATTAATTCTTCAGACATAACACCCCCTAATAGACAGTTTTTTACATAAACGATGCCGACAAGAACTTCAAGGTATATTATTGTAAATCTTTACTAATTCCTACTTATTATTCCAAGAATCATGTTTAGCAGCCGTATAATTATAGCTTCATACAAAAAATTTCTTGACAAAAGAAAAATAAATGATACACCTGTTTCAAATATTTGTTTAAAGTGATTGTTTCAATTAATATGATCGCTGAAAAAAAAGTAAAACCGAGGGTAGAATCAATACTGAAAGCAGCCGGGGAAATATTTGCTGAACAAGGCTTTCGCAAAACTACCGTACGGGAAATATGTAAGCGCTCCCGGGTAAACTTAGCAGCAATAAACTATTATTTCGGCGACAAAGAAAGATTATATCTGGCCGTTTTAAAATATTACCGTGAACTTGCTATACAAAAATACCCCCTTACTTTCAGCATCAATGAAACGGATACACCCAAAGATAAGCTCAGTAATTTTATTCATACTTTTATCTATCGTTTTCTGGAAAAAGGAAAAACTTCATTATTTGGCAAACTTCTTGCCCGGGAATTTACCGAATCTACCGCGGCGTTAGATGTTTTAGTGGAAGACTTCATCAAGCCAACGTTTATCAAATTATCCTCTATCGTCAGAGAAATTGTGGGCAATAAACCTCCTGACAAAATAATAGAACTTTGTGCTATGAGTATTATTGGTCAATGTCTTTATTTCCGTAATGCCCGGCCTATTATTTTCCGGCTGCGGCATAAAGAAGGATATACTGACGAAGACATAAAAGAAATAGCCGAACACATAATAAATTTTTCACTAAAAGGGTTGCTTAACTATCAATAACATATAAACTATGATCAGATAATAAATGTCGAGAAAAATATTACTCAACATCATCTTAATTTTTATTATCCGGTCAAAATGTTTCGGTAACGTATATAATTACCAAAGATACAAAACTCAATGTGCAGCAAAGCATTGAAATTATCAAAAAAGGAATAGGTAAAATTTGGCATGAATCAACCATCAAAGCTGGAAACTCACACTGGACCTCATTTAACCAGAATTCAAAGATTCTTTCATTTTATCCGCCGCCACTGGATAATTATTATTGTATCCATTGTAATTATCATTGCGGGCAAAATATTCCTTGTGCCAAACATGGTGAAGTTTGGTACAGGTAAAAAATCTTTTGATCAGCCTCCACAGCCTGTAACGGCCTTAATGACAAATAAAGCTGATTTTGATGTATATCTGAAAGGGTTAGGTACCGTCATTCCCACAAACACCGTTACTGTCAAATCTCAGGTCAGTGGCCAGCTAATGAGCGTGCACTTTAAAGAAGGACAGCATGTTAATAAAGGTGACTTGATTGCAGAAATTGATCCACGCCCTTTCCAGGTTCAACTTATGCAGGCCGAAGGGCAGCTTGCCCGTGACGAAGCGTTTCTGAAAAACGCCGAGAGCTGATCTGGCGCTTTACAAACAGTTGCTTGCCCAGGATTCTATTGCCGCGCAACAGGTAACAACGCAGGAATCATTGGTGAAGCAGTACCGCGGTGTAATTGAAACAGACAAGGGTCAAATCGCCAATGCTAAACTCCAGCTTACTTATGCCCGCGTTATCGCCCCGATTACCGGACGCGTCGGTTTGCGGCAAGTTGATCCCGGCAATATGGTTCAGGTTAACGATCCCAACGGTATAGTGGTAATCACACAACTGCAACCGATCACAGTCGTATTTTCACTGCCTC
Source organism: uncultured delta proteobacterium (assembly GCA_963753975.1). Classification (GTDB taxonomy): domain Bacteria; phylum Desulfobacterota; class Syntrophia; order Syntrophales; family Smithellaceae; genus UBA4810. The sequence goes on from CAVWEH010000002.1 coordinate 701,974, forward strand.
AGGACAATTTGACGATTTTGATGAAACGCTGGAATGCCGGGACAACCTTACCTGTCCAGGCCTATGATCAGGAAGGCAAGATATTACTGGCCAGCGGCAAACTGCTCGCAATTGACAATCAGATCGATACTACAACAGGAACAATTAAACTGAAGGCGATATTTGACAATAAAGATAACAAACTTTTTCCCAACCAGTTTGTTAATGTTCGGCTGAAAGTGGATACTCTTCGTGATGCAACTGTAATGTCCACTGCTGCAGTGCAGCGCGGCAGTATCGGTACTTTTGCTTATGTGGTCAAAGATGACAAAAGTGTAACTGTAAGGATGTTGAAACTAGGACCTACTGAAGGCGATAATGTCGTCGTAATGGAAGGCCTGGTACCCGGAGAATTGGTGGTGACCGTCGGAGGTGATAAACTGCGTGAAGGCACCAAAGTAGAGATTATGACGCCGAACAGTAAAGAAGCATCAGTGCGTACAGACAAAACAACCACAGCTCCCAAACAAAAAACGCGGCAGACTTCAGCACCAAAGTAAACTATGTCGGCTTTGATTCTCGTCTATATAATTACCGCACCTCAATAAGATAGGCAAATATATGAATCCTTCACGTCCTTTCATCTTGCGTCCCGTGGCTACATCATTGTTCATGGCCGCGATTCTGCTTGCGGGCATTATCGCTTATCATGTACTGCCTATTTCCGCGCTGCCTCAGGTTGATTACCCGACTATTCAGGTTGTGACCCTTTATCCCGGAGCAAGTCCGGACGTTGTTACTTCCTCCATTACTGCGCCACTGGAGCGCCAATTCGGCCAGATGCCGGGACTGAATCAGATGTCTTCGACAAGCTCAGGCGGAGCATCGGTAATTACGCTGCAATTCAGTCTCAGCCTGAACCTCGATGTTGCGGAGCAGGAAGTGCAGGCGGCAATCAATGCCGGCCACTAACTTTCTTCCCACAGATCTGCCGATGCCGCCGATCTACAGCAAAGTCAACCCGGCGGATGCACCGATTATGACTCTGGCGATAACATCCAAAACCTTGCCGTTGCCGAAAGTTCAGGATCTCATCGACACGCGTGTCGCCCAGAAAATATCGCAATTGCCGGGTGTCGGACTGGTCAGCATCAGCGGCGGACAAAGACCGGCGGTACGCATTCAGGCCAATCCCAAAGCACTGGCAGCCTATAATCTCACGCTGGAGGATTTGCGCACGACCATCGGCAATGCCAATGTCAACCAGGCCAAAGGCAGTTTTGACGGTCCGGAGCGCGCTTCCACAATCGACGCCAATGATCAGATCAAGTTGGCTGCAGAATATGAAAAAGTTATTGTTGCTTACCGCAATGGCGCGCCGGTGCGCCTGACCGATGTAGCGGATGTCCGTGATGATGCTGAGAATGTCAGCCTGGCGGCCTGGCAAGATCAAACGCCGGCTGTTATCGTGAATATTCAGCGTCAGCCGGGCGCCAATGTCATCGAGGTTGTCAATCGCATCAAGAATATAATTCCGCAATTGCGGTCATCACTGCCCGGTTCGGTTGACGTTATCATGCTGACCGACCGTACCACAACCATCCGGACATCAGTGAATGACGTTCAGTTTGAACTGATCCTGGCCGTTGCTCTCGTCGTTATGGTCATTTTCCTTTTTCTGCGCAATCTATCGGCAACAATTATTCCGAGCATCGCCGTGCCGCTTTCGCTTATCGGAACATTCGGAGTCATGTACCTTTTCGGTTTCAGCATCAACAATCTGACTTTGATGGCCTTGACGATCTCGACCGGTTTTGTCGTGGATGACGCCATTGTTGTCATCGAAAATATCGCCCGTTATATCGAACAGGGTTTGTCCCCAATGGAGGCCGCCCTCAAGGGTTCGGCGCAGATTGCCTTTACAATCATTTCGCTTACTTTTTCCCTGATCGCCGTTTTGATTCCTCTTCTTTTCATGGGAGATGTTGTGGGACGACTTTTCCGGGAATTTGCGATCACCCTGGCCGTCGCCATATTGATTTCGGCGGTTATTTCGCTGACGCTTACACCGATGATGTGCTCCAAGCTGTTGCGGCATGTGCCGGAAGAAAAGCAAGGACGTTTTTATCACCAAAGCGGCTTGTTTTTTGAAAGGACAATTGCCCGCTACGGCAAGATGCTCACCTGGGTTCTTGATCATCAGAAAGCCACACTGCTGGTGGCCATTGCTACGCTTGGTGCTGACAATTCTTTTGTATATCTTCATTCCCAAAGGGTTTCTTCCCCGTACAGGATACGGGCATGATTCTCGGCATATCGGAAGCACCGCAATCGATTTCTTTTTCCGCGATGGCCGAACGTCAGCAGGCGTTGGCTAAAGTGATTCTGCAGGACCCGGCCGTGGAAAGCCTGTCTTCCTTCATCGGCGTGGATGGAACCAATGTAACATTAAACAGCGGGCGCATGATGATTAATCTGATACCGAAGAATAAACGCGATCTTGATGCTTCCGGCGTTATCCGCCGTTTACAGGCAAGACTTGCCGCAGCAGAAGGGATATCTCTTTACATGCAGCCGGTGCAGGATCTGACGATTGAAGACAGGGTCAGCCGCACGCAGTATCAATTTACACTGGAGTGCGCCGATCCGGACGAACTGAGCCTTTGGACTCGCCGCCTTGTCGAGCGTATTTCTCACTCGCCATATCTTACCGATGTGGCCAGTGATTTACAGGATCAGGGATTGCAGGCTTATGTGGACATAGACCGCAATGCGGCCGGCCGGCTCGGCATCACGACTGCTGCCATCGATAATATTCTTTATGACGCTTTCGGCCAGCGCCTTGTTTCCACGATATTCACGCAATCAAACCAATACCGCGTTGTTCTGGAGGTAAAGCCTGATTATAAAAAAGGACCGGCAGCCCTGAATGATTTGTACATAACTTCGCAGTCCGGAACTCAGGTTCCTCTGGGGGCAATCGCGCGGATATCGGAAAAACCGACGCCGCTTGTCGTCAATCACCAGGGACAATTTCCCTGTGCCACAATTTCTTTTAATCTGGCGCCCGGAGCATCACTGGGAAATGCCGTCTCGGCTATCGAAAAAGCCGAGCGCGAAATAGGCATGCCGATCAGTGTCAAAACCGGTTTCCAGGGAACGGCTCTGGCTTTCCGGGCTTCGCTTACCGGCACGCTGTTCTTGATCCTGGCCGCCATCATCACGGTGTATATTGTCCTGGGCATTCTTTATGAAAGCTATATCCATCCGATAACGATTCTATCCACTCTGCCTTCCGCCGGTGTCGGCGCCTTGCTGGCGCTGATGATTTCCGGAAATGATCTGGGAATTATCGGAATCATCGGCATCATCCTGCTCATCGGCATCGTGAAGAAAAATGCCATTATGATGATTGACTTTGCCCTCGATGCCGAACGCAAAGAAGGCAAGACCGCCGCGGGAAGCAATTTATCAGGCATCGCTTGCTGCGCTTCCGGCCGATTATGATGACGACCATGGCCGCCCTGCTGGGCGCACTGCCGTTGATGATCGGTACCGGAGTCGGATCGGAGTTGCGCCATCCCCTGGGCATTACGATGGTGGGAGGGCTTATTTTGAGCCAGATTCTGACACTTTTTACAACACCGGTTATTTATCTGGCTTTTGACAGCCTGAGCCGTCGAATCAGGGCGCGAAATTGGCCGTCATTCAGTAACCGCTGATAAAGGCGATGGGACCGTATCATGAACATTTCCACTCCTTTCATTCACCGTCCTGTAGCGACGACCCTGATTACGCTGGGTATTGCTCTGGCCGGCCTGGTTGCGTTTAGCCTGCTGCCGGTGGCGTCACTGCCGCAGGTTGACTTTCCCACCATATCCGTTTCAGCATCGCTTCCCGGAGCCAGCCCGGAAACAATGGCCGCCACGGTGGCCACGCCTCTGGAGCGGTCGCTGGGACGCATTGCCGGCATCACCGAGATGACCTCGACAAGTTCGCTGGGTTCGACCACGAATCACTCTGCAATTTGATCTGGACCGGGATATTGACGGGGCGGCGCGTGATGTGCAGGCGGCCATCAATGCAGCGCGCAGCCTTCTGCCTTCGGGATTACCCAGCAACCCGACTTATCGCAAAGTAAACCCGGCGGATGCCCCCATCCTCATTTTAGCTCTGACCTCGGATACCATGACCCGCGGCCAGCTCTATGATGCGGCATCTACTATTCTGGCGCAGAAACTTTCTCAGATAAAAGGTGTCGGCCAGGTGAATGTCGGCGGCAGTTCGCTTCCGGCCGTGCGGGTGGAATTGAATCCGGCCTTGCTCAACCGCTACGGAATAAGTCCGGAACAGGTGCGCCTCTCTATTGCCGCCTCCAATGCCAACCGTCCCAAAGGTTCCGTGGAAGCAGGCGATAAACACTGGCAGATATCATGCCAATGACCAGGCAAAAAAAGCAGCCGATTATATTCCGCTGATTGTGTCTTATCGCAATGGCGCCGCTGTGCGTCTTTCGGATTTAGGCGAGGTGGTCGATTCGGTACAGGATTTGCGCAATGCCGGGTTATTCAACGGCAAACCGTCCGTTTTGCTGATCATCATCCAAGCAGCCCGGCGCCAATGTCATCGAAACGGTCGATCGCGTCAAGGATATTTTACCGCAGTTGCAGGCCTCCATACCGGCGGCGATCAATTTACAGATTGCTTCGGATCGCACTCCGACCATCCGCGCCTCATTGAGCGAAGTCGAACGCACCTTATTGATCTCCATCGCGCTGGTGATTCTGGTTGTATTTTTGTTTTTGCGCAATATTTATTCCACACTTATTCCCAGCATTGCCGTGCCTGTTTCACTGATCGGCACCTTCGGCGTCATGTATCTGGCCGGTTATACGCTGGATAATCTTTCCCTGATGGCGCTCACCGTTGCCACCGGTTTTGTCGTTGATGACGCTATTGTTGTTCTGGAAAATATCTCCCGCCATATCGAGGCGGGGCTGACTCCTTTTCAGGCGGCGCTGCTTGGGAGCAAAAGAAGTAGGCTTTACCGTGCTTTCGATGAGCCTCTCCCTGATTGCCGTATTTATTCCTATTTTATTGATGGGAGGAGTTGTAGGCAGGCTTTTCCGCGAGTTTGCCGTGACGCTTTCCGCGGCCATTATAGTTTCTCTTCTTGTATCTCTGACCACGACGCCGATGATGTGTGCCCGTCTGTTGCGATCGAAAGAAGAACTGAAAACAGGCTGGTTCTATCGAAAAAGTGAGCAGATATTTGAGGCGGTTCTCGGCTTTTACCGGCGATCACTGAGTTGGGCTCTGCGGCATGGCCGGCTCATGATGTCGATACTGTTTGTTGTTATCTGCCTGAATGTTTTTCTTTATATCATCATTCCCAAGGGATTCTTTCCTCAGCAGGATACCGGAGCGCTTGTCGGCACAATTCAGGCTGACCAGAATATTTCTTTTCAGGCCATGCAACGCAAGCTGATCAGCATCATGGATATCATTCGTTCCGATCCGGCTGTTGAACAGCATATGCCGGTTTTACCGGAGGCGGGCAGACGCAATTCCGGTTTCATGTATATTTCTCTGAAGCCGATTCGCGAGCGCAAGGTTTCCTCCGATCAGGTCATGGCCAGGCTGCGCCCCAAGCTGGCGCGCGAAGCGGGGGCAAGACTTTTTCTGCAATCGGTGCAGGATATCCGCGTCGGCGGCCGGGCGGCCGGAGCCACCTATCAATACACTTTGCAGGCCGAAGATCTTACCGAATTACGGTTATGGGAAAAACGCCTCAAGGATGCTTTCAACGAACTTCCCGAATTGACGGATGTAAATACGGATGAGCAGGATAGAGGATTGCAGACTTCCGTTACTTTTGACCGCGACACGGCCTCGCGTATGGGAATCACTCCGGCGCTTATCGATGCGACATTAAATGATTACTTCGGCCAGCGTCAGGTATCCACTATTTACAATCCTCTTAATCAATACCGTGTCATCATGGAAGCTTCGCCTCCCAACTGGCAAAGTCCGGAATCCCTCAAAGATGTATACGTGATTATTCCCGCCAATGCGCAACTTCCGAATGGAGCGCAGGTGCCCCTTTTGTCCTTTGCCAACTATGGCTTGACCAATACACCGCTTGCCGTCAACCATCAGGGACAATTTGCCGCATCCACGATTTCTTTTAATCTTCCCCTGGGAGTGTCGCTTTCTCAGGCAACAGTGGCGATTCAGAAAACAATGGATCGTCTCGGCGTTCCCGGTTCCATCCGGGGAAGCTTTCAGGGAACGGCCCGAACATTTCAGGAATCATTACAAAGCCAGCCCTGGTTAATTCTGGCGGCACTCATTGCCATATACATTGTGCTGGGCATTCTCTATGAAAGTTATGTGCATCCGGTCACGATTCTATCCACACTGCCCTCCGCCGGTGTCGGGGCGTTGCTGGCCTTAATGTTATTCAATACGGAGTTCAGCATCATGGCTTTGATCGGTGTTATTCTGCTCATCGGCATCGTCAAGAAAAATGCCATTTTGATGATTGACTTTGCTCTGGATAAGGAACGAAAAGAAGGGAAAAGCCCTGAAGAATCAATATTTGAAGCCTGCCTGATGCGTTTCCGGCCGATCATGATGACGACGATGGCGGCGATTTTCGGCGCCATGCCTTTGATTTTGCTCACCGGAGAAGGTTCCGAATTACGCAGGCCTTTGGGAATTTCTATTGTGGGCGGTCTGATTGTCAGCCAGATTCTGACACTCTATACAACGCCTGTCGTTTATTTATACCTTGATCGTTTCCGGTTGTTTTGTTTAAGGATATTACGACGGAAAAGTGACCGGTTGCCTAAGCCGGCGTTGGAGAAAACTTAAAAAGGATTATTATGAAAAAAATATCAATATTTAAAATGCTTCTTGTTATTTTATTGATGATGTCCGGCTGTTCTGTCGGGCCGGATTATAAACGTCCCGATGCGCCGGTACCATCATCTTTCAAGGAACTGAAAGGCTGGCGTGAAGCCCTGCCCCGCGATCAGGAAATTAGAACAAACTGGTGGGAAGCCTTCGATGATCCCATCCTTAACTCGCTTGCCGAGCAGGTTAATGTATCGAACCAGTCGATAGCGCTTGCGGAATCTCAATATCGTCAGGCCCAGGCGCTGGTGCAACTGGCGCGGGCCAGTTACTTCCCTACTGTCAATGCGGGGGCAGCCTATACCCGCTCGCTGCCAGCCGGGGATGGGGAACCTATAATCCGGTAAACCAGCATCAGGTTTCTCTCAATGCCTCCTGGGAAGTGGATTTGTGGGGAAAAGTGCGACGGCAGGTGGAATCAAGTACGGCAACTGCCGAAGCATCTTTTGCCGATTTACAGGCTATGCGTTTATCGATGCAAGCGGAACTCGCCCTGAATTATTTTCAGCTGCGGACTCTTGGATGCCCAAAAGAAAAATCTTGAGGAAGCTGTTGCAGCTTACGGAAAAGCTCTGGAGCTTACGCAAAACCGCTATAATGCCGGTGTCGCGGCCAAGGCTGATGTTGCCGCAGCCCAAACCCAACTTAAATCCACTCAAGCTCAGGCTATCGATGTCGGCGTGCAGCGGGCACAACTGGAGCATGCCATCGCCATCTTAATCGGCAAGCCGCCGGCCGATTTTTCTCTGCCGCCTGTGACATTTGCTGCGCCGCAAATCAAAATTCCTGTGGCGCATTCCTTCCGATCTGCTGGAACGCAGGCCGGATATTGCCTCGGCGGAGCGCAAGATGGCTGCGGCCAATGCCCAGATCGGAGTCGCCAAAGCGGCATATTATCCATCCATTACTCTTTCCGGGTCATTGGGATACGCAAAGCGCTGAACTGGCCAACCTGTTTACATCACCAAGCTTTTTCTGGGCTTTAGGACCGATGGCTCTGGCCGACAACTTTATTTGACGGCGGGGCGCGCAAAGCACAGACTGAGCAGGCAATGGCCGCATATGATGGAACAGTAGCCTTTTACCGGCAAACCGTACTTACGGGATTTCAGGATGTTGAAGACAATCTGGCCGCCCTGCGCATACTTGATGAGGAAGCGCAAATGCAGGAACAGGCCGTAAATTCCGCTCACGAATCGGTCACTCTGACAACCAACCAGTATAAGGCCGGAATTGTCAGTTACCTGAATGTAGTTACCGCCCAAACTATTGCCCTGACCAATGAAAGAACGGCCATTAGCATCAGCGGTCAGCGCCTGAATGCAGGCGTCCTGCTCGTCAAAGCTCTTGGCGGCGGATGGAACGCGGCAGAAGCTCATGGTGCCGACCAAAAATAAAACTTCTGAAATCTGGTGGCGCCTGGAAATATGAATAACAAGAAATAGGATTTATGTATTATAAGTCTTTTCCCCAATCATCATGATGACCAATAAAAAAAATGCATGGTCTTCTTTTAACTATAACAAAATATTCTTACATGGGAATATTTACCGCTCTCGGCCTGGGTATATTGGGAATACCTATTCCCGATGAAACCTTAACAGCTTTTGCTGGATTCTTAGCTTTTCAGGGTAAATTGAATTTCTTTTTTATTCTGGCTGTAGCTTTTGCTGGAACATCATGCGGCATCACGATTAGTTACTTCCTCGGAAGATATTGCACAAATTTTATTTCAAGAAAATATCCGGATAAATTTCCGGTCAATTCCAACCACTTGCTGGAGGTAAAAAAATTCTATTTAAGATTTGGGAAATATGCCCTGTTGCTGGGCTATTTCATCCCGGGCGTACGACATCTTACCGCAATTTTCGCCGGAACAACCTTCCTACCCTATAGGCAATTTGCTCTTTTTGCGTACGTGGGTGCCTTTTTATGGACGGTGACATTTTTGCTTCTTGGATATTTTTTAGGTCACGAATGGTATCTTGTCGTTCATTTTTCGAACCGCATTTTCATACCTTTAATACTCTTGTCGGTTTTGATTTTCTTTTTAATCGCGTATCTGAAAGAAAAAACATAAAGGATTACGAACCAAAGAATGGATTCAAATGTTGGCGGAATAATTTTTGATAACCTTAAGAATTTTAAATTCATATTCCGCACTTTACGATACCGGAATTATCGTCTTTTTTTCATCGGCCAATTCATTTCTCTCATCGGCACGTGGATGCAGCAAATTGCTGTAAGCTGGTTAGTTTATAAAATGACGCACTCCGTGTTCCTTTTAGGGTTGGTCGGTTTCGTCAGCCAATTTCCGATATTTGCTATTTCTCCTTTTGCCGGTGTTTGGTCCGATCGCTTCAACCGGCATCGGATGCTTATTATGACTCAAACATTATCTATGATCCAGGCAATGGCCCTAGCGATCCTTGTCTTATCCGGCGTCATTTCCGTGTGGCAAATAATCTTCTTGAGCTTGTTCATCGGTTGTGTAAACGCGATAGATATGCCCACCAGACAATCATTTGTCATCCACATGGTTGATGAGCGCAGGGATCTGAGTAATGCCATTGCCCTAAACTCCGCCATGTTTAACGCAAGCAGGCTTTTGGGACCATTCATCGCCGGCGTTTTGATTGCAATCGTCGGTGAAGGAATTTGTTTTCTCATCAACGGTTTAAGTTATATTGCTGTAATTTTGGCTCTATTAGCCATGAATGTCAGCAATATGCAATTTGGATTTAAGAAATCCAGTGTTATCGAAGAGCTAAAAGATGGGTTTACTTATGCCTTTGGTGATCCAAAAATAAAATCTATCCTAATGCTTGTCGCCCTTACCAGTATAATGGGAGTCCCTTTTATCGTCCTCATGCCCGCTTTCGCTAAAGACATATTACACGGGGGACCTCATACACTGGGATTTTTAATGTCCGCACTGGGTGGAGGAGCATTGATGGGAGCTTTTTATCTTGCTGCACGAACTGATATGAAAGGTCTCCGAAAAATAATAAATCTGGCTGCCCTGCTGTTCGGCATTGGTCTCATCGGATTTTCTTTATCAAAAAATTTATGGATTTCCCTATTAATGATACTCATTGCCGGTTTCGGCATGATGGTGCAGGTTGCTTCCAGTAACACCTGGTTACAAACAAATGTAGACGATGATAAACGCGGCCGGATGATGAGCTTTTACGTTGTCTCTTTTACGGGCATGGCACCTTTTGGCTCTTTGCTGGCAGGAAGCATGGCTGGCGCTATAGGAGTCTCCAATACAATTTTTATCGGTGGAGTCGTCTGCATTCTTGGCGCTATTTTTTTCCTGAAATTGTTTCATCGCTCCGAATATTAAATAAATCGTTATTTTTCTACAAATTGTTTATTTGTGTATTTTGTAAAAAAAGCTTCGCAATAGATTAGCGTAGAACAAAGAAAGACATTAATATAAAAAATTTATGTGAACAAACATCACCTTAAAAGTGTAATATAATTATGTTGACCTTACACCGGATTTTAGGTATTAATTTAGACCTGATATACATATGAGAATATTGACATGTTCTTTAAAGAATTTTAAATTGCTTTTTAAATACATTTTTAATAGTGCAATATTTATAAGCAGTCAAAAAGGAGAAATATAAAATAATGAGCACGGAAATAAAGGCACCCATGACCGGGAAAATCGCCAGCATCGTTGTTCACGTGGGTGATCAAGTCAATGTAGATGACGAAGTCGTCATCATGGATGCCATGAAAATGGAAATACCCGTCTATGCGCCTGTTCAGGGAACAGTCAAGGAAATAAAAATCAAAGAAGGCGATTCTGTAAAAACAGATCAAGTTCTAATGATCATTGGTTAAAATAGACACCTATTTGGCGGAAGCTTTTTTAGTAGGCAAGGTGTCAGCCCATTCACTCACGGTTAAAACATCCGCCTGACGGGGAAACACCTTTTCAACCAACACGCGATGTACTTCCGGATCAGCATCTAAACACGCATCGGAAAGAACGACAAGTCCGTAATCCTTATCCGCAGCTTCCCGCAGAGTTGAAAGGACAACGCCGCTTGTTGCAATACCAGTTAGAATCAGCTTGTCGATCCCACGGGAGCGGAGAAGAACCTCGAGATCACTACCGGCAAACGCGCTCACGCGTAATTTCGTCACGACAGGTTCGTCCGGAAGCGGCGCTACCGAAGAATGAATTTGTGTCGAAACATCGGAAATGGTCATGCCTCCCAGTTTTGAGACGGCTGAAAACGTTTTGTTCTTTGCGCTTAATTCCGGATAGCCGTCACGGAATGCGACACGAACAAAAATAACCGGAATTCCCGCATGACGGGCAGCGCTCACGGCATGTTGAAATGGAATCATGACTTCTGGTTTTTCAGCAAAATGCTGAACAATTCCGTTTTGAACGTCCATCACTAAGAGCGCTGAGTGATTCGCTTGCATCATATCAGCATTCTTTACTGTAATGACAGGATTGGCCATACAAGAGGTAAGAAGTAACAGGCAGATAAATCCCAAAATCTTCTTAGTGCTTTTCATAATTGCCTCCGTAAAAACAAAACCCCGATCTTTTTTTAGAAACGGGGTTTCGGTAATCAGTTCATGCTTCCCTCGTGTAAGGTTGAATGGTTCAGTAAATTTATTCTCCGACTTTACATAGTTTTTAAATTATCACTATTCACATTAGAAATCTACTCTGAAAAAAATCAAGGAAATACTTCTTACAAGGAAGAAGTTGATTGTTTGTTTCGCCTACAAGTCAGCAATTATGGTGATTAAAATATTTTGAGGATTTGCATTTGAATGTTTGATCAATATACGGATCGGTGAGAACTAGTTTATCTACGCTTCGTTGCACCTCTTGGTTGGGCTCAGTTTTCGTTCCCTAGAACCGCTCGTTCTGCGCTGATCCACAAAGACGTGTCTTCCTGCGCCAGAATCTTAATTATTAGGCTTCTCACGTCTTTCATGCTCTTCCTGTTTGTCAATGTTTTTGCCAGTTGCCACTGTCGGGATGCCTCCTGATGAGCGCCAATTACCTCAAGGGAGATGGCTAGTTTTCCTCTATCGATCCCTTCAGCAATGAGTTTCGCTTTTGTCAAGTCCCCGTAAGAAGATGCTAATTCTTTCAAAGCCAACACTTGGAATGGAAAAAAGAATGACGAATCAATATCCTTTGTATGTCCATCATTTTGAAATATCCTGAATCCATCATTGGCTTCTGCATCGACCACGTTCCATCTGTGGAATGCTGCCCTTATAATATCATTGTGGCGTGCTGCCCGTCCTGCAAGGAACTCTTGTTCCGTTTTTAGATCAATTCGTATAATCTCTTTATAAGTTGGACGCACATACATATGTAAAAGATTCATGAGGAGTGCTCCTATAGCCACGCCACCGATGAATATGCCACCCATCTTGAGTACTTTAATCGTGAGTTGTTTCATAATTCATTTTAGCCCCAACAATGTTTATATGTATCTTTAAAAACCTAGACGCCGTATATTTGCTGTATATCAATACGAACTATAAAATTGTCGGTCTTGTATGTCAAATAAATATTGATTACTAATTGAAAGGAAGTATGTAAGCCAAAATTGCTGGATGCTTTGTTTCAGGAAGAAGTAGAGCCTACGAAGCTGCATCTTTTGATTAGAGCGATAATGAATTTTCAAGGGCAGATTAACAAATCCAAGGGATAAGTGGCCGGAACAAGTACTCTATATTCCCAAATTAGAGAGCGTTGTGCAGAAGGTATTGATAATCCCCACTAGCCTCGGATGAGATATTTCGAAGCCCTGAACCGATGAGGCCAAACCTTCAATCGACAAATTGAGGAGCGTCGGATTCTTTTCGCTTCGTGTGGCTTCGCGGGCTGATAATTCGGCAAATCCTACGATGCTTTCCGCATGCTCATAATGAGTTTTGGAAAGGTCGGCAATTTCTGTCCTCAAGGTCATCAACAGGATCAATAACTCAGCTTTGTCACTCTCTTTGACCGCTGCGCTCTGCTTCAGCCTCTCTTCAATCTTGTCAAGATGATCCTGAATCATTTCCGTCCACCATTATTCGCCTTCATTCCAAATGTTCCCCGAACCTCTCTGCCACATGGTTAAAAGCATACGATGGGTGGTTTTGCATGTCAATGAAAAACTAACCGCAAAATATAAGGTGTGATGCCGGTGTTTATCTTCGGGTGTGAATTGTGTTTATTACCAATTGAAGTCCTGTATTTTAATCGAGGCTGACGATTTGCTACTTTCAGAAAGAACTGTTTGCTGAAAACATCTGCTTATCCACGCCCCCGATTCCATCAAAAGGTTATTCATTATTTATTGTATGCAATTATTTTGGCAATTATTTTGTCAAACATAATAAATAAATATAGCAGAAAGGGGAAAAACAAACCATAACCAGACAAAAAAGGAAGGGACAGGTTTTTGCCTGTCCCTTCCTTCGGGCAAATAAAGTTCTTAATAAACTTATTTTGCAGCTGGAGCTGCGGCAGGGGCTTCGGCGGCCTTTTCGGCTTTCTTCGCCTTCTTTACTTTCTTTACTTTCTTTACTTTCTTCACTGCTTTTTTCTCCGCCATTTTTGCGGGGGCGGCTGTTCCAGCGGCCATCGGTTTTTCAGCTGCCATAGCTGTGGTGCAAAATGCGAAAACCAATGCAACAACAAACAATACTAAACGTTTCATCTTAAATCCTCCTTCTTAAATTATGTTTTATTTAATACCACCCTTAAAAATTAAGGGACCTCAAATTAATCCGGATAAATACCTCAATACCCCGATTTGTTCGCCGACGTGGATTTCTCCCCGACCGGTTTAACTTCTTTTTTCTTCGAGTTGACTTTTGCCACTCTGGCAGCGACTAATTTACCGCCTTGATTAATATAGGCTATTTTTACAGTATCGTTTACAGTAATATTTTCAGTTGGGTTCTCCAAGGCAAATTGCATTACTTCTGCATTGCCTCGTACTGTGCGTTCAATCTTAAGTGAGCAATCCGATATGTCAATGACTTTTCCCCTTGCATTCATCTTTGCCGATTTAACGACATTTGTTTTTGCCGGATCAACTTTGGTTGCATCAGTTGCGGACTTGTCGGCAGCAAACGCCAGAGCTGACAAAAGAAAAGCAACGCTAACTATATACACTAAAGTTTTCTTCATAGCTCTCAAGCTCCGCAATATTCCTATTATTCTAATATAGCAACTAATGTACCATTCAAATCATTTATCATAAATAAGTGTATATAATTGAAATACTTAGATTAATTATTTTCAAAAAGATAGTGGAAGCTACTTTTAAAGAAATTAGTGGGGAATAAGTCCCCAGATGTTGAGGATTTAATCAACAGTCAAAGAACTGAAAAGAGCGTTTTAATATCATTTTTAAAGCAAAGATGATATTTACGCGTCAAGGAGGAACGGCTGGATGGAGCGATCATTACTTCATTCAAGGTTCACAGTCTTGAAGAAATTATGAACGTTCTGAAGGTCTGTTTGCCTCGTATCAAGATCATCCAATCTGAAGAGCTTAAAATATCTTCCTAGAAAATATGAAGACATGCATCTCTTGGCAGAAAGAATCCTGATCATAAGATTTCAAGGTGATCGTCATTGATTTCCAATCGAAAGGATGTATACTTGCCAAAATCACTCGATGATTGACTTCAGGAGGAAGTGCTTGCTGACTACACCTACGACTGTTCATCGTTGGCTGCAATGATAAATCTTAAATTACAAATTTTTATTTAGTAGAAAAAAACATCAAAAAAAATCAAAAGGGGTAACTATAGGGTAGCAGAGAGAAAAATAAAGGGCTAGGCGATTTGTCTAACCCCTTGATATATTTGGTGAGCCCTGTCGGGATCGAACCGACAACCTACTGATTAAGAGTCAGTTGCTCTACCAGCTGAGCTAAGGGCCCTAAGGACTGTTGAAAAAAGTCCATGCTGCCTGCGTTACCCTCAATATTCGTCGTTGCGACGTACATTTAGTACGACTCACTCCTCATATTTTCGGGTGCCTTGCATCTGGCTTTTTTGAACAGTCCTTATTAAATTGGATTAAAAAACAACCCAATATATTCTTTCTGGTACGCCCGGTAGGATTCGAACCTACGACCAACAGATTCGAAGTCTGCGACTCTATCCAGCTGAGCTACGGGCGCTTATTTTCCAATCCAAAATATGGGGTGAGTGAAGGGACTTGAACCCTCGGCCTCCGGGGCCACAACCCGGCACTCTAACCAATTGAGCTACACCCACCATTTTCGCCTTGGTGCGCCTGGAGGGATTCGAACTCTCGGCCCACGGATTAGAAGTCCGTTGCTCTATCCAGCTGAGCTACAGGCGCAAATATTAAATCCTGTGCACTAAAAAAGAGTTAGCCTAATATCCTCTCTGCTATTTTTTGTCAAGATCAAATGCTGAAGGAATCATGAATTATCTGACATAACCGGCAATACCATCAAACCTGTATCCGTTTCTTCTAACATTTCCTCCTTTCGGATCCGTTGTATAAAAATAACTGCCCGCTTGCCGAATTAAACCAACGATAAAGTTCTCTGGTATTGGTCATTCGGGATGTGGCAATGTTGCCTAATGATCCTTCAAACACATACCCCTGCAGATTTTTCCCGCCTCCGGCTAAGATCATAATGATAAAAATGATCATTTTTTTGTGGATTATACCAGCGATAAAAACTCGTTGTCCCCGGCGTTTCCGGGGCAAATAGCCGGAAAGCAATTCCGTCTTTAGTATAACCATTTCTGATTGATCGTTTCCGTTTCTGCCTGAGGATTGGCTGTAAATAGATAATCCAATCCTTTAGAATACCGAAAAATATCAATAGCCTGTGGTACACTATCGGGTATCACTTCTACAAATACTTCGACCATTCCGTCCCCACCATTGGAATTAAATATGATATTATCCCCATAATACCCCGGCATCATCTGCCCGGCATTTAAAGTAACAGTAAGATAATTAGTTTGACTGGTTATCGTTCCGGAATTAGGCACTATTGTTATTCTGCCGGCAGGTATACGAATCACACTTTTTCCCAATATCTTTACGCCCTCGAATACTAAACGGTTGTCATTACTGGCAATTGTAAGAACATGAGGACCGTCAACCAGCCCTTCTGCAACCGGCAATTCCCCTTTTTTCTCTTTTAGATCGTTAACCCATCTATGATTACTAATTAATTGTTCATCAAGATATATAATTAAATTACTATTGTCCGGATAAGTTACCAGATAAAGGATTATTCCCGTTCCGTTAAAACGGAGCTTAATGGAGCTTTCGCCTTCCGTACTCGAGGGGTATCCGTCATTTACAGTCCATCTGCCCATCAAGTCCATTACTTCTTTTAGATGCCCGGGCACAGTATAAATCCCCCCGTCCGGAATTTCATCATTGACAAAAGATATATACCGGCCTTTTTTGAAGTTTGCCGGGTTTTCACCACGTTTAGGTTTTTGTAGCGTTACCGACCAAGTTAACATTTCCTTACCCTTATTGGTCACCTTTATCTTTTTGGAAACGGTTTTCCCCGGCGAAATACTGCCCATATCCATTCTCAAGGGATTTAAATTAATCAAAGCAGATTCCTGGGTAGAAACTATGGAAAAAGTGACAAAGATCGTTCTTAGCCCGCCTGTAGAATTAATTTTAATTGCTTCTTTATACGTTCCAGCAGACAAATTCTTACTGCAGATAAGTCTCCCATTTTCGGCTTCTAGTTTCATTTCTACGTTGTAAAGTGCAATATCTGACCTATTATTATCGTTCAACAAAGATTCACCCGGCAGTATCCGGATTTCAATGTGTAAATAATCTACTTTTTTTTCCACTACGCCTGTTAACGGTGCACCTTCCGACGCGATCCAGCCTTCCGGCCCGTTTGTTGACCAGTTTAAAATGCCGGCTCCCATATTCTTTAATGTAAATGATCCGGCACCGGCTTCATCCGGAATTATTTTTCCCAGATTAAATTCCCGCGGTGTTATTGACAAAACCGGGCGCAAAAAATCTTCAGTATTATTTCCAGGATTTTTGCCGTTGAGCTCATTTTGTTTAATAACAGATTGATTTCCGCCGGCATTATCTTGGGCAGTTACGGTAAGGGGGAAAATTGTCAGCGCAATAACAATGAAAATAAAATATTTTTTTATCGAAATCATAAATACCCCTCAAAAATGGCTGATTGACTACTAACTCAAAGATGAAATTTAAGCAACTATTTTGAAGCTCAAAGTAGCCAGATCGGGACTGTCATTAATGTTTAGGGTGAAGTCCGGTTGCAATTAGTTTATTTATCTTTCTATTATCATTATATTAAAATAGGTATCTTGTTCAAAATGCTTGACACGACTTACAAACAAGATGTAACTTGCCAGCAATTTTTCATGATAATATTTCGAAAGCGTAGAGTTTTGCTAATTATGTTTCCGATAAAGCAATTATGAATTACGATACCTTAAAATATTGGCTTGCTTTAAAATCCATTGCCGGAATCGGCAACATTGCCTTTACGGCCTTGGTGGATAAGTTTGGTTCGCCACCTTCTATTTTCAAAACTCCCGCTTCCAAGTTAACACAAATCAATGGAATTACAAAAAAAATGGCTGCTGATATCAATAACTTCGGAACTTGGGACAAAATCAACGACGACCTTGAGTTCCTGAATAAAAACAAAATTAATATAATCACTTATCAAGACGACTATTACCCGGCAAAACTCATAAATATTTATGACCGTCCTCCTTTTCTTTATGTTCGGGGAGCTCTCACGAAAGATGATATAAATATTGCCATAGTCGGATCCAGAATGGCCAGCACCTACGGCAAATATACGACGGAAAAGATTAGCCGTGAGCTTGCCCGCAAAGGCCTAACTATAGTCAGCGGTTTAGCCCGGGGAATTGATTCCGCGGCTCACCGTGGAGCACTTGCTGTCCAGGGCAGAACAATAGCCGTTTTGGGCAGTGGACTGGATGTTGTTTATCCGCCGGAAAACAAAAAATTATTTGCTGATATCATTCAAACCGGTGCTGTCATTTCCGAATTCCCTCTGGGCACACCGCCGCGGTCAGCTAATTTCCCGGCTCGTAATCGTATCATCAGTGGAATATCCTACGGTGTCCTGGTGGTAGAGGCAGGAGAAAAAAGCGGCTCTCTCATTACAGCGAGGTTTGCTTTAGAACAAGGAAGGGAAGTCTTTGCCGTACCCGGCAGCATTGATGCCGCAAGTTCGCGGGGAACCAACAAATTGATCAAACAAGGAGCCAAATTAATTGAAAATGCCGATGATATTATAGAGGAAATATGGCCCCAACTGGAGAAAAAACCATTCCCTACAACTTCAGCCCCCACTCAACAAACAAAAAAAGTTGAGAAAAATGAAAATTTAAACCTTATTGAGCTACAGATTATTGATCTTATCTCCGGTAAACATATTCATGTTGATGAGCTTATTTCTACTTCCGGGTTATCGCCTGCTGACATTTTAAGTACCCTGATGACCTTGGAATTAAAAGGAATTGTTAAACAGTATCCGGGAAAATTTTTTTCCTTGGCTTAATCGCGGAACTGAACTGCAAATCTCGTTTTGGATTCAGTTCCTCCGCTTTGCGGGATGACCCCCAATTCGACCGTCAAGCTTCGGCGGCAGTGACCTTCAGGTTATTAGGTTATAAGCTTCTCCCGGTATTCGTAACCTAAAGGTCATCATGATCGGGGCTTCGCTTTCGGAATTGGAGTTTCACAAATAAAAAGCTTTACAAATTCAAGTCTGTCATTTATAGGGTGCGGCGAAATCGCGGGAACCGCAAAGTAAGCTTCGGAAACCAATTCCGATACGCTTACCTTTCGGAATTGGAGTTTCACGAATAAAGGAGAGGTTATGGCAAATTCTCTGGTAGTGGTGGAATCACCCACAAAAGTTAAAACGATTAAAAAATTTCTGGGCTCTGATTTTAATGTCGTTGCTTCGATGGGACATATTAAGGATCTGCCGAAAAGCGTTTTGGGCATTGATCTGGATAAGAATTTCGAGCCGACATATAATATAATTGAAACCAAGAAAAAGACAATTGATGAGTTAAAAAAAGCCGCCAAAACTGCAGAGAATATTTACCTTGCCCCCGATCCCGACCGTGAAGGTGAAGCAATCGCCTGGCATATTGCGGAAGTAGTTAATGCTAAAGATAAGAACATTTACCGCGTACTGTTTAACGATCTCACCAAAAAAACGGTTTTAGAAGCAATCAAAAATCCCTCGGAGTTGGATTTCAATAAATACGAGGCACAGCAAACCCGCCGTATTCTCGATCGTCTGGTTGGTTATCAGATAAGCCCCATTCTCTGGGATAAAGTAAAAAGAGGATTGAGCGCTGGACGTGTCCAATCAGTCGCGGTGAGGATGATTTGCGAAAGAGAAGACGAAATAAATAAATTCGTTCCTGAAGAATATTGGAATCTTCTGGCGCAATTTGAGGGAGAGAACCCTCCGCCTTTTGAAGCGAAATTAATCAAGGTCGACGGGAAAAAAGCAAAAGTTGTCAGTGGCGAACAAGCTAATCGACTGGCCGATACATTAAAAAAATCGTCTTTTATTGTCGAGAAGCTGGAGAAAAAGGAGATAAAACGTTCATCGCCGCCGCCTTTCACTACCAGCAAGTTACAGCAGGAAGCATCACGCTGGTTTAGGTTTTCAGCAAAAAAGACAATGATGGTTGCCCAAAAATTATATGAAGGTATCGAATTGGGTAGCGAAGGCTCTGTGGGCCTGATCACATATATGAGAACCGACTCGTTCCGCATTGCCGAAGAAGCGCTTAAAGAGGTGCGCGATTATATCCAGGAAAATTATTCGCCTGATTACCTGCCGGATAAACCCCACTTTTTTAAAAATTCGCAAAAAGCCCAAGATGCCCATGAAGCAATCCGACCATCCAGCATGTCTCACAAACCGCAAGCCATTAAAGATTATTTATCCAATGATGAGTTCAGGCTTTATCAACTTATTTGGAACCGCTTTACTGCCAGTCAAATGAATCCGGCTATTTTCGATCAAACAACTATTGATATTGCCGGTGCTAATTGTCTCTTTCGAGCGCAGGGACAGGTATTGAAGTTTCCGGGTTTTACGATTGTCTATACCGAAGGCAAAGATGAAAAGGAAGAAGACAGCGAGCTAGGAAAAATGCTGCCGGAAGTTAAAGAAGCCGAACAAATGAAGCTGCTTAAATTAAATACGGAACAAAAGTTCACCCAGCCGCCGCCACGTTTTTCGGAAGCATCATTGGTGCGTGAACTGGAAGAGAAGGGAATAGGACGGCCAAGCACTTACGCCAATATTCTCTCCACCATTAAGGATCGGGAGTATGTGCATCTGGAAAAAGGCAAATTCTTTCCAACAGAAATGGGCAAGGTTGTCACCGAGCTTTTAGTCCAAAGCTTTCCGACGGTTCTGGACATCGCTTTTACCGCCGACATGGAAAACAAACTGGATATGGTTGAAGATGGTTCCAGTCAGCGAGTGAAAATCCTTAAAGACTTTTACAACCCTTTTGCTGAAGAATTGAAAAAAGCAAAAGATGAGATGCGCAACGTCAAGACGGAAGAGACTCCGACCGACTTGGTTTGCGAAAAATGCAATTCGCCCATGGTGATCAAATGGGGGAAAAACGGAAGATTTCTTTGTTGTTCCAATTATCCCGAATGTAATAACACGATGAATTTCACACACGATGAAAATGGCAAGGTAAAACACGTGGAAAAACAAAAAACAGATATTAAATGCAGCAAATGCGGTAAAGACATGCTGGTCAAAGAGGGCCGTTTCGGACAGTTTCTGGCCTGTTCGGGCTATCCGGAATGTAAGAATACCATGACCGCGACAAAAAACGAGAATGGCGAAATCGTCGCGCAGGAAGCGCCGACAACTGACGAAGTTTGCGAATTGTGCAGCAAGCCGATGACCGTCAAGCGCGGTCGCTATGGTCAATTTCTGGGTTGTACCGGTTATCCCGAATGCAAAAATATCAAAAAGATGGGTAAGGACGGCAAGGTGGCAACGCAGGAATCTGAAGTAACAGAAGAAGTCTGCGAAAATTGCGGCAAGCCGATGGCGATCAAGCGCGGCCGCTATGGCCAGTTCTTGGGATGCACTGGTTATCCCGAATGTAAAACCATCAAAAAAATACCTAAAAATAAATCGAGCGAACCACAGGTATGATCTCCAAAGCAAGTTTTGGAGAAATTTCACAGCAATCTGCTGTTATCATACCTTCCGCTTTGCGGGATAGTTCAACTTAACAATTCCAATACGCTTCGCTTTTGTAATTGGAGTTTCACATATGAAATCAGGGCAGGTCATGATTATCGGCGGGGGCTTAGCCGGTTGTGAAGCTGCATGGCAACTCCTGCGACATGGCCATGCGGTTCGTCTTTATGAAATGAAACCGCAGAAGTATTCACCCGCCCACAAAATGGATACATCTGGCGGAACTTAGTTTGCAGCAATTCATTTAAATCCAATAGCCTCGATAATGCCACGGGATTACTCAAAGAAGAAATGCGCCGGCTCAGTTCGCTGATAATAAAGACAGCGGACGGCACGGCGGTTGCCGCAGGTTCCGCGCTGGCTGTTGATCGCACTCAATTTGCCCAAAAAGTAGAAGCACAACTCCAGCAGCAAAAGAATTTTACTCTAAGTAGAATCGAAGTTGCCAAAATCCCGGAAGATTCTCGGACGATAATTGCCACGGGTCCACTCACTTCCGATGCTCTGGCAGAAAATATTGCGCAAATACTGGGCAACTCCTATTTATACTTTTACGATGCTATAGCACCGATAGTCGAGGCGGACTCTATTAATATGGACAAAGTTTTCTGGGCATCGCGCTATGATAAAGGCACACCTGATTATCTGAACTGCCCACTTACCGAAGATGAGTATAAACACTTCCGGCAGGAACTACTGGATGGCAAAAAAGTTGCCATGAAATCCTTTGAAGAAATAAAACATTTTGAAGGCTGCCTGCCGATTGAAGTACTGGCCGCGCGCGGCGAAGATACCCTTGCTTTCGGCCCGATGAAGCCGGTGGGCCTGATCAATCCCAAAACTGGAGTAATGCCTCACGCTGTAGTTCAGTTGCGCCGGGAAAATACTGTAGGATCACTCTTTAACTTGGTCGGCTTTCAGACTAAACTCACCTGGCCCCAGCAGGAGCGCATCTTCCGCCTTATTCCCGGTTTGGAAAATACTCAGTTTGCCCGGATGGGCAGCATCCATCGCAACACTTACATCAACTCCCCTGCCCTGCTGCAACCATCATTGCAATTAAAAACTAATCCCAATATTTTCTTTGCCGGTCAAATTACCGGAGTTGAAGGTTACACGGAATCGGCAGCTATGGGACTTTTGGCCGGATTAAATGCTGCGGCTCTCATCGAAGGAAGACAATTACAGCCTCCTCCCCTGAAGACGGCGCTGGGAGCCCTTCTCCACTATATTACCTCCTCAAAATCCGCCAATTGCTTTCAGCCAATGAACATTAATTTCGGCTTATTGGAGAAACTACCCGAAAAAAAATACAAAAAAAAAGATAAAAACATTTTGTACATTAATAATTCGCTAAAAGCCTTGAACGAATGGATTAGAACCCAGAAGTTAGACTGATTTTTTACCTCTTTACCCGTTTACTTTTACGAGGGGCAACGTTATTTTGGATTAGTGTAAATAACATTGATGACAAGGTTTCCTTGATTTAATTCTTCAGAGACAAATAAGGAAAACCGATAGAAATTATGCTGAAATTTTCTTCGCTAAAAATATTGATTCGCGGCTTATATTTATTCAAAATCAGAAAAGAAAGTAAAACGCCGCGATCAATAACAGTGCTGGACCATGTCCGGCGAACCCGAATCCATTTTTTCCATGAGAGTTTCAATATCGGCGATGGGCAATGCACCACCGGAATTCTTGATGAACACACTAACATATTTATTGTCATGTTCCGTTTTTATATAAAATTCCTTCAAATTACTCATCAGCGCCCTGGACATCGCAAACCGAATTAATCTCCAAAAAGCCAGCGACAGATCTGCGGCAGTGCCTTTAAAACTGGGAACATCGTTATTCAGCTGTACGTCTTTCTTGATTTCGTGTTTAAAATCCAAATAAAAATTGAAAAAGCGCATTTCTTCGGCCAGTAATTGAGAAAGATTTATTCTATTTTCTTCCTTTGCATCCAACGCATAAAACTTACCGGCCACATCTCTAAACAGGCTAAAGAACAATTCGGATTCCTGGCTCACGGCTTGAATTTCCGTCCTGATCCGCTGTAAATCTTCTTTCATCCCTGCCGCCGCCTTCGGATATCTTTCCTCCATTTTTTTTGCACTTTCTTCGATACGGCGCAAGAGCAGCTTAGAGCGCCCCATTATACTATTTAGAGGATTGGCGAAATTATGGAGAATACCGGGAATGAGTTCCTTGATAAAGGATGCCGCAAATTCTTCTTCTAAAGTTCGATAAATTTCAACTCTATCCATTCCCGCTCCTCATTTAAAACTACTGCAACTTCGTACGCAAAGCAAATTTAGCTTCGCGGCTAGCTTTTTTAATTTTTTATTTTCCCAGCGAACGGATTTTCCATTTATTATCCATCTAAAGTGGTGCCGAGAATTCTCGTTTGGATAGACCGAGTATAGGAAGAAGGAACTTTTGTGTCAAGATAATTAAGCAATAGATGCCAAATTACTTGACATAATATTAAATTTAATGATTAAACTGTACTGCTGTTTAGGCGGAACTTGCGGCCCTGTAAGGCTATATAATTCTATGCCATATTGAGAAATTATTATGCTCTTCAATAAACATTATGTTCAGGAGGTATAAACATCATGAAAAAAGTTTTTGTGGGTGTCGTTATTTTTATGTTTGCCGTTTTACTTTTCAGTGTTCCCGTAAAAGCTGAAAGCCCTATTATCGGAACATGGAAAACAATCGCGGATGAAGGTGTTGACAAAGGAAAGGCAAAATCCCATGTGGAGATATTTGAGAAGAATGGAACATATTCCGCCAAGGTCATTAAACTATTGCTCAAACCCCAGGATACGCTTTGTGAAAAATGCGAAGGGGATTTAAAAAATAAACCGGTGGTCGGCATGATATTTCTGCGAGATATGAAAAAAACCGGAAATACGGACGAGGAATTCGGCGATGAATATGCGGGTGGAACGATTATGGACCCTGATAACGGCAAAATTTACAAATGCAAAATGTGGGTCAAGGGCGATGTTTTGACATCACGGGGATATATCGGATTCTTTTATAGAACCCAACAATGGTTTAGAATTAAATAACTCGGTAGGAATATAGTGGTCTGTATTCGAAATATTTCACTAAAAAAAGATATTAAAAAATAAATTTAGAAAGAATAATAAAAAGGGCTTTGAATAATCTTCAAAGCCCTAAATTTATTGGTAGCGGGGAGAGGATTTGAACCTCTGACCTTTGGGTTATGAGCCCAACGAGCTACCTAGCTGCTCCACCCCGCGATACATCGCTCTTCAAAAAGAGTGGACTTTACATCATTATCTCCAATATTTGTCAAGGAGTAATTTGGGCAAAGTCTTTCCTAAGTAATGTTGCTTGCTATTCTTAAAAGAAAATTGGGCAGAATATTGCTACTTCGTTATGTAGCCCATAAAACGGTAAATAAGCTTAGCTGCCATGAAGTCCGGCGCGATAATACCGGGAAGCGGTGCGAGTTCTACTGCGTCAAAACCACGAATTTTGCAGGAGCTGGAAACCAATTTCAGCAAACGTAAAACATTACTCCAATAAAGACCGCCCGGTTCCGGCGTGCCCGTAGAAGGCATTATAGAAGGATCAAAGACATCCAAATCAATACTGACATAAATATCTCCTTGCAAATCCTTACAAATTAAGTCACACGAGTCCTTATTTTCTAAAACAAAATCGGCGCTATAACTTTTAACATTGCTTTGCGATAAATATTCCGCTTCTTCGTTGCTCATGCTCCTGATACCCACTTGAATCAGAGGACATATTTCGGCAATTCTTCTCGCCACACAGGCATGACTGTAAGGGCTTCGCTGATAACTTTCCCGCAGATCCGCATGGGCATCAAGTTGTAATATCTTTAATCGAGGATATTTTTCTTTGACGGCCTGAACGGCACCGAGGCTTATACTGTGCTCTCCGCCGAGTATTACGGGTATTTTATTTAAAGCAACAATTTTGGCAACTTTCTTGCGCAGAATATTAATCATGTTTTTTGGTCCGCGGGCATCAATAGCAAGCGGTGAAGTTGTATGAATACCGGCCAAATATGTTTCTTTTTTCAACTCTTCATCGTAGAGCTCCATGTTGGTCGAAGCTTCAATTATGGCTGCGGGCCCACGGCGGCTTCCCGGTTGATAGGTAGAAGTCAGATCGTAGGGCACGGGAACGACAATAAACAAAGCATCACGAAGTGAACACTCCGGATATATACCTCCAAAATTCATAAGTCGCAATCCTCTAATTAACACTATCTCAGCCAAATCCAAAAACGGGAAAAACTTTAATATCGGTATTCATCACTCTAAGAGAGCAGGTTTCCTAGCATATAGCAGTAAATCTGTCCAGTTTTTCATAGATACCAGTTAAGTATTTATTTTGTTAATATTCATAACAGACGATATAAAAGAAGATTTTAACTACCTGCGGCCGGTAATAGCTCAGAAAAAATTTGTTGTTTTCATAGTAAAGAAATGAAAAGTGTCTGATCCAGTCGCCTAACGCAACAAAAGTTTTCTTCTTTTCCGCAACAATACACTGACGCAAAACAGGTCTGTGGGAATGACCGAGGATAACCGCATCATAATCCTCTCCAAATTTGGTTTTAGCAAAAGAAAACATTTTTTCGACCAGTGCATCGCCATTTTCTATGGTCATCTCTTTGCTGACTGCGGAACTAAAGCCGGCTATCGCCCAACGAATCGATGCGGGAATATAATGTTGAAAACGATAAAATACGCGACTGCGCAATATTTTCCGCAGAAACATATATTTAATATTGGTCTTATCGATTGTATCGCCATGAGCAACCAAAGCCCACAAGTTATCCAGTTTTACTCTCTCCCATTCATCAAACACTTCTATTCCTAAAATATTTTTAAAATATTCTCCCATAAAAAAATCATGGTTTCCTTCGCCCAAATGAATGCTGATGCCGGTTTTCTGCAATTCAATTAATTTATCGATAATCAATTTGAATTCGGGATAAATTTTTTCTCTCCGGCAAAACCAAAAATCAAACAAGTCACCGACGATATAAAGAGCATCGATAGCTGTTTTTTCTTTGCCTAATTCATCCGAATTAACAAGAGATCTAGCCCTTCCTTCCTTAAGGTCATTTAAGAAATTAATCAACCGGCCATATCTTTCATCGCTGACTCGTTTTAAATGGGCGTCGGATATAAAAATGGCTTTCATCTTTTTGTCTCTTCAGTTTAATGCCTTTATCCTTTAGCAGAAAACCGCCTCTAAGGTCAATATGCACATTGGCTTAAATGTTCGTGAAACGAATCTTGCAAAAATCTAGTCAAACTTATAAAAAAGATTCTCCCCAGAGATCAAGTAAATGATTCTTGTTTTGTTCGGTATTTTTTGCTAGTTTCTTTAAAGGTTATCAAAAACATGAAATTAGCGAATACATTCTTAGGATAAATATATGACTCCAAATCGAGAAACAATCAAGCGCGCCAAGGAAGTATTAAAAATAGAAGCGCAGAGTATTTTGAACTTGACTGAAAAAATCGATATCAACTTTTCCCGTGCCGTGGATTTAATTTATGTCTCCAAGGGCAGGGTAATCATTACCGGAATTGGTAAATCCGGTTTGATTGGACGAAAAATCGTCGCTACTTTAACAAGTACGGGAACACAAGCGCTTTTTTTACATCCTGTTGAGGGCATCCACGGCGATTTAGGCATTGTTACCAAAGAAGACATTCTGCTGGCTATATCTAATAGCGGTGAAACCCACTGAGCTCATGCCGGTTATCAACTCCGTCCGTCATATCGGCACTACCGTCATAGCCTTTACCGGCGATATGTCATCAACCTTGGCTCGAGCAAGCGATATAGTCATTGATGTTTCCGTGGAAAAAGAAGCCTGCCCTTTTGGCCTTACTCCTACTTCCAGCTCTACTGCTGCCCTGGCCATGGGTGACGCTTTAGCTATAGCTCTTATTGATAAAAGGCAATTTAAAGAGAAAGACTTTTATAAGTTTCATCCGGGCGGAAGCCTTGGCGCAAGATTAAAAGAAACAGTCGGAGAGGTTATGATTACAGGGAAAAAAATCCCGCAAGTACTCTCTGGAGCATCTGCCCAGAAGGCGATACAAGAAATCGACCGGAAAAATGTGGGGTTCGTCCTGATAACCGATAAAAAAAACAAGCTCCGGGGAATTTTAACTGACGGTGATCTACGCCGCATAATTGGTAAAGGTATTTCTTTAGAGGGAAAAATTATTGATGATTTCATGACGCGCAATCCCCAGACAATAAGCGAAAACGTGTCGCTGGCGCAAACTATGGAATTTATGCAAAAGCAAGAAATTACCACATTCGCCGTAGTTAACGAAAAAAAGGAACTCCAAGGATATATCCATCTGCATGATATTTTAGGCCGTGGCGGATCGGTTAATATTTCTCTTACTTATTAGTTTTAGGGAAAGATAGAAACTATGGCGCTTTATGAATTTGATGGTAAAAGACCTCAGGTACCGCCGGATTCATTTGTCCATCCTAACGCTGTCTCTGATTGGTGATGTAAAAATCGGTCATGAATGCTTAATCGCCCCCGGTGTTTCTATCCGTGCAGATTTTGGACCGATCACAATAGGAAATCATTCCAGCATTCAGGATAATGCCGTCATTCACGTTTTTCCTGACTCTGTTGTTACTATCGGTGAAGATGTCACCATCGCCCACGGGGTCATGCTTCATGACGCGCAAATTAAATCACGCTGCGTAATCGGCATGGGTGCTATTGTTCTCTTCAATGTTATATGCGAGGAAGATGTTTTTGTGGCGGTGGGTTCGCTGATACCTAAAGGCATGCACATTCCCGCCGGTAAAAATGTTTCCGGTAATCCGGCTGAAGTTACTCATGATGTCACCGAAAATCAAAAAATAATGGCTAAAGCCGGCATTGATTATTATCGCGGACTTTGTAAAAAATACCTTACCACCATGAAAACGGTTGTTTATTGATCTAATAACGAGTATTTTTTTGCTAATATTTCTCTCTTAGTCAGCCAATAAAAAAGGGCTTATGACTAACCATAAGCCCTTTGCTGTCGAATGGTAGGCGGTACTGGGATTGAACCAGTGACTTCTACCGTGTGAAGGTAGCACTCTCCCGCTGAGTTAACCGCCCAAGTGCCGTCTGCTATAGCTTAAACCATCTTTCATTTCAAGGGAAAAAGTGTTTTCGTTAAGCAAACAGAAAATAATTCTAACATGAAATTAATTTTGTATACTGAATACATTAGGAATTAGCTTTAACCAAATCCTGATAATACTTCACCCTGCGATCAGCAAAGATATCATTATAGTTATTTATTTTTTTGTTCCTGGCCATTTGCACATCAATTTCTACGATGCCTAGTTTCATCATTTTGGCCATCGGCACGATACAAGATGTGTGCGTCCGGAGACGTTATCTGGCTTTTGCCGGTGTAAGATAAATTTTTGCCGCTTCTTTCTTCACGACCGGTGCGATTGGCAGTTACAGCATAAACCTTGTTTTCCAAGCATCGGGTAACCATGGCCTCCTGACAATAGGGAAGAACAAGATTAGACGGATGACAGATAATATCAGCGCCTTTTAA
This sequence comes from uncultured delta proteobacterium, assembly GCA_963753975.1. Classification (GTDB taxonomy): domain Bacteria; phylum Desulfobacterota; class Syntrophia; order Syntrophales; family Smithellaceae; genus UBA4810. Next base: position 730,811 of record CAVWEH010000002.1, read on the forward strand.
AGATAATATTCTTGCGGACTCCGGGAAAAACCAGTCGAAGCAGATCATGATTCCGACCTTACATTGACCGATATCATAGACCGCAAAAGATTCATTGCCCGGCTGAAACCAAAGTTTTTCTTCATTAAAAAGATGAATTTTGCGGTAAGTCGCCATATAACCTTTAGGTGAAATCAAAACAGCGGAATTATATAAATTCTCACCTGCGCTCTCGGCAATTCCGGCCACAATATGAATTTTTTTCTTTCGGGCTATCGAAGATAAAGCTTTTATTGTTTTTCCCGCGGGAATTTCTTCGGCCATTTCCAGGGCTTCGTCTCTGGACGCAAAAAGATAACCGGTATTAAACAGCTCCGGTAAAACAATCAGCTCGGCATCGGCTTTTTCCAACATTGCTAATGCTTTATCAATGTTTGCATCAACCTTGCCGAATTGCGGCGAAAACTGAATAAAACCTGCCCTCATCTTCTCCCCTCTTAAGATTTAGATTTAGAGGTTACATTTCTGAATGACGTTTCTGTCAAGATGATTTATTTAGATTGTGGGGAAACAATGAAAAAAACTTTTCGCCGTCAATCCCTCCGTCATCCCGCAACTAAAAGGATGACGGAAAGATTGAACGAAGTTATAGCTTGACGCTAGAAGGGGCGATTTTCTTAATTAAAGCATTTCATATATACCGGCAGCTCCCATTCCACCGCCGATGCACATGCTGACTATACAACGCTTGGCGTTTCGACGCTTTGCTTCGTGTAGTATTTGTGCTGTCAACTTGGCGCCGGTGCAACCCAGCGGGTGACCTAAAGCGATGGCGCCACCGTTCGGATTGATATCACCCTTCCAATATCTTTCTTCCAAACCAAGTTTGCGACAGCAATAGATAGCCTGAGAGGCAAAAGCTTCATTGATTTCGAAAAGGTCAATATCATTAGTGGTCAGTCCGGCCAGTTTCAGGACTTTTGGTATTGCTACCGACGGGCCAACGCCCATCTCTTCCGGCTTACATCCGGCCACCGCATAATAAGTTAGTTTGGCTATCGGCTTCATTCCGAGCTCATTTGCTTTATCAGCACTCATCACTAGAGCAAAAGCGGCACCGTCCGTCATCTGCGAAGAATTCCCCGCAGTGGATGATCCTCCCGCTTTAAAGGGCGATTTTAATTTAACCATGTCCTCCAATTTTGCCGGCCATCTCACACCGTCATCCGTATCGAAAACAACCTTTTCCCTGATTCGCTTGCCGTTTTTCACTTTGTATTTATAGGCTTGGATGGGAATGATTTCTTCCTTAAATTTACCCGCTTTAATCGCTTCGTATGCCCGGCGATTACTCTCCAGACCGAATTTATCCAAATCCTCTCTGGAAACTTTGTAGTTGGCAGCAACGTTTTCCGCGGTTATCCCCATGGAAACGTAAGCATAAGGTTTATCCCATGGATAGTCCGGCATAGGTCGCATGGATGAACCACCCATAGGAATATGAGACATTGTCTCGCAACCCCCGGCAATAATAACATCAGACCAGCCCGCCCTGATCTTTGCCGTGGCGTCAGCGATGGCCTGCAAACCCGATGAACAGAAACGATTGACGGTCATACCGCTGGTGTTTTCGGGTAATCCTGCTCCCAGCGCTATAATTTTCCCCAAATTCATTCCCGTTTCGTGTTCCGGGAAGGCGCATCCTACAATCAAGTCATCTACGTCTTCTGGTTTGACCTTAGGCACTCTCGCCAATAAGCCTTTAATCACTTGAATTGCATATTCATCAGCCCGGGTAGAGGCCAATCCGCCTCTTCTATATCTTGCTCCGGGACTTCTTACGGATTCTACAATTACGGCATCACGCATGATATTCCTCCTTAAAAAATATATGTCTGTTTTTAAACAGTGGCCAATGAAGTATAAAAAGTACATTTACCACTGATAGTTCAATGCTCACTTAATTGCGCAGTGGTTTCCCCGTATTGAGCATATGTACGATTCTTTCGTGAGTTTTAGCTTCGCCCAAAAGACTGATAAACGCTTCTTTTTCCAGATCAAGGATTTCCTGTTCGGATACCCACGTTCCTTCGGCACAATCGCCTCCGGAAATGATATAAGCGACCTTTCTCGAAACATGCACGTCATAATCGGATACGAAATTACCCTGGCGCATATTGTAAAGCGCAGCGTCAATGATCCCGCGGAAATTCTCGCCCATGACGGGAATCATCGCCGGTCTGGGTTTTTTATAGAATTTGGCCAGACCCAAGACAACCTGCTTGGCATCCCAGATATGCTGATCTCGGCTCAAACTGATTGAGTCCGTTTTGCGGATATAACCCAACTCCATGGCATCGGCGGCGCTTGTGGATACCTTGGCCATGGCAATATTCTGGAAGACCTTGGCATATATCTGTTGGAGATTCATGCCGTCTTCTACCGCACCGTCGGGAATGCCTTCTGTACAGCGAACCATTAATTCCTTGACGCCGCCACCCGCTGGAATAAGGCCGACACCAACTTCCACCAGACCGATGTAGGTTTCACCATGGGGCTGGCATCTGGCACCGTGAATGGCCATTTCACATCCACCCCCTAACGCCATTCCGGCGGGGGCCGTAACAACCGGTTTCGTAAGATATTTCATCTTCATATTGGCGTTCTGCAGCGCCTCGATAGCCTGCCCTATAAGATCCCACTGCTTTTTCTGCGCAGCATCGAGGGCAATGAGAATATTGGCCCCCACGGAGAAATTCGTGGCGTGGTTGGCAACTACCATACCGACGAAATCTTTTTCCACGATATCACAACTTTCAACAAGCATGTTCGTAAGGTTCTCTTCGATAGCATTCATCTTCGTGTGAAATTCCAGACAGCAAACGCCGTCGCCAATATCTACCAGTGTAGCGGCAGAATTACTCTTCACAATCTTTTTTCGCTCTTTGAGAGAAGGAAGCAAAATAATCTTCGGATTCTCTTCTATCTTGACATAGCCCTTTTTGGCGAAGTTATAGTAATACATACCGTCTTTCTTTTTTACATAGAAAGATTTATGCCCGGCTTTGAGCATATCCTCAATTTTCTTGGGGACTTTGAGCTTCATTTTTTTCATAACTTGGACGGCTTCTTTGACTCCTACGGCGTCCCATGTTTCAAACGGACCAAGTTGATGATTGTAACCCCATTTCATGGCATTATCGATGCCGATGATGGTGTCGCTTATTTCCGGAACACGATTGGCGGCGTAAATGAAATTATTACAGAGGTATTCACGCGCAACTTCCGCGGCCACATCCGTGCCGTTGAATAATACTTTGAGCTTATCGGCAAAGCCGCCTGCCGTTTTTTTCGCGGCCTCTATGGATTCAAATTTTGGTTTGGTCGGAATGACATATTGCATTGTCTTATAATCGAGAACCAACTTTACCTTTTTTCCTTTTTCATCCTTGGTTCTTTTGTAGTAACCCTGGCCAGTCTTATTGCCCAGCCATTTATTTTCAATCATCTTCAGGGTAATTTCATTAGGTTTGAAATAATCTCTCATTTCGTCATCCGGCACCCCGTCATAAAGGTTTTTACTGACATGAAAACCGGTATCCAGTCCGACCAGGTCTATCGTGCCAAAAACAGCGGAACCGGGCCTCCCGAGAGGCTTGCTTATAATGGCATCGAGTTCTTCGATTTTAAGGCCTTTGCTGAACATCACATGAGCAGCGTTGGACATATCGAAACTGCCGATGCGGTTGCCGATAAAGTTCGGCCTGTCTTTACAAACAACAACCCCTTTCCCCAAAACGCTTTCACAGAATTTTACCATATAATCAACGACAGCTTTTTTCGTTTTTTCACCGGGGATAATTTCGAGCAGTTTCATGTAGCGCGGTGGATTAAAGAAATGCATTCCTAAAAAGCGCTCTTTCAATTTCGGGCTAAAATTGGCGGATATATCCTTAATGGGAATTCCCGATGTATTTGTTGTCACAATACAGGTATCTTTCACGATTTTTTCGACCTTGGCAAAAAGATCCTGCTTGATTTTTAAATTCTCAATAACGACTTCGATGACCAGATCGACATCGGCAAGCCAATTTAAATTATCTTCAAAATTGCCGGTTTTAATCATTGATGCATTTTTTTTGGTATAAAACGCCGACGGTTTGGATTTAAGCGCTCCGGCCAATCCGTTTTCGGCGAACCGGTTGCGCCACGCCCGGCTTTTCTCGGTGAGCCCTTTCTTCTTATCCGTTTCCGTCAACTCGAAAGGAATGATATCCAAAAGAAAACATTCGATACCGGCATTGGTTAAATGAGCGGCGATGGTCGCGCCCATAACTCCCGCTCCTAAAACAGCTACTTTCTTAATCTCATCTGACATGATTTTCCTCCTTCGCCTTTCTTGAAATAGCCGTCATCGGTTTAAGGGACGGCTTATAAATGGCGGTTTTAAAAGTTTATGGCCTCTCAATTTAATTAAACGGCAAAAGCCGCTTCAGTTATTTCCAGGGGCGCTTTTTCATCCATTTTAATGGCTTCACAGCGCGCCTTCACAGTCGTCAAACTTTCCACGGCGAAAAATTTCGCCGAGGCCACCCTGCCGCTGTAAAAAGCGGCTTCCTTGTTTTCCTTATTCAAAGCCTTCTGTTTTTCCGCGCTGTCTGCTTTCTTTTCCTTATAGATCGCCGCGAGCTTTTCCGCAGCGATTCCGGCTCCATCAATAAGGAAATGTCCGAGTATCACATCGCCGAAAATTTCCATAAACTTGTAAGCATTAAGAATGGGGAGCAGGAAATTTCCCGCTTTTCCGGCCTGAACGAAAAACATCGTCAAATCCATGCAGGCATTGGCGGCTTCTTCCAGTATGGCGGTATATTTGCCAAGTTCTTTGTGCTCCTTCATTTTCTTGATGTTTTTCTGAATTTCGCCGAAGAGATTCATAGCATTCATGCCCTTTCTCTGACCAAGGCTCCTGCCCACAAGGGTCAGAGCCTGGATGCCGTTGGTTCCCTCATAAATGGTGGCAATTTTTTCATCCCGCAGATATTGTTCTACGGGGTACTCGGAGCAGTAACCGTATCCGCCGTAGACATCCATGGCCATGGAACATACCAGAAGAGACTTATCGGAACAGTAGGCCTTGACGATCGTGGTCATGAGATTAAGGAACCCCTCCCATGTCGCCTTCTCCTCTTCTGTTTTGGCGACTGTTGATTTGTCCATACAATACGCAACGAAGTAATTCATAGAGCGCATGCCTTCGAGGTGAGATTTCATCCACATCAATTTGCGGCGGATGTCAGGATGGTTGATGATCGTTACAGCTTTGGCGTCAGGGTTCTTTCCCGCCAGGATATCGTTGCCCTGAACACGTTCCTTGGCGTATTGAACGGCATGCTCATAAGCCGCTGATGCCGAATCCAATCCCTGCATTCCTGTTCCCAGTCTAGCTTCATTCATCATCTGGAACATGATGGGCATGCCATCGCGTTCCTTACCCAACAGTTCACCAATACACTTCCCATCCTCGCCGAAGTTCAGAGTTGCCGTAGCCGATCCTTTGATGCCCATTTTGTGCTCGATACCGCCTGTGTTGACATCGTTGGGTTCACCCAAAGATCCGTCATCATTAACCCGGATTTTGGGTACGATGAAGATGGAAATACCCTTTGTTCCGGGAGGGTCGCCTTCAATTCGGGCGAGAACCGGGTGAATGATATTTTCAGTAAGATTATGGTCTCCCGAAGATATAAAGCATTTGGTTCCCGTGATCAGGAATTTACCGTCCGGAAGACGCTTTGCCGTCGTCTTCGTAGCACCAACGTCGCTGCCCGCACCCGGCTCGGTCAGACACATAGTCCCAGCCCACTGGCCGGCATACATCTTGTGCATGTATTTCTTCTTCTGTTCTTCCGTCCCATAGGTATAGATGAGACCAGCGGCGCCATGGGTAAGACCCGGATACATACAGAAGGCATAGTTGGCGGCACCCATCAGCTCCGTTACGGCGAAACCGATGGAGCGCGGCAGGCCTTGCCCACCGACATCGGGCGACTCCGAAGCGGCAAGCCATCCTGCCTCGACGTATTTTTTCCATGGCTCGTGATAGCATTTAGGAACAGACACTTTCCCATTTTTAATTGTGCACCCTTCCTTGTCGCCTTCGGCGAGCGTAGGCGCAATGACGTTTACGGCCATTTTTTCGGCCTCTTTAAGCACCATCAAAAGATCGTCTTTGGAGAAGTCTTTAAAAGCTTCTGATTCAAACAATTTTTCAATGCCCAACTGTTCGAAAAGGACGAACTCTTGATCTCTCGTGTTCACCAGCAAATTACTCATAAGATCCACCTTTCTTTTTCTTATTTAGAAATATATTTTAAAAAAATATCCATCATGCCTGTTTTAAGCCTTTAATGAATACCTCTAATGCCGATTTGATTGTGGTGCGAATTTTTTCTTTTCGTTTCACTTTCCGGCCCGAAAAAAGATACAGCGAGATAATGCCATTGAGTAGACCCCAGATAGCATACTGATTTCGTTTGGAATTGATGTTTGCGGGTAATTCTTTTGATTCCAGACCCGATTTCAGGATTTTACCAAACACATCAATTGACTTGTTATTGGCTTCGATGATTTGAGGATTAAGCTCCTCGGATAGATTCATTTGATCGGGCTGAAGCATGTAAATCATAAGGATCCTAAACAGTTCACTGTCGTTTAGAAAAAAATCGGCGTAGGCATAGGAAAATTCAACTAATAAATCAGCCGCTGATTTTTTTTTATTAAAAAGCCCAGACGTTTGCTGATTAAATTTCTCGATATCGTTTAGTAAGACCTGGGTATAAATTTCTTCTTTGCTGTTAAAATAAAGATAAATCGAACCCTTGCCCAACTCGGAGAATTTAGCTATTTCGTCGACAGTAACGTTATTAAATCCTTTTTCTAAGAACAGTGAACGAGCCGATTTGAGGATTAATTTTCTGCGGTCGTCTTTCTCTTTTCCTCTACGTTCTAAGAGCCCCAAAACAACCCTCTTCCTGCCATAAATCCTAGCTTGCTTAACTACAGTCAATATGTGACCAGCAGTCATGCTGCTTGTAAAACAATAAGATGTTAAAGTCAAGGAAAAAAATATTTATTTGGAAAAACAGATAAATTTATAGATTTAACTCATGCTTTATTTGATATTAAAAGCAATATTGATATTTTTTGCAGCTGAAAACGGTCTCTTACGTATTGGACACAAAGCTTCTCCAAAGCTATTTTGGCCGGCGTGCATATATATGCAATGAACCGGCAAATTCACGGATTACAGGTATCCTTTCGAGAATAAAACCTATTTTATCCATTACATCAACTAGCTTAAGAGGCGTGGCCGGATGTAACCAATCAAATGGCTTAATTCGGATGTCAACAAATCCTACGTGGCATAATAAATTATATATTCTCCAACTCAAGAATGCGGTTTCGTCGGGCGAATCTCCAATTTTTCGTTTTACCCAAGAAATATTTTTTTGCAGAGCAATTTGCGGATTAAGCATATTGGGTTCCGTAAAACTCAATATACCATTGGGTTTTAAAAGTTTATAGATTGTGGCGAGTGCCGGTGTTATATTCAGATGATGTAATACCGATGACCCAATTACGGCATCAAAAGGACCCATCGGATCGCAATCTTCAAATCTGCTTTCTAAGAATTGAACCTGCTCTGCAGGAAGGCCTTTTGCCTGAGCTTTAGCTAATAACTCTCTGGAAATATCCACAGCAACTATCTTCGCACCTGTTCCGGCAAACATTTTCGTAAAGATTCCCGTGCCGCAACCGATCTCTAAAACATAACTTTCTGATCCTAAACGGGCGCTATCAGCAATTATTAACGCTCTTCTTTTCGCTCGGCGCTTTCCTGCCTCTGTCTTCCAGCCCCAGATCATCTCCGGATCTTTGTCGGCAATGTTTTTGCCATGAGCAATTTCGTGAAGCGCTTTTTTGTTTTCTGAGCCATTAATTCTACACATTAAATACTAGGCCTGCTTGTTGTTTATACAAATTTGATTCGTCTTAAAGCAAAAAAGACCATTCTCAGTAATAGCCAGCCATGTTTCCAGCGGCTGATATTGGTCTTGCCATAAGTACGCTCACGGTAACGGATAGGAACTTCAACAATTTTCAAATTCAATTTGGCAGCACCGAATAAAAGATCAAAATCACCAAAAGGATCGAAATCACCAAAGTATGACCGGTTTGCCGCAATTCTTTCATAATCGGCCTTCCAAAGCGCTTTTGTCCCGCATAAGGTATCCTTGATCGGCTGCCCCAATAACCAGGAAAAGGCTAAACTGAAAAATTTATTGCCCAGTAAGTTCAGAAAACGCATTGCTTCTTTTTCCATTGGATAAACTAATCGCACCCCATTTACAAATTCAGCCTTGCCATTGGCAAGCACGTCGTAAAACCTAGACAGATCTTCCGGCGGCACTGTCAAATCAGCATCAAGAATCATCAGGATATCACCGCTTGCATGCTGGAAACCTAAACGAACAGCATCACCTTTACCTTTGCCCTCTTGACGTAAAAGCATAAACGGCCGACGAGGATTGTCCGCCATCGCTTTTTTGATTGTTTCGTAAGTATTATCAGTAGAATTACCTTCAACAAATATTATTTCTGTACCTCCACCCATTTCCGGTATGGAGGACAATATATTGGCGATATTACCGGCTTCATTACGTGCAGGAACAATAACTGAAACCCTAGGCACATCTAACATCGTTGCATTATAAGCGCAGGGCTTGGCAACAATAATATGAGTTAGGGCAAATAATTTAAAGGGCCAGATTTTGGCAACAAACCGGTTCAATAAAGAAGCAACTAATGGAGTCCGCATAGGCCAGATCATTTCCTCCCAGTGCCTGACAATCTCAAAATTGGTCAGAGAAAGCAAACCCGTTATGTCTTCCACCGTAAGCCAGTTTTGGAACAAGGCCGGCTTTGCCAGTCTCAACTTTCTGACAATCCAAAGCGGCAACTCCCATAAGCGGCTATAAGAAGTAATAATTATCCTTGATCTTGGTGTGGTAAAAGACTGTATATTCTTAAATACTAATTGTACGTCCCATAATTCGTTGACCAGGTCAGAAAGGATGATAAAATCGAATTTGGTTTCCAGATCAAGTTCATGGGCGTCGGCTTGAATAAAGTGTAAATTGGGATAGCGGTTCTTGGCGCGCTCAATTATTTCCGCCGAGAAATCTACACCAACTCCATAAGAAGGCTTAAGAGCAGCAAGCAGATCACCATAACTACAACCTATCTCAATTACACTCTGTCCGGATGGAATAACAAATTGTAATACCTTTTGTAACCGATGGTGATAATACCCGCTGAAACCTTGCCGCTTATCAGCCTTTCGGGCAACCTTATCCCAATGGGAAATACGTGCTTTTTGATAATTTTTATACTCCAGCAGCTTTTCATGAAAATCATTTTTTTTCATAACAACAATTTTCCCAGATAAACTATTGTCCCGCTTTCTTCAATAATATATTAAAGTATAGTACAAAAAAAGAGGGTAAAAAAGGAAATAATCTTAATTTTTTTCTAATATAAAATAGTCTCCACAAGCATTGGGAAAATTTTTATAGTCAGTCACATGATGTTGTTCAATTCTATCATATCCAATTAATCTAAATAACTTTACCATATCTTTATCTACCCTTGGTATACCAACCAGTAAACGGCCATGGGGTTTTAATATACGGAACATTTCCTGTAATATTTTTTTACAACCATGAATATGTTCAAAAAAGGAGAAAGCCACAATTAAATCAAATGTATTATTTGGAAAATTTATTGTCAACAAATCATCCCGATAAAGTTTCGCATTTATACCAAGTTTTTGCAAACAGGACTGAACAACACTTGGATTTGAGGCAATGTCAATCCCATAAAGCCTGTAGGATATAGCAAATAGCGTCGGCAGTAATAAGCCGCTCCCATATCCAAACTCCAATACATTTTCATATGGTGGAGAGAGCAGTGAAAGATATTGCTGAATCCGATAACGGCATAAAGCTCCAATTAATGGCTTGTAATAATATGGTAAAGGATCATCATCGCCATTAGGTTGGAACGTTCTTTTGGGAAACAATTTAAATTTTGCAGCATTTTTCATCTTCGTATTCATTTCATATTCTTAAATTTCGGATTTATTCGAATTGCTTCCCTTAAATGATATGCTGCTTCGGCAAAAAGTCCTTGTCGTCTCAAAATTTCTGCCAAATAAAAATGAGCACCGGCATATTCAGGCTTAATTTCTAGTGCTTCGGTAAACTCTTTAACGGCAAGATCATTTTTTTTGTAAATACCATAAACAATTCCGCGATTAAAATACGCTTCTGCAAGTTTTTGATTTAATCTTAACGCCTGATTGAAATCAGCAAGTGCTTTTTCGTATTGTGCTTTTAAACGAAAAGCTACGCCCCTGTTGTTGAAAGCGCCTGGCATTTCCGGCTCAACTTTTATTGCTGCCGTGAAATCATCAATGGCCAAGTCAAAACGGCCCATTTCCAAATAAAGCAACCCCCGGTTGAAATACGTATCGGCAAATCGTGATCCTATTTTGAGTGCATGATTATAATCTCTCAGTGCGTATTTATTTTGACCGATAGCTTGATAAACTATAGCTCTGTTATTTAAAGCATCTGTATAATTTTTATCAATCTCTAATGCCGAATCAAAATCTGTTATAGCCAACTGATATTGACCATTACTGGCATATGCCCGACCTCTAAAATTATACGCAACGCCAACTTTATTATCTTTCTTAAGCACATCGTTCCATAATGCAAAGTTATCACCCCACAATTGACAACGTTGCCAAGCAAGAAATGATAAAACTATTATTATAACGGATGCTATTAAAACTATGCCTACCTTACTGCACGGCCGTTTTTTGACAAAATCAGCCGCAAACCAGACAATCATTATAAACAGTCCAATCAATGGAATATAAGCATAACGATCGGCCATTGCCTGGGCGCCTACCTGTACAATTCCGATCACGGGTACTAAAGTACCTATGTACCAAAACCACCCTACCGGCAAATAAGGATATTTCCGAAAATACCTGCATACTGTAATGGTAATTATAAGTAACAATGAGGCAGATAGGAATATTTGCCATGACGGTTTATCTATATTTGGATAAAAAACGGCAAGATCCAGCGGCCAGAATAACTTCTTTATATACAGCATATAGGAAACTATGGCGTTATTAATACGTTCAGCCAATGGTAAAAAATCCAAACTGGCCACAGTATTTACTGATCTGGCTGCATAAAAGGTCAGACAAATAGAAATGCCTGTTAATATAAGAAGAGGAATCTTCTCCAAAATCAAAAATGATATTTTAGTCTTTTTAACTGAAGGTGACGTTGATGCTTCTGATCGATCTTCGTCTCGCTGATTGATTGCAGTGCGCTTCAATGGCCAGTAATCAAGGAGTAACAAAACAAAGGGCAGTGTTATCAGCATCGGCTTGCACATGAGCCCCAAAGCAAAACAAATCAACACCGGCAGATATCTTTTCCAGTGGGGAGACCTGACATACCAAACATAAAAGAGCATCGTTGATATCCAGAAAAAAGTACTAAGCACGTTTTTCCGCTCTGCTATCCAGGCTACGGATTCCACATTGATCGGATGAATGGCAAACAAAACCGCCACAAAAGCGCTTCGCCAGATTACTCCAGTAAGAGTATCCAGAAGTAAAAATAATAAAACAGTATTGAGAATATGGATAATCACGCTGGTCCAATGATGGCCGCCGGCTTTATCACCAAATACCTGCCAATCCAGCATATGCGACATCATAGTCAAAGGAAGCCAGTGACCGGTATGAAAATCGGTAAATGCATACGTTATACTCTTTAATGTAAAGCCCGATTGGATTCCAAAATTGTTTGTAACATAAAGTGGATCATCATAGTGGACAAATCCATAATTTTGCACATTCCAATAGCTCGTTAAGATAATAGCAATAATGGCCATGCTGATGATCAATTTCTTTTGGTTTGCAGAAATATGCTCGTTCATAATATCATAAAACTTGAGTTGATATTCAACCACCTTATTTCGTTTCAAAAGTTTCCCCTGCAGAATTTATTCCTATAAACCAAGCCGATTAAGAGATATAATTTTTTCATTTTAAAACAGGATTTACTCTTACACCTGGTCCTAATTAATAGAACATTCTTCTTATCGCTTTTCAGTTGTCAATATTATTTTTAATCTTTACCTTATCTTTATCTTTATATTCTGGATTTATTCGAATTGCTTCCTTTAAATGATATGCTGCTTCAGCAAAAAGTCCCTTTCGTCTCAAAATTTCTGCCAAATAAAAATGAGCACCGGCATATTCCGGCTGGAGGCTTAGAGCTTTCTGGAAATGTTTTGCAGCTTCATCCATACTATCTTGCTGCAGTAAAACTTTACCCAGATTATAATGAGTAATGGCATTAGCAGGTTGAAGTTGTAATACTTCGTTATATTCTTTTACGGCTTCTTCGATTTTTCTCTGCCTCAGCAACGCATTCGCCAAATTATCATGAAACGCGGGCTGATTACTGTTTAAAGCAATGGCTTTCTTGTATTCCTCTATAGCTTTAGCAACAAAATTCATTTTAAGCAAAATACAGCCGATGTCGTTATGAGTTCTAGCAGATTGAGGGCTAAACTTTAAAGCCTGTCTAAAAGCAGCGATAGCTTCATCAAAACGTTTCATCTTAAAAAAGATATAACCGATGCCGTTATATGCCTCAGCAGATTGAGGGTTAACCTTTAAAGCCTGGTTAAAAGCCGCAAGTGCTTTATCATTTTCCCCTTGCATGCTGAAAGCATGGCCCAAGTTTATTAGCGCCAAATCAATTTTCGGATTTAATATCAGTGCCGTGTTATAGTGCTTTATGGCTTCTTCTATTTTGTTCTGTTTAAGTAATTCACCGGCCAAACCTATATGGGCGAAAAAATTAAATTTAGTAACCTTAAGAGCATGCTCAAATAGTGTTATATTGTTTTCCCAATATTTTACCTGAAAATTTGTAAGGATTAGCAAGGTTGTAATTACTACGCCAGCAGTCAGCGCAATAATTTTCGGTGACAAGTATTTTTTTAGAATATCTGTCATACCCCACGCTGCTATTATAAACAGTCCAATCAATGGAATATAAGCATAACGATCGGCCATTGCCTGGGCGCCTACCTGTACAATTCCGATCACGGGTACTAAAGTACCTATGTACCAAAACCACCCTACCGGCAAATAAGGATATTTCCGAAAATACCTGCATACTGTAATGGTAATTATAAGTAACAATGAGGCAGATAGGAATATTTGCCATGACGGTTTATCTATATTTGGATAAAAAACGGCAAGATCCAGCGGCCAGAATAACTTCTTTATATACAGCATATAGGAAACTATGGCGTTATTAATACGTTCAGCCAATGGTAAAAAATCCAAACTGGCCACAGTATTTACTGATCTGGCTGCATAAAAGGTCAGACAAATAGAAATGCCTGTTAATATAAGAAGAGGAATCTTCTCCAAAATCAAAAATGATATTTTAGTCTTTTTAACTGAAGGTGACGTTGATGCTTCTGATCGATCTTCGTCTCGCTGATTGATTGCAGTGCGCTTCAATGGCCAGTAATCAAGGAGTAACAAAACAAAGGGCAGTGTTATCAGCATCGGCTTGCACATGAGCCCCAAAGCAAAACAAATCAACACCGGCAGATATCTTTTCCAGTGGGGAGACCTGACATACCAAACATAAAAGAGCATCGTTGATATCCAGAAAAAAGTACTAAGCACGTTCTTCCGCTCTGCTATCCAGGCTACGGATTCCACATTGATCGGATGAATGGCAAACAAAACCGCCACAAAAGCGCTTCGCCAGATTACTCCAGTAAGAGTATCCAGAAGTAAAAATAATAAAACAGTATTGAGAATATGGATAATCACGCTGGTCCAATGATGGCCGCCGGCTTTATCACCAAATAACTGCCAATCCAGCATATGCGACATCATAGTCAAAGGAAGCCAGTGACCGGTATGAAAATCGGTAAATGCATACGTTATACTCTTTAATGTAAAGCCCGATTGGATTCCAAAATTGTTTGTAACATAAAGTGGATCATCATAGTGGACAAATCCATAATTTTGCACATTCCAATAGCTCGTTAAGATAATAGCAATAATGGCCATGCTGATGATCAATTTCTTTTGGTTTGCAGAAATATGCTCGTTCATAATATCATAAAACTTGAGTTGATATTCAACCACCTTATTTCGTTTCAAAAGTTTCCCCTGCAGAATTTATCCCTATAAACCAAGCCGATTAAGATGTAAATATTAATCTCAAGCTATTTTGGACGATGAGCACTGATGTGAATTACGGATAGATTGTAGCCAGGATATCATTGACATATATGTAGTACAGTGTTACATTTTTTGCTAGCAAAATAAAGTATTTATCAAAAAATTGTATATATTTAGACTTCGAAAAATTTTTCCAAAAGAATTTATTTTGTCGTATTTCAAACAACTTTGACTATTGAAGTTGTTCCATTCAGGGAGGGAGAGTGTTGAGGCAGATGAAAATCAATAAAATTAATAAATGCGAAAATATATTCATAATTCTTATTAGTATAACAATTTTATCATTATTGTTCATAGAAATAATGATCAATATAACTCCGCCGATAGCCCGTGACGTGCTCATTCATCATTTGGCTATTCCTAAGCTCTGGCTGAAAAATGGCGGTTTCTATGAAATCAAATGGGCTGATTTTTCTTATTATCCAATGAATATCGATCTACTTTATATCATCCCGCTTTATTTCAATAATGATGCCATTCCCAGTTTTATCCATATGGGCTTTGGCATCGGAACAGCGTGGCTGATTTATCACTATGTCAGCAATAAATTAGGCCGTCTTGCAGGGCTTCTTGGTGTTCTTGTTTTTCTCAGCACACCGATTGTGGTGCGTATGTCCACGGTTGCCTATGTCGATCTTGGTTTGGTTTTTTTTACAACAGCCAGCCTTCTCGCATATGTCCGCTGGCGTGACGGCGAGTACAAAGAATACAAATGGTTTTTATTTTCCGCAATCGCTTTGGGTCTGGCTCTGGGAACAAAATACAATGCCTTGATTGCATGGTTTTTTCTATCGTTCGCAATTGTATTTGTCTATTCCAGGGACACGGAAAGACAAGGGAAAGCTATAGGGTATGGTGCCGTCTTTTTTCTCGTTTCTCTCTTGATATTTTCTCCCTGGCTGATCAAGAATATAATTCTTACGGGCAATCCTTTATATCCGCTATTTAAAGGCATCTTCAGCATAAGCAGTGTCACCACTGAAGGAGGCACTACTTCCATAGTTTCCGGAAATACTTATATGGGTATCTTCAAAATGCGGGAAATGTTATACGGAGAAAATTTTTGGGAAACTTTGCTTATTCCCCTCCGGTTTTTTTTCCAGGGGCAAGATCATTCCGACCGTTATTTCGACGGTGTCTTAAACCCTATTCTAATAATCGCACTTCCTTTTGCCTTTATGAACAAGTCATTCTATCGTGATAAGCTCTTTTTTATGTTGTTTGCCGGTTTCTTCATTTTAGCGACCTTTTTCCTTGATCAGCAAAGGATACGTTATATATTACCTGTCATCCCAATTCTATCTATCCTGACAGTAATGGGTTTGATAAATATCTTCAACTGGACGATGAGCATATCAAATCGCTTCAAGGAACCTTTGTTATTGTAGTTCTTGTTTTCTATTTTTATTTTAATGATGGGCAGGAACTTCCTTTATATAAACAATTATTTTCAGAATATTGGACCAATTAACTATATTTTAGGCAAAGAATCAAGGGATGAGTTTATTACGCGTCATGATCACAGTTATTCAGCTATTAAATATATTAATGCAAACACACCGGAAAATGCCAAAGTCAGATTAATTTTACTGGCGGGACGCGGGTATTATCTGGATAGAATATATGAGGATGATTCTTCTTATGGTATGGATGTTATTCGCGGCCTTGCAGTAAGCTCCACCGACGATAAATCCTTTCGTGCTTATCTTAGTTCCCTTGGCTGCACTCACATTCTGATACGGGTGGATTTGTTTCATCAATTTCTGCGTGATAATTATTCTCCGGATGCGGGTAAATTACTAATTCAGCGGATGAGCAAAACAATGGATATGATATACAATAAGGATGGATATGCAGTATACAGAATAATCCTCCCCTCGTAAGCTCTCCGCTCGGGGGCGTTATGTCCAATAGCCCATAATTTCTTCATACGGTAAAGAAGCATTTCGCTTCTTACACATTGAACTTCACGTTTAAGATTTATGTACCCGAATACTCCGGTGGAGTTATGTTTTCAGATAAGGAAATTGAAATTATAAGATAATAAATAAAAGAAGGGGGTCGCATAGACCCCCTTCTTTCGTTAAACTACGGTAGAAATAGAGTCGTGAACAATATTTTTTATTGAACCTTTAGGTCATCAGTGACACCACCAGTAGGTGCATAGATGACTGATCCCGTTACGTGGGAGGTGTCTCCCGAGTAAGTACCTGTTACCTGGCCCGTATCGTCTATCGCAATTGTAACTCCATTTGATACTCTCATTCCTGGATATAAAGTAGAACTAAGATCACCCGGCCCTACTGTTGTAACAGCAGGAGGAGTAGCTCCCGGATTATCAGCCATATACGCTTGCGTTCCCGTATAAGCATTTCTCGCATCGGCTCTTGTGGTTGCAACGTAGCCCCTTGCCCTGTATAGCATGAATTGCGGGATGGCGATGGCTGCCAAAATACCGATAATCGCCACAACGATCATCAACTCAATCAACGTGAAACCTTTTTGTCCTTTTTTCTTAAAAAACTTTAACATAATGTTCCTCCTTCTATAATAGCATTTTAATTTTTGCGTTTTTATTTGTTATTAAATACACTATATTTCGCCAAATTTGTCTACCCGTTAATTTTGCCTTCTCACCCCCTTAATTGTTTTTATCTTAAACTTTCTTTCTCTCTACACATTTTAACTTCAAGCAATTGATATGCCAAATGCCACAAATATACTTCTCTCCATAAAAATACCTGAAATTAGTGTTTAAATCCAAGAATAAACATTTCCTCAAAATCTTTATAGCGGTAGAGTTGATAATCCTATAGATTCGATAAGCGGTGTTTTTCACCAAAACACCGTAGATTTCACCCTTTATTAAAAAATGCTATTTTGCAGTTAATAAATAATATTAAACTCAAAGGCAAATCCCGAATCCCAAAATAAGGACAGTTACCGGCAGTATGGACTGCAGCTCCCAAGCCGGACAAAATGTGTTAGAGTAGTTGGCACGAGCCAGAGTCCAGGAGAACGGGAGAAAGTATCTTGCCATGAAGCACCGAAAAATTTTTGCTATCGAACTCCTACGCCGGATTGTCGCAAAACTGCTCAGCGGGATGAGCATGCCTTCCCGACTCATATGCCGTTAGATCGTAGCTATAAGCCAGTGGTTAAACTAAAAGTGCCATAGTTGACAGTTTCGGATACATTCAGGTAGCTGTTACAAAAAAAGCACGGTCCAACTAGCCCGGACGAGGCATCCTGAAGGAGGTAGAAAGTAATATCGTACAAGTTTTTTATTTTATCCGCCAATATGATATACAGGACACAAGGAAGCGCAGATGAAGTGGAGTAAACCCCTCGATTGTATTGCCGCTGGCACTGATTAATATAAACTACATCATAAATGGCAAAGTTCAAATATAAATTAGAAACTTAAAAAACGAGGAACTGCGATTTATGGAACAGGAAAAGCCAGAAACACCTTCAAAATCTGTTTGGAAAAGGATAAATAATTCAAAGTATCTTCTAATTATATTTGCAATAGCTTCTTTTCTCCTTCCATTTTTAATTGGCAGTTATGACCTTCACACAAAAAGACAACTAGAATTTATGGATAATATGGCGGAAGAATATATGTTGCTTGGTGTTAAACTTCAGCAAACGGGCAAATATGAAATTGAAAAAAATAAAAACTTCTTTTTCAGACCGCCTGGTTATCCTTATTTTATTTATTTTGCTTTAAAATTTTACGATAAAGTACCAGAAAAAGATCAGCTGTTTTCAAGCAACGAAGAGTTAGCTAAGGTTGAAAAAGGTATTAACGGCTATATATATTTTGTTCAGAATATTTTGTTCAGTTTAACGGTATTATTTATTTTCGGAATTGCGCTGAACTTTCTTAAACCAGCACTTGCTTTTTTCATAAGTCTTCTGTTTGGCTGCAATCCTTATTTTCTGATTCTCATCGGTTTATTACACTATGAAATTCTGCACATATTTCTGTTAGCGCTCGGAACTTTTCTTCTGATAAATGGATTTGATAAAAAGCCATGGGGATACATATGGTTGGTTCTCTCGGGATTGTGTTTTGGCTTAGCCACGCTGGTAAGGCCTATCACGCTTATTCTTCCAGTGTTTGTCTTTTTAGGACTTTTAACCGCTGAAAAGAAAAAATTTACTCCTGCAGCCATCAAAACATTGGTATTCGTCTTTTGCATGATAGTTGTTATAGCTCCCTGGTCATGGAGAAACTACCAGCTCTCCAAAACATTTATTCCCGTAAATGCGCAGGCCGGTATTGCCTTGTGGAGCGGGACGGTAAAAGCCTTACCAATACAACCGAATAACTATCGCTGGTGGGGTTTGTGGTATGCTGAAGGAAGGCCTATTTATCAAAAAGTGGCGGGTAATGAAAAACTTACAGCGTATAGCTTGGCTCATTATAACCTTGAATTGGAAAAGGAATTTAAAAAAGAAGCTTATTCAAATCTTAAAAAACAACCTCTTACCTATGCTTATAATGTGATGATGAATTTTATCACTATAAACTTACATGTGAATTCCGTTTTCCTGAAAATCTTTGATTACATTCAATTGCCCGGAAATATATTTCACAAAGAGTTTCTGAAATCTCGTAACGATCAAACATTTCACCAAGATTGGCAGTCAAATTTATTCACTTTTCTCTTTATTCTTCTTACTATTTGCGCTGGTGCAGGATTTTACCTAGGAATCAAAAACAAGGATTTCTCCATACTTCCTGTTTTGACAGTATACCTTTGTGTTACTATTGCACATAGTATCACCTATATGGATATCATGTATTACTATGTTAAAATGCCTTTCCTGTTTATTTTCTACGCCTATTTTCTAAAGCAGTTGACGGCGTCAAAAAATAGTAACTTCAACTATGTCCTCGCAACAGCAGTTGCTTTGCCTGGATTGCTCACATCGGTATTACTTTTTAATGTTATTCTTCAAAAGTAAAGGCCTGTTGGTAAGCTCGCTAATGATCCGTTGATTGTCCACTGCTGAACGTTGATCCAACACATTTGACAAGCTCCGTGCTTCGCACTCGCCCTATATTGGAGAATAGTGGAATTGCATGTCCTGCATTTTAGTCGAGGCTTATGATTTGCGGATACAATCTCAAGCGTCTGCATTGCTCGTTCGCACACCGGTCGCCTGCGGAATTTGAAAAACTGTTTATTAAAAACCGCAACCCCTGTCCGACTGCTCTAACCGGTTCTGTCTAACTTCTGGGATGTAGTCCGGCAGGCTCTTTATAATATCCTAATACTTACTCTATAGGGCTTAATTATTGTTTTTACCTAACTCCATCTCTCCCATAGTTTTTTGTTATTTCTCCTTTCATTAAAATGTGGTATTAATTATAGATTAACGATTGAGGAAAAAATAAGATGTACGAAGTAACTATAATTAAATCATTTTCCGCCGCGCATGTTCTGGAAAATATCGGCGGTAAATGTGAAGAATTACACGGCCATAATTTTAAAGTGGAAGTAACTGTGGCGGCTCCAAAGTTACACCCAGCCGGATTGTTAATTGACTTTCGCGTGTTGAAAAAATGGCTTGCCGAAACTCTTGAAGATATCGATCATAAATATCTCAATACCCTCCCTTCCTTTGCCGGTATAAATCCTTCTGCGGAAAATATCGCCAAATATATTAGTGAAAAAATGGAAGCGGAGGCAAAGAACGCTTCCGTTAAAGTCAGCAAGGTTAAAGTTTGGGAATCCGAAAACGCGTCAGCTACTTATTTGCCGGAGGAAGCGTAGCCCGGTGAATACCGGGGCTGAGTACCTTAACTATGATTGATATTCAAAACCAAAAAGATTTCCGCAACATCGACATTGAAAAAGTCGGCGTCAAAAACATCAAATATCCGATTACCGTTCTTGATCGCGCCCGCGGCACCCAGCCGGTCAACGCCACCATAAATATGTACGTCAACCTACCGCGCCATTTCAAAGGCGCGCACATGAGCCGCTTCGTGGAAGTGCTCAATGATTTCAAGGGTCAAATCAGCATTAAAACCTTTCAAACTATTCTGGAAAAGACGCGGCAAAAACTGCACGCCCAATCCGCGCATATGGAAATTGAATTCCCCTATTTTTTGGAAAAAACAGCGCCTGTTTCCAAAGCCAAAAGTCTCATGGAATACCGGTGTTTTTTTGCGGGCGAAAACAGCGCTATCCAAACCGATTTTCTGGTCGGTGTCGTTGTGCCCGTGACCACTGTCTGCCCGTGTTCCAGGGAAATTAGCCAATTCGGCGCACATAATCAGCGCAGTATCGTTACGGTAAAGGTACGCTTTCAGAAATTTTTCTGGATTGAAGATATTATAAAAACAGTGGAAAATTCGGCCAGTGGTGAGGTATACTCCCTTTTAAAGCGGGTGGATGAAAAATATGTTACGGAAAAAGCTTATGAGAATCCGAAATTCGTGGAAGATGTCGTCCGTAGTGTGGCCGTGAAACTGGATAAAGATGAAAATTTCACTTGGTATAGCATTGAAGCCGAGAACTTTGAAAGTATTCATAACCACAGCGCCTACGCCTATTTAGAGAAAGGATAAATTCATGCCTTCAAAAAAACCTGCTCAGTTTTTTAATCTATATAATCAGGGCTTTATCCGCGCAGCTGTTTGCATTCCCGAGCTTAGAATTGCCGATACTATCTTCAACACTCAAAAAACTATTGAACTTGCGCGAGAAGCGGCTTCCCAAAAAGCGATACTGGCTGTTTTCCCGGAATTGGGCTTATCCGCTTATTCTAACGAAGATTTGTTCCATCAGGATGCGCTTTTGTTTGGGGTGAAGGAAGCGCTTTCCGCATTGGCGAAAGCTTCGGAAAAGATTAATTTGATTATGGCTGTGGGTGCGCCTCTGCAGAGTGATTGCCGGCTTTTTAATTGTGCCGTTGTATTTTACCGCGGCAAAATTCTTGGTGTCGCGGTTAAATCATATCTTCCCAACTACCGCGAATTTTATGAAGGAAGACAGTTCACCCCGGCCGGAACCGTTCTTTCATCAAAAATAGAATTAGCCGGCCAAAAAGAAATCCCTTTCGGCGCCGATATAATTTTTAAAATAGCCAATATTAATAATTTTAATTTTTTCCTCGAAATCTGTGAAGATTTATGGGTTCCCATTCCACCATCGAGTTTCGCGGCCATGGCTGGCGCCACTGTCATTGGAAATTTATCCGCTTCCAATGTAACAATAGGAAAATCCGAGTACCGCCACCAACTGGCTGCCAATCAATCGGCGCGCTTAGTTGCCGCTTATCTTTATGCTGCCGCCGGTGCCGGTGAATCGACTACCGACCTGGCCTGGGATGGACACGCTATGATTTATGAAAACGGCAACCTGCTTGCCGAATCCGTCCGCTTTTTGCCAAAAGCACAGATAATATACAGCGATATAGATTTGGATCGTCTGGCACAAGACCGGATGCGCCTCAGCTCTTTCGGCCAGAATTCCGCTACCCACAAACAAAAGCTCTTGTCTTTCCGCAGGATAGAATTCAGTGTTGACGCTTTCCCAGGAAAAATTCTTCTAAACAGAGAATATTCACGCTATCCCTACATTCCCGCTGATCCTTCCCAGCGTGATCAGCGCTGCTATGAGGCTTATAATATTCAAGTTCAGGGCTTGGCGAAACGATTAAAAGCTTCGGGTATTGTCAACTTGGTTATCGGCGTTTCCGGCGGGCTTGATTCCACTCACGCTCTGATTGTCGCCGCCAAAACAACAGATCTTTTAGGCTTGCCGCGTTCTAATGTTAAAGCCTACACGATGCCCGGTTTCGGCACAACATCCAAAACCTATAACAACGCACGTAAACTGATGAAAGCGCTGGGAGTGGAAGCAAATGAAATCGATATCAAGCCCGCTTGCCTGCAGGTGCTCAAGGATATTAAGCATCCTTTCGCGCGCGGTAAAAAAGTTTATGATATTACTTTCGAAAATGTCCAGGCCGGTCAACGTACCGCGCACCTCTTTCGTTTGGCTAACGCGAAAAAGGCGCTGGTTATGGGTACAGGAGACTTAAGTGAACTGGCCCTAGGCTGGAGCACTTACGGTATTGGCGATCACATGTCGCATTATAATGTCAATACCAGCGTTCCTAAAACGCTAATCCAACATTTGATCCGGTGGGTTGCGCACACGAATCAATTCTCGTCGGCAGTATCCAAAACTCTTATTGATGTGCTGGAAACAGAAATATCGCCCGAACTTATTCCCGGAGAAATTAACGATCAACCCTGCCAGAAAACAGAAACCGTTATCGGTCCCTATGAGCTGCAGGATTTTAATAACTTCTACATAACACGTTTTGGCTACTTACCCAAAAAAGTGGCATTTCTGGCCTATTGCGCGTGGAAGGATAAGAAAAAAGGGCTCTGGCCCGATATCCCCACTGAAAAGAGAAACGCTTATAGCCTAAAAGAAATAAAAAAATGGCTTTACATTTATCTATATAGATTTTTCAAAACTTCGCAGTATAAACGCTCCTGCGTCCCCAACGGACCAAAGGTCGGCTCCGGAGGATCACTTTCACCGCGCAGCGACTATCGCGCTCCCAGTGACAGTGAAGCAGAAGTCTGGCTGAAAGACTGGGAGAAAATTCCGGATAGCGATGATCGATAATGCAACAATCATATAAAGACTTTGACGCTACAGAGTTATTCTGCCCTCGATGCAAAAAGGCTGTTCCCGTAAGAAAAAGACTATTGCTAATTCTGCCGGAAGGAGAAAAGTACGATTATAATTGCGTTTTTTGTGGAGCTTCCGTGGGTGATAAGCTGGTTAAAGAAAAAGGCAGTTTAAATGTAATTTTAAATTGAAAGTCCTCTCCTTATTTGTTTTTCTGCAACGCTTTTTTTAGCTTTTCGGCGAGTAAGCCGGAGCTGCCTGCAGCCGATAAATCTTCATAAACGACACCGAATTCCCGGCCGGATGCTTCGCCTTCTAAATAATCCGCCAATACTCCGCGGCTATGAACATCTTCATGACAATAAACACAAAGATTTTCCCAATTGCTGCCGTCAGCAGGATTATTGTGATGATTACCGTCTTTATGGTGGACTGTTAAAAGATGCCGCCTGGATTCATCAAATTCACGGCCGCAACGGGCACATACAAGCCCATGAATATTTAGTGCTTTCTCGCGGTAGTCCTCGCCTGCAGGAGGTCTTTGACTTTTTTTAATACCCCGCACTGAATCTTGTAGTGATTTAGTCTTATCTCCAGCGGAATTTACTTTTTTTTGAATTTTTACGCGGCCCCATTTGTTGGAAAATATTACTTTTACCATTTTATTTTTTCTTCACGCGGCTCCATCTTTCTTCAGAAATACGTTCAGAAAAACGCGTACACCTTTTATAATTGCTATAGCATTTTTAATCAGTGGGAAAAAATGCAATTTTACTACTTTCGGAGCGACGTTCTGGACATCACCAATAAGACCACTTATAGCCGAATAGAACCAGTCTATTACATTGGAAAAAGTTTGAATTTCCCGATTCACAGCAGTGGTAGAATTATTAATGTTTGTCGTAATCTCTTCCAAATTTTTCATTATGATGGGTAAACTTCGATTAAGAGTATCTAAAGTTAGCGTAATATTTCTTGCGGTAAGCCATATTTGTAAGAGAATGGGTATGCAAAAAATTATGAGCAGAAAGAAAGCAATACCTAAAATTAACAAATATATTTCCGGATCCATGGACTTATCCCCAATAATTATGAAAGTTTCTTTTTCTGTTTCTCGCGATAGGCCTCAACACCCGCGTGAATTGCCTTCTTCAATCTTTTCTTCCTGTCCTGAACGGCCTCGGCGCTCTGATGAGTAAATTCGTTTATTTTGTTCTCTACTTCTGAAGCCCTGGCTCTTACCGATGATTCCATATTTTCGAACCTTTTGAGTTTTTTTTCATAAGTTTCTCTGTTTTTTTCAAAGTCTTCTTTAGCCTTGGCCATAATTTCATCCGCGTGGCGGGCAAGTTCCTCGCGCGTTTCCTTGCCGCTTTTAGGCGCGTACAAAATTCCGATAACGGCCCCAATTAATCCGCCAATGAATAGGCCCTTGAAGAAACCACCGTTTCCTTCCGACATAGAGCACCTCCGGCAATT
>CAVWEH010000003.1:0-6866 GCA_963753975.1 uncultured delta proteobacterium
TATTATCTTTTAACAATTATACGACATGTTTATAATCATCATTGTATTTAATAATATAACACATTTTTTTTAAATAAGCTACATTCGACAAAAAAACCGGACACTCACGTTAAGTGGATGTCCGGTTGATTTGTCCTGCTTATGAATTAGAAATAATTATTTCTTTGCAGGTGCCGGTGCCGGTACAGCAGTAGCTGCCGGTGCTGGTTGAGCAGCGGGTGCTTCAACTTTGGGAGCCTCTGCCGGTTTCGGCTCTTCTTTTTTGCAGCCTACTAGTGCAAAAGAAGCAACGAAAAGCACTGAAATAATAATAGCAAATACCTTCTTCATTAACGTCTGTCCTCCTTTCGGTTAATTTCGCAATCTTTGGGCTTTTATGCCCCAACTTTTGAGGGCAGAGAATACGCCTTTTTTGGGCCTTGTCAAGGACAAATTTAATAATTGTCGGTGTAAAATAATAACATCCCCATTGGGAATAATTGTTATAAAAAACAGGACCATCTGTTGTCAGCGCCTCTTTTATATGCTACGCTATTGTCAAATTCATGTTTTTTAATAAAAAAGACTTAAATTTTTTAGCGGGATGTCTGTCTAATTGAAAAAAAAAGACGATAACACCATAAAAGAGTTAATACAACTTATAAAAAAACTGCGTTCGCCGGACGGCTGTCCTTGGGACAGAAAACAAAAGAAAGAAGATATAGGCAAGTATATTCTGGAAGAAGCTTACGAAGTATTTGACTCTCTAGCAGAAAAAAACCCTCAAGCCCTGAAGGAAGAACTCGGTGACTTACTATTTCAAATATTATTTCTGGCCGAAATCAGCGAAGATGCCGGGTTGTTTTCTCTAGGCGACATTCTGGAAGAAATTATAAAAAAAATGGTCCGGCGACACCCCCATGTCTTCGGCGATGAAAAAGTAAATTCAGTGCAGGAAGTCAAGGAAAACTGGCAACAAATCAAAAGGAAGGAACGTAATAATAAAAATAGTCAGCACGATATATTCGCCAATGTGCCGCGTTCACTGCCAGCCTTAAAACGGGCACAAAAAATTACCTCCCTAGCCGCTACTTATGGCTTTGACTGGTGTAAGGTTAGTGAAGTACTGGTGAAACTTAAAGAAGAGTTAAAGGAATTTGATTCAGCTCTGAAAAAAAGAGACCGAAACAGAATAGGAGAAGAGCTGGGCGATATTTTGTTTACATTGGTTAACATATGCCGTTTTATTGAAGTTGATGCCGAATCAGCCCTATCTAAAGCAATAAATAAGTTTTTGCGCCGCTTCTCTTATATTACCAAACAACTTTCCGCCCGTGGAACCTCTCTGGAAAAAGCGAATTTGACCGAAATGGATGCTCTCTGGAACGAAGCAAAAAAGAAGGAATGAACAAGTGAAAGACTTTCTTTGCGTCTTAGGCCTGGTTTTTATCATTGAAGGGATTCCTTACTTTATTTTCCCGGAAAAGCTAAAAATTTATCTGGCTAAAATAATAATAATGCCTGAATCTACCCTGCGTTTTGCCGGTATCTCCGCTATGATCGCCGGATTGATCCTGCTTTATTTTGGCAGAAACTGATGCAAATTATTTGACAGCGGGAAAATATTCTGCTTACTTGCCACAACCTTAAATTTTCACATAAAAGACATGGAATTAAAAGATTTCTCATATTTTCTGCCGGACGGCCTTATTGCTCAACAACCGTGCCGGCAAAGAGATCAGTCACGCATGATGTTTGTGGACAGAAACAAAGAAACAATAGCCGATAGCAATTTTTTCCAACTACCAGATTTTTTAAATCATGACGATGTTTTGGTTATTAACGATTCCAAGGTAACACCGGCACGTCTCTTCGGTAAAAAACAAACGGGAGCTGTTGTGGAAATATTGCTCTTGGTTAAGAAAGAAAGTAAAAAAGAATCCGAAACATGGGAAGTACTTCTGAAACCAGCCAAGAGATTGCATAAAAACGATGTAATCCTTCTGGACGAAAAATGCGCAGCAAAAATAATAGCCAGAATATCGGACAAGAAATGGCTGATGGAATTTGCAGCCGCGGAGGGATTTGAAAACTTTGTTGCCCACTTTGGTCGTGCACCGCTCCCGCCTTATATCAAGCGCAAAAAAGATGACGAGCAAAATGCCGGAGATTTGGAACGATATCAAACAATTTACGCAAAAAATCCCGGTTCCGTTGCCGCTCCGACTGCCGGCCTTCATTTTTCGGCAGATGTTCTGCAATCGCTTCGCGCAAAAGGTGTGCAAATCGCAGCCATAACTTTACATGTTGGCTTAGGAACTTTCCTGCCTATCGAAGTAAATGAAGTGGAAAATCATGTTATGGAAGCAGAATATTATGAAATAAGTGCAGATGCAGCCCGCTTAATTAACAATGCCGAGAGGGTAATTGCAGTCGGTACAACTTCTACAAGAGCTATCGAGAGCTCCACGGGTGAAGACGGATATGTCCATCCGCAATTAGGCGAAACCAGTTTGTTCATTTATCCCGGTTACAGATTCAAAAAAGTTAGCGGACTTCTAACCAATTTTCATCTGCCCCAATCATCTTTATTTTTACTTGTTTGCGCTTTTGCCGGAACAAGCTTTATTAGAAAAGTATATCAGCATGCAGTGCAAAAACGTTATAATTTTTACAGTTACGGCGATTGTATGCTTATTTTTTAGTAAGTTAGCACTTATCCCGTTTATTGGGGTTAGGATAAAAACAAATGTCCTTTCAATTTAATCTGGTAAAAAAAGATATTTCCACTTCTGCCCGGTTGGGTAGGATGATCACTCCCCACGGCACGGTCAATACGCCGGCTTTTATGCCGGTAGGCACGCAGGGCACTGTCAAATCTATGCTCCCCGAAGAAATCAAAAACTGCGGTACCGAAATCATTTTGGCCAATACTTACCACCTCTACTTACGTCCCGGTTATGAAACGATAAAAGAACTGGGCGGTCTTCACCGTTTCATGAACTGGCCAGATTCAATTTTGACCGACAGCGGTGGTTTTCAAATTTACTCTCTGGCAGCGTTGCGTAAAATACAATCCGATGGCGTAACATTTCGCTCCCATATCGACGGCTCCAAACACTTCCTTACTCCGCAGAAAGCGATTGAAGTCCAGGAAGCGCTTGGTTCTGATATAATGATGTGCCTCGATGAATGCACGCCTTATCCGGCGACATTGTCGCAAACCAGAGAGTCTCTGGCTTTAACGGTCAAATGGGCGAAGCTTTGCCGCACGGCCAAAACAAATATCAATCAGGCTCTCTTCGGTATTATTCAGGGCGGCACTTATCTGGATTTACGCAAACAAGCGGTGGAACAAACGGTACCCCTTGGTTTCGACGGTTATGCCCTGGGCGGAGTCAGTGTGGGGGAACCCAAAGAAATCATGTACCGTATTGCCGATATCATTACACCCATGTTGCCTGAAGAAAAACCTCGGTATCTAATGGGCGTTGGCACTCCGGAGGATATTGTTTATGCAGTTTCGTGCGGAATCGATATGTTTGACTGTGTCATACCTACCCGATGCGCCCGTCACGGATTATTGTTTACAAATTCAGAAAAGATTGTTATTAAGAACTCCCGTTGGCGGGAAGATAATAATCCGCTCGACGAAACATGCGATTGTTACACTTGCAAAAATTATTCACGGGCGTATTTGCGACACCTATTTATAGCCGGTGAGATACTGGCTATGGTATTGAATACCATTCACAATGTCCGCTATTACATGCGTCTCATGGAGAAGATAAGAACGGCATTAAGCAAAGGAAATTTCTTAGAATTCAAAAATGAATTTTTGACAAATAAAGGAGGAACTTAAATTGACATCTTTAGCATATGCAATGGGCGGTGCCCCGGGGGGCGGATCGGCCGGCGGCGGCGATTGGGGTTTCATCATCACGATGGTGGTAATTTTCGTGATTTTTTATTTTTTACTAATTCGCCCGCAGCAGAAGAAGCAAAAGGACCTAAAAATCCTGTTGGATAATCTTGCTTACGGCGATACCATCGTAACCACTGGCGGAATTCACGGCAAAATAACCGGCTTAGCCGACGCCGTGGTCACTCTGGAAATCGCCGATAAAGTAAGAATTAAAATCTCCCGCAGCGCCGTGGGGTCAATAATTCAAAAAGCGGGAGCGACCGCACCGAAGGAATAGTATAGAAAGGGGCAATTCATGTTCAAATCTTTAAAAATCAGGATATCAATCACATTAATTGTCTGTCTCGCTGCTTTGTATTTTTTGATCCCGACATTCATCGCGGATATTCCCTCTCCCTGGAATGAATATCTGCCTAAAGAAAAAATCCATTTGGGGCTGGATTTGCAGGGAGGAATGCATCTTGTTTTAGAAGTTGATACGGAAAAAGCTTTGGAATCGATGATGGAAAGAACAGCCAATGATCTCAAAGAATCAATGATGGAAAATAAGGTGCACTTCCGTAAAGTGGAAACGACAAAAGGCGCAACGATTTCATTAGAACTTACCGATTCTTCCGGAAGAACAGCTCTGGATAAACTGCTGCATGATCAGTATCCTGATTTGGAAATAGCATCTTCCCCCCTGCGTGAAGATGCACAAATTGTCCATATAAAAATCAATGATAAAAGAGCAATAGATCTCAAAAACCAAATCGTCGAACATAGTCTGGAAACAATGAGAAACAGAGTTGACCAGTTCGGCATCGCCGAGCCCGAAATTGTTCCCGAAGGTGATAACCGTATCATGATTCAATTGCCGGGCATTAAAGACTCAGAAAGAGCGAAAAACCAGATCGGAAAAACAGCCCTTTTGGAATTCAAAATAGTTGATGACGAACACAGCCTGGAAGATGCCCTTAAAGGCAATATTCCGGAGGGAGACATAATCGCTTATGGTTTGCGTTCCGACAGATCAACCGGAGAGAGAGGCTCCGTACCATATTTGTTGAAAAACAAGGCGCTTCTAACCGGCGCCTCTTTGGAAACCGCCAAAGTACAAATTTCCAACCGTTTCGGCGAACCAACTGTGTCTCTAAAATTTAATTCTCAAGGCGCTACCGATTTCGACCGGATCACTGCGGAAAACGTCCACAAGCGTCTGGCTATTGTTCTGGACGCTGTGGTATATTCGGCGCCCGTCATTCAGGAAAGGATATCCGGCGGCCAGGCACAGATTACCGGTACTTTCACCATGGACGAAGCAAGTGATCTGGCTAAAGTTTTACGCGCCGGCGCTCTGCCCGCACCGGTCAATATTCTGGAGGAACGAACTGTAGGACCGTCTCTCGGCAACGATTCGATCCGGCAAGGTATTATAGCCACTATCATCGGCACAATTTTTGTCATTCTATTTATGATAGTTTATTACCGGCTTTCGGGCGCTGTTGCCGACATTGCTCTTATTATTAACATATTTCTGGTGTTAGGTCTTCTGGCGGCATTCCGGGCCACGCTGACGTTACCGGGTATTGCCGGTTTACTCCTCACGGTGGGCATCGCGGTAGACGCAAACATTCTGATATTTGAAAGAATCCGCGAAGAATTGCGAACGGGGAAAACGGTCCGCTTGTCGCTGGATACCGGCTATAACAGGGCTTTTATTACAATCATTGACACGCACATCACGGGTATCGTGGCCGCCATTTTTCTGATTATGTTCGGCACCGGCCCGATTAAGGGATTCGCGGTAACCACGATTATGGGACTTCTGGCCAGTCTCTTTACCGCCGTTTTTGTAACGAGGGTAATTTTTGATTACTTTACGTTAAACTTTAAAATTAAAAAATTAAGCATTTAAAAAATCTACGAGCAGGCAGGAGATATAGTATGGAGTTGATAAAACCGGGCATTCATTTAGATTTTGTCGGAAAAATAAAATACGCGGTTGTTTTTTCAGCCATTCTGATCATTATCAGCATCGGATCGGTTATTCTTCATGGCGGTTTGAATCCCGGCATTGATTTCGCTGGCGGTTCTATAATCCAGGTCAAATTCCAAAAGGATGTTTCCGCCGATCAAATTCGGGCAGCCCTGAAATCGACAAAACTGGAAAGCAGCATTATTCAGAGATTCGGCGAAAAAGAATACCTGATCCGCACGTCAGAATCATTCTCGGATCAAAAGATACTGGCCGCCAATGTGGAACAACCGCTGAGTGTTGCTTTCAACAAAGATTATGAAATCCGGCGCGTGGAAGTCGTCGGCTCTAAAGTCGGTGCGGATTTCAAGCGTAAAGCGGTCACTGCCGTCATTCTTTCATGGATTGCCATGCTAATTTATGTTGGCTGGCGCTTTGAGTTCCGCTACGCGGTGGGAGGCATTCTCGCACTTGTTCACGACGTCATAATTACCATTGGAGCCGTTTCCATTATGAATATGCAATTTACCATATCCATTCTGGCGGCACTAATCTTCATTATCGGTTTCTCCATTAATGATACTATTGTTACATTGGATAGAATTCGGGAAAATGTAAAACTCAGGCTAAAACAGAAGTTGGGCGATATAATCAACTTGAGCATTAATCAAACACTGAGCAGAACGATACTGACGTCTCTGACCGTTTTTTTAACGGTATTAGCCCTGTATTTATTTGGCGGAGCGGTCATCAATGATTTTGCCTTTGCACTGCTGGTCGGCGTCGTCATTGGCACCTATTCCTCTATCTATATCGCTTGCACCATAGTGCTGTTTTTTGAAAATATGCGACTTTCCAAGGTGAAAAGGAAAAAATAATTGCCCTCTCTTGCTTCTGTAGCTTTTACCGTTTTTATTTTGATACTTTTTGCGGGCATTTATTTGACCTTATTTGACTTGCTCGGAACGGTGATTATCTTCATGGATGTGTTTCTTTATGCGCTTT
>CAVWEH010000004.1:0-378456 GCA_963753975.1 uncultured delta proteobacterium
CGGATAAAATAGCTTCCCGGGCAATCCATGTTTTACCGGAGCCCGTGGGCGCGATGACCAGGCAATCGGTTTTCTTTATGGCTTCCAGAGCTCTTATCTGAAACTCGTCGGGAACAAAGGGAGCGGGATGGGGCTTTCCTATTTGCGCCAGCACATTTTTTAAATCCGGAGATATTTCAGGTTTATAATATGCTGAGTATTCTTTTCTTTTGAATTTATGATGGTTAGCGGAGTGGCGTTTAATTTTAAATGGTCTTTGTTTAAAGATATTTTTCGGCTGCATTATAATTATATTTTACCACAAACCGCTTTAATGGTAAAGGAAGCGACCTTAGATTATGTTAAAAAAAGAAAAAATATTTTGGGGTTGGTACATCGTCGCGGGTACTTTTTTCGTGATGGCGGTCAATTACGGCGCCCGCTATTGTTTTGGTGTTTTCGTCAAACCATTATCGGATGAACTCGGCTGGTCGCGTTCGGTAATTTCCCTGGCCGCAGCGATCAATATGCTTGTTTATTCCACAGGATCCATTTTCGTCGGCCGCCTGCTGGATCGAATCGCTCCCTGCTGGATTATGACCAGCGGAGCCGTAATTGCTGCGGCAGGATATATTTTAACCGGTTTTATCAACACCCCTCTTAATTTATATCTTACCTATGGTTTGCTCGTCGGTTTGGGCGCGGCCGGAATGGGCGTTGTTGCCTGTAGTTCATCGGTCGGCAAATGGTTCATTAAAATGCGCGGCCTTGCTCTCGGCATTGCCACCATGGGTATAAGTTTTGGGACTATGACTCTTACACCTCTGGCGGGTTATCTTAGTGAATATTTCAGTTGGAGAATAGGCCTGCTTGTATTAGGAATCATTACATTCATTGTTGGAATCGCCGTCTCTCAAACATTGATGCACAAGACGCGGCCGGAAGCATATGGTCTTCTTCCCGATGGAGACAAAATAACCCTGCCTGTGCAATCATCAAACGTACCGACAATCAACGGAGTTTCCCCGGCAGTTATTTTTCGCGATATAAGATTTTGGACAATTGCCATCAGTCATGCATTGATAATTATGGTGATAATGTCCGTATTTGTTCATCAGGTTGCCTATGCAATAGACAATAATATAGGCAGCATTTCCGCGGCAACTTCTCTCGCCGTGGTCAGCGTGAGTGGGTTCTTCGGCCAATTTTTCTTCGGTTGGCTTTCCGACCGTTTGCGAGATCCGAAATACGCTTATTTTCTAGGTATATTATTTCTGCTCAGCGGCATGATTCTGCTTTTTTATGCTCATCGTGTCAGCATTCTCTATCTTTACGCAGTTATTTACGGTTTCGGCTACGGTTGTCTTGCCCCCATTTTGCCGATAATTGTCGCCGACCGTTTCGGCCGACATTTTTTGGGATCGGTTTACGGCCTGCTTACTTTTTTTATCGGTGTCGGAGGAAGCATAGGTCCTATTTTGGGTGGTATTATTTACGATAAACTTGGATCATATCAATATCTGTGGGAAATTAACGTTGCGCATATTGGCAGCAATATCAATAATTATTCTGAACTTAAAAAAAGGCAACCAATTTAAGCCTGGTTCCGGTGATTGAATTCATTATTCGTTTTTTTAAAGCATTGAACGTTTCTTTCAACATTTATGTGCACGACAAACTTGTTTATCAAGAAACGTTTCAAGAGAATATGCTATTTTTCATTTAAATATTAAATACTTAAAAAATATATCATCTAGAACACTTTTTGGCACGCTTATTTCATAATCATAATTGAAAAGAATATTTTTAAAGCAGTTTATTAAGGAGGATTAGTGGTTATGAAAAAGATGATGCAAACAATACTTTTAGTGGCTTTCGTAATTTTGACGACAGCGTCTTTTAGCTATGCCCAATTCAGCGTTACCGGAAACGACAGTTTCCCCTTTTTCCACCTGGGCTGTTTAATTATCGGCGGACTGATTATTGTTTCGCTAAAAAGAAAATATACCCGATTATACCTGAGCGAAGCTATTGGATCATTTGCCCTATATACTGTACTGGTTGCTCTTTTTACCGCCCCAGTTGTAGACGCTTTGAAAACCTTAATTAATTAACCCTTCTCTTTCTAAGCTATAACCGTAAAAACCCCGTGCGACCTCTGGCGGGGTTTTTTATTGTTTAAGATGCTTTATTAGCAGAACCCGCATAAATAGGTTAAGGCATTGATTACGCGATTTTCTTGGACCTTCTCCAAATCCCCAGTTTTTTCGCCGCCGCTACAAGTTCATCCCGATAGTCGGGATGAGCGATGGAAATAAGAAGTTCTGCTCTCTGCCATTCCGACTTGCCCTTCAAGATAACTTTTCCATATTCGGTAACAAGATAATGAACTACCGGCCGGGGCGTAGTCACAACAGCCCCGGGAGTAAGGGTCGGAACAATGCGGGAACTGCGTTTGCCTTTATTGTCATACGTAGAGGTCAGGGCGAGAAATCCCTTGCCGTTTTTCGAATAGAAAGTGCCATAGGCAAACTCCAGTTGTCCGCCGGAACCGGAAATCATGCGTGTCCCAATGCTTTCCGAACACACCTGCCCGGTCAGGTCTACCTCAACCGCATTATTGATCGAAACGACATTGTCGTTGGCCATGATGTTTCGGGGATGATTGGTGAATGATACGGGAACACTCGCCAGAGCCTGATTTTCATCGATGAACTCCCAAAATTTCTTCGAACCTAAGGCAAAAGCATAGGCAATTTTCCCGGGCAGAAGTGTCTTTTTCCGGCCGGTGATTTTACCGGCCAAAAACATGTTCATCATGGATTCATTCATCATTTCCGTATGTATGCCCAAATCTTTCAGATCCGATTGGACAATCATCTCGCCAACGGCCTGAGGCAAACCGCCGATTCCCAGCTGAAGACAGGCGCCATCCTGTATCTCCTCCATAATCAATGCCGCAATCTTCTTGTCTTCGGGTGTCAGGCGGAGTGGTTTGATATCCTCCAGGGGATTATCCGCTCGTGGATCCTCAACGATCATATCCACTTCGGAAATATGGATAGCTTCGTCAAATCCTCCCAGGGCTTTCGGCATAGAGGGATTGATTTCGACGATAACTTTTCGCGCGACACCGCACAGGGCTTTCAGAAAAGTATTGTTCGGCCCGAAGTTAAAGAAACCATGTTTATCCATGGGGCAAACGCTGAGCATGGCCACATCCACCGTGCTGTATCCCTTCTCAAACCAGGATGCGCCCTGGCCGAAATGAGAGGGAATGTAATAACAAATACCGTCATCGTGCAGGCGACGTTCCGGCGCCGTCATATGTCCCGAGTTGTAACGAAAATGTGTTGTTGTTGGATCCGCCTCCACGGTGTAAAATTTCCGCATGCATGTGGAGCAATTTATATTAACCTCGAATAGTTCATGCTTACGTTTTGCCAGTTCCATATCCAGGGCGGTCGGTTTGGAAAAAGAATAGCCATAACGCACCCAGTCCCCGGACTTTACAACCCGGACAGCATCCTGCGCTTTTTGGAGTTTGTTTTTGTATTCGGAAATTACCGTATTCAATTTTCTCTCCTTTTGTCTCTTTGTTCCCACAACCGCGCGCCTATTCATATTCATAAGCTTTCAGCGACAAGCTTCGATAAACGTCGTGATAACGATCCCGAAAGTATCTGCAACAATTCGCTCCCCATATCAGGTGAGAATCGGCCGGCATAAGCATCGCCATTATTCCAGCTTCCCACTATCTCTTTTTTGAATTCGAAGGGAACCACTGCCAGTGATCTGATGAAATATTTGTTATTCGGAGGCAGCAACTTATAGAAGGGCTGCAAGTTTTCATTAATCAGGACCGGTCGTCTCCCGGGGATAATCGAACGAAAGTACTCCTCTGTCACAATGCTCATCCTGTCTCGCAAGACGGGAGAAGATTCTATTACGGCAATAAGCGGCGCGGCACTCTCCGTATCCATTAAAGTAAGCCAGACAAAGGGGACTGCGAATTCTCTTTCTATTCCGGCAAATAGAGTTTCGAAAAGGCCGGCGACATCCTCTGCCTCATCGAGCAGCGTTGCGACTTTCCTGAATCGAACGGCAATGTCTTGATTCGTGTTTCTGACATCTCCTCTTTTCATTGGCTTTATCCTTTCCACTCGGCATAAATAATTACATGATCGGACGGCTTTTCGGCAAGTCTTGAGGCTAAATCAATGGTGCAACTTTTGGACTTCATAGCGAGTGATTTTGTCGCCAGAATATGATCAACGCGCCAGCCCAGCTTTCTGCTTACGGAATCCCGGACACGATAATCGAAAAAAGTATACTGGCCGGCGACACCCGGATGATGCCTGCGGAATATGTCAACAAAGCCCCACGCCTTAACTTCTTCGTATGCTTTCCAGACTTCCGGATTAAAACAAACATGCCCTAATATTTTTTTGGGGTCGTGTACATCTATATCCTCCGGCGCGACGTTAAGATCGCCGCACCAGATGATGGCATTTTGCGGCTGAAAATGCTTTTCCAGATATTTTTTCAAACGTCCAAACCACGCCAGTTTGTAAGTGAACTGCGGGCTTTCTCTTTCCTGACCTTGTGGAACATAGGTGTTTATTATCGTCAGGTCAGTATATGTCGCAACAATTAAACGGTCGGGATCGGCAGGCTCACTATCAAAGCCAAATACTACTTTTTGCGGCCTTTGCTTCGAGGCAATGGCCACACCGCTATACTGTTTATTACCTTTGAAAACTATCTGGTAACCCAACGCTTCCAATTCGGCCGCGGGAAATTTAGCGTCGCTAACTTTTGTTTCCTGCATACAAAAATAATCGGGATTGTTTTTCTCAAGCCAGGGCAAAACGAGATGCAGGCGTGAGCGTATAGAATTTACGTTATAACTGGCAATCTTCAAGTCAGGTTGTGCCTTTCGTTAATTGCTATCACGCTTAATATCACGACTGGCGC
This sequence comes from uncultured delta proteobacterium, assembly GCA_963753975.1. Lineage (GTDB taxonomy): Bacteria > Desulfobacterota > Syntrophia > Syntrophales > Smithellaceae > UBA4810. The sequence continues at coordinate 4,957 of CAVWEH010000004.1, forward strand.
TTGCGCTCAAGATTTTTTGCTACAATTAAAAAAATCGTGTATAAAAAAGTGATGGAAAAAGTGGACGTAACCGTAATTGGAGCGGGTGTAATCGGTCTGGCTATCGCGGCCGAAATCGCTAAGCCGGGTTTAAATGTATATATTTTGGAAAAAAATGCTAATCATGGTGGAGGAATTAGTTCCCGTAACAGTGAAGTAATCCACGGAGGGATGTATTATCCCGAAGGATCGCTCAAGGCAATACTTTGCGTTGCTGGACGTCAAATGCTCTATGACATTGCCGCCAAATTCAAAATCCCCCATGAAAAAACCGGCAAACTCATCGTAGCGATAAACTCAGGAGAAATCGAAGAACTGGAAAGACTGTACGACAATGGCCTGAAAAATGGTGTCACTTCGCTGTCGATGATCGACAAAAGGGAAATTGCCCGCATGGAACCAAATATACGTGCTGACGCTGCTCTTTACTCCCCCGCAACGGGTATTATCAGCACCCATGATTTGATGAATTACTATCTAGCTTGCGCGCTAAGCAGGAAGGCGTCGATTGTTTATCACACAAAAGTTGTACAAATAGAAAAGGAAGCCGGCGGTTACCGTCTTTTTACGTACACCGAAAAAGGCAAGAGCTTTGAATTCAATTCCGCCATTGTAATTAATGCCGCCGGACTGGAATCCGATTCTATAGCTAATATGATAGGACACAACTACCATCTGTATTATTGCAAAGGCAATTATTGCGGCATATCAGGAGTTAAACAGGGAATTGTGCAACGGTTAGTATATCCGGTACCGGACAAGAAACACATCGGTTTGGGCATTCATCTTACTATCGATTTAAATGGAAGATTAAAGCTTGGCCCCGATACCAGTTATATTCCCCGCGTCGAAAATTATAATGTGGAGGCTGAAATAACTGACCGTTTCTATCAGAGCGCCAGAAAATTTCTGCCTTTCTTAAAAGAAGAAAATGTTAGTCCAGATATGGCTGGTATCCGCCCTAAATTGCAGGGACCTAATGATGATTTTTGCGATTTTGTCATTAAAGAAGATTTTCCCGGCTTTATCAATCTTGTCGGCATCGAGTCACCGGGCTTAACCGCTTCACCCGCTATTGCCAGATATGTAAAAAAAATATTAGACGGAAAAACTGAATTATAAATAACCGTGACTATAATAAATTTAATTCTTTCCTTAATTTTTTTAAACCTATTTTGAGCGATGGCCATAACCAAAGAAGGAGACAAACGATCCAGCCACCAGACTAACTTCCACTGCCAGGGTTCAATAATTATCGCTTTATTTTTCGCAATGGCATCTAGCGCCTTGCGGGCGAATATATCCGGAGACATGGGTTTAAATTCTTCCCACATCGCGCGCACTTTTTCGACGGAAATGTCCATCAATATTTTGCCGTACTTCCCTCCTTCCAAAATAGGCGTACGAATAACACCGGGACACAGCACACTGACGCGTATTCCCCTAGCGGCCGCTTCCGCGCGCAGTGATTTGGAAAGTCCGACCACGGCATGCTTGGTTGTCGCGTAAGCTACACCCAGCGGGTTCGGCATAAGTCCCGCCATGGAGGAAGTATTGACAATGTGCCCGAAGCCTTGCTCAATCATGATTTTGTAGGACGCCTGAATTCCGTTGACAACACCGCGGAGATTGGTATCGACAATTTTGTTCCAGTCGGAAATAGTGTAATGGTCGGCGGTACAGGCGATTGCTATTCCCGCGTTGTTGAACATGTAATCCAGCCTGCCACTGCATTCAATCGTTTCCCGGACCAGCCGCTCCAGCGCCGGAAAATCAGTCACATCCACCCGGACAGCTTTTGCTCTCCCGCCGGAAGCCTGAATCTGGAAGACGATATCCTGCGCCTCTTCCAGCTGAAGATCAGCCAATACCACTTCAGCAGCCGCGCCCGGCCAATTCGAAGGCCAAGGCTCGGCCAATGCCCGATGCTCCACCGGTAATAATCGCTATGGCACCATTAAAAATACGAATCGCCTTCTTTGATTCCATTGTGCTCCTCCAAAACGTTTGCGCTGCAATATAATCTTAAATTATTGCAAACACAAGTGGAGGCTTCTCCGGCAGGAGCCGAAGGCTCACTAAAACAACACGACCTCCCGGGTCACAGATCTTTCTTCCCCGGTCGGAACCGTAGATTTCAAGTCGCGGGATTAATTATTTCCCCCATCACTGGAAAATGGCTTTCATTAATCCCCATTCTCCTGGTTATACCATTTCGATTTCAAAGGATAACGAGGCAGCGAGGAGGAGGCGCCGGAGGCGTATTGTACATACGTTGAAGAAGCCGACGACGATGCCAACAAAGTTAGCCAAAGACCGGGGGCGCATCCGGGAAGCGCATCGCAAATAGGTTTTTTTCCTTACCGGTAATTACCGCCTGCAAGGTGGTAAATTACAAACGAATTGGTATCAATACAATTTCGTTGACATGGACATGGCCATGCCTTATAACCACCGCTATAATATTACATAAAGAGCAGGAGATAACTTTTATGAGAAAATTATATATCCTTTTTACGGCATTATCATTTTTTGCTTTTTTAATTTTCGGCTGTAGCAGTAATGATTCCTCTAAAATCAAAATAGGCCTTATTGCGGAATTGACCGGCGATATTCCGGCCGTTGGCGCTTCCTGTAAAAACGCGGCGGAAATGGCTGTTGCCGAAATCAATGAGGCCGGAGGCATCCAGCTTGGAGAAAAAAAATATAAAGTCGATTTAATCATTGAAGATAATGCCGGTAAAGCGGATCAAGCTGCGTCATCGGCGCAAAAGCTGATTACACAGAAAAATGTGGTAGCAATAGTGGGGCCTAATGCCAGCCGTTATGTCTTGCCTGCCGCGGAAATTGCCGAATCGAGCAAAGTTGTCCTCATTACACCATGGTCAACAGCGCCAAAAGCTACACTGGATTCCAAAACCGGTGCGCCAAAAAAATATGTCTTTCGTTCCTGTTTCACTGATCCCTTTCAGGGACGTGTTTTAGCCAAGTTCACTCTGGACAATCTTAAATTAAAGAAAGCAGCTGTGCTCTACGATGTTGCTTCGGAATACAATAAAGGCATTGCTGAAATTTTCAAAGAAGTCTACGAGCAAAACGGCGGCAAAGTAGTTGCTTTTGAAACTTACACCACCAATGATAAGGACTTTTCCTCACAGTTGACAAAAATAAAGAGGGCCGCGCCCCAAATAATATTTCTCCCCAACTATTACAGCGAAGTGCCGCTGCAAATCCAGCAGGCCAAGCGTTTAGGCATCAAAGTTCCTTTTATCGGTAGTGATTCGTGGGGCAGCGAGGAATTATTAAAACTCTGCGGCAATGACTGCAACGGTTTCTATTTCAGCACACACTATGCGGCCGACGCTTCCGCAGAAGTTACTAAAAAATTCATTGAAAGTTATAAAGCCAAATATGGCAACACGCCCGATGATGTTGCCGCGCTGACTTATGATTCCTTCGGCCTGCTCTGGCAGGCACTGAAAAGCGCAGGCAAAAATGACCGCCAGGCCGTCCGCGACGCTCTGGCTAAAATCCCAAAATACGAAGGCGTGACCGGAACGATGCAGTTTCAAGAAGCTTCCGGCGATCCAATCAAGAGTGCCGTCATTCTGAAGATAAAAGATGGAAAGTTTGTATGGTTTGCCAATGCCAAACCGTAACGACTTTGTAAAATACCCTAAAGGGCACGCGAGTCCATATGCGGAGTTTATCCGGCGAATGCCGGATTGCACATTATGATTTGCGCTCCTTGCCTCTGGGACTTTTTATCAAGCCGCTCCAAAAAGAATATCGAGTGCGGTGTAGCGTATAATTGGAAAAAAGAAACACTGTTTAATTCCCTCTCCCTCTAAGGGAAGGGCAATGGTGAGGGTGAAAAACCAGTAGACCCTTCCCCTTAATCCCTTTCCACCAGATGCGGAGATAGATTATTAGAAATTAATTTGGAAGTGAATTATGGGTGAATACTTATTTATCGCTATAGCATTGGTATGGAGCATTCTTTTCTTCAGAATTATCTTAATTAGCAATAAGGCTGATAAATATATTAAAAAAAAATATCCGGATTTCTGGCATAGTCGTGGAACCCGCATGGCGGGAATAGGTGGCGGCCCAAGCATGTTCCAATTAGCATCAGAACTTAATGACCCAATAGTTCAAAAATATGAAAAACAATGGATGAAAGCGATAAAAGACGTGTGAGGATTGCGGTATTAATTCAGTGCTAATAGGTGGATTGACATATATGTATTTTCTGACATAGACACGCTCAAAAAGGATTGATGGTGTGGTCAAAAATAAATCTATTGAACATTTAAAATCCCCCTCAACCCCCCTTATAAGAAAGGGGGAAGTGTGAGGAGGAAGTATTTTTATAATCTTGACTCTATGGTTTACATTTTTCAGCAAATTCTCAACGTCCTGCAACTGGGAAGCATCTATGCCTTGATTGCTCTGGGCTACACCATGGTCTATGGCATTTTGACCATGATTAACTTCGCTCACGGCGATTTATTTATGGTTGGCGCTTTCTTTTGCTTCCTTATCGCCGTTTATCTTAAATTATCCTTTGTGCCGACGCTTCTTCTATCCATGCTGGGAGTTGCCTTTTTGGGCGTTGTCATCGAGCGCCTGGCCTACAAACCTCTGCGCACTGCTCCGCGCGTGTCGGCTATAATCACCGCTCTTGGCGTCGGGCTTTTTCTGGAAAACTTTACTCTGGCACTGAGTCCTTATCCTCAACATATCCCCGCTTTGATTACCGACAAGTCATGGATAATAGGCAATGTATCTATTTCTTCTCTGCAAATTATTATCATCGCTTTATCGCTTTTGCTGATGCTGGTTTTGGATTTTATCGTTCAGCGGACAAAAGCAGGCATGGCAATGCGTGCTATTTCCTGGGATAAATCGGTTGTCCCGTTGATGGGCGTGCCTGTGAACAAAATTATCTCTCTGACCTTTGCCATTGGAACGGGCCTGGGTGGCGCAGCAGGAATGATGTACGGACTCGCCTACCCGGTGATCGATCCCTACATGGGCATTATGATCGGCTGGAAAGCTTTTATCTCGGCTGTCGTCGGCGGCATCGGCAATATCCGTGGCGCCATGATCGGCGGATTTATCCTCGGCTCGGTGGAAATTATGGTTGCGGCGTTTTTACCCTCCACATACCGTGATTTTGTTGCCTTTACTTTGCTATTAATTTTACTTATCTTCCGTCCCTACGGTATCCTGGGCAAACCTAATCCGCAAAAGGTGTAATCGTGCCGAAGCTAAGCGCTGCATATAATAATCTGCTCGGTAAATATCAGGCTCTCATCGCGCATAAGTTATTCTGGCCTATTTTTCTTGTCGCCGGTTTGCTTTTTTCCCTAGCCGCTTCAACTTTCGATATTCTTGATTTGTATTTACAATTAATTTTGATTTATGTGGGAATCAACATCATCCTCACGGTCAGTCTCAATTTGATTAACGGCTACATGGGCGAGTTTTCTATCGGCCATGCCGGTTTCATGGCGATTGGGGCTTACATCGCTTCGATTTTAACCGTAAATATTTTTCCATCTTCATCAATCACCTTCCTTTTCCCTGTCGCGGTTTTAGCCGGCGGACTGGGCGCAGCGCTGGTAGGACTTGTGGTAGCCGTACCTTCTTTTAAAACACGTGGCGATTATCTGGCTATCGTCACTCTGGCTTTCGGCATGATTGTCAAATCCGGAATCGAAAACATCGATGCCCTTGGCGGGCCGCGTGGTTTTTTGGGCATGGAAAAACTGACCACTTTGCCGTGGGTGTTTTTCTGGACGGTATTATCGTTATGGGTTATCCGTAATCTTGTTTATTCGAAATTCGGGCGCGGCGTTCTTTCCATTCGCGAGGACGAAATTGCCAGCGACCTCATGGGTGTGAATACTCGCCAGGTTAAAGTTATTGCCTTTGTTGTTTCCTCATTCTTCGCCGGAATCGCCGGCGGTTTGTTCGCTCACACCCTGCAATATATAAATCCGCGAATGTTCGACATTATTAAATCCACCGATATTTTAATCATGGTTTATCTGGGCGGCATCGCTTCCATTGCCGGCTCCATTTTAGGGGCTATCATCTACACAATCCTTTTGGAAATATTGAGACCGCTGGGCATCTGGCGCATGGTCTTCATGCCGCTCATGCTTGTCTTGCTCATGATCTACCGCCCCCGCGGTATTATGGGTATGCGGGAAGCGCGTCTGTTCGTACCGCTGCGTGATTTGCTCGCGGTGAAACTTTGGAGACAAAAGAAAAAGGATGCCCACGATGTCTCTACTGGAGATTAAGAATCTCACTCATCGCTTTGAGGGATTATGCGCAGTCTCCGATTTCAACTTCACGCTCGCGGTAAACGAGTTAGTCGGCATTATCGGACCCAACGGCGCGGGAAAAACGACCGTCTTTAATTTGATAACCGGCGTCTACCGTGCCACGGAAGGTAGTATCAACTTTTCTGGTGATGAACTTGTCGGCAGGACTCCGCATCAGATAACTAAACTGGGCATAGCCCGCACCTTTCAGAATATCCGCCTGTTTAAGGAGCTGTCTGTACTGGACAATGTGCGCATAGCGCGTTACGGACAGGCAATTTATAGTCCGCTGGAAGCGCTTTTGCACATGGGGCGTTACAATACAGAAGAAAAAAGAATCACCCATCACGCGATGGAATTATTAGCGATTTTTAAGCTCGATCACGCGGCGAGTGAACGATCCAAAAACCTGCCTTACGGTTTACAGCGCAAGTTGGAAATTGCGCGGGCGCTGGCGACAAACCCCCAACTGCTATTGCTCGATGAACCAGCCGCGGGCATGAATCCCAACGAAATCAAACAGCTCATGGAATTTATCGGGTGGATCAGAAAAACTTTTCAGGTAACGATTATCCTGATTGAACATCAGATGCGGCTGGTGATGGGCATTTGTGAACGCCTGGTGGTTCTCGATTTCGGCGCGACAATTGCGGAAGGCCTGCCTGCGCAAATTCAAAATAATGCAAAAGTAATGGAAGCCTATCTAGGCGAGGAAACAGTGAAATAATGCGTAGTGATTTACTTCTTTCAGTCTGCAACCTGAATGTCACGTATGGCAGCATCGATGCCGTCAAGGATGTCTCGTTTGACGTGGGCGGCCGTGAAATAGTTGCGCTGATCGGCGCCAACGGCGCAGGAAAATCTTCCATCCTCAAAGCCATATCGGGCATTATTCCATACAAGGGAAGCATCAGTTATAAGGGCGATGATTTGAAGACGATTGCTGCGGATAGAATTGTAGCCAGGGGAATTGCCCAAGTGCCGGAAGGCCGCGGCATATTCGGCAATCTGACCGTGCGGGAAAACTTGCAATTAGCCACATGGCAGAGAAAAAACAAAAATGAAATTGCCCGTGATTATGAACGTGTTTTTGCGCTATTTCCAAGGCTTCGCGAACGAAAGCGACAGCTCGGCGGCATGCTTTCGGGCGGCGAGCAACAGATGCTGGCTGTTGGCAGGGCATTGATGAGCGATGCGGAATTGCTTTTATTGGATGAACCCTCGATGGGTCTGTCTCCTGTTTTGGTCCGCGATATTTTTCTGATTCTCGTAGAAATAAATAAAGCCGGAAAAACTATTCTCTTAGTTGAGCAAAATGCCAATATGTCTTTGCATATCGCCAACCGTGGTTATGTTCTGGAAACAGGCAGCATCGTTCTTGCAGGCAGCGGCAAAGAACTGATGGGTGATCCAAGGGTGAAACAAGCGTATTTGGGTGGTTAAAGGTTCAAGGATCACGGTTCTAGTAACTAGGTACAAGGCGAACGTTTCAAGCGCAGCCCGGCGAATGCCGGGGAAGCTTACCTCGGCGGCTGATTCCATACTCCACGTCATTCCGGCGAAGGAGACTTGACAACGTTCAGAATCAAACCATTCTTTACGGTTGTTTTGCTGTCTATTGACACACAAACCACTTTTTCATATACTTTGACTACGAAAACAGAAGCATCTCAAAGAAAGGTTGGGCAAATGAGAACAATCCGTAAATATGCTTTAGAAGCCGTCACCATAGCGGTTTTAGGATCAATATTAATGTCTGCACCCGCATCTGCGTGCTCGCGCGTTCTTTGGTCGGATAGCGGTAATGCGGTTATGGTCGGACGTACGATGGATTGGTTTGAGGATATGAAAACCAACCTTTGGGTACTGCCCCGCGGCATCTCGCGCGATGGCGCTACAGAAAAAAATACTCTCCACTGGACTGCAAAATACGGCAGCGTGGTGGCTACGGGTTATGACATGGCTACCGCCGACGGTATCAACGAAGCCGGCCTGACGGCAAATATCTTGTGGCTGGCGGAAGCCGATTACGGAAAGCGCGATGAAACCATCCCCGGACTTTCGATCAGCCTGTGGGCGCAATACATGCTGGATAATTTTGCCGCCGTTAATGAAGCTGTCGAATTCATGAATAAGAATTCCTTTCAGTTAGTGACCGCCGTTGTGCCGGCACGCAAAGAAAAAGCAACCGTGCATCTTTCCTTGGCCGATGCGTCGGGTGATTCGGCGATAATTGAATATACTGACGGTAAACCCAAAATTTATCACGATCGCAAGTTTACCGTGATGACGAATTCGCCGTTATTTGAAGAACAACTTGCCAATCTGAAACAATACAAAGCTTTCGGCGGAGACAAAGATCTACCAGGCTCCAATGAAGCTGCCGACCGGTTTGTCCGCGCCGCCAGTTATCTTACAACCTTGCCCAAACCCAATACCTACCGGGAGAATGTGGCTTACATCCTCAGTGTCGTGCGCAACATCTCTGCGCCTTTTTCCGCTTCCGGTGATCCAAAACGTCCGAATATTTCCGCCACCCGCTGGAGAACCGTGGCCGATCTCACAAACAGAGTTTATTATTTTGAATCCACCGTAAGCCCGAATATCGTCTGGGTCCAGCTGGGCAAGCTTAATTTTAAAGAGGGAACTTCCGTCAGGAAACTGGACTTGACAACACAATTCGACCTTATCGGCGACGTGTCCGGAAAATTCAAGAAAGCCAAGCCGTTTATCTTTGCCCCGGCCGGGCTTCCTTGAGCACTAATTATTAATCAGATAATTTGTGCCTTAGGACGAAATTATCTTAACCGTAGGCGTAAAGACAGCCTGTAAATCATACTTCCTGTTATCTACAAATCGTCAACCTCGATGAAAATGCAGGACCTCAATCCGCGACAAAGACAATTCTATGCAACGACAAACATCGACACCACACATCATATTAAAGCAAGCCTGGGAAACTTGATATTACTTATCAAAAGCATTGCGCTGTGTTAGAAGAGTGTCATGTCAATATGGAAACAGAAAAGTAAGATTCTGGTAACTTGCCCCAAAGGCGTCTCGCCTTATTTGAAGACGGAGATCGAAGCCCTGGGATTCCCCGTTCTGGCGGAGCTGGATACGGCAATTCAAACCGAAGGAACTCTCGAAGACACCTTGATCTTAAATCTGCATTTGCGTACCGCCCAGCGAGTTCTCTACCAACTTGCGACTTTAAGTGTCAATACACCGGGCAGTCTCTATGGAAAGCTAAATGCTATCCCCTGGGAAACTCTCCTTCATGATTCCGGCAAGGCGGCTTACGTCTGTGTAACCTCGATCGTCGATAATCCTCTTATTACCGATTCCCGCTTCGTCAACGTCAGGGTCAAAGATGCCATTGTGGATCGAATTCGCGACAAATGCGGCAGGCGGCCTGATTCCGGCCCGGATAAAGACAAAGCGGTTATCCATGTTTATTGGAAAAATGATCAGGCCTATGTTTATCTGGATACTTCAGGAGAGCGGCTCTCCCTGCGCGGATACCGTAAAATTCCCCTGCAAGCGCCCATGCAGGAAACATTGGCCGCGGCGGTTGTCATAGCTACCGGATGGAAAGACGACGAAATATTTATCAATCCCATGTGCGGGAGCGGAACGCTGGCGATTGAAGCGGCATTCATCGCCCTCAACCGCGCGCCCGGTTTACTCCGGAATAATTACGGCTTCATGTTCATCAAAGAATTTCCCGAAGCTCTCTGGCTGGCCTTGCGCAAAAAAGCCAAGGATAGCAGTAAAAAGAAACTACCGGCAAAAATTATCGCCACGGATATTGATAAAAATGCAGTTCTGGCGGCCAAACAAAACGCTCAAACCGCCGGTGTCGAGCACCTGATCGAATTTAATACCTGCGCTTATGAAAATACTACCATCCCGGAAGGCGACGGTATAATCATTTTAAATCCTCCTTATGGCGAGCGCATGGGTGCAATCAGCAATAAGACAGAATACCTCAGGAGTAAAGAGGAAACGACACGCGGGCACAAAATCATTATCCGCAAATTCTCTGATAGGCCAAACAAAGCCAGCCGCATCTCATCAGGTGAACTGGTACGGCTGGAAGCGATTTATCAGGGTATTGGCGATTTTTTTAAAAGCATCGGCGGCGGCTACCGCGGCTATATTTTTACCGGCAATTTAGAGATGATTAAGAAGGTGGGCTTGAGAACCAAACAACGCATTGTTTTCTATAATGGCGAGATCGAATGCCGCCTTCTCGAATACGAACTATACGCAGGCAGCCGCAGGTCATCATGCCTGTCAATGCTGTTAATCATCTCGGTGCTTGTCTTTCCTGTAATATTTTATTTATTGATATCCTCTTGACAACTGTAACCCGGAAAGTTAGAATTTACAACATTATAGAACGTTTTGTTATTGATGCTGGGAAGCTTTTTCCATGTATGGTAACTTATTTAAAGCAGATAAGCTGGCACTGTGGTTACTCTAAGCATTCAACACAAATCCGGAATTATGGTTGAATCTGCAAAAATATGATGATCTCCGGCATGTGGCTAAAGCGATGACCGTTTTGCGGGTAATGCGAAATAATTTATTTATTCACATAAGAATATTACGGTAAAGATAAGTATTATGTCCCCCGAATCCGAATTACTTCCCATAAAACTGGGCCGTTACGAAATCCTGTCCGAATTGGGAAAAGGCGCCATGGGCATAGTCTACAAGGCTGTCGATCCGCTTATAGACCGCATTGTCGCTATCAAAACCATCAACCTCAACTTGTCCGGGGATGAAATCGCCGGTTTCGTAGAACGTTTTAATCGCGAAGCCAAATCTGCCGGCCGTCTGAACCACCCCAACATTGTCACCATCTACGACGTCGGCAGAACCGATGATACCGCTTTTATAGCTATGGAACACCTGGAAGGGCAAGAGCTGAAGAAAATCATCGCTTCCAAACAGATACTACAACCGGACAGGATAGCCGAGATAACGGCCCAGGTCGCTGACGCCCTCGCGTTTGCTCACGACCACGGCGTTGTGCACCGCGATATTAAACCTGCCAATATCATGATCCTACGCAATGGTATAGTAAAAATCATGGATTTTGGCATCGCCATGACATCAGCGGGCTCCCAAACCCAAGCCGGCATTATTCTCGGCTCTCCCAAGTATATGTCGCCGGAACAAATATCCGGAAAAGCTGTAGACGGCCGTTCCGACATTTTTTCTCTGGGAGCCTTACTGTATGAACTGCTTACCGGCATTTCCGCCTTCGGCCGTGGAAGCGACAGTACCCTCACCTCCACCATGTATCAGGTGATTAATGAAATACCGAACTTGCCAACAACGATCAATCCTTCTATTCCCGCGGCATTCGACTATATTGTTTCCAAAGCCCTGGCAAAGAAACCGGAAGAACGTTACCCATCGGCGCGGGAAATGGCCGATGATCTCAGAAACTTTAAGAATCTAAACATCCCCGCTCGATTAGTTTTCACCGCTTTGCCCAAGAAAAGGTTTGATGAACATTCTCAGAAAGATGAAGAATCCACCGTGCTGATGAGAATCAATAAACGGCCCGCAATTCTCGGATGGAGTTGGCAGAAAAAGATGAGCGGCGTGGCAATAGCCGTATTTTTTCTGGCAGCCGCGGCACTATTCATTTATACTCAGCACGAACCTGAAAAAAAGGCCGCCGCTGATAAAGGATCAGCAATAGGAATTAATGCTTTGGCACCCACCGTAAAGCAGCCGCCTGATCAGAGTAAAGATAAAAAGATAAGCGGCCGATCGAAAGTAAGCAAAAATCCAAAAATTGCCGTTCCCGCCAAGGCCAATCTCAATTTTACAGTTCTTCCTTGGGGTGAAGTATTTATCGATGGAAAAAGCAGGGGGGCATCACCGCCGCTCAAGAAGATCAAGCTCTCGCCCGGCAGACACCGGATAGAAATCAAGAATTCTACCTTTTCATCCTATCGTAAAATGGTAAAATTGAAGGCCGGAGAAACCATGAAAATCCGGCACAAATTCAACTAAAGGAGAATTATACCATTTTTAAATCAAAGAAGATATCGAGACGGCAAGGAGGAGGCGACGAGGCGTATTGTACATACGTTGAGGAAGCCGACGACGCTGCTAACAAAGATAGCACTTTGATTTGGCAGTGGTATTACACAATTATGCGTTTCTGCCTGGTAATCACAATATCTGCAACGTTCCTACTTACCAGCATCGGTTGTTCTTCCGGACCGATCAGGGCCATCGGAGTTGATAAGCTCTCGCTGAGCAAAGCAAACCGGTTACTATCTACAGGCATACAAAGCTACGAAGACGGCAACTATAAAATCGCGGCGAAAGATCTGCAAAGAGCACTGGATATGGGCTTAACTTTCGCGAGCGATGCCGTGCAAGCGCATAAGTACCTGGCCTTTATTCATTGTTTGTCGAACCAAGAAAAGCAGTGCCGCGATGAATTCAAAAAAGCACTCGAGAAAGATAGCAAATTCGACCTAAAACCGGAAGAAGCGGGACATCCTATCTGGGGCCCCGTATTCCGCTCGGTAAAGGCGGAAGGCAAGAAATAGGCTATTTGAACAGAATGTGTAATTTATGTAATTCAGCGACATAATACCTAGTTGCGTTACCATATTTTTCCCTATCAGTACTCAATTATCTTATCCTGGCAAAAAATGAAGGCAACCCAATATTATTTTCTTTCCAGTGCTTTTCGGCACTCACTAATAAGTGATTTTTTAGAGACGCCGAGATCAATGATATCCCACGGTAGGAATTCATCAAATGATTTTTGCCGATAGACATAGAAGTCTGAGTTGATATTTACTTCCTTAAGGGCTTTTGACCAATTTCCTTCTAAGTTATGTACCGCCAGCAATATTTCGCCAACCCGGCGATCACCCAGCGAAAGCAGCGCTTGAACGTAGTTCCATTTCGGGACATCATGAATAACCTTTATCTGTCTGTCATTTCTGAAAGCATTAACAATCTTTTTAATTTTCTTGCCTGTCTCATTAACATCGGCGAGAGCGCACCACTGCAAAGGTGTCTGCGGCTTGGGGATAAACTGATTGATGCTTAAGGTTATGCGCCGAAACTTTCTTTTACCCTGGGAATATTGCAGAGCATGATGTTGAATTTTCTTCGTCAGTTCAGTGATGGCATTAATATCCTGTTCTTCTTCGTTCGGCAGCCCCACCATAAAATAAAGACGCAAATTAAAAATTTCTTTTTCCATCAGTATTTCCGTCGCCCGAATTATATCATCTTCAGTTATTTCTTTGCGTAAAACATCCCGCATTTTCTGGCTCCCTGCTTCCGGCGCAAGAGCGACCGTTTCAATACCGCCGGCTTTGATAAGGTCAACTATTTTTTCATTTATTTGATCGATACGCAGCGAACCAATCCCCGCTTGCGCATTTTGCGCAACTATATATTCACAAATCCGGATAAGATCGGGATGCTCGGATACTGCTGTGCCGACCAGACCGATTTTCTTTTTTTTCCTTAATCCTCGATTAATTGAGGCGACAATCTCATCGCTCTCGCGAAAGCGCGCCGGCCGATAAACAAAGCTTGCCGCGCAGAAACGACAACTGTGAAAGCAACCCCTGCTTACCTCTACCAGAAACATATCTTCCATTTCCGTTTGCGGTGCGCTGATGGCTTCTTCGGTTCTAAAAGTATTTATATTTTTTATGGAATTTATTTTGATTTTTTCAGGTAGTCCAGCTTGACGCGGTACAAGCGCTTCAATTTTGCTATCGGCAGAATATTTTACTTCATAAAGGCTCGGAATATAAACACCTTCTACTTTTTTTTGTAAATCTAACAATAATCTCCGGCGGTCATAACCGAGACGGCGCGCCTCTTCAAAATAGGACATAAACTGCAGCAGTATTTCTTCGGCCTCACCCAAAATGAACAAGTCAAAAAAATCGGCCAGCGGCTCGGGATTAAGCGTCAACGCGATGCCGCCGCCGATCACTAAAGGGAAATCTTCCGTACGTTCTTTTGATAAAAGAGGAATACCGGTTAGTGCCAGCATCCTTAAAACATGGGGGTAATCATTTTCGAAGGAAATAGAAAAAGCTAAAATATCGAATTCGGCAATCGACTTTTGACTTTCCAGACTAACCATTTCTGCCGCCCCGGATACGTATTCGGCCTCGTCTTCCGGCAACGGCAGAAATGCTCTCTCGCAAAGAAAGGAGGGCTGCTCATTGAATATTTTATAAACTGTTTGGAAGCCCAAATTCGCCATGCCTGTACGGTAATAATTGGGATAGGCCAGGCAAACTGTATTGTAAGTACCCCAAACTTTTTTTACATAACCTGTCTCCCCTTCCAAAATCTTTTCATATTTTTTTTTTAGTTTCCAATCCATGCTCTTATCATGGCCTATTTTCTGTCTTCACTTTGCCGATTTACGACCGCCGCTTTGCGGGGCCAATTCCGACGTGTGACCTCTTGTGACCTTCAGGTTATTAGGTTATATGCTTCGCCCGGCATCCGCCCGGCTAAGCTTTCGGAATTGGAGTTTCACAAACGATCAGTCAGCCTGACGTCGTAAAAAAGTAGGAATCTCCAAATCTAAATTCTCCGTATCATCATCGTTAATACCCATAGTCACAACATTGGCATTGCTGCGTGTCTTTTCCCGACGCATGAAAGCTGGTGTCGCCAAATCTTCCCGCCGGAAACCGGCTAGATGCGTAACATTCTCCGGAGATTGTTTTTTCTTTACCACATTATCATCAAACCCCGTAGCAATAACAGTTATGCGTATTTCGTCTTTCATATTTTCATCAATGACCGTGCCGAAGATGATGTTGGCATCTTCATGGGCTTCCGCCTGAATCAATGAGGAAGCTTCGTTAACCTCATAAAGGCTCATATCCGGCCCCCCGGTGATATTGAGCAGAATTCCATGCGCGCCCTGGATAGTGTTATCCTCCAGAAGCGGTGAAGAAATCGCTTTTTGCGCCGCTTCAATAGCCCTGTTTTCACCACCCGCAACACCTGTGCCCATTACGGCCATACCCATATCGCTCATGATATTCTTTACATCCGCAAAATCAAGATTGATCAGGCCCGGAACTAAAATCAAATCGGAAATTCCCTTGACCGCCTGATAAAGAATATCGTCCGCTTTTTTGAATGCTTCCAAAAGCGACAAACTGCGGCCGCCCAAGCTCAGAAGCCGCTGGTTAGGAACAACAATGAGGGTATCCACGGCATCCCGCAATTGCGCTATGCCTTCTTCAGCCTGGATGTTGCGCTTCTTGCCTTCAAACTGAAAGGGCTTGGTAACCACAGCTACAGTCAAGACACTGCACTCACGGGCAATTTCCGCAATGATCGGCGCCGCGCCCGTTCCCGTTCCTCCGCCCAGACCGGCAGTGATAAAAATCATATCCGAGCCTTCGAGATACGGTCTTATTTCATCGCGGGATTCCAGTGCCGATTGTCTGCCGATTTCCGGATTGGAACCCGCTCCCAAACCTTTTGTTATCTCCATACCCAGTTGTATTTTGATTGGTGAACTCGACGCGCCCAACGCCTGAGCATCCGTATTGGCGCTAATGAAATCAACTCCGCGCAGGCAGTATGAAATCATCGTATTGACGGCATTGCCGCCGCCGCCGCCTACACCAACCACCTTGATTTTCGCCGAATTTTCATTACATACTTGAGTCAATTCAAACATAGCCATCCCTTCCTTTCAAAAAAAATCCGCAATCCATTTTTTTATTCTTCTGGTTATATTGCCGAATAAACTACTCTTCTTCCCGTATATGGAATCGTCCGCCAACTGCTTACTGCCATAAACAATTAGACCAACACCTACAACATGCGCGGGCGAATTCACTACATCCGCTAATCCCCCGACACCGGTTGGGTTTCCTCTGCGCGCCGGCATATCAAAGACCTGCTCGGCAAGTTCATTTATGCCGTACAAAAGCGAAGTGCCTCCGGTTAAAACTACTCCCGCCGCCAGCATATCTTCAAAGCCGGAACGGACAATTTCCTTGGAAACAAAATTTAATATTTCTTCCATTCTGGGCTCGACAATCCGCCCCAGTATTTGACGCGATACCTCCCGGTCTTCCCTGCCGCCGACGCTGGGCACCCTGATTGTTTCCTCCTTGGGAATCATGGAAGTCAAAGCGCATCCATATTTAAGTTTTATTATTTCCGCCTCACTTAAAGGAGTGCGTAAACCCGTAGCAATATCCGAAGTGAGATAGTTCCCGCCAACAGGCAGTATGGCCGTATGTTTAATACTTCCTTCGGCGAAAATTGCGATCGCGGTGTTGGCACCGCCGATATCGATTAAAGCAACGCCTAAATCTTTTTCGTCCGGACTCAGGACAGCTTCACTGGCCGCCAATTGCTCCATAACGATAGCGTCAATGTCCAAACCGACACGGCTGACGGATTTTACTATGTTCTGAATGGAAGAGGATGATCCGGTTACAATATGTACCTTAGCCTCCAACCGGACGCCCGACATACCGATTGGATCTTTAATGCCGTCCTGGCCGTCAACCACATAATTTTGTGGCAGAACGTGCATTATTTCCCTATCTATGGGAATGGCAATCGCGCGGGACGCTTCCACCGCTCTTTGCACGTCATCTTCATCCACTTCCCGGCCTTTGATGGAAACTATGCCCAGCGAATTTTGTCCTTTAACGTGGCTGCCGGAAATCCCAACATAGGCTGAATTAATACGACAGCCGGACATATGTTCTGCATCTTCCACCGCCGTTTTTATCGATTCCACCATGTTATCGATATTGACAACGACACCTTTTCTCATTTCTTTAGCCGGAGATGTCCCGATGCCGATAATGTCAATGCCGGTTTCCGTAACCTCACCGACAATGGCCGTAGTCTTTGTCGTTCCAATATCGAGTCCAACCAGCACATCACTTTTTCTACCCATCAGCACTTTCACCTCTTTTTTAATTTTACTGCCTCTAAACTTTTCTTTTTATATCCGATAACGCCTGCTTTTTCTGTCCTGATCAGTACGTACAAATGTTTTTTTACGCTGTACCGTAATTTTTGATTCATCGCACAAATCAATGCACAAAGAGCCTTTCTTCATCCCTCTTTTTTCCAAATCGACCATGACTAATTTTAATTGTTTCAGTTTACTCTCAAAACCGTCCTTGCCGAGCTTCAGGTAAAGTCCTGCTTCAGTGAGCACCGATAGTCCGTAAATCTCATCTGCGTGAATTTCCGAAATTGCCCCCAAATATGCGTACTGCCGGGAATTGGAAATAGTTTTCAGCAAATTAACTGCATCTGAAAACGGCTGGGATTTTGTTTTATCGTTTTCATCAAATCCGGTCAGTACGGGAAGGTCAATTTCATCATTTTTACTTATTTTTTTGAAAACGGAACCATCGCTGTCCACCAGGTAAAATTCACCGCTTTGCTTCAGTAAAGCCAGTGGAATTCTTTCCCGTACTTCCAGAACAAGCCTGGTGGGCAGTTCTCTGCCGACATAAATATTTTTTACCCAGGGGTTCGTGATAACCCTGCGCTTAACAGCTCCGGTGTTGACAGCCAAAATGTTTTGCGCGGGCTTTACCTGAGCTAAAGTCAGAATATCTTTTTCCGTCAGTTCCTTTAATCCGCGCACGGAAGTTTCTTTTATTTCAAAATAAGGGGCGCTCAAAAGGCAATTGTAAACATAAATAAAGGAAAAGCTCAACGCGACTATAGACAGCAGCAGACAGGTCGATCGGAAAAAATCACCCAATACGCCGGAAAACCTCCGGCGCAAACGGTACTTTTTTGCCCCATAACTTGTTTTCAATCTCTTGGGCATTAATCTTCTCCGATAATTACAATTTCCGGCTCCAGAATTACGCCTTTTTCTTGTTTTACCTTGGATTGAATAAGCGCAATTAACTCTAAAACATCAGAAGCTTTAGCCTTACCTCTGTTGACTATAAAGTTGGCGTGTTTCAGTGATACTTGTGCGTCTCCACGATTCATGCCTTTCATCCCCAACTCTTCGATGAGATCCCCTGCTGTTTGTCCCGATATATTTTTAAAAACGGAACCGGCATTGGGATATTCCAGAGGATGCTTTTCATGACGCCACTGCATAATTTCATTTGTTCTCTTCTTAATTTGTTGAGCCTGCCCTTTTTCCAGCCTAAAGCGGGCAGCCAGGATGATCTCGTCCGGAGGCAGGCCCGACTTCCTATAGTCAAATGGTATTTCCTCCCGCCGCAGTGTTTTTTTCTTGCCATCAGTGTCGAGCAGAAATACTGTCTCGACAACATCTTTAATTTCTCTTCCATAAGCACCTGCGTTCATTCTTACTGCTCCGCCAATGCTTCCCGGAATACCGGCACAAAATTCCATTCCGGTCAGCTCTTCCGCGAGCGCCCGGCTGAGTACAGAAGCGAGCGCAGCTCCGGCCTGAGCCGAAATATAATGCTGCCTCTCCGGTGTACAGAGATAACTGACATTGTTGAGACCTTTCATTAGTAAAATCGCTCCATGATAACCGCCATCGCGAACAATTATATTCGTCATGTTTCCTACGGGCAGAAAATCTAATTTCTTCTCTTTAAGTCTCTTTACAATCTGAATCAGTTGATCTTCATTTTCTATAAACACTAAAGCGTCGGCTTTCCCGCCCACTAAAAGTGACGCGTAACGAAACATGGGCTCATCATATAAGATTTTCCCCACGGCAATACCGTCAAGCGCATCCTGAATTTTATTAATATCCGCCATTATTTTCTTGTTTCCTTTGCTGCTAATTCCTTTAAAAAAGTTTCCCCTACTTTATAAACACTACCGGCACCTAAGGTCATAACTGTATCATTCGGTCTGGCGGTGTTTAAAAGAAATTCTATTGTTTCTTTTGCGTTCGCGATATATTCCACGTGTGGATGACCCGTTTGTTTGATCGCTGCCCATAACGCGGCGGAATTAATTCCGGCAATAGGTTCTTCGCTGGCTGGATATATATCGTTCAGAATCAGAACATCTGCGTCCTTAAACGCCGTAGTGAATTCATCAAAAAGAGCTTTGGTCCTTGTAAAACGATGCGGCTGGAAAACCACAATCAGTCTACCCTGCCAAACCTGTCGGGCAGCGGTCAGTGTCTCTTTTATTTCCGTCGGATGGTGTCCGTAATCATCCACAACAACTATATCCGCTACCTTTCCTTTTATTTCCAGACGTCTTTGCACACCGGAAAAGCTAAGCAATCCTTTTTTGATAGTTTTCAAATCTAAATCCAATTCCCGACATACTGCAATTGCCGCCAGAGAATTATATACATTGAACATCCCCGGCACGACCAAGCCGATTTCTCCCTGGGGCTCTCCTTTATGACTAAGATTGTAAACAGTTTTATTTGCCGCAAATTTTATATCATTCGCACTATAATCCGCGGGTATCTTAATACCGTAAGTTACGGTCTTCCGTTTGACTAACGGAAGAATTTCCCTTACATGTTGATTATCGCTGCACATGACCGTACATCCGTAGAACGGGACAATATTGGCAAATTTAAGAAACGCTTCCTTGATCTCGTTTATACCCGGATAATAATCGAGATGCTCCCGATCAATATTCGTGATGGCGGCGATTGTCGGGGATAATTTCAAAAATGAACCGTCACTTTCGTCTGCTTCCGCCACGATAACTTCTCCATCACCTAATCTGGCGTTGCTGCCTATGCTCGCTAACTTTCCTCCAATAACCATGGTCGGATCAAGGCCGCCCCGCGCCAGTATCGTCGCTACCATGGAAGTGGTTGTGGTCTTGCCGTGGCTGCCGGAAACGGCAACAGAAAATTTCATCTTCAGAAGCTCTGCCAACATTTCCGCTCGGGGAATAACCGGAATTTTTTTCCGGTGAGCTTCTAATACTTCCGGATTATCCGGCTTGACTGCCGTTGATGTTACCACCACATCTGCATCGCCTATGTTTTCCGCAGCATGCCCTACAGAGACAGACGCACCGAGCTTTTGCAAGCGCATGGTTGTATCCGATTGCTGAGTGTCCGAGCCGCCGATTTTATATCCCAAATTAATAAGGACTTCCGCTATGCCACTCATCCCGATACCGCCAATCCCCACAAAATGAATACACTTAACTTTGCGCTGCATTAATCCGGTTTTTTTATCCGTTCCCATCTACCTTTTGATTCCTTTTCCAGTTTTCATAACGAGCCTAATTTATGTTGACCATTAATTTGGTACAGGCATCAACTATATTGACCGCTGCATTTATATTGCCGAGTTTGGCTGAATTTTCTTCCAGTTTTTTTAATTTTTTTTCATTGCTTAACAAATTCTCCAATACTCCAAACAATTTATCGCCGGTCAGTTCGCTCTCATTAATTGTAATTGCCGCTCCGGCAGCCGCCAGTACCTTCGCGTTTTTTGTTTGATGATCATCGGCCGCCCAGGGATAAGGAATTAATATAGCTGCCTTGCCCGCAGCGGTAATTTCTGCCAGCGAAGTAGCCCCGGCGCGGCATACGATTAAATCCGCTGCCGCATAAGCTCCGGCCATATCCACAATAAAAGGCACAACTTTCGCTTTGATGCCGAATTTTTCATAAGCTTGCCTTACCTTGTCCATTTGTTTTGTTCCGGTCTGGTGTATCACGTGGATCTTATTCTTTATTCTTCGTAATTGCGGCAGCATATTGATCACAGCTTTATTAATTGTCACCGCTCCTTGCGATCCACCGAAAACAAGCAGCTGCCAAAAATCTTTCTTTCTTTTTTCCAAACATCTTCCAGCGACAAACGCCGCCCTTACCGGATTACCGCTAATAATCACTTTTCCCTTCGGAAACCATGTTTGCGTTTGCGCATATGTTACAAAAATTACTTTTACAAATTTACCCAAAATCCTGTTAGTGATGCCGGGCAGAGCATTTTGTTCCGCGATTGCTGTGGGGATGCCCATAAAGT
Organism: uncultured delta proteobacterium; assembly: GCA_963753975.1. GTDB lineage: Bacteria > Desulfobacterota > Syntrophia > Syntrophales > Smithellaceae > UBA4810. The sequence goes on from CAVWEH010000004.1 coordinate 26,321, forward strand.
AGGCGCTGAGCACCGCCGGTCCTGAAGCATAACCACCCACACCAACGACAATATGCGGATTAAATTGCTTCAAAACGCGTCTTGATTGCCACATGCTCTGCGGAACCTGATAAGCACTTCTGAGCATTGCTTTTAGTCCCCGTCCTTTGATTCCTTCGATTTCAATTGTCCTGAGCTCATAACCAAGTTGACCCAGCAGCTTGCTTTCAATACCTTTTTTTGTGCCGATAAAAATTATCCGCGCTTTATCGTCTCTTCTCAAAAATTCTTCGGCTATGGCGATGCCGGGGAACAGGTGACCTCCCGTTCCTCCTCCGGCGATTACAATTCGCATTTCTCAACTCCGGACAAAATTAAATTTGTTCCCCCCCCCGCAAACACACTCCCTTTCATCTGTCTTTTGTTCGGGCGGCCTGAGCAGAAATATTCAATAGAATGCCGACAGTTGTCATACTCATGATAAATGCAGTCCCGCCGTAACTTAAAAAAGGCAAAACTAAACCTTTCAATGGTATAAGTCCCATTACACCGGCAATGTTGATGAATGCCTCCAAGGCAATTACCATAGTCAACCCGGCAGCCAGCAATGTCCCAAAAAGATCAGGCGCTTTCAGGGCTATCGTAAAGCCCCGTAAGGCAAAAAGTGCAAACAGGGCAATCACTATAGTTACTCCGATAAAACCGCTTTCCTCCGCAATAGTAGAGAGAATAAAATCAGTGTGCGGTTCGGGCAAATAAAATAATTTTTGCATGCCGTCGCCTATTCCCACGCCAAAAGTACCGCCCGACCCGAAAGACAAGAGCGATTGGATAATTTGAAAACCGGTATTACTCGCATCTTTCCAGGGATCTAAAAATGCCGTTAGACGCGCCACTCTGTATCCTTTGTACAGAATCAATAATACCCCAATGGGAACAAAAGCCGCCAGCAAAACTAAGAGATGCTTTATTCGTGAGCCGGCGATAGACAACATTAAAAATAAGATTGCCGCAATAATTACGGCCGTACCGAAATCAGGCTCCAGTAGGACCAGCAAAATAACCAGCGATATAATAATCAAAGGAAAGAGAATTCCTTTGCTGAAATTTTTTAATTGACTTGCTTTGCGGGCCAATAAATGCGCCAGAAAAACCACAATGGCAATTTTAACCATCTCCGTTACCTGAAAGGAAATGCCGCCCACATTCAACCAGCGCATCGCCCCTCCCCGTCTTATTCCCACACCTGGTATCAGGAGAATTACGAGTAATATTATTGATAACAACATCCCGGGATAGGCTACTTTTTTTAATTGCGCATAAGGAATTTTGGTCATCAATACCATCAAAATCAGACCTAAGGATACGAACAAGATTTGTTTTTTTAAAAAATATTGGCTGTCCTTAAATTTTTCTAACGCAATAATGGAGCTGGATGAATAAATCATCGCCGTGCCGACAGTCACCAAAATCAAAGTAACCAGAAGTAAAATAATGTCCGGTGTCTTATCCTCTTTCTTAACCGCAGCATCCATTAAAGATCCCTCACCACTTTCTTAAAAAAATCGCCCCGTTCTTTATAATCGGTAAATTCATCAAAGCTCGCGCAACCGGGAGAAAGCAAAACAATATCGTCAGGCTCTGCATTTTGATATGCGGTTTCGATTGCTTCCCGTAATTTTATTTTTTTTATTACCGGAACGCTTTCGCCAATTAACGAAGCAATACGATTTTGTGCCTCGCCGAATAAAATTACCTTTTTTGTTTTTGTCGCCAGCAACCGCTTTAAAGTTTCAAAATCTCCGTCTTTATCACGGCCGCCTAAAAGTAAAATGACCGGCTGAGCAAATGTATCCAGTGCCCTGATGACAGAGCCGACGTTAGTTCCCTTGGAATCATCGTAAAATTTAACCGAATTCTTCTCGCCTGCAAATTCAATGCGGTGCGGTAATCCGCGAAAATCAGCAACAGCGGCTATGATACTCTCGGGACTACACCCGCAGAAGCGGGCGGCAACTATCGCAGCCATCACATTTTCCGCATTATGCAAGCCGGGAAGTTTAATCATGCTTAGAGGATATTGCTCCTCGCCGTTACCCGGCTTTTTGAAAATGATAGAATTGTTCTTAACAAATATCCCCGACTTCAATTCCTTTGTCGAACTGAATTTAACAATCTTTGAACGAATGTTTTTTTCTATTCCTTCCTGTGCCGGATCTGACGCATTAAGAATGGCTATATCGGTTTTACCTTGTCGGACAAACACTCTGGTCTTAATGCAGCGGTACTCGGCAAAGGAGCCGTGATAATTCAAGTGATCGCTCGTCATATTCAAAAGCATCGCTATAAAAGGATGGAACTTATCCACCCACTGCAATTGGAAACTGCTTATTTCAGCGACCACAAAATCGTCTTTCTGCGAGCCTTCCGCATATCCAATCAACGGAGCGCCGATGTTTCCTCCCACGAATACTTTTTTCCCCGAGGTTTTTAATATTTCTCCTAATAAGGTGGTAGTCGTTGTTTTACCGTTGGTGCCCGTTACCGCAATCAATGGAGTTTTCAAAAATCGATAGGCCAGTTCAACTTCACTGATAACGGGCATTTTTTTCTTCAGTGCCGCGACTAATAAATCGTTATACGGAGGAACGCCGGGAGAAGGAATAACCATGTCGGCGTCCACCAAAGTATCGGCATTATACTTACCGATTTCTAACCATTTTTCTTTGGCAATACGCTCAAACTCAGCACTCCACTGGTCGAATGGTTTCTCGTCTGTTACCCTCACCTTTGCGCCTTGTCTGCCTAAAAATAAGGCTGTGGCAATTCCCGTTTTGCCCATCCCTATGACAACTATTCTTTTACCGGCAAAATGCATACGTCCTCTAACGTAACTTCAATGTGCTTATAGCCATTAGGGCTAACAATATAGAAATAATCCAAAAACGCACGATTACTTTCGGCTCTGCCCACCCTTTCAGTTCGAAATGATGATGTAGAGGAGCCATACGAAAGATTCGCTTTCCTTGTGTTAGCTTAAAATAGCCGACTTGAAAGATTACTGAAAAAGTCTCCACAACAAATATTCCACCGACAATAGCAAGCAATATTTCTTGTTTGGTTATGATCGCCGTTGTGCCCAACGCGCCTCCCAGCGAAAGGGAGCCGACATCTCCCATAAATATTTCCGCGGGATAAGCATTAAACCAAAGAAAGCCAAGAGCCGCGCCCACAAGCGCTCCGCAAAACACTGCCAATTCGCCAGACCCGGAGACATAAGGAATTTGCAGATATGAAGCTGCTTTTATATTTCCTGAAAAATAGGCAAAAAGAACATAAGTAGCAAAACAAATAGTTGCAGGACCAATGGCTAAACCATCAAGGCCATCAGTAAGGTTTACGGCATTAGCTGTTCCAACTATAATAAACGTAGAAAGCAGAACATAACCCCAGCCAAGATTAGGTAATACCGTTTTAAAAAACGGAATAGTTACTTGAGAGTTAAAACCCGGCTTTAAATAAAGAATGATGCCTACAAACAAAGCGATAACTATTTCCGCCGATAGTCTTGCCTTGCCGGAAATACCTTTAGAACTCTTGCCGGCAAGTTTGCGGTAATCATCAATAAATCCAATCAACCCAAAACCAACCGTCACAAGCAATATCAACCAGACATAATTTATGGAAAGGTTTGTCCATAGCACCGTAGATATAACCACGGCAAAAATTATCAACACCCCTCCCATTGTCGGAGTTCCTTTTTTGATTTGATGGCTTTGCGGCCCATCTTCCCTTATCTGTTGATCGATTTGTAAACCCTGTAATTTTCGAATCAGCCACGGACCAACAATCAGACAAATCAAAAGGGCAGTTATTGAGGCAAAAATTGTCCGGAATGTTATGTAACGGAATACATTAAAAAATGAATACGATGTATGTAAAGGATATAATAAATAATAAATCACTTTTAATTATCTCCTGATTAATGGATTTTTTCCTTGCTGTTCTCACCTGTTTTTTCGCTGCCAAAATCCTCGTATATTTTAACCGCTATTTTTTCCATTTTCATCCGGCGGGAACCCTTCACTAATATCCAATCGCCTTTTTTTAGATTCTTTTTCAAATAATTCATGTTTTCTTCACTATCGGACGAAAAATAGATATTTTGTGACGGCAGTCCGCCTTCCATAGCTCCGGCGGCTGTAACCGCAGAAAAATCACCCTGAAGAAAAAGTGCATTGACTCCAATCGTCGCTATCAGCATTCCTATCCGGCGATGCATTTCATCAGCCGCCGTTCCCAACTCCAGCATATCGCCTAAGAAGACATAACAATTATGGTGGCTTTTTAAATCCTTCAATGTCATTAGCGCTTCTCTTACCGAAGACGGGTTGGCATTATACGAATCATCCAAAAGGTAAGCACCATTTCTTAATTTGATTATTTCCATACGTCCCCTAAATGGCCGGAAAGCCTTCAGGCCATCCAATATCATTTCATCGTTAATGCCCACCGCCCGGGCTCCCGCCGCTGCCGCCAGAGCATTATAAACATGATGGATGCCTACAATTTTCATTTCTACTTTTTGCATTTTAGCGCCGATAACCAAGTTAAAGCGCATTCCTTTAGCGCTATTTTTCCCAATATCTTTCGCCGAAACATCTGCATTGGAGCTCATTCCAAAAGTAATACGCCTGCCTTTCCATTTGTCGGCAATAATTCTTACGTGCTCATCATCAAGATTGATTATGGCAATGCCGTTCTTATCCATATTATAAAATAAGTCACCTTTTTCTTCGCGCACACCGTCAATGGAGCCGAATCCCTCTAGATGCGCCGGTCCAATATTTGTTATCATTCCTATATCCGGCTCCGCAATTTGGGTCAGTCGCTTTATTTCTCCGCGAGCATTTGTGCCCATTTCTAAAATGACCAATTCATATTTATCATTAATGCGAAATATCGTCTGCGGCAGACCGATCAAATTGTTTAAATTGCCCTCAGTTTTCACAACATTTTTCTTTTGACCGATGATTGCCGCCATCATTTCTTTAGTTGTTGTCTTTCCGGAAGAGCCGGTTAAGCCAATCACGGGAATAGAAAATTTTTTTCTCCATTCATGAGCCAAATCGCCCAGCGCGGCTAAAGTATCGGCAACCTTGATCACCGCAACTTCAGGTTTTATTCCATACTGCTTGATCTTTTGTTCGTCGCGTACTAATACTCCGGCGGCGCCTTTATCCAATGCTTTCTGTAAAAAATCATGCCCATCGAACTTTTCGCCTTGCAGTGCCACAAAAATATTTCCCTTACTTACCAGCCTGGAATCAGTCGAAATTCCATAAAATTGTTCTTTAGAAGCGCCGGAAATCAAAGTCCCTCGGGCAGCTTTCAGTATTTCTTCCGTTGTAAATATAGGTGAAGCATTATTCATCTATCTGTTTTAATAACCCCTCAATGTCAAAGCTTGCCGGGCGACGGCACGATCATCAAAAGGAGTTTTCTTTGTCCCCAGAATTTGATAATCTTCATGACCTTTACCCGCAATTAAGATAATATCCTCCTTTTGGGCTATGTTGATTGCTTTTTCAATTGCCTTTTTCCTCTCAGGAATTATCATATAAGAATGGATACTATTATTTATTTCCAGTTGATCGGCGGTTAGTTTTTTTACTTTATTTCGATCGATTCCACTTTCTATTTCTGTAATGATGGCCATTGGATCTTCCAGCCGTGGATTATCCGAAGTCACAATAGTCAGATCGCTGAAATCAGTGGCTGCTTTACCCATGAGTGGCCGCTTGCTGCGATCTCTATTCCCGCCGCAACCAAATACAGTAATGATCCTTTTTTTTCTGAATTGAACCAAATTTTGCAAAACCTGCTTTAAAGCATCTGCTTTGTGCGCATAATCAACAAGAACATTAAGGCCGGAAGGAGTATTAATTTTCTCCAATCGTCCGGGCACATAAGACAAACTTTCAATACCCGCTTTAATTACCGCCGCAGGAATTTGCAACACCATCGCAGCGGCACAAGCAGCTAAAATATTATAAATGTTAAACTTGCCGACAAGCGACGTTTCTATAAAAATAGTTTCCCCCGCCAAATCAATCTTCGCTTTTATCCCCGTTAACGACAATTCATAACTTGCCGCCTTCACTGGATTTCCCTTTTCCATGCCATAAGCCAGCGCCGGCAGGGCCACTTCCTGTAAAATCCTTTTTCCCCAACTATCATCTCCATTAATAACCATTTTTTGCAGGTGCGTCTTTTTGCTTTGCGTTAGCACTTCGGTAAAAAATCTCTTTTTTGCCTGAAAGTAATTTTCCATTGTTAGATGATAATCAAGGTGTTCCGGAGTAAGATTGGTAAAAATACCCAAATCAAAGTCGCAATCGTCAACTCTTCTTAAGTCGATCGCGTGAGAAGAAACTTCCGCGATAACGTGGGTCACTCCACTATCGGCCATTTCTCTCAAAATTTTCTGCAATTCATAAGATTCCGGTGTTGTGTTCGGCGCCGGATAGGTTTTATTATTGTAGCGATAATTGATTGTGCCTAAGACACCGCATTTAAAACCGGCCGCTTTAAATATTGATTCCAGAAGATAGGTGATCGTTGTTTTACCGTTTGTTCCTATAACAGCAATCAACACTAGATTCCCGGAGGGATTCGCAAAATAGTTCTTGGCTAAAATACCTAAAGCACGCCTGCTGTTGGTGACTTTAATTGCCGTTACTTGAGGCGATGACTGGAAATCTTTTTCATAAACGATAAAACGCGCACCATTAGCTATAGCCTCACGAATGAAATCATGGCCGTCGTGCTGCAAACCGGCAATAGCCACAAACATAGATTCTTTTTCACATTTATCTGCGGCGTAACACACATTGGACACGTCTGCCGCTAAGGCTTCGGGAACGTTGATTACATCTATTCCCTCGAGCAACTGCGCCAGTTTCATATCAACCTCAATTATTTAACTCAAAAACAACTCTACACATGCGTTCGGCTCCCAGTGGTACGTTTGCCTGTGGATTTTGTCGTACCGCCCAGCCGCTGCCTGATGCTTTTAGTTCTATTGATCTGGCTTTTGCTTTTTTCATCGCTTCCCTGATCGTCATGCCCGTGAAATCAGGCATTACTGACTCATCAATGCCAGCAATATTTTGTTGAGTATAATTTTGTTGAGCTGAAACGAGCTGCACCTTATTTATCTTATCTTGTTCAAAAATCGGTGTTTCCCGAATATTCGTTTTAAAGCAATTTAGTATTTGCTCCCCAATATTTTTAAATACCGGCGCTGCGGCGACGCCACCCCACTTATCACTTTGTGGCTCATCCAAAATTACCAAAATAGCAACTTGCGGATTATCGGCAGGGAAAAAGCCCACAAAAGATGTGCGCACTTTTTCCGCTGAATACTCGCCGCGGGTAAAGTCGAACTTTTGAGAAGTTCCTGTCTTGCCGGCAACATTAACATTAACAATACGTGCACTTTTACCCGTACCGTCGGCAGCCTCGACAACCTCCGTAAGCATTTTAGTGAGGCGCTTTGCCACTGCGGGGGAAATAACTCTACGCGCTACCGTTGGTGTATACATTTTTATCAGACGATCATTACTATTGGTAAAACCGCGCACAATGTAGGGCTTCATTAAAATCCCCTCGTTGGCGATAGCCGACATTGCGGTGATCAATTGAATTGCCGTAACTGAAACACCTTGGCCAAAGGCAATGGAAGCAGTATCAATCTTCGTCCAATTTTCCGCCGGCCTTACCAATCCCGAAGATTCGCCGGGCAGGTCTATGCCTGTTTTTGCTCCGAAGCCAAAACTATCAATATAATCGTAGAATTTTTCTTTTCCCAGCTTTTGCGCAATTTTTACAGCACCAATATTGCTGGAATATTTTAGTATGTCGCGAACGGTCAGTTGTCCGTGACGTTTTCCGCCTGCTTCATGAATGACATGGTCCGCGATTGTATAGGTTCCATTTTCGCAGAAAAACTGTGCTGATTCTTTAACAATCTTTTCTTCCAGTGCGCCAGCTACTAAAAAAGGTTTAAAGGTTGAACCGGGATCAAAACAATCGGCAATGGCCCGGTTACGCCATTTTTCAGGAGCAAGTCCATCAATGTTATTGGGATTAAATCCCATTTCGTTGGCCAGAGCCAATATCTCACCGGTTCTAGGATCCATCACAATGGCGATCCCCGTTTTGGCACGTTTGGAAAGAACGGCTTCTTTCAAATGAGTTTCGACTAGATATTGAATTCGGCTATCAATGGTTAAAACAAGATTTTTGTATTCATCTTTCGCCGTCTCACTTTTTTCGACACGTAAAAACAATTTCTTCCCTTTAGCATCGCGCGCCCAGGCCAGCTTTTGCGGTTTTCCTTTTAATACCTCGTCATATTTATATTCCAATCCCTCCAAGCCGTTGGCATCTGTTCCGACGAAACCCAGCAAATGAGCGGCCAACTGGCCATTGGGATAAAAGCGTTGCGGTTCCTTGACCAGAAAAATTCCATCGATTTCCGCAGTTTCAATATTTGCCGCTTGAGCCGGTGAGATTTTTCGAGCCAGCCAGCAGAAATTTTTCGGTTCAGATATCTTTTTGAAGATTGCTTGCTTATCTAAATTGAGAATCCGTGCTATTTTAGCGGAAGCTTTAACGGGATCAGTAATTTTGGAAGGATCGGCGCAGACAGAATCAGCCATAATCGATACTGCAAGCTTTTCACCGTTGCGATCATAAATTACACCTCTTTCCGGCTGTAACTGCAACGTGGCAGTATGTTGTTTTTGAGCTAATGTTTTTAGTCTTTGTCCGGATAAAACCTGCAATTGAAAAGCTCGTGATATCAAAGCAATAAATAACACGAGAAAAACCATCAATATGCCGACGATCCTGAATTTTAGCCATTTTTTTGATTCTATTACCATAATCACTCTCCCGAATTTTTCAGGACAATTACTTGATTATTTTCAGGATAGGACATTTGCAATTTGTTTCTGGCTATATTTTCAATTCTTTGCGGTGATTTAAGCATCGCATATTCCAGTTTCAATTTGTTTTGTTCTTCCAGCTTTTGCTGCCTGGCACCTAATTCCGCGGCAACATTATATTCCAACTCCGTCATGCGAATATGCGATCCGACATAAATCAAAGCGACAAACATCAAAACAATAGCAACGACAATAAAATTCGAATACTTAAGTCCGGAAGAAGTTTTTTTCACTTCGCGGATACGGGGCATTACTTGTGTTCCAACGGTTTGCGCCATTTTAATACCTCTCAGCTACACGCAATTTAGCACTGCGGGCTCGAGGGTTAGCTCTGATTTCTTCTGTCGAAGGAGTCAGTGCTTTTCTGGTTATGATCTTAAGTTTCTTTTCTTTTTCGCATACGCAAAGCGGTATATCCTTGGGACAGACACAACCCCCGGCCAAAGCTTTAAATTCATTCTTTACAATACGATCTTCCAGTGAATGGAAGGATATGACGCAAAGGCGGCCGCGGGATTTTAATGCTTCCGCAGCATCATCAATAGCCGGTTTTATGTTATCCAATTCTTTGTTGGCTGCAATTCTTATAGCTTGAAATGTTCTTGTCGCCGGGTGAATCTTTTGCCATCTTAATTTAGCGGGCATAGAAGAAACGACTGTCGCCGCCAGTTGAGTCGTTGTTTCGATGGGCGATAACTGTCTTTTGAGCGCTATTGCCTTAGCTATTCTACCGGCCATCTTTTCTTCTCCGTAAGATCTTATAATTCTTTCCAGTTCGCTTTGCGTGAAACTGTTGACGATATCGTATGCGCTCAACTGCAAACTGCGATCCATCCTCATGTCCAGCAGTGCCTCTTGATTAAAGCTAAAACCTCTTTCGGGCCTATCCAGTTGATGCGAAGAAACGCCGAGATCCAGAAGAACGCCATCAACTTTCTCTATGCTCAAGCTCTTTAGAACTTTGCCCAAATCGGCGAAATTGGCTTTGACCAAGATTTTCCGCTCCCCAAACTCCCCCAGCTTTCTTTCTGCCGCTTGCAGAGCGTCGTCATCACAGTCAATGCCCACCAAAAATGAATCTGTGTGTTTTAATATCTCGTAAGAATGACCTCCCCCGCCAACAGTGCCGTCAACATAGATTCCCTTTTTTGTCATTAAGAGCGAATCAATAATTTCCTTAACCATCACCGGCTCGTGATAGAATTCGGCGCTCATGGTTTAGATTCCCAGGTCAGCCATGAAGTCGCTGAACTTGTCAATATCGCCGCCGGTTTTTTTCATTTCCCCTTCAAAACGATCTTTCGACCAAATTTCAATTACCTTAATCATGCCTGCTAAAATGATATCTTTTTCCAATTGCGCATAATCGCGCAGAGCCGGCGGAATTAAGACCCGCCCCTGGCTGTCTAAATTGCAGTCGATTGCTCCGGACATAAAAAACCGTTGAAATGCCCGTACTTCCTTACGTAAAATAGACTGGTGAGATACTTTTTCTTCGATGATACGCCACTCATCATATGGAAAAACCATCAAATAGCCGTCCCAGTTGGTGATCACCATGCGGTTGTCATACTTCTCCGCAAAAACGTCGCGGAATTTGGACGGGAAAATGATTCTTCCCTTTTCGTCAATATTATGATGATACTGGCCGCGAAAAACAGACACTAAATAACCTCCACAACAAACCACTTCACTCCACATGGCCAATATAAAGGGGCAAAATGCCTTTGTCAAGAAAAAAATTCAACTTTTTTCGATAAAAAAACCTAAAATTACTGGGAAAATAGGGAAAGCGGAATAACAAAAATCTTGAATGGACAAATTGACCAACTAAAATCGCGAATAAAATACTTAATTTATATTTCTAATTCATTTAACTATAAATTTTATTCACACTAATCGTTTTAAGTTATTATATTACTTTACTATTTTACGATGCGATAGCGGTTGATCGCTTGATTGTGCTCGCTTAAGGTATCAGAAAAAAAGTGCGTACCGTCTTTCTTCGAAACAAAATAAAGATATTTTACGTTAGCAGGATACAGCGCAGCATTTAATGAAGTCAATCCAGGATTGGCAATAGGGCCCGGCGGCAAACCATTGATAATATAAGTGTTATATGGTGAATTTCTTTTTAAATGCTTCCGTAGAACTTTACCTTCAAAATTATCCAAATCATAAATTGCTGTTGGATCACTTTGCAGGCGCATTTTCTTTTTGAGCCTATTGTGAAATACAGCCGAAATCAGAGGTTTTTCCGCATCAGCACCCGATTCTTTTCCGACGATTGAAGCAAAGGTAACAAACTGATTAATGTTAAATCCCAGTTCTTCAGCCCTTTCAACCATTTCTGGTGTAACTTTTTTCCAAAACTGACTGACCATTATTTTCATTATTTGGCGCGTACTCATCGAGCGGTTGAAAACATAAGTATCCGGGAACAGATAACCTTCTATAGAATCGGACATAATGCCCAAAGACTTTAAAAAACTTTCATCATGAGCCAAGTCAAAAAAAGTTTCATTATCAACCAGTTTGAAGTACTCCAGACGCGCAGCAGTTTCCTTCATCGAAAAATCTTCAGGGATAGTCACCAGATAAGTTTTAACTTCTCCGCGGATTAGTTTGTCAATTACCGCTGCGGGCGTAAGGGAGGTGTTAAATTCATATTCACCGGCGCGGATATTACGCGTGGCTCTTTTTGTTATCGCCAGGGTATAAAAGAAAAAGCGACTATTGACCAACCCCGCGCTGCTGAGAATTTCCGTAACTTTTAGAAAACTGGAGCCTGTCGGTATATCGACAACCACGGTTGTATTCTTGTTATCAATGGAAGTGGCAGAATAACTTATCAGCAAAACACAAAAGAAAATAAAAACTGCGGCAAAAAACAGGATGACATATTTAAGTACACGCCAGGCGATACGGGGCAATTCAAAAAATTTAAATGTCGCAAACTGTTTCTTTTTTACCCCCATTTTTCGTTTACGCTTATCCGCTGGACGGAGTGTTTTACGATCTTTTTTAGGAATATTTTTTTTCTTTAATTCTTTCATTTTTTTCGTAAAATTAATTTTCAAATTTATTTTGTGACGGAATCCAGATAACTTTGAAGAATGAGGCAAGCGGCTAATTTATCCAGCTTATCTTTTCTTTTTTTCCAGCGAATGCCGGAATTAATCAGTATCTCTTCAGCTCCTTTGGTAGATAACGTTTCCGGCCATTTAACAACGGGAAGAGAGAAAGTTGTATCCAGGAGAGTGGCAAAACGATTGACTTTGTTGCATTGGATACCTTCGGAACCGTCAATCTTTACCGGATAACCGAGTACAATTTTCTCTACATTATAATTATTGATCAGATTTCTCAATATTTCTAAATCATGCTTTTTAGTTTTTCTAATTATCGTGGGTAAGCCCTGGGCGGTAAGGCCCAACTCATCACATATGGCTACGCCAATTCTTTTTTCACCATAATCCAGACCAAGAAATCGCAGATGGCACCTCTTACTTAGTTTCTAACAATTCTCCGTTGCATTTTCAAGAATTAAATCATTAAACGTTTTTTAATGATTAGTACACTTTTTTATTCATTGAAAAAATCGGTATTAAATATAATGTTGTGAAAAAGTGAGGAGTTTGTTATTTTTCAATATCATTCTATCAAATTTAAGCGAGCAAAAACATGAAACACTTTGTTCTCGGCACGGCGGGTCATGTCGACCATGGAAAAACAGCGTTAATTAAAGCGCTTACCGGTATTGATACCGACCGTTTGAAAGAGGAAAAGGAACGGGGAATCACCATCGAACTTGGTTTTGCCTCACTTCTTCTCCCTTCCGGGCAAACCCTTGGCATTGTGGATGTTCCCGGCCATGAAAAATTCATCAAAAATATGGTTTCGGGCGCAACGGGTATTGATTTAGTCTTGATGGTCATTGCTGCGGATGAAGGTATCATGCCGCAGACGAAAGAGCATTTGCATATTTGCTCACTTTTGGGGATAACTAAAGGCATCGTTGCGCTCACTAAAACTGATCTTGTGGAAAAAGACTGGTTGGAGTTGGTCCAATCCGAGATTAGCAAATTTCTCCGGGGAAGTTTTCTGGAAGGTGCACCTATTGTGCCTGTTTCAGCTCTCAAAAAAGAAGGGGTAACCAATCTTATAGAAGCACTGGAAGCTACGGTAAGTAACATCCCGGAAAAAGCAGACTCCGGCATTTTCCGTCTACCAGTAGACCGTGTATTCACGATGAAAGGATTCGGCACTGTCGTCACTGGCACGCTGGTATCTGACTGTATTAAATCCGGCGAAGAAATTCAAATACTCCCGGAAGAGATTATCGCCCGCATCAGGGGTATCCAGGTGCATAATCACCCTGTAGAAAAATCCTGGGCCGGTCAACGCACAGCCGTTAACCTTCAAGGAGTTGAAAAATCTGCTATTAAACGTGGCGATATTCTTGCACGTCCGGAAACTATCCGGCCGTCACAGCGTCTGGATGTTTTTGTCGAATTCCTTTCCTCCAATATCAAAAATTTAAAAAACAGAACTCTCGTCCGCCTGCACACGGGCACAAGTGAAATTATTGCCAGGGTAATCTTGCTGGATAAAGATGAAATTACCCCCGGTCAAAGGGCCTTTGCTCAACTGGTTTTAGCCAATAAGGATGTTGTTGTTGCCGGTGACCGTTTTATCTTGCGCAGCTACTCGCCGATTACAACTATTGGCGGCGGTCAAATAATCGATCCGCTTCCTGCAAAACACAAAAGACTCAACAGCAAAATCATCGACGAGTTAAATATATTACAAAATGGGACACTGCCAGAGAAAATTTCCGTGATTCTTGAACGGACTGGCTTTGCCGGCATCAATTTAAGCGGACTGACCTTTCGCCTGGGTATCAACGCCAAGAACATCAGGGAAGCTCTGGAAAATTTGCTTTCCAGCAAAAAAGTGTTTCTTCTGGATAATGACGATACAACTGTTATTTCCGCTTACTTTGCCCATGAACTCGAAGAGCTTATCGGCAAAAATCTTACCGCTTATCACAAGAAAAATCCTTTGCAGGAAGGCATATCCAAAGAAGAACTCAAAGCATCGCTGGGACATGTCATTTCATCAAAACTGTTTAATATGACCGTGAACGCACTCAACAAAAAAGGAACCATAGTGAGCGATAAAAACAATGTTCGACTATCGGGGCATAGGGTACAATTGGCGGGCGAACTCGACTCTTTGCGTCAGGCCATCGCAACGATTTATATTGAAGCCGGTCTGGCCCCACCTTCCCTCACCGATGTCCTGGGTAAATTCAGAGACCAGAAAGCAAAAGCACAAAGCATTATCAATTTAATGCTTAAGGACGGCGCTTTAATCAAAATAAATGAAGAATTATGTTTTGCTCACGAAGCCTTGGAAAAATTACGTGATGATTACAAAGCTCAACTCGCAAAAGACGGCCAGGCAACACCGGCCAGTTTCAAAGACCTAACCGGCCTTTCCCGCAAATATATAATCCCATTGCTGGAGTACTTTGACATGAGCAAACTTACAGTCAGAGTGGGAGACCACCGTATCTTGAGGGAAAACCGATGCGGAATTCTGACCAGGCAATAGAAACATTTATTCTCAAGAAAGGCGGGTAAAAATTTGAAGACTAAAGAAATTTATCTCAAAGACATCAAACAAGGGGATAAGGTTCACTCCACCTTTTTGGCTGCTGAAAAAAACATGGCCTTTTCCCAAAAAGGTTCTCCTTATTTAACCGTGCGCCTAAAAGACAAAACCGGCGAAATCGAAGGCAAGGTCTGGGATAACGCGGTTGAATTCGATCGGCTTTTTAAAAAAGGCGACATAATTTATATCGAAGGAAAGGCGGCCAGCTACAAAAACTCCATTCAAATATCAATCGTCAATATTCAAAAAGACGCGTGGGAAGAAGTCGAGGCGTCTGACTATTTGCCTGCTGCTAAAACCGATGTTAATGCCCTGTTCAACGAAGTGCTTATTTACATCGGTAAAATCCAGAATAAGTATTTGCAGGAGTTGCTTAATGCCTTTTTTCAGGACGAAAAAACAGCCGATCTTTTCAAAAGAGCACCCGCGGCTAAGGGATTTCATCATATTTATTTAGGCGGCTTATTGGAGCACACACTGTCGGTTGTTCGTCTGCTGGAAAAAGTATCCGAACATTATCCCAACCTCAATCGCGATATGCTCATTGCCGGAGGTATTCTTCATGATATCGGAAAAATTTATGAATTTTCTTATGACCAACTTATTGATTACAGTGACGAAGGAAGACTGATCGGTCATATTGTCATGGGCGTGGAAATGCTCGACAAAAAAATAGATACTATTCCTGATTTTCCGGCGCAATTATCTCTGGAGTTGCGCCATATACTTTTGAGCCATCACGGAGAATATGAATTCGCTTCTCCCAAACGCCCGAAAACTCTGGAAGCGTTGGTTGTTCACTATATTGACGATCTTGACGCCAAGCTCAACGCTTTTGAAACATTCGTCGCCGATTCCACCAACGCCGATTCCGACTGGACAGCCTACAATCGTTTTTTTGAAAGGTTCCTTTATAAAGGAAAATAAGGAGCAAGTTTAAAGTCGGCATCAGGCTTAATTTTAAATATTTCTTCCTGAATTCTTGTTTCTCAATTCTGTTGTTTTATGATACATTATAAATGGTAATGTTTGAAAATGGCTGATTTCAAACTTAACAAAAGGAGTATGCTATGCAACATGATATTCTTGTCTGGATTGTTCTTTTTATAATGGTGTTCGTGCTAGGGATACAACTCCAATTGAGTGACCACAGTAGAAAATTGCAGGAAATCATCAAAAAAGTAGATGGACTGCTAAATGAACGGCTAAAAGAAACAAGAAGTGATATAAAATTACACAACACACCATTATAGATTCTTCGCACCTCCGAAGGACATGGCGGACATCTGTTCGGCAAACCGTCAAGCGGTTAGCGATTCTGAATTATAGGTGTCTTCATCCGTGGCGAACATTGAGGCGACGCGCAATGGCACGCCTCAGTGGTATCTTTACACCTTTCAACTAGTAATCTTCAATTTTATTCTTTCCATGAGATTGTAGATAAGTAGGTGAAATCAACAACGGAATAAGAAATGAATAAGCCAGCTAATGCCTTTATTTAACCTTAGCTAATAACGGTCTGATTTTTTTAATCACAAACACGATTAAAAAAATTAAAGCGCACAGGAAAAGAATTACGATAATCAAAGCTCCATAAGTGACGGCGTTGCCGTTGGCCAATATATTTTTCAAATTTGTCGAAGGTTCCGCCTGATAACGTCCTTCCGGCGCTCGATATTTTTCCGGAATATTCGGGATGCGATTTCTATTGGTGTCCGTAAAGGACCGCATATACTGAGTAAGGGCTATCCACTCTTTTAGTTCCCTTGGCTTGGAAGAACCCTTATCGGTATAGATAATTGCCTTGTTTAAATCCAGCAAAGCGCGGCCTTTCTTATCCTTCGGTTTTACACTGAGGAGTCCATAGGTGGCTCTGCTTACATAATTTATCATCTCCGCCGTGTAGAGATTGGAACAGACGCGATATAGCTTCTTATAATCGAGAGGCTTATATTCGCCTTTTTCATCCTGAACGGAAACCTGCGTTACTCTGTCGAATAAAATTCGATACGGATTGAAGGCGAACTTCACTCCGGATACCTGCAGGTGAGCATCCTCTTTTTTAAAAGGCGCGAGTGAAGCCTCAACTTCCAGAATATCTTTCAGCTCCTTGCCCGTGACATGGAAAGCCAATAACGGATAGCCGGCCACGCCATCCCTGCCTATGCCCAGCGACAGCACCTGAAAAATATCCGCCGTCGTAATTTTCCCCTTCTGGAATGAATCCCTGATCAATCCCAACGGTTCCAGAGCCACATGAACATATTCATAGTTATTCCCTTCGGCTTTTTGTACGGCGTAGCGATAAGCATCCGTAATCATGTCTCCCAATCCCATTTCTCTGGGA
Source organism: uncultured delta proteobacterium (assembly GCA_963753975.1). Classification (GTDB taxonomy): domain Bacteria; phylum Desulfobacterota; class Syntrophia; order Syntrophales; family Smithellaceae; genus UBA4810. The sequence continues at coordinate 43,340 of CAVWEH010000004.1, forward strand.
TTAGCATAAGCGGACGGAAGCGATTCCATGTTAAAATCGCTTTCGGCAATTACCTGATCAAAACTTAAATGATAGGGAGATAGAAAATCTCGATTAACAATATCTCTGTAGTCGGCAACCTCTTCCGAGACAATTCTATCGTCCGGAATACCGGCTGAAATATTTCTCAAATCGTAGGAGGCGACATTGATATCTTTTCCTCTGGTGTAAAAGACCTTCAAAATACCCATATACTCGCCATAACAGCCGCTGGAAACGATAATTGTCCGGCCAATTTTTATCGGTTTAGGTAAAATTGTATGCGTATGGCCGCTGATAATAACATCGATCTGCGGCACTTGGCGCGCCAATTTTTCATCTTCCGATTTATTTTTTATCGGAGATGTACCGGAATGGGAAAGGCAGATAATCATATCAACGTTTTCTTTGTTTCTCAATACATCCACCATCCGCTTGCTTGCCCGAATCGGATCACCAAATTTAACGGGCTTGGCAAAGGGCGTATCGTCCATGGCATCCTTGCCCATAATGCCGAATACTCCAATACGGATACGGTTTCTTTCGAAAATCATATATTCTTTTACCGGATAGTCCTTAAAGGCTTGTTTCAATGCCGTATCTCCGGGATCATTTTTACTAAAAATAACATTGGAAGCAACCAAAGCAGGCAATTGCTGGCTTTTGGATCGTGCAGTGTTAAGCATTTTTGCCAAACCATCAGCATGGAAATCAAAATCGTGATTACCGAAAGTTGTTACATCATAGCCCATTTTTCCCATGAGCCGGAGCTCAGATGCCTCTTTCATAAATAACGTGTGGAAAAGCGTGCCCATGGAAAAATCGCCGGCATCGACGCGCAAGGTCTTATTTTGATTATATATCCGCTGTTCTTTAATTATATAAGCGAGTTTGGCATATCCTCCCATCTGCAGTTGTTGACCGTCCTCGGTCAAAACCCCATGGGGCAAAAAATACGAATGTAAATCATGAGTAAAGAGAATGACCAGTTCTCTGCTGCCTCTTCCCTGGCTGTCCGAATCTCCTCCAGTGATGATAATGAGCAGCAAAGACAAAGTAAGTAACGCAATTTTTTTGGCAAGCATCATGATTATTATCCTTTCTTACATAAATCAAATTTATGCGCCGGGTGAGACATCGGAGCAGACTGGCTCGATCGGCCCTTAAAGGAAGGCGCTTCTTATAGCATATAATCTTTTTGCTGCCTATAGGTCAGATTGACTTTATTGTATTAAATTTATTTGGCTTTACCCGTCAGATAATCGATCATCGGCTGAGTTACCAAAGGCACAACATCATCGATCATGTGCGGCATAAGGCTATCCATAACTTTAGGCATCAACTCCGGCATCTGTTCACGCATATAATCGGGCATGGGAATCTGCGCGGCAACTCGCTCGAGCATTACCGGCATAACTTTGGGCATCATCATCGGCAGAAGAATAGGAAATAAAACGGGAAACATTGGTTTCATTAAATTGAGAGCGCCGGGAATTTTTCCCATAACCCGCATCATCGGCCCCATACCGAAGGGCATGGCATCGATCAACTGCGGCCACATCGTTCCCATTAAATTGGCAAAACCCTGCGGTGTCATCAGGGATATGAAGGCATCAAAAACACCCCACTGACTATGCACATCCGGATTGGGATCGGGAAATTCATAGCCCAGGGCGTTTCCGGCCAGATGCGCCAGATCCACGACTTCCACCGGCATATTTTTCTTTTTCGCGGCTACACGTAATTGCACCTCACAGCAGGGACACAGCGCCAGTACTTTCTCGGCGCCGATCTCAACCGCTTCATCAAGTCTTGTTTTACCGATTTCGGCGGCAATCGGCGGATCTTTAATCAAAGTCAGAACACTGCCGCAACAGTGGCCTTTCTCACGGTTATGCTCCATTTCCACAAATTCCACATTGGGAATTGCCTTGATCAAATCGCGGGGGGCTTCATAAACACCGGATGCCCTGCCGATATGACAGGAGTCATGCCAGGTTACTTTTACCGGCTGCATATTATTGGCAGGAAATACAAATTCACCGGATTTTATTTTCTCGGCGATAATTTCCGAGTAGTGCTTGGTCTTTGATATTGTACTCAATGCCCAATTTTTTCGCCCATTCGGGATAAACATTGCGCCACATCATGTCGCAGGCCGGACAGGAGGCAACTACCGTATCCGCACCGGTGTGTTTTACAACCTCTATATTTTTGCGCATGATATCTCGCAAAAAGATCCCATTTGCCGGCCACCAGCATCGGGGTGCCGCAACAATTTTCCGGTTTGCCGGCGTAAGTAAAATCGACACCGGCTTTGTCGAGCAATCTTACCGTTGCCATGCCGATATCATGCTCCACATAGCTTACCGTGCATCCGGCAAAATACATTGCCGGCGCTTTACGGCCGGGACCGTGCTTTTCCTTAAGGTCTTCCGGAAACCAGTCTGTCCTGTTTTTACGGTAACCTGCCCAGATGTTGCCTTCGGATTCGCAGCGCTTCGGCCATCATTTCAAAGGGCGGAAACGTCATCCGCTTTTCCTCATTGATCAGTTTACCGCGCAGTTTCATCCAGGAAGGTTCGATGGGCAGATGCCGCCGAACAACGCAGATTACAAAGTTCGCAGGTTGTGCAGACCAGAAAAGTATCAATCTGAGCCTGAGTCCATTTGGCTCTTCCTTCCAGATATTCCCTGCAGCCAGTACCATTTGCCGCGCGGGCTCTGGCTTTCCCAGCCGCGGCCGTAGAACTGATCGCATTCCTCCACACAATAACCGCATTGAGAACAGCTGTAAGCATACCAGACCACATCTGCCGGAATATCACTCACAGGATAACTTTTTCTCTCACCGATATGCGTGATAACGTAATTGCCGAAAGGCCGGATCAGCGGCTCAAGAGCAGCTCCGATGCTCACGGCGCTATCCATAAGACTATAGCCGATGACTTTTCCGGGATTGAAAATACCTTGTTCATCCACATCTTGCTTTTTAAATGCTTTCAGCCTGGCCAATCTTTCCTGTCCCAATACTTTTGCGGCTTTAGCCTTGAAATATAAACCGGTAGAATAGGCACGACCGCCGTTGGCTTCAGCAATTTTCATAATGGATAACGAAAGACTGAAAACAAAATTGTAGCTGAACTTGCGCTGATCGGCGGGAATAAATCCCAGAATAACTACTTCCGGCTTTCCATCCTTGCCTTTGCGGATAACCGTTCCTTCCTTGACGACAGGTTGATTGATTTTATTTTCGACTTCCGCCATGAAGCGGCCCAATCGGGAAAGAGGTATGACAACTTCAGCCGGCACCAGACTGGGGCCAAGGCGTTTGACCACCATAATTTTGAAACGGTTTTTCCATTCATGTTCGGCAATGCGTCTCACTTAATATTTCCCCCTGACAGCGGCGCAATATTTCCTTGCAGCTGCGCCATAACTTGCTTCTGCATCTTTTTTATGAAAAGCTATCGTGGCAACATAGGATGCAGGCAAGAAGCACTCTTTCTTCGATAGGATGACCGTTATGTTCCATCAACGGCGAACGATTTTTCATTTCCGCCATCCGGGGATTAATGAAAACCAGCGACCAAAAGGCAGATCCGCTTTCACTATATCTTCCACAATTCTTTGAAGATCATCAGCTTCCGGACAACCGATAGCAATAATTTCGAGTTCTTCTTTCGGCTGAACTTTCATGGTCAAATCGATGATAAAACCGGTTGTTCCTTCCGCATCGGCAATTAAATCCAGATCGGCGCCGGTAAAAACACGCACCGAACCATCGGGCAGAACCACGCGGGCAGAAACGACATTTTCCCGAAACCAGCCGTATTGATAAGAACCGAAACCTGCGCCGCCTTGCGCCAGCCAGCCGCCGACGGTCGAGCCGGGATAACTGGACGGATAAAGATTTACGGTAAGACCCTCTTTAGCCAGCGCAGCGTCAACTTTTTCCCAGACAACACCGGCCTGACAGGTAACCGTTTGCGCTTGCTTTATCTATGGATACAATTTTATTCAGACGGAAGAAATCAACGACAATTCCTTGCTTTGACAGGCAAAACTCCGCCATAACCGGAAGAAGCTTTCGCCCGCGGAGTAAGAGCGATATTATTTTGCCCTGGCCCAATTAACGAGAGCAACCAGCTCTTCTTCGTTTTGGGGCTGAACAATCGGCATCGGGAATGGTTTTGCCGATGAGCGGCTGCAATGAGAGAAGGTATTGCCGCTATATCATGGCTGTATAGCACGCGCTCCATTTCATCAAAATTGACGCGATTGCCAAATTGTCTTTCCAGATATTCTTTCGTCTGCTGGTTCATAAATAACCTCCCGTTTCTGCTAACTTTGCCCGATCATAAAACTCTTAATCTTAATATATTCTCTTTACAAATAAGACCCTAAATCTTTGTGATAGTTTAAATCCCAAATTAAAATAAAGACAAATTCATTGGCACGACAGATCATCTGTCGTGCCAATGAATAAATTTAGAAAGTATAGCTTATCCCCATATCAATTGAATACTGTGACATCTCTGTTTCATATGAGCTTATAACCTGGTCCGTATTAGAGCCGCTAATTTTTGCGGTCGGTGAGTACATGCCACCAATATTAATGGTGAACTGCTTGGTGAGATTAATTCCAAGACCAGCGGTAATGTGATGCTCGGAAACAGCGGGAAAAGCAATATTTTCAAATGCGCGATTGGCTACTGAGGGGCATTTTACCATAGTTATAACCTGCCCGCAGCACTATCATCGGGATCAACTGTGTATTGAACACCAACCTTATAGACGAACTGGTCGCTCCAATCCATATTCCAAGGCATGGCCCCACTGGCGTTGGTAGTATACTTGGGCAGGTTTTGCCCATTGGTTTCCGACCAGTTGATCCATTCAACGTCAAAACCAATTACCAGATCTTTAATCGGTTTTATACCTAAACCTATTGTTGCCACTTGGGGCTGATCAAATTCTATTTTATCTATACCGGCAGCGGTGTTAAAAGCAAAATCCTGAAAATAGCTTTTTGTCTCGTAGGCCAATCCAATCTGGATCATATCAATTGGTTTCACCAATACTCCGATCGTTGCCCCATAACCAAAAGACGATGCTCCCATATGCGGTTGCTGAGTAGGACCTCCGGCATTAAATTCCATGGTCGCATACATAACGTTGATTGCGGCCCCAACGGATACCATATCGTTAATTTTGTAAGAAAGCGCCGGCGCAAAACGCATCTGTGAATATGACGTATAGGTTACACCACCGTAAAGATTTGCGGGATAATCAACACCCATGCCGGCCACACCATATGCACCTATACCAAATCTGAATTTTTCACTAAGGGGTATGATCAAACCAAAGGCGGGAACAGGTGATCCTCCACGGTCAGAATCGATTGTAGCCCCATCATGCGTCACCACCCCAGGAGCCACACCAGTTGCCTTATAGTCAACAGAAGGCTTAAAATATGAGGCGCCAAAATCTATCCGCCCCGGCAGAACGCTCATGCCGGCCGGATTAGTCAGTATTGATGCGGCATCCAACGGAAGCCCCACACTGACTCCGCCCATGGAGTCCTGCACGGGACCAAAACCAATCATCCGCATGCCGTTAGTGGCAAAAGCATTGGTACTGCTAAGCAACATGGCAATGATTATTAATAATGATGTTTTAATAATTGTTTTCATACTTTCTCCTTATAGTATCATAGCATTTTGGTTTAAATTGCCCGGTCAATGCTGGCCGGAAAATCATCGCACAGCACTATAACATCTGGCCTCACCTCCTTCATAATCGTCGAGTAACCTTTTTTTGTTATATATTACCCCCCATTAAAGCAGGCGTTGAAACCAGAATCATCCAAGACTGAAAATATGATTTCCAATCATGCCTGCGCCAGAAAAAAATACGCACCATAGTTTTCCAACTATAGTTTGAAGAAGTTCCAGCAGAAGGTTTAGCTTGCGGTCTTTATCAGGCTGGAAACGATCCTTTTATTTTCCTGAAGCTGTTCCATAAGCACTTCTCTCATCAAGGTGCAGGCTTGAATAATCTTAGGATTAGCAATTCGGTAATACAGGACAACGCCTTCCCGTCTGGTCAGGACGACCCCCTTTGATTTCAAAATATTCATATGCTGAGAAATATTTACTTTGCTCAGACCGGTCATTTGCATTAGCTCATTGTTAGACATCTCTTTTTCTTTTAACAAATTGATTATTTCCAGACGTTTATGATTGGCAAATGTTTTACAAATATCTGCTTGAAGCTCGAATATACTTTTTTTCATATCACCCTATTAATTATCATTGAATTGAATTGATTTTACTTTCTGCCTCTTACTAAGAGGCCGTCAAATTTAACTTAATTAGTTCACATTTATATATATTTCATAATATAGCTATATATATTTGTCAATATTTATATAGTAGTATTTCCCCAAACAATTTTTTTGTTTTCATAAAACTCTGTAGACTTGAATACCGGTTGCGGCAGGTAGGCTTGTTTATTTGACTAATCAGTAAAAGCCGTAAGTTTATTGGATAGTTATATGGTACAATCTAAAATTGATAGTCACCCCAAAACCAGTGGCGTTATTAGGATTAGTTCCTGATCTCCAAAGTCAGATACTGACTCAATTTATCCGTGTTCTTCTGGCGGCCTTAAGCTAAGGAGAAATTTTGGAGAATTTTTGTTTTTCATCTTCGGCCAATAAGCAGCCGGCAGCACAGATATCCGCGCATTCACCGTCACATGGTTCAATATGAATTGTAATAACCGAATCGGGAAATCTTCGTCTGATTTTTAATTTTAATCCTTTAGTAATATTGTGGGAATCGACCACTGACATTTGCGGATTAACTTTAATATGAAATTCTATAAAACGAATATGCCCTGCTTTGCGTGTTTTCAACTGATGAAAACCATGAATGGATGGCTGACAGCTTACAATTACATTGCGAATCCAATCCTCTTCTTCCGGCGGCAACTGGACATCCATTAAATCGCGAATAGAGTTTGCAGTTAATTCGTAAGCTGCACGCAAGATAATGACGGCAACAAATATAGCGGCGATCGGATCAAGCCAGTGTATCTTCGGATCGGGGAAAAGACTATGACCGATCCAAATCAATCCCAGGCTAATCATAACGCCCACGGAAGTATATACATCCGTCCGTAAATGCCAGGCGTCGGACTGGAGGGCAATGGAATCAGCTTCCTTACCTATTTGGAAAAGTTTCCGGGAAACAATAAAATTGACGACAGCGGAAAAGAACATAACCACAACTCCCCAGCCGGGAGCGTCTAGGGTTTGCGAAGAACTTATTTTTTTTATGGCCTCGAATATAATCCAAAATGCCGCAACAAAAATAAGCGCCGCTTCCACCAAACCCGATATGTTTTCTATTTTTCCATGACCGAAGGGGTGCCGCTCATCAGCAGGGACACTGGAGGTTTTTACCGAAAACATGGCGATAATGGCAGCCAACAGATCCATGCCCGAATGAATGGCCTCCGATATTATTGAAACAGAACCAATTAAAACACCGACAATTACTTTAAATAAAACTAAAAAGGAATTGGAAACGACTGATAATATCGCCACTCTTTCTTTGCGCTGCTGTAGAGACATCAATTTAATTCTCCCGAAGTGGTTTTTACACTCTGTTTCAATATATCACGGCAGGGAATTGATTTCCCGCAAATTTTAAGTCGCCCGAAAATAAGTGGAGCCCCCTCCGGTCGCAGATGTCCTTTAGGTTACAGGAGCCGGAAGCTTCCTAAAATAGTGAGACCCAAGCTTCAGAAACAAAGCGCATAACCTAAAGGTCACGTCACTGCTGAAGCTTGCAGGTCGAATTATCCCGCAAAGCAGAGGACAGCGCGCCCTCCCGCGGTTCACGGCGCTTTCCTCTCCCTGCCGGAGCAGCGGAATTCCAAGTCGCGGAATTGATTTCCTTTGCAACCAGTTCAAATTATGGTAGTATAAGTACCTTAATTTACTTTTAATTAATTACATATATGAATAGAAGCAAAAATGGAAATGTTTTGTCCTTTTTTAAAAATGCCACGGTCAGAGATTGGCAAGACTGGCGTTGGCAATTCAAAAATCGCCTTACAAAAGTGACACAATTAGATCATTTAGATCATTTTCCAAGCAAATCACGGCTGCGGATGGAAAAGTTAAACGCCGTAACAGTTGTTTATCCAATGGCCGTAACTCCATATTATTTATCACTTATTCAAATTGATGACGAAAACGATCCGGTCCGCGCCCAGTGCTTTCCGGATTTGCGGGAAATTTCTTGTCATAAGGACTATCCGGACGACCCACTGGAAGAAGACATCCATATGCCGGTACCCAAACTAATACACCGCTATCCTGATCGCTGCCTTGCCATTGTTACTGAAGTTTGTCTTACTTATTGTCGACATTGCAATCGCAAGCGTTTCTGGTCGCAATCGGCACACCTTAGTTTAAAAACACGCCTAAAAAAAATTATCCCCTACATTTCTGAATCGCGGCAAATCAGAGAAGTTATTATCTCCGGCGGTGATCCGCTTATTTTTGACGATCAAGCGATAGAAACTTTGCTGGCCTCGCTAAAAGCGATACCGCACATTGAAGTTTTACGTATAGGCAGTCGCGCCCCCGTTGTCATGCCTATGCGTATTACCAAAGAATTTTGCCGGATGCTCAAACGCTACCGGCCCTTATGGTTTAACACGCAATTTAATCATCCGGCTGAAATCACCCCCGAATCCAAACAAGCCTGCAATATGATCCAAGAATCAGGAATTCCCGTTTCTAACCAGTCCGTTTTACTCCGGGGCGTAAATGACTCACCGGATGTAATGCGCAACTTACTTTACGGCTTGCAAAAGATAGCAGTTCGTCCTTATTATCTTTTCCATTGTGACCCGGTTAAAGGATGCGAACACTTCCATACCGATTTAAAATCAGGAATAACTTTGATGGAAAAAATATGGAGTCAGTGCTCCGGTTTGAGTCTGCCTCAATACGTTCTTGATTTGCCGGGAAGTACGGGAAAGATGCCCCTTAATACAATGTCCGAAACGATAAAAAAAGACCGGCAAATGCACCAACATTATTTTGACAAGTTTATATAAATAGATTAGTAAGAACGAAAAATTAGTCATACAAAATCATAAAATTTAGGGTATAGGGAGAAAATCTTATGTACACCGCGAGCGATTTAAAAAAAGGATTGCGGCTGAAAATCGATAACGAGCCATATATTATCACCGAATTCAATTTTGTCAAACCGGGCAAGGGGCAAGCGCTCTACCGCACGAAGCTGAAAAACATGATCACCGGAAGCCAGTTCGAAAGATCTTTCCGTTCAGTAGATACCTTCGAATCGGCAGACTTGCGAGAAAAGAAGATGCAATATTTATATAAGGAGGGAGATAAATACTGCTTCATGGATAATGAAAATTTCGAGCAAATTTATTTAACGGAAAGTCAAATCGGTGACGCCAAAAACTTTTTAATTGATAATATCGAAGCGGAAATCTTGCTCTTTGAAGACCGTCCCATCGGCATTAGCCTGCCCAACTTCGTTGATTTAGTGGTTACCGAAGCTGAACCCTGGGCCAAGGGTGATACGGTATCCGGCGCCACAAAACCGGTTAAAGTCCAGACCGGATATACGATTCAGGTACCGACCTTCGTTAGCGAAGGAGAAAAAATCCGGATTGACACACGCACGGGGGAATACCTGACCAGAGTTAAAGGTTAATTTCTTTTGACCGAATCATATTCAGATGACAACTTTTTATTGGCACGTAAGTCACAAGCTCTGCACCTGCGCGCCAGACTAATTCAATGTATCCGTCTTTTTTTTATTGAACATGGATTTTTAGAAGTAGAAACTCCGCTGAGAATCCCATCACCCGCACCGGAAGAACATATTGAAGCATTTCCTTCGGGCAATTGGTTTTTACAAACCTCCCCTGAACTTTACATGAAAAGGCTTCTGGCTTCCGGTTTTCCGCTGATTTTTCAAATCAGCAAATGTTTTCGCGCAGGCGAAAGAGGCAGCCTGCACTTGCCGGAATTCACTATGCTGGAATGGTATGTTGCCGGATTCGATTACTGGCAACTCATGTCACAATGCGAAGAGATGATCTTTGCGGTGGCGAATAACATGGACATTGCTGGACATTGTTTCTTTCGTAATAAAAAAATAAATTTGATACCGCCTTGGGGGAAAATTACCGTGCAGGAAGCTTTTGAAAAATACGCGCCGGTTACCCTGGAAGAAGCTCTCGTTGCCGATAAATTTGATGAAACCTTGGTTGATTATATCGAACCTCGACTGGGTATTAATAGACCTGTATTCCTTTATGACTATCCGGCAAAATTGGCCTCTCTCGCTAAATTAAAGAGAAGTGATCCATCTGTAAGCGAGCGCTTTGAGCTTTATATCGGCGGCATGGAGATTGCCAACGGTTTTTCCGAATTGAATGATGCCAAAGAACAGCGACAGAGGTTTGAAGAAGCCTTGCGGCGCCGCGCTAAAAAGAATTGGACGCAATATTCCATGCCGGAAAAATTCTTGAACTCACTAACCAGCTTGCCACCCAGTGCAGGCATTGCCTTAGGCGTTGACCGTTTGGCCATGATCGTCGCCAACGTTTTACAAATCGACGATATGATCTATTTTACACCGGAGATGCTTTAAATTCAGCAAGCTATTTTTAATATACGGCAATTTCAAATCTCTCCAAAGGGTTGCTCACTGACCATCCTTTGCAAACGGATAGACGTGGCAAAACCAAAAAAGATTCATTGACAAGGGCATAATTTTCCTTTAGGTTACGCTCCGAGTTTCAATTACATTTTGGAGATAAAAACGTGAAAGATATTGGTTCTTTAGATTTAAGTGGTAATTTTCATGGTAGCCTTTTAGGCATGGTCCTTGATGCCGGGCTCATGGTTAAATTTGTCTTGCTGATCCTGCTCATTTTTTCTGTCGTTTCCTGGGCGATCATTTTCTTGAAATACAAATATTATCGTAACATTAAAAAAGAAAATGACGAATTTAATTCGGACTATATGCGTAGCAGCAAACTATCCGATATTCACCTGGCTGCTAAAAAATATAAAGCTTCTACAATGGCAGAAGTTTTCCGTGTCGGTTATGAGGAACTCACAAAAATAAATAAACCCCTGAAGGAATCGGAACATGCGGCTGATGAAATTAGTCTTTCCTCCTTGGATAATGTGGAGAGATCTCTAAACAACGCCGGCAACACGGAAATGACTAAGCTGGAAAGCGCCTTAGGATTCCTCGCCACAACCGGTTCGGCCAGTCCCTTTATTGGCTTATTCGGCACAGTATGGGGTATTATGGACACTTTTCAAGGGATAGGCGCACGTGGTTCAGCAACTCTAGCTGTTGTCGCCCCCGGCATTTCCGAAGCTCTTATTGCCACAGCTGCGGGACTTGCCGCGGCTATACCGGCTGTCATTTTTTATAATTACTTTTTGAATAAGTCCAAAACAATGGTTCAGGAAATGGATAATTTTGCCGCCGAATTTTTAAACATTGTCGAGCGGTATTTTGTTCGCAAATAAATGTTTAGGAATTAATCAGTCATGCGCAGCTTACGTAAAAGAAACACCGGGAATAAAGCTCTGGCGGAAATTAACGTTACTCCTTTAGTCGATGTTGTGTTGGTTCTCTTAATTATTTTTATGGTTACGGCCCCAATGCTTTCCATGGGCATTGACGTCAACCTGCCGAAAGTCAAATCCAGGAGTGTCGATGTCACTGAAGAAAAACTTGTCTTAACTATCACCGAAGCCAGAGAAATATTTTTGAATAAAACCAAGATGCAACTTGGCGAACTAAATTCAAAGCTCGAAGCAATTTTTTCCAACAGAATCGATCGCGAGGTTTTTCTGCGAGCCGATAAAAATGTTCCTTACGGATTTGTTGTCGAAGTCATGTCGGAAGTGCGCAAAGCCGGCGTTGATAAATTAGGACTGATTACGGAACCGCCCGAGGGAGCAAAATGAAGCCCCGGATGCTTAATAAAGGCTTTCGCGGCAATACCGGCGGCAACATTTACAACATGGTTTTCCTCTCTGCAATAATCCATTTGGTCGTTATTACTGCGGTTCTTATCGCGGTTCCTTCATCCTCGAAACATTTGACTTTTGGGCCTGTTTATTCTGTCCAACTTGTGGGTCCCGACATAACGCTGCCAAGAGATTCATCTCTGATGCAGGATATTCTGCAAACAAATGAGCCGGCAAGCCCAATAATATTAAAGAGGGAAGTTACGGGCCTTACTGCGACACCAACCAAGAAAGAAGAAACCAACAAATTAAATATTGAGAAAGCTGTCAGCGCAATCAAGCAAAAAGATTTAAATCAGCAGAAAGCTTCTGCCGCAAATTCTAAAACAGGTGTTTCTGCCTCTGTTAAGGGAGGGAGTCCACAGGCAGAAGCTAATTCACAAAAGAATGAATATACAGCAATTATCCGTTCACGGATTAAAGGAAACTGGAGCCTGCCGCCGGCGTTGATGCCTAAAGAAAATATAGAAACAATCATCGACGTCAGAATCTCGCGCAACGGCGTTCTGGAATATATCGGCTTGGAAAAAAACTCGGGTAACCGCTACTTTGATGATTCTGCCCTCAAAGCGGTTAAGAAATCCAGTCCTTTCCCGCCATTTGCGTCCTTTCTCATAGATAACTATATTGAAATCGGCATCCGTTTTCATTCTGCAGAATTACGCTAAAAAAGGAAAAGTAAAACTAAACTCTTAATGAAAATAATAAACTCAACAATAGCTTTTATAGTGTTTCTCTGCGGATTCCTAATTTTCGCCAATAGCGCCTCCGCAAAGATTTATATTGACATAGATTCCCCTAACTTTCAGCAATTCCCTATAGCCATTTGCGACTTCAACAACTTATCAACACGTGCCGAGGAACCATCTGAAATAGGCGTCACTCTCGCTGACGAAATCAAAAAATATTTGGCAATGACCGGCATTTTCAACATTTTAAATAAGAAAAGTTTCTTAGAAGAAAAAAATACCGCGAATTTGGCGGTAATAGAAAATATTCGTTTTTCTGATTGGGCAACTATCGGGGCCGACTATTTACTTCGAGGAAACATAACTGGAAGCGATAAAAAAATTATTGCCGAGTGCCGCTTTTTCGACGTTACCAAGGGAGAATCTCTGTTTAATAAGAAATACGATTTTAAAATCGGCGAGGAAAAAGAGATTGCAAAAAAGGTGGCTTCTGATATTTTATTTACACTTACCGGTGATGAAGGCGAGTTTAACACCAAAATTGCGTTTATTTCTAAAAAAGCTTCCAAAGCTGATATATATACCGTCAGCTACGACGGATCAGATATAAATAACATTACCAATCATCAAACAATTATACTTTCACCGCGTTGGTCGCCCGATGGAAATTTACTTGCTTTTACCTCTTTTAAAGATGGTCACCCCAAAGTCTATATTCGAAATCTAAAAACCGGTATGGAAAGAAAAGTGGCGTCTTTTGAAGGACTTAATTTGTGCGGTTCTTTTTCGCCGGACGGCAAAAAATTATTGTTAACTCTCAGCAAGGACGATAACGAAGAGATATACGCCTTGGAAACAGAAACCGCAAAGCTTAAACGGCTGACTCATGACTATTCCATCGATGTGTCTCCGACCTGGTCGCCGGACGGCCGAAAAATAGCTTTTGTTTCTAATCGCTCCGGTTCGCCCCAAATTTATACAATGGATGCTGATGGTGATAATGTAAAAAGAATAACTTATGAAGGTAATTATAACACATCCCCTTCCTGGTCTCCACGCGGAGGCCGTATTGCTTATGAAGGAATGATCAACGGCAAATATCAAATTTTCTCCGTGGATGAAGATGGCAATAACCTCCTGCAATTAACTTTTGATACCGCGAGGAACGAATCACCATCATGGTCACCATCGGGGCGGCAAATTGTCTACAGTTCGAAAACAGCTTCCAAAAGCAGAATTTGTATCATGAATGCGAATGGTCTAAATATAAGAATTCTTTATGAAAGCAACGATATTTTGACCATGCCTATGTGGTCGCCGCGATTTAAATAAGTTTTTGCTTTATGAATTACATTATGATTAAGTATTAAAGTAGAAAGGGTTTTGAAAAACGGCTGTTACTTAGTAGTCTTACTAAATGTTTACAATATTTTGCAGCAATTTTTTGTTGACGGCACTGTGTTAATTGTGTTTAAGTACCAAACATTTTTTTATTATGATAAATTTATTTAGGACCAAGAAAGGAGAGCGATAATGAAAGAGAATATAACGTTGGTAGGGATATCCATCATAGTTCTATTTGCGCTAATAATATTTAATGGTTGCGCCGAACAAAAGGCGGTAGTCACCGAGGGTACTACTCAGGAACAGGCTGCGCCTGCACAATCAGCCGCGACAACTTCGGAACAGTCTGCTAAAGTGGAACCGGCGGTAACAGCAGAAACTGCAGTGAAAGACATCTTCTTCGATTTTGACAAATCGAATATCCGCCCCGATGCCCGCGAAACTCTCAAAGGTGATGCCGATTTCTTGCTCAAAAATAACAACTCTAACATCGTTATAGAAGGACATTGCGATGAACGAGGAACTGCCGAATACAACATGGCTCTCGGGCAAAGACGAGCTCAGGAAACAAAGAAATATTTAGTCAATCTGGGTATTAAAGAACCGAGAATAAAAACTATCAGCTACGGTGAAGAACGTCCCTTCGACCCTGGCCACGATGAAGAAGCCTGGGCTAAGAACAGACGCGCCCATTTTCTTATCACTCCATAATATTAATTTTTTAATGAGGTGAAAGACTTGAGAAATTATGTTTGTCTCTTTTTAATTGTTATAGTATTGTCGGTTACCGGTTGTGCCACTACTTCGGATTTAAAAGCAGTTAAGGCTGATTTAAACCAGAAATTGGAAGAAAAGCTGGCCGCTATGGATGCCGAGTTAGCTGCGATGAAAAAAACTTCTGCAAATTTGGAATCGATGCGCAAGGGACAAGCCAACACAGCGGCGGATATTGCAGATTTGCGGGATAATCTACAGCAACTGCGCGGTCAGGTTGAATCATTAAAAAAGGATTTCGCTGTAAACACAAAGAAGGAAGAAGAAGCCTTTGATAATATTCTTCTGAAAGTCAATTTTATCGAAAACTTTCTGGAAATAGGAAAAAAAGATGTTGTCAACGAAACTCCCGATAAAAGCAGTAAACCTACCGGGACTGCTGTTACTAAAGACCAGATAAAAAAACAAGATAATGAGAAGGCCTACTCGGCGGCTTATCAAACCTTCAAAGAAGGCAATTACGATAAGGCTCGGACCGAGTTTCAAAATTTTTTAGCTGCTTATCCAGGCAGCGAGTATTCCGATAATGCTCAATTCTGGATTGGTGAATGTTATTTTTTTGAAAAAAAATATGAGCAAGCAATTTTGGAATACGAAAAAGTAGCTAAAAATTATCCTAACGGCGGCAAAGTTCCTTATGCTTTATTAAAGCAAGGTCTTTCCTTCTTCAAGTTGGGAGACAAAACAAGCGCAAAGTTGCTTTTACAACAGGTAATTAAAGATTATCCGAATACCAATCAGGCACGCATAGCGCGCTCGAAACTGCAAGAAATAAAATAATTAATTTCTTACGGATAAAAATATAAAAAAAGGGGGCAATTTAACCCCCTTTTTTTTATATCAAGAACTTAATCCAGCAAAATTAATTTCACACCTAGTGGCATCTTCAGATCAAAAATTGCGAGAGTAGTTGCCTTTTCGATTTTAGATTCGGAATACTTTACGGAAATAGAAGTTATGCCGTCAGCCATGTTGATGGTAATTTTTCCCGGAACGGGGCTATCCGGCGTATAGTCTTCGTATTTTACATCATATATTTCCTGGCCAAATTCATTTAAACTAACGAGTTTCGACAAATGATTATTCTCCCCCACCCATAATATTTGCGACTTGCCAGATGGCGATTTCATTTCTATGCGCAAAAAATTATTCTCTTGATAGCTTTGATAGGATTCAATCCCTTCCGTAATAGGAGGAAAAGCGCCGGTGAAAACCATTACTATATCTGCAATATCAAATTGCCACGGCAGGAAACGAGCCAGATTTGCGGCGGTTGGTTTGCCGCGATAAAATTCCCCCCTGGAAGGAATAAAGATAGACATTTCAGCCGGTGAGGAGCTCAGAAAAAAATCAGGCGTTCCGATAATCGGCAGTAGTTCCAACCTCAGATATGATGGCTTTCTAATGACTATGGCTGCCCGTACCGAATGATAACCATGAGGTGTAACCAAATCAATTTGCGCCATAGCGCTCAATACGTCATTTTCGGCCATAGCGCCGGAAACGGCCAGCAGAACTTTTTCTATTCGAGAATCGGGCTTAATGACTGCCCGTTGAATACAGCCACTGGTAAGTATCACCGACAATAAAATAATAATTAATTTTAGCAAGCGGAAATGCATATTATACATAGAGGGAATATTTTACAAAAATAATATGTGGATAAAAATTTTTACTTCTATTTATTCCTGATTAACTCTTCCAGCTTCTTTTGCAACAAACCATTTTGGGGATCAAGCTTAAGCGCTTTATTATACATTTCCTGCGCTTCTTTGATTTTACCCAGCTTCTCATACACATCGCCCAGATGCTCCGTAATGTTTGCATCGTTCGGCAAAAGCTCCAACGCTCGTTTTAAATTTTTTACGGCGCTATCCATCTTGTTTTGTTTAAAATGCACCCAGCCAAGACTATCGATCATGTACGCATTGTCCGGTTTGATTTTTAAAGCCTTGATAATCATTTTTTCCGCTTCCTCCAGATTCATGCCACGATCAGCATAACTGTACCCGATAAAATTAAGCGCTTCGGCATTTTCCGGATCGAGTTTCAAAACTAGCTCCATCTCTTTAATGCTCTCTGGAAAACGATTTATTTTTTCATAAATTACGCCTAAAGCATAGTGCAAATCCACGCTTTGAGGAAAAAAGCTGAGGCCATCATCTAAAATCTTTATAGCCTTAGGGTTGTCTTTTGTTTCTTCATAAAGTGACGACAAATAAAGGTATAGAGAAATCTGGTCTTTCTTTTTTTTAAGGGCTCCATTTAGCAAATCGATGGCCGCAGTTATTTTGCCTTCCTTTTTAAGGATCATAGCGGCATGAATTTGAGCACTGGCGTATAATTCGGATGAAGTTACAGGGATTTTCCTATATTCATCGAGAGCCGATTTGTTATCGCCTTTTTCCTCATAAACACTGGCCAATAGGTAACGAATCCTATTATCATTAATGTTTCTCTCCAGAACTGTGGAAAATTCAGCCACAGCTGAATCAAAGCGGCGTAGGTCATAATATAGAACACCTAACGCGATTCGCACTTCGCGATTATCGGGATCGGATTTCAAGACTTCCTGGAATTCTTTTTGCGCTTCTTCATATTTATTTTCTTTAACCAGAAGCTCTCCTATTTTAATCCGCAAATTTACGCGTGCCGGGTTTATTTCCAAATAATTGCGATAGACTTCGATAGCTTTATCGATTTTCTCTTGTTTTTCGTATAACGCAGCCAAGTCATACACAGCCAACTCAAAATATGGTTTTAAGGATAAAACTTTTTTAAACATCTTTTCTGCATCTTCATACCGTTTCATATCCATCAACACTTTACCATAGTAATAAATACCTGTGATATGGTCCGGATCGATTTTCAACATTTTTTTAAAGGTTTCTTCAGCTTTGGTAAAATTATTTTCTGCAGCGTAAATAGTCGCCAAATAAAGATAGGCAATCATGTTTTTTGGATCGAGTTCAATTACCTTTTTGTTTTCTATAATAGCTTTGTCATATTGCCGGAGACTGGTGTATAATCCGCCCATAATCAGATGGAGTTCGATGTTTTGCGGATTTTTTGATATGGTTTTTTCACCCAGAGAAATGGCGCGGTCGAGATCGCCCTTTTCCGCATACAGGGATACAAGCTCGGTTAAAAGATAAGAAGAGTCCGGATCAGCAGCGACAGCCTTTTCTAATTCAATAGTCGCTTCGTCTATTTTACCCTCCAGACGTAAAAGGACTCCCAATGAATAGTGGGTCATAGCATCTGCCGAGTTGCTTTCCGTATATTCAGAAGGAAACCGAACCGTCTTTATATAGCTGCAACCGGAGATATTTATGACAATCAAAACAGTTATTAATATTAAATAAGTTATTTTTTTCTGCATCTTGAACTAAAATTTCTTTTAATATTTTTTCTTTTTCATTAGCGCGCAATGCTAGGAAGATCCGAGGGCAGCTTTTGCTTTAATAATCTGCGACACCGGAACAATCAATATTCCCTTTTCTCGTAGGACCCTAGTCGCGTCTTTGATTGCCCGAATTGTTTCCGGATGTGGATGCCCGATAACGATCAGCGGCGATACATCGCCGTTGTTCTTAGAAATATTAATCAAATTATTATAAATTTCATTATAGTCACGGTTGTTATCAAGAAATATTTTACGGGCCGCTACCGGCAAACCAACTTTTTGAGCCGCAGCAAAAGCCTCACTATCAGCTGCCGTGCGTGAATCGATAAAAAATAAATTCTTTTTCTTTAATTTACTAAAAATCAAAGCAAGCTTTTCTTTATCCTCCATAAATTTAGAACCCATATGGTTATTTATACCAACAATGTAAGGCACAGCTTCAATATCTTTTTCCAGCTGAAAAACCAATTCTTCATTGTTCATGTCCGTAAAAAGAGCCCCACTACCCGGCTTCTCGCGTGGATACGAAACCGGCTCCATCGGCAGATGTAAGAGTATCTCTTTATTAGCTTTATGTAGCATTTCCGCTGCTTCACGGCTATGAATTAAAAAAGGCAAAACAGAATATGTTATATCGGCATTAACTTTCAGTAATTCTTTAACCGGTACCAGATCATAGCCTATATCATCTATTATGATGGCTACTTGCCTTAGGGGCAAAGGCATCTTTTCTATTTTGGATACAACTATTTTCTTCTTTTCTTTTTTTTCTATCGGAATCGAGGCTGAAGTTTTTTCTTTTGCCGGTCTTGCGTTTACCGTTCGGGGAGTAATTGATTTGGGCGGTTCTATCTGCTTGGTTTCTCTTTTATTTTCTTTGATTACCGGCTGTTCTTCTTTAACTTGCAGCACATAAATTATTGCCGCAACCGATACAATTATAAGAAATATCAGTAATCCGTTCCCAAAACGGTTAAATCTTTTCCTTGTCAATTATAACAGCCCTTCCTTAAGAAAAAAGAGAATCAGCTTCCGAGATTTTGTTTCATTATATCCCAGCTTTTTAGTATATCCACCGCTGTTTTGAGTTGATTATCATTGGAAAGATCAGCAGAATCGTGGGTATCTTTAACCGGGGATTCATCAAACTTTGTACCATCTTCTTTCGCTGGTTTTATATGACCTTTAAGGTCTTTTTCTCTAATTCGATCTTCGTGCAGCAAGCTGTTGTTTTCCGCGTCTTCCGCCGGCGCCGGCTTGATGTATTTGACAACTATGTCCGGTTTGATACCCTCGGCCTGAATAGATCGGCCCTTGGGCGTGTAATACCTTGCCGTAGTCAGCTTGAGAGCGGAGCCGTCTTCCAACGAAATAACGGTTTGGACAGATGCTTTACCAAAAGTTTGCGTTCCAATAATCAAAGCACGACCGTTATCCTGCAGAGCTCCGGCAACAATCTCCGCTGCACTGGCCGTTCCTTCGTTGACCAGAACAACTATCGGACAACTTATTTCATTGCCGTTGTTCTTGGCCATTGCCGTTGTCTCCATGTTCTTCGTACGCCCGCGAGTGGAAACAATAATTCCTGACTTAAGGAACATATCGGAAACTTCAATCGCCTGAATCAATAATCCACCCGGATCGTTTCTCAAATCCAGAACCAAACCCTTCAGCGGCTGGAGTTTTTCGCTAATTTCCCGCAAAGCTTTACGTAGATCATCGGCTGTCCTTTCATTAAAAGAAGCAATACGGATGTATCCGATATTGTCTTCAAATATTTCGGACTTAACGCTCTTGATCTGAATGATCGCACGGGTCAACACAATATCTTTGGGTTTGGGCATATTTTCCCGCATTATTGTAATTGTAACCTTTGTATCCTTAGGCCCCCGTAATTTCTGTACAGCTTCCATAATGGTAATATCTTTCGTCGATTTACCATCAATTTTGATTATCTGGTCTCCCGACTTTACACCGGCGTTAAACGCAGGAGTATCTTCAATGGGAGAAACAACCGTCAAAATATCCTTCAATATTGTGATTTCAATGCCAATGCCGCCAAACTGTCCTTGAGTTTCCACCTCCAGTTCTTTATATAACTCCGGCGTCATAAAGGAACTGTGGGGATCGAGAGTTCTGATCATTCCGTTGATTGCGCCCCGTATTAATGTCGCTGAATCCACCTCGTCAACATAGTTTTTCTTCACTATGTCGAAAACTTCGTTGAATATCTTAATATCTTTGTAGGTGCCTTTATCCAGTGCGGAAACCTTGCTGTCATTGTATGGCCCCAGAAGGATAAATACTCCCAGGCAAATAACTACCAGCAAAGAAAAACTTGTTGATATTTTTTTCATAATATTCCTCACAATATTGAAGATATAGTAGCTGTACTTATATCACTTTCTGTAATATTTGCTACATTTTTCGGAAACAAAGAATAAAAAAATTAAGATTCTTCAGTTATGTTGGATAAGATGTAAAAACTTTGTGTTATTCGATTATCCAGCTAGTAGTATTATGAGAATCTTTCAGGGTAACATGCAGTTCGGCCAGCTCGTTTCTTATGGCATCCGCCCTGGCCCAATCTTTATCTTTTCGGGCAGATTGCCTTTCTTTGATCAAGTTTTCAACTTTACCAATATCTAAGCCTCTTTTATTTGATTCCCTTTCTTTGTCGGATTGGAAGAAATAGTCCGGCTCATTCTGAAAAATACCCAGCACCGCACCAAAATGATCGAACAATTTCTTCGTCTTCTTTAAAATCTCGACCTTATTGAAAGCTACTGTATTTTTCTCGGTAACAACGAAATTATTCATGAATCTTACCAAATCAAAGACATAACCTAACGCCTGGGCTGTATTAAAATCATCATCCATTGCGGTGTCGAATTTCTCTTCCAACTCTTTTATCTTACTTACGTAATTTTTCTCTTTTGCCGAATTTTTATCTGCAACAGACGTAGTGGATGCAGGCATTTCATTTAGCGTTTCTTTTAATAATTGTAACGCACTGTAACATCTGACTAATCCCGGCCTTGTTTCGGCTAAAGAATTTTCCGAATAATCAACAGGACTGCGGTAGTGGCTCTGCAGCATAAATAAGCGCAATACTTCCGGGTGATAATTTTTGAGAATTTCTCTGACAGAAGAGATATTGCCTAAAGATTTTGACATTTTTTCCGAATTTATCTTAACAAAACCGTTATGCATCCAGTAATTAGCCAACGGTTTGCCTGTGGCCGCCTGTGATTGGGCGATCTCATTTTCATGATGCGGAAAAACCAGGTCTTCACCACCGCCGTGGATGTCAAATGTTTCACCCAGATAGCGCTTGCTCATTGCGGAACATTCGATATGCCATCCGGGACGGCCTTTTCCCCAGGGGCTTCCCCAAAAGGGTTCGCCTTCTTTGCCTTTTTTCCAAAGCGCAAAATCCAGAGGATTCTTTTTTTTGTCATTGACGTCAATACGCGTGCCGGCATTCATATCTTCCAGATTTCTTCCGGAAAGGCCGCCATATAAAGGAAACTTGTCCACCGCAAAGTACACGTCTCCATCCACGCAATAAGCATTACCTTTTTTTATCAAAACACTGATCAGAGAGATCATATCGTCTATGTGTTCTGTGGCTTTGGGGGTAATCGTCGGAGTGGCAACTCCCAAAGCCGCCATGTCTTCATCATGCAATTTGATGTAGCGTTCTGCTATTTCTGTAATGCTGACGTTTTCTCTTTTTGCGCGGTCAATAATTTTATCATCGATATCGGTAAAATTTTTGACATAAGTAACATGATAACCTCGTGCCCGCAAATGCCTGACCACAACATCAAAAACTATTGCGGCACGGGCATGCCCTATGTGACAAACATCATAAGCGGTAATCCCGCAAACATACATGCCTATGGCTCCCTCTTTTACCGGTTTTAATACTTCTTTTTTTCTGGTAGCCGTATTAAATATTTTCTGGGACATTTTTTTCCTAAACTTGCTTTCATCAGGGATAGAGCGGTATATTTTGCAAACCAGCGTGTTCTTCAAAACCGCAGACTATATTCATATTTTGCACTGCCTGGCCGGCGGCGCCTTTAACTAAGTTATCGATTGCCGCCATAATAATGATCCTATTTGTCCGTGGGTCAAGAACCAAACCTATGTCACAGTAATTTGATCCGCAAACGGAAGATATATTCGGATACGATCCGGCAGGATAAACCCTCACAAATTTTTCTCCGGCATAAAACGAGGAATAAAGAGCGTGTAACTCCATCAAATCAATCTTTTTCTTTAGTGTCGCATAAATAGTGCTCAAAATTCCGCGTTTTACGGGCAATAAATGCGGCGTAAAAGAGATATTAAATTTTTCGCCAGCCAGTAAGTTCAGCTCTTGTTCAATTTCCGGAGTATGTCGGTGCTGACCTATCTTATATGCTTTAAAACCACCGTCAACTTCACAAAAAAGAGACCCCGTCTGCGGTTCCCGCCCCGCCCCGCTCACACCGGAAGCCGCGTCGGCAATAATAGAGGATACGTCTATAAGCTTATTTTTCAGGGCAGGCGCCAGACCTAAGATGATGCCGGTAGGATAACAACCCGGATTAGCTATAAAATCAGCTTTTTTTATTTCCTGCCGGTAAATTTCGGGAATTCCATAGATAGCATTCTTTAAAATTTTGCTGCTGCTATGTTTACCATACCAAGCTTCATAAGTTTTTATATCGTGTAAGCGATAATCAGCGCTTAAATCGATTACTTTCTTCCCGGCCTGAATAAAGACAGGAGCAATATCCATGGAAACGCCGTGAGGGAGCGCCAGAAAAACAACATCGCTCGCTTCAGCTACCTCTTTCGGTGTTGCATTTTTATATTTCAATGATGTGAGACCGTACAGCGCCGGAAATACATCGGCCACGGGCAAACCGGCAAACCGCCGTGAAGTAACAGCTATTAATTCTGTTTCCGGATGCCCCAGTAAAATCCTGGTCAATTCCTGACCAGTATAACCGCTGGCTCCAAATATTGCTACTTTTACCATAAAAAATCCTCCAAAAAAAAGGGAGGCCTGAAGCCCCCCTTGTTGAAATTAACGCTTGGAGAATTGGAATCTTTTCCTTGCTCCCGGCTGCCCGTATTTCTTTCTTTCTTTGATGCGGGCATCTCTGGTTAAAAAGCCCGCTTTCTTGAGAACTGCACGGAGCTCGGCATCATATTCCAAGAGAGCTTTAGATATTCCATGTTTTACTGCCCCTGCCTGACCGGCTACTCCGCCGCCGCTCACATTAACATATAGATCAAATTGATCTTTTTTACCAGCAATTTCGAAAGGTTGCTTGATGGCCATTTTCAAGCTGGGACGAGTAAAATATTCATCATAATTTCTCTTATTGACTACAATATTTCCATTACCCGCTTTCATATAAACACGGGCAATAGCACTCTTTCTTTTACCAGTTGCATAATAACGTTGTTCTGACATAGCTACTCCAATATTAGATAATTACTAGCTTATCTCCATCTCCCGGCAAACTAAACAGACAAAGCATGGGGACACTGGGCTTCATGAGGATGAGTATTCCCAGCATAAACTTTCAGTTTTTTTAGCATTCTTCGACCTAGATTATTTTTAGGCAACATACCCGCAACAGCCATGCGGATTAAGTTTTCCGGTTTTTCTGCCAATGTCTTTCCGGCGTTAGTTTCTCTCAATCCGCCGGGATAACCGGAATATGAATAATAAATCTTGTCGTTTAGCTTTTTCCCGGTAAGCATAACTTTTTCCGCATTAACTACAACAATAAAATCACCGGTATCAACATGAGGCGTATAGATAGCTTTGTGCTTTCCCCTCAAACGAAGCGCTATTTCACTAGCCAGCCGTCCTAATACCTTGCCGGAAGCGTCAACAATAAACCACTCCTTGTTTGACGACCCTGCTTTTGCCGTATAAGTCTTCATAATAAAATCACCGCTTTGGTCAAAAAATTTAACAGTAATACTTATTTAATTTCATTATACTTGTCAAGCAAATAATCACCAAATATTTCAAAATATTTAGAATTAATTGTGCTTATTAACCGATTTCCCGCAGTCTTGATAAATTATTATAAAATAAGCAATCAACGTAAAAATATGATAAATTTACAATTTACCCAATCCAGCTAATGATATTTTCAGCAAAAGCCTGGAATCGATATCAGTCTGCGTATAATCCAGCCCTAAGCTCCAACACTGACTATTATAAATCAATCCCACTGTATTTTCCACTGTTCTGGAATTGAACAGATCTCGTCTCGAAACAAAGTTGCCGGTAATATTATTAGTAATGACCACCTTCAAGTTAACGTCGATTTCTTCAATAGAGTCGAGGGTATATCGATAACCAGCTGTCAGCATGTCTCCTCGCCAGTCCTTGATATTCAAATCATAATTCGTTTGTGTCCAGCCGTCATAAACACTGTACTGATTGCGGCCCACAAATGAAAAATATTTATACGGATTAAAATCAAACTCTATTCCCAGATCGGAGAAAGGGTGCCTTACGGCAGTGATAGGAACAGTAATCCCTTCTGTGCCCCTCGTAGCGTCGTTAATATTATAAGTTTGAAACAGCTTGAGCCTTAAAAATTCCAGATAACTGTATGCGCCTGCATCATCTCTTACTTTAGCAATAAAAGTGTTCGTTAGCGCCCACATAACGCCGTTTTGTTCAGCTATTGCCACCATATAATCAGGTATATTATCCTGTCTCACATTTGGTGTGTAGGAATAGGTTATTTCCGGTTTAATCTCATGCCTGATTTTCTCCACGTTTAGAACCTTGAAATCATATATACGCGACAGTTGACTGCTGACATCTAAAGACGCGGTATAAAGCGTACGATCTCCGCTTTTTTGATCGCCTTGCGCTTGGCTGTCATCGCGTATCCAAGCACTTTCACTAAAGGCAATTTGCGGCGTAATCTTGGCATAGCCGGACATATTTAAAGGCAAAGAAAAAGTAGGAGATAAATCAAAAAAGTGTCCCTTTTGTCCTTCTCCTCGATAAAAATAATCATAAGTGCCGGTGAGCTCATAGTATAAAGGAGTTTTTAAGAGGGGCTGTTTGATGCCGGTAGCAACTATTTCCGGATATTTTTGCAGGGTCATGTCATTATTGGCTAAGGCAAAATCATCCGTGGAACTGATCAATCCCGTTAAATTGTAATTAGACCATCCTTTATATACACGGGCTGTTGATTCCAGTGAGCGCAGGGATTCATCGCCGTAGAAAGGAACCTTTTTAAACGGATCTTGTTCTGTTTGGGCATAATTATCAAGGTAGTAGTTGTGAGCCGAGAAATCGCGAAAATACCAGGCATCGGAAACTTTGCGCAAATCAGTTCTCACGTAGAATTGAGGATCGAAATCCGTTTCGTGATTCAAATAATACGACCAGCGTTTGTGCATTTCCTGCCAATTACGGCTGGCTGGAGTATCAGTTGTTTCGATTACATGTTTCGTATCCTCCATATAATCGCCGTAAAAAGTGCCGAAAGATTTACTTCCTAAATAATATCTGAATTCCCCGCCTTCTTTAAATCCTCTTTTTTCAATGTAACGCTGATATAATGTCGCATCCATTTGAGGAGAAATCGCCCAAAAAAAAGGAATTTCGATGTCCATTCCATCCTGCTCTCTGGAATAAGAAAGATAAGGAAGAAGAAATCCCGATTGCCGTTGGGTTTTTGCGGGGAAAGGAACAAACGGAGAATAAAAAACCGGCAAGCCTTTCGTGACTAGCCGGGCATTTTCCATTAAACCATAACCCTCAATTGTTACGTTCATTTCGCTGCCGTCGATTTCCCAATCCGGAGAATCTCCAGTGCAGGTTGTGGCTCTCGGCTGCTCAATGAAATATGTCTGTTCCCCGGTCTTTTCAATTTTATCGCCTTTAACATAAAAATGGTTTCTCGCGTAAAAAGCTTTGCCCTTATAAGCAACGCCGGTTTTATTTTCGATGTTGAAAATGATTTTGTCTCCTTGCAGGGTATCTTCTCCCATTTTTATCAAAACATTGCCCTGCGCTGTGGCAATATTGTTCTTATTATCCCATTCCACACTGTCCGCCTCAATTTCCAGAGGATTTTTATCTTCTTTGGTTTCATCGGCAGAAACTCTGGTATATGAAATCAGTAACATTCCCATCGCAAAACAGGTAACTATAAATTTATGTTTCAATTGACCGATCAAAATAAAGACCTCGTTTATTTATTAAAAATTCAGTGTTTCTTAGCACAAGAAACAATTTTAGGAAACTTTTGTTTTACTTCACCGGCAAGATAAAAAGAGCCTGTTGCGCAAATTAAATCTTTTTTTTCGGCCAAAACTTGCGCTTTCCGAATCGCCTTCCCCACATTTTGCGTCACTATCGCCTTATATCCTGTTTTATCCAATATTTTCAGCATATTATCCGGTAGTTCCGCACGAGTTGTCTTTAATTTAGTTAAAATTATTTTATTTGCCAGCGGAGCTATTTTTTTTAGCATTTGACGATAATCTTTATCGACAAGAGATCCAAAAATAAGAATTAACCGTTTATAAGAAAAATTGTTTTTTAGAGCCCGGCATAAGACGCTGATTCCAGCCGGATTATGCGCGCCGTCCAACAGAAAAAGAGGCTCTTTCTGTAAAACTTCCAACCGGGCATCTAAGCGTGCTTTTTTAAGACCGGCGCGAATTGCATCGTTATCTATCTTCAAACGATTTTTATCACTAAGCTCAACTGCGGCCACGGCCAGCGCGGCATTAGCCAACTGATGTTCTCCCTGCAGAGAAATAGTTAACCCACTCAATTTACGGTACAGTCCCTGGTAAGCAAAAAAAGATTTTTTTTGTTTTGCTATTTTTATATCAGCCCCCAGTCGATAGAGTTTCGCTTTGCGTTCTGCGCAAACATTTTTCAACACCTGCAAAACCTTTTTTTGCTTTGCCGCCGTAAGGCAAATGCCGTTTTGTTTGATGATACCCGCTTTTTCACTGGTAATTGATTCCAGAGTATTGCCTAGATAGGCCAGATGGTCGAAGGCAATATTGGTAATTATCGAAACCAGCGGCCGGCAGACATTGGTGGCATCAAGCCTTCCGCCTAATCCAACCTCCAGTACCGCAATATCCACTTTTTCGCGCTGGAAATAAATAAAAGCAGCAACAGTCAAAAATTCGAAATATGTTAAGGGTTTTTTCAGCTTTTCTTTTATATCTGCGATGACTTGGTCAAAGTCTTTCCAGGCGATTTTTTTCCCATTGATAACAATTCTTTCCCGAATATCAATTAGATGCGGAGAGGTGTAAAGGCCAACCTTATAACCGGCGCTTTCCAGTATAGAAGCAGTCATTGTCGCTGTTGATCCTTTACCGTTGGTACCGGCAATCAATATTGTCTTATAGTCATTTTGCGGATTGCCCAACCTTGATAAAAGTTCGGCAATTGCTTCCAATCCAAAATGCATGACATCAACATTCAAGCCGGTAAGATAAACAAAAGGATCAAATTTTTTCATTTGTTGTGGGATGATTAAATACGGATTATTTGACCATCTTCAATAATATGAATTTTTCTATCTTTTATTGCCGCTACTTCTTGGCGTATAACTTCCTGGTAGCTGGGTTTCATGTGATAGAGGTAAATATCCGGTTTTTTCCCTTTCAATTTTTTAAGTTCCGCCTGTAAAGAAGATGGAGTGAGATGTCTCGTTATATCGGCAACATCTTTCATAGAATCCGGCAAGGAGGTCTCCATAAAGATAGCCTGAAGTCCTTTAGTTTTTTGGGCTTCCTGCCAAGCTTCCTTCGTCGGTCCGGTGTCGCCTAAAAACATTAAGGCTTTACTTTTGGATGCGATCACGTATCCGACAGTTTCCACCGTATGATTAAGATCAATGGCTTTGATTTGTAAATTACTGATTGTCTGTTTTTTACCGGGTACAATTGCCCGAAATTTTACCAGCGGTGCTTTGGCGCTTGGTATTTTGGAAAAATCCGGCCAGATGACATTGTTAAATAAATGGCGGTGAAGGGAATCGAGAATGCCTTTTGTACTGACAATCACCAAAGGTCTTTTCCTGCGTTGAAAAAATATATTATCGGCGAGAAACGTAATATCACGCACGTGATCCAGATGAGCATGCGTTATAAAAACATAATCTATTTTTAACTGTTCCCGAAGACTTAAAACAGTAGTGACCGTTCCGGCATCCAATAAAACGTTCTGCCCGAGGAGGAAACTTGTTGTATTATAATTAGGAAGCTGTGAACCGTGACAACCCAGCACCCTGATTTTCATTTTCTGCTCCTCGTAGGTTGATTATCTTATAAAGTAGCATACCTTCGCCAAGCAGGCAACGAATTTATGAAAAAGTTTGAAAAAAGATGATAAAATAATGTAGTTACTATATGGTATTAAAAAGGTACTCGCTAACGATGAACTCATATATGTTAATAATAAGACCGGAAACAAAGATGACTTTACCAAGATTACACAAATAAACGACGCGGGGCAGTCAACTGAGCGAAAAAAGTGTTGCGTTAATTCTGCGTCTGCTGGATTAATTTTTGGGTTTTACTTATTGCCTCCCATTGTTTACGCATGTTTATTTCAGAACATTTGGAAGATAAATTTTTTTAACAGACGATATTTCATTAGCTATTTGAACAAAGGGCCAGGGTTTAGTCTCCGGGGTTACATCCAGCCTCGCATAAGTAAGGTCTGCTACTTCTTTTCCTGCTCGTTTCTTAGATAACTTTAACATCTCTGTAAGTTTAGGACGAACCTTTAGCCAATCGTCGGGCGATGGAAAATAATCCTCCGCGATGACGTCATCTATCTGTGGCTTGTCGTTGTAAAGAAAATCCATTAGCACACGTACATGAATCACAAAGGACTCTAATAGTGCCTTTGCAATGGGACCCTGTCCTGCGATACCAGAGCCAATCCCATGGGCTAAACAAGTGAGCATCCACATTTCATAGTGCAAATGTTCTGATGCTTCTCTGAGTTCTTCATCTGCGCGAATTTTTCTACCCATATTGTCTTATTATGCGACCCACCAATTAATATATGAACTTCGCTTTTTTCCGTAGTATTTCCAAGATTATAGCATACAATATTTTTTGTAAAAGAATAAAATCGCATATGTGAGCAATGGCAGTTGAACGGGGCTGTAGTGAGCGAATATCCCCGAAACGTTGTGGCTCTAGGCGAAATGAGGCGTAAAGCAGCCGAAGTGTTTGAACCGCCGTGGTGGTGAGTTTTCGGCTGCCACGACATGAGCCATAGAGCAACAGTTGCCGGGAGATTCTGAGCGAACAAATGCCCGTTCAACTGCCGCACTACTTCTCACATTCGCTCGGAGTAATGTGGATGACCGTAGTGCTAACTTTTTTCGGAGATTAAACTCTGCCAGGTGTGCCGCTCCAGAAAAGAACCAGGAACGTTTTGCTCCATTTCCTCGAAAAGCGCAAAAGGCGCAGAAAAGGTCATGAGATTAGCATCACCTAATTGTTTGCGGATATAGACACGGGCGGAAAGATCAGTCAACCCCACAACCGCACGTGGTCTTTTTGATTTAGCTTCACGGTAAGGATAAATGCCGATGGTCTGACACCCGGCGGCATAAGGAATAATCACATTTTCATTATAGCCGCGTCCATAATTAGCCAAGACGACCAGTGCGGAAAGCTGATCGGGATTAACAAAGAAAATTACCGTCTGAGGTTTTTCCTTCTTTGCATCAACATTGCCCAGCGGCTGAAAAACAACATAAGGCTCAGGAACATCCTTTATCGGCAGGTTCTTAATAAATTCTTTCACCAGCGCGGGAGTTTTAACGTAGCGCTCACCCTGCAAAAAATTATCATACGCTTCGGCACGCATAAACGGTCTGATCTTTCCGGCCAACTCCGGACCACCTTCTCGCGCGGCATTTCCCGCTGACAAAAAATAGCAAAAGCCCTCTTCACCGCCGGGAAAATTTTTATACTGATTACCGAAGCCCAATCCTACTCCGCCGCCGAAACAGCCGAATGTTTTGATATCGGCAACAGCCGTTTTCCCCTTTGCGGCATGAACAGCAAGCCACATAACACAACCCCATTTGCCCTCCTGAAACTGCATCGCGTTTTGCGGCTTTTCTTTCGACCAGAGCAAAACCACCGGCTGGCATTTGAGCTGAATTGCTTTTGCTATTGCGCTTTCCCTCACTATTCTCCCTTCGCCAGCTTGATAAAACGTGTGGCTATTTCTGGTCCTTTGGCCTCGTCTTCGTGTTTGAAGAAAACAAAAACCTTGTTCCATTTCTGCAGACGAATTCTTTCCATCCATTGCGAGAGATCGGCATCCGAATAATCGGAACGACGCAGGCGCAGGTATCCCCACGGCGTGGTGCTGATAATCCCATTTACCGGATTCTCATTCGTATCGGCGATGCACAGACTGCATCCCTTTTTCCGCAACAGGCCCAGAATTACATCACCGAGCCAAGACGGGTTGCGGAACTCGAAGGCGCAAGACATATCGACGGGAATCAGGAAAAGAAAATCTTCCAAGGCCTTTGGATCCGCATGAAAACTCTGGGGAAACTGAAAAAGAACCGGCCCCAGTTTATTGTACAGGACTGACAGCGTCCTGAAGAGGTATTGAGTTTCCTCACCCACATTCCTCAAGCGCTTCCGATGCGTTATGACCTGAGGCGCTTTGAACGCGAAAACAAAATCATTGGGAACCTGTTCAGTCCATGATGAAAGGATATTTGCTGTGGGCATGTGATAAAAAGTATTATTGATCTCGACCGTGCCGAAGCGTTCCGAATAGAAACGGAGCATTTCGTGAGGTGAGACCTTTTCCGGATAGAATTTTCCCTTCCATTCCTTGTAGCCGTATCCACTTGTTCCGACATATATTTTCATATTTTATTCCAGTTCACTTCTAAATCAAAGCGCTATCTTTGTTGGCTTCGGCATTCAGAGCAACATTTTCGCGGACCACATCACGGGCGGCTTTGTCCTCGCGCAGCCGTAAAAAGACCGGTTGTCTCATAATGCCCTCTGCTGTCCAGCCGTGGAAAATAACTTCGCAGACCAGCTCCGGCTTTACCCACGTGACCGGCGTATTGGTTTGCGGCTCTACTTTAAAAGGACACATCTTCCGGATCAGAGGATTCAATTTTTCGCGAACTTCTTTGAGCGTCTTGGCACTGAAACCGCCTCCGATATGGCCAATGAAAATCAACTCATTCCTTTTAAATACGCCTAATACGAGAGCGCCGAAATCTTTTCTCCCTCCCTTCGGCTCCGTGAATCCGGCAATCACGCCCTCCTGCGTGAGATGCGTTTTTACCTTCAGCCACTCTTTGCTCCTTTTTCCCATCCGGTAAGCACTCTGAGATCGTTTGGCGATGACCCCCTCGAGCCCTTTTTCTTTGACAACTTTAAAAAACAGGACGCCATCTCTTACCACGTGATCACTGAATTTGATTTTATGGGAAACGGGGAGAATTTTTTTCAGGAGCTCTTTTCTCTTGAGCAGCGGAAGACCCGTCAGATCATGTCCTTGGAGATAGAGGAGATCAAAGACATAATAGAGCAAATGGCCTTTTTTGGATTTATGATAATCCTGCAGCATCTGAAAATCGGGTTCGCCCTTCTCATCCACGACAACGATTTCACCATCCAGAACGGCCTCAAATTGAAATCCGCTTAGCGACTCAAAGATGGGGGAGAACCTCTGCCCAAGCGAAACGCTGTTCCGCGAATAAAGCGAGACTTTCCCCTCCCGAATCTCGGCGATGGCCCTGTACCCATCCCATTTCATCTCAAAAATCCAGTCCGGATCATCAAAGGGCTCTTTGATCTGGGTTGCGAGCATAGGTTTTATACCGTGTGGCATCGATTTAGCCGGTGCATCCTTCAGGTCTTCGCCTTCCATTCCTTCCCGTAAATGGATTTGGTCTAGTTTCTTTCGCCGGGAAGGGTGCTGCGGATCGTTCTTGGCAACATCCTCGATGGTCTCATGGGAGACGACAGAGCGATTCTTCTTCAGAATATCAATTGTTGTCGCATAGCGATCTTTTTTCTTGAGCAGCAACCAAGACTTCTCGTCCTTTCTGGTTTTAACCAGCGCGAATTCGCCTTGAAGCTTTTCTCCATGAAGCACAAACGTCATATGTCCTTTTCTTAATCCTTCCAGAAAAAGTTTTTCGCTTTCTTTTCCATTCGGGTCGGAAGGATGATGATAAACCCCCCGGTCCCAGATGATGACGCTTCCGGCGCCGTAATTGCCCTCCGGGATAACACCCTCAAAATCTTTGTAATCAAAAGGATGGTCTTCGACCATGACGGCGAGCCGCTTTTGCGAAGGATCAAGGGATGGACCCTTAGGTACCGCCCAGCTCTTCAGCACTCCTTCCAACTCCAGCCGGAGATCATAATGAAGGGCCCGGGCCGCATGTCTTTGGATAACAAAAACTAGATGACGCTTCTTGCCGCGGCGAAGAGACGCCTTTGGCTCCGGCGTTTTCTCAAATTTACGTTTGGATTGGTAATCTTTTAATCCCATATTACAGATAAGGCAGCTGCTGCTTTTTGACGATCACTTCTCGAAACAGGTCACCGGTTTTTTCGAGTTTCTCTACTGCTTCTGACTGTAGAACCTGTAATTTTTCCGGATTGCGCTGTGTACTTAAATTCTCCAGTTCCTTCCAGGCAAGGGGAAACGAAACAATCGGTTTTTCTCTGGCCCGTAAAGAATAAACACAAATCGTCGTCTTGGAGTGATCGTTTTGAGACCAGTTAATGAAAACTTTTTTCTTCCGCTGCTCCTTAGCCATTTTTGCCGTCACCAGATCCGGATAGTTGCGCTGTAAGACTTCGGCCACGGATTTGGAAAATTTTTTGGTGTCGTCAAATGTCGTCTCTTTGCGGTTTAAAGGAACATACACGTGGAGTCCCTTCATGCCCGATGTTTTTACAAAACTTACGAGCTGCAATCCCGAAAGCAGATCCCGCAGGATTAGTGCGACGCGCGCGCAATCAAGAATATCGGCCCCGTCGCCTGGATCAAGATCGAAGACTACAGAAGTCGGGAGTCTCCGGGGAATCGAGCCCGGGCCAGAGGCACATGCAGTTCGAGAGAGGCCAGGTTCTGCACCCAGATCAGCGTATTGAGATCATTGACGAGGCAGACCGTCATCGGTTCTCCGTCATGTTGGGGAATCTCGGCTGTTGCTACCCAGGACGGACGATGAGAAGGGCAACGCTTCTCGAAAAAGAATTCTTTTTCCACGCCGTCGGGGTAGCGTTTTAAAGTCAGCGCCCGGCCTTCCAGATGGGGCAGGATAAACTGGGAAATCCGGCGATAGTATTCCAGGACGTGGGCCTTCGTAAAACCGTAGGATGGATAGAGATCCTTCTCCAGATTCGACAGAGAAAGTTTTCTGCCGGCAATCTCTGCAACTTTCCTGTTCACCGGTTCTTTTTCACCTTGCGCATGCTCTCCTCCAGCACGGCAACCAGATCGACCGGAGCTTCTCCCTCCTTCTTCTTCGACTTGAGGAGCTTCCACCGGAGCCTGTTTTTTCGTTTTCTTCTGGAGAAGCGCCATGATCTTTTTCCGGCGTTCATTCGCCTGCTTATCCGGATTGAAGTCAGTGGTCATTTCTTTGATGATTTTCTTCAGGCGGATTATTTCTGTGGATTCGATCTCTCTTGCTTCCGGCACGATTTCCTCATCGGGAAGAATCTCTTCGCTGTAATGAAGTGTAATCGAGCGACAGAGCCCCTTGAGTGCTTTTGATGGCGACCAGATATTCCCGTTCTCCCAATACGAATTTTGCCAGCCCCGCTTTATTTGTCCGGCGCATTACTTCGACCAGGAGCTGATAGGCTTTTTCACCCCCTTTCGAAGGAATAAGATAATAGGGGTGATCGTAATAGATCGAATCCACATCCTTCATGTCGATGAACTCGATAATCTCGATTGTGCGGCTGCGTTCGGGCGAAACGGATTCCAGTTCTTCATCCGTTATCAGGATGTATTTGTCAGGTCCGATTTCATATCCCCTGACAATCTCATCGGGAGCAACTATCTTTTCTTCTCGCGGGCAATACATTCTTCTTAAGAGGGGAGAATAATCTTTGTTGTGGAGCAGGTGAAAAGAGACACGGCCGGGCTCGACAGCCCTGACCAACTGTACGGGAATCGCCACCAGGCTGAAACTGATCGTCCCTCTCCATATGCCCTGCACGGCCATTTTATTCCTCCTGTTGAAGACAAAATCAATGACAGATAAACATGTCACGGCCTTCTATCTAGGCAACCTTCTTCAAACTCGCTTCCAGAGTTTGCAGCAACTTATCTGACTTTGTGGGTTTCAACCGCCGGGGACGCAGGATCATAATTTTTTCTCCCCGGGCTTTTTTATCGATTAAATTTTGCAGTTTTTTCTGATGTTCATTTTCGAATTTCTGCGGCTGAAAAGAGGCTGTCAACCGGTTGATCAAATCACTCCCTATTTGCAGTTCTTTTTCCGATAAAGGAACGTTCTGTAGTTCAAGAGCCGCGACCGGAATCACTTCATCGGCATAACGCAAAGTATTCAGCCGGAGAATATTCCCGCTCATCTGCAAGGAGCCGATATATGACCGTTTTCTCATGGTCCAGATGCATATTCCTTCCACATCCATTTCGCTTAAGGCTGCAGCAAGCACAAGATATCCTTTGGACTGAATGTCCGGCTCCAGATAGTAGCCTCGAGAAATAAATACAGGGTCGATTTGTGCTGTTTTCACGAACTCGCGGACCTCAATTACACGGCTGTCTTGGGGATCTGTTTGTTCCAAATCTTCCGGATCCACGAGGATATATCTCCCATCCTCCAGCTTGAATCCTCTGATCTGTTCATCCGCAGGCACAGGCACTTTTTCATAGGCACAGATCATCTGTTGTTTCAATTTGACATGATCACGGCTGTGAAGAAGATGAAACTGAATACGTTCTTCTTTAACCGCTGTATGCAGTTTCACCGGAACATCGACACCTCCAAAATGGATACATCCTTTCCAGATTGCTTTTCCGGCCATTTAAAAACCTTTATCGTATTTTTCAGACCACAAACTTATTTTGTAAAAATAATATGTACGAAATATCATACTGTCAAATATTTATTTTTTAAGAATATCTACAAACCCGTCCGGCAAAGCTGATGGCTTCGGGGAAGACTGTTTGTTTTAAAGAATTGTATCTACTGAATCAGTATACTTTCACTACGGGGAAAAATAAAGAAACTTTAGTGCCGCGGCCCAACTGACTTTCGATCTCCATTCTGCCGCCATGAGCAATCATCAAATGTTTCACTATCGACAATCCCAGACCTGTTCCGCCTAAATCCCGGGAACGGGTCTTATCCACGCGGTAGAAGCGCTCTCCCAAACGCTGTAGTTCATCCCGCGGAACACCAATCCCCGTATCAATTATCGATACCACGGCATAAGCATCAGTTTCATCTGCTGCAATGATGACCTTGCCCGACTCCGGCGTGAATTTGACGGCGTTATCTAAAATATTGACAAATATTTGCGCAAGTTTGTCCTTGTCCGCCCTTATTGGCGCAAGATTTTCGCGTACATTGTTATAAATAGTTATCTTTTTTAACTTCGCTTTCGCCTCCACCAATGAAATTACATTGGTCACAGCATTACTAAAAAAAACGTTTTCAAAGTTAAACCTTATTTCATTTAACTCAATTTGTGATATCATCAGCAAATCTTCGACGAGACGATTAAGCCTTTCGGCTTGTTTTAAAATTATATCAATAAATTTTTTCGTTTCCTCGATATTATTTATCGCACCGGCTTTGATTGTTTCCAGATATCCGATAATTGCCGTAAGCGGTGTCCTGATCTCGTGAGTAACATTGGCCACAAAATCTATTCGAATCTTTTCGAGTTTTTTCAGCCGCGTTACATCGTGAAAGACAATCATCGTTTTTTCTTCTTCCGGATAACCCTGAACGGCAGAGATGCTTACGTTTAAAATAACCGGCTCTATATTACCCATGATAATTTCACTCGATACATTTCTGCGCGTTTCCTTAAATTTCAAAAAGGCTTTTTGTAAATCAACGCTGCGAAAAGCTTCCATCAGCGTTTTACCGTTTATATCTCCGTATTGCTCAGGCAATATATTACTCAGCGCCTGATTGACAAATTCTATTTTATCTTCCGTATTGAGAATCAAAACGCCTTCGGTCATGCTGGTAAACGCCGTCATCAATTTGCTTTTTTCTTCATTGGCCAGCTTGATTTTACTTTTGAGTTCATCGACAAGATAATTGATATTATCCGCCAGTTTTTTCGTTTCGTCCGATGTCTTTAAAATAATTGTTCCCGCCGGATGCCCCTGACGCAGTCTTTCGGTAAATCTTTCCATGGCCCGAATCGGTACCGCCAAACGGTAAGAAAAAATCAGTGCAATGACAAGTGCGATAACCGCAACAATCATCATTGCCAGAAAAATAGATTGGTAGACTTTTTCAATCATACTCTGCACATCATCAAGAGGTCGCGCCAACCGCACATAACCTTTGATTTCTGACTCCTCTTTGATGGTAACGGCTACATAGAGCATGTCAATGCCGATAGATTTACTGAAGCGGATGGACTTGCCTTTGCCCAAAAGTCTCGCTTCCTGCACTTCCGGCCGGTTTAAATGATTTTCCAGCAGGGCAGCTTCTTTTCCCGAATCGGCCAAGACCTTCCCGCGCGCATCAATAAGGGTAACTCTGGAGTTCGATATTTTTGCAATTTGTTCCAGCTGATCTGAAATTTTCTTGGGAGAACTCAGGTCAATAAGCTGAGCATAGGACAACAATTCCGCTTCAATTTTACCGGTCAGAACCTTTTTTATTTCATCCCGCACAAATAGATGTAAAATAAAAAAAGATAAGCAGATAATGACGAGATAGCTAAAAAATGTCTTATAAAAAAGATTGCGTTTCACGCCTACTCCTTTTTTTCATCCAAGTTACAGGTTAGATGCCGCACGCATTCACCGGTTACCATATAAGTAACCATATCCGCAATACCTTTGGCATGATCGGCGATACGCTCCAGATTCTTTGACACTTGCATGATCATAAGAGCTCTGTGGATTGTCTTGGAATCCTCCATCATAAAGGTCAGAAGCTCACGGAAAATCTGTTCATTGAGATCGTCGGTAATCTGTTCCGTCCGCCGGACTTCTTCGGCCATATTCAAATCATTTCTGATAAAACTATCCAGAGATTTTTTAATCATCTCTCCAACAAGGTCAGCCATGCGGGGCAAGTCAATATAGGGCTTAAGCTGAGGCTCTTCGATCAACTGGATCGCCTTTTCGGCAATGTTAACGGCCATATCGCCGATTCTTTCCAAATGCCCGGTGATTTTGATCGCCGTCGTAATGAATCTTAAATCTATAGCCGTGGGCTGACGCAGAGCTAGAATCCGGATGCACCTTTCCTCCAATGCGGCATCCTTTTTATCAATTTCATCATCATCTTTAATAACCCTATGAGCGAGATCAGAGTTTCTTTCGGTTAAAGATTGCATCGCCAGCTGAATTGATTTTTCGGTCAGCACGCCAAGATAAATGAGGTCATTTTTTATTTCCTGCAACTCCATTTCATAGTGCAAGCTAGTGTGCTTTCTTTCTTCCATAACTGTTCCTCCTATCGAATATCAACCGAACCTACCGGTGATATAGTCTTCAGTGAGTTTTACCGACGGTGCGGTAAATATCTTTTCCGTTCTGTCAAATTCGACCAATTCCCCCAGCATCAAAAAACCGGTCCAGTCGGACATCCTGGCCGCTTGCTGCATATTATGGGTGACGATAATGATTGTAATCTCTTTTTTCAGGGTCTCCAACAGTTCTTCGATCTTGGCGGTGGACAGCGGATCGAGGGCAGATGTCGGCTCGTCAAAGAGCAGGATATCGGGATTGACGGCCAGAGCCCTGGCAATAACGAGTCGCTGTTGCTGCCCGCCGGACAAGTTCATAGGCGCTGGCATGGAGCTTGTCCTTAACCTCCGCCCATAAATTCGCATGCCGAAGGGCCTTTTCCGCCCGTTCGGAGCGATCGGCCATCTTTTTAATGCCCTTGCAGCTTAAGTCCATAGGCGATATTGTCAAAGATGCTCATGGGGAAGGGGGTCGGCTTTTGAAAAACCATGCCGATGCGGCTTCGCAGATTAATGATATCAATCGGATTCTTGAGGATGTTCTCCTTCCTCAAGAGTATTTCCCCTTCGTATCGGTGTTTCGGATAGAGGTCATGCATCCTGTTAAAACAACGCAAGAGGGTCGTCTTGCCGCACCCCGAAGGACCAATTAAAGCGGTTACCGTATTCTTATACACCGGCAGATTAATGTTCTTCAGGACATGGATGTCTCCAGAGTAATAAAAGTTCAGGTCTTTGGCCTCTATCTCGATCGTTTCAGACACTATTTGTATCTCCACTTGATGATGATTCTTCCCAGGATGGTAAGAAAAAGAATAAAAACCGTGATAACCAATGATGCGGCCCACGCCTGCGTATGCCAGATGGCATAGGGACCCATTGCGTACTGAAAGATGGTGGCTGTCAAGGAAGACATGGAATGGTTCATATCTAAAGAGAAGAAAGAGTTATTGAACGATGTGAACAGGAGCGGCGCCGTCTCTCCTGCTACCCTGGCAATGGAAAGCAGGATGCCGGTCAGGATGCCGGTGGCAGCTCCACGGTAAACCACCTGGATGATCACCTTGTAATAGGGCGCTCCCAGGGCAAAGGCCGCCTCTCTCAGCTCCCAAGACACAAGGGCCAGCATATCTTCTGTGGTCCTGAGAACGACGGGGATCATTATTATGGAGAGGGCGACAGCGCCGGCCCATCCACTGAAGTGGCCCAAGGGTTTTACCATGATCGCGTAGATGAATGTCCCGATGACAATTGAAGGCACGCTGACCATGATATCGGAGAGGATGCTTATTACCTTGGCGATTGTTGTGCCCCGTGCATACTCGGCCAGGAAAGTCCCCCCGAGCACACCGACAGGCACGCCAATCAAGGTGGCAAACAATGTTATCATCAACTGGCCGACAAAAGCGTTCCTCAGGCCTCCCCCGGAAACACCTACCGGTGCCGGATCGTTGACGAACAAAGAGAGATTCAGCGCTGCAATGCCGTGCACCAGTACATCTCCCAGGATAAAAACGAGCCAAAATAGTCCAAAAAAGGCAGAAATGGTGCTGAGAGATAAGGCGATAAAACCTTCAAATTTTCTTATCTGTTCCCTCTTCACCGGGAATACCTCCTCTCTGCCTTCAGGAGAAAGATTTTGGCGATGGCCAGGAAAATGAAACTCATCATAAAAAGCACGAGAGCCAGATAGAAAAGCGAAGAGAGGTAAATATCTTTGTCTGCCTCGGTAAACTCATTGGCCAGCGTTACGGTTATGGTCGCGGCGGTATCGAAGAAGGATGTGAATATTTTGTGGTTGTTGCCCAGGACAAATGCGACTGCCATGGTTTCGCCGATCGCCCGTCCCAGGGAAAAAAGGATGCCGCCGAAAACACCCAGCTTTGAATAGGGAATGACGACATTCTTCACAACCTCCCATTTGGTTGCCCCGAGGGCATACGCTGATTCCTTGACCACTGCAGGAGTAAGATTAAAAGAGTCTCTCGCGATGCTCGCCGTAAAGGGTATGATCATGATGCTCAGTATGATGCTGGCGGTCAAAATATCTATGCCCATCGGCGTGCCCTGGAAGAGAACGTTTATCAAAGGGATGCCGGCGGTGGCTTTTTGAAGAACGGGTTCAATGTAATTTCTCATGAGCGGAGAAAGGGTAAATAATCCCCACATGCCGTATATGATGCTCGGAATCGCGGCTAACAGCTCAATAGCAATGCCAATCGGGCCTTTCAAAAAGTTCGGCGCTATTTCCGTTACAAAGATGGCAATGCCCAGGGCAACGGGTATGGCCATGAGCAGCGACAGAACCGTCGTTACAAAGGTTCCATAAATGGTTGTCAACGCGCCGAAGGTTCCCGTTACCGGGTTCCATGCCGTTGAGGTAAGAAATTGAACGATGCCGAACTTTTCTCTGGACAGGGAAGATTCTTTAATAAGAACAAAAAGAATGCCAATAATAAAGAAGACAACCGTACAGGCGGCAATGGCGGTAATGAAAGAGAAGATGATATCTCCGGGATTTTTTTTAAGTGTTACGGCCATTCACATTCTTTCCCTTAGTGGATTCATTCAAACATTAACAAAAGACAGCAAAGCAAATAATAGTATAGTGCATCATTTGCCTTGCTGTCAAATGCG
The DNA here is from genome assembly GCA_963753975.1 of uncultured delta proteobacterium. Taxonomy (GTDB): domain Bacteria; phylum Desulfobacterota; class Syntrophia; order Syntrophales; family Smithellaceae; genus UBA4810. Next base: position 84,081 of record CAVWEH010000004.1, read on the forward strand.
TATCTTTTCTATTGCAGGCCGTTAGCCTTCCAGTAGGCCCTGATTTTATCCTTTAACGATTTCGGTAAGGGTACGTAGGTCAGTTCTTTAGCCTTATTGTCTCCGTTCTTAAAGCACCAGTCGTAGAATTTGACTACATTCTTATTGGCTTCCGGCTTCTCCTGCGCCAGGAGGATAAAGGTTGCACCGGCGATGGGCCAGGAATTCTTTCCGGGGGCATTCACGAGCCAGAGGTAAAAATGATTTTTCGGATCAAATGTACCGGTGTCGGCCGCATCTTCAAATGCATCAAAGCTGGGTGTGACAAATTTGCCAGCGCCGTTTTTCAAAAGGGCGTAGGTCATCTTGTTCTGTACGGCATAGGCAAACTCGACATAACCGATGGAGTTTGGCGTCGATTGCGTATATTGCGCCACACCTTCATTTCCTTTCCCTCCGATGCCGACAGGCCACTGTACTGCCGTGCCTGCGCCGACTTTGCTTTTCCAATCGGGCGAAACGCCGCTTAGATATTCCGTAAATACCGCCGTAGTCCCCGAACCATCCGATCTGTGGACAACCGTAATCTCATTATGGGCAAGCTTCACCTTGCGATTCAAGGACTTAATCTTTTTGTCATCCCAATACTTTATTTCTCCCAGGAATATCTTGGCCAGGGTGTCGGAATCAAACCTGATATCGCCCGCTTTCACCCCGGCAATGTTAACCACCGGCACCACGCCGCCGATAACAGCGGGAAACTGCAGCAACCTGTCCTTGGCCAGCTGTTCCGGTTTCAGGGGTGCATCAGAGGCGCCAAAGTCCACTGTCCTTTCCGTGATCTGCCTGATGCCGCCGCCCGAACCGATGGACTGGTAATTGAGCTTCACGCCGGTCGCCTTGTTGTAATCAAAGGCCCAGGCCGAGTAAATAGGAAAAGGAAACGTGGCCCCTGCACCGTTAATCGTTTCCGCCGCCCATACCTGCGTAAATGACAGTACCAATGAAAACAAAATTAATCCGAAAACAAGTCTTTTGAAGTTTTTCAACATGTTAATTCCCTCCTGATAATAAATTATTTTGGATTTCTGTATAGTAGAGTAATGTTACAATTTGATGACAGGATAATAAAAATGTGAAAACAGTGACGGTTCAACAGTGAATTTAGTGCATTACGAAGCTATTTTTTATCGGCGAATTTATAGCCGAATCCCCTTACAGTCAAAATATACTGCGGATTTTCAACATCTTTTTCAATCTGACTGCGTAAACGTCTGATATGCACATCAACGGCACGGTCGGTGATAAAAGTATCATCACCCCAGACGTGATCAAGAATCTGGCTTCTCGAATAGACCCTGCCCGGATTGCGCGAAAAAAAGAAAAGGAGTTTCAGTTCGGTCGGACTTAGGGTTACCGGCTTACCGCCGATCTGCACCAGGCAGGAAGCGTAATTTATTGCCAAGTCTTTATAATTAAATTCTTCTTTCTCATTTTTTCTCTCACTATCATGCAGGCGTCGCAAAATTGAACGCACCCGCGCAGTAAGCTCTTTGACACTGAACGGCTTGGTTATGTAGTCATCCGCACCGATTTCCAAGCCAATGATTTTGTCAACTTCATCACCTTTTGCCGTCAGCATAATGATCGGTAAATTTGCCGTCTCCGGATTGCGGCGTATTGCCCTACAAACGTCCAATCCATTCGTTTTCGGCAGCATGAGATCGAGGATGACCAGGTCAGGTTTTGCTGAACTTACCAGTTTGAGGGCGACCTCACCGTCATAAGCCTTTACAGTAGAAAATCTGTCTTTTTCCAGATTGTAGGATAAAAGATCAACGATATCTTTTTCATCATCAACAATAAGGATTTTAGCCATAAAATATTCTCAAAACGGATTTGGCTGACTTCGTGAGCACAGTCCGGACCTTGTGTGCAAAAATACCTTGCCACACGCTCTCCCAATGAAGGAAATAATGTAATTAATCCGGTATTATTTTAAATACTTCATCTCCAGGTCGCACGCGATCGGAAACTTTGACACCTATGAAATCACCGGCTACAGCTTTTTGCACTGATTTATTATCCACCTCCATAGATTTGATAATATCCACAAAATCAGTAGTGTGGCCGGAAAATTTGATGCTATCGCCCACAACCAGTTCTCCTTCCACTACTTTTACTGCAGCTACGGAAGGTTTGGAGAAAAATTTTACTACTTCGCCAATCTTTTTTTCCGCCATAACGATACCTCCTTCTTTTAACATTTGAGCTTGGATCAATTGTTGACACGAATTCCCTTTTTCGTGGAGAAGTATAAGAAATTTGGTTTTGCATGTCAATTAAATTAGAATCAACACATGCGGAATTCTTTCTTGATCCTTTATATCTTAACCAAATCTTTCACTTAGTGTCATCAATTTGCAATATTGACTTGCTATTTTACCGTCCGGATTAGGGAAAGAAGCATTAAAAGGAGATATGAATTTTGAGTAAAATAAATAGCAGTGTAGTTCAATATCCGGTCAAAACGGACGCTCCAATAACGAAGTCAACCAGGGAGCTGATGCATTTGATCGGTATTAAATATGACCGATTGGGCATAAACGTCGGCTCTCTCCCTTTTGCGCCTGAGGACGCGACCGCTGGAAGCGAATCCGAAATGCAAACGGTCGTAAAAGGCAAAAAGACAGACGTCGATCTGCCGCTCGTTATAGAAGAATCCAATTATCTGGCCAATATATGCAAACGGGCGAAATCCGGTGACGCATCGGCAAAAATAATGACCGATCTGGAAAGATATTTAAACGAAAACAACGAAGGCATCTGGGAGAACAGTTGGGTACGCTTCCCCATCAAAAAGTTGTGCAAATATGCACGGGAAGTTTTACAGCACGATCTTTCCGCGGATAAAGATAACCCGGCGAAAGGAAAACGCTCGGATATAGACGGTTTTCTATACCGGCAAAACTCCGAAGAGTTTATCCGTATGCCTGTCAGTTATCTTTTAAAACTATCACTTGCCGAGATAGTGGGCTCATCAGGTCTGACCGATCCATTGATTGGTAAAACCGCTCTTAAGGTCATGGACAATTTCCTCAATGATAATACATCGCCGGAAACATCATCTTTTTATATCACAGCGATGCCGTCCGCTGGCGGTATAGGCAGCAATGTCGCCGAAGAAATGGCGGTTCGCTATCTTTTGGGACAGATTTTGATCATGTATGCCAACAAAAAATTTTCTCTCCAGGAAAACGGTCAGGAGGCATTGATGTTTTTCTCGCCCCACCCGCCCGTCAGGCAGAAAGTTTTAAATAATAGCATTTCCGATTCATTTTATCGCGAACTTTTTATGAATCCCTGCCTTTCCGGTTGGAAAAACGGAGAAGAAAAACATGAATACATGCACTTGTGCCATCGAGTGTTGAGCCGCAGCCAGTTTAATGCCGTGTTAAAACTACGGGAAGCGGGAATCATCACCAATGATCTCGTTTCACTGCCTAATCTTTCCAATATCAGTCTCGCCAACAATGGCACTCATATCAGCATGGGCAGTCTGAAACTGAGTGCTCTGCTTAGCGATTCATCCTCCGGCTACACCCGACATCATGAGAAATATTTAGGCGATCTGGTTGTCAAAGTTGTGGAACATTTCCTACCGCTTTTTGTTGGCACCTATACCGGAGCACCCTACCGACTCGACTTTACGGATTTTCATCCCGAAAAAGCGCTTGGTTTTCTGCCGCACGAGTTGGACTATACTCATTTACGTATGCTCTGGAGACGCTGGCAAAAAAAAGCCGATCTCAACGTATTCGGATACCCCCTGACGCCTTTTGGACCCCGCAGGCTTGACCGACTGGTCAGCTCCGTTTTGGGGTTAAAAGGGGATTTCGTACCGGATTTTCGTTTGATCGATTACCTTGTCGCCATCCTGAGTACGGAAAAAAGCCCGGCACTTAACGGCAAGCTTCACAACGGCCAGCAGCTAAAACATGATCTTGCCGATCTCGGCGTCTTTGATACAAAAATGTCGCTCTACCTTTTCGACAAGCCGCGCGAATACGACCAAATGGGCTTTTCCGGTTTTGAGGGACGACATTACAGTTTATTTGACAGCTTTATGCCGGATATGGCCCAGGCAGTCAGCCTGCAAAATCTTATCTACCTTCTGGCATTTAAATATATTGCCACAGGCCGGATCAGTCATGAAAACATACCGGACGATCCGTTTATCGAGAGTGAAAGAAGACAGATTATTTTTGGCAGTGCGATTGGCATTCCCACTTTCTTCGTGCACCGACATACCGGCAACGGCTTTCTGAAGAGCATTATAGAAAAAACACAAAGGGTCCGTTCCAGCCGCCGTTATACCGGATATACCAGAATTTACAATATCGAATATCGACGCGCCCTGCTGGAACTCATTCGCAATGATGCAGCCGATTTAATCGAAATGCTCGGTATGAGAGAGACCATCCGGGATCTGGAATGCCGAATCAATGAGCCGGATCATTTTGCCGCTACAGGCAAATTGATCCGCGGGATCATAAACCAGGCGAATGCAAAATCACCAATGACTGTTCCCGCCGACAGATTTAACCAGGGAGCAGAAAAATACTATCGCACGGAATTACGCAATCGGCACATAAGGGAATCATTTTCTTTCCTGAGCAAAGATATCGTCAAGCTGGATCAAGCTGTGAGCGATACCAACCATGAAATAAGAAGTTTACTGCACAGTATCCTGCAGGAAAAAAATCTGCCTTCATTTCTTACGAGAGTTCAAGGTGAAGTAATTCAAGAAAGAGCAACATCCGAAACTCTGGAAACACTTGTCTATATTATTCTGGCATATATTCATTATAAAGATAATTTACATTCTAAATTTCGGGAATCGCATCGTTGGCGAATAAACGATCGAGAACCAAAAAATAAAGCTGCCGCATTACCGGCAAATGCCAGATAATCAGGATCAATGAGGTACTCTCTTACCTAACCATGCAACATCAATATATTGAACGCAATACAAGGCAAGTTAATACGGAAATATTATACGGAAATCAGGCTATTCAGTTTCTGTATTCCAATATCCGTGAGCAATCTCCCTGGCTTTTCCGCAAACTCACCAGTGCGCGAGTATCGCGCTTTTTGAGTTACATAAACTACTACGGCATCCTGGCTGGCAAGATGAAAGATCATTTGAATCTGCAAGCGTTACTGAATATCAATGCCGAAGAGTGTATCGATCCACCCGAAAAAATGAATTCATTAAGAAAAATATTTGAGAGGAAAATTCGTTACTGGCAATGCCGTCCGATGCCTAATGATCCACACACAATTGTTTCTCCCGCCGATTCCCGGGTGCTCTTCGGATCTTTTGCCGAGACATCAAATATATTTATTAAGGGAAAATTTTTCGATTACGAGGAAATGTTTGGATTCAACAAGAAAACATGGCTTGCCAGTTTCAAAGACGGCAATTTCGCCATCTTTCGCTTGACGCCGGAAAAATATCATTACAATCACACGCCGGTTGCGGGCAAGATTATAGACTTCTACCCGATATCCGGCTCTTACCATGCTTGCAACCCCAACGCTGTAATATCCGTAGTGACCCCTTATTCCAAAAACAAGCGGGTCGTGACTATCATTGATACTGATGTCGAGGGAGGATCTCGTGCGGGCATTGTGGCCATGATCGAGGTCGTGGCCTTAATGATCGGCGACATTGTCCAGTGCTACAGCAAAGAAGAATATGACAATCCGCTGTCTGTGGGAACAGGAATGTTTATCAAAAGAGGCATGCCCAAGAGTCTGTTCCGCCCGGGAAGCTCCACGGTAGTTCTTATATTTCAAAAAGACAGGGTAAGATTTGCCGATGACATTACCGCCAACATGTTCTGTCAGGACGCTCAAAGCATCTTCTCGCTGGGTTTCGATAAATCGCTGGTGGAAACCGACGTCAGGGTCAGATCGTATATTGGCAGCGCGATACGCATATAAAGGATCGATCTGATAAGTCTTCAACATTAGGGAAAGGAACACATTATGAACAAAGATAAAACAGCTTATATTCGTAATTTTCTTGTTCAGAAAATGGAAGATTTACGGGCGTCAGCCGATCATGCCATACTCAAACTAAAAAAAAGCGATGATAAATTTGCTGATCCCTTTGATCAGGCAGCGGTTGAGACAAGTAAGGCCGTTGAGCTTAACTGCCTAGATAAAGAGTGGAATTTACTCCTCGATATCAAGGAAACTATTCTGCGCATTGATCGTGGGCTCTTTGGTATTTGCGATCATTGCGGCAGTCCAATATCGCAAAAAAGACTAATGGCGGCACCGATGAGCAAGCTTTGCGTAATATGTCAGGAGAAAATTGAATCCCAACATATAAAATCGAAACGCAGACGTCAATATGCAGATAGAATCTCATATAATCATGCTTGATGAAATTTTTATATTAATCGTATGTCTTGTGTTGGTATTTATTTTCCGGTGGGCATTTCGGAGATTGCCTGATGAACAATGGCAAATCATCGGTTGCCTTCCGTATCGGCGGCTATTAGATGACCGCTGGCAAGGATGGAATCTGACCTGGTATGGTTTTTTTATCGCCGTAGCTGTAGTATTTGCCGTTGGCATGTTTCTAATTCTGGCCGGATCATTATCCATACCGCTTACTGCCAGCTTATTTTTATTTATCCTGCTTTTCGCAATCTGCGTGCCTGCGGCAAAAATAATGGCTTTTTTGATCGAAAGAAGGCAGAACACTTTTACTATCGGCGGCGCATCATTTATAGGAATCCTTGCCGCTCCATGGATCATTGCCCTGACCAACGTAACTGCAGGCAAATGGCTGGGCTTTAATATTACCCCAATAAATGCTCTGACCGCCATGTCGATTGCATATACTCTGGGTGAGGGAATCGGCAGGCTTGCTTGTATCAGTTTCGGTTGCTGCTACGGAAAACCTCTGGCAGACTGTTCCCCTTTGATCAATAAAATATTCCAAAGACAAAATTTTATTTTCAGCGGCAAGACAAAGAAAATCGCTTATGCTCATGGGCTCGATGGCCATGAAGTTATTCCGATTCAGGCGCTGACAGCCGTAATTTACAGTTTAGCGGGTCTCGTCGGCTGCTATCTTTTTCTAAAAGGTTATGCGGCGGTTGCGTTTGTCTTGACATTGACTGTAACACAACTCTGGCGGGCACTCTCCGAATTTCTACGCGCTGACTACCGTGGAGAAGGGAAAATATCCGGCTACCAAATCATGGCTTTGATTGCCTGTTTATATGGCTTATTTATGGCGTATATATTTCGCGAGACGCCCATCGGCACACCGGATTTAGCGCTAGGATTTGCAATCACATGGAATCCTGCTATATTGATTTTCCTGCTGGTTTTGTGGATAGCTACCTTTTTTTATCTGGGGAAAAGCAGAGTTACTGCCTCCTTAATAGAAATTAATGTGCTTAAGGAAAAAATATAGCCTTATCTTAACCCAGCTTGTGAAAGGCGGACTTCAGATAAATCGAAATTCTTTATCGATCTGACGATATATCGACTATCGCGGGTATTCTACCCTCCGCTTTGCGGGATATTTATATTGTCCCGCTAAGCTTCGCAACGCTCTGCTTCTGAAACTTGGGTCTCATTAATTCAACTTGCCAATTCCGACGTGTGACTTATAGGTTATATATTTTACTTCCGACTTGGAATTTCACAAATAACAAAAAGGCAGGGTTAAAACCCCGCCCTTTTGTTATTCTTCAATATATGATTAGCTATTCAGCTAATTTTTCGTTCTCTTCTTTTTTCGCTTTGCTTTTGATCTTAGGTTTTGCTTTTTCTTTCTTTTTCTCCTCAGGAGGAGTAGCTTTCAGAACTGATTCCTCTTCCTCTTTTTCCTGCAGCTTAGCTTTTGATTTACCTTTGGCTTTAGGTTTTGCTTTTTCTTTCTTTTTCTCTTCAGGAATAAATTCCAGAATGGAAACGGGCGCATTATCACCAAACCGGTATCCCACCTTGATTATCCGCGTATATCCGCCTGCACGCTGGCGGTAACGTTCCGTAAGCTCGCCAAAAAGTTTGCTCATCGAAGCTTTATCCCTAATAAAAGCGAGAGCCTGACGACGCGCATGTAAATTACCCCTTTTGCCCAAGGTAATCATTTTTTCCGCCAGTTTCCTCACCTCTTTCGCCTTGGAATCCGTTGTGCGAATACGTTCATGTTTAATTATGGAAGTTACCATATTACGAAACATGGCTTCCTTATGGCTGGAAGTTCTTCCCAGCTTCCTGCCCGCTTTACCATGATACATTGCCGATATTTTCCTTTCCTAACAATCAAATCGCGAGATATAATTATATTTTCTGCTACTGGTCGTTTTCTTCACTCTGATTGAGGTCAAGATTCATACCAAAAGTTAAATTATATTCACCAAGAATATCTTTAATTTCACTCAACGATTTACGGCCAAAATTCTTTGTTTTAAGCATCTCCGCTTCCGTTTTTTGCACTAACTCTCCAATTGTGTTTATTCCGGCGTTTTTCAAACAATTGGCCGAGCGGACGGAAAGCTCCAAATCCTCTACCGACCGTAACAAGACTTTGTTTACATCCCCTTTTTCATCTTCGGCTATCGGTTGAACTTCTTCTTCAACTTCTTCAAAATTTATAAATACGTCTAATTGCTGTTTCAATATTTTTGCGGAATAGGCAATCGCATCTTCAGGATTTACACTGCCGTCAGTCCATACTTCCAGCACAAGTTTGTCATAATCAGTTATTTGACCGACACGCGCATGCGAAACGACATAATTTACTTTTCTAACCGGTGAAAAAATGGCATCAATATTGATAGTTCCTTCAGGTTGATCAGGATCAAGTTCTTTTTTCGCCGGAAGGTATCCTTTCCCCATTTTAACTACAAGTTCGGCCTTAAAATTTCCTTTAGCGGATACAGAAGCAATATAGTGTTCCGGATTCAAAACTTCAATTGTACCATCAGTGATTATGTCGGCTGCTGTAATGGGCCCGGCATGATCTATATTGATGCGTACTTCTTTTGTGTCCGCCTGTCCCAATTTAAATCGAACGCCTTTTAAGTTCAGAATAATATCGGTTATGTCTTCTTTAACTCCGGGAAGAGTTGAAAATTCATGCAGTATGCCGTCAATCTTCACGGAAACAATTGCAGCGCCCTGAATTGAAGAAAGCAACACCCTCCTCAATGCATTGCCTAAGGTTATGCCAAAGCCTCTTTCCAAAGGCTGAATGGTAAATTCTCCATAGTACCGCGTATGCGTAGCATTATCAACATCAATGCGCTTGGGACGAATTAAACTCGACCAGTTCCTCTGCATAATCAAACCCACCCTTTAGCTGGTTTATAAAAATTATTTTACTTCGAACAAAGTTCTACAATAAGTTGTTCTTGCACCGGCATGGTTAAATCTTCCCTTACCGGCAACATTTTAATAGATGCCTTGAAGTTCTCTTTATCCAATTCCAGCCAATGAGGCACACCGCGTCTGGCCACAGTTTCCATTGCTCCCATTATCCGCGTTATCTTACGGCTGCCTTCCTTAAGGCAAACTTCATCTCCTGCCTTAAGCAAATATGACGGGATATTAACCGCTTTACCGTTAACTAAAAAATGGCTGTGACTGATCAATTGCCTTGCTTCTACTCGGGAATTCGCCAATCCCATACGAAAAATCATATTATCCAGTCTTCTTTCCAGAAACACTAGCAAATTTGTGCCCGTGATGCCTTTTTGCTGATCGGCCTTTTCAAAATAGCCTCGAAACTGCTTTTCTAAAAGCCCATACATTCTTTTGAGCTTTTGTTTTTCACGCAATTGAACGCCATAATCGGAATGCTGTTTTTTATGCGCCTGACCGTGATCTCCCGGAGCATATCCCCTTCTTTCAAAGGCGCATTTTTCCGAATAGCATCTATCGCCTTTAAGAAAAAGTTTCAATCCTTCACGGCGACATAACCTACATGAGGAATCTATATATCTTGCCAAAAAAGCCTCCCTGATTTTTAATTATTAATTATACTCTACGACGCTTTGGCGGTCTGCATCCATTGTGCGGAACAGGTGTCACATCACGAATCACGGTGATGGTAAGACCGGCAAGCTGTAATGATCTCAATGCTGATTCCCGACCAGCTCCCGGACCCTTTATATATACTTGCACTTTACGCATTCCCTGTTCCTTCGCCTTGCGCACAGCATCTTCCGCCGCCATTTGTGCCGCGAAAGGAGTGCTCTTGCGCGATCCCTTAAATCCCTGCAGACCAGCCGATGACCACGCAACTACATTGCCGCTCAAATCGGTAATTGTTACAATTGTATTATTAAAAGTGGATTGTATATGCGCAACCCCTTCTGTAATATTTTTCTTTTCCTTTTTCTTTCCTGTCTTTCTGACTGCCTTGACCATTCCCCCCCCCCGGATCACAGAGTAAAATTATTTTTTCTTGCCCGCGATAGAACGCCGCGGCCCTTTTCTGGTGCGGCTGTTCGTATGAGTTCTTTGTCCCCTTACAGGCAGACCCTTACGATGCCGCAAACCACGGTACGCACCAATATCCATCAATCTCTTAATAGACATAGATATATCGCGTCTCAAGTCGCCCTCAACTTTATGATCTTTGTCGATTATGCTTCTAATTGCCGATATTTCCGAGTCGGCAAGTTCATCAGTTCGCGTGTCCGGACTTACACCGGCATCTTTTAAGATTTGTTTCGCCCTAGTCTGACCGATGCCGTAAATGTACGTTAAGGCAACTTCCATTCTCTTGTTTTTTGGTAAATCAACACCTGAAATTCGTGCCACCTAATAACCTCCTGCCTTAAAAAATTAGCCTTGACGCTGCTTATGCTTAGGGTTTTCGCAAATTACGCGTAAAACACCTTTTCGTTTGATGATCTTGCATTTCTCACATATTTTTTTCACCGACGATCTGACTTTCACTTTTTTACTCCCTGTTCTCGATAAAAAATATTTTTTTACTTTGTCCTGTAAGTAATCCTGCCACGGGTTAAATCATAGGGTGAAAGCTCAACAGTCACTTTATCGCCAGGCAGTATCTTGATAAAATGCATGCGCATCTTACCGGAAATATGAGCCAATACCTTATGCCCATTCTCCAGCTCTACGCGAAACATAGCATTGGGCAAGGGCTCAATCACCCGACCTTCAACTTCAATTGCTTCCTCTTTAGCCATAATTTACTTTTCTATATTCGATTTTAAAAGCGTCAGCTATTTAATCAATCGAATGTTTAATTCAATTTACTTAAGATGTCGGGTCCGTTATCGGTAATTGCCACCGAGTGCTCAAAATGAGCTGATAACCCACCATCTTCGGTAACTACAGTCCAGTCGTCCGGCAAGACCTTTACCCTATAGTTTTTCTCGTTGACCATCGGCTCGAGAGCCAGGATCATGCCGCCTTTTAATTCAATTCCCCTGTCCTTCTTCCCGAAATTGGGAATTTGCGGGTCTTCGTGCAGATTTTTACCAACTCCATGACCAACATAATCTCGAACGACCGAGAAGCCGGCCGCTTCTACTGTCGCCTGCACGGCGGCAGAAATAGCGCCCAGCCTGTTACCTTCCTTCGCTTGTTCTATACCTCTATATAAACTTTGTTCAGTGACCGCAATAAGCTTTGTCGCCTTCTCATTTATTTTACCAACGGGTAGTGTTATAGCTGCATCGCCAAAAAAACCTCGATAATAAACACCAAAATCAAGCCCGATAATATCGCCTTCTATCAATACCCGTTCGGAAGGCATTCCATGAACAACTACTTCATTTATCGAAGTGCAAAGAGCGTGAGGGAAACCTCTGTAACCTTTAAAAGCCGGTTTTGCTCCCCTTCTGGCGGTAATTTCCTCAGCAAATTTATCCAAGTCCTTTGTTCTTACGCCGGGCTTGACTTTTTCTCTGAGCTTACTTAAAACCTCGGCAACAATACGATTACTTGCCCTTGCTTTTTCAATTTCTTCCGGAAGCTTCAGAATTATCATTAGCTTAAATAATCCTTCGGAAAAAGCTTCCCCTATCTCCTGCGGGTAATATGTCCCTTTTTCATAAACCCTTCGTATTGCCGAGTCAGTAAATGTGACTCTATCTGGCCTGCCGTATCCATAGCCACGCCAACAACAATCAAAAGAGCGGTACCGCCAAAGTAAAAAGGTATATTAAATTGACCAATTAAAATACTGGGCAATACACAGATTATGGAAACGTAAATAGCCCCGCTAAAAGTAAGCTTTTCCAAAATATCTTCTATGTATTCGGCAGTATGCTTGCCGGGTCTGATCCCCGGAACGTAGCCGCCGAACTTTTTCATATTTTCCGCCACATCATCGGGCTTAAAAGTAACTGCCGTATAAAAAAAGCAAAAGAAAAAAATAAAAGCTACATATAATATTTCATAACCCAACGTGCCCGGCTTTAGATAACCGGCAACATCCTTTATCCATCCTTCCTGGGCAAAATTAGCGATTGTTGCCGGAAACATGATGACCGAAGAAGCAAAAATCGGGGGAATGACCCCTGCCGAATTTACCTTCAAGGGTAAATGCGTAGTCTGGCCGCCATACATTTTGCGTCCCACTATCCTTTTGGCGTATTGCACTGGAATACGACGCTGCCCACCTTCGACAAATACTATCGCACCCACTACTAAGATCATCATTATCGCTAGCAACAGCAATATCAATATTCCTAATTCACCGGCAGTCACCAGCCTGTATGTATTGCCAATAGCCGCCGGCATGCGGCAAACAATGCCGGCGAAAATTATCAAAGATATGCCGTTGCCTATACCTTTTTCCGTTATCGTTTCGCCCAGCCACATAATAAATGCAGTTCCGGATGTCAAGGTAAGAACCGTCATAATGATAAACGATAATCCCGGCTGTAAAACAATCGGCGCACCTGAAGGGCCCGCCATTTGTTGCAAGCCATAAGCAATGCCAAAGCCCTGTATCGTACTCAAAATAACTGTGCCGTAACGAGTATATTGCGTAATTTTACGCCGTCCCGTTTCGCCTTCTTTCGAGAGTCTCTCTAAATGAGGCACAGCAACAGTTAATAACTGTAAAATAATGGAAGAACTGATATAGGGCATGATACCCAAGGCGAAAATCGAGAAATTACTAAAAGCGCCACCTGCAAACATGTCCATCAGGCCGAATAGAGAACCTTTAGCATGTTCGAAATAAGCGAGCAGCGCAACATTATCGATTCCCGGAGTCGGAATATAGACACCAATCCGATAAACAGCTAAAAGAAGGACGGTAAATAAAATCCTTCTTTGTAATTCCGGAATCTTGGATACGCTTCCCAGTCCTTCTAACAAATTATATTACCTCTTCTATGGAACCGCCGGCAGCTGTTATTTTTTCTCTTGCCGCCTGACTAACTTTGGCTACTTTTAAAATAATGGGAAAATCAATATTGCCTTTAGCCAAAATTTTTATGCCGTCTTCTTTTTTCTTCACAATACCGCTAGCCAAAAGAGCCTCTTTATCAATGATGGCGCCTTTACTGAATTTACGACATAAATCGATTAGATTTACCGCAATAAATCTTTCGCGAAAGGGATTGCGGAAACCGCGCTTAGGTAATCTCCGGGAAAGCGGCATCTGCCCTCCTTCAAAACCGGCGCGCACCTTGCCGCCGGAACGAGCCTTTTGACCCTTATCGCCACGGCCTGCTGTTTTACCCTGCCCCGAAGCGTCACCACGGCCGACTCGTTTTCTTTTTTTCGTTGCCCCGGCCGGAGACTTAAGAGAACTCAAATTCATAACCTACCCCTTGGACTCTTCTACAGAAACTAAATGGGATACCTTATTTATCATACCGCGGGTCTCTTGAGTATCGGCTAAAATCACCGCGTCATTTAATCTTTTCAAACCCATGCCACGCAGTACTTTCCTTTGCTTTTCCGGACGGCCTATTTCACTTCCCACCATTTTAATCTTTAACATTTTGGCCACTTTAGACTACTCCAATAAGTATCATTAATATGATCATTAATAAAATTACTTCCCTCTCTGGGCGGCAATATCCGCCGGGTCTTTTAACTGACAAAGACCTTCCAGAGTGGCTTTCACTAGATTGTGTGGATTATGGGAACCGAGACATTTTGTTAAGATATTGCTAACGCCGGCAACCTCCAATACTGCTCTGACGGCGCCTCCGGCAATAAGACCTGTTCCTTCCGATGCGGGTTTTAACAATACCTTCCCCGCGCCATAACTGCCTATTACTTCGTAAGGGATCGTTCTATTGGTAATGGCGACCTTCACCATGGTTTTTTTTGCCATATCCATGCCCTTGCGGATAGCTTCCGGCACTTCGTGCGCTTTGCCCAAACCAGCTCCAATCGTTCCCTTACCGTCACCGACGACAACGATGGCGCTAAACCTAAACCTCCTGCCTCCCTTGACCACCTTTGCCGTCCGGTTAATGGTAATAACCCGGTCCAGGAGTTCCACATCTTTCATTTCTTTTTTATCCAACGGATTCTTCCCTTATCATAAGTATTATAGTAAAAAACAAAAATTAAAATTTAAGACCGTTTTGCCGTGCCGCATCGGCCAACGCTTTAACGCGACCATGATACAGAAACCTGCCTCGATCAAAAACGACTTTATTTACTCCCATTGACAGCAGACGCTCGGCAATTAATTTCCCTACTTCCGTCGCCGCATCTACTTTTTTCTTTCCCTTGATTTTCTCGGATAAATCCTTGCTCAAAGTTGAAGCTATGGCTAATGTCGCCGATTGAGTATCATTAATGGCTTGCACATAAATATGTCTATCACTACGGAATACGGAAAGACGAGGCCGCTCCTTTGTTCCGATGATTTTGCCTCTTACTCTTTTTTCTCTTCTTGTTCTAATTTTTAATGTTTTTTTGGAAGCCAATCTTCTACCTCATTTAACGGCTAAATAAAATTTCGTATGTTTAATTAGATCAGGCGCTCACCGACTTGCCGGCCTTGCGCTTGATGTACTCACCAACATACTTGATACCCTTGCCTTTATAAGGCTCTGGCTTTTTCAATGCTCGGATTTCCGCTGCCACGCGGCCAACCAGTTGCTTATCAATACCGGAAATCGAAATATTTATTTGTTTATCCACCTTAACCTCAATTCCTTTGGGAATATTGTACTGTGTCGGACTGGAAAACCCCAGAATCAACTTCAGGTTGCTTCCACTCACTTCGGCGCGATAGCCGACTCCCGATATTTCCAATCTTTTTTCGAAACCGTTGCTCACCCCATTTACCATGTTGCCGATTAGTGATCTGGCTAAACCATGATAAGACCGGACAAGACGTTCGTCCGATTTTCTGGCGATAACCAAACTGCCGTCCGCAATGGCCATAGTTATCCCCTCGGGTAATTTCGACGATAATGCTCCTTTGGGTCCTTCCACTTTTACAATACCGTCACTTTGGCTGATTTTAACATTTTTCGGAAAAGTGATCGGCTTTTTACCTATTCTCGACATTAACAAGCTCTCCCGCTGAACATCATTTGTTCCAATTACCAAACTTTACAAAGAATTTCTCCGCCGACATTCAACTCCCTGGCTTCCTGATCAGTAATAACGCCGTGGGAAGTGGAAAGAACAGAGATACCAAAACCGTTCAAAACTTTAGGAATACTATCGGAGGCCACATAAACTCTGCGTCCCGGTTTGCTCACCCTTTTAATATCTGTAATAACGGCACGCTTGGTATCGGGGTATTTCAACATTATTTTTAACATCTGCTGGCCTTTTTCATCTTTTACATTATCGTAGCTATTGATATATCCAGCCTTTTTCAATACTTTAGCAATATTGATATTCATCTGAGACGCATAAACGTTGACACTCTTAAACCGCGCCTTATTCGCATTTCTGATTCTCGTCAGCATATCGGCAATAGGATCGGTCATCCCCATGCTTTTTCTCCTTAATTCAAATTCACCAACTCGATTTTATTACGCCCGGAAGCTCTCCCTGTAAGGAAAGTTTCCGCAAACAAATTCTGCACATATCAAATTTTCTATAATACGCGCGCGGCCGGCCGCATAGCGGGCAGCGGTTATATTCTCTTACCGAAAATTTCATTTTTCTTTTCGCTTTCGCAATTAATGACTTCTTGGCCACGCTAAATCCCTCCGGAGATTCCTCTTCTAATTCTTAAAAGGCACACCCATCAGTTTCAATAAAATCCTCGCCTCTTCATCAGTTTTCGCAGTAGTCACGATTGTGATGTTCATTCCTTTGATTTTTTCCACCTTATCGTATTCAATTTCCGGGAATATTATTTGTTCCTGCAAACCGATAGAAAAATTTCCCCTGCCGTCAAACGCATTAGGCGATATACCGCGAAAATCTCTTACCTTAGGTAAGGCAACATTTACCAAACGGTCAAAAAACTCATACATGATTTCTTTTCTTAAGGTAACCGAGCAGCCGATCGGCATTCCCTGTCTTAATTTAAAGGTAGCTATGGATTTCTTGGCCTTAGTTACTACAGGTTTTTGTCCGGTAATCATAGCCATTTCTTGCACGGCACCATCAATAATTTTTGCGTTTTGAGTCGCTTCGCCCAGACCCATGTTAATGACAATTTTTTCCATCTTGGGCACTTGCATTGGATTTTTGTAATTAAATTCCTCAATCAGGGCCGGAACTACTTTTTTTAAATAATAATCTTTTAATCTTGCCATTTTCCCTTAACCTACGCTGATTACGTCATTACATTTGCTGCAAATGCGTACCTTCTTCCCATCTTCGAGCAACTTATTTCTCACTCTAACGGCAGTGTTGCATTTATTGCATAATAAACCGACTTTAGAGATATGGATTGAGCTTTCTTTTTCCACGACACCGCCCTTGGTTTTCTGATCTGGTCTTTTATGTTTTTTGATAAGATTAATTTTTTCTATGATTATTCTTTCCTTAGCGGGTATAGTCTTCAGTATTTTGCCGGTTTTCCCCTTATCTTTACCGGTAAGAACTTTAACCATATCGCCCTTTTTAAATTTATTTAACCCCATTTTTTCCCTCGTCTTACTCTTACAAAACCTCTGGCGCCAGAGATATAATTTTCATGAACTGTTTCGCTCTCAACTCACGGGCAACCGGACCGAAAATCCTCGTTCCCACAGGCTCCAGTTGGTTGGAAATCAAAACAGCGGAATTATCGTCAAATTTCAGATACGAGCCGTCCGACCTTTTTACTTCCTTCACTGTACGCACAATGACTGCCTTCATCACGTCGCCTTTTTTTACCTTGGAGTTGGGAATCGATTCTTTTACCGAGACGACAATTACATCGCCCAAACTGGCATAGCGACGCTTCGATCCACCAAGCACCTTAATGCAGGCAACCTTCTTCGCACCGGAATTATCCGCAACATTCAATATGGTTTGCATCTGAATCATAAAAAAACTCCATCCAACCCTATTTCGCCCGCTCCATAATTTCCAGCATGCGCCATCGCTTTTCTTCGCTGAGCGGCCGCGCCTCAATAATCAGTACGGTATCACCGACCTTACACTGGTTTTGCTCATCATGGGCTTTGTATTTCATATGTCGGCGCACATATTTGTGAAAAACGGAATGCTTTACCAAACGTTCGGCTTTTACTACGATGGTCTTATCCATCTTGTTGCTTATTACTACGCCCTTAATCGTGCGCTTATTCCCATGCTCACCCATGTTAACTTGCAGCCTCCTTTGTTTTCAGTACCGTTTTAATGCGAGCTATGTCCTTACGGATTTTTCCGAGCATTGCCGTCGATTCCAATTGGTCTGACGCATGACGAATTCGCAGCCGAAAAAGTTCTTCCACCAATTCACTATTTTTTTGTTTGAGTTCTTCAATTCCCAGATCTCTGATTTCCTTAAATTTCATCAGATATCTCCCTCGCTAAAAACTTTGTAGGGATAGGCAGCTTATGCGCTGCCAGGCGAAATGCTTCTTTAGCCACTTCCCTGGTTACGCCTTCCATCTCATAGAGGACAGAGCCCGGTTTAACTACGGCTACCCATCCTTCAGGCGCGCCTTTTCCTTTGCCCATGCGCGTTTCGGCCGGCTTCTTGGTGACCGGCTTATGAGGATAAACCCTGATCCAAATCTTGCCGCCGCGTTTCACATGACGAGTCATTGCGATACGTGCTGCTTCAATTTGTCTGGCAGTAATCCAGCCGCATTCTGCCGCTAGCAATCCGTAATCGCCAAAAGCAATCGAACTGCCCCTTGTTGCCTTGCCTCCCATGCGGCCTTTTTGCATCTTTCTATATTTTACCCTCTTCGGCATTAACATAATCTAAAACTCCGATACCCTTACAACTATTTTTTATTCGATATATGCCGGATAAATAATCCGGTAAGATACTTATTGTTTTTCGTTCTTCGACGGCAATACTTCTCCATGGAAAATTAACACTTTAACCCCGATCAAACCGTAGGCCGTATGGGCTTCAATAAAACCATAATCAATGTCGGCACGCAGAGTGTGCAGGGGCACTCGACCTTCCCTATACCATTCGGATCGCGACATTTCCGCACCGCCGAGTCTTCCGGAACATTGAATCTTAATTCCCTTTGCCCCAAATTTCAGGGCATAGCCAACGCATTTTTTCATAGCTCGACGAAAGGCCACTCTTCTTTCCAATTGCATGGCAACATTTTCGGCAACTAATTGGGCATCCACTTCCGGTTTACGCACTTCTAAAATATTTATTATAATTTCTGACTCAGTAAATTTTTCCGTATCGGCTTTCAGCTTCTCGATTTCCGAACCTTTTTTACCTATAATCACACCGGGCCTAGCCGAGTAAATATTTACCTTAGCCTTATTAGCTGCGCGTTCAATTTCGATTTTGGAAATACCGGCATGATAAAGCTTCTTCTTGAGGTATTTTCTAATTTGTACATCCTCATGTAACATTTCACTGTAATTCTTATCGGCAAACCAAACTGATTGCCATTTTTTAATATAGCCTAATCGTAATCCTACCGGGTTAACCTTCTGACCCAATATCGTACCTCCTTACATTTCATCCAAGACAACTGTAATATGTGTAGTTCTTTTCTTAATTCCTGCCGCTCTTCCCTGAG
Organism: uncultured delta proteobacterium; assembly: GCA_963753975.1. Classification (GTDB taxonomy): domain Bacteria; phylum Desulfobacterota; class Syntrophia; order Syntrophales; family Smithellaceae; genus UBA4810. The sequence continues at coordinate 103,235 of CAVWEH010000004.1, forward strand.
CTCTTGCCCGCCAACGCTTTAATGCCGGTCCCTGATCAACAAATATTTCTTTCACATAAAGAATATTTTCATCAATATTAGGATTCTGGGTGGCATTGGCCAGAGCTGATTTAAGAACCTTAGCCACAATACCTGCCGCATACTTTCTGGTGTAAAGAAGGATATTCTTGGCTTCCTGCACCTTCTTTCCCCTTACCAAATCAACCACCAGCATGACTTTCTGCGGCGACATCCTTATATATTTTGCAACTGCTTTTGCTTCCATGTTAAATCAACTCCAAACTTATCCAGCCCAGCTCAAACAACTAAGTAGTAGTAGTGGTTGTTGCAGCAGCGGCTGTGGTACCGGTGGTGGTACGGACTTTTGTTTTTCGGTCACCGGAATGCGAATAAAAAGTCCTCGTCGGTGCAAACTCTCCGAGCTTATGCCCTACCATATTCTCAGTCACATACACGGGAATAAACTTTTTCCCATTATGGACGGCGAACGTGTAACCAATGAGTTCCGGCGTTATCGTTGAGCGCCGCGACCAAGTCTTAATGATATTCTTGCTGCCTTCGGTCTCCATTTTCCTGACTCTCGCGAGCAGCCTTTCTTCAATATATGGACCTTTCTTGATCGAACGTGCCACGTTTTCTTAATCCCTTCTCTTCACAATATATTTATCGGTTCTCTTATTTTTCCGCGTTTTGTGACCTTTTGTCGGTATGCCCCAAGGTGTACAGGGATGCCGGCCACCGGAAGATTTACCTTCGCCACCACCCATCGGATGGTCAACCGGATTCATCACAACGCCGCGAACATGAGGCCTTTTACCGAGCCAGCGGCTACGACCGGCTTTGCCAATACTGATGTTTTCGTGTTCATTATTGCCAACTTGCCCGATAGTTGCCATACACTCAATAAATACTTTGCGTACTTCACCTGACGGAAGCCTTACCTGAGCGTAACTGCCCTCTTTCGCCATTAACTGTCCATAGGCTCCGGCCGAACGTATTAACTGTCCGCCACGGCCGACTTTCAACTCCACGTTATGAATTAATGAGCCCAAAGGAATATATCTTAAAGGAACGGCATTCCCGGGTTTAATATCCGCCTTCTCACCACTGATTATAGTATCTCCGACATTGACCTGCGCAGGTGCGACAATATATCTTTTTTCACCGTCGCGATAATTGACGAGCGCTATTCTGGCTGTCCTGTTCGGATCATACTCGATGGCGGCGACTTTTGCCGGGATATCGGTTTTACTGCGGCAAAAATCTATGATGCGATATTTTCTTTTATGACCGCCGCCGATATGGCGCATTGTAATCCTTCCATAACTATTGCGCCCACCCGTTTTCTTCAGCGGCTGCACAAGTCTTTTCACCGGCTCGGCGGAAGTAATTTCCGCGAAATCGGCGACGCTCTGAAATCTTCTTCCTGCCGATGTCGGCTTGTATTTAATAATTCCCATTTGCTAATCCTTAAACCCTTATTCTATGCGCCTTCGGAAATTTCAATGCGATTACCGGCAACCAACGTCACGATTGCTTTCTTCCAGGAACTCTTTTGTCCGATCACCCGGCCCAGTCTTTTCTTTTTTCCTAAGACGTGCATGATACGGATATCAGCAACCTTGACTTTAAAAAGCTTTTCCACCGCTGCGCTTATTTCTATTTTATTTGCCCTACGATCAACCTCAAAAAAATATTTATTCTCTTTATCCCGCGCTACGGTGCTCTTTTCTGTAATTAACATTTTTTTAATAATCTGATGTACTTCCATTATTTAAGCAACGCTCCCTCTAGCTTCTTGATGGAAGGCTCCAGAAGGACCAAATGTTCATGATTTAAGATATCATAAACGTTAATACCTTCCGACCTGATCATTTTAATGCTTTTTATATTTCGTGACGATTTCTGCAAAGTAATATCATTATCGGCTAAAACAAAAAGTGCTTTTTTTAAATCGAAGAGGTCAACAACACTTTTAAATGCGCGGGTGCTGATCTTTTCCATCGGAAAATCTTTGAGAATCAGCATTTTATCTTGTTTGAGCTTCATACTCAGCGCGCTGATCACCGCTTTTTTACGCACTTTTTTCGGTATGCTGTAAGCAAAATCGCGGGGATGAGGTCCAAAGACAATTCCTCCGCCTCGCCACAGCGGCGATCTTGTCGTTCCGGCCCTCGCTCTTCCGGTTCCTTTTTGCCGCCAAGGCTTTTTCCCGCCTCCGCTGACATCGTGCCTGGTTTTCGTAGAGGCAGTGCCGGACCGCCGTGAAGCCAATTGCATTTTAACGACGTCGTGTACAATCGCTTCGTTGACTTCCGCGCCAAATACAGCGTCATTTAACTCAACTTTGGCGACTTTCTTTTTCTTAATATTGTAAACATCTGCGACTGCCATTTTATATCTCCAGCGACTTATGCGCTTTTTTTCCTGGCTTCCTTAATCAATACAAAACCATTTTTACTGCCGGGAATCGAACCTCTTAACAAGATTAAATTTCTATCGGCACGAACCTGCCAAACCTGCAAATTCTGGACAGTTTTACGAACATTGCCCATATGACCGCCCATCTTTGTACCTTTAAACACGCGTGATGGATCAGCGCTGGCACCTATCGATCCGGGAGCTCGATGGAACATCGAACCGTGCGTAGCCCTACCGCCGCGGAAACCATGTCTTTTCACGACACCGGCAAAGCCTTTACCCTTGGAAGTTCCGACGACGTCGACAAAATCGCCGGCTTTAAATATATCTGCTGTAATTTCCTGTCCAATTTCATGCTTACCTGATTGTGCGGGGAATTCTTTTAGAAAACGAAAATACCCTTTTTTTGCCTTATCGAAGTGACCCTGGAGAGGCTTGATTACATTTTTCTGCTTTTTTCTACCATAACCTAGCTGAATTGCATCGTACCCATCTTTATCTTTCGCTTTTACCTGAACGATAATGGACGGCTCAACTTCAATAGCAGTAACACCGACGGCAGCTCCGTCATCGGCAAATACCTGAGTCATTCCCAATTTTTTTCCAATGATTCCCTTGTTCATCACTACCCAACTTTTTTAATAAATATAAAGCCAATAATCTCCATTGGGGAGAATGGCGGTAATCCTTACCATCTTCCAACGCCTAATACAAAATGCCTAAGCTTTTATCTCCACATCCACTCCGGCGGAAAGATCTAATTTCATCAGAGCATCCACCGTGGCTTGCGTAGGCTCTACAATATCAATTAATCTTTTATGTGTTCTGATTTCAAACTGCTCGCGGGATTTTTTATCCACGTGCGGTGAGCGATTTACGCAATACTTATTGATTTCCGTAGGGATAGGTATAGGACCGGCAACACGTGCGCCAGTCCTTTTTGCAGTTTCCACTATTTCTTCTACCGAGCGATCCAATAGTTTATAATCGTAAGCTTTGAGACGAATTCTAATCTTTTGTTCTTTCATTGAACGGATAACCTATTCCCTGTGTTTATTCAATAATTTTGCTTACGACTCCGGCGCCTACTGTTTTTCCACCCTCGCGGATAGCAAATCTCAGTTGCTCTTCCATAGCAATGGGCGTAATCAATTCCACTGTCATTTTAACATTATCACCGGGCATAACCATTTCCACGCCAGCCGGCAGCGTAGCCACGCCGGTCACATCGGTTGTCCGGAAATAGAACTGCGGCCGATACCCGGAAAAGAAGGGCGTATGTCTGCCGCCTTCCTCTTTCGTTAAAATGTAAACAGCCGCTTCAAATTTCGTATGTGGAGTAATCGAACCGGGTTTGGCTATAACCTGGCCTCTTTCCACTTCTTCACGTTTAATACCTCTTAAAAGCAGACCGACATCGTCACCGGCACGACCTTCATCGAGGGTCTTACGGAACATTTCCACGCCGGTAACAACCGTTTTGATCGTTGGTTTGATTCCGATAATTTCCACTTCTTCGCCAACCTTGACAATGCCTCTGTCTACTCTACCGGTAACCACAGTGCCACGGCCGGAAATGGTGAAAACGTCTCCCACCGGCATAAGAAAGGGTTTTTCCGTATCACGTTTCGGTTCCGGAATGTAGTTATCCACGGCATCCATAAGCTGCCAGATGGATTTGGCATCAGGCGAATCAGGATCGTCCGTCTCCAATGCTTTTAGTGCTGAACCGCGAATAATGGGAATTTTGTCGCCGGGGAATTCATATTGATTTAAAAGTTCTCTTAATTCGAGTTCTACCAGGTCGAGAAGTTCAGGATCATCAACCAAATCCACTTTATTAAGATAAACGACAATATAAGGAACCTGAACCTGTCGGGCAAGGAGGATATGTTCTCTGGTTTGAGGCATAGGACCGTCGGAAGCGGCAACAACAAGGATAGTTCCATCCATATGAGCAGCGCCGGAAATCATATTCTTAATATAGTCGGCGTGACCGGGACAATCCACGTGAGCATAGTGCCTTTTTGCCGTTTCATATTCCACGTGGGAAATATTGATCGTAACTCCTCTTTCTTTTTCTTCGGGAGCATTATCAATGGAATCGAAAGGTCTGAATTCAGCAAGACCTTTCTTAGCTAAATGTTTGGTAATAGCTGCCGTTAGTGTTGTCTTACCGTGGTCAACGTGACCGATTGTTCCGATATTTAAATGCGGCTTAGTCCTTTCAAATTTTTTCTTAGCCATGTCAATTTACCTCCTTAACTTTCAGTGGTTACTGTTCTTGTCGTTTAAGTATTATTTCCTTATTTAGCATATTAAAATTTATAATGGGCGAAAGCTTTATTTGCTTCGGCCATTTTGTGCACAGCCTCTCTTTTCTTGATTGCTCCCCCACGGTTATTGGCGGCATCAATCAATTCACCCGCCAGCTTTTCTTTCATGGTCTTCTCCGTGCGCTCCTGAGCATTTGTAATCAACCAGCGAATCGCCAAAGCTGTTCGCCTACCCGGCAGAACTTCTGTCGGCACTTGATAAGTAGAACCGCCGACACGCCTTGATTTCACCTCGATTACCGGTTTTACGTTATTTACGGCTTTTTCGAAAAATTCGACTGGCTGCTCCTTTGCTTTCTTCTCAATTATATCGAAAGCGCCATAAAGGATACTTTCGGCAATGCTTTTCTTGCCCCGCTTCAACAACGAATTTACAAATTTTGCTACCAGTTTATTATTAAATTTAGGATCGGGTAAAATGTCCCTTTTTTCTATCTCTCGTCTTCTCGGCATTTAACTATCCCCGTCTAACTTGGCTTTTTAGCCCCATATTTTGACCTACCCTGTTTACGATCTTGAACGCCCACAGCATCAAGCGTACCCCTGACAATATGATATCTTACGCCGGGCAAATCCTTAACCCTACCTCCGCGCACCAGGACAACTGAATGCTCCTGCAGATTATGGCCGATACCCGGGAATGTATGAAGAGACTTCATAACCTGTGGTAAGACGAACTCTCGCTACTTTACGCAAGGCTGAATTCGGTTTTTTGGGGGTTGTCGTATATACCCGGACACAAACTCCACGGCGCTGCGGTGAACCTGCCAGTGCCGGAGTATTTGTTTTCCTTTGTATTTTAATCCTGCCTTTCCGAACTAATTGGCTAATCGTCGGCATTCTTCCTCCAAAACTAACTAAATATCTTCACGCTATTCTTATCAACAGCAACAAATCTGTGTTTGCTATCAATTAACCCTACATATGTCAAGTATTTTCTGAACTTTTTCCAACTTATTCCAAACTGACGCCAGGATTGTTATCCTCAAGCTGAATGCCTAATTTCCTGTACATCACTAAACCCGTACCCGCTGTTATCAACCTGCCCATAATGACGTTTTCTTTGAGTCCTCTCAAATAATCCGTTTTACCCGACAGAGAAGCTTCGGTAAGCACTCTGGTTGTTTCCTGAAACGAAGCGGCAGAAATGAAGCTCTGGGTGCTCAAAGATGCTTTGGTAATGCCTAAAAGCAGAGGTTCACCTATGGCCGGACGGCCTCCTTGAGCCATAACCTTTTCATTCTCTTCCTGAAAGCGGTAGCGTTCAACCTGTTCGTCAGCAAGCAGCACCGTATCGCCCGGATCCGTAACGCGAACCCTCCGTAACATTTGGCGGACTATAACTTCCATATGTTTGTCGTTAATTTTAACTCCCTGTAATCGATAAACTTCCTGCACTTCATCAACCAAATATCTAGCCAGTTCCTTCTCTCCCTTGATGGCTAAAAGATCATGCGGATTATTAACACCGTCCATCAAAGCATCGCCCGGTGTTACACTGTCGCCTTCCTGAACGCTGATATGTTTGCCTTTGGCAATAAGGTACTCTTTTTCCTCTCCAATTTCCGGGGTAACAATGATCTTGCGCTTGCCCTTTGCGTCCTTGCCATAAGAGACAACACCTTCAATTTCACTGATGACTGCAAAATCTTTTGGCTTCCGGGCTTCAAAAAGCTCCGCCACTCGAGGCAAACCACCCGTTATATCCTTAGTTTTAGTTGTTTCCCGGGGAATCTTTGCAATAATATCTCCCGCATGAACTTGATCCCCTTCAGAAACGACTATATTAACTCCTACGGACAATAAATAACGGGCAACAGAATTCGTACCGGCTATTTTAGCCGTTTTACCTTTGTTATCTTTTACCGAAACACGTGGTCTTAAATCACCCCCTTTAAATTCGATAACAACCTTACGGGACAAGCCGGTGACTTCATCAACTTGCTCTTGCATCGTTTTCCCTTCGATGATGTCGCCATATTTGATCGTTCCGTCAACTTCAGCCAGAATCGGTATGGAGAAAGGGTCCCATTCGGCAATCAATTGTCCGCGCTTGACAGAGCTATTATCTTTTACCTTCAAATGCGCGCCGTAAGGCACCGTATACTTACCGCGACTTCTTTTCTGTTCATCCAAAACATGGACTTCTCCATGACGGTTCATCACGACGAATTCATCTTCCCTTGTTTTTACGGTATTTAAGTTAATGAATTTAATCACGCCGTCATGGTGCGCTTCCAGGGTAGAGTGCTCGTCGAACTTCGCCGTGCCGCCGATGTGGAATGTTCTCATCGTTAACTGTGTTCCCGGCTCGCCGATAGACTGAGCGGCAACAATGCCGACTGCCTCACCGATATTAACAAGGTGGCCGTGAGCCAGATCTCTTCCGTAACACATGGCACAAACACCGTGCTTCGAGCGACAGGTTAAAACCGAGCGGATGCTAACTCTTTCAATGCCGGAACGATCGATCTTTTCCGCCAGCGCCTCATCTATCGCCTCATTGGCCTTGACGATGACTTCAGAAGTAAATGGGTCTCTGACTTCCTGCAGAGCAACTCGCCCCAAAACGCGCTCTCCAGCCGTCTCGATGATTTCGCCGCCTTCCATAAGCGCCGAAACGTAAATTCCGTCGACCGTTTCGCAATCATTCTCGGTAATTATGCAATCTTGCGCGACATCAACCAACCTTCTGGTCAGATAGCCGGAATTAGCTGTTTTCAGTGCCGTATCGGCCAAACCTTTGCGTGCGCCGTGAGTAGAAATAAAATACTGAAGGACCGTTAACCCTTCGCGGAAATTTGCCGTAATCGGCGTTTCAATAATTTCTCCCGACGGCTTGGCCATAAGTCCTCGCATGCCCGCCAGCTGTCTTAATTGCACCGCAGAGCCGCGGGCGCCCGAATCGGCCATCATATATATAGGATTGAAACTTTCGATTTTACGCTTCTTGCCTTCGGCAGCGGGGACCTCTTCCGTACTGATACCGGTTAACATTTCGGAGGCAATCTTTTCCGTTGATTGAGCCCAAATATCGATAACTTTATTGTAACGCTCGCCGTCAGTAATCAGACCATCCATATACTGTTTCTGAATTTTCAGCACATCCTTATCGGCCTGCAAAACAATGTTCTTTTTATTCTCCGGAATAATCATATTGCCCACGGCGAAAGATAGTCCGGAAATAGTGGCATACTTGAAGCCCAAATCCTTGAGCCTATCGGCCAAAAGGACCGTTGTCTTATCGCCGCACAGGCGGTAACAGTGGTCGATTAAATTGGCGAGTTCCTTTTTATTCATCAATTTATTGATCGTATCGAAAGTAATTTCACCCGGAACTATTTCCGAAAGAACAACCCTGCCCACGGTGGTGTCTTTCAACTCCGAGTCAATTCGTACCTTAATACGGGCGTGTAAATCAATTACACCTGCGTCAAGGGCTGAGCGCACTTCTTCGCGGGATGAAAAAACCATTCCTTCGCCTTTTACAGCAGTCTTGGCCCTGGTCAAATAATAAATACCCAAAACGATATCCTGACTCGGGATGATAATCGGCTTTCCGTTGGCCGGAGAGAGAATGTTGTTCGTGGACATCATCAGAACACGCGCTTCGGTTTGAGCCTCGATGGATAAGGGAACGTGAACGGCCATTTGGTCTCCGTCGAAGTCCGCATTAAAGGCTGTGCAAACCAGCGGATGCAGACGAATAGCCTTTCCTTCAATTAGCACCGGTTCAAAGGCCTGCATGCCCAGGCGGTGCAAGGTTGGCGCGCGGTTGAGGATGACCGGATACTCGCGCACAACTTCATCCAACGCGTCCCATACTTCCGAAGTTTCTCTTTCCACCATTTTCTTGGCACTTTTTACGGTGGTAACATATCCTTTTTCCAGCAAGCGGTTGTAAATAAAAGGTTTAAAAAGTTCGAGCGCCATTTTTTTCGGCAAACCGCACTGATGCAGCCGGAGATCAGGTCCGACAGTGATAACTGAACGCCCGGAGTAATCTACTCTTTTACCCAATAAGTTCTGGCGGAAACGTCCTTGTTTCCCCTTCAACATATCGGATAGAGACCGGAGAGGCCTCTTATTTGTTCCGGTAATAGCCCGGCCGCGACGTCCATTGTCAAAAAGAACATCTACCGCTTCCTGCAGCATACGCTTTTCATTGCGGATAATTATTTCCGGTGCATTCAATTCCTGCAGACGTTTTAAGCGGTTATTTCTATTGATGACCCTTCGGTATAAATCGTTAAGATCGGATGTGGCAAAGCGGCCGCCATCCAGAGGAACCAATGGCCTTAAATCAGGCGGAATCACGGGCAGGATTGTCAAAATCATCCACTCCGGCTTATTCCCGGATTTGCGCAAGGCTTCCACTACTTTCAATCTCTTGACAAGTTTCTTTTTCTTGGTGTCGGAAACAGCGGTAACTACCTCTGAGCGCAGCTCTTCATAGAGTTTTTCCAAATCAATTTCTTCCAGAAGCTGGCGGATAGCCTCAGCGCCGATCCCCGCAACCAAACCATCCTCTCCATATTGCTCTTTGGCTTCGATGTATTCCTCATCCGTTAACAGCTCTTTTTTCTTCAAGGTAGTGTTTTTCGGATCGAGAACAATCCAAGATTCAAAATAAAGAACCTTTTCCAGTTCCTTCAGGGATAAATCCATGACATTTCCGATGCGACTGGGAAGGCTCTTTAAAAACCAGATGTGGGCGACGGGTGTTGCCAGGGTAATATGTCCCATCCTTTCCCGGCGGACTTTGGATTGAATAACTTCGACACCGCACTTTTCGCAAACCACACCACGGTGTTTCATCCGCTTGTAGCGCCCGCAAAGACATTCGTAGTCCTTTACCGGCCCAAATATCTTGGCGCAAAAAAGCCCATCTCTTTCCGGCTTGAACGTCCGGTAATTGATGGTTTCCGGTTTCTTGACTTCACCATGCGACCAAGAAAGAATCTTATCCGGTGAAGCAATAGAAATCTTTATTGCATTAAATCTAATCGGATTTTTTGGCTTCTCAAAATAACTGAAAACATCTTCCACGAATTTTCTCCTCTACTAACCATTAACCATCTAAATAAATTATGTTAAACGTTTACACAAAGTTGCTTTAATTTTATTGTTTCTGCGTGTTCACATCATCTGTTTCTTCTATCAATTCTACGTCCAAGCCGAGACTCTGCAGTTCTTTAACCAGCACGTTGAAAGATTCCGGCAGACCCGGCTCAAATGTATGTTCACCTTTAACGATAGATTCGTAAATCCTTGTCCGGCCGGCTACATCATCGGATTTGACTGTAAGAAATTCCTGCAGAGTATAAGAAGCCCCGTAAGCCTCCATAGCCCATACTTCCATTTCACCTAATCTTTGCCCGCCAAACTGAGCTTTACCGCCCAAGGGCTGCTGGGTCACTAGGGAATACGGGCCTATGGAACGAGCATGAATTTTATTATCAACCAAGTGGTGCAGCTTCATCATGTAAATGATCCCTACTGTAACTTCCTGGTCAAAAGGCTCACCGGTTCTGCCATCAAAGAGCATTGCTTGTCCTTTTTCCGGCAATTCAGCTTTTTCCAGCATTTCTCTAATCTGAGTTTCGGGGCAACCGTCAAAAACAGGGCTGGCTACCAGCATCCCTTTTTTTAACCGCCCGACGAAGCTCTTGATTTCTTCGGTTGTAGCCTGCTCAAGAAATTTATCAAAATCTGGCGAAGAGTATGTTTTTTTCAGTTCGCTTTTAACATTATTCAAATTGAAATTTTTTTCTAAAAGCTCGTTCAAACTTTCGCCGATTGATTTTGCCGCCCAGCCTAAATGAGTCTCGAGAATTTGTCCGACATTCATTCGCGAAGGAACCCCTAAGGGATTAAGAACGATATCCACCGTAGAGCCGTCGGCAAAATAAGGCATATCTTCTTCCGGTAAAATTCGCGATAAAACGCCTTTGTTGCCGTGCCTTCCCGCCATCTTATCGCCAACGGAAAGTTTTCTCTTAATCGCGATATAAACCTTAACCATTTTTATTACCCCGGGAGGAAGTTCGTCGCTCGCTTTAATCTTCTCCAGCTTTTCTTCAGAATGCGCTCGAATAAAATCTATTTTCCTTTCCATGGAAGAAAGGAGGTTCGTTAACTTCTCTTCGGTATTATCGCTTTCCGCAATAGTAATATCTTTCCAGTAACTGAAGGGAAGATCATTCAAAATGTCTTTGGTGAGCTTGTCACCTTTTTTTAAAAGGGTTTTCTTTTTGGCATCGACGATCTTCGCGGAGAGGGTCTTTCCATTAACCAGTCTCGCCACATCTTTCTTTATTGTTTCGGTAAGAATGCGGATTTCATCGTCCCTGTCTTTAGTTAATTGCTCAATGGCGTCGGCTTCGATGGCTTGAGATCGCAAGTCCCTGTCCGCGCCTTTCCTGGTAAATATTTTTGCATCGATAACCGTGCCTTCAACTCCGGGAGGCACGCGTAAAGATGTATCACGCACATCACTGGCCTTCTCGCCGAATATTGCCCGCAATAGTTTTTCTTCAGCAGAAAGCTGGGTCTCTCCTTTGGGGGTAATCTTGCCGACAAGGATATCTCCGGGCTTGACGGAAACGCCAATGCGAATAATGCCGCTTTCATCTAAGTTTCTCAGCGCTTCTTCACCAACGTTGGGAATGTCCCGGGTAATTTCTTCTTTGCCCAGCTTGGTATCGCGCGCCATAGTTTCAAATTCTTCGATATGAATCGAAGTATAAATATCCTCCTTGACTATTCTTTCGCTAACCAAAATGGAATCTTCATAATTGTAACCACCCCAGGACATGAAGGCAACCATAACATTCCTGCCTAGCGCTAACTCGCCGTCATCGGTTGCCGGCCCATCGGCCAATATATCTTTTTTGCCGACGCGTTCACCGCTGTTAACTATCGGCTTCTGATTAAAACAAGTATCCTGATTAGAGCGCTGGTACTTAGCTAAAGGATAAATATCAACACCACTATCGATGCCGTCCTCTTCGGGATGGTCAGCACGAATAACAATCCGGGAAGCATCAACGGTTTCTACATGTCCCGATCTTTTGGCTACAAGCACCGCTCCGGAATCACGCGCAACAACCGATTCCATCCCGGTGCCCACTATCGGCATTTCCGGGCACATCAGCGGCACAGCTTGTCTTTGCATATTGGATCCCATGAGCGCACGGTTGGCATCATCATGTTCCAGGAAGGGAATCAATGCCGCCGCTACGCTGACGAGTTGGTTGGGAGAAACATCCATCATTTTAAGTTCGTCCGGTACAACGGAAATAAAGTCTCCTCCCTTTCTGACGGAGATCAGTTCCTCTACAAACCTTCCGCTTTTATCCAAAGGACGGTCGGCGGGCGCGATGATCTGGTTTTCTTCTTCGATCGCCGTCACAAAGCGGACTTCGTTCGATACCTTGCCGTTTTCCACTATCTTATAGGGCGTCTCGATAAAGCCGAATTCATTGACCCGAGCATAAGTGCTGAGAGAGACGATCAGACCGATATTAGGACCTTCCGGAGTTTCTATAGGACAAATGCGGCCATAATGTGTGGGATGGACGTCGCGAACTTCAAATCCGGCCCTTTCCCGTGTTAAGCCGCCGGGCCCCAATGCGGACAGGCGTCTCTTATGTGTAATTTCCGAAAGAGGATTGGTTTGATCCATAAACTGAGAAAGTTGGCTCGAACCGAAAAATTCATTAACAACGGCCGATACAGGCTTGGCATTGATCAGATCATGCGGCATCATTGTCTCAATATCCTGCAGGCTCATTTTTTCTTTGATTGCCCGCTCCATGCGTACTAAACCGATGCGATATTGGTTTTCAATAAGTTCCCCGACAGACCTTACCCTGCGGTTACCTAAATGGTCGATATCATCTACACTGCAATCACCGACGCTATTTTTCAAATCGATCAAATATTTAACCGCGGATAAAATATCTTCATTGCGTAACACAGTCACGTCAGTCGGCACATTCAAATGCAATTTGTAATTCATCTTTGCCCGGCCCACATCCGAAAGATCGTAAGTTTCGGGTTCAAAAAACAGGCTGTGAAAAAATTTAGCCGCCGTTTCCGGCGTCGGAGGATTGCTCGGACGCAAACGACGATATATCTCCAGCACGGCATCTTCAGCGGTATCGATTTTATCCATCAACAAGGTATCCCGAATGGCGGCGTTATCCAGATCCTCATCGAGATAAATAAAGCGCAACTCTTTGATGCCCCTCTGCTTAGCTGTTTCCAAAGCATTTAAGGGCAATTCTTCATTGCAATGGAAGATAATTTCGCCGGTCTTGGGATCACGGACATCCGCAGAAAGAATCTTTCCGGCAAGATCGGTTTCCTTGATCGCGATACGCTTGACACCGGAATCCAATACTCTTTTCAAAAGAGGCTTGGTCAGCTTCCGACCTTTCTTGATTATCATTTCACCGCTTTTCGGATCTTTGATATCTTCAGGAGCTTTTTGTCCGGCCAGCGTGTCGTCAGTCGTAAAATAGAGCTTTTCGCTTTCAATGGTAACTTTTTCGATGCTGTAAAAATAATTGAGAATGAATTCCGTGGAATTGCCCATCGCTTTAAGCAAAATAGTTACCGGCATTTTACGGCGGCGGTCAATCCGGACATACAGAAGGTCCTTGGAATCAAATTCCAAATCCAGCCAAGATCCTCTGATGGGAATGATGCGCGCCGAATAAATCAATTTGCCGCTGGCCACGGTTTTCCCTTTGTCATGATCAAAGAAGATGCCGGGTGAACGATGCAGCTGACTGACAATAACTCGTTCCGTACCGTTAACTATAAAAGTGCCGTTTTCGGTCATCAGCGGGATTTCACCGAAGTATATTTCCTGTTCCTTGATGTCGCGTATCGGCTTGGTCTCGGTTGCTTCTCTGCCGATTTTGGCATCGGCAATGCGGTCGGTATCGAATACGACCAACCTCACCACAATTTTCAATGGAGCGGCATAAGTCATTCCTTTTTGGATACATTCTTTTATGTCATACCGGACATCGCCGATTTTATAGCTGACAAATTCCAAAGAACATTTCCCACTGAAATCCGAAATCGGAAAAACGCTCTTAAAAGCGCCCTGTAGGCCGACATTGCTTCTTTTCGCGGCCGCCAAATCCTTTTGGAGAAATTTCTCGTATGATATTGTCTGGATCTCAATTAAATTGGGAATATCCAATATCTTTTTTACCCGGCCGAAATTTTTTCTAAATTTGTCCATAACATCCTTTAAAAATAAAATATTTGTTAGAGATCATGTTATTTAATCTCGACGGTTCCACCAACTTCTTCAATTTTCTTCTTAATATCGGCGGCTTCATCTTTGGAAACGCCTTCCTTGATCGGTTTGGGTATTCCTTCCACCAAGTCTTTTGCTTCCTTGAGTCCTAATCCGGTAATTGCTCTCACAACTTTTATTACCTGAATTTTTTCCGCACCGAAACCGGTGAGGATGGTGCTAAATTCCGTTTTTTCTTCAGCTGCCGCAGCCGCCGGAGCTCCGCCCGGAACTGCCATCGCCGCCATCATCGGAGCGGCGGCGGAAACACCAAATTTTTCTTCCAATTCTTTCACCAGCGCAGAAAGCTCCAGCACGGTCATCTCTTCAATAAATTTTACGACGTCATCTTTAGTTATTTTTGACATTTTTCTATCCTCTTTTCTGTATGTTTTATGAGTTTAAAGTTTTTTTCTTATCACTTACGGCATTGAGCACTTGCACAAAGCTTCTCGGGACACCGCTTAAAACCGTCACGAATGATGTCGGCACCGCCGCCATAATCGAAACTAACTTACCCAAAAGGACATCCCTGCTGGGTAATTCCGCCAGGATGGTCAAATCGCCTTTGGTTAAAATCTTGCCGTCCAGCGCACCGATTTTTATTTCCAGTTCCGGATTTTTTTTGGCAAAATCAATCAGAACTTTTGTCGGTTCCACCGGATCTTTGTAGCTTAACACGACGGCAATAGGCCATTGGAAATGGTCGGCAAGAACACTGAAGCCGGTTTCTTTTGAGGCAATTCCCAAAAGAGTGTTTTTTACAACCTTCACTTCAGCGTTGGATTTGCGTAACGCATTTCTCAAAGCTTCCATCTTCTCGACGTTCATCCCGCTGAAACTGGTCAAAACGCCTAGTCTGGCTTCTTTAAGTTTCTCGTGCAGTTCGGATACTATTTGCTCTTTCGTTCTCCGATCCAATTTATCAGCCTCCTTTCCAAAAATACTTTAGTTGCCGAGGCCGGAGAATACAGCCACATACAGAAAAAACGCCATCTTTCACCTAAACTCCGATTCCCGTTTTTTTTAAAAAATATTTTACTACGAGTCTCGGCAGGCCGCTTTACGTTTAAACTTCTGTACCTGCTGTCTTCGACCTTTTTGCTAAAAAAATTAGCTCCTCTTTCTATTGAGCGGACTTAATATCCAGAGGATCGATTCTCACACCCGCACCCATTGTGCTGGAAAGAGAAATACTCTTAATATAAATTCCCTTACTCGATGCCGGTTTTAATTTAATAATTGTTTCCAATAGAGCGCTGACGTTTTCGCTCAGCTTTTCGGCGCCAAAGGAAACTTTGCCCACCGGGGAATGAATGATTCCGGCTTTCTCCACACGAAATTCGACTTTGCCTGTTTTCAGTTCTTTTACCGCATTGGCCACTTCAAAGGTTACCGTTCCCACCTTGGGATTGGGCATCAAGTCCACGCGGGCCTAGAATCTTGCCGATTTTTCCCACAGCACCCATCATATCCGGCGTGGCGATCACCCGGTCAAATTCCAGCCAGCCGCCTTTGATTTTTTCAATGATTTCGTCATTGCCGATTAAATCCGCGCCGGCTTCCAGTGCTTCTTTTTCCTTTTCACCCTTGGCAAATACCAAAACGCGTACCGACTTTCCCAAACCGTTGGGCAAAACCACACTGCCCCGGACCATTTGATCGGCATGCGCGGGATCGACACCCAAACGAACGGCAAGATCGACCGTTTCGTCAAATTTGGGCGCAGGCATCGATGCAACGAGTTCCGCGGCTTCTTTAAGTGTGTAGCGCTTATTTACGCCAATTTTTGCTTTTGCTGCTAATATGCGTTTGCCTCTTTTTAACATGATAAAACCTCTACCTCTTCCTTATTAACCAGCTATTTCTATTCCCATTGACCTGGCCGTACCGGCGATTATCTTCACGGCGCCTTCAATATTCACGGCATTTAAATCGTTAAATTTTAACTCGGCAATTTCCTGCACCTGCTTGGCTGTAACAGTACCCACTTTTTCTCTTTTGGGATCATTGGCGCCTTTGGCAATTTTGGCCGCTTGTTTGAGCAGTACGGATGCTGGCGGCGTTTTGGTTATAAAGGTAAAGGACCTATCCGCGTAAACGGTAATCACGACCGGAATAATCATTCCCTCTTGATTTTGCGTCATTGCGTTATACGCCTTGCAAAATTCCATAATGTTGACGCCGTGCTGTCCCAACGCCGGACCTATCGGCGGTGAAGGAGTTGCTTTGCCCTGCCTTTATCTGTAATTTTATATTTGCAATAACTTTTTTTGCCATATTGATCACCCTGATCGATAAATTTTTTAAGTTTCGTTTCGCTGTATTATAGGAATACTAACCTTGCGTTACCTGAATGAAATCCAATTCTACCGGCGTCGGCCGGCCAAAAATGCTCACGATAACCCGAAGCTTGCTTTTTTCCGGTTTTACTTCGTCAATGACTCCGTCAAAATTAGTAAACGGCCCATCGATAATTTTAACATGATCACCGACATCGAATTTAAATTTAGGCTTAGGCTTTAAAGTTCCTTCGTCAATCCTGATTTTTAAATTTTCCACATCCTTGTCTGATATGGGCGAAGGTTTATCCTTACTGCCGATAAAACCGGTCACCTTCGGCGTGTTCTTTACAATGTGCCAGGTCTCATCGCTCATTTCCATCCGGACAAGTATATAGCCGGGAAAAAACTTGCGTTTGGAAGTTTTCTTTTCTCCGGAAATCAATTCCACGACATCTTCCTCAGGGATAAGAATATCCGAAAAATACTCCTGCGCGCCGGCCATTTCGATTCTTTCCTGCAGGCTCATTTTTACTTTGTTTTCATATCCGGAATAGGTGTGAACAACGTACCATTTAAAGGCCATTTGGCTAACCTAAAATATATTTAACGAGTTTAGCAAGAACGTAATCAACTACACCAAGATAAATCGCTACAATAAAAACAATAATAATAACTACTGAAGTAGAAGCCAGGGTCTGTTTAGGGGTCGGCCAGGTAACCTTCTTCAGCTCCGTCTTAGCTTCGCTTACGAATTGCATTATTTTTTGCAATATTCTTTTGATCTGTTCCATATCTTTAAAATCCTTATGCCAAAAGAAATGGCAGGCCAGGAGGGACTTGAACCCCCAGCATCCGGATTTGGAGTCCGGCGCTCTATCCATTAGAGCTACTGGCCTATGCCCATATCCGCTATTTTGTTTCCCTGTGCAGCTTATGCCCCCGGCAAAACTTGCAGTATTTTTTCATCTCCAGACGGTTCTGGATGGTGCGCTTATTTTTCGTCGTAACGTAATTCCTTTGCTTGCATTCCGTGCAAGCCAATATAATATTACTCCTCATAACTCTCCTTACTGGAGCCCACGACCAGGATTGAACTGGTGACCTCATCCTTACCAAGGATGTGCTCTACCAACTGAGCTACGTGGGCGCAATCTCTTAGACTTTTGCCCGTATTTTATGAAATACTTGGAGCGGGAAACGGGATTCGAACCCGCGACCCTCAGCTTGGAAGGCTGACGCTCTAGCCACTGAGCTACTCCCGCTTATCCAGCTTCAAAAAATCCTTGGTGGAGGGGGGAGGATTCGAACCTCCGTAGGCTCCGCCGGCAGATTTACAGTCTGCTCCCTTTGGCCGCTCGGGAACCCCTCCAGTATGTAATAGCCAACTGGAGCTGGCGATGGGACTCGAACCCGCAACCTGCTGATTACAAATCAGCTGCTCTACCGATTGAGCTACGCCAGCAAATCCCACCTTAAATTCTCTTAAATATTAAGACCTTATGCTCATAAACGCAAAAGCGCAAGAATACACCCCTAAGCGAATTGCCGAATCTAATTTTTATGGCTGCTTTTGTCAAGCAAATTTTTAAAAAATCTTATAGATAGGCGTGAAATCCGGGCTGGCTGGTGGGATGCGCGAAAGTTTCTTTCCCAACATTTCTTATGGAAGGCGTTTTTTTGTGGTCCATAACGCAACGATCAGTTGCCAACTGCCGAGACAATGCTTGCTGGTTGAACGCCGCCGCTCGAAGGAGTATTGATGTAAAACATTTGGTCGGTAGAGCCTGCTGCTTGCTAGCACTGCAGCTGGTCAACTGCATGGTAATGTTATGCCTCTTCTTCTCTTCCTCTGACTTTTATTAAATAAAGGAGCGCAACATTTTGCACCCATAATAAGATTTGTATTCATATTCGGTCCTGTAGACATAATTATTTGCTCATTTCGGGCAAGTTCTCCAAAGAAGAACGAAGAAGTAACCCCACCGTCCATCAGTATATCGCTGCCGGTGATAAACGCACCATCAGGCCCCATGAGAAGTGATGCGACATTGGCAACCTCATCAGAAGTGCCTGCTCTCCCAACAGGGCAACCCTCAATCATGTGGCGGTACCCTTCTCCACGAGGACCCGTTAGTTCATCTTTTGCGAGTGGAGTAATAATAATACCTGGACTGATTGTATTGATCCGAGCGCCTCGCTTACCCCATCTAACGGCTTCTGCCATTACTCGTAAAACGTTTCCACGTTTTGAGAGTTGATAAGCGTGCAAAGTATCCCTCACTTGATCCGGCTGGAGCATTGGAAGCGATAAAAGCTGATCGGCAGGCGTTGTCGCAAGAAG
Organism: uncultured delta proteobacterium; assembly: GCA_963753975.1. Taxonomy (GTDB): domain Bacteria; phylum Desulfobacterota; class Syntrophia; order Syntrophales; family Smithellaceae; genus UBA4810. The sequence continues at coordinate 121,937 of CAVWEH010000004.1, forward strand.
CCTATTTTGTTCATCCGTGAGAGCACCCAAACGATGCCCCGATTGGGATGCAATCACTACGCCGGAACCTCCACGTGCAATGACGTTTCCAAATACTTCAAGTACGAGGGCTGTGCCATACATATCCACTTTCAAAATCGCAGCTACTGGAGCTTGCGAGGGCGAAACGCCGGCCGCGTGAATAACCCCTGTCACATCGCCAATGCCGGTGGCCTTGTTAGCAAGACTCTCAACTGCTCTGCGCAAGGATACATCGATTGTCGCAGTGCTGACCTTAAATCCGGCGTTACTTAAAACTACAGCTGCCGCGTCCGCATTTTCTTGCCGTAAATCAGCGAGTAGAATGTGCTTTCCGGCACTCACTCTTCTTGCGATTGCGACACCTATTGATCCAGAACCAATTAGTACAGTGACACTTTCCATAAGAACCTCCAAGGCAAATGACTTTTGAAACTTGCGGCCCAACTGGTCAAATAATGTAATAAACCATCTTTGGTTTTCTCAAGGGGCATAACGAAGAAATCAGCCGGAGCGTAGCGATCGGCTGTATTGATTTTGTTATGTGTTTATATAAATATGTTTTTCATATAATAATGAGCAGAGTACTTGGGGATAATATTTTCATTTCTTTCTGCTATAGGTTGGGTTACATAGAACCCCTCCCGTACCAATGGTTTGCTCTCGTGAGAATAACCATTTACCTTCATTTTCTTTTGCAATAATCCAATCTCCGGCACATGCATATTTGCTAAGGTCAGAAAAGCCATACCTGCGTAAAGTTCCGCAAAAGGGACAATTAAGTATATTGAATTGTACGATGTCAGAATTGTCTTGAATAACGTTTATGTCATAGAGTCTCTTAAATAATGAATAATTTCTCTTTACTCTTTCTCTAAAGTAATCAAATTGATCAGGTGAAGCTATAATAGGAATTGCCAAACCGACAGTATTCTTCGCAACTCGTGTAAGCCGCTTGCCCACCATACTTACCGCTTTTGATCTTCCCTTAAATAAGGAAAGAACGAGCACAGTGAGCATAAACGGTGTCATTATCAAATGGCCTATTATTGTTCTATAGATATTCTTCATATTTCTTGCACATAACAATGTTTATACAGTCTGTATAAATCGGTTAAAGGCCGTCAAAAGGACTTCGCATACCGTGGCCTCCTTTGTTTAAAACATGGGTATAAATCATTGTCGTTTTCAAATCTTTATGGCCAAAAAGTTCCTGCACTGTTCGTATATCATATCCGTCTTTAAGCAGGAAAGGATTTTTAGGCAACATCGTTTTCACCAATAAGACATTTTTACGGCATTGAAAAAATATTTTGACAATATTTAATTTTTGCATTAGGATATCATAACTTTTTTAAATGAAGGCTGTAAAAACGATGTCGGACATAGCGAGAAACCAGAATTTAGCAATCAATATTCTGCCCCTGCTTTTGGGTCTCGCCCTGTTGCGCCTTTTACTTAGGGCTCGCCGCTCATCGTTTTTAGGTCGTCACTAGTACTATAAACATAACTGATTACCTAAAAGGCCGTGGGCGGAAAAGCCCACGGCCTTTTTTTTGTTCGTGAAACTAAATTTTTACAAGCAATGGCGAAGTAAAAATTATAAGTTGAACGAATCCCGATAGCGCAGCGTATCGGGATAAATGAGTTTAATGCTAAGCAGCTTAAGAAAGTTTTCTAATATTCGAGTCTCATGAAAAGGAGAAGGCATTATGAAGAAAGATAAAGATCGGGTTTATATTTTTGATACAACTTTGAGAGATGGTGAACAATCGCCGGGCTACAGCATGAACACGGAAGAAAAACTGATTCTCGCCCGGCAGCTCGAAAAACTAGGCGTCGATATTATCGAGGCGGGATTTCCTGTCGCCTCGGAAGGAGATTTCGACGCGGTAAGACAAATCGCCAAAGAGATCAAGAAATCTCAGGTAGCAGGTCTGGCCCGTGCCAACAAACTCGATATTGACCGTGCCTGGCAGGCAATAAAAGGCGCGGCTCATCCCCGCATCCATACCTTTATCTCTTCCTCGGATATTCATTTGAAGTATCAGCTCAAAAAGAGCCGCGAAGAGGTACTCAAAGAGGCGGTCGCCGCCGTCAAACTGGCGTGCTCTTACACGGAAAATGTCGAATTCTCGCCGATGGATGCTACGCGTTCGGATAAGGACTATCTGGTGGAAATGGTTTCAGCAACTATTGATGCCGGAGCCTGCACGGTCAATATTCCCGATACCGTAGGCTATGCCGTTCCGGATGAATTCGGCGAGTTGATCGCCTATCTTTTTGCCCATGTCCAGAATATGGGCGACACGATTATCGCTGTCCATTGCCATAACGATCTGGGGCTGGCCGTGGCCAATTCTCTCGCGGCCATTCGCAACGGAGCAAGACAGGTGGAATGCACAATCAACGGCATCGGCGAGCGCGCCGGCAACACGGCGATGGAGGAAATCGTCATGGCACTGCAGACGCGCAAGGATATGTACGGCCTTTATACAAAAATCAATACCGACCAGATTTACAAGACATCGCGCCTCTTGACGCAGATTACCGGCATACCGGTGCAACCCAACAAGGCCATCGTCGGCGCGAATGCCTTCGCGCATGAATCCGGCATTCATCAGGACGGTTTGATTAAAGAAAAAATTACCTATGAGATCATGACGCCGCAGTCTGTAGGTATCAGCGACACGCATATCGTCCTGGGCAAGCATTCCGGTCGCAACGCCATTTCGCAGCATTTGAAAAAAATGGGCTACGATCTGAATGATGAACAAATCGCCAAGGTTGCAGCAAGGGTAAAAGACTTGGCGGATGTCAAGAAAGACATTTATGATGAAGACCTGGAAGCAATTCTCTCCGAGGAAATTTACCGGGGCGAAGACAAATACAATTTGGTTTATCTCAATGTGGTGAGCGGGAATGTTGCCATTCCCACGGCAACCATGGAAATGCAGGTAGGTAAAAACGTTGTGCGGGAAGCGGGATTCGGAAACGGGCCGGTGGATGCGACCTTCGCGGCTATTCGCAATATCACCAAGACGAATTATCCGCTTATGAAATATGCCGTAAACGCCATTACCGGCGGCTCGGATGCGCAGGGTGAAGTCACGGTCCAGCTCAAATACAACGGCCATTCCGTTGTTGGACGCGGCTCGCACCCTGATGTTATCGTCGCTTCGGCCAAAGCATACATCAATGCTCTCAACAGACTGGAATTCTTAAAAGACAATACTAAAAAGGTTAAAGTTGAATAAACATAAGAAATAAGATAAATAATTTTATTCGATAACCTATCAAGGATAAAGCATGGGTAACACCATAACAGAAAAGATATTAATGGCGCATACCGACCTGAAAGAAATCTCTGCCGGTCAGTTGATTAATGCGAAAGTGGATATAGCTTTAGGTAACGATATTACCGCGCCTATTGCCATTAAAGAATTCCGGAAAGCCGGCGGAAAAAAGGTTTTTGACAAAAATAAGGTCGTCCTTGTTCTGGATCATTTCACGCCGAATAAAGACATCAGCTCCGCCCAGCAATGCAAGGCTGTACGCGAATTTGCCCGCGACCAGGAAGTAGACACATTTTTTTGAGGCCGGGCAAGTGGGTATCGAGCATGCGCTTGCTTGCCGGAAAAGGGCATCGTGCTTCCCGGAGATTTGGTCATCGGGGCAGACAGCCACACCTGCACTTACGGCGCACTGGGCGCTTTTGCCACCGGTGTCGGCAGTACGGATCTGGCCGCCGTTATGCTCACCGGCGAGCTCTGGTTCAAAGTGCCGCCGTCGATGAAATTCATAATTTTCGGTTCTCTACAAAAATGGGTTTCGGGAAAAGATTTGATTTTGAACATCATCGGACGCATCGGTGTGGATGGAGCACTCTACAAGGCGATGGAGTTTGCAGGCGAGACAATCGGCAGATTGCCGATGGCCGATAGGCTCTCTATGGCCAACATGGTTATCGAGGCCGGAGCCAAAAACGGCATTTTCGTTCCCGATGCTATCACCAAAGAATATGTGAAAAAAAGGGCAAAGCGCGATTACAAGTTTTACGCCTCGGATGCCGATGCTGTCTATTCCGAGACGGTCGAAATCGATGCCGGCAAGATTGAGCCGCAGGTGGCTTTTCCGCATCTGCCCTCAAACGTAAAAGGCATAAGTAAAGCGGGTAATGTAAAAATAGATCAGGCGCTCATCGGCTCCTGTACCAACGGACGGATTGAAGATTTAAGAATTGCCGCCTCTATTCTAAAAAAACGTAAGGCGGCATCATCGGTAAGGTTAATCGTTGTTCCGGCAACTCCGGATATCTATAAGCAAGCAATAAAGGAAGGGCTCATCGAAATCTTCCTGAATGCCGATGCGGTCATCAGCCCACCTTCCTGCGGCGCCTGTCTGGGAGGGCATCTGGGGGTTCTCGCGGAAGGCGAACGGGCTGTGGCGACAACAAACCGTAACTTTGTCGGCCGTATGGGGCATCCCAAAAGTGAAGTCTATTTGGCCGGCCCCGCCGTTGCGGCTGCTTCTGCCATACTGGGTAGGATTGCTTCACCGGAAGAACTTTAAAAAGGTACCAGCCCAACGCTGCTTCGCGCGTTGGATAATTCAACTAACCAATCCCGATGCGCTTCGCTTTCGCGATTGGAGTTTCATTAAGGATTTTTATATGATACTTAAAGGAAGAGTCTGGAAATTCGGAGATAATATTGACACCGACGCCATCATTCCCGCGCGCTATCTGACAACTTCCGATCCGCAGGAGCTGGCCAAACACTGCATGGAAGATGCCGATCCTGCTTTTATCAAGAAAATAAAGCCCGGAGATATAATTGTCGGCGGAGAAAACTTCGGCTGCGGATCTTCGCGCGAACACGCGCCCATCGCCGTTAAGGCGGCGGGCATTTCCTGCGTGGTGGCGAAAAGTTTCGCCCGCATTTTTTACCGCAATGCCTTTAATATGGGTCTGCCGATTTTCGAATCCCGCGAACTGGGCGATGTGATTTGCGACGGCGATGAAATATCCGTGGACAGCGTCAAAGGAGCTATCACAACTACCAAAGGAAATAAAATATTCAGCAGCAATTCAATTCCTCCCTTCATGGAGCAATTAATTGCCGACGGCGGTTTGATGAAGCATATCGGGAAGAAGAGGAATAAATCACGGGTATGAAACCAAAACAAGCTTTGAAAACATTTTACAGCAAGCTCACGGGTATCATACCCTACGCTTCGCGGGATTGTTCAACCTGCAAGTTTCAGCGCACTTTGTTTCTGAAACTTGGGTCTCATTATAATAGTCCCACGTAGCTTCGCACGTGGGATAATTTCCAATCCCGATATATCGGGATTGGATAATTCGGCTAAAAGACTTCAAGGCACCTATAGTGACCTTTAGGTTATTTGCTTTTGAAGTTTTAGTCTCAGTACAGCTAACAGATATTACTGTGCTGCGTTTGTGGAGTCCCCCCTGGAAGGAGCCGAAGGCTCTTTTCACAAACGCGACATCCCGCGACGGGATAATATCTGAGTTTCATTAGAATTGGAGTTTCAACAATGAAACCAAAAGATTTTAAAATAGCCGTTTTTGCCGGTGACGGAGTCGGCCCGGAAATAATAAAAGAAGCTTTAAAAATTTTGCGATTGATCTCCTCTAAAAGAAATATTAATCTGATACTTACAGAAGGATATATCGGCGGCAGCGCCTTTGATCTTTTCGGCGTTCCTCTGCCTGAGCAGAGTCTTGATCTGGCCATGCATTGCGATGCGATTTTGCTCGGAGCCGTAGGCGGCCCTAAGTGGGAGACTCTTGATTACAGCTTAAGGCCGGAACGAGCGCTTTTAGGATTGCGCGAGAAACTGGGACTTTTTGCCAATTTGCGGCCGGTTGTCGCCTTTGATGAGCTTTTGGATGCCTCTCCTTTGAAGAAAAATATCATCCGGGGCATTGATATTATGATTGTCCGCGAATTGACCGGCGATGTTTATTTCGGTCAGCCGCGCGGCATCTTGAAGGGAAAAGAAGGCAGACGTACAGGCATCAATACCATGATTTATACTGAAGATGAAATCAAGAGGATCGCCGTCCAAGCTTTTGAAATCGCCCGAAAGCGAAGAAAAAATATTGTTTCCGTGGATAAAGCCAATGTCCTCGAAAGCACCGAGCTCTGGCGCTCTGTAGTTACAGAGGTCGGTCGTGACTATCCCGAAGTGACTTTAAGGCACATGTACGTTGATAACTGCGCCATGCAGCTTATTCGTAATCCGGCGCAGTTTGACGTAATTGTTACGACTAATTTGTTTGGCGACATATTGAGCGACGCGGCCGCCATGCTGACCGGTTCCATCGGTATGCTTCCCTCAGCCTCTCTGGGCAAGGATACAGCTTTATATGAACCCATTCACGGTTCAGCACCGGATATAGCCGGAAAAAATATTGCCAATCCATTGGCTGCAATTCTTTCTGTAGCTATGATGTTACGTTATTCGCTAATGATGTCTGAGGAAGCCATTTTAGTCGAAACGGCCGTTGCAAAAACCTTAAAAGAGGGCTTCCGGACACAGGATATTCATCAGCAAAACAAGAAACTCATCGGCACCGAAAAAATGGGCGACAATGTCGTAAAAAACCTGCATAAACTCTTAAATTGATGGACACATTAGGAAATAAAATATCGCCGCTTGTAAGTGGAGCTCCTCCGGCAGGAGCGGTAATCTCCTTTCCAAAACGCGACATCCCGCAGCCAGCAGAAAGCATTGAACCCCCGGCGGAAGCTGGAGGCTTTCTGCAGCGGGGTGGAGCCTTACGAGGATAAAAAGGATGGAATCTGTCGTCTTTTTTGAAAAGATAGTAATTGATCCTCCTCGCACAAAAATATACCGGCGTCTCGGCTTTAAAAAAAGAACCACCCAAATTCCGGTAAACCAGCAAAAAGAAACCGATGGCTTTATCGATGAAGCCGTAGCGATTATTTCATTGCGAGGATCTTTACTGCGGACTCCCATTAATAAAAATGATGGAAAGAAAATATTTTTGGCCGGTGATTTGATCTTCGACAGCAAAAAATTGTCCTCATTCCTCTCCAACTGCGAAGAAGCCGCGCTCATGGGCGCAACAGCCGGAAACTCCATTATGGAAGCAATCAAAGAAAAAACGAACCAGGATAATCTGGCCGCCGCTGTGGTTTACGACGCCGCCGCCAGCGAAATAGTCGACGCCGGGCTGGATTGGATTATGGATTATCTGAATCAACAACTTCGCCGCGAAAAAAAGACTCTTTTGCCGCGGCGCTTTTCCGCAGGCTATGCCGATTTTGATCTGACAAATCAAAAGGCACTGTATCAAAAACTCCAAATGGAAAAAATTGGCGTAACAATCACCTCCAGCTTCATCCTGCTTCCGGAAAAATCCGTCACCGCGGTGAGCGGCATTTGCGGTTAAAACGAGGAACTGTTATTACCCTTGGAAAAAAATCACACTTCTTCACTCAAAGATGATATAAGAACATCCTCAAAGGCAAAGAGACATCTAAGTTTCGGGAAACATTCTGATGATAAACAGCAAAATTAAAAATCTCTTGACGAGAAAAATTATAATTTTGGACGGCGCCACCGGCACCGAACTGCAAAAAAAAGGAATGCCGGCAGGAGTTTGTCCTGAACTGTGGTGTTTGGAAAATCAGAACATTATTAAGGATATTCACGCATCTTACGTACAAGCGGGAGCCCAAATAATTTATGCCTGCACCTTTGGCGCTAATCGCTTTAAGCTCAAACAATTTGATTCTACAGATAATATCCGGCAAATTAATCGGCAACTGGCGCGTCTGGCTAAAAAAACTGCCGGTGACAAAGCGCTTGTTGCCGGCGATATCGGTCCGACCGGTCTTTTTATCCAGCCTTTCGGGCAGCTTTCCTTTGCAGAAGCCGTGAACACTTTTCGCGAACAAGCTCTCGGTTTGATTGAAGGGGGATGTGATCTTATCGTCATTGAAACGATGATCGATATTCAGGAAGCACGGGCGGCTTTATTGGCCGTAAAAGAAATTAAAGACATTTTTACTATCGCTTCTATGACCTACGAAAAAGATGGTCATACACTGAACGGCACCGATCCGGTAAGCGCGCTCATCACACTGCAGAGCCTCGGTGCGGATGCCGTGGGCTGCAATTGTTCTACCGGACCCGAAAATATGGTGGAATTCATCGCCGCCATGAAGCCTTATGCAACAGTGCCACTCATCGCTAAACCGAATGCCGGGGTTCCTCGCCTCGAAAACGGCAAAACAATCTTTGATATGGATGCCGCAACCTTTGCCTCTTTCGGACGCAAACTCGCAGCGGCAGGAGCTAATATGTTAGGCGGCTGCTGCGGAACAACGCCGGCACATATCAAAAAACTCGCTCAGATAACGGCAAATATCAAACCGAAAGCGCCACGGAGAAAGTCAATTGCCGCGCTCAGCTCCGCGCGCGGATTTTTGCACATAGGCGAAAATCAGCCCCTCTTAATCGTCGGAGAACGGATTAATCCTACGGGGAAGAAATTATTCCAGCAGGAGCTCTCCGAAGGAAAGACATCCATCCTTCGCCAGATGGCTCTCGATCAAGAAAAGCAAGGTGCAAATTTATTAGACGTAAATGTCGGCCAGCCGGGCATAGACGAAGTCGAAACGATCAAAACCGCCATAAGCCTTTTGACGACGGTATCCAAATTACCGCTGGTGATAGATTCTTCCCGGATAGAGACCATCGAAGCTGCGCTGCGCATTTATCCCGGCCGGATGCTCATCAACTCCATCTCCGGGGAAAAAGAGAAAATAAAGCGGCTTCTGCCGCTCGCCGCCAAATACGGGGCGATGTTTATTCTCCTGCCTTTGACCGAGGGCGAAATACCGTCTACCGCCAAAAAGCGCCAGAGCATAATCAAGTGCGTCTTTCAGGCGGCGAAGAAATACGGATTTACCAAAGATGATTTTGTCGTGGATGGTCTTGTTATGGCCGTCGCTTCGGATACGCAAGCCGCCAAAGAAACCTTAAAGACTGTTAGTTGGTGCGCGGAGATATTTAAGTGTAAAACCATTTTGGGGCTTTCGAATGTTTCCTTCGGGATGCCCGGACGTCCCTGGCTTAACGCCGGTTTTCTGGCGATGGCGCGATTATGCGGTTTGACCATGGCCATTGCCAATCCGGCCAGCACGGAAATGATGAATATAGCCAAAGCAGGAGACGTTCTTACGGCAAAAGATAAAAGCGCCCAGCGTTTTATCGGCCATTTTTCAGCCGAAAAAAATGCTGATTCCAGCGCTGCCGTAAAGATGATTCTTTCGCCTGAGGAAAAAATAGCCGGTGCGATTATGGAAGGAGACAGAGAAAGTATAGTTTCTCTGATTAAGTCCGTTCTATCTTCAGACTATTCGGCGCTGGAAGTGGTCGATCAAATCATGATTCCCGCCATAGTCAAAGTGGGCGATCTATACGAAAAGAAGGTTTATTTTTTGCCGCAACTTATGGCCGCGGCCGAAGCAATGAAAAAAGCGCTCAATTATCTGGAGCCGCAATTAAAGAAAGCCACCACCGGAGATAAAGGCAAAATAATACTGGCAACTGTAAAAGGTGATATTCACGACATAGGAAAAAACATTGTTGCGCTTCTTTTAAGAAACTATGGCTACAGTGTTCTTGATTTGGGCAAAGATGTCGCTGCAGAAATAATAATCGCCGCTGCCAAAAAGGAAAAGCCGGATGTGATCGGCCTTTCCGCGTTGATGACGACAACAATGGTCAACATGAAGGACGTAATTGCTCTGGCCCGGGAACATGGAGTAAAAGAAGCCTTTCTCATCGGCGGAGCAGTTGTTACCGAAACTTATGCTCGCTCCATCGGCGCGTCTTTTGCGAAGGATGGTGTAGAAGCTGTTAAGGTAGTTGAAAAATTAATTAAAAAATAAAGGCTTTCGGCACGTGGAATTAATCACCCGGAAAAAGAAAATACAAAAAATCACATCGGCAGTTTGCTTTTCACTTTTAATTCACGCCGGCGCGGGAACGCTTTTAATCTTTAGTCCGTTAAGTGCTCCAGTTTCCCCTCCCCGCTTAAGCGGCTTGAATTTTGTTTGGGCATCGCTCGGCGCTGAAAGCAGCGGCACAGCCGTTGAAAAAAACCCGCTCCATCAAGCGCATAAAAAGAAAAACCCGGCTACAAACCCTTCAGAGCCTGAAGAACAAAACTCCCCGCCGAGAACCGCGCCAATATTTGCCGCCCCCGAATCAGCCGGTCCCATTAAATCGGCAAACTACGAAGGATACAATGCCGAGTCAACCAAAGAACAATCTGCCAAAACAAGTGAAGCCGCGGACGGCATATCACGGTCGGGCGCTTTAACTGCTTACCCTCTATACAGGGAAAATATGCCGCCGGTCTATCCGGAAATAGCACGCGTTCGCGGCTATGAAGGAGTTGTCTTGGTGGTCGCGGAAATTTTACCTAATGGCCGCGTGGGGAATATGAAAATTCGTAAATCATCCGGTTATGCCATCTTGGACCAGTCAGCACTGGAAGGTGTAAAACCTTGGAAATTCGAACCGGCGAAGAAATCAGGCAAACCATTTACAATTTGGGTGCAAGTGCCGATCAAATTTGTCTTACATAACGATAATTCTCCATCATAAGTAAGATTTAGATCCATTAATGGGACAAAAAAATGACTATTAATGAAATGAAAGAGAGGCTGGGTGAAATAATTATCGCGCGGTCTTTTAAATACAGTGATAATCCCCCGTTTACTCTGGCTTCCGGGAAAAAAAGCAATTATTACTTCAATTGCAAACCGACTACGCTTGATCCCGAAGGCATGAACCTTATCGGAACAATTCTCTTTGACATGCTTAAAGATAGTGAAATTACGGCAGCGGGAGGACTCACCCTGGGAGCCGATCCGATAGCGAATGCGCTTTCGGTCATATCATATCAAAAAGGTAAACCGATAAAATCATTTATTGTCCGCAAAGACGTTAAAGATCACGGAACGAAAAGCTCGATTGAAGGTAATATTACACCCGGTGAAAAAGTTGTCATTATCGATGATGTCATAACGACCGGCGGATCCACCATCATTGCCATCGAACAGGCTCGCGAAGGCGGGCTTATCGTCGATGGAGTTATAACACTTATCGACCGCGAGGAAGGCGGCAAGGAAAATATTCTCCGGCATACAAATAACGTCAGAAGCATTTTAACCCGAACACAAATAATGCAGCTTCGCGCAAAAGATGAGCGGTAGAGATAACAAATGCAAAAAAGCTCCGCTGTTTTTATTTTTTTGCATAGTCTTGCTTTTCCACGAGTTGATTCTTTTATTACGGCAAAAGTAATTCAGTGAAGGATTTTTCGTATGGTCGATCAATCAAAATTCCCCCGGCCGACACTGCAAGCCGGGAACAAATTGCACGGATTTAAAGTACTACGGGTGCAGACAATCCCGGCCATGCGGCTCACCGCCTACGAGATCGAGCATGAAAAAACCGGCGCTAAAGTTCTGCATCTGCATTCATTGGACCGGGAAAATTTATATGCCATCGGTTTTCGTACACCGCCTTCCGATTCGACCGGATTGCCGCATATTCTCGAACATTCCGTGCTGGCGGGATCGGCAAAATATCCGCTCAAAGACGTCTTCAAGGAATTGATGCGCTCCACACTGCAGACTTTCATCAATGCTTTCACCTACCCCGATAAAACCATTTATCCGGTGGCGAGCCAGATCAAAGCGGATTTTTACAATCTGGCGCGCGTCTATACTGATCTGGTTTTGCATCCGCGACTATTGAAAGAAACTTTTTTTCAGGAAGGGCATCACCTGGAATTTGTTGTGCCGGAAGATCTGGAGAGCGATCTGACTATTTCCGGTATCGTTTATAATGAAATGAAGGGAGCCTACTCTTCTCCGGATTCCCTTATGTACAAAGCAATCCAGGAAAACCTCTATCCGGACAGCGTTTACGCTTACGATTCCGGCGGCGATCCTGACGTTATTCCCCAACTTACATACGAACAATTTAAGAATTTTCACCGGAGTTATTATTCTCCATCCAATGCGCGGTTTTTTATCTATGGAGATATTGAAACTGCCGAGCATCTGATTTTTCTTGCAGAGATGCTCTCCGGTTTTGAAAAATTGGAAGTTGATTCCTCCATCAAAAGCCAGCCGCTCTTGACCGAACCCCGCCACGTGACAAGCAGCTACCCCGTGGGGAAAGAAGAATCCCTGGAGCATAAAACAATGGTTAACGTCGCCTGGCTGCTCACGGAAAATAGGGATTATGAGACGGCGCTTTTTTTGGAAATTATTTCCGGACTGCTTGTCGGCAGCGCAGCCAGCCCCCTGCGCAAGGCGCTCATTGATTCCGGGCTGGGCGAAGATCTGACGCCGGTCAGCGGCATGGAGTCTGATTTGAAGCAGCTGATGTTCTGCGCCGGTCTGAGAAATGCGCAAAGTACAGATATTCAAAAAATCGAAAAGCTCATTCTGGATACGCTGCAAAAGATTGTTACGGAAGGATTTGACCGGGACTTGATAGAGGGTATCCTTCATCAGGTTGAATTTCACGGCAAGGAAATTGTCCGCGGCTCTTATCCTTTCGGTATTGCGCTTATGGGAACTGTTTTTCAGACATGGCTCTACGACGGTGATCCGTTAATCAGTCTTGATTTTCCGCTGGAAATAGAGAATATACGCAAGCGCTGGACAGCCGATTCGCAGATATTCCAGAAGATGACAAAAAAGTGGCTTCTGGACAATCGGCATCGCCTTCTCGCGGTGATGGAACCGGACCCCGCTTTCAACGAAAAGAAAGAAAAAAAATTCCTGGGCAAAATGGCAGGGCTTAAAGCCCGCCTTTCTCGGGATGAACTCCAAAAGATCAACACTCAGGCACATGAGCTCAAAATCTTTCAGTCGGAGGCGGATTCACCGGAAGCTGCGGCGACCATACCAAAATTAAAAATAGAAGACATCCCGAAAGAGATCGAAATAGTTCCCACACAGCATGGAATGCTTTCCGATGTCCAGACTCTGAATCACGATATTTTTACCAACGGCATTGCTTATATCGATCTCGCTTTTGATATTGCGCATGTGCCCGAGGAGCTTCAACCTTATCTGCCGCTTCTGGGCAAGATCATGAGCGGCATGGGAGCAGCAGGTTTTACTTATGAAGAAATGGCCAAACGTATCGCTCTTACCATGGGCGGATTTGGTTATGATCTATCCGCCGGCTTTCTAGTTGATGCCTCTACAAGCTGGCAGAAAATGATCTTTTCTTTTAAAGCGCTTTACCGTAATTTGCCGGAAGCGATCAATATTGTCAGCGATATCCTCTGTGCCGGAGATCTGGATCACGAAGCAAGAATGCGCGATTTAATCGCCGAGCGAAAAAATGATCTGCAATCCGCTATCATCCCGTCCGGCCATATCTTTGCCAAAAGAGCCGCAGGAGCGGCGCTTACCTTGCCCGCTTATCGCGATGAGCAGTGGCACGGCCGCACGCAATTCAGATTTGTTCAGGACAAAGCCGAAAATTTCGACTCCGCAAAGATTGATTTGCGCAAAAGACTGCGAGAGTTGAAATCGATCATCTTCAGCAAGAAAAATCTACTCGTAAATATAACGGCGGAAGATCAAGGACTAAAATTAGTTGATGAAAATATTGTGCATCTTCTGCAGAAACTATTTCCGCCCGTAGACCTGCCGGCGGAAACTCCTCCCCGGCTGACGCCGGTTTATGCAGGAATTGCCGTTCCCACACAAGTATCCTATGTTGCCCGCGTTATGAAAGCTCCGGCATATAATGATCCGGCCTCCCCGATGCTAATGCTGGCAGCCAAGGAACTATCCAACAGCTATCTTTACAAACACATCCGGGTGCAGGGCGGCGCCTACGGTGGCATGTCTTCATTCGATCCGTCGCTGGGATTATTTTCATTTATTTCTTATCGCGATCCGCATATTGCAGAAACGCTGCAAATATATAAAGATGCGCAGGACTTTTTTTCCTCGAATGAAATGGCCGCAGTCGATTTGGAAAAGGCCATCATTAGCACGATCGGCATGCTCGACAAACCTATGGACCCGGGAAGCCGTGGCTATACCGCGATGCTGAGGTTTTTTGGCGGTGCTACTGACGAAAAGAGGCAGAAGTTCAGAAATGATATTTTATCCGCAATGCCGAAGAAGATGAAGGAAACATTGAAAACGTATTTCGCTGAGGCTGCTAAATCCCAAGCGGTTGCCGTTTACTCCGCTCGGGAAAAGTTGAAGAAAGCCAATAGAAGGCTCACTGAAAAACTCGTTTTGGAAAATCTTTTTGAATCCTAGATTAGCTGCATTTACCGCGCATTAAAAAAGTATCCTTTCAACTCCTTTTTTCAATCTGCTCGATCAGATTATTGAAAATCAACCGATGAAACGGCAGGAATATATACCAGTATATTTTCCCCAGCAGAGTATGTGTATAATAGTAAGCAGTGATGGACAACTTTCTTTTATCAGTTTCATCCTGAATATTGAATTCCAGCCATGCTCTTCCGGGAAGTTTCATCTCCGCCCGCAGAAGAAGGCGCTTGTTCGGCTGAATATCTTCCGTGCGCCAGAAATCTATTACATCATCAATTTTTAGAGTAGTCTGGCTTTTTCTGCCTCTGGACGTCCCTACTCCCAGAAAAATCCGGTCGATTGCCCCGCGCAGCCGCCACATCCAGTTATTGGCAAACCACCCTCCCTTACCTCCCACGCGGCAAATGGCTTGAAAGAGGGAAGATGCTTTCTTATCGGTAACAAGCGAGTAAGAAGCGATGAATTGAGGCTTGCCCGCACATTCATGAAGCTTCATGGCCAGCTCATAGGCAGGAGGATAAGCATCGGACCAGCGCGTATGGATGTTGTCCTGCTCTTCGCGATTCATCGCTCTTATTATGGCTTCTCGGTAGCCGATGGTCTGGAACGGTAAAATTTCTCTTATCGAATTATCCTGGCAGATAACTTCATTTTTCAGCCCTTCCATCAAACAGCGGTTTATGGAATCAGGCACAGGAGTTACAAGGCTTTCTATATAGGAATAAAAACGGATATTGGAAATAAAGCAGGGAATAAAAAAAGTCTTTTTATTCATCAATTCCGCCCTGATTTTTAACATATCCCGATAGCTGAGAATATCATTCCCGCCGATATCAAAATATTTTCCGGCCGCTTCTTTGATTTCCAAGACGCCAACCAGATATTTAATTACATCACGGATGGCAATCGGTTGGCATTTTGTCTTGGCCCAACGCGGAACCAAAATCACGGGAAGCCTTCTTATCAGATTCTGAATAATTTCATAAGAGGCGCTTCCTGATCCAATGATGATTGCCGCCCGTAAAATGGTCACGGGAACTTTTCCCTTTTGCAATTCCTGGGCCACCCGAATACGGCTTTCCAGATGTGTTGACAGCTGCGTATGTGTATCGCCCAGCCCTCCCAGATAAATAATTCGTTTAACCTTCTTCTCTTCGGCAACCATCCGAAAGTTCCTGGCGGCCTGTACGTCTGCGGAGGCGAACTCCTTCGGCCCCAGAAGCAGGGAGTGAATCAGATAATAGGCAGTATCAATGTTTTCCAGAGCAGCCCTCAAGCTCTCTATATTGAGCGCATCAGCCACTACAATTTCCGCTTCCGGCCAATGTTCCTTGTAAATCGGAGAGGCAGCACGAACCATAACTCTGACACTGTACCCACGAGCCAATAATTCGGGAACCAATCGTCCGCCAATATATCCCGAAGCTCCTGTCACTAAAATCTTGCCCACGTCCAGCCGCGGTTGGGAGGGCAGATCATGGCAAAACAGGTTTCCATATCCTTTCATTTGCCCGTTTAACTCATGATCAGTGGAAGAATTTGACATTTTTTAAGCACCATTCCGCTATTGATTAAATTCTATAAATTATTTTCATGCATTCGCCTAACATAATAAAACGTCAGTGCATGACGGCTCCTCCATCAACATTTATGGCCTGCCCCGTGATGTTCTTAGCCTCCTCCGAAACAAGATAAGCGACAAGGCTTGCTATATCCTCGGCCGTCTGAGGTCGTTCAAAGGTGTTACTGATTTTACACGCGCCTCAAAAATTTCTTCCAGTGTCTTATTCGTGAGAGATGCATAGTCTTTTTGCAGCTCTCGGGCCAGACGCTCCCATCCATGTGTATAAATGTAGCCCGGACAGACGGCATTCACCGTGATGGTATAGCGGCCCAGTTCCCGGGCCAACACCTGCGTCAACCCGACAACACCGAATTTGGCCGCACAGTAGGCGCCGATAAGCGGTTCGCCCGACCTCCCTGATATAGATGAGATATTAATAATCCGCCCCCGTTTCCTTGAAATCATAACCTGCACCACGGCACGACAACAGAGAAACGCACTTTTCAGATTTATTTCAATCGTTTTATCCCAATTTTCGATAATTGTTTTGGCAACCGGAGCCATACCCGAGCCACCACCTACATTATTGACGAGGATGTCTATTATACCATACGCTTCGATCGACTGCCGGACCATTTTATCGACATCAAGCTCTTTTGTGGCGTCGGATTGGAAGGCGATGCTTTCGCCACCTAGTGCGATGATTTCGGATGCGACATCTTGAGCATCTTCTCTTCTCAGATCCGTCACAATAATCTTAGCACCCTCAGCGGCCAGACGCAAAGCGATTGCCCGGCCTATTCCGTTTCCTGCACCTGTTACGATAGCTATTCTATTCTTTATTTTCAAATCCATGCTTTCCCCCTTCGACAGCGGACATATTTGTTAAATCCAGTACAGCTTTCATGGCGCATTCTGTCAAGCATTACATTTTTAACAAAATATTTTGACATTCAGCATATTAAACTTTTATACTACTGTCGAAACGCAAACTTGAGGATAAAACAATATGCAACTGATTCTGATCAGACACGGGGAAACGCTGTGGAACAAAGAAGGACGGGTGCAGGGCGCAAGTGATGTCGAATTAAGCGCAGGGGGCAAAAAACAAGTAGAGCTTCTGGCTTTGTCGTTGAAAGATCATCCCCTGGAGGCGATTCATGCCAGCCCTTTGAAAAGAGCCTATCAAACGGCAGAGATAATCAACGAGTTTCACCATCTGGACATTCAGATTCATCGGGACTTAATGGAAATGGACCAGGGAGACTTCGAAGGCGTCTCTTTTAAGGAATTGCTGGTCGGCAAAAAAGAGTTTCTGCAGAAATGGATCTCCGATCCCGCATCAGTTAAAATGCCCAACGGCGAATCTTTATCGGAGTTACAAAACCGCGCCTGGCGCACTATGAAAGAAATCATTGGAAAATCGAAGAATGCTCTGGTCGTTTCTCACAATTTCACCATCGCCGCCATTCTCTGCCGCTTGCGCAATATCAGCCTTGCCGATTTCCGAAGCGCCTGCGTGGATACAGCTTCTAAAACTGTCGTCCGGCTCGAAAATAATGAGGCCTTTATAGACCTGCTCAATGATCGCGGTCACCTTCTTGAGGCGAGTAAAAAATAATGGACATTGCCGGATTATTAAATTAAGTTAATCATTGATATTATGTTAATCGGTGCTGTTACCTTCTAATACTTTTAATATATGAAAGAAATTATTAAAAAGCGCATCTTCAATAACAAGGTGAAGATTAAGCCCTGCAAAGAGAACACTCAAGAATTACTCAAAACGCTTGATATTTACCGTAATCTTGTGGAAGCGGCGAGCGATTCCATTTATATTGTGGATAGCGAATGCCGGTTTATCTACACCAATCCCAGATATTGTTCCCGCCTTGGTTTGCCTCTGAAAGATATAATCGGTAAAACCTACGGAATTTTTCATTCCCCGGAGGATGCCAAATCCTTTGCCGCGGATGTGGCGGAGGTTTTCCAAAAAGGTCTGTCGTTCCAGCGTGAATACCGGAGCCAGAGAGACGGAAACGAATTTTTGCGCACTTTCAGCCCTGCCCGCCAATTCGCCGGGCAAGGTGCGGTTACGACAGTATCCGTAATTGCGAAAGACATAACCCAATTGAAGCGCGCCGAAGAACTTTATGCCACACTGGCAGAGAAATCGCCCATCAGCGTTTTCATCGTTCAAGGTGGTCTGATTCAATGGGGCAATTCGAAACTTCAGGAATCTATGGGATATAAGGCCGACGAGCTTATAAATATGCCTTATTCACATTTTGTCCATCCGGACGACAGGGAAATACTTAAGAGCAACTCCATCGCCATGCTCCGTGGCGAGATTTCTCTTCCTTTTGAATACCGGGTAGTAACTAAAGCAAGAGAGATACTATGGCACGTAGGAACAGTGAACTCCATCACTCATAAGGGGAAGAGAGCTATTCTCGCGAGTCAAATGAACATTGATCCCCAGAAGCAGGCAGAGATGAACCTGCGGCAAAGTGAGGAACGTTACCGGACGATAATCGATACTATTCCGGATTCTTATTCCGAACAAGATTTGAAAGGTAATATCGTGTACTTCAACGATGCCTATGCGAAAAGCATGCAGGGTTATAATCGTACAGAATTACAAAACCTCAGTTACAAGGAATATATAGACAGTCATTCTGCAAAGCGTATTTTTCAAGTCTATAACACGGTTTTTAAAACCGGAAAACCTCTGAAGAATGTGGAAGTGGAGAGAATAAGCAAGAAAGGGATAAAAAGTCTGGCAGAACTCTCTGTCAGCCTGGCCCGGGATAATCAGGGGAACCCTACTGGATTTCACACTGTTTCCCGCGATATTACAGAAAGAAGAAAGAAAGAAGATGCTCTGCGGTTGAGCGAAGAGCGTTATCGCACAATTATCGACAGCATTGCCGATGCTTACTATGAAGTTGATTTGGCGGGAAACACCACTGTTTTCAACGATGCCTATCTTAAACTCTACGAATACAGCGCAAAGGAAATGCAAGGGAAAAATTATCGGACATACGTGGATAAGGAGCACGCAGAAATTGCCTATTGGGTTTTCCATCAAGTTTTTAAGACCGGCAAGCCGACTAGGAAAATGGAATGGGAAATCATCACCAAAAGCGGGAAGAAGAAACAGGTGGAACTCTCCGTAAGTCTTAGTCGCGATGTCAACGGGAAACCAATTGGTTTCCGCGGCATCATCAGCGATATAACTGACCGGCGCATGGCCGAAGAAACGATTCGCCACCAGGCCTTCCACGATTCGCTGACCGGTCTTGCTAACCGAATCCTTTTTTATGACCGTATGCACATGGCCTTTAACTTGGCAAAACGAGGCGGAAAAATGGTTGCTGTTATAATACTTGACCTGGATAATTTTAAAGTAATCAATGATAACAAAGGCCATAGAGTGGGAGATGAAGTTTTAAAAAGTATTTCCGGCAGACTTTCGAAAATGGTTAGGGCGAGTGATACAGTAGCCCGTTACGGAGGCGATGAATTTACCCT
The DNA here is from genome assembly GCA_963753975.1 of uncultured delta proteobacterium. Lineage (GTDB taxonomy): Bacteria > Desulfobacterota > Syntrophia > Syntrophales > Smithellaceae > UBA4810. Next base: position 141,449 of record CAVWEH010000004.1, read on the forward strand.
GATTATTCCATCTTTATCCAATGAAGAAAATGTTTTGATCGTTGCCCAGAAAATAGTCAAGGCTTTCAACGAACCTTTTCATCTCGATGACAGCAATATAACGGTAACAGCGAGTGTTGGCGTGGCCATGTACCCCCTTCATGGGCAGGACATTGATACCCTTATGAACAAGGCCGATGCTGCAATGTACCGGGCTAAGGCTACGGGACGCAACAGGTACTGTTGGTACGGCGACACAAAAGAGAATTCCTGATTCCCGGAAAACTTTAGTCAGAAGTATACCCGGTTCAATATAATTAGCAAAAAGATTTAAGATGAAGCAAAAGTATCATTGATATTCTCTCGCAACCGGTTGAAGCCGCGATCACTGTAAAAAGCAGGAATATCGGTAGACAATTATGGCTGATGGACATCTATGCACTGGGAATTATTGTTAGTGCGCACATTCATGACGCGCCGGGGAAAAATCAGCAGGAACTTGCAAAAAGCCCTGATTGTTTTCCACAATTTTATCATCGTTTCCCTTCTCTACCGCGTGAGCAATATCAGCCTCTAAAAGTTCAGAAACACCTGCACGGGACAAATTGTACCAGAAAGATAACTACAGAATGCTGACAAAATCGAGTATCTTGCACTTACGTATTCCCTTTTCCTATTTTCTTATGCCCACATATCTTTTTGCTTTGACTTGTGCCGAGAAACCGATCCTGTGGAAAGTAGTGCTGGTATTTTTCATTCTGCACTTTCTTCTTTACCCGGCAAGTCATTCCTATAATTCTTATTATGATCGCGATACGGACAGCATCGGCATACTGAAAAACCCTCCTCCCGTAGAGAAGGAACTGCTCACCATATCGCTGTTGCTGGATGCTTCAGCGGTACTCCTTTCTCTCTCAATTGGCTGGCTTTTTACCGCCGCCGCGTTTTTTTATGGCCTCGCCTCCAAAGCTTACAGCCACAATAAAATTCGAGTGAAAAAAATGCCTGTTCTCAGCCTTATCGGGGTGGGTCTTATCCAGGGCGCTTTTACCTTTCTCCTATCTTTTTGGGGTATTCAAGACATTCCCATAACAGAGATTTTCCATACACAGATTCTCTTTGCCGCAGTCATTTCCAGCTTATTTCTTGCGGCCGCTTATCCTATGACGCAAATCTACCAGCACAAAGCGGATGGAGAACGTGGTGATATCTCCTTTAGCCTGCTTCTGGGTATTAAAGGCACTTTCCTGTTTTGCGCAGTGTTTATCATGCTCTCGATTGCCTGTTTTGTTTTTTATTTCCTGATCTATTATGGCCTGCTAATTGCCGCATTTTTCATCCTTTTCCTCACTCCCGTGGCGGTTTTCTTTTTTTATTGGATGGTGATAACATTCCGGGATGAAAGTAAGGCCAACTACGACAATGCCATGCGTCTGAATTTCATTTCCTCGACGGCATTGAACACTTTCATGATATTATTAATGGCGGCAAATCATTTTAAACTTGACTAACAACATGTGAATAATATCTGTAAAACATTACACTTAATTAAATTTTCATATAAAGTCACTACGGTACAGACAGAAATCCGTCGTGCATTTTAAAAGAGCTCACCATTAGAAATTATGTCGCAGAGAACACCAGCTGCAGGCAAATTTTTTAAGTTGAAAAACCTTTGCCGGACAGGTTGACCAAAGTTTGCGTCCACAAATAAGAAAACTGCGGCAGAAAATGATCCAACAGCCGGAAAGTTGGAATAGGTCAATGTTTCAAATAGAATAGTTCACGGCTATAACCTTCCCTGATTATAACTCTTTCCCGCCAATCAGATTTCGTTTCCAAAATCGGCCTTAAATGCCTTCACAAGTTTCGCGCCCCAGTCGCCGCCCACCGTTTCCAGCTTGCCGAAAAAGAAACGCATTACCGGCGGCTCCTCCACAAAGCGTAATCCGCCGATGATATCCTTATGATGATGCAGCCAGGCTAGTCGATCCGCAACGTACTCGATATGCCCCAGAGTATAGGTACGTCGCGGGATGGCGATGCGCACGAGCTCCATTTTGGCTGTAACTTCCTTGCCGTTCCGATCCCGGTCTTCAGACATCGTTCCGCGCTCGACTCCCCGCGCTCCTGAAACAAGATACATCGCTGCATTCAGCGCTTCCGCCGGATACTGAAGCGGGGGAATGTTCGGCAGAAACTCGCGGGCATTTACATGGCAGGCCAGTCCGCCCGGCGGGGTAACGACCGGAACGCCGTATTCCTGCAAACGTTCGACAAAATATTTGATAAATTCAGGGCTGCTGCCCGCAACTTCCATCTGTGTCATTTCCTCCAGCCCTACCGCCATAGCTTCGATTTCCTTTGTGGACATGCCGCCATAGGTCGAAAATCCCTCGTACACCGGCAGCCATGTCATCAGCTGGTCAAAGTGTTGTTTGTTGTTTGTTGCAATAAGGCCTCCCCGCGCACCGCCGCTCTTCCTTCCCGACATATAGAGGATATCGACGTGACTCATCATTTCTAAAAGAATTTCTTGAATCGATTTATCAGCGTATCCTTTTTCACGCTGCTTGATGAAATAAGCGTTTTCTCCGATAAGGCTGCCATCCATCACCATCAAAATGCCGTTTGATTTGGCGATTTTCTCGACGTCTCGCAGGTTTTGCATCGAAAACGGCTGGCCACCGATCAGGTTGGTTGTCGCTTCCATGCGGATAAAAGCGATATTTTCACGGCCATGCTTTTCAATGGACTTCTTGAGCTTTGTAATATCGATGTTTCCCTTGAACGGTGCGCTTCCGGCCGGAATCAGGGCTTCGTCAGCCACCAGGTCGATGATCTGAGAACCAACGAGCTCCACATGAACCCGGGTCGAGGGAAAGTGATAGTTCGTTAACACAACTTGTGGAGATTTGAGAAACACTTTCACCAGCAAGTGCTCCGCGGCTCGTCCCTGGTGGACAGGTAACGTGTGTTCAAATCCGAAAACCTTTTTCACCACGCGTGCCATTTTGTAGAAACTCTCGGAGCCGGCATAGGCATCATCCGCAACCATCATGGCAGCTAATTGATTATCACTCATTGCGTTTGTGCCACTATCGGTCAACATGTCGAGAAATACTTCCCTCGCCGGGAGGAGGAATGTGTTATAACCGACAGCTCGCAGACACTCCAGCCGCTGCGCTGCAGGGAGGAGGTACATTTTTTGCACGATCTTGATCTTGTGCATCTCCATGGGTACTTGCCGGCCATTGGCCAATGTAATAATCATAATTTTCTCCTTTCGACTTCCAAAGTTCAAAGAACCTGAAATTACAGATAAATTATTGGTGATAGTTTCCTTCTGAGTGAGGGAGTATAGGAAAAAACTTTCTTTTGTGTCAAGATAATTTAATATTACAATTTTAGGTAATTAGAAAAAAATCGGCGGTACTCTTTTCAATTGTCTCCAGGCACATAAACCAGAAAATTAGAACAGTCCAATATTTTTTGAATAAAACCTTTCTCAATTTTCCAGCAAAAAAATGAATCAGCCTGTCTGGTAATTCTCACGCATGTCTTGGACTGATAGTTTTACTTAAACTTGGTAAAATCCGGTTTACGTTTCTCAAAGAACGCGGTAAATGCTTCCTTTGCTTCTTTCGATACCAGCATTTTAGTAAAAAGCCTGCCCTCTTCCTCCATTTTGGACTTGATCGCCGCAAGCTCTTTACCCTTCATCAAATGTTTGGTTGCCTTTAGCGACGATGTCGGCAATGCCGCTAGCTTAGCCGCCTGGGTCTGCGCAAACGCAAAAACTTCGGCAGTCGGCAATACCTTGTTTACCAATCCCATCGCGCACGCTTCGTGGGCCGAAAATGTCTCGCCCAGCATCAACTTTTCCGCCGCACGCTGGTAACCGGCGATTTGAGGAAGCAGCATACTGGACGAAAATTCCGGACACAAGCCGAGCTTAGCGAAGGGCATCGAAAACTGAGCATTGTCGGCTGCATAGACGAAATCACAGTGCAGCAACAACGTCGTGCCAATACCGACTGCGGGACCGGACACCGCCGCGACTACCGGCTTGGTCGCCCGGCTAAGTTTCTGCATAAATTGGTATACAGGACTATTTCTTTTCTGCGGGGGATTCTTCATAAAATCCTCCAAATCATTGCCGGCCGTGAATATTTCCGGTTTACCTGTGAATAGAATCACGCGCACCTCTGTATCTTTTTCCGCTTCTTTCAGTGCGTCGGCCATGGTCTGGTACATCGCCGCTGTAATCGCATTCTTCTTATTTGGACGGTTAAATGTGATAGTAAAAATGCCGTTTGCCTTGCTGGTCAAAATATCCATGTTATCTCCTGACAAAATACTTTTTTAATTCTTTTTATATTAATTAAGCAATCTTTATAAAACAGTAAAATCGACTGTTAATTTCTTTTAAATGCATTTATATCAAGCGGTGATTATGGTCAATGATTTGTTTGCCGATGTCATGATCCAGATTGCAGCAATATTTCCTCAATCAATCATTACACTTTAATTGCTATTTGAATTTCCGGCGGCGCATCCAGAAACTTTTTGACCGAGCAGGTTTGAGCGGCTTTAACAATCGCGGCTTTGTATTTCTCCGGAAAATTCAGCGGCAATACTATGTCGATATTCATTTTTTCGACCCTGTGAGTCGTGTCATTACGCATAACTGTTTGTATCATGGTAATATTGTCCGTCGGGATAGAACGTGATTGGCAAAAAGCGATAATATAAAACCCGGCGCACATACCAATGGAAGCTAGAAAGATTTCCAATGGTGCCGGTGCAGTATTATCGCCACCGTCGGCCACCGGTTGATCTGACTTTAGAGTAAAACTACGAAAATGCGCATCAACCTTTTTATTTCCAGTAAACGTAATGTCATATTTCATTTCCATATTTTCTGTCCTTATTAAAACAGTTATCCATTATATATAGGTGTCATCAGCCGTCCATATATATGCGCCTTTTTGCCGGGGTAAATCTTTCTATCACGTAACGCAGCATGGCTCTGGGCATTACTGGGCAATGTTTTTGTAAAAACAACTCTGCATACTTAATATCACGTTTGCCGACTTCGCGCAGCATCCAACCGGCAGCCCTGTAAATTAAATCTTCTTTATCTTGCAGTAAAATTCCGGTGATCTTAAGTGCATCGGCAAATTTATTGCTTCTGATAAAAAAGAAAGAAAAAAGTGAATGTGGGAACATATCAATAAAACTGATGATGCATTTTTCCGTGTGCCGATAATTGCGCCGCCAGATCATTGAAGCGGTCAATGTGATAGTCAATGTTTATACTTTCCGACAACAAGATCGGATCATAGCGCCAGATGATTCGTTTCTTGCCAATTTTATCGGAAAGCTTTAAGAACGTATCGATAATTTCGGTTTTGGGCGGCAGATTCGGCTCGATATCTTTGTTATAGGGTGTCAGGGTGAATTGAAAGTAAAAGTTGCAGTTTTGGAGAAGTTGCAGCCGATCCATCATCGGCGCCGGATCTTTCGTCCAGAAAACAATGCAGTCAACATCGGTAGGGGCAAGCGATATATTCTAACCTGCTTGGGATTCATTGGATTGCGCACAGAACAAATCTACGAATCCGGTTGAAAAACCAGTCACTGTAATAAGCGGGAATATCCGTCTCGGCTGAGCGATAATCATATAGTTTATAAAAGTTAATAGAAGATTAAAATATAAAAATAATTGTATGAATATAAAGAAAATTGAAAAGTGATAATAAAAATAGATTTATATATTTTTTGTTTTATATAGTGAAAGTATATGAAATTGTGAATTTGATAATTTTTAATAAATTGATAAGTATTGATAAGTTTATGTTATAGTGTTTGTAGAAAATTAGTAGAGTATATGTGATTTGTTATGAAGTAATTGATATATTGTAATTTTGAGATATATTATTATTATGACCGATTGAGCAACCGACTATTGATTTAATTTTAAAATTATTTTCTTCAAGCAATGAATTACATTGTAGCGAGCACCGCAATGCGTCGCTCCCAGAGGTTCTTTGATTTCGCCAGTTGATAGAGGGGCTTTTTGCTTTTCTCCATCAAAGACGCTCCCACAATATTGGGAGCAGAAACATCCACCAAATCCCAGTTATAGTACCGAGGAAAAAGATCGTCGAGAAAACCATGATGCTGACGTCAATGTATGTGCAGGATTATCTATATTTGTCCTGCTTTGTCAGTAATTTCTCCAAACCAGAGAAAACTTTGCCCAAATTTTCCGGTTGTGTGCCACCGGCCTGAGCCATGTCGGAGCGGCCGCCGCCACTGCCGCCCACCAGCGGTGCGAGTTCCTTGATGATGTTTCCGGCGGAATATTTTCCGGCCAGGTCTTTGGTCACCATACACAAAAGCAACGCTTTCTCTCCGGTCTTACTGCCCAGAAAGATAACGCCGGATTCCATTTTGTCGCGTAGCTTATCACCAAAGTCGCGCAGCGTTTTGACATCGGTAATACTCACTTCCGCGGCCAGCACCTTCACTCCGCCGATTTCGCGCGTCTGGCTGAGCAGATCACTGGAATCCTTGGCGGCGAGTTTTCCTTTGAGGGCTTCAATTTCTTTTTCCAGATCTCTTGCGTGTTTGAGCAATTTTTCGGTTCTGTCCACAAGCTCCAGAGGATTAGCCTTAAATAATCCGGCGGCTTTTTTGAGTTCTTCTTCCGCCTTCTGCACATGCGTAAGCGCTTCCTTACCGGTGACCGCTTCGATTCTGCGCACACCCGCGGCTATGGCCGATTCGTGGATAACCTTGAACAAGCCGATCTCGCCTGTTTGCTGCACATGCGTGCCGCCGCAAAGCTCCATGCTCATCTCGCCCATTTTGACAATACGGACGGTCGCGCCGTACTTTTCATCAAACACAGCCGTGGCACCGGTTTTAAGCGCGTCTTCCAACGCGCAAACTTCCGTCTGCACGGGCAGATTTTTGCGAATCATATCATTGGCGATATCTTCCACACGCTGTAGTTCTTCATCACTGATTTTAGAAAAGTGAGTAAAGTCGAAACGCAACCGTTCGGCTGTCACCTGCGAGCCGGATTGTTTGATGTGATCGCCCAGCACGGCTTTGAGCGCTGCCTGTAAAATATGCGTGCCGGAGTGATTGGCCTGAGCCGCCCTTCTTTTTTCGGCATCGACAATCAAATGCGCTTTATCGCCGATTTTAATATTTCCCTTTTGCACAATACCTTTATGCACGATAAAATTTTCCACCGGCTTTTTGGTCTCGAGCACAGCAAAGTCAAAACCTGCTCCTTTTAAAAAGCCCGAGTCACCTATCTGACCACCGGACTCACCATAAAATGGAGTTCTCTCTACAACGATTTCCGCCTTCTGGCCTTCGCTTGCACTATCGGCAAGTTTCCCATTCACAAAAATAGTCGCAATACTCGAATCTCCTATAGTCACTCCCTCATAACCGCAAAACTCACTCGATATGCCGGAGCTGGAAGCTTTCAGGTAGCACTCAGCCACTGCTTCTTCACCGCTCCCCTTCCAGGCGCCACGCGCTCTTTCGCGCTGCTTCTCCATCTCGGCTTCAAAGCCAGCCGTGTCGAGTGTAAAATTATCTTTTTTAACAATGTCCGCAGTCAAGTCGGTGGGGAAACCAAAGGTATCGTAGAGTTTGAAAACCAGTGTGCCGGGTAGAACCGATTTCGCCCGCTTCTTTCAGGGCTGTCGTTTCTTCCTGTAAAATGCGCAATCCGGCGTCGAGCGTTTCCATAAAACGCTGTTCTTCGTTGAGAATAACTTTGGTAATGTAAGAAGCCTTATCGGCTAGGTCGGGATAGGTATATTTCATCATATCAATGACGACTCGCGCGCTTTCGTGTAAGAACGGTTTGTTGATGCCCAGCATCTTGCCATGACGCGCGGCGCGGCGCAAGATGCGCCTGAGCACATAACCGCGGCCATCGTTCGCGGGCAGGATACCATCCCCAATTAAAAAAGTCACAGCACGGCTGTGATCGGCAATGACCCGGATAGAGACATCATTATCGGCATTTTTACCGTAGGTCTTATCGGATATTTTTTCCATAAGCCGTATCAGGGGAGTGAAAAAATCAGTATCATAGTTACTCTTCACGCCCTGAATAACAGCCGTCAAGCGCTCCAGTCCCATGCCCGTATCAATGCTGGGCTTGACCAGCGGATTTAATTTTCCGCTTTCATCGCGATCAAACTGGGTGAAGACAAGATTCCAGATTTCCAGATAGCGGTCACAACCGCAGTCCAGACCGCATTCGGCGCGCCCGCAGCCGGTGCCTTTGCCCTGGTCATAAATGATTTCCGAGCAGGGGCCGCAGGGGCCGGTCTCCCCCATCATCCAGAAATTACTTTTTTTACCCATGCGGACGATACGCTCTTTCGGCACTTTCATCTTTTTATTCCAGACAGCGAAGGCATCATCGTCTTCTTCATAAATCGTGACCCACAGCTTCTCTCTGGGCAATTTAACAATGTCGATCAAGTATTCCCATGCCCAGGCAATTGCTTCTTCTTTGAAATAATCACCGAACGAAAAATTGCCGAGCATTTCGAAAAAAGTATGATGCCGCGCGGTAACGCCGACATTTTCGAGGTCGTTGTGTTTTCCGCCGGCACGCACGCATTTCTGGCAGGATGCCGCCTTCGTATAGCCTCTTTTTTCGAGACCCAGAAACGCGTTTTTGAATTGCACCATACCGGCATTGGTGAAAAGCAGGGTCGGATCATCTTTGGGAATCAAAGCGGAGCTAGCCACTCGTGTATGTCCCTTAGCTTCAAAATACTTTAAAAAACTTTCCCTGATTTCACTCCCCGTTTTCGGCATTAATTTCCTCCTGTGCTGTCTTTCCCAGTTTTTTTAAGATCAAGCCCGGCGGGAAACCACGACCCATCAGGCTTTGAAATATCCTTTTTTTCGCCTGCAAATCCAAAATATCTAATTTTTTTCTTGATGCTTTTTTTTTAATTAAAAATGCAATGGCCTCTTCTTCCGAAATTTCCCGGCGTGCCTTCGTCTACCGCGGCTGGTATTAATTCCGCCTCCACACCTTTTTCCCGCAGATTGACAAATATTTTTTTATCTCCCCAGAGCTTATTTACAGCAAGATCCCGTGCCCTTTGAACGGCAAAAGACGCATCATTTAGATAATTCAATTCGCGAAGTTTTTCCAGAGCTTCTTTGACCACAGCTGCGGAAAAGCCTTTCTCCCGCAGCTTTTTCCCCAACTCTTTTTCCGCGTGCGGACGCAATGATAAAAGACGGTAAGCTTTTTGTTTGGCTGCCGCCAGATCTAAAACCTTCACTTATCATCTTCCTGCTCTTTAGCCACGATACCCAGCTTGGCTCGTACATCATTTTCCACTGCCGTCATAATATCCGGATTATCTTTTAAAAAGATACGGGAATTATCCCGGCCCTGCCCTATTCTATCTCCCTTGTATGAATACCAGGCGCCGCTTTTCTCAATGATACCATTGTCGGCCGCCAGATCCAGCACATCGCCTTCGCGCGATATACCTTCGCCGAAGATGATATCAAATTCCGCTTCTCGGAAAGGTGGGGCCAGCTTATTTTTTACAACTTTAACCTTGGTTCTGAACCCGATGACGTCCTGACCGTTCTTTATAGAAGTCATTTTTCTAATATCGAGCCGCTGCGAAGAGTAAAATTTTAAAGCATTGCCGCCTGTTGTTGTTTCCGGATTGCCGAAGAAAACGCCGATCTTCATGCGTAACTGATTAATAAAGATAACTGTGGTCTTGGATTTACTGATACTGCCGGTAAGCTTGCGTAGCGCCTGCGACATAAGCCTTGCCTGCAATCCCATTTGCGCGTCGCCCATTTCACCTTCCAATTCGGCCTTGGGAACGAGTGCCGCCACGGAGTCAATTACCAAAACATCCAAAGCACCGCTACGCACAAGAGTCTCCGCAATTTCCAATGCCTGCTCACCCGTGTCCGGTTGCGATATAAGGAGATCATCCGTGTTGACGCCAATTTTTTTGGCATAGGTCACATCCAAAGCGTGTTCGGCATCAATGTAAGCGGCAAGTCCATTTTTCTTTTGCGCCTCAGCGACAATGTGCAGCGCCAGTGTGGTCTTTCCGCCTGATTCCGGCCCGTAGATTTCAATAACCCTTCCACGCGGGACGCCAAACGTCCCTAAAGCAATATCCAGGCTAAGCGAACCTGTGGATATTGCCGGAACATCGGCAACCCGCTCCGAGCCACCCAGTTTCATAATCGATCCCTTGCCAAATTGCCTTTCTATCTGAGTGATCGCCAAATCAACAGCTTTTGATCTGTCTAAATCTGCGCACATAGTATCATGACCTCCATTAATTTTATTGTTTGTAGTTTTTTTAGTTTTCATTGCTATCCTTAATTTTTAACCGGAAAAAGAAAACTTTTCCAGCTTTGTATAAATTGCTCCCTGTCTTGCCAGTTTACTTTCAAATAAAATTATTTCCGAACAGCTAAATTCACCCGCGATGAAATCGTTATACTTATTCAGAGCCTCGCTGATTTCCCACTAATTCCGGCGGGATTTTAATCCGGCCCAAGGTCAAATGAGCGCGGAATGGCCGGTTTTCCCGCGGAAAACCAATTCCTTCAAAATCCATATCTGATGTAGTCTGCAATGCGGTCAATTTTTCCGTATCACCCGCCGTTCCCAGCCAGAGAACACGCGGCCTTCGGGCACCGGGGAAAACACCTAGCTTTTCTATAGTCAAAGACAGAGTCGGCACCGAAGCTACTTGCTTTTTCATTATAGCGCAAATATTTTTTACATCGTCTTGATCAATGTAGCCGAAAAATTTTAATGTAATATGATTGCCTTGCGGTCTTGTCCAACTTATCTTTCCTTTTATTTCTTTTTTTAAATTCTCCTGCAGGCGGGAAACAGCCTCGAGGACATCATCTCCCGGCTCAATTGCTAAAAAAGCCCGTATCTTCTTTTCTTTTTCCATTTGCCATTAACCTTTTCTCTGTAAATAATCTTTGATCATCATCAAAGCCGCTTCTGAGAAAACATGTTTGTTTCTTTTACGATCCCAGCGAAAAGTGTAATGGCGGCAAATAGTCTGCTTGGAGTCGGCCAGCGCCAGATAAACAGTGCCTACGGGCTTATCAATGCTCCCGCCTGTTGGACCGGCAATGCCGGTGGAGGAAAGGCCCAAATCAGTGCCGGCAACTCTGCGGATTCCTTCCGCCATCGACCGCGCAGTCTCTTCGCTTACTGCTCCATACTTTTCAATTACGCCCGCCGGAATGCCGAGCAAATTCACCTTGGCGGCATTGCTGTAAGCCACGACCGCCCGTTCGAAAAAAGCCGAACTTCCCGCCACATCGGTTAATCGATTAGATATCAGTCCACCGGTGCACGACTCCGCCACAGCCAAGGTCATTTTCTTCTCGATCAACAGAGCGGCGACAATTTCTTCGAGAGTTTCCTCGCCGTAATGAAATATATATTTTTTAAGCCGCTTGGTTATTTCATCTCTGCGCTATCTTTAATTTATCCTGGGCCTCTTTAAGAGATTTCCGGCGCGATATCAAAACAAGATGATTTTCAGGGAAAACAGGATAAAAACCAACGCTCACCTCCAAAGAATTAAAATCGATGTCTTTCAGAGCGTCGTCAACAGCCGCTTCGGAAAGCCCGAAAGTCTTGATGGTTTGTTTGGCAAAATGCCGTTCGTCTTGCGGGAAATATCTGCGCAAAACAGGAATAACGCCTTCCGGCAACATCCTTCTCATCTCCGCGGGAACTCCGGGAATAACAAAAATAATTTTTCCTTCTGCCGTTCTAAGAGCAAAACCGGCTGCCGTTCCTATCGGATTGGCAATAATTTCTGCACCGAGAGGGAACATGGCCTGCTTAGCGTTATTTTCTACCCAGCGTAAATTGTATTTGGCAAACCTTTCTTTGATGCCGCGCAAAACGGTTTCATCAGTGTATAACGGCAAGTCGAAAGCCTGAGCGATAGCGGCAGTTGTTATATCGTCGGCAGTCGGTCCCAGACCTCCTGTGCAAATTACGGCATCCGTCATCGGCAACAAATAATTTAAACGGTTTTTAATCGCTTCAAAATCATCGCCCACCGACATTATAGCTTCGACGTGCCAGCCCTGCTGATTCACTTCGCGCGCGATAAACGAAGAATTGGTATCAACAGTGCGGCCGTTCATCAATTCGTTGCCTATGGTTAAGATGCCGATTTTCATATCACTCCAAAAAATACCAGTAACCACATCAATAGCCCTGCATAAATCCCGGCGGCAACATCGTCCAGAACAATGCCCAAACCGCCGGCTATTTTTTGCAGATCGCGGATGGGGAAAGGCTTTAAAATATCAAAAATCCGAAAAAGAATGAACCCGACCAGAAGATGCAACCCCGTTATGGTCACAGGCAGCATCGCCACTTGAAAACCGGCAATTTCGTCAATCACAATGCGTTGATCATCTTTTGTCTGATAAATTTTTTCTGCAAGTCCGGCAACATAAACGGCAAGACCCGTGAGGGCGATCACAATCAAAAGCCGCAATAACCAGGGCAAATATCCGCAAATAAAGCAAATCCCGACGCCAATCAATGTGCCTGCGGTTCCGGGAGCGACAGGAGAGAGCCCGGAAGCAAAACCCGTGGCCAAGAACTTTATCAACTTTTCACTCATTGCCTCTCCAGTTATCCTGATAAACTGAAATATCTTCTATTATCAATTAGTTAAGTTGGTGCAGGCTATCTTTTTTTTAAAGTTGTGTCAATTGTTTTTATAAATTCTTTCCCTAAAACTCCCCGCACCTGAACTCTCTTTTATTTTTCCCTCAACAGAAAACTCTTGACAATAGAACAATCGTTCTATACCATACCTTCCATGAAAGTCAAGCGAACTTTACCGGATGTGGAGAAAAAATTTTCCGCCTTTTTCCGCGCCAACCGGCGTATGCCGACATACTCAGAAGCGGCTGAAATCATTGACGTGCATTCCAAAAGCGTCGTCCACTTCTGGGTAAAAAAGATGCTGGCCTCCAGGTTTCTGCAAAAGGACGCCAAAGGTTTTTTATCACCGGCGCGCTTATCGCTGGGCTTGCCTCTGGCCGGAGAAGTTTGCGCTGGTTTTCCTTCACCGGCGGAAGAGGAATTGCGCGACGTCATTTCCTTTGACGAATATCTTGTTGCGCATCCGGAAACATCGTTTCTGCTTTCCGTCACCGGCGATTCCATGATCGGCGAAGGCATCAGAGAAAAAGATTTAGTAATTGTAGAAAGAGGCCGGGAGCCGAAAAACGGCGATATCATTCTGGCCGAAGTGGACGGAAACTGGACTATGAAGTATTTTCGCAAAAAAGGAAAGACGGTAACGCTAGAGGCGGCCAATCCCAAATATCCCCCGATCGTACCGGAGAAGGAATTGCGCATTGCCGGCGTCATTACGGCGGTGGTTCGGAAATATCACAAGTAATTATTGCGGCGGCGCGCATCTGTAAAACATATTGACACAAGGCGGCGACAATGATTTTATCATTTCAATTCTTCTATTGTTTTCAGATCCGGTTTTACATGCATAAAAATGTTTGGGGAACTCGGAAATGATGCACAATTCGGAAAACCAACCACCTTTGACCCACCATTCATTTGCCACTCACCTTCTTAAAGATGAGGATACACACGAAAACGTCTTATACAGAAAGAAACCGTCTGTGTTTACAGAATTATACAGACTGTGTAAACATTGTTAAGCCATATGGATAAATTTAATTTTCAAAATCTGAGACAATTTGATCTCACTTTTCCTAGCCATTGGTTAGAAGGTGAAGACAGAGATCAAGCATTTCAAATATCCCACACATTAAGTATGATTCGCAGTTTATTCACCGAAGCTGTTGCTTCCTACGCTTTATTTCAACCACTTACGGCTGAGAATATTGACGACCATATAGAAAAATGGACAAATAATGATGAAACACCATATGAACGTTGTTTAAATGGTATTTATGCTAAAGCTTTTGTATTCGCTTTAGACGGCATTGAGAAACTATTCAATCACCTAGTCACAAGTTATAGCTCACCAGAAAAAGTTAAGCATTTGCACGAGGAATACAGAAGACTATTCGGTCATCTTAAGCACATCCGCGATTCAGCCATACATATTGAAGATCGTGGCCGGGGGAAAACGCGAAAGCAGAAACCACTTGATACACATATCGTACTTTTGGGTTGCTTTATTGAAAAGCGTTACACTTTTACTGGTGAAGATGGAAGACAATATGAAGTTGAGATTTCTGAGTCTACATTAAACAAAGCAAAAGCAATTCTCCAAGAGGCCATTAATTCATATTCATGGATCGAAGTAGGGAAAATAAATTTGGTTTAACCAGGCAATCCAGCCGATCGCTACGCTCCGGCTGATTTTTTCGTTATGTGTCAGGAGGATAAATGCAAAGGAAAACTTTCTGGAAGGCAATTTCCCTTTTTGAATCGGGGCTCTCAGCAGCCGAGTGGGCTTGGAGAATTATAGTCGTTATATTCATTGGCACTAGCGGAACAGTAACCGCATTTGTGGCTAAAGCAGACCCTGTACTCAAAGCACTTGGTCCTATCTATTGGATTGGTGCAGGAGTAATTATGGCGCTGGTAATTTCTGTTGTTCTGTTCCTCATAAAGTCCTCACAACTCAAACAGAGCGAAGCGGATCTTAATCGAGCACTGGCTATTCCGCGAAGCACGGTTAACCCGCTATTGAATAGCTTTACTGATTCAATAATACCCGTCGAAGACTTGAGATTACCGAGGACTCAATTGCACGAAAATAAGCATTTCTTGAGATGTAAGTTCGTTGGCCCTGCCGCCATCGCAATTTTAGGAGGCACCTATGTTCGCAGTGGCTTCCTTGATAGCGGTGATGTCATAGCACTTCCAGATAATGTCGCTCTCTCGGGTATCGTTGTACTCAAGAACTGCACGGTTGAAGATTGCGAGTTCATACGAACAACGATTCTTGTAGATCAAGTTACCGCAAAAGGTATTGCGACTGTTCCAGGTGCGCAAGTCAAGGGAATGCGCACATAACCAGTCAATACAGCCGATCGTTTACTCCGGCTGATTTCTTCGTTGGACGAAAGGAAATATATGAAAAGACAATGGCTTTATTTTGTAATAGTAGTCGTTTTAGCTATTACTCCGGCACTTAGTATTGCTGCTGACTCCATTCTGGGTGAATGGATTTCTGTGGAAAGGTCAAAGGGAGGTTTAGGCGCGGCAAAGAATTATAATAAAGACGGGACTGTTCAAGCCACTTTTGGTGCGCTCGTAGATTTCAAGTACAAGGTCACCGGCAAAAAAATTACTCTTTCATTTCCTGAGGCAGATGACATTGTACAGAAGTTTGAAATCAAAGATTCCAAACTTGTACTGACAGACGCGACGGGCAACAAACAGGAATTAACGCGCATTTCAGACGATGCAATAACAGGACTACTCGGAAAATGGACGGGTGTTCACTACACCGGGGCAAAACAAATTCTTCACTTTACTGCAGCCCACAACTGTTATTTAGCAGTTCCCATGATCTCAGCAGACGGTACGTATATCATAATGGGGGATATACTGACCGAGTCATATAAAGATAAAGGCTCACAAAATTACAAATGGACAATTCGAGACAATGTCCTAATCCTTACAGACGGCCAAGGCAAGACTGAAAAATACATGAGAAAAAAATGACCGTCCAACAATGGCAATACAGCCGATCGTTTACTCCGGCTGATTTTTTCGTTAGGCAGTGACCGAATCTATTCACACCCGAAAGGAGATTTTCCACGATGGACATTCCACGGATCTTCAACATCACTGAAAGTGCTCACCGCATCCATGACCCATTCACACCCGAAAAGCTCGCCACTCTCGGCGCGGCGCTGCGTCTGGAAACGGGAACCCGAGTGCTCGACCTCGGCAGCGGTTCGGGGGAGATGCTGTGCACCTGGGCACGCGATTACGGAGTCATCGGCACCGGCATCGACATGAGCCAGTTGTTCACCGAGCAAGCGAAACTCCGCGCTGAAGAACTCGGCGTCGCCGATCAAGTCAAGTTCATCCATGGCGATGCTGCCGGCTACGTCTCTGACGACAAGGCCGGTGTGGCAGCCTGTCTCGGTGCCACGTGGATCGCTGGGGGAGTCGCCGGCACCATCGAGCTTCTGGCGCAGAGCCTCCGCCCCGGAGGGATCATCCTCATCGGCGAGCCCTACTGGCGGCAGTTACCGCCGACGGAAGATGTTGCCAGGGGGTGTCTTGCCGGCTCAATCTCCGACTTTCTCCTGCTTCCGGAACTTCTCGCGTCTTTCGGCCACCTCGGCTACGACGTCGTGGAAATGGTTTTGGCAGACCAAGACAGCTGGGACAGATACGAGGCGGCCAAGTGGCTCACCATGCGCCGATGGCTTGAAGCCAATCCCGACGACGAGTTCGCGAAAGATGTTCGAGCCAAACTAACCTCGGAACCCGAGCGCTACGCCGCTTACACGCGTGAATACCTGGGCTGGGGCGTGTTCGCGCTGATGCCTTTAAAGACCATCGGTTATTGAAATTTTTCGGGCTTTTCAGCTTTTTCTTGCTTTAAAAGAAGTTTTATGGCTCAACAACTCTTCAGTCTCCATTCCTGGCCGCGCGCTATTGTCCACGTCGACGGCGACGCTTTCTTTACTTCCTGTGAAGAAGTGATTCATCCGGAACTCAAAGGCAAACCGCTCATCACCGGCGGCGAACGGGGCATTGTGGCCTGCGCCAGTTATGCGGCCAAAAAAATGGGTATCAAACGCGCCGTGCCTCTCAACGAAGCACGCAAAATCTGCCCGGGCCTGATCATCCTTCCTTCCGATTATGAGACTTACAGCCTGTTTTCACGGCGGATGTTCGACATTATGCGCCGCTTCACGCCCGACGTCGAGGAATGCTCGGTGGACGAGGCTTTCGCCGATATCACCGGTATGCGCCGCGCCCTGCACTCCTCCTATGAAGAAATTGCAGCCATGATGAAAAAAGAAATTGAAAGAGATCTCGGCATCACCGTTTCCGTGGGTGTAAGCATTACCAAGGTGCTCGCCAAGGTTGCCTCTAAATACCAGAAGCCCTCGGGAATGACGGTCATCAGCGGCAGGGAGATTCCCTCCTACCTTCACGATTTGCCGGTGGAAAAAATCTGGGGGATCGGCCCTGCCACTACCAATTATCTCGCCAAGATGGGCATTCGCACCGCGCTTGCTTTCGCCCAACTTCCCGAAAAAATTGTCCTAAAAAAATTCACCAAACCGGGAGTGGAAATCTGGCAGGAGCTGCGCGGCGAATCCGTTTATGCGGTGACTACCGAAGAAAAAAGTTCCTACGCGTCCATCAGCAAAACCAAGACATTTTCTCCGGCAACGTCCGATGCCGAATACCTTTTCGCGCAACTGATGCGCAATATGGAATCGGCCTGCATCAAAGCCAGGCGTTATTCTCTCGCGCCGCAAAAAATAATAGTGTTTCTGAAGAAGAATGATTTCGCTACGACCGACAGTGAAGCGGCCCTTTCTCATCCTTGTGCTTGTCCGCTGGAGTTTACCCACGTCATCCGTGAGCTTTTTTCGGACTGCTATAATCCACAGGAGCTCTACCGTTCTACCGGTGTCATTCTGCTCGATCTCGCGCCGGACAACAACACTCAGTACACTCTTTTTGACGATCCCGTGCACGCCGAAAAGATCAAAGATGTTTACGCCGTTGCCGACGAGCTGGGAAAAAAGTTCGGTAAACACGCTCTGCATCTGGGCAGTTCTCACCTGATTGAAAAACTCGGCAAAGGACGCCGGGGCTCACCCACCGTACGGGAGCGGACAATTCTCAAAGGCGAGACAAAGCGCCGCCATTTAGGGTTGCCTCTTATCCATGTAAAAACAGAAGATTAAAACATATCGGCGCATAAACCAAAGACAATATTAAACTTTTATGATACTTACTCAATAATTATTTTTCAATTGCATAAAATGCGGCAATGGTCTAAAAATGATTCATTGCACAAATAAAATAAAAAAGAGGTGAAAGAAATGACTAATGTTTCTTTGACCGCACAAAGCGGCACAAAAGTCTATCGCAAGGCAATTAGCGCTTTTTCTCTCTTGGTTTTGCTCCCCTTGCTGGCAAGTCTCATCAATATAACTTTTGCCGAAAGCTGGAAAATCCATTTCTTTCCGGCAGCGATCATTTTGGCAGCAATCGTTTTCGGCGTTCCCGGCGGCATTATCGCGGGAATCTCCGGTTCTCTTTATTCCGCTCTGTTTTTGGGTAATTCTTATATTATCGTGGGTAACGCTCTTTTTGGTCTGCTTGTTGCCGTTTTTTATAAGAAGAGCGGCAAAATCCTCCCCTCTGTTCTGCTCGCCTTTCTGTGCGAACTGCCGTGGCTGATTTTAACCGATTATTATCTTGTCCACCTGCCCCTAGTTTTTATTTCTCAACTGGTAGTTGTATTATTTTTGGCCAATATTCTCTGGGCGGTACTCATCAATATGGGCAGAAAGCAAATACAGAAGTTATTGTAGAATCGGGCGTTGTTTAACCATCGTTTCGCCATCCGCCGGAAGAAAGACTGATATGGCAGAAAGGCAAAAAACCGACTGCGGCGCCTGGGAGAAAGCATGTTCGACTTCACCTAAATCAATTGTCGTCCGGTCAAATCCGATACACAAAAAAGTCACCAAATATGTCGCCGCGGCAAAAATGCTGGAACAAAAAGAAGAAGTAATCAAGGATTCCCTTTTTTAGACAGCCGCCAAAGCGATGTCCTATTTCGGGATAGGAAAATAAGTGTTCTATTTTTTCAAATTTCTTATAAAATCCAAATAATACTCTGCCGTTTCTTTCGGTTTCTCAATTTGCGGTACGTGGCCGCAATCTTTAACAATAATTGTTTTGTGTTTTTTTAAACCTCTTTCAAAAACCGGCACACTGGAAATATCGAGGATTTTATCCTGATCGCCCCACAGAATTAGAGCCGGCGCTTTTATTTTCGGCAGTTGTTTTTCGAGAGAAAGAAAGTCAGGACCAATTTCTTTCAGAGCTTTTTCATAAAAGGCACGATTATTTATAGCTTCTTTTACAAACATCTTTCTTAGCGGATAAGGCAAACTGGGCGGGTGAACAAAAAGTATTTTTGACAACCGGGATAGGTCATTTTCATCTCTTAATATAAGAGGGTTTGCGCCCTTTTCCATCATCTTCTCGACATCACTTTTCTGTAATGATCGAACGCCTGCCGCGTCAAACAGGCCGACGCTGATAATTTCGTCGGGATAGCGCACTGCATAGATTCCCGAAAAAAATCCTCCCATGGAATTACCGGCAATATGAAATTTTTTGAGATTAACAACTTGGACAAATTTATGTAAACGGGACATTTGGCTGGATAAATTGTAAGACGCATCCATTAGTTTGGAGCTCTCTCCGTAACCCGGAATATCCGGTATAACTACATGGTAATCTTTGGTCAAATAACCGGCAAATTGAAGCCAGTTGTCTTTTTCCCCGGTATAACCATGCAGAAGCAATATTGCCGGCCCTTTACCCCCTTCCAGGTAAACAATATTCTGGTCGTCTATTTTGACTTGCTTCTTGACGAGACCGGCCTTGCTTCTGGCCAGATCAAGCATGTACCCCGCTACTCGTTCGGGAAAAACGTAGTAACAGGCAACGGCAGCCATGATTATTATCAAGAAAGTAATTAGAATCTTTTTCATATTGACACCCTCCCTATTATCCTTATATAAAGTTCAATCGCTTATTACGCATAACACTGATTATGGATATAATCATTAATTTTATAGATTTTTTTATTCATCTTGACCGGTATCTACCTCTGATCATTGATAGCTTCGGCATCTGGGCTTATGTTATCATATTTCTTGTTATTTTTTGCGAAACCGGCCTTGTAGTTACGCCCATTTTACCCGGCGATTCACTCTTGTTTGCTCTCGGAACTTTTGCCGCGCTCGGATCTTTGAATATTGAAGTTACTGTTGATTTTACTTTGCATCGCCGCCATTGCCGGAGATACCGTCAACTACACTATCGGCCATTTTATCGGACCGAAGGTTTTTCATTATGAAGACAGCCGTTTTTTCAAAAAAGAATATCTTCAGAAAACGCACGAATTTTATGAGAAGCATGGCGGAAAAACAATCATCATCGCCCAATTCATGCCCATTATCCGCACTTTTGCTCCTTTCGTGGCCGGTGTTGGTGCCATGAATTATTTTAAATTTATTTTGTTTAATATCACTGGTTGCATCTCGTGGGTTTGCTTATTCCTGCTGGGAGGTTATTTTTTCGGTAACATCCCGGCCGTAAAAAGCAATTTTACAGTAATAATTATCGCGATTGTTACTGTTTCCGTAACGCCGGGATTCATTGAATACTGGAGACAAAAACGTTATAATTCTCATAAGAAAGTTGGCACCTAATAATGAAAAAAAATGTGAGCACAAAATTTATTTATTTTACCATTTTTCTGACGACAATCTTTCTATCGACGTCTTCCGCAGAGGCAAATAACATAATAAAGATAGGCGGCGATGTGACCATAGAAGCGCAGCAAAAAGCAAACAATGTAGTTGTGGTCGGTGGCCAGATAACCGTTAACAGTCTTGTAGAAGGAAATGTGATCGCCGCTGTTGGATCGATTGTGCTTACCAGCAAAGCTGTGGTGCGCGGCAATGTTATTTGCATTGGCGGAGTTGTTGCCCAAGGCAATGGATCGCAAGTTTACGGTGATATTACTGAAATAAATTCTTCCAATATATCCAGCGCCATTGCCGCCGTTCTGAGCGGAGACTGGGAAGGATGGCCTTTAATTATTAATTTTATTTATTTGTGTTTTTTGGCCCTTATGTTCATCATCGCCCTGCTCATGGCGATTTTAATACCACGTCCACTGATCGCCATCGCCAACATGATCCAAAACAATAAAACAAAATCTTTTTTTTGGGGATTTTTCGCGACCCTGATGATTCCTCCTTTTTTCTTTTTGCTGATAATTTCAATCATAGGCATTACTTTAATACCGTTGATATTTGCCGCTTTATTGCTGGCATTCGTGTTAGGGTTTATTGGTGTAAGTGCGCTCATCGGCAATTTCATCCTAACAAAAATATTTCGAAAACATCAGAGATCTCTGGTGCTGGAAACCATTTTAGGATTAATTCTACTTTGGTCAATAGGTTGGCTGCCTTATATCGGCTGGATGGTAAAAATGATCGCTATCATGTTTGGTCTGGGTGGTGTTTTGCTCATTCTCTTTAACCGCAAACATGAAAGTGCAACCCTATAGAAATTCCTGAAGCTCCTGTTAAATCCGCTGCTTTGCCTACTTATCGGCCGCGCTCATTTAAGGTCTAAAAAATTGTCGTTTAATTTTCTTGACACATTAACTCCTTTTTCCTAATTAAAAGGAATATTAAACAAGTTCTTGTCCAAAACAGCCTCCTGCAGATTTCTTTGTTATTGTTCTATAAAGTAAGACAAGAATTATAAAAAAATATAGCAAACCTCAAAAAAGCGAGATAGTACAAATGACTATCAAAGCTGATCAAAAGCCAATAGAAATGGATGCCGATTTTCCGAAACCGCTTTATCAAAGGTACGTACAGGCAGCCTTTGTAAGGTCACTGGCCAGTTTTCTCATGTGGTTGTCTGCTTTGATAGTGTATTTTTTCGGCATTATTCATACCGATAATTTGGTTAGCGCCAGTATTGCCGTTTTATACCTCATCCTGGTAAACCCCCCTACTCTTTGGGTTCTGAAAAGAATTAAAAATGAAAATTTTGCCGAATATTTTGCTTATTTCATCAGCTTACTGGAAACCATCGGATTTACCGCCATTATCCATTCTTTCGGCGGCATCGAAGGCGCTTTCCTGATACCCATCTACGCAGCCGCTATAGCCTATGTAGGTCCTATGGAACCTCGTAAAACGCCTTTCATTATCGCCGGTTTTAGCAGCATTTGTTTCTGTCTTTTGATTATTTTAGAGCACTTAGGTATTGTTCAGACTTTGAAAATTAATCCTGATTATTATATGCCCTGGCGATATCAGGTGGCAATAATGTTTGTCGAAGTACCTTTATTGTTTATTGTGGCGTTCATATCTTCCTATACGGCCCAACTTCTTAAGAATAACAGAGAGAAACTGCAACGGCAAAATGAAGAGCTTCGAGTGGCCTTAATTAAAGCGAGCGAATCCGACCGGCTTAAATCGGAATTCTTAGCCAATATATCCCATGAACTGAGAACACCGCTTCATGCCATTATCGGATTTTCGGATCTGCTCAACAACCATCACTTTGGTGAATTGAACGAAAAACAGAAGGATTCGGTAAAAGATATAAACACCAGCGGAAAGCACCTGCTTTCCATCATTAACGATCTACTTGATCTCAGCAAAATGGAAGCGGGCAAAATGGACTTGGATATATCGGAAATCAACTTGAAAATGCTTTTAGAAAACAGTTTGAACATTTTCGGAAAGCTGGCTCACGGGCGTGGAAATCAATTATTGCCGGATATCGATGATTGTCCTGAAACGATGCAGGCTGATGAACGAATGGTCAGACAAATCATTTACAATCTCCTTTCCAACGCAATTAAATTCACTCCGGAGGGAGGATCAATCAAGTTGTCGGCGCACCATCTGACCCGCGCAAACAACCACTGGTTAACAAAAAAGGGGGAAATAGTATTTTTACCAGTCATTAATGGATATGAAATGACGAAGCATAAACAATTGGTTAAAGTTTCCGTATCAGATAACGGCATCGGTCTGAAGAAGGAAGATATGAAACTGATATTCAAACCTTTTGTACAAGTTGACGGATCTAAAAGTCGCCGGTATCAGGGTACGGGGCTGGGCCTGTCCTTAACCAAGCAGTTTGTGGAACTCCACAAGGGAAGTATCTGGGTACAGAGCGAGGGGGAAGACAAGGGATGCACTTTTCACTTTGTGATTCCAGTCTAGATTCGGAAATATAATCCCTGTAATTTCCCGTCATTCAGCTATGGACAAAAAAATCTCAAGAAAGGGGCTTATCATGGAAGATAAAACTATTTTAGTAGTCGAAGATAATGAAATCAATATGAAGCTTATCAGGGCATTCCTCCAGATAGGCAAGTATCATATATTGGAGGCCAGGGATGCCGAAACCGGCATTCGCCTGGTAAGAGAACAACGTCCCGATCTCATTTTGATGGATATACAGTTGCCGGGCATAGATGGATTGAGCGCGGCCCATCTCATTAAGGCTGATCCGGATTTAAAGAAAATTCCTATTATTGCCGTAACGGGCAATGCCACACAGATGGACAAAGAAGAAGCTCTGAATATCGGGTTTGCCGGCTATCTCCTGAAACCGTTCTCCATTGAAGTTTTTTTAGAAACAATTTCCGATTTCTTCAAAAGTCAACAGACTGAAAAATAATGCCGCAGGCAGTCAAAAAATTCTCAAAGATTAATCAACCCCGCCGTCGCATGTATATAAAACAGCCGTTCTCTAAGAAATTCTCACTAAGCTATGCAGCCTTCCTTATTACACATATTTTTAACGCTATTGCTTTATGATAAAGCAATTATAACCTGGTTGCGGCCTTTTCTTTTCGCTTCATACATGGCATCATCCGCCCGCTTTAGCAAAGTCTCCAGCTGATTTTCATCAGGTAATAATTCCGCGACACCGATACTGACTGTAATATGAAGTATTTTATTATCTGCTTCAATATTAGTCTTTGCTATGGCTGAAAGCAGGCGTTCAGCGATTATTCCACCCCCGACAATATCTGTTTCCGGCAGGAGAATAGCAAACTCTTCTCCTCCCAGACGGCCGAAAATATCAATATTGCGCAAAAGATCTTTACAAGTCACAGCAAGTTCCATCAATGCCTTATCGCCTATTGCATGACCATAGGTATCATTAATCTTTTTGAAATGATCAAGGTCGACCATGAGCACCGCAAGAGGGCGATTATATCTGTGCGCTCGCTGAATTTCGCTTTCGCCGGCTTCAAAGAAGAATCTGTTATTGGCAATGCCGGTGAGGAAATCGATCTTAGCCATTCGTTCTAACTCTATCTGGGCACTTTTTAAATCAGACTCCAGGCGCTCGCTGTTCAATATAACAAAACCGAAAGTCCAGGCGATGCCGAGAAAAATAGCCAGCAGGAATGTGATCGATTGAAGCATATTGGGTGCGAACAAATCTTGTGGAGCGGGAAAAAGTTCAGTGAGGAGACCACGGGCAAACATGAAAATGCTGTACACGGCAAATAGACCTCCGGTAAACCAGTTACCGAACCGTAAATCCAACGGCACATTGCGGAGCAATTCCAACGCCACCAGAGAATAAATAACCGCCAGAAGAAATGACATGATAGCAATACGTATACTAACATCATTAATCATGAAGGTAAAATATGATTGAAAGACAGCATAAACAAGTATAACAGAAGCATTTAAAATTTCCCGAGAGGCTCTTCCGCGAAAGAGCCTTGTGCCTTCGAGAAAACATATTGCGGCGGTTAGAAGCAAGACATTAGCCAGAACGATGGTGAAGATATCCGGGAGCTGATCACGCAGCGAAATGAAAAAAAATCCCACGGCAAATGTTGTGCTGCCTGCCGTCCACAATCCAAAACCGGGATAAGTCTTGCGAGTGAGATAAATCAGGATCATGGTTATGCTGAGAACGATCGTAACCGCCATCAACATTATGGTGAGGGTCAATGTATCTAAAGAAAATGATGGCATATAAACTTCTCCTTAAAAAAATTCCGCTTCCTCTCACTGCAACAAACATGTCGGCAGGATTTATGTACCGATAATATCCAGGTTACCGATTTTTTCTATTATAAATAATTATCAGTTTAAATCCACGTGGAAGAAAGCACCTCACCGCGCGTACCGACAATAACGGCTTTTAGCGGAACTTTTCGTTTCGCCGACGAGAGTGCGCTTTGAGCAATTTGCAGAAGGCCGCGGCAGCAGGGAACTTCCATCATCATCACGGTCAGCGTATTTATTTTGGCTTCATCGGCCATTCTACGTATTTTTTCTACATAGATATCCTGCCCTTCATCAAGTTTCGGGCAAGCAATCGCCAGGCTCTTGTCTTTCAGAAATTTTTCATGAAAATCAGGAAGAGAATAAGCGACACAATCGGCGGCAAGCACAACATCTTTGCCGCGAAAAAACTCAGCGGCCGGATTAACCAGATGGAGCTGAATCGGCCAGTGAGTAAGTTCGGATTGTCGAATATTTTCCCCAACGGGGCTTGCCGGGCTTTGAGCTTTTCTCTCGAATGTTGCGTGCGCCGATCCCGGACAACCCTGCGGCACCTGACCTATTATATTCAGATTATGCGGAGCCGATCTGCCGCCATGAATATTTTCTGCCGTCTTCCCCTTGCGGGCAATATTTTCCTTTACGGCCTTTTCATCGAACAGGCTCGCTTCCCGCTCTTCAATGGAAAGAGCCCCTTCCGGACATTCACCAAGACAGGCGCCCAGTCCGTCGCAAAAAACATCGCTGACGAGTTTTGCTTTACCGTCAATAATCTTTATTGCCTCTTCCTGACAATTCGGCACGCATAAGCCGCAGCCAGTGCATTTTTCCTCATCAATCTTGATTATCTTTCGCTTCATAAAATCGCTCTCCCGTTTTCAAACCTGCACTTTAGGGAATCAAGCAAGCTGTAGTCATCAGGATACCGCGACGGCAAGGAGGAGGCTCCGCAGGCGTATTTAAAAATACGTTGAGGAAGCCGACGACGCTGCCAACAAATGTAGCCGTATGAATACAGTTTGCGTTCATGGCATCTTCTTCATTGCGTCCACTAACTCCTGCACCGCCGTTGCTGATTTATTCAGCGCTTTTTTCTCATCGGCAGTAAGTTTTAAAGAAATAATTTGTTCTATGCCGTTTTTGCCGAGTTTTACCGGCACACCGACGAAAAGACCGGAAATGCCATATTCGCCCGTAAGATAAGCAGCGCAGGGCAAAATTTTCTTTTTGTCTTTTAATATCGATTCGGCCATTTCCACGGCTGCCGACGCGGGAGCATAGTAAGCACTACCGGTTTTTAAAAGACCGACTATCTCGGCACCGCCGTTACGCGTGCGCGTTACCATAGCTTCAATACGTTCCGGTGAAATAAGTTCGGTTATCGGCACTCCCGCCACTGTGGAAAAGCGCGGCAGCGGAACCATTGTATCGCCGTGCCCTCCCAACACGAGAGCATGAATGTTTTCC
The DNA here is from genome assembly GCA_963753975.1 of uncultured delta proteobacterium. Taxonomy (GTDB): domain Bacteria; phylum Desulfobacterota; class Syntrophia; order Syntrophales; family Smithellaceae; genus UBA4810. Next base: position 167,804 of record CAVWEH010000004.1, read on the forward strand.
ACGGAAACATTCAGCTCCGCAGCAATAAAAGCACGGAAGCGCGCCGAATCCAGAACACCCGCCATTCCGATTACTCTTTGTTTGGGAAAACCGCTGATTTCTTTCGCCACATGACACATCGCATCCAGGGGATTACTGACAATAATCAGGATGGCGTCCGGCGAATATTTGACAACCTGATTGGTCACATTCTTAATTATCCCTTTATTGGTGGCTAAAAGATCATCGCGGCTCATGCCGGGTTTACGCGGTATGCCGGCCGTGATAATAACGATATCGGAGTGGGCCGAAGCTTCATAAGAGTTGGTACCGGTAAGATGGGCATCATGCTTTTCCACCGGCGCAGCCTCGGCCAGATCCAGCGCTTTCCCCTGCGGCACTCCTTCAATTATATCGACGAGGACAACGTCGCAGAGTTCTTTTTCCGCAAGCCTCTGCGCCGCTGTCGCGCCGACATTACCCGCCCCTACTACCGTAACTTTCTGATTCATTTCCGAATACCTCAAAATATATTTATTTAATCTTGTTATTTACTACAATAAAACTCAATTTTAGACAATCGTCAAACATTTTTTTCCCTGTTGCAAAAGTGAACACTCTAGAGTAAAAAATGAAACAATAATCGGAGAAAGAAAATGAAAAAACTCTTCGGCACCGACGGCATTCGTGGAATCGCCAATGAATATCCGATGACGGCGGAGATCGCCTTAAACATCGGCCGGGCGTTGGCTTATCTATCCAAAAGAGAAGGCCATTCACCGCGGATTATCATCGGCAAAGACACCCGCCTCTCCGGAGATATGTTTGAAGAAGCGATTATTGCCGGTATTTGTTCGATGGGTGTCGATGCTATTTCCGCAGGCATCATCCCCACACCGGGAATAGCTTTTTTGACCAAGAGCATGCGGGCGGACGCGGGCATTATGATTTCCGCCTCGCACAATCCCATGCAGGATAACGGCATAAAATTTTTCAACAGTGATGGTTTCAAACTCGCTGATGAAAAGGAAAATCAAATCGAAGAATTAGTCTTTGCAAATACTATGCACAAACTCCACCCCGCTCCCAAGGAGCTGGGTAAATTATCCAGGATGGATGACGCCACAGGGCGCTATGTGGACTTTGTTAAGCAGACCTTCCCACAGGAACTGAATCCGGAAGGAATGAAAATCCTTCTGGATTGCGCAAATGGCGCAACCTATCGTGTTGCTCCTGCCGTTTTTGCGGAGCTGGGCATTGAGGTGATAACGCTATTCGATCAACCCGATGGCAAAAATATCAATCTTAATTGCGGCTCACAACATACCGAAGCACTGGCCCGCGAAGTGTTGCGGCAAAAAGCCGATGCAGGCTTTGCCTTTGACGGAGATGGTGACCGGGTGATTGCCGTGGACGACAAAGGCAATGTTCTTGCCGGTGATAGAATTCTGGCCATCTGCTCTGCCATTCTGAAAAGAGAACGCAGCCTGAAAAACAATTTAGTTGTCCGCACGGTCATGAGTAATCTGGGGCTATCCGTCGCCTTTAAAGAACTGGGTATTGATTCCGTATTTACTCAGGTTGGTGACCGCTTTGTTCTGGAAGAAATGCTGGCAAAGGGCGCCGTCATCGGCGGTGAAGATTCCGGCCATTTAATTTTTTTACAGCATCACACGACCGGCGACGGCTTGATTACCGCCTTACAACTATTGGCCGCCATGAAAAAAGGAGGCAAATCGCTCTCCAAGCTCGCCTCCATCATGACAGTATTTCCGCAATTGCTCATCAATGTTGACGTAAAAAAGAAACCCAAAATTGAGTCCGTGCCTGAAATCATGGTCGCCATCAAACAAGTTGAAGATAAACTGGGCGAGAAGGGCCGCGTACTCGTGCGCTACTCCGGCACTCAGAACATGTGCCGGGTCATGGTCGAAGGCCCGACTAAAGAAGAAACCGAAACCTACTGCCGCCAAATCGCGGATGTTGTAGGAAAGATGCTGGCCTAAATGGGAACAGGTGAGTTCATAAGCGCCTTGCAGGCCTGTGCCCAAAAATCCTTTTCGCTGCCGGAAAGCGTTTTGGATAAATCTAAGACTTGCTTCAGGCGATTACAAAACTCGCCTGCGGCTCAAACACTTGTAACCACCTATCTTACGCTTCGCCAAGCTTTATTAGCCAAAACGCTTTCAATGACCGCGCAAATGGATATTTTTTGGGCAACACCAGTTAACAATTGTAATTATAAGGAAGATACGGAACCGTCTTATATAGAAAGTACAACAATGATGGAAAAAACAGATGGGAGTTGAAGTTTGAAGAGTATCGAGAATATCTTCCGCAAGAGGCAATCCGACTCGTGAGTTATATTCGATTATACCGACGACTCCATGAGCTTAGGAGTGAAAGACTCAGTGAAATGAATATGGCTCCAGCCTTTTTTCAGGTTGTCATAGATGCATTATTCTCGGTGATAATGATGGCAGCCAGCACGTATTAGAGTCATTAAATGTCACTGACATTGGACGTTTATTGAACCGCCTGCATAACGCTAAGAAAACGTGACAAATAACCTGGTTGAACTGGGGCATACAATAAGCGACTATGCCCGAAACGTCATGGCTCTAGGCGAAATGAAGCATCAGACAGCCGGAGTGTTTAAGCCCGGCAGGGTGAGTTTCCGGCTGTCGCGTAATAAGCCGTAGAGCCACAGTTGAGGGGATTCGGAGCGTTTGGATGCCCCTTCAACTGTCTTTCATCCATACTCAATTATTTTTCTACTTTGATCAGCATCGCATCCCCCTGCGCATGCCCCGAACAAATACCGCAGACGCCCCAGCCGCCGCCGCGACGCTTCAGTTCATAGCCCAGCGTCATGGCGATTCTGGCTCCGGTTGCTCCGATAGGATGACCGAAGGCTACCGCCCCGCCATTCACATTCACCTTTTTAAACATATCTTCTTTGGACATACCGAGAATCGACCGGCAGCTCACCAGCACTACCGCGGCGAAAGCTTCATTTATCTCGAGGACATCCATCTGATCCAGTTTCATATCGTTTTGTTCTAGAATTTTCTTGATAGCCAATCCCGGTACGGTAGCGATGTCTTTAGTCGGTTGCGACACTTCAGCATAATCAACAATAGTAAAGATTGGTTTCAAACCCAGCTGATCGGCTTTTTCTCTCGCCATCAGAAGACAGACATCCCCGCCGTCATTTACTCCCGGAGCATTGCCGGCGGTGACGCTTCCGGGCCTACCGGTTACGGTACTCAAATGGCCGAACACAGGGGGGAGTTTCGCTAAACCTTCCAAGGTCGTATCCGGTCTTGGTCCTTCATCTTTTTCCATGATTGCAATTTTTTTCCCCTGCTTGACTTCCACAGGAAAAATTTCATCATCGAGTTTGCCGTTACTCATCGCCTTGACCGCGTTCATCTGGGAATTCAAAGCCCACTCATCTTGTTCCTCTCTCGTAAAGCCGAACTCATCTGCGACTTCCGAGCCGTTGATCGCCATATGCCTGTTGTAGAAGGCGTCCCATAATCCATCATAAACCATCGCATCGACAACGCGGCCGTTGGGCAAGCCCATCTTAGCGCCCCAGCGCATATCGGGCAGAAGATAGGGACAATTGCTCATACTTTCCTGGCCGCCGGCTATACAGATGTCGGCACGACCCAAAAGAATCATTTGAAAGGCCAGATCAATGGTTTTAATGCCGGAAGAGCAAACTTTGTTCACGGTAATGGAAGGCACCGATTCCGGCACTCCGGCCAGAATTGTCGCCTGTCTTCCCGGTATCTGGCCACAGCCGGCGGGAACAACCTGTCCCATAAAGATATAATCTACATCGCCGGGTTTCACCTTGCCTCCGGTTCGTCGCAGAACTTCCTTAATTGCCATAGCGCCTAATTCCATCGCCGAAAAATCTTTCAGCATGCCGCCTGCACGTCCGTACGGTGTCCGACAGGCCTCCACACAAACAACCTCGCGGAATTTTTTATGAGGATTTTTTATTTTTTTACCCATCGTACTGAAATCGGGTTTTCTTTGGCCAAATTTCGCAATAGGCGCATTCTTGTAAATATCCCCTCTTGTTTTTTCCAGTTTCTGCGGTACTTTTGCCATATTATCTCCCCCTTAGCTGTACAAGCAAATATTTAACTGCCGTAAAGCCAGTTTTGCTAAGTTTCCATTTTCTGGTGTTTTTTACATATAGAATTTATTTAGTCAACTATATTTAGTCCGGAAAACCGTACTTTCCCCCAACAATCAATTTGACGAAAGTAAATTAATGATTTATATATTTACATAAGAAGGAGGTAATTTCAATGTTTGAAGGACTTTTTCAACCAATGCACTTAATTATCATCCTGGTGATAGTTCTGATCATTTTCGGACCGGGTAAACTTCCGGAACTGGGAAGTGCAATCGGCAAAGCAATTAGAGGGTTCAAACAAGCAATGGATGATCCCGAAAAAAAATCTCCGGATGAAACGAAAAAAATCGAAAAATAAAGTTACGGAACGATACTGACTAAGATTCTTCAATGAATAAACGTTTGGCTTTCAGGATTCTATTCCTGCTCCTGTTCACAATTTTATCGATTTATCTATTCATCCATTTTGATATATATTTATTCTTCGAAGATAGAAACAAATTAGTAAACTTCATAACATCATACCCTTACGACGAACTCGTTTTCATTTTGCTTCAGATTGTCCAGGTCGTGGCGGCGCCGATTCCGGGAGAGCTGACAGGTCTCATCGGCGGTTATCTTTACGGACCTTTTTGGGGAACTGTATATTCCACTATCGGCTTGACCATCGGTTCCTGGCTGGCCTTCCTCTTGGCGCGCTTTTTTGGCATGCCGCTCATAGAAAAAGTTGTCAAACCTGAGACCATAGAAAAATTCGACCACTTCATGGAACATCAGGGTATCCTGGTATCATTTCTTCTCTTTTTGATTCCGGGATTCCCTAAGGATTATTTATGTTACATCATGGGTATCAGTCGCATTCCCACTTGGACATTCATAATAATTGTTACTGCCGGGCGTTTCTTCGGCACCATGATGCTTTCTATTACCGGAAATGCCGCCCGCAATGAACAATATCTTATTCTGGCCATCATTGTAGCAGCAGGCGGCATTATCTTTATTATGGCTTATTATTATCGCGATAAACTTCTGGAAATATTGAAAAAAAATAACAGCCAAAAGAAATTATTTTAGCATATGGGCGCGAGGATGCGCATGTGATAATAATTATATCTGCCTTTTATCAACTACTCGCACAATTTTCCCCTTCTGCCGCAGTATGCTTTTGGATTCGACCAATTTAACATCAACATTGATACCTGTTACCGATCCGATGCGCTTTTTAAGTGTTTCCAGAAAAGATCTCTGCTTTTGCAGCTCCAGAGAAAATATTTTATCCGTAATCTCAACAATAACCTCCAAGCTATCCATTGCCCCTTTTCTTTCCACAACAAGCTGATATGGGGATTCGCCCTGCGCGACGCTAAAAAGCGCCTCTTCAATTTGCGAAGGAAAAACATTTACACCCCTGATGATGAGCATGTCGTCGGAACGCTGCATTACTTTTTCCATGCGCACTAAAGTTCTTCCGCATTCGCACTGAGTATAGTTGAGAGAGGTGATATCCCCTGTCCGGTAACGGATCATGGGAAAGGCTTCTTTGGTCAAGGTAGTCAGCACCAGTTCACCCGCGTGGCCGGGAGACTTCACCGCTCCTGTTTCCGGATCAATGATCTCCGGGATGAAAGCGTCTTCATAAATATGCAAACCCTTCTTGCATGAACATTCTCCGGCAATACCCGGACCAATTACCTCGGAAAGACCGTAATTGTCCGTCGCGCTCAGTAATAACCTTCTTTCAATTTCATCACGCATTTTCTCCGACCAGGGCTCTCCGCCAAAAAGTCCGATTTTCAGCGAAAGAGCTTGGGGACTAACACCGATCTGCTCCAGGCGATCCGCCAGAGCAAGCGCGTAACTAGGTGTGCTGACCAATACCGTCGTTTTATAATCCTGCATAATCATAATCTGCTTTTCCGTGTTGCCGGTACCCATCGGAATTACCGATGCACCGATCGCTTCCGCTCCGTAATGCAGACCGAAAGCTCCGGTGTAAAGACCATAACGAAACGCTATCTGCACCAGATCGTCGCGGGATACACCGGCGGCCGTCATAAACCGCGCCACAAGGTTAGACCAAATACGGATATCGTTTTTGGTATAACCGACAACAATCGGCTTACTTGTTGTCCCCGAAGAAGAATGAATGCGGACTATCTCTCGGAGCGGCACGGCAAACATACCGTAGGGATAGTTCAGGCGCAAATCATCCATAGTAGTAAAAGGAAGTTTCGTTAAATCGGATAAGGAACGAATATCTTCCGCGATCATTCCTAAATCGTCGAATTTCCTTCGATAGCAGGTAACATTCTTATGAACCCGATTGATTACAGCCTGGAGTCTTTCCAGTTGCAGTTGTTCGAGTTCATCCCGTGAAATACACTCATGTTCGGGATCCCAGATATTCATAAATTACCTCCCTGCAAATTGTGCTTTCCTTCACCCGGAAGGCGAGGATCGTTTCCCTTCGTTACTGACACATTTTTTACCGTTCCCATATTTCCTTCTTATCTTTTCCCAGATATGCCCGCTGAACTTCTTTATTTTGCAATAAATCGGCGGCCGTTCCCTCTAAAATCAGCCTCCCCGTCTCGAGGACGTACCCGCGATTGGCCAATTTCAGGGCTGCCCGCGCATTTTGCTCGACCAAAAGAATAGTTGTTTTCTTCTCCTTAGCCAGACTTTTGATAACCTGAAAAATTTCCTGCGCCACGATAGGCGCAAGCCCCATGGAAGGTTCGTCTAAAAGCAGAAGTTTCGGTTTGGCCATAAGCGCTCTACCGATGGAGAGCATTTGCAGCTCACCTCCCGATAATGTCCCGGCAAGCTGTTTTCGCCTTTCCCTGAGTATAGGAAACAAGGCATAGATCATTTCATTTGTTTCTTTTGCATAAGTCCTGCCTGCCCGCGTTTTGTATTGCAAATAGGCCCCTAATTCCAGATTATCCTCCACCGAAAGAGGTTTAAAAACCTGTCTTCCCTCCGGAACCTGGGAAATTCCCAACTTGACGATTTGATGCGCGGCAAGATCATTTATCGGAACCCCATCAAAAATAATTTGTCCGCTACGGGGAGAAATAATTCCGGACAAAGAATTAAGAAGCGTTGTTTTACCCGCGCCGTTAGCGCCGATAAGCGTGACTATTTCTCCCGCCATCAGATGCAAAGAAACATTTTTCAGAACATGCACCTGACCGTAGTACGTGTTGATATTTTTTATCTTCAGCATAATATTCGGTTCATAGTATATTTATGTTATTCTTCGCAGTCGTCATACCGTTCCGCTTTCAAAGGATAACGAGGCGGCAAGAAGGAGGCTCCTCAAGCATATTACTAACGCGTGACCTTCAGGTTATACGTCGAGGGAGCCGACGACGCAGCCAACAAAGTTAGCCAAAGACCGGGGGCACATCTCGCAGGGGAGCGCATAGCAAATCAAAAATTTACCTTGCCGGTAATTACCGCCTGTAAGGCGGTAACTTACAAGTGAAACGGTATCAACCCTCGCCCAAATAAGCGGAAATAACCGCAGTATTTTCCTGAACTTCCCTGGGCGTTCCTTCCATCAGCTTTTTCCCCAGATTCAATACGATTATGGAATCACAAATCTCCATAACTAATTCCATATCATGCTCCACCAACACTACTGTTATGCCGGACTCTCTGATTCTGCGGATCAGATCAGCAAGCTCGGACGTCTCCCGGCTATTTAATCCAGCCGCCGGTTCATCCATTAAAATAATTCGAGGCTCTACAGCGAGTGCCCGGGAAATTTCCAGAAGCCTTCCCTTCCCGAAAGGTAAATTGCCGGCCGCGATATCTGCCAGATGGGCCATGCCGGTAAATTCCAGCCACTGCAAACTTTTTTTCTTAATATATCTTTCTTCCATAATTTGGCCCGGCATTTTGAAAGCACAACTGAAAATACCACTGCGGCCCTTGGTATGGAGTCCCACCATTACATTTTCCAGAACGGTCATGTGGTCGAATAGTTCCACATTTTGGAATGTGCGCACCAGACCCAAACCGGCAAGAACCTCCGGCGCGAAGAGCGAAATATTTTCTCCAGCCAGATAAACATTTCCTGACGTTTGTGTATAGAGTCCGGTGATGATATTGAACAATGTGGTTTTCCCTGCGCCGTTAGGACCGATTATGCCGGTTATCGAACCGCCCGCTATGGAGAGTGAGACATCTTCCAGTGCGGTCAACCCGCCGAATATTTTGGTTATACCGTTTAGTCTAAGCATTGCTGCCGGTTTTTCCTTTCAGCTTGGCGTAGACATTTTGTGTCATTGACTGAATACCGCCAATCAAGCCTCCGGGCATAAACATAATCATTAAAATCAGCAGCAATCCGTAAATAACGATGTCCAGATCCTGGAATATGCGCAAGAACTCCGGCAATATCGTTAAAATTGCCGCACCCAGGAATGAGCCGTAAATGCTGCCGAGACCGCCGACAACCACCATCGTAACCAACTCTATGGAAAAGTTGAACCCAAAGGATACCGGAGAAATAAAAGACATGGTATGAGCATACAGGCTTCCGGCCACGGATGAAATAAGAGCAGAGACAGTGAAGATTTGCACTTTCAAAACCCGGGCATTTACACCCATAACTCTGGCGGCCACTTCCGAATCATGAATCGCTCTCAGAGCTCTGCCGATTCTGGATTGATACAAGTTTATCGATAACAACATTACAACAAGTGTGACTACCCAGATTAAATAGTAATTATGCAAATCATTGTCGAAAATCCAAGATCCGATATGGAGATTGGGTATGCCGGATAATCCCGATGGACCGCCGGTCCAGCCGACAGTTTCATTGAAAACTATATACATGATAATACCGAAGCCGAGTGTAGCCATTGCGAGGTAATGACCTCTGAGCTTCAAAATAGGGAAACCGATAACAAATGCCAGTGCCGCTGCACAAACAGCCGCCAAAATAATTACCAGCCAGGGATCAAGGGAAAATCTAGTTGTCAGCACGCCGGATATATAAGCTCCCAAACCAAAGAAGGCGGCATGTCCGAGCGAAATCTGACCCGCATATCCCAAGAGCAGATTGAGCGCCACGGCCAGCATGGTATTTATACCGACAAAAACCAGAACATTTAAAAAATAACTCTCCTGAAGAAAAAAAGGCGTGACCAGCACGGCAAGCGCAAATACTAGAAAAATAATTATCCGGTGTTTTTCTTTTGTCATGATTTTTAATGGCAATCTTTCCGGCAAATATATCCAAATCAAATCTATAAAAAAGAACCCGCCGAAACCTGAATTTTCGTCACAAGCTGCGGCGAATTAACCCTAAGATTCTTCGATTCGTTTTATTCGCTCAGAGTCAATTCGACTAATACCATTTTTTACGGCGGAGCCTTGAAAAAGATCAAGTCTTGTTGATCTAAACCCTTTCCGTCTCCTTTTTCTTGAATAATCCTTCCGGCCGTATAAATAGCACCAACAACAAGATAATGAAGGCGATGGCATCTTTATAACTGGCAGAGATAAAACCGGCACCCAAAGCTTCCAATAAACCCAGCAGAAGTCCTCCCAGCACAGTACCCAAACCGCTGTTCATTCCGCCGATGATCGCCGCGCAAAATCCTTTAAGCCCCAGCATAATACCAACGTCATAGGAAGTCATAGTAAGCGGGGCAATGACTATCCCGGCCATTGAGCCGACAGCCGAACTGATAACAAAGGAGAGCAAAACCATTGTCTTTACATCAATACCCACCAAGCTTGCCGCCTGAGAATTATAAGCACAAGCGCGCATGGCTTTACCGACGATACTGTAATTAAAAAAAATCCTGCCGGCAATAATGATCAGGATAGTTACGGCAAAAATCCAGAGATGTTGGGGAAGGATAGTCGCGCCGGCTATATGCAAAGGATCGTTACCCGAAAAAGCCGGCAGAGCATGGGTATCTTTCCCCCAGATAAGCATCGCCACACCGCGTATAAAAATACTTGCGCCGATAGTAATGATAATAAGACTAAGCGGCTTCGCCTTCTTGAGCGGTCTGATGGCGAGACGTTCAAAGCAGATACCCACTATTGTCGAAATAAGAACAGCCAAAACTATCGACGGCACAAGCGGCAGTTTTAAGCCGGTCAGGAAAAAAACTGTCAACATTCCCCCGAGCATCACAAACTCACCTTGAGCGAAATTGATGATGCCGGTCGCGTTGTGGATGATGGCAAAGCCAAAACCAATCAGCGCATATATAGCACCGTTAGAAAGCCCGGATAAGATATATTGAAATAATTGTCGAGAATTGTTCATTTATTAGTTACAATTTTGATAAATATTAATGCGGCACAGGCCTAATCATCGCCCGCGCCGCTTATACAGTCTAACTAATTCATATCACTTCATCATTTAATCAATTTCCAGTCGCCGTGTTTGATTTGCACCAAAACAAAAGCGTCACTCGTCAATCCGGCATGATCCTGCGGAGAATAACTAAAAGTCCCTCCTATGCCTGCGAATTTTTTTGTTTTCTCAAGCTGATCACGAATTGCTGCAGGTGAATAGCCCCCTCGTTCGATAGCGCTTTTGAGCAGCATTATGGCATCCCAGGCATGCCCGCCAAAATGATCACCTTCCATCTTGTAGTGTTCCCGATATTTGTTAACATAGTTCATCAGCGCTTTCTTTTGCGGATCGGACTTAGGCAGCTGATCGGCGACAATGACTCGTCCCGAAGGAAGGATAATGCCTTCGGCTCCATCACCGGCAAGTTCAATAAACTTTTTGGAGGAAACACCATGGCTCATATACAAAGGAATATTAATCCCCAATTGCTTGGCATTCCGGGCAACAACGGCCGGACCGGGATTTGTTCCCCAGCAAATAATTGCCTGTACTCCGCTGTCACGTATTTTTGTTAATTGAACGGTCATATCCGTATCTTGCGGTCCATATGTTTCATCCGAAATTATTTGCATGCCGAATTTTTTGGATTGTAAGGTCAACTGTTCCCTGCCGGAAGAACCAAATCCATCCGAAACTGTCAATATTGCTATTTTAGCGATTTTTTGTTTTTTTAAATATTCATAGATTTTAGCTACAGCGAGAACGTCGTTTTGCGCTGTTTTAAAAACCCATTTTTTAACCGGTTCGGTAATTTTGATTCCGGCCGCACACGAAATAAGCGGTATTGCGGATTTTTCGATCACAGGTATCACGGCCATACTATCACCGGTCGTGCTCGGACCAATGATCGCCACAACCTTATCATCCTTAATCAGCTTGTTGACTGCCTGCACAGCTTTTGTGGCATCACCCTGAGTATCATAAACTATAAGTTCCAGTTTGCGTCCCTTTATTCCGCCGGTTTTATTTATTTCCGTCACCATCATTTGCGCCGTATTGCGTTCCGGCTCACCGAGAAAAGAAGCGGGCCCCGATACGGAAAATAACGCTCCAATTTTTAGGGGAGGAGCCGCTAATGCCGTTCCGGCAATCAAAACACTAAAAAATAAAACAAATATTATTCTGAAAATATTTTTTGGCATATACACCTCCATCATAAAAAATTTAGTTGTCCACAAATTCAAAAAATTAAAAAAGCCACGGACTTTTTCATTTCTGCCCGTGGCCTTTAATACGATCTACTTTCAAGTCATCTCAAAAATGAGCAGATATAGATAGGAAAAAGTAATCATAAGCATAATAGTTGGTATTTAGCGAATCGCTTATTTTGTATCTATTTCTGCTCACCATTTACTTCAAAACTCCTTGATGTTCCAGCAAGATTTTAAATCATAGATAAAAATTCATGTCAAATGAAAAATGACATATTATGATTCATTATATAGTCAGTTTAAAACCCTGAAATAGTGCATCTACTTATTCTTTTATACAATCGGCATCCTTATGGTAAATGTCGTCCCCTTTCCTTTTTTGCTTTCGAAGGAAATTTCTCCTTTATGTCTCTGGATAATTTCATAGGAAATGTTTAGCCCCAGACCCGTTCCCTTACCCACTTCCTTGGTCGTGAAAAAAGGCTCAAATATCTTGCTTTGATTCTCCCGCGGGATTCCACAACCCGTATCGGATACCGTAACCCAAATGGAGCCGCCTTTTTCCCATGTTTTGATTTTTATTTTTCCTTTTTTCTCAATAGCATGTATGGCATTAATCAAAAGATTTATAAAAACCTGATTCAGTTTTAGGGGATAACATTTAGTCTGGGGTAAATTGCCGTAATCTTTATGGAGAGTGGCTTTTTGTTTTAATTCATTCCAAACAATATTAATGCTGCTTTCCATACATTCATTGATGTTAGCTTCTTTATATTCTGCGTTATCCATTCTGGAGAAGCGATTAAGTTCCTGAACAATCTTTTGCACTCTTTCCGAACCGTCACGGGATTCCTTAACTAGGAGGTCTATATCGTCAATAGTATAGTCCAGTTTCAATTCTTTGCGCTTTTTATCAAGTTTCTCGATAGCTTCAATGGCCTTAAGAGATTTAATTGTTTCCGACTGTGCCTGGATAAAATCTTTCAACCTGCGGATGTATTTATCGAGTGTTCCCAGGTTGCTGGCTATAAAAGCCATTGGATTATTTATTTCATGGGCAACTCCAGCCGCCAGTTGTCCGATGGAAGCCATCTTTTCCTGCTGGAGGATTTTTGCCTGTGAGGTCTTTAGTTCTTCATAAGCTGCAGCGAGTTTTTCCAAAGTAAGCTGGACATTTTTCCTGCTTTCCTCTATTTCCTGATTCTTCCTGATTAGTTCTTCCCTGTTTCTCTTTAAAGCATCGTCAGCCCGCTTGCGTTCGGTGATATCGCGAGAAACGCCACTGAATCCTATTTTTTTCCCTTGGGAATCTCTTATCAGAGCCACTGAGATTTCGTTAAACTTTTTCGTCTCATCTTTTCTAATAATTTCTATATCTATTATCTTATTTGGTTCACCTGTTTTGTATATATCATTAAAGATTTGATACATCCTTCTAACTGTTGCTTCATCTTGATACTGCCGGTTGTTCATTCCTATCAATTCTTCTTTGGAATATCCAAGATTCCTACATTCTGCATTATTAACGAAAGTAAAATTACCAACAAGATCGATTTCAAAACATCCTTCTTCCATGTTCTCGAGAATATGTCGGTATTTTTCCTCACTCCGGCGTAATGCTTCTTCCATTTTCTTACGCTCGGTGATGTCCCGGGAAACACCGCGGAATCCAACTGGCTTGCCTTCATTATCCCTGATGAGAGATACCGAAGTTTCGTAAATCGCTTTTGTCGCGTCTTTTCTGATAGCCTCAAGTTCTAGTATTTCTATAGGGTTACCCGTCCGGTAAAGTTCGTAGTAGGACTGATACATTTTTTTTGCCGTTTCTTCATCCATATGCCGTCGGTAGTTCATGCCGATAAGTTCTTCTTTGGTATATCCCAGATATCTGCAGCTTGCTTCATTTGCAAATGTATAATTACCGTCAAGGTTAAGCTCAAAATAGCCTTCCCGGATGCTTTCCAGAATGCTTCGATATTTTTCCTCGCTCCCCCGCAGTGCTTCTTCCGCCAGTTTATGCTCGGTGACGTCGCGCACGTATTCTATAACGCCTTGCATCTCTCCTGTCGCATCATCAACGATAGGGAAGCTATAGAGGTCCAGCCATCCCACGATTGTATCTCCCGCGCCGCGTTTAGGAACGATTGCGTAAGCCGATTCACCCGTCTGCAGAGTTTGCCAGGTGGGACATGTTTTGCAGCGTTCATCCCGACTGTGGTAGGCCTTATAACACTTCTTTCCGACAAGCGGCATGTTATAAGCATACCACTGTTCCATCACCGAATTGACGCGGACGATGTTCATAGACTTATCAATGATGCTAATACCGTCTCGTATGCTGTTAAAGATGTTGGTCAGGAAGCGTTCGCTTTTACTCAATGCCTCCTCTGTCTGCTTGCGATCGGTAATGTCTCTTATAACTGCCAAAACAGCTTGTTCCCCCTCGTACTCCAGGGGGGCCGCCGCTACCTCCGTGTTAATAACCGCTCCATCTGCCCGGAGCATTTTCTCCTCTATCAAAGGAACCAATGCCCCGCGTTTGGTCTGCTCCGCTATTCTTTTAAGCACAGTTTTACGGTAGTCCGGATGAATGTAATCTATAATAGGCTTACCCACTAACTCGTCGGGGCCGGAGACACCAAAGATTTTGGCAAGACTTTTATTCGCAAACACATGGCGACCCTTGGAAGCAATGGCAATCCCATCCGGAGAAAGCTCGACGACCGTGCGGTACTTCTCTTCACTCCTCCTCAGTGCTTCTTCGGCCTCTCTACGGCTGGTAACGTCTCTGATGATTCCTTTAAATCCTATAGGTTTATCTGATGAATCTTTTCTTATAGATGCCGACGCTTCAATGTATCTCTTCGCTCCATCTTTTCCGATAACTTCATAATTATAGCTTATATTGGTATTCCCCGTTTTGTAAATTTCATTAAATATTTGAAATAGTTTTTTCGCGGTTTCTTTATCCGTATACTGACGGTAATTCATCCCCATCAATTCCTCGCGGGAATATCCGTATATGCGGCACATGGAGTTATTGAAAAAAGTAAAATTACCTGCAAGGTCTTCTTCATAATAACCCTCTTCCATGTTTTCCAGAATATCGCGGTATTTCTGCTCGCTCCTGCGCTGAGTTTTTTCGCCCTTACTACGCACAGTTTTTCTACGCTCGGGAATATGTACCATAGACTACCCTCAAACAAACACCTGTAAAGCTAAACAATTTTATCCAACATTTCATTTACTAATTCAAGAGCTAAAAAAGATAACTCCAGGCAAGGATTCATCTGGAATCAGCAGAAGTCCAGTTTCAAACAGAATTAAAACAATTTGATTAAGGTTCTTCTAATTCGATAGATGATTTATCGTCGAACATAATTTCGGCAGGCGAGCACGGCAGTTCCTCCACGGCACGCAATTTATTTTGAATCGTTTTCGATTTCTTGCGGGCATCATCTACGGAGTTCGCGGCTTGTTCCAGACGCTTGTGCACGGCATCCAGAACGTCGCCGAATCTGCCGAACGCCGTTTTCACTTCACCCAGGACTCTCCAGACCTCACCGGAGCGCCTCTGGATCGCCAAGGAGCGAAAGCCCATTTGCAGGCTGTTCAAAATAGCGGCAAAAGTGGTGGGACCGGTAACGACAATATGATAATCGCGCTGCAATGTTTGCACTAAAGAAGTCCGCCGGATTACTTCGGCATAAAGACCCTCGAAAGGCAGAAACATTATGCCAAAATCAGTTGTCTTGGGCGGCGCAATATATTTTTGCGATATGTCTTTAGCCGACTTCCTAATACTTGCTTCCAGTTGTTTTATAGCATCATCTGCGGCAATTACATCAGCCCTCTCCTGCGCGTCTAAAAGCCGCTGGTAATCCTCGATGGGAAATTTGGCGTCGACCGGCATCCATACAGGACAGGCATTATCATCGCTCTGACCGGGAAGTTTAATCGCGAATTCCACAATATCGTTGCTGTGTTCCTGGATTTTTACATTCTTGGCGTATTGTTCGGGCGAGAGTATTTCTTCCAGCAGTGCGCCTAGCTGCACTTCACCCCATGTACCGCGTGCTTTAACATTGGTCAGCACCTTCTTCAGATCGCCGACTCCGGCGGCAAGATTGCGCATATCGCCCAATCCCTGATGCACCTGCTCCAGGCGCTCTGAGACCTGCCGGAAAGATTCTCCTAGCCGCTTTTCCAACGTATTTTGCAATTTTTCATCGACGGTTTCGCGCATCCGGTCAAGCTGCCTGGTATTATCCTCTTGAATCTGTTTTAGTTTTTCATCTATAACAACGCGCACCGCTTCCATTTTTTGTTCGACGGAATCTCCGAATGATTTTAATGACCCCACCAGTTCTTCTCTTTCCTGGCGGGCCTGGGTATGCGCTTCCGCCCGGAATTTAGCTATTTCATCACGCACCGAACGATCGGTTCTTTCCTGAGAGCCGAGCAATGCATCCAGCTGCTTCTCCAGCGGCCTCAAATCCAGTGAACCTGAAGAGTACCTGGATCGCCAAAATTGCAGAGCCAGAATAACAATCGCCAAAGATAAAATTACGGCTAAGAGAAGTGTTTCCATTTAATAGTACCGACGATACGCCAGCGAGGATTGAGATTTCTAAAAGTTGATGCATGGCGAGGACGGATTTTTCATCCGCTTTCGCCATGCAATGTTGATAGAATTAAAACACTCTTTGAAAATCTTTATCTTTCATAATAGTGGTAAAAGCCAAATCCACAAGCCTGTAGGAGCGTTTCTCCAGTTCGGCGGCATTTTCTGTTCTTGACGGTACCATCTTTACCGTAAAATCTTTCTCTAATTTTGTTACACCATTTTTATATAGGTATACTTTAAAACTGAATTCCTGATCGGTAAGAGATGTTATGGTCAATCCGAATTCGGGCACGCCTCTGGCGGCTCGAGCGGCTTCAGGAGGAGGCGCATAACCCCACCAATATGGATGGTAGTAAGGACGCGGACCGCCGCTATAGGAATAATCGACAAGATTTACTCCGATATGGCGGAAAGCTTTGCGAAAGCAACCCCAATAATAGTTCTCCAGAGTTGCGTCTCCTTCATACTTGTATTTGTTATCCACGCTGAAATAATCCCATGCTTTGGTATTGGCGGCCTGATTGGAAAACCCGGCGAGAATCAATTTTTTTCCTTTATAGCGGCTGTAATCACCGGAGCGAAATTGCGGCGTATATTTGCCCTGGGTCATCATTATTTTGCTGCTGGCGGCGCATCCCACGAGAAAAAGACCGATAATGCAAGCAAGGATTATGCTGCTCCACGTAACATTTTTTCCCATAGCTTATAAATACCTCCTTTTAAAATAATATCGCCGAGCGAATAACCTAACTCATAAATGACGACTGAATATAACGGCTAAAAGATGGAAGTGTCAAGTAAAAATGACCGGCGCTTTATTAGCCTATTTTATTGCTCCACTTATTTAAAAATTAAAAAAACCTGAATCAATTTCAGAACATATTTGGAAGTTGCTTTATTTTCTACTTTTCGGTATAAGCGCGTCGTCAATCTTTTTCCGGAGGATATGATTCCGGGAAACACTTTTTATTTATAAGGTTAAAAAGATGGCGCATAGAATTGAAGTAGGGTTTAAAGAAGGCATTCGTGATGCCTTAGGCGAAAAAACAAAAAAGCGCATTATCGATAATCTTTCCCTTCCCGTCGAAAAAGTTGCCACCATCGAAATTTATACAATAGCCGGGCCATTGTCGGAAGCTGAATTGCAAGAAGCTGCCGCGGGGCCTTTCTCCGATCCGGTAATTCAGGAATTTTTGATTAATAAGCCCCTGGCTAAAAAATTTGACTGGCTGATCGAGGTTGGCTTTCGTCCGGGCGTCACCGACAATGTCGGAAAAACCGCCCGTGAGGCTATTGAACTATTGCTGGGTGAAAAGATAGACACGCGCGCAGTCAGTGTTTATACTTCCCGCCAATATTTAATCAGCGGCAAAATCGGCCAAGCGGAAGCAGAAAAAATAGCCTCGTGCCTTTTAGCTAACGATCTTACCGAACGCCATCGGGTCATTGCAGCAAGTGAGTTCGATTTTAGCCGCGGCCTGCCCGCCTATGTTCCGCGGGTGCTGGGTAAAGACGAGCCGCAAGTGGCCCAAATTGATCTTGCGGCAGTAGACACAAAAGGACTTTTGAAAATCAGTCAGGAAAAACTTCTGGCTCTGAATCTGGAAGAGATGGAAGCCATCCAGGTTTACTATCAAAATTCCGCCGTAATCAATGCGCGTAAAAAATTCGGGCTTGATGAAAATACAACCGACGTGGAGTTGGAATGCCTGGCTCAGACATGGTCGGAACACTGCAAACATAAAATTTTTAACAGCCGGATCGATTACACGGACGGTCGCAATAAATTAAAAATTGATTCGCTTTTCAAAAAATATATCAAAGGATCGACGGCCAAAATCCGCAAGGCCAAAGGCAAGAAAGATTTTTGCCTTTCCGTGTTTGTGGATAACGCCGGCGTCATCAAATTCAATGACGATCACAATTTGGTCTTCAAGGTGGAGACGCATAATTCTCCATCGGCGCTTGATCCCTACGGCGGAGCGCTCACCGGTATTGTCGGTGTCAACCGCGACCCGTTCGGTACAGGCATCGGCGCAAAACTGATCTTCAATACCGATGTCTTTTGCTTTGCCTCACCGTTTTACAAAAAAAAACTGCCGCCGCGTATTCTGCATCCGCGCCGCATTTACGAGGGCGTGCGCGAAGGCGTGGAACACGGCGGCAACAAAAGCGGTATCCCCACAATTAACGGCAGCATTGTTTTTGATGAACGGTTTCTGGGCAAACCTCTGGTTTACTGCGGTACCGCCGGCATTATGCCCGCGAGACTCAACGGCAAGCCGACGCACACCAAAGAAATAAAATCCGGCGATGTGGTCATTATGACCGGCGGCAGAATCGGCAAGGACGGTATTCACGGCGCAACCTTTTCATCCGAAGAGTTGCATGAAGGCTCGCCCGTCACCGCCGTGCAGATCGGCGATCCGATCACGCAAAAGAAGATGACGGATTTTCTGCTGGTGGCCAGAAACCGCGGCCTTTACCGTGCTCTCACTGATAACGGCGCGGGCGGACTTTCTTCGTCGGTGGGTGAAATGGCCACCTATTCCGGCGGCTGTGAAATTGATCTGGTGCTGGCGCCTTTGAAATACGCTGGCCTTCAGCCCTGGGAGATTCTGGTATCGGAGGCGCAGGAACGCATGACCCTGGCTGTTGACCCCCGGAAAGTGGGCGCTTTCCTGGAGCTTGCCCGCAAGATGGATGTGGAAGCCACAGCCATGGGCAAGTTTACCAAATCCGGCAAGTTTCATGTCCGCTTCGGCGAAAAAACAGTGGCGTATCTGGATATGGAATTTTTACACGAAGGCGTGCCGCAGATGAAGCTGGCAGCCAAATGGAAAGCGCCGAAAAATGCCGAGCCTTCTTTTGCCGAGCCTGGCAATTTAAACAAAGCCTTTGTCCAGATGCTTTCGCGTTTGAATATCTGCTCCAAAGAAGCGGTCGTCAGACAGTACGATCATGAAGTGCAGGGCGGCTCCGTTATCAAACCCATGGTGGGGGCACAAAATGACGGCCCGTCGGACGCCGGTATTGTGCGGCCGATTCTTACTTCTCTGGAAGGCGTGGTCGTCGCGCACGGCATTTGTCCCGCGCTACAGCGATATCGATACCTACCACATGGCAGCTTGTGCCATTGATGAAGCCATTCGCAATGCTGTGGCCGTGGGCGCTGATCTCGATCATCT
Source organism: uncultured delta proteobacterium (assembly GCA_963753975.1). Lineage (GTDB taxonomy): Bacteria > Desulfobacterota > Syntrophia > Syntrophales > Smithellaceae > UBA4810. Next base: position 187,299 of record CAVWEH010000004.1, read on the forward strand.
GGCGGGGCTGGATAATTTCTGCTGGTGCGATCCGGTCAAATCGCCAAAGACGCCCGACGGCGAATACAAACTGGCGCAGCTGGTGCGCTCTAATATGGCGATTTATGATTACACGACCGCCTTCGGCGTACCTTGCATCTCCGGCAAGGACAGCATGAAAAACGATTACTCGATCGGCAAGACGAAAATCTCCGTCCCGCCGACGCTGCTTTATTCCGTGATCGGCAAAATCGATGATGTACGTACAGCTGTGACGATGGACGCCAAGCAGGCACATGACCTGGTTTACATTATTGGTGAAACCAGAGATGAACTGGGCGGCTCGGAATGGTTTTCTCTGCATGGGATGATCGGCAATAAGGTGCCGCAGGTTAATGTAAAAAAAGCGATCAAATCTTACCGTGCCTTGCACAAGGCGATCCAGGCAGGCCTTGTGGCCTCTTGCCATGATTGCTCCGACGGCGGTTTAGGCATCGCGCTCATTGAAACTGCCTTTGCCGGGGACTTGGGTATGAACATCGATTTAAACCGCGTTCCTTACCGGGGCAAGAAACGCAACGATTATATTTTATTTTCGGAGACGGCCAGCCGTTTTGTGGTAACCATTCATCCGGAGGCTAAAGCACGATTCGAAAAAATCATGACCGGAAATATTTTTGGCGAGATCGGAACAGTCACCGGCGATAGCCCGTTTACAGTAACCGGCCTGAATAAAAAGCCGGTCATTAAAGAAAGATTCAATAAACTCAAGGAAGCCTGGCAAAAGCCGCTTAATTTTTAGACAGGATTTAATTTATGACCAGCAAAGTGAAAGCGATCGTACTGACCGGCAACGGCACCAACTGCGAAATGGAAATGGCTCATGCCTGCAAGCTGGCCGGAGCTGATGTGGTCGATATTGTCCATATCAGTGAATTGCTCTTCGGTGAAAAGCATCTGTCTGATTATACTTTCTTGAATCTGCCGGGAGGATTTCTGGATGGTGATGATCTGGGTTCGGCCAAAGCCGGGGCCAACCGTTTTTTGCATGCCCGGATTGCCGGAGAAAATGAAATGCTCTTCGCGGAGCTTTTACAATTCATCAAAGACGGCAAATTGATTCTGGGTATCTGCAACGGATTTCAACTGATGGTGAAGCTGGGTTTATTGCCGGCTCTGAATGGCAATTACACCGGCCAGAGCACAACCCTGACCTTCAATGATTCAGGGCGCTTTGAAGATCGCTGGGTTTACCTGAGGGCAAATCTCTACAGCCCCTGCATATTCACCTGCGGAATAGATATGGTTTATTTGCCGGTGCGGCACGGCGAGGGGAAATTTATTCCAGCGGCCTCTTTCATACTCGATCAAATAGAAGAGAAAAATCTTTGCGCCTTCCAATACTGCAAAAATGACGGCGAGGTGACAATGGAATATCCGGCCAATCCCAACGGCGCGATCAATGCAATCGCCGGCCTTTGCAATGAAACAGGCCGGCTTTTCGGCATGATGCCGCATCCGGAAGCGTTTCTGCACCGCACCAACCACCCCCGCTGGACCCGGGAAAATCTACCGGAGGAAGGCCAAGGGCTGGCAATTTTCCGCAACGCCGTGAACTTCATCCGCAGTAAAGATTTTTAGCAGGCAGGTCGGATTGATTAAGAGGAACGCATCCGCCGATTATTTTATTCGGCTTTCTTCCCGATGATATCAATTACCGTAATCTCCGGCGGCGCAAAAAGACGCACGGGTGGGCCCCAGGTACCGGTTCCCCTGCTCACATAAAGCAGTCTGTTTTTTCCCAATTCATAATATCCGTAATTGTAGGAGAAAAAAAAGTGTGTAACCAGTCCAAAAGGAAATATTTGTCCGCCGTGCGTATGCCCCGAAATTTGCAAATTGAATTTCTCCCGCTCACTAACAAACGGCTGGTGCTTTAAAAGCAAAACAAACTTGTCATTTTTCTCGGCCAGCGATTTTTGAAAACGGGGATTATCTTTGGTTATCCCGAGCCTGCGGCCGGTTATGTCGTCCGCGCCGAATATCTTTATCCCGGCTACCTGCACAATGTCATCACGCAGAACTATAAAACCGGCGTTGCGCGTGAACTCTATCGCACGCTCGATTCCGGCAAAATATTCATGATTGCCCATAATTGCATATTTTCCATACTTTGGATTAATCGTGGACAATAGTTTCGCCTCCAACGTCATATTATCGATTTCGCCATCCAGTAAATCTCCGGTAGAAACTAAAATATCGGGATTGGCCTCTCCTACCTTATCGAGAATAGCCTCTAGACGTTCTTCTCTGATAATTACTCCCACATGCACATCGGATATCTGAACAATACGGATTTTACCGTTATTGGGCAGCGCTTGTTCAGCATGAATTTCCAGATTTTTCACTCTGATTCTTCGGGCATCAAAAAAACCGTACACGACAAAGACAAAAGCAAGGCAAACCGCGAGTACGAAAGCAATTGTATTGAGGTGGGCGGTGCCGGGACCATAGCCTACGAGCTTATATAAATAGCGAATGATATCAAAAGCAACACTGAGGAGAAAAAAAAGAAAAACAAAGCCCATCCAGAGATAACCGATATAGGCAATAATTCGCGCCGACGTATCCCAATGAACAGCTTCAGTGAGCCTCACGACGATTGGGGCAAGGATCAGTAGTATCATTACAAAAAAGATTATAATCTGCGAGATACCGGAAAAATGGAAAATGTTTATCGCCCGGGAAAAAGCATAAAAATTAATTCCGCCGTAAAGGCAGAAAAAAACCAGAAGAAAAATAATCATACTCAGTCCCATAATTGTTTAATTCGTTTTTGTGAAGTTAAAGGAAAATAACAGGGAAGTCAATATATAAGGTAGTTCAGCCTAACGTAATAACTTGACAAGGAGATGCCCCTTAAGCTAAATAACGCATCTCTTGTCGGAATAGTGGTTCAACTGGGACGCCGATGTAGCTCAGCCGGTAGAGCAACTGATTCGTAATCAGTAGGTCGCCAGTTCGATTCTGGCCATCGGCTCCGGTAAGTTTTAGGCAACTCGTTTAAAATTAACTGGATTGCCTTTTTATCTGCATTAGAACTAAACTGTTATGGCCACTGTTATTGTTCGCAAAACTTCTTATAATTACGATCGGCTAAAGAAAGTTTTTTTTGAAATTATCGAAACCCTGGCCGGTGATAAAATCAAGCCCGGCAGCCGCGTTTTGATAAAACCAAACATGCTTTCCGCAGCCGCGCCCCAGGACGCAATACTAACTCATCCTTTAATTATTAAAGCGGCGGTAGAGTATGTTTTACAAAAAGGCGCCCGACCGCAGGTATCCGATTCTCCGGCAATCGGCTCTTTCGAACATATCCTGAAAATGAATGGCACGAAAGACGCTCTGGCCGGCCTGGACGTAACTTGTATCCCCTTTAGAAAGACTGTTCCGGTAGATATTGGAAAGCCCTATGGCCGCATTGACATAGCTAAAGACGCTGTGGAGGCGGATGCAATTATCAATTTGCCGAAGCTCAAAACACACGGCCAGATGCTTTTAACTCTGGCTGTAAAAAATATGTTCGGCTGTATCGTTGGTTTTCAGAAGGCACGATGGCATCTGCGCGCCGGTGTCGATTCCATGGCTTTTGCCCGCCTGCTTGTGGCTATTCATCAGGCTAGCCGGCCAACTGTGTCGATACTGGATGGAATTCTGGCACTGGAAGGCGAAGGACCCGGCAAAGGCGGAAAACCGCGGCCTATCGGCATTTTAATGGGCAGCTGCGATTCATTCGCACTGGATACTGCTGTGTGCCGGATGCTGGGGATTGATTATCAAAGTCTACCGGTATTAAAAATCGCCAAAGAGATTAATCTGATCAACTCCTGCGAAGTAGATGGCGATTTGCCAACTGTCTATGATTTCCAGTTGCCGGAAACTGGTGGGCTGATATTCGGTCCCCGTTTTCTGCATAATTTTTTGCGCCGTCACACTATGCCGCGGCCTGTCTGCGATAATGACCTGTGTAAGCAATGCAGCCAATGCTGGACAATTTGTCCGGCCCAGGCCATCCAATCTTTGGAGGCTGGTGTCAAATTTGATTATCAAAAATGTATCCGCTGTTATTGCTGCATAGAAGTTTGCCCTCACGGAGCTTTGCACTCCAGGGAAACTAGCGGAGGTAAAATCGTCAGGAATTTAATTGATAAATTTTCGTAAAGGAAACATTATTATGTTGACACCGGATTTTAGCAAATATTCTCTGGCGTTGGTTCAGGGCGATAAAATCATCTTCTCTTCTCAAGCAAATGGATTGAAACCTCTTTGGGATTGCCTCGAAAATTACCGTCAGACAAAAAATAGTTTTATTTTGTTCGATAAAGTAATCGGACTTGCCGCGGCCAGGCTCGTTGTTTATTCGGGAATTATATCCCAGATACAAACGCTTTTAGTTTCACAACCGGCAAAGAAATATCTGGAAGACAGCAGCATCCCGATAAAAGCTAAAAATACTGTTGCCAATATTTTGACAAAAGACAGGCGTTCAATATGCCCCGGTGAAATTATTGCTTTAAATACTGGCTCGTCTGATGATTTTCGCGCCAAAATAATGGCCATGCTTAACAATTAAACATTGAAACGGAAATTTATTATATCGCCGTCCTGGACAATATAATCTTTCCCTTCCAAACGCAGGCGACCGGCTGATTTTACCTCTCCGGCAGATCCGCCGTGCGCAATGAAATCGTTATAGGACATGACTTCGGCTTTAATAAAACCTCTCTCAAAATCATTATGAATTGTTCCCGCGGCTTGGGGAGCTTTCGTGTCTGTAGGAATCACCCAGGCCTTGACTTCGTCATCACCGACAGTAAAAAAAGAAATTCGTCCCAACAAAGAAAAAGCAGCGCGGATGATCCGGCCAAAAGCGGGCTCGGCAATGCCCAGCGAGGCCAGAAACTCTTTTTGATCGGCGGCCTCCAGTCCGGCCAGCTCCGCCTCGGTTTTACAGCAGATGCCCATGACCGGCTCTGATATCTTTGCCGCTTTCGAAAAGATATCGGCAAAAGTAAGATTATTTTCCGCCACGTTGATTACGATCAGTTCGGGCTTAATTGTCCAGAAAGAAAAACTCCTGAGAGAAAAAACTTCCGCCGGCATTAGTCCGGCAGACCTCAGCGGTTTTCCCCCTTCCAGGCATTCCTCTAATTTGGGTAAAAGTTCCGCCTGAGTTATATCCTGTTGCGTCAGCACCTTTTTGGACATTTTGGTGAGGCGTTCCAGCTTCTTTTCGATTATCAAGAGGTCGGCAAGAATTAACTCATCTTCCAGCTTGCGGTAGGCTTCCATGCTCAGTTGCACATCGGGCAGGGAAAATCCGTCAACCACGTGCAAAATGCCGTCGGTGCCGCTTAAATTCTGCCGGATGGCTTCCCAGGGATGTTCGCCTACGGCATGGACATCAACAAAAGGAATTTTGGCTGGAGATACTTTTGCCGGTTTATATGTTTCCACCAGCTTATCAAAACGAACATCCGGCACTGCTGCCAGACCACGCACGACGGTTTCATTGTGCAGAGTGCCGCTTTTGACGCCGGTCATAATTTCAAATAATGTGCTCTTCCCGCTCTGGGGAAGACCAAGAATACCCATTTCCATAATTAACTATCTTTCTCTAATAGTTTCTGTAATCAAAGTAGAACAAAGCGGCAGCCAGAAGAAGATGAATCGCAATCCGGGACGTGTGACCTTCAGATTATGCACCGGATAAACTCGGCATACACACGGTCCGGCGAATGCAGGCGACCTTGTACGGTGTTATTTTGTAAACTCCTTTTCAATTCGTTTCATCGCTTCTTTCAGGCGATTATCGGGAATGGTCAGAGATATGCGAACAAATCCTTCACCGTATTTGCCGTAAGCGGTCCCGGCAGCGACCACAACGGCGGTCCTGTCAAACAAGCGATTAGTAAAATCCAGCGATGTCATGCCTTTGGGTACCGGCACCCAAAGATAAAATGTGCCGCGCGGCGGATTAAAATTTATGCCGATTTTTTTCAGTGTCGTAAGCACTAGCTCGCGTCTCACTCCATACAAGTTTAACATTTTCCCGATAAATACTTCTTCATTGCGTAGGGCCTGAATGCCGGCGAATTGAATAGGATTAAATATTCCGGAATCCGTATTTTCTTTGACTTTGCTTATGGCGGCAATAAGCTCCGGATTTCCGCAAACCATCCCCAGCCGCCAGCCGCACATATTAAACGGTTTGGAAAGGGAGTTAAGCTCAATGCCCACATCTTTGGCTCCTTTGGCCGCAAGAAAACTGATACGGGGCTGTCCGGCAAAGACTATTTCGCTATAGGGATTATCGTAACAAATGGCAATATCGAAGCTGCGGGCAAAGGCAACAAGCTTATTTAAAAATTCCGGAGTGGCACAAGCGCCCGTGGGATTATTCGGATAATTGAGAAACATAGCGCTGGCTTTTTTAGCAATATCCGTGGGGATGTCTTCCAATACCGGTAAGTAATTATTTTGCGGCAGAATGGGTACATTGTAAGGAACACCCCCGCCCATCAGAATACTGGAACGATAGGCCGGGTAACCGGGGTCGGTCATCAAAACGGTGTCGCCGGGATTGACGCGCGCCAGCACAAAGTGATGGCAGCCTTCTTTCGAGCCAATCAAGCCGAGAATTTCATTTTCGGGATTCAAACTGACGCTATACCGTTTCTGATACCAGCGGGCGACCTCCTTACGAAAAGCGAGCATCCCTTTTTCTTCATCCGTGGGGTAGCGATGATTTAAAGGATCACGTGCAGTAGAGCAGAGTTCATCAATAATCGAATCCGGCGTGGCTTCTACAGGATCACCAATGGCCAGAGAAATGACATCCACGCCTTCGGTCTTGGCCTTATTGATTTTTTTTCTCAACTCCATGAATAAATAGGGTGGTATTTCCCCCAAGCGATCGGCTATCTGCAAATTTAACCTCCTGAGATGAAAATTAAGAAACGATATTTATTGATACGCTTCTTCACAAAGCATTCCCTGGTAAATTATTTTCACTTTACCTTCAAGATAAATTTCGCCAAAGCGGCCATTTTTCTTTGTAAAGTAGATTCTCAGGGTTTCGCCGCTCTGGACGATGACATCCACAGGCGAATCCACCAACCCCCGTGAAGCTGCGGCCAAAACTGAAGCGACAGCACCGGTGCCGCAGGCGAGCGTCTCATCTTCGACGCCTCGTTCGTAAGTGCGCACTCTGATTTTATGCCGGTCAATTACCGTGGCGAAATTGGCATTTGTGCCTTCGGGCTGAAAATGTTCATGATTGCGAATTTTACATCCCCAATCAAAAACAGCAGAAGATTCCGGACTATCCACAAAGGTTACGGCATGAGGAACTCCCGTATTGACGCTATCTAAAATAAATTCGCGGTCATCAAGAACAATTATTTCTTTCGGCTTTACCGGCGATGGATCAGTAAGTCTGACTTTAACTACGTCATCATTGACTTCGGCGGAAATGATACCTGCGATCGTTTCGAAGGACATCTTCTTAGGGGCAATGCCTTTCAGATAAGCATAGCGAGCCACACAGCGACTGGCATTCCCACACATTTCGGCTATGGAACCATCTGAGTTAAAAAACTGCCACTTAAAATTAACTGTTTTCGATGGCTCAATTAAGAGCAGACCATCGGCGCCCACGGAAATTTTGCGCTGACAAATTTCATGGGCAAACGCGGACAAATCGTCCACATTCAAGGATAAATCACGGTTATCTATAATGATGAAATCATTACCGCTACCGCTCATTTTATAAAATTCAATCATTTTTGACTTAGTTTTCTTCATTTTTCATATTTCACAATTCGTTAACCCTTGCTCAATCGCCTAAAAAATAATAATTTTATTGCAAGTGTCTACCATGATTTCAAATTTGATTCAATGAGTTATCATGCCTTTATACAGGCATTTAATTTGAGAAATGTTCTAATAGAAAAATGCCAGAAATTATAAGGAAACTTCACACAGAACTTAATATTGTTGACACATTAGATCGCTTGCGTTTATATCACTAGTCGCCGAGGGGGAGGAAATATGGAACTCAAGACTCATAGTATTTGCAGGCTTGTCAAGAACGAAGACCTGAATCACCATGGGACTCTATTTGCGGGTAAAACGGCCATGTGGTTCGTGGAAGCGGGATTCATTGCTGCGGCAAGTCTTACGCATCCCGAGAACATCGTTTGCGTGAACATACACGGCATGCTTTTTAAGAAACCTGTTAAAAATGGCCATATTATTCGCTTCGAAAGCAAGGTTGTTCTGGCCGGGAAAACACGCCTTGTCTCATATGTAAGAGTCGTGGATAACAGCAGTGACGACTTTTATCTTGACGGTTTTATCAGCTTTGTGCATGTGGATTTGCAAGGCAAGTCACTGCCGCATGGAATCGAAATTAATCCTACAGCCCCGGAAGATATTGCTCTACAGGAAAAAGCAAAAAAGTTAAGATAAAGAGTTTGTTTTTTGCTAATGCCCGAAGTATTACTGCATTTTGCGAATGCGCACTTCTATCCCTGTCGTATCTTTGAGCAGATCAACGAGCTTTGCCGTGTCCGTATTTCCGTAGTGGTAGGGGTAAAGTATCTGGGGACGGAAAGCCTTTGCCGCGTCAGCTGCCATTTCCGGAGTCATCGTATAGGGAAGGTTCATGGGTAAAAAAGCAATATCGATTCCTTTTAAGTTTTTCATTTCCGGAGTGTTTTCCGTATCCCCGGCAATATATACACGCTTGTTGCCGAAGGTAATTACATAGCCGTTGCCCGTGCCCCGGGGATGGAAAGGAACTCCGGGAGCGCGCATATGAACAAGATTGTATGCTGGAACTGCTTCAATGTTAAGGCCGTCAATAGTACGGATATCGCCATTTTTCATGATGATTGCGTCGGATATTTGCCTGGCGACTGTTTGAGTGGCTACTATTTTTGTTTTAGTGGTTTTAATCAGGTTGATCGCCTGGAGATCAAAATGATCCGCATGCTCATGAGTTATGAGAATCAAATCGGCTTGGGGCATTTTCGAATAATCGGCCATCTGTGACACGGGATCAACGTGAATGACCTTGCCGTTTAGGGACATCATTATTGTTCCATGGCCAACGAATGTTAAAACAAGGTCTCCTCTCGAAGTCTTTATCGTGTCGGATTCAAACTTTTGTTCCGCTGCAACCGCCGTCGTCGCGCAGAGGAAAAATAAACTCGTAAAAATCAATTTTCCCATAATTGCTTTCCTAATTTTCGATTAATCAACGCGGCTCGTTTTGCTTACCCCATTTAACGGTTGTCTATAATCCACCAGGAAATTTAAATAAATCTACAAAACCTAACTGTCTTTTCCAATACGAGCCAAACCGTCCATATAACGGACACAAATATCGTCTAACGGTTCAATGCAGAGACACTTTAAATAAGATTTGATGAAACCTTTGAGAAAAGCTGCTGCGGGAAGCCGCTTAACTTTATCTTCCTCAATACTGATTAAATAATCCATGCGTATTTTTGTTTCTCCGGCAATCTTTTCGATAGCCACACCCAGTTCATTTCTAATTACCTTAAGATCAGCGCCCTTAATTTCCTGCTTGGATAAAATTTCATTAATGCGCTTATTTTGAGCGACTTTTTCCTTTAAAGTAGATTTATTATCTTTAAGCACAACCGCCTTACCCCATTGCCTGCTGGCGTCATAAATACCAGTCGATCTTTTAGCTCCTGCTTTGCCTCCCACATTGTCGATAATTCCCGCCTGAATAAGTTCTTTATCATAGTTTTTTCTTTCTTTTCCATTGATGAGGGTTAGGTAAGCTTTTTCCAGAAGGTTAATGATCTCTTGTCTTTCTTCCAGAGAAAAAAAGGAATAACTAACCAGAGAGTCTGCCCGATACATTTGCATAGCGGTATTATAGGCACGGCGAATTTCAAAAAATGCCGCATCAGGAGTAATATCCAAAATTTCATAATAATTCAGGGTGGTAAAATTTTTTTTCATAATAATAAAGACCTCAAGCGTAATATTATTATAAATATTTTATGAATTTTATGAATTTTATTCATAAAATTCATATTTTTAAGAATAGCGCATCAATAATTGTTCGCTCGTAGAATTAACAATTCGTTTGCTTAGCTCTCGCAGATCGTAAGCCGTACGAGTGTAAGGGTATCGATCCAAAAACGATACCCGTTGACAAACAGCATCGTGAACGCGGTCATCGAAAGCGATGTTACCGGCAAAATCAACCTGAAAGCCAAGGTGTTTTTCAATAATTTTACATATTTGTGCGCCTAGCGCGATATTATCCTGCTTACGCAATTGATTGAGAACAAGCTTAAATCTAAAGGAGTTAAAATCATTTTCCAACTGTAAACTCTTTTCCGAGTCTGCTCCTTTAATCACCTGCATAATGGAATCCGGTTTATTAAAAGAGCCTTCACCAAATTGTCGTATAACTTCTTCCTCCAGCGCCTTAAAATCAGCCGCATTAAAATACTGACGAATTCGCCGGAAATAAATAGCGCGAACCAGCCGGTAAACATTTTCAATAGAAGTAGGTTCCGGAGTTGTAATAAATATACTGTTTTGCGAAATCAGAAAAAAATCAAGGGTATTAAAAGAAGTGCCGGCGCCCAAATCCAGCAAAATCCACTCGTAATTCAGCTTGGATATGGCTTTAAGGGTTTTTACTTTTTGTTCGTATGGAAGATTAGCGATATCCAGATTATCGTGAGCGCCGCTGATTAAATAAAGATTAGGTATCGGGGTTTCCAAAACGGTGTTTTCTAAAAGTGGTATTTTCTTGCAGATGAAATCGGAGAGGCACTTTATCGGATAAGGCACATCTACCAAGGTGTGCAGATTGGCTGCGCCTAGATCAAGGTCAATCAGGAGAGTTTTTTTCCCTAAGCCAGCTAAAACGCGGCCTAAGGAACTGGTCAGGAAACTCTTTCCCGATCCGCCTTTACCCCCTCCAATTGGCCAGATATGCACCATAAGCATCCGCCGTTTAATTTTTTTAAATTTGAAATATATATGATAAATTAGCAATATTCAAGTATTAAGTTGATTTCTTAAAGAATATCTTCCCGGCTGATAACTTTCTTGACTTCTGAGTCTTTTACTCATAAAAAATGACTTATTTCATTTGAGAACGGCCTTAAATGTCTATGATCAATAGCGAACCCGAAATAAAAGTTGCCTTACTGCAAAGTTATAAAGAAGCGCAAATAAATTTAAATGGCCCCTTTCATCTGCCCGATAGTCGTAAAATCACCGGCCGTTTAGAAATCCGGGCCGAAAAAGCGCAAATTCTCGTTATTCAATCTTCGGGCGCGCAAATCACTGCGCAGAAGGAAATTTTGCTTTCTGCCGACGATGGGGGAACGTTCACCGTATTTGATATGAAAATCGGCACTGGCTTTCACTGGGAAAGAAGCCAGGAGCAGTCGTTTCGCGGCAATCTGCTTTTATCGGCTAATTCGGCTTCTTCCTTTGATCTCATTAATGAAATCCCTTTGGAGGATTATATCGAAAGCGTAATTTCATCGGAAATGTCCGCGCAGGCTCCATTGGAATTTTTAAAGGCGCAGGCTATCGTCGCCCGGAGCTGGCTTGTCGCCATGCGGGAAAGAAAACAAAAATCTGGCGGCAATTCCAATTTTGAAAAAATAAGTACTGCGGAAACAATCAGATGGCGTGACATTAATGATCATCGTGATTTCGACGTCTGTGCCGATGATCATTGTCAACGCTATCAGGGCATAACTAAAATAACCTCCGCAAATGTAGGCGAGGCAATTACGTCGACGCGAGGAATGTTTTTGGTTTACAAAAATGAAATATGCGATGCCCGTTACCACAAGGCCTGCGGCGGCCGAACGGAAATATTTGCGAGCGCATGGGAGGATAAATTTTATCCTTATCTGCAAAGCGTAACCTGCGGTGCAGATACTCACGCACTGATTGTAACGGAAAAAGATGCCCAAAATTGGTTTAGCAGGAAGCCGCCTGCTTACTGTGACACGGCCGACGAGAAGATATTAAGCCAAATTCTGCCATCGTTTGATCGGGAAACTCTTGATTTTTTTCGCTGGCAGGTCATATATGCAAGGGAAGATTTGGAGGATATTATCCGTGAAAAATCGGGCGTTGACATGGGGCAGTTGAAAAATCTAATCCCGCTTACGCGCGGTCCTTCCGGCAGAATCAGCAGGCTGAAAATAGAAGGCTCCGAGCAGACTATTGTCGTCGGGAAAGAGTTGGAAATTCGGCGCTGGCTTTCGGAAAGTCACCTTTTAAGCAGTGCCTTTATTGTTTCGACGCAAAGCACGGCGAGGGGAAAGGTTGCCCGATTTATTTTATCCGGCGGAGGCTGGGGACACGGCGTAGGCCTATGCCAAATCGGCGCGGCAGTCATGGCGTATAAAGGATTTAAAGCACCGGAAATTTTGGCTCAATACTTTACCGGCGCAAGCCTCCGAAAACTCTATAAATGAGAATCACATTTCAGGAATGAAGTGAACTGAAATGTGTAAGCCGAATTTATCCCGCGAGCGCTAGGTAGGCGGGATTAATGACACCATATTTTCAGGGCAGCGGTCTAATAGCGGCATAATCGGTGAGGATTGAGGATTAATGTCATTGGCAAAACGCACATCGGCGCGGAAAGAGCGCGACCCCTGGTTCTGGGTGCCGTCACTCTATCTGGCGGAAGGAATCCCCTATATCATTGCGATGACAGTGAGCGTCATCTTATACAAAAGGCTGGGGCTTTCCAATACCGATATCGCACTCTATACAAGCTGGTTTTATCTTCCCTGGGTGATTAAACCTTTCTGGAGTCCGTTTGTCGATTTCTTCCGCACCAAGCGCTTCTGGATTTTGGTGATGCAGATCGCTATCGGCGGCTCACTCGCCTCAGTTGCGTTGACGATTCCCGCGGATAACTTCATCCGCTACACTTTAGCTATGTTTTGGATTATGGCATTTAGTTCCGCCACCCATGATATTGCCGCGGACGGCTTTTACATGCTCGGTCTCGATACGCCCCAGCAAGCGGCCTTCATCGGCGTGCGCACTGTCTTTTACCGCGTGGCCACAATTGCCGCTAAGGGGGGCCTCGTCATAATGGCCGGCGTGATGGAAAATCACGGCTACCCTGTAACAAAGGCTTGGTCGATTACTTTTATCGCTGTGGCCGCCTTTTTTTTGGCTCTGTTCATTTATCATTTTTTTGTTCTGCCCTATCCTACCGCCGACCGGAAAGCGCCGCGCGATAAAACTAAAAAATTTTTAGCGGAATATTTTCGCGTACTGATTTTATTTTTCCGCCAAAAAGATATTGTCATTATTATCAGTTTCTTTTTATTTTACCGTTTTGCCGAGGCGCAACTGGTCAAGATGGTCGCGCCTTTTTTACTTGATGCCCGTACAAAAGGCGGCTTGGGTTTGACTACCGCCGAAGTCGGCGTGATATACGGCACGGTCGGAGTCATTGCGCTTATGCTCGGCGGCCTTTTAGGCGGATATCTGGTTTACAAAAATGGCCTGAAGTTCTGGCTGTGGCCGATGGTGTTGATCATGCACCTGCCAGATGTGATTTTCATCTATCTTTCCCAGACGCTGCCGCAAAGCCTGCTGGTGGTGGGCTCGGGAGTTGCTCTCGAACAATTCGGTTATGGTTTCGGCTTTACGGCATACACTATGTATATGATTATGGTCTCTCAGGGAGAATACAAAACCGTTTTTTATGCTATCGGCACCGGCATTATGGCGCTGGGCATGATGCTGCCGGCGATGGCCAGCGGCTGGATTCAGGAAATGCTCGGCTATAAGAATTTCTTTATCTGGATTACTTTAACGACCATTCCCGGTTTCATTGTGGCGGCCCTGGTTAAAATTAATCCCGGCTACGGGAAGAAAATAAATTGAACATGCGAACGGAACTTATAACAACAGCCTTTATTCTGGGCGCAGGGTTGGGCACAAGATTGAGGCCGCTCACTGATAGTGTGCCCAAACCGCTACTGACGATTGGCGGAAGGCCGATCATTACATATGCGATGGAGCATTTGCGCACAATCGGTACAAAAAGATTCATTGTCAATACTCATCATTGCGCGGCAAAATATAAAGAAGCTTTCCCAAAAAATAATTGGCAAGGCATCCCTATTACTTTCCGTCATGAGCCAATTTTGCTGGATACGTCAGGCGGTATTAAAAATATTGAAGACCTGATTGCCGAAGACGAAAGAATTATCGTTTACAACGGCGACATCATTACCAACATACCGATTGAACTGCTTATTAGAAAACATTTTGAATTCAAAACATCAGTTACGCTGGCTCTGCGAAGTCGCGGCCAGTTGCTAAACGTTAATGTTGATAAAGGCGGTTTTGTCTGTGACATGCGGCATATTTTAAAAAATCAGGGTATCAAGAACTGCCTTTTCGCCGGAATATATATTGTAGAAAAGACTTTTTTGAGACGATTGCAGGCGGGCAAAATCGAATCGATAGTTTTACCGCTCGTAGAGATGATTAAAGAAAATCCCCGTTCCGTCGGTGGCATCGCAATTGACGATGGTTACTGGTATGATCTTGGTACTCTCGAAGAATATGAAAAACTAAACAAACTATTCCAGGATAATTCTTAATTATGAAATCTGGAACAGATGAAGCAAAGAAATTCTTAACAGCTAATCTGAAAGCAACCTCCTGGGAGATGCTCCCCATTAAAAAAGGTGGCTCCGACCGCGGATTTTTTCGGGTTTGCCTGCCAGATAAAACCAGTTTCATTTTTATGTGCTACGGCACGGAAGTGAAAGAAAATGCTCACTGGGCGGGTATCAACAAGTTTCTGTCCGGTCTTAAAATTTCCGTACCGCAAATTGTTGCGCAAGATATAAAACGACATTTTATTTTGATGGAAGATTTAGGTGATATTGATTTATGGTCGCAAAGGACTCTTCCCTGGAACAGAAGACGCAATTATTATTATCAGGTGCTCACACAAATTCGTCGTCTGCATTCCTTTAAACTTAAAAAAATCCCGGCGGATTTGAAATTGTCGCCAGGATACGGCCCAAAACTTTACCGCTGGGAGCATAATTATTTTCTGGAAAATCTCGTTGGGGAAGTTTGTAAGATAAAGCCTCCTTCATCTTTGCTTAAAGAATTAAAAAAAGAATTGGAATCATTCAGCACACGCCTGCAAAAAATAAAACCTTGTCTTATTCATCGCGATTTTCAATCGCAAAATATCATGATCAAAAATGATCTGCCGGTGCTGATTGATTTTCAGGGAATGCGTTTAGGAAATCTTTTTTACGATCTGGGATCGCTCATCTGCGACCCTTACGTTTCCTTTACAACTGAAGAAAGAATCGAGTTGATAAACTTTTATTATGAACTCATGAATTCCGCTTACAGTCGTGATGAATTTATTCAAAATTTCTGGATAGGCTCGGTGCAACGACTTTTGCAGGCGCTAGGAGCATATGGTTTTCTGGGGCTTAAAAAAAATAAACCGGATTTTCTGAAGCATGCTTACAACGGCATAAGAAATCTAATTCTCGCCACATCCAATACCGGAAACTTGCCTATTCTGCACGGACTATCGCAACGATGCGAGAGTATTTTGGCTGATCGGCAAATATAAATCCCCCTTTCCCGATTTATACAGTCTGTATAAATCGGAAACGAAAAAACATAAATTAAGCTTTATAATATTGATTTTATTTAATAATATTGGTAATATTTTAAGTATAAGAAAACGCTTTATACAGGAAGCAGTAGTCTGTGTTTGCAGAATTATACAGACTGTATAAACATTGTTGGCCTTAAATTATGAAATTTCCACAAAGACCTTCTACACATATTAAAGAAACTGATTCGTGGAAAATTCTACAGAATTCAGTTCCTTCTGAATGGCTGCTTAGAGGAGTCACCGAACGAGATTATGGTGTTGACTGCTATCTTGAAATTGTAGGCCGCGATGGTTCTGTCAGAGGTGATCTAATATCAATCCAACTGAAAGGTACAGAAAGTCTCGATTGGAAGCAAAATGAAAAACAAAACAGACAAGAAGCAAAATTTCCTGGAATAAAAATTGAAACAATTAACTATTGGATGAATCTTGCAGTTCCGGTTTTTTTATGCGTTGCTGAAACATCGACAAAGAAACTGTATTTTGCCCCAATAAAAAACCAAGTGAGAAATCAATATAAAAAATATAAGCTCCAGCAAAGTTTAAGTTTTGCATTAAGCACCAAACATATTCTTGATCACAACCAAGGATTATTAAATTTCATAATCTGCTACATTCAAGAAAAAAATTTCAAAGAGCTAACTGAATTATCAAGGCTTCTCTTAATTCACTTACCTCAATATTATGAGTTCATAATAGGAAACCAGAAGTTAGATCCATTTTTAGGAGTAGAGCCAAATGATGAATTAATGTTTACCCATATTTACATGACATTGCATAGCCTTTGCAATGTGTTGGCAATAGACTGGAACATCAAATGGCTATCAGACATTTATGATGAAGACAATAAAACGTGGAAAGATTCTTATAATAATCTACATAATTTAACTTTTACCCAAATTATACCTCAGCTTAACAAGAAACTCGTAGTAGTTCTGGAAAGTATAAAGAAAATTATCACTGAGTTTCAAAAGGAATTCTGGGAAACAAAAGAATATATTATTTATCGGAAAGCAAAAGAGATGGACGTATCAAACCTTGACTCATTGATATATTGAACAAAGGGGCAACCATCCGCTGGTGTGTGATACGCAAAAAGCCGCGCACCCCACAGCGGCATTTTGGCTTAAGGAATTAATCAATGAACGGACATCATGTAATTGAAGATCTGATTATTTTAAAGAATAACCATATTGTTAAAGATCCTAATTTTACCAAAGGCATTGACGTATTAATTAATTTAATCAAAAATGCTCAACATTTTTTCTTAGGTTGTTTTCAAGAGTTCTTCCCGCTTTTAGAAAATGTATTTGATAATAAATCTAGGGTATTTTTTGGCCCCTGCGCTGAACACGTTCGTCTACCATATAATATTTGCTGGTTTGAGTTTCAAAATATTGTCCAAGACATACCCATTACTGAGGATGTTCCCAAACGGGGAATTCTAGTAAAAGAGATGGACAAAGATCTAATATGGGTGTGGACTGTGAATTGCCCAAAATTCTATAAGAAGTGGATAGTAAGTCCGCAGCAGTATTTTATTACTATAGGCAAAACTATTTCTGAACACGAAATGATGCGAGATATGGTAACTTCTTCACTTAAAAAGAGCGGTGCATCAGATTCCGTTATTCAATCATATTACGAATCGAATATTTGGCCACTACCCATGATCAACGGTATGGATGTAAAGATGTCGCAGGGATTGATGAAAGATGATTATAGGGATTTAGTTGCTTTGAATGCAGCTTTGATGTTGTTAAATTGTAAAAATATTGTATCTGAAGATAATCTCCCAGCTGAAAAGCTTAATAGGAAAAGACATAAGAATGGCAAACAAGAATTATTTACATATAAAACTTTGAAATTAGTACTTCCTACGGAATTAAAAAATATTGGCAAGGAATATCTCCCCTCTGGAGCGAAAGTAAGAATTCACTTATGCCGCGGTCATTTTAAGAACTATACAAAAGAATCACCACTTTTTGGCAGATATACCGGTTTATATTGGTGGGAACCTCATATTAGAGGAGATAAAAACGAGGGGATAGTGATTAAAGACTATAAAATTACAACCACATCAGCAAATTAAAGCCAACCCGTCGCTACAGCCAATCGCTACGCTCCGGCTGATTTTTTCGTTATGTTTGGAAATATCAAAATGAAAGCATTCATAAGCCCAAATTACACTCAAGAAAAATTTGATAAACCAACAATCGACGATCTTATAGATGTTTTTAAGGATCGAATATTAAATTGGCTATTTGAACCTGTTAAAAAGTTAATAATTGAGAAAGATGGATACTTTGGCGCTGTTTGTCTTCTTTTAACTTATTTTGAAGGAATCTGGTCGTACATCAGCGGTATCGATAGTGAAGGAAAATCGAAGAAATATTTTATTAAAGCTTTTATAGACGTATTTAGTTCATCTGGCCATAATCCCGTCCTGTTAGAACGGGTTGCGTTAATACTATATGAAGATGGCCGCTGTGGGTTCTTCCACGATGGCATGTCAAGAGCACGTATCTTTTTGGCGGAGCTTAACAAGATAGATATGTTAATTACACTTCCCAAAACACCTGACGGAAAGGTCGACGTTGATGGGCAAATTAAATCCATTATGATAGATCCACGATATTTCATGGCAGCAATCGAAAGGCATTTTATTGATTATTTGCTTTGTCTTAGCAAGCCAAATGAAAAAGTAAAACGTGATAACTTTTTAAAAATCGCCAAGGAAAAATGGATTTATGAATATGAAGGTGTTGTTATCGGTCTTAATAAAGATGGTTCAATGTAGAAATAACAAGATTAATACAGTCGATCGTTATGCAATAAATATATACCAATGATAACCATATATATACCCATATTAATATATTGCAATATTTACATGATTTTGGCATAGTAAGCCCATGAAAAAAGTGATCTTCGAATGGGATGAGGAAAAGAATAAAGAAAATCAATCAAAGCATGGCGTTTCTTTTATAACTGCACAGCAGGCTTTTCTTGATCCCCACCGCGTCATCGCGGAAGACATTACCCATGGCACTGAAGAAAATCGGTATTATTGTATGGGTCATGTAGGCGAAGGTATTTTAACGGTTAGGTTTACGTATCGTGGTAACGTAATTCGTATCTATGGCGCAGGCTATTGGAGAAAAGGAAGGAAAATCTATGAAGACCAAAATAAAATATACTGAAGAACCTATGGGCAATTTGAGAGTTGTAAAAGACTTTCTCCCACCCCCTGATCAAGTTGGTGCTGAAGGAAGACAATGTGAAAGTTACATTATCTTTAAAGAAATCCAGCATCACCTTTTTCAAAAAAGAAGCAAAGACGCAGAAGACTTCATATCAGAAAATGATAAGAGAAGTAGTAGATTGGTACGCTTCACATTATCAGAAGAGCGCGTAACAAAATCAATACAGTCGATTGCCGCGCTCCTGCTGCTTTTTTCGTTATACAACGAGAAATCGGAGGCATTAATATGCAATTTGGAAAAATAAAGAAACTATATCCAAGGGAGATTTGGCCAAATGAGGCGAAGAATTTTACACCATGGCTTGCTGATAACATCACTGCTCTTGGTGAGGCCCTTGGAATGGATTTAGAACGGACAGATACTGAAGCAGACGTTGGTGATTTCGCATTGGATTTGTTAGCGAAGGATTTAGGCACCGGACACACTGTAATAATTGAAAATCAACTGACACAAACGGATCACGACCATCTTGGTAAATTGTTGACATATGCCGCAGGATTCAATGCTTCGACGGTGGTATGGGTTTCTGAGGTGATACGTGATGAGCACAGGCAAGCGCTTGAATGGCTAAATCAGAGGACAGACGAAGAAACTCAATTTTTTGGCGTCATCATTGAAGTCATACAAATAGATGATTCAAAACCCGCCTATAGTTTTAAGCCAGTCGTTGTACCAAACGAATGGCGGAAATCGAAAAAAAGGCAAGCTAACAATACTGTTTCTGAGAAAGGTGAATTGTATCGTAATTACTTCCAGTCACTCATTGATGAACTGAGAGAAAAATATAAGTTTACAAATGCAAGAATCGGCCAACCGCAAAACTGGTATTCCTTTTCCTCTGGCGTCTCAGGTATTTCTTTTGGTGCTGTTTTTGTACAAGGTAGCAAGACACGCACGGAACTCTATATAGATGTTGGTGAAGTTGAAAAGAACAAAGCATTATTTGATTGGCTATACGAGCAAAGAGAAGAAATAAACTCCAAATTTGGTAAAGAAATTGAGTGGGAACGTCTAGATGATAAAAGGGCTTCGCGCATTGCGATCTACAGAGACGGGACAATTCAAAGCAATGAAGAGGAACTAGTACAAATTAAAACTTGGCATATTGAAAATCTTATCATCTTCAAGAAAATTTTTACGCCTTTGATCAAGAAATATGGCTGGAAATGAAAGGATAACCGTGTAACAAGATGAATCCAGCCGATCGTTTACTCCGGCTGATTTTTTCGGTTAGGGCCAAAGAATAATGGGAAAACACCGAATTTATTGCAACTCGTGCAAAAATAATACATGGCACGAGGTAGCAGCAAATCACGACCAAAAAAGGGAAGATAATCTTTGGGGCTACCAGCAGAATTTTGAGGCCGAGATATTACGTTGTTGCGGGTGCGATCAAATCTCATTTAGGTTGGTCAAGCATCCGTTTGAATTCCAAGACAAAAATGACAAACCAGAGGAAGAAATATATCCGGAACGCGGATTTAAGCAACGAGAGCAGAGATATTTTCTCCATCTTCCAACAGAAGTCCGTAATTTATACAATGAAACATTATCAGCACACGATAGAAATTTGATTCTACTGTCTACTGTAGGCCTTCGGGCGCTTATCGAGGCAATTGTGGCCAATAAACTGAGCAAAAAAGACTACGGAGAAACACTCGAATCAAAAATAAATGCATTAGCAAAATATTTCAATGAATCTACAATCAATACGTTACATGAGTTTCGCACAATGGGGAATAAAGCAATCCATGCCCAGCTTGCGCCTGACCCACTTGATATACATAGAGCGTTATATGTTGTGGAGGGTATTATGGAGTTCTTCTATGGCATAGATGAACATGTATATACTTATAAAACCTTCAAAAATAAAAAAAAGAATAAAAAAAGCCCTAACAAAAAAATCCGGCGGACGGGCAATAAGCATGCTACGATTTCAAAATCGTAGGTTGTCCTCGCTGCTGATTTATATTGTTCCCCCGCCGCATACGGGTTCCATTACACCACTCGCGTTTCCGCGGTTACATACTTTTTCAGCATATCAAATAGATTATCTGTTTGAAAAACTGCCTCTACGATAAAGGCATTGCAAGCACTTAAGCGATATGTTAGACAAATCACCGATTATTAACTCCGGAGTCCGCTATGAACATTAAGTACGATCCCCATCAGATTGAAGAAAAATGGCAGAAGAAGTGGGGCAAAGAAAAAACCTTTAAAGTCACGGAAGATGCACAGAAAGAAAAATATTATCTGCTGGAAATGTTCCCCTATCCTTCCGGTAAAATTCATATAGGGCACGTGCGTAATTATACCATCGGTGATGTCGTCGCCCGCTACAAACGCATGAAAGGTTATAATGTTTTACATCCGATGGGGTGGGATGCCTTCGGTCTGCCCGCGGAAAACGCTGCTATTGAACATAAAATTCACCCTTCCCAGTGGACAAATGACAATATCGCTCACATGAAGAAGCAGCTCAAAAGAATGGGCTTCAGCTACGACTGGGATAGGGAAATATCGACTTGCGAACCGCAGTATTATCGCTGGGAACAGTTATATTTTCTGTGGATGTATGAAAAAGGCCTGGCCTACAAGAAACGTTCCACTGTCAATTATTGCAGCAAGTGTGAAACAGTTCTGGCGAACGAGCAGGTCGAAGGCGGCTTATGCTGGCGCTGCGGCACGGAAGTAAATGAAAAAACATTGGATCAATGGTTTTTCCAGATTACCGCCTACATCGAGGAGCTCTTGGACTACTGTGATAAGCTTCCCGGCTGGCCGGAAAAAGTTCTTACCATGCAGAAAAACTGGATCGGAAAAAGTTACGGCTGCGAAGTGGATTTCCCGCTTATCGGTTCCAATAAAGTTATCAAAATATTCACCACGCGCCAGGACACTCTTTTCGGCGCAACCTTTATGCTCATTGCCGCGGAACTGCCGCTGGTTTCCGAATTATCCAAGGGTAAAGCCATCGAAAAAGACGTCCAGCAATTTGTGGAAAAAGTAAAAAAGCAAGACCGGCTGATGCGCACTTCCGAGTATTATGAAAAGGAAGGAATTTTTCTCGAGGCCTATTGCGAGAATCCTTTGACCGGAAAAAAGATGCCCATCTACGCCACTAATTTTGTATTAGCCGATTATGGCACCGGCTGTGTTATGGCCGTTCCCACTCACGATCAGCGCGACTTTGAATTCGCGAAGAAATTCAATCTGCCCCTGATTGTCGTTATTCAGCCGAAAGGCAAGAAACTTGACGCGGAAAAAATGACCGAAGCTTACACGGAAGAAGGAATTTTAGTCAATTCCGGCAAATTCAACGGCCTAGAAAATCTTAAAGCTTTAGAATCCATTGCCGATTATTTAGAGTCGATCGGCCGCGGCAAACGAATGATCCAGTACCGCCTGCGTGATTGGGGAATTTCGCGTCAGCGCTACTGGGGCGCGCCCATTCCCATGGTTAACTGTAAAAAATGCGGCATCGTTCCGGTTCGCGAATCTGATTTGCCCATCGTGCTGCCGGGTGATGTTGTATTAAGTGGTGAAGGCGGATCACCGCTCGCGGCCCTAAAAGAGTTTGTTCAAACAACTTGCCCCCAATGCGGCGGTGCGGCCGAAAGAGAAACGGATACGATGGATACCTTTGTGGAATCCTCCTGGTATTTCGATCGCTTTTGCAGCCCAGATGCTGATAAGAAACCAGGCCTGGACCGCAAAAAACTGGATTACTGGATGCCGGTTGATCAGTACATCGGCGGCGTGGAACACGCCATCATGCATTTGCTCTACGCCCGTTTTTATACTAAGATGCTGCGCGATTTTGGTGTTATCGGTGTGGACGAACCTTTCTTAAACTTACTCACTCAGGGAATGGTTTGCAAAGAAACGACGAAGTGCCCGGAGCATGGATACCTTTTCCCCGAGCAGGCGGCGGAAGGAAAATGCCACATCTGCCAAAAAGAAGTAATTATCGGCAAGACGGAAAAGATGTCCAAATCGCTGAAGAATGTTATCGATCCGGACTATCTTATCGAAACTTACGGCGCCGATACCGCCCGCATTTTTTGCCTTTTTGCAGCTCCTCCGGAAAAGGATTTGGAATGGAGCGATCAGGGAGTGGAAGGGTCATTCCGTTTCTTGAACCGCCTGTGGCGCATATTTGCTGAATATTTAGACGATATCAAGAAGGTAAAGCCGCTTTTCGGAAACCATGATTTAGAAGGTGAACTGAAGAATCTGCGGCGCAAAACTCATCAAACCATCCACAAAGTAACCATTGACATCGAAGACCGTTTCCATTTCAATACAGCTATCAGCGCGGTTATGGAATTGGTTAATGCCATCTATCAGATAAAACGTCCCGGCAAAGATGATAAAATTGCCCTGGCTGTCGTCCGGGAAGCACTGGAATCAGCCGTCATCCTGCTTGCTCCAATTGTACCGCACATCGCCGAAGAACTCTGGCAAAAGCTCGGCTATAAAAGAGATGTTTCCAATGTTTCGTGGCCGGAATATGATAAGACCATCGCGAGCGAAGAAGAAATAACGGTTGTCATTCAGATTAACGGCAAACTGCGCAGCCGGATGACCGTGCCTGTCGATCACGATGCGGAAAAAATAAAGGCGGCCGCACTAGCGGATGAAAAAATCAAGGACATGATTAAAGAAGCAAAAGTCTTGAAAGTTATTTACGTAACTAATAAACTGGTCAATATTGTAATTGCCCAATAACGGCAATTAACTACTTTGACTTCCACTAATAAAGGTGTTCTCATGAAAAAACAAAACTGGCTTCTATTTATTGTGAAACTCAAATTTCAAAAACGAAGTGCATTGAAATTTGTCAGTCGAACAATCCCGCCGCAAGCGGAGGATATGATACCACGCCTTTTAGGACGGAATTCGGGCATCGGGCTTGCCCCAGGATTCATATCCGTGATTAAAATCGGATTAATTTGTCTTTTTATTTTTTCCTTGCTCAACTGCGGCTATTCTTTCGCTCCGCACGGCGAATACATCAACAAGCGCATCCAGAAAGTTTATGTCGAATCCTTCGGCAATAAAACAGCGCAGGCTGAAATTGAAAATTACGTCCGGACAGCCTTCATCAATCAGTTTATTCAATTCAGCCGTTTGAAAGTCGTGGAAAGCGCGGAATCGGCTGACGCGATAATTAAGGGAACCATCCTTAATCTCAATACTACCCCTCTTTCTTATCGCGCCAATACTCTGGTGGCGGAAGAGCGGGCAACAATGACTTTAGAACTGACTTTCCAGGAAAAAGAAAGCGGTAAAACCATCTGGAACTCGAAAAGCATATCCCAAACGGTTGACTACACCCTGGAAGACAATATTAACCTGCTTCCCGCGGATAGAAAAAACGCTTTTATAAAACTTTCCAATGATCTGGCGGAAAGAGCATTTAACCTGATGATGGCGGGATTTTAGCAAAATTCAGTTCAAGTAAGCATTATGCATTCAACCGTAAAATTTAGCCGCTTTCTTTTTTTGGCCGTCAATAACGAAAAAGAGGCGATTAGCGTTTGGCCTGCGCCACTTACTGCGGCAAAAGAAATTCGCCATCTTTCTCCCTTCTTGAAAAAATTATCTGCACGCTTTTTATTTGTGGTTGATTCCCAAAAAGAAATCAAATTAAGCGCAAATTCCATTAACCATCTGCTCACTGCCGCTGAAGAGAAACGCGCCGGCATTATTTATTCAGACTTTATTGAGAAAAAGGGAAATAATCTCGTTCCTCATCCGCTTATAGATTATCAACCGGGCAGTATCCGTGACAATTTTAATTTCGGCCATCTTTTTCTTTTTTCCGGCAATGCCATAACAGCCGCCTTGCAAAAATATGGCACTCTGCCATCCGCTGCCAATATCGCGCTATACGATTTGCGCCTGAAAGTTTCCATTGATTATCCCATCTTTCATGTTCCCGAATCTCTTTATACGGTTATCGATAAAAAGGTAAAATCACCTAAGGGTAAAAGCGATAGAGTGGAAAACCATTTCGCTTATGCTACAGCTAAAAATATCATTCAACAAAAAAAACTGGAAAAGGCAGCCACGAATTATCTAAAACTGACCGGAGCTTATTTAGAGGCACGCACCCAAAAAGCTCCCCGCACAAATGATTCCTTTCCCGTGGAAGCAAGCATTATCATCCCGGTGCTTAACCGCAAAAGAACGATCAAAGAATCAATTCAGAGCGCACTTGCACAAAAAACAAATTTCGCTTTTAATATCATTGTCGTGGATAATCATTCCACAGATGGTACTACCGGCATAATTGAAAAGTTAACGGAAAAGGATAAAAAGATTAAACATATTATCCCTGATCGTCACGATTTAGGCATCGGCGGCTGCTGGAATGAAGCTATTTATTCCTCGCACTGCGGCCGCTACGCTATCCAGCTTGATTCCGACGATCTTTGCAGTTCAGCGCGAACGCTGCAAAAAATAGTTGATGCCTTACACAAAGGAAATTACGCGTTGGTAGTCGGTGCTTATACCACAGTTGATCAACACCTGAAAAAAATCCCGCCGGGACTCATCGACCACAAAGAATGGACAAAAACCAACGGCCACAATAACCTTCTGCGTGTCAACGGATTAGGCGCCCCTCGCGCCTTCGATACTACCGTCATACGCAACATCGGCTTCCCCAATGTCAGCTATGGTGAAGATTACGCCGTTGCCCTGCGAATATCCCGCGAATACCAAATCGGACGAATTTATAAAAGCATTTATCTTTGCCGACGCTGGCGGAAAAACACTGATGCCGCTCTCTCCATCGAAAAACAAAACCGTAATGATTTTTATAAAGACGAGCTGCGGACAATGGAAATAAAAGCACGACAGATACTAAATAAAAATAAAAAAGAATTGGCAGATAGAACTTTTGCTAAATATCCCCGGGGAAAACAAAATTCTCTGACCGCCCTATGCCTCAATCTTTTAGAGGAACAAAAGAAAAGCTGGCCTGGGTTTGCTCATTCTCATCAAGAGTTAGTCAATATTCGCACGCGTTCAATTTCCTGCGGCAGCTACATTGTTGATTTGCAATTCAATCCTCAGCGCGCTCGCAGTAGTGGCGCTGCCATTGATCGGAAATCAATCGAAAACAGGCCCTGCTTTTTGTGCACCGATAATCTTCCGACACAACAGCGGGGAATACTATACAGGAAAAATTATCTCATCCTTTGCAATCCGGCGCCTATTTTCGATAAACACTTTACTGTCGCTTTTTTGCGGCACCGACCGCAAACAATCGCCGCTTCTTTAATTTGGCTCATGAGTTTAGCTAAAGATTTAACTCCCGAGTATGCTGTTTTTTATAACGGACCAGCCTGCGGAGCTTCGGCTCCCGATCATTTGCACTTGCAGGCCATCCCTAAAAAAGCACTGCCTTTTATAGAAGCATTCGAGACAAAATCTCCGATTAAAGAAATATCCGGCGTAAATTTTTACACCGGAGAAAAACTCGACCGTTCAGTAGTTATTATGAGCGGAAAAGACAAGAAATCCGTGCAGGAACAATTCCACCGTTTGATCAAAGCCACACAAAAAATCACTCTCGCGAACAGGGAACCGATGATTAATGTTGTTTGCACCTATGAAACCAACACCTGGCGTTTGATAATATTTCTGCGGCAAAAACACCGTCCGGACGCCTTCTTTCTTGAAGGCGAAAAAAGAATTTTTGTCTCCTTAGGTGCAATCGATATGGCGGGGGTAATCATCACACCTCTACTTCACGATTTCCATCGTCTGGACGCCTCCCAGATCAGCAGTATCTACCGGGAAGTGTCACTGGCAGAAGATGTAACCAATAAAATAATCCGGGAATTGTAACGAATAATTAATTATGAACGGCAGCGATAATACAATTGTGGATAGCGACTTTAGTTTTTCCGATGCTATTGCAGGAACAAACGCACCCCTGAAAATAGTCGACGACTTATCACTGGTAGATGTCTGCTACTATTCTTTTGACGGCAGGCGTCATCTGGGACAGATTATCATCAACAAGGAATTGGAGGATGATGTCTGCGAAATTTTCTTTTTAATCGAAAAAATAAAGTTTCCCGTAGGCTCTGTTATTCCCATTGCCGCCTATAGCTGGCAAGACAATGAATCTATGGCCGACAATAACACCTCCAGCTTTAATTTTCGCATAATCGAAGGAACGACAAAATTATCACTCCACTCCTTCGGACGCGCCTTAGATATCAATCCGGTGCAAAATCCCGTAATTTATCCTCACGGCCTTATAGCTCCTGCGGGCGCAGTTTACGATCCCCAACGGAAGGGAACTTTTGCGCTGACAAATCCTATCGTCCAGAAATTTTTAAAACGCGGCTGGCACTGGGGCGGCAATTTCGATCAGCCGAAAGACTATCACCATTTTGAAAAGCCCTGATACCAATTCCAAATCAAAGCGCTATCTGTGTTGGCAGCGTCGTCGGCTTCCTCAACGTATGTACAATACGCTTCGTCGCCTCCTCCTTGCCGCCTTGATATCATCTTAGATTTGAAATCGGCCGAGCGACAATAATGCCGGTAAATTTTTTATTTTGTTTTAAATAAGTGGCAAGAGTTTTTTTCGATATTACTACACCGCCTTCCTTGCTGGAGGCATGTAAAAGATGCAAATTTTTCCCTTGCCAGAGGGCAAAGCCAACATGAGCGATATCCAATCCTTCTTTTTCAGTTACAAAGGCAATGATGTCACCATTTTTAATTTTTTCTTTCCGTCGGCTTATTTCCATTCCAATCACACAGAAAATTCTGCGGGAAATATTTTTCTCCAGAATCAACATTTTATTAAATTCATTTTCGCTTTTTAATGCCGGATAAGACTCACGGTGAGTCGTCATATAATTTATTTTTTTACGCTTAGGTTTACCGCCCAAACCCTTCGAGATGTCTGCGACAATTCTTTTCTTTTCGTTGTCCCATAGCCAATCGGTGAAGTAATGCAGACGAGAGGAATAACCGGCAATAACACCATGCCTGTACCTAATAGACTTTAATTTGCGCCGAAATTCCCGTGGTAAAATTTTTCCTACGGCGAAGCAATGAGAGAGCGCCAGGACGGTTTCCAAAAAAGTAAAACAATCAAATTGAGTGAAGTTGACGATTAGCTTTTCTTTGCCTCTTGTCTCCAAGGTTCCCACTTTGTAAGAAGCATCTAGAAACTCCCGGCCAATTTCTATTAGCAAATCGCCAAAGGACAAATCTTTCCCTTCCAGCCGCCGTTTAAGGCTATTAAAATTAAATTGCTTCATTAAAATATTCATAAGCGTCTTTGTAAATTATTCTTCGCCACAAAGCAAATCGAAAAATATACCCCAAATATTGACAATATTTTAAAAAATGCCATAGTGAGACTATGCATTTAAAACAAGGAGAATAAACTATGGCACTTGTCCAAGCAGGAAATATCAAACTGAATTATGTCGAACACGGCACAGGAAATAATATTGTTGTTTTCATTCACGGCTATTTGGGCTGCGTCCAGTGGATGGATTTAATCTGGCCTAGGCTACCCGAGGATATTCATGTATTTGCAATAGATTGGCGCGGGTGCGGTGAATCCGAAAAACCGATTCCAACAAGGAATTTTGAAAATTACTCACTCCGGCAGCACGCGGAAGATATGATTGCCGCCATCAAGGCGCTGGGCGTTAGAAAATGCTCGCTCGCCACGCACTCCACAGGCGGCATTATCAGTGTTTATATGCTGCTTGATGAGCCGGATATGTTTGATAAGGTATTAGCCCTTGATCCGGTAAGCCCCACGGGATTACTTGTTCCGGAAAATTATCGCCTTGCTTTTCAAACCATAAAAGAAAACAGAAATTATGCTTTCAAATTTCTCACTTTCGCCGCTCCGACACTTTTCGTCAAAGAATCGTTAAGAACAGGCGTGAAAAGTCAATTTAAACCCCAAACATCGGCTGAGCAAAAGGACCTTTTTAACATGATTGTGGACAAGGCAAGAATTTTGAGCGACGGCGCCGGAGTTGGCACCCTGTATCATCTGCGTGATGAACGCGCGACCGGCACATTAGCCAAGAAAACTCACCGCATCAAACAACCAATTCTGGTTTTATGGGGCGAAGAGGATGTGGTTATCCCACGTCAGGATACAGACGAAACCGTCAAGCTCTTGCCCAACTGCAAGCTCATGACAATTAAAGACATAGGCCACTCTTTAACTCTTGAAAATCCTGATTTATACGCAAAGTATTTTACAGATTATTTTAAAGAATAAATAAAAGCGGCGCGTCTTTCACGGACAAGCCGCGGTCGGATTATGTGCTTTATCCCGATAGCCGTGGATACGGGATAAATTCCACTTTCGCTTCCTATAGTCAGCGAGTGTCATTTAAGTGCGTTTACTTTCTTGGTGAGGCGGGAAATTTTGCGGGAAGCATTTTTCTTGTGAATTACGCCTTTAACCGCCGCTTTATTCAGCGCGGGAATAACGGTTATGAGCGCGCTTACGGAATCTTTTTTCTTTTTACCTTCCACAGCCGTAATTACTGCTTTAACCTTGGTCTTGAGCGCAGACTTAACGGCGATATTGCGCTCGCGGTGTTTTTTACTCTGACGATCGCGTTTTTCTGCTGATTTATGTGTTGCCAAAAGTATCCTCCTAAACTTAATTTTCTATTAAGGTAACGTTGTTTAGCCCAATTATTTCAGGCTGTCAAGTGCAAACTCTGCGGCCTACCTTAAAATTCTTTGTTCACCCTTCTGTTTTTAAGTTCCGCCAATTTTCCTTTGTTCCAGCCGGAAATTTTGCTGAAATATTTGGTAAGCCGCGCGATGCCTTCGACCTCGTTCGAACCGCAGTAAATGCATGCTTCATTCAAGCCGGAAGCCGTTTTACCGCAGGAAAGGCAGAAAGTAAATTCAGGAGAAAAATCAATCTGACGATTGGCAGAATTATCAAACACTTCTCGAATGAACTTACTTAATTCTTTCTTGCCCGGATTTGAGCCACCTAGCTGTAAATGCGTGATATGCTCGCCTTCCAAATATTTATGAAAAAGACCCTCTTGAATGACCCTTTGCAGAGGCGGCACATTGGCGGCAACATTCAAGTGCGTCGAGTTTGTATAATAAATCGCGCCTTCGGCAATATCGCCTTTCACATAGCGTCCCGCCGCCGGAGAAAAATATTTTAAATCGAGTCTCGCAAACCGGTAAGCAGTGGTTTCCGCCGGTGACTGCTCCAACACAAATTTTATTCCGAATTTTTCACTCAGAAAATCGGCCTCACGCCTCAGGTAGCCTACCACTTTCAAACCAAATTCCAGAGCTTCCCGTGATTCGTGCAGCTGACTCCCCGTATGGATTTGCACAAGTTCATTTATTCCGACGAGGCCGATAATGTAATAAGCCCGGGACATTCTTAAAAACGGAAACCCATCATGGTTCATGGCCAGCACGGCCAAAGGACCTTTATCGGCGTAAGAAAGAAGTTTCTCCAGAAAATCTTTTTTCTGGATGTGCGCCTTTACTGCTGTTGCCGTAAATTCAGTAAGGAAGGCAAATAATCTTTCTTTGTCGCCGGCGGCTTTATAGGCGAGCCGCGGCAAATTCAAAGTCACGCTTTGAATGGCGGCAGAGCGCATGAGCCACGGTTTCTTCATTTCTTCCTTGTAATCGCCATCACCTCTATAACCGGCCTTACAGCAGGCGAAAGATAACGCATTTTCAGCTCTATCGAAAATAAAGCAAGTATTGCCTTTGAGGCCGGCCACTTCACAGGCCTGTTCGAGATAATGCTCAGCACCTTTAGTTTTCCAAAAAGCTTCAGTTATATGCAGGAGCGGCCGGGGCAGGATGAACGGCTTTCCTGTGGCATCACCTTTTTTAAATACTTCCAATATGGCCAAAGCCAGGCGTTGAGCATCTCCTACGTATTCACCATAAGTTTTACCGGTAGGTTTTCCTTCCGGCCCGATGGCAGGGAGCTTCGCCCAATGCGGTGGTATTTCGTAATAGATGTGCATATCGGTATATAAAGCCTGCCCGCCGCGCGTGGCGGAAAGCTGGGAGAATTCATAAATAAGCATTTGTGCAAACTGTTTCACATCTTTCTCGGACATAGCGCCCAGATAAGGCGCGAAAGAAATGTTGAGCCCATCCCAGCCGATTGTACCGGTAAAATGTCCTTGCAGAATGGCGCTAAAACGCACCATGTGCAACAAAAGCACCTCGGCATATTTTGCGGGCCTGGCAGAGTTCACTGCCTGAGGCAAATTCAAGCCGTTAATTTTAAGATATTCCAAAGATTGACAGCAGTTGTAAGGACGGTCAACGTACCCCAGAGAGTGAATGTGAATGTCACCCGCGGCATGCGCGTCCCCGATGTCGGCGGAAAAAACATCATAAAGGGAAAATTCTCTTTTAATTCCTTCGGCAAAAATCAGGTTTGTGCCTTCCGGAGAATGAGGAGTGTTGGCGCTTTCCTTATTCTGGTGTAAAATCAATTGCCGGACGTCATAAAGAGGAAATCCTAAACGGCCGTGCAGTCTCCGTTCTTTCTCCAGCCCCCTTTCAATGAGCCGGGCATTAACCATCTCGCGGATAAGAGCTGTCGTAAGCACGCCGATCCCGGAAGAAACAATCTGTCTTTCCACTTCTTTCGATATTTCTGCCGCGAGACCATAATCTATATTGGCTTCGCGCACCAACGCATCGACAATGCGCTGGCGGTTCCAGGGAGCTATTTCCTCTCCGGAAGTGCGGACAAAAAGAGTTATATCTGTGGTTTCGGAATTTTCCAGCATATCAAACATTAGTAGGCACTGATGATGATTCGACAGCATTCAAAACATTTTCCGTGGCTCTGGATAGTTCTTCATCATAATCGTGACTCAGTGAAAACACCCGGAAGTGCATAACGCGCGCCGGTATAAAACGGTATATTTCCAAAAGCGGTTCCGGCGATGTCATTTCCGTAACCGGATTAAAAATATTGATTCTTTTTCCGGGTTCGGCCATAGGATTGAGCGGACGAGGATCCTGCGTGGCTAAATCCACTTTAAAATAAATTTCTTTTAACTTTTTGGGAAGACGTTCTCTTATTTTTGCTTCATAATCCCCAGCACGAACAAATCCGGTGCCGCGGTGAATTTGAGCAATGGAAATTTCCGTGGAAAAGGACATCTTCCACTTAACTTCTCTGGCGTGTAGTTTTCTCCATTCATCGGCCAGTTTTCTTTTCTTTTGGTCATTATGTGTGAGCCAGCTTTGCACTTCATTGAATAAAAACCATTCATCACAATGCAGATAAGCGTCTAATTTTTTCAACGGATTATAAGGGAAAATTATTTCCATGGTATCGTGAAATATTTCCTGCAAATGCAAATCTAAGGCGCGCGTGGTGCGGTGAAAGTAAACGTTAGTGTATAAATTCAGACGGGCGTTGAGAAAGCGCCCCAAAGCGGAAATGCCCGATTGATGCAAGGTAAGGCCGTCTTTGGTAAAAAAAGTGTAGTAGCGCAGACGGGGAATATCCACCATATCCAGCGAAAAGCCGGTCATGTATGCATCGCGTTGAACATAATCGAGGTTATCCACCGTATAAATACCCGAAAACAACTGGCGCAAGAACTGCAACCAGCGCGGCTGCCGGGTATTTTCTCTGGCTTCGGGCATCTTGATTAAATAGGCTACATGAAGGGGATTCAAAGCTTCGCCGCGCGCAAATAAGCCGGAAGGACTGCGTTTGATCCGGGAAATATCCGCTCCGAGCTTTTCGACGATAATACTCTGTCCGATTATTTCATGCGTTAAGCCCCAGTCACTCAAAAAATTATCGTCAAAAAAATGACCGTAGGGACCGTGCCCCACGTCATGAAAAAGACCGGCGAGACGCAGTAGCTCTTCCACGTAATTGCAGGAGGGTACATCTTTACAAACATCGGACAAACTCGAATAAATGCTTTTGGCGAATTCTCCGGCAACGTGCATTGTGCCCAGAGAATGTTGAAATCGGGAATGTTCCGCAGCCGGATAAACCCAGCGCGCACTTTGCAACTGGTAAATCCTTCTTAATCTCTGCATCCAGGGGGAATCAATCAGGTCTTTTTCCGTGGTTTCGTCAGGAGCAATATCTTCCGGCACTGTAAAAAGCGCATATTGATGTATAGGGTCAGCGATCAAAGCCATACCTTGATAAATATTGTGCCCGGCGGAAGTGGTCTTTTTCATGACGGATTGTGTACAATATTCCGCCCAAAAGATCAATTTCAATCATTGCTTTTATGCTTGACTATTAATTGGTTCATACAAAACCAGATTTCGGCATGGACAGAACTGCACTTAATTTCGGAACACAACTGTAATGTCGTCTGTGTAGCATCTAAAAAGGTAATGAAAACTTCGTTGCCGACAAAAAGTGGTACATCTTTAATGCTTCATCGGGTTGATGCATTCTTCTTGTAATGTTGTTTTTCTTATTTGCCCAATTTATACAACATTTCAATTGGAAATTATCAAAAAGTAACCAAAGTACAACTTAACCCATCTGGTGCAACCAGAGGGCGGCGGATCAAAGGTCCTAGCCATTATTCCGAAATTTAATCTTTTGGCTTTCTTCACCATAGAAGGTGTTCGGTCCCTCCATGAAGGAGTTTTTTGCAAACAAGAAAGAGAAGCAATTTACTGTTTTGATATGTCCATCTCCACTATATATTATTACCATTTTTTAGTTTGATAAGAACTTCCTTCGCGGGAAGGGTGAAAACTAACCAGAGGTCCAAGCTGCACTATCTGATAAAAGGATACTTGAAGAGGTTATCTTCCATTATGGTGCATGCCGGACTTCTGTATCGGGATTGATACTGATAATATTGTTATAGTCTTTGCAATTTAAGTGAAATTAATTTATTGCGTGATAGTTTCTTTTATCTTTTGCGCTACAGCTTTATCCTCAAATACTTTTTTAATGGCATCGCCTAGAGCAGTACTTAACTGCCCCCCGATTTCTTTTTCAGAAAAGGAAACATCATCCCTGGAAAACGAACTTTCCACTTCACTTGTATATAATATCTTGCGTTTGGCCAAATCCGCAATAACAATGGTCAGCTTCAAATTGGCCTTATAAGAATTACTAAAAGCTCCTGTCCAACAGGTCATTTTCAGCTCCTCTATGCTGCCACCGATAATAACCTTGCCGTTTCCCTTCGGCATGGTTTTTTCTTTCAAATTCCATTGTACAAGTTTATCGGCAACTTTATAACCGGCTTTTTGCAAATACTCCTTAACGCCATCGGCGACGGCCTTTGTAGGCATAACATCCTTCAGGAATATGGGAACTCTCGTATCGTCTCTTTCCCGCACTCGACCAATTATTTTTTTATCATTCACCTGGCGTGCATCGGTAAATTCCGCTACAGAAATAACAGC
Organism: uncultured delta proteobacterium; assembly: GCA_963753975.1. Classification (GTDB taxonomy): domain Bacteria; phylum Desulfobacterota; class Syntrophia; order Syntrophales; family Smithellaceae; genus UBA4810. The sequence goes on from CAVWEH010000004.1 coordinate 221,760, forward strand.
GCCACGTGTTTTTTCTTCGGCTTGTAAATATGTCGGGATAATGGCCTGCGCCGAGTCATACCGCATACCGACGCTGTAAAGGCTGGGGTTGGTAGTAGCACACCCTGATATGCCCAAACTAAAAGCTATCAAAACATGCACCGCAATTCTCTTCAGGGCAAACAAACAATTATTTTTCATATTTTTCTCCTTTCTTTAAATTTGTAAATTGTGTACTCTTATTAAGGGTCTCCTCTTGTCAAGACCCGTTAAGATTTACGACACCTTGATCGAAACATAGAAGGCCTGATCGCCCCGATTAAGCAAGAAGAGAACAGCCTTATCAGGCCCCGCTTTTTCTATTTCTTTCTGATAGTCAATTAAATTTTTACAGGATTTTTTACTCACTAATATAGAAGTAATTTCATGGCCCCGGTCACCACTCCGGGGCATGAAATCTGTTATGGCTTCGTAGTCACCTGAAACGACCGAGAAGGAGGATGTAAGATTCTTCTTAGTAACTTATTGAGTATTATGTTTAAAAACAATGCACTCATTTTTATTTTTTTACTAATAGTTGATTAATGGTGATTTCAACACATCTATCATTTAACAACAAAATGATCTCTTCTGTTTTTTGCCCAAGCATCTTCATCATGTCCGGGATCTAAGGGACGCTCTTTGCCATAACTAATTGTTTTTATCCTCTTTGAGGCTACACCGGCATTAACCAGATATTTCTTTGCTGCTTTTGCTCTTCGTTCTCCCAGTGCTAAATTATATTTCGCAGTTCCTCTCTCGTCGCAATTTCCTTCGATGACGATTTTGACTTCCTTGTTTTTCAAAAGGAAAGCGGCGTGACCTGAGAGAATTTGCCCGTCTCCCGGACGGATGTTATATTTGTCGAAATCAAAATTGATATCCTTCAGGTCAGTGGTAACCTCTGTAGAAGCAGTCCCCTCACTTTTTGTTATTTGTTTTTCCGCACATCCCGCATAAGCCAAGATAAAAACACTCAGACACATAAAAATAATCGCTTTTCTCATTTTCGCAACTTACCTCCTTTTATATTTGTTATATTTATTATTTGCAGAGATAATGAGTATCTCTGTTTTACATTCATCATCTTTTTTCACCGCTTGCGCCGGAAAAGAGAGTAAGAAAACCATTAAGGAAATCGATAGATACAATCAAAATATGCTTTTGGGTAAATTTCATTAAATAACTTCTGACCAATATTATGGTTTACTTTCAATTCTTATCGTGCTAACAATCCCATATAACAACATATAATAGTATGTATGCATATGATATGTATACATACTATATTGGCAATTACGAAATTGCAAGAACTTTTTACTTTGGGATGTGTATGCGCGATAAAAAACCAATTATCTCAAATATTATCGACAATTTGCGGCGAGTATTCCAAATTTTAAATGAACAATCCAAGAAAGTTGAAAGAGAGACCGGATTAACTAGTCCTCAGCTCTGGACAATAAAAACAATTAATGAAAGTTCACCGATTAATGTCTCAGATCTTGCCGACAATCTATATCTTCACCCCACCACTGTTATTGGCATTATTGATCGTTTAGAAAAACAAAATTTAGTTAAAAGACGCAGGTCTAAAGACGATCGCCGCGTTGTTTGGATTGAATTGACAGCTAAAGGGAACGATCTGGTAAAATCCGCCCCGGAAGTCGCTCAGGGATTACTGGTCTCAGGATTAGAGGATATTTCGGCAAATAATCTAATAGAAATTGATAGATCAATGAAATGCTTGGTCAAAATATTCGGCGCTCAAAAAATACCGCCTAAACTTATCCTGTCGGCTGAAATTAATGTACCGCGCGGTGCTAATATTAAAAAACCTAATAAGCATAAATGACAGAAAAAGATTGAACAGGCGGCCATACCAAGAGGACACCAAATAGAGAGGAGAGTTTATATGAAAAGGAATATTTGCCTGCTGGGAGGAATTATCTTGCTGCTTTTTGTCTGGAGCACTAATTCCTGGGCTGCATACAAAATCGGTATTATCAACATGAGGGAAATAATACAAAGTTCGGCCGAAGGAAAAAAAGCGGGAGAGGACTTAAGAGAAGTGGCGGAAAAGAAGCAATCTGCAATTTCTTCGGCGGAAAAAGAACTTAAGGAAATGAAGGACGAATTGGATAAACAAGGTTCCATTCTAACGGCTAACGCGCGCGTAGATAAAGAAGCTGCTTACCAGAAGAAGCTGCGCGACTATCAATTGCTGGTTAATGACGCCAATGAAGAACTCAAAAGGCGCGATCTGGAACTTTCTCAGAAGCTGTTTCCGGAAATAGTGAAAATCGTACGCGCTATCGCGGAAAAAGAGAATTATACTTTGGTTATAGACATAGCCAGCACGCCGGTACCTTATTATGCTAAAGAAAATGATTTTAGCAAGAAGGTTATCGAAGAGTATAATAAATCAAAATAGCAGGGTAAATATAATTGTTTGCAGACCACTGATAAGAATACCGCTTCAAAAATAAATCAATGGGCTAAAAAAACAGGATTTAGCAAACTGGCGTATTTAAGACCTGCGGACTGCATTGAATCCTTTACACGGTTCACGCTAAAAACCGGCATGGGGAACTTTTAAATTTAATGTAGTAACACATTAATATGCTTAAAATTCGCGCAAAAGAAAAAACAAAAAAACTTATCTTTTATCTTCAGAATTCTGAAACTGCTTTCTTATTGCTCTTCTCCATCGTGGTGGGATTAGGCACAGGTTTCGGCGCCGTAGCCTTCCGTTGGCTTATAAACAGCATAAAAAGCATTTTTTTTGAGAATGGCCGCACTCTTTTGCATTTTATGGGGAGCTATTATGTGATAATTATTCCCGCCGCAGGCGGTTTAATGGTTGGGCTGTTAATTTATTATTTTGCAAAAGAAGCGAAGGGCCACGGTGTTCCTGAAGTTATGCTCGCTGTAGCCAAAATGGGAGGCAGGATAAGGCCAAGAGTAGTTCTTGTCAAAGCATTGGCTTCCGCAGTATGTATCGGTTCGGGAGGGTCTGCAGGCAGGGAGGGGCCGATTGTCCAAATTGGTTCTGCTTTTGGCTCGACGATAGGACAATTATTCAATCTCAGCGAAGAGAAAAAAAAGATTATGATTGCCTGCGGAGCCGCCGGTGGAATTGCCGCAACTTTCAACGCTCCCATGGCAGGCATGTTTTTTGCCCTTGAAGTTATCCTGATGGCATACGGACCGAAACATATATCTTCCGTGGTTTTATCGGCGGTAACTGCAACCGTAGTTTCGAGACATTTCCTAGGAAATTATCCTGCTTTCGCCATCCCGGCTTATGAAATGTCCAGTATAGGGGAAATGCCGCTATATTTTGTCTTCGGGTTTATAGCCGCTATTGCAGCCCTTGTATTCATTAAAGTGCTGTATAAAACCGAGGATGCGTTTGATCTGATTAAAATACCCGAATATATAAAGCCTGTTTTAGGAGGGCTGATTATTGGTTCTATAGGCCTTTTCTTCCCGCAGATATTCGGAGTGGGGTATGAATCCATAGAAAAAGCGCTTCATGTAAAAATCATAGCACAGACAGCGGTTATTCTTGTGTTTTTAAAGATTATAGCCACTTCCATAACTCTTGGGTCTGGAGGTTCCGGCGGGGTTTTTGCGCCTTCACTGTTCATAGGAGCCATGCTTGGGAGTGCCTACGGCCTCTTAACGCAGTTTTTTCTGCCGGGTATTGCGATCCACCCGGGCGCCTGTGCCCTGGTCGGAATGGGTGCGGTCTTTGCCGGCGCAGCCCAGGCGCCTCTTTCAGCCATAATGATTTTATTTGAGATGACAAATGATTATAGAATCATACTCCCTTTGATGATTACCTGCATTATTTCAACGGTAGTGGTCAGGCGGCTAAGCAGGGATTCTATATATACTCTGAAATTGCGAAGAAGAGGGATAGACATCCAGAGATCCAAAGGGCAGGATTTAATGGAGACAATAAGGATTTCTGATGCCATGCGGACCGATGTGGTCACAGTCAATGAAACGGATACCACGAGAAGTGCCGGACTGAAGATAAAGACAACCCACCACAGGGGTTTCCCGGTCATTGATTCCGAGGGCAATCTGGTGGGAATAGTTACCCGCCAGGATATAAACAAGGCAATGGCTGAGGGAAAACCAGAAAATCCGGTGAGGGAAATTATGACCAGAGATGTAATTGTATGTTATCCGGAGGAAGTATTAAAATCCGCCCTGGAAAAACTAGGGGAAAAAGATATCGGACGGCTCCCTATAGTCGAACGGGAAAACTGCAGGCATTTAATAGGACTGATAGATAGAAAAAGTATTATTTCTTCCTACAATAAAGCTTTAGCAAGGAAGCCCTAAATTTAGTCGAATGCCTTAAAGCGGGGTAAAAGCTTTAGATAGATTTCGTAAATATCCCCGTCATCTGCTCTAACTTCGGAAAGGTGATATTCAAGAACTGCAAAAAGAGGAGAAGTATAGACTCAGATGGAAAAAATATCGGGAACTTTTTAGGAATTGGCTTAACATACAAGTCCTTTACATATGCCTGAGTACGTCATGCTTTTAACATGCTCTTTTAGGCAGATTATTCTTTACTAACATTAATTTATTTTATAAAAAACCCTACCAGTAACATTATGTTTTAAAATGTGGACTAATTAATTGAGTGTTATAGACAACAAATTAAGTAAGCTGTAAGCACGCTCCATTGTTTCCAAATTCTTTCACGTAAAACGACCTCAGGTTAGCTCTTAAAATTTCATTTTAGGTGTTTAGGCGGCAATCTAGGACTTTAGAAATCTTGATCCGAATAATCTGAAAAGGGATTTGTAGATTGAGAGGTAAGGTGTTAAGGTAAAAAAATGAGGAGAATGAGAAAATATTAAAAAGGTCAACTATTTTTGGTAAAATAAAAACATAATTATTTAATTAAATCCCATGAAATACATAAAAATATTTCTTTGCGTTATATTTGTAATAATAGTTTTGTATTTCTGTATATCTTATATTCCCTCACTTTTTAAAACTAAACAAGGGACTAATTGCAGCACAGATGTATTTCCATTAGCTAAAGGAAAGGATATATTATGCAATTGTGGAAATGGATACTCTTTATGGTGCAGAGGTGGGGATCTTCACTGCGTGAAAGATGGTAATCAGGTATTTGGAAGATACTGTGAAGCAGCAGGCATTTTATTCCCCGAAAGTAACTGGGAAAATCCGAATTGTTGCAAATAATATTTTTATGAGAATGATTCACGCTCGTTAGCTAATCCTCATCATTTCTGACATTCCGGTGATTGATTTTTTTTCCTTGATCGCCTTTTTTGTTTTGAGCAATTTGGTCCGACTGAACCATATGTTGTTCGGGTTTACGCATCCGCAATTCCGTGCCCATGGCATAGGGCATCTTTGAAGATTTGAAGTGGTAATCCTCAATTCAATAGCAAACAGAAAATCATTGATAAGTAGGTGTAATCGATTCGAGGAAGCCAATGAAACCCCATGCACGTGTGACCTCGCACTGCCTTCAGAATTTTCCATAATAAACAGCGGTGGAATTTATACCCTTTCGCTTGGAAGCTGCCGCCTATACGGTGTCACTTCCAAGTACGGTAAAAAATTATTCTTATTGCGCGCCCTTTGATTGCGCACACGGTCAAAGGATAACGAGGCGGCAGTGAAACTCGAATTTCAGGAACGCAGTGAACTGGAATTCGTTAGCTGAACTGTCCCGCATCAGCGGCGGCACGGACGAAGCTCCCCGGCATGCGCCGGGCAGGCATCCGGCGTATTACTAACGTGTGACCTTCAGGTTATACGTTGAAAAAGCTGACGACGACGCCAACAAAGTTAGCCAAAGACCGGGGGCGCGTCCCGCAGGGGAGCGCATAGCAAATTTAAAATTTACCTCACCGGTAATTACCGCCTGCAAGACGGTAACTTACAAGCTAATTGGTATCATTTAGGCGGCATACGCAAAGCACCGTCCAGCCTGATACAGCAGCCGTTGAGCATTGTATTTTCGATGATATGAATAGCCAGCTTGGCATATTCAATTGGTTTCCCCAGCCGCCGCGGAAAAGGAACGGTCTTGGCCAAATCTTCCTTAACCGCTGCCGGCAGGCCAGCCATCATCGGCGTATCGAAAAGCCCCGGAGCAATCGCGGCCACCCTTATTCCGTAATCGGCGCATTCGCGGGCAATAGGCAGGGTCATTCCCGCTATGCCTGCTTTAGAGCCGCTATATGCGGCCTGTCCTATCTGTCCGTCAAACGCGGCAACCGAAGCCGTATTAACGATAACACCCTTTTCACCTTCTTCATTAGGTGTGTTATTGATCATTTGTTCCACCGCCAGCCTGAGAACATTGAGCGTTCCCACAAGATTTATTTGCACTACTTTATTGAAAGCCTCCAGTGGCAAAGGCCCTTTCTTGCTCATAATCTTTCCCGGATTGGCCACTCCCGCGCAATTGACGGCAACATTTATTTTCCCGAAAGTTTCTATCGTCTTACCAATTGCCTGCCGGATTTCGGCTTCGTTGGTTACGTCGGCTTTTATAAATATCGCACTTTCCCCCAAGCCCGCCGCAAGCTTCCCGCCTCTTACCGAATCAATATCGACTATGGCCGCCCTGGCTCCATTTTTAATCAATTCGATGACCGTGGCTTCCCCTAACCCCGATACTCCGCCTGTTACTAACCCGACCACTTCTTTGATATTCATCATCTCCTCCTTTTTCCATCGAAATATATCAACCACCAATTTTTGTCTGTTTGACTATGCGGCGGGTATAATGCTCCTGCAACTATGAATGGGAGTTATACCTGGTTTTTTAAAACATTAGTGAAAGGTCTGATCATTTCCACTTTCATTCTTTTCATGAACTCGCGGCGGAAAAACGGAATCTTTGTAAGCAGAACTATACTGCTGTTAATTAGCCGCCATTTGTAATTCTTTTGGGGAAAATTGTAAAATCCATGTTTTTTGTAATATTTATGGTCAGCCTGGAAAACTACGCGCAGTTTGCTCCAAACGGCATCCCGAAATAGCTTTGTGCCCGCAACCTGATAAAATGTTCTTGGTTTTATGTAAGCAAGTTTACTGTACATAACCGCGTTGGAAGCTACGATTTGCAGAGCGGTATTTATTGCCGCCGAGCTATCCATATCATCACTGACAAATCCAACAAGATTGGAGTCCTGCATCCCGACATAAGCTTCCAAAATTTCCCGCAGATTATAAATTTGACTAAATGGCCCCGAAATCACAAATCCGATTTGCTTCTCCCGTAGAGCTGGTATGTGACCATTGAAGAAGCTGCGGTCAAAAAAGCATTTCCATAATGACGAAAGATAGCGGTCGTGAATGGAGCCGGCAAAAAATAAAATATCCGCCGTTTTTATTTTCCGGTTGAAAAAATCAATGAATCCATCCTTGCCTTCGTAAACGCAGACATTATCTATGCCGCACTGCATACATCCCAGACAACCGCCTTTGATATCGACAGCTTTAAGTTGCACTAATTCAGCGGCTGGAGAAAAAGTTTTTTGTAAATTCTCCAGCATCTTACGGAGATTAGGACTTTTGCTCAGATCATCAACAACAATTAACACCTTTTTGCCGCTCACCTCCACAGGCATCAGCTTGGCCGGTTCATATGCAGTTTCCTGTGCCGTGAGCGGTTTATAATTTTTTGTCGACGGACCGCCGTTTTTAATCGCTTTGATAAATAACTCGCCGAAAGTCGCGAGCCTCTGCCTTTCCCTGGATTTATGCAAATCATTCATTTCCGCCGAGTAGGAACCGAAAAACTTCATTTCCAAATCATCGCTGATGGCGTTGATATAATTGTGGGCGGTATGGTCAAAAAAGTTGATCGACGTGGAAAGGCTTGCCGCCGGCTTTCCGCGGAAAACCGAAGTTTCTTTTCTTTCGAAAATCAGTTCGATAAATCTTTTGTACTGTGAACAAACAAGAAAAAAATAGAGAGGAAATGCCCAGAGGATGGCATCGGCGGCGGATACCTCTGCGATAATTTCCTGAAAATCATTTTTCTCTTTTTCCAGTTTCTTAATTTTCAGAGCTATATCGAAAATCCTGAATTCGATGTCTGGAAATTTTTGCTGCAGAAAATGAACATATTGCAGGGTAACGCTGATTTGTCCTTTGGGTGAACCATTTAATACCGCGATCTTCATAATAAAATCCTTTATTGAGCAAAATCAAAACTACAGAAATTCTTATCATAAGAAAAAAAACATGACAAGAAGATATCCAGAGGACTAATACCAATTCTAAATCAAAGATGATATCGAGGCGGCTAGGAGGAGGCGACGAGACGTATTGTACATACGTTGAGGAAACCGACAACGACGCCAACAAAGATAGCGCTTTGATTTAGAATTGGAATCAGGATAAAAAGGCATAAGCAACGAATTGACCATCGTGGCTTAAGCTGATGTCCATATCTGTTTTTTTGCCGTCAATATAAACATGCGGCGGTTGAAGCTCACTTTTATCTTGTTCTCTGTTGATTTTGATGTCACTGAAATTTAGACGGAAAAAATCGGCGAGATGTAGGGCAAGACATTTTCGTAAAAACAAAGAAGGATCTGCTTTCCCGTCATTTCCTTCCTCAGGTAAAATTTCGACGTTGCAGATTAAATTATCTAATGCGGCAAGACAATCAGAGCCCACACAATGAACGTAACGGAAATCGGAAAAAAGGCGAACATAAACCGCTTCCGCGTCCGGAATCTTAACCTCACCGTCTAAACACGCCGATTCGGATTGCTGGAGATTTACCGTCCACCGGCACGGCAAAAAAGCAGCATCAGCACACTTTTTTTTTATGATCTTATAGGCTGTTTCTTTACAAGACCAAAAGGACCACAGCGCCTTATCGGAATTTTCCGCGTTTCGTACAAAATCAATTTCAGCAGCGGTGAGGATTTTCTTTAGAAAGCGCGAATCCCTGCTTTTCCCTGCGTTCACCGGCTCTTTCAAATCCACGATATCGTTCCCTACGTAGGGCAAAATACTTCTCCTCCATTTGTGCCAGACGGTTAATTATTTGCGTAGCATATTCTCGTTGTATTCGCAGTCCGCTTCCCTCGATACGTTCCGGCGAAAACACTTCCATCTGCACCGAAAATTTATCTCCCCAGGCGGGAATAGCGCTATAATTATCCTGCTTATTCCCCCGCAGATAAATACACATCACTTTGCAATCCTTCACATCTTTGATAAAACGCCCCACACCGTAAGAAAAACCTTCTTTATTAATTCTCCCGGTGCGGGAACGCCCACCTTCAGGAAAAATCATAATACTATGACCATTACGCAACAGGTAAACACACCTATCCATGGTCTTTTTTATCTTTTCCCTGGATCCGCCGCGATCGATGGGAATGCATTTGGCCAGATAGCACAATACCGCCAGAAAAATATTGCCTTGAAAATTACTTCTTTCCGGTAAATTCCAGGGCAGCTTCTTGTAACCGGTTATATGCTGGCCTAAGCTGAAAGTGGCGTAGCCTAAAACAAAAGAGTCGATCATCGTCAAATGATTGGCGCAAATAATCCAGGATCCCTTGTGCCGGGCAAATTCACTCGCGCACTGCCGACGAATTTCTTTCAAATCCATCACTCGATAAAATAAAATTTTAGCAATAAAGAAATATAAAGGCGCGATGATCAGTACCGCAATTCTGCCTAAAAAATTCTGTACCTGAATAAATATTTCGGATTTTTTATCCATTTTTTTACCCGAGTTTTTGTTTGATAATTCTGACAGCATCGCCGATGGTGCGAATCTTATCCGCCTCATCGTCATCAACGCTGATACCGTAAACATCCTCACACTTGATGATCACATCCACCAGACGGGCGGAATTTACTTTCAAATCATTTAAGATGTGCGTGTCCATTGTCGCCTTTTCTAAAAGAGTCTGGTCTTTGGTATAGACTTTTAAAATATTCTTCATCTCTTCAAAAATTTTTTTCTCATCCATAAAACTATTCTCCTTATTAAAAATTAATTTTTATCCCACTTTTTAAATATGATACAGCTGTTAACATCGCCAAAACCAAAACCGGCTTTGGCAACAATTCGTAATCGCGGAAATTCCAAGCATTTTTGCGGAATCTTCGGAGCATATGCCGCAATTTCCGGGTGTACGTCTTCACAATTAATAGAAGGATGTAGGAAACCTTTATATATTTGCAAAACAGAAGCCACGCATTCTATGGCGCCGGCAGCACCCAAACAATGACCAATCAAAGATTTTGTCGCTTGAATGTACGGAAAATTATCAGGAGTCCTCTCCAATGCTTCCGCCCAGCTTTTCACTTCATGAGGATCGGCATAAGTTGCCGTCAGATGGCCGTTAACGACATCAACTTCAGCCGGATTAATACCGGCATCGGCCACTGCACCGCGAATACACCTCTTCACCCCTTCAGGATTAGGTGCAGTCATCGAACCTCCCATCCGCTGGCCGCCGCAATTAACATAGCCGCCGATTATTTCCGCGTAAATTCTGGCGCCCCTGGCCATAGCCGTTTCCAATTCTTCCAAAACCAGCATGGCACCGCCGGAACCGGGAACGAAGCCGCAAGCAGTAGCGCTCATCGGGCGGGAGCCGGCTTGCGGATTATCATTAAATTTACGGCAAAGTACACGCATGGCATCAAAGCCTCCCCAGATGAAAGGCGTGGCACCTTCGGAACCGCCGGCTATCATGCGTTTGGCTAATCCCATCCTTATTCTCCAGAGAGCATCGATTACAGCCTCATTACCGGTGCTGCACGCTGAAGAATTCGACGTCACTTTATTGCCGGCGCCGATCAAACCGGAAATACGGGCGCTGGTGCCGCTACCCATTACCTGTTCTACAATACGGCTACCCAATCGTCGAACCCTTCCCTCGTTAATCATAGGAACGACACTATTGGCAATCGTATCCATGCCGCCGATTCCTGAACCGGCAATAACTCCTGTGTCCCAATCTATCGTATCGTCATCGCTATCCGGAATATTAAATCCCGCATCCCTCCAGGCATCCACCGCCGAGACCGAAGCGAAGCCGATATTATCATTAAAGGATAAGAGTTTTTCACGGTCGAAATAACTCTTGCGGATAACGTCAAAATTTTCCGGCACGCCCGCAATCTGACACCCAAATTTTAATTCCGCGAGAAGTGGAATAAAACGAATGCCGGAAACACCATCTCTGAGCGCCTGTTCAAAATCATCCAATCCATGCGCGTTGGGCGCCGCTACACCCATTCCCGTTATGACTACCCTTTTTCTCATTTCTCCACCATCACTCCGGTTAGCGTTCCGAGGCAAACTATTTCGCCGTTTTCTCTTTCCAAAGTCGTATCCACTTTAAGAATTCCCTTACGAAAATAATTTTTTTTGCCCTTCACGATCACCCTTTCGCCCGGCATTACCATTCCGTTAAACTCAACGCCATCAACCGAAGAAAACAAGCTAAGCGGCATATCCATTGCTGCAGGCCGCATTTTTTTCTGACACGCAAGAAGGTAAATTCCAAAAGCAGTAGCTCCAATTTGCGCCATCGTTTCAATTAGAATCACGCCCGGCGTAATAGGCCTACCCGGAAAATGACCGCGATAAAAAAATTCATCTTCACGAAAGCGATAAGCACCGGTTATTTCTGCCTCATCAAGACTGATAATTTCATCAATGAAGCGAAAAGGCTCCTGTTGCGGCACAAGCGCTAAGACTTCCTTGATGACGCCGGCGTCAACCACCATAAAGCCCCCCATTAACATGAATGACCGTTCCTGTAATATAATTGGCCCTTGTTGCTAAAAACGCCACCACATCAGCTATTTCCTCGGCCTTGCCCAACCTGGCCAATGGAATGCTGGACATGATCCTCTCCTTGACATGATCGGGAAGTTCCTTTGTCATGGTCGTGTCTATAAAGCCCGGAGCAACGGAATTGACCAGGATATTTCTTCCCCATAACTCCTTCGCCAGCGACTTCGTAAAGGCATCCAGGGCCGCCTTCTCCATGGTGTAGGGAATCTGTCCTGAATTACCCGTATGCCCAACAACGCTGGAGATATTGATAATTCGCCCCGTATTCTGCCGGAGCATAAACTGCCGGAGGATTTTCTTGGTCAGATACCAGGCACCCCGTACAAGTTCACGCTGGCGGTCGAATTCTTCGATTTTCATCGAGTTGATATCATTGTTGACCGAAATGCCTGCGCTGTTGACAAGGACATCCACACGACCTGCCACTTCCTTGATCTGGCTTACCATCCTGTCTATCTGATCCGGGTCCGTCAGATCAGCTTCCACCAGGAAGCCTTCCTTGATCTCGGCAAGAACCGCTTTCGACGGTTCTTCCATAACGGGTATGTAGTTGATGCCCACACGGAAACCTTCGGACGCCAGGGCGCGGGTACAAGCCGCCCCTATGCCCGTTCCTCCACCTGTAACAATTGCCACCGGTTTCTCCATCATTTGCCCTCCTCCACTTTCAACACCATGTGCGTCCAGGATAGCCCGGCGCCTACTATAGCCATGGCAATGCGATCGCCGGCTTTAATTTCATCCCAATGCATACTTAAGGTAGCGGGCGCGCTGCAACAGCCTGTATTGCCGAACTGATCAACATTATACCAATGGTGCTCAGGATTTATTCCTCTTCTCTCGCTGACACCTTTAAGCATTAATAAGTTAGCTTGATGACCTATAAATATAAAGCGTTTAGCCTCTGCCGCGAAGGCCTCCTGCAAAATTTTTACGGATTCCGTCGTCTGCCGAATGGCAAAACCCTGCACAGCATTACCCTCCTGGTGAAAATTCCAATTCCACGTGATTCCTACTTTTTCCCACGCGGAAGGACGGGAATCAAAAATACAATTCATAAAAGCGGCACGCGAAGGAATTTTCGTAGAAACTATCGCGGCAGCACTGCCATCCCCGAAAAGAACCGCTACACTACGGTCAGTATAGTCGACAGCTTTCGTCAGCGTTTCCGAGTCCACCAGCAATATATAAGGCGGAAGGCTATCCGGTTGCATTCGGGATAGAAAATTGATTTGCATCCCAAAAGTAGAGCAGGCTGAATTCATATCGAGAGAAGGCACTTCAATGCCCAGTTCTGTAGCAATTGCTGAAGCTTCAGCCGGCGAGATGTTATCCGGCGATGAAGACCCGGCAATAACCATTCCGATATCTTCAGGCTTTAGTGAAGCTCTTTTAAGCGCGAGTCTCGCGGCTTCCGCTCCCATTTGCGCATTTTTATAAAGTCTGGCTTCAAAGGCTGCGCGCGGGTCCCTGTTTTTAGTTTTTTTAATATAGTCCAGAGGTAATACTGTCCGGCGATTTTCGATACCCACACGCTCCAAAATCCATTCGTTATTTGTGCCGATATCCAAATCTTCCAAAAATTTGTTCGTAATAATATTTTCCGGATTAAAATGTCCCATGGAGTGAAGATAAAGCATTTCTAAACAATCTCCCGTCCGATAATCATATTTTGCACTTCGCGCACACCCTCGTAAATATCAATGATATGCGCGTCGCGTGCGAGCTTGGAAATTTCGTACTCGGCGGTAAAACCATAACCGCCATGTAAATGAAGCCCTTCCGCTGTACAAAAGAGGGCGGCTTCTGCGGCTGCGTTTTTGGCTAAAGAAGCATAAATACCGGCGTCCGCGGCTTTTTCCTTAATTTTACAGACCGCCTTCAAAAGAGCGAGTTCCGCCAGTTCCACTTTTTTCCACATGGTTGTGATCATGTCTCTGGCCACGGGAAGATCGCAAATTCTCTGACCAAATTGCTTGCGTTCCCTCGTATAATCCAAAGTAACCGCCAAGGCCCTTTTGGCCAATCCTAAACCGATCGCGGCCACCATGGGCCGGGCGTAATCCAAAACATCGATAATATATTTAAAACCGAAACGCCGGTCTCCGATAATCTGCTGCGGCTGGATAATTACATCTTCAAAAGTGACACTGGCCGTGTTGGAAAGACGTTGTCCTAATTTATCTTCCGGCTTGCCGATAATTATTTTACCGCCTGTCGGCAGCGTAATTTCCCTTGTTGCCTGCCCGATATCGGGAATTTCTTTTGCCGTTACAGGCTCTACCGGAATAACAACACAGGCCATAAAATTGCTCGTCGATTTTCCTACTTTGCAGATAACGGTATATTGGGAAGCATAGGAAGCATTGGTTATAAAGCACTTGGAACCGTTCAAAACATAGGAGCCGTCATCCTTTTTGACGATAAAGCTCGTCATCATCGAATTATCCGAACCCGCGTTAGGTTCCGTTAAACAAAAAGAAGCCAAAAGAGGCTTTTCTACAAAAGGTTTAAGAAATAATTCTTTTTGCTCATCTGTGCCATGCTGGCCGATTACAACATTAGCCAAATCATTACACATCGCGGAAGTGGAGATGCCTGTGTCGCCGTAAGAGAGCTCTTCGATAATCAGAGCCGATGAAATAACGTCAACCTCAAATCCCTTGATGGCTTCCGGGATGCACAAATTAATGATCCCCATTTCCCAGGCTTTGTTAATAATCGCCCAGGGGAATTTATGAGCCTTTTCCATCTCCAAAATGTAAGGTGTTATTCCATTTTTTACCAATTTCCTCACAGTATCTAAATACGCGAGTTGATTCTCATTAAGACTAAAATCCATAAACCAAACCTTTCATTTCGCTTTCTAGATATAAATTTACAGGACAATGCCTTTGAGGCAGTCTTTTTTCAAAAAAAGAACCTTAATTATTGCCCCTTCATGCAGCAACTTTTTTTCCGGGGAATTTTTCAACTCCCGCACTTGCCGGCGAATTGATTCCATATTTCGTCTGCAGAAATTTTTCCATAGTTGCGGGATATAAGATATATGCAAGCACGTCTTCATCGCTACGGGCAAGGCCGCCAATGCGTTTTTTTGCCGCTTCGATTTCCGGTTCCAGATAATCAGCAGGTCTTCCGGAAACCGGCTCCTGTCCATGCTTGTAATTCTTTAGTATCTTTTTGGTCAATTCCGGATCAATGGACACCGGAGTTTTTCCGTATAGTCCCAAAACCAGATCTTTAAGCTGGTTAGATACCCGAACATAACGGCCAAAAAGTACATTTAACACGGCTTGTGCTCCGATAATTTGCGATACTGGAGTAACCAAGGGTGGATAACCCATGTCTTTGCGCGTTTGAACTACTTCTATGTAAATTTCTCCCAATCGGTCAAGGGCGTTCATTTCTTTTAGTTGGCCGGTTAAATTGGAAATCATTCCGCCGGGAATTTGATGGGCAAGAACTCCGTTATCGATAATCGAGAGTTTATGATTCGCCAGATGATGATTATATTTCGGAGCAATATTTTCCAGGTGTTCACCCAGCACCAGCAGTTTGTGTAAATCCATTCCGGTCGCACGCTCAGTTCCCTGAAGGGCCGCAACCAGCGGCTCAATGGCCGGCATCGATGTTCTCAGCGCAAAAGGCGCGAGACATGTATCGACAACATCAACTCCGGCTTCTATTGCTTTTAAATATGTCATGGAGGCCATGCCGCTGGTGTAATGGGTATGCAAATGCAGGGGCACATTGATTTCTTTTTTTAAAGCGAAAATCAGATCATAGGCGTCAAAAGGGGAAAGCAGCCCTGCCATATCTTTAATGCAGACAGCGTCCGCGCCCATTTTCTCCAGTTCTTTAGCTTTCGCCACGTAATAATCAAGGTTATAAACTTCACCACCCAGACGAACATCCGTCAATGAATAACAAACAGCTCCATGAAACTGTTTACCGTTGGTTTTGATTCTTTCCGCGCAAGTCTCCATGTTGCGGAAATCATTTAAAGCGTCAAAACAACGGAAAATATCTATGCCGATTTCACAGGCTTTATCAACAAAAGCGCGGACAACATCATCGGCGTAATGACGGTAACCGACAAGATTTTGTCCGCGTATAAGCATGGCAAAGGGGGTTTTGGTGATATACTTTTTTAAAATCCTTGGTCTCATCCAGGGGTCCTCGCCCAAGAACCTATGCATTGTATCAAAGGTGGCGCCGCCCCATACTTCCATCGCATGAAAACCGCAATGGTCCATTTCTTCGGCTATGGGAAGCATATCTTCCGTTTTCATTCGCGTGGCATATATGGATTGATGGCCATCGCGAAAGGTATTATCCTGAATTTTTAGGGGATTCGTGGGAACCTTTTTAAAACTGTTCAAAGTCATTCCTCCCTGTCAACGTTAGCGGGCATCTTCATATAAGCTGCACGCTTTTTAGTTTGTCGGGTTAAAATTCTTTTCAGCTGCTGCGAGCCCGGTAATCGCTTGGCAGGTTACGCCTATTGTTTTGAAAAAATCACGCAGCGGCCGGCCCGGACCAACTTCATAAACTTCCGTGGCCTTGGCGGCTAAACTTTGCATGTTTTCCCGCCAGCGTACGGTATTACTAATTTGATTCACCAGATTCTCTCTTATTTTTTCAACATCGGCCGAATGAAATCCGCCGGTAAAATTTGATGTTACTTGAGAGGCATTGTGCGGTTTTATATTCTTGCCGACTTCTTTCAATGTATCGGAAAAAGCATTTTCTATTTTCTTCATGAAGCGGCTATGGAACGGAGCACTCACATTCAGATGAACACAGCGAAAAGGTTTTGGAGAAGCCAGCATTTGCTCCAATCTTTTTTCCACTTCTTTTACGGCGGAAGTTCTGCCGCTTATTACAACCTGATGGGCGGAATTAACATTCGCCATATCTACCGGCATGTCTTCCATTAACTTCTTCAACGTATCAATATCTATATCTTCGGAAATAACCGCGGCCATGGCCCCTGCGCCAACCGGTACAGCTTCCTGCATCAATTTTCCGCGGGTTTGAACTATTTTTAGAGTTTCATCCATAGGCATCACCCCGGCGGCAACAAGTGCGGTAAATTCTCCTAAAGAATGGCCGCCAAAAAATTTAGGCGTAAAGCCATATCGATGGGCTAATCCCCTCAGCATGGCTATTTCCGTTGTTACGATGCAAGGCTGAGTATATTCCGTTAGATTTAATCTTTCATCTTCATCAAAACACAGGGAAGATACATCCCAACCCAGGGTATCGGAAGCCTCTTCATATGTCTGGCGGCAGACAGAAATTTGTTCATAAAAGTCTTTCCCCATACCCGGCCTCTGCGAACCCTGCCCGGGAAAAACAACCGCTATATCTTCAAAATCTTTCATTTATCAACTTTTCCCCTTTAAAAAGCACTAAGCAAACTTATCTTAAAATACATTTAATGACAAGAATAAGATACTAAGTAAACAGCACAATTTATGCCACAGACCAGGAAAATATTATAAAATTGAAGGAATTGGGATTTATTGTGTTTTTGATAAATATCCCGGGGGATAGAAATAAAAACGCCATTTAATGTGCGTAAAATAGTTCACACTGCGAACAGGACTTCACCTGCAAAAATTGATGTTAAATAATTTATCCAACGGCCAAAAAGGAATAATTGTTCCATTAAATTATTGTTATCAATGATAATTTAAGATGGAGACGCTCTGAGAGTACCCCAATATTGTTGTAGAATTTGGTCAAAAATATTGATAAGCATTATTTCAGATCATTGGGTATTTACGGGAACATCACATTTTTCTGTTATTGTTTGTTTTAAAAAAACCGGCGTGATGAAGAAGAGGAGCAAATTATGAAAATAACACTAATACTGACAGTAGCTCTCTTTCTAATCGGATGCGCGGCACGGTCGCAAAGTCCCGTCCTCTATCCTAATAATCATTTAAAAAACGTCGGAGGACCTCAAGCGCAAAAAGATATCGAGGAATGTTCACATATGGCCGAATTCTATGTCAAAGCTAATCCGGGAGCCAAGGTAGTAGGGGACACAATCGTCGGCGGCGCCGGCGGTGCAGTTGTGGGAGGAGCGGTGGTAGCCGTGACCGGAGATCTCGCCAGAGGCGTGTCAATAGGCGCGGCGGCTGGAGCGGCAAGCGGCCTTGTCCGTGGCATTTACAGAACTTCCAAACCCAGTCCTGTCTACAAAGCATTCGTGAATCACTGCCTTAGAGAAAAAGGTTATGACCCTATAGGATGGGAATAAAATTTCATTGGTCAATCAGGATACGGATTAATATCGGATTAAACCGACATTGTTAATATCATCTTTACGAAAGCGGATATGGATACATTTACTCTTGCGGCAACCAGCTTTATCATTGCTTTTTCACTCATGCTTACCAGTAAAAAAGATAAGCTGCATGGGTCTTTTGCCGCTCTTTGCACCACTATTTTTATTTTGCAAATCGCCGCTTTCCTCCGCCCTATCTTCGCTTCCGAATTTTGGATAAACGTTGAATATATGGGAAGCTTGGTCATCGCGCCTTTTGCTCTTCGCTTTTTCCGCCATCTGACCCGCAACAGATCTTTTATTTCCCGGGGAATGGTTTTTATTTTCACTTTAATAAGTTTATCGGGTCTTTTTTCCCTCGTTACAAAGTTATCTGAATCGCCGCATTTTAAAACCATCATTTTATCTTACACATTCGGCACTCTGGCACTCTGCTATATCGCCCTCTGGCGTCATGTAAGCAAACTGCCTCCCAGCACCGAAAAAAAACGCTTGGGGTACCTGGTCGTTGCTTGTCCCCTCGCGGTAATAGTAAGCACTATTGATCTATTCGTTTATTTAGGATTCAACTTTCCCCCGATAACCGGTCTGGTTCTATCAGCCTTACTTTATCTGATTTTATTAATCATTGCTTATCCGCAGCTGCATGAATTGCATGATTTTTTCGCCCGGGCACTCGTAATTTTTATCAGCACGCTTGCCGGCACGATTATATTTTATTTTGTTGCCTTATTTTTCAGCTCCAACATACCTTCTGTTACCAGCGCGCTTATGGCTTCTTTTTTAATCGTTATTTCCCTTTCACCGATAAAAATGATTTTGAAAAAAAGTTTTAGCTACTTTTATCCCGACAGCAAAGATGTTTTTACTTCTCTTTATGAATTCGACGAAAAGCTGGAAAGGGAAAAAGCCTTGATGTTAGCGGAAATGGCACCGGTTTTCGCTCATGAAATTCGCAATCCGCTGGGTTCGATAAAAGGCGCTGCCCAATACTTAAAATCGGAAACACCATCTCCCGAGCAACAAAACCTTCTGGATGTCATTATTGAAGAAGTAAACAGGCTCAATGCCGTAGTCAATCAATTTCTTGATTACGCCCGGCCCTACAAGCTCGCTCTTAAAGCTCAAAGCATCAGCGTGATTATTCAAAAGGCTATCTCCATCATCGCGGTCAATCGGCTGGCGGAAAATATTGCAATTGTCCGGGAGTTGAATCACAACTTACCCGAAGTGGCAGTAGACGAACAACAATTTATGCAGGTCATCTTAAATATAGCCTTAAACGCGATCGAATCCATGCCGCAGGGCGGCACTTTAACTTTTCGCACGTCTAACATCGAATCCGGAGCGGAAGGAGCAATAAGCATAACAATTCGCGATACCGGAAGCGGAATAAGCAAAGAGGAAATAAAGAATATTTTCAAGCCATTTTTCACAACCAAGAAAAGAGGTGTTGGTCTTGGTCTGGCTATTTGCCAAAGAATCATTAAAGAGCACGGCGGCATCATCCGCGTAAAATCAATTCCTGCGCAAGGAACTGTATTCTTCATCAAGCTCAATGCAGCCGGCTGAATTTTAAATACAATCCAACTTGATTTAAATGCTAAAGCATAATAATTATAAACTATGAATAAAATTTTAATCGTTGACGATGAATTAAATATGCGGTTGGTGTTGTCCGCCATGCTCAAAAAAGAAGGCTATGAAGTTGCTTCCGCCTCCGATGGGCGCGAAGCTCTGCAAATTTTAAAATCCGGTAAAATAGCTGCGGTAGTATCCGACTTGAAAATGCCGGACATTGACGGCATGGAACTGCTCAACCGTATTTCTGAAAAGTATCCGGAAGTACCTGTGATTATGATTACCGCTCACGGCACTGTCGCCACTGCCGTCGAAGCTCTGAAGAAAGGCGCTTTGGATTACATTACCAAACCGTTTGATATAGATGAGTTAAAAAACGTTATCTCCAAAGCAATAAAAACACGCACTCTAAAAGAAAATGAATTGTTTTTGCCGCCGGAAGAAATAGAAAGAACGGGAATTATCGGCAAGAGCAAAAGTACTCTGGAGATATTCGAATCTATAAAGAGGGTGGCTCCGACGACGACGACCATCATGATCACCGGGGAGACCGGCACCGGAAAAGAGTTGGTGGCCGACGCCATTCATTACAACTCTCCGCGCAAAAAAAATCCGCTCATCAAAATCAACTGCGCCGCCATTTCTGAAACTCTGATGGAAAGCGAATTATTTGGTTATGAAAAAGGGGCTTACACCGGCGCCGCCATTACCAAGCCGGGGAAATTCGAATTGGCCCATAAAGGGACTTTATTTCTTGACGAGGTGGGAGAAATTCCGCGCGATATGCAGGTAAAACTCTTACGCGTTATTCAGGAGCAGGAATTTGAGCGGGTCGGCGGGCTAAAAACAATAAAAGTGGATGTGCGCATTATTGCCGCCACCAATCAAAACCTTCTGCAGCAGGTGCAGGCGGGAAATTTTCGTGAAGATTTGTACTACCGCCTCAATGTTTTTCCTATTGACGTCCCACCCCTCAGGGAAAGAAAAGAAGACATCCTACCTCTCGTTGATTATTTCGTGGATAAATTTAATAAAAAGCTGGGGCTCTCTGTAGCTGTTGACGGCGAAGTAACGGAAATGCTTTTGCGTTATGAATGGCCGGGCAATATCCGCGAATTGGAAAACCTCATCGAAAGAATGATGCTTCTGGCAAAGAATAATCTGATTACGTCCCAGGAAGTTCCCGGCGAATTCAAGGCCGCTTTGGATAAAATAGTGACGGCACCGGCAGATGACAGCAAAAAACCGTTTAAAGACTATATGCGCGATCACGTGGAAAATGTAGAGAAACAAATGATTATTAAGTGCCTCGAGGAAGCCGGCGGCAATGTCACCAACGCAGCCAAACAACTGGGCCTTAGCCGCAAGGGATTGCAGTTAAAGATGATTAAATACAACCTGCGCAAGGAATCAAAGTAAAGCATAAGATGTGGCCCTTGGCAGTACGGCCTTTGATACACTTATCAATAGCCTGCTAACTTTTTCGTTCCTGCTCGATGAACTTAGTCGTATTGCGAAAACTGAATATGCCCGGTATAGTGAAATAATCCTTATACTTCTGTTTCAGCTCCGCTTGTTTTTCCGGCTTTCCGATAGCGTCGCCGATAGAAACAAAGTAATCCTTCATTGCGGCAAGAGCGTCCTGATCCGAAATTTTGCCATGCCCCGGAATTAAGGTTTTTATTTTATAGCGGCTGGCGAGCGCATCAAGAACTCTTATCCAGGATGCTACGTTAGCGCCACTCTCGGCATGCAGGGCCGCGTGCATATCAACAAATACCAAATCGCCGGTAACGAGGAGTTGGCGTTTTTCACAATAGACAACCACATCGTTCCACGTATGCGCCCTTCCCATATTGCGAATGCGTACAGTCTCCCTCCCCATCTTAATTACTCTTTCCTCACCAGGTTTTAAAACCAGATCTGGATACCTGCTGGTTTTTCTGGAATCATTGTCCCACTCTTCCTTGGTGTACGCGCCGGAAATGATTTTTGCCGCTGGATAAAGCGCGTTCCCACCGGTATGATCGTAATGTGCGTGGGTATTGACAATTGTTATCTGCGCGGCTTTGACTTCATCTCTTAGTTCTTTTGCCGCCCTTCTCATCTTTGTATCAACAACAAGAGCTTTGGAGCCATCCTCGGAAGTCAAAACAATCGAGTTTCCTCCCCCGCCAAGATATACCGTCAATTGCGGATCAAGCTGGATGGTCTCCACCTTTCCGAATTGCTGGTATATTTTCCAGAAATAGAAACCGCCTACAGCAATAATAATTGCTATTAACAAACTGACGATAAGCAGAACCTTTTTCATAATACCTCCTTAGAAAGTCAATAACGTGGTTATATAACTCCCCCACAATATTGTTGATTAATTTACTCTTTTGCTAACTCAGGCGAATACTAAAGATTACATGCCGTTATGTCAAGACAAAACCGCCCGGATAAGAACAGCAAAAGCTTTTCGGGTTAAGCGGCGGCCAAGGCCGCAAATTTCGATCTCGCCTGCCTCCTGCATATGGATAAGCCCTACTTCGAGCAGAAGATATGGCCACACATGTTCTATATGTCCGCCGATGCTCTCTGGCACTGGAAGATGAATGCGGCTCGCGCCATGGGCAATAGTCTCAAGCCTGTTTACGTTACCGACCTCATCCGGGCATTTAAAGAAATTCCCGATGACCGTGTAAAAAGTATGGTTGTGTGGGCATTGGGCCGCATCGGCGGAAGCAAAGCCAAAGCCGCACTGAAAAAGTTTCTCCCAGAAAGTGCGGGAGCAGTTAGGGAAGAAATTCAAGAAGCTATAGAAGCGTCAAAAAATAACATCCTGAACCGTTAAATCTTTCATTAATGCCGGCAATATATCTTGTTTTAATTTTCTTGACACACGAGTGCCCCCTTCATATACTCGGTAGACAAAATGCAGGGTCTTATCAAAAAATATGGAAAGGAGTTTTGAATCTATGAAAGCAGGAGAAATCAAAACAATCGCAATCATTGGCGCGGGCGATATGGGTCATGGCATTGCCGAAGTTTGCGCCCTGGCGGGGTTAAAGGTAAATCTTTATGATATCAAACAGGAATTTGTGGACAAGGGCAAAGGCAAAATAAAAGAAAGCCTGGGAAAACAGGTTGCCAAACAAAAGATGACGGCGGATGACTCCAATAAGATAATAAATAATATCCATGGATTCACGGTCTTAAAAGAGGCGGTGAAAGATATTGATTACGCGATTGAAGCCGCTCCGGAAATACTCGAGCTGAAAGTAAAGATATTCAAAGAAATTGACGAAAACGCTCCCAAACACGCTATACTCGCTTCCAATACATCCAATATGAGTATTACTCAAATGGCCGCGGCGACAAAAAGACCCGATAAAGTACTGGGAATTCATTTTTTTAATCCGCCGGTCATGATGGCCCTTGTTGAAGTTATCCGCGGCCAGAAAACATCCGCCGAGACTATGAATGTCAGTTATGATTTTATTTTGAGATTAAAAAACTTCAGAGGCGCTATGGTTCCGGTTCGTGTAGAAAAAGATTCACCAGGATTTATGTTTAACAGAATTAATGCGCCGGTTGGATTATATCTGGCCGAAATATATGAAAAAGGGCTTATAAATCCTGAGGCCGTTGATGCCAAAATCAGATCAATCGGCGCTCCGATGGGTCCATATGAAACCATGGATTTCGCCGGACTGGACATTTACGCCCATGGTTCGGAATATTTTGCCAAAACATTATCTCCAGAATTTAAACCCAGTAACTGGCTTGTAAAAATGGTCGCAGCCGGCACGCTGGGCAAAAAGACCGGCAAAGGCATTTTCAACTGGCCCGGTGGCACCAGGCCTACGATAGATATGAGTAAAGCCGATCCCAACTTCGATCCCATGGATATTGTCTGCCTTCAGGTAAATGAGGGTACCAAACTTCTGCAGGAAGGTGTTACAAATAGTGCTGCCGAGATAGATAAAGCTATGGTCAACGGAGGCGGTTCGCCCTTTGGTCCATTTGCTCTGGCCAAAGGAATGGGCTGGGCAAAAGTAGCCGAACGATGTGAGGCTATCTCGAAAAAACTAGGTATTAAATGGTTTATGCCCACTGAAACGCTGAGAAAAGGGAATATCCAAATTTAGTCATAGCCATTGGAGAATAAGATAAGAAAAGGGAGCTCATTTTTTTAAATGAGCTCCCTTTTTTAAAATTACTCTTCCCCGCAGTAATGAGCCGGGCATCCGATCGATGTCATCCAGAATCGCTGCGCTTAATGCGCTGTTGTTCCCATATCCTCAATCACCAGGTCATCTTTTATTTCTATACAACCCATGATGCTTTGGGCGGCGGGACAAAATTTCAAATAAGAAGAAAAAGCATCCCGCGCTTCTGCTACTTTCTCCGGCCGTGTCTTCAAATGATATTTAACGCGGATCTGAGTGATTTTGAGCACATCATTGATATTTTCTATATCCCCTTCCACATCAGCCCGGTAACGTTCTTCCGAAGTGGCTATTTTCTTTCCGGCCAGCAACGCGGCCAGTGTTCCCATCATTCAGGCGGCAGTCGCTGCCACTATATGATCAAGTGTAGCGGCATGTTCTTTTTCCGGTTCTACTTTATAAAATTTCTTTATTCCGCCATGTACTCCATAATAAACCGGCTCATTAAATCCCTCAATAATAGTCTTTCTTGTCGGGCCATTTTCCCGCACGATTTTAATACGCGATGTATGAACAATTTCTCCCATCGGACACCTCCCCTTTCTATAATCCGGATGATTCATCCGGATTATAATCAACTTTAGTGGAGCCCCTTCCGGCAGGAACCGGAGGCTCCCTAAAACAACGCGACCTCCCGCGGGTCACGGCGCTTTCCTCCCTCGGCTGGAACCGGGGGGGATTCCAAGTCGCGGGATTAAAATTGAACACCCTGGGCAATAAATATAGCAATGCCCCGGCGAATAATCATTACGGCAATTGCCGCCAAAAGCAGGCTGCTGATTTTCGATAGTGTCTTCGAACCTGTTTTACCAAGAATGCGATTGATCAGCGGAGCGGAAAGGAAAATACCACCGGCGATCAAAATATTGATAATAATCGCGAGAGATGTAATGACCAAAGTGTGCTCATTAATTAGAAGCATTGACGTGGTCAACACTGCCGGCCCTGTTATCAGCGGCACACCGATGGGCACGGCGCCCATGCTATCCAGATCAATAGGATATGGACTTTTATCGGTGGAAATAATTTCCCTGATCGAGATAATGAAAAGGAGCGTTCCGCCGGCGATCATAAAATCGGCAACCGTGATACCGAGTAAATTCAGTATTATCGTGCCCAGGGCAATAAACGCTAAAGCAACAATTAACGCCGTAATCATCGATTGAAAAACAACACGCCTGATTTTGTGCGGCTCAATCCCCTCGGTGAGATTTATAAATAGCGGCAGAACGCCAAAAGCATTTACGGCTACAAAAAGAGGCACAAAGCACAACCAAAATGATTTCATCATATCCAGAACTCCAATAGTTGATCAGTTTTTCTGCATTATACCAAATTGGCGTCAAAATGTTACCGAATAAAAGAGCTATTGATGGAAATGTTCGCCATATCTATCCGGCTTTATGATAGATATTCTTGTAATCATCCCTGCATTGTTATATAAGTTCCATAATTTATGGAGACGGCAATGCATTTAAAGAGCGTAACCATTCATCCGGAAAAATATCCGACTCAAGAGTGTTATCCTTTTTATTTGCCGATTTTTCAAAAAGCAAAGCAAATTCTCTTCGATTCACCGGTTACATTATTTGTGGGCGAAAACGGAACAGGCAAATCTACTTTGCTGGAAGCTATAGCCATCGCCTGCGGCATTCATATCTGGCGCAATTCCGAAAGATGCCGCCCTGAATACAATCCCTATGAGGATAAACTTCATCAATACATTTCCCTGCAATGGGAAAATGGCCGTGTTCCCGGATCTTTTTTCGGCTCAAAGATATTTCAGCACTTCGCTGAATTATTAGATGAGTGGGCGGTAGCCGATCGGGGCCAATTAAATTATTTCGGCGGAAAATCTTTAACCACCCAATCTCACGGACAATCGCTGATGTCTTTTTTCCGCAGCCGCTATCAGATCAAAGGCCTTTATCTCCTGGACGAGCCCGAAACCGCTCTTTCTCCGAAAAGCCAAATCGAACTGCTTGCCCTCCTCGATAAAATGAGTGTCGATGGCCACGCTCAGTTTATTGTCGCGACCCATTCGCCAATTTTGCTGGCCTGTCCTTGTGCAAAAATTTATTCATTTGATCATTCCGATGTTCAGCCAATCCGCTATGAAGAAACCGATCACTACCGCCTTTACAAAAAATTCATGGAGGACAGAAATACATTCCTCAATCATGATAAATGATTAAGAAGATATAATGATCAGCAGCTTCATATGAATATAATTAAAATAATTAAAGATATTCTGCCCGGAGAAAATGATTACCTTGTAGGTTATGCCAATCTTGACAGTCTGCTGCCGGCGAAATATAAATCTTACGGCTATGCAATTGTTTTAGCCCGCAGGCTTGACGACCGGATTATTGACAGCATTGCGGAAGGGCCAAACATCGAATATTACAACCATTATCACGAAGTTAATCGGGAGTTAACAAAAGTCGCACACAATATAGCTGAGAAGATACAGCTTCAAGGCAGTAAATCATTGGTTATTGAACCGACAATTCATGACCGGGACGTCGATAAATTTTTTTTCAAGACCTTGCGTTTTGACTTTTCCCATAAAATGGCGGCGACACGCGCCGGCTTGGGTTGGATCGGTAAAACAGCTCTTTTTATCTCCGGGAAATACGGCCCTCGCATGCGCTTAGTTACGGTGCTTACCGATTACCCCTTACCCTATTGCACAGAACCAATTAACGAAAGCCACTGCGGCTTATGTGATCTTTGCATCCGGCACTGCCCGGCTCAGGCGGCCAATGGCAAACTATGGAATATCCACATTGACCGCAATGAATTCTTCGATCCCTTCGCCTGCCGAAAAAAAGCACGTGAACTTTCTTATCAGAATTTTAGCAAAAAAATCACTTTATGCGGCAAATGCGTAGCCGTATGCCCGATAGGGAAAATCCAGAGATAATAAAGGTTAAGCAGTGACAACACATTATCAATAAAAATAATTATTGACATCCATGGCTATTTGGCTATATTACCATCTAGATTACCAAGAGAAGCAAAATGAAAAAATCAGTAAAAACTCAGCATGAAGCGCGGGCAAAAATCATTAAAGCTATGGCGCATCCCAGCAGACTCTTTATTATTGAGGAGATCAACAAAAAAGAACGTTGTGTTAATGAACTCACCGATATGATCGGCGCGGATGCTTCAACGGTTTCCAAACACTTGAGTGTTTTGAAAAATGCGGGGCTAGTTGCCGACGAAAAAAGAGGCAACTCGATTTTTTACAGTCTGCGTGTCCCCTGCATTATGCAGTTTATGGGATGTCTGGAGGATGTTCTTTCTTCCAACGCCAAACAGCACATAGCGATTTTAAAATGCTGTAAAAAATAATTTTTTCTCATCTACTGAACCAATTAGTAATTCAGAAAGTGACAGAGGAGACAAATTAATGAAGATAGAAATATTAGGTACTGGCTGTGCCAAATGTCATAAACTCGACGAGCTTGTCCGGACAACTGTCCACGAAATGGGTGTGAATGCCGACATCATCAAGGTTGAAGACATCAAAAAGATCATGGCCTACGGCGTAATGACAACTCCCGCCCTCGTCATTGACGGAGAAATAAAAATTGCCGGTCGAATACCATCGGCAAATGAACTCAAGGGCTTAATCGGGAGAAAATGATGAACAACTGCTGTACAGACAAAGAGGGGAACTCTTCTAAATTCAAAAGCTATATCCTCATTGTGCTTTTGCTGGCCGGAATTATTTTTTATTTCTATCTGGAAGACATCGTCAATTTCCTGGTCTATTCCTTAATGCATTTGGAGCATGGGTCTCATTTGACGGAGTCGATAAGGTTTTTCCTCTATGATACTCCGAAAGTACTCATGCTTCTTATATCCATTGTATTTATCGTGGGGATCATTCGTTCCTATTTTTCACCGGAAAAGACCAGAAAAGCGCTGGAGGGAAAGCCGCTGTTTATCGGTAATATCATGGCCAGTACTCTGGGTATCGTAACGCCCTTTTGCAGCTGTTCGGCAATTCCCCTTTTCATCGGATTTGTGGAAAGCGGCATTCCGCTCGGTGTCACCTTCTCTTTTCTGATTGCCGCGCCGATGATTAATGAAGTTGCGCTGGTTTTACTCTTTGGCCTTTTCGGCTGGAAGACGGCTCTGCTTTATGTATCCACCGGTTTGCTCATCGCCATAACATCCGGCTGGGTAATAGGCAGACTGAAATTGGAACGGTTCGTGGAAGAATGGGTATATGAAATAAAGTCCGGCGATCTCCGGATGGAAGAAGGTAATATCACTTTTAGGGATAGGATCCAGGCGGGTTATACGGCAGTCCATGATATTGTTTCCAAGGTCTGGATTTACATTGTGGCGGGAATTGCCGTCGGTGCCGCTGTGCACGGCTACGTACCGGAAAATTTCATGGCATCGATCATGGGCAAAACAGTGTGGTGGTCGGTTCCTTTGGCTGTGGCAATCGGTGTTCCTCTTTATTCCAATGCGGCGGGCATCATCCCTATTCTTCAGGCTCTCCTGGAAAAGGGCGCAGCGCTGGGCACGGCACTGGCCTTTATGATGTCGGTAATCGGTCTTTCGCTTCCGGAAATGATCATCCTGAAAAAAGTAATCAAGCTACCGCTGATCGTTATTTTTATCAGTGTCGTCGCCACCGGTATTATGATTGTAGGATTCCTCTTCAATTTGGTCTATTAAAATAATCATTGAAAAAGGAATTAAGTATTATGTCGGAGGATCTTTGAAGTTGACAATGAGGTTATTTTCCTTATGTCTTTAGAAATCTACTTGATCAGCGCAGTATCCGTATTTTTCTTTTCGGGACTTCTCGCCATGGCCGGGCTGGGCGCTGCCTTTATTTTTGTGCCTCTTTTCTACTATCTGGGGGTCCCTCTGGCTGAGGCAGTACCGGCGGCACTTTTGCTCAACGTTGTGAGCCTCATGTTTGCGACAGTAAATTATTATCGCGGCGGTCTCATCAATTGGCGTATCGGCCTGCCGATCATGATCACGGCAGTCTTGCTCGCTCCCCTGGGCGCTCGCACAACGCCCTTTGTGGACAAACGTCTTTTTCTTGGCATGTTTTCAGCGTTCCTGGTTTTCGCCGGCTTCATGATGCTCTTCTACAAGCCGGCACCACGGACGAAGGAATTGAGTCGTACCGGCGAATCCGGCGCCGGTGCTGCCGTTGGATGCGTGGCCGGATTTCTCGGGGGGCTCTTGGGTGTGGGCGGCGGTAATTTCATTGTGCCCGTTCTGAACTGGCTGGGCATTGATGCCAAGATTGCCGCCGGAACCACAGCGATGGTAGTTGTCTTCGCCTCTTTATCAGGGTTCCTCGGCCACGTCACCCTGGGAGGCCTGAGCCCTGTATTTCTCGGAGTCATGGCCGTCATGAGCGCTCTGGGCTCCATTGTAGGTTCACAAATGATGAAGACAAGGATTTCCAGTTCCCAACTGAAGAGAATCATCGGCGTGCTGTTGTGGTTGATCGCCGCCAAGATGATCTTTGACTTGATCAAGTAAACAAAAATGGGGGTTCTTACGACGAAGAAATAAGTTCCGCCGGAATGTGACACAGGTTTTGCGTCGTGTATGGATTTAAATAAAATTATTTTTTGAAGGATAAGAAAGGAGATACATTATGAATGAACGTGAAAGAACTCTATGAACTCGGATTGAAGTTCCACGGGCACAAGTGCCCAGCCATGCCCATGGGGATCAGGGCCGGTCTTGCCGCAATGAAGGCCCTCGGCGTAAAACGGTCACAGGACAAGGAGTTGGTCGTAGAAGCCGAAACGGGCGAAGGTCATGCAGCGGGCTGCT
This sequence comes from uncultured delta proteobacterium, assembly GCA_963753975.1. Classification (GTDB taxonomy): domain Bacteria; phylum Desulfobacterota; class Syntrophia; order Syntrophales; family Smithellaceae; genus UBA4810. The sequence goes on from CAVWEH010000004.1 coordinate 251,563, forward strand.
TTGTGGACGGCATCATGGTTGCTACAGGCGCCACCTACGGCAAGTCGAATATAAAGAAATTGAATTACAGCAAGATGGCCTTCACTCTCATCGATACGGCCACGGATCGAGCCGTCCGAGTCTCACTTAAGCCGGAGTTCTTCGAAAAGGCCCTGGCATCGCCCTTTGTGCAGAAGAGGAAAGAGGGCGTGCTGCCCCAGGATATTCCGGCGGAAATCACCAATCCCCAGATCGACAGGATACTCGCTCTGCCCGATGCCGATTTCCTGAACGTGAGCGAGGTGTTCAGCAGGAAGTTAACCAAAGGCAAAGGTAACTTTGAGACAAAAAGATGCGCGAAATGCGGCGAGGCTGTCTTTACTGATAAATTGAAAGAGGGAACCGACGGGAAGTTGCTTTGCATCCCCTGCAGCGTGTAGAAACAACAAAACGATTACCGCACTGAATTACGAGTGGGCTACCATTTTCAGTTAAAAAGTAGATCATTACACATGAAACGATGTTTAAAACTATTTATTGTATCAGTTGGGTTCTTTGCCACGTTTACTTTTATCTTACTTTCCGTTGATTTTTGCAATGCCGCTGCTCAAACATCACCCGATGGAGTTAAAGTTACTTTCGTGGAAATAGGCTCAGTCAACTGCATCCCCTGTAAGGTGATGCAGCCCATTATCAAAGCGGTGGAAGAAGAATATAAGGGGCAAGTTAAAATTGTTTTTCCCGATGTCTGGACGCCAAAAGGGAAGGAAGACGCCGCGAAATACAATATTTGGGGTAATTCCCGCACAGGTATTCTTGGATAAAGATGGTAAAGAATACTATCGCCATGAAGGATACTTTCCGAAGGATAATGTTGTCAAGGTAATCAAAATGCAGGGTGTTAAATAATGATCGTTGACCTATTTACCTGGCTTTCGCAGGCACTTACTCAATCTCTCGAAATCGCTATTTTGGCAGCATTCATCTGGGGCGTGCTTTCGGTTATTCTTTCGCCCTGCCATATTGCGTGCATTCCCCTCATAGTCGGTTTCATTGACGGCCAGGGAAACATTAGTACAAAGCGGGCATTTGGTCTTTCGTTGCTCTTCGGATTGGGTATTTTGATCACAATTGGGATTATCGGGCTCATCACCGGACTATTGGGAAGAATGATTGGCGATATCGGCGGTTACGGCAACTACTTTGTGGCTCTTATTTTCTTTGCTGTGGGTCTTAATTTGCTGGGGTTGCTGCCGCTTCCTTTTATGGAAGGCGGCGCGAATCCTAACTATAAAAGAAAAGGATTTCTGGCTGCTTTTATTCTGGGACTCCCGTTCGGCATTGCCCTGGGACCCTGCACCTTTGCCTGCATGGCCAACATGCTCGGAAGTCATGCAACACTACCTTCATTGGAGTGAAAAATCGAAGGGTGCCGTAATGCTGAAAAAGCTATGCGGTGTGCTGGTTTTTATGGGTGGCATCTATCTGATCGCCTTAAACTGGATTTAAAAGCATTGCCGGAGAAAAAATGAAAAAAAGAGTTTTGTTTTTATGTACAGCCAATTCCAGCCGTTCGCAAATGGCGGAAGGTCTTATCAATCATTTTCTGGGGGATAAGATTGCGGCATTTTCTGCCGGGACTGAGGCAACCTATGTCAATCCCGCTGCTATCGAGGCGATGAAAGAAATCGATATTGATATTTCCGGGCATCAATCCAAAAATTTAGCGGTATTTGACGGGCAGAACTTTGATTATGTCATCACACTTTGCGGCAGTGCCAACGAGACCTGCCCGTTGTATATCGGAGGCACAAAGAAAATCCACATCGGTTTTGACGATCCGGCGAAGGCACAGGGAACGGAAGAAGAAATTCTATATGAATTTCGTCGTGTGCGCGATGACCTTAAAGAAAAACTGACTGCTCTTTTTCAGGCAGAGAAAATAATTAATTGAGGGGGAATTTATGTCGGAACATGTCGTTGGTAAATTGTCGTTTCTGGATCGATTTTTAACTTTATGGATTTTTATAGCCATCGGTATCGGTATCGCGCTCGGCTATTTTCTTCCCGCGGCGGCTAATTTCATTACCGGCCTGCAAGTCGGAACAACTTCGATTCCTATTGCCGTCGGCCTTATTCTCATGATGTATCCGCCCCTGGCAAGAGTCAAGTATGAAGAGATGGGCAGGGTTTTTCAAAACAAAAAGCTTTTGACTATATCACTTCTGCAAAACTGGGTGATCGGCCCGCTGGTCATGTTTGTGCTGGCGGTAATTTTTCTGCATAACTATCCCGAATATATGATCGGCGTTATCCTGGTCGGATTGGCGCGCTGCATTGCTATGGTTATCGTCTGGAATGAGCTTGCGTGCGGAGACCGGGAACTGGCCGTAGGCCTTGTGGCCTTTAACGCCATCGCGCAGGTTCTTTTTTACGCCTTCTATATTTACGTGTTCATTACTCTGTTTCTCAACTGGTTCGGCCTGGGCCAGGGAGTGAATATCAATGTCTCCATGGCCGAATCGGCAAAAACAGTTTTTATCTATCTCGGTATTCCATTTCTTGCTGGCTTGATTACCCGTTATTCGATTATCTGGTGGCGCGGCGAAGAATGGTTTAACAATATCTTTATGCCCAAACTCTCGCCATTGACGCTGATCGCGTTACTCTTTACCATTGTCGTAATGTTCTCTACACAGGGCAATAAAATTATCGAGTCGCCTTTGGACGTGTTCATTGTCGCCATTCCGCTGACCATCTATTTCGTTATCATGTGGTTTGTTACTTTTTTTATCATCAGGAAAATAAGCGGCAATTATGCTCAAACCTGCGCCGTTTCTTTTACTGCCGGAAGCAACGATTTCGAGTTAGCCATTGCCGTAGCCATTGCCATCTGGGGAATCGGCTCCGGACAGGCTTTCGCCACCGTCATCGGCCCCCTTATCGAAGTACCGGTGCTGATTATTCTGGTGAACGTGGCATTGAAGTTCAAAAGGAAAATTTTCCCGGCGCACAGCTAATGAAATAAAAAGTAAGCAAAACAAAAAGAGCAAAGAGCGAATCCCGGCGTATGCCTGGACAGACTGGGCCCTTCGCTTTTCTTCGGGTCTTCTGTGCAGCTGGAAGCGGCGCACTTTGAATTGAAATTCACCGATTAATGGATGAATTAAATGTTATCTCCCCGAATTAAACCAAATGAATTTATAGTAATCAATTGACAAAGCATATTTGAATATTAAGTTAACTCAAAATACCTAATGTAAAAAAAGTAGTTTAGGTTGGAAACGGCGGTCGTCCCTCATCAATTTAACTTTTTCGCTGGCGAGAAAAACTAATCGATAAAGGAGGACATTATGAAAAAAGTAATTTTCATCGCATCGTTGATACTGGCTGTGGCATTTACTGTATATCCTATTACGGCCCGGAGCCAGCCTAGAGGCTATGGCTATGGTATGATGGGTGGATATGATTCCGGCTATGACATGGGACCGGGCATGATGGGTGGCTATGGCTATGGTATGAGACAGGGCATAAGGGGAGGATGGAATATTCCGGCTAAACTGCCCGCACCAAAAAACACGGAATGGGTACAAAAACTCAGGGAGGTCTTTACGTTGGAAAAAGAATCTCTGGCCCAATATCAAGCTGATCAGGAAAAATTCAACGCTTATATGCCGTACATGGTGGTCATTCCCCAGGAGTATAACCATATAGACTGGATCGAGCAGCTTTTTGCCGCCTATGATCTGCCTGCCGATGGGAAGGTGCCCCCGGTCGTGGCGAATAAGTCATTGACGGAGGCCTATGAACTCAGCGTAAAATTGGAAAGCGATTTATTACCTCGTTATGAATGGCTCGTAAAAAAGGCCGAGGATCGGGATACGGCTCAGGTGTTGAATACCATCCTCATTCAGAGCCGCTGGCATCTGGTGATGTTCGATCATGCTTTGAGGATGGGCGGCTATGGTTATGGCATGATGGGTGGATATGGTATGGGACATGGCATGATGGGCGGTTATTATGGTACTGGCCCCGGCTATGGACGGCAATACCCGTCGTCAAACGGCAAGGCCATCGGTGCGAAGGAAGCCGAGACCATGATGAAAGATTATTTGAAGTCCACGAGAAACCCGAACCTGAAGCTGGGCAAAATAAAAGACGCGGGAAAGGCCTTTGAAGCAGAGATATTGACCAAGGAGAACGACATTGTCGACAGGGTTCTCATTGACAAATACACTGGCGAGATGCGGTCCGCTTATTGAAAACCGGCCATTGGGCGGAGATAGTCCCGAAAGCGAAATGGCCGTTAAACTGGATTCATCTCCCCAACTTTTTTTTGCACGGAAAAGGAGTAGACGATGATACCGTATGGATTTTCCAAGGTACTGGCTATGCCCTTCGAAACAGTGAGGGACATGGTCATAGAGGCATTGAAAAAAGAAGGTTTTGGGATTCTGACCCAAATCGATGTCAGAGAGAAGTTCAAGGAGAAGTTAGGAATTGACTTCAAGAAATACGTGATTCTAGGCGCATGCAATCCGCCCTATGCCCATCAAGCTATCCTCGCGGAAGAGGATATTGGACTCTTGCTGCCCTGCAATGTAATCTTGTACGAAAAAGACCACGAGACCGCGCTGGCAATCATCAGGCCAAAAGTGGCGATGCAGATGGTTAAGAATAAGTCGTTGAGCAAGCTCGCGAACGAAGTAGAAAAGAAATTGGAGAAGGTATTTGATTCGATTGTTTAAAGGAGGGAAAGATTTATGAAACGATATTTGTTCATATCTTTAGTGTTCATCTGGGCGTTGTTGGTAATGAGTTGTGGCCAATATAACGGCCCTTACGGCCCCATGGGTGGTGGATGGGGCCACATGATGAACTATGGTTACGGATACGGGGGAATGTTTATGTGGATATTGTTTATTATTGTCATTGGTGTTGTTGCCTATTTTATCGTTCAAAGCATTGGAGCTAAAACGGCGGGCACGGCGCCGCACGAAACGCCTCTGGACATTTTGAAGAAGCGTTATGCCAAAGGAGAAATCACCAAAGAAGATTATGACAAGATGAAGAGTGATTTAAAATAATAATGCGCACATGAATTATGGGTATATACGCTTCCCGAGCGTGAAACACTCTTTTTGATCTGATCTGACGCAAGAGGAACGGACAATGAAAGAACGAAGCCCGACAGAAGAGACACGAAATCGCTACAACCGGTTGTCCTCTTATTACGATATTTTGGAATCTTTTATGGAGGGCTCTTTCGGCTTATGGAGAAAAAGCCTTCTCGCCTTGGCCAAAGGGAAGATTCTTGAGGTCGGAGTGGGGACCGGAAAGAATTTTCCTTACTATCCTCCGGGAGCGGATGTCACCGGCATCGATCTTGCCGAGAAGATGCTTTCTCTTGCCCGGGCCAGAGCGGCGAAACTCAATCTTCCTTTCCATCTTCTCGAACAGGACATAGAGAAGCTAGATTTCCCCGACAATACGTTTGATACGGCGGTGGCAACCTTTGTGTTCTGCTCCGTACCGGACCCCGTCAGAGGTTTGCAGGAGCTGCGGCGTGTGGTCAAACCGACAGGCCGCATTCTTCTGCTCGAGCATGTCCGAATAGACAAGCCCGTCATCGGCTTTATCATGGATCGTTTGAATCCTCTCATCGTTCATCTGGTGGGCGCGAACATCAACAGAAGGACTATCGAGAATGTCGGGAAAGCCGGCTTGCTCATCGAGAGCCTGGAGCATTTAGGGCCAATGAAAATGATCAAGAGAATCATTGCGAAGCCGGATAAGCTTTGATCTTTCTCTGCCGCAACCTTCAGCTTGCGCCGGGCGGCTGATGCCAAAGGCAGAACTCCTAAAACAAAAAACCGGCCTTCTGAAATTTAGAGACAACTCTCCAGGATCTTTTGCATCATTTCCGGCGTGACATCTTTGTTTTCACCCAGGTTAATCATGTCGTGCTCTTTGAGTTTCGTGAGTATCCGGTCAATGCAATCACTTTTTATGCCGTAGTCGCACAGACGGGTAGGCAATCCCATAGCCTCGAAAAATGCTCGCGTTTTATCTATCGCTTTCTCTATGCGCTCATCTTCCTCGCCGGAATCGATTCCCCATACTCGACTTCCATATTGCAGGAGTTTCTCCCGTTTCTGTCCGGCGCGGACTTGCAGCATCGCCGGAACCAGACACGCCAGAGTCTGCGCGTGATCCAATCCGTACAAGACCGTCAGTTCATATCCGCTCCGATGCGCCGCCCAGTCCTGCGGCACGCCCGCGCCCAGGAGGCCGTTGAGACCTAACGTAGCCCCCCACATGAGATTGGCGCGCACATCGTAATTTTCCGGCTCGGCAAGCGCCCGGGGGCCTTCTTCAATCAGCATTAAAAGCAATCCTTCGGCCAGGCGATCCTGCACTTTTCCGTTGACCGGATAGGTCAGATACTGTTCCAACACATGAACAAAGGTATCGACAACGCCGTTGCCGATGAATCTTGCGGGCAGAGTAAAAGTTGTGGCGGGGTCAAGAACGGAAAATTTCGGAAACACAATATCATTTAGTATTGCTTGTTTGATCTGCAACTCTTTACGGGAAATTACCGCGCGGTTATTCATTTCCGAACCGCTGGCCGGAAGAGTCACAACCGTGCCGATCGGCAACGACTGTTTTATGGCACTGCCGGCATCAGCCAGTAAAAGAGCCGGATCACCTTTAAAAGGAATAGCCGCGGCCATAAATTTTGTTCCGTCGATAACCGAGCCGCCGCCGATAGCCAGAAGAAAATCGATTTTCTTTTTTCGCGCCAGATCCATTCCCTTCATCAATGTTTCGAATTCGGGATTCGGTTCGATACCGCCGAATTCGGTCAGGTCATAACCATTCAGGACGGCTTTAACCTCATTCAGCAAGCCGTGGCGTTTTGCACTTCCTCCGCCGTAGGTGATCAGCACCTTGGATTTTGCGGGAATCTCCCGCACGATAAACTTGATTGCTCCCTTGCCGAAAAAAATCTTTGTCGGATTATGAAATATAAAATCGAGCATCTTTCCTCTTTTCCCTCGATGTGAACTGATAATTTAATGGAAATCACCCGGAATTGTCCAAAGATCTTAATGTCCGCAGGACGAACAATTCGATGAGGAGCACGAGGAGCAGCTGGAACTCGCGGAGGACCCGGCGCGGCTGGAACCGCCTGAACCCACCGAGGCATATTTCCCACGTCCGACTTTGGACATCACTTTGCTTACCTTTTTGGACTTACATTTCGGGCATGCGGCATTGGGTTTTTCACTCATGCTCATGGTGACAACTTCAAATTGTTTTTTGCACTTAGCGCACTGATATTCGTAAATTGGCATATTTTATTTTCCTGATCTTTTTGTTTTAATCTAGAGACTAATGAGGAAAATGTCAATATTCATGTGACAACATATTCTGCAGGGTGGCGGCTTTATTCGGAGGCGATAAAAATATACCCTTGACAAACAAGATATGAATAAATAATTTTGTTTTAATATCGAATATCGAGAAAGGAGAAAAACTATGTATCGCTTAAATCTTTTCGTTTTCGTTGTTTTTTTTACATTAATCGTAGCGGGAATCATGCCGCAGGCGGCTATTGCCGTTTCAGAATCACAATCCTCAATCGAACAGACTTTTCAGAAAGCGAAAAAGGACTACCTGGATAAAAACTTGAAATCCGCAGCTGAACAGATTCAAAAGGCCTCGGACTACATGAAAGCCGAAGCCGAAAAAGCTTCCGCGACGGGAAAAGAGGCGCTGACGGCATCGGCTCATGAATTGAACAAATTGTCTGATGATGTAAAGAAAGGAGCGGTAAAATCTGTAAAAGGACTTGATGATGCTTTCGCCCGCGCCTATCATGCTATGGCAGCCGATGCCCATGCCAAATCAATGAAAGCATGGGCTGAGAAACAGTCCGTAAAAGCCGGCGATGCCCTTGATTCGGCCACTAAGGATTTGAAGCACGGCTTGGCCTGGACCGGTCAAAAAATCGAAAAAGGCACGAAAGAAGTCATAAGAAAGTCTGAAGAGCTAGCGCTGAAATTGAAGAAGAAGAGCTCCGTGGTGGCGGAAGACGTCGGGAAAGGACTCCAAAAAACGGGAGATGAAATCGAGAAATTCGGAAAAAGAGTTTCACCCAAGGAATAGCAAAATTGTTCTAAGCGATAAACCGTAAGTTCACGGCAACTATTGGGATCAAAGTTCCGAAGGCTTCTCGACATGCTCAGTACCTGGCTTTTGCAATAAAAAGGCCAGGTGCAATGGTCATTTATTCCTCCCATTCCACTTACTATTTACCATCATTGCCTTTAGTGACGCATTCTTCCATTATTGCTTCCATGGTACTGCAAATTAAGGGGCTTCTCCCGGAGTCATGGGTCGCAGCCTGCAATACCAAAAGGAGGAAGGCATGAAAGAAGATATAAAATGCGAAGATGTGGACAAAGTGAAACCGTTGGATAGACTTCTTGATGACCAGATTAAGGAGTTTGAAAGTGGAAAAGATAAGCAGTGCGACAAGGACCTGGACACGATGATGTGGGAACTTGGCGATTACGAAAACGAAGAGCCGAAGATGGCAGCCACGGAATTCGAGGAAGAAAAGCCGATAGAAGAGCAACTTGTCGAGAAAAGAATGATCTTGGGCAGTAATGGCAAGCCTCGTTTCGTGGAAGGCGCATCGGAACAAGAAGAAACTGGTGAGGAGGTCACTGTCGCCCACTCAATCGGTTCAGGGACGAGGCAAAGAGGGGCCAAGGCTTTCCGTGACAACTCTTCGCGCAAAAAGAAGAAATGATGGTCAGCGCAGGTTCGTCGATTGCAATTGTCAAGAAAATAATTTGACGCCCAAATGGTCAAAGGCAGACCTGACCCCTTCTGACCCCTTCTCCGTCCGCTTCTCCATCTTTTTATTTGCGCGTTTGCGACCGCAGGTACTGAATAAAGCTCTTATGGGGAGGCGCAACATCCATTTGCCATAACAGCGCTATAAGTTCTCCCCGATGATGCGTTTCTTCCTGGAAGAAGTCGAGCAATACATCCTCAACTGTCACAAGGAATGTCGAGCCGTCCCTAAGCTTTCTCTCAACTTTTCTCGCCAGTTCTTTCGGCGTGACTTTGCCGAGATACGCGTTGGCTTTGGATTCCACCTGTTCCAGATAATTCGTGATTTTCGCGATGCTGTCATATTCATTATAGTTGACGCTCGGATAATTGGGATTGCCTTGCAGTACATAATTAATAATAGGCATCCACCACAAAGACGATATGCACGTAGATGTCTCTCAGGGACGGGAAACTGGCGCCTCGATCCTTGACAACTTCCTCCCAGGGGAGCTTGCTTAAGCTTTCCAGATATTTGTGCCTTAAAAATTGACTATACTCCAACAGTTGTAATGTCTTCATCGTTTCCTCCCGTTTGAGCTCTTTCATTTCACAGTTTGAATTTCTCTTTAAAGTATGTGTCGCGGACTTTTTTTGCCTTCTTTTGGGCCCATGCATCAACACCCATTTTCTTCATCAGGCAAAGATTGAAGACTTTTGTGTTGTGCGGCCGCATAGATGCTTGATCGGCGTAAGGGTGCAGAAAGTCGCACGGAAAATCGGCGCATTCAAAACAAAAATTTAAACCCTTCTTTTCAATACATTTATATACGTTGCATGCCTCAACGAGAGAATGTGCCGAACACATACCTTTTTGATTTCTGCAACCGTCGCAAATCGCATCTTCAAAGGTCAGATTCATGTTTTTGGCGATCCTGCTTCTCAATTCGTCATTGTCTCTCGCTGCATACATCGCGCAGTTGAAACAATCTATCCCGCAAGGCGCGGTCATTTGCCGATAATCCATTGTATTTTCCTTTCGCTTATTTTACTTTATCGTAAAATTGAGATTTCAAGACCTGACCCTAGCCTCCTGTAGAAGTCGTGCGCAGACTATCTCCGCTTATACAAACCGATAATCTGGCCTTGGGCAAGGATATGTCCCTTCATGGCATTTTCCAAGTCTGCCTTATTCGAATTCGGGCTGATGCCGAACATGTTATCCAGGGCATATACCTTAAAGAAGTAGCGGTGGGTGCCGGAAGGCGGACATGGTCCCCCATATGAGTGTTTTCCAAAGTCGTTCATACCCTCGATAGCCCCTTGTGGAATTGTATTCTCTTTGATCTCTTTCACATCAGGGGCGATGTTCCAGATCACCCAGTGGACCCAGATCCCCACTGGTGCATCAGGGTCATCAACAATCATAGCAATGGATTTTGTCGCCTGGGGGCAATTTTCAATCAGGAGAGGCGGATTAATATCCTCGCCATCACAGGTATACTTGCCGGTGATATGGCCATTATTCTGAAAAGCCTGACTCGTTATCTTTAACGTATCCATTGCACTCACCTCCTTTGTAAGTGATGCAGAAAAAAGGAAAGCTAAAATCATTAATGGTATTATTATTACTTTGCCGCCCATTTCTCCCTCCTTTTTACATTAGTTATTAGAAAAAACGTGCGACTTTACCGACGCAAGCCTAAACATCATTACAGTCCCAAATCTCCGGCTACTCCCTTCATCGCTTCCAAGCCAAGCTCGATAAAGTCATCCAATTCCAAACCGATATCACTGCATTTTGCTATCTGCGCCCGGTTCGCACCCGCCGCAAAGCGCTCTTCTTTGAACCGCTTGCGAATGGATTTGGCTTCCACGGAGGCGAGCTTTTTATCGGGACGAATTAGCGCTCCGGCAGTGATGAGCCCGGTCAAAGGATCGGCACAAAAGAGGGCTTTATCCATCAGTGATACGCAGGGCTCTCCGTGCGCTTCGTTGTGGACAAGAATGGCATGGCAGACCGTCTCACCCGCACCCAACTGTTTTGCTATTTGGGCCCCGGACTTGCTGTGGACTTTCAAATCGGCATGGGTCAGCTCGACATCGATATCGTGAAGCAAACCCACGAGCCCCCACTCATCTTCATTTTCCTTGAACCGCCGGGCAAGCGCGCGCATAATGGCTTCCGTAGCCAGCATATGCTTGATCAGATTCTCATTCTTCACATTTTCTCGGATGGCTTTGAGCGCCGTTTCCCGATCCATAAGCTCCTCATTGAATATAACCGCCTCGGAAGGCTCGGCGGATTGAATTATGAAACACCGTTTGATGAGCGCAAAAAAATTATCAATTTAGCGAGCTAGTATGATTGTATTTTTTTATTCTCTGTGACAGTAAAATGTCAAGAGTAAAGATTTTATTTCGTGATTTTAATTTCTCGCAACCACGCGGATACTTTGTTTTGCGCGGTTTTCACAACGCTACCGCGAATAGCAGCACCATTCAGCAAGGTCGATTTTGGGCAAAGTTTCGCGATATCCGTAGCGCTTCCTCCCAGAGAGCTTCCTTCGTGCGTGCAAAACGGTGCGATGGTCTTTCCCGAAAAATCGTATTCCGATAAAAAGGTTTTGACCGGAGCGGGAAACGTGCCCCACCAAACAGGGTAGCCTAGGAAAACCAAATCATACGATTTGATATTCTCAATTTTTGTTTTCAATGCCGGTTTGTAGCCGGAATCCAGTTCCTGCCTTGCTTGTTCTACAACCGCATCGTATTCATGAGGATACGGCTTTACGGCCTGAATTTCAAAAATATCGCCACCAACAATTTTGTGAATTTGATTGGCAATTTCGCGAGTGTTGCCACTGTGAGAAAAATAAGCCACCAGAATCATTTTTCCCTCCATCAATTTATTGCTGATCAATTACTTTTTTCAAGTGGTTAAAGGCCGAGGCTGCAGTGGGCCACCCGGCGTAAAATGCAATATGCGTAATCGCCGCTACAAGTTCTTCCTTCGTGAGGCCGTTTTCCAAAGCCTTTTTAAGATGAAACTCGACTTGCTCAATACGATTCAGCGCAACCAGGCATGTGACAGTAATTAAGCTTTTATCGCGCTGCGAGAGTCCGGGACGTTTCCAAATATCACCGAAAAGAAAGTCTTGTGTAAGTTTCGCAAATTCCGGTGCTACAGCCTTTAAGTCATCTATCGCTTTTTGTTCGTTACTGTTTGCCATATGTATCTCCTTTCTTAGTTGTTAAAGACTGTGATTCCTTTACCACGTCGCTTTGCTCCTGGTGTAGTTCGTCCTACAAATTTCAGCGCGCTACGCTTCTGAAACTTGGGGCTCACTATCAGAGACCGGTCATTTGCTCCAGCTTTTCGGGGTACCGGGCTCCTTGCACCGTGATCTTCCAGAAGGCGCTTTCAATGTCACGGAGGTCGTCAGAGGTAAGTTTGACGGCGACTGCTCCTTATTTTTTCGCCGTCGGCGGAAAGCTTTGATAGGATACATCCACCGGCGGCATTTTCACGCAATCCTGAATTCGGGGAAGTTTGCCGTAAATGGGGTTCTCCTGCCATCCGTCCATATGCGCGGCACGCCTTGCCGCCGCCTGAAACTTTTTCCAGTCAGCACTGCCGTAAAGGAACATCTCCTGTGCGGCAATCGAGCCTTCGCCGTGAATGGTGTCCACCTGCCAGTGATTGCCGGTGATGTCCTTGATCAGCCGCAAAATGCGCAGCCGTTCCTCGGTGGGCACACCGTCTTTGGCCGCCAGATATTTTTCAATGAACGGTTGAATCTCCGGATTTTTCCAGTCGCGATAGGCCGGCACGGTAGTGGTCAGTCCGCCGCCGATGTCCTGCATGTGCTGGCACATCGTGTGGAAGTTGCTCGCGTAGGTCCACTTCGAAGCATTGATCGCCATCCGGTTGGGCATCATTACATCCATGCCGAATTCCGTTTGCGGGTCCAGGCAGGCCTGCTTGGCCAACATCTGCACCGTTTCCGTGATATAGGCCATCCAGGCCAGCTTTTTGCGCACATGCGGAACATTTTGAACGCCGTTGTATTCGGCAATGAGGCTCGCCGCCCCGGTCATCTTTTCCAGCATACCCGTCATCTTGCAGGTGCCGAACAAGCGATGGTAGCTCGCAAAGGCGTAAGCCAGAATCTGCGAGAACTGCCATTCTCCGCACATGAAGACTCGTTCCCAGGGGATGAACACATCGTCAAAGATGATGAGCGATTCCGAAGGTTGAAGATGCTGTGATACCGGATAGTCGAATTCCCCTTCGTCGTCGTAGAGGCGCGTGTTGGGTTCCGCACCCAGAAGCTTCACGCCCTTTGCGTTAACGGGCACGGCAAAACCCAGAGCATAATCCTTATCGGCTTCACCATGGGTCCGGCAGGGCAGACACAACAGTTCATTGGCGCAGGGCGAGGCGCTGATATGAACCTTGGCGCCCCGGACGACGATGCCGTCCTTTCGTTTCTCCACGACTCTCAAATAAAAATCTTTGTGCTGTTTCTGCTGCGAGGGGTGAAGGCTGCGGTCGCCTTTTACGTCGGTAATCGCCCCGGTGAGGGCCAGGTCGTTCTTCTGGAGATAGCGGCGGTAATTTTCGACGCGTTCCATGTAGTGGGTGCCCAGCTTTTTGTCCATCACCTCCGCGGCCACACTGAAAGCGGCCAGAGCGTCCGCGCCCATGCAGTGCACCAGCACGCCGCCGCCCGCCCGCATGCCCACCATGTAGCATTCGCGCCTGCGCAGCATATCCTCCGGCGTTTTGGGAGAGGTGAGCAGAAAATTGATATCCTCGCCGTCTTTGTCCTTGGTGACGAAAAGATGACGGTAGTCAGGGAGGTTCGGCAAAACGTAATCCATCGCGGCCATTTCCACGATGGTGCTGACCGTGGGATGCGTCCGGACATCGGCCACTTTTTCACCCAGACACCAGACTTCCCGGCCGTCATTCAAACTTTCCAGATACTGTTCGACTGTTTTAATCATGATATTCTTTCCTTTTTATATTGATTGTATGGTTAGTTATTTTGATTATTCTGCAATTAGTCTAGAAAAAATAGAACCGTCACCTATTAATTTCCTTGTCTGTTATCTGTTTCGCCTACTAAGTTTCAGTTTTACGTGGCTCATAAAATTGAAGATTACTGGTTGTAAGGTGCTAACATTTAATATACGAACTTCACTTTCCCCTTCCCCGATGATTTGAATATCGTAAAAGAAACTATTCTACCCGTTTTCTACAATTGTATTTCCCAGTGGAGCCCCCTCCGGTCGCAGATGACCTTTAGATTACCAGAGCCGGGGGATTGCAAGTAGCGGGATTAATAAATAAACGTCTTAACTTCTTTCATAAACGAATATGTTGATATTTTTCCGTCTTTTGTGCGAATCTTTACGGTGTCACCCTTAAAACTGATTATTTGTCCTTCAAGGACATTCCCGTTCTGTAATTCTATTCCCTTTAGCCCCTCTATTACTTGATAATGCTCTTCTGAATCCACTGGGCGATTTGTAACTGAGATATCCTTCTTGGGAACTTTTACTTTATCTTTGCGTAGTCGCGTACTGTTTTTGTCCTTCTTAAATTGATTTAAAAGGGCAATCACAGAATCAGCATCGCCCTCGTTATAAGTCTTCAGCAGTGAATCTCTCAAACGTCTTGGTTGTTTTTGTATCCACGCCACAATTCTTCCTGAATCCCTTAAATTATCAAAGTCCGGATGAGCGCTTCTTATGGTATTAAGACGGTTTTCTTTAGCGATTCTTTCTAAATCTTCATTTGAGGTTGGACCAGTTGGCTGATCCGGTACCGGAGCTGGTGCAGGTGCCGGTTGAGCGACGGGTGCTTCGACTTCAGGAGTCGCTACCGATACCGGCTCTTTCATTTTGTTTAGGTTTGCAATTATGAACGGAATGCCGGCGAGTACGATAATAATTAATATATATATAATGACAGCTTTATAACTAGTTTTAGCTTTTGGCTTATTTTCTTCTATATGAGGTTTGCCAACTGCTCTTTGCTGTGGTGGTCGTCTCGAAGGAGTTTCTGCTTTTACCTTTTTTTCGTCTACGCGAGGTGTGCTAACTGTACTTTGCTGTGGTGATGGTCTCGAAAGAGTTTCTGCTTTTACCTTTTTTTCTTCCATGTGAAGTGTGCCAACTGCACTTTGCTGTGGTGACGGTCCCGAAAGGATTTCTGCTTTTACCTTTTTTTCTTCTATGGGAGGTGTGCTGACTACACTTTCCTGTGCTGATGGTCTCGGAGGTGGTTCCTCGGTCATCTTTGAAACTTCTCGCGGCGGAACTTTTTGTTCTGATATATCTTGTTTGGCAACTTTAACCGGGGGTAAGGTCATAGTGCAGTGCCAGCATTTTATTGCATCATCTCGAAGCTCTCCATCACAGAATGGGCATATTTTCATAACTGTTCCTTAAAATTAATAAATTTAGTTTTCCAGATGTGTTGAACATCATTATAGCACATTATTTTTTTTTAAAAAAGGAGGGAAACAGAGAATCATTTATTACGGGTTGAAATATTGTGTTAATTTGAGTGTTGAGTGATGAATTGCCCCCGACCCATAAGTTCCTCTGCCCAATGAGATGGTTTTGATTATTCTGTAACAAGTCTAGAAAAAATAGAACCATCCCCAATTAATTTCTCTATCTGTTATCTGTTTCGCCTAGAAGTCTACAACTTTACGACATGAATAAAAATGAGGATTCCTGGTTGAAAGCTGTTAACGACCTAACAATACCACAGCAATAATAATTAGACTTAAAGTTATCCTTTTCATTTTTCTTACCCTTTTTAAATTGTTTTTAAATGTTACCAGCGCGCTTTTTCCAAGATTTCTGAATATCGTTGAAATTCTTCATCCGTTAAGTAGACGGAGTCCCATCCAAACGGTGGCAGTTGTATTTTACTACCAAGCTTGAGCTTGCTGTAATAGTTCCTGTAATAGTTCCTCGTAGTCTTGAATGAAGTAAACTTCTTACAGTCTCTGGAAGCGATCCCATTGGAGATGTTATCTTGAGCTTCTTTTGGGAGAAACGGAATAATGTCGACATCAACCTGAGCGACCTGGCACTGCTTCGTGAGGAATTCGACGTCCTGTTTTGTCAGTTTTGTTGGCTCTCCGGCATATACAGTGGACAGTATCACGGTTACCAGCATAAAGGATAATAACGCTGCAAAACTCATCTTTTTCATTGTTCATTCCTCCGTTGGATAAATAAATAATAAACACGGCAGCGTTTCCTTGTCAAACGAAAAGGATTAAATAATTATTTGAAAATCGTGGCAACTTAATAATTCGGCATATTGCTAAACGGAAATGGTTTATGCAGATTCTGCATAAACAGAAAAATTATCTAATTCAAAAACTGATAATTTCTGTTGATTTCAAAAGAAAGCTACTGTAGCAACGGAACTGCTCGGCCTAACCCTTACAGGAAGAAAAGCTTACCGTTAACGCCTCCCAATTTCCTAAGAGGCAACTGCCGCTAAATTCTAATTTCTTAATTTACCATCATTCTTCTTCAGAAAAATTTCCCACAGGGCTTTGATCGTTTTATAGTCATGCCCACCGTCAATGGTATAAACGCGGTCTTGTTGTAAAAGAGGCGCAAGTATTTGCGACCCGTTCTTATAAGTATCGTCGGCACCGTATCCCAAATAAACTATTTTGGCAGGACTGTCGGCAATCGTTGTCTTTATCCAGTCCCACAGCATTCTCTGCCAATCTTCTTCGGCGTCGTAAGCCCCCGGGTTCCACTTTCGGACGCCGCCCGCGGCTTCAATTTCGGAAAGGATCGATTGTGAGCCGAGAAACGGAGCAATCAAGTAAACGCCAGCAATGTCCTGGGGCCGATCCTTGAGATAAAGCATAGCTCCCAGTCCCCCCATCGAAACGCCGACCAGCCAGATTTTTTTATAGCCCCTGGCCCGGGCCGGGTCTATCACATCCTCTTTCAGCCGCACAATCAAGTTGCGACGTATATAGTAGCCAAGATGAGCATTGGGAGCGACCATATCGAATGGTAAGCCGCGCGCCCAGACGTCGGCCACAAGCCCCTTTTCTTCGAAACTGCGATGAGATCCTCCTATGCCGCGCAAGAAGACAAACAGACGTTTGTTGGCCGCTGCCTTGTTGGGATTCTCATAGGTAAGCACATCCATCGGAGCGGGGACGATCATGGCGCAGCCCGATAAAAAAGCAACAAGCATAACGGCCGCCAAGTATCTCATCATTTGTCTTGAGTATTGAGTGATGAATTGCCCTCCCCTGCTCCACATTAATGAGACCCAAATTTTAGAAGCGGAGCATGCTGAAATTTGTTGGACGAATTAATGAAACTCAAATGTTACAAACACAGTGCAGTAACATTTGTTAGTTGAATTATCCCGCCGCAGGCGGAGGAGATCGCAGATATCCGTGGTATCCCAGGAGCATAGTACCCTTAATAACCTGAAGGTCACCATGGGGGCATCTACGACGACGTGGGACTTGTACCTTATGTAATTTTCCCGATCCATAAGTCCTCTGCCCGATGACCCACTGCCGCTTTGGTATTTTTGCAACAAATGAGATCGCGTGTCAGTGCGGTTTTCGGCCGTCTTTTTTCATATTCAGCATTTCCTGCATAAGCTCGTCGATGTTCAGCCCCGGGGTATGACCGTATTCCTGAAGAAGAGCGGCATCGAACATTTCTTCCAGTTTCCGGAGTTGTTCCAGGGCGGTTTCATTCTGGCTGAAGGACTTATCCATCATCTCGACCAGGTTGTCCCCGGATTTTTTGAGATCGCTTAAATCGATATTCAGCGGCGTATGGGCGAACACCTTTTTCAAAAGATCGTAGCATGCTTTTGCGTTAAAATTCTGAATATACGGCGGGACTCCTGGCCGTGATGCCGGCCGCCTCGATACCCTCCCTGCCGGCCTGATTCAAAAGCATTGTGGAAAAGCTGCACGGCCCCGCGTAATTCAGAAACGGAAACGATTTGAATTCACTCTTCAACTCCGGACGGCTCAGCACGGCAAAGACCCGCGTTTCCCGGGTATGGGGCACCTGGTCGTAAACGCCGCCCAGAGAATAAATTCTTGGAACCCGGTAGCGTTTGGCAATGCTCAGAATGGCTGACGCGTATTCCGGCCATTTCAGATTCGGTTCGGAACCTGTAAAAAGAATCAGGTCGTTCCCGGCGCCGCTCTTCCAGAAAAAGAATTCACTGGCGGGTTCGGCAAGCGACCTGATCAGGCCTTCTTCGATGACCGCATGGGGTCTCATGGTTTGCGCCGGATCAAAGCCCGGGACCTGCCAGATATGAAAACGCTGGGAATCGATGTGGGCGAACTTACGGGCATTAAGTTTGCGGCGCAGAAAGTCAATGCATCCGGTCGCAACCTCGCCCGCATTCAACCAGCCGCCTAAGCCGATCAGAATGTATGGATTTACAAGGTCGGGCGTATCCTGAAGAATGAGACTGTCGTTCATAAGCGCTGCTATTATTGTTTGCCCGCTCTTTGCAGTCAAGTATTATTTGTGGTACATATATATGGAAAGGTCATGGAGGAAAATGCGTATGAAGATCACTGCTATTATCGGCAGTCCAAGAGGAACAAAAGGTGCTACTGGCAGGCTTATGGAAATCGTGATCGAGGGGGCCAAAAAACAGGGAGCCTCGACGGAAATTTTTGTCATCAAAGGAGGGGAAGTAAAGCCGTGCAGGGCCTGCGATATCTGTCACAGGGATGGCTTATGCCCGCAGAAGGATTCTTTTAGAGAGATAAAGGAAAGTATCAATAAGGCCGACGGTCTTATTCTGGCGAGTCCCAACTATATATTTCATGTCAGCGCTCAATTGAAAGCCTTCTTTGACCGCTGCGCCAGTGCGCTTCATCTGCAGGAGTTTGAGGGAAAGTATGGCGCGGCAGTGGTCACGTCCGGCGGTGGCGATGAAGCGCCTGTAGCGGACTACATGCAGCATTTTCTCGCCACTGCAGGAGCCGTGCCTGTTGGCGCCGTCTGGGCGACGATGGGGCAGATACAGAATTATAATTTCCCGCAGGATGTAAGAGAAAAGGCTTTTGCCCTGGGCGAGAGGCTTGTTCATGCATGGAAGGCCAAGGAAAAGAATCCCACCTACGCGGAGGTTACACGGGCGTTCAATGAGCGCATGCGTTCTCTGATGCTCTGGCGCAAAGAGGAATGGCCATATGAATACGAATACTGGAAGACGCACCGGGGATTGAAGGCTTGATGGCCGAAGACAGCATCAAACCAACTTGCCAAACCTCAACATCCCTGGCAATAAATGGAAATGTCCCTTTTTTCGAAACAAATGAGATGGTTTTGATTATTCTGTAACTAGCCTAGAAAAAATAAAACCGTCCCTAATATTCTTACTTAAAGTTTGCAATATCACCATATACTTCCATAAATAAAGGTGAACCTGTAAAGGACAAAGGAGAAACCGGGCCAAAAAACATAAATGGGAATTTATTATTGCTGGCCGGGTCTATAAAAGATCGATACAGACTAATAGCAGATCCATTATTTATTAAATCACTAATTCTTCTTAAAGCTGGTCCAGAAGTCAATCCATAACCAAAACCGAAGATTCTCACCTGCTCCCAAATCTCTCTATCTAAAGATTCAATGGTTTGAGTTATAAACATATACCCGATACCATATTTCCTGGTTGTTCTTACGGAATCAATTATTTCTGTGGTTAGTTGGGCAATTTGGGAATCGGATGATTCTCTCGATATGAACCTGTGCGCCTCATCCATAACAATAAGACAATTTACCTTCTTGCCTTGCGCATAGAAATCTTCTCCTTTTTCTTTAATTTTGGATTCAATAATTTTGACAAACATTGCCTGAAGATTCTCGCTTATTTCTCTTCCACCCTTTTCGCTCAAATCCAAAATGACAAAATTACCCTTCTTGTCCTCATCTGTTACGAGCCTGATAATTGAATCTATGGACTCTTTTTTTTGGCCACTAGCTTTTCTATCTGCAAATAAGACCACCACCGGTTTCCAATACTTAACGTAAATTTCTTTCAGTTGAGTTTCGCTAGAAAGCAAAGACGTGAGATTATCAATAAGCTGATCTTTCCTCGCATTCTGAGTGTAAATCAAATTAATATATTTATTATACTCAATGTCTCTCCTCCCTCTTGCATTTTCTATTTCTCTTGTTTCTGTAAATTTTTCTAAAACGTCTTTCATGGCCTTGTAACTAAATTCATCGTCCCACATTTTCTTCAAGCTGAAACCACCCTTGCTAACTTCAGCGCGATTTTGTATGTAAATTGATACTGCTTCCGCAGCGTTATTTTCTCTATCACTCAAAATACTAAAACTCTTTTTAATAAATTCACTTTTTTGAAGCAGAGAGCCAAATAAATCGAAAGCATCGGCAGGCAAAAACAAGTCCTCCAGAACTTTGTACTTATTATATTTCATCCCTATTTTCTCTATCTCATCCTTGAGTTTTTTGTTTTTGGGAACAACTAGTTCGCTATCAATATAGAACTGTCCCTTGGGATCTAAGACGAGAATATTCATATTGTTTTTATTTTTTGCATATCCTAATAACATATAAACTGCTGTTACAGATTTGCCAGAACCAGTTTTTCCAAAGACCCCAATATGGTAAGCATCGCCCGCGCCAAACTCCTTATTTTTTTCGTCCGTTGCATCAAAGTGTTTAAACCAAAAGGGTAAATCAACGTCCGTACCATAAACACGTCCGATATATGTTATATGCACTTCATTAGTTTTCATAAGGGCAGTCATAACTTCGTTATTCATTTTTTTCACTTTTTCTCCGGTGGAAGGCGAAGTTCCGAGAATATATCCTTTTGGTTCAGCCTGTCCTAAATCATAACAAGCTTGGACACTAATAGTAGCTATTCGATTGTCCGCAGCACCGCTTAAATGCGGCAATGTCCCATGTCGTTTTATAACGCCTTTAAAAGAAGGGTCTTCATGCCATCTATTTTCAGTTCTAATCGAAATTATTTGACCCATCACCAGAACATTGCGGGCATCTTCCTCGATAGCAACATACACCATTTGACCTAATGCCCTATCAGCCTTACTTTCTTCGGTTATATCAATAGTAATATCAATAGTCGTGCTGGGGGAACTAGTTATACCGATAACAGCTTTTTGCTGCTGAGCTTTGATGACTTCTAGAATATGATCACAAACTGACTTCTCTTGAGTACCACTCATAATTCCCCCTATCTACAACTATTTGGTTCGATAGTTAAAAAGTAAATTAAACTTACCCTTATCAATTTTTAAGTCTGGTGATAATCGTACAGCTTCCTGTATAGCAAACATGCCAGTAGAAATGCCCTTAGCCATTATATCAACCAAGTACTGAGGATAAGGTTCCCTGATTTGAGGAAAAACAATTTGCTTCTTAATACTTAAAAGATATTTTTCTAGAATGGCTTTATCTAAAGCTGCTGCTTCCTTTAATTCAATACGATATGCTATACCATCAGCATAAGGCTTATAATAAGTAAAATATAGTTTTGATTTCTTGCCTTTTGTTGTTAATGGTTCAATGGCTTGCTTAAGAGCCTCATTCAGTTTGATCTTTTCGTCTATCTCTAAATTACAATTTATATGCAAATCGTTCCAAACCTTTTTTCTTTCTTCCGAACTTTGGCCGACCGAGAAAGGCGTCAAATATTCGTCCTCTTGAAGTTTTAAAGAAAAGAAAGTCCTATCATCTATTGTTATATTATGCTTCTTTAAGTAAGCATCGATGATATCCCTTGAGGAACTATATTTTACCAAAGCGATAATGTTTGGATCTCCGTTTAAAACCGAGTTAATTATGTCGGGAATATCAGGGATAATCTTTTTATAAGTTTCCCTTAAGAAATCACGCAAAGCATCAGCATACTCCTTGTCAGCCGTATTCTCATCTTTTGCTGACAGCATACTATTAATCTTAAGGATAGGAGTAAAATGAGTACCATCCATGATTCTTATATCGTGCTTTGACGAGGCTAAGACACTTAGCTCCATCAAAAACATTACCCCTTGGGCGAGTCTAGCATTAGCTTCATTGTGTGATAAAACCGTTTGCCATTGATAATATTGATTTTTGTCTTTCCCCCAATCCTTAGATTCGTCTACCGTCAATCCTTCTACGCCAACCGCAACGGCTAAGAGTAAATCCGTACCTGTCATTCGCTCTAAAATAAAACTACCATCTACAGCGACAAGCGAAGTCGAAAAATCTGTACCTGTTAATTTAATAATCTTGCCTGAGGTCTTAAGCTCAGCCATTCCGTTTTCAAGTGGCTCATCTTGAATATTAAACATCTTATTCATTTTATCCACCGTTAACGGCACATGCTCAAGAATCTTGGCCAGCAAGTCTTCAGGCAAATGTGCATAATTTCGGTTTCCCTCTTCAAAAGACGTCATATTATTTTACCGCTCGCAATTTTTTAGGTTTGTCAATTTTTGAACTAACATCCTCAAAAAAACATAAAGCATTAAAATTTTTATATGTTAAATCCTTCTCACTTTTTGGTATTGCCCATCTTTGTTTCCAATAGGCTGTTAAGTCATCAATAGTATGATGATACCATTTAGGTCTTGCATTCTTTTTGATTACGTCAGATAAGTTTTTCACAAAAGGAAAGAGATACACAGCTCTCCTTATACCATGTGTTGAGCCATTTTCGAAGCCTAACAGATTTAAAGCTTGTGATATCAACCGCAACTTCCTAGAAGGACCACTACCGTAACCTCTTCGTACATCATATCCTTTTGAATCTAAGAACATTACTAGTTTATCAAATATATCATTTGAAATATGAAACGAGCCGCTTCCATGTGAATAGCCAATAAATTTTGCAACATATTCTGTGTTATATTTCAGGCGTGTATAAACACTGCTTTTCCCATATGCACCTGTTGTTGTTATGAATAGTAGTCTGGGTGGCAAATCTCTTTTTTGCAGAACTGTTTGGACATCAGCATATTTTTGTGCATATTTTCGTCTTATTAAATCAGCGCCTACAAGGTAGGCTACTAATTTACCGCCCAATATACTATTATATGGCGGTACGGCACCTAGGCGCTGTGCGCTTAAAGACTGATTAACCCAGTAATCTCGAGTATCCGCAGGAATACCTAAATGTTTGTCTCTGACACTCCAGCTTAAAATTGGACTTTGCAGTCCAATTAATCCAATAATTGATTTGTGATGTTGATCCCATACTATATAACGCATTTGCCTTCCATAAGCACGTTCATATGGCAAGCTCCACCAAACGAGATTCCACCACCGGAACAAAACTTCCCATTCTGTATCTGGCAATACCTCTATAAGACGTGGTTTAATTTTTCGTACGTCTATATTGTTACCATCAATCAAGTATTTTTTAGCTATTTTAGTACTTCTTGAAATGAAATCTTTTCGTTTCTCAATACGTTCTTCTTTTGCCAAATCATGGACCGAGCGCTTTGTATCGTGATCCATAACAGCTAACGAAAATTGATTTTTTTTAACTTCATATCCTTGTTTTTTAAGTATCTTTCTAATCTCTTTTTTTAATTTTGCTTGATCAATAGTTTTCATGATTGAAGTGATTTAAGACAATCGTATTATTTACTTATGTAGGATACTAAGGACAGCGCCCAATTACTAAATTGGAGCTTTGCGAATATTACGCTTTCTTAAAAAAAGCGCAAGAAAAAACATGTAGTTGAATAAGACAGAGGCGAGGGGCACGTAGCACGGGACAAGCGCAAATACCCGCGGAAGAAAATTCAGCTGAAGTAAACACCGCCGTCGACATTAATCGTCTGACCGGTCATGTAACCGTTCCCGACAAGCATGACGGCGATAGCGGCCACTTCCTCCACCGTGCCCAGCCTGCCTACCGGAATTAGGCTGCCCAGGGAGCGTGCGGACTCGTTAATCATATCCGTGATGATCAGCGCCGGAGCGATAGCATTTACGGTGATGCCTTCCTTAATCAGCAATGCGGCGAAGGAATGTGTTAAGCCCAGCATTCCCGCTTTGGAAGCGGCATAATGCGGCCCAACAATGCCGCCCGTATGTGCCGCCGCCGAAGAAATGTTGATAATTCTGCCCCACTTCTGCGCGCGCATCTGCGGGAGCGCCGCCTGCGTTACCAGAAAGCAGGATTTAAGATTCACGGCAATGGTCTTATCCCAGAGCGCCTCGTCAATTTCATTCAGAGGGGTGATCGGGGCTATCCCCGCGTTATTGACCAGAATGGATATCGCCCCAAGTTGATCTTCCACGGTTTTGATCATTGCGGCAACAGCCTGCGAGTTGCTGACATCGGCTTGCACGGCAAGAGCCCGCCGGCCTTGTTCCTCAATTATCCGGCAGACCGCCCGGGCTTCTTTTTCCCGCGATACGTAATTAATTGCTATATCGGTTCCCGCTTTGGCGAGTCCTATGGCGATAGCTCTGCCGATACCGCGACTTCCGCCGGTTACCAGAGCGATACGTCCTTTTACTTCATCAATCGGCATATATAATTATCCTTCATTGTAATTTGGGTAATTAGGGGGACATAATACTCAATTTATCTGATTGTCCCCAGAACTCCGACGCTTATCTTCTCTTCATCAGTTCAAAAATGGCGCCTCCCGGCCCTCCGGCATCGAGGTAGGCGAATTTTCCCGGATCATGGATCAGGAGCCTTGCTCCATCTTTCGTCAGTTTGGCCACTTCCGCATCTACATCGTCAACAAAGAATCCGAGGTGATGAACGCCTTCTCCCCATTTGTCCAAAAACCTGGATTGGAAAATTCTTCCCTCGACACACTGCACGAGCTCGATCTCCAGGGGCCCCACGTAAGCAAAGGCCATGCGGATTTTCCAGGAGCGCCCCTTTATATCCGTGCCGCCGTTTTCTCTGTACGTCCAGGGAGCAATGCCATAGAGTCTCGACCACGCCTCGACCGTCTTGTCGATATCGGTTACCGCGTAGCTGATATGATCAATCGATTTCACCTTCATTTTTCAACTTTCCTTTTTCGATATTTTTCGTCCATTTAAACGGTTTTCGGCCATAAAGCCCAGATCAATAAGGCGATAAACACTATCGCGCATGCACCTATTACAATTATCGTTTTCAATTTCTTTGACATGCGCTTCTTTCTTGGTTTTGCTTTTGCTTTTACTTTTGCGTTTGCTCTGACTTTTTTCTTTGCCATGTGTTCCATCCTTTCGTTACATCCAATTAAGCGATATTCGGCTCCGGAACCTCAAGCCTCGTGAGCTTCCTTTCCATAAACTCTTTCATACGCCGCGCAGTAAGGGCAGAAGCCATTCCAATGAGAGGGACAGCGGCTTCTTATAAAATGTTTTTTGGTGAAACTTGATGAATCACGGGCCCAGCCAAAGCCCTCCGATAGCGCAGGATCGTTCCCAATCCCGATCTATCGGGATTGGATAATTCGACTTACAAATTTCACTACACTGTGCTTGTGAAATTTGAGTCTCATTACAGCTAGTAAATTCCGATGCACCTATAGTGACCTTTAGGTTATTTGCTTTCGTAATTGGAGTTTCACTATACTACAACTTCCAATAAGTAATGCAAGGAAAATCACGGGTATGAACCACAAAATAAGGTTTTGCCAACCATATTTCTAAAAGGTGTCATTAATCCCCATACGCTACGCTTCGGGGATAGTTCGGCTAACAAATTTCACTACACTGTGCTTGTGAAATTTGAGTCTCATTACAACTTTCAGTGCGCTACGCTTGCTTTTATTAAGGTGCTCATTATCCCCATCCACTGCGTTTCGGGGATAGTTCGGCTAACAACTTTCAGTGCGCTATGCTTCTGAAAGTTGAGCCTCACTACAACTAGCCAATTCCGATTCACCTATAGTGACCTTTAGGTTATCCGTTTTCGTAATTGGAGTTTCACTAATTTTCGGCAAAATAGTGCCGGTCTTTCCCCGAATTAGATAATCGGATATGCCCTCCTGCGTTAGCGTGACAAACAAGATCAAGTCTCTAGAGCTTTGTGCAAATTCCAGCGGAAGGTCCTGAACTGGGCGGTTACGGTATGGGCGATCAAACGAATTATTCTTTCATCGCGGGATCTATTGGAGATGACTTCTGTGATGCTGTTCGAAATTTAGTTTGTGTCGAACAAGGGAATTAAGAAAGGAAAGTAAGAAGGGGGAAATACAATGAACGGCATCATATTATTTTAAATGAAAATCGGGGACGATTTGCACCTCCCCCAGTATTTAAAAATGCGGCTGAAACGGCCAACCGGAAATTATTTTAGAGGCAGGTGCGAGTTTAACATTTTCATCGTTTTTTGCCAGGAATCATCATCGTAAGGTTTGTTATAAAGTCCGAGGGAATCTGTGTTGAATGCATGTCCGGCTTTTGGATAAATAATCAAATTAAAATCTTTGCCTTTTGTTTTTGCCGCAGCGGCGATTTGTTTAATATCTTCGACCAGGCAGCAATTGGCGAATACATCATCTTCGCCCTGAAAAACGAGTACGGGAACCTTGAATCGGTCGGAATAACTTTTTAAATCGTGAATCCATGTTGTCGCAGGATAGTAGGCAATAACGGCCGATACGGTGTCCGGCATGCCGGATGCCGCGCCGAGCGCTATCCAGCCGCCCAGGGAATAGCCGATAACGACAACCTTTCGGGAGCTGGAATGGGAAGATTGCAGCGTCTCGCGGATAATTTTTGATAATTGTAATTTGCACGAATCCAGATCTTTCCAGTCAAGATCATTGGAATCAAACAGCAGCGCGTAATAGCCTGCTTCTCTGAGTCTGTCTGCGAATTGGGTATAAGCAGCCGAACCGTCAATGCCGGATAAAAGGATTACGGCCGGTCCCTTGCCTGCTTTCGGCTGGTAATCCATGGGAGCGATGGCGCGGTTGCAGGAAGATAATACTAAAAACTGGGACGCCAATAATATTGAGAAAATAATTTTCTTCATGCCTTTCTTCCTTTGGTATTGTAAGACTGAACTGATATTTGTAATTGATGCAGACTGCGCTTTAAGCCGCTTTTCATTGATGGTGTAACCGTCCACCAAGTGCTTGCGCAAAACATTGGTTGCCCAAATACGGAATTGTGTTCCCCGAATATATTACGTAAATGTCGAGAAATAACAGAGTTGTCCTTTTCAAATAGTTTTGCCAATTGATTCAGACTCAACCACACGGTGTCGCGCATCAATTTGACTTCCAGATTGTTTTGATAAAGAACAATCTGCCCGCCTGAAATATCTTCTATGTGTTTTCCTCTTTGTAGCACAGTAATAGCCTCGTCTAATCGGTTTTCTTCTTAACCTCCGCCACGATTTTCGGCAAAATAGTGCCGGTCTTTCCCTGGATCAGATAATCGGATATGCCCTCTTCTGTCAGCGGAGTGCGATCAGCATTGATTTCAACGATAATTGTTTTTTGTTTAGATTGATACTGTTTGGCCATCCTGGGCAGCATGGCAAAAGGATGAACTACCGCCGACGTCCCGCAAATCAGCATCAGATCACATTTTCCCACCTCTGCCTGGCTTTCCTGGGCGACGTCTGCGGGAATGGCCTCATTAAAATGGACGACATCCGACTTCAGAACGCCATTGCATTTTCGGCATAAAGGCGGCAAGCGATCTTCCGCCAATAACCGATCCAGCTCGAATTCCGTCGGGATCAAACCGGGAATCGCATTCAAAACATCTGAGCAATGAAATATTTCCGTGATAATCCAGAACTCTCTTGCTGCCCGCTTTCTGGTGCAGGTTATCAATATTCTGGGTGACTACACATTTCAGAAGTGCCATCTTCTCCAATTCGGCCAGGGCAAAATGCCCGGGATTAGGGAGGGCATTAATCAAATCTCCCATCCATGATGTGCCGGTCATTCGCTCTATCCAGTATTCTTTGGGGTTTTGTTGAAACTTGAAATAACTCTGATAGGCCTTTCTTTCGGCAGCGGGATTTTTCGTCCAGATCCCGTTTGGTCCCCGAAAATCAGGGATTCCCGATTCGGTGGACATGCCTGCTCCGGTCAACCCGACGGCATGTTTGCTTTTGATTAACAGCTCGGCTGCTTTGGAAATTAATTCTTCCATATCAATTTCATGAGTTATTCCGGGGACACCATGCCAATTGTCCTCATCATTTGTTATTTCTATTGCTTCTTTCTAATTAATATTTCCCTGCAATATAATTACTCAATTGATTGATGAGAAAATCTTTATTGGAAATAATTAATTTTACAACGTCGCCAATGGAAATGATACCGACAAAATTATTTTTTTCAAAAACAGGCAAATGCCGTACATGCTTTCCTGTCATCAGAACCATCGCTTCTTCCACGCTGGTATCCGGGGTAACGGAAAATAATTTAGAAGACATGACTTCTTTTACTAAGGTTTCTTTAGAGGTTTTCCCCTGGAGGATAATTTTTCTCGCATAATCTCTTTCCGAAATGATGCCCACGACTTTATTGCCCTCCATCACCACCAGCGCACCAATCTCCTCCTTGCTCATCTTCTCCAGGGCTTCATACACCGTTGCCTTAGGAGAGATGGACTGAATCTTACTATCTTTCGCCTTGAGAATATCCCTGACATAAATCATAGTTGCCTCCTCTTTATCGTTTATCTATAGTTTAATGTATGTATCGTTCTATTTGGACACTTCTATTACCTACCAGCCCTTATTAAAATCCGCCCCCAATATTTATTTAATCTTTTGCAGCATTTACCCCATCATTCGATGAACCAGGCTCAGATTCAATGATTAAAAAGTATAACGGAAAGCGGCCATCACTTCATGTGCGGTCAAAGAGCCTGTGTAGTTTCCAGCAGGAATACCTGTTCCCATAACTCTTAAAGGAACATTAAATCTACCCATATCGATATAACGGTAACCGACTCTCACGCCGAAATTATTTGTAAACGCGTAATATACGCCCGTCTCAGCCTGCCAGGTAAAATTCGAGTCACTGCTGTCGGTCATTACGACGGTATCATTTGTTTTAACTTTCATCCATGTATTGCCGACACCCGCCCCCAGATAGGGCGTTAAGTTTTTAAAATGAAATGGCTCTGCAAAGACAGAAAACATCAGCGAATAAACATCGCTTACTTCAGTCGTGAAAAAGAATGTCGGTACAGGCGGCTGAAAACTATTCGTCGTGAAATCGAGTTTACCCCTGTAATTGTAAGACACATCCGCCCTCAGGAAGTCGAAAAACACCGCTCCGCAACGCAGACCCGGCACTACTTGCGCAGTTCTATCGTCACCGGTATTTTCATCAGACCCCGCAGTATTGAAACCACCCGACCTTAATTTAATAAAAGAGCTGCCTACTTCACCTTCCAGATATAATTTAACATTGTCCGCGGCAAAAATCGGTGAAGAGCAAAAAACAACAATCGCCAAACATAATAACCATAGACCGGCAAAACTCAATTTTTTCATTCTCTTTCCTCCTAACAGCGCTTGTAATATCTGAGTTTCATTAGAATTGGAGTTTCACAAAAACCATGTGCTTAAATATACCCGCAATTTTCTTTATTGTGAAGCTCTAATTTCGCAAGCGCAGCGCATCGGAATTGGCTAGCTGTAATGAGACTCAAATTTCACAAGCACAGTGTAGTGAAATTTGTAAGTCGAATTATCCAATCCCGATAGATCGGGATTGGAACGATCCTGTGCTATCGGAGGGCAATCTGCCCGTGGTTTCAATTCTTTTTTTGTACAGATTATTTCGCTTCGGTTTTCTCCTAAGCAACCAAATAAAAGTTTCGTTTCCGAAACCTTTATGATAAAAAGCGCCGAATCACATAACACTATAAAGAGGCAATAAATGAGAAGAGAAAAAATAGCTTTTTTCGTCTTTATATTTATTTTACTTGCTTTTACCAGTAGTGGTCACGCAACTGAACCCTATGTGAAATTATTCAGGTCGGATTATCAAACGCGTCTCGACCCGGCGAAATACCCCGAATTCAAAAACCGAACAATCAGTTTCTATTCCATCGGAATAGAAGATCGAAATCTTAATAACTTCTTTTTTTATAGCTCGGACGATAAAATCGGATATGAGTTATATTATTCTCATTATAAAGCTATGCAGCCGGTTTCGTCTTTTTTCTGGTATGCTCTGGAAAAAACGTTCGGCACATTGGGACTGGTTGTTACCCCGGATGGACCTATCGAAAATGTGCCGGTGCTTGTCCTGACATTTACCTTTCTTAACGATCAGGAAGCAAAATTTCGGATAAGGCTTACGAGAAACGAAAAATTGCTTTTGGAAAAGACTATATCTGTCGCCCAAAAATTGCCGCCGACAAATGACACCGAGGAATTAGAAAAGAGGGGTTACGCTCTTATAGATCTTATAGCCGGGGCTATTTTGAATGATCCTGATTTCAAAAGAGAATTTTTTTCGACTAAAGGGAAAATTTAGTCTCCGGGAATTCCGAGAGCACAAGGTGTAAAAGGAAAGATAAGTGCAGGGCGTATGGGGTCGGGATTGAAATATCAGTTTTCCCCGATCAAGCCTCATGGGCTTTTTTTCCGTAAACTCTTTCATATGCCGCGCAGTATGGACACAGGCCATTCTCGATATTCTTGACAAACCAATAAGCGATACCACGCTGTTTCGACCTCGCGTGCGCGCATACCGGACACGTGACGCAGCGTTGAGCCATTTGTTTATCTTTTTTGGTAGCAGAAGTTGTGCTCATATAATGTCTCCTATTGAAATTATATCACCGTAGCGATCTGATATGCCGCTCTTACCGCTTCCAATATCCTTCCGCAGGCAAACGAATCGCCGATATTATACAATTCGGGAGCAATATTAGCCGACAAACACGCATAATACAGTTCGTCGCCCGGACGTGCTCCAGCCGATATGACAACAAGGTCAGCCTTCAGTGTCCGAACCTCAAATGATTCCTTAATCTTTTTGGCAAAGGGATTTTCGATATTTTCCGGAAGGAGCGGCGTCCAGGTGTTATACGGATCGGGCACCGTTTTCGATACGTTTTGTTCGACAAGAACTTCCTTGTCCCTGACTTCCTTCAGCAGTGAACAGTTCAATAATTCCACGCCCATTTTTTCCAGGTAATGAATAAGGAAGCCCCGATTCGCGGTACAAACCCCTTTCATTATTTCCGGGAGCATTTCGACTATCTTAACGTTCTTCTTTTTTTCATGGACAAGGAAATAAGCGGTTTCACAACCCACGGAGCCTGCCCCGACAATAACGATATCCCGCGCGCTTTCGGCAACAGAAGGATCGCGAAGCAGGTCAACCGCCAGAACAACATGCGAAGAATCAATACCCTTGACGGGAGGGCGCTTTTGGACAGTGCCTGTAGCGCAGATAATCGCGTCGTAATGCCCCGCGCGCAGCGAATCTGGATTTACTTCACGTCCATATTCGGCCTTGAGGCCGTGTTTTTCGATTGCTGCGGTAAGTATCGTTTTCAAATACGTCCGGTAATTGAGAATATCAAACTTGATTGCCGGACGTGAACCCGGAATCAGCATGCCGCCGATTTCATCTCTTTTTTCAAAAAGCGTCACCTGATGCCCGCGGCAGGCGGCAATAATCGCGGCGTTTGCTCCGGCGGGGCCGCCGCCGACAACAGCAATGGATTTAATTTTTTTAGCGGGAAACAATTCGCTTCCGTTATAAATATCTTCATGGCCGGTACGGGGATTCACTGTGCACTGGGGATGACCACCATCGACAAATTCATTGATGCACCCTTCCTGATCGCCGATGCAGGGGCAAATCTTGTCAACATTTCCGGCATAGACTTTGTTGGGCCATTGAGGATCGGCAAGCAGAGGCCGCGCCAGCATGATCATATCGCATTTTTTATCGCGCAGAGCCTGTTCCGCAAGATCGGGATAACCAAGTTTGCCTACCGCCACAACCGGTACGTCCATCCCCGCGTTGGAACGTATTTTGTTTTCCGCAAAATAATCTTTGACGATTTTTGCTATTTCCAAATAGCAGCCGGGGGCCATGAATCCGGGAGGATGAGGCAGCCACCAGTTGTCATAACAGCCGAGATCGACATCGAACATATCAACGCCCGCCCTAACAAGCGCCGCCATGTAGTTCAGCGTCTGCTCGGTTGTCCGCTCGTTTTTGAATTTGCGCAAAGATTTAACCGCGGACATTCTTTCTCCGTAAGTATCGTTGAGCGCCAACGAAAGATCAATCCGATACATGATGGGATAAGATTTGCCGACACGGCGACGTATTTCGCCTACCAGCTCGACACCGAATCTCTGCCAATCGGCAAAAGCGCCGAACGAGCGCCGGTTGAAAGCGGGATTGGTCATCTGCTCCAGAAGATACCCTTCATGCCCGTGCAGATAGACGCCGTCGATCAATGCCGCTTTGGCATCTGCCGAAGCCTGCCCGGCGTTTTTAATGATCTTCCGTGCCATTCGTCCGGAAAGAGGCCGGCATGGAATCGAAGGCAAATAGAAATTGGGGTTCCATGATGCCGATACGGGAAGCTTGAATTTTTTCACCAGACATTCCGGAGACCCGACCCGACCCAGCCCGGGGGTAAGCTGAATAAAGAATTTTGCGCCATAACCATGACAGCGCTCGGCAATATCCCGCCAACCGGAGAAACGCGTCCGCGATGCATCGATACGCGGGAAGTAGGAAAGGCCGCCCGGTTCCGTAACGGTGGGATCTATGCCCTGGCTGATTGGTATCAACCCGGAAGTAATAAGTCCGACGCCGCCTTTTGCCCTTTCAGTAAAGTATTGTATCATCTTGGTATTGGGACGGCCTGTTTCTTCCGCCATGTTGATATTACCCATCGGCCCCATCACCAGACGATTTTTAATTTTCACGCCGTTGACCTGCAGAGGAGAAAAGAGAGATGTATAAGGGTAAAGTTTGGAGCTTATTATACCTTCATCAAGACGCGCCTTATCCTCATACCAGGTGCCTACCTTTTCTACGACTGCTTTCATGCGTTCGTGATATTTATTTGCCATAATTAGCCTCGCGTAATATTATTAATCTAACCGATGGACTAAGTTTAATTAATGGGGCACAACGCCACCTTTTAAAAAACACATATACTCGCAATTTATTCTTGCTTCAATTCTTTTTTAAAAAAGGCTTTGTGCTGGAGATAGAATAACGTATCAGACAGAGAATTGGCATTACACTGCCCGCAGGGCATCGACTATCTTCAGCCGCGAGGCGCGCAACGCCGGTAACACGCCGCCGGTCAATCCCATGATCAGGGCAAAGAACATCGATTCCAGAAAGATTCCGGGCGTCAGAGTAAATTTAAACGCCAGTTCGGAAAAAGTTTGAAAATTCACCGTAGAAATAGTGATAAACTGCATAAAGGAGGCAAAAAATAATCCTACACAGCCGCCGATGAAGCCCAACAATAAAGATTCGACTAAGAACGCTATCAGGATGTTGCGCCGGCGGAAACCTAAAGCCCGCAAAGTGCCGATTTCCGCCGTGCGATTGGCGACGGCCGAATACATGGTAATCATCGCCCCGATGATCGCGCCGATGGAAAAGATAATGGTCAGCGACATTCCCAGGATACGTAGAAACTTGGCCATCATTTCCGATTGATCAAGATAGTATCTTGTTTCCCGCTTGGCTTCCAGTGTGAGCCGCGGGTCCGATTCCAGCGAGGTTTTAGCCGCGGAAAAATCATCCGGATTTTGCAACTTGAAAATCAGCGACGAATAAACGGAACGCCGGAAAGCCTGCATGACCTGATCCACATCTCCCCAGATTTCGGAACTAAAACCGGTATTGCCCGCATCAAAAATTCCCACGACGGTCCAGGTGCGCATGCCCCAGTTGAGAGTGCCTTGCAGGCCGACTCCCTGAAATCCTTTCGCGATGCTGTTGCCGACAATCACTTCCGATGATCCCATGCGAAACATACGGCCGGCAACTATTTTTACCTGCGGGCGCAGAGGAAGGGATTGAAGCTGTACACCGCGCACGACGACATTGGAATGACCGGATGTTTTCTCCGCACCGCGTTTTTGCAGGGCGATGAGCACAACCGATTCCTTGGCTA
Source organism: uncultured delta proteobacterium (assembly GCA_963753975.1). Taxonomy (GTDB): domain Bacteria; phylum Desulfobacterota; class Syntrophia; order Syntrophales; family Smithellaceae; genus UBA4810. The sequence continues at coordinate 285,556 of CAVWEH010000004.1, forward strand.
CAAGCCGCAGTCCCTCTGCGTCTATCGCCACCTGCGGCAGCATTTCCACAATCGAAGCGGCATTGCGTTCGATGCCGCTCATGACTTCGGATGTCGAACCTTTACGCACTACAACGACATTGTCGGGAGAACCGGTTTCGACCAGTGTCTTTTGCAGGCCTGCCGCCATCATCAGCACCGCGGCAAAAACAAAGACAACCAGCGCCATACCGGAGACGGTTAAAATAGTGGTCAGCCTGCGTTTCCAGAGGTTGTGGAAACTATAGGATATGGGCACAGCCATCAGCCGATCCTCCTCAGACCGTCCGCGATACGAATGCGGATGGCGTGACGGGTGGGAATTATCGCGGCGAGAAAAGCAATCAGTAAGGCCGCCAAAAGATCGTAATAAAGCGTTTTTTCGGAGACGAGAAAGACAGGGAAAAAAGTCGCCAGTGACTGGCCGAAGACCTTTGCCGCGGGAAAAGTCAGGAGCATTCCGATAAGAGAGCCGGTCAGGGTGATGACCAGGGATTCACCGAAAATCAGGATGGTTATTTCTTTAGCGCCGAAGCCCAGTGTTTTCATGATCGCGTAATCGCCTGTACGTTCGCGCGTGGTCATGGCCATGGTATTGGCGACAACAGCCATAATAATAAAAATCACCACAAAGGAGACCATCTGAATGGCCGTGACGATGGCTTCACTCATGGCGATAAAACCGAGATTGAAAGCCTTTTCCGTTTCCGTCAATGTTTCGGCAAGAGAATTCTTGAAAACTTTATCGATCGCAACGGCCGTATCGGCGGCAATGTCCGGTCTGGCAACTCCGATCATATAGAAACCGACTTGCCCGGCGCGCCGCGGAACTGTTTGTTTCATGGTTTCATCGAGATAGGCCCAGTGAAAGAAGAACTGGGTTTCATCTACGGTTTTATCGCGGCCGTGATAAATGCCGCGCAAAACAAAATCCCAGTTGCCCGGATAAATGGTTCCTTTCAGGGTTACGGTATCGCCCGGCTTCCAACCATACTTTGCGGCCAGTTTCCGGCCCGCCACGAAACCCTTCCGGTCGGCAAGAAATGCCCTTTTCTGCAAAGGATCAAGCACAAATTCCGGATAGAGTTCGAAATATGTCCGGGGTTCAACGCAGAAATTCGCGAAGAAATTTTTCTCGTCAATATAGATGCCGCCAAACCAGTTGCCGTAGGAGACGATCTTCACTCCTTCCACCTGCCGGATTTTTTCCTGATAGGAAATGGGCAGCGGGAAAATAATGGAAATGGCGTTGCGGGTAACCAGACGCGTGGTTGAGGCGGCCTCCACTCCGGAATACCAGGAATTGATTACCGTCCGCAGAAGACCGAAAGCCAGAATAGCCACGGCAATGCCCAGGATGGTGAGACCGCTGCGCAGCTTATTGTGAAAAGCGTTCCTAAAGAGGATTTTTAGAAGCATCATTGTTCAGATACCCTTTATCCAGATGCCGTAAAACTTTTGCCCGCTCGGCCGCCCGCGGATCATGCGTGACCATAATGATTGTTTTGCCCATATCCGCATTAAGTCTTTCCATCATCGACAGAATCTCTTCGGCGGAGACACGGTCGAGATCGCCTGTCGGTTCATCGGCAACCAGGATGGTCGGGTCGGTGACGATGGCGCGGGCGATAGCCACGCGTTGTTGTTCGCCACCGGACATCTCCCCGGGATAATGATCCATCCGATGGTCAAGGCCAACCATGGAAAGCGCCATTTCCGCATGCTGCAGTCTCTCTCTTTTCGATAAATTGGTCAGATGCAGCGGCAGCTCCACGTTCTCAATTGCTTTGAGAACGGGAATCAGATTGTAGAACTGGAAGATGAAACCGACGGAGTTGGCACGCCAGGCCGCAAGCTCCGTCTCCGTTAGAGCCGTAATATCGATATCTCCCACGCGGATCAATCCTTGGTCGACTTTATCGATTCCAGCGATGAGATTCAACAGAGTGGTTTTGCCGGAGCCGGATGGCCCCATCAACGCCAGAAATTCCCCTTCGGCAATATCGAAAGTGATATCGTACAAAACAGGCACGACCAAGTTTTGCCGGTGATAGGATTTATAAAGGTTCTTTATTTCGACAATGGTGTTTTTTTGTTCGGTCATGATTTATAGGAAGTTGTCGATTGAGCGCGGGCATCCATATGCTCCGAATCCCCGTCACTGCGTCTCTAAGACTCATTGCGCGACGGCCGGAAACTCGCCTGTGGCTCAAATACTCCAGCCGTTTTCACGCTCCATGTCGCCAAGAGCCGCAACGTTCCGGGCATAGTCGCTTATTGCATGCCCCGACTCAATCGGTGGCGTTCAGGCGATGATGTTCTTATTACCTTTCCGCTATTTTTATTTTTGTCCCGTTTTTCATTCCTTTAGGCGGATTGACGACAACGCGGTCGCCGGACTTAAGACCGCTTATTATTTCTATCATATCTCCCAGTTTAACGCCTGTCTGCACGGATGTTTCCCGGACATGGTTTCCCTCAAGTACAAAAACATGGGTTTGATCAGTTTTGCCGACTAAAGCCGAGCCGTTTACGGCCAGACGCGGCTTGCGTTCCTCCGGCTTGAGATTACGGGAAAGAAAAGAAACTTTGGCGCTCATATCCGGCAGCATACGGGGGTCTTTGTCCAGAAAGCGCACCTTAACCAGAACAGTGGCTTTGGTGCGGTCGACTGTCGGCACAATAGTGTAAACTTCGCCGCGAAAACGAATTGCCGGCAGAGCGTCAAGCTGGATATCGCAGGCTTGTCCTGTGCGAATACCGGCGATATTTGTTTCCGAAACATCAACTTCCACCTGCAGTGATCTCATATCGGCTATTGTGACGACAGCGGCTTTGGCGGTTGCCACTGCGGCAAACGGAGTCACAATATCGCCGACATCGGCGTTTTTGGTCAAAACCACGGCGTCAAAGGGGGCCCTGATCAAGGTATAATCAAGACCGGCTTTAGCGCCCTCGAGAGCGGCTTTGAGCGCCAGCACATTAGCTTCGGCCACTTTTACTCCTTCTTCGGAGCGTTTATAGCGGGTATTAACCGCGTCCCAATCAGATTGGGAAACAGAACCGTCGGCCACAAGGCCCTGGTAGCGGACATTTTCCCGCCGGGCAATATCCCGATCCGTTTTCGCCTGCTCCAGAGCGGCCAGGGCATTTACCAGATTAGCCGCCGCCTGGTTTTTGGCCGCAGTCACATCATCACTTTCCATCCGCGCGATTATCTGGTCTTTTTTGACCTTGCTTCCTTCCTCCACCATCAGGGCCACCAGACGGCCGGTTATTTTAGCGGCCACCGCGGCCTTGCGCTCGGCAACAATATAACCGCTGGCATTCAAAACAGACAGAGATTGAGAGGGATAAACCTGCGCAACTGTTGTTACATCAACGGTTGTGGCCGGAGCGATGATTCCGGCTACGTAAAGGAAGCTGAGAATAAAAAGCAGGGCAATGGCTGACGCTATAAAAAATGGTTTCCTTTTTCGCCGGGATGAGCCCGTCAACTTTTGAGTCTTGTCGATTTTCAGCTTGTTTATATCCAGCTCGGGCATAATCTTTTCACTTCCTTCGGTTTTCAATTTTTATCGATACAACTCATGATCCAAGATCGCAACCAAAACTTGTCATATTCATAGCAGAACAAGTTGCTTATTACCATAAAGATCGTACCCCTTCGCTTATTCTATAGTAGTCACCCAAAATAAACAGGACCTCTCCTGACGCAGTATCACGGAATGAATCTCTTAAGAGTCTATCTTTCGATAGAATATATTTTTTGCCAGTTCCGCCGTTAAAATATAAAGCACCATAATGATCCCCAGCATCATAAGAAATGACACGGGCAGAGGTACAAAATCAAATATCTTCCCGATAGGTGTCAAAGGAAAGATAAGCGTGGCAATAACAACAGAAATTGTGGCAACGAGTAAATATTTCCCCGGCCGGCTCTTAAAGAAGGGTCTTCTGCTGCGAATGACCAGAACAATAATCGCGGCGGAAATGACGGATTCCACGAACCATCCTGTTCTGAATTGATCCGGCGCGGCGTGGAGAATCAGCAACAGAACACCAAAAGTCAGATAGTCAAAAATCGAGCTGATTAAGCCAAAAGTGATCATGAATTTTTTAATAAAAGATATATTCCACCTTTTCGGTTGATTTACCATTTCGGCGTCTGTCCGATCCGTGGCAACGGTCATCTCCGGAAAATCAGTCATCAAGTTCGTCAACAGAATTTGTTTGGGCAACAAGGGAAGAAAAGACAGAAACAGCGAAGCACCGGCCATGCTGAACATGTTGCCGAAATTGGCGCTGGTCGCCATAAAGACGTATTTCATGGTATTGGCCAGCGTAGTTCTCCCTTGATGGACGCCTTGCACGAGCACCTCCAGATTCTTTTCCATCAGTACGATATCGGCCGATTCTTTGGCCGCGTCCGCCGCAGTATCGACGGAAATACTGACGTCCGCAGCGTGGAGAGCGGAAACATCATTGATGCCGTCTCCGATATAGCCCACAACGTGGCCGGCCTTCCTCAGCGCAATGATAATGCGTTCTTTCTGATTGGGCTCTACCTCGGCAAAGATGTCCGTTTGGGTCACTTTTTGCAATAAGGCGGCGTTACTTATTTCACGCAGTTCGGCACCGGTAAGAATTTTGGCATCACGCATTCCTACATCCTGACTTATCTTGGCGGCAACGAGACAATTGTCACCGGTTATAATTTTCAGGGAAACACCGAGCTGTTTGAGGCGGTCTATCGTTTCCAAAACTCCTTTTTTAGGCGGATCGAAGAAAAGCAGGAAACCGAGGAAGGTCATGTCCCGCTCGGAATCTTTATTGATGACGGACTCACTTCCCATATCCCGCAGGCCGACACCCAGCACGCGGAAGCCCTGACTGCTGAGTTCTTCGAACTTCTGCTGAATCTTTTCTCCCACTGTTATCGTGTCTATCTTATTCCCGGCCTCGTTTTCCGCAAAAGGACAGACAGCAAGCACATTCGCGAGCGCCCCTTTCATAATCATTAAATGCCTGCCATCCTTTTTAATCAGGATGCTCAATCGCTTGCGGATGAAATCATAGGGAACCTCGTCCACTTTTTCATATCCCGAAATATCCGGTTGCTTATAAGAACGGATCGCTTCGTCGAGGGGATTGGAAAAGCCTTTTTCATAAAACGAGTTCAGATAGGCATGAAAGAAAACCCGCTCACTGGGTGTGCCGTCGATGTCTATTGCCGAATGCAGGCACACGGTCCCTTCAGTCAGAGTTCCAGTCTTATCCGAGCAGAGAACGTTCATACTCCCGAAGTTTTCTATGGAGGCAAGCCGCTTTACAATAACTTTTTGCTGCGCCATTATTCTGGCGCCGTGAGCCAGGTTAATGCTGATTATTGCCGGCAGCAACTGGGGCGTCAGCCCGACAGCGAGGGCCAGAGAAAAAAGGAATGATTCGAGAACAGAGCGATGAAAAAAGACATTGATGGCAAAAACGGCAATGACCAGCAACAGGGTCACTTCGAGCAGTAAATAACCAAACCGCCGGATGCCATGCTCAAATTCGGTTTCCGGCGGTCTCAATTTCAACCTTTCGGAGATTTTGCCGAATTCCGCTTGTTTTCCCGTGAAAATCACAACGGCCCTGGCTGTACCGCTCACAACATGAGTTCCCATAAACAGGCTGTTGGTGCGCCCGTGGAGAGGAGTTCCCGCCGGCAGCACGCCTATTTCCTTTTCTACCGGATAAGTTTCACCTGTCAGAGTTGCCTCATCCACGAAGAGATCCCTGGATTCCATAATCAGGCCGTCGGCGGGAATCGCATCTCCGGCATTCAAGATAACGATGTCGCCCGAGACAACATCTTCCAGTGCAATATCCTGCTCTCTGCCGTCACGAAGAACAGTGGTCTTGATCTTGACTATGGCGAGCATCTTTTCGAGGGCATTAACAGCGCCCTTTTCTTGCCAGAATCCCAAAAGGCCGCTGATTAGAACGATTGCAATAATGATCGCGGCATCTGCCGGATCACGAAGAAAAGCAGAGAGTCCCGCCGCAAAAATCAAGGTCAGGATAATAGGACTTTTGAATTGGGCAATGAGCAGTGCCAGCGTGTCCGAACGTTTCGGGGGCGAAAGGAGGTTTGCGCCATGCTGAATCAGCCGTTGCTCGGCTTCCTCAGTGCTCAGTCCTTCCTGCTTCGCCTTAAGCTGAGTCAATAAATCGATCTGGGGAATACTCCAATATGCAGGTGGCTGCTTAATCATATGACCTATGTTAAGGAGACAGACAGACCTTGTCAATGGAAATGCGATATGAAAGTGAAACGCGTTCGGAAAGATCTTTTTCTCATACGCGACAGTAAAGGATATGGGATTCCCTCAATTATCTGGACGAAATAACTTCCTCTTTAGGATTTCTTGACCGGTCGAAAGCGATATGCAAATCAGCGAAATTTTCAATATACAATTCCGCGGCTCTATAATCATTCTTCCTGGCCGGGAACAATGATGCGGGAAGCTTCCTGCCTTTGGATTTCCTTCGCTTCAGCAATCATCGCCTGAACCGCTTTTTCAATAGCCGCGGGCAACTTGTCCACTGCTTCGCTGAGAGTCTTTGCTCCTTCAATGACGCACTGAACCGGAATCGGTCCTTTAGCAGTCATCAGTTGAGTCAGTCCGGTAAAGACAGGCTCCCTGCTTCCATCGATTGAGCCGTCGATTTTGACCGGTGTAAGGCATCGGATTGTGGCATACGTCAGGTCGGTGAAAGCTTCTTCTTTGTAAAGGTTTTCTTTATTTACTTTAACTTCTGTTATTTTGGGTCCGTCAGCGATACTCATGGGTTGTCTCCTTCACATGCTGGATTCTCCGTTCTTATGTCCCGAAAAATTACGGGAAGCGCAAACCAACAGCCCATGTTTTTTCGGCTCATTGCTTCACTGCTACACTGAAAAAGCCGCAGCGTCAAATGACATTTTACTCTGTCGGGCTACGGGCCGGATACTTTCCTGTACATACCGGACACCGGCCTGACGCCGGATTTATTATTATCTTGACAACAAGCACGCCCTCAACTTAATATCTTATAAAAGTCAGCGCAGGACAGACTAACGAAGACTATCCTGCTGTTGAAAAATAATACCGGATAAGGAGATTAAATATGAAAAAGTTTACAAGCGTTATGTTTATTTTATTGGTTTTACTATTTTTTTCTTCCGTTGCTATGGCTCAGGATACAAAAGGTATCTATGTAGGTATTCTGGGCGGGTATGTTATACCTAACCGATGCAAACGTGGACTTGAACGACGTCTCAACGGGTGAAACGCTTGCTAGTTATGATGCGAGCATGAAAAACGGATATTTATTCGGTGCTAAAGTTGGTTGGCTCACACCTTTCACCAATAGGATTATGGCGGTGGAATTGGAATATAATTACTTACATAGCACCTTTGATCAGGCCAAGGACCTTGGGGTGATACCCTATAGATTTGAACATGGATGGTAAAGTCAATATGAATTTGTTCATGCTGAATGTTCTGGCACGCTATCCTAACGGAATATTTCATCCCTACATAGGCGCCGGCGCCGGATATGCCATGATCGATGTTGACGATCAGACAATTTCCGTGGGCGGTAATCCCATCTCTATAATAGGCGGTGGCAGCCAAGGCGTATTCGCCTATCAGCTGATGGCGGGATTTGATGTAGATGTGACTAAAAACATTATCGTCAGTGTCGCCTATAAATACATTGCCCCGCAAAAGATTTCATATGATTCCAACATTAGCATTGACGGTTCGCCTGCGGAACCTGTAACCCAAGACATGAATTTCACATTCCAAGCTATTACCCTGGGCATTAGCTATTTGTTCTAATCGCTAAATCCTTTTGTTCCAGGGGCACTAGCCGCCCCTGGAACATCCGCATCCGGTATTCCTCTTATGTTTTTATTGTGACGCTTCTATTTTAGTTCGCATTAATTAGAAAATATTCATTGTTTAATCTTCTCCAGACTTAAATCAGACATTATTCACTTTCCGGTTTTTTCTTGACGAACGGTTTAATAAGTTCAAAGAGGATAAGGGTAATGAGAGTAATCAAAAGCAGAATCAGCAATGTGTTGATGAATTCTTTATGCACAAGAAACATAATAATAAATATCTCCAGCATCAAGACTGCGGTCTCGATAATTCTACGGCGCATTACAGTATCGATGAGAAACGAAAATATAATCACTTCCACCCAGCCTTCCGTGATGATACCGGAGATTATTTCTGTATTGAGGTTGCCACTGAGTAAAAATAAGGTCATCAGTTGAAGAAACCCGAAGGTGAAGAGTGATTCTGGAATGTACGAAATGTTCACCGCCAGGAATACCGGCATCCTGTTTCTGAGCAAACCGCAGATGAAGCCGGTCATCGCTTTGCCGAATATTATCGCCAAACCGAAAAAGGGACCATAAATACCAAATACAGCGTAGTGAACATAAGGATAGATGGAGCCGATGGCTCCGGTAATCAGCCCATAAAACGGCCCGAAGGCCAGCGCAACAACAAAGGTGGCCAGGTGTGAAAAATCAAAAGTTACCTGCGGGTGCATCGGAGTCAGGAGACTGGATAAAAAAGAAAGAAGGTTACCCAGTATACCCGCAGCTATGGCAGCCAGTACTTTTTTCATCCGGTCGTTGAGGTTGAAAGTCATGGCGGCATCCTAAAAAATAATTCATTTTAAAACTATGTGTTTAACTATACTCGCATAGCTCAAGTTTTATAATATTCAGTTTTACGTTTAGCGGCTTACAGATGACCGATCAAGAGCAGCAGCAAAATCGCTACAACATGTAATACCCACCACCCCGGTTGGAACAAGAGAATATATTTCATCAGACCCTCCTTCTATTTCCAAAAATAACCGCCGATAATGTAAACGGCCGTTAACATGACAACATGCACAAACCAAAAGCCCATATTAGGAAAGCGGAAAAACCTGCCGCTGCGCATCGGAGCGTCGGGCTGGTTTACTGCAAGCTCCAGTTCAAAAAGGGCTTTGCCGACGGCAAATTTTCCCCAAAGCAGCACGATATCAGCCAAAAGCGTTCCCAAAAGAATTGTCTGTAGAGTCCACGCTTGCGGGGGGTTTTCAATTGTAAAATGAGTCATAGCGATTGTACCGATGATTACCGTTATGCCATTGAGAAGATAAGCAAAGGAGATTGTTGATCGAAAAATAAATAGGACAGGAATGACGATCACGCTGATAAACCCGGCCACGAGGGGTATGAAATTTTCCGGGTCTTTGGCGAAGGGATGTATCCGCAGATGAAGGAGCCAGCCACCCACGGCTAAAAAAAAGATCGCCAAAATCAATACTAACCGTAGATTGTCTTTTTTCTTCATAGTTCACCTCACTTTATTTATTTTACGGACGTGTGACCTCGTGTGACCTTCAGGTTATTAGGTTATGCACTCGATAAATAGGGACAGCCTATTTTTAAAATACATATTTAATCACGGGTAAAATACCCTCCGCTGTGCGGGATAATCACGGGCATTTGCAATGCCCTCCGCTTATGCGGGATCAATTCAACCTGCAAATATTGCCGCACTGTGCTGGCAATATTTGAGTTTCATTGATTCGACCTGCAAGCTTCAGCGCACTCTGTTTCTGAAACTTGGGTCTCATTACAATTTACCAATTCCGCTGCACTTTGCTTTCGGAATTGGAGTTTCACGAAAAACAACGTGCTTAAATATACTCACAATTTTCTTTATTTCAATTCTTTTTTACATTAGTCAACGGCAAAATAACCGGATCCCCCCGACGTAGCCCGGCATGCGCTGGGCAGGCTACCGGGCTACGCTGCCGAGTAAACTTCTGCCGGACCGAAATGACATTTTTTATTTTTTAAAAAAGCCTTCCATAGCTATTTCGGAAATGCTCTTTCTTGCCGATGGAAATTCACGTTCCTGCTGGTAGGAAGGCAAATCTTCTTTCTTACCATGTTTGCCCACAGCAATCATTGCTTCCACCTGATAATCAGCGGGAATACGCAAAACTTCTTTGGCCTTATCATAATCGAATCCCTGCATGCCGTGCACAACGAGCCCCGCAAGCGAGCCTTGCAGAGCAAAGTTTTCCCAGGCGGCGCCGGTATCGTAGGAGTGCGTCCGGGAAGGTTTGCCGTTATCAAATGTCGTTTTGGAAATGACAACTATCAGCACGGCGGCGTTTTTCGCCCATTCCTGATTGCCCTCGGCCAGCAGATTGAAGAAAGTCATCCAGTTCTTTGTATTGCGGCGGCCGTAGATAAATCGCCAGGGCTGATTATTGTTGGAGGAAGGCGCCCAATGCGCCGCTTCAAAAAGAGAAAGTAATGCGGCTTCATCAATTTCTTCGCTGGACATCGCCCGCGGTGACCACCGGTTTAAAAATAGTTCGTTGACATTCTGCTCGGGTTTTCTAAAATCTCTGATGTTCATAAAGCACCTCCTCTTTAATTATTGTTTGTTCAGCAAATAAGCCTTCATCTCCTTCAGATTCAGACAATTAAGACAATCGCCCTTGGAAAGCCAACCTTTGCGGGCTATCTTAATTCCAAAACTGATGTCGTGCAATCCCGCTTTCTGATGAGCGTCGGGGTTGATCGCAATCTTTACGCCCTTCTTTTTGGCATGAATGCAATTGCGCCAATCCAAATCCAGACGGTGCGGATTGGCATTGAGCTCGAGAGCCTTGCCGAACTGGGCCGCTGCCTCAATAATTTCCATAATGTTTAGCGCATAAGGTTCCCGCGACAAAAGCAACCTGCCGGTCGGATGGGCGAGCATGGTAGTATATTTATTCTGCAGAGCTTTCTTAATGCGGCCGGTCATCTCCGCAGCGGTCATGTTAAAATTGGAATGGATGGCGGCAATCACAAAATCAAATTTCGCCATAATTTCTTCATCGTAATCCAACCTGCCGTCCGGCAAAATATCCGCTTCGGTTCCTTTAAATATATAAAAAGGCGCATGCTTATTGTTGAGATTATCAATAAGCTCATGCTGCCTTTGAATATCCTCCGCTTTCAAGCCTCCGGCATAATAAGCCGAACGGCTGTGATCGCTGATACCGATATATTTTAATCCCATTTTTTTTGCCGCCAGCACGATACTCTCCAGTGTATCCGTGCCATCACTGAAATTGGTGTGGATATGAAAAAGCCCCTGTACATCTTTTTCTTCGACAAGTTTTGGCAATGTGTTTTTTTCTGCCGCTTCAATTTCGCCCATATTTTCGCGCAATTCCGGAGGAATAAATTGCAGCCCCAGTGCGGAAAAAATTTCTTCCTCACTGCGGCAAACAATGTTTTTCTCTCCTCGGAAAAGCCCATATTCGTTCATTTTGATGCCCATGTCCTTCGCTCTGCCCCGCATGGCGGTGTTATGCTCTTTGCTGCCGGTAAAATGATGCAGCGCATAAGGAAACTCATCTTTTGTTACGATGCGCAAATCGGCATTGACTCCCGATTTCAAATTTACGCTGACTTTCGTTTCACCGCCGGCAATAACAGAAGCAACTTCATCCAAATTGGCGAATGCTCGGGCCAGTTTTTCGGGATGCGCCGAACTGGCCAGGATATCAATGTCCTTGACAGTTTCGTTGCCGCGGCGCAATGAACCGGCAACGCTGACGGCAAAGACATCTTTATTTTCCCTGAGAAACTTAAGCAGCGCTTCAGCCTGGCCTTCGACTTCCGCATAAAGCCTTCTTTCTTTATAAACCTTCAGCTTTTCGATACCGGCCAAAATATTTTCCTGCGACTTTTTTCCAAATCCCTTAAGTTCCACAAGACGGTTTTCATGGCAGGCATATTCCAGTTCACCGATAGTTTTTATTCCCAATCGTTCATAAAGAGCATGAATTTTTTTCGGTCCCAGGCCGCTTATCTTCAACATTTCCAGATGACCGGGAGGAATGGACGTTTTGAGGTTTTCGTAATATTCCAATTGTCCGGTAGTCATCAACTCCACAATTTTTTTGCCGATAGCCTCTCCTACACCGTCGATTTCGTAAATTTTTCCCTCCTGCACCAATTCACTAAGATCAGATTCTACTTTTTCCAAATTGCGGGCGGCATTCGTGTAGGCACGGGATTTAAAGGGATTTTCTCCGGTCAATTCCAAAAGAACTGCAATTTCTTCGAGAATTTTGATGACTGTTTCTTTGGTGACCATTTTTTTCACAAACATTTAACCTCTTATCTCATCTTTTATATATCTTCGAAGTATTCCGGCAAAAGCCGGCTTTCTTGTGATACTTTTTGTTGAGGCATTGCTTGACATTCTACTTTGAACAATATATAAGGCGCGCACCTTACATATAAATTATTTCCCAGCGTCCCCATCGTCTAGAGGCCTAGGACACGGGCCTTTCACGCCTGTAACCGGGGTTCGACTCCCCATGGGGACGCCAATATTTAAAAAAAAGGGCAAACTATATTCGGTTTGCCCTTTTTTGTTTATCTGAATCTTATTTCTCTTTTTTCTTAGTTGTGCTCTTTTTCGGCTTTGTTTTGGCCTCCGCGACCGTTTTCTTTTTTAGGTTTTTATCAGCGGTAGCTGCCGTCTTTGTTTTCAGTTTAGGTTTTGGTGCGGCCTTTGCCTTTGTTGTCTTTGTCGTTTTTGGTTTTGGCTTTGCTTTTGGTACCTCGGCCTTTGGCTTCCCCTTAGGTTTCGGCTCAGGCTTCTTGGGTTTTGCTGCCGCAACTTTCGACTCTTTTTTAGCTCTCGGTTCAGCCTTTACTTTCGCTGGCGCCGGTTGAGAAACGGCAACGGGAGCAACCGGTTTTTCCCCAATCTTCGGTTCCGCCGGTACTGATATAATTTCCGGCAGTGGTACCGGGGCTTCCGGTTTTTCTTCAGGTTTTATTTCCACCGGCTTCGGTACAGACACTGGTTCCGGCACTGGTTGGAATTTCGGTACGGCTATAGGTTCAGGTGCCGGCGCTTCTAATATCACCGGCTTGGGCTCCGGCGCTGGCCGCTTCGGCGGTTTGGGCGGCTTCGGCTCTTCCTGCATAGGCGCTGGTTTGGGCTTGGGCGCCTCTTTAGGTTCAGCTTTCGGTTTTTTCTCTTTTTTCTTCTTCGGTTCAGCTAACTTTTGTGCTTTTGCCTGTGCTAATTCCTGGACGCGTTGGACAAATTTCTCCAGCGCGGCAATTCTTATATTAGTTTGCCTGATTTTTGCCTTAAGATTTTTAACAAGGGGGTCACTTTGGGCTTTTTCTTTGCTGATACCCTTTTGGGCTAATTTCTGCAATCGTAAATCCAGTTTTTTCTCCAGGATTCGGCGCTGCTCAAGTCTGACATTCTTACTTTTCGACGGCATTTTTTCCTCCACATGCATTTTAAAATATTTAAACTTAGCGCTTAAATAACAATATTTTCGCTTGAAAGCTACAAAAATATTTTTACTGTTTAGTGGAGCCTCCTCCGGTCGCAGATGACCTTTAGGTTAAAGGAGCCGGAGGCTTCCTAAAATAGTGAGACCCAAGCTTCAGAAACAAAGTGCGCTGAAGCTTGCAGGTCGAATCAATGAAACTCAAATATTGCCAGCACAGTGCGGCAATATTTGCAGGTTGAATTGATCCCGCATAAGCGGAGGACATTGCAAATGCCCGTGATTATCCCGCGGAGCAGAGGACAACGCGACCTCCCGCGGCTGGAGCCGAGGGATTCCAAGTCACGGGATTTGATGTTAGGTTTTCCTAATTATTTTTCCCGCCACCAGTTGACCACATAAACTACCATCTTTTTTTCATCTTGTCTCCAATAAACCGATGACTTCAACATGCTCGGTTTGGGGAAACATGTCCACAGGTAAAAGACTAAGCAAGGCATAACCATGCTCATTTAAATATTTAACGTCCCGCGCCTGTGTCGCCGGATTGCAGGAAACGTAAATAACCTTTTGCGGCTTTAAATCCGCGATTGCCTTCAGTACTGATTCGCTGCAGCCGCTGCGGGGTGGATCAAGTACAATCAAATCGTTTTCATTTCTGGAAGATAAAAATTCCCCCGATAAAATATTTTCGACTTTTCCCCGGATAAACCTAACATTTTTCACATTCGCATTGGCGGCATTTACTTGCGCATATTTTACTGATTTTTCGCTTATTTCAATACCGACAACACGCTGGCTATAAGGCGCCAGAAAAATCGAAAAAAGGCCGCTACCGCAATAGGCATCAATTAAAGTATTTATTTCGTTAGACATCGCCAGACGGCAAACCTCATCCACTAATTGATTTGTCAAATACAGATTTGCCTGAAAAAATCCTCTCCGGGGCACCAAAAACTTTTTCCCCTTAACCGTCCTCATGACCGCATCTTTCTGATCGGCAAGAGGATCTGACCAAATTGTTAAACGGTCATCATTATTGTGCTGAGTCTGTATATTCTCCCTCCGGGCACGTAATTTTTCGTTTATTGTTTCTTCCATAATTTCACAGCGTTCTATATCCACAATTTCACGGCCGGAAACATCTAAGAAGCCGATTTTAAAACCATTGCTTGTTCTTAAAGAATGAAACTCGGCCTTTCCCCGATAATGATAGACTTTGGAAGCCGCTTTAATAACTGTAACCGGCGGTGTCGCAATTTTGCCGATTTTTCGAAATATTTCTTCCACCTGCTTTTTTTTAATCTCCGGCTGGTATTCATAATTTACGTGCTGGTAGCAACAACCACCGCAGTTCTCATAATAGCGGCACAGAGGACTTACTCGCAACGGCGACGGTTTGACTATCTGTAATATTTTGCCGCGGGCAAATTTCTTTTTGAGCTGAACAATTTCAACTTCCAGTTCATCTCCCGGAGCGGCAAAGGGAACGAATACCACAAAATTGTCGACGCGTCCGACTCCTTCGCCGCCAAATGCTACTGATTCAATTTTTATTACAACGCGATCTTTGATCCGCATAATTCTCCAGTTTAGACATTTATAAAACTTTCCTGTTCAGCGAGAGCATATAGTACATGAGAAATAATAGTCAATACGAGCAATATTTTCTTTACAATGGGAATTAATGTTGTTAATTAAATCCGCAACGAAAATTATAAGGGATTAATAATGTCCACGGAAAGAAAATCCATCCTCTGCCCCAACTGCCGCAAGCTCATCAGCTCGGACGAGCCTTCCTGCCCTTATTGCGGACTTTTACGGCCCGGTTTACACAATACTGCAGGGATTATCAGAAATATTTTCTTTGCTTTCAACCCGGTAATGACCATTATCTACACGAACATTGCTTTTTATTTTCTGGCATTGCTTTTAAATCCGCAGGGAATTCTTTCCGGTGGCAGCCCTTTTAATTTCCTCTCTCCTTCGGGTCAAAGCCTCTTTCTATTGGGAGCAACCGGAACAGTTCCCGTATTTGAATTTCACCGCTTTTGGACTCTAATTGCCGCTTCCTTTCTGCATGGAGGAATTCTGCATATTGGTTTCAATATGATGGCTTTATACCAATTGGGACCTTTCGTTCTACAAATATTCGGCTTTCACCGTTTTTTGATCATATATATTCTGTCCGGAATCGTCGGTTTTGCCGCCTCTTTGCTGTTTGGCGTTACCTTTACCATCGGCGCATCGGCCAGCATCTGCGGACTAATCGGCGCGATTTTGTATTATGGAAAAAGCCGGGGCGGTTATTACGGACAGGCTATATATAAACAAGCAGTGGGTTGGATTATCGCACTAATAGTCTTTGGAGTTATCGTCAGCGGCATAAACAACTGGGCTCACGGCGGCGGAGTTCTTTGCGGAATACTTTTGGCCTTTCTAATGGGATACAATGAAAAAAAACAGGAAACGGCGGGACATAAACTTTTGGCCTATGCGTGCATCTTAATTACGGCCGGTATTTTAATCTGGTCGGCTGTTTATTCCCTAATTTATGTTATCGCGCCTTCAATCCTTTCATAAATTAAAATGAAATTTTAATCTGTAAATTCATGACAGAAAAACCCGAAGAAGAAAATAAAAGATCTATCCTGGCATTTGCCTGCGCCTCTTTCTTAAATGATTTTGGCTCCGACATGATTTATCCGGTTTGGCCATTGTTTGTTACTTCCGTTATGGGCGCCAACATGGCCGTGCCGGGATTGATTGACGGATTGGATGAAGCTTTCGTTTCCATCTCTAAAGCCATATCCGGCTATCTTTCCGACAGGATCAGGAAAAGGAAGTTTTTTATAGTGTTTCCGGGCCGCCGGCCTGGGTGTATTTCAAATGGCCATCGGCATTTGCGCCCTGCCGGCTTCATTGGTTGCCGGCTTTCTCCAGAATAATATTAACATGCAGGCCCCTTTTTATTTATCTCTTGTCTTGTCTCTAATCGCTTGTTTCCTGCTTTTATTTGTAAAAGAGGATAGTGGCAACAACGGGCAAAAAAGCCTGCTTAATTTTTCCTGACCAGTAGAAGCCCCTTAAGATAGTGGCCTTCGGGATGTCCCAGCAAAACCGGATGATCCGGCCCTGCCGCCAATCTTGTTAGCAATTGTAAATCGGCGTCGGCATCGCGCGCAGCGCCAAGAACGATCTTGGAAAAAAGATCTTCTTCTATAAAGTTGGAGCAGGAAAACGTCGCCAGGATTCCTCCTCGGGCAAGATGCTTGATTGCTTGTAAATTGATTTCCTTATAGCCGCGCGCTGCTTTGGCCACATCCTTTTTGGCTTGAGCAAATGCGGGAGGATCAAGGATGATCATATCGAAACATTCCTGCGTATTGCGCAAATAATCAAAGACATCGGCTTCTACTACCGGATGGTCTTCCGTGGAAAACCAATTGAGCTGCAGATTCCTTTTTGCCGTGATACAGGCAGGCTTGGATATATCCAAAGAAACAACTCGTTTGGCCCCGCCTTGGGCGCAATAAACGGAAAAAGCTCCGGTGTAAGAAAAACAGTTTAATATGCTGGCATCACGGCTCAGCGCGCCTATCTTTTCTCTGTTGATCCGCTGGTCCAGAAAAAAACCGGTTTTTTGGCCACGGGCAAAGTCCACCTCAAATTTCAACCCGTTTTCCATTATCTCCACAATACCGGCTTCATTATCTCCGAAAACAAAACCGATCCTGATTTCCAGCCCCTCCAATGAACGCGACCGGCCTTCGCTTTTTTCATAAATCCGCGCCGGTTTTAATTGGGAAATGAGAGCATCTAAAATATGGTTTTTTTGTTTTTCCATTCCGGCGGTCGCAATGGATAGCATCAGACTCGAACCATAAACATCAACTATCAATCCCGGAAAACCATCACCTTCGGCATTGATGAGGCGATAAGCGTTTGTTTGTTCATTGATAATTATTTGCCGTAATTTGCATGCCACATGCAGGCGGTTTTGCCAAAAATTTGAGGTGATTTTTCCTTCACAGTTTCTCGTCAAGATACGTAAAGCTATGTCTGTTCGGGGATTAAAAAATCCTAAAGCCAGGGGTTTACCGCCCGAATCTTTGACCAGAACAATATCGCCCGCATCGGGTTTTCCTTTAATTGCATCAATAGCGCCGGAAAATACCCATGGATGCCCGCGCAAGAGCGCCGCTTCACGTCCCTTTTTCAAGATCATTTCCGGATAAATCATCTTAGACATTAAGTTTTAGGCTATCTTTTCTAACTTGAAATTGCAAGGCACTTTGTATTATAGCATTCAGTAATTACATTTATTCGCTACAAAACCGCAAGGGGTTTGGAAAAATGCATGCTGTCATCATGGCCGGCGGCAGAGGCACTCGCTTCTGGCCCCGTAGCAGGGAGAAAAAGCCCAAGCATCTATTAGATATAGTTAGCAATAGAACTATAATCCAGGAAACCGTTGACCGCGTCAAAGAACTGATTGCCCCGCAAAATATCTTGGTGGTGACAGGCAAAAAGCACGCGCGTGAGCTGATCAAGCAGCTTCCGGAAATTCCTTCAAAAAATATCATTATTGAACCGGAAGGTAAAAATACCGCACCCTGCGTCGGACTCGCGGCTCTCTACATACAAAAAAAAGTCGGCGATGATGTCATGGTTGTGCTGCCTTCCGACCACGCCATTGGTGATGCCCATGTATATACAGAGGTCATTGCTGCAGCGGCACAATTTGCCGCCAACGAAAACGCGCTGGCAACAATCGGCATAAAACCATCCGGTATTCAAACAGGCTTCGGCTACATTGAATATGCTGATTCTTTTCAGCATATAGGGAATCAGGAAGTTTTCCGGGTAAAATCCATACGTGAAAAACCGGATTTCACGCAAGCACAGAAATTTGTTCAAAGCGGCAATTTTTATTGGAACAGCGGCATGTTTATCTGGAAAGCCTCGACCATCATAGAAGAAATCGCCCGCTTTTTGCCGGACTTATATTCAGGTCTGATGAAAATAAAAAATGTCCTTGGCACTCCAAGAGAAGCGACTGTCATCCGTAAAGTTTATAAAAAACTGACTTCGATTTCTATCGATTACGGCGTTATGGAAAAGGCGAACAACGTTTTTATGCTGAGAGGAGATTTCGGCTGGAGCGATGTGGGCAGTTGGGATGCGCTTTGGGAAATATCGCCTAAAGATAACAAAGGTAATACAGTAACCGGAGGCCGCAATGTACTTTTTGAAGATACGGAGGGATCTCTTGTTTATAGCCCGCAAAAACTTGTCGCTCTTGTAGGAGTAAAGGATTTAATCGTTGTAGAAACAAAAAATGCCTTACTGATTTGCAAAAAAGGCCGTTCCCAGGATGTAAAAAAAATAGTCGAAACTCTGGAAGCGGCAAAAATGAAGAAATACCTTTAGAGTTACTTTAAATAAACCGGGTCGCCGTTGACATCAAACTTCCCTTTTTTAAGTTCTCCGATAATAATATTGAGGGTAGTCATTTCGTCATCAAAGGTAATAATCAACAGATCATGTCCTTTATTCTCATGTTTCTTCACACCGTTAATTTTTTTCAAGATAGAACCTATCCTGGCATTGGAGTTTCAGGCAGAACATCCGGGCATTGTCAGCTGCACAATTCTTTCCTCAGCGATAGCGACACTGATAAACGCTGATAAGAAAATGAGTGTTAAGAATACACTTAATAATTTTTTCATATTCCACCTCTGTTTTTTTATGGCCTTATAATAACTCCAAGCCCCTCAAGAAGCAAATATAATTTCCAATTGACACTTAAAAGTTTATTTGTGATAAAAATCATTATATTCATATTATAGAAAGCAAAACCAATGCCTATCTCTTTATCCGAACAACTTATTTTAGCTTCGGCTTCGCCGCGACGGCGGGAGCTGCTGCGGTCGGTGGGTTTGAAGTTCAAAACCATTCCCGCTCATGTCGATGAAGATTACAGCGAGGGAGAAAGCCCTAAGCAGCACGTCCGCAGGCTGGCTGGCGAAAAGGCTCAACTTATTGCCCGAAAATATCCGCGGGCGTGGGTGCTGGGAGCGGATACAATTGTTGTCATTGACGGACTTATTTTAGGCAAGCCAAAAAATAAAACACAGGCAAAAGAAATGTTGAAAAAACTAAGCGGCCGCGAGCATAAAGTATTTACCGGTTTTACTGTCACTCAAGTCACCTCTAAAGTAAGTCGTTCTGATATCGTTCAATCGACGGTCAAATTTAAAAAGATCAGCGCCGCAGAATTGGATTGGTATATAGCCTGCGATGAACCATACGACAAGGCCGGTGGTTATGCAGTGCAGGGGAAAGGGGCTTATTTCATAAAATCAATTCGCGGCTCTTACACCAATGTGATTGGCCTGCCGCTTGGCGAAGTTTTGGAAACATTAAAAAAATTAGAAGTGATCAGTTTTGGCTAGGTTCAATGGAAATAAATATTCCCGACAATATAAATAACATAAAACAAAAGATAATTTCTGCGGCTGTTAAGTGCGGCCGCGATCCTGATTCCGTCAAACTTATGGCGGTTACTAAAACCGTTCCCGCCGAATATATCATTAAGGCCATTAACGCCGGTATCACCATGCTTGGCGAAAATTATGTTCAGGAGGCCAAAGGTAAAATCGCTGTTATCGGCGGTAGTTCCCAATGGCATATGATCGGCCATCTGCAGACTAACAAAGCAAAATATGCCGTCAAATTGTTTGACTATGTTCATTCCGTTGACCGCCTCGAACTCGCACAGGAACTGGATCGAAGAGCAGGACTGACCGGTTGCAAATTGAATATTCTCGTTGAAGTCAACGTCAGCGGCGAAAAATCAAAGAATGGCATTCCGGCGGATGATGCCCCAACCTTAATTAAGCAAATAGCCGGCCTCACAAATCTGGCTGTGCGCGGATTAATGACTATGGCTCCGTATTCCGATAATCCTGAAAATGCCCGTCCTCACTTTTTCGCTTTGAGAAATCTTCGTGATAATATAGCCCGTCAACAAATTCCGGGAATTCAAATGGAAGAACTTTCCATGGGCATGACCGATGATTTCGAAGTAGCCATTGAAGAAGGAGCAACGATTGTCCGCATTGGCCGGGCAATATTCGGCCAGCGAAAATAATCTTACTGTCGAGGCACAAAAGCTTTCACGGAAGAAACATTGTAACAATGTTATCCATCGTTTTTTCTGATAACAATCAGTAAACGGAGAAAGTTTTTTAATTACTTTTCGGAATTCTCCGCTGGAATGAATGCCGCTTCACCGGCGGTTTTGTATATTTTTAGGCAGGTGTCAACAACCATCGAATCGTAAAGGATTCTTTTGTATTTGACTATTTCTTCAATGGCGGAATCAACACCTAGTGCCGGCCGGTACGGCCGATGGGAAGCCATAGCATCAATAACATCAGCAATCCCTATAATGCGCGCCGCGAGCAATATCTCTTCTCCCTTAAGCCCCTGTGGATAACCTGAACCGTTCATCCTTTCATGGTGTTGCAAAATAATTTGCGCTATCGGATAGGGAAACTCAATGGTTTTAAGAATATCATAGGCAACCCTACAATGTGTTTTGATTATATCCCTTTCCAAATCAGTTAAATGCCCCGGCTTGGTTAATATTTCCGACGGCACGGATATTTTTCCAATATCATGAAGAGCTGCGGCAATTCTAATGGCCTCAATTTGTTCCTTAGTCATCGCCATTTCTTTCGCTATTTTACATGATATTATGGCCACTGCAGCCTCATGACCGGAGGTATAAGGATCACGGGTTTCCACGATCTTAGACATCGTTTTCACTGTGCCATCCAAAATCATTTGTGAGTTTTCATAACTTGCCTTTAGTTCTTCGGCTTTGACCAATAGGTCACTTGTCTTCTCTTTAACTTTATCTTCAAGGGTTTTGTTCAATTCCATCAGATCGTTGTTTTGCTTTTTGGTTAATTCCACCAATCGTTTATTTTCCATCACCAGTTCCGTTTTGGAAAGAGATTCTTTAATATGAACCAGTAGTTCCTCCTCACGCCATGGTTTGGTAAAATAAAGCTGGATCCCTCCTTTATTGATGGCGTCAATTATGGCGTCGGTGTCGGCGTAACCGGTCAATAGTATTCGTACGGCATCCGGAAAAATATCCTTGGCCTTGGAAAAAAATTGCACGCCATTCATAACCGGCATTCTTTGATCGGAAATAATAAGGGAGAAAGGTTTTTTCGCTTCCCGCAGCTTATTCAGGCCTTCCATTCCATCGCGAGCCGTGTGAATTTCGTAATCTTCGTCGGCCAGAATACGCTTAAAAGCATTAAGAATAGATTCTTCATCATCGACAATTAATATTGAATGCCTATGTTTTAAAGGTGCGATCGGCGCTAAAGTCATCCTATTATCCTTCCGTGCCAAACTTTTTTGCAGATTTATTCGATTTTAACATATATCGAAATCTATATACTCTCATACTGTAATATATTGGACCTTTTAGAAGATTATGTCAACATTTTGCTGCGACTGAAAATTCACAGTTTCAGCATTATCGCCAGAATCTCATTAACCACGGGTATCTTACGATACCCTCCGTTTATGGCGGGATCAATTCCACTTGCGCTTCAAACTTCGCTTCACTCGTTTTCATCGAGTATCATTGACCACGGGTATCTTACGATACCCTCCGTTTATGGCGGGATCAATTCCACTTGCGCTTCAAACTTCGCTTCACTCGTTTTCATCGAGTATCATTGACCACGGGTATCTTACGATACCCTCCGTTTATGGCGGGATCAATTCCACTTGCGCTTCAAACTTCGCTTCACTCGTTTTCATCGAGTGTCATTGACCACGGGTATCTTACGATACCCTCCGTTTATGGCGGGATCAATTCCACTTGCGCTTCAAACTTCGCTTCACTCGTTTTCATCGAGTGTCATTGACCACGGGTATCTTACGATACCCTCCGTTTGTGGCGGGATCAATTCCACTTGCGCTTCAATTTGAGTCTCTTTAAAAAAAATACGTTCAGGCGGAAATAATTTTCCTCAAAAATCTGCCCGTCGCTGATTTTTCTTCCCCGGCCACTTTTTCCACTGTACCGGACGCAATAATTTGACCGCCACCCGGCCCTCCTTCCGGCCCAAGGTCGATAATATAATCGGCGCATTTAATCACATCCAGATTATGTTCGATCACGACTATGGTATTACCCATATCTGCGAGGCGTTTTAAAACATCCAGCAATTTTTGAATATCTGCAAAATGCAACCCGATTGTCGGTTCATCCAGAATATAAAGGGTGTTGCTGTTGATTCTCTTGCCCAACTCCCGGGCCAGTTTTATCCTTTGTGCTTCGCCGCCGGAAAGAGTGGTCGCCGACTGCCCCAAATGAATATAGCCCAGCCCGACATCGTAGAGCAATTGCAGGTGCGATTTAATCGGTGAAATGTTGGAAAAAAAGATTAATGCCTGGCTCACCGTCATGTCTAAAACCTCGGCAATGCTCTTATCTTTATATTTGATATCCAGTGTGTCTTGATTAAAACGTTTGCCGTGGCAGACATCGCAAGTAACATAAACATCAGGCAGAAAATGCATTTCAATTTTTATTAATCCGTTGCCTTCACACGCTTCGCAGCGGCCGCCTTTCACATTGAAGCTGAACCGTCCCGGTTTATAGCCACGCACCCGAGATTCGGCAAGATTGGTAAATAGGTCGCGGATAAAAGAAAAAATTCCGGTATAAGTCACCGGATTGGATCGCGGCGTTCGCCCTATCGGCTGTTGGTTAATCATTATGACCCGTTCAATATCCCCCAAATCCGTAACTTTTCTGATTTTGCCCATTGCCCCGCGGTGCTGATTCAGGCGGCGCGCCAGTACTTTGTAAAGCGTTTCCACAACCATTGTGCTTTTGCCGGAGCCCGATACCCCGGTTACTGCCGTAAACACTCCTACCGGTATTTTAATATCGATATTCTGGAGATTGTTTTCAGTGGCTCCCTCTAAAATAATTTGCCGGCCGGCAATGGAGCGCCTTTTTGGCGGCAAAGCTATGGATTCCTTGCCGGATAAAAATCTACCGGTGAGTGATTCATCGCTTTTTAAAATTTCCTCCGGAGGACCTTGAAAGACCACTTTTCCGCCGTTGTCTCCCGCACCCGGCCCCATATCTACAATGTGATCACAGGCTATCATCATTTCGGCGTCGTGCTCGACAACCAGCACGGTGTTACCCATATCGCGCAACTTTTTCAAAGTATCTATCAGTCGCAGATTATCCCTTTGATGCAGTCCGACCGTCGGCTCGTCCAATACATACAAAACGCCCATCAATCCGGAGCCGATTTGCGTAGCGAGCCTAATACGCTGGCTTTCCCCTCCTGATAAGGACAATGTTGATCTATCCAGGCTTAAATAATCCATGCCCACATTGAGCAAAAACCGTAGACGATTTTTGATTTCCTTGAGAATTCTCTCGGTTATGATTTTTTCCTGTGCCGTCAGTGCCAATTGTTCGAAAAAGTTAAAACATTCGCGAATAGACATCTGGCAGAGTTCATAAATATTTTTTCCCCCCACAGTTACGGCGAGGCTTTCCTTTTTCAAACGAGCGCCGTGACATGTCTCACATGCGCTCAAATCAATGTAGCGCGCCAGATCATTGCGTATTACGCTTGACGTCGTGTCCCGCCAGCGACGCTCCAATTGCTTGATCACCCCCTCAAAGGGCTGATGAGCAAAGTACCTTCTGTCCGGGCGGTCATGATAAAATTTAATCCTTTCTGTTCCCGATCCATAGAGCAGAACTTTTTGAATTTTTTCCGGCAATTTATCAAACGGAGTATTGATATCAAATCCGTAATGAGTAGAGAGAGCATCCAGGACATTATGATAGTAAAGAGAAGTTCTTCCCGCCCAAGGCGCAATGGCCCCTTCCCGCAAAGACAACCCTGAATCCGGCACAACCAGATCCAGCGCAAAATGCATTCGGGAGCCCAGACCATTGCAGTCGGGGCAAGCTCCGTAGGGACTGTTGAAGGAAAACATACGGGGCGTAAGTTCAGGGATACTTATCCCACAATCCGGACAAGCATATTTTTCACTGAAAAGTATTTCTTCGCCGGAAGCGGGAACTATGCACACCAGTCCTTCCGCCCGGCTTACGGCGATTTCCAAAGAATCACGCAGTCTTTTTCTTACGCCCTCCTTCAATACCAGGCGGTCGACAATCAAATCGATGTCATGGCGTTTATTCTTAGTCAGAAGAATATCTTCCGCCAAATCCCTAATTTCTCCATCAATCCGGACGCGCGCAAATCCTTCCTTCTGAAGCTTTTTTAATTCTTTCTGAAATTCACCTTTTTTACCGCGAACCAGCGGGGCCATAATGCTGAAGCGTGTATTGGCGGGAAGCGAGAGAACACTTTCTACGATACTGTCGATTGTTTGCGATTTGATTTCGCGCCCGCAGTTATAACAATGGCACTGACCAATTCCGGCATAAAGAAGACGGAAGTAGTCATAAATTTCGGTGACCGTACCGACAGTGGAACGAGGATTGTGGCTGGCTGTGCGCTGTTCTATGGCTATAGCCGGCGATAAGCCTTCGATAGATTCCACATCCGGCTTATCCATCTGTCCGATAAACTGGCGGGCATAAGTGGAAAGCGACTCCACATAACGCCTTTGACCTTCAGCATAGATCGTATCAAAAGCCAGCGACGATTTACCGGAGCCACTCACACCGGTAATGACAACAAGCTTATCGCGGGGTATATCTAAACTAATATTCTTTAAATTGTGTTGGGAAGCGCCTTTGATTTTTATTGCATCCATCTTTTACTAAACTGCTTATTTAAAATCTTACTTCAATGTATGACTTTTTTCTGACAGAGGTGATCCATTCTTCATATCTTTTATCCAATTTTTCATCTTCGATTTTTGTTTTTATTTCTTCTCTGACTGCAGCAATTGGTTTCAATCCGGCACCTCTTTTATCCACTACCATAATTATATGAAATCCAAGACTTGATTCTATTACTTCGCTTACTTTTCCGATAGGCAGGCTAAACGCAACCTTTTCTACTTCCGGAATAACTACTCCTCGCTCAACAAAACCAACATCACCGCCCTGCTTGGCTTCTGGTCCCTGAGAATATTTTACGGCCAGCAATTCAAAATGTTCTCCATTATTAATGCGCTTGCGTAAATTATTCGCCTGATCTTTTAGTTTCATCCGTGTAGCTTTATTGGCTTGGGGAGGAAGCAACAATAAAATTTGCTTAATTCTAACTGCTTCTTTTCCCTCATAATTCTGACGGTTTTTGTCGTAATACTCGCCTATTTCATCGTCACTGACAACTATTTTAGCCTTGATTTCCCGCCGCAATAACCGTGAACGCATTATTTGATTTCTTATATCTTTTTTAACAGACTCCAGAGAATTACCTTCCCGAGCAAGATTTTTTAAGAAATCATCCATAGTTAATTTCTTTTTCGCCAGCATGTCTTTGATTACTTCCGTTACCTCCTCATCCTTGATGACAATGCCGGCACCGGTTTTTTTTGCTTCTTGTTCAATCAGCATATTATCGATGAGACGGTTCAGGAAAGCTCCTCTTGCCTGCTTAAGTACCGCTTCTTTATCTTTGTCCGGATAATTTTCCTCTATATTTTTACGGTAAGGTTCGAACGCCGCATTAAATTCGGAAAGGGTTATTACCTCTTCATTTACTATAGCAACGATTTTATCCACAACAGCGGCACCACTGGGCATAGATAAAAGCATTACTCCCCAAGCAATCAAAAAAATCCTTTTGTAAAATTCCACAGCGCTTCAACCCTCCCTTTTTATTTTTGCCTGTTTACTTTTTTCCATAGTACGGTGTTTTCCTTCTTTATCACTGCTTTCATCTTCAAAGCTTGTAGCCAGGTTATGAAAGCCGCTTCTTCTTTCTGCGCCCGAATATCAGCTACAACTTCCTCTTTAATATCAGAAAATTTTTTAATTCCGGCCGGTTGAATTTCCAAAACCTTGAAAATATGAAATCCATAAGGACTTTGTACGATGGGACTTATTTTATTGACTGGTAACTTGAAAATAGTTTCTTCCAAAGGTTCGGGCATGACCCCGCGGGTTATGAATCCCAGATCTCCTCCCTGACGAGCTTCGGGACCAATAGATACCTTAGAAGCCAGTGTAGCGAAATCATCGCCGGCATTCAATCGAGCCAGTACTTCCTTGGCCTTAGCTAAATCTCTAACAACTATCTGGGCAACCCTTACACTGGGCTCCAGTCTATAATTATTGCGGTGTTCATTAAAATAATCTTCGGCTTCATCATCCGACACTCTTATTTTGGCATTCACATCGACCGCAACAAGCTTTTGCAGGAACATTTCTTTTTTTAAATCTTCTTTCCATTGCTCATATCTGATGTTTTCCTGTGCCAGCAGGTTCGCAAAATCTTCTCCGTAATCTTTTTTAATTTCGTTAATTTTATCTTCCAGCTCGCTGGCCCCTACCGATATATCCAGCTCTTGCGCGCGCAAATACATGATTTTTTCGGTAATCATATTGTCCAAAACTTCTTCTTCAAGGCGTTTCACATAATTCGGCTGATCCAGCGCATCCTTGGGCAGCATAGCCATTTTTTGGTTTAAACGTATTTGATAGTCATCAAGATAAATCTTGGCTCCATTAACTGTCGCCACATACGGCCTGGAAAAAATATTAATTTTATCGCAAGCAACAATAAAAATAATTGCCAGTATGCATAGGATATAATATCTGTTCAATATTATATTCGTCAGTTTTCCAAGGTAAGAAGAAATTTTAATTTTCTTTTTAATCATAATTTTTACATATATATTGGTTATTGTTATTGGGCAAGCATCTTTAATAACAAATTGGCTTGTGTCAATATTTCTTTTTCGGAAAGATTTGGCGCGGGTACAAACAATTTATGATCCGGTGTAAAGCGTAATTCTTGAATTTTCTTGCGATAAAGAGCGATAATCTTTGCCGGATCAACAGGGGAATTATTCCGGAAAAAAATATATAACCGCTTACCATTATAGCCCATTTTTCTCCCTTTTAACAATTTAAGGGAATTTCTAATACTAATAACTTGTAATAAGTTTTCTGCTGACGCCGGCAAAGGTCCGTAACAATCTTGCAATTCACTTTTGATTTGATCAATTTCCTCATCATTTGCGGCTAAAGATATTCTTTTGTATAAGACCAACCGCTGATAGACATCTTGCACATATCCTTCAGGAATGAAAGCGGAAACTCCCAACTGGATTTCGGGTAATATTTCTTCTTCGATAATTTTTTCCCCTTTAATTTCCCGAATCGTTTTTTCCATTAACTCGGTATAAAGTTCATAACCGACAGCACCAATATGACCGGACTGAGAAATGCCCAATAAACTTCCTCCGCCGCGGATTTCCAGATCATTATACGCTATCCTGAATCCGGAACCCGGATCGGAAAACTCTTTAATTACTTGCAGCCGCTTCATGGCTTCACGGGAAAGCATTGCTCCTTGCGGCAATAAAAGGTAGGCAAAAGCTTTCTCTTTAGCGCGACCTACACGGCCGCGCAGCTGGTAGAGCTGTGCCAACCCAAACCTATCGGCACGATTTATGATTATCGTATTGGCCGTGGGAATATCCAAACCGGAACCAATGATAGTGGTGCTGACAAGAACGTTACTTTCCCTCTTGACGAATTTAGCCATTGCTTTTTCTATTTCCGCAGGTTTCATTTGACCGTGGACAACACCGATATTTGCATCCGGCACAAGACGTTTCAGCAGATGGGAAATCGAATAAATTGAGCGCACTCGGTCATGAATAAAAAAAACCTGCCCTTGGCGCGCCAGCTCTTTTTCCACGGCTACTTTAATAACATCCTCATCAAACTCCAGCACATAAGTTTTTATAGGTATCCGATCTTCCGGGGGTGTGTTAATAATTGATAAATCTCTGATGCCCACCAGGGAAAGATGAAGGGTGCGCGGTATTGGCGTCGCCGAAAGGGTGAGCACATCGACAAGGGTGCGCATTTTTTTTAATTTTTCCTTGTGTGCTACTCCAAACCGTTGTTCCTCATCGATTATAACCAATCCTAGCTCCTTAAATTCAATGTCTTTCTGGAGTAAGCGATGCGTTCCCACAACAATGTCCACTTTTTGATTTTTAATTTCCTCTACAATTTTCTTTTGCGCCGCCGCATTCTTGAAGCGATTAAGCACCTCCACACGAATGGGAAGATTTTTAAGCCTGCGGGAAAAGGTCTGATAATGCTGCTCGGCCAGAATAGTTGTCGGCACCAGAACAGCAACCTGTTTACCGTCCATTACAGCGCGAAAGGCCGATCGAATGGCGACTTCCGTTTTGCCAAAACCGGCATCGCCGCAAATTAGACGATCCATCGGCTTTACGCCATCCATGTCCAGATGGATATCTTCAATAGCTTTAGCTTGATCGGGAGTTTCCTCAAATTCAAAAGTGGAACAAAATTCCTCGTAAATTCTATCCGGCGGGGCAAATGATTTTCTTTCCAATACTTCGCGAGCGGCATAAATGGAAACCAATTCTTCGGCGACTTCTCTTACAGATTTTTTTACTCTTTCCTTTAGAGCCTCCCATGAAGTTCCACCCATCTTATCGATTTTCGGCACATAACCATCGGGCCCTAAATACCTTTGAATTTTTTCCAGAGAATTAACAGGTATGTATAGTTTATCTCCATCCAGATACTCGATAACCAAGAAATCATTTTCTATTTTACCGACTTTGATTTTTTTCAGCCCACGGTAAACACCAATGCCAAAATCGGTGTGGACAACAAAATCACCTTCTTTCAGATCACCAAAGGACTTTAAAAAATAAGCTTCCCGGGCAGGACGTGGACGGCGGCGGGGCACCTTTTTCACAAATATTTCTTCTTCGCTCAGAAGCACCAGCTTCATTGACGGAAAAATAAAGCTTGTGGAGATTTTTCCTTCCCATAAAATAAGTCGAGGACTGCCGTCCCATTGACTGATTTTGCCCATGACCGAACCTTGCTCGGTTGAAATCTGCAGGGGTAAATCGTAGGATAGGAGCAGATGCTGCATCCGGTGAAAGTCTTCCGGGGTAGGAGAAAGAAAAAGAACCAACAGGCCATCAGCAAGCCAATTTTTGATCTTTTCCACAGTCTGCCGCAGCAGTGCATCTTCTTTAATTCCGCCGGTAACGGCATTTAACAATTGGAGTTGTTGATGAGCTTCAAAAATTATTGTTTTTGTCTCATTAGTGTTGTTCCCGTCGAGCCTTAGACTCTCCAGAGAAATTTGCCTAAACTTATCCATAGCGGCTCCGGCTTGAACCGGGTAAAGGTATGCATTTTCTTTTTCCAGATAAAATTTTTCGCCATTTTTAGCTTTGAGCAATAATTTATCGATATTAAATTCTGTATTCTGTGCAGCCTGATCGATGGCCAGCGGATCATCCAAAACTATCAAAGTGTTTTGTGGCAGATAATCAAAAAAGCTTCCGAGCCGGTTTTGCGCGCCGCTCTCCCGATCATCGAAGGATTCGTAAAACAGGGACAAATATAGCGGATTTATGGAATTGGCTAAATCGTTTTGCAGAGTATCCACCAAACGGTTACGAATTTCTCGCGGCAGGGAAATATCGTCGATGCGCCGTTTGACATTGCACACAGCCAGCTTGAGCGTTTGCGAATTGACAATTACCTCGCTGGCCGGCGGCACGATAAAAGTTTCCACTGAACCTATGGAACGCTGGGAAACGCAGTCAAATTTACGGATGGATTCGATTTCATCACCGGACATTTCCACGCGCAGCGGCCATTTTTCCGTGGGAGGAAACAGATCAATAATGTTGCCACGGACACTGAATTCACCCCTTTCTTCAACAAGGCTGACTCTTTTATAGCCACCTGATTGCAGATGTGCGCAAAAGTCATCTCTATTGAATGTATCGCCTATGGAAATTATTTGCAGATATTGATTGAATGCGGCAAAAGGCATTACTTTTTGCATCAAAGCAGCCATGGAAGCGACCACTACTCCGGTGTTGATTTGCATAAAAGCAAGAACTTCCAGACGTGCTAATTCTTCTTCTTTCTGGAGTGCAAATATGTCAACAGTCAAGAAATCCAGAGACGGATAATGAATTACATTGTCATTGCCCAAAAACAAGGCCAGGTCACTCGCCAACGCTGTGGCTTCTCTTTCTTCCGGACAAACAACAAGCAGGGTCTTCTTCTCCGTGCGAGCAAAAAGAAGAGCTGTCAAGAAAGAACGAGCAGATCCGCTGAGGCCCCTTATATTGACTCTTAGGGTCCCCCTATTAATTTGTTCCAACAAATCATGCAGCGGTGCAATATCTTCCGTGATTTCTTTTGTGATAATTTTTCGCACTGACGATAATCCAAACTCTTTGCGGCAATGAATTATGCAATGGAACTCTTTTCCACAAGTTCCCGCAGGAAATTTAATTTTTTAGCTCAAATATGAATTTAGTTCAAGTTAGATTGATTATCTCATAATTTAATCATTTCTTATTGGTTGACAACCCCCTTGTGTTTGATAAGCTGCCCTTTATAAATTTTATAGGAGATTAAAAATGATTACCGTGGAAAAAGCTTTACAGTCAATCTTCTTGAATTTTCACCCGTTAGGTTTGGAAAAAGTAAATATCCTGGATGCCCGGGAGCGAGTAATAGGTGAAGATGTTTTTGCCACACGTAATATTCCTCCCGCCGACAATTCAGCAATGGATGGCTATGCGGTGCGGCATATCGATACTAAAGGCGCAACCAGGGTAAACCCGCTCCGACTCCAAGTTATTGAAGAGATACCGACAGGTAAAGTGCCACAAAAAAGTTTAAAAAAAGGCGCAGCTTCCCGCATCATGACCGGAGCAATAATCCCCGGCGCTGCCGATGCCGTTGTCCGCCAAGAAGACACAAAAAAAATCGGCAAAACGGTTATAATCTATACTTCAGTCAAAGAAGGCCAGGATATTCGCTTGACCGGCGAAGATGTGCAAAAAGAAGAGCTCGTTATTTCTCAAGGAAATGTTGTTAGTCCGGCACAAATAGGAATGCTTGCTTCGTTGGGAAGGCCATTTGTGAGCGTGTATCAGAAGCCGCGCGTAGCGATCCTAGCAACAGGTGACGAACTCGTAGACATCGAAAATGATCCGCCGCCCGCAAAAATCGTCAACAGTAACAGCTACTCTTTAGCGGCCCAGGTTATGGAGTGCGGCGCAATTCCCTTAATATTGGGAATTGTCCGGGATAAAAAATCCGAACTTCACGAAAAATTTAAAACTGCGCTCGCTGCTGATTTGATTATTTCTTCCGGAGGCGTTTCGGTCGGTGATTTTGATTTTGTCAAGGATATATTGGGAGAAATAGGTAACACCATGCATTTCTGGCAAGTGGCCATGAGGCCGGGCAAGCCTTTGGCTTTCGGCGCAATCAAGGGTATTCCCCTGTTCGGTTTGCCGGGAAATCCCGTATCCGCAATGGTGTCATTTGAACAATTTGTACGTCCGTATCTTTTAAAAATGCAGGGACATACAAAAATATTCCGCCAAACTATAAAGGCTGTGAGCAACCAGGAAATCAGGAAAGAAGCGGGGGTTAAGCATTTCATTCGTGCCATTGTTAAAAAAAAGAAAAACCAATACATGGCTGCCATAACCGGAGATCAAGGATCCGGCATTTTGAAATCAATGGTTTTAGCCAATGCTTTAATTGTTTTAAAAGAAAACGAGACCAAAGTTAAAAAAGGCGATCCGGTAACAGTCCAATTATTGGATGACTCTTTAACCAAGACAGAGTTTTTCCCGTTGTAGAAAATACAGGCCAATGTCGGAAAATATTACTTTTTTATCCTTTTTTGAAATTGACACACGGACAAATATCCTTTAGAATTTTCCATGGAAGTGCCCAGGTCACTGGTGGGCCTCCTGGACTTCAAATCCAGTGTGGGGCGCTAGAACCGTCCCGGGTGGGTTCGATTCCCATGCACTTCCGCCATGCATATCTCAGGATTAATATTCACCGGCAATTTAACTCCGCTGTAAAGCAACAACTGCTGCAATTAATTAAACAGATACAGACTTGACAGAAATGTTAATTAAATCTATAATTAATCTAGTTCTTAAGGGGGTATAAATTAATGAAAAAATTAGTTTTAGTTGTCGGATGTCTTCTTCTCATTCTTCCCGTTTGCGCCGGCGCAAAAAAGCTTACTGTCGAAGAAAAGTTTCAGAAGAGTTTCCCCAAAAACAACTTTGAAAGCATAAAACCTACCTCCATCAAGGGGGTATACGAAATTTACACCGGCAATCAGATTTACTACTTTATGCCGGAAGCGGATGTTATTATTTACGGCGATATAATTTCCAAAGACGGAGTAAATATCACGCGGGAGAGTAATTTAAAAAAGATGACGGCAAAAATGGCCAATCTGCCATTGGACAGCGCCTTAAAAATCGGCAATGGAAAAACCACCGTTATAGAATTCATGGATCCCGACTGCCATTACTGTCGGCAGGCTTACAATTTTTTCTCTACGCGCCAAGACGTAACCATTTATATTTTCTTTTTCCCTCTATCTCAGGCATCCGAAAGAAAAATCAGGCATATCTTATGCGCCCCGGACAAATTAAAGATGTTTGAAGATGTTATGATGGGGAAATTTGACAATAATACCCCTCTTAATATTTGTAACGATAAAAAAGTGGATGAAATCATCAGAACACACATGCGCCTAGATTCACAAATAGGAATCAGAGCAACTCCTTTATTTTTTATCAAAGGACAGCTAGTTAATGGTTTTGAAGTTGGCACAATCGAAAAACTTTTAAAAGATTAAGGATGTATTTTATAAAGCAGTCCTCGTCGGTTTTAATTAGTGTCACTGTTTTAGTGGGTTTTTCTGCCGGATTCGCTTTTGCTCAACCTGCAGCCAAAAGTTTGGTAGACAATGAATGCGCCGAATGCCATAACACAAAAAGAATTTATGGTGCCAATAAAAAAGCAGGCGAATGGGAAAAAACGGTTGACCGAATGATTAAAAAAGGCGCCCAGATTAAACCGGAAGAAAAAGACGCAGTTATTAAATATCTTAATACTTTGAATAAGTAATTTTAGGCAGTTATAGTTTCCTCTATCTAAAAATAATTATCCTCAAGTTTAACGAATTTTTGCACCCGTTTGCGCTTCGCGATCAAACGTAAGAGCAGTAAGACCTTTGTCCGTATTGGCAGCCAAAAGCATGCCATGCGATTCTATTCCCATTAATTGCACAGGTTTCAAATTGGCAACAATTACTATTTTTTTACCAATTAATTCTGAAGGAGAATAATCTTTGCCGATACCGGCAACAATAGTCCTTTCTTCGCCGATATCAACTTTCAACTTCAAAAGCTTATTCGATTTAGGAACGATCTCAGCCTCCAGGATTTTAGCAACGCGCAAATCGATCCTGGCAAATTGCTCGTAATCAATCTCCTGTCCTAGATCGGCAAGAGACTCTCGCTTCGCCGTCTTGTGACTTTCTTTTTCTTTATCGATGCGCGGAAATAATGATTCACCACGAATTAAAGCACTGCCGGCAGCTAATGTATTTCCTTTACGAATACTGGCCAAATCCGGCCGGTGAGATTCATCCACGCCAATCTGCCGTAAAATTTTCCCCGAGGCCTGCGGCATAAAAGGAGATATCAGGATGGCAATCGCCCGTAAGGCCGCAAGCAAATCATACATTATCGTCGCTAACTTTTCTTTATTTCCCGGATTCTTTTCCAAGGTCCACGGTTCATTTTCTACGATGTATTTATTGGTAACATTGATAAATTCCCAAATGGCAATCAAGGCTTTATGCAGGGACATATCATTAAAACAAGTTTCTACTTCAGAGAGTGCTTGGAGAGCGGCTCCATGCAGTACTGAATCTTTCTTTTTATGGTTTGTTTCCGGCACCTTACCATCACAGTACTTGATAGCCATTGTAATAACGCGGCTAACCAGATTGCCCAAATCATTAGCCAGGTCCGAGTTCAATCTTTTCACAAAAGCATCCTCGGAAAAACTGGAATCCAGTCCGAACACCATATCGCGCAAAAGGAAATAGCGAAAAGCATCCAACCCGTATTTGTCCTTCAAATCAAGTGGTCGAACAACATTACCGAGGCTTTTGGACATTTTGCTTTGATCTGAATTCCAATAACCGTGAACATTCAAGTGTCGATAAGGTTTGATACCCGCCGCTTTGAGCATTGTCGGCCAGTAAATTCCATGCGGTTTCAAAATATCTTTGGCAATCAGATGCTGGGCTACCGGCCAGAATTTTTTGAATTTTTTCCCGTCGGGATAATCCAGCGCACTAATATAATTAATTAGAGCGTCAAACCAGACATAGGTGACGTAGTTTTCATCGAACGGTAAAGTAATACCCCATTGCAGGCGTGTTTTGGGGCGGGAAATGCAAAGATCGTCCAGGGGATCGCGCAAAAAGGCCAATACCTCATTTTTATACCTTTCCGGGCGGATAAAATCCGGATGCGTTTTGATGTAACTAATGAGCCACTCCTGATACTTGCTCATCCGGAAGAAATAATTGTTCTCTTCCCGGTATTCAGGCTTAGTCTGATGATCGGGACATTTACCATCTACCAATTCTTTCTCCAGGTAAAATCGTTCACAGCCAACACAATAATAACCCTTGTATTGACCAAAATAAATTTCGCCGGAATTATAAACCTTCTGTAATATATAACGTACAGTATCAATGTGATTGCTGTCCGTTGTTCTGATGAAATAATCATTTATTATGGACAGCTCCGGCCATAAGCTCCTAAATTGCTTACTGATTTTGTCCGCATATTCTTGGGGAGTAACCCCGGCTTTTTGCGCCGCTTCGGCAATTTTATCTCCGTGTTCATCAGTCCCGGTAACAAAAAATGTTTCCTCGCCGGTCATGCGGTGATACCTCGCCAAAACATCTGCTACAATGGTCGTGTAAGCATGACCGATGTGCGGCGAAGCATTAACATAATAAATTGGTGTTGTGATATAAAACAATTTCGGCATATAAAAACCCTTCTGTCAACTCATGATAAAAAATCGCCGTCTTCATCCAGTTTTTCCAAATCATCGGTATTTTTGTCTTCCGGTAAAAGCTTATCGGAATTATTTAGCGCTGCGTTTCCGTCATGTATAGCAGTTTTTGCACATTTTCTTGATCCGGCATATTCCTCATGTTCGAAAGCGAGACAACACATGAGTCTGCCGCATAAACCGGAAATCTTTTCCGGATTAAGCGACATACTTTGTTCTTTAGCCATTTTGACAGTAACTCTCTCCAAATTCTGCAAAATTCCTGCGCAACAAACCATTCGGCCGCAAATGGCGATTCCTTTAGTGATACGCACTTCTTGGCGGGCACCGATTTGTTTTAGTTCTATTCGTGTTTTGAATCTTTGAACAAGATCTTTAACCAGTTCGCGGAAATCTACTCTTTTTTCGGCAGTAAAATAAAAAATTATTTTACTTTTATCGAATAGGCAATCCACATCAATCAATTTCATGGATAGCCCTCTTTCCTGAATTTTTTCCCAACAAAATTTTCGGGCTTCGTCTTCCAGCTTCTTATTTTCAGCTTTAATCCGCATATCTTCGGATGTCACTTTGCGTACGACTTTCTTCAAATTTCCCGGCAGTGCCGATGGCGGGCACCTCATGACATCAGCGACAATAATACCCATCGAAAGACCATTATCAGTATTGACGATAACCCCATCATTTTTGTGAAGAATAAGATCGGCAGCGTTGAAGCTGTATATCCTCCCTTCTTTTTTAAACTTAACACCGACTATATTAGTAAGCAATTTTTATCCTGCCAAAATTTTAATAACTTAACTTA
The DNA here is from genome assembly GCA_963753975.1 of uncultured delta proteobacterium. Lineage (GTDB taxonomy): Bacteria > Desulfobacterota > Syntrophia > Syntrophales > Smithellaceae > UBA4810. Next base: position 321,933 of record CAVWEH010000004.1, read on the forward strand.
AATGCCATTGTTTCCAATGTCAATGATTTGTTGCCATTATGTTCGATTGTCTGTCCTGTCTTCTCTATCAACTTAATGTTCTGAAGAATTTGTTCGCCGGATAAACGCCGGGCCATGGCGGCAATAAAAGGAGATTTATCCTGATTTATCAGCGTTTGAGCCTTACGGGTTTCTTTAAAAATCAAAACGTCTCGAAAACAACTTCTAAGAATATCCAATCCCCTTTTGATTCCTTTTTTATCTTGAGACAAAAAGGATGCAAAAGTAATCAAGCTGAAAGGTTCACTATTTTGCGTGTCGGCAAGCAATTCAAAAGTTCTCACGCGATGGGCGATTACATCTTCATTATTCAACTCCAGCGCTCGGCCAATGGAGCCACCGGATAGACCGGCTAATAACAAGGCTTTTTGCTCTTCCATGCCCATTCGGTCAATAAGAAATTGCGCAATAATGTTGTTGCTCAGCGGATTAAAACGTACGTGCCGACAACGTGAAATGATCGTCGAGGGTAAAGAATAGGGCCTGCTTGTAATCAATATCAGTACATTCGCCGGAGATGGTTCTTCCAATGTTTTCAATAGAGCATTGGCCGCTTGATCATTCATTTTGTCCGCATTGTCGATAACGAACACCCGGTACTTTGCTTCCAGCGGTTTAAAATTCATTTGCTCCTGAATTTGACGAATGGCATTAATGCGAATGAATTGACCCTCCGCTTCTATGCAAAAAAAATCGGGATGGCTACCGCGCTCAATTTTCCGGCAGGAAGAACATTTGCCGCAAGAATCATGAAACGCATTTGTCTCCTGACAATTGAAAGCTTTGGCCAACTCTCGGGCTAAAGTTTTTTTGCCCACGGCAGGTATACCGCTAAAAAGGTACGCATGCCCTATTCGTTTTAGAGATAGGGTTTTTTGGAAAATTTCTATTTGTTTTTCATGACCCAAAATATCGCGAAAAGACATAATTACATTATATCATAAACTTTAAAGAAAGCACTGTGAATACTATTTTAGTGATTTTATGAAATCAATTATGTGACTGCGCACTTCTTCCTGAATTGTATCTATATCGCGCGTTGCATCAATTAAACGGAAGCGTTCCGGCTCTTTTTTATAAATATTAAGATAACCTTCGCGAACTCGTCTGTGGAAATCCAGATTTTCTCTTTCGAATCTGTCGGAAAAGGCGGATTCTTTAAGCAGATTGTTTCTTTCTGCTGCTCTTTGTAATCCGATTTCCACCGGTAAATCGAAAAGAAAAGTCAAGTTAGGTTTTAAAAGCATTGACGAATAATCATTGATAATTTTGATAAATTCAAGGTTCAGTCCGCGGGCTATACCCTGATAAGCAAAAGTGGCGTCAGAAAAGCGGTCACATAACACCATTCTGTCCTGTTTCAATGCAGGCATAACCATCTCCCGGACATGCTGCGCGCGGGCTGCACAAAATAGAAACGCTTCCGTTTCGGCACACATATAGTGATGGCCTCTATTGAATAAGATGCCGCCGATTTTCCTGCCAATGTCGGTCCCGGAAGGCTCCTGGGTAATTAAAAGCGGAACATGCTTCTCAATTAAATACTGAGCCACAAGTCTCATTTGAGTTGACTTTCCCGAACCTTCAATACCTTCAAAGGTAATTAAACTTTTCATCAGTTGAGCCCCCTATCTAAGCCAGGGGAGATTACTTTGTATAGTCTAAAATGCCCGGCTCGCTATATATTTAAAATAATAAGACATATTTCTTAGTAGCTAAAAACGGTTTGTAATTAAGAAGAAAAGGGTTGGGAATAAATCTGTCTGAAGAAAACAGATTAATCCATAGCTGCAAACTTGCCATAAATTAATTATTTTTCCTCCCCGGGTACAATCGCTTCCACCGGACATTGATCCGCGCAAGTTCCGCAATCAGTGCAAAGCTTAGGATCGATAACGTATTTGTCTTCGCCTTCGGAAATTGCTTCCACTGGACATTCGCCTTCACAAGAGCCGCAAGCGATACATTCATCAGTAATTACATACGCCATGATTATTTATTCTCCTTTTAATAGTTATTTCCATAAAATTTAAATCCGGCCCGCAAGCTCATCGCCGGAAATCTTTGCTAATTGACACCCCTCATTTTCTATAATCAACACAATGCAGCTTAAATCACAGTAGATCCGCAGTCCGCCTTCACGACTCAAAAAACTATTAAACGGCAATAACTTCTTTAATATTCGGAAATTGATTTTTGATAATTTTTTCTATACCCATCTTCAAAGTCATTTGGGACATAGGGCAACCCTGGCAGGCGCCGGTCAATTTCACTTTTACTATACCATCACTTACGTCTATAAGCTCTATATCACCGCCGTCTGCCTGCAGGCCGGGCCGGATAAGATCAATAGCCTTTTGTACTTGTTCCTTCATCTATTCTCTCCCTAATTGTATTAAAATTAGTCTTAGTCACCCGCTTAATGCGGCATCTCTTTGACCATATCGCGAACGAGACCGCGGGCCACGTTCGACAAATCAGGCTTGATCAACATATAACTTTCAACTATCCCGTGACCGACTCTCCACATCCATTTGCCGGTAGATGCTTCATACAGTCTCATCGTCAGACTAACCCGGGCTACTTTCTTATCTTTTTCTACCGCGAAGTTCCACTCATCGACGGACACGAACAAAAAAGCGTCAACTTTGGCTAATTCGCCGATCTTCCGGCTCAACTCAGGATCAGAAAAAGCAAGCGTATTCAATTTGGAAAGATATTCTTTGATCGATTTTCCTAATTCGTCATTAGCCATAATCTGACGATTCAGATCCTCAGCATTGACTACATTCGTGAACCATCCTTTGTCAACCAGCACCCCGGCTACAACCTTTTCCACAACTCCTTTGGCTTCCGCATAATTCACCACATCCGCCGGAAAAACGGCTATTCGCTGCGGGTGAAAATCTTTTGCCTCCGGAGCTAATTGAGAAAAGCGTAAGCTCCCGCAGGCAATAGTCGATAAAGAGCAGATAACTAAAACACTTATCATGAATAGTTTTCTGATCATGATACAAAAACCTCCCGCTTTCCAGAGACCTTTCCTTTAAATAAAGGACCAAAAAAGAACACTTAAGCCAGCGATAATATAGATTGTTTCCAGCATACCTTCCATAACCGCCCCGGAAAGCCCGGACGTTCTATCACAAAGGAGAAAACAAATCCATATATATAATAAACAGGCAAGCAGGAAAAAACTCAAAGATGAAGACCAACCAGCCGGATAAGAAAAAAGAAGAATAACAAATAAAATCAAAGAGATGATTTTGAGGACAATTTTTGTGTTAATTTTACCAAACAGCACCGGTATCGTTTCCCGTCCGATTAATTTATCACTTTGAAATTCCAAAATGTCCGACATCGCCGAACGAATAAAAACAATTCCAAACGCAAAGCCAAAGGCAACGATCATTTGTGCATTTAAAAAATTATTTATGTTTAATGCGGGTAGAATTGCCGTTACCGTTCCCCACGCCGTAGCCATAAATATATTTTTTGAGCCGGGCAAATCTTTTAACCTTTGAAAACGCCATCCTTTCGGCATAATTTTCATGTTGTAAAGTACACCGGCAAGAGAAACAAAAAACAAAAACGTAAAGGGAAGAGCACCATTAATAAACGCCAACACAAGAGCAATCACTATAGAAAATACGGCGGCGTAAAGATAGAATTTTTCGTGTTTACGGTAAGTTTCTTCCCGAAATGAACCAACGAAACCAGCTGGTTTGCGGCTAATCAAGCGATTTAACACATGCATACCGTATACAAAAAAAGAAGCGATGGCAACATACGATATGTTTACATTTATTTCCTGCAGTAGCATGCACGCCACACAAAGGCATCCGGCGCCGATAGCCGAATACACATCGGTTTTAATCGCCAATATCCAAAGATTCAATAAAAACCCTATAGTTTTCAATTTTCGGCTTTGTCTGTCCGCAATTTTATCCATCACATGATCGATAATCCAGTTGGGGGTGGAAGCTCCCGCTGAAACGCCGATGCGATCATAAGGAGTGAAATTCACATTTTCCATTTCCGCGACAGTCTCAATATGGAAGGTAGGCGTTTGCTGCTTTCGAGCAAGATCGGCCAGTCTTCTGGTATTGGCACTATTTTTTCCACCGACAATAAACATGGCATCCATTTCGCCAGCCAGGGCTATAATTTCGGCTTGTCTTTGTTGCGTCGAAGAACAAATTGTATTGAATACAACAGCCTGGGGGTAAATCTTTTTTATTTTATTGATTATCTTTTCGTAATCGTCTAAATTTTGCGTAGTTTGAGCGACGACACAAACTTCCCCTAAAGAGGACAATTTATCTACATCTTCCGTCGTAATTACTGTAACACCTCGTCCACCGGTATAACCTAAAAGAGCGTCAACTTCCGGATGTTCTTTATCACCAACAATTACTACTGTATAACCAAGCGCCGCATGCTTTTTGATAATGGCCTGTACATAACCGACTTTAGGACAGGTAGCATCGATTATCTTGACGCCGCTCTCCTTAATTTTTTTTCTTTCGGCGGGAGCTATGCCATGTGCTCGAATAATAAGAATTGCGTTCTGCTTGTCTCTAATCTCTTCAATATTTTCTACCGGGTTAACTCCGCGGGCCTTGAGCAACTCAATGGTTTGCGGATTATGGATCAATGGACCGTAAGTATAGATACTATGCCCGGTTTCATGCTGCGCAATCTCCAGCACAATATCTACCGCCCTGCGGACGCCCATGCAAAAACCAGCTGTCTTGGCCAGCTTAATTTCCATTTAGTTTTTTCTTTCGCACTAAAATAAAAAACTCTTTGTTACCTGCCGGGCCCAAAATGGATGAAGCACAGGTTTGTAAATCCTCTAAATCAATCGATTTACAAAAATTACTTATTTCTTCAACCACGCGATCATGAATCTTTGGATCTTTGATCACACCTTTTTTGCCTATCTCCTCTCTTTCTGCTTCAAACTGAGGTTTGATCAGCGCTAAAATTCGACCATCATTTCCGAGCAATTTCAAGACCGCCGGAAGGACAATTTTTAGGGAAATGAAAGATACATCAATCGTGGCCAGATCAGGCAATTCATTCAAGTGGCTGCCGTCATAATAGCGGATATTTGTCCGCTCGATTACGACTACGCGTTTGTCTTCACGCAATTTCCAGGCCAACTGGCCATAACCAACGTCCAGCGCGTAAACTTTGCGCGCCCCGGCTTGCAGCAGACAATCAGTGAAACCACCTGTGGAGGCCCCCACGTCGAGGACAACAAGATTCGTAACGTCTAATTGGAATTCTTCTAAAGCTCCCTTTAATTTCAGGCCGCCGCGGCTGACGTGAGGATTATCTTCACCTTTTATTTGTATTTGCGCATCTGCGTCAACAAGCGTACCCGCTTTATCCAGAAAGATTTCATTGACTTTCACCGCCTTGGCTAAAATAAGCGCCTGGGCTTCTTTTATGGCCGGTGCGAGACCTCGCGATACGAGCAACTTATCTAAACGAATTTTTTCAGAAGCCATATTAATTTGATTCGCCAATTATTAGATACCGGAATCTTTAACCAGCATCTGTTTTATCGCCCGGATAATGCCCTCTTCATCAATACCATATTGATGGCGTAACTGTTTCTGCGTGGCATGTTCAACAAATTCGTCGGGAATGCCCAGTCTCTTTACCTGAACGTCGCTTATGCCTTTCTCCGCCAGCAATTCCAGAACGGCACTTCCGAAACCGCTTTGGAGCACATTTTCTTCGACCGTGATTATTTTTTTAATAGTTGCCGCCACATTCAACAAAAGTTCTCGGTCGATAGGTTTAACGAAACGGGCATTGATAACTTTAACATTTAGTCCTTTTTTACAGAGCCTCTCTGCTGCAGCGAGAGCCGGATATACCGTCGAGCCAATAGCGACAACAGCCAAATCCGAACCTTCCCGCAGCACTTCGCCCTTGCCTATTTCCAGAACTTTCGGTTCACCGTCCAAGCTTGCGCCTGTTCCTTTACCTCGCGGATAGCGCAGCGAAACCGGGCAACCGCAACTAACGGCAGTCTTCAGCATATGCTGTAATTCGTTTTCATCTTTAGGCGCCATTACAATTATATTAGGAATGGAACGCAGATAGGAATAATCAAAAAGTCCCTGATGGGTTGCGCCGTCTTCGCCGACCAGTCCGGCACGGTCGATGGCAAAGACCACCGGCAGTTTTTGCAGACAAACGTCGTGAAGAATTTGATCATAAGCTCGCTGAAGAAAAGTCGAATAGATGGCAACTACCGGAATGAAACCTTCGATGGCCAAACCGGCAGCAAAGGTCACGCCATGCTGTTCCGCAATACCCACATCGTATAGCCGGTCGGGCAATTCCTGACGGAACTGATCCAACCCTGTACCCTCACACATTGCCGCAGTAATGGCAACAATGCGCGAATCATTTCGCGCAAGTTTTACCAAGGTTTCCCCGAATATTTTTGTGTAAGTAGGAATACCGGAAGATGAAGCAAGCTTCTGCCCCGTATCAACATTAAAAGGTGCTATGCCATGATAATCAAGCGGTTTTTCTTCGGCAAATTTATAACCTTTACCTTTTTTTGTGATGACATGAACAAGCACGGGACCTTTTAACTCCTTTATGTTTTCAAAATTTCTAATCAAATAATCTAAACGGTGACCTTCCAGCGGCCCGACATATGTAAAGCCCAGTTCCTCAAAGAGCGCCCCGGGAACTACAAATGTTTTTAATGATTCTTCTATTTGCTGAGACAATTTGACCATGTGGTCACCGATCCCCGGAATGCTTTTAAGAAAGCCTTTAATATCCGTTTTTAACCTGGTTACAGTATGGCCGGTCATCACCCGGTTCAAATAAGAAGATAGAGCGCCGACATTTGGAGAAATGGACATTTCATTATCATTGAGAACGATAATAATGTCTTTTTTACAGTCGCCGGCCCAATTCAAAGCTTCAAAAGCCATTCCTGTGGTCATGGAACCGTCGCCGATAACAGCAATTATTTTATTGCGATCACCCTTCAAACACTGGGCTTGAGCAAATCCGGCGGCAGCGGAAATAGAGGTCCCGCTATGTCCAACATTGAAGGCATCATAGATACTTTCTTCTCTTCTGGGAAATCCGCTGATACCGTCCTTTTTACGTAAAGTGGCGAATTTGTCTTTGCGTCCGGTGATAATTTTATGCGCATAAGACTGATGACCTACATCCCAGATAACCTTATCCTGCGGTGTATTAAAAACGAAATGGAGAGCCAAAGTTAATTCCACTGTACCCAAAGACGAGGCCAAATGACCACCCGAAGATGCAACCGTATTAACAATCAAACTTCTGATTTCCCGGGCCAAAGTATTTAGTTCGGCTATGTTGAGCTTGCGGATATCCTCAGGAAATTTCACCTTTTCCAAAACACTATAATTCACTTTTTCCTGCTGCTTTACCAAAATTAACGCCTTTCTAATGCTAAATTAGCTTATGATTTTCTTTCTTTTATGTAGAGCGCAATGACACGCAGAGGCCGCGCCCGTTCGTCAAATTTCGAGAGGCTCTCCACCGCGGCATCTATACACTTAGTTAATTTTTCTTTGGCAGCATCTACACCCATTAAAGATGGATAGGTAAGTTTGCCCTGGACTGCGTCGCTGCCTGTTTCTTTACCCATCAACTCACGATTTCCTTCCACATTTAAAATGTCATCCGCTATCTGGAAAGCTAATCCTATATTTATTCCATATTGGGTGAGCGCTTGAATCTTATCTTTTCGGGTATTGGAGATGATAGCGCCGGACTTTACCGCGGCGACAATCAATGATCCGGTCTTTCGCCGGTGAATTTCATTAAGAATATCTTCCGTAGGCATGGATTTTTCGGACAGCACATCAAGAGCTTGACCGCCGACCATACCGGAAATCCCGGCGGCCCGGGCAATTTCGCCAATTACGGCTAGACGCCTTTCGGCAGGCAGCCGTACTTTTTCTGCACGGGACAAAAGAGCAAATGCTTCGGTGAGGAGAGCGTCGCCGGCTAAGATCGCCATTGCTTCTCCAAAAACTTTATGATTGGTCGGCTGGCCGCGCCGGAAATCATCGTTATCCATGGCCGGCAGATCGTCATGAATAAGAGAATAGGTATGAATGAGTTCCAAAGCACAGGCAACCGGCATAGCGGGCGCCAAATTGCCGCCGACCGCTTCCACTGCCGCCAGACAAAGAATCGGCCGAATCCTCTTGCCCCCGGAAAAAACACTATAGCATACTGCTTTATATACCTGGGCCGGAATATCACTCCGGGGTGCCAAATAGCGCTGCAGTGCCTCTTCTATAATGTTTCTTCTGTCTCGCAGATAAGCTTTTAGAAATATATTATCATCTTCAATCACTGTCTTCTTCCTGAAATCGTTTTAACTGCAGGGAATCGTCTTTTGCCAAAAGCATTTCCACCCGCCTTTGTGTCTCTTCGAGTTTGGCCGAACAGAGACGAATTAGTTTTATCCCTTCTTCAAAAGACTTCATAGCCTCATCGAGCGTTATCCCGCCTGCCTCCATCTTTTTCACTATATCTTCCAGCTTATCCAAAGCATCTTCAAATTTTTCTTTTGCCATAAATTCACCCCGTTAGAGAAAGCCCCCCAACTCCCGTTGGGGGGTGTTAAAGTCTTGTAACCAAGATAGCCATTTAATGCGTCATCTGAAATCGCCAAGCTCTCGCTAGTCTAACGGGGCTTACTCCCCCGATATTTTCTGTACTCTGGCGCGGACATTGCCGCTCGCCAATTGTATGTTAATATTCTCCCCAATGCTCAGTGCCTCCGCTTGCCGGATAATCATTCCGTTAGCCAGGCTGCGCGTAATACTGTAACCCCGCTGCAAAACTCTTAAAGGGCTTAAGGATTCCAGGACAGCCGAGTTTTTCAGAAGGCTCTCTTTAAGCGCGCGTAAACGGCTGAAAAAATGATTATATATATCTTTTTGAATATTTTTTAATAATATCTTCCCCCCGTCGATCTGCTTTGCTGGACTTTGATGAAGGAAACGCAATTCCAGCTGTCGGAGATCATTATATAGGCCCTTTTTTTCACGGCGAAAAGCCGCGCCAATCCGTTCCTTCAATTCATCCAAATGAATCTGCAAATCGATTAGAAGGCGCCGCGGATCTTTAAACCTTTCGCGTAATCCGGAGAGTTCATTTTGCTTGTCTGCAAGATAACGGCAATAGCCGGCAAACAACCTCTGTTTAAGGTTATTAAGGTTCGCTAACAATTCCGCTCGTTCCGGCAGAACAAGTTCTGCCGCTGCCGAAGGAGTTGGTGCGCGCAAGTCCGCCACGAAATCGCAAATAGTAAAATCCGTTTCATGGCCTACTGCCGATACTACGGGAATCAATGAACCGAAAATTTCACGGGCCAAAGCCTCGTCATTAAAGGGTGCCATATCCTCCAGGGACCCGCCCCCACGGGCAATAATGATCACCTCAACATCACCGTAAGCGTGGAAATTACGCAAAGCTTGAATTATTTCGGCTGCCGCTTCAGAACCTTGCACCCTCACTGGCGCGACTAATATATTCACAGAAGGGAAACGCCTCTTAGTTATATTTAGAATATCTTTGATTACGGCGCCGGTGGGAGATGTTATTATCCCGATTTTTTCGGGGAAAGCGGGGATGTTCTTTTTATATTGCTCATCGAATAGCCCTTCCGCCGCCAGCTTGGATTTGAGTTGCTCAAATAATTTTTGCAGGGCACCTATGCCTCTTGGCTCTATAGATTCTACAATAAGTTGATATTCGCCGCGCGGCGGATAAACACTCAACCTGGCGCGGCACAACACTCTTAAGCCTTCTTCCAACTCAAAACCAATTCCTTTTTTGAACCTACCGAATTGACGGAAGTATACCGCCCGAATTTGACTCTTTTCATCTTTCAGCGTAAAGTAAACATGTCCGGATTGAGGTCGGCGTAAGTTGGACACCTCTCCTTCCACCCAAATGAAGCCGAATGTTTCCTCCAGAAGGAATTTAATATTATCATTCAGTTGTGAAACTGTAATTATTTCTTTCATCAGCATAATCCCGCGTTGTGGACTACCAGATATTGCAGTGTAAAACAAGATTGAAATTAAGACTAAGAAGCCTTCATTATGCCTGCCTTCGTTGGTTGAAGTTGTCCGCCTCGTCAAAGTTAAGGAGTATGATACAGGCCCGTCTTCTTGCCAGGTTATTTTATTTTTGTTGAGGCTGAACAGTGACAGCAATTTAAATTATGCTGCCGGTGGTTATCTGATAGAGATTAACTACTATAGATTGACTTTTACCCGCCTATGTTTTAAATAAGCGCTGTATGGAATATCTGAGGGAGTAATCATTTAATGAAGAAGAATGATTTATTAAGTCAGAAAGTGGAACATATCGACATTAAGTCTATCAACTCAGTGGATATTATCCAAGCCATGAAAAAGATGTCTTTTTCTGCTCGTGATTTAGCGAAAGCTGCGGATATTTACGACCGGATGCTCAAAGAAAAAAACTGTGTAATTATCTTAACACTGGCAGGTTCTACTTCGGCTGCGGGGTGCATGCAAGTTTACGTTGATTTGGTGAAAAATAACATGGTGGATGTCATAGTGGCAACCGGCGCTTCGATTGTCGATATGGATTTTTTTGAAGCTTTAGGATTCAAGCATTATCGGGGTACACCCTTTGTTGATGATAAATTGTTGCGTAAATTTTACATCGACCGGATATACGATACCTTCATAGATGAAGAACAACTCCAGGTTTGTGATCGCACGATTAAGAAAATAGCAGATGCTCTTCCCCCACGTTCTTATTCATCGCGTGAATTTATAGGTGAAATGGGCAAATATTTACAGAAGCACGCCAAAAAGAAGGCCTCTTTGGTCCAGACAGCTTACGAGCATGATGTTCCGATTTTTTGTCCAGCTTTTTCCGATAGCTCGGCCGGTTTTGGCCTTGTGCTCCATCAGCATAAACGCCCGGAGAATCACATTTCCATAGACTCTGTGAAAGATTTCCGGGAATTAACGATGATTAAAATCAAAGCTGGTACCAGCGGCTTATTGATAATTGGCGGCGGTGCTCCCAAAAATTTTGCCCAGGATACGGTTGTGTGTGCGGAAATATTGGGCAAGCAAGTGCCGATGCATAAATACGCTGTTCAAATAACCGTGGCTGACGTTCGTGACGGCGCCTGCTCCAGTTCCACGCTCAAGGAAGCAAATTCCTGGGGCAAGGTAGATTCATCTTGCGAGCAAATGGTTTACGCTGAAGCCACCACAGTACTGCCTTTGTTGGCGAGCTATGCTTACCACAAAGCAAGCTGGAAGAAGCGCAAAAGATGGCAATTAGCCGGAATTTTTAACGATAAAAAATAAGGGTTTTTGGTGGAGATGAGGGGGATCGAACCCCTGGCCTCGGCGTTGCGAACGCCGCGCTCTCCCAGCTGAGCTACATCCCCAACCTTTTAGCATTTTCTAGAAAAAACGCGGCCGAGCATATATTATTGCCTGTCTTAGTGTCAAGAAATTGTTGATTTGATTCTGGACTTGACAAAATCATTGAGTTTTTTCTATACTAAAGAAAGGTTATTTATAGTAGAATATCCCTATTGATAATGTCATGGCCATTAAATTGTTGGATTTTTTCCGGCAAAGAAAAAGATAGAAAAATTATTAATTAACCCAAGGAGAAAAATAAATGGCAAAAATTGATGCCTTTTTCCAGTTGATGCATGACCAGGGCGCTTCCGACCTTCATCTTGTTTCCGGGCAACAACCTGCCATTAGAATCCGCGGTGAAATTGAACGAATAAAATACGAAACGCTCACTAATGAAACCTTAAAAGTTCTTCTTTACGAAATCACGCCGGAACATAAAATTAAACAGTTTGAAGAAACCGGCGATGTTGATTTTGCCTATGAAATCCCTTCGATCGCACGTTATCGCGCCAATTATTTCCAGCAAAAATACGGGATGGGCGCAGTTTTCCGGGAAATTCCCAACAAAATCGCGAATTGTGTAGAACTTGGTCTTCCTTCGGTGATGGCAAAATTAGCCACTCTCCCGCGCGGCCTTATTCTGGTCACCGGCCCCACGGGTTGCGGCAAATCCACTACTCTGGCCGCGCTTATTGATGAAGCTAACCGTTTACGTAAAGACCATATTATTACGATTGAAGACCCGATTGAATTTGTTCATCAAAGCCAGGGCTGTATAATTAACCAACGTGAAGTGGGAATCCACACTAAAAGTTTCGCTGCAGCATTGCGCGGAGCACTGCGCGAAGATCCCGACATTATTTTGGTTGGTGAAATGCGTGATCTGGAAACCATTTCACTGGCTATAGAAGCCGCCTCCACCGGCCATCTTGTTTTTTCCACAGTACACACCACCAGTGCGGCAAAAACGGTCGACAGAGTAATTGAAGTTTTCCCTGCTTCCGAACAATTGCAAATCCGTTCTACGCTGGCCGATGGTTTGCGCGCGGTCGTTTCGCAAATTTTGTTCAAAAGAATCGACATCAAATCCCGCTGTGTCGCTTTGGAAATTTTAATCGCCACCTCGGCAGTCCGCAATTTAATCCGTGAATCCAAAACCTATCAAATTCCCTCTATGATGCAGACAGGCAAGAAATACGGGATGCAGCTCATGGACGACGGGATTATGGATCTTTATACCCGCGGCTGGATCAGCAGCGATGATGCTTACACTAAAGCGAACGACAAAACCAGATTCCGACCGTTATTGAAATATCCGCCTACAGACTTTACCGAAGCATAAATTATTGTACGAGAGGATAGCTTATGAGGAAACCGGAAATAGACCATATTCTGACAAGGATGCTGGAATCCAATGCTAACATTTCCGATGTCGTCTTGACCGTGGATAAACCTTTTCAAGTCGAAGCGGCAGGCCGTTTGGTGGGCGTAGATTTAGAGCCTCCCTTTGAAAGACTGACCCCGTTTCAAACAGAAATTTTCGCTCTCAACCTGATTAACCAGGATCAGCGTCTGCTTGAAATGCTGATTAGAGAAGGTTCCTGCGATTTGTCTTATGAATTGCCGGGAATCGCCCGTTTCCGTGTAAATATATTTTCACAACTCGGCCACTATTCTATCGTTTTAAGAAAACTCGAAACAAAAATTCCTTCTTGCGCCGACCTCGGATTACCCGACGCCTATTATCGCATTGCCGCTGAAAAAAACGGAATTGTTCTGATAACGGGCGCAACGGGTACCGGCAAAACAACATCGCTTGCCGCCGTCATCAATGAAATCAACGAACATAATTCGGTGCATATAATAACGTTGGAAGACCCCGTAGAATATACGCACTCGCAAAAAGAGGCCACTATTAACCAGCGTGAGCTAGGCAAAGATTTCGATACTTTTGCCAATGGCTTGCGCGCTGCTCTGCGACAGGCTCCCAAGGTAATCCTTGTCGGCGAAATGCGCGACCGCGAATCCATAGAAATCGCCTTGAATGCCGCGGAAACCGGTCATCTTGTCTTGAGCACTTTGCATACAATTGATGCCGGCCAAACAGTTAACCGTATTCTGGGCATGTTCTCCATAGAAGAAGAAAATCAAATACGCACGCGTCTGGCCGACTCGTTGCGCTGGATCGTCTGCCAACGTTTGATGCCCAAAATAGGCGGCGGGCGCGTTGCCGCCTTTGAGGCACTGGGCACCAGCCTGCGCGTCAGAGACATCATTCTGCACGGTGAATCAGAAGGTAAAACTTTTTTTGATATAATCCAACAAGGAAAAGCCTTTGGCATGATTACTTTTGATAATTGCATTGTCGACCTTTATGAAAAAGATTTAATTACCGAAGATACGGCCAGAGCTTATGCCTCGAACAAATCCAATGTAGGTCGAGGAATTGATGTGATAAAAAGTACCCGCGGTGAAAAAACAACCGATTTGGACAAGCTGGAAGTCGATCTCTTATACGGCAAGATAAAAACCGATCCGTGGAAAGCATAATAAGCAAAATTTAGCTACGCCCCAACGAATTACAGCAAGGAGATTAAGATGAGTGAAGAAAGATCTACATTGGGTGCAACCGGGTCAGGAGGAATAGATTATTCCGGAAGGCCTTTCGGTTATCTTAACCCAGATAGTGAAACAGCCATGATTTGTGAACAGGATCCCGCAATAAGAGAGGAGATCAATAAAGCCCTCAAAACACTCAAAATAGATGTAGTTGAACCGACGACATTTAAAGAAGCCCTGAGATATTTACGTTTTCATATCTTTGATGTAATTGTCGTTGACGAAAATTTCGACACCGGTGTTGGGGAAGTCAATTATGTTCTCAATTATATAGAAAACTTAATTATGCCTGTCCGTCGGCAGACTTTTGCAGTTCTAATCAGTGAAACTTATCCGACTATGGATAACATGCGTGCCTACAATAAAAGTGTTAACTTAATTATCAATAAAAAAGAAATTGCGGAAGCAGCCCCGATTCTAAAAAAAGAAATTGCGGATAATTCGGATTTTTATTACGTATTTAAGGAAAATATTAATAAGTTTGGGAAAATTTAACCTTATCCGATTTCTTTTACTTCGCGCATAATTTTATCTGCCCGGTCTTTAAGACCCATCGCCCTGTAGGCAGAAACCAAACCAAAATAGTAAGGCTTGATGTTTTCGTATTTAATTGCTTTCTCAAAGGCTGCCGCGGCCTGAGAAAAATATTTTGCCTTCAGCAGCATATTGCCTAAACGATTGCAATATGCTCCGGCACTGTTACGGCCGCCGTATTTTACAGCCTTATCATAAGCCTTCAGAGCCTTGTCAATTTGTCCCTAGACCAATAAGACTGTCTCCTAACGAACAGTAATAGAGCGGATTTTCCGGACTTAAAGCAATACATTTATCAATTAATCTTCCAGCCTCCTTATGATTATCCGCCTGCTGAAACAAAGCAGTTAACTTAAAGCAGTAATTGGCAGCTTGTTCCGGATCAATTTTACCGGCGTGTATATAGGCTTCTTCGCTTTCTGAAAATAAGCCTGCGGCAAATAACGCTTCTCCCCAAAGGCAATAAAAAGCGGGATTATCGTCTTCCATTTTGATGATTTTTTCATATATACTGCAGGCCTCTTCAGCTTTGCCCAGCTGAAGATAGGAGTTGCCCAATTCTGCTAATAGTCCGACATCTTCCGGTTGAGCGGTAATTGCTTTTTCGCAAATTTCCACTAATTCGTCGAATCTTTTTTCCTGTTTATAAATACGCACAAGTTCATCAAAAGCAAAGCCCGTAAAAATTTTCCTCTGCAGTTCTCTTTCCAACAGCATATTTAAACATTCTATAGCTTTTGGGGCAGCTCCGCTATCATAATAAGCCCAGGCTAACATCAATAAAACGGATTCTTCTTCCGGATGCGTTTTGTTAATTTCTTCAAATATTTTAATCGCTTTCTGACATTGGCCTTGCCGTAAAAGCTTTTGCGCATTTTCAATTTTATTCAGTTTCTTATCTTTTTCGGCCATACTTTTCAAAAAAATAAAAAGAGGGGGAGAAAAATCCCCCCCTCGCTGCTAGCAACTGCAAGTCGAGCCGCAACCTCCGCTATCGGCAGGAGCGAGGCTGGAAGTTAATTTAAACCCCGACCCTTGCGGCGTACTCACAAAATCGACATTGATCGGTTTTGCTTGATTATAAATATCCTTATCAATAATATACTTTGTGCCTTTTTCTTCAAACACTTCGTCTTCTTTCTTCGGCTCATCCAGAGCCATGCCCAAAGAGGGACCGGATCAGCCAAAAGACAAAGTTATTCGAACAGCGGAATCTGTATTCTTATCTTTGAGAAAATCTTTGATTACCTCCGCTGCTTTATCCGTTACTGTAAACATCACATATCCTCCTTACCGTGATGGATATTTTTCCATCGACATTTTAGATAACTTAGCCATATTTGATGAGTTGTCAATTACATTTTTCCTAAACCTTTAAAATACAGTGTCTTTCCCTGTATTCGAACCATGAAGCTTGTTTCCATTGACATTAAATGTCGATCTCGCTTATTATTCCCCATACAGCAATCGATAATATAACCAGGTATTTATACGAAGGAATTATTAAACACTATTTCGCCGAGAAAAAATTACAGCACCAAGGTTAAAATAATCTCATGCCGCTTTTCGCTTTTCTATTAGTTCTTCTGGCAGCTACTTTTCATGCTCTGTGGAATTTTGCCGCAAAAAAAGCATCCGGTAATCTTAGCGTTATTTGGATTGGTTTAGTGCTGGCGACAATCGCTATTATTCCTTTTCTTGTTTTTCTTTCACCCGAACGAATATTCGTAACAAAAGCATGGCCGTTCGTTCTGGCGACGGGAATAATTCACGCTGTTTATTTTTTCGCCGTTGCCAAAGCATACGAGCATGGGGATATTTCTGTCGTCTATCCCATTGCCAGAGGAAGCGGCATAGCCGGTACAGCTATAATAGCATGTTTATTACTTCAGGAAAAAATATCAGCTGCCGGGTCAGCGGGCATTTTATTAATCAGCCTCGGCACACTTTTGCTTGGGCTTACTAATATTCAGCAAAAACGCGGCATATTCTTTTCT
The DNA here is from genome assembly GCA_963753975.1 of uncultured delta proteobacterium. Classification (GTDB taxonomy): domain Bacteria; phylum Desulfobacterota; class Syntrophia; order Syntrophales; family Smithellaceae; genus UBA4810. The sequence goes on from CAVWEH010000004.1 coordinate 338,587, forward strand.
TTATTAGTTGCCATAATGATCATCGGCTACTCGATTGTCGACAAACTGGGGGTCGGCATTATCCATCCCTTAGGTTACATATTCGGACTGGTATTATTGACAACAATTTTTTTGGCGCCTTATATACTGATAAATAGACGGCAAGAATTATTATCGGCCACGAAGAACATGAAAAAATATTCCTTGACCATCGGGCTCGGCTCCGGAGGGACTTATCTGATCATCCTCTTCGTCTTTCAAATTGCGCAGGTCAGCTACGTTGTAGCGGCCAGAGAACTGGCGGTAGCTTTCGGCGCTCTATTAGGCTTTATCTTTCTTCAAGAAAAATTTTCGGTCCAAAAACTGCTGGGGATTATGGGAATTGTAATCGGCATGATTCTCATCAAAATAGCATAAGTTACTATCTTTTCTAATTACGCCCTTGAGGGCTTAACTAGAAATCGCCATAGAGCCCTTCTATCTTTATCTTTCGCGTAATTGATGCCGATTCTGGGAGTAGCTAAAATTGATTTTGCCGGAATTTTTTTATAATTTTCGATCCACAATTGACTGCCCAATGTCAAATCCCAGCCATTTAAAGATTTGTCAATATTTAATGCCTGACATATTTTTGCCGGTCCGTTGGTGAGCTCGGAACCCTTTTGTTTCCGACGGGCTTCCATTTCTTTTACTCCTGTGACAGGCATTATAGCGCGCACAAGTACAGCGCAAGGATTACCTTCAGCTTCAGTCACCAGGTTGAGCATATAGTGCATTCCATAAGTAAAATACACATAGGCATGACCGGGTTTACCGAACATAACGGCATTGCGTGGTGTTTTACCCCGGTGGGCATGACAGGCACTGTCCGCCTCTCCGCAGTAAGCTTCGGTTTCCACGATCATTCCGGAAAGCTCAAGACCATTTATTTTTCGCACCAGTTTAGTTCCTAAAAGCGCCTTCGCTACTTTAAGCGTACCTCGCTCATAAAATTTTCTATTCAATATACACATGATTAGTTAAATGATCGCAAATATTTTCTTGATTATAAAGGTTGAGTCACGGGTATTATACCCCCTCCGCTTAGCGGGATCAATTCAACTGACGCTTCAAACTTCGTTTCATTCGTTTTTAGCGAGTTTCATTGATTCGACCTGCAAGCTTCAGTCGTAGATGACCTTCAGGTTATGCACTCTGTTTCCGAAACTTGGGTCTCATTACAACTTACCAATTCCGACTTGTGACCTTTAGGTCATACGCTTTGCTTTCGGAATTGGAGGTTCACAAATAAAATTAATTTTAAAGCCGCGGCCTTAAACAAAAAGACCGCGGCCTCAAGTTTTTAACTGGTAATCTTAAATCAATTTTAAATAATTTTTGACGAGATATTCCGCTGTCTGCAAAGCTCCCTTAGCCGCGCCAAGCTTAGTGTTGTGAGCCAGGCAAACATATTTAATTCCGTTTTGTATGACCGGATCTTTGCGGATACGTCCCACAGTTACGGTCATCCCGCCGCCTTTATCCCTATCCATGCGCGGCTGCGGGCGAAAAGGATCATCGGTAACATCGATGAGACGAGCTGGTGAGCTAGGCAAGCCGAGTTCGACAAAATCCTTGCCGTAATTCATCATCGCTTTTTTCACCTGCTCCGGCGAACAAGGTTTTACAGTTTGCACAAAAGCGCAAACCATATGACCGTCGAGTACAGGCACTCGTGTGCAGGTCGCCGTAATTCCGAAAGACGCATGCTCGATAGTCTCACCTTTAAATTTACCCAGAATTTTTTGCGGCTCGGTTTCCACCTTTGGTTCTTCGCCGACTACATAGGGAATGACATTCTCGGTCATATCCATTACGGATAAACCGGGTGTTCTTCCCGCGCCGGACATAGCCTGTAATGAAGTCATGACTACCTGCTTTACGCCGAACAGGTCCTCTATTGGCTTGAGCGAAACAACCAGCCCGGCAATCGTGCAATTAGGCTTGGGAGACACAAACCCCTTCCACCCGCGCTTTTTTTGTTGAATGGCAAGCAGAGCTGCATGCTCCATATTTACACCACCGACGAGAATCGGCGTATCCGATTCATAACGGAATGCCGATGCCGTACTGATAACCGGTGTAAACTTGGCGTATTTCGGCTCCAGCTCTTTTGCCGCGGAAGCATCCATCGTGGAAAAAATAATATCCACTGAGGTAGGATCAAAATCAGCGGCATCTTCCACGGGAAGTTCGCCTATTTCCGCCGGCAGTTCTTCCGGACACCACCAGCGCGAAGAACCGTTAGCGTCTTTTAAGGCTTCCCGGTAATTTTTTCCCGCAGAGCGCTCGGAGGCCGCAAGTTTCGTGATCTTGAACCAGGGATGACCGGTCAAACTTACTATCGCCTGCTGACCGACTATACCGGTTGCGCCGATAATGGCAATTCTTAACATTATTTGATAACCTCCATATTATTTTGCATTCATTTTTATCCACACTTGTTTTCAGAATTTTTCTTATTTTTCTCTACATCCGCCGCTATTTGTTTCTTCAATCTTTCGGGACTATCGAATTTGACAATATCCCTCAACTTCTCCACAAAATGAATATTCAGTCTTTTCCCTCTCAGGTTTCCGGAAAAATCAAGTAAATGGACCTCAAAAGTAAAAGTATAATCGGCAAAGGTCGGCTTCTCGCCGATGTTTAAAGCTGCCATATAGCGTTTTCCTTCTACGTCGGCAAAAGCGGCATAGATACCCGCCGCCGGCAGCAATTCTTTTTCCGGCTCTATATTGGCCGTAGGAAAACCAAGCTCAACGCCGCGGCCATAACCCTTCACCACAATACCGGCGACATTATACCATCTTCCCAATAAATTAGTTACTGTCTTCAAATCACCTTTAATAATCAAATTCCTGATGAGAGTACTGCTCACCACATTTTCTCCCACCTTGAAAGCGTCAATTACCTCAACTGTAAAACCCAGTTTGCGACCGGCGTTAATCAAATAATCACTGTTGCCCTTTTTTTCCTGACCGAAGGTGTAATCATGGCCGACAATAATCTTTTTTATAGTCAGCTTTTTATGGAGAAATCCCCGGACAAATTCCTCGGCAGTAAGACGTGAATAATCCATGGAGAAAGGGATTATCAGCGTACCGTCAATTCCGCACTTTTCCAGAATTTGCAGCCTCTCTGCCAATGTAGTTATAAGATAAAAAGGCCGGATTTCCGGATGGAGAACCATTTTGGGATGTGGATCGAAAGTAATAACCAGCGATTTTGTTCCGGCGCTTCCGGCCTCAGCCGCAAGTTTGCGGCAAATAAACTGATGGCTTAAATGCACCCCGTCAAAATTGCCGATAGTGACAAAAGATCCGCGAAAGTCTCGGGTTATATTTTTTATTCCCCTAAATACAATCATTTTTTCTTACCACTCGTAACTATAATTAGCGCGGTAACATAGCATTTTGGGAATTAATTTCAAGTCATTTTATCTTGACAAGAATGTGTTGATCGGTATAGTGCACTTTTCGCGTGCCGAAGTGGCGGAATTGGTAGACGCGCTAGGTTCAGGGTCTAGTGGGTGTACGCCTGTCCGGGTTCAAATCCCGGCTTCGGCACCAAAATTTTTATCTGCTTTATAGCGAGAAAAGCCCTCTATATCATTACTACATGAGAATTTAACTTGACGCTTAAGAACATTTTCCTTATCTTATCATTACAGCAAAATTACTTCTCAGGAATCACAGGTATGAATAAAGCAAACTTTGGAAACCGATTCGCAAGCTTGCTGCGGGGTATTATACCCTCCGCTACGCGGGATATCCCTGCATCCTTTGGCTGCAGGATGAATTCAGCTAACAAATATTACCGTGCTGCACTTGTAATATTTGAGTTTCATTCATTCGACCTGCAAGCTTCAGCATGAGTGACCTCTTGTGCCCTTCAGGTTATTAGGTTATGCACTATGTTTCTGAAGCTTGGGTCTCATTACAAGTTACCAATTCCGACTTGTGACCTTTAGGTTACGCGCTTCGCTTTCAGAGTTGGAGTTTCACGAATAAAATGATTGAAAACCTGCTTAACAATTTAACTTTATACCTGCAAGAATCAGTTTTACTGGCATTTCTTGCGGCGTATGTCGGCGGAGTTTTGATAAGTTTCACCCCTTGCAACTATCCGCTTATCCCGGTAACAGTTGGGTTTATCGGAGCTCAAGCTTCGGAATCCAAACTACGCGGCTTTATTCTTTCGATTTTTTATGTTTGCGGGCTGGCGCTTACCTATTCCCTTTTAGGAGCTCTGGCCGCTTTATCCGGCAAACTTTTCGGACAAATGCAGACAACCCCGTGGACATATTTTATCATGGCTAACCTTTGTCTTTTTATGGGCCTGGCTATGCTGGATGTTTTTACGATTTCTTTGCCTATGCCGCAAAAACTCGCCAAGTTTTCGGGTAACAAAAAAAGCTTCTTCAACAGTTTTTTAATTGGCGCCATATCCGGTGTTGTCATGGGCCCCTGCACGGCGCCGGTTTTGGCTGTTTTATTAGGCTATGTCGCTATGCGCAATAACCTTATGCTGGGCATGAGTCTGCTTTTTGTTTTTGCCTTCGGCATGGGAACGCTGCTGATTATTGCCGGAACATTTGCCGGCCTGATTGCCGCCCTGCCCCGTTCGGGAATTTGGATGACAAAAATTAATCATGTCTTCGGGTGGATATTAATTGGCGCCGGAGAATATTTTCTTTATACTGCGGGTGCACTGTCCATTTAAAAAACGAGGGTTTAATGAATAAAAAAATAATCGCATTTTTGATAACTCCGGTTGTGCTGATATTCATCATGGTCACGTTGTCTTTCGGACAGTTTATTGCTAATGCCCCTTTTAAATCCGCTGAGGTAATCGCTCCGGATTTTTCTTTAAAAGACCTCCAAGGAAAAACATTCAAATTGAGCAGATATTCCGGTAAGCCGGTTTTGTTGTTTTTCGGCGCTACCTGGTGCCCTTCCTGCCGCGCTGAAATACCTGCCTATAAAAATATCTATGCAACCTATTCGAAAAGCTCTCTGGAAGTCGTCTACATAGATATAATGGAACCGGTGAAGAAAGTGGCACGTTTTGCCAAGACCAATTCACTCACTTACAAGGTGTTGATTGATGGAGACGGAAATGTAGCCGATAATTACGGCATTATCGGCGTGCCGACATTGATTCTCATCGATAAGGAAGGATATGTCACTGAAATTAGCCATCGCACAGCGGACTTGCCGTTAAATAAGCTTTTCCCGGCTAAGAAGTAATCTATATAAATTTCATATTGGATCTGATAAATAATCTTAATAGCACAAAAAGGAAGAGGAAAAATGGCAGATAAAAACTGGCTGCAAAATCTAACTAGATCGGAAAAAGACTCCTGGATTGGCGGTGTTTGCGGCGGTTTAGGCGAACACACTTCCATCCCTTCCTGGACATGGCGTCTGCTTTTTTCGCTGCTTTTTGTTTTTTACGGCACCGGTTTACTAATTTATATTCTGCTTTGGATTTTTGTTCCACCTCCAGCAAAATCGCAGGATTAACAATGAAGTTAAATGACGACATTTATGTCTACGAATGGACAAACTATTTTGACAACAACTGCAACAGCTACTATATAGGCGGCAAGGTGCAGGCGTTAATTGACCCGGGGCTGACCCGTTACCTGCCTGACCTACTCAAGCAGATGTCCGCCGACGGCATTAAAAAGGAAAATATTCGTTACATTATCAACACCCATTCACATCCCGATCATTTTCAGGGAGCCGAACTTTTTGATCCGGACAAAGTTAAAATCGCATTGCACCAAAAAGAACTGGAATTTTTAAAAGGAGTCGGCGGTGAACTATACGGCCTTTTTGGAATTACTGTTCCGCAAATGCAGATAAATTTCCCGCTTCAGGAAGGCAATGTTACTTTAGGCGATCAATCTTTTAAAATAATACTCGCCCCCGGCCACTCCCCGGGCTCTATCGGCCTTTACTGGTCGGAGCAAAAAGCTTTATTTTGCGGCGATGTAATTTTCGAGCAAAATGTCGGGCGCACCGATTTTCCCGGCGGCAATGGTTCGCTTTTAAAAAAGAGCATCATTTCTTTTTCTAAGCTCGATCTGGAGTTGCTTTTTCCGGGACACATGGGTATTGTTGAGGGCAGGGAAAAGGTTCAGGACAATTTTAATATCGTTATCCAAAATATTTTCCCCTATATATGAAGCTATACTTTTATCAGGATAAAAAAAATGGCCAATGAAGTAAATAAAGTTATTTACTCCATGATCGGCGTAAGTAAAATCTATGATAAAAAGCCGGTGCTCAAAGACATTTATTTGTCTTATTTCTACGGCGCTAAAATCGGCGTCATCGGTTTAAACGGTTCGGGCAAAAGTTCTCTCCTCAAAATATTGGCCGGAGTAGATCAGGATTTCCTCGGCAAGACAATTCTTTCCGCAGGTTATACTGTGGGCTATCTGGAACAGGAGCCGCGTTTGGATGAAACAAAAACGGTGCGCCAAATCGTGGAAGAAGGCGTGCAGGCCACTATAGACCTCCTCAACGAATACAATAAAATCAATGAACAGTTTCCGAGCCCATGTCGGATGACGAAATGGCCAAATTATGCGATAGGCAGGCCGCCGTGCAGGAAAAGCTCGACGCTGCTTGATGCCTGGGATATAGATTCGCGCCTGGAAATGGCCATGGACGCCCTGCGTTGCCCGCCGGGTGACACAATGGTTAAAGTTCTTTCCGGCGGTGAAAAACGCCGCGTTGCTCTTTGCCGTCTTTTACTGCAGAAACCAAGCATACTGCTTTTGGATGAACCGACCAACCATCTGGATGCCGAATCGGTTGCCTGGCTGGAACATCATTTACAAAAATATGAAGGCACTGTCATTGCCGTAACCCATGATCGCTATTTTTTGGATAATGTTGCCGGGTGGATTTTGGAGTTGGACCGCGGACAAGGCATCCCCTGGCAAGGCAACTATTCTTCCTGGCTCACACAAAAACAAAACCGGCTGAAGAATGAAGAGAAAGCGGAAGGCGAAAGAATCAAGACACTGGAGCGCGAATTGGAATGGATCAGAATGTCGCCCAAAGGACGCCATGCCAAATCCAAAGCGCGTATTAACGCTTATGAAGAACTATTGGGACAAAATCAGGAAAAAGAATCCAAAACTCGGGAAATTTTTATTGCCCCCGGTCCACGTTTGGGCGATCTCGTTATTGAAGCGCAAAATGTCAGTAAAGCTTACGGTGATAAACTGCTTATGGACGGCATGACTTTTTCACTGCCCCCGGGCGGTATTGTCGGAGTTATCGGCCCCAACGGCGCCGGCAAAACGACTCTTTTCAAAATGATTACCGACCAGGAAAAACCGGATGCGGGCAATATCCGAATCGGCGATACGGTAAAGCTTGCCTATGTTGACCAGAGCCGTGACGCTCTTGATCCGGATAAAACCATCTGGGAGATGATTTCCGACGGACAGGATATCGTCATGATCGGGACCAGACAGGTAAATTCCCGCGCTTATGTTTCGCGATTTAATTTTTCCGGCACCGATCAGCAAAAGAAAGTGGGAACGCTCTCCGGCGGAGAACGCAATCGTGTCCATCTGGCGCGTATGCTGAAAGAAGGCGCCAATGTGCTTCTGCTTGATGAACCGACCAACGATCTGGATGTTAATACACTGCGCGCGCTGGAAGACGCGCTCGAAGAATTTCGCCGGCTGCGTTGTCGTCATCAGCCACGACCGCTGGTTTTTAGATAGAATTTGCACGCATATTCTGGCTTTTGAAGGAGAGAGCAAAACCATCTGGTTTGACGGCAACTATTCCGAATACGAAGCCGACCGCAAAAACCGACTGGGAGCGGCAGCCAGCCAGCCGCACCGGATTAAGTACCGCCAGCTAACCCGAAGATAAAAAAAGTAAGCGCGAATTTCAATATCTATCGTCACGTAATATAGCAAATAATTTTCATCATCCAAATACTTATGACATAAGAATAAAAAATTCATTATGATTAAAATGCACCCGGCAATTCTCACAGTTATCTATAAAATGTAATATTTCTTGATTTCGCTATCTTATTTTGTTTATAAGAAGGGAGCACACATTACAATCAAGCCTGAACTGCCAAGTATTTAACAAATTCAGCCAGTTGTATGTCACGTGAAAAAAAGACGGAAAGGGTAAATGAAAAGAAGGTGCACCAATGGAGGAAGTTGGCTCAGTTTTTGAAGACGTCCAAACGAAAATCATATCACTCACAGAGGCTCAATCAAAAAAATTATTAAAGAGTTACGGAGTACCGGTCGTGGAAGAAACTGTTGCCCTGACGATAGAGGAAGCGGTTGCCCGAGTGAGAACCATCGGCTTTCCTGCTGTTGTGAAGGGTCTGGGAGCAAAACTGACTCACAAAACAGAAAGGGGTCTGGTAAAATTAAATTTACACTCTGCCGAGGAAATTGAGCGCGCCTGTCTGGACATAAAAAAATCGGCTGGCGATGATTTAGAAGGATTTTTATTACAGCCCCTAGTTGAGGGAAAGCGGGAGTTTGTCGCTGGTTTGTTTCGGGATGAACAGTTCGGTCCGGTAGTAATGTTCGGATTGGGGGGCATATTTACCGAAGCTCTCGGTGATGTAGTGTTCCGGATAGCCTCCGTAAGCGAGATTCAAGCAAAAGGCATGTTGCAGGAGATTTTATCACGGAAATTACTAGGCGGTTTTCGCGGCGAGCATGCCGCCGATGAGCGACAATTAATCACCGTATTGAGGGGTTTATCCCGCTTGGGAATGGAACATCCCGAAGTGAAAGAAGTGGATATTAATCCTCTATTGATTACTCCCGCTGGACAAGTAACTGCTGTCGACGCGCTTGTGGTTATCAGCAAAGATTATAAATCCACCGGTGAAAATTCGCACAGAGAAAGAACCCCTCAAGAAATCAAAGCAATCAATTCTGCCCTCGATACGATGATTCACGCAAAAAGCATTGCTGTCATCGGCGCGATACGCCCCCGCGCGAAAGGTTTTCGCGGCATGTTCGGCTGCATTAAGGATTTTGGCTTTCCGGGAAAACTCTATCCGATAAATTTAAAGGCCCCCGAAATAGACGGCGTCAAGACATATCCCTCTCTTGTTTCCCTGCCTAAACCGGTTGATCTGGTTGTTATTTCCGTTCCGGCGCCATTTGTGCCCGACGCTCTTAGAGATTGCGTCGCCTCCGGCAGTAAAAATGTCCACATTTTTTCTTCCGGTTTTAAGGAAACGGGCGAAGAAGAAGGTATGAAACTCCAGGCGGAAATTGAAAAAATTGCTGCGGAAGGCAAGCTCAATGTTATCGGCCCTAACTGCATGGGATTATACGTTCCCCAATCGCGCATCCTTACCTGGATTGGAGCTCCCAAAAAAAGCGGTCCTGTTTCTTTTGTCAGCCAAAGCGGAGGACACGCGCAGGATTTTACCAATTACGCCAGCGCGCATTTCGGCATATATTTTAATAAGGTCATCAGTTACGGCAATGCCCTGACTCTGGATAGCACCGATTTTCTCGAATATCTGGCCGATGATGACGAGACTAAAATTATTACGATGTATCTGGAGGGGGTAAAAAACGGGCGAAAACTTCTGGAGCTGATCACGAAAATCAATCGAGAAAAACCGGTCATTATTCTAAAAGGCGGTTTGACGGAGTCGGGCGCGAGGGCTGTCTCATCTCATACGGGTTCTATGGCCGGTGGCGAGAAAATCTGGAATGCCTTTTTTAGACAGAGCGGTGCGGTAAAAGTAAGTTCGTTAGAGGAAATGGCCGAAGTAACAGAGGTCTTTCTTCATCTAGGTGAGGCTCACGGTCGCCGGGTGGCTATTATCGGAACCGGCGGAGGCATCGGTGTTGCCGCTGCTGATAGTTGTGCTCAGACGGGGTTGGATCTTGCCGTGTTGCCGCAGGAAGTCACCAAAAAACTGCGGGAATTCATACCTCCCGCGGGAAACATGATCCGCAATCCCATTGATGCGCACATATTGTTTTTGGAACTCCCGGCACTGGGGAAAACGCTGGAATTACTCTCTTCTCAATACATTGATATGTTCGTTATTTCCCTCCACCTCGAATGGTTGTATAATTTTGACAACGGCGCCCAAATAAAAAACATTGCTACATATATAGCACAATCGGCGCGCAAACACGCTCACGAAAAGCCGTTGGTAGTTGTCTGGCGGCAATATCAACCCGATCCGAAATATGCAAAGAAGCGAGCCCTGCTGGAAAAAATTCTGCAGGATGCAGGCATCCCCGTCTATGAAGGCCTACAGCGGGCTGTATTTGCTCTGGCCAAGCTGGCCGAATATCATGAGTTTCTAAGAAAGTAGATTGACGAGAAGAAAAAGGTTGTGCCGGAAGAAAAATGTTAGTTTTGGTTCAAGCAAAATAAGGCCAGGCTATTTAATTTATCCCTCGGCTTTTTTCAGCGCCGCTGCCAGATAGATCGAGAATGTGGTTCCCGAATTGGCGATGGATTCCACAGTTATCAGACCATTGTGGTTTTTGATGATAGAATCGCTGATTGCCAGCCCCAGGCCGATTCCTCCCCGTCCCTTTTTCTCTTTGGTTGTAAAATAGGGATCAAATATCCGGGAAAGGTTTTCTCTGGGTATGCCAATACCTTTGTCCTTAATAGTAATACGTATATAATTTCCTCGCCCCAGAGTCCGAATATTTGTTCCGGTTGTCGTATTTTCGGCAATAAGCTCTACAATACTGCCATTAGTTATCGCCTCTCTGGCATTAATCAAAAAATTTTCTATTACTTGCCTGATTTGGGCGGCATCGATTTCCGCAGGCCATAGATCTTCGGGTATAGAAATTTTACAGGTAATGCCGGAATCGTTAAAGACGTTTTTGGCGGCCTCTCTTAACAGCGGCTCCAATTTTTCCACTTTACGGACAGGATAACCGCCCTGCGCGAATGTAACCAGCCGGTGAGCTAATTCTTTTGCCTGCAGACCGGCACGTTCCGCTACTGCCAAACCATCCTCCAGAATTTTGTCCTCATCCGTTGCGGATATTTTGGCCAGAAATACGTTTCTCAGAATAGCGGTAAGCAGGCTATCAAAATCTTTGGCCACGCCACCGGCAAATGTGCCCAGTGATTCCACCTTGCTTCTACGAAGCAGCTCTTCTTCCGCTATTTTTTGTTCAGTAATATCTTCGAGCGTTTCCATCACGCCGAATACATTGCCGTTGGGATCTCTGATCGCCGCCGACGTAATACGGAACCATTTCCCCTTTTCGCCCAGATCGGGAAAATAATCCGTAACCTCGTAAGCTTCCTCCAGCAGGTTTGATTTCGCCCAGTTTCCCGAGTAAAAATTGGTAATCTGTTCGACCTTGTTATCCAGAATCAAATCGGCCAGGCAGGGACGCTGTGTTTTATAAAATACCCGCCAGTGCTGATTGGTGCCGACAATTTCACGAGGTCTTATTTTGCTCAGCGCCTGCAGGGCTTTGTTCCAGTAAATTACTTTATGATCTTTGGATATTACGAACGCGGGAATGGGAGAGCCGTGAATAATACTGATCAATTTTTGTTCATCTCTACGAACTCGCCACATCACATAGACAAAACTGACAATTACCGTCATTGCCAGAGCCAAAATAAAAATGAGAAAGTGGACATTCATAATAAACTTACATATCCAAAATGATTAAGGCTACCAAAGCATAACACAAAATTCGATAGCAAGATTAGGGGGAAAATGCAAGTACAACGATAGCGGATTTAATTATTAAACCTCTTTTTATAAATTCTGAAAGTTACGGAATTATAGAACTGCTACAACCATCCCCGATTATTTTCTTGGCGCGGGATTTCGATATCCTTCGGGTACAAGCCTGCAGGCCGGGACAGGTTTTTTTAATCATCGTCATGGCTTCGCCATGATTTCATTGACCCAGAATTTTCTGCATCCACTTCCAGATCGCCCCGAAGGTCTCATCCCTGTTCACTTCGTTGAAGTTCTCATGATAGTTCTTTTCATGGACGATTAATGTCAGGAGCTTTAACGGAATCGAATACAAGGCTATCTTGCTACACTGAGGGTCGGCAAGTTGATCTTCGCCGGCCAGGACGGCAAACAGCGGGAAACGTTCCCACGTCTTCATGTTTTTAATCACCCACGTCTGGGTCTTTTCGCTCTCCACGCCCAGTTTTGCCGAAGCCGTTGTCCCCCGCAAGCCGATCGCCTCGTCATAATGGTGACGGGCGGTAATCTTCTCGTCATGGGTTAGCACATCCGTAAGGGCCGGGGGTCTGACGGCGAAGGTTGGATGGATCGCCGCTATTAACTTGGCGATCTTTTTCATGATGGCCGGGATCTTGACCCTGTTTTCCAGCCAGGGAGAGGAAACGATGAATCCTTTGATATCGGTCTTTTTCGCCAGGGTCAGGGCGTACTTCAGGGCGATGAGTGCACCATTGGAATGGCCAATGATAAAGATCGGGGCTTGCGGATGGCGCTCTTTCACCCAGGAATAGAATTTGTGTATATCATTGACGTATTCGTCGTAGGAATTGATATGGAAAAAAACCTTCCCCTTCTCATTGTATTTCGGATAGGTTCCATGCCAACGCAGATCCGGGGCATAGGTCGCAACACCCTTCTCCCTGAAATACAGGGCCGGCGTAACCCAATCGCCGCCATGAGCCATACCGCCATGGATACCGATCATCACAGCCTTGACCTCCCCGTCGGGCAACCATTCGTAGACGAGGAGTTTTGTCTTTGCATCAGCTGGAAATAATTCTGTCTTTGTTTCGGAAAAATTCATAAATCCTCCTTTATGTTTTTTCGACCATCAGCATTTTATAATCTAGTGTTCAGATAGGCGAAAGTGATGAATATGTCAATATCCGATTGTTTTTTGTCAAATTATCTCACGTCCGGAAATGATTTGGGAAGTCTCGATATTTCTCAGATTAAAACCACCGGAAAGCTAGGAAAGGTGAGGTTCGCGTTGTTCTTTAGTGGTAATTGTCAAGAATCACGGGTCTAAACCCCCAAAGCAAGCTGCGGCGGTATTATACCCTCCGCTTCGCGGGATTGTTCAACTTACCAATTCCGACGTGCTGCGCCCTGCATCCGCCGGGCTTTGCTCTCGGAATTGGAGTTTCACGAAAAAGATTTGATCCCAGTGACCCCACATAAATCACCGACGGCAAAAAGCAGAGCGCAGAACGAGCGGCGCTTTTTGCCGTCCGAATGCATTTGCTTTGTTATGCATTTTCTCTAGCCTGCTGAAATTCCTCAATTGTAGGCGGAACAACTTTGAACCAAGGGAAATCGAAGACATCTTCTCTTCTTTGATGATAATCCTCTAAAGCTTCTGCAGAAAATCCTTCTCCCGGAACACCTGATTGATTTACTACAATCAAAGTCAAAGGCGGTAATTCATTTTGTTGGCAGTAGAACATGATGCAACCAAGTATAACACCCGTTGGTCTATTATCCGCGTATCCCATCAGTACTCGCAATTCATCATATCGAACAATTTGTCTGTTTGTAGCTCTTCCAATTAAGTATTGCCAAGCCTGTAATGCCCGTACAGCTGATTTTACACCGGTCTCTGCACTTTCAACTACATCATCAAATAGCTTGTACATGGTTTCCCCCTCCTTTTCGCATAACGAGCCGGTAACCTGCAGCGCCACCAGAACTTGTCCGTCTAAGTCGTCACGCTCCTCGTTGTCAGGTTGACCCGCTTGTTAGAGTTCTATTGGTTGATCTTGACGCTGCTGTCGCAAACCAGAGCACCTCTTGCATACTCTTTAACTAAAAGATTAACAATGATGGTCTCGGACAAAGTGGCTTTTGGTCCTAATTGAATTATCATTTCTTTAATGACGGAATCATCAAGCCGAACATCAATAAAGTGATTCTGCGGAACAGTGAAGAAATAATCATAATCTTTTTTCTGCCATTTACCTTCAAATGGCATGCCAATTATTTTATACCTCCACTCCTTTTCAAAGTACCAATGTTTATGTTTTGACTGCCCAAGTTGAAGAAGATCAACAACAACCGTCGAATCTTTCACCTCAAAACATTTGACTGTGTTTTGAGGGTCTTTTTTATATTTGATAGGCAGTGGGCCGACTATCATCCCGGGATAGTGACTATTTTTCCTCACTATGACTACTGGGCATTCGGCATGAATAATTGGGTAGCCAGTAACTGTATCATCGGGTAGGTTTCTCCCTTTAAACATATTTATTGGTAAGCGAATACGTACGCCTTTCATGTCAGAAGAGTACATGTTCCATAAGGATATTGACTCCGCGTCGTCCTTTTCAGCAGTCCAGCAAGAAACATAGGTGAAATATTTTGCGTCTCGAAATGATTCGGTTTTAGCTTCTTCTGGGTCGTTCACTTTATCCAATCTCTGAAATCTTATCGTTTTATTTCTTAAAATCAGGCAAAGATTGGCGATGCTCGTGTAATGGAAAAGATGTGAAGGGGTATTTTTCATATAATTTTTTTGAACTTTAACAATTAATATATCCAGAGGGTATTTCTAAATATTTTATTATGAATTACTTAATTTCATTTTTTCCCACGATGGCAATCTCATTTTCCGTCAGTCCATACAACTCATAAACCAGCACAGCGCTATCGTTTCGCGGGGCGACCTTGTTTAAAGTCACTGTTTCCGGTATCGTGCATAGATAACGAAAAGCGTACTTATTAACGAAAAGTAAATGTTGTAGAAATTATCGTTCAGTTTTTTCCTGGCCAAGCCTTTTTGATGGCTGGCGTAATTTCTTGTCAGATGCGCAACTAAGAGATGTCTTCCATATCGCCTGTCGTTTGGTATCTGAGCCGCTGATGCAAGTAATGCAAGCTTCTCAAGAAAGTCGTCTGAACTATTTGCTTTGGTTATATCGGGTTTGCCGGTCAAATTTTTTAACGATTTATAATCGAGCGTCTCGTTTTTAAGAAGATTCAACAAGACTCCTTCAAGGCTAGCTCCGCCAATCCATTCTTTGCCATGAACCTCGACAGCTCTGGAGAGGTCGCCTATGCCGCTCCATATCTCATGGGTACGCCATAACCCAGGATCACTGTAGACTTTGTTGATTCTTCTTATTGCAGCAAGTGCGGTGCCCTCAGGTTTTTCTGCCAGCTCATCGAACAATTGATCACATAGAGCATTCGGCATCCTTTCATGTTCAAGAAGAATGGAATTAAGTTTCTTCAGTTCAGCAGTCAGACTGTCTCTTACATTCTGTTCAAGGTCCCATTTTTCATCAGGGAACATTCTTTCTAAACTTCCCGGATACACATTAACTCCGTTTTCCGTATATATCCAAGAATATTTCTCGTGTGCCCCATCAACATCTTTACAAATTTCATGAAAATTGTTGGTTGTTGAATGCCCGAGAAAGATTACGGCTCTCAATATGTATGACTTAGTTTCTTCAGCTAACCGAAATTCATCATTGCCGTTGAATGTTTCATAAAGATCAATAAGCTTTCTAAGATATCGAATCCAGTCCGAATAAGTGGCTGCTCCAAATAACAACTTTGCAGTTGTCTCACTCCTGCTGACAACTTCGCCCCAGTCCGAAGCTGTGTGCTTTGAATTCTCAAAATATTCTGTTTTCAGAAGGTCTCGTCTAAATGAAAAGTCAGCTACCATCATAAAAAAACTACTAAACTCATGCAAAGAACTGTGCACCAAGCCGTTGTTAAAACAAACCCTGCCTGACATCAGACCAGTCGCCCGGTTATGTTTGTAGGTGTTTAGTTTATTCAATTCATCAATAATAAAAAGTTTCCACGTTGAATAATAATGGGTTGCCCTGCTCTTTGGGGATCGCCTCCCTTCATATACTCCTTCAGTAATGACAAACTTTTTCCATGCTTTAAATTCTTGATTGATCGGCTTATTTACAAAAGGATTTTCCGTTTGCAGAGATCGCTCAAAGGGATGACCAAAGTCGATAGCCTTACTGAATTCCTTTGTCAGCCATATTCTGCTGTTGTGCATTGCCTCTTCCAAGTCGATCAGTGGTCTCCACTCATCTCGGACTGTATAAAGCCCGTCTGCGTAGGGCAGACCCGCCCGGAAGCGTCGTCTAAGCAATTCCTGAGGATAAAGCACGCGAAAGCAAGGATATAACAATCCCTTTTTTTCAAAAGCCTCTAATGCATCCTCATTGACAGAGACGCCATTAGCCGTACAGTATTTGATAAATTCCTGATGCTCTAAATATGGCGAATCTGCTTGAGACTGTGCTTCCGATGGTATTCGAATAACTATTTTGGCCTTTTTACTCATACACAGGATGGATTAGTTAAGCTACGGCTTTTCATTTTTCTATCCTTCCCCCTCGACAATCCTTATCTCCTCCTCCGTTAATTCGTACAACTCATAAACCAGTTTATCAATCTGCCGGTCGGTGGCGTCGATTTGGCATGGATAACATCTTTATAAGCTTCGGCAAAGCCGGATATGTTTTCCACATCCCATCCTAGCGCTTTGAAGAACGGATCGATAAATTCCCGGCGCAGTTGCATCTCGTTGTATTTGCCCGACTGGTAAGCCTCGCGGTTGCGTTCAAAGCGGTCAACGAGATCAATTATTTCCTGGGGAGCTTTCATCTGTTTTATCCGTTTCAGGATATGACGTGTAAGTAAGTATAGGGAAAGCCGTTTTGCATGTCAATGAAATTATAAGGACAATATCTATTGTATGGGTAACGATTTCAATTATTAAAGCCTTTAATTTAGACTTTACAAAATCCCATCTTCCTGATTAAAGTGAGGACAAAATGTCCAGGGAGACACTTTCTGTGAGCAAAACAAAATTGCCCCAATACGATTACGATACAGTTATTATCGGCGGAGGGCCGGCTGGTTACACTGCAGGCATTTACGCCTCTCGCGCCGGGCTTAAAGCAATGCTGGTGGAAGGCGCGGCAACGGTAAGTCAAATAACCATTGCCGATTTCATAGAAAATTATCCCGGAATTCCCGATGGCATTAATGGTTTTGACCTGATGCAGTTATTTAAAAAACAGGCGCTTAAATTCGGTTTGGAAGTAATAACCAAAGATGTATCCGCAATCAAAAATAATGCGTCTTCCCCTGTTATCTGGGATGTCACTCTCGGAGATAAATCCATAAGCACTTTAAGCGTAATTGCCGTAACCGGCGCGCAGTGGCGCAAACTGGGTGTCCCCGGCGAGGAGGAATTTGCCGGTAAAGGAGTTTCCTACTGCGCTACCTGCGACGGGCCGTTTTATAAGAATAAAGATGTGGTAGTTGTGGGCGGCGGCGATACGGCCATTCAAGAAGCTCTTTTTTTAACTCATTTCGCTAAAAAAGTTATCGTAGTGCATCGCCGCGATAGGCTGCGCGCCACAGATATTTTACAAAAAAGGGCCTTTGCCGAAAAGAAAATAGAGTTTGCTTGGAAGGCTAATCTTACTGAGGTTATCGGTAAAGATTTTGTCACCGGTATTAAGATAGCCGATGTCCAATCCGGGAAAGTAAGCGTTATTTCTGCGGAAGGAGTTTTTATCTTCGTCGGCAGGATTCCCAACACCAGCTTGTTTCAAAATGTTTTAAAATTAGATGCCAACGGCTATATATTAACGGATGATAACATGAACACTTCCGCCGCAGGAATATTCGCCGCCGGAGACTGCCGGGCCAAACAGTTCCGGCAGGTAGTGACAGCCGCAGGTGACGGGGCTAACGCGGCGTTCAGCGCAGAGCTTTATGTAGGAAATATAAAAGGTGAAGCGTACTAATAATGTAACATGGCATAACTTAACGTAAGGAAAGTAAATTATGGAATCTTTAATCAATGCCTGGCAACAAATTCCGGCGCATATAAACCCGGCTATTTTCAGTACCGGTTCTTTTCAACTGCGCTATTACAGCTTGATGTACATCGTTGCTTTCGTTATCGTTTATTTTCTTGTCTCTTTACCGGATAAAAAATGAAAATTATAAATACACAGCCGAAACTATTCAGGACTATTTGGTCTGGGCGATGGTCGGGATTGCTCATCGGCGGCAGGTTCGGTTATGCCTTATTTTACAATTTCGGCTATTACTTCCAGCATCCGCTCGAAATAATTTTGCCTTTTGATTTTTCCAACGGCATCAGATTTATCGGCATCAGCGGAATGTCTTACCACGGCGGTCTTATCGGCGTTATTATTATGTCCATATTATTTTGCCGTAAACGAAAAATTGATTTTTGGAAATTTGCCGATCTTTTCTGCCCGGCCATACCGTTGGGTTACACCTTTGGCCGGATCGGCAATTTTATCAATGGTGAACTATACGGCCGGATAACTACCGTGCCCTGGGGAATGTATTTTCCGCTTGACCCGACGCATAGCTTACGTCATCCCTCTCAACTTTACGAAGCAATCTTCGAAGGAATTGTTTTGTTCATCTTGCTGTGGCTGATTAGAAAAAAGAAAATGTTTGACGGATTCTTAATCGGAATTTACATTTGTGGCTACGGTTTTGTGCGTTTTATTATCGAATTTTTCCGCGAACCCGACTCTCAGCTTGGTTTTGTTTTGGGCCCGCTGAGTATGGGACAGGTCCTGTGTATATTGATGATGATGGCGGGTATCGCCGTTTTGTTCTGGCGGAAGAAAGCTTCAGCTTCACGTGAATCACGGGTATAACACCCCGCAGTAAACTGCGGAGTCTTATACCCTCCGCTTTGCGGGATTGTTCGGCCAACTAGTTTTAGTGCGCTTTACTTCTAAAACTTGGGCCTCATTACAATAGTCCCACTTAGCTTCGCACGTGGGATAATTTCCAATAGCCACCGGCTATTGGATAATTCGACTAAAAAACTTAAATGCGCTTTGCTTTTGAAGTTTTAGTCTCATTACAACTTACAGATATTACTGTACTGCGTTTGTGGAGCACCTCCGGAAGGAGCCGAAGGCTATTTTCCAAGACGCGACATCCCGGAACGGGATAATATCTGAGTTTCATTAGAATTGGAGTTTCACAATAACGCAGGAGGTTTTATGGGAAAGAATCTGGTCATTGTCGGCGGCGGCGCAGGCGGGGCATCAACCGCCGCCGAGGCTAAGCGCAATGATCCTTCGTTAAATATAACTATCCTGGAGGGCGGAAGGTTTGTTTCTTACGCCTCCTGCCCCACACCCTATTACATCGGTAATATAATAAAAGACGAAAAGGATGTAATCGCGCGGACGCCGGAGCGATTCCGCGAAACCGGTATTGACGTTCAATTAAACACCCCAGTGGTAAATATCAGCAATAAGGAGAAAATAGTTAAACTCAAAGACAGTAGGAAATTATCCTTTGACATTTTAGCTTTAGCAACGGGCGCCAAATCGCTGATTCCCGATATTCCCGGTGTTGATAAACCAGGAATTTTTACTTTAAAAAATCTGGAAGAGGCCATTCGGATCAAAACATACCTGCGCGAAAATAAATGCCGCAAAGCGGTCATTATAGGTGCCGGTTTCATTGCCATGGAAATGAGCGAAGGCCTGCACGCGGCCGGTGTTAAAACGGTCGTAATCCACAGGGGATCTCTGCCGGTCAATCGCTGGGATGCCGGGCTCTCCTCGTTCATGTTGCAAGAGCTGAAAAATAATGGTGTGGAGTTTGTGCCCAACGCGGAAACGGCGGCTATCGAAACGGGAACCCAGGGGCCGCTTTGTGTTGTTACCAATCAAGGTAAATGGGATGCGGATATGGTTTTACTGGCTATTGGTATAAAACCGGATATCCGTCTGGCGCAGGAGCTGGAACTGACAATTGGCCAGAGCGGCGCTGTCGCTGTAAACCATTTTCAGCAAACTTCACAAGAAAATGTTTACGCCGCTGGTGATTGCTGTGAATCATGGCATCGGGTGAGCCATCGCTGGGTAAACATTCCCCTGGGTGACATTGCCAATAAGCAAGGACGTGTGGCCGGGCGCAATATCGGCGGCAAACCGTTTAAATTCGCGGGAATTGTCGGAGCGCAGTCTTTTCGGCTTTTTAGTCTGGAAGCGGCGGCTACCGGCATTGATGAGAAGGAAGCGGCGCTCGTCAATTATAATCCTGTCAGCACTTTGGTCTGGGGAAATGCCATTGTCGGATCACTCGGCGAAAAGAAAATCGGCCTGAAACTTATTGCCGATAAGCCGTCGGGGAAATTACTAGGCGCGCAAGCCGTGGGATTTGCAGGCGCGGTCAGCCGGATTAATTCCTTGTCAGTAGCACTTTGGGCGGAAATGAATCTTGATGAAATTGCCTATCTGGATTTAGCTTACTCGCCGTTTTTCAGTGGCGCATGGGACATAATCCACAATGCCGCCCGGATTTTGCTCCAGAAGATCTAAACTTAAAGGATATTACGACATGACTTTGTGGTGGATCTTCTTTGCTGTTTTCATCTTAGCTATGCTGGCTCTGGATTTAGGCGTCTTCAGCCGCAGAGCTCATGCAGTTAAGATAAAAGAGTCATTACACTGGACGGCGTTCTGGATACTTTTATCCGTGCTTTTTTGCGTAAGTGTATATTTTTTTTACGGTCATCAAAAGGCCATGGAGTTTTTAGCCGGATACCTGATTGAATACTCGCTCAGTATCGATAATCTTTTCGTTTTTTTACTTTTCTTTCGTTATTTCTCCGTTCCGGCCGAATATGAACAAAAATCTTTAATTTGGGGGATAATCATCGCCTTGATTATGCGCGGTATTTTTATTTTTGCCGGCATTGCGCTGATCAATAAATTTCACTGGATTATATATCTCTTTGGAGCTTTCCTTATTTTCACTGCCATTCAGATTGCACGGGGCAAGGAACATGAAGTTCATCCCGAAAAAAATATTATGATCAAATTACTGCGTACTTTTATGCCGATTTCCCCTGAGTATTCCGGCGGCAAGTTATTTGCCGTTAAAGAAGGTAAACATCTAGCCACGCCGCTTTTGGTTGTAATTTTGGTTTTGGGAACGACCGATGTTTTTTTTGCCGTGGATTCCATTCCCGCAGTTCTGGCTGTGACCACGGATCCTTTCATCGTTTATACTTCCAATGTTTTTGCCGTCTTAGGTTTGCGTTCGCTTTTTTTTGCCATTTCCGGCTTGATGAAACTGTTCCACTACCTGCAATACGGTTTGGCGGTGATTTTGGGTTTTGTGGGAATTAAGATGCTGATCACTGATTTTTATCAGATACATGTGGGTATTTCTTTAGTCGTAATAGCTATCGTAATTGCTTTGTCTATTATTGCCTCGCTGATGTGGCCGGATAAGCAAGGGCAAACTATCATAAAGGAAGAATAATCACGGCTCAATGGGAATTGATTTTTTAGACATATCACAAGCCCAATTAAAAAGATGGGCCAAGCTTACCGACGCTAAAGTGCGTCAGGAAGAAGGAATATTTTTAGCGGAAGGTATAAAAGTAATTGAGGAGCTTTTCGTAAGCGACTGGCAAGCTAAAGCCATTTTGGTGCTCACGGAAAAAAATAAAAACTGGGAAAAGCTATTGGAGCAAACCGCAAATAATGTCCCCATATATCGGCTTAAGCGCTCCCAGTGGCAAAAGATCGGCCAGGACAGAGAACCGGAAGGCATAATGGCCGTTGTTTCCATAAAGCAGGGATATTCTTTTTCCGTTTGGCTTGCAGAAACTCCCGGCAACGTTTTAATCCTGCATGAAATTAACAACCCCCGCAACCTGGGCGCATTGATGCGGAGTGCGCATTGGTTTGGATTTAGAAGTATTATTTTAAGCGCGGGCTCCGCCGACTACACTAATCCGAAAGCAGTACGCGCTTCGATGGGCAGTCTTTTTCATTTGACTATTATCACTGATGTTGATTTATCGGAGGCACTGCCGGAAATTAAAAAGAATCGCCGGCTTGTCGGCTCGCACGTGCGTGAGGGAAGTTTGCCTCATGCAGTGGGAAAAAAAGTCGCTTTGCTTTTAGGCAACGAAAGCCACGGTCTGCCGGAAAATTTATTGGCGGCGGTAGATGAACGCTGGTACATCCCCGGCAGCAGTGAAGCGGACTCCTTGAGTTTGCCGCAGGCTGCTGCTATTATGATGTATGAAGCCGTGAAAAAATGAGCATATAATTGTCATTGCGAAGCGCCTCTCAGGCGCTGTGGCAATCTTTATGATATCGATTAAAAGTAGGAAACAGTTGCAACCATTCCCTACGATAGAATGAAAATGAAATCTTACATTCAAATAACGACAACTACGGAAACCAGAGAGCAGGCGCAGACAATTGCTCGACATCTGATGGTGGAAAAGCTTGCCGCCTGCGTGCAGATTGTGGGCCCAATTACCAGCACTTATCGTTGGAAGGGTAAAATGGAAAATGCCCAGGAGTGGCTCTGCTTGATTAAAACGCGGGAAGAACTCTACGGCAAAGTAGAAACCGCAATTAAAAAACTGCATTCCTACGAGATACCAGAAATTATTGCCGTCCCGATCATTAAGGGGAGCAAGGAATATTTAAGGTGGATTGAGGAAACATATGAAAAATAATGATAAGCGAATAATTAATTTCATATGTCGTATTTTAACTGACGTTGTGACTATAGAAGGTGTCACTGTATTGGCGTTAATAATAATTTTTTCTGTTTACTTCTTGCCGATAAAATTCGTTTTTAGAATG
This sequence comes from uncultured delta proteobacterium, assembly GCA_963753975.1. GTDB lineage: Bacteria > Desulfobacterota > Syntrophia > Syntrophales > Smithellaceae > UBA4810. Next base: position 361,287 of record CAVWEH010000004.1, read on the forward strand.
ATACTTGCAATTATAATATTCATTATATATTTATTTCTATTGTTTAGAAAAAGAAAACAGAACAATCCCTAAATCTTTCAAGGAGAAAATATGCCCGACAAAAACGAGTTAGAAAAAAAGTGTATTAATACCATTCGCTTTTTAGCGGCTGATGCTATTGAAAAAGCTAAATCCGGCCATCCCGGAATGCCCTTGGGCGCTGCCGCCGCCGCTTTCACTTTATGGACAAAGCATTTAAAACATAATCCGAAGAATCCGCATTGGCCGGACCGCGACCGCTTTGTCCTTTCCGCAGGTCACGCCTCGATGCTTTTATACGCACTACTTCATCTCACCGGTTACGATCTAACTCTCGACGACATTAAAAATTTCCGGCAATGGGGCAGCCGTACTCCCGGCCATCCCGAATATAAACACACTCCCGGCGTGGAGGTAACCACCGGCCCCTTAGGCCAGGGATTAGCCAACGCCGTCGGTATGGCCATAGCTGAAGCGCACTTAGCCGCCCGTTTTAACCGTGACGGCATAAAGTTAGTGGATCATTATACCTATGTTATGGCCGGTGACGGCGACATGATGGAAGGGGTGGTCAGTGAGGCCTGTGCGCTGGCCGGCCACTTACACCTGGGAAAATTAATCGTTCTTTATGACGACAACAGCGTGTCACTGGCGGGCTCTACTGCACTTACGTTCACCGAAAATATCGAAATGCGCTTTAAAGCATACGGCTGGCAGGTGCAAAAGGTTAAAGACGGAAATGACGTGGCCGCCATTGACCGGGCGATTAAGAAAGCTAAAAAGGAAACAGAGCGGCCATCGCTCATTTGTGTACAATCAAAAATCGGTTTTGGCGCACCCTCCAAGGAAGGAAGCAGCGAAGCGCACGGTTCTCCCCTGGGACCGGAGGAGCTTAAAGGAACGAAAGCCGCTCTAGGCTGGCCCATGGAGCCTTTATTTTATGTTCCGGAAGACGCGAGTAAATATTTCCGCAAAGCTCTATCCCGCGGCAAAAAAAGCGAAAAGTTATGGCAGGAAACTTTACTTTCCTGTCAACAAAAAGAACCGGCTAACGCTCTTGAATTTTCTCGCGCGATTAGCGGCGAACTGCCCAACGGCTGGGAAACTGCGCTTGCAGAATTCCCCAACACCTCCAAAGACATGGCTACACGAAAAGCTTCGGAGATAATTATGCAGGCTATCGCCGCCAAAATTCCGGAACTGGGCGGCGGTTCCGCCGATCTGAACCCATCAACCTTCACCTGGCTCAAGGGCCTAGGCGATTTTCAATCTCCGACTACATCATCTGCCGGTTTGCAGGGAATGGTGGGCGGTCCCTGGGGCTATGAGGGGCGCAATATTCACTTCGGCGTCCGTGAACACGCGATGGGTTCAATTTCCGTAGGCTCGGTTCTGCACGGAGGTTTTATTCCCTACACGGCAACATTTTTAACTTTTGCCGATTATATGCGTCCGCCTATGCGTCTGGCCGCCCTGATGGGTTTGCGGATAATTTTTATTTTTACTCACGACAGCATCGGTGTGGGAGAAGACGGCCCGACTCATCAACCGATAGAGCAGATCATGAATCTGCGTCAGGTGCCCAACATGACCGTAATCCGTCCGGCGGATGCCAACGAAACCGTGGAGGCCTGGCGACTGGCACTTCTGAACACTTCCGGGCCGACTGCTCTTATCTTCAGCCGCCAGAATTTGCCTGTACTGGATCGTAGCATTTGTGCGCCAGCTTCCGGCACAAAAAATGGCGGCTATGTCTTATGGGAATCATCGCCCAACCCGGACTTGATTTTGATAGCCACCGGCTCGGAAGTGGCCATGACGCTCACTGCCGCGCGCAAACTTGGGGAAGAAAACATCAAGGTCAGAGTAGTCTCCCTTCCCAGTTGGGAAATATTTGATCGCCAGAAGCAGGAATACCGTCATAGCGTTTTGCCGCCGCAAGTGTCCGCCCGAATTGCCGTGGAGGCGGGAATCAAACTCGGCTGGGAACACTATGTTGGCTTAAAGGGAAGAATAATTGGGATGGAGAGCTTCGGAGCGAGCGCTCCCGGTCCTGTGCTTTACGAAAAATTCGGTTTCACCGCGGCCAGGATCATTGCCGCGGCAAAAGAGCTGCTCAATGTCTCCTAATCAGGCAGGATAATGAAGGGAAACAACATATCTTTCTTTCTCGGTAATTATGAGAGCGCGGTTCTGGACGCATTAAAGGAAATGCGCCGCAACAATATCATTGCCCGCATCTGGACCCATGATCATACAGTTTGGAAGCCTGGGCCGGACGAGATTATCAATCGTCTGGGATGGCTTGACGCTCCGGCAGAAACTCTGGAGAAATTGCCCTCGATAAAGAAAGCTCTCGAGTTATTTACTAATAGTTCTATTAAAAATGTTGTCTTACTGGGCATGGGTGGATCGAGCCTAGCGGCAGATGTTTTCAGCAAAATTTTGGGCAACAGTTCCGGCTATCCGGCATTGCATATCCTGGACACTACCGATCCCGAAACAATCTCCCGAGTGACGCAAACACTAGGCTGGGAAAAAACAGTTTTTTTGATTTCATCAAAATCGGGAACAACGTTGGAGATCACCTCACTATTTAAATACTTCTATAATCTGGCCCTAAAAAAGCTGGGAAGTTCAGCCATAGATCACTTCATATTTATTACCGATAAAGGCAGCGCCCTGGTGGAGCAGGTGAAAGAGCTCTCGCTTTCGCACATGTTTTTAAGCAATCCGGATATCGGGGGGCGCTATTCGGCTCTATCGCTTTCGGGAATAGTCCCGGCAGCCATCATTGGTTGTGACGCAGAAAAACTGCTGCAAAATGCTGTAAAAGCGGCGCAGCGCGAAGGAGCGGAATTCTTTTCCGGAAATCTTGATTCGACCGGCTGTGTTTTGGGCGCTGTCCTGGGTCTTCTGTCGCAAAAAGGACGCGACAAACTCACATTGATTATACCACAGCATTGGAGACCGTTTGGCGATTGGCTGGAACAGCTCATCGCGGAGAGCACCGGCAAAGAAGGTAAAGGAATACTGCCTGTTTTAAATGAACCACCTACCCCCGTGCAGGCTTACTCAAAAGACCGAGTATTCGCCATATTTGAGGAAAACGAAAAGGATAACGCTCCAAAAATAGGGGATCTGATTTCCGCCGGGCATCCTGTGATCACCATACGCCTCAATGATAATTATGATCTCGGCGGTCAGATGTTTCTCTGGGAGATGGCTACGGCTTCCGCCGCGCACATCATGGGTATCAATCCTTTTGATCAGCCGGACGTGGAAGCGACAAAAAATCATACCAGCCGGAATGATTGCTCAGTACAGAAAAACTAAAACACTGCTTGAACACGCGCCGACGCTGGAAACGCCGGAATGCAGCGTTTACGGCGACAGTCCAAGGCTCATCTGCCGTCGAAGCATTGGTTGGATTTCTAAATCAGGCAAAAGCTGGTGATTATGTTTGCTTACAGGTCTTTTTAAGCCCGTCGCCGGAAATTGACGAGGCCGTTACTCAGGCTGACGTGAAGCAATTGCCGCCAAATATCGCCTGGCCGTCACACTTGGTTATGGACCGCGCTATTTGCATTCCACCGGCCAGTTGCACAAAGGTGATTCCGGCAATGGTTTGTTCATTCAATTGACTGCCAACGATTTGATCGATGTCGATATTCCTGACAGGATTGGCTCTGCGGATTCAACACTCACCTTCGGTATGCTCAAAGCCGCTCAAGCCCTGGGGGACTGGCAGGCGTTGCTGAATGTGGGGCGACGAATCATCCGCTTCCATTGGAAAACAAATGCGGCCGCCGGATTAAAGACTTTAGCCGCAGATCTTTAACCTTTTTTTCATTTGGCCTAATTAGTTTACGATTTTAAGAATATTCGGTGCATTTCTTTCCGACGGCGCGGGAACAGCCTTCGGGTATCCGATAATAACCGGCGCGACAATCCGGCAATCATCGGGAATACCTATCTCTGCTTTTATTTTTGGATCTCTGACATATGATCCCAAAGCGACCCAGCACGTGCCTAAACCCCTCTGCGCCGCAGAAAACATAATGTAGCTTGCCGCCAATGCGCAGTCTACATCAAGCGAATGAATACTCTTCGCTCCGACAATATAAATCACACAGGGAGCGTTATAAAACACATTGAAGCTTTCATTCTTGAGGATTGCTACATAGTTCGAACTAAGCAAGGCTTTATTTTCGGCAAAATCCTTGAGGAGATTTTTTTTGCTTTCATCAGAGAGTTTTTTCAAAATTTCCCTGTTTTTGATGACAATAAATTGGCAGGGTTGAGCGTTGCTGGCTGAAGGCGCCAGAGTCGATTCCTGTATTATTTCTTTAATAATCTCCAGCGGAACATCTTTGGCCTGGAAATCACGAATAGCTCTTCTATTTTGCAATAGTTTCGAATAGGTCATCATAATAATATTTCCTCCTGTTATTAACTTTTACCTTCTTGGCTGTTTAAAACTTATCCCGGCAAAAAAACAGATATAATCGTCAGAATAAAATATTGAAGCACATTGATAACCGGATTAAGCGCACCTAATATAAGCAGTCCCAGTACAATAAAAATCCCAAAAGGTTCAATTTGGTTAAGCACTCGATTTACTGATTCCGGTGCAAAACCCATCACTATTTTTGATCCGTCGAGCGGCGGAATGGGAATCAGGTTAAAGGCGGCAAGGATAATGTTGATCCGCGCCAAAAGCAGAAGGATTGAGGCGGCCATCCCCGACTGGTCGGGAGATATCAGCCGGTATAGTGCGAGCGCAATAAAGGCAAAAACAATGTTCGCCGTAATGCCGGCGGCGGAGACAAGAATCAGCCCAAGGCGCCGCCTCTCCGCGGGAATATTTTCCAGATTAATTGGAACCGGTTTGGCCCAGCCGAAGCCGACGATTAAAAGCATCAGTGTGCCGATAGGATCGAGATGTTTGAGTGGATTAAGCGTCAGGCGTCCCAGCCATTTGGCCGTAGCATCACCCATTTTATAAGCGACCCAACCGTGCGCCAGTTCGTGAAAGATCACCGAATACAAAAGCAGTACCGATAGGATGACAAATGCCGCCGGATCACTAAAAAGTAAATTAATTAGTCCCATAATTATTCCCCACCCAACAAATCAATAATATTGGAATACCGGATATCTCCAGCTTCCGAATTAAATTTCCCATCAAGGTTTGACTTCCCTGATCAAAAGACCGCTCGTGGAAACCCTGATCTCGAATTTCGCGGGTTTTTCCAGATTGATGAATGCGGCCGATCCGTATTCAGCATCTAAAAGCGGACTAAGAAACAAATAGCGTTGTCTTAGGTTGAACATATTCAAAATTTTATCCCCGGAGATTAAAAAAACCGTGCGGGTACCGGAGAGCTCATCTTTTATGTCCGTATAACGGCCGGCAACACGATCAAGCTCATAAGTTGTAGGCAAGCCCAATATATTGACGATAGGCTTCCATTTGAGAATGTGTGCATCAACGTAGAGAGCATCCCCGGCCAATTTATAGGAATCTTCTTTGCCGTCGGGAAACTTGAAATAAGCCATAAACCACTTTCCTCCCAGAGGCTCTGTCTTAACTACTGCCGCTATCTCCTCATGGGTCAGGGCACGATATCCTTGTGTTGCTATAGTAATCGTTCCGAATAGCGCAGCTAACGATAGTGAGAGCAGTGCACACAACAAACGAATCGTTGAACTGATGAGCCTCTTTTTTCGTATAGCTCTAAAAGTTTCAATAAAGAAAAGAAGGCTCAGAAGGCCGGACCCAATCGCCAACAAAACAAGTAAATTTCCCATTGCAATCCTTTCCATATTTTACTATTTTCAATTCTTCAGATTGTGATCGATATGAAAAATGACATCCGGAAATTACGTTTACTGTAACTTCACTTAATATGAATAGGTAACAGCGGCTCCCGCGGATAATCTTTCTGAATATTGCCCTTCAACATTCATTTGGAATCCCTTCAACAGAGGGATATTTACTCCGGCAAATCCTCCCGCAATTGTTTTGTTCCTGATGGTAATATTTTCAGTTGTATATTCAAGACCCGGAATATTTGTCGCGAGCGATGCTTGGGCTTCCGAATAATAAATGTAAGGTCCCGCATATAGCTTTATATTGTAGGGAGCCGTTAGCTGAAATCCAATGCCGCCATTCACATCCCAAAGATTTTTTATTTTGAGATCTGTGGTAAAAGAATTGCCGCCGTTTATCCCCGTAACATCATCGGTGAAGTTACTCATGTAATAAGTTCCTTGTATAAATGCCCCTACTCCGAATACATTATTAATAGAATAAAAAGCTTTTGCCCCCAGAGTGCCGAAAAACTTCCAGTTTTCCTCAAAATTATTTTTATCGGTAGTAGTTGAAACATTTGTGGAGTTAAAAGCATCGAATATTTTTAAATCCGACGCTCCGATTCGCGCGTATATTTCCCAAAGATTTTTAGCTCCATAACCTACTTGCGAATAAACCTGATTTTGTCTGATTAAATGCTCCGTTCCGTTTTTGTATATATCTTCATGGTACCAATAACCGATACCGGTATATAATCCTCCTGTTTCTTTGGAAATAGGTTGCGGCGGACCAAATGACCCGCCCGCGACAGCCATATTATAGACAGTAAATACTATCAACACGGAGATAACGATAACTTTAAGGCTTTGCGTAGGAAATCCTCTCCTCTCCTAAATTGAAGCTCTCCGCGGCAAGCCACGGAGAATCTTCGATTCTTAAGGAACAATATTATTTAGTATTCGCTCGCTTATCCGAAAGCTCGCTACGGGAAATGCGCTCGCTGCCGAATTCAATTCTTCTGCAATACCGAATCACCCGCAGGTGAGCTTTTTTCTTCCGGCTCGGATGGCGCCAGTTTTAATCGCCTCTGCTCAACTTCTTTCAGCCGGTATTGGACATAGGCGTCCCGCAGCGCTATGTAGGGATCGATGGCCGCCTCTTTGAGAGATTCATAATCGCCAATCTGCAAAGATGTGCTGTTTACTTCTTCGTATGCCCAAACTCCAACTGCAGCGTAAAAAGGATTGATATAGGAAACGGGATACAAGAAATAATTGCCGACGATATCCGTCGAATCACGCGGGCTGGAAGGTCCAAGTATCGGCCAGACTATATAAAAGCCCTGTCCCACACCATAGACACCCAGGGTTTGTCCCAAATCCGTATCCTGTTTCTGAATGTCCAACTCCTTGTTGGAAGAAGGATCTAAAAGTCCACCGATACCCCATACTGTGTTTATCGCAAAACGGCCAACCTCCGCGGCTGCGCCGCTGAAATCAGCCTGAAGCAGGCAACTGACGAAACGCGCGGGAAATCTCAGATTAAAAAAGAAATTCTTCACGCTGACTCTGGCTATTTCGGGAACCACCATGTTATATCCCTGCGCTACAGGTTTAAGCGCCCAGAAATACAACTTGTCGTTAAAGTGGTACATGGCTCTATTGAAGGGCTCGATAGGATCCGCAATTTGCGCCTTCTCCCCTGCAGCCTCATCTTCACTATAGTCCTCATCAGCGGCGTTTTTACTCTCAGGTTTTATCTCTTTCTCCGGAGGTGGTAAATTGACCTCACCTGAATTGGCAGCGGCCGTAACCACTGGGGAAGTGGATGCCTTAGTCGACGGCGATAGGGTAGAAGAATTGGAATTGGGGCTGTGAGCGCAACTCATTATAAGAAAAGCATATACCAAAATCAAAAACACGAAAGATTTCATGAGGCTGAATTTCTCTTTAATGGTTTATTGAAAAAATTATTTCTTTGCCGGCGGCTTTTTAAACTATTGCGCCTTCACTTTTTTGCGTAGAATCTCCAGCAGTTGCTCGGGAGTATTGTTAGCCAGTATATCATTGAACTGGGTACGATAATTTTGAACCAGACTCACATTCTCCACGACAACGTCGTATACTTTCCAGACACCGTCTTTCAGGATCAATCTGTAGAAGATCGGAATTTCCTTGGAAGAAGTTATTACTTTCGTCTGAACTTCAGCCAGGGTTTCCGAATTTATGTTTTCTTTATAGAAATCGATTTTCTCGTTAGTGTAAGAAAGGATTTTATCAAGGTAAGACTTCTCCAGTATTTGTTCGAAAAGTTGTACGAATTCCTCTTGCTGAGCGGCGTTCAATTTACTCCAGTTTCGCGCCAGCGTCCGCCTGGAAAATTCAATTTCGTTGAACATACCTTTATATATGGAACGGAGTTTTTGTTTTTTTATCTCTTTGGCCGATTCGGATTTAAGCCTTGGATCGCGCAGTACATCGAGTACTTTATTGACATTTGTCTCAACCACATTGAGTGGAACACCGGCATACGCCGGAAGAGAAAATAGAAAGAGCAGTAATATACTTAATCCTGCGAGATGTTTTTTCATGATTTAAACCTCCTGATTTTTTTCATCATTATTACTTCTTTACGTCGCCAAAGGCATACTTGCCGATAAGATTTATGAGATCAACAGGGGCCTGTGTTTCGATGATGATTCCGCGAGGACCAAGCACTTCTCCCGCGCCTCCGGGATCAATGCTGAGATAACTGTCGCCAATCAGTCCTTGAGTTTTAACGGAAGCAATGGCATCGTCATAAATTTTTATACCATTTTTGATCTTCATTTCAACAACAGCTTGCTGATTTTTCTGATCCATGAAGATTCGATCCACCCGTCCGACCTCAATACCAAAGATATCCACGGGGTTACCGACTCTCAGGCCGGTAACCGAGGTAAACTTGGCGATAATGGGGTAGGAGTTATCGCCCAGCAAAGAAACATTCCCAAGTTTTACGGTCATATAACCTATGCAAATAAGTCCGAAAACAACAAAGATGCCGACTATTGTCTCTATGGTATATTTTTTCATATGTTCACTCCTTGGCGGCACATCATCGCCGTCCAAATTTCCTTTCGCTGAGATTTTGCCGAATCTATGACTGAATCAATTTCGGCAAACGGTTCGCCCTGGGCAATTCCGGCCAGGATGGTAAATTCGACGGGCCCCGCCATAGCCACCCGTCTACGAACTCCAGTGCAGATATCATCAATTTCCAATCCCTGAAAATCTTTGGCAAAATCTTTTAGAATAATTTCCGCCTCAGTAATGTCGGAATAGGGAAGCACTGTAACAATTTCATTCGTATTACGGCGGGTGGAGAATCCCCCTATAGCGCCAAAGTGTTTATCGATATACAATCCCATACGTCTTATTGTTTCCTGCACAGCATCGTGACCCAAATATGTAATGATGGAATTTATGTCTTCCAGAGTAAAAACTGCTATACAATAAGTGTCCCCATAAGCTCTCCTTCTCAATTGAGCATAATTAAGAACTTTGAATTGTCTTTGGGAATACAAACCGGTTAATTCTTTCTGTAACGCTTCCAGGCTGCGGATGACTTCATCTTTAAAAGGATGGTCAAACGCTTCCAACTCTTCCGGAGTCCCCTGAAAAACAATCGTTCGCCCATAGAGGGCGAGAACGCGATTAGAGATAAAATATACATCCGGGATCTCGTGGCTGACCAAGATTGCCGTAAACCCGAACTTCCTCTGGTATTGGGCAATCATGCCAAGAATCGCGTTTTTTCGGACGGGATCCTGACCGGTTGTTGGTTCGTCAAACAAAACAATTCTAGGATCGGTTATCAGCGCGCGCGCCAGAGCTGCCCGCTTTTGCATTCCTCCCGATAGCTCTGAAGGAAACTTTTTAACCGCATCGGTCAGCTCTGTCTGCTCTATTCTCGCCATGACCCGGCGGTCGATTTCAGCTTTCTTTAAATTGGTTGTTTCCAGCAAGGGCAGAGCAATATTTTCATAAACGGTCAGGGAATCAAAAAGAGCGTTACCCTGAAACATGTAACTCATCTGAGCAAGAGCCGCATTAATTTCCTTTCTTTTCATTTTACTTACAGGTTTGCCCCGAAAAAGAATCGTTCCTTTGTCGGGTTTGATTAGTCCGATGATATGCTTGAGAAGCACGCTTTTCCCTGCGCCACTGAGGCCGATTATTGTTGTAACTTCGCCCTCATAAATTTTAAGATTAACGCGCTCAAGAACTATTCGGTTGTCGAAGCTCTTAGTAACGTCTTTAAACTCAATCAATGGTGTATTCATAGGTTTCTCTATATCAGCAGTGAAGTCACGACGTAATCCGATACCAAAATCAGCACACAGGAAATCACGACAGCCGAGGTGGTGGCCAGACCAACGGCTTGAGCACCATGACTGTCACTGCGCATGTGCGCGAAATAACCCTGGTAACAACAAACGGTGGCAACAATAACTGCAAAAACGATAGTCTTAATTAAACCGTCGGAAATGTCTTTCAGCTCAACGTTAGCCCGGATGCTGTGAAAATAGACACCGGAATTCAGACCCAGCAGCATGACCCCGGAAATATATCCGCCGATCATTCCGATGAGGTCAAACACGGTCGTCAGGATGGGAAAGCTGATGATGGCCGCGGTAACCCTCGGACTGATGATATGTCCGAGCGGATCGATGCGCATGGTGCGCAAGGCGTCTATTTGCTCGGAAATTCGCTGGATGCCGATTTCGGCCGTAATAGCGGAGCCTGCCCGGGCCGTAATCATGATTGCCGTAAGAACCGGCCCCAATTCTCTGATTAAAGAAAGAGCTACCAAGGTGCCGACTGCTCCCTGAGCTCCGAATTTAACCAGGGCATGGTAAGATTGCAGGCCTAGAACCATGCCGGTAAACACGCTCACCAGCATGATGATTGTCGTTGATCGCGCTCCGATGTAATAGAGCTGTTGAACTATCTTGGAGAACTGCTTCGACCGGAAGACCCTAAGCAAAGCCAAAAAGAGGAAAATCGTCGCGGAGCCTAAAATGTTGACCCATCTTATTACTGCTCTTCCTATGGAAGAAAATGGCCTGGATAATAACATACCCAACCGCCATTTTGTTTCATTTTTGGAGCGGGTCTGATTATCTACCGCCGGGACCATTAATAAAATTCCTCCTTATTATCGAATGTTTCGGACGCGAATTTCGCATATTTATCAAAATTCGTCAACTTAAGAGTTCAGAAAATAATATATATGAAAATCTTGTAGCCAATATTTAAGAATCAATCTATCCTTGAAATCATATACTTATTCCAACCAAGGGTTTCTCCAAGATGCCATAAAGCCGTCTAAGATCGCCGGAAAATTTAATTCTCCAATGGAAATCGCTGCTACTTCTTTAATTTTTTAACTGATTTTTTGATGGCTGCGAGTTTTTCTCGTTTCGGTTTCTTCACCGTTTTTTTGATCTCTGCCAGTTTCTTGCGTTTGACTTTCGCCATCTGGGCGATGCCGGCCCAAAAACCATAGAGGAACACCTGGCCGGCAAGGACTACAGCGAACCCGATACGCATACCATAGCCCATGGACTTGGCCATTTGATTTGCCATTTCTTCGATCTCGCGGTAGAGGATGAGCATATTGGTCATAGCGGTAATTACGGTAACGGCAGCACCCACAAATACCCCCTCCAGAATGGCCTTGCCTTTTGAAGTGAAACCTATCCAGAGGCCGGTGCCGAAGCTTGTGATTACAGCAAGGAGCGACAGATAATAGAACCCTTCGTTTCCCGAAAGCCAGGGGTGATCGCCTTTAATGAATTTGCCGATGGTTTCGATACCGAAGCTGCCGTAGAGGCTCTCGAATGATTGCTGGCTGGACTCCATATAAAGAATCAAAAAAATGATTTCGAATACAATTTTGATGGCAAGGCTCACGGCGATAGCCGTAAAAATTCTACCGGCTGTGATATTTTCAAAAATTTTGGCTATGCCAGCTTTCATCTCTTCTTTGGCCTTGGCCGGATGAATAGGTTTGTCCTTTCCTGTTTTTCTTCTCTCGAGGAGTTCATAAGCAATCGCGTAGAAGATGGGTACAAGCGGGAAGATATTGGTGGTATAAAATTCGAGGTGCAATGAGCGGCTCAAAACCACGAGACCGACGGCCACGAGAATCGCTACTAAGAAACTCAGGAAAAGATTATTCATGAATCATTCCGTTATGTTTTAGTATGTATTTTCTTATGAGGAATGCGCCTTGTATATGAAAATCATATTGATATGTCAAGATAATTAAACCGCCGTCAGGTTATTAACTTCATCTGCTATTAAAATATTAAGAGAAATGATAGTCTAAATTGGATATGCAAAGAAGAATTATTCACATCGATATGGATGCTTTTTTTGCCGCGGTTGAGGAAAAGAAAAATCCGGCGCTGATCGGTAAGCCCGTAATTATCGGAGGCGGAGGAAACCCCAACAAGAGAGGGGTTGTTTCGACGGCCAACTATGAAGCCAGAAAATACGGTGTCCATTCGGCCATGCCGCTGAGGGCAGCTTACAAACTTTGTCCTCACGCTATTTTCCTTCCTGTCGATTATGAAGCTTATTCTACAGCGTCCCAACAATTCAAATCTGTTCTATTAGAGATTACACCGATTATAGAAAATGCCGGCATTGACGAAGCATTTCTTGATGTATCCGAACTGGCAGAGACACCCGAAATTACCGCTGCCAGGATTAAAACCGGGATAAAAGAAAAAACCGGCTTGACCTGTTCTATCGGCATCGCCCCCAACAAACTTCTGGCCAAGATCGCCTCCGATATGCACAAACCGGACGGCCTCACCATTTTCAATGAAGCTAATATTGAAAATCTGCTGTGGCCGTTACCGATCCGTAAATTATATGGAATAGGGCCAAAAACAGAAACATACCTGAAAAATATCGGTATAGAAACCATCGGAGAGCTCGCAGCGTCGCCATTAGAAAAACTAATTGAAAATTTCGGCAATTCCTACGGTCAATATCTTTATGATGCTTCGCGGGGAATTGATGACAGCCCCTTGATTACCCACTGGGAGCCGAAATCAATCAGCCGCGAGACTACCTTTCAGGAAGATGTGAAAAACTGGCAGGCAATTGCCCGGACACTGGCGGAACTAACTAAAGAAGTTGTCGCTGATATGCAAGACGAAGGATATAGAGCCAAAACCGTTACCATAAAAATCAGATTCGGCGATTTCCAGACCTTGACCAGAGCAAAAACAATGTCTGATTATACGGACGCCGAAGAAGAGATTCGGAAAGCAGCCTTTGCCTGTCTTAAGCGTATAGAGCTTAATAAGCGGGTAAGGCTAATCGGTGTGCGGGCTACTAATCTGGAAAAAATTCAGGACTGAAAATATGTATCTTTTATCATCGCGGCGTTAAACTAAAGTGGCAAGACAGGTCGGTATTTCTTCATCCGTTCGTATCAGCGGCACAGCATCCAACATTTTGTAGTCTTTTTTCATTGACCAACAAAGCTATTTGTCTTATACTCCAACTGTCAAAAACCAATGCCTTATCAGAGAGGCAGTGATGGCAACTCCCATTTCCCAGAAAAAAAATTATTTTTCTTGTTCGCCTGATGGTCATTATTACGACCGCTTATTTTATTCTTTTTTCACCATCCGCCAGCAAAGAATGCGAAATCTATGGATATATTTTCATTGCCGTTTATCTGTTGACCAATCTGATTGTTGCCCACATTCCGGAAAAATATTTCTATGACGACAAGATTTTCTATGGGTTTATTTTATGCGACAGCATACTGCTGCCGGCCGGGATTTATTTTTCCGGATATGTCGGGTCGGATTTATACCTGATGTATTTTTTTATTATCTTATTAACGACAATGAGCTCCCGCTTTGAATACCTGATGATAAACACCATCATCTTTTCTGTCATCTACGGCTGGCTGTTATATCAAAAGGGATTTTTAACAGGTCCGAAGGCCATCAGCTATTTGATCCGGATTCCGTTTATTATTGTCATTGCAATGTTTTACGGATATCTCATAACGACCCGGTTAAAAGACAAAGACATACGGATTAATGAAGCCCGGGAAAGATACGAGCAAATTGTTCAAGCTACCGATGTGTTGATGTGTATTGTCGATCATGACGGGAAGTTTTTATTTGCCAATCAAAAACTCGTCAAATTTTATGGATACCAGGATGAAAATAAGTCTTTCTCGGTTTGACCATTTCACGGATTTATAACGAAGATGAAGACCGAAGCGGAAAAATCGTTGAGCTATGTGAGATCGGTATATCAAAATAATGACATGGTACAGTATGAATCCTATGATAAAAATCACGGCATATGGTTTGCCAATACGCTGAGCCCGATAAGAGATCCGTCAACCCGGGATGTTTTTGCGGTCTGCATTATTTCCAAAGATATCACCGACCGGATTGAAAAAGAGAAAAAATTAAATGATACTGTTGAATTGTTGCGAAGAACCCGGGACCAGTTAATACAAAAGGATAAAATGGCCGCTCTCGGGCGGATGGCGTCCGGTATTGCCCATGAAATCAGGAATCCGTTGGAAATTATTTATATGGGAGTGGATTATCTGGAAAACAATCTTCCCGATGATAATCCTCATATCCGTGAATCAATAGAAAAAATTTTTAATGCAGTCAACCGGGCCGATAATATTATCAAAAATATTTTATCGTTTTCAAGACAATCGGAATACAAAATCACGCAACTCCCCCTCATGTCCATTGCTTGATAATGTGCTGACGCTTGCAGAACACAACGATTCGAAAAAAGCGGTGTGATCGTACGACGTGAGTATGATGACAAATCGCTGGAAGTGGCCGGTGATTATAATATGCTGGAACAGGTTTTTTTGAATCTTGTCAATAATGCGGTTGATGCCATGAAAGACCGCAAAGAAAAGATATTGACGGTTCGCGCCTATAAACAATTAGTCACTGAGATCGGCTATAAAACCGGTTACCGGCAGGCTGATTTTTTCAGCATCGGCGATGAAATGATTGTTGTGGAAATATCAGATACCGGAAAAGGAATCCCGGAGGAGACCCTGTCGAAAATATTCGAACCGTTTTTTACGACCAAACCCACCAATGAGGGAACGGGTCTGGGCCTCAGCATTGCCCATATGATCATGGATCGATTAAGCGGCACCATTGATGTTGAAAGCCGGGAAAATCAGGGAACAACTTTTTTTGTAAAACTCCAGCCAAGAATTAAAATAATTGATACAAAGGAGGTGTAACATGACAAAAAATATAAAAGTGTTGGTCATTGATGATGAAGTTGATTTTTGTTATTTTGTTAAAAAAAATCTCATGCAGAACGGAATGTTCGATGTGATTATCGCGACAAACGGCAAAGACGGAATAGAACTGGCCGAAAATGAACTGCCGGATATCATCCTGCTTGATCTGTTCATGCCGGACATGCCCGGCGAGGATGTCGCGGCTGCTTTAAAAGAAAATCCCGCTACAGCAAACATCCCGATTCTTTATGTCACGGCGCTTGCCACAAATGATGATATTGTTGACAGGGAAGAAAATAAAATCGGAAATAACTATATATCTGCCAAAGCCGGTACGGACAAAAAAACTGATAGAAACAATTCTGAACATCTTAAGGGAACCTTAACCTTATTAGCTGTACCCTAATATTAATGATACAGGGATATGCTAATGAAATTTTGACATGAGATGGTTTTCTGTTAATGGATACACAAATTGTGCGGGCTTTTTTTGTTTTGCAGTTTATAATGTTTGTTAATATTTTCAGCACGCTTCAGTTCGGCAAATTTTACACCTGACTCTTTACGAAGCCATTAGTTTTTGAACGATTTTCTTATGGGGAAAATTTATATGAAAATAAAAATGGTTACTAACTATAATTGATGACCATTTAACTTTATTGGTGCCTCTGGCGCGAGTCGAACGCTCGCACACGGATTAAGAATCCTTAGCATATGGCTTTTTATAAATATTTTCAATGACTTACTAGTTTTAGTGTGGACAAATTCTGACCTAGGCTGAACGCTCGAAAATTTCATAAGACCTTTTGCAGCCGAAATTTGGAAAAATTAACCGGAATGTTATTTGGCAAAAGGTCTATATATTTTCCCTGTTAATGTGCGCGACTTTGGCAACCGGGAAGCCGTTAAAGTCCGTGGCCGAGGCTAAAGTGTAAGCGCCAATATTTTCCGCGTAAAGCAAATCGTCAATTTGCAAATCTTCCGGCAGTTCATCAGCCAGTGAGATTGTATCAAAAGCGTCGCAGGTCGGTCCAAAAGTGGCACAAAGTTTGAGTTCGCCATCTTTAAAAGCGTGGAGCGGGTAATACTGGTGGTCATAAACCTGGCCGGAAAAAGTATGATACACGCCATCATCAAGATAATAACAAGTTTTGCCGTCGCGAATGGATTTGCCGATAATTTTTGTCACCAAGGTGCAGGCTGTGGCCACCATAAATCGGCCGGGTTCGGCAATAACCTGGATGTTGTCTTTGCCGAACAAGCGTTTAATTTCCAAATTCAATTTTTTAGCCAAAGCAGAAAATGATTTTACATCCGGTGTGTATTTAACCGGAAACCCGCCTCCAATATCCAAAACTTTTTTCTTTTTGCCCTCTTTATCCGTAAAACCAATTTCAAAATTCCGCAAAGCAACTTCCTTCAAAATAGAATGCGCAAAATTTAGCGCTTGCAAATAGTTGTCAAAATTATTGCATTGACTGCCCACGTGAAAACTAATGCCTTCCACATCCAAACCCATGCCAATGGCCTCGGCAATTAGATCCACGGCTTCGCCGGGATGCGCGCCAAATTTGGAAGACAGCTCCACCATACTTCCGGTGTTGGGCACGCGAATGCGTAAAATTAGCCCTACGTCCGGCGCGTGTCGCTTGATTTTTTTCAGTTCCTCAATATTGTCAAAAGTTACCAAAATTTTGTACGGGTTTAATTTTGTCAAAACTTTGAACGGTTTAATAGTGTTGGCGTAAATAATTTTGTCCCAAATAAAATCTTGGCGTTCTTTGTCCGGCCAGTTTTCAGTATTTTTATAAACAAGCTTGAATTCGTAAATTGAAGCCACGTCAAAGCTAGAGCCAAGGTCAAACATGGTTTTAATTATCTCAGGATTGGAATTAGCCTTAACCGCAAAATACGGTTGCACATCCGGCAATTTTTCACGGAATTCCTTAAAATTGTTGCGCAGGACTTCGTGGTCAACCACAAACAGCGGCGTGCCGTTTTTAGCTGCCAATTCCTGCA
>CAVWEH010000005.1:0-795733 GCA_963753975.1 uncultured delta proteobacterium
AAAAGTTGTTTCCTGGTCTCTATCATAGAGTTCAAATTAAATATTTTTAAATCGCGCTTGGAATAGCAATTTCAATTCCTGATTCTTTTGTGATTATTTTATCATAATTAATTGATTCGGGCATACTTTTTATAATTATTTATGGAATAAACCGGAAGTTTTCAAATTGCCAAACATCGGCAGTTGGGGTGTTGGCCGGGTTTTCTTTAAAATAGACTACGCGGTTTTTAATGGGAGTCCAGTCCGAAGCCTTGGAAATAAAATTGCCTAAATAAGGTTTAGCAATAGCCAGTACAAAGTCGTGCGGTAAATCATCGGGTAAATTCAATCCCCTTTTCGGGTTTTCTATCATCCAAAGTACCGCGCTGATAACCCCGAGCGCGACCTGCAAAGTTGTGGCATTTTGTCCTGGCGCCAGCCTTCTGGCTTCTTCTATGGAAAGATCGCTGCCTGTCCACCAGGAAGTGTATTCATGGCCCATAAGCAAAGCGCCTAAGATATCCGCGCCAGTAGTAATTTCATCGCCCATAATTCTTAATTTTGGCGGCAAAACATAATTTCTGCCGCGAAGTTCGTAAATGGAAGACAAAGTTTCGTGGCAAGGCATGTACGCGTAATGTACGGTGGGACGAAAAACGGCCTTTCCTTTTTCCCAGACTGTAAGTCGATCCGATAATCCAAAAGCTTCGCCATGGCGGATAACCATGCCCACAATTTCCTGGTCCGGAATCCAAGACCTGACCCAGGTGTTCATACCCATTTGCGCCAAAGCGATTTGGTTTTTTGGGCCATATGGCGGAACATGCGCCAGGTTCGGAAGTTTTTGCTCATGCGTACCCCAGCCCATTTCCGCCGGCGCCGTGCCTTCTTCCCGAAGGCCTTCTATGCTCCAGGTGCCTACGAATTCATCCACTTCCTTGGGGCGATTAGTAATTTGCGTGTCGCGCTCGCTGCAATGAATGACTTTGACCTTTAGTTTTTGGGCAAGCAAATTAAATTTTCGGGATTTGATTAATTCTTCCAGTTCTTCTTTGTCTTGCACGGTCACCTTGCCATCAGCTATCATTTTATTTGCAATATCAATCAGACCCTGTTTTACAAAATGTGAAATCAGCCCTGGATTAGCGCCATGGTCAACCACGGAACTTACGGAGTCTTTTGGCCAGTCTTTGATCATTTCGCGGAGTTTCATTTGCCGCCAGTACAAAGATTTTTCAAACGGACTGTCTTTGTGTATCCCTTCTAAAGAATCCCAAACCTCAACTGAAGTATTTATGTACAAAATGTTATTGTCATGGCACCAGCCAATAATATCATTGGCGCCAATATTCCAGGCCAAATCTATAATCAGGCCGCCATTGCCAGTGTATTTGGCAAGCTCTTTGCCCATATTTTCCGGGGTAATGCGGTTGCGGACAAATTGTACACCTTGATCAGTAAATTTCTTTAAACTTTGGACTTTGTCTTCAAAATCCAGAACAGTGACATTTTTCGGGTCCACTTTCAAATGCTCAAAAAGAATTGGCAAAGTGCATTGCGAAACCGAGCCATAGCCGATGATTAAAATTTTGTGGTCAAATTTTTTCTCAGCCATTTTTTTGATCCGTATCCGCCAAATAATAGTGTTCGAATTTGTTTTGTTCTTTTTTGATAAGATATTGATTTTACATGGTTGAACTATAGGAATTACGGTCTTGTGTCAAGGAAATCTTGGCCACAAAATGTAGGTTCGGATTATGTTCGTTACCGATTGAAATGTTGTGTTAATTGGGAAAATAAGAAAATCAACAGTACAGGAAGAAGTGCTTGTTGACTACACCTACAAGTCCTCAGTTTTTCGACTGAAAAAATCTGATAATTTACGTTAGAAAGTTGCAATCTTTTTACCATGTAATCTGATTCCCTCGTGGTCTAAATGTAATATTTCTATAGAACCGCAACTACATTAATTTCTTTCAGGATTGCATCTTTGGCTTTTGCAGGCATATTAAGGAATTTTACACCCATTCCAGTATCCTTTGACGAAGCGCCTTTATTAATCCACATAACTTCTGCATTAATTTCTATTTTTTTTAAATTGCCTATGGAAAAAATCAATTTTATTGTTGACCCTACTGCCGGCGGTCTTTCTGTATCAACAAACATGCCATCCGCCGAAATATTTTTTGTATAAGATATAAGATAATCATTTTCATGTACATATGAAATTTCAAATTTAGTATCTAACCTTTTATTTATCCTGCGTTCATCTTTTGACATATTATCTCCATTTCATTTATAACCGGTATTAAAGCATTTGCCGCATCATTGGCATTGTCTTCAAAGCAATGCTGACATTATCTAGTGAATTAATTATGAAAATATTATCCAGCCTGCTTCCTCATTGGTCATCTCAGCGAAAAACAGTCTTTAAGTAACGATGATATATCACATGTTAAGTTAGAATTCTGCCATTTTGTGTATAATTAGGTTCATGTCCTCGTTCATTCATTTCCAATTGAAATGTTGCATAGGTAAGCAAAAATGAAAAAACAACACTACAGGAAGTTATCTATATTGACATTATAAGATGTTTAATTATCTGCACCGTTATTTGTTGATAAAAATATGATTGGTCGATCGACACGCAGATAAACGCCATCCATGCTTAAAACCCAAAATAGCGAAAAGAGGTCAAAATGTGGACAGAGCAAAAAAGGCATTGTCGGAAAAACCCTTGTAATTTGGTGCCCCTGGCGCGAGTCGAACGCGCGGCACACGGATTAGGAATCCGTTGCTCTATCCTTCTGAGCTACAGGGGCAACCGTTTTTCACAGGAATTGCCGCGATTTAACACAGTTTCAGATTCTCTGTCAATTGTTATCAGGAATAGACTTCTCACCGCGTTCGCAGTAGCGCTGCTATCTTTCCGGCTCGAATTGATTTTTCGCCGACCAGAACGACGGCAGATGACGCGTTAAATAGATCAGGCTTTTTCGATGCTGCCAAATACGTCCGCGAAATTTTTTGCGCCAGACGGTATCGGAATAAAAGCGCTTCACATGCTCGTTATAGAGTTGATCAAGCTTTTCTTTGGAGGCAATGCCTTTAGGGATAAAAACGAAATTCAAACAGTTCATCAGCCGCCAATTTTCATCAAAACTCCCCTCTTCCCTTATCGTTAACCACAACGGTGCACCGGGAAACGGTGTGAATTTCGCCATGTTCATGTCATCCAGCCCCAGCGAAATGATGAAATCAGAAGTATGATGGATAGATTCTTCCGTTTCGCCGGGCAAACCCATCATAAAAAGGCCTTTGGCGCGTAATCCTGCCTTCTGAATCCGACGGACTGTATCGCGCACATCATCGAGCGATACGCCGGCCTTGTGTCTCGCCAGCATTTGCGGGTCGGCGGATTCAATGCCCAGGGATACCATGAGGCATCCGGCACTTTTCAGCATCCGTAAAAGCTCATCATCCGTGTAGCCCACACGCACGGCGCAATTGAAATTTATTCCTAAAGGGAAGCGACTGAGTTTGTCACAAAGCTCGACAACCCTCTGGCGGTTGGCCGTAAACAAATCGTCGTAAATATTTATGTGCCTCACGCCAAACCTTTCCCGTAAATACTTCATGTGTTCATAAATATATGGGGCAGAATTGTAGCGGAAACCTTTTTTAAAAACCGAACGGTCGCAGTAGGAGCATTGATATATGCAGCCCCGCGAGGTGATCATGGTCGCTCCGGGTATCTGCGTGTAACTGAACAAGGGCAAATGGTAGTCGCGGGGAAAACCTTTGAGTTTCTCGTAGGCAGGAAACGGCAGGCTGTCCAAATCGGGTATTTTCTCCCTGGGCTCGTTGGTCATCACTTCTTTGCCCTGGCGCCGGATCAATCCTTTGATATCGGCCGGTTCAAATCCCGCAGCAAGCTCGGCCATAGTCAGCTCGCCTTCGCCCGCAACAAGAAAATCAAAGACGGGGTAATCTTGCAGAAGCTTTTGCTCCAGTGCCGAAACATGGACTCCGCCGCAGACTGTCATAATGTCAGGTGATTGTTCTTTGATTTTTTGCGCGAGGTCGGCGGCGTCGGGAAACGAAGATGTTGTTGCCGAAAAACCGACGATCTGCGGCCGGTAGGCTAAAACTGCCCGCACCTGCTTTTGCAGGTCAACCGGGGCTTCCGGGCCAAGGCAATCGTAAACAAAAACATCATGACCCCGCTCTATCAAATAAGCGGCGATGGAGAGAAGCCCCTGCGGAACCATCCGGTTGGCGATATCGGTAATGTCGCGTTTCCCCGGAAACCAGTTGAATCCCCGGGGATGAACAAGGACAATACGTTTTTTTTGTTGAGACCGAAAAGTTGTCATTCTAGAAAATATGCTAAATTGAAAAAATTATTTTGTTGATGCAACGACCAACGTCTGCTTGCCCGAAGCATGACAATTATAATGCACGAAATGAGCGGACTGTATTTGTTGCAGGGCGCGGGCTATCCCGAAAGCCGCTGCTGTCGGATGAATACCGCAGTAAGGCAAGTAGTCGTCGATTTCCCAGCCTTTGGACTTCCAGAAATGAGAATCGATTTTATTCATACGGAAACCCGGCAACAAAAAGTGCTTCTTTCCGCTTGCAGCTGCCTCAGGAATTAATTTTTCGCCGATGCTTAAAATATTTTCGCCCCGCGAAAATTCTTTCGGCGGGATTAATTTATTGCCGAATTCTACAGCTAAAATATCACCTATCTTTTCCTCGGAGCTTGCGCCGAGTAAAAGCCAGGAGCTTCCTTCACCCATAGGCAGCAGACGGGAATTACCGGGCTGCAAATCCATCCGTTCACGGTATTCTCCAATCGTCGGAGTAAAAACGTCACAGCCGCCGACCAGTGCCAAATCGAGCAGGCCCTGTTCCAAATAGCTCTGCGCCAGCCAGAGCGCCGACTCAAATGATAATTCTTCTTCCGATATCGTCAGGACAACTCCCTTGATTTCACAAATCCGCGCCAGAAAAAAGGCGGCGGCGTTGCTCACCGAATTGGCGAATTGATTCGGGCTGGGAAATCCGCCCTCATGTTTGAAAACCTGGGTAATGAACGGCAATATTTCATCGACATTCCCCAAACCCGTGGCCAAAAAAATTCCTGCTTTTTTTGTTTTTAAATAATCGGAAGGAACTTTTTTCAGACAACTCAACGCCCCACAGCAGACCATTTTGATGAATCTTCCGGCGCGGCGCATCGGCTGTCCCATGATTTCGGCAATCAAATCATCCGCATTTAGCGGCAGCTTTTCTTCTTCACAGGTCACATCGCGATCGGGCACAAGCGCGGGGCCGATGTAGCTTGCCGCGATCACGGGCAGGGAAGGAATAGTTTTCTTTTCGTGTGGTCGAGAGGACATTTTCTTTATTCCTTGGTAATCAAATAACTCGTGCATGTACCGCCGAATCCAAAATAGCTGCAGAGATATGCGCCGTTTGGTGCCGGATTGTTTTTTAATGCCGGGGCAAATCCTATCTCCGGATCGGCCTCAATGAAACCAAAACTGCGGGGAAGCACTCCTTTTTCCAGACAGGAAAGCCAGACGGCTGTTTCCACAGCGCCGGCCGCACCCAGGGCGTGTCCAATTGCACCTTTCAGGGAAATCACGGGGGGAAGTTTTTTCCCAAAAAGTTTGACCAAACCTCTTCCTTCGGAAAGGTCGTTGTCCCTTGTACCCGTACCGTGGGCTTTAATCGCTACGACATCGCCGGAAAGCACCTGCGCCGAGGCTAAGGTTTGTTGAATGACATTGCCGACAAGTTCACCATCAACTCCTGCCGAAGTAAGGCTGCTATTATCGTTGAACAAGTAGCCTCCGGCAAACTTATATTTTCCTTTTCTTCGGGCAGGCAATCCATTTTGCTCCATGATTACGGCCGCCACGCCCTCTCCTATTTGCATGCCGGACCGGGTAGCGCAAAACGGACGGCACTGATCATAATCGTAAAGAAGCAGGCTGGCAAATCCATGTAAAGTCAGATTCAAAAGCGGCTCGAAGCCGACGACAATCGCCCGGCGAATTTTTTTCTGCTCCAAAAGCTGCGCGGCAACTACCAGGGCGTGCGAGCTGGAAACACAAGCCATGCTGAAAGTCAGCGTCATGCCCCTAATGCCGTATTTGCCGGCAATTAAACCGGCTACCTCCCCAGGCCCTCTGTTGCGGCAGGAGATGGCCGGTGATTCCTTGTCTGGATTTTTGCGCACCGCTTCGGTAAATTCATATTCATTGCGGATGAAAAGGCCGCCTGTTGTTCCCACCAGCAAGCCGGATTCGGCAATTTCAGCAGGAGATAGTCCCGCCCTCGATATCGCTTCGTTAAGCGCGCTATCCAGCATCGCCTGGGATTTCTCCAGAGGATTGCCTGCATAGGGAACTTCAAAAGCCTTATATTCGCGGCTGATTAAATGGGAGGAACTGCCTGCTTTTGCCGGCGTCACTTTTCCGTGAATCAGGTTCTCAGCCGACTCAGGCGCGCTCCAACCAAGCGCGGTTACGGCTCCCCAACCGCGCACATAAATATCGCTTTTTTTCACTTTTTAACCTTTGGTGCGTTGATGACAAAATCGGCCAGTGTATCAAACGACTGCATCGCTTTGGCCGCGGTTGATGCGTTCTTTAGTTCCACGCCGAACTGATACCGGAGCTCCATAGCAATTTCCATGGCATCAAGGCTATCCAACTTAAGCGGACCCGGCCCGCCGATAAAAGGAACGTCGGTGGGTATATCTTCCGGTTTCACGTCTTTAATTTCACACGCCTTAATAATCAGTTCTTTAAGCTTAAAAATCAACTCTTCTCTCGATGATACATTTAATTCTTTTAAAGCCCGGCTTACATCCATTTAACTTTCCTCCCTGCTATATAAAAACAACCCAATGCAAAAAGCATTAAAATAATTATTTTCGGTAAAATAAAACCAAAGGACGCGTCGCGCAAAAACACATCCAGATAGGCCTGATGCGCCCAATACATCGGTGAAATCATCGCCAGTTTTTTCATTACCAGCGGCATAACTACATACGGCACCATAATGCCGCCGAATACTCCCATCAACACCGCCCCTGTTGCTGCGATTGTGGAAGCTTGCTCAGGTGTTCGCGCCAGAGACGCCACTAACACGCCAAAACCAGTAGATGCCGCGGCGACAACAATCGTAATCGGCATTAGATACCACGGATGTTCACCCATGTTAAACGGTAAATTAATTACGCATGGCATTATATAAACTCCCACGATAAGCATTAATACGAACTGAACTAAATTAATCAAATAATAGGGAATAAGTTTGCCCAGGATAATCAAACTGGCACTTATGGGATAGGTAAAAAGGCGCTGTAAAGTACCGGCATTTTTTTCCCGTAAAAAGCCGATGGACATGGGAATGGCAATAAAAAACATCGCAAAAATTGACCAGCCGGGAACACTTTGCTGCAGCGGGCTGGGGAAAGTGCGATTTTTTTTTGTCTTTTCGACAACAAAATTAGAGGTTAGAGTTTCAATATCATCTATACCCATAACCACTTCCGCAGTCAGGCCGGTAATAAGAGAACGTAACGCGACTTTATAGCCGGCATCAAGCACGGGATCGAATTCCATTTCTACCGGTTTTGTGCCGTCGCCAAACCCTTCCGGTATAATAATTACAGCGTGTGCGCTACCGGATTCAAAAAGCATGTCGTCATCATAGCCAGCCGGACGTTGGACACGCCGAACCAACTTGCTTGCGCTTATTTTTTCTTCCAGCTTGAGAGCCTTCGGTGTATGAGCAGCGTTTTCCAGAACCAATAAAATCTGATGGCCGGTGAATTTATCCGCATAGACTCCTTCCAGCGCCAAAGACAGGAAAAAAATCAGCGCTACGGGCATGATGAATAAGACAGGAATGGTCTGGCGGTCGCGCAATAACACCAGTATTTCTTTCCTGATTAATTCTTTCAATTTCCTGAAGATCAATTTACTTCGGCCTCATCACGGGTATGAACCCAAAAACAAGTTTTGGGGTTCATACCCTCCGCTTCGCGGGATAATTCGCCCTGCAAGCTTCAGCGGAGTGACCTTTAGGTTATGCACTCCGTTTCTGAAACTTGGGTCTCATTATAATTTACCAATTTCCCTGCACTTCGTTATGGAAATTGTAGTTTCAAAAATAAATACTTCAGTTTTCATCGCGCAGATCATGCCCGGTCCGCTCCAAAAAAAACCTTTCCAGATTATCGATTTCGTTCATATCGCCGGAAAATACGACGGAACCATTGTCCAGGAGCGTTATTCTGGAACACAAGCGCTGCGCTTCGTCCATGATATGCGTGCATAAAACAACCGTTACTCCTGCTGTGTTCATTTTTTTTAACAGCTCATAAATATGATGGCGGCTCTGCGGATCAACTCCGACGGTGGGTTCATCCAACAACAGCAGTTGCGGTGAATGCAGGAGAGCAACAGCCAGATTTAACCGGCGCAACATGCCTCCGGAGTAGGTCGATACGCGTTTTCGAGCATAAGACAAAAGTCCTGTTTCAGTCAATACTTCCGCTGACCGTTCTTTTATAAGCTTGTCCGCAAGCCCAGCCATGACGCCAAAGATGCGCAAGTTTTCCATCGCTGTTAGTGTTGTATATACCGATATGGGCTGAGGCGCGTAACCAATAAGATTTAATGCCTCTTTATTTACGTTTTTATAGCCGTAAATATTTATCTCCCCTGTGTATCCCCTCAACTGCCCGGTAATCAACCGCATCAGAGTGGTCTTGCCTGCGCCGTTCGGCCCTAAAAGGGCATGAAATTGACCGGCCTCCACAGACATGGAGAAATCACGCAGAGCGTGTTCATTCCCTGCTATACTTGATTTGTCCACCGGTTGATTGTAAGAAAAATTTATTCCGGAAATTTCCAGAGCCTTCATGCCTTGAGATTCCTGACAACAGTATTAAGAGTTTTAAAAAACTCTTCTTCCCGTCCCGCGCAGATAAGCATCAATCCGCCTGCCTTGCCAAAGTTATCTTCGGACTGACCTCTTTGTTTAATGATCCGCGCAGACACCACGGCAAATTCGCGCCATATATCGCCGATGGCCGTCATTTCTTGCGATAATTGGCGAAGCTCCGCCGAACCAAAAAGATCGGCCGCCTCCTCAAGAAATGCGGCATACATGAAACGGAATCCCGCGCCGCCTGTGCCTACTTCTTCCTGCATGCGGACAACATTGGCCAGATGCCGACAGGCTTCATGAAAACCGATCTTATCAGGCATTTTGATAATTCTTTTGGCGAGCGAACGTATACCGCGAATACCGAAAATCGGCAGGGGAATCTTCAACATCATATTGCAGGTATCCTTCATGCCTTTGATACAGGCCAAACGAAGATCAGGATTTTGAGGAATGGATTTTGGATAATACATAAACCCATGCGGCTCGAGCGGTCCACGCGCAAAACGCGCCCTTTCCAGATCTTCAGTCAGGCAATCCACAGGATGATCCAGTACCGGATCACTGATACGGAAACCGTTTTCAATTTGGCACAAAACAATAATATTATGACCATTGAATTGAAAGCGGAAGCGATTGGGGAAATAAGAAAGCCAGTAGATGTTGGTCGTCAATCCCACAATCTGCCCTTCTTTCAACACGCGGCGCAATTCATCCATACCTTTTTGCGGATTACGGAAACGCTGCGTGACAAATTCACCCCCCAATCTTTTTGCCGCCTTGCGAAAGACAGCCCCCGGTTGAGACCGGAAAGTGCTGATCGGTAATCCGACCCATTTGACAAACGGCAGATGGCCGAAAAATATCCCGCTGCCGATGCCGAAAATCATGGCTTCGCTGATTTCCACTCCTTTATCCCTAAACAAAGCCGAAGTAACGCCGCTTTCACAATGTGCTGAATGATGATGAATAAAAGGCTCTCCGCCTGCTGTCATTTCGGTAGTCATTTGCTGACTGCTACCTTTCTAATGAGACCCAAGTTTCAGAAACGAAGTGCATAACCTGAAGGTCACTGCCGCTGAAACTTGCTGGTCGAATTAATGAAACTGCAATTCCGAAAGCCCAGCGCATCGGAATTGGTAAGTTGAATTATCCCACAGCCGAAGGCTATTGGGATATCCCACATGCATAGCATTGTGGGACCGTATTGTAGTTATTTTGGTACTTTCATCAATTCTTCCCGGGCAACCGCGAGTGCTTTTGCATAACGATCCAGAACTGACGATTTAAGTTTGGCAAAGACAGCGGGTCGGAAATGCCTTTTGACCCGAAAACAGGCAATCCCCGCAGTCTTAGCCAGAATCTCCGGCGTCATCTGCCGCCGCTCCATATGATATAAAAGCGGACTTTTTTCTCCCCGTATAACTTCCTGCCTTACACCTTCCAGTTTTGCCTCCAGTTCGGCAACAGCCAGGCCATTGACGATTTCTTCAGCACTCCAGCCGGAACTGGTAACAACGACATACTTTCCATCCTCGTTAAGAGCATAACAGGCGCGCTTGTAACCTTCATAATAGGTAATCTCCTGTGGAACTTCATTCACTTTCATTATCGGCTCCTGTCAGCGGATTTAGAGACCTTCTTATACTAAATTCAACTGGACGAAAAGCAAATTTTAATGAGACCCAAGCTTCAGAAACGGAGTGCATAACCTAATAACCTGAAGGTCACAAGAGGTCACACATGCTGAAGCTTGCAGGTTGTAATGAGTCTAAAACTTCAAAAGCAAAGCGCATTGAAGTTTTTTAGCCGAATTATCCAATAGCCAAGGGCTATTGGAAATTATCCCCGAAGCGGAGCGGAGCCGGATATTTACTCCTTTTTATTTATCTTTTCACCTAGAAAGGGCTCGAAATGATGCCATTCGAACGGGTGCTTATCGGCCATTTGCATCAGTTCATTGGCATAGGTTTGTGCCGAGGCCGATACTGCTTTTTGACGATCGGCACGTGTTGCAGCTGAAACCCGCCGCCCTTGCGATACGGCGATATGATATTTGTTGGACGCTTTCTGATGAACAAAAAAGGTCATCAGCGGCGCACCCGACATTAAAGCAAACAAATGGGGTGTGTCGGGCAGTTTTACCTTGTACCCCAGAAAGTCAACCACAACGAAACTCTGATTTCCCCACAACCGGTCGCCCGTCATGGAAACTATTCCGCCTTCCCGTAAGAAATTGATCCCTTCCAGAAGAGCAAAAGGAGAGCTTTCTTTATCCGACGTCGCCACTATTTTAATTCCGCTTTTAACCAGAAATTCTTTTTGCATGCGTTCGAGTTGCTCTTTGTGCTTCGCTCCCAAATACAGCATAATGGGCAATCCCTTGCGGTTCAACATTTGCGCCGCCAGCTCCCAGTTGCCGATATGCGACATTACCACAATAGCGCCGGTCTTTTTTTCTACCGCTTCGTCCAGATATTCCCATCCTTCTTTGGTAAATTCAAACTCTTCTTTTCCCAGTCCGACAAACCGGTGGAGATAGACATCGGTAAAGTTATGATACTGCTTCCATACACAATACAAATGATAGGAAAAACCTCGCATGGGGAACAACGCGCGGTAAAATTTCAGGCTGTGTGCAACGCGTACCGGAAAAAGAAAAAAATAGCCGGTGGCAATAAACCAGGAAAAAGTGTGGAAAAACCACGCCCCCCAAAGCCGGGAAAAATAAATTGCTATGCGATATGATAATATTTTCATAAAATGTAATCTAAGGCCATTATTCAAGAGGTCTTATTACCGATAAACCATTTCTCTTCTATTCCTGATGTGTCGGAAGGATGAACGCTGACAAGGAAACCGGTTTTTTCCATAAAAGCCACTAATTTTTTTTCACTACGGAAACGTCCCGGTGTGTGAGTCAGTTTTAAGCGAGCAGTTTCTATCCAGCGCTTCCAGGGAATTTTTTTGTTCGATGGTACTGTCGCTCTTATCAGCAAAGTTCCACCCGCTTCCAGTTTACCGTAAATACGCTGCAAAACAAGTTGCAGTTCTTCATCGGAAACTAAATGCAGCATGTCCAGCATCAGCACACAGTCAACAAAACCTTCGACGGCAGGCAAGTCAGGCGCCCGGCCTATTTCGACACTACCGCGAGTTCCTATGGCGCAAGATGCAATGAGCACGCGTATTTCGTCCGGCTCCAAACCATATACTTGAGCGGAAGGATAAATTTCCAGAAGCCAGACGGCGGGAATTCCGTAGCCGCAACCGATATCTATAATCCGGCTGGGGTTTTGCACATACCTATCCAACTCTTTGAACATCGGATCAATCATAATTTTAAAATGGGCAAAAAGCCGCGGATACGCTTCCAGATGGCGGTAACGCAATAGAGCACGCTTCCGATGCTCTTTTGAGCCTGTCTTCAATGGTCCGGAAGGAAAATTAAACGGTGCATATATTTTCTTCACTAATGTCGGCAAAATAAGATAGGCTCCAATGATGGAGTAGCCTATGCCTAAAAGAGAGGTGAGGCCGATACTGCGCAAAAGATTGTGTCTGGCTATCGCCAATACACCGAAACCGACAAGCGTGGTAAAAGATGCCAGAAACATTGCCAGTTTGACGATGTCCATGGCAGGATGTTTTTCATCACGGTAGCGCTGATAAAAACAAGCATAATAAATAGAATAATTAATCCCCATGCCCATAATGACAATCCAGAGCATGATGCTGGGTATATCCAGAGGATGGCCGATGATTTGCAAAGTTCCCAGTGTGGCTACTAAAGCAAAAGTAATCGGGGCCAGCACCGCCAGAGATAGGAGCCAGTCAAGATAAAACACAAAGACAATGACTACAGTGCCTATCCCTGTAATCAGTGCAATCTGGATGAAAATGCTTTTCAAAAAACTTCCCAGTTTATCGTTAAATAGACCGACATCAAATATTTTAGCGAGCCCCTGATGGGCGAGGCGCGATGCTAGATCTTCGGCATCGTAATTTTTGCCGGTTGTGATTAAGCTCAGTTGCGTATATTCGGTCGGGCTCTTGGTAATTCCAAAAAATTCAAAATATTTTTCCGGTATTTCTTCGGAATGTAAATTTTTATTATTCATTATTTTCCAAAAGGGCGCAAAAGCAGAAGGCGCAAAACCATTTTCTTTCGCCGCCACAGCCATATTTCGCTTTAGTTTGGCCAGGCGTTCCTTGCTCCAAAAGCCCTGCCAGGCTTCCATATTTTTTTTGCTCACTGCCGGCGAGGGAAACAATAAAGATGGAAGAAAAACCGAAGACAGTTTTTCCTTCTGAATATCGGCTGCCAAGATCGGCATTAACCGATCGTTTTTTTGCTGCAACTGCGCAATGCTGGGCGCTTGCAGAAACACATAACATTTGCCGGAAAAATCACCCCAAATATTCTGTAATGTCTTTTCGGCATGAATTGTTTCTTTACTCACGGAATTCATGGCATTAATATTGGCATCAAATTCCGGATGGGCAAAAAAAAGCATCACCACTCCGAAAACAATCATTATCAGCAATTTCCATTTGGCCGGAGTCGCAATCTTTTGCAGAGCATGCATAAGCAAGGGATTACTTTGATGCTTGGCAGGCGGCATCGATGGAAATATTTTCGGGAAAATAAAAAGGACAAAAAGAAGAGCAAAAGTAACGCCCAGCGCAGAGAAAACACCAATTTCGGCAAGGATTTTAAAATCACTGATAAGCAATAGAAGAAAAGAACCGACAGTCGTGAGCACCGCCAGAAGCTCAGCTAACCAGACCTCACGGGCCACCTGCCGCCCATATGTTTCTTTCGTCTGATCCAAAAAAAGCAAATAGGTAATGCCCAGATCAACCGTAAAACCCATTATCGCCCCACCGAAACCGATAGCGAGCATGGACATGGATTTAAAGAAAAAAGAACAGACGAACAAGGCAGTGATTGATCCCACTATCGAAGGCAACAGCGCCAGAAGACCAATGAGCGGACGGGGAAAAGCAAAAAGCAGCAACAAAGCTATGCCGACAGTAGTTAAGATAATAGCGATTCGTGTATCGCGCTTCGCGGTTTGTTCATTATCCAGAGCCGCACGATATGCTCCGACCGGAGTTAGTACATATTTATCTTCGGCCAAAGTTTGATTGGACTTTAAATCCTGCTCGATATCTTTCATTAACTTCTCAATCTTAGCGGAGATCGCTGTATCCGTCCCTGATCCGGCGATCTTAGCGATGATGAGCGCGTGCTTGCCGTCTTCAGATATCAGCTGCCCCTGATAAAATTGAGTCTTATGGGCGGGAAGCAAAGCGGATAACTGCCGCAGGATTATGCCGGAAAATCCCAGAGGATCTTTGGCCATCATTTCAGCCCGGCCGATTCCCTCCAGCTGTTCCAAACTTTTCCGGTTTTGGGCAAGAGCTTCTTTAATTTTCGCCGGCTCCAGGAGAGGTTTTATTTCTTTTTCTAATTGTTCCGTGCTGAAAAGAAGGGGCAAACTATTCATTACCTGCGCCATAAGCTCGGGAAAATTTTTTGCCTCGTCGCCTATGCCGACTTTGGTAAAAAGGCCGCTTTGCACGAGTTTATCCATTACTCTTGATACGGTTTTAACCAGACGATCCCTGTCGGGAGATTCCTGGCCCAAATCAATAAATAACTTATCCTGGATGGGTAAATGCCTGATGATCTGGCGCGCATCGGCCAGCACCGGATCATTGTGCGGCATTGATTCCAGGATATCCGTTTCGATTTTTAAATGTTGGGATTCCCAGATGAAAAGTATTGCGACAACCAGCGCAACAATAAGGACAATCGGCCACTTTATTTGGTATTCACGTAGGGACATGCAAACCTATAAACTTACGGAGTTTTTATATCGGAAAACGTCTTCATAAAAACACATTTCTCGAGTGCTGGCAAGCTAAAAAGGTTTGAGGAAAAAGGTAAATTGTTATCACTGTGAGTGTAGCGAAATGACTGGAATCAATGAGCTAATGATTGAACTAGCGCAGAGAAAATATCCGGCTGAAAATCAAACGTGTAAAAGTCGAGGAGTTGCGTAAAAAATCGACGAAAGGACGAAAATGAGAGATGCGAGAACCTGTGGGATTATAATTTACGCGCACCGGAACTTCTATCACCGGCACACCATTTCTTTTGGCCCGCACCAATATTTCCACCTCAAATTGGAAACGCCGCGCCTTTGTGCCCAGATAAAGAGCCTGAGGCAAAGGATAAATGCGCATGCCGCTCTGGGAGTCCAAAAGAGCGGGCCCACCGGAAATCCATACCCAGAAATTAGAAAACTTCCGGCCGAAACGACTAGTCCAGGGAACATGCTCACCAATCATGCCGTCTCTTACCCCCACAACAATCGGCCTTACTCCCCCCGGAATCGCAGCGATTAGTTTTAAAACATCTTCCGGATAGTGCTGGCCATCGGCATCAATCGTAATTGCCCAATCAGCGGAAGCGGAGGCAGCTTTAAATCCACTCATCAGAGCCGCGCCTTTACCCATGTTTTTTTCATGACGAATGATTTGAATTCCCTTAATTGCGGCAATTCTTCCAGGAGTCGCATCGGTCGAACCGTCATCAACGACAAAGACGGGGAAATTTAAACTGAGCGCTTCTCCGATAACTTGTGCCACCGAATCAGCATGGTTGTAAACAGGAATGATAAAAGCAAATTTTCCTTTTTGATTAATTCCCGGCTCCGGTTTTTCTTTTTTTCTTTTACTCATGGCTCATCTATCTGCGGCAGGAATGCAACTCCCCACGTGCCCGGTCCCATATGAGCGCCTGATGTCAATGATAATGGCTGCAAAATAACCTCCGCTTGCGGATAGTGATCCTCCAATATTTTTTTCACTGTTTTATTTACCCAATCACAATTATCGGAGTACTCCAACATAATAAGAACAGGGGAATCATTTTGCAACGACCCAGCAAGACGTTCTTGGGCTATCTTTAATTGCTCTTCCTGGTTTCTGACCACGCCGACTTTTTTCGCTCCTTCCGGCTGAGGAGAAATAACGGGCTTCATTTTAAGCATATCACCAAAAAAGGCGCTGGTTTTTGAAAGCCTTCCGCCTGCAGCCAGGTATTCTAATTTATCAAGAAACACATATTCCTCGCACAAATGCAGCGCCTTTTGCGCAAAAGCAAAAGTCTTTTCCATATCGTTTGTTTTAGCCAGATAGCGAGCGGTGGCTAAGACAATTGTTCCTAACCTTCCGGAAGCCGCACCAGTATCAATTACCAGAAGTCTGTTCCGGGGATCATTATGCTTCTTCCATTCCATGACTACGTCGAAGTTACCGGTGAAGACAGAGCCAACACACAAATATAAAACTTTTTCAAAACGATTCAAGACACTGTCGTAAAATTGATGCCTTTCAAAAATGGAAGCCTGGGAAGTAGAAACCTTTATCCCTTGCCGCATTGCGCTGTAAAGTTCATCAGGATGAAAATATGTCTCCGGCAGGCATTTTTCACCAACATTGAGATAACTGTTCAAAAGCGTAAAGCTATATTTCTTAGCATCCTGACGCGTCACGGAACCGGCGGCATCGGTCATTATGTGCAATGATTGATCGGGATTTGTATCCATAAATTCCTTAATCTGGGATGCCAGATTGTCTTCTTCCCAATTGACCATACTGCCCAGCGTTGCTATTTGAGCTATGACCTTCCCCCTGTTTTCGGTATGGAGGTGAATCTTGTAAAGATCGCCTTCGGGAATGATAACGACACTTTTCTGGGCTTGTGTAAGTTTCTCTAATTCATCTTTGGATTTATTCGGTGCTTTGACGACAAAATCAACGCAGTATCCTGATTCCGCATTTTCCTGAAATGAAGACAAAATCTGCAAACGATTTTTAAACACTTCCGTAATGGGACGATAGATTTTCGCCAGACCTGACAACGAATAAAAAAACCCTTCAAAAAAAATATATATACCCAAAGCTCCGGCGTCAACAACGCCAGCCTTTTTTAATTTGGGCAAAAGTTCATTAGTCTCATGAACTGCTTTCTCCAGGCGGTTGATGATCGTGTCTACGGTTTTTCGATCAAAAGTTATGTCATCCTGGCCAAGAACATCGCTCACAACATCAAAAACTGTTAACATTGTACCGGGGCGAGGATCACTTACCGCCCTCCAAGCTCTGGCACTTCCTTCTTTAGCGTATACTGCCAGATCGGATAGAGTATCCGCAGAGTAAAACGCAGAAAAATATCTTGACGCAATATTCCCGGAATTGCCTCGCGCCGCCAAAAGAAGCTGACGAATAACCTTATCTTTTTCTTTGTTTACCGCACGCAGAGGAGAAAGACTAATTGAAAGATTTCTACCGGTATCCCCATCGGCAACGGGAAAGACATTAATTGAATCGAGTAAATCCGCCCAGGCCGCAACCCGTTCCACACCGGCAATAAAAGATTTTTGCAGTGACTCTTCCATTTAGAAACCCAGGGAAGTGCGAATTTCTTCCGGTATGCTGAACAAAGTCTCCATCTCCGGTGTTTTCACTGTAACCTGTTCAGTGCGGCCGCGGGCGCAAACTTTGCCATCCGCTATCCTCCTTATTTCAAAATCAACAACCAGTTTTATATTTGCATCGACAAGGGTAGCTTTGCAAATGATCTCATCGCGGTGGCGTAAAGGAAAAATGTGTTTTGTCGAGGTTTTGATAATGGGAAAAATTAATTTATGCTTATCATAGAAAGAATAAAGATCGACATCGTAATGCTCGAAAAGTGCCGCGCGCGCGATCTCGAAATAGTTCAGGTAATTACCGTGCCATACTATCTGCATAGGATCGAGATCAAAAAAGGGCACGTGAATTTTAACCTCAAAGCTTTTTTGTTCTTTTTTCATTACTAAATCCTGAAGAAATCGGAATACCTGATTGCCGTACACATGCCTTCAATATCTTTATCCAGCGGTCTATCTTCTGTGAGAGGCGCGCTGATTAATCCAATTTTTTGTGTAACTTTGGCCAAAAGCGGCCTTACACTGATATTTTTTCTTAAATAACAGGCTTGCGCCGCCGCGAGAAGATGAATCGACACAACACGTTCCGTAAGCGTGCAAATTCTTTCAGCGTCGCGTGCCGCGATAGTTCCCATGCTGACCTTATCCTGATTATGAGATTCGGTCGAGCGGGAAAACGACGCTGCGGGCATGGTTTCTTTCAGGGCTTCCGCCGCTAGAGCGGAAGAAGAAATAGACATGGCCTTAAAACCGTGGAACAGGCCATTCTCCTTCTCTGTTATTCCTACTAAATCGCCCGGCAATTCTCTGTTTACATTCGGATTGACCAACAACATCACCTGGCGGTCGCACATATCGGCAACAGAAGCCAGCGCGGCCTTCAGGCCGTCCATGGCAAAAGCAATATGACCTCCATAAAAATTACCGCCCATGAGAACCTGGCCGGTTGCCGGATCAAAAATAGGGTTATCGTTGGAACTATTGGCTTCAATTTCCACCCATTTTTTTATCCAGTTAAGGGCATCATACAAAACTCCCAACACCTGCGGAGCGCAGCGCAGTGAATAAGGATCCTGCAGGGTTTCCAGAGCGTCATCTTCCAGTTGACGCGTTGAAACTCTGGCTTGTAAAAGATGGAAAATCTTTCCGGCGACAAAAATCTGGCCGTCAAAAGGTTTGGCTTCCGATATCACCGGATGGTAATGATGAGCGTTGCCCTTGAGTGCGTG
Organism: uncultured delta proteobacterium; assembly: GCA_963753975.1. Taxonomy (GTDB): domain Bacteria; phylum Desulfobacterota; class Syntrophia; order Syntrophales; family Smithellaceae; genus UBA4810. The sequence goes on from CAVWEH010000005.1 coordinate 18,689, forward strand.
AATGCAAAGAGCTGTCGCATAAATTCCGGCATCCAGAATGCGTTCGGCTCTATCTATATTAAGAGCGGCTATACCTGTCATCGTCGTTGTGCCATTAACCATCGAAAGAGGTTCTTTGGGCAGATATTTGTAAGGCTTTAGCCCGGCCTTTTTCATTGCCTTAGCGGCGGACATTTTTTCTCCCCGGTAAAATACTTCTCTCTCGCCGGCCAGACAGGCGCCGATATAAGACATCGGCGTCAAATCGCCGGAAGCTCCGACAGAGCCCTCACAGGGAACCACGGGTGTTATTCCTTTATTTAAAAAGTCGGCCATCTGTTTGAGCAGGGCAACTGAAACTCCCGAATAACCTCTTGCCAGACAAATTATGCGGCACAGCATGGCCGCTCTGGTTTCTTCAATGCCAATAGGCTCACCCGTGCCGCAGCCGTGAAAACGAAAAATGTTTGCACCATTTTTCATGGCAATATTCATCGGCATGCGCCTGCCGCAAGAACGACCGTAACCGGTGGTGACACCGTAAACAGCAATCCCCTTGCGCATAGCTGCCATCAGCATCTTTTGCGTTGCTTCCATCCGTTGCAAAAAACGGCCGCTTTTGCTGATCTGCACAAATACTCCGTCTCGCGCGACAGCGATAATATCATCCATGCTGACATGGCCGCCGTCGATAACAACGGCGGCTTTTGAACCAACTTTTTTCATTTCTCTCAAATTTCTCCTTTCGCTCCCGGACAACCCTTATTCGCGCAGGCGCGGCTTGTAGGTCCCGTCTGCTTTTTCCTTATCCATTACTTTTTTAAGCATTTTAAACATTTTATAGTTTTGCGACTCTTCCTCGTAGAACTTGTCCCAGCAATAGTAATACATTTCCTGCAGCTTTTCCGGTGTCATTGTTTTGGGCTGAAACACCACTTTGCCGCAGGTGTAATCATTCCAATCATAGGACAATATTCTCTTGGCGTTATGCAAATCATCGAAAGTCCGGGTATGCGGGAAAGGCGTAAGAATCGTAAATTCCGCCATGTCCAGCTCGATATCTAGCAGAAAATCCATCCACTTTTTAATGTAATCCTCGGTGTGATAATCAAGCCCCAGTAAAATGCTGCCTTCTACCGCTATTCCGTAATCATGGTAACGCTTAATGCGGTCACGGATGAAGTCGGATGAATCAAAAATCGCCTGATAGACAAACCAAGCGCCGGCTTGGGCTGCCAGATCCAGCACCTGGTCGTCATTTTCAATCGGATGACAGCACCAATTCTTTTTTAGCGGGATCATTTCCCTAAACAAACCAACTTCCCATTCTTTGTCCTGCGCCAGTGAATTATCGACAATGAAAAGCCGGTTATTGTCGATATTAGCCATCTCCTCTACCACCTTATCATAGGGACGAGGACGAAATTTCCTACCGCCTAAAAACCGGACACAACAGGGATAACAATTAAAGCGACACCCGCGCGAGGCGTGCACCAAATCTACCATCTGCACACCGCGATAATTATACAGGTCTCTTTTTAATATGCTACGTCTGGCAGTGCCTACGCTTTCGATCGGCGGAAAATCATGCATGTAATTATAAACTTTCTGCAGTTTTCCTTCTTTGAAATCTTCGAAGACCTTCTCCAGACGGCCTTCGACTTCGCCCAGAAAAACGGCATCGGCATGCTCTTGCGTTTCTTCGGAATGCAGCATCGTGGCAATGCCGCCGAACATTACTTTGATTCCTTTTTTGCGGAAAATATCGGCTATTTCCCAACCGCGTTTGATCTGAGTGGTAAGCATCATCGAAATTCCGACAAAATCGGTATCTGCATCAAAATCAACCGCCTGCACATTTTCGTCAATAAATTCCACATCCACATAATCAGGCAGGGCTGCGGCCATTACGACCGGTCCGTGCGGCGGTAACGTAAAGCGCGTTTGCCGGGCTAACTTTTCCCACTTGGGATAAATCAATTTAAATCTCATACTTCCTCTTTTTCCATCAATTTATTGCAATATTGTCTTGGCAATAAAGCAATTCATTTTTGTCCTCCGCCCGCCTCACCTTTTTTTTCATCAGAGCTTCGCACGATACGCTTCCGTTTAATTATCTTCAAGCTGTTTTTTTAAAATCCTTTTTAAGACCTTCCCTGCTTGATTGCGGGGAAAGTCATCAACAAAAAATATCCTTTGGGGAATTTTATAATGTGCGATTTTCTCTTGCAGCGCGGTCAAGATATCACTTTCCGTAATTCGGAGATTTTTATGAAGGATGACAAAAGCACCAACTATTTCACCTCTTTTGTGATCGGGCATTCCCACTACAGCCGTTTCCTTGATCTGCGGCAGGGATTGCAGAGCTCTTTCCACTTCCGCCGGATAGATATTTTCACCGGAAGATATAATCATTTCCACTTTTCGGCCGACAATATAAATGAATCCGTCTTCATCGCGCCGCCCCATATCTCCCGTATGAAACCAATCATCCTGCATAGCTGATGCGATCGTAGTATCTTTACGCCAGTAACCTGCAAAAACGTTTGGCCCCTGTACGATAATTTCTCCGGCTTCGTTTGGCCGCAGATTATTTCCTTTTTCGTCAACAATGCGCAGGTTTACGTGAAATACTTCTTTGCCGACAGAACCGGCCTTGTTGATGGAATCTTCCAGATCGAGTGAAGTGAGCCTGCCCGTTTCCGTGAGTGCGTACCCCTGAACGAAACCAACGTTCTTTTCTTCCTGATATTTCTTTATTATCGGCAGAGGAATCGGGGCACCGCCGGAAATAAAAAAATGAACATGCCCAAGATCGGCATCCTTCCATTCTTCCACTTCCGTCATCATTTGAAACATAACCGGTACGGCGAACATGTAATTTATTTTTTCCTTGCAGATAATGCTCAAAACTTCAGCAGCACTGTAAAAACTGCTGATCATAATACTTCCCCCGGCGTAAACAATGGGGGTTACGGAAGCGGCTAAGGCGCCAATGTGAAAAAGCGGCGCGACTACCAGTGATTTATAAGACCGGTTAACTCCATAGCCCAAAAGAGAATGAATTGCTCCGAACAAGATATTCTGATGGGTTAATACCGCACCTTTCGGATCGCCGGTTGTGCCGGAAGTATACATGATAAAAAGAGGATCGTTCAAATCGACACTTACCTCCGATAGAGGTTCCGACTCCGGAAAATTATTTACATACTCTAAAAATACGGAATCGTTTTTAAGTGCTTTCCCTCCGAGAGACATGTACCGCTTAAGTCCAAGATCAGCGGCCTTAATTTCCTGAATCTTGGGGGCAAACTCGGAAGAATAAATTAGAGTGGAAGGTTGGGAATCACTAAGAATATATATAAGCTCCGGTACCGCCAAACGAAAATTCAAGGGAACCATAATTGCGCCTGTTTTTGCGCACGCAAAAAACACTTCAAGAAATTCACTGCAGTTGGACATCAAGATGGCCACGCGATCTCCTTTTGTTATTCCTAAATGACCTAACGCGTGCGCCGTTTTGTTCACCCTTTCGTTAAACTGCCGATTATTGTAAATTTTGTTTTTTTCAGTTAAAAACGGCTTATCCGCTTGAATTATTGCTCTTTTACTTATCCACTCTCCGATGTTCAAATTTCTGCTCCCTTATTTATCGTCATTGGCAAAAACTAAATACACATAAGTCCCACCAAAAGAAATACCGGCAAGTATCGCATTATTTATTCTCATTCCTCTTTTATCACCCGTAACAAATCCCAACGGTTGGATAGGCTTTGCAAGTCCGACTGTCGGAGGCATAATATTTTTCTCCATGGATAAAGCCAAGGCACAAGCTCGTATTCCCCCACTGGAAAAACTTTCTCCAATAGCACCTTTGAGGGAAGTAATCGACGGTTGTTTTCCCAAATCCATAAAAATTCCGGCGTAGGCTTCAGCCTCAACGGCATCCAGAACTTTGCCGCCGTTGGCGGCCGCGTAAATAGCCTCAATATCACGTGCTCTAACTTCGGCATTTTGCAGCGCTCGACCAATTGTTCGTTTTATGCCGGCCGGATCATCCGGCCAAGCGGTGGGACCTGTGGGAGATGAGCCCATTCCAAATCCTTTTATTTCACAATACGGTTTATGGCTTCTTCTTTCCGCCGATTCCCAGCTTTCCAGGCAAACTATGCCGCATCCTTCTCCAACTACAATTCCGTTACGGGCTTCATCAAATGGCCGGCACGCTTCTTTGCCTCTATCCAGGGGAGAAAGACCGCGAAATCTGCTCAGTGCTTCATAATAAAATTTTGATAAAATATCTACTCCACCGGTCAGCACAAAATCGGCAGTGCCGCGCCGGATTTCTTCTACAGCATACGCCAGAGCCGTCTCTGCGGAAACAGCAAAATGCGTTATCGTTGTATTGACACCGCGAAATCCCAGTTCAATGGAAGCATGCCCTGCCGGAGCGTTCATAACCGTGTTCGGCACTAAAATCGGATTGACAAAAGCCGGCCCGTGAACGAGCAGTGTTCCCGCAAACTGAACGGTCACATCGGTCGCGCCGAAAGAAGTACCCAAAATAATACCGACGCGGTCACGATTTTCTTCATTTATTTTAATTCCCGCATCATCCAAAGCGAGGCGCGCAGCAGCAGTTAATATTGAGGATGTTCTATCCATCCGCCGCAGATTTTTTACGGAGATAAAATCACGCGGTACGAAAGCGGTTACTTCCGCTCCCAAATGCGACTTGCAGGAACTCGTATCAAAAGCTTTTATTGCCTCGATGGCGCATTCGCCGGCAAAGAGCCTCCTGCTGAATTCTTCTTTGCCGATACCCAAAGGGGTTACGACACCTAAGCCTGTAATGACAACCTTAGTAGCCTTACGCGTCCGGCACTTTTTATTCATTACCGACGTCTCCTTCGGTATATTTGCCAAAAATAATAGTAGTATTATTTCCTCCGAAAGCAAACGAATTGGAAAGAGCTGTATGTAAGGGGGTATATCTTACGCCGTCGATCACATAATCTAAATCGCATAAGGGATCTGCAGCGCGGTAATTTATCGTCGGAGGGATAAACCCGTTTTGTAAGGAAAGCACGCAAACTATTCCTTCCAAAGCGCCTGCAGCCCCCAGAGTGTGCGCGTGCATCGATTTAGTTGAGCTTATCGGGATCGAATAAGCGCGTTTGCCAAATACTTCTTTAATTGCTTTTGTCTCCATAACATCGTTAACCGCCGTAGCCGTGCCGTGTGCGTTGATGTAATCAATATTATCGATGGAAAGACCGCTGTCTTTTAGCGCGGCGCGCATGGAGCGAACGGCACCGGAAGCCTGCTCATCAGGAGCAGTCATGTGAAAAGAATCGCAGGTAACACCATAGCCTAAGATTTCTCCATAAATTTTTGCTCCTCTATTCAAAGCGGCATCCAGCGGCTCTAAAACCATTATGGCTGCCGCCTCGCCTAAAGAAAGACCGTTGCGGTTTTTATCAAAAGGCCGGCAGACTTCCGGATCAACGGATTTTAAGGCGTTAAAAGCTGCGTAAGTGATCCGGCACATGGGTTCTACTCCGCCGGTAAGCATGACGGAAGCGTAATTGTGAACAATTAAGTCCCGCGCATACCCTAGCGCCGTTGCTCCAGCGGAGCAGGCCGTCATGAAAGTTGTTTTGGGCCCCATAAGACCTAAAGTGGAAGCAATGCGATCGGCAGATGAAGCACAATAAACACTGGAGAGCCGGGAAAACCGCGCCCGGCGAACTCCTTTTTTCAGCATTTCGCTGTAGAAGTTTTCCGCTTCCCAGAGTCCGCCCGAACCGCCGCCGATCGCAACTCCCATTTCTTCTTTTAATTGATCTGGAAGAGGATAAAGGCCGGCATCGCGCAGGGCTTCAAGAGTCGCGGCAAAAGATAGCATATCCGCTCGTGACATTCTTTTGATCGACAAATCCCGGGGTATGTAATCCTGGACTGTAAAATTCTTGACCTGACCGCCGTTTTTGCTGCGGAATCCGGTTGTATCAAAGAGGTCTATCGCCTTAATGCCGCAGGAACCTTCCTTAAGCGCACGGACGAATTGCGGAACATTATTGGCAACAGCATTTAATGTTCCCAAACCGGTAATAACAATACGTCTATTCTTGTTCATTTTAATAAATCAGTATTAACCTTTGCGACTTGTTTCAGGTGGATGAAACTTAAATTGGGTATAAAAAAAAGTCAAGTGAATAACCATCTACATTAGAGAGTATAACTTGATTTATAGTCGGACAATGAGTGCTACCGGCATTTGATATTAGATAACGTTCTTCAAGAGTTGTTTTACCATAAGTTAAGAGGTGAGAAAGTCCGGCAAGGACAGAGAAAAAAATGCATCAATTTATTTTAATGCCTGAAAGCATTCAAAGCGAAGGCGAAAGATAACCTAATGCAGGCTATCTTTCGCCTCATGTATTTTAATATTCTGAATTTCCGTTATTTACCCGTATAATACCGTCGGTAGAAAAAGAACGATTTCGGGAAATGATGTAAAAACCATCAGTCCAATCAATTGCAAAAGAAGGAAGGGCAAAACGCCGCGATAAATATGCCCCCAATTTATACCTTCAATTTTCATTCCCGCTAAATAAAAAAGCGCGTAGCCAAAAGGCGGGGCAAGAAAGGATATTTGCAGATACATAGCCATCATGATAACGAACCAGACCATATCAAATCCCATCAATCGCGCAATCGGCAGGAATATCGGGAAAGTAAGAAATATTAGGCCGACCCAGTCGATGAAGCACCCCAAAATAACCAGCAAAATCATCATCACAAAATAAAGTCCCCATTTGCCCAGCCCGATAGACGTCAATGATTCGACCACGGCTGTTCCACCACCCATACCTAAAAAAATCCCGGTAAAACAAGATGCTCCGACCATAATTATTAGAACCATCGTACTTGCTTTTGCCGTCTGGTAAAGGCAGGACAGGAATTCTTCCCAGGTAAAACGCCGATAAAGTAAGACTAAGACAAAAGCCAGGCTGGCACCGATTCCTGCTGCTTGCGTGGGTGAGGCAAAACCAAAAAATATTGCCCCCATAACACCTACAATTAAAGCTAAAGGCAACAGGGAATAAATAATAAAGTCCATTAACCTGTCGCTGAAAGGCATCAGCGCGATTTCTTCCGCGGGAATAGGCGGGCCCAGTTCCGGATGGAGGCCGCAGCGAATACGTACATACAGCATGTAAAGAATGGCCAGAGAAATACCCGGAACGATAGCTGCCGCCAGAATGTTACTTACCGGCAGACCTGCCTGGTCGCCCATGACAACGAGCATAATACTGGGTGGAATCATAAGACCCAGTGTCCCTCCGGCGGCAATCATGCCCATAGTCAGTTCTTTTTGATAGCCGTAGCGCAATAGCATGGGGCCGGTAAGCAGGCCTACGGTAACAACGGATGCGCCTACTATTCCAATACAGGCGGCCAGCATGATACAAACAGCCAAAACCGCGACGCCTAAACCACCGCGAATTGATCCCAAGAAATAGCGCAAAGATTCAAATAGTCTATCGGCTATGCCGGAAATAGTCAGCAAATTACCCATAAAAATAAACAGCGTAATGGCAACCAGCGTAAAGTTGCCCATGATACCTACGAAAATTCGGTCCATAAAGGTGTTGAAAAAAGCCGTTCCCATGACAAAATAACCGAATACAGTTCCCACTCCTCCAAGGACAAAAGCCAATGGATGTCCGAGGAAGAAAAAGATAATGACGGCGAGAAGCATTAAAATCGCTATCAACGTCACACTCATTCGAACACCTCCTCAGATAATTCTGATAATATGCTAATTGTTACAATGGACTTTATTACTTCCGACAGACCCTGCAATATCAAGAAAACAGCTGCTAACGGAATCACGAATTTGATAGGATATAAAATCGGCGCCCAGAGACTCCATGATTTTTCGGCAACCGACCAGGACGAATAGAAATAACCCCAGCCATAATAAAGCCAAACAATCATAAACGGGAAAAACAGGATAAGATAACAAATAATGGAAATAACTGCCTGCGTTTTTGGGGAAAGACGGCTGGTAAAAAGATCAATGCGAACATGGGAACCGTAAAGCAAGCCATAACCGGCAACCAGCATAAAGTGAGCGCCGAAAATAAAACTGCTTGATTCAAACGTCCAGATTGTAGGCACGTTCAATGTCCTTGTAATAAATTCAATGATAATTACTACGGCCAGCGGCACAACGAGCCAGGAAAAAATTCTGCCCGTCCATTCATTAATATTGTCAAGAAAATTAGATAATCTGACTAAGAAATCCCCTCCCATTTTATGCTCCTCTTTTTTTTGGATTTTTATAAGGTTTTGCCGCAGATTTTATCTGCGGCAAACCATACTTTAAAACCTTACTTCAAATTGGGCAATTTGGGCCACTTGGACGGATTTCGTCCCTGGGAGTAAGGCACTTCGTAATCCCGGGCATGGCTAAAATCCTTCATGTATTGGAACATGGAAGTGGCGACTTTATCATAATCGGGATTTTTAAGAGCTTCAGCAGCAATAAATTCCCATACCCAGTCTTCTATCTGAGCTAAATCCTTCGCGGAAAACTTGGTTACCTGGATACCTTTTTCCTGCCACTTCTTAAGAGCAAGAGAATTATCCCATTCAGACAGAGTGCTCATGGTCATAAGATTCTCAGTGGCGGCAACTTCTATAATTTTTTTCAAATCAGGAGGAAGAGTGTTCCAGGCATCTTTATTAATCATCACCCCGCCACTGCTGAAGGGCTGATTCCAGCCGGGACCGATGTTGTATTTAGTAACTTCAGCCAGACCAATGCTCATGTCAATATTGGGTGTATTAAAAGCAGCGGCATCAATAGTTCCGGCCGCCAGGGCTTGAGCAATTTCCGCGGGCGCCGTCATTACCGGGGTAGCCCCGGCCTTCTGTAGGACGTAACCCGCAACTCTGCCGGACGTTCTAATTTTTTTACCTTTAAGATCCGCCAGACTTCGAATAGGCGTGCGCGAGCGGATACCCGAAGCAACGCACGTAACGCCGGTAAGAAAATAAATCATGTTATATTTTCCGTACATGTAGTTAAAAATATCAGACCCGCCGCCATGGAGATACCAATTAATTAAATCATACTGGGACATCGCCATAGGTAATGATCCGAGCAGGTCAAACGCGGAGTTTTTGCCCGCCCAATAGCTGGCATAATCCTGTCCCATTTCCGCCGCACCCTTTTCAACCGTATCAAAAACCGCGGACGTGGGAACAAGTTCTCCTGCCGCATAATCAGTAATTTGCAGGCGGCCGCCGCTGAGCTCATAAACATTTTTAGCAAAGCGTTTTTCGCTTTGAGAGATAGACGAATACGACGGCCAGCAGGAAACCATCCTCCATTTTATTATTTGGGCGACAGCCGGGGCAGCAAATATTGTCATGGTCATGAAAACAGCGGCTATAATTATTACTATGATCCCATAGAATTTTTTCATTCCAAATATCCTCCTTTTTTAAAAAATACTTTCTATTGTTCTATAATTTCTGCCTAAATCTTGATATTTTATAATGATTTTATTAAAACAACTGCATTCAAATTCACCAAGCCAAAGTTTTACTTATCCGCTGGTTGCTTCTTTTCTTCCTTCCACAAAATATTACTTCTTTTCTCCAGTAAAGGTACCGGTTTCCTGTCCTGCAAAATCAACATCTCCGGACATCTTCTTGCCGTCAACCTTGCCTTTATAAACAGTTGTCATTCCCCCCAGCGTAAACTTCATTTCAAAGTTTCTTCCTTTAACGGCTCCCGTTACCGACGCCTGTCCAAAACGACCAGAGTAATCACCGGTTAATTTATTGCCCTCTTGCTTCAAAATAAAATCCGGGCTACCCGGGCCGCGTGGCGTTATAACCGACAAATTCCATGTGCCGGTCATATCCACTTTTTCTTTTTCGGCCGCCTGGATCACCGCCGCTACGCCTGCTTTATCACTTTTAGCCGGTGCGGTAGTAGTAGAAGTAATGGTGGTGGTAGCTGATTTAGCGGCCGGAGCAACAGTTGGCGTAGTGGTAGCAGTAGCTGGTTTTGTGGCCGGAGCTGACGAAGTGGGCTTGGGCTTAACAGCGGGAGCCCGTAGTTTAACGGCTGGAGCCGGTTTTTTCTTTTCTTCTATCTCAACAGCGGCGGCCTTATTAAAACCCTGAGCAGGAAACGGATAAATTAATTTGGCCGTCGCGAATTCCCATGGCCAAATAATTTTTATTTTTCCACCTTGCCATTGCATAAGCTTCGGATTAGCTCCTGCTTGATGATTAATGCCCAGACTCTTTACAAAAACAAATGTATCGCCCAGCGGGGATTCATATTTTGTCTTCTCCAAGGCCTTAATCAAGGCTTCACTTTCCAGAGTACCCGCTCTTTTGATTGCCTCAGCAACAATCATTATATTGGTATAGGCAAGAGGACCGAAGTATGTGGCCGGAGATTCATTAAATTCCTTGTTGAAAGCATCACCGTAATCTCTGCTTGCTTTATTTTTGCTTTTCATTGATTCGTTCCAGTAACTGTACAACATAACACCTTCGGAACCCGCCAAAGTAGAAAAGTCGGCAGGCCATACCAAAGTTGTTCCTAAATAAACAGGAGGGGCAAATCCGATATTTTTAGCATTTTCCAGCATTGGTTTAGCGTCTTTTTCCGAACCATCCCAGATAAAAATATCCGGGCCAAATTTTCTGGCATTACTCAACATTGTCCGATAATCTGTACTGTTATATGCTTCGCCCTTCAGCAAATTTAAATAAGCTTTGGCTATGGGACTGGCAATGCTGAAACTATCGGAACCGAAAGGGTCTTCTTTATACGCAACGAATATTATTTTCTTTTTAACATTCGGATACTTTTGGACAACTTCTCTCCACATTTTTTCATAATACGCGCCGAGTTCATAATCCCAAGACTGCAGGTGAAAAAACCAGTTCTGCCCCTCCAGTGCCTGTTCGACTTTTGCCGAAGACGCTCCACACCAAACCGTTACTTTCTTATATTTTTTTAAAGCCGGTACTATTTCCATAGTTGTGGCATTGGCCGTACCGCCAACAAGTATATCAACCTTGTCACTATTGACCAATTTCTCTACAACGGCCAAAGCCTTATCCGGCTTCATTTCATCGTCAACTATTATTAATTCCAGTTGCCGTCCCAGCAAACCGCCTGCGGCATTGATTTGTTTTACGGCCAATTGCATAGATTTTGATGCATCTTTACCAATTACTTCCGCCAACGGTAAAACGGCACCGATTTTAATTGTCTCAGCTGCCATAGCAAAATTTGCGATTGTCATAAAAAGGAGGCCGATTGTGAAAACCGTTGATAAAAAGCGGATAAATATCTTAATCATTTATAATCCCTCCACAAAGTTTAATAAATGTAATGAATTAATATATTAAATGTTTTCACCACAGCGCAAAACATTAAATACTGGTTTATCTGCTCGAACGGCAATTCTCAGGATACTTCTTTTCTTATTTGTGGTTTGTAGCAAGATAAGCGGACTAGCAATTGAGTTAATATTTACGTAAAACATTGAAGCACTTCCCCGTAGAATTTAAAGTTATCTAAAGTTATCTTCAAGTTACGTGTATTTATTAACAGGAAACACTATTTATGTCAAGAGGTATATAGAGAAAAATCCATGTGCCGTCTGTATTAAATGAAAAATTTGAAACACCGCCGGGCAATGCTTTTTATACATTTGGCGACGGTAAATAATAAAGAGCAAGTTTCAAAAACAACGTACATCTTCAAATTGGCAGGCAGATAATTATGTGTTAGGAATTAAACAGAACGTATTTATGTAATGAGAATAAATTTATAATCAATATTAGGATAATTATAAAGCATGACTATCCCTATAGTATCCATTGTCGGCAAATCCAGCGCCGGCAAGACAACCTTATTGGAAAAAATAATTCCCGAATTAGTAAAAAGGGGATACCGCGTAGCTACAATCAAGCACGATGTTCATGGTTTTGAAATAGATCATAAAGGCAAGGACAGCTGGCGGCACAAGAAAGCAGGCGCCCACACAACGATTATTTCTTCCCCTCTGCGGATAGCTTTGGTTGAAGACGTAGATCACGATCAGACGCTAGACGAAATCAGAAAGGAATACATTAAAAAGGTGGATATAATTCTTACCGAAGGTTACAAGGGCAACCCTTTCCCCAAAATCGAAGTTTTCCGCTCTGCACTGAAGCGTACGCCTTTATGCAAAAAAGAGGATAATTTACTGGCAATTGCCTCGGATATAAAGCTGGATATCGGCGTTCCTTGTTTTGATATCAATGATTTCCAAAGCCTTGTCGATTTAATAGAAAATAAATTTTTAAAATAGTTATCAATGACAGAATCGTTAACGGAAGTAAGAACTAAATACGGCGATTCTCATTTCGGTCACATTTCTCTCGACGGATCTAAAAGGCAAACAACACTCGATAAGGTGTAACAATAAAAGCAATACAAATTCGTAAGCAAAGAGCGACAAATACATCCTTATTCCTTAATTTTTAGGCTTTTCCGCAGATAATTTTTAAAATCAGTGTAATTATTTGTCATGGATATGGCTTTCCCCGCTCGACGATCGATGTCTTTTAAACTTTCGGGTAAATTCAATTTTAATCCCAGAAGCTTTTGAATTTCTTCCGGGAATTTTGCCGGGTGAGCGGTTTCCAGACAAATGACCATTTTTTTATCCGAGGTTTTACTTAAATAATCTTCCAGGCCTGCCCAGCCGACAGCTCCATGCTGTTCTAAAACCACATGGTAACGCGCGTAGACACTCCGAATGGTTTTTCTGGTTTGTTCATCCGAAACGCTTATCGAATATATATATCGCCTCATTTCTTCTATGTCGGGATAGCGATGCACATTCCCCGCTCGGTCAACAGTGCCGCCGTACAACTCAAAGAAACGCGCCAGATTGCTGGGATGTCCGACATTCATGGCGTTGGAAATGCACGCTCGAGAAGGCGAAACCTTATTGTACCTGCCGGATTTCAAGAAGACGGGAAATTCATCATTTTCATTGGTGGGCATAACGAGCTTAGCCACCGGCAAGCCCATGCGGCGTGCGTATTCACATCCCAGGGCGTTCCCGAAGTTCCCCGAAGGAACCGAGAAGACTACTTCTTCTTCGGCAGAGGCAAGCTGGGCGTAAGCGTAAATATAGTAAACTATCTGCGGTAAAATCCGGCCAAAGTTAATCGAATTGGCCGAAGATAAATTAAATTTAGCCAACTCCGGATCGGCAAAAGCTTGTTTGACCAAGTTCTGGCAGTCATCAAATTTCCCCTCTACACAGAGAGAATGGACATTACCGCCGATGGTATCGAGCTGCTTTTTTTGCCGGAGACTTACTTCTTCGGCCGGATAAAGAATAGCAACATCGATTCCTGCGACTCCCTTAAAAGCTTCACCCACGGCACTTCCCGTATCACCGGATGTAGCCACCAAGATATTGATGCGTTCACCCTTTGGGCGACAGTGACTCATGAGCCTCGCCATCATCCGCGCAGCAAAATCTTTAAATGATGCAGTGGGGCCTTGATCCAAATGCATCACGTAGGCTTGCGGGCATACTTCCTCCAAAGGCACGGAAAAGTTATAAGAGTCGGCAACAACATTTTTCAGAATTTTATCGGAAAATTCATCAGACAGAAACGTCCTCGCTACAAGCAGCGCAGTTTCCCGGTAAGGCTTACTTTTCAACTTTTGTATATCTTTTAACGGAAGAAGCGGTATTTTATCCGGCATAAACAAACCTTCATCCGGAGCCTGGCCGGTAAGCAATGCCTCTCGGAACGAAACTCTTCCGGTAAAAGGAATAATCCCCGGAACATTATTCAAATAACGGTTTGTGCTGTAATACTTGATAGACATTATGCTTACTTTCTTTTTTAGTGTCCTTTCTTTAATCCCATTGCAGTAAATAAATCAATAAAAATCCAGACGGGCCCCTACGATAGATTGGAATTAAACCAGGAATGGAATTCCGGTTGGAAAATACATCCGTATGTGTTAAAAATAACACGTGGAAAATATTTGAAAAGATTGGCCAAGGAGAAAATGGAAGAAAAAAAGATTCTTCGTTTAACAGAAACAGTACAAGGCGCGGGTTGAGCCTGTAAGATAGGTCCGGGAGACCTTGCCGAAATACTGCGAGATTTGCCGCTGATTTCCGATCCTAATCTGATCGCGGGAATTGAACATGCGGAAGACGCGGGAGTGTATAAACTTTCCGCTGATCTCGCCCTGGTGCAAACGGTCGATTTTTTTACCCCTATTGTTGACGATCCTTATATATTCGGCCAAATCGCCGCAACCAACGCATTAAACGATGTCTACGCCATGGGCGGAAAGCCGATAACAGCGATGAATATTGTTTGCTTTCCGATCAAGAAAATGGACATATCGATTCTGCGGGAAGTTTTACGCGGTGGCTTGGATAAAATGCGTGAGGCAGGTGTTCTGCTCGTGGGCGGTCACAGTGTTGAAGACAATGAAATAAAATATGGTCTTTCCGTAACCGGGCTAATCCATCCGGACAAGGTTTTATTCAACCAAGGCGCCAGAGACAAAGACAGCTTGATTCTCACCAAACCATTGGGCACCGGAATTGTCAGCACAGCGTTGAAAGGCAGAGCGGTAAGCGAACACTTACTTCAAAAAGCAATTGCCAGCATGACGGAGCTCAACAAAAAAGCTTCAGAGATGATTATTTCCGAAGGTAACATTCACGCTTGCACCGATATAACCGGCTTTGGTTTTTTGGGACACGCCTGCGAAATGATCGAAGGCGGCAATGTCGGCCTGCGTATAAATTCCGCCGCAGTCCCGGTGTTTGAAGGAGTGCGTCAATTGGTAGAAACAGGTTTTGTTCCCGGCGGCCTTTACCGCAATAAAGATTTCCGCATCAAGCAAGTCGAAAAAGAACAGACCTGCCCGGACTGGGTTTTTGACGTTCTGTTCGATCCCCAAACAGCCGGAGGATTATTGTTTAGCCTACCCGGAAAACAGGCGCACGCTTTTGTAAAAAAAATGCATGATTCCCGGATAACAAATGCCGCCGTTGTTGGCGAAGTTGTCGTACAACATCCCGGTAAAATTTTTGTTTACTAAGTCACTCGGCCTGGTTTTTTAAGCTCAAACCATGAAAACAGAGACCATCCACATAAAAAAAGAAACAGAGCAAAACTTTAAAAAGCTCATGGATATGGCACGCCCTGATGATTCTTTGCTCTTGCTTCTGCACGGCAGCCCCGATCCTGATGCCATAGCTTCCGCCATGGCTCTGCATGAACTTATCCAGCGCACAAAAGGCCTGGCTAAAGGTATTTTTGTTTCCACGGAACCGCTGGTTAGGCAGCAAAATGCCGAATTTGTTTTAGCCATGCGTCTCCATATCCACTTAGTCAATCAAGTGGATTTGAATGCTTACCGTTTAATCGCGCTGATAGATGCTCAACCTTCTTTTCTTAGCGGCGCATTGAGATCTATCCAGCCCCATATTGTTTTCGATCATCACCCCCGCGAAGGCCGATGGCAAGCGGATATGGAAGATATCCGGCCCAACTACGGCGCTTTATCCAGCGTCTTGACCGAATATTTGCTCTGTGCCCATATTAAAATCCCGCGCAACCTGCATACAGCCCTTCTTTACGGGATCAAAACCGATACAGGCAATTTCGATCGCGATACTATTTTCGAAGATATTAGCGCATACACTTATCATACAAAATACGCCAATATGCAACTCATACGCCGCATAGAACTTAATCAAACACCGGGCCGTTTTTTGAAATATTACGATCACGCCTATCATCACATGAATAATTTCCGCGGCCGACGGGTTTGTTTCCTGGGGGATATAGAAAGCGCCGATGTTTGCGTTCAGGTGGCCGATTTTTATCTGCGCTTAATCGGCACTTACTATGTTGTCGTGGCCGGAATAGTGAGCGATAGATTTATCATTACTTTCCGCGGCGACGGATACAGACAGGATTGCGGCGCCATTGCGCAAAGGGCTTTCGGATTATTGGGTAAAGGCGGCGGTCATAGAAGCGCTGCGCGCATGGAAATTCCTCTGGATGCACTGAAAAAAAAGTTAGGAGGAAATTTATCCCAGCGCAGTGTCGATAGGTTTCTTTTAGAAAGTCTGAAAGGATATCGAAAAATAACCACTGCCGGACAGGAACTCTCCAAAAACAACTCCGGGAAGGAAAACATATGAACTACGTTGGTTTCAAAAAAGAAATGACAACCGGCCGTTATCTTAACCCCTTCAATGGATTCGAGGAAAAAGAAGTCACTATCGAATTACGCACTGATGAAATTACCGGCGTGGCCTGCCGGATACTGCCCTATCGCGTCCGCCCGGCCCAAAAGCCTGATTTGAATTTCTATCTCGATAAATCGCCGGAATCGTTATGCCCTTTTTGTTCCACTCTGTTTGAAAAAACGACACCGAGATTTACGGCGGATATCATTCCGGAAGGAAAATTCAAGCATGGAGAAGCGTGCCTGTTTCCCAATGCCTTCCCTTACGACCAAAACAACTCTGTGGCCATTTTCTCCTCAAGGCATTTTATTCCCCTGGACGAATTAACGCCGCAGACGATGCAAGCGGGCTTTGACGTTTGCCGCGATTATTTTCACCGTATCGCCGGAATGAATTTGGGTTACAAATACTGTTCCATCAACTGGAACTATATGCCGCCGGCCGGCGGCGGACTGGTTCATCCGCATCTGCAGACGATTGTGGGCGACAAACCGACCAATTTCATGCAACGCCTGTTGACCAGCGCGCAAAGTTATGCGGCGGCGGAAAACGGCGATAGTTTATGGCGCAATTTGATTGCCCTGGAGAAAGACGCAAAAGAAAGATTCATTGCCTCTACCGGCACTATCTGCTGGCTGACCAGTTTCGCGCCCAAGGGCATGGCCGGAGAGATTGATTTCATCTTTCAGGAGAAAACTTCTTTTTTTGATTTAACGGAGGCAAATTTCACCGAACTTCTTGCCGGATTGGCTAAAGTATTCGGCTATCTTTACGCGAATAATTTTATAAGTTTCAATATGTCCCTTTACGCCCCGATGATACATAATCGTTATTTCTGGGTACAGGGTAAAATTGTGCCGCGTTTTGTAATCAATCCGCTGGGGACAAGCGATTTGAACTATTTTGAAAAACTGCACAATGAAATTATTTGCCCGACTGTTCCGGAAGAGCTCTGCCGCGAACTGCAACTTTATTTCCAGCAGTGATCCCGATAGCTTGAAGCTACGGGATTAATCATTCTTTCTTATCGGCCTTTACTGTTTCAGTCTTGGCTATTTCTTTAGCAGCCGGAGAGGTTTCGCTGGTTTCAGCTTTTTCCGCTTTGACGGCCGCCGGAGGTTTTTTCCCGGCATAATCTGTTGTATACCAGCCCGAACCTTTCAAGCTGAACGAAGAAAGTGACACCAGCTTTTGGACCTTCCCTCGACAGAACTCGCAGGTTTTTAATTCCGGATCGGAAATTCCCTGAAACACTTCATATTGTCTGCCGCATTTTTGGCATTTATATTCATAAATAGGCATACTAAAAACCCCCTCTACAACTATCGATCAATTAATTAGATCGCCAATTTTAAAATCGTTGCTGAAACATTCTAAAACTATTCCCAGGTCATGCTCTTGGACCGGCCGCAAAGCCTCTCTCGTGAGGCCGTGAACAATCTTTTCTTCCTTTTCCTTTTCCGCACTCACCGCATCAAAATCGCTCTCACCATTGCCAAAACGCAAGACATGTATCAACTCATGGACGGCAATATAAAGCATCAGGGGGCTTAACTTTATAAACGGAGTTGCTCTTTCTACCGCGTCCAGAATGATATTATCCTGCAGGCACACCCGGTAAAAATCAAACCCGCCTTTCCCGTTTTCAGCCAAGCTCTCGCGTTTACCGTAAGCATATTTGCAAAGATGCGCAAAAGCGCCGTCTTTTATTTCATGTTGATCCAAATAAGCAAGTGTTTTTACATCATACTTATTCTTTTTTAACTGATCTTCGCTCAACCTGAAATTGCGCACAACGAGCTTTTCGGCATCGTTAAATGCTTTATTTGCCATCGGCAACTGCGCCGCACTAAAATAAGGAGACATAAACTCACCGCAAAACCTATTCAAACTTCGTAAATAACATATGCATTTAATTGATTAATGTCAAGACGGGGGGCGTGTTGACGGATCATGCCAAAAACTAAAATTAAATTGACATCTTCATTGTCCAAAGCGTATATCAAAGTGGAGACTCTTCCGGTCGCAGATGACCTTTAGGTTACAGGAGCCGGAGGCTCCTTACAATAATGCGACCTCCCGCAGGTTACACCGCATTCCTCCTCCGGCTGAAGCCGAGGGGATTCCAAACCGCGGGATGAAAATGATACAATAATATTGTAAGGAGAAGCTATGCAGCAGCCCCTGAACTTTTATAAAGGTATTCGTAAGCGCTCATCCACAATTGTTTTTGGCCTGCCGCTCTGGGCTATAGCGCTGGGGCCGGATCCCGAAAAAGGCGAGATTCGCGGCTATGCCCGCGGCTTTATTGCCATCGGCGATATCGCCAGAGGCTTCATTGCTCTGGGTGGTGTTGCTTACGGCGGAATCGCCATCGGCGGCCTTTCCCTGGGTCTCGTTTCGCTGGGCGGTCTGAGCGTGGGGCTTTTTGCTTTCGGCGGATTAGCCATCGGCGGCATTGCTTTCGGCGGCGCGGCAATCGGCATCGTCGCTATCGGAGGAGCCGCGTTTGGATACTATGCGCTGGGCGGCGGCGCTTTCGGCAAATACGTTGTTTCCGCAATGGAAAGAAACCCCGAGGCTGTCGAATTTTTCAAACAATTGTTTCCGAATCTACCGATAATGAAATAGCAGGATGGGATATGGCGCAGAAAACTAAATTAAGGATCGGCGTTTTATACGGCGGCCGGTCGGGCGAGCACGATGTTTCGCTTTGTTCCGCTGCTTCGGTTATTTCCGCACTCGACAAAAATAAATACAAAGTAACAGCCATCGGCATTGACCGGGGAGGAAAATGGTATGTGCAGGAAAAACCGCAAATTTTGCAGCACAAAGATTTCGGCAAAGTGCTGGCCCTAAAAAAGAAAGGCAAGTGGCTCGTCAATCACTTTCAACAAAACAATCAATTGCACCTCTACGATCTCAAAAACAAAAATAAAAAAATTGTTGTAGATGTAATCTTCCCTGTTCTGCACGGAACATTCGGCGAAGACGGCACACTGCAGGGCTTGCTTGAGCTGGCGATGGTACCTTACGTCGGGGCTGATGTCATCGGTTCCGCGATCGGGATGGATAAGGATGTCGCCAAGAGATTGCTTCATGAAGCACGAATCCCCGTCGTCCCTTCGATAACCGTAAGCAAACGGCAGTGGAAAAATGATTCACAGGATATAATGCAAAATGCGCTCGACAAACTGGGCTTGCCTCTGTTCGTTAAACCCGTGTGCACAGGCTCATCTGTAGGCATCAAAAAAGTAAAGGAAAGAGAGTCACTTGCCAAAGCAATTAATTTTGCCTTTCAATTCGACACACGGGTGCTGATAGAAAAAGGGATAGACTGCCGCGAAATTGAATGTGCGGTGCTGGGAAATGACGATCCGCAAGCTTCCACACTGGGCGAAATAATTCCTCATCACGAATTTTATTCCTACGAAGCCAAGTATCTTGATCCCGAAGGCGCATCTTTGAAAATTCCGGCGCAAATCGATTCGTCCCTTGCCGACAAAATCGGGAAAACTGCGGTTGCCGGATACACAGCGCTAGGCTGCAGCGGCATGGCCAGAGTTGATTTCTTTTTGGATAAAAAGACGAATGAATTTTATCTCAACGAAATAAATACCATTCCCGGCTTCACCAGCATCAGCATGTATCCCAAACTATGGGAAGCCACCGGCCTCAAATACCCCGATCTTCTGGACAAGCTCATTCAATTGGCACTGGAACAGCATAAGAAAAAATTGGAAATTAAGACAGAAGGTGTTTAGTCGTAGACTTTCATTTGATAGATCGACGGTTACTGATACTTTACTAAAAATAAATGTGCTTGTGGAGTGAAGATGGAAAAAAATTAACTGCCATTATTTGGGAGGCAATGCGAGATTTAAACAACAATGGAAACAAGATTACAGAAATGTAGAGAAATACTTAACAAATTTTTGCGAGAGTGGCCACTTGACAGAGTTAAGAGAATGGCTCTTGCAGATTATGTTGATACTGATAATCCTGAAACTTTTTGCCAATGGATTGAAACGCGGACACGACAACTCGGTAGCATTAAAGGACATTTCTCAAACAAATTTGGAATCTACAAACGGAAAAATCCAAACGAGCAACCTTCAACTCTTATTTCGGACAGTGTTTATAGTTGGCGACATTATTATGGTAAGACAAGAGCAGAAGCTTTTCAAAATGTAAAGCAAGATATCATTAATATTATCGCCGCTGCACAACTTGGAAACTTTAGCGAAATTGATAACATACACCTAAATCATCTTGTAAAATGGAAAATTGCATTTCTCTATTCTAACGAACAACTTGTTCCAATTTTCAAAAAGGATATTCTCTATGATATTGCAGAATATCAAGGATTAAAAAATGCGAGAGAATTGCCAATCGCACAACTTCAATCTTTAATTTTTAAAAATAAACCATCACACAAAAATATTTATCAATACGCAACGGACTTGTTCCATAAATTTGGCCCGAAGGAGAATGAAGAACCAGCATTTTACTTAATTGGTTCAAAATATGGTGAGAACAATGATCGTGATATGTTTCCATTAATGGAAGAATACAATGTTGTTTGTACGGGTTTCGCTTGGGATTACGACTTGACTCATCTTTACCTAGCTGATGAGGAAGATATTGTTGATGAACTTAAAGACAAAGAAGAACCTAAATCATACAATGCTCTAAGACAATTTTTGCAATTAAAACCAGGGGACATTGTAGCAATCAAATCTACTGGGGGCCCGAAGGCAAGGGAACCATTTTTAGAGATAATTGCTTACGCTCTTGTAGTAGAAAGAGATGGATTTGTTTATTGGCACGACGCTGAAAACTTCGGACACTGTATCAATGTTCAATACATCAAGACAGGCTTAAAGAAACAATTTAAATTAGGCGGTTATGGTAGGACTATTCATAGCATAAAAGACCAAGAACTGATTAATACACTTTTTGATAGTTATAAAAACGCAAGTTCAAGTGATGTAAGAGAGAAAATAAAAATAAGAAGGAGAACGAGAAAAGCCGTAACATCTAAAAATACTGCTGGACAAAGAAGAAAAGGCTCTGGTGCTTATGTAACAAATCCAAAGCACAATAAAATACAACAACTATTCAAAGAATATTTGGAATCTGAATTTGGACATCACAATGTTCGTCTTGAAGAAAACAATGTTGATATAAAATTATTTCAGTCTGACAGCGTCACACTTTATGAGGTAAAACCATATGACTTTGCAGAAGACTGTATAAAAAGTGGACTTGGACAATTATTATTTTATCTTTCCATTGATACCGACAAACGAAAAAAGAAAATTAAAATAGCTGGACCTTATCCACCTGACGAGGATGAGAAAAAATTTATTGCGTTTCTTAAAAATAACTTAACTGTTGACTTTGAATACGAGTATTTTGAAATTGAATAAGGACCATTTATGAACAACAATGAAAATTATTTTCGGCAAAAGTTTAAAGAGTGCGGGAAATTTCTTAATGTTAAGCCAGCTAATCTAATTTCTCTTAAATATAGGGAAATGAGAGACCATCACTACTATATAGAATTACTTGGCCACCTAAAAAATATCAAAGGTCTGGCAATTAAGGATATTGGCGACGCATTGAACGGTAAGGCTTATTTTGTTTCATATGGCAATCAAAATATAGTGTTAGTTGAACATGAAACCGGTTTGGAAATATTATATATTGCCGGATCTATAGCCAGTTTAATAGGACTTGTTTTGCAAATTAGTTCAATGATCAGTAATCGCAGACAAAGATTCGATTCATTTCCTTCATCCTTTGAGGATGTTGAAGTTAGATACTTTGACAATGCAGACAAACTTATTGAAGAACATAAACATCATTATTTACCTTATGAGATTTTTTTACTGCCTCAATCAAATAATGCCGACACCGAACTATTGAGAAATAGAATAGCTAAGCTTGAAAAGAAAATAGATAGATTAACTAAGGAGCAAACAAAAAATAAAAAGAAATAAAGCAAACTTTTTTATATAGGAGGTATAACTATGAAACGACCCGCATCATTAGTAGCAGCTATTTTATTTCTTTTGATGGCCATTGCCCAATTGTGCCGCTTCTTTTTGCAGGTTAATATCGTCGCCGGAAGTGTGACCGTTCCCCTTTGGCCCAGCCCGATTGCCGCTGTAGTTCTGATATTGCTGGCTGTGTGGCTTTTGATCGAAAGACGTAAGTAGCACTAGAAAGTAAGATCACAAATTAGATTTCATAGCGTCTGCTATCTATGACACAGTGAGTAGTTGTGTTCACCGCGATGGGCAATTAAAACATTAAAAAGTATTGCGGAAAGGACTGGATTAACGGTAACAATCGGTAATTAATAAGCTCAACATCATATAACTGAATTTTGAAGGTGATTGAACCGCTTTAAAATTTAAATATCCCAGGTAAAGATCACGCCGCTGGTGGGGAAAATCCATTCCTTAGCAGAAACTTTCACTCTAACAAATTTACCTTTACTTGAGATAACCGCAGGCGACGGATGTCTTCCGGCAAAAAAGCTTTCTGCTTTAACATTTTTCAGCTTTGCTTTTTTATAGCTGAAGTTAATATCCACACCTCTTGTAGGATAAACAAGATATACGGGGAAAATTTTGTTATCTTTTGACTGTTTGGTGGTAATTTCTATTTCGATTTTTGCCTCTTTGTTTATTTTCTCTTTGAGTTTCTCAGTGCCGCACCAGACTTCGTAGCCGCGCTCGGTTTTTTTTGCTTCAATGATAGGAATATTTTTGTCATCGACACGCACACGCTCAACGGTAAAATCGCGTTCCATGACCAAATTCCCGCCGTCGCTCAGAAGCCAGCGGTATTCGCAGCGCGGGTCTTCAAACAATTTTGCCAATTGCGAATTGTTCAGCGCGCAGCCGATCATAAAAACATTGTTTCTGATTGTTTTTTTATACTCGATGCGGGTGTTGACGCGAAAATAATGTTCGGCGTTCGCGCCGTTTTTTCTTCTCGTCGGAATTTGCGCAATGCGGATATTGTAGCGAAAACCGGAACGCAATTCGAGCTGGCGGTCTTCCTTGCCGAAAAGTGTTTCAAACATTTCGTAGTAGATGGCATTGCCCAACTCCTCATCGTGCGCACGCGCCTGCAGACAATGGCGGATAATATTGTCGATGCGGGAGATGGATTTTTCCTCGTCCGGGACAAATATTCGTCTCAGCCGCGGCTCTATCGTATCGGTTTTCCCTTTCTGCAGAAATACTCGCGGCGCTCTTTTACCTAAAGCGCAAAGAACTTCATAGCTGATAGTCTTTGCTTTTTGGGCAATCTCGTTGGCACTGATGTATTCCTTGCCCTGCCTGCCCAAAAGGACAACCTCGTCGCCCACAGCACAGCGGGGAACATCGGTAACATCGATTGTGCACATATCCATCGAAATCCTTCCGACAATCGGCGCGCGCCGGCCGCGGATCAAAGCCTCGCCCTGGTTGGAAAGAATAAAAGCATAGCCGTCCCCATAGCCTACCGGAATAGTGGCGATGCGGGTTTTTCTTTCAGTTACATAGGTACTGCCGTAACCGATGCCATATCCTTCAGGAAAATCTTTCAATAAAACAACACTGGTCTTAAAGGACATCACCGGGAGAAGCTTTGCTTTGAACTCAGTTTCCCCAGAAGGATAAATTCCGTAAGCCATGAGACCGGGACGCACCATATTCAGTTTGAATTCGGGGTAATTTAAAATAGCGCCGCTGTTATCTATATGCCGGAGGGGAATGTTTATTCCCAGGCTCTCGAGGGAGGCAAGAACATCCGAAAACAGATGCCATTGCTTATCATTGTAAGGAAGCATAACTTCGCTTGAAGCAAAATGGCTGAAGACCCCTTCCAGCTCAATATTGGACAGCTTGGCTATTTTCAGGATAAGCTTCAACGCTTCGGTGTGCATAGTTCCGCCACGCCCCATACCGGTGTCCACTTCAATATGCACAGGTAATTTTCGATTCGATTTTTTCAACGCTTTATGCAGCTTTTTGGCGAAATCGGCATCCGAAACGGAAGGGGTGAGCTTGTATTTGATAATCTCATCGATTTCGGCTGTGGTTGACGGCCCTAAAATAACGATTGGCGCCTCTATGCCGCTTATTCTCAATTGAACGCCTTCGTCCGCGTTGGCTACGCCGAACATCTTCGCACCGTTTTTTAAGGCGGCATTCGATATTTCTATGGCGCCGTGCCCATAAGCATCGGCTTTGACGGCCGGCATAAAATCAACTTGCGGTCCGATCAGTCTTTTTATTTCCTTTAGATTACCGATGAAATTATCCAGATCAACTTCTACCCAGCTGCGATATTTCTGTTCTGTTTTTAACGGCATATATATTCAGTCCGAGAGATAATTATCACTTCGTTTTCATGGTCAATACCCCGTCCCGAGGCTGGGCCGGCGGCTTTGGCTCCCGACACTTTTAATTAATCTATTAATTTAGCCATAGTGGTTCTGGGCCAGGGTCAGCGGCCAAGCTCTGAAATGCTTTTCTCGTCATGGTTAAATATTTTATACTATGCATCACCTAAAACATTATTTTAATTGAAGCTTACCGCCGCAGAATCATATCAAACCGTTGATGAAAGTCAAGCTGTCTATGCTTTTCAAAAAATAAGCAAAAACAGCAAATATGTGCTTGAAAGAAAAAATTATTTTAATTAAAATTAAATAAGTGATACTGGTGGATAAATATCCAACATATAAAGATCGAGGAGGAAAGGCAAATGTCGAAAGCAAAGACCGGAGATGTTCTTAGTTGTGAAGTATGCGGACTTACCGTAATCGTGGACGAAGAATGCGGGTGTGCTGCGGTCGGAGTTACCTGCTGCGAGGAACCCATGATCAACAAGGGACCGGCAGCGCCAAAGAAAAAAGCCTTATTAAAGAAAACAAAATCGACAACAAAAAAGAAAATGGCGAAAAAGAAACCCGCAAAAAAACCACCGGCAAAAAAGAAGGCAACTAAAAAAAGAAGATAATTAACCGTTGTGGTGACTTCTCTGTTTTTATAGAGCCTCCTTGTGGGGCTCTATAACCTGTACTTTTTACAAAAGCGACGGCAATTACATTGATATTTCCGACAGGAAGTCCTTTAATTTTCTCCGCAGGCAAATATTTCTATCAGTGGAGCCCCTCTGGTCGCAGATGCCCTTTAGGTTACAGGAGCCGGAGGCTCCCTAAAATAATGAGACCCCCCGGGTTACGGTGTTTTCTTCCCTCGGCCGAAACCGGGGGATTTCAAGTCGCGGGATTGAGGAAATATGTGTGGAAGATTTGTTTTAATGAGTAATGCGGCTAAAATTGCCGAGGAATTTAATTTAGCCGCCGTCACCTCGTCGCCCATCCCTTCAGGAGATATTCACCCCAGTGAAAAAGCCGTCTGCATAGTGAGCGAAGACAAGAAGAACATCCTGCAGGTTTGGCGATGGGGATTTTTTTCGCGCCAGCCGAAGCCGACGACAAAATCCGCATTACTGATCAATGCCCGTGCGGAAACTCTGGCTGTAAAGCCAACTTTCCGGGAAACTTTTCAAAAAAGAAGGTGCCTGGTAGTCGCTGACGGATTCTACGAGTGGTCCAAAGAAAAAAAGCCGTATTATTTTTATCTACAAAGCCACAGACCTTTCGGATTAGCGGGCATCTGCGACGAACCGCAACTTCCGGCAACAGGCCGTGAGGCTTCTTTCGTCATTATCACCACCAGCCCCAACCGGCTCGTCTCCCCCATCCATAACCGCATGCCGGCTATTATCCCGCATGATGAACAAGCTCTATGGTTGGATAACAAAAAATACAACGAATCAGAATTGCAATCCCTAATGACGCCTTATCCGGCGCAAGAGATGGAAATGCGACCGGCAGCCTTTATTACCGGCCATTAAGTGGAGCCCCCTCCGGCGGGTTACGGCGCTTTCCTCCCCCGGCCGGAACAGTGGGATTCCAAGTCGCGGGATCCACGCCTTTTTCTCATCGTTCTTTTCCCCATAAACAAATCGGCAGCCTCATCTGCGGCAATTTGTCGCCTTCATACAATATTTTTTCCAGGAACAATCCGGAAGGCGGGGCGGTATATCCGGCGGGAATTGAGGAATAAGATTCGAGCATCAATTCTATATCGCGGATAGAGAAATTGCCGCGGCCGGCCTCGACAGTAATTCCCACTATGCGCCGCACCATTTTCCAGAGAAAATGAGAAGCAACAAAACGCAGGGCGATAATGTCCTCGAATTCTTTTAACTCCACTCTTTCCATTTTGACTTCCGTGGATGTGTCTTTATCCATCCTTTTATCGGCAAAAGAGATAAAATTATGGAATCCCTGAAAAATGCCCAGCGACTTTTGCATCTTGCCGAGATCGAGCTTGTCTTTGATCCACCAGACATAACGCTTGCCGAAAGCGGTGCGTCTCTTCGCGATTAGATATAGGTAACTCCGGCCAAGGGCGTTATGGCGCGCGTGAAATCGCTCCGGGACATTTTCGATCTGCAATATATTAATGCTCGCGGGTAAGTTATCATTAAGGCCGATACGAAGAGTCTCCGTATTAATTTTCCTGGAGGCTTTCAGATGCGCTACTTGCGCCAAAGCGTGAACCCCGCTATCCGTGCGTCCGGCTCCCTGAATTTCTACCGGCGTCCCTAAAACATTTTGTGCCGCACCGGTTAAAGTTCCTTGAATACTTTTGGCATTTTTCTGCGTTTGCCAGCCGCTGTAATTGGTTCCGTCGTATTCCAAAATAATTTTATAATTATACATTCAATGACACTCGCTGACTATAGGAAGCGTTAGTTGAATTGATCCCGCCATATAAGGCGGATGGTATCACAGATACCCGTGATTAATGAAACTCAGATATTACCAGCGAAGCGCAGCAATATTTGCAAGTTGAATTGATCCCGTAGCCAAGGCTATCGGGATACTCTAAATACCGCTCGGTTCAGGGCTTATCCTGAGAGTCAATACTACCTTGTTTTGGCCGCTGACTTTGATTATAAGGCACCAATACACTCATAGCGGAAATTCTGTTCAGTAAATAGTCTTCCTGCTGGTCAATGAAATTTAACTCATATCCGAGACGCAAAGTGGTAATTACGGCTTGCCCGATGATTTTTCTGCTTTCTTTGCCTGCAGAATCTCTTGTTTTTATGCCCCAAATATTATGGAAAATAAGCGCATGACCGTTATATTCGCCAATGTACAGCATGACATGACCTTTTCGCCAGAGCAAACTCAAATAAGGAATTCCTTTCTCCAAAATGATTTTTTCCTTTTGTTCGGGAGAAAGACCTTGCAGTTCTATGTAATTCCCCACTTCTTTAACTTGATCTTCCGAGTGCCGCGGCAGCCAGATACCGAAAGGGGCAAAAAAATCTCTCGTCATGGACGAACAATCCCGATTGCCGTAAAGACCGCCCCAGCCATAAGATTCGCCGATTAATTCATCGCCAATCTTTGCTGCGTTGGCATAATTGAAACGCAAAGGTTTGACCGCCGAAATTTCCCGGCTAACGAAGCCGTGCTTGATTATGGCATTCGTGTTTTTATCAGTCGCCGCAACAAGTATTTCCAGTTTATCCGGCATTTCTTCAATTAAGGGGAAAATATAGCCGAGTGAGGATCTCAGAATGAAATTATCGTCGGCATCCAAAATAGAAGTTTGATCCCTGGTAATTACGGCATAACGGCCGGACTCCCATGTTTTTATGAAGCCGGCATCGACACGCGCAAAGTCCTCGACAGGTATCCAGCCGAAAGTATAACAGGTTTCCACAAGAGCCCAAGCTTTGTCGGCACTGATATGGCAAACAAATATAGGCGTATTTGCGGCCACAGACGACCTCTGCAAATTATCAAAAGGCCAGCCGGAGTTATCGCCTTCGGGGCTACTAAAGTGCGGACCCTGTACGGGCAGAACGCGGAGATTGGTGTTTCGTGTTGTTATGGCAAAATATAGTGCATTGGGATAGGTTTTTAAAAAAGCATTTTGCTGGAGTTTTTTTATCCAAGCCTTAGAATGTTTTATTTTGTTTTCACCGTAACCAAGGCTTACGCTGAATTTTTTAAAATCAAGAGATACTCTTTCGGGCAAAGCATAAAAAGGCTGACACTGGTGCCAAACAGAAAAGTAAATAATGTTATAATCTTCATCCATTAGCGATTGAGTTTCTGCCGCAAGAATATCTTTTGCCTTGACCGCATCACTCAAATAAAAAGCATGACTTTGATGCAACTCGCTTACGTCTTTGACAATATCTGCCTGCTTCAAACAACCGGCCAGCAGAAAGAAAATCGGCAAAACAGCAAAAGGAGTTCGTATTTTCATGAAAAAATACCTTGATTTAATTTTATAGGTTTTTATAGTCTTTTTTTAAGTTTTGAGCAAGATTAAAGAACGATGAATAATTTTTTTTCAGCAGTTGATAAATAATTTTGTGGCATAAGATATCGAACACTGATATAAATGAAATAAATATTTCGGACGGGAAGAAAGGAGTTGACAGGTGGAAGATTTTGTACCCAGAAGAATTTTTTTTACAAAAGGGGTCGGCACGCACAAAGATGAATTGCACTCCTTTGAACGTGCCTTAAGAGATGCAGGAATAGAAAAATGCAATTTGGTGCAGGTATCCAGTATATTTCCGCCTCGCTGCAAAATAACTTCCAAGTCGCAGGGACTCAAAGGCTTAGTACCCGGAGCCATTACCTATTGCGTCATGAGTCGCTGCTGCACCAATGAACCTAAAAGGCTCCTGGCGGCATCCGTTGGTTGCGCCATCCCTGCTGATAAAGCATCTTATGGATATATAAGCGAGCATCACGCGTATGGTCAAACCGAAAAACAAGCGGGCGACTACGCGGAGGACTTGGCTGCGGCCATGCTGGCCTCCACTTTGGGAATTGATTTCAATGTGGACGAAGGCTGGGATGAAAAAAAGGAAATTTTTAAAATAAGCGGCAAGATTGTTCGTACCCTCAACGTAACCCAATCAACAATTTGTAAAGATAGTCAATACACCACGGTAATGGCTGCGGCTGTGTACGTCTTTTAGATATGGGCTGATAGGAATCGGCAACGGCAAGAATTGTATGCCTGAAAATGTTTTTAAAAAAGAAATTCCGGAGTTAAAGATGCAAGATGTCGGCGGAGCCGATTTACCCTACCTTTACTATGAGGGAGAAGCTTCGCCGATTCTTTTTGCCCATGCGACAGGTTTTTTGCCCTGGCTCTGGCATCCGGTAATAAAACAGCTTGTGCCGCAAAACCAAATTTGGGTGCCGTATATCTGCAATTATCGCGAGTGTGATCCGGAAAAAGGCGGGCTAAGCTGGGACATTATCGCCAAGGATATATCAACCTTTTGCCGTTCTCTCAAAATCAAGAATCCTTTGTGTGTCGGGCACTCCATGGGCAGTACAGTACTGACCATCGCCGCCGCCGGTTACGGCATAGAACCTCGCGGCATGATTTTAATCGAACCGATTTTCCTGCCGGAAGAATTTTACTCCTTGAAAGCCACAGTGAAAGATCATCCGCTGGCTTCGAAATCGATAAAAAGGACAAATCATTGGAAAAATGAAGACGAAGCCTGGGCTTATCTAAAATCAAAACCTCTTTTTTCCGATTGGGATGAGGAAGTTCTGACGCTATACCTCAAATACGGCATGGAAAAACAAAAAGCAGGAGATTTAAAACTTGCCTGTACGCCGGAAAGCGAGGCGGCGATGTTTATGGGCGGCTGGAGCAGGAATCCCTGGCCGCTGCTCGATAAATTGACTTGTCCGGTGTTGGTTGTGGAAGGAGAAAAAAGCGAAAATAAAAAATTTATCGATCTGAAAAGAGCGGTATCTTTATTGCACCGCGGCAAATATAAGTTAGTTGAAGGAGCCGGGCACTTAATCCCCATGCAGAAGCCCAAAGAAGTAGCTCAAATCATAAAAGAATATTTAGCGGAAATAATATAAACCGCAAAAATCACAGGTATGAATTTCAAAGCAAGCTTTGGGAACCTTTCCGCAGCGAACCGCGCGACATTTATATTGCCCCGCTAAGCTTCACCCGCGGGATCAATTCGACCAACAAATTTCAGCGCACTTTGTTTCTGAAATTTGGGTCTCATTGAGAAGAATCATTCTAACCGGCTCTCTTTATACCGGTTAATGCGGCAATCTTTTTTCCTTTCGGCATTCTTTTAATTCTGATTTCCAGGCGCATCGCTTCTTTTCTATTCATGCACCTACTCATCGTTATTAACTTTACCGGCAGTCTTGATCGCGTGTATTTGGCGCCGGCCCCGTTATTATGAGTCGTAAGGCGTTTTTTGACATCGTTTGTCAAACCAGTGTAAAAACTATTATCCCTGCATCGCAGAAGATATACCACCCATGTTTTGCTCGTCGGCTTCTTTTTTGCTTTCATAATTGCAAAACTATATCACATCATCAGCACCACGCCACACATTTTGTGGCCAAAATCCTCTTGACACACAAAATCCTCCCTGCGTATTATAATCCAATTTCGGATGAATGTTTATAAAATTAAGTGGCCGCGTTCTCAGTACAAGATGCTTGACTCATCGAGCGCAGAGGGTTTACTTCTGAGTCGATGACGGGTATGAGGGCCGGCAGATCATATATGTCCGGGTTATGAATTTTAAAAATCTTGGTATGGAGGAATATCATGTCCGTTGTAATCGGCGTGCTCCGGGAGACGGCTTCCGAAGAACGGCGTGTTGCTGTTGTGCCTGAAGTGGTCAAAAAGTTCAAATCGCTTGGCGTGGAGTTCTGCATTGAATACGGAGCCGGGGCAGGCAGTTATTTTCAAGATGGAGATTTCAGCCCGTCGAGCATTGTTGAAAACAGTAACGAGGTGTTCGCTCAATCCCAGATCATCTTCAAAGTGCAGCCACCGTCGCTCACCGAAATTCGGTTAATGCGGCCGGGCAGCATCCTCATCGGATTTCTAAATCCATACCAAGGTGTGGATCGGGCTCTCCTCCTGTGCGAAAAAAAAATCACCAGTTTTGCCGTCGAGTTGATTCCGCGTATTTCCCGCGCCCAAAGCATGGATGCTCTTACGTCCCAGGCCACAGTGGCCGGCTATCAATGTGCTCTTATTGCCGGCGTGCTCTCCCCTAAATTCTTTCCCATGATAACGTATGCCGCGGGCACGCTGCGTCCCGCGCGGGTACTAATAATCGGCGCGGGGGTCGCCGGGCTTCAAGCGATAGCAACCGTGCACCGTCTCGGCGCCATCGCGGAGGCCTATGACGTTCGACAGGAGACCAGGGAGCAGGTCGAGTCCTTGGGTGCGAGGTTCGTCGACACCGGCGTGGCAGTTGATGCTTCGGGTGGTTATGCACGCGAGCTAACCGACGAAGAAAAGAAGAATCAGAAGGAAAAATTGGCAAAAGCCGTCTCCCGGGCTGATGTGCTGATTACCACGGCTGCGATTCCCGGCAAAAAAAGTCCGCTCATCATCACCGAAGACATGGTGCAGGGAATGAAACAGGGCTCGGTCATTGTGGATATGGCTGCCGATTCAGGCGGCAATGTTGCCGGTTCGCGGCCCGGGGAAACGGTTGTTGTCCACGGTGTAAGCATTGTCGGCACCGTCAATCTTCCGTCCCGCATGCCGGTCCATGCTTCCGAGATGTACTCGAAAAACCTGTTCAACTTCATTTCGCCGTTTATTAAGGCAGGCGAACTTCAGCTTGATTGGAACGATGAAGTCATTGCGGGCAGCGTCTTTACGCATGAAGGCCGGATACAACACGACGGGGCGAGGAAAGCACTGGAGGAATATACAAGCTCCAAATCTCAGGCATCAAATTCCAAATAAATTTCAGACGCAAATTTCAGCTTGTTTCGATATGTTGTCGATTAAATAGTATTTGAGATTTTATGAGGGAGGCATTTCATGGAAGGATTTGTTGCGCTCTATATTTTCATGCTGGCTGCTTTTACGGGCTATGAGGTGATTGCGCGTGTGCCCGTGATTCTGCATACGCCTCTCATGTCCGGCTCGAACTTCGTCCATGGTGTCGTGCTCGTGGGCGCCATGGTCGCGCTGGGACAAGCAAATACAGTGATTGAACAGGTGATCGGGTTTGTCGCCGTACTCTTCGGTGCGGCCAACGCTGCGGGCGGCTATGTGGTTACGGAACGCATGCTCGCCATGTTCAAGAGCGGGAAGGACAACAAATGAGCACGAGCATCCTGATCAATGCAAGCTACTTCGTTGTCGCGGTCCTCTTCATCCTCGGTCTGAAAAGTATGTCCTCGCCGGTCACAGCCCGGCGAGGTATCCTCTGGGCCGGTGCAGGCATGGTGCTCGCCACGTTCGTTACATTCGGCTGGCCGGGGATGACCAATTATACGCTGATCGTAATCGCGCTTGCTCTTGGCGGCGGCGCAGCATGGTGGTCGGGCAGGGTGGTAAAAATGACCGATATGCCGCAGATGGTCGCCATCTACAACGGCATGGGCGGTGGTGCAGCGGCGGCAATCGCCGCCGTCAAACTCACCTGCTGCGAGATGCACAGCACCGCGGTTGTTACCTTGGCTGTTCTGGGGGCAATCATGGGGACTGTATCCTTTTCCGGCTCCTTTATCGCCTTTGCCAAGCTGCAAGGTATCATGAATAGGACGTATCGCCTGCCGACGCAGAATATTGTGAACATTATTCTGAATGTGTTAACGTTCCTCGTGAGCATCGCGATCGTGACCTCTGCCCACCCCGCCCCGATTCTGATTGTCGCTCTCTTTGTGCTCTCGCTTACGCTGGGTATAATCATCACCATGCCCATCGGGGGCGCCGACATGCCCGTCATGATCTCGCTTTTTAACGCGACCACCGGCCTCGCCGTGGGCTTTGAAGGCTTCGTCCTCGCCAATCCCGCGCTTATCATTGCCGGCATTGTAGTGGGTTCGGCAGGCACCTTGCTCACGCAACGCATGGCAAAAGCTATGAACCGGTCGCTGACAAGTATTCTGTTCAACCCGATCACCGGCGAGGCGCAAACAGGCGGCGGGGGCATCGTCGGCACGATGAAAGAAGCGACCGCCATGGATGCCGCTGCCATGATGCGTTATGCACGTAAAGTTATTGTCGTGCCCGGTTACGGAATGGCTGTGGCCCAGGCCCAGCACAAGGTATGGGAGATGGCAGAACTCCTGGAAGAGTTGGGAGTGGAGGTCAAGTTTGCCATTCATCCCGTGGCGGGCCGTATGCCCGGCCACATGAACGTACTGCTCGCGGAAGCGGGCGTACCGTATGAAAAGATATTCGATCTCGATCAGATAAACGCGGAATTCCCGCAGACGGACGTGGCGCTGGTGATCGGCGCGAACGATGTTGTGAACCCGGTTGCGCGCACGGACAAGTCCAGCCCCATTTACGGCATGCCCATCCTGGATGCTGATAAGGCCCGGAACGTTATTGTTATTAAGCGCGGCAAGGGCGCAGGATATTCCGGCATCGAGAATGCTCTCTTCTATGCAGAGAATACGCGTATGCTCTATGGTAGTGCACAGCAGGCCGTAAGTTCGGTGATCCAGTATATTAAGGAAATGGCATCGTGATGAAATATCCCTGGCCAGATACAAGCATGAATATTACCTTTTATTTGACAATTTTCAACCGGATCCGTTCCTGATATTCCATAATCTCATTTCTCAAAATATTGAGATCGGCAATGCGATCATCAAGCCTTTTCAGGTGATTGCCCAAAAGTTCGAGTAAGCGTTTGAGCACTTTTTCATTCGATTTCTCGATTGTCCACATTGCTTCGAGTTCCTGCATTTCCGAAAGCGTCATACCCATAATTTTCAGTCTTTTGATCAGTTTCAGGCGGCGCAGATCAACATCGGTATAAACCCGGCGGCCCCCTTCCACGCGCTTGATGGAATTGAGCAGTCCGATTTCTTCGTAGTAGCGTATCGTCCGCTGGCTCATCTCCAGCTTTTCAGCCAGCTCTCCAATGCTGCGTTCCGTCTCCATAGGTTTCTTCATGGTCGCCTCGCGATGCTTATACAGAATATTTTTGGGCAAAGGTTTCCTTCATTTTATATTTTTGAATCTTGCCGCTGGCCGTCATCGGAAAAGTATCAACGAACTCCCAATATTTGGGAATCTTGTGCCGGGCAATCTTACCCTTGCAGAACTCGCTCATCTCTTCGGGTGTGGCTTTCTGCCCATCCTTGAGCTGAAGCGCCGCCAGAACCTGCTCTCCATATTTTTTATCGGGAATTCCTATCACCTGCACATTGACAACCTTCGGGTGTTTATAAAGAAATTCCTCTATTTCCCGGGGATAGATATTTTCACCGCCGCGGATAATCATGTCTTTAATCCGCCCGGTCACTTTGAAATAGCCGTTTTTATCCACTTCGCCCAAATCGCCCGTGTGCAGCCAGCCTTCTTTATCAATGGCCTCCGCCGTGGCTTCGGGCATCTTGTAATACCCCTTCATCACGCAGGCGCTGCGGGTGACAATCTCACCCTGAATATCGGCAGGTAAATCTTTCCCGCTTTCCGGATCGATAATTTTGCCTTCAATATCCGGCAGGAGCCTGCCGACAGTTGCCACCCGCAACTCCACCGGATCGTCGCGCCGCGTCATCGTCATAACTGGAGCCGACTCTGTCTGGCCAAAAGCAATTACAATTTCTTCACAGTGCATCTTCGTTCTGACTTGATTCATGGTTTCTTCGGGGCATGGCGCTCCGGCCATAATGCCTGTCCGCAGAGACTGCAAATCGTAGAGATTAAAATCGGGATGATTCAACATTGCCACAAACATCGTCGGCACTCCGTTTACCGCCGTGCAGCGCTCCGCGGCAATTGACTGAAGAGCTTTGGCGGGATCGAAGAATTCCAAAACAACCATAGTCGAGCCGTGATACACACAATTCATCGTGCTCATCACACAGCCGAAGCAATGAAACAACGGCACCGGAATCAGAAGAGAGTCTTTTTCGGTCATACCCATTACATCCCCGACCATGCGGCCGTTGTTGACAACATTGTGGTGAGTCAGCATGACACCTTTGGGGAAACCGGTCGTCCCCGACGTATACTGCATATTGATGACATCGTGATCATCAAGAGATTTCATCCGGTCATCCAATTCCTGATCCGTGATATTTTTCCCCTTGTTAATCAAATCGGCAAACCGGAACATCCCGGGCGTGTTTTCTCTCGGGCCGATAAAAATGACGGTTTTCATCAAGGGAAGTTTTGCTGAAACCAGACGTCCCGGTTTACAGGCATCCAATTCCGGAACGATACGCCGGACAGTTTCATAAAAGCTCGTGTCCCGGTAAGATTCCATAAGAAAGAGCGCTTTCGAATCGGATTGTTTCAGGATGTACTCCAATTCATGGGATTGATAACTGGTATTGACCGTCACCAGAACCCCGCCGATCATTCCCAGGGAAAATTGCAAATAGATCCACTCCGGAATATTAGTCGTCCATACGGACACATTGTCCCCCCTTTTGATGCCCATAGCCATAAGCCCTTTGGCAATGGCTTTGCAGTTATCATAAAAATCATGATAATTTTGCCGGACACCGAATTCGGGATGGATAAGGGCGAGATTTTTCGGATAGCGCACTGCCGTTTCCCGGATTACCTGGCCGATTGTTTTATGGACAAAGCCGGACATAAAATACCCCCTTATTTATTGGATATCGGCAACGTATTGCCACTTAACGTAAACTGGGTTGAGTATAATGGAATTTACGAATCTGTCAAGAAATATTAGCCAGTTAATGCCGCCAACCGGTTTGCTTTCTTTGTAAACAAAACTATCTGCAGAAAAAAAGATTCTAATTATTTTACGATTTTAACTATATATGATAAGTTAATTATACATTTGATAAGATGAGTATGAGGGATATTATGTGGATCAATATAAACAATGTTTGGCCAATGAGAGCGAAAAGTATATTATTTTTCTTCTTGCTCCTTTTTCTCGGTATTCTTGGCTCGTGTTCATTAAAGCCTGCTATCGTTTCTCCGGAGGGAACATGGGACTATCCCGGGGGTGCCACTGAGCCGATGTCTATGGTTTTTCATTCGGACGGTAAACTTACTTTTGTCGGCGGTTTTAAAAAGTTCGAGCCGGCGACATGGCACTATGATAAAAAGACGCAGATTTTGCAGATAAAGGTTTCGAATTACGATAAAGCCGATAACAAATGCGGCGAATATGACGATGAACAATATTCCTGCTTGCTTTATATTAGCAGTACGGACTCCTTCGGATGCCAATTGACCTCCAAGACCAAGAGCCTCAGTTTTTTAGGGTGGAATTTTTTGCGAAAGTAGTTGCGCGTAAAGATCGTTAAGAAGCCTCAGTAAATTTTTGTCATTCAAGGAGGAAATGATGATTGATCAAAATCTTATTGAGAACATAAAACGATACGGATCATTCAAGGACACAGGCGAAGGCAGAATCAAAATAATAAAAGATATTGGTTTCCGGATGGACCAGAAGGCTGAATACGCCGTTATCAGCGGGTGCGTTCAGCCCGAGGCTATGCCTCAAGCCTTCAAGGCTTTATATAATCTTTTGGAAAACCTCAAGATTGATTATACTTTACTTTCCAAAGAATTCTGCTGCGGATGGCTGCCGATGGGCCAGACTGCCGTTATCACCAAGAACGATCCAGACATTGTTCAATTCAGAGAGATTTCCAGGGGCTTCATCGCGGAAAATTTCCGACAAGCGGAGACGCTGGGAGTTCAGTCAATTGTTTTATTCTGTTCAGCTTGTGAACCTAATTACAGCAATTATAAAAAAGATACAAAATTGAATGTTCTGCACTACACTGAATTATTAAACAGATATTTCCAAGGCGGCAAATTGAACACTGAAGTTGATTACTATGCCGGATGTTACCGCTTCCGACGCAAGATTACAGACGAGAAGCTCGATGTGGAGCCGGCAGTCAGTCTCTTAAACAAAATCAACTGCCTGAAAGTAAATTATCTCAATAACGATCTATGCTGCAATAAACAGCCTAACTTTGATGAGCTTTCTGCTGCTTTAAAAACAAAAAAGCTGATAACTATCTGTACAGGATGCTATCACAGCCTCACTGGGAAGCTAACCGGCAGGAGCGATTACAGCGTCGAAATGTTACCTCAACTATTACTTGAATCTATAAAATGATTCAGACAATTTAATGGAGCGTTTTCTATTCGAATGCCAATTGACCTCCAAGACCAAAAGCCTCAGCTTTTTAGGCTGGAATTTTTTAAGGAAGTAACTATCTTTGCCAGCGTAACAAAAAAAGAGCGCTGTTCTTATTTATCAAGCTAAAGGAAATAATAAAAATGCCTATTGCTCAATTACAAATGTTACGCAAAGACGTCCGCGAATTTATGGAGAATTTTCAAAAATTACAAATAGAACTCGCCATACAGTACGCGATGGAATTTGCGCCGGAAATGATGCAAATTTGGCCAAAGGTTGCGGTAAATAACGAGAAGGCTATGAAACGTCAAGCTACCATCACGGACCTTTGGAACGTGCTCAGCAAAGACGAGATGGTTATTATAGCAAAATCATTGCGTCACGTTTTGAACCAGATCACTACCGAGGCGTTGAAAAAAAACCCGCTACCGGCAGATATTCGGCTAGAGAAAGTTGATGCGCGAGGAGTGCCCGCTGAATTTCAAACCGCTCCCGGAACAGACGAAGATTGCGTGATGTTGTTCTTTCATGGTGGCGGCATGGTGGTGGGTTCTATACATGATCACCGCCCTCTCAGCGTCGCGCTTGGAATTGCCACAAACATGCGCGTATTGAGCGTCGATTACAGACTCGCGCCCGAGTACCCGTTTCCTGCTGGTGTTGAAGACGGCACGGCCGCTTACGAATGGCTGCTGGCGCAAGGGCTCCACCCGAAAAATATTATTATCGCTGGAGATTCAGCGGGCGGCACAATAACACTGGCGACAATCCTTAACCTGCGCAAAAAAGATATCCCCTTCCCACGGGGTGCAGTGTGTATATCCCCGGGAGTAGATTATACGGTTATACCAGACTCTGCATACACAAATGCGCTGACTGATCCAATGTTAGCCGATGTTGGCTTGTTCTGGTGGATAATCGCCTATTTAGGTGCCGAGAAACCGACCGATCCGGCCAATCCGCTTGTTTCCCCATTACTCGGCGACTTCCATGGTTTCCCCCCGCTGCTTGTACAGGCTACTTCATCGGAAATTCTTTTTGAGGGGTGCCAAATGCTGGTGCAAAAGGCGCAAGAGGCAGGTGTTGATGCAACCTTGCAGACATGGGATGGACTGACTCACGTTTGGCACTTATACGCTTTGGGTATATTGCCGGAAGCGCAAGAAGCAATTAACAAGATAGGCGATTGGGTGCGAAATCTTTTTGCGTAAAAAAATATGGTCTAAAGCCTTAGCTTTTTATTTTTAAGAAAATGTATGAACTGGATTATGTGGCATCTAAATAGCTTTACCGACAGAACAAAATATTTTTCCGTCACTAACATGATAAAAAGAGAGGGTGTATATGAAAGTCTTTCTAAGTTGGTCAGGAGACAGGAGCTTTGAGTTTGCGTCAATTCTTAGTGATTGGATACCGAAAGTAATCCAAGCATGCAAACCATGGCTTTCAGCAAAAGACATTGATAAAGGTGCAAAGTGGTTCCCTGAAATATCGAAAGAGTTACAAGAATCGAAAGCCGGTATAATATGTTTAACTAGTGACAACTTGGATTCTCCGTGGATTCTTTTTGAATCAGGTGCTATTTCAAAAACGGTAGAAAAATCTTTTGTTTGTCCATATCTCTTAGACATCAAACCAACAGACATAAAAGGTCCATTATCCCAATTTCAGTCTACGAAAGCCGAGAAAAATGACACCCTTCTTCTAATAAAAACTATCAACAAAATTCTTGGATCAGATGCTCTACAAGAAAAACAATTGGAGTCTATTTTTTCAAAATGGTGGCCGGATTTAGAAGCAGATCTTAAGAAAATTCTACCAATAAAAAGCGGCAAGAAAGAGCAAAGATCTGATAGAGAACTATTGGAGGAGATTCTCGAGGTTGTGCGTTCACTTATTCGTTCTGATTCTGCACAAAATATCTACTCATCAGTTCTGGCATCATTACTAACGGAGGCATCAGCATCAAGTAATGCAACTCCAGCGACATCAATAAGTAATTATTTAAAAGAATATGTGGACCAATCATCAAAGTCAAGAGGAGTGGGACTAAGAAATGCCAAATCATTCTTAGATAGCAAAAAAAATGATCCAGGGAATAAATAAAAATAGAGAATGTATTAAGGCCAGGTCTTGGGATATAAGATTTGGTCATGATCGAAAAGTGAGGTGAGCCACTGTCCATGAAGACCGAACAATAAGACCGGAAGCCATTCTGAAACTCAGCCGACAGTTCATGGAAAGCCGAATTCTTCTTTCCGCGGCCGAGTTAAATATCTTTTCTCTCCTTGACGGAACGCCGTCAACCGCCGAAGACCTGGCAGGCCGACTGCATGCGGACTTGCGGGGACTAACAGTCCTCCTCAATGCACTCACGTCGATGGGCTTGCTCATCAAAAAGGACAACACTTATAAACTCGCCGCCGATTCTGCACAGTTCCTCTCCGATAAGAGTTCCCGGTCTCTCCTGCCGATGATCCATCATGCGGCTCACCTCTGGGAGAGCTGGTCCGACCTTACAGCCATTGTTAACGGACCGGGATCAGCCGTAACCGCATCATCTTCAGCCCGTGACGCCGATGAACTGCGCTCCTTCATCGGAGCAATGCATGTGGTCGGGATGCCTATGGCGCAACAAATTGTGGCGGCTATCCGGCCCGGCAAGGCGAGGAACCTGATCGATGTGGGCGGCGCCTCCGGCACCTACACCATCGCTTTTCTTCAAGCTGTTCCAAAAATGAAAGCTACGCTCTTCGACAGGCCGGCGGTAATAGAAATAGCACGCGAGCGCGTACTTGAAGCGGGGATGTTCGACCGGGTTCGTCTTGTAGCCGGAGATTTTTATAAAGATAAACTGCCCGGCGGGCATGATCTGGCGTTACTTTCCGCCATCATCCATCAGAGCAGCCCCGCTCAAAATGTC
The DNA here is from genome assembly GCA_963753975.1 of uncultured delta proteobacterium. Lineage (GTDB taxonomy): Bacteria > Desulfobacterota > Syntrophia > Syntrophales > Smithellaceae > UBA4810. The sequence goes on from CAVWEH010000005.1 coordinate 59,189, forward strand.
GAACTGTTCCGGAAGGTGCTGCGCGCCATCGTTTCCGGCGGGCGGATTATCATCCGCGATCATGTCATGGAATCCAGCCGCACCAAGCCCAAAGAAGGTGCTATCTTCGCCGTCAACATGCTCGTGAACACAAAAGGGGGCTCTACCTACACCTTCGATGAAATCCGCGATTGGCTCGAGAAGGCAGGCTTCGTGAAAATTCGCCTTCTCAAAACAGGTAAACACATGGATGCGTTGGTCGAAGCCTTCAAGCGTTAATCGGCATATAGAGGCAAGTCTTGAAATATAATGATTTGGTCATGATCGAAAACTAAGGTAAACTTGTAAGGCCTTATTAAGGTAAAGAAATGTTAAAATATTGTTTCCCGGTGATAATTATTATCTTCTTTTTGCAAGGCATTGCCATTGCCGATTATTACAAATGGGAAGATGAAAATGGTGGAGTTCATATTACGGATTATCCGCCGCCGGCTAAATCAGTTAAAAATGTTCAAGTTCATAAATATGAATCTGAATCAAGCAATGATCCCGCACCGGCAGAAAAAAAACAACAAGATGCATCTAAGAAAACTCCAGCTAATGAACAAAAGATAGAACAGAGGAAAAATTACGATGTCGTCTTATACACTACAAGTTGGTGCCCCTGGTGCAAAAAGGCGCGTGATTTTTTTACATCCCGGAATATTTATTTCACTGATTATGACATTGAAAAAGATAAGGAAGCCGCTCAAAGGAAAAAACAACTGGATAGCAAGGATGGTGTTCCCTTTGCCATCATTAACGGACAATCGATACATGGATATAATCCGGTTGAATACGAAAACGCACTCCAAAAAAGCAGGTAGCACAACCGTTCCATTAATTACACTTGGCCACCCCTACATTTATTTAAAAATCATTGATTCTGTTATTATTTCAGCATATATAATAAAAACTGTTCAGTGGATAACTTCAAAAAGAGGGATACTAAGATGAAAAGCAAAGGAATATGTTTGATTACAGTGATTGTTATAATGATTATTTCTTTTTTATTTTCGGTCTATTCTTTTTCTTATCAAAATGAGCCTGATGGTTTTCGGGGAATTAAATGGGGAAGCAATATAAAAAACTTACGAGGCTTGAAGTTAGTCGAAAATCATAAAGATGAAAAATATTATATCCGCAAGGCCGATAAATTAAAAATTGGAGGAGCAGCATTAAAAAGCATTGCCTATGGTTTTCATAAAGATAGATTTTATTTTGTATATATCAGGTTTAAGTCAATTATTAATTTTTCCAGCATAAAAGAAACACTCTTTGAACAATACGGGGCAGGCGTTCAAGATAATAAATCCAAAGAAGAATACGTTTGGCTTGGCGGGGATGTCGATATATCTTTGCAATATAATGATATATCCCAAAAGGGTAAAATATATTATTTCTTTAAGCCGATATCGCCAGAAGAAGATAGATATAAATATGAAGACAAAGATAAAAATGAGAAATCAAAAGAAGAAACCGGTGCTTGATAAAATTTGATCGCTGGCGAAAATTGAGACGAGATCAAATTCATTCTTGCAGAGGGCACCAGGATCACATTTGGATCTGCCGAACCCGTATTGTAATCTTTCTACCAATAACCATCAGTACAACACCTCACATTTTATGGTCAATATTTAATTGACATACAATGAACGTTTCCCCTATACTATCTTGCCGGAAAAAAAGTTCTTATTGATTCAATTTATCAATGCAAATTTAACCGTAAGTAGCTGTGGTTAACCGGTGATAATATCTATGGCCGTAAAATCCAAAAAAGATCGCATTGCCGCAATGATTGCTTCCCTCAAGCGAGCAGCAGCAGGAGATTATTCAAAGATAATCGATATCTCAGGGAAACATGATGAGCTCGATTCCCTTGCCGACGCAATAAATAATGTGCTCAAAAAAACTGACAAGCTTCTTTCCGGTCAGAAACAAACCAAAGCAAAATTGAAAACAAGCGAGAAGAGTTACAAAAATATCCTCGACAGCATGGAGGAATCTTATTTTGAGGTGGATTTGAAAGGGAATCTGGTGTTTCACAATGCTACAGTGCTCAGGCATCTTGGCTATACTTCCCGCGAGATCAATAACATAAACTTCCGGCAGCTTGTCGATGACGAGAATGCGAAAAAAGTCTTTGCAGTATTTAACAACGTCTTTCGCACCGGAGAGGCAGTTAAAGGCTTCGATTGGGAAATTCTCCGGCGGGATGGGGGAAAAATTGATGTCGAATCGTCAGTTACCCTGAAAAGAGATGAAAAAGGCAAACCGGTCGGTTTCCGGGGCGTTGTGCACGATGTTACGAAACGCAAGCAGACTGAAGAAGAATTGAAGCGGAGCGAGGAGAGATACCGCACTATTCTGGACATCATGGGCGATGCTTATTATGAAACGGACTTGAAAGGCACATACACGTTTGTTAACGATACCGCCTGCAAGCTTTTTGGTTATCGGCAGAATGAACTAATCGGCATGAGTTACCGCGATATTCTTACGCCGCAGATCGCCCGTTATATGAAGGAAGTTTACAGCAGAATTTACCTTAGTGGCAAGCCAGAACTGCTGATTGATTATGAAATTATCGACAAAGATGGAACCGTTAGAATCCACCAGATGAGTGCCACTTTGATGAGGGATGCTGTAGGAAAGCCAAATGGATTTCGTGCTTTGGCCTGGGATGTTACTGAACACAAAAAAGCCGAGGCCGCCCTGCGCATAAGCGAGGAGAAATACCGCAATATTCTGGAAAACATGGAAGAGACCTATCTGGAATCGGATCTGAAAGGGAATTTTGTTTTCTTCAATGACGCTTTATGCCGTATGCTGGGTTACTCCCGCGCCGAGCTTACCAATATGAACTACCGTAATTGCATTGCGCCCGAAACAATTCCGAACATATTTCAGATATTCAATGAAATTTATCGCACCGATAAACCGAAAACAATTATCATTCATGAATTAATTGCCAAAGACGGTTCAAAAAGAATCGTGGAGGCGTCCGTCTCGCTACGCCGTGATCAGTCGAGCCAACCCGCCGGTTTCCGCGGTGTCGCCAGAGACGTGACGGAAAAGATCAAAGCGGAATTTGCCCTTAAAGAAAGCGAGAAACGCTACCGGATGATTGTGGAGAATGTCCATGATGTGGTTTTTACGGTCGATTTCAATTTCCAGTTTACCTTCATCAGTACTCACCGTTCACTATTAACGGGTTACACGCCGGAAGAAATCAGAAAAATTCCCGTTGACAGACTAGTGACTGCTCAATCTCTGGAGTTTGTAACCAATGTATTTGCCGAGGTAATGGAATTGCAGAAAAACAGGCAACCTACCCAAGAGTACGGATCGAGAACGCTCGAAGTGGAAGCATATCATAAAAACGGCGGCACCGTCTGGCTGGAAATTACCGCAACATTCGGCAGCGACGCGCATGGTAAACCACAGGAGATCATAGCAGTTGCTCGAAATATTACAGCACGCAAAAAGATAGAACTGGCCCTCGAGGAGAGCGAGAAACGCTACCGCATGATTGTCGAAAACATACATGAGGTCGTCTTGACGACCGATCTCAATTTGCGCCAGATCTATGTCAGCCCGTCCTGCGTATGGCTTATAGGCTACAATCAGGAAGAGTTTATGCGTTTAGCTATTGATAAGCTCTTGACGCCGGATTCTTTTACACTGGCGCAAAATACATTGGCGGAAGAATTGACCAGCGAGTTCAGCGGTGAACCCATTGACCCGTATCGATCAAGAACCCTTGAAGTGGAATTATATCATAAAAATGGTGGCATAGTCTGGCTGGAAATCACGGCCACTTTTATCCGCGATGAAAACGGCAAACCCATCGGACTGCTAATAGCCGGCAGGGACATTAATGCGCGGAAAAAGACCGAGGAGGAAAAGGCAAAACTTGAACAGCAGCTATTACAGGCTCAGAAGATGGAATCGGTAGGAAGGCTGGCCGGCGGAGTTGCACATGATTTCAATAATATGCTTAACGTCATTCTGGGGTATGTGGAATTATCCAAGCTGAAACTGACGCCGGGTGATCCGGTATTGAAGGATATTGAAGAGATCGAAAAAGCGGCCGGCCGTTCCAGAGATATCACTTCCCAACTTTTGGCATTTTCCAGGAAACAGATCGTTTCGCCCAAAATAATAAATCTGAATGAACTGATATTAAGCATACAAAAAACCCTTGCCCGAGTTATCGGTGAGGACGTTCATCTGAGTTTTTATCCTCAAGAAAACACTCTGGCAGATAAAGTTTGATCCGACGCACATCGAGCAGATTCTCTTCAACCTTGCGGCCAACGCCCGTGATGCCATGCCCGGAGGGGGAAAACTGACCATAGAAACGCAGAATGTCCGTCTGGACGAAGCTTTTTGCCGGGATCATTTGGGCTTTCTGCCCGGAGATTATGTTGTCTTAACTGTGAGTGATAATGGATCAGGAATTGATAAGGAGAATTTACAATATGTCTTTGAGCCGTTTTTCACGACCAAAGATGTGGGTAAGGGTACCGGACTGGGATTGGCGATGGTCTACGGCATTGTCAAACAGAATGGCGGATTCATCAATGTTTACAGTGAACCGGGGCAAGGGACAACTTTTAAGATCTATATGACGCGAAGTCTGGAAATAGATGCCACTGTAGAAGAAACTAAAGAAGAGTCGGCAGTCTTCAGTCCCGCCACGATTCTTCTGGTAGAAGATGATGATATGGTACGTGGCCTGATTGCTCAGATGCTGAAAGCAATCGGCTACGGCGTAATGGCCGCGGCAACTCCGGAAGAAGCTTTGTCTCTTTGCGAAAAAGGGGACACAACCGTGGACCTCGTTATAACGGATGTTGTAATGCCGGTAATGAACGGCAAAGAGTTAAGAGATAAGCTGAGAGTCATCAGGCCGGCGATAAAAGTTCTTTTCGTGTCCGGCTACTCCTCCAATGTTGTAGTTCATCATGGAATACTGGAAGAAGGTGTGCATTTTCTCCAAAAGCCTTTCAGCATGAATGATCTCTCCCGCAAGATCAGCGAGGCGCTCGCCGGCAAGCGAAGCTATTAAACTTGGGACCAGGTGGAGTCAAATCTTTATTCTTGCCGAAGGCCTCTAGTACCACATTCAGATTTGCGGAACACGTATTGTAATTTTTCTATCAATAATCACTTAAGCAACATCTTTCGATGCGAACCTGTTGCAGGCAACATAGAGAACGCTCGTGCACTTCTTGTTGTTGATTGACTGATTTTAAAAAGTATGCAATATTACATCCAATTGATGTGCTTCAATATCTTCAAATCACGGAGTGAAGAGATGACGAGAAAATATTTACTGGTAATTGTTCTGTGTGCGGCGATGCTCATGGTTTCGGCGAGCAGCGGATTCTCAGCTTCTCAACGAAACTCTTCAAACACTCCCGGTAAGCTTCATCTGCGCTCCGCCGCCGCGTTGGTGGCGGACCAAGAGACCGGCGAGTTCCTGATTGAGAAACAAGCGACGGCGGTATTGCCGATCGCTTCCATCACTAAACTTATGACCGCCATGGTGGTGCTTGATGCCGGCATCAACCTTGAAGAATCGCTTACCATCGAGCAGGGAGATATGTTCGGCCTTCGCCGCCGCGCTCGCGCCCACCTGCCGGTAGGTACTGAGCTTTCGCGCAGAGATGCTCTGCTTATTGCGCTTATGGCTTCCGATAATCGTTGTGCCCGCGCCTTGGGGCGCACATATCCGGGAGGCATCGATGCCTGTGTTGCCGCTATGAATGCCAAAGCCCAATCACTGGGACTTACCGAGACGCGCTTCGAAGACTCCACCGGACTCTCCAGCGGCAATGTCTCCTCCGCTCGGGACCTGGTGCGGCTTGTGAATGCCGCCTACCAATATAACCTTATCCGGGAATTCACCACCTGCAATAAGGCAAATATTTTTTTAGGCCGGCGCATAGTAAAATTCGGCAACACTAATCGTTTAATTCAGAGCCCCGGCTGGCAGATAGGCCTTTCTAAGACCGGCTTCATCGGAGCAGCAGGCCGATGCCTGGTGATGCAAGCCCATGTCGCCCAGCGTCCCTTAATTATTGTGCTGCTCGATTCTCATGGTAAGCTGACCCGCATAGGCGACGCCAACCGAATCAAACATTGGCTGGAAGGATTATCGCTGTAGCAGCGGGCGCGAAAAGCAGGGAAATTATGATCAGGTCTGTCTAGAAAAGCAACTTCCCCCCTCTACCGCAAATCATATTTGGGATCACGGGTTCTATGGAACCTTCCGCTTACCGATTCCAACGTATGACTCTTGTGACCTTTAGTTATGCATTCTGTTTCTGAAGTTTGGGTCTTATTACAATATAGTACCACTTGGCTTCGCACGTGGTATAATTTCCAATAGCCACCGGCTATTGGATACCACATTATGCTTTGCATAAAGGATAATTCCACTTGCGCTTCGAGCTTCACTTCATTCGCTCTTAGCGAGTGTCATTAATTCGGCTAAAAAACTTCAACGCGCCTATAGTGACCTTTAGGTTATTTGCTTTTGAAGTTTTAGTCTCATTACAACTGACAGATATTACTTCACTGCGTTTGTGGAGCACCTCTGTAAGGAGCCGAAGGCTATTTTCAAAGACGCGACATCCCGTAACGGGATAATATCCGAGTTTCATTAGAATTGGAGTTTCACAAAAAATCATAGAAAAACAATACCATTTATTTTTGACAAAAGAATCCTGCGACATATATTACAGGAAAGGAGTTATGGCGCGTGTATAAAAAAAAGAGAAAGGAGAGAGCATTATGATAAAAACATTTTTTGTTTTTAGTCTTGCCGTTTTGTTTGTAGGTTGCGCTGGTTCCCGCCCGGCGCGTCTGGGCGTCACGGATGGAAAATTTATCCCCTGCCCTGATTCCCCCAATTGCGTTTCCTCCCAATCTTCCGATAAGTCACATGCCATAGAACCTCTCTATTATAAAGGAAGCGCCTCTGAGGCCAGGGCTCGACTTCTGACCGCAATTAAGGGCATGAAGCGAGCAAATATCGTTACGGAGAAGGAGAATTATATTCATGCCGAGTTTGCTTCCGCCGTCTTTCGTTTTGTCGATGATGCAGAGTTTTACATCGATGATAGTCAAAAGGTAATCCATCTCCGGTCTGCCGCCCGCTTGGGGTATTCTGACTTCGGCGTGAATCGTCAGCGGATGGAAACGATCAGACAACTTTTTAACAGCCCATCGCCATAACGGCCGACGGTGATTTTTTGAGTAGGAAACCATTGGAGAGGGAATACAAAACAATTGAGGCAATGATTGGCCTTTCCTGCCGGGAACGCCACGGCACAAACGAGGGTGAGCTTTGTCCAGCGTGTCAGGAACTTTTAGCTTATGCAAAAGCCCGTCTCGATAAATGCCTTTATCGGGAAAATAAGCCCACATGCGCCAAATGTCCTATTCACTGCTACAAACCGGCGATGAGGGAACGCATTCGCGAAGTGATGCGCTATGCCGGGCCGTGCATGCTTAGGCGTCATCCTGTTCTCGCTATCCGCCATTTACTGGACGGCTGGAAAACAATACCCCGCCCACCTAAGGGTTGAACCGTAAAATTGATTATGGTATAAAAATACCGCTAGTTTATTTCAGTATTGCGAATTGATGCCCCGAAAATAAAAATTGAGGAGGTGTAGGCGCGATGACAGATGAAACCAAGAAAAAAGAACAGCACGACGAGATACATCTGGAAAAATTGACAATCAAGGAACTGCGGGAAATTGCCGCGGAGTTTCCCCATGAAAAGGCGATCCTCGACATGAAGAAAGAAGAAATTATCTCCTTCATCAAGGAAGCCCGGGGCATCAAAGAAGAAACGCCCGTTAAGAAAAAGAAGAAGGGCGTAAAAATTAAGATGACCAAGGTGGAGCTGAAAGCCAAGATTCGTGAATTGAAAGGATTAAGATTGAAGGCGCTCGAGGAGAAGGATAGTAAAAAAGCCATACTCCTGCGGCACCATGTCAGCCGGCTAAAGAAACTATCAAGACGAGTTACCGCGGCCTGAATCCAAGCAAGATACTCCAGACGAAGTCATTCTCCAACGCATAGATGTATTAAAGATCAAATTGAGCAAAAAAAGCATCATTTAAAAGGAGGAAAAACATGGAAGGAAAAACAATACGTGAGAGCACTATTATCATGGCCCAGCTGATGAATCCTCAGGATGCAAATCCTGCCGGAAACGTCCATGGCGGAGTCATCATGAGGCTTATTGATAATGCGGCCGGTTGCGCGGCTTGCCGCCACTCGAGGTCCAATGTCGTTACGGCCTCCATTGACCGGATGGATTTCCATAATCCCGTTTTTGTGGGAGACCTTGTGACCCTGAGGGCCAGCTTAAACTTTGTCGGAAAAACGTCAATGGAACTCGGTGTCCGGGTGGAGGCGGAAAATCTCATTACCGGTCGGAGACGCCATACGGCATCCGCCTATTTGACTTTTGTAGCCCTGGACAAAAATGGCCGCCCCCTGCCTTTATCTCCCCTGGTTGTCGAGACAGACGAAGAGAAGCGGCGAAACCAGGAGGCTAAAGACAGACGCAAGGCAAGGCTCGCGGAAAAAACAAAAGAAAAACAATGCCAGGCTGATGCGAATTGCGCTGTATAGAGGAAAATAAAGGAGAGTTAGAAAAAATTATTATCCTCCGTACATCACATGGAAAAGGTTTAAGAGCGATCCATTGACTAGCTTTTCCTCCAATGGCAAAATGCGGCCTTCCATGATTACCGTTGCACCCGGAGAGGTTGGTATTCCCAATAGGGCCAAAAGATCGGCCGTTTTCGACCCTTCGGGAATATCCATTTCCAGACCCTTATCAGGCCTATAATCAGGTATTTTTCTTTTCAACTCCCCAAACAATTTTACCGTGATCTTCATCCCCAAGACTCATCAGAAAGAAAAAGTGGTATCCATTTCGACATCGGTAACTGTAAACACCGTGTTATGAGGCGGCAGAGCTTCTTTATAGAAAAATTCGGGAAGCCGGTCATCCTTGTTGGTGAAGCCCGCTCTGCGGTTAAATTCTCTTTCCGCCTGCAGAGTGCGAACTCCCAAATGGCCAATGGCATCGGGGCCAAGCGGCGTGCCCAATTTAGCGCCAAGCGCTTTAAGAAATGCTGCGCCTGCTTCCGGCGCTTCCAGGGCGACAGCCGCCAGGATACAAAGACCGATGCTATCCATAGCAGCCATAGCGATCTGGGCATTGCGCGAGGCCTTGACCTGTCCTGCGGGTTTAAGAGGATCGAGCTTTCCGGCCATATATTGACCAATGACGTTTCCGGCCGTATGGTCGGCGCCCATGGGCGAGGTGGCATAGGTAACGCCGTTTCCCTGCATGGCTCTCGGGTCATAGGCGGCAATGCTCTGATTCTTAACCGCCGGAATCCGGAGATGGTTGAAACGGCGACCGACAGCCGCCGGACCGTCTCCCAGCACCTTGCCCATTTCCGTGCCACGGCCTATCTCTTCCAGCATTCCGATTGCGGCCTGACTATCCTCAAATTTCTTGTATCCCGCATCCATGGCCACGGCCAAAGCAACGCCGGTGTTCATGGTATCGAGTCCGATGTCGTCGCAGAGAAAATCCAGGCGGGCGATGGTATCCAGATCTTTTATTCCAGTCATGCCGCCAAAGGCCCAGATCGTCTCGTATTCAAGGGAGGAGGTAAGATATTTTCCCTGTTTATCCATAAACACATTGGAGCAATGGATAATGCATTGGGCGCAACCCATGTGGCCGGGACCGCCGCCCCGCTCCTTCATGATCTTGGTCAGGTTTTCTCCGCTGATATTTTCCCAACCGGGAAGAACTCCTTTGGTGGCATTATAACTGGGGAAGGCGCCCATAGAATTTACCGCGGCCACTAATCCGGCAGTTCCCAGGTTCGGCAAAAACTGGCCGCTGAACGGATTTTCTTTAACTTTAAGGGCAAAGATTTTGGCGGCTTCCTTAAAGGCCTCCGGATCGGCAATCACATCGGGATTCTTCCCGCGCCGATCCACGACCAGGGCTTTCAAACCCTTAGAACCCATAACCGCTCCCAGCCCTCCGCGCCCCGCCGCCCGGCAGGGGTGATCGTCAACATCCGAGGATTGAATGGAAGCGGATTTCATAAGATATTCACCGGCCGGGCCGATGCCCATGACGGAAGTCCTGTTTCCATAGGTTTTGATTAATTTATCCACCAAACTATAGGTGCGCATTCCTTTGTATTCCTTGGCCTCTATGAGGCTGGCCTGGCCGTTTTCATCAATCCGCAGGATAAACATTTCCCCCTTAGCGGCCTGACCTTCGACAACGATTGCTGTAATCCCTAGGTGTCCCAAAGCGGCGGCGATGGTGCCTCCGGCATTGCTTTCTTTGATGGTGCCAGTCAAAGGACTTTTAGCGCCTACAGAAAGCCTGCTGGTATTAACCAGATTCGTTCCGCTTAAAAGCCCGGGGGCAAAAATAAGCTTATTTTCCGGGCCTAAGGGGTTGCATTTCGGCGGCACTTCGGCGTTGATCATAGTTGAGGTCAAGCTCCTGCCTCCCAGACCGAGATAAGGCTTAGGCACATCTTCAACGCGAATACTCTTCCGCGACATATCGACTCTTATGAATTTCATGGCTTTCTCCTTTTTGCCGGGATTTGTTACTACCCAATTCCGCGTAAGAACAATCAACGGACTGCTATAACCAAAAACATGCACATTTGATAAGCGGACAGCTTTTTGACTGTATGCTTATTATAATAAGAATATAAAGCAAACACAAAGGGTGTCAAGGAGAAAACATCTGACCCATTTAAGGAATGAGAATCATCGAAGAGCGTCTTTAATTTCACGTCCGTATTTAGAAACAATTTCTATCAAATTGTTATTGTTTTTGTTTTCATCAATCAAGCGGACGACGGCGCTGCCGATGACAATCCCGTCGGCAAAACGCGCGATTTCGCTTGCCTGTTTCGGATTCGAAATACCGAATCCTACCGCCAGGGGCAATTTCGTGATCTTCCTGATTTTGCTTACTTCCTGTTTGATATCTTCAATTTTGGGGGCGGCCGTTCCGGTGACGCCGGTAATGGAAATATAATAAAGAAATCCTGCGGCCTCGGCGGCAATCAAGCGCAATCTTGCCATCCCGGTTGTCGGGGCGACAAGAGAAATAAAATCAATGCTATGAGCGTCGGTATATTTTCTCAATTCCTGCGCTTCTTCGTGCGGCAGGTCAACCACCAGAACACCGTCCACACCGGCCGTTTCTGCCGCTTGGGCAAACTTTTTTGTTCCATAGGCAAAAATAGGATTGTAGTAGCCAAAGAGCACGATCGGAACCGGCGAAGTTTCCCGGATAGCGGAGACCAAATCCAGCACACTTTGCAGAGTTGTTCCCGCCTTTAGCGCCCGCTGTGACGCCGCTTGAATTACCGGGCCATCGGCTGTCGGATCGGAAAAGGGAACGCCGATTTCCAGAATGTCGACCCCCGCAGCGGCTAAGCTCAAAATCAATTCTTTCGTTACGGCAAGTGAAGGATCACCTGCCGTTAAATACACGATCAGCGCTTTTTCATTCCTTTCGCGCAACAGGTTAAATTTTTCAGTAATTCGCCCCATGCCTATATGACTCCCATCTCAGCAATTGTTTGTGCGTCTTTATCTCCCCTGCCGGAAAGACAAATAACGATGATTTTATTTTTGGCCATTTCGGGCGCTATCTTCATGGTATAGGCAACCGCGTGCGCGCTCTCCAACGCGGGAATAATGCCTTCGTTCTCGGATAAAAAGGAAAAAGCCTCGATTGCTTCTTTATCGGTTACAGTCACGTATTTAATTTGTTTTGTTGTATGGAAATAAGCATGTTCGGGGCCGACTCCCGGATAATCTAAGCCCGCAGCAATCGAATATGCGTCGCGCACCTGTCCATGCTCATCCTGCAAAAGATAAGTTTTGTTTCCGTGCAAAACACCCACCTTCCCCGCATTGATGCTGGCTGAATGCTTGCTTGTATTCAGGCCGTGACCTGCCGCTTCGACTCCGTACATGGCGATTTTCTTTTCTCCGCGGAAGGGATAAAAAAGCCCCATCGCGTTACTGCCGCCGCCCACGCAGGCAACTAAAATATCCGGGTTCCTGCCTTCCATTTTTTGGATTTGTTTTTTCGTCTCCCGGCCGATGACCGATTGAAAGTCGCGCACCATCTGCGGATACGGATGCGGTCCGGCTGTTGTGCCGATGATATAGAAGGTATCACGAACACTGGACACCCAGTAGCGCATGGCTTCGTTCATCGCGTCTTTGAGCGTCGCCGTGCCGCTTTTCACGGGAACGACTTCGGCACCCAATATTTTCATGCGAAAAACATTGGGCGCCTGACGGCGGATATCTTCCTCTCCCATAAATATTTTGCATTCCATACCAAAGAGCGCCGCAACTGTTGCCGTCGCCACACCATGCTGTCCCGCGCCGGTTTCCGCAATGACTTTTTTCTTCCCCATCCGGCGGGCTAGGAGCGCCTGCCCTAGCGTATTGTTTATTTTGTGCGAGCCGGTATGATTCAAATCTTCCCGTTTCAGATAAATTTTAGCCCCGCCCAACGCTCTTGTCATACGCTTGGCAAAATAAAGCGGAGTTTCGCGTCCCGCATAGTCTTTCCGATAATAGGCAAATTCTTTTTGAAAGGATTTATCTTTCTTTGCCGCGGTATATGCTTTTTCTAAATCGAGTAGCGCGGGCATTAATGTCTCGGCGGTATAGCGTCCGCCGAAAATGCCGAAGTGTCCGTTTTCATCCGGTAGAGCGTCTTTCATATTTTCCTCTTCGCAAAAATTAATGGTGCATCGTCGGTCTTAGAACTTACCTCATGCACAATATCGAATAGCTTGGCCAGTTTCCCCTGATCTTTTTTGCCGGGGGATTTTTCCACGCCGCTGTTAATATCCAGCGCATGAGGCGCAATTTTTTCCATTGCTTCTCTTATATTCTCCGCGTCTAAACCACCGGAAAGGATCAGCGGCTTTTTATTTTTGATGCGCGAGGCCAGATCCCAATTCGCTTTCTTGCCGGTGCCGCCGTAAAGACCGCGCTCTCGGCTGTCCACCAATATAGCTGCTGCATCGTAGCTCAAAGCATGATTCAAATCGTCGTCATTTTTTAGCTGAACGGCTTTAATGACCTGCGCTGCCGGAAATTGAAAGCAGTACTCTGGCGATTCATTGCCGTGCAGCTGAACAAAATCAAGCCCGCAATATTTGACGACTCTTTTCACTTCTGCGGCATTCTCGTCGACAAAGACGCCGACCTTCGCTACCTCATCCGGCAGCATACTAACGATCTTGCGGGCATCCTCAGGTTTTATATAGCGCGGCGAGCGCAGATAAAAGATAAAACCCAGCGCAGCAGCACCTAATATAGCCGAGCAAAGAGCGTCCTCTTCATTGGTTATTCCACAAATTTTAATTTGTGTCATTTCGGCTTTTTTCCTTTAAACGCATGCAGCTTTTCCCCTATATCCGCTGCTGTAATCAGCGCTTCACCGATCAAGAAAGCATGGATATTTGCCTGCAGCAAAAATTCTATGTCTGCTCTCGACATAATGCCGCTTTCGGCCACGACAATTTTGTGAGCGGGAATTTGCGCCCCAAGCTTGCGGCTGGTTTCTATATCGGTAACGAACGTATCCAGGTTTCTGTTATTGATCCCGATTATCTGGGCACCGGCGGATAGGGCCGAATCCAGCTCCGCTTTCGTGTGCACTTCTACAAGCGCACTTAATCCAATTTCCTTAGCCAATAACATAAAGTCCCGCAACTTGGCCCCTAAAACATGCGCAATCAATAAAACGGCATCAGCGCCGATGGTGCGCGTTTCATAAATCTGTATGGGATCAATTATAAAATCTTTCCGCAGGAGGGGCAGCCCGACTTCTTTTCTGATTTGGGTCAGATAATTTTTATGCCCGGCGAAATATTTTTCGTCGGTCAAAACAGATATAGCGGCAGCACCGTTTTTTTCATAAACGCGGGCAATTCTAACCGGATCGAAATCGTCAATGAACGTGCCCCGGGAAGGCGAGGCGCATTTCACTTCGGCTATGATCGCGCACTTCTTTGCGCTAAGCGCGCGGCGGAAATCCCGGCACGGCGGGAGCCCTGCAATTGCTTTTTCCAAAAGGGCTGCGTTCGTTTGCTTTTTTAGCTCCCGCACTTCGGTTTTCTTGGTTTTAATAATTTTGTCGAGAATCATATCTTCCTCATCCCGCGTCGCTTCGCTCCTGGGATAATTCGACCAGCAAGCTTCAGCGCACTTTGTTTCTGAAGCTTGGGTCTCATTAACTGTTGCTCATTTCAATTAGCGCTTGTAATTTCTTTACCGCCGCGCCGCTGTCGATGCATTCGGCCGCAATCGCGATTCCTTCTTTTAAGTTTTCTGCCTTTTCTCCGGCAACGATCGCCAAAGCAGCGTTCAGCAAAACAATGTTGCGGCAAGCGCCGTTTTTCCCGGAAAGAACATCTCTGGCAATCCGGGCATTCAGGGCCGGATCGCCGCCACGAATGGCTTCCAGCGGATCAATTCTCCCAAAATAGTCCGTCGGATTAATGTTGTAGGTTCGAATAATTCCGTCTTTTAGTTCCGCCACGCGTGTTTCGCTGCTTATCGTGACTTCGTCCAAGCCATCCAAGCCATGAACAATGAAAGCTCTTTTCGTACCCATATTTTTCAACACATCGGCGAACATCTCGGCGAGTTTCGTATCATAAACGCCCAGAAGCTGCGCGGTTGCTCCGGCCGGATTAGTGAGCGGCCCCAGCATATTAAATATGGTGCGAATACCGATTTCGCGCCGCGGGCCAATGGCGTATTTCATCGCGCCGTGGAGTTTCGGCGCAAAAAGAAAGCCGATGCCGATTTGTTGTAGGCATTCTTCGACAATTTCCTGAGGCGCGCTGATATTAACGCCTAAGGCTTCCAGAACATCGGCACTGCCGCAGCCGCTGGATACGGCACGATTGCCGTGCTTGGCCACAACAATTCCCGCCGCTGCAGCAACGAAAGCTGTCGTCGTCGATATATTGAAGGTATTTAGGGAATCGCCCCCCGTGCCGCAGGTATCCAAGATCGTGGTCGCGCAGGCATTCACCCGCGTTGCTTTCTGGCGCATGATGCGCGCCGCGCCGGTCACTTCCTCCACAGTTTCGCCTTTCATCCGCAATGCTGTAATCAAAGCGGCAATTTGTGCGGGAGTAGCGCTGCCTTCCATAATTTCTTCCATCGCCGCCATCATTTCTGCTTCGCGTAGATCGATTTTTTTAACGGCTTTTTCAATCGCTTCTTTGATCATGAGAGAGGCTCCTTTCCTCCCGTATATTTTAAAAAGTTTCTGATGATGCGTTTGCCCTGCGGCGTCAAGACGGATTCCGGATGGAACTGGATGCCCTCCACCGGATATTCTCTGTGTCTGAGTCCCATAATTTCGCCTTCGGCGGTTTCGGCGCTGATTTCGAGGCAATCGGGCAGGGACTCCCGTTTGACCAAGAGCGAATGATAACGTCCCGCAGAGAAAGGATTGGGCAAGCCAACAAAAATTGTTTTGCCGTCGTTGATTATCGGCGATGTTTTTCCGTGCATGATGCGCGAAGCGCGGATTATTTCACCGCCGAAGGCATAGCCGATGGATTGATGCCCCAGACATATTCCCATAATCGGCACGTTTTTGTAAAATTCGCGGATAATATCCACGGTAAGTCCCGCCTCGCAAGGCGTGCAGGGACCCGGTGATATAAATATGCTTTGCGGCTTCAGTCTCTTTACTTCTTCGATTTCTATCCGGTCATTGCGGCGCACCTGGACATCTTCGCCCATTTGTCCCAGATACTGCACAATATTAAATGTAAAAGAATCGTAATTATCAATCATTAAGATCATGCTTTATTCCTCCCGCTTGCCGTTCTCTAGAACAAAGCCGCCCGCCGCGAGCCTCACGGCCTGCTGCATCCCGCTGGCTTTATTGAGCGATTCCTGATGTTCTGACTCAGGATTGGAATCGTAAACAATGCCCGCTCCTGCCTGTACGTAAATTTTGCCGCCTTTTAAAACCATCGTCCGGATCGTAATACAGAAATCCATATTCCCGCTGAAGCTGAAATAGCCGACGGCTCCGCCATAGGGTCCTCTTTTTACCTTCTCCAGTTCGCTGATAATTTCCATCGCGCGGATCTTGGGAGCCCCGGTCAATGTTCCGGCCGGAAAGGTTGCGGCCAGAACGTCGAACGCATCTTTGCCTTTGGCCAATTGCGCGCGTACATTCGATACTAGGTGCATCACGTGCGAGTATTTTTCCACGACCATGTATTGATTAACCTGCACACTGCCAGTCTCGGCAACGCGCCCCAAGTCATTCCTCCCCAGATCGACCAGCATTACGTGCTCCGCCCGTTCCTTTTCGTCAGAGAGCAGCTCATCGGACAGGGCACGATCCTCCTGCTCTGTTTTTCCTCTTCTTCTTGTTCCGGCAATGGGCCGCAACTCCATCGTATCTTCCTCCTTGCGTACCATTACTTCCGGTGACGAGCCGATGAGCGTCAGATCGGCGAGCTTTAGAAAGAACAGGTAAGGCGAGGGATTGACAAAACGCAGCGCCCGGTAGAGATCAATGAGATTGCTGCGGCAATCGGTCTCGAAACGCTGCGAGAGCACAACCTGGATTACATCTCCGGCAACGATGTATTCTTTGGCCTTCTCAATTACAGCTTTGTATTCATCAGGGGCCATATTAGAAACAAAATTCACTTCACTACGCGCGGCGGATATTATTGACTTGTGCGCTGATGCCGCCCCGATTGTCTCAATCATCCCTTCGATTTTCCGGCACGAAGCGGCATAACTTTCCTCCAGCGAAACCGTTCCTTCCATGAAGGCGCAGGCGACGACTTTGATTGTATGGCGCACATTATCAAAAATCATGATCGAATCGCTGACCATAAAAATAGCTTCATCCAGATTCAGATCATCCGGGGGGCTGGGCGGGAGTTTTTCGAAGTACCGCACCATCTCATAGCCCAGGTAGCCCACAGCGCCGCCGTAAAACCGAGGCAAGCCTGGGATGGCAACGGGCTTATATCGATCAAGCAAAGCACGCAGCAAACTAAGCGGATTACCTTTATGATTGCGGGCCGTGATTCTACCCTTCTCCTCGATCATGACGTTATCGCCATGAACTCTAAAGACAACTCCGGCATCCGTCCCCAAAAAAGAATACCGGCCCCATTTCTCGCCTCCTTCAACACTTTCCAGAAGATAAACATGGTCTTTATTTTGAAGTTTCATTAAAACGGAAACCGGTGTTTCCACATCGGCTAATATTTCCCGATAAACCGGAATCAGGTTTCCGCTTTGCGCCAACTTTTCAAACTCGGCGAAACTGGGCTTATACATAATCTTCTCCTTGACCCCATCCCCTGCCTGCGGCGGGGATAATTCGGCTAACAAGTTTCAGTGCACTCTGTTTCTGAAACTTGGGCCTCATTAACCACGGACGTGTCGTCCTCCGCTTTGCGGGGTCGTTCAACTATCCAATTCCGCTGTGCTTCGCTTTCGGAATTGGAGTTTCACATCCCTCATCGCTTTGCTCCTAGGATAATTCCACTTGCGCTTCAAACTTCGCTGGGCTCGTTTTCAGCGAGTGTCATTAAAAAAGGCCGTGATTTTTTATCACGGCCTTTAGATATTGCTAAAAATAAAAAAGCCGTGAAGACCCAAGAGGTTCTCCACGGCTTCGATTTCAATTAAAAAAGATCAGCGGCGGATAAGCCTCCCTGTGAGGTTCCACCACCACCAGTTATTAAGAGATAATACTCTCGCTGCTTCTTGCATAACGCGTCTTCTTTCACTTTCCTGCATTTAGAAACCGTATAGCAACAAGAAAATTATATGTCAACACTTTTTTCATCAAAAAATATAAAACGGCAACTAAGTAAGAATATTTAAAATTATTTTCTAATCCCGCTTGACACCAGCTTAATTCTTTCGCTATAAGCTTGGAACAAGTATTGGCATATTATAATGTGGGATTTATGGAATTACTTAATGCGGCTCTCGCCTTCATCAAAAGCATCAGATTGCAGGATATCCTTGATATCGCCATAATTGCCCTGATGATCTTTGCTCTCTTGACCTGGTTTAAAACAAGAGCGTCCCGCTTCGTGCTCATCGGCATATTGCTTCTGGGCGTTGTATATATTGCCGCCCGCTTCTTTCAGCTCTATCTCACCACTATAGTTTTACAATCTTTCTTTGCCATTGTGCTTTTTGTTTTAGTAGTCATTTTTCAAGAAGACTTACGCGGATTTTTCGAAAGACTGGCCCTGCTGGGGAATATAGGGAAAAAATATCTGCCGCTTTCCGAACTGGAAAGAACAGCGGAAATAATTGCGCAAACGGCTGCAGATTTGGCTAAAAAACATGTCGGCGCTTTAATTGTCCTGCAGGGCAATGATCCTCTGGAAAGACATGTCACCGGCGGCACTCGTTTAGACGGCCTGGTTAGTGAACCTCTGCTGGAAAGCATCTTTGACCCCCATTCCATCGGCCATGACGGAGCGGCCATAATTGCCGGTAATCGCATTAAAATGTTCGGTTGTCATCTGCCTCTTTGCATTCATACATCGAAATACGGGAATATCGGGTTGCGCCATACGGCGGCACTTGGCCTTGCGGAGCGATCGGATGCACTTTGCATTGTAGTTTCTGAGGAAACAGGAACAATATCGATGGCTTATCAAGAGACCCTTGTTAAGATTAATAATGCTGCCGCCCTGCACAGGGTATTGGAGCAATTTTATATGCGCAATACACCGAAGAAAACATCAAATCCTTCAGTTGCTTGGCTTAAAGAAAATACAAAGGAAAAAATTATCGCTCTGGGTATGGCTTGTATTTTATGGATTGCGTTCGGTTATCAGAGGGAAATTGTTCGCCGTGATTTCATCATTCCCATCGAATATAAAAACGTTCCGCAAAATTGGCACATTGATGAACCACGATTAACTGAAGCCAAAGTAATTCTTCAGGGACCGCAGCAAGCTTTTTATCTCCTAGATGAACGTTCACTTAAATTGTCTCTGGACTTATCCCCTGTAGCTGAAAAAAAACATGAATTTGTCCTGGCCAAGGACATGGTCAATGCGCCGTCCAATTTATCAGTTACGGAAATAAGACCGTCGACAATTTATATTTATGCCACTAAACTTATTTCCCGGACTTTATCTGTAAAAATCATTACGCAAAATTCTTTGCCGAAAAGCCTTTCCCTGCAAAGGATTAGCGTAACCCCGGCCAGAGTTCGGGTTTTGATAGATCCTCGAGTTAATCCGGAAAAAATAGAAATTGAGACGGAACCGATTGATCTGCAAAAAATATTCTTTACAACGGCGCTCGACACAAAAATTGTTCTTCCCGCCGGCGTTTATTTCCCGGAGGGAAAATCGCAAAACACACGCGTAATTATACGGGTGAAGTAAAGCCACGGCGTAATGGATATGACTGCTGCAAATTTATTGCATTAGATAGCAAAATATGATGAAATCAGGATTACAAAATTCAGGAGGCATTCGATATGAGTGTTTTTGAAGCAAGCGATATAGTTGAAATTGCCATCAGGATTGAAGAAAACGGCATTAACTTTTATAAATTTGCCGAACAAATCACCAAACAGGGAGAAGCAAAAAACCTTTTTGCCCATCTGGCAGAAGAGGAAATAAAACATAAACGAATTTTCGAAGGCATTTTTGCGCAGATGGAAAAATACAATCCACCGGAGAGCTATGCGGGAGAATATAGCGCTTATTTGCGCGCTTATGTGGATAATAATGTAATCTTCACTAAAAAATCCATGGACAAAGAACTGTCCAAGGTGACCGATACCTTGGCCGCTTTCGATTTTGCCATCAAACGCGAGTTGGATTCAATCCTCTATTATCATGAAATCAAGAAATTGGTGCCGGCAACTCAGCATGCAACACTTGATCAGATCATTAATGAGGAAAGGAAACATTTTACGTTACTTACAGAAATGAAAAAACGCTTCATGAAATAATGATCACCTATACTCGTTACTATATTGAATTTCTTTTTTTGGTTTTTTTCTGTCCAAGTTAGAAAGCGCATCAATTAGTTCTTTAAGCCGTATTTTTTCAATTTATAACGCAACATGCGTTCCGACATACCTAAAATCTCGGCGGCTTTTGTCTGGTTATCTTGAGCCTTTCCCATTGACTCGGCAATCAGCCGTTTTTCCAGTTCCTCCACGGATTCCCGCAAAAGGCTGGGTGCTTTCTTGCCCGAATCGCGGGGAGATAATGCCGATTTAAAGGGTAAGTCTTCCGTTGTAATGTATTCATCACGCGCAATGACTACTGCCCTCTCCAGAATATTGACCAGCTCGCGCACGTTTCCCGGATAATCATATTTCAAAAGTGAGTCCCGCGCTTCGGCGGTTAAACCTCGAATATTTTTCCTATTTTCTCTGGCAAATTTATCAATGAAATGATCGATTAAAATAGGCAGATCATCCTTTCTCTCCCGCAGAGGGGGAAGCGACATGGTCACAACTTTCAACCTATAGAAAAGATCCTCACGAAAAGTTCCTTCCTTGACTTGAATTTCCAAATCGCGGTTTGTTGCGCTGATTACCCGAACATCAACGTGAATGTCAATATTACTGCCTAAACGCTGAAATTCGCGTTCCTGTAAAAACCGCAGAAGTTTAACCTGCACCGTCGGGGGTAACTCTCCTATTTCGTCGAGGAAAAGTGTTCCGCCGTCGGCTTCTTCAAACCGGCCGATCCGGCGGGAAGTAGCACCGGTAAAAGCACCTTTTTCATGACCGAACAATTCGCTTTCCAATAAATTTTCATGCAGGGCTACACAATTAACAACGATGATCGGTTTATTCGCCCGGGAACTTAATTGGTGAATCAGCCGAGCCAAGAGCTCTTTCCCCGTTCCGCTTTCCCCTTGAAGCAGAACAGACGCCTTGCTCGCGGCAATACGCCCCGCCATATTAATCACTTCCGCCATCCGCGGACTTTTGTAAACTATTTTATCGGCAGTGACACCCTTTTTGCCTAATTCCTCCCTTAAAAGCTCATTTTCCTTGATGAGTTGTCTTCTTTCTGCCGCCCGATTGACCAGTATTAATAATTCGTCGAGTTCCACCGGCTTAGTGATGTAGTCTATTGCTCCTACTTTTATGGCTTCGACTGCCGTTTCTATTGTGCCGTAAGCGGTAATGATAACCACATCTATTTCGGGATTAATGCGCTTTATTTCTTTCAGTACCTCCAGTCCATCCATACCGGGCATTTTGTAATCCAGGAGGATTAAGTCAAAATGATCGTTCATGACCATTTTGAGAGCTTTCTTGCCGTTTTCCGCTTCCGCTACAACGTGACCTTCGGAAAGCAAAAAATCACGCAGCATTTCCCTCTGGGATTGACCATCTTCGACAATAAGAATGCTTACTTTTTGCATGGGTAACTGTCTTCCATATTTACAGCTTTTCGCTCAATCTTTCACAAGGTAAAACAACTTCAAATGTTGTTCCTTCATCCTTCCGGCTGATCACCCTTACATCTCCCCCGTGGCCGCGGATGATCTCACTGGCCAAAGGTATACCTAACCCCAAACCTTTTTCTTTTGTCGTGTATTCCGGGTTAAAAATCCTTTCGATTTCCTCAGCTGTCATGCCGCAACCCGTATCCGCAATACTTACGACTATATAATTTTTCCCTTCTTTATCCACTGTTATGGAAATTTTACCTTCCGCAGGCATTGATTCCATGGCATTTTTGACCAGGTTGAGAAATGCTTGTTGCAATTTATTTATATCTATCGGAATTATTGCCGGAGTCAGTCGCCATTTTGTTTCAATAGTAATACCGCGAGCCGAAGCCTCCTCTCGAATGAGACTGACAATCTTTTGTAAAATTTCCGTTATTGAAAAATCACGTAGTTCCAATCTGCGGCTCTTGGAAAAAGAAAGAAACTCTTCAATGATTCCGTTAAGACGCTTAATTTCGTCTCTGATAACACCGGAAAGATTTTGAAAATCTTCGGCTTTACTTGAATCCACTGGAATGAAATCCCTCTTTAACCTCTGCGTGGCCATACTTATAGCATTTAAGGGGTTGCGAATTTCATGCGCCACACCAGCAGCCAACTGCCCCAGGGAGGAAAGCCTTTCTGCTTTCTCCAGCCGTCTTTCTATCTCAATAATCCCGGCCAGGTGGCGATTCTGATCATTATAAAGCAGCCACATAGATAATAAGGCAATGATGACAATAAAAAACATGAAGATAAAAATATTTTGACGGTTTTCGGCAATGATTTTATCCATAGATCCCCGGTCGAGACCAATTCTCACTATACCGACAACTTTTTTATCTAAAGATAATGGCGCGGCCAGATCCAAAATTTTATCTTCGCCGGAATTTATTTTCGTGCTGACAATTTTTATATTGCCTGTTAATATTTCCTTAAAATTGAAATCATCATTTTTTAAATCTTGCATCGGCCGGCCGACACTGCTGAGCAGTTTTTTCTGATCATTGATAATTTGCATGTAAACTATTCCATGACCTTCGCCGATTTTCTTTATTCCCTTTTCCACGGCAACTTTCAGGCTCCAATAGATTAATCCTTTTTTATCCAGGTTTATAACCACTGTACCGCTGTTATCCTTACGCCTCAGGGCAACAAAGCCAATTCCTTGTTTTGCGCGAATTTTTTCCATTACTTCAATAGTCGTTAAATTCCGGTTGCCTTTTTTTAGTTCTCTTGGATCAAGCATATCGGTCTGTAAAGGACCGCTTTCATATATTGCGTTTCCCTGTGGATTCAAGACGGCCAAATACCAAAAATTATTATCCGCAGCAAATTTCTTTAGATAATCATCGTTTACTTTACCCTTTTTCCATTGTTGGTCTAATTTTCTCCCCATTTCTGTAATTGCTTCAATAACCCATTTTTTGGAATAGACAGCTTCTTCCTGACGAGAATCATTCAAATTCGAACCTGCTTTTTCGGGTGTCGCTATTATACTTTTAAAATTTTCTTCCGTTAACCGCTGCAGAACGCTGATTGTACTTAGAGCCTGATCTTCCATAAAACCCACGAGGTTTGTTTCACTTCTTCTAAGATCCAGTAACCCCATAATCAAGATTAAGGCTACCAAAACAGCGCTGACGATGCCCACAGCTAAAGGTTGGAGAAACGTACCATTGTATCTGCGAGCTTTTCGCTCAACAATTAATTCTTTTTTTGTGAAAAAACGCATTTTTATCCTTACTATCTCATTTTGCCGGTCATCTTAAGCCATTCAAGAGAAAAGTCAACGGCTAATCCCAGAAACAATCGACATTTTTGTCGAAGGCAGGGTAAATATCACATATAATGCTTACAAGTTTGTATTTATTATGTATTTTAAATTTAGCGAGTACATCTTTCGACATTTATTGCCGATAATATAAACGGTTTACTTATTCCAAAAAGGCTAGATTATAAGTTATTTATCAATTATTACAAGAGGTTAAAATAACTAGCCCAATTCCGGCACGATAAATGCTTTAGTCAGGTTAAGGTATTAGTAGTGTCGACTAAAAATAACGGGCATAACTAGCCGACAGCAGAATAACCTGGAAGGCATCAAGCCTTCCCTCTTCACTCCTAGGGAGGCTCCAACCAAGCCTCCCTTTCCTTTTCTGCAAGAATAATCATTTTTTATTTGCCATATCATTTTTCTTCCGCTTCCAAACGTCTATTCTTTCTTTAATGGTTTTTTCATAACCCGATCCTTTCGGTCTATAAAATACTTGCCCTTGCAGTTTTTCCGGCAAGTATTCCTGCGGAACATAAGCATCGTCATAATCGTGAGCATATTTGTAATCTTTGCCGTAATCAAGTTCTTTCATTAATCTGGTCGGTGCATTACGAATATGCAGAGGCACTGGCAAGTATCCGGTTTTATTAATTGTTTCCTTGACACTGCCAAAACCCGTATAAAGGGCATTACTTTTTGGGGCTACTGCCAGATAAACAGCAGCCTGAGCCAGAGCCAGTTCCCCCTCGGGCAAGCCGATAAAGTGGAAGGCCTGCTGCGCGGCAACACAAATAACTAACGCCTGCGGATCGGCATTGCCGATGTCTTCCGAAGCGAAACGTATCATGCGCCGGGCAATATAGAGAGGGTCCTCTCCGGCAACAAGCATCCGCCCCAACCAATACAAAGCGGCATCGGGATCACTTCCACGCAAACTTTTATGGAAAGCCGAGATTAAATTATAATGTTCCTCTCCGTCCTTATCATATAAAAGAGCTTTTTTAAGCAGGGCTTCCTGGGCCAGCGCAAGAGAGACAACTCTTTTTTCAGAAGGCAGGCTTTGCACCATTGAAGCTATAGCTTCCAAATTATTAAGGGCGCTGCGGGCATCGCCGTCAGCCAATCGAACGATGTAAAGAATGGTATCGCGATCCATCCGGATGCCGAGCTCTCCTAACCCTTTTTGCTTATCTTTTAGAGCATTTTCGACAATGATCACCAACTCTTCTTCGGAAAACGGCTCCAAAACCAAAACCCGCGTCCGCGATAAAAGAGGAGCAATAACTTCAAAGGAAGGATTCTCCGTAGTCGCGCCGATTAATGTAATAAGGCCGCTTTCCACATGCGGTAAAAAAGCATCTTGCTGCGCTTTGTTAAAGCGGTGGATTTCATCAACGAAAAGGACCATCTTTTTCTTTTTTGTTTCCCACAATTCTCTGGCTTCATCGATAACCGCCCGAATTTCTTTCACTCCGGAAAGAACAGCGGAAAAGCTAATGAATTTCGATCGGGTCTCGTTGGCCAGAACTCTGGCCAGAGTAGTCTTGCCTGAACCGGGCGGCCCCCAAAAAATCATGGAAAACAGGTTATCTTCTTCAATGGCACGTCTGAGTAAACAGCCCTCCCCCAAGAGATGGGGCTGGCCGATATATTCGGAAATATTCTGCGGCCTCATTTTTTCGGCAAGCGGCGCGGCAGCCTTCGTGTCATTTAAGCCTCCTAAACTGAATAAATCCAAATTTTTCATTTTCTTGTCTTTGCCGCCTCAATTAACTCGATTATACTCGTCATTTTATCCTTGGGCTGAAAATTCACAACTTTTTCCCATTTCTTAGGATCTAATTTTTCTTTCAAAAACCTCCCTATGTCAGGAATAGCCATCCAGCAACTTACAATGCGTGCGCAGGGTAACTCTCCCGCTTCCCGTAAACAGTAAGAAAAGGGGATTTCATCGCCCAATCGAGGACAGCGGATCAGCTTATTATTTATATCCTGTTTCATTTTCGTTTAGATTGACGAAAAAAAGAAAAACCGTCAAGGTTTTTGTTCTTGACGGTTTTTAATGAGACTCAAGTTTCAAAAGCGTAGTGAGCCCCAGATTTTAGAAGTGAAGCGTACTGAAATCTGTTGGACAAACTATCCCGCAAAGCGGGGTCCATACCCATGATTAAGGTTTTGGAAAATCCTTGATCGCGTTCAGCGCCCGCTGGATCTCTTCATCGGGCAATTCATAAGCTTGTAACTTACCCGATAAATAGGCATCATAGGCGGCAAGATCAACCAAACCATGACCGCTCCAATTAAAGAGGATTACCTTTTCCTTCCCTTCTTGTTTGGCGCGCTGAGCTTCATCTACAACTGCCGCCAGAACATGGTTAGTCTCCGGCGCGGGGATAAATCCTTCTGAGCGCGCCCATTTAACACCGGCGTCAAAAGTTTTCATCTGGTCATAAGCTCTTGGCTCAACCAGCTTTTCCATGATCAGATGACTGACGATCGGCGCCATACCGTGGTAGCGCAATCCACCGGCATGAATCGGCGCGGGAATATAATCATGACCTAACGTATGCATGGGCAGCAACGGCGTAGTTTTTGCCAAGTCCCCAAAGTCATAAGCAAACGGTCCTTTCGTCATAGTCGGGCAGGATGTTGGTTCTGCTCCTACTACTTTTATATTTTTACCGTGAATTTTATCGCAAACAAAAGGCAGGGCAAGACCGGCAAAGTTGCTGCCGCCGCCGCAACACCCCATAACCACATCGGGATATACGCCGATTTTCTGTAATTGTTTTTGCGCCTCCAAACCATTTACTGTCTGATAGAGCAGAACATGGTTTAAAACACTGCCCAATCCGTAACGCGCGTTTTGACCGGTCACGGCATCTTCAATTGCTTCGCTGATGGCGATTCCCAGAGAGCCGGGAGAATCGGGATGCTCCGCCAAAACATTTCTGCCCGCTTGCGTTAAATTACTGGGGCTGGGAATACATTCGGCTCCC
Source organism: uncultured delta proteobacterium (assembly GCA_963753975.1). Taxonomy (GTDB): domain Bacteria; phylum Desulfobacterota; class Syntrophia; order Syntrophales; family Smithellaceae; genus UBA4810. The sequence continues at coordinate 85,613 of CAVWEH010000005.1, forward strand.
CAAGTGTTCATCATTATGCGCCGATAAGGTTTTTGATCATAACTGATCTTGACCATATAAACGCGGCATTCCAGACCAAACATTTGGGTAGCCATGGCCAATGCGCTGCCCCATTGTCCGGCGCCGGTTTCCGTAACCATTCTTTTTGTTCCAGCAACCTTATTATAATAGGCCATGGGAACGGCGGCGTTGGGTTTATGTGAACCTGCGGGGCTGACGCCTTCATGTTTGTAATAAATTTTAACAGGGCAGCCGAGCAGTTTTTCAAAATTATAAGCCCGGTAAAGAGGCGATGGACGCCAGAGCAAATACTTTTGCAATACTTCTTCGGGAATTTTTATCCAACGCTTGCTGGAAGCTTCCTGCTCAATAATGTTCATCGGGAAAATTGCCGCCAGATCACCGGGAGTTACCGGTTGTAGGGTGCCGGGGTGCAAAGGCGGTTTCATCGGTGTAGGCAAATCCGCTACGATGTTATACCACTTTTTGGGTATTTCACGATCTTGCAGTAATACTTTTACCTGTTCCATAATTATTCTCCTTCCAATAATTGTTTGACAATGCGCCTAAAAAAAATGCCATGGAATGTTCTTCTTCCCATGGCATTGCCATCACTTTTTGGAATCATGGGAAGGAGCTTCCCTGCCCACACTCCTTTTTGTCCGAGGCTATGGGCAGACATTGTCCAAAGTCTGCCACCACCAGTTATTGTTGGAAATATTCATCAGCATTTTTTCAACTCAAACTTACCCTTTAAAGTGCAATTTGCCTAACACAACGAATAAATGATTGTCAAGTCGAAAATTTAATATAAAAAGACAAGAAGTATATTTCATTGATTTTCAGTCTGATTATGCAATGCAAGTTCAAGAAGGTTTACACCTCGATACATTTGTTTCCGAAGGGCATTGTTCATCGATATGCACTCGATAAAATTCTTCCTCAAGACCCCGTCATCAAGGCGCCTCTCATCTGCTACCGGCAGCAAGGGGAAATACGCTATAAAAATCTCCGCAAATATTCCCGTCCCGTTCATCGCGTGTATCGTATTTTCATTATATATTTTAACCTGGCTAACTCCACAACTGGGAGAATCGCTTTTAAAAATAAATCCGCAAAGTGCTTGCTTCTTAAGCTGAGTAACGTGCTTTCTCGTCCATGCCACCATGCGTTTGGTCATATCCTGCTTCGTGTCGGTCGTAACTAACCGGGGGAAAGCAGGATCGCCTTCCAAATGCATCGATTCTCGCGGCACGCCAAGACCGCATTCGACCTCGGGGCAGACCGAAACATATTCTATATATCTGCCCCATGTATCCCTGAGAAAATGGTCGAGCTTGTGCCCCCCATCATAGCGCACATTTTCGCCAAGCAAGCATGAGCTTATGCCTAACTTTATTTTTTCCATTTCATTGTTCCGAGTTACCGCTAACTACATGCAGATAAAGATTGCAGACTGGCTCGGTCAGCCCTGAACATCCGTCAACGGCAGACTTAACTTATACATTCGATCAATGACGGGTATTTTATCTGTTCGAAAGTTTATCCGCTTTATTCATTATCTCATTAAGCGAAAAAATCTTTATCGCGGCGATACCAATAATCGGGAATAAGGCGATACATAATCCTGGACATAGGCCCAATATATTCTCGCGTTCTTTTGTCATACTGGCAGGCCTTAATGATCATATCTTTTATATTGTTTTTGTTGCCCACTTCATTAAATATCCGGTACGCAGAGGAAAAAAGCGGACTGTACATGTTTTTCTTTTCTAAATATTTATAAACGTTCCTTACCGTATTGGGACCTTCCGGCATACCGTCAATTCTTTCCAATACGCGCAAATTAGTTTCAATGGGATTGCCTGTATAAAGTTCATAAAAATATTTGCCATAGCGGTAATTTTTGCTGGCCATGGATGACATAGTCACGTACAAGTCTCCCACACCTGCCTGGCTGTGGAAAGCCTGAAAATGTCCGCCCAAAATACGAGACAAAGAACGAATTTCCACGCCGGCACGGGCAAATATGGTGCCCGGAATAGAATCACCCAGTTCCATGGAATCAGCCATTCCCTTAATATTGGCCACGATATTTTTCAGTGCTCCGCAAGCTTCCACGCCGACAACATCAAAGTTATAATAGGTATTTAGTTCTTTTCGATTAAACTTAAGCAAATCTTCCCGGACAATATTTGCTATTCGCCTTTTACCGGCTACAGTAAGACAAACGGGATTTCCCAAAGCTATATCCACGTCAAAAAACGGCCCGCCAATACATACTACCTGATACTTATGCTTCACTTTATAGAGGTTATTGTCGATTAGTTGTGAAGGTGTAATCAGTTCCTTGAAGATCTCATCGGAGATCAAACCCTTTATTGGAGATATAAGACACGTATCACCAGCTTTTTTATCAATTAGTGGTTTAAGGTAATTAATGAATTCCGGCAGACGATTCATTGTTATTGCTAAAATAATGAAATCATTATTTTCAACTACATATTCCAAATCATTTGTGGCATAAACTTTTGGTGATAGACGTGGAATATTTTCCATCCGCCCCAGGCGATTCGCTAAATCTTTCGTCAAATGAATGGGATTTAAATGATCCCTGTTGATTGCCTTGCAGACTTCCGAATCATGGTAATATATGGTTACGCGCTTTTTATCGCGTCCCAGTTTATAAGCAAAAGAAGTGCCCAGGCGACCAGGTCCGATAATAGCCACCTTTGTTGTATCAAAATTAGAAATCATCATTAATTTTACCCTTTATCACAATTTTGAGTTATTATAGGAAATAATATTCAACTGTCAAACTATAATAGCTTCTTCCAAAAGCGGTTAGATTTATCAATAATTCATTTTTTAGTTGCATTATCATAAAGGATTGTTTAAAAAAAGCTTTGTCTTCATACGCTTCGTCCAGCATGCCCAAGCGTTGCTTTCGGAATCGGAGTTTTACTATAAGCGATCCGCTGATGATTCGTTCAATATTTTAAATTGCTTCGGAAATCTTTAACTATGCAGTTGAGATTACATTTTTATGTCCAAATCTGACGTTGCTCTAGAAGAAAAAAATTTGTTTTTCCCCAATGGATCTATAAAAGAAAGAAAATTCCTGCAGGAAGGCAAATTGGAAGGGGAATATACTTCCTACTTCAACAATGGTCAAATAATGGCGCAATTGCACTTTATCCGTGGCAAGAAAAACGGAGCCGCGATTACATATTACCATAACGGTCAAGTGAGAGAAAAAGTAAATTTCGCCAATGACAAAATGGACGGACCCTACATTTCTTATTACGAAAACGGCAACATCAGGGAAGAGGAAAATTACGGGGAAGGTAAGCTGGATGGCCAATATGAAATTTATTACAAAACCGGCCAGTTAAAAGAAGTAGAAAATTTTAAAAATGGCAAATTTAACGGAGAATATATCTGCTATTATAAAAGCGGACAAATTAAGGAAAAAGGATATTTTATAAACGACAAACGCGAAGGTGAATACATAGCTTATTTCAAAAACGGGCAGATAAGGGAACAGGCTACTTACAAAAATGGAAATCTTGCAGGTAAATTTTTGTCTTTCACTGAAAATCTTTCCAGCGAACCGGGCAAAGGTAGCGACGCTTCCGACGATATTCGAGATGAAAAAGATATTGCCGCTTTGCTTCAAGATTTAGCCGGTTTCGATAAAAAAGAAAAGTGACCATGCTTGTGTTATAGAGAAAAAAATATCATGATAAAGAAAATTCTTATTCCTACCGATGGCTCCACCAATAGCCTCACGACTTTGGAATATGGAATTTATGTCGCCCGTAAACTCAACGCCTCTTTAATCGGTCTTTACGTTTTGGATGTGAATTTGATCCAGGGCCCGATGCTTACCGATATTTTCGGTTCTGTCGGAATGCCGCCTTACGACGGTTTTTTCGATGCAGTGGAAATATCTCTTAACGAAAAAGCGGACTTTATTTTAAAAGCTTTCCGCGAGCGCTGTCAGGAATCAGGAATTAATGCTGAAGTAAAAAAACCAATCGGTAAAATCAATCAAATAATTATCGAAGAATCTCAAGGTGTCGATTTAATTCTGATGACGAAAGAAGGTGAACACTTCCACTTAAAGGAAGGCGGACTTCTTGGTTCAATAGCCGAAGCCGTTGTCCGCAATTCAGGGAACCCGGTGCTGATCACTCCCGAAACTTTCTTGGAAATAGAAAGTATGGGACTTGCTTACGACGGCAGCGTTCCGGCCGCAAAAGCTTTAAAACTTTCTTTGGAATTATCCGAACAAGCTTCCTGGCCGCTGACAGTTGTGACTATCAACGAGGATGCTGATAAGGCCGATAAGCTTTGTACCGAAGCAGAGGAGCTTATCGGAAAATACAGTGCTGATTGCGAAATTATTATTATGCAGGGCAAAGAAGGAGAAGAAATAATTAAGTTTATAAAAGAAGGATCAGTGGAATTAATGGTCATGGGAGCTTATGGTCATAATCGTCTGCGCGAATTATTCTTGGGCAGTACGACTACTCATATCATCCGCAAAAGCCCTATTCCTGTTTTACTCACGCACTAATTGTATTCTTTACTCTAAAGCTCTTTATCGAGAACCATTTGTTGCAATGTGTCCAGCAAATCGTATCTGGTCAAATCGTATTGAATCGGTGTAATCGTGATAAAGCCGGAAGCCAAGGCTGCAACATCTGTATCTTCATTTCGTGCCTTGGGTGAATATTCCCCGGAAATCCAGTAATAAGTATTTTCTCTTGGATCCACCCGTTTTTCAAAAGTTTCGACAATATTGTTTTTGTTTTGCCGGACAACTACGACCCCTTTGATTTTCTCGCGGGGAAGGCAGGGGATATTAACATTAATCGCACTTCCTTTAAGTTCCGGACTGCCCAAGATTAACCGGGTCATCTTGCGGGCAAACTTGGCGGCATAGGTAAAATCAGCTTCCTTATGAGTATCGAGGGAAATAGCCATTGAGGGAACGCCCATGATTACCGCTTCAGTTGCCGCCGATACTGTTCCCGAATAAAGGACATTGATCCCTGCATTAGAGCCCCGATTGATGCCCGACACAACCATGTCCACCGGCTTTTGGGCTAACTCTTTGATGCCTATTTTGACACAATCCGCCGGCGTCCCATAAACAGCATAACCTAAAAATTTTCCGTTTTTTGTGGCGCGGCGCACCATCAGGGGACGAAAAATAGTAATAGCATGCCCTACGGCACTCTGTTCGATTTCCGGGGCAACAATCAAACAATCCGCCTCCCGGGAAAGCTCGTCATAAAGAGAGCTTAAGCCTTTGGCATATATTCCGTCATCATTAGTAAGTAAGAATCGCATTCCCCCCAACTTTATATCTTTCGGTCTTCGGTCTTCAGCCTATCCACCTAAATCGCTATTTTACCTGCTCCAATTTTCCGTTATTAACTCTTAATATAAAAGGAGTCTTTTGAGCAACTCTATCCGGACCAAAAGATATATTTCCCGTTGCGCCCTTATAATTTTCCACTTTTATTAAGGCATTGATGAATTCTTGACGCGTTTGAATGTCTTCATTTTCCAAGACATTAAAGATTATTCCGGCCGTATCATACGCTAACGCCTCGATACTTTCCGGATCACGGCTATAAGCCGTGTAATAAGCGTCGACAAAGTCGTTTGTTTCCGGATAAAAGCTATTAACAAAAAAACTGTCGACAAAAACAGCTCCTTCCAGATAATCCGAATTATTTTTTAACAAATACGGCGAATTCCACAAGCTGGTGCCCAGAAGCTTAATGCCTTTCACATCATAAAAAGCAAGCTGAGAAGTTATCATCCTGACTCGCCGATACGAATCGGGAATAAATAAAGCTTCAAAATCAAGGGCTAATGGAGTTTTTACTTCCGGTTTTTTAGAAGACATTTTCTTTGCAGTGCTGATAAGATTGCCGGTGACTTTATCAATTTGTTCCGTAAAATCCGTCTGACTTTTGTTGTAAGGTATTGCCCTTTCCACTTTACCCCCCTCACGCACTGCTTCCGCACGGAAAATTTTCACCATTTCCTCTCCATAGTCGTCCTTCGGATATAAAATAGAAAATATTGCGCAATTCAAATCATCCAGGGCATATTTAACTATAGCCCTGATTTGTTGGGTAGGCGTCAAGAAGTGCTGGAAGACATATTCGCTTGAGGAGGTAATTCCTTCTTTGGAGGTTATCAGGACTATTGGAACTTCCCACTTATTAGCTTCACGGGCAGCTTCGATAGCATCCTCTGTTCCAGTGACGGCAACAATCGCCATAACATTTTCAGTATTGGCCAAATGTTCTACGGCCGCTCTTGCTCCCTCCGGCAAACCGCGGGAATCTTCCGCAACAACCCTCCACAAAGTGCTCTTTCCCCCATCAAACATACCCGCAGATAATAAAATTGCATCCAGTGCTTTGCTTCCTAAATCAGCATACGGGCCGGATAGAGGCAGCACACACCCTAAGGTATAGCGATTATATCCGACCACCGGAGGTTTCACTGGGGGAAGTATGGCTTCCGGCGGTTTTACTTCCGTAGGCGGGCTCGGAGCAGGTTCCTGAACAATAATTCTTGGCTGGGCGCAGCAGGCGATAAAAAAAACTAGCAGCAAAATAAATATTTTGACCAAAATCCGATAATTTTTCATTTTGCCTCCTTCATAATTGTCAGCATATAATCACGGGCGCGTTTGGCCAACTCAGGATTGTCTAATAAAATCGATATTTCATTATTATACTTCATCGCCGCTTGTGTAAGGTTATGGCTACCCAGAAGAACCAGCCGCTGATCGATCACGATTAGTTTTGTATGCGTCGTTTTGTATGGTGAATCGAAATAGACCTTCACCGCTTTCTCTTCCAGAAGTTTCCCCGTCTCTCTGTTTTGAATATTCAGTTCATCCGAGAGGCTGCCTGTCGTTTCTAAAATGACGGTAACCTTTACGCCTCTTTTCGTCGCTTTGGCCAAATGCCCCAGGACACGATCGGGATAACTGTTTTTGTGCACACCGACTTTAAAAGAAAATATCGACATGAAGATTTCGCTTTGCGCTTCGTCAATGGCCTTTAACAACGCCGGGAAATAAGCTTCATTGGTCAGAAGAATCGCCTGGCATCCGGGCTGATCAGAAGAAATTGTATTAAGCTTTTCTCCGGCAAATGCTGACGATAATGACGCAATTACAAAAATTAAGCCGCAGAGCACAACAACAATATTTTTCTTGCCTGAATCAAAGCTGCTCATAGTTCCTCTAACTTATATTATTGTATAATATTTCTTTGTATTGGTCGATATAAAAAAGCCCGAAACTGGAATCCAGTTTCGGGCTTTTTACTTCAATTCTTCGCTATTTTACTTCCTCAAAGTCGGCATCTACTACATCATCATCCTTTTTCCCCGACGCCTGCTGCCCACCGCTTTGCTGCTCTGTCCCGGCACCGGCAGTAGGACCACCTTGACCACCGGAGGTTTTTGCATACATGGCTTCCGCCAATTTGTGCGAGACATTCATCAAGTCGTCCTGAGCTTTTTTGATGGCTTCAACATTTTCGCCTTCCAAAGCTTTTTTCGCCTTGCTTATTGCTTCTTCGATTTTTGCTTTTTCGCCCGCATCTACTTTATCGCCAAATTCCTTAATATTTTTTTCCACGCTGTAAATCATGGAATCGGCCTGATTTCTCGCTTCAATTAATTCCTTGCGACGCTTGTCTTCTTCGGCGTGCTGTTCCGCGTCACGCACTAATTTCTGAATTTCTGCTTCACTCAAACCGCTGGAAGCGGTGATTTTGATGCTCTGTTCTTTACCGGTACCCAGATCTTTTGCGTTAACATGCACGATACCGTTGGCATCAATATCAAAAGTAACTTCAATTTGAGGTATGCCGCGCGGCGCCGGTGGTATACCCACCAATTCAAAACGCCCCAAAGTTCTGTTATCAGGCGCCATCTGACGTTCACCCTGAAGCACGTGAATGCTCACCGCCGGCTGATTATCGGCAGCTGTCGAAAAAATCTGGCTTTTCTTGCTGGGAATAGTAGTGTTTTTCTCGATAAGCCTGGTCATAACCCCGCCCAGAGTCTCTATACCCAGAGAAAGCGGAGTAACATCAAGCAGCAATACATCTTTCACATCACCCGCCAAAACTCCGCCCTGAATTGCTGCGCCGACAGCCACAACTTCGTCCGGATTCACGCCTTTGTGCGGTTCCTTGCCGAAAATTTCTTTTACCCTCTGTTGAACCCGCGGCATTCTGGTCATTCCACCAACCAAAATAACTTCGTCAATATCTTTGGTTGATAGATTGGCGTCTTTCAGTGCAGTGCGGCAAGGATCAACTACCTTTTCAATCAATTCTCCCACTAAAGATTCCAGCTTAGCTCTGGAGAGCTTAATATTCATGTGCTTGGGGCCGGATGCATCGGCGGTAACGAACGGCAGATTGATATCGGTTTCCATCGTAGTGGAAAGTTCCATCTTCGCCTTTTCCGCCGCTTCTTTGAGCCGTTGCAGCGCCATTTTATCGTTCCTCAAATCAATGCCTTGATCTTTTTTAAATTCTGCGACCAGAAAATCCATTACGCGCTGGTCGAAATCTTCACCGCCCAAATGCGTATCGCCGTTGGTAGACTTAACCTCAAAGACGCCATCGCCCAATTCCAAAATAGATATATCAAAAGTGCCGCCGCCTAAATCAAAGACGGCAATCTTTTCCTCCTTCTTCTTGTCCAAACCATAAGCAAGAGCGGCTGCTGTAGGTTCATTGATGATACGTAATACATTCAGTCCGGCAATCTTGCCGGCGTCTTTTGTCGCCTGACGTTGTGAATCGTTAAAATATGCCGGAACGGTAATAACAGCATCCGTTACTTTTTCTCCCAGATAATCCTCCGCAGTTTGTTTCATCTTCGTCAAAATCATCGCGGATATTTCGGCCGGAGAATAGTTCTTTTTCCTTATTGTAACTTGGGCATCACCGTTCGAAGCTTCCGTTATCTTGTAAGGAATAATCTTGATATCATACTGAACTTCTTTGGAATTGTATTTTCTACCGATAAGCCTTTTGACGGCGTAGACAGTATTTTCCGAATTCGTTATGGCCTGCCTTTTCGCCACCTGCCCTACTAACCTTTCGCCGGTTTCCGTTATGGCAACAACGGACGGCGTGGTGCGATTGCCTTCTTGATTGGCGATAACGACAGGGTCTCCCCCTTCCATTATGGCTACGCAAGAATTTGTTGTCCCTAAATCAATTCCGATAATTTTTGCCATTTTTTTCCTCCTTATTCTCCATTGTCTGCTATTTTTTCACATGTCTCATTTTCTTTATTTGTCTTTTTACATACACAAACTTTTGACGGCCTTAAAAGTCTGCCATTGAGCAAATAACCTTTTGCTATTTCATTAACTATTTTATTTTCTTCATGCTCGTCGCTATGAATCTGCATCATTGCTTCATGAAAGTTGGGGTCGAAATCAGCTCCTGAACTTTCAATTCTCTCCACGCCGTGCTTTTTGAGACAGCACAAAAGCTGTTCCTGAATTAATTTGATACCATCCTTAAATGCTTCAACATCGGAGCCGCCGGTATGTTCCATTGCCCTGTCTAAGCTGTCCAAAAAAGGCAAAATATCTCTAATGATCTCTTCGTTGCCATACTTGATTGTATCAGCCTTTTCTTTAGCCGCCCTTTTTTTGTAATTATCCAATTCCGCAGTTGCACGCAGGTACTTATCATAATTGGCCGCGGCTTCTTTTTCCTTATCTTCTAATTTCGCTTTTAGATCATTTATTTCCGAGTGCTCTCCTCCGGCAATAACTTCGTCCGGAGGATGTTTAGCAATGTGTTCTTTTTTTGTTTTCACCTTAACCTCAAAAATAATTTTCTCATTATTTTAAGTCAGGCTTTTGAAATAATTTCATATCTACCAGTTCACAGATAGCATGACCGGCTGTAATATGTGTTTCCTGAATGCGCGCCGTACTGGAAGAAGCTACATTAACGGAAAAATCAACAATTTTCGCAATGCTTCCCCCATCTTTGCCGGTAAAAGCAACTGTTACCAATCCCATCTTCTTGGCCATTTCCAGGCCTTTCATAACATTGGCGGAATTACCGCTGGTACTGATTCCCCAGGCGACATCCCCCGGTTGTCCTATCGCCCTGATCTGCTTACTGAATATTTCGGAGAAGTCATAATCATTTCCGATACTCGTAATAACGGATGTATCGGTCGTAAGAGCAATTGCCGGAAGAGGCGGCCTTTCTATTAAAAAGCGGTTAATAAATTCCGCAGCAATATGTTGTGCATCCGCCGCTGAACCGCCATTGCCAAAAAGTAATATCTTGTTGCCTGATTTCAGTGCAGCAGTTAACACATCAATTATATTAATCAGTTTACTTAGGTTCTCATTAATAAAAGCTTCTTTGACGCGGCTGCTTTCTTTAAATATTTTTATTACATGATCCTGCATAATTACCTAGCTGAAATCTTTCATTATTACCTAAAGTAAAGCCAAGCTAATATATTTACAGGTATTACTCCTGTCAAGGGTAGCCAGCTGTAATTTTCTTAGCTTTTTAGGGACATATTTTAATCACGAGCATACTAATATTGACATCAGACGTCTCCGGAATTTGTCCTTAACGCAGTAATCCCCAGCCCACCTACGTCACACCGGTAATAGATAACCTTCAGGTTACTAAGGCCGGTGTCCAGTTATTTTGCCGTTGACCAGTGCAAAAAAAGAATTGAAATAAAGAAATTTGCGAGTATATTTAAGCACATGGTTTTCGTGAAACTCCAATTCCGAAAGCGAAGCCCGACGTATGCTAGGCAAAGCGCAACGGAATTGGTAAGCTGAACGATCCCGCACAGCGGAGGGTAATGAGACTCAAACTTCAAAAGCGAAGCTGATAGAAGTTTGTTAGCCGAATTATCCAGTGTAAGCAGGGATATCTTACCCGTGATTAAATGCATTATTTCCATTAATGTATTTCTTAAATAGGGCGTTGTTGTCCTTAATTATTACTGACTCTATTTATTTTTATTCGGCCTGAAGGAGGCAAAATGAATAAGCCTTTAAATTCTGAGAAGAAGGTCATTTTCTTTGCATATAAAGGGCCACAGTCTGGCATGGCGGACAATAATATTGATTCGATCAAAAGAGCTATAACGGAATACAATTCGCATCAAGGGGGCTATGTAGCAAAATCATGGGAAGAGTATCGCACAACAACGGCAATTAGTAAGGATGTTTTAACTGCCATTGATAAGTGCGACGTTCTGGTTGCGGATTTGACGTATTTTAACCACAATGTACTTTTTGAGTTGGGATATGCAATAGCAAAAGGAAAGAATATATTAATAGTTCTCAATGAACACTATAAACTAGATGGTTCGGAAACAGCAGGGAAGAAGTATAAAAATTTTACTCTTCGCGGTATTAGATACACACCTTTTGTAAATTATAAGAATATTCATGAAGCATTACAAAACAAGCTCTTCGAAGGTGATTTGCTTAATAAGCTTTCTGTAAATGTTAAGAACATAAAACCGAGAAGTACCGATATTTTCTATATTGAAAGTAAATTTCCCACTCAGGCTTCTTTAGACCTTTCAAACATAATTCGAGATTTTAAAGATGAAAAGAAACTCACATTGATAAGTGATGATTCAACAGAGGTTAGGTATCAACCGTTAAAATGGTATTTGCAAAATCTGCGACAAGCTAAAATGACAATCATCCATTTTCTTGGAGACAAAGTTGAGAATTCCTTTTTTGAGAATGCACAGAATTCATTTTTTGCTGGACTGGCATGTGGTTGGGGCAGTGAGGTAATATTATTTGCTCCAGCAAAGTATGACCCGCCGCTTGATTATCATGATATTCTTGTTCAGTATACATCATCCACTGATCTCGTTAGCAATGCTATAGACTGGCTTAGCGCTAAGTTTAAGGATGTTATACCAAAAATTGATGTAGTTTTGAAAGAACATGAAACCAACTTAATCAAACTTGGTATAGGCTGTGATATTGCAGAAAATGAAAGCCAGACATTATTAAATTACTTTGTTTACACTGGTTCATATCAAGCTGCGTTAAATTATGAGAAGACTTTATTGGTTGGCAGAAAAGGTAGTGGCAAAACAGCAATATACATAAAACTTTCAGACGAGTTGCCGTTAGATTTCAAGAATTACGTGGTGAAATTACAACCTGAGTCAGATGAGCTTTTAGATGAAGTAAACTTATCACAACTATATGTTTCTTCCAGAAGAAGTTTTTTTTCTGCGGTTTGGCAACTAGTTATTTTCTCTAAATTAGCAAATACTGTAAGTGAAAAACTTAAAAACAAATCTCTAAATATAGGCTTTAATGATGCTGAAAAAGCAATAATTGATTTTGTTGACAACAACAAAGATCTCATACGTCTGAATTTTTTCGGTGTTGTGCGTAATTTGAGTATAAGGGCAAGCGAGAATGCTAAAGCCAATCCAGCGATAATGGAAACATTATTCCGCGAGTATCTGTCTCCATTAAAACGTATTCTAAATGAATATTTTAACTCAATCGATGAAAAGTTTTATAGAGTAGTTATCCTGGCGGACAATTTAGACAAAACATGGGATCCAAAGAATGACTTAAGTGTTCAGGTCGAAATGATATTGGCACTATTTGAAATAGAAAATAAGATCAGGCACGAATTAATAAGTGACACAAATTCTAAAATTGAAATCAAGCAAATAGTTTTTTTGAGGGAAGACATTTTTAATTATATAAAAAAACAATCAATTGAGCCTGATAAACTAACTACAATGTCTCATGAAATTGATTGGGAAAACTATCCATTGTTGTTAAGAGATTTGGTCGAAAATAGATTTGGGCATATTTTGAATTTAAAAGATAAACAAGAAATTGAAAAAAGAGCATGGCGTGAATTTTTTAATTTCAAAGAAAAAAAACATCCATATGATTTAATTCTTGAAATTGTTACTAAGCGCCCAAGGGATCTTATTTATTTTGTGGCTAAACTATTTGAATCAGCTATAAATAACGACCACAATAAAGTTGACAATGAGGATTTAGAGTACGCCATTATTAATTATACAGAATTTTTGAATGATAATTTAATTGCCGAGACAAGGGCAGAATTTCCAGAGATTTCCAATATTCTCGGAAAGCTGCAAAAATATCATGGAGAAAGGTTTGAATATAATCAGTTTACAAAAATACTTGGTGAATTTAAATTAGATCATGCTAAACAACGAAAGTTAATCGAAACATTATTCGATAAAGGATATATGTTGGGGTACGATGAAAAGACAAATCAGCCCTTCAGTGACATAGAAGTATTAAATGGAAAACTACAAGAAAAAAAATTATTTTTCTTTCCTAATAAAGTGTATCTTATCGCTCATGCAAAGTACTATTTTATTAAGCATAAATCATCTTCACCTTTTTAAAGGAGAGAAGTAAGGTTTAAACCTAGTTGTAGCCCTCATCATAAGCAATCATATCGAGGTGCAATGTAGCAATGTCTTCAACGTCGAGGTTTGGCTCTTCGCTTGATTTGGTTAATTCAATAATTTTTATATAACGGCGGCACTTATTGCAGACATCTACCCGGTGGTGTTCCTCTCCTTCCACTTCAAAATAAGCCAGGGAATGTTGTTCATCGTTGCCGCAAAATGGGCATTTAATCCGGTGAAAATACCATTTAAACCCGCACTGGTGGCAAAACAAATACCGCTTGCCTTCTTCCTCTTCCCTGATTTCACCTATCTTCGGTTCTTTGCCGCAAATGGGACAGTATCCCTCCGACCAGCCCGACTTGGCTATTATCTCATCGTATTTTTCGGCAATATTTTCTAATTCCGGCCTTAAGCTTTCCTCGGTAAAAAGATCGATCAAGTCAAGATTTTCCCGAGCTTCGCTGCCGGATGCTAATCCTTCGTTTGCAGCTTCGCCTTCTTCATCACTGCGGTCAAAAGAAGCGCGAATCGTTTTTTCCCAATCATATTGTTTATCTTTAATGATGCTTATAATTTTTTGCGCCTCTTCCGGCATTCTTTTTTCCACTATGGAAATCAAGGAATTAAAATATTGTTTCGGACGCGATAAATCATATTCCTTTCCCGTAATATCAATTAAGGGAAGGCCTCCTTCCATTTTTTGGGTGATTAAATTTTCTTCGACACTAAAAATGGAATCTTTCATATTCTGGCGGTATTCCTCCCGCAGAATTAAAATATCCGCCAATATATCCAAAAGATCAGTATAATCAGGATTCGCGGCTTTGTAATCCTCTATTGTTTTTAAAGACTTTCTCAATGCTACAGCCATTTTTTACTCCTCCAGACAAACATACTTACGTAAAGTTAAGAGGCCTATATCCGCTTTCCCGGGTATCTTCAAGAAATATTTATTTTGCGGATATTTTGCTGAAATCTTTGTATTAATAACCTATGGGTAGGAGCCTACTCACCAAGCCATTCTCCATTCTTCAGCTGATAACCTTAAAAGAAAATAAAAGTGATGATAATAAACAAAACAACTAAAATGGGAATTGAATATTTAAACATGTAGCCGAAAAAGCTGGGCATCTTCACACCTGCTTCTTCGGCGATAGACTTAACCATAAAATTCGGCGCATTGCCGATATAGGTATTTGCCCCCATGAAGACTGCTCCCGCGGATATGGCCGCCAGATAAGGAATCTTTTCCACAATCAGGCGGGCAACGGCCTGCGCTTCCGGTATTCCCGGATAAAACTTGCCGATCGCGCCGTTAAAAAAGGTCAAATATGTGGGAGCATTATCCAAAAAGCTGGAAAGAACTCCCGTAGCCCAAAAATAATGCGCCGGTGTGTTTATTGATTTTATTAACCAAGCTAACGCTCCGTCTTCGCCTGTTTTCAGAATCGCCAGTGCCGGAATAATAGTTATAAAGATACCGGCAAAGAGATATGCCACTTCCAGAATGGGAGCCCAACTAAACTCGTTGACTTTTCGGACTTCCTGTCGGGTAAAAATGAGGGATAAAATTCCCATGACAATTAAAACAGCATCTTTGATCAAATTTTCAATGGATTGATGGATGCCGAAAATATTTACTTCGCCCAGATTTATTGTTCCGCTGAACAAGACGGCAGCAACGATTCCCGACAGGAATATAAAATTCTGAGCGCCCTCAATTCTTAGCGGTTCAGATTCCGAACTTTCCCGGCCTGTTTTATCTTCTTTTTTATAGTAGTAAGAATCCAAAATAAAATAAAGCATAAGTAAAACGACACTGGCAAACGCCATTTCCGGCAGAATATGCATAGTCCAAAAAAATGGTACTCCATGCAAGAAGCCGAGAAACAAGGGCGGATCGCCCAGCGGCGTCAGTGCACCGCCAATATTGCTGACCAGAAAAATAAAAAAAACGATCGTGTGCGCCTTATGCACACGCCAGGAATTTGATCGCAAAATCGGCCGGATCAAAAGCATGGAAGCCCCGGTCGTTCCGATGATCGATGCCAGGATAGTGCCGATCAGCAGGATCAACTGCATTAACAGCAGGCGTTCCTTTCAAAGTGCCTTGGACATAAATGCCGCCCGAGACGGTGAATAAAGCCCACAACAGCAGAATAAAGGGAATATAATCGATAATTATAATGTGAGCTATTTCATGAACGGCGACTTCACGGAAAAAATACAAAAAAGGCACGGCGAAGACTAACGCCCAGAAAACGGAGATTTTGGGAAAATGATGATCCCAGAAATGAGGCGCAAATAAGGGAAAAAGCGCTATGGAAAGTAAAATACCGGCAAACGGAAGAATAGACCACAATGGAAGAATAGTGCCAAGAGTATCATTGTTTATATTTGTATTCCCGGAATAGGCAAGACTTATTGCGGGAGTAATCAGCAATATAATAATTACTAATAGAATATGACTAAATCGTTTCAAGGCAATCCGTTAATTTATACTCTCTTTTTTTTTAACAAAATAACCTGTTCGCATCATAGCTTTTGCAGGTAAATTGTTTACGAACTTTTGCGCAAATTGAAAATCATTCATTGCTAAAAAAACATTTTTAGATTCTCAGCATATTGTATTCAAAATATAATTGAATGTTGTATAAATAACTACAAATAATTAAAAAGATTTATATATAAAATCTAATATATAAGTCAACCTTTTATGATTAAATTCGATTTAATAGAAACGCACTGGCTGATAATTTATATAATTCATTTCCAATTACTAATAGTTATTGACACCCAACCGCTATGTACTTATACTTTTTTTGATTAAAGGAAGACATAAACAAAAATGGATTTAAGCGTTTTTTATCATTCTGAAATATTTAAGTTAATAGTGATTCCCTTATTGATTTTTCTGGCTCGTATCTGCGATGTTACGCTGGATACAGCCCGCATCATTTATGTGTCCAGAGGTATGAAATTTTTAGCCCCTATAATTGGATTCTTCGAAGTTCTTATCTGGCTTTTATCCATCACGCAAATAATGAATAACCTGACCAATGTTGTTTATTACATTGCCTATGCCGGCGGTTTTGCCATGGGAAACTTTATCGGCATTTACATCGAAGAGAAAATGGCTATCGGCACCGTTATCATTAGAATTATTACCCAAAAAGCAGCAGCGGATTTGGTGGAATATCTTAAATGCGACGGTTACGGAGTAACCTATATAGACGCATATGGAACTCTCGGGCCGGTAAAGGTGGTTTATACCATTATCAAAAGAAGAGATGTAAGTCGTGTCATCGATATAATCAGGAAATTTAATCCAGCGGCTTTTTTTACCATCGAAGATATTCGTTCTGTTCGTGAAGGAGTTTTTAGAAAAAAGAGGGAGTTGAAAAAATCATCTGTTTTCCGGTTGAAAAAGAAATATAAGCATCACGATTAATTCCTAAATAATGATTTAACTATTGTTGCCCCTCCCGGCTTTGAGTTTTCCGTTAATGCGCCGGCAAAAAACACCGGCCGGAATAAATTGTGTTGAAGTTAATGCTGAAAACAAAAAACCCGGGGATCGCTTAGAGAATCTATTTAGAATTTCCCAAGGCGCGCTATTTCTTCAACCAGTTAAATCAAATTCACCATTTCATTTCGACAAGATGATAGGCCGATATCATAAATTTTATGGATCACAATATAGCTTTTTTAATTTTCGGGAATTACTAAAACAGGCAACTTAATAGCATCAATAATATTTTCGTCAGCACTATCAAACAGGTTTGAATATAATTTATTTCTGTGTTTATGCCCGGTTATTATCAAGTCGATATTATTCTTTTCACAATATTTCACAATCTCCTTATCTAAGGGCCCTTTGGAAACAGCGTATATAATTTTTTGGTTTTCCAATAACTCAGGAGGAACAACTTCTTTTACCCTTAAGGCTACCTCATCCTCATGATCCGCAGGATGGCGATAACCGGCTTGCATGTCATTAACGTACAAGATATGTATTTTGCTTTTGAACATTTCAGCAAATTCTAAAGCCTTCACTGCCGAAGAAATATTTTCCGAATCCAGATCTATCGGATATAAAATATTTTTAAAACTGAGCATAACTACCTCCAAATAATTATCAGAAACAATATGTCATCAACAATTTATGTCAACCTTTAAGGCACCATTGGCCCGGTAAAAATAGTTTTTAGTATTATTAAAGGAAAAGATGTCTGCCTTGTACTTGCTATCATTAGAAAATTCAATCCACTTTCTTTTTTTACCATCGAGGATATTCGTTCTGTCCGGGAGGACGTCTTCCGATCAATAGAAATTAAATGAACAGGTCGATTTCCGGCCAGACCTATTTAAATACTGCTCTGCTCTTTCTCCTCCGCCCTTGCTGATTGCAGAGTATTCAGCGCCTTTAAAATTTCGGTCAGTTTATCGTCCTCGATACGCGTAAGAGCAACTTGCAGCTCCTCTATCTCTTTCTTGGCTTCAATATTGGTTCTGTAATCCTCGAACGCCTGATACCGGTCACGTTCCGCCTGCCGGTTTTGGGCCATCATGATGACCGGCGCTGCATAGGCCGCCAGAACCGAGAAAAGCAGGTTCAACAAAATGAAAGGATAAGGGTCCCAGTGATAAATCCAGCCGATGATATTCAGAATTATCCAGATTATAATCAGAACTGTCTGAAAAATGATGAAAGTCCATGACCCCATGCCAACCGTGAGCTTGTCAGCCAGCACTTGGCCGAGGGTCAGGGTTTCCCGGTGTTTCCCATGCCAGGTTTCAGGATCAACTGAACCGTTCATTCATACCTCCTTTTTGCTGTCGTGGATATAATTTTTTTGATTGCGGATTATATTGGCGTCGTTATTGTTTGTCAAGGCGAGATGGACTGCGAGATGATTATTATCATTTAAAAAGCAGATGTCATTTTCAAAGTACTTTGAACAGAATACCGGTAAGAATGAATGCGCTGTGAAACCCAAAGATGAAGATATGGCTTATTATTTTTCGTTTAATATTTTCATTTAATCTGCTTGACAGGTTTTTTATTTTTGTTAAAGAATAGGCATTATTTCAAAAAAACCTTGAGGAGGATACATATGGGCTATAATAATATTATCGTGTCAACGAAGGATTTCGTAAGCACTATCACGCTCAACCGCCCGCCGACAAACTCTGTAAACCTCGGCATTCGCGAAGAACTGAACCAGGCTATCACTGAACTGGAAAATAGCAAGGATACCAGGGTTGTGATAATCACCGGCGCCGGAGAAAAAGGCTTCTGTGCCGGAATGGATGTGAGCGATATCGCGAACATTACCAAAGGGCCTAACGGCAACGATGTTTTAAACCGCATCGAACGTTCCGCTAAGCCGTTTATCGCCGCTATAAACGGATACGCTCTGGGTGGTGGATGTGAAATCGCCATGGCCTGCCATTTCCGCTTCATGACGGACAATCCCAAAGCCCTCATTGGATGCCCGGAAGTAAATCTCGGCATCACACCCGGCTGGGGCGGCATACAGCGTCTGCCGAGGATTTTGGGCAAATCCAAGGCATTGGATATGATTCTTTTCAGTAAAAGGCTTAGATCGCCGGAAGCACTGGCCATCGGTCTGGTGGACAAGGTTTTTCCTGCTGCCGATTTAATTAAAGAAACAACGGCTTATGCAGTAGCACTATCCAAGAGGGCGCCGCTTGCTGTAAGCGCGACGCTACAGGGAATGAGTGTGGGCCTCGAAAAAGGCCTGGAAGAAGGTCTGCGCATTGACCGGGAGTGGTCAAGCAAATTGGGCAAGAGTAAGGATGCTGCAGAAGGATTTACCGCATTTTTTGAAAAGCGCGAACCGGTATTCAAGGGAGAATAACGGCTGGCGGCTTTTGGAATAAATTGTGTTACTTTTGCACCTCCGTTCTCTCCTGAAAAAGAGGGGACGGAGGTTGTGTGCGTTATTAGCTTGCGTTTAATCTCTCTGATAAATTCCGAGTAACTTTTATTCACTTTAGAAAAAGAACAAAAAAATCCGTCAAAACTTTTTGATTGAATTATACTCAATTTTCCAAAAATGGAATCATGGATATAAAAATTTAAAATCATAGACCAGGAAGGAGAAGTAAAAATGAAAGAAATTGTTATTGTCGCCGGTGTTCGAACCGCTGTCGGCCGTATGGGAGGAACAATCGCACGTTACCGGCCGGAGGAATTAGGTGCTTTTGCCTTAAGGGGGCTTGTAGACAAAACCGGAATCGATCCTAATATCATCGAAGATGTAGTGATGGGACTTTCCAATTCCTGGCATTCAGCCTACAACCCGGCCCGGTGGGCCGTTCTCAAGGCGGGGTTTCCTTACAGTCTTCCGGGTGTAACGGTGGAACGCCAATGTTCTTCGGGATTGCAAGCAATCAATTTCGCGGCCACTCAAATTATGGCCGGCCTCGGCGATATTTATATCGCCGGAGGCATGGAAAGCTGGAGCCAGTGCCCCTGGATGATCGGCCGGGCCAGCGAAGCCTACAGCATGACTCCGCCGAGAATCCTGCCGCGGGAAACAGCGCCGACGCCGGAAGATCAGATGGTCATGGGTATGACTGCCGAAAACCTCGTCGTTAAATACAAAGTCACCCGTGAGGAGCAAGACGCCTTCGGCCTGAGAAGTCAGGAGAGGGCTCTCAAAGCGATAAAGGCGGGATATTTTAAGGATGAGATTATTCCCATCACGGTTCCGCAGAAAAAGGGCGAGATTGTCTTTGATACGGATGAACATCCACGGGAAACGAGCATGGAAAAGCTCCGGGCCCTGCCGCCTGCTTTCAAGAAGGATGGAACGGTCACGGCTGGCTCCTCGTCCGGCCGCAACGACGCTGCTGCTGCGGTTTTAGTCATGACCATGGAAAAGGCCAAAGAACTCGGTTACAAACCGCTCGCCCGCTGGGTTACATGCGGAGTGGCCGGCGTTGACCCCAAAATCATGGGAATCGGCCCGGCTTACGCAATGCCCAAGGCATTGAAACGGGCAGGTCTGAAAATGACGGATATGGATGTCATCGAAATTAACGAGGCTTTTGCTGCTCAAGTCATTGCCTGCGTCAAAGAGTTGAAAACACAGGGGCATCCCATTGCTGATGAAAAACTCAATCCTAACGGCGGGGCGATTGCCTTCGGTCATCCCAATGGTATGAGCGGGACACGTATTGCAATATTCGCCATCAACGAGTTGAAGCGGCGCAAAGGAAAATACGCCATCGCTTCTCTCTGCATCGGCGGCGGTCAGGGTTTGGCCACGATTTTCGAGAGGCTTTCCTGAAAATCTACCTGAACCATGTAAAGACGATCAGTAGTGTATCGTTGATATCGGAACCGATACATTTACTGTGATAATAATTTACAAAAACGATGTTTAATGCTCCCCGCGGATTTGTCGCGGGGAGCATTAAATCTATTTTAGAAGAATAACATGGACAGCGCTTCGGCTATGCATGCCGGTTTATCCTGACCTTTGATTTCAATTGTGTGGGTAGTGATCATGAGGATTCTGCCGGGCCCTTTTTCTTCCACGGCGGAGATAACCATCCGGGAGCGCACCTGTGAACCAACCGGAACGGGATTGATGAAGCGTACCTTGTTCAGGCCGTAATTAATCCCCATCTTCAGGCCTTCCGGCAGATATTTAGCCGATTTACTGAATATCGGAATCAGCGAAAGCGTCAAAAATCCATGGCCGATGGGACCGCCGAAAGGACCCTTCTTCGCTTTTTCGATATCCACATGGATCCACTGATGGTCGTCCGTGGCGTCGGCAAACCGGTTGATTCTGTCCTGGTCAATTAACACCCAGTTGCTGATACCGTTTTCCTGGCCGACCATTGTTTTTAATTTTTCCGCAGATATTAGTTCAGACATTTTAAAATTCTCCTTTTGTTATATAGATTAATTAATCATAGATAGATAAATCATCAATAAAAATTATTTGAATCGTTTTTCTTGCAACTAAATTAATAATTCAATACCCAAAGAGGTTTTTCACCCTTCATCACCCGTCCCAAATTATCCAGCGACATGTTAATAATGCGCATTCCTGATTCCCTGGTAGAGCCGGCTAGATGAGGAGTTAGGATAACATTTTCCAAACCAAAGAGCGGATGATTCGCAGGCGGCGGCTCCTCGGTAAAGACGTCCACGGCGGCAAAGGCAATTTTCTTGCCGCGTAAAGCCTCCGCCAAAGCGGCTTCATCCACCAACGCCCCGCGTCCCACGTTGATGAGCACCGCGGTGGATTTCATTAGCGCCAGCTTCGCCGTATCAATAATTTTTGTGGTCTCGGCAGTGAGCGGCAGGTGGAGGCTCACCACATCGGCAGTTTTCAGAATTTCTTCCATAGACGCGTAAGCGGCATTGTACTTTTTCTCGTCCGCGGCGCTGAGCCTGACAATGTCGTAATAGAGCAGTTTGACTCCGAAGGGCGCGAGGCGTTCGGCTACGGCGCGGGCTGTGCGGCCCATACCCAAAAGTCCATAGGTTTTGCCGTTCAGTTCGAATACGCCCGTCCTTTGAGCTTCAGTAAAAAGCCACGCGCCCTGATGAGTTTTGGCGTTATAATAGGGCAGGTTTTTCAGAGAGGCCAAAGCCAGCATTATCGTATGTTCGGCCACGCCGATATCGTTTGCTCCCGGCGTGTTGGCGACTGGTATACCGAATTCCTTACAGGCATTAATATCAATATGGTTATAACCCACGCTCGGTTGTTGGATGAGCTTGAGTTTCTTGGCTGCCTTAGCAACCCTGCGGGTGATAGCTGTAGATCCTGTATAGTCACCCAGGAGGATATCAGCATCGGCAATTTCCGCCATAAGCTTTTCCTCAGTAAATTTATGGACGTCTATAACGGTAAATGGAATTCCCGCAACTTTAGTCTCGATAAGGCTTTTCAAGCCGGTGCCGGACAGGGGGGCGGTATTGAGTATTTTCATATATCCTCTTCAATTTTCTTATTCATGAGGCTAAAATTTCAAAAACGAAATGCATCAGGATACACCTTGGCCATGAACCATCTTTTACTTTCCCTAAACCATTGACAATTGAATGTCAATATGTGAGAATTTTTTTACTGCTATTCGGCGTGCACCGAACTGTTTAGATAAAGGGTGAGTAAATCTTTCGGTGAAAGACGCTTAGCAAAAAGATCTTATCACACATAAAAATGAATTATAATACCTAAAACAAGTTTTTACTCATCTGAGGAATACTATGAACGGTGCGGAGATAATTTTGCAGACGGCCAGAGACGACGGAGTCGAAATATGTTTTGCCAACGCGGGAACAACCGAGTTGCCGTTGGTGGCGGCATTTGATACTGTAAGCGGCATTCGCCCTGTCCTTGGCCTTTTTGAGGGTGTTTGCACGGGAGCAGCCGACGGCTATGGCCGGATGACACAGACACCTGCCATGACCTTGCTGCATCTTGGCCCGGGATTTGCCAACGGCATTGCCAATCTGCACAACGCCCGCCGCGCGCGGACACCGATTTTCAACATCATCGGCCAACATGCTTCCTGGCATCTGGCGGCGGATCCTCCTTTAAATATGGATATCGCCTCGCTCGCAAAAACAGTATCCGGATGGCAGAGAAAGAGTCGTTCTGTAAATGCATTGGCGCAGGATACGGCAGATGCGGTGGCCGCATCGCTTTATGGACAGATATCCACGATCATCGTTCCCACAGATTATCAGTGGTCCGAGTACGAAGGGAAAAGTGTTAAAATGCCGCATTTTGAATTTGCTGGGGCTGATCAAAAGAAAATTGAAGCAGCCGCAAAACTGCTGAAAAAATCAACCAAACCGGCGCTAATCCTGGGCGGGCGGGCATTGCGCAAACCAGGCCTCGCCACAGCGGCAAAAATCAAAGCGGCCACGGGTTGTGATCTTTTGATGGTCACCTTCCCGGCTTATTTTGACAGCGGCGAAGGTTTCCCGTTATTAAAACGCATTCCCTATTTTCCCGAACAGGCATCAGCCCTGCTGGGTAAATATGACTCGTTTATTCTGGCTGGAGCCGAAGAGCCGGTTGCCTTTTTCGGATACAAAGGGGGGAAGAGTCATTATCTCGCCGACAGCCAGAAATGGGTTAGGATTGATACGGAAAAACAGGATGCGACCGCCGCGCTTCTTGCCCTGGCCGAAGATTTAAGCGCTTCCTTAAGTAAGATTAATGTCCATTCTATACTGGCAAAATATGAATTGCCGGAAATCCCTTCCGGAGCATTAGACTCCCGGAAATTATGCGCAGTGATTGCCGCTCTGCAGCCGGACAATTGTATTATTGTAGATGAAGGCGTTACTTCGTCAGCGCCATACTATTCATTAGCTCCGATGCTAAAACCTTACAGCCATCTTACTCTGACCGGCGGCGCAATAGGACAAGGTATGCCCTGCGCCCTGGGAGCGGCACTGGCCTGTCCCGACAGAAAAGTGATCAATATCGAGGCCGACGGAAGCGCCATGTACACTGTGCAGGCTCTGTGGTCGCAAGCTCATGAAAAAGCAAATGTGATTACCCTGATTTGCTCGAATCGCAAATATTTTACGATTGAATATGAATGCTTGAGGGCCGGATATTCGTCTTTAGGGAAAGAAGCCAAAGCCCTAATAAATCTGGATAATCCTCCGCTTGATTGGGTTAAACTCGGCCACGGAATGAATGTTTCCGCCGTATCCGTGAATACCGCGGAAGAATTAGCGAAAGAATTGAAAGCGGCTTTGAATGAATCCGGTCCCCACTTAATTGAAGCCGTTCTCGGGTAATAACAACCGAAGGAGGAATCAACCAATGTCACTTCCCGCCAACATGAAATATATTGACCATGGCCAGGGCGGCCCGGCCTCGAGCCTTAAGGTAAAAGAGGGACCCCTGCCGCAGCTCCAATCCGGCGAGGTATTGATCGAAGTCGCTTACGCCGGAGTGAACCGGCCTGATTTATTGCAGCGTGCCGGAGCTTATCCTCCCCCTGCCGGAGCTTCGCCTGTTTTGGGGTTAGAAGTGGCCGGAAAGATAGTTGACAAAGCTATCGATGTTAAACAATGGAAAATAGACGATGTAGTCTGTGCGCTCACGCCGGGCGGCGGCTATGCCGAATATTGCGCGGCACCATCTTCTAATTGTCTGCCGATTCCTAAGGGTCTTTCGCTTGCCGAAGCGGCGGCATTGCCGGAAAATTATTTCACCGTTTGGACAAACGTGTTCGATCGCGGTCGTCTCACCGCAGGAGAAAAATTTCTTGTGCATGGCGGTGCGGGCGGCATCGGCATTACGGCGATTCAACTGGCCAAAGCCTTCGGCGCAAAGGTTTATACGACTGTCACCGGCACGGACAAAATTGACGCAGTTAAAAAGCTCGGTGCCGATGAGGCAATTGATTACAAGAAGCAGGATTGGTATCAAGAAATACGCAAGCTCGCCGGAAAGCAGGGCTTGGACTGCATCCTGGATATGGTCGGCGGAGAATACATCGGAAAAAATCTTAAGCTTCTTACAACCAACGGAAGACTGGTGCAAATTGCCTTCATGCAAGGCTCCAAGGTCGAACTCGACTGCCTGCCCATTTTAACCAGAAGTCTGACCTTTACCGGTTCAACACTGCGGCCGCGGTCGATCGAAGAAAAAGCGGCCATCGCGCAAGCACTCTTGAAAAATGTCTGGCCGCTTCTGGAAGCCAAGAAAGTGGGCACTTTAATCTACAAAGTTTATCCTCTTCAGGAAGCTCGAAAAGCGCATGAGCTAATGGAATCTTCCGCCCATATTGGCAAAATAGTGCTGAAAGTAATATGAGCAAAACCGGCAAATCAGCGTTGGTCGTGGAAGGTGGAGGGATGAGGAGCATCTTTGCCGCGGGAGTTCTTCATGCCTTTGGCGAGGCCGGTTTTGATCCTTTCGATTTATATATTGGCGTTTCCGCAGGCGCTTGCCACCTGGCTTCTCATTTAGCCGGTCAGAATAACCGGAATTTCGATATCACTCTTCAATACTCACTGACATCCGATTTCATCAATATTAGACGATTTCTCAGCGGTGGCCATTTGATGGATCTGGATTGGATGTGGAAACAAACCATCGCCAACTACCGGCTTAATCTCGCCTGCTTATTTAGCAGATTACGCACACAGAATAAGGAATATATTGTCGTTGCCACGTCAATGGAAACAGGCAATGCTCTTTATTTACGGCCCGATGAAAATACCTTGGAACACTACTTAAAAGTTTCCAGTTCCATACCAATCTTTTACCGGAACATTCTGGAAGTAGAAGGCGAAAAGGCTACGGACGGCGGCATTGCCGATGCTATCCCGGTGCGGGAAGCGAACAGGCGCGGCGCAACCGAGATCACAGTCATCCGTTCGCGTCCAACGGACTATGTCAAGAAACAGAGCCCGTTCACCTTTATTTTGTCTATTTATTTTAGAAAATATCCGCAGCTTGTGGAAAAATTCAGAAAGCGGGCGCGTAACTACATGGCTTCCGTGGATTTCATCCATCACCCGCCGGAAGGTGTCCGGATAACTGAACTTGCCCCGCCTAATGGCACAGGCATCGGCAGGACGACGCAAAATGAAACCGTACTCAGAGCTACCTACCAAATAGGCATTGATTCCGGCAACAGGTTCTTAAAAAAGAAACCGAAATAGCTTAACTTCTGATTCAGCCCCCTTCTTTACTTCATGAACGCGATCTTCTCCATAATGTGTCAAGTCCCGATAACGGTAATGAGGCACAGATTAAAGAGAACCATTAAGATAAAACTACTTCGTCAAAGGTACCGTCGGCAAAATCCAAAAAAATAAGACGGTTTCTTATCGGGCTTCCGATCCCGGTGATTATTTTGATTGCTTCCTGCGCTTCCCAGGCGGCGATTACCGCCGGCGTCGCCGCGGGATTGCCCGTCCGAGCTTCTATTCCGCAGACGTTTTCTTTAGCGGAGGAGCCGCAGAGAGCATCAAATCCTTTATCCCCCGGAAAGACGGTCAACAGCTCCCCGCACCAACCCGCTATCGCACCATGAACAAAGGGAATATTTAGTTTCTCGCAGGCACCGGCAACAATCCGGCGGGTCGGCAGATTATCCAACCCGTCGATTACAACATTGGCATCTTTTATCAATTTCTCAGCATTCCGCGAATCGATTTTTTTGTTGATGGCGGTAACTGTTACGGCGGAATTGATTTTTCTTACCCGGGCCGCTGCAACTTGCACCTTGGATTTGCTCAGATCACTCTCTGTGACCATTATTTGTCTGTTGAGATTGTTTTCCGTAAACTTGTCATTATCTATGATTACCAACTGACCGATTCCCTGCCGGGCGAGCAATTCTATTATCGTTCCCCCCAGGCCGCCTACACCGCAGACGACAACCGTGGAGCGAAGCAGTTTTAACTGCCCCTCTATGCCAATTGTTCCGATGTTACGTATGTACCTAATGGGAATTATATTTTGTTTAAGACAGGAAATTTCGATCTCCCGCGAGGGAATTCTTCTTCTAGAGGAAATAAAGCGAACGCTCTTCAGGTCAATAACCCGTTTTTTTTTCTTGTCGGGCAACGTCCAACTTTTGCACAGCCCGCGAATCAAATTATCGATGGATTGACCTGTAGCCATATCGCTAATGAATTCAAAAAAATTGAAAATTCCGGTTCAGCCGTCTTTTACCCCGTCAGAGAAAGCCCCCAACTCCTGTTGGGGGTTAAAGTCCTGTAAGACAGACGGCAGTTTGATGCCGCCCTCTAAAACCGCAAAGCGCCCGTTGCTCTAACGGGGTTTACTTTTTTTCCGTAAAAAATGTCGTTGCCCCCGTAAACCAGAGCGCTTGCTTATCATCACCTTCGAAAACAAGTTTTCCTTCAAAAAGAGCGTCCATGGATTTATTGAGGTCTTCCGATGCCATGATCTTGAAAGCGGTATCGGCATCCTTCCAGACCATAGCCACGTCAAATTGTTTTTGATCACCGCCGGACACCGATGAAAATTTTCCATTGTCGAAAATAAATAATCTTCCCCTTTTACCGTCGGCCGTTTTAATTAATACTTTTGTTTTTTCTTTTCTAATATATTCCTGGAATTCCGGATTCTTTTTGGATGCGCCTTTAAGCTTGCGATACAGAATAAAAAGCAGCAGCGTAAATTTCATATATATACCTCCTTCTTCAGCCGCCGGCGACTCGGGGCAAGAGATCGAGCTTGTCGCCGTCCTTAAAATTTATTTTTTTCAATAGCTTTATGTTTGTGCCGTTGAGCAGGATATTACTGTTATCCCAAATTGATTGTTTTTTGCCGACTCCCATGGACATAATCTTTTTCTCGAGCACGGGTCCGAATTTAGTCTCGACAAAGTTTCTGGCTTCGTCAATACTGCCCACATCGGCGGTCACGGTTCGCCTCCCCAGTAAAGTCCGCCATGGTCCGATGAAGTTGATGTTAATTGCCGGCAAATGAGTTACCCATTAATAACGGCATCCCGAGATCCTCTGCTGCCCCGCTAATTCTATGCCGCAGCTATTCCGCCCCGATGGATGCGGCGATTTCCGGCATACCCAGATTCTCCAATCTCTTTTTTGACGGTTTGCCGGTAATTTTGTTCCAGTCTCTGACGGCATAGTACTCCGGAAGCATCTTTTCCATGTTCGGTACATGGCCTTCCTGCCCGCCGTCGGGAATCGGCCTCATGGCCAGTTCCGGTATCACGTCATCTTTCGAAGTAATTCCGAGCTTGCAGGACAGCGCTCTCTGCAGCTGGAAGGTGCGCTCTCCGGCCTTTAATAACTCATCCATGGTCGTATTCCAGCCCGTGGAAGCATTAATCATGTCGATAAGTAAATTGAACGGTATTATGGCAAAGTGACAAATTCCCAGTGAATCGGTTAAAGTTCGGAAATTCTGGCCTTTGGCGACACCGGCAGCTTTATCATCGGCCCAGCGGTCGGTTATTTCGATTTCCACATCTGGATGGCCTGTCCCACTGTCCACCTGATAGGCGTCATTCTTATTATGATCAGCGCCGCGCGGAGCCGTTGCATAAACAAGGCCCATCGAATGATAAGCCCGCGGATCGTGCATGGGAAATTCCAATCCCTTGCATTGGACGGCTTCTCCCGGCGGCCGGCCGTACTTTTGCGCCATCTTCTTTGTTCCGGAGACGAGCACTGCGCCGAAGCCCTGGTTTTTAGCAATCAGATGCGCAAGCTCAATTGCCGCATCGGTATTACCCCATGTTAGTTTCAATCCGCCGGTATCTTTCTCCGAAATTACTCCGAGGCTATAGAGATAAAACGCATAGCCGACACTGGCGCCGCTGCTTATCGTGTCGAATCCATAAGCGTTGCATAATTCGTTAAAATATACTGCCATCGACATATCCAGATCCAATCCCATCATCGCGCCCCAGGCTATCAAGGTTTCATATTCCGGCCCTTCGACCCTGTCATACAGGTGCTTCCCTTCTTTGATCTGGAGAATCTTGCGGCAGCGTATCGGGCAGCCGTAACAGGCGGTGCTGTCCGTTTGATATTTTTCCAACTGTTCAGCGCCGCTTATTCTTGTCGATTCCGGCAAAGTGGGGGCGGTGTAGTATTTGGTAGGACCGTCGCCGTAGGAAATGGCCGAATCAATCCATCCGGCCGTACCGGTCTGGTGCATGATCATCGATAAAAAACCTTCTTTGACTTCAGTCATCGCGCGGCGCGAGACCTCGCGGAATTTCTCCGGATCAGCCATCGGCAGTTTCATCTTGCCGCGTACCGCGATCGCCTTAACCTTCTTGGAGCCCATAACACAGCCCAATCCGGCTCGGCCGAGGCAGTGTCCATATTCGGTCATGATATTGCCGTAGGGGACAAGATTCTCGGAAGCGGGACCGATGCAGGCAACCTGCACACGATTATCGTTATATTCTTTTTTGATTTCTTCCTGAGTTTTGTAGGTATCTTTCCCCCACAAGTGGCTAGCGTCTTTAATTTCTGCTTTGCCGTCTTTGATATAAATATATACGGGTTTGGCGGAGATGCCTTTAAGGATTATGCCGTCGTAACCGGCATTCTTGAACTCCGCGCCGAACCAGGCTCCGGCATTGGCGTCGCCGTAATGCCCCGTGTAGGGGGACTTAGTAGCGCCGCCCCAGCGGCTGACACTGGGCCCGCTGGTGCCGTTCAAGAGACCAGGCATAAGGATAAGGGGATTATCCGGACCCAGCGGATCGGTTTTATCATCAACCATGTTGTAGAGGTAACGCGCGGCGAGCCCCGTGCTGCCGATAAAATCGCGTGCGTATTTTTCATTCAGGGGTTCATCCTGGAGTTTTCCCTGCGTAAGATCAGCAACTAATATCTTACCATGATATCCATTCATGATCTCCTCCTGTATGTTTCTTTGTTCGTTTAAAAATCGACGCTTTTGCCTGCATAAGCGTAATTAAATATTTTGCCCAGGTCTTCTCCTCCGGGAACGCGGGTCACAGTCATGGTCATGACCTCATTTAATGCTCTTTCTATGAGCGCCGGTATTTCTTTTTCATATCGGCCTTTATCCACACCGCACTCCTTAACTGAAAGCGGCTGCCCTATTTCCTTAGCCAAGGCGCGCACTCTGGCAATAAGAGCCTTTACGCATTCCTTGTCGGAACCGGACGCCACACGGCAGTAGCGCGCTATCTCGGCATACTTGATTGTTGTTTCTTCGGAACCGTTCACCAGATATTCCATAGTATAGGGCAGAAAAAGTCCCACAGCGCGTCCGTGAGGAACATGGAAAATTGCTCCGAGAGCGTGCCCGGTGCTATGCCCTAAGCCGGCCATGGAATTGCCGAAAGACATACCACCCATTGTGGCGGCATTCATCATTTCCGTGCGGGCTTCGAGGTCATTACCATTTTTATACGCTCGGGGCAAATAATCAAGAGCCAGCCTTGTGGCGATTAATCCCGGCCCGAGAGTCATACTGGTACCCCAGGCGGAGGTGTATCCCTCGATGGCATGGCAGATGACATCCATGCCGGTGTCCGCCGTAATTTGGGGAGGCATACCGGCAACCATAACGGGATCAAGTATAGCGACATCCGGCATGCATTCGGTAGTGCCCAATCCCAGTTTACGGTTATCCTTTGTGTCGGTGAGCACGATGGCCCAGGTAGCTTCCGAGCCCGTTCCGCTGGTTGTAGGAATGGCCATCAACCGGGCTTTTTCCCGGAAATTGAACTCTTCGAGTACTGATAGGGCCTCCGGCTCCAGTTCCGGCCGTGCCAAAAGCAGGATAATTGCTTTAGCGGCATCAATGCAAGAACCGCCGCCTATACCGATTACCCAATCGGGCTGATATTTTCCCACCGCTATTCCGCCCTTTTTGATAGTTTCGAGCGACGGCTCCGGTTCCACTTCATCAAATATTTGCCATTTAATGTTTTTGGCATCGAATCGATCGGTAATCGGTTTTATCAATCCCAGCTTGACAATGTTCTTATCGGTGACAAGGAAAGCTTTTTTACCCTTGATTTGCGCGAGATAATCGAGCGCGTTATCCCCATAGACAATCAAGGGACAGGCAAAATTCCACATATATTAACCTCCATCTTTTTCTTGTTTTGGGTGGTTAAATCATCAATCCAACCATTCGGTCGGAACCAGCATCGTGCAGTTGGTAAGCTCATTGGCGGCCTTGGTATAGCGCATAATTTTAGCCATGTCGCCCGTCAATTTGGATTGTTTAGTGATCAGCGCTTTTGTAGAATCAAGCTTCTTGGTGGCAATTTGCTTCCAAATATTATACGGAGCCGAAATAGTGAATGCGGGTTTGTATTTCTTAGGGTCGGTAACAATTTCACAAACCCGGCATTTGCCATGATAAAGATCTACATATGTGTAAGCTGTCTCCTTAAGCGGGCCGCCCGCTTCCCCAATGAAGTAAAAATCACCCTCCCAGGTTTTGGCCGCCTCCTCATATGCCGCACTTTTATTGATTTCCGCCTTGTAAAGATCACACCATTCCTGAGTATTATACTTAGCCATAACGAAAACCTCCTTATTGTTTTTTTAGCGTTTTTTGTTAATCCGATAACTTAGTATTAATTGTCTTCTAAACCTATATCCAAATAATGCGTAGTTATATGCCGGGTAAAAATAACTGTCAACCATTTATAATGTTTCACTGGAAAATACCGTTTTACATTAAACCATAACCGCAGAAAACTACTTTACGAGCTTCAGATCAGAAACAAAATATCGGAATGCAATCAGTTTTCGGCTTTTCTAGTGAGGAGCACGGCTAATTTAGGAAATTTCATTCTTTAGGATTTACGTAAGCCTTGACTGAAGAGCTTCGAATTGTTTTTTCAGCCTTGCCGGAAGACGATCCCCAAACTGGACAAAGTGCTTTTCGATATCCGGAATCTCCGCCCTCCAGGCATCCACATCGACTTTGAGCAAAGCTTTCATATCTTGTTCAGAGATGGAAAGTCCCTTCATATCAAGGTCAGCAATCGCAGGCAGCAGACCAATGGGGGTTTTGACCGCGTCGACTTTCCCTTCTACTCGTTCGCACATCCATTTCAACACCCGGCTGTTTTCCCCAAATCCGGGCCAGAGCCATCGGCCTTCAGAAGTTTTACGGAACCAGTTTACATAAAAAATCCGGGGTGCCTTACTTTTAAGTTTGTCACCCATATCCAGCCAATGCTGAAAATAATCAGCCATATTGTATCCACAGAAAGGCTGCATGGCAAAGGGATCACGCCTTAAATTCCCCACCGCGCCAATATTGGCGGCTGTTGTTTCCGATGAAGCGGTGGCGCCGAGAAAAACACCGTGGTCAAAACTATAGGCCTCGTTGACCAGAGGAACAACACCCGCCCGACGTCCGCCAAACAGGAATATATCAATAGGAACACCTTCAGGTTTTTCCCAATCTTTGCAAATGATAGGACACTGAGAAGCAGGAGCCGTGAAGCGGGCGTTTGGATGCGCTGCTGCTTCCTCAATATCCGGAGACCAATCACGCCCTTTCCAGTCAATGGCATGCCGGGGAGGCGCGCCGTCCATGCCTTCCCACCAAATATCGCCATCATCAGTAAGAGCGCAGTTCGTAAAAATAATATTCTCTTTTAACGTATCCATAGCCATAGGATTAGATTTATACGATGTACCCGGCGCCACACCAAAAAATCCGGCTTCGGGATTGATTGCGTATAAACGGCCGTCAGGGCCGATCTTCATCCAGGAAATATCGTCGCCGATACATTCGCATTTCCAGCCGGGAATTGTCGGCCTCAACATGGCCAGGTTGGTCTTGCCGCACGCTGAAGGAAAGGCTCCCGCGATGTGATACTGTCTCCCTTCCGGGCTGGTAAGCCGGAGAATAAGCATATGCTCCGCCATCCAGCCTTCTCTTTTGGCCATAGCCGAAGCAATGCGCAGGGCCAGGCATTTCTTGCCGAGGAGAGCATTGCCGCCGTAACCCGAACCGTAAGACCAGATAAGATTTTCATCCGGAAAATGGCTTATATATTTTTTCTCCATTGGCGCACAAGGCCAGCTAACATCTTTCTGTCCCTTATTTAGCGGCGCACCTATCGAATGCAGGCAGGGAATGAATTCGCCGTCTTTTCCCAGTTTATCGAGAACTTTAGTTCCTACGCGGGTCATTATGTGCATATTACAGACAACATAAGGGCTATCTGTAATTTCTATGCCGATTTTGGCTATAGGTGATTTAATCGGTCCCATGGAAAAAGGAATCACGTACATGGTGCGACCCTTCATACATCCTTTATAGAGAGCCTTCATCGTGGCCTTTAATTCAGTAGGATCTATCCAATTATTAGTGGGGCCTGCTTCCATCTTTTGCGGCGTACTGATATAGGTTCGTGCCTCCACTCTAGCCACGTCCGAGGGGTCCGAACGGAACAAAAAACTGTTTTTTCGTTTTTTAAGAGGGATAGTACTGCCGCTTTTGACCATTATCGACATAAGCCGGTCATATTCCGCTCGAGAGCCGTCGCACCAATGCACTGTATCCGGCAGACACATTTCCGACACTTCTTTAATCCACTTTTTCAGTTCTTCATTTTTTACAACCATATCCGTATAATCCCCTCATTCATAAAATTAATCCCGGCAATATATCGGGATAATAGTTCCCGATGTCGTGTAACTATTTACGTTTCTTTTCTAATTTCTTCTTCTCCTCAATCACAGCCTGCGCGGCCGCCAGTCTTGCTATCGGTACTCGGTAGGGCGAACAACTCACGTAGTCCATGCCCACCCGGTGGCAAAACATAACGCTTATCGGCTCGCCGCCGTGCTCGCCGCAGATGCCGACTTTCAACCCCGGACGTGCCTTACGACCGCGTTCGATACCAAACTCCACGAGTTGACCCACGCCATCCTGATCGAGAACCTGAAATGGATCTACCGGAATAATCTTTTTTTCCACGTATTCGGGCACAAAGGCTCCGACATCGTCACGACTGAAACCGTAGGTCATCTGCGTCAGATCGTTGGTACCGTAACTGAAAAACTCAGCTTCTTCCGCTATGTCATAGGCAAGCAGCGCCGCGCGCGGAATCTCGATCATGGTGCCTACCAAGTGCGGTATTTTCTTGAGACCGTACTTGCCGCACACTTCGGGAAGAATATTCTTAACCAGAGTTGCCTGATTTTTGAACTCGGCTACGTCGCAAACTACCGGAATCATGATTTCGGGCAGTGCTTTTTTGCCTTCCTTCAGAAGTTCCGCCGCACTTTCCAGAATAGCGCGGATTTGCATCTCACTAACTTCAGGATAAGTAATGCCGAGGCGCACACCGCGATGCCCCATCATCGGATTTGTTTCATGCAAATTTTCCGCCCGGCTGTTGAGTTTCTCAATAGAGATATGCAAGCTTTCGGCGAGGCGCTGACGCTCTTCGGGATTTCCCGGTACGAACTCATGCAATGGCGGATCCAAAAGGCGAATGGTCACCGGCCGGCCGGCCATCACCTCCATGGTCTTCTTGATGTCGTTCTTGACAAAAGGAAACAGATCCTTTAATGCCGCCCGGCGTTCTTCAATGGTATCCGATAGAATCATTCTGCGCAGATGAAATAACGGCTGTTCGCTATTCTCTCCATAGAACATGTGTTCGGTGCGGAACAGGCCGATGCCCTCGGCACCGAATTGTATGGCTCTGGCGGCATCCTTTGGGGTATCAGCATTTGTGCGGATTTTGAGGCGGCGAATCTGATCGCAAATTTTCATAAAGGCGACAAAATTTTTATCATCCTTTGTACCGCTGATCATAGCTAAGGCACCTTTGTACACGCGGCCTTTGGTTCCATTGAGAGTAATTATCTCACCCTCCCGCACTATTTTTCCGTCAACCATCATTGTCTTCTGGTGCGGATCAATGCACAGAGCTCCAGCGCCGACTATACAGCACTTACCCCATCCCCGAGCCACCAGAGCTGCATGTGAGGTCATGCCGCCGCGCGCAGTGAGAATACCTTGCGCCGCGCGCATGCCTTCGACATCTTCAGGGTTAGTGTCCTCACGCACAAGAATAACTTTCTTACCAGCTTTGGCCCAGCCCACCGCATCTGCCGCCGTAAATACGGCCTGACCCACGGCCCCGCCGGGACTGGCAGGCAGGCCTTTGGCCAGAAATTCTCCCTTCATTTCCGCCTCCGGGTCAACCATGGGGTGGAGCAGTTCATCAAGCTGGGATGGAGTTACACGCATCACCGCATCGCTGGCGCTGATCATCTTACTTTTAAACATTTCGCCGGCCATGCGCACGGCAGCCGGTCCATTGCGCTTGCCGGTGCGCGTCTGCAGCATCCAAACGCGACCATTCTGAACGGTGAACTCGAGATCCTGCATATCTTGGAAGTGGTTTTCGAGCTTCTGGCGGATCTTTTTGAGAAGTGCATAAGCTTTGGGCATGGCCTTCTCCAGGCTGGGGTGACCGTCAGTATCGTCTACCTGCCTCATTTCTTCGTTGATTGGATTCGGTGTACGAATGCCGGCAACAACGTCTTCGCCCTGCGCGTTCGGCAGCCACTCACCGTAGAATTTGTTTTCGCCTGTAGCGGGGTTACGGGTGAAGGCGACACCTGTAGCTGAGTTCTCACCCATGTTGCCGAACACCATTGCCTGTACATTTACCGCCGTGCCCCAATCGTCAGGAATTCCTTCAATCCTGCGATAGGAAACAGCGCGTTTACCATTCCAGCTTTTAAAGACAGCGGAGATAGCGCCCCATAGTTGTTCGTAGGCATCATCGGGAAAGGGTTTGCCGATGACTTGCATTACCTTGGCCTTGTAAATTTTGGCAAGTTCCGCCAGATCATGTTCTGTAAGATCGACATCGTTCGTAACTCTGCGGCGCTGTTTCATAGCCGCCAGTTCCCGCTCTAACTGCTGGCGCACACTCATTCCTTCAGCTGGTTCAAGACCTTCGGCTTTTTCCATGACAACGTCCGAATACATTTGGATTAAGCGACGATATGAATCCCATACAAAGCGCGCGTTTTGGGTCTTTTTGATCATGCCGGGAATGGTCTTTGAGGTAAGGCCGATGTTCAACACCGTCTCCATCATGCCGGGCATGCTTTTGCGCGCCCCGGAACGGGCCGAACACAACAGAGGATTCTGCGGATCGCCGAACTTCACGCCGGCTTCCCGCTCCATTTTGTTTATGGCTTTATAAACCTGTTCTTTGAGGCCTTGCGGGTAGCGTCCCTTATGCTTATAGAATGCGGTACAAACTTCCGTCGTTATAGTGAAACCCGGCGGGATAGGAATGCCGAGGTGAGTCATTTCGGCAAGGCCGGCACCCTTGCCCCCCAACAAATTCTTGTCTTTTCCGTGCCCTTCCGAGAAAGTATAAACAAATTTCGTTCCCATTGCGTCCCTTTCTAACCTCCCCCAAATAATTTTATTTTATTAAAAGTATAATATCGACATAAGACTGTCATCATTGTCAAGAAAAAAATACGTATTTTGATGATTTGCAAGCCAGCATTTTCCGGCGCTTTTTTCCAAAAATTCTTACTGCCGGCTTCGTTGATTTTTTCAATAAGTTTTGACATCTTGTTGTTTAATTTTCTTGACAAAGCGCCGGGCTTATTCATATACTCGTCCGCGAAAGAGCAAGCTTTTATCGGCATAATGAATGATTGTACAAGGGAGACATTGTCACTCATTATTCTCAATAAACATAGATCCCCGGTTTATTAATTCTGGTTTGGGGTTTATTGTTAGGCTGGTGTGCCTGAAATTACAAAAAATGTTCTCTTGTTAGCCAGGGGAGAGTGTAAATTTGCCAATCGCCGGGAATACATTAACAAGGTGGCAACTTTTCGGTCTTTTGCCGCAAAAAAGATTATGCCACTTGTCGGCGTACTTCAATCAACTTTTTTTTATTTACAGCGGGGATTCCGGTTTGATTACCGGCAATCAAGTATTATAAAATAAATGTTTAGGGGAGGTAGATTTTATGAAAGGTAAAGTATTTTTATTTATTGCTGTAATTATGATTATCGTCGGAGGAATAGCCGCCAACCTTGTGCAAAACGATTTTTACCAGGTTAAGGTTCGCGATGTTCGTTTCGTGGCGGCTGACGGTTCGATCATGAGCGCCCTTCTGTTCATTCCGAAAAATGCCACGCCGCAGACACCAGCGCCCGGCATTCTTACCGTTCATGGCTATATCAATTCGCGGGAGATTATGTCGGGATTTTCGATTGAATTCGCGCGCCGTGGCTGGGTTGTTCTGGAAATCGATCAGAGCGGGCACGGATATAGCGCCCCTCCGGCTTTCGCCAACGGTTACGGCGGTATACCCGGCCTGACCTATCTCCGCAGCCTTGATTTCGTCGATAAGAACAAAATCGGCCTGGTGGGTCATTCCATGGGTGGATGGGCATGTCTCGCCGCAGCCATGGCTCGTCCCGACGACTATAAGGCAATAGTTCTGGAAGGATCGTCCACTGGAGCGCCTTTCGCTCCGGAGGGAAGCACCACCTATCCCAAGAATATGGCTCTGGTAGAAAGCACATTTGACGAGTTTTCCTTACTCATGTGGAGCGTACCGATAGCACGCAATGTTGTCAACAGTGATAAACTCAAAAAGGTATTCGGTGTAACCGAAACAATCGAACCCGGCAAAATATACGGCTCCATCGAAAACGGAACGGCACGCGTTCTTTATCAACCGGTAACAACCCATCCGGGCGATACCGAGTCACCCACAGCGATAGGTTATGCAATCTCCTGGTTACAGCAAACCCTGGGTGAGGAAAAAACTCTCGCTCCTTCCAATCAAATCTGGTTCTGGAAGGAAATCGCCACCCTTATCGGCCTTATCGGTTGCATCCTGCTTGTGTTTGCAGCCGGCAATCTTCTGCTGCAAGCCGGATATTTCAGCTCCTTGCAAGGGACGCCGCAAAACCCGAAACCCGCAACCGGAGTTGCGTGGTGGATCGCTGCCATTCTCATGATCATAATCGGACCTTTAACCTATTTCCCGGCAACGCTTATAGCCTATGGTAAGTTAAAGCAATCCTGGTTCTTCCCCCAGCAGATTACCAACGATATCTTGTTCTGGTTGCTCATAGCTGCGATCATTTCTCTTATCCTGTTTGTGATCTGGCACCTGCTGAACAAGAAAAAAGGCGGGAATGCGGTATCATACGGCCTCAAGGCTGCCAAGGGTTCTACCTGGAAAAAAATCGGACTTTCCGCCTGGTTTGCCTTCCTGGTTACGGCTGTAGCATATTTATCGGTTATGGTGATTTCTTATTTCTTTACCGTGGATTTCCGATTCTGGATTATGCCTATCAAACCCATGAGCGCAACACAGTTTAAAATAGCACTGCGTTATGTAATTCCTCTGACTCTATTTTACCTGATGTTTGCAGTTGCTCTGCACGGGCAGTTGCGTTCTCCGACCGGTTCATTTAAAAAGAGAATGCTCATGAGTGCAATACTGGGATCACTGGGCTATCTCATAATGCTTGTGGTTATGTACATACCAATTTTAGCAGGAGGAGCGGCCCCCTTCATCAATACAATATACCAGACATTGTTCCTGATTGTAGCGGTGCAGTTGTTCCCGTTGTTCCTTATCGTCAGTCTCATATCGACCTATTTTTCCGAAAAAACGGGGTTAGTCTATGCCGGGGCGTTCGTAAACGCCTTCTTCATAACATGGTATATGGTGGCGGCACAGGCGACGCACATTGCTCTTTGCTAACAGTAAATCTTATTTCGTCAAATTAACTAGTCACCGGGTCACCAGGCCCGGTGACTAGTTCTTTTCTGCAAATAGCCGACGACCCGGAATACCTCAAAACCTATCACTATAACAACTGAAAAAAAACAGTTGTGCCGAATGATCGGGCAATTTATGGTAATTGACTGGCGTAGAGTAAACTGTGATCTTGCCCCGGATTCGATAGCATGATAAGCAAAACTTATGAATATTAATATTCATATTAATAACCAAAGAGATAAAACCCACTTCCCATGAACGATGATAAACTGTACTTGGTCATGATGGGCCTTCCGGCGAGGGGTAAATCAACGTTGGCGATACGCCTGCAGGATGCTTTTGGAAAAAGCCGGATCCCCGCGAAGATATTCAACAACGGCAATCTCCGGAGAGCTTACCTGCCGCTCACAGAAACTTCCTCGGCAAACTTTTATCATCCGGCCAACACCTCTGCCTTAGAAATGCGAAAAAAATTCGCCTGCATCAATATGAAGAGGGCTAAAGCATATCTCGAGGGCAAAGGACGGGTGGCCATCCTGGACGCGGCCAATGTAA
The DNA here is from genome assembly GCA_963753975.1 of uncultured delta proteobacterium. Lineage (GTDB taxonomy): Bacteria > Desulfobacterota > Syntrophia > Syntrophales > Smithellaceae > UBA4810. Next base: position 124,973 of record CAVWEH010000005.1, read on the forward strand.
GCAGGGAGCGGCGCAGGATAATCGAAGATAATCTCGGCAACCACCCCATTCTTTTTATCGAATGCATTAATGATGACCGGGAAATCCTGGCTTTGAGCATTCTGGAAAAAACGCGGTTGCCGGAATTTTCCCGGTTGGGCCGTCAGAAGGCGCAGGCGGAATTTTCAAAGAGGATAGAAAACTACCGGATGATTTATACACCGTTGAAAGAGGAGAGGAATTACTTCCGCATGGATTCTCTGCAAAACAGGATATTGGAAGAGAAACAGACCGACACGATTCCACTGTATTTGCTGATCAAAGATATTCTGGTGACCGATGTCGTTAAAAACCTTTTTCTTATTCGGCATGCCGAAACAAAATTCAATACCATCGACCGTATCGGCGGAGATTCTGCTCTCACCGCAAAAGGTACTTCGCAGGCAAAAGCCCTGGGTAACTTTTTTAAAAAAAGACAGATCTCCTATATTTTTACCAGCCGCAAAAAGCGAACAATTCAAACAGCCGGCATTATCTGTGCCGTGCAGAAGAATTGTAAGATTATTCCCATCAACGAGTTTGATGAAATCAACGCCGGCATATGTGAAGGAATGACTTACAAAGATATCGAAAGAAAGATGCCCGAAGTTTATCAGGCCCGGAGGGCGGACAAATACCACTATATCTATCCGCAGGGGGAAAGCTACGAGACAATGAAACCGCGCATCGAAGCGGGGCTGAAAAAAGCTTTTTTCTTAAACCGCCACTCAGATAACATCATGATTGTCGGCCATCAGGCGGTAAATCGGATGATCCTTGCTCATTTTCTCTACCGGCGCAATGATGATGTTCCTTACATTTATATTCCGCAGGATGAATTTTATCACATTGTCTCCACGCAGAATAAAAAAATCTTTGAACTGAAACCCTACGCTCAAATGGGCAGGAAATACACGCCCCGACAATAAAGTCAGGGCGTGTACCAAAAAAAATTAATTCCCCTAAGCTGTAACACCGAAAGCATTCTTACTGTTTACCTTGTTTGGCCAGCTCTTCCGCTCTCAGGGTCTTTCTAAGAATTTTGCCCACATTGTTCTTGGGCAGTTCTTTTCTGAATTCAACCATGGTAGGAAGCTTGTACTTGGCCAATTTGGTTGCACAGAATTCGATTATTTCCTGCTCTGTCGCGGTCTGCCCTTCCTTTAATACGACAAAAACCTTGATCTGCTCACCGCGTGTCGGATGAGGCACTCCGATAGCGCATGCCTCCACAACTTTTGGGTTGGTATATAAAGCTTCATCTATGTCACGCGGATAGACGTTGTATCCGCCGGAAATAATCATGTCCTTTTTACGGTCGACGATGTAGAAGTAGCCTTCTTTATCCATTTTGGCTATGTCGCCGGTATACAACCATCCATTCCTTAAAGCGATGGCTGTTTCTTCAGGTTTTTTCCAATACCCCTTCATGACCTGAGGACCTCTGATAATAAGCTCGCCAAGTTCACCTACGGGAACATCCTTCTCCCCTGTTTCGAGATCCACTAGGCGGCATTCCGTATCCGGATACGGGAGTCCAATACTTCCTGCTTTTTGTACTCCTTCATATGGATTGGCATGCGTACACGGTGAAGCCTCAGTCAAGCCGAATCCCTCAGCAATCAGCGCTCCAGATCTTGCTTTGATTTTTTTTATAACCTCAACCGGAAGCGGAGCGCTGCCTGAAGGAAGGCGTTTTATGCAGGTAAGATCAAGCTTATCGAAATTCGGATGGCCAAGCAAGCCGATCAACATGGTCGGAACAAGACAGGCTACGGTTGGCCTGTATTTTTGTATGACGTCAAACAGGGCCTCCGGCGTTGGTCTTACTAACATTACACAGGTGCATTTGTAATAAATGGTTAAATTCATAACAGTGGACATCCCATAAACATGAAAAAACGGGATGGCACCGAGAAATATCTCCTTGCCGTCGCTTGTTATCGAATTTTTATATGTTTTTGGATCTGTTGCTTTTATCTGTTGCAACTGCTTGCTCAGGTTAGCATGGGTTAGCATCGCCCCCTTGGAAACACCTGTAGTGCCGCCTGTATACTGCAGTATGGCAATGTCGTTAAAATTAACATTTACCTGCGGGGGATTCGGGGGATATTTCGCAATAAGGTCTTTCCAGCCGTATACATCCGGGGCATCCTTTGGCTTGGCAGCAAATACCGTGGCTGGATCCGTTGAGGAGGGAATATAATCGCCCAGTGAAGCATACACTATCTGTTTTATCTTGGTTTTTGGTCTCAGATCGATCATGTTATTTGCCAGCAGATCAAGCGTGATAAGAACCTTGGATTCCGAATCATTGAACTGATATTCCAGTTCGGGTACGGAATATAGCGGATTGTTCATTACGGCTTTCCCGCCGATCTTCAGTATTGCATAATAAGCGGCGACTGTTTGAATCAAATTGGGCAGATGGATCGCGACACTGTCGCCTTTTCTAATGCCAAAATCAGTCAGACAGGTCGCAAAACGGTATACCATATCTTTCAATTCCGCATAGGTGATCTTATAATCTTGTGAAACAAACGCTGTTCTTCGTGGAAAATCCCGTGCCGCAATTTCAAGATTGTCAGTTAACAGTAATTCTTCATACTTAACCGTTGCCGTAACGCCCGGACTATAATGGGCAACCCACGGTTTATCCTGATATGTTACATTCTTCTTCACCGGCGGAGTTACTTTTTTCTTTGCCGGAAGCGCTGCCTTCTTCTTTTTGATCGGCCGCGCTACCTGCTTTTTTTTAGCCGGCTTTGATGCCTTCTTTTTAACCGAACGTATAACTTTCTTTTTCTTAACCAATGACTTAACTTTTTTCTTTTTTACAGGACGCGTTACCTTCTTCTTAACCGAACGTGTAACTTTCTTTTTCTTTTTTGCAGGACGCACTGCTTTCTTCTTCATAATAATATTACCTCCCTCCTCAGATTAATGTTATAAATATTTCATTTTACGGAAGCTCGATATTCCGGATAATCCTTTTATGATTCATCTTTTCCCCCTATAATTATCATAGTTGCACGGGTTCTCTTTTTAATTATGCGGAAGCGCGTAATATTAATTTGGAAACAGCAAAAATCGGGTAACACACTCACCGCGGGAGATAATTACAAATCAACTTTGCCTAGTCAAGCTATTTTTTATTTGCCGATTAATAAAAATTTAAGATGACGTTTAAACCAAGATAGCAACACGCATGCCTTATACTTCTTGCCATGCGCCTTTTAGGAAACCTACCTTATTTCTTTTCGCAAAGTTCGACTAACACACCAAAAGTAGATCGGGGATGGAGAAAAGCAATTTTTGCCCCACCTGCCCCGCACCGCGGTTTTTCATCAATCAACTGAATCCCTTTAGCCTTTAGTTCAGCCAAAGCACCTTCGAGGTTTTCCACACGAAAGGCAATATGCTGAACGCCTTCTCCCTTTTTTTCTATATATTTTGCTATGGGACCATCCTCAGATGTGGATTTCAAAAGTTCGACTTCCGTATCGCCGACCGGGAAAAAAGCCGTGGTTACTTTTTGCTCCGCCACAGTTTCGTTTCCGGTGTGAGTAAGACCGAGAAGACCGCTGTAAAGATTTTTCGCCTCGCTGATACTTTTTACGGCAATGCCGATATGGTCTATTTTCAGAACTTTCATGTTTTCTCCTTGAAGATTCTTTCTAATCGCGCTGACGCGCGTGCAGCTGGATGAAATTAACGATTTTCTCCGTGGATGTTCCAGGTCCAAAAATTTCCGCAATGCCCGATTTCTTTAATTCGACGACATCTTCAGCCGGAATGATACCTCCTCCTACCACCAGAACATCACTCAATCCTTTTTCACGAAGCAGTTCCATCACCCGGGGGAAAAAATAATTGTGTACACCGGATAAGCTGCTCAGCCCCACCACATCGGCATCTTCCTGCAGAGCGGTCGCAACAATCATTTCGGGAGTCTGCCTTAAGCCCGTATAAATCACTTCCATGCCTGCTTCCATAAATATTCTTGCCAGGAGCTTTGCTCCGCGGTCATGCCCATCCAGACCGGGTTTGGCCAGAACTATCCTGATCTTTCTTTTACTCCCCATCAAATAATCCTCCGACAATGGTCTTTTCGCAATCAAATTATAGGCTGTCCAATACCCTGAAGGGCACGTACCGAAAGTCCGAATGCATGGCCTCCGAGAGCCTGAGAAGCAAAGGCGTATTTTTGGTCATACGCCGTAGCGACGAAAGTTGAGGGAACGCCGTAGACGGGCGTCCGCAGCAGCCTGTTTTAAAAGAATTGCTTGGGCTTATATTCGCCGTAAATCTCGCGCCACACATTGCATATTTCGCCGATGGTCGCATCGGCCTTTACCGCTTCGATGACGGCGGGCATCACGTTTTCATTACTTAGAGAAATTTTTCGCAGATGTTCCAACGCCTTTTCCCATTTGGTTTTGTCCCGTTTAGCGCGCATTTCCCGAAGTTTTTTTACTTCGATCTCGCCCACTTTCATATCCACTTTCAGCAGATTCGTGCAAGCCGCCTCTTCCATTGTATATTTGTTGATGCCGACATAAATGCGCTCGTGGCTTTCGATCTCTTTCTGAAAACGATAGGCGCTTTGTTGAATTTCCTTCTGGATAAAAGCCTGTTCGATGGCTGTTAGCGTTCCGCCCATATCATCTATTTTCTTAATATAATCTTCCGTCTCGGTTTCGATCTTATCGGTCATCGCTTCCACCATATAGGAACCGGCCAAAGGGTCTATCGTATCGGCGGCGCCGCTTTCTTCGGCGACTATCTGCTGGGTGCGCAGCGCAACCGTTACCGCCTGCTCCGTGGGCAGGCACAGTGCCTCGTCATAGGAATTCGTGTGCAACGATTGACAACCGCCCAACGCCGCGGCGTAAGCTTGCAGGGCAACCCGGACGACGTTATTCAACGGCTGCTGCGCGGTAAGCGTAACACCTCCGGTTTGGACATGAAAACGCAGCATCATGGAACGCGGGTCTTTGGCGCCAAAGCGCTTCTTCATTATTTTAGCCCAGCAGCGGCGCGCCGCCCGGAACTTGGCCGTTTCCTCGAGTACATTCGTAAAAGCGTTGAAAAAGAAACTGAGGCGGGGAGCAAAAGTATCAACGTCAAGGCCGCGGTCAATGCAGGCCTGAACATAAGCAATACCATCCGCAATTGTGAATGCTACTTCCTGCGCTGCGGTGGAACCGGCTTCCCGGATATGATACCCGCTGATACTGATGGAGTTCCAGCGGGGAACATTCCGGAAACAATACTCGATCAAATCCACCGTCAGCTTCATGCTCGGCTGGGGGGGATAGATATATTGGCCGCGGACCGTAATTTCCTTGAGAATATCGTTTTGCACCGTACCGCCGAGCTTATCGTAGGAAACTCCTTGCTCATCGGCGCAAGCCAGATACATGGCCAAAAGCACGGTGGCCGGCGCATTGATGGTCATGGACGTCGTAACTTTATCCAGGGGAATCTTATTGAAGAGCAAGCGCATGTCTCCGATATAATCTATGGCCACACCTACCTTGCCCACTTCGCCCATGGAAAGAGGATGATCGCTATCATAACCCGCCTGAGTAGGAAGATCGAAGGCGACGCTGAGACCCGTCTGACCCTGCTGGAGGAGATAGCGGTAGCGCTCGTTGCTCTCTTTGGCGCTGCCGAATCCGGCGTATTGGCGCATTGTCCAGAAACGCCCGCGGTACATGGTGGGCTGGACGCCGCGGGTAAAGGGATACTGTCCCGGATAACCGATATCTTCGTTATAGTCGAGGCCGGCGACCTCCAGCGGTGCGTAGAGCCTCTCTATCGGCGTGCCGGAAATACTGGTGAAAACCTTTTTACGCTCCTTCTCACGGGTCAGAGATTTTTGCAGTATTTCTTTTCCCCATTTATCCTTGGCAGTTTTTGTCTTCTTCAGTTCATCTTTGTCCAACATTTTTGCCGCTCCATTTTTACTTTTACAAAATTGTCGATATTTTATTTTTTAATAATCAAAGCATCCGCAACTTTCGCACCATCCGCAAAAAGCACCAGAGGATTGATGTCGAGTTCTTTTATTGTATCTTTATGGTCGGTAACCAAGAGGGAAACTCTTAAAATCACATCTACCAGCGCATCCATATTTATAGGCGGCTTGCCCCTTATTCCCGTGAGTACGCTGTATCCTTTAATTTCTCTTACCATCTCTTGCGCATCGCTGCGACTAAGCGGTGTTATCCGAAAGGAGACATCCTTGAGCGCCTCCACAAAAATGCCGCCCAGCCCGAACATGATTACGTGACCAAATACCGGATCCTTAGTCGTGCCGATAATTACCTCAACTCCATCCTTTAACATTTCTTGAACCAAAACGCCCTGTATTTTAGCGTCCGGCATATATTTTTTAGCGTTGGATATAACTTCGTTAAAACCCGCGCGAACCTCCGCGTCACTTAACACATTTAGCTTGATACCTCCGGCCTCCGTCTTATGGGTAATCTGCGCGGACGAAATCTTTAAGGCCACCGGGTAACCGATCTTGCGGGCTGACTCTACCGCCATATCAGCGGATGTGGCCAGCACTTCACTGGTTACGGGTATCCCATAGCCGGCTAAAACTTTTTTGGCCTCGTATTCCGATAAGGCATCCGGATTGTTTATCATCAGCTGGGCCTCTGTACCCGATTTTATTGCCTCACTATCTGTTTTGATATCCGCAGTTCTTCTTAGCTTAGCGGCATACCAGGCCAGATCACTCATTGCCTGAATTGAGTGTAAGTGATCCTTCAGCACCGGCATACCGGCATCTTCAATCGATTTAATCGCCTTGGCGATCACTTCCGATGCGGAAATATTGTAAGTTGTGAGTACGATAGGCTTGGTTGTTGATTGATAAATTTCGATCAGATCTTTGGCCAAAATGGGCGCGCTATGCGGCATGAAACCCATAGCCACCGTTATCATATGGATATTATCATCCGCCACCAGGGCTCTCAGGCAACGGCCCAGCATTTCCGGTTCAGCTACAGCCGCCGAAGTCAGATCTACCGGATTTTTGGCGGAACCAAAAGGAGGCAGAGACATTTCCAGTATGCGGCGCGTTTCGCCCGTAAATTCCGGCACATTGAGCCCCAACGATTCGCATTTATCCGCCATCAAAACACCCGCTCCGCCGGAAATGGAAAGAATGCCGATATTATTACCTTCCGGCATGCGGCCGCCGCGGTGAACGATAACGAAAGATGTCAGTTCGCTCAAAGTTTCTATGCGGATGATTCCCATTTGACGGAAAAACGCATCATAAATTTTATCGTTTCCGGCCAGAGCGCCGGTATGGGATGATGCCGCTCTAGCGCCGGATTGCGTCCGGCCTACTTTCATTATCAAAAGCGGCTTTTTCAGCTTCAGAGCGTTTTGGGCTGCCTTGCGGAATTTAGCACCGTTTTTCGCGCCTTCCAGGTATCCGCCGATAACCGTAGTTTCGGGAGTTGTCAAAAGATAAGAAAGGAAATCGGAAAATTCCGTATCGGCCTCATTTCCGACGCTGACAAAGGAGCTGAAACCGACGCCCGCCTGAACCGCCTGGGCGAAGATCAAAGTCCCGAAAGCACCGCTTTGCGTCACAAATCCCAAAGACATCGGATAGACCGGTTTTAAATCGACGATATTGGCAAACGATGCCATTACCGAATTGCTTAAATTCACCAGCCCGACGCAATTAGGACCCAATATCCGCAAATTATTTTTTTTAGAAAGTTGCGTTATTTGCTCCTGCAGGGCTTTGCCTTCCGGACCAACTTCGGAAAATCCTGAAGTGAAGAGCACCACAGCCTTGATTTTTTTTGCGACACACTGCTCGAGCGCCGCCAGCACCGCTTGTGCGGGAACACTGATGATAACCATCTCCACATCGCCGGGTATCTCCAATAATGAAGGATAGCATTTAACTCCGTGGATTTCCGTGTAATTAGGATTGATCGGATATAAGTTGCCCGCGTAACGCCATTTCAATAAGGCGTTCAAAGATCTGCCGCTGGGTTTGCGAATATCTTTGGATACTCCGATGAGGGCGATAGAACGAGGATTAAAAAAATATTCCATGGCCGCTATGTCGACATATCCATCTGGTCGCAGATCCATTTCCATTATCCTTTGCTCGTAGTGGCCGAAATTTGACCGAATTTCGATAAAAATACAACTAAAAATTAATCAACCATTTATTTGTTGCGATCTTGGCAATATGAGACCTGGCAAGATAAGGTCGTATATACGCCCAGAGAAGGCAAGTCAAGGAGCTCGTCGATCTATTCGCCGGTATAACTTAATGCATTTTTCGGTGAACCGGATTATTTTAAGAAAGTTTACACAGATATTATACAGATATTATATAGACAACATAAATATTTATATCTTTATAACGGCAGCTCGGCCGCTCATGTTTCAAGCAAGGTTATAATACGAATAAGCCATTATGAGCACTGGGGCAACCGTCTTTCAAAACGCGGTAACAATCATTTATTTCAGTGCCCGATAGATTCCGGCGGCTCCGAAAAAAAGCGGTTGGTAATAAACCTGCCGGAAACCGGAGGCCAGTAGCCGCTTTCTCAATCTTTCCGGCGTGTAAAAGTTTATAGCTGATTCTGTAAGATACTTATAAGCCTTTCTATCGCCGGAAATTAACATACCCGCCCAATACACATAAGTGCGCAAATAAAGATGGTGAAGCCGGCGGATGAGCTTGTTTTGCGGCTGGCTGGATTCGGCAATAAGGCAGCTGCCGCCCGGTTTGAGCACCCTTACTATCTCGGCAATATGCCTCTCCGCCAACGGATTTTTGTATATGAGGTTGCGAAAAGCGAAAGAAATGCCGATACAGTCGAAATAGGCATCGGGAAAGGGCAGCTGCGCCGCTTCGCCGTAAATGAAGGATATTTTTTTATCCGCCGCCGCTGCCTGCACCTTTTGGGCAGCTATTTCCAACATCGGGCGGCTGAAATCATAGCCCGTAACATGCAGATTCCCCCTGGCACGGTGGGCAATATTGATCGCCAGATCGCCGGTGCCGCAACCAATGTCCAATACCTTTTCTGGATTTAGCTTTAGGCATTCTGTAACCAGTTTACCCCGCCAGCGCCTATCCATGCCCCAGGTAAAAACATGGTTAATCAGATCATAACTTCCGGTTATCCCGCTGAACATAGGAGATAGCAACTTGCGCCGAAACTCGTTTTGACTATTGTCGGCCAAAAAATCCTCCACTTTATATAATTACCGCCAGAATGTAACCAACACCCAGCAGTAATTGGGTCGCCAGCACGACCAGCACATTGTTACTCATGGCCGGAATCAGGCTGGTCATATCATCCGGTTTTAGGGAACCGCGAATCGCTTTGACGGCAAAGGGCAGAGTAGAGAGGCCGATCAATGTCCAGACCGGTGTTATCCGGGCTATAACGCTTCCGATAATCCAGAGATAGACTAATATGGTAAACGCCGCAAAAACTTTGGCCGCCCTCGGCTTCCCCATGGTAATGGGCAGGGTCTTCCGTCCGGCTGTTTGATCTGCACCCACATCGGGAAACTCGTTAAGTAAAAGAAGATTGTGCACTAAAATAAAGGAAGGTACGGCAGCAAAAAATGCCGGTAAAGAATAAGAGCCGGTTTGCGCGAAATATGTCCCTAATACGGGCAACATTCCTAATCCAAAACCGGCCGACCACTCCGGCCATCTGTGCTTCAATATTACCGGCGAATAGAAAACCACACACAGTGCAGCAACGATAAGCAGTGGCAATAACAACCAACCCTGAAAGAACACAAAATATAACCCGATGGGTGTTGCCAGCAGCAGGGCTATTATTCCCATCCATAAAACCTGCTTTGGTTTTAAAAGCCCGGCCCGCAAAATGCCGCTTCCGCCGCTGAAAGGAGTTATTTGAGTCCTGAGATCTATGCCACTCTTATAATCAAAATAATCGTTGAGTGTGTTGACGCTGATGTGAGTCAGCACTAAGCCGAAGCCTGCCAAAAACGCATAACCTAAATGCAAAACATCATTATAAAACCAGGCTATACATACCCCTAAAAAAGCCAGTATCACCGACAGCAGAAGGTATTGCGGCCGGGTCTCCAGAAACCAAACTTTCAGCATACTATCACATCTTCCTCTGCGGAGTAGATTATTGAGAACTTCATCATTTAATCAGGTCATGCGACGGGAGGCGAAACATATGGCAGTTCCATTGGCGTGTCAATTATTATTATCACGGGCATAAAATCTTCCATGGTTTGTTGTTGATTTTATACACGCCTTCACGGATTATTTATATTGCCCCGCTAAGCATTACCGACGCCAGGAATTATGTATCATCGAACTTAGCTGATCGCATGTCAATATTCATTGTTTCACTTTTCCTGTGATAACAATAAATTTAATGATGAATACCGAAGCTATTTTTTAAGCGCAGCCGGAATTTATTTTTTCGTTCCTATTCTTTTGCCGGTGTCTATAAAAGGTGATGCCCGCCGTCCAGCAACAGTGTTTCACCGGTTACGAGAACGGCTTCTTCGATGAAGTAACGGACCGTAGCCGCAATCATCTCCGGGGTTGCCGTCATCTTCAGAGGAATCGTACTCTCCAGGCGATTTTTTGTTTTTTTATACCTTTCCTGTCCCATTCCCGCCTGCAGCCATTCACCCTGAATGAAGCCGGGGCATATAGCGTTGATTCGAATCTCCGGACCCAAAACACGCGCCAACGCGATCGTCATATTAATCAACGCCGCCTTGGACGCACAATAAGCGACAGAACTGCCGATTGCTTTTACACCGGCAAGAGAGGCTATATTGACGATGGCTCCGTTGCCTGCGCTTTCATCTGCGGTAGCCACGGCTCTGATCATCTGGTAAGGGCCGACCAGATTGACACTGTATATATGCAGAAAATCCTCTTTGGAAAGACCTTCCAGATTACCGTGAGCATTGAATTTTGTCGTCCCGGCATTGTTCACAAGAACATCGATGCGTCCCCATTTGTCCATCGTCTCGTGCGCCATGCGCCGGCAATCGCCATCCTCAGCAACGTCAGCCCGGCAAAGCAAAGTCTCGGCGCCCAAGGAAATACAGGCCGCCTGAACCTCTCGGGCTTCTTTTTCGCTTTGGGAATAATTAACCACTATATTGTAGCCGTTTTTCGCCAAGAGCTTTACTGTCGCGGCGCCGACACCCCGGGATGAACCGGTAACGATGGCGACGGGTTTGGATTTATTCATAGCAGTTCTCCTTTTATGCGAATAAGAATATGTTCGCACTTATCACAAAACAAATTCCAGCAAAAGGGGTAACGACAGCAAAGAAAGTTCTTCGTATCCTTTCCTTGATATGCTCCTTTCTTATATCGCTTTCCGCGTCAGTCTGAATGGAGAAATTATTTAATTTAATTTTCGCTAATTTCAGAGCTATGTTAATAGTTTAATTAAAAGAGCTACCAGCGTGCGGATTTAAATTTTATTACGGGTATAAATCCTAAAGCAAATTGCGGGGTATTATACCCCTGCTTATGCGGGATAATTCGGCTAACAAATTCCGATATACTTTGTTTCGGAATTTGAGTCTCATTACCCTCCACTGTGCGGGATTAATTCCACTTACGCTTTAAACTGCACTCCGTTTGTTTTCAGCGAGTGTCATTAACAAAAAACTTTTTCATTGACTACATAATCATATCCTGTTTTATATATACAAAACACTTACCGGGAGTCATAATATGTACGAAAATAAGCCTTGGTTGAAATTTTACGGAGAAGTCCCACATACGCTGGACTATCCGCGTATTTCCATGTACGAGGCAGTCAAGCGCTCCGCGGAGCTGCGGCCTGACGAGCTCGCCTACGACTTTCTCGGTTCCACATCCACTTACCGCAGGTTTATGGAAGAAATCGATCACTGCGCCGATGCACTTTACTGCTATCGGCCTTGAGAAAAGGCGACAGAATCACCATCTCTATGCCGACATCCCCGCAGGGTGTCATTTGTTTTTATGCCGCCAATAAACTGGGCGCGGTCTCGAGCATGATTCATCCCCTTTCCACGGCTAAAGAAATCGAATTTTACCTGAATACCGCGAAGAGCCGCTTTGCTCTGACGCTTGACGCCTTCTATGCTAAATTTAAGGAAGTGAAAGACAAAACACCTCTCACAACGCTGATCCTCGCACGCATTCCCGACTACCTGAGTCCTCTTAAACGAATCGGATTTAATCTCACCGTGGGGCGCAAAATCCCGAAAGTCCCTCAAGACCCGATGGTTAAATGGTGGAGCGATTTAATGCGCGGCAAATATCCGCCCGCGCCCAAAGCTAAAGTAGATACCGACGATCTGGCCGTTATCTTATACAGCGGCGGGACGACCGGCGTACCGAAAGGGATAATGCTATCCAACATGAATTTTATCTCTGAGGGCACGCAGGTTTCCGAATGGGGAAAGCTCTCCGATGCGGATTCCATTCTGGCCATTTTACCTATCTTCCATGGCTTCGGACTGGGTGTCTGCGTCAATGCCTGTTTTATGGGCGGCGGCAAAACCATTCTTATCCCGCAATTTACGCCCGAAACCGTCGCACAAATTATCAGCGCAAAGAAGCCTTCCTTTGTGGTTGGAGTTCCCACGCTGTTTGATGCGTTGAGCCGCAATCCAAAATTCTGCAAGGCCGATCTCAGTTGCCTGCGCGGCACATTCAGCGGCGCAGATACTTTGCCCCGGACAGTTAAAGAAAGATTTGAGGGAGCAGTGAAAAAGCAGGGCGGAAGCGTCCAGTTGCTGGAAGGTTACGGACTAACCGAAGCCGTTACGGCCATCATGTCGATGCCGATTAACCAATACAGAGAAGGCAGCATCGGAGTGCCTTTCCCGGATATGCTGGCCAAGATTGTAAAGCTCGGCACGACCACGGAAGCTCCCTGCGGCCAGGAAGGTGAAATCTGTGTTTCGGGCCCCGCCGTCATGATGGGTTATCTCGATCAGCCGGAAGAAACAGCCGATACCCTGCGCAAGCATCCTGACGGAAAAATATGGCTGCATACCGGAGACATCGGCACAATGGATAAAGACGGATTTTTCTATTTCAAATTGCGGCAGAAACGAATGATCAAATCCTCGGGTATGAATGTTTATCCCGCCCAGGTCGAAGATATTCTTTACCAGCATCCGGATGTGCAGGATGCTTGTATTATCGGTGTTCCCGACGAGACCCAGGTTCAGGTCGTTAAAGGCATTGTCGTTCTTAAGGATCCTTCCAAAGCTTCTCCGGAGATGGAAAAGAAATTAATAAATTACTGCCGTGACCAGCTGATTAAATGGAGCTGTCCTCGGGAAATAGAATTCCGGGCTAGCCTGCCGAAAACACTGATTGGGAAAATTGCCTTCAATGTCCTGGAGCAGGAAGAAATTGCTAAATTAAAGGCTGCCGGTAAATACGCAGGAAATTAAATAATAAAGGTACTATTACATGAAAAAATTAACTGAACTGAAAAAGGTCATCTCCGATCCTTACGCCTACGTACGCAAATACAAAAAGAAAAGCGGTAAAAAGGTTGTCGGCTATTGTTGTTCCTACGCACCGGAAGAATTGATCTGGGCCGCGGGAGCTCTGCCCGTAAGAATGTTCGGCACCAATGAAAACATTCATCTTGCCGATACGCACCTGCAATCGTATTGCTGTTCGCTGGTACGGGGCGTTCTGGAAGAGGCTCTTAGCGACAAATTGGATTTTCTCGATGGAATTGTTTTTCCGCATACCTGCGATTCCTTCCAGCGGCTCTCCGATATCTGGCGGCTGAACATCACCCAACAGTTTCATCTGGATGTAGTTCTGCCGGTAAAACTCGATACGCCCAGCGCGAAAAGATATTTTGCCGATATTTTGGAAAAATTCCGCAAAGACCTGGGCGCGGCTCTGGGGAAAGAAATTACCGACAGGATGCTGGCCAGATCCATTAAAACCTACAACAAAATCCGCGCGCTGGTCAGAACGCTTTATGAATTAAGAAGCAAGAACCCGCAAATTATCAGCGGCTCTGATTTCCATGCCATTATCAAGGCTGCCATGATTGTCGATCGGGATTATTTTCTGAAGGCGCTTTCTGAAATTGTCGGGCAATTGAAAAAAGCAAAACCCACCAAGACTGCCTTCGCTGCGAAGCGCTTGGTGCTTTCCGGCAGTGTGTGCACTCATCCGGATATTTACGATATCATCGAAGAAGCGGGCGGAGTTGTTGTCGCCGATGATCTGTGCACCGGCTACAGATACTTTGAGGGAACGATGAACGAGAAAATCTCGCCTCTTAAAGCAATTACCAGGAGATATCTGGAACGGCTCATCTGCCCCGCCAAGCACCAACAGCTTAAGGAACGCGGCGAAAATCTCGTCCGCCTGGTCAAAGAAAATAAGGCGGACGGCGTAGTATTTTTATTGCTGAAATTCTGCGATCCGCACGCCTTCGATTATCCCTATATGAAGGAAATGCTGACGACAAAGGGAATTCCCTCCATGCAGTTGGATATGGAAGCGGAACTTCCTGCAATCGGGCAGTTGCAAACACGTTTCGAAACATTTATCCAGATACTTTAAGCTGAAAAAAGTAAAATTACGTAAGGAAAAGAAAATGAAAAAAGCTATATCTGAATTCTTTAAAATGGCTCTGATCTTACTGATAGGCAAAATAAAAAAGTTCGGCATGCGCTATAAGAAAACCAAGACGATGAAAGACTATATGATGGTCTATTACAGCGAGGCCAAATCGGCGCGCCTGACCGGTAAGAAAGTAGCCTGGATAACGAGCGGCGGACCCGTTGAGCCGCTGGTTGCTATGGATGTAATCCCGATTTATCCGGAGAACCATGGCGCCATGATCGGCGCCAGCAAAATGGGCGGCGGACTCTGCGAGCTGGCTGAAGGCATGGGATATTCGCAGGATCTGTGTTCTTATGCCCGTTCCGATATCGCCTGTGCCACGGCGGTCAACGGCGGGCCGATAGGCGGCCTTCCCCGGCCCGATATGCTTGTCTGCTGTAACAACATTTGCGGCACGGTGCTCAAATGGTACGAAGTCCAGGCGCGGTATTTCAATGTGCCACTTTTCTTTCTCGATACTCCTTTCTGCCATACCGAATATACGAAAGAAGCCGCTAAGTACGTCCGCGCTCAGATTGATGAATACATTGTTTTTCTGGAAGATGTCTGCAAGAAAAAATTCGATTTCGAGCGCCTTAAAGAAGTCGGGCGTCTCTCCCATCAAGGACAACTTTTGTGGCAGGCTGTCCTCGATACCGCCATGCACAAGCCCTCTCCCATGAGTGCGTTTGACGCCTTCTATCACCTCGCCTTGATCGTGACCCTGCGCGGCACCCAGGATGTAATCGATTATTATACCTGGCTTGTCGCCTACATGAAAGACCGCATCGCCCGCGGGATCGGTGCGGTGCCCAATGAAAAATACCGCTCTGCTCTGGGACAATATTCCCATCTGGCATCGTACGAGATGGCTTTCCGAAAAATTTGCTTCCCACAATGCCTGCCTTGTTGCCGACACATACACCACGGCGTGGTGCGGGGCGCTGAAATATATCGATGAAAACAAGTTCCTTGATTCTATAGCCGAAGCACAGACGCGGATCTATTTGAATATCGGTATCGATGAAATGGCCAAAATGGTTCTCGAGATGATAGATAAATACGATGTGGACGGTTTTGTCCTGCACTCGAACCGGAGCTGCAAGCCGTATTCATTCGGACAGCTCGATATCCAAAGCATCGTCGAAAAAGAAAGAGGACTGCCTTGCCTGATGATCGAATCGGATATGACGGATGAGCGAAGCTTTTCCGAAAGCCAGATTTCAACCAGAATCGACGCCTTCATGGAAATCATCAAAGAGAGGAAAAGCTCAAGCAAGTTATGAAAATTGTACATAATAGAATGTTTTTCGTACTATTGCTTACATTAACTTTTTTAACTACTCCCGCCGAGAGTGAAGGATTGAAGAATGACAAATCGAATATTCCGATAGATAACAGAGGCATCGCGATTGAAGAACAGTTTTTAGGACCTTTCAAATTAGGCGAACCAAAAGCAGAAACAATAAAAAAGTTGGGAGCAGTTGGGTTAGCAGATTCTGACAGAATGCTTTTTAAAGATAATTGGACAGCTTGGATAGATCAAAAGAAAATGACTTTAAAAGGCATCGCCTATAGTGAATCCTCCGGAACTAAGAATGAACATGTTTATCCAAAAACGTCCAATTCAATTACCATCGGCAGCAAATTAGTCGAGGTGGAGAAGGCATATGGTAATCCCGACTCAACTCTTGCTGGAAAATCGCCATTTGTCTTAAGGAATAGTGATTTATCTTTGATATATGTGTATTCAACAAAGGGATTATGGATAATTTTCTTCAATAGCAAGCCTTACAGTGGCACATATGATTGGAGGGTCACTGATATTGCTATAGGGAATAAAGATATAATAGAGAATATGATCTACGGGTCACAGGCTTATGCTACAAAGCCAATAACACCAAGTAAGAAAAGACATATTATTAGCACCTATGAAAAAAAATATGGGAAAGAAAAAGAATTAGAAATCTTTGATGATTACATGTACGCACTTCAGGTGGCAATTTTTGATTATATAAAATCAACTGGTGAATATGTTGTTACTCCATTAATGATATTACCGAAAGATGAAGTAATTTTGAAAGAGTTTAACAGCAAGCTAGCTGATGATGGTCCATTGTCAAAGAAATTAGAAAGTCAATCAAAAAAAGTTGCTATTTTAAAACATAATATCTCATTGGACCAGCTAGAACAAATAGTTAAAAGAGTCGAAAAGATCAAGGATGAACTCTCCCACGAGGAATTTGCAGATTACAACGCCATTTTGTTGAGACAGCTGGAACAAAAAAAGAAGCCCTGATTATGGAAAACTACGTACCAGTTCTATTTATTTGGGAAAAAAGAACGTTCCACATTACGAGGTCAAGATTATAGATAAGAACAAAAACATGCGCACAGCAGGCATAGATATAGGCTCTATCACCGCGAAGGCCGCGATTGTCGAAGACGGCAAACTCATTGGCTCGAAGGTTATATTCACCGGATATAACGCGGAAGCCGCGGGTTTGAAGGTTTTCGAGGAAATTCTCAGTGAATACGGGCTCAATAAATCGTCCGTGGAAAAAATTGTTTCCACCGGCTACGGCAGAAACAGCGTAAAATTTGCCGATAAATCTTTCACGGAAATCATGTGCCATGCTGCCGGCGCCCATTACCTGGATCCGCACGTTCGCTCGATCATCGATATCGGCGGACAGGATAGTAAAGCCATTCTTCTGGACGAGCACGGCAAAGTTAAAAACTTTGTCATGAACGATAAATGCGCCGCGGGGACAGGGCGTTTTTTGGAAGTCATGGCCAGGGCGTTGGAAGTCGACCTCGATGATTTCGGAGCGATATCGATAAAATCACGACAGCCATCCAAAATAAGTTCTCTTTGCACAGTGTTTGCGGAATCGGAAGTGGTATCGCTTATTGCCCGGGGAGAAAAACGGCAGGACATCATTGCCGGCATTCACGAATCCATTGCGGCCAGAATTTCATCGATGATCGCCCGCATCGGGGTGAAAGAGCCGGTGATGGTAACGGGAGGCGTGGCGCGCAATATCGGAGTCGTCAAAGCGCTCGAGAAAAAACTGGGTGTGAAAATCGAAGTCTCGTCTTATGCCCAGGTCAACGGGGCGATAGGCGCGGCATTTTTAGCTGCTTCATTATAATTAAATCTAATATGGGCAAAGAAACTTCTACCAAGGCAAATATGAACGATATCCGCCGGACGAAAATAGTCTGCACGCTGGGACCGGCTAGCGACACGCCGGCTATAATTGAAAAGATGATCAGAGCAGGAATGAATGTTGCGCGTCTTAATTTTTCCCATGGGAGCCATGAAGATCACGGCAAGAAAATCAAGATTATTCGGAAGCTTGCGGAAAAATTAAATCATCCCGTCGCTATTCTTCAGGACCTGGCCGGCCCGAAAATCCGCATTGGCCGTATTCCTGATCCGGGCATTGTGTTACAACCCGGCGCCGCTATTATTTTGACAACTGTTCAGCTGGAAGGAAATAAGGAGCGTGTCTCCGTATCTTATGACTCATTGCCTGACGAAGTGCGCCCTCAAGACCGCCTCCTTCTGGCCGACGGCCTTCTGGAACTGACTGTTGTGAAAACAAGTCCTACGGAAATTATTTGCCGTGTGGTCACCGGCGGTTTGCTCACTTCGCACAAAGGAATCAATCTGCCCACGGGAACAATTCGTACACCCGCCGTCACCGATAAAGACCGCAAGGATTTGCTCTTCGGCATTGAAAACGATGTGGACTATGTGGCCGTTTCTTTTGTCAGGAGGGCGCAGGATATCCTCGACGTCAAAAAGCTTATCGGTGCAAGTCGCAAAGACATCCCCGTTGTGGCCAAAATCGAGAAACACGAGGCTGTGGACAATCTGGACGAAATCATCGCGGCATCCGACGGCGTTATGGTGGCGCGCGGTGACCTGGGCGTAGAAATTCCCCTGGAGGACGTTCCCCTGATTCAGAAAAGAATTATCAGAGAAGCCAACGCCGTGGGCAAATTTGTGATAACGGCAACACAGATGCTCCGGTCGATGGTGGATGCACCGCGGCCCACCAGAGCGGAAGCGGCCGACGTGGCCAATGCAGTTCTCGACGGAACGGACGCCGTAATGCTCTCTGAGGAAACCGCTTCGGGCAATTATCCCACCGAGGCTATTCGGTTTATGGATAGAATATGCCGCACCGCGGAAACCGGGTTCCCTTATCGCCATTTTTTGGAAATGGTGCCCAAAAAAGACGTATCCGAATCCGTGGCTCACGCCGCCTGCGTTCTGGCCGAACACCTCGATGCGAAGGTTATTGTTTCCCGCACTTATTCGGGAGCGACGGCGCGTTTTATTTCGCGTTTTCGCCCTAAACAGCCGATTGTCGCCCTATCGCCGGAAGCAAAAACCGTCCGGCGTTTAGCCATGATTTGGGGCTGTTTTCCCAGGCTTGCGGAAAATCCCGATGTTCCCGATGAGCTTGTGGAAAATGCCGTCCGCTCCATTTTGCCCCAGGACGCTTTATCCAAGAGCGACCTGATGGTTATGACGCTCGGCCATTCCCAGTGGCTTACGGGGTCGACGAATATTGTGCAGGTAAAGCGTTTGATAAATATTTAATTCACAGACCGAAAAATAGATAAAGAATATTCCGTAATCGGTTGACATGAATCCATCTTGTGATTAATAATTAGAAAAAAGGAGGTTGATATGTCTGTAAAAATTGCCATCAACGGCTTTGGAAGAATCGGCAGGCTTGTTTTTCGGGCCGGATATAAAAGTAAAGATGTCGAATTCGTGGCCATAAACGATCTTGCGGATGCCAAGACTCTGGCTCACCTACTTAAAATATGATTCAGTGCACGGAATTATGAATGCCGAAATTAAAGCCAAAGACAACGCAATTCTGGTCGGCGGCAAGGAAGTCAAGACCTTTACCGAAAGAGAGCCGGAAAAATTGCCTTGGAAAGATTTGGGCATTGATGTTGTCCTGGAGAGTACGGGAAGATTTACCGACAGGGCGGGCGCGGAAAGACACCTCAAGGCAGGAGCTAAAAAAGTTGTCGTATCGGCTCCGGCAAAGAATCCGGATGTAACCATTGTTTTTGGGGTAAATCAGGAAGTATACGATAGGAACAAGCACAACATCATCTCGATGGGCTCATGCACCACTAATTGCCTCGCGCCGATAGTGAAAATATTACACAGTGAATTCGGCATTGAGTATGGTCTCATGACCACAATTCATGCTTACACCAATGACCAGGTTGTCCTGGATGAACCGCATAAAGATTTAAGAAGAGCACGTGCGGCTGCTCTTTCCATGATTCCCACCACCACAGGCGCCGCCAAAGCCATCTCTGAGGTTATGCCCGAAATGAAGGGCAAACTGGACGGACTGGCTATCCGGGTCCCTACTCCTAATGTTTCTATAGTGGATTTTGTCGCGACACTCTCGAAGAGCACAAACAAGGATGAGCTGAACGCGAAATTCAGAGAGTACGCGCAGGGAGCAATGAAAGGAATTCTTGCCTGCACGGATGAAGAGCTGGTTTCCCGTGATTTTAGCGGCAATCCCCATTCCTCCATAGTGGATCTGCCCAATACAGCGGTAATCGGCGGCAAGATGGTGAAGATTCTCTCCTGGTATGACAACGAATGGGGTTTTTCCAACAGGATGCTGGAACTTCTTTCTTTTATCATGAAATAGAAAAGGCAGCTAAAAAGTATGAAGTACATAGATCAGATAGATATGAAGGGCAAAAGGGTGTTTTTGCGGGTAGATTTTAATGTTCCCATGGACAAGTCCGGCAACGTCACGGACGACACCCGTGTGCGGGCGCATTTGCCGACAATAAAATACGCTCTGGAAAAAGGAGCGAAATTAATTCTCGCCTCCCATCTGGGGAGACCCAAAGGAAAAAGGGTTGAGGAAATGTCTTTACAGCCGGTCGTAAAGATACTTTCCTCTCTCCTGAAAAAAGACGTAGTTTTTGTCGATGATTGTATCGGCGAAAAAGTGGAACAGGCCGTAGGCAAAATGAAAGAAGGCGATATTATCCTACTGGAGAATCTCCGCTTTCAGCCGGGAGAAGATAAAAACGACCCGGAATTCGCTAAAAAACTCGCCTCTCTTTGCGATATATATATTGATGACGCTTTTGCTGTTTCGCACCGGGCGGCGGCGTCCAATTCGGCCATCACCGGATTTATGAAAACATGCGCCGCTGGATTTCTCTTGAAAAATGAAATCGAATACTTCCGCAAAGCCATGGTTAATCCGGCCAGGCCTCTGGTTGCCATCATCGGCGGCTCGAAGGTCTCCGATAAAATAGGCGTACTGGAAAAAATAACGGAAAAGGTGGATAAACTGCTTATCGGCGGCGGCATGGCCTTTACTTTCTTAAATGCGCAGGGTTTCGGCATCGGCAAATCTTTGTGCGAGGACGATATGCTGGAGCTCGCGCGCAAAATTATGCAAAAAGCCAAAGAGAAAAATGTGCAGTTCCTATTGCCTGTAGATGCCGTGATTGCCCAGAGCGCCTCCGCGGATGCCGAGGTAAAAATTTGCGGCATAAAAGAAATTCCGGCAGATTGGATGGGGCTCGATATCGGCCCCGCCACGATTTCTTTATTTTCCGGCGCTTTGCAAGGCGTGAAAACCATCGTCTGGAACGGCCCCATGGGCATGTTTGAGTTGGCGCCTTTTAGTAAAGGAACTTTTTCATTGGCCTCTGCCGTGGCGAATTCGGGGGCGCTCTCCATTATCGGCGGCGGCGATACGGATACCGCTATCCATCAGGCAGGGCAAAGCGCGAAGATGTCTTATATTTCCACCGGTGGCGGCGCGTTTCTGGAATTGCTGGAAGGCAAAACTCTGCCGGGAATTGCCGCGCTCGAATCACGGGCATAAAGGAGAAAATAAATGAGAGAATGGATTGTAGCCGGAAACTGGAAGATGAACAACACCATGCAGGAATCAGTGGCGCTCGCGAAGGCCATTGTCGATGGCGTTAAAACCATAAAAAAAGGCGAAGTTGTTTTGGCTCCGCCTTTTACGGCTTTGTCCCGTGTCTCGGAAATTATCAAAGGCTCACACGTGACGCTTGCGGCACAAAATATGTTTTATGAAGACAAAGGCGCATACACGGGCGAAATAGCACCGGGAATGCTCAAGGACATCGGCTGCACCTACGTAATTATCGGCCATTCGGAACGGCGTAAATATTTTCACGAACAAGACAAAGACGTGAATTTAAAAGTCAAGAAGGCATTGGCTGCGGGTTTGAAGCCCATCATGTGCGTCGGAGAAACTGACGAGGAAAGGGTAAAAGGAATTACCCAATCGGTGGTCGGCAGGCAAGTAAAACAGGGACTCAGCGGCGTGGAAAAAATAGACAATATTGTCATCGCTTACGAGCCTGTATGGGCAATTGGAACGGGAAAAGTTGCCACATCCGCGCAGGCACAGGAAGTGCACCAATTCATCCGCGGCATCTTAAAAGATTTGTATGGCAACGCAGCTAACGACATCCGCATCCTTTATGGCGGCAGTGTGACCAAAGACAATATCGGCGAATTAATTGCTATGGAAGATATCGACGGCGCGCTCGTCGGGGGAGCATCGCTAAAGCCGGACGGATTTCTGGGTATAATTCAAAAAATTTCCGGGAAGAAATAATTTGTACCACTTCGCTTTTAAAGGATAACGCGACAAAATTGGAGTTTAGCGGATGCCATGTCGGAAAAAAGTTTGTCGTGATCGGAATGGTTATAGGCTCCATCGCAGGAGGGTATGCGCCGACACTATTCGGTACTGACTACCATTGCCGCTTCATTAATAGGAAGTGTCATTGGTGGATTACTTGGCATATGGGGAGCCTACGAACTCTATGGATAAATAGACGTTTCTTCAAGGCGATACGCCTAATGATATTCGCCGCTACGCGCTCGCTTACCCGAAAGCTCGCTACAGGGAATGCTCGCTGCCGAATTCAAAAAATTGCCGGGAAGAAATAATTTCAGCAATTCTTTTTTGTCGCAGGACTAATTTATCTTGATAGCAGGTATAAAGATAAGCTGCGATCTTAGTCCCCGAAGTTGCGAAGGAAGCTCTGTATGGCAGAAAAATCCAGTTGTGTTTTTTGCGACATTATCGCGGGCAAGGCTAAAGCCTACAAAATTTATGAAGATGAACTATCCGTGTGCATTCTGGATATTCATCCCTATACAAAAGGACATTGCCTGGTCCTCGCCAAAAGACACGTACCCTGGTGGCATGAATTGACCGATGAAGAAAATACGAGCCTCTTCAAGGTTGCCAAAATCGTTGCTAAGAAAATGATGGAGGCCTTTAAACCGGACTTTGTCTTTCTTTACGCCCGCGGCCGAAGAATTCCCCATACTCATCTTTTCCTCATACCCACTTACCACGGTGATGTTTTGGACCGGTTTTTTAATGCTTTGGAAAATTTTCAGGAAGCGCCGCAAATGCTGACAAAATTAAAAGATCCGGTAGAAATGGAAGAAGCAGCGCTGCTTCTAAAATTTTAAGGAATGGTACAATGGATAAGAAAGTGCGCGATACAGCGGAGAAGCTCTTTCGCTCGGAATATGAAAAGCTTACTAAACAAGAAAAGCATGTTGCTCATCATATTACTAAAAGAACCCCTATTTCGACAAATATTGTTCAAGACCTTTCCGAGCAAATGACTTTGGGCCAAAAGATGGCTGATAGAGTTGCTTCTTTTGGTGGATCCTGGATATTTATCTTAATATTTGCGCTTGTGCTATTTGTATGGGTTGGCATGAATTCGTTTATTCTGATCAAGCTTGGCAGTTCTTCTTTTGATCCATATCCGTATATCTTTCTAAATCTTCTTTTATCTATGCTTGCTGCCATCCAGGCCCCGATCATTATGATGTCTCAAAATCGACAGGCTTATAAGGATAGATTAAGTGCGGAGCACGATTACGAAGTAAACTTGAAGGCGGAACTTGAAATAATGACGCTTCATGAAAAAATTGATTTACTGAGGGAGAATCAATGGAGCGAACTTATTTCAATTCAACAGAAGCAGCTCGAGCTTCTGAGCCAATTAGTTGAAGACGTGAAGAAAATAAACGAAAGACCAGTTAGCAGAAACCGGATGACGGACCCTGCAGAATGTTTCTGGAGCGATGCCGAGAATACAAAGTCAGTCCGCCGCCTGCGAGCTGGACGGGCGAATATGCACATGAAAAGAAATGAGAAGAAATAATTGCAGCAGTTCTTATTTGATGTGCGGCTTCAATCCTATAGTAAACATAATCCATGCGGATAAACATCGCCGACAGTACTAAAGATTGACAGCATTACCATTTGAGGTTATAAAAAAGCGTGAATTTTAAACTTATTTTAAAAGACATATGATGAATTTTAGAAATCAATATCATTAAAATGCCTATTAATAAAATAGTCCTCAATTTAATAAAATATATAACATGTTATGCCACTGATCATGGCATTAAGCTGACAACGATTCAGCTTGTCAAATATGTATATCTAGCTGATCTTTATTACGCACGGTATCATGACGGTGATACAATCACACACTTCCCTTGGGCGTTTGTTTACTATGGGCCATATTGTTCCGAAGTTATGCAGAGTATTGATGAAGCTGCATCGGCTGGTATAATTGCACGGATGACATACGAAAGTAAATTCAATGACAAGGATTACAATTTGTTTAGCTGTGAAGATGAACGATACGATGAACTAAGAAAATTGTTTCCCCTAGAAGTAACCAGTGAATTAAAAGATAAAATAAAAAAATATGCACATGAAACTGCACAATTGCTGGATTATGTATATTTTGAAACGGAACCAATGAAAAATGTTAATAAGGGGGATATGCTTGATTTTTCT
The DNA here is from genome assembly GCA_963753975.1 of uncultured delta proteobacterium. Classification (GTDB taxonomy): domain Bacteria; phylum Desulfobacterota; class Syntrophia; order Syntrophales; family Smithellaceae; genus UBA4810. The sequence continues at coordinate 149,561 of CAVWEH010000005.1, forward strand.
AAAGCTCAAAAGCCGCGTTTGGATCTAACGATAACGACACCAACTTTATCCATAGAGGACATAAAAAAAATAAAACATCATGTTAGCAACTTAGGTGCAAAATTTAATGCAGCAAAAAAAGAAAGTATAATAAATGAAAGGCAATTTCATAAATTTAAAGATGATAAATATTTTCAGGCCCTGGAATATTTTGAAGAAGACCCTTTGCCAATAGATATTAAAGGTATAATTAAAATAGAGACCTGATGGGTATCCTAAAAGTATATCCGATAGAAGAATTCTATAAAACAATCAATCCGAAGGCCTATGCCCCCGGACAAATATGTCATGTAATAGTGCCCCATCTGACAAAAATTCCTCAAATTTTGGATGTTGAAAGAAATCGACCAGAAGAACATGACAATATAAAATTTACACTCAGAAACGCCAAACCGACAGGCGATTTTGTAACCGCCGACAGAACGCTTCCTTTGTCTAAAATTAATTTAAGAACAAACGAAGAATTGCTTGTTCAAAGAGCAAAAAAGAGGCGTGGCATAATATTGCCGTCTTTCGTTAATGTTTATCCAGAGATTACTGCGCTTTTGTCTGGTGGCAAAGAACATCTACAGGATGATGCTTTATTTGTCATACCTTGCTATGGCATAGAAACAAAGGATGACGCAAAAGGTTTCCCCCCTGAGATGGTGGAGCGGGTGCGATGTTTAATCTATAATCAATTCTTCTTTCTCCCAGCACATAAAGTCCTAACAAAGGATTCCATTGCAAGATTTGATAGGATACAAGTCATTCCAGATAAAAAAGAAAGAGCGGCTTTAGAACCGACAGATTTATGTTTGTCCGATGATATTTTAAATATCTTTATTGCTCTTTTCCTATATTGTTTGACCGGTGTAACCGACGATGATCTAACTGCGATTAGACAATTGACATCTGAAAAATATCTTGGAATTCAATAGGGCTGATCAATCAAAAATCATTATCCCCCCTGACACGAAGAGCATAATTGTAAAACATGAATTATTTAAGGATAAAGATTACACCCCATATCTACACCTTGTCGCCCTCGACGAAAAGACAGGACTTCAATCAGCAATAAACAATTCACGTCCGCTGATAGACAGCAACATCCCACCTACATTTGCGTCCAAGATTTCCTTGACATACAAGACCGAAGTTCTTATACTAAAAAACATAGAAGCAATGTCTTATCAAGTGCAATTTTTAAAAGACCACACGCTTGAATATTGAGTACAAATATTCCTATGGCTAATACGGAAATCAACGTAAAAAGGATTTAATAATAAGAAAATGGCAATCATAATTAAGACAGCTGATCCAGCGGGACTTTTAACAGCAATAAAAAAAGCTATTGACGCTAAATCTATAGAAACTTGGCTGTACAACAGTGACGGATTTTTCACACATTCACCTGAACAATGGAAGTATAAAGCTTGGTTTAAACCGGAAACGACTGCAAGAGAACTCAAATTTGGAATTTATCCCCCCAAGGATGATACTATAAAGAGTTTGATCTATGGCTTATATCATGGAAGATTTATTGAAATGATGCTTAATCATTTTGATAAAGATTTCTCAGAAATCACGGCGACAGCATTAATTGTTCATCCAGATTATCAAAAAAAATAAGGTAAATAAACTATGACAGATAATTTGATAGCAATAATACAAGCCATTCAAGCACAATCAACCAATGTCATAGACCTAATTCAAAAGATTGATGCTTTTTATAATAACGCATGGAATAAATTAATAATTATCGGTTCGGTTGCACTTGGAATTGTTGGCCTTATTGTCCCATTATTCATACAGTTGTATCAGAGAAGAACCTTAAAATTAAGTGAGAAACTACTGATGCAGGAATTAGGCTCACAAAACATTAAAACTAAAAATGAAACCATCGTCGAATTGTCAAAAAAAATAGAAGAAAAATTTGGAGAATATGAAAATAAAATTAAAATTATGAGTGCTTCGGCTAATGCAAAAATTTATCTGACTCAAGGAAAACTCGAACTTGAAAAAAATTATTACTCTCCTGCACTTAGTTACTTTGTTGCATGCGCTTATAGCTGTATAGAATGTAATGACCACCAAAATTTACAGGTGGCATTGAAGTCAATTTTGAATGAGTGTCTACCACATTTATCTGTTGAAGAAATAAACGACATAAAAGTTTCTAAAGAAAGTGACATTGATTATTTTTTAAGTCATTTGAAAGAAAAGGATGATATTGGATATTATTCATCAATTATTCAAGACATTAAACTTAAAATTACTAAACTTCCTAAGACAGTCAAAGAAAAGCCACAAGAACAACCGAAGGGTCAAACATAGGCCTCCTCTTATCCCTTATACATTTTTTCGATTATATCTTCGTATTGCTTACCTATTCGGGTGATACCATACCGATTAATTTATTAATGGCGCAGCGGCGCTACCTTACGGCGATCTTATCGCCCTGCCGAATCTCATCCGGCCCTCGACAACACCGAAAGAGAAGAGAATCGAATTACTTCGCGGTCGGGGTTTCGGGAGCGAGGTAGCGCACGGAGATAGCGAGTGCTTTAGTCGCGTAATTCTCCGGCGCGCTTACGTACTTGACTTCCACTTTCTTACCCACCGTCGACCCGGGCATTGCCGCCAGCGAGGTTACCCCTGGCCTTCCCATCAGCATCATAGAAAATGGTAGCACTTGTCCCGCTGCCCACTATGAGAATATTGATTTTTTCACCATTATCGGCGAGAACCACAATCAGACCAGCCGGCCACAAGGGCGGTCCTGACTTGAACTGGAACCCATGGGGAAAGGATTCAATTGTGCCTTTGACGGTTTTTGTTTCGCCTGCCTGTGCCGATGGCTCCCGAACCTGTTCCGCTTTTGCGGTACTTGTAGTGCGGGTCTCGTCACAGGCGATAGGCGTTCCGGAAACCAATTCAATATCAGGAAACCATTTGCTGGAAAAAGTCGGCCACGAGGCCTTGAATTGGTAGGTCCTTCCAGCCCCAACACATACCCGCAACGGCTGTGCCCGCTCAAAACTGGGAGGACTCAACGTATTAAAACCAACCAGTTCCATGGGTCCGGCAATCCTGTCCCATGAAATTTGATCATTTAGTCCGACTGCTCCAATCTGCTTGCCGCTATCTATAATGCCGATGGGAGCAGCAGATCCGACGAAACCACCGCCCCGTGAAACTATGATTCGTGCCGAGTCGGCGGGAATTGGTCCGGTTGCCGCAGGCACCAACTGACTAGTGGTGGCACAGCCGGCCAGAAGAGCGGCTGCCAGACAAACTGCTATACGGGCGAGCACAAAAATTCTGCGATTCATATAGTCGTCTCTCCTAATCAAATATTTCTTTGTATGAATTATAACACAAAATTTTAGATGATTGCTGCAATAATCTAGACAGGCCTTAATTTTAGACACTGTCTGTCAAGCCAACTAATTTTCAGTGCAATAGAAGAATGTCATTCTTCATATCCTTCCAATAATTCCCGGATAGCCGGCTTTATATAAATGTCACTGAGGTCAAACTGCCGTAATGCTTTAATCATAGCTTGATTTTTTTCTTTCACTGTAACCCTGGAGTTCAGAATCAGAACGTATTTCCCTTCAATACGGCAGAGCCCTCCGGTGCTTGATGATTCCTCAATATTTATATTTTCATCACGAACTTCTATTCCAAGCTTTTCGGCCAGTTCTTCGAGTTGATTTAACAGGACTTCTTCATTCATAAGCTTATTATCCGGAAACAAGCAGGCGTTTGTTTTCTCCAGGCATACATGAGTTATTGGTTAATTCAACTTTTGCGACAAGTCAATGACGAATAAAAAATGCCGTTCTCCCGATAGGATACCGGCAAAATATGTTGCATTTATTACAAAAGCCTTTAGCGAAATGGCACCGCCCCACATTTTGCGAATCAATATTTAATTGACATGCAAGAGCGCGTTTCTTATAATTCAACCGTGAACAAGTAATCTCTTATCAATAGGCGTTCCGGAACTGATGCGGGAAGGTGTCGCGTTCTTCAATGTGATCTAGTACGCATGGCATGCGCGACCGGGAAAGTAACGTAGCGTAAATTATTGGAAAGGATTAGCCATGAAAAAGAGCAGCTTAATAACTACTGTCATCATCATTCTGCTCGGCATCGGTGTTGCCACATACTTCTACTGGCTCTACAACCAACCGAAACCTGAACCAATATCCATGCCCGCTCCGCCGCCGCCGGCACCCGCCCCTCCGCCGCAGCAGGTCCTCGAGGCTCCTCCGACACAGACGCCGCTGCCTGGGCTATCCGAGAGCGACAAGTTCATGCTGGACATTCTGGCCGGCCTGGTGGGCAATAAATCGTTGATGAATCTGTTCTACACCGAGCAGATCATCCACAACATCGTCGCCACCATCGACAACCTGCCGCGCAAACACTTGCCGCTCAGCGTGATGCCGGTCAAGCGGGTGGATGGTCTGTTTATTACTGAAGGCCCCCAAGACGACAAAACCATCAGCCCGAAAAATGCTGCGCGTTATTCGCCGTATGTAAGAATCGCCGAGCTGATCGATGCGCAGAAGCTGGTGGAGGTTTACGTGCGTCTCTATCCGCTGTTTCAACAGGCATACGAAGAACTCGGTTATCCGAAAAAATATTTTAACGACCGCCTGCTGGTAGTGCTCGACCATCTGCTGGCTGCGCCCGACCTCAATGAGCCCGTCAAGCTCGTCCAGCCCAATGTTTTCTATTTGTATGCCGATCCCGATCTGGAAGCGCGCTCAGGCGGGCAGAAAATCCTCATGCGGATGGGCAGCAAGAACGAAGCGAAAATAAAAGCCAAGCTGCGCGAGATAAAGCGGCAAGTTATGCTCCACATGCACGAGAAGAAGATGGATGACACCAAATGATTTAAATGCTTAAGTCTAATATAGATCAGTTACATCTCATTATCATTTTTGCAATTTAATTACTTTGTAACCGCGCTGGCGCAACAAATTGACTAAACCGTTATCGCCGACAAGGTGCGCCGCACCTACGACTACCATAGTGTTTCCCGAACCATGGAGATAGCCTTCGATATCCTTCACCCATTTATTGTTTCTGTCCACAATCAGGGTTTGATATAATTTTGGATAGCGTTGTAATTCTTTGATATAAAGCTCTTCCATTTTGGCCTCATCGCCCTTTCTCCAGGCGGCCAGATGTTCATCCAGCACCCTTTCAATTTGTCCGAGTTCATCGATAGCTTCAAGGACTTGGTCGCTTCCCCCACTCGCATCCACCGAAGCTAGAAGGCGAATTTGCTGATCCACTGTTTCCAAACTTCCCGTAGCTTTTCCATCCTGCATAGCTTTATCCTGGAAGAAATAATCAATCCCTTTTTTAGGGTCGGCGCCGATTTTGTTCATTTCCAAAACCGTAAGCGTCATCACAAAAAAAGTCGGCTTAAATAACTCGTATTGCTCCAGCGGATAATTACGCTCCCGGCAGAAGCTTTCGGCCTTGGCATAAGCCGCGGATGTAATATGCTCTTTAAGAGTCGTGCCGTCATTGTAAATTGCCGCATTGAGAAACTCTTCCATATGTTCCGGACTTTCCATTTCACCGGGCGGAACTTCAAATATGATTTTGCGGGAGTCCCGATATGCTGTAAGAAATTCGGCAGGCAGAGGATAATCGGACGCCCTCAGCATATGGAAAGAACCGGCAAAATAAACATTAGCCGTAGAAGAGCTTGCCATCCATACGGAACTTTCCGCCTGTACAGTTGCGGCTGTAAAAACAAGAAATAATATCAGCACCGCTCGCCACAAATTTATTCTCATCGAATTTTCCTTCTCTGGAACTAATCAAACATTATTTCATCCGGCTGAACAAAACGCTCCCCAAGAGGAACATAATAACGGCGAAGAAAGTGACGACTATAAAATCAACATAGAATGGAAAAATATTGACATTGAGCAATGCCCCCCGAACGCCGTCCACCGCATAGGTAAGGGGATTAAGTTTTACCAAATCTTGCAACCAGAGGGGAAGCTTTTCGTCAACCGGAAAGAGAGCGCCCGATAAAAAAAAGAGCGGAAATATAACAAAGGACGAGATGACCTGGAAACCCTCCAGAGAATTAAAAAGAGAGCCCAGTGCAAGCCCCATCGAAACCAGCGCGATCGATGTAACAAACAATAAAAGTAAAGCCAGCGGAATTCCCCGGGGATTTATCGACGGAAACAAAAACGAGAAGAGAAAGAGAACTATAATCTGTAGTGTAACATCCGTGCATCCCCCCAGAACCTTTCCCATAAAGATGCTGATACGCGATACCGGCGCCACCAGGATGGCTTTGAGCACGTCGAGCTTGCGGTCCCAGACTATGTAAAGACCGAAGTACACTGAGCCGAAAAGCACGAGCATTGCGAGTATACCCGGATATATATAATCCTGATAATTGATGCCGCTGACGCTAACGCTCGCTCCCACACCGCTGCCGAACAGGAAAAGCCACATGAGCGGCTGGACGATGCTGGAGACGATTCTGCTTTTCTCGCGCTGGAAAACCTTGAATTCCCGCCACCAGACAGCATAAACACCCATCAATTCTCTGCGGACGAACCTCTCGTTCATATAGAATCAAGACCCTCTCTGACGGTAACGGGCTACGGATTCCACCCAGCCGCCGGAATCCTCTATAGAATCTTCCCTGATGTCCCTTCCGGTAAGCTTGATAAACACGTCGTTGAGCGTGGGCACCCTCATCTCCACACACTCCACATTCCGAATATGAGCGAGAAGTTCAGGCAGGTGCGCATAAGCTTTTTTCATAGTTATCTCTACCAGACCATCGTTTTCCTTCACTGCCGAGACATAAGGAAGGGCGCGTATTTTTTCCAGGGGAGGTTCTTGCACCTTTATTATCACCATATCTCCGCCCATTGACTCTTTCAGGTTTTCCGGAGAATCGAGCGCGATTATCCGGCCATGATCGATGACGCCCACACGGTCGCATACCTGCTCCGCTTCCTCCATGTAATGGGTGGTGAGCACAACGGTGGTTTGCTCCATTTGAGCCATCTTTTTGATGTATTCCCAGATGCGCGCCCGCGTTTGCGGATCAAGCCCGAGTGTCGGCTCGTCCAGAAAAAGCACTGCCGGCCGGTGCAAAAGACCGCGGGCTAATTCCAGACGCCTGCGCATCCCTCCCGAGTAAGTGCGGGTTACATCATTACTGCGCTGCTTCAAGTCGACCAGTTCCAACATTTCCGTTATCCTTTTCTCCCGGATAGCGGAAGGGACGCCGTAGAGACGCGCGTGAAGTTCGAGATTTTCCCGTCCGGTAAGAACGGTATCCAAGGTGGGATCCTGAAATACTATACCGACTTTGCGTCGTACCTGTGCGGGCTCGCCTACTACATCATAACCCGCTATGGAAGCGCTGCCGGAAGTCGGGCGGATAATGGTACAAAGCATGCCGATAGTTGTGGTTTTGCCGGCACCATTAGGCCCGAGCAGTCCGAATATTTCGCCTTTTTCTATGTTCAGATCAATGCCGCGGACTGCATGTATTCCACCGTAACTTTTTGTGAGGGCATTCGTCTTAATGATCACCATACTGGAAAAGGTATTGGCTCCTGAAAATTTATTGCCGTCTACTGTCTATCAGTCGCCCGAAATGGCTCCGGGCCACAGATAATAAAAACCAGCCTTAGCGCCGAGAATTTCCGGAAGTTCAATATTGATCACCGAAACATTCAAATTCTCAGATGCGGCGCCTGCGATATTATAATAATTATCCTCCGGAAATTCGATCCGGCGGTAGACGATCAATTTCGCGTCTTCGGAAATCTTTGCTATTGTTTTTGCTTCTTGAACCGCGTCGCTTATATAGCCGATTTTGTCTATCAGTCCCATTTGCAGGGCCTCGTCTGCCAAAAACACGCGTGCCGTGGAAATTTCCGTGATTGCCTGCGGTGTAAGTTTGCGATGTTTTTTCACCAAACCTATAAATCGTTCTCCAAAATCATTCATCGCTTTTTGCAGAAGTTTTCTTTCTTCTTCGCTGCTCTCCCGGAAAGGTGATCCCATATCCTTATATTTGCCGACCTTCTGCACGTCAACACCAAGGCCGATTTTATCCATCAAGCCTTTAACTTTCGGCTGCAGAGAAATAACTCCTACCGAACCCGTTACAGTCGTCGGGTGCGCCATAATTATATCCGCCGGAAGAGACATGTAATACGCGCCGGACGTGGCTATGTCCATCATGGAAATCACAATTTTACTGCCCGTTTTTTCTTTGTAAGCGGAAATCTCGTGATAGAGAAGATCACTGGCGGTGATGGTGCCGCCGGGAGAATTTACTTTGAACAAAACAGCTTTGATTTGTTTATCTTTTTGAGCTTTGTTAATTTGCAAAACTACCTGTTCAACCAGACTCGGAGTGGTGGTGATAAAACCTTTTTTAGGATTGTCCGAGATTAATCCATTTACAGGAATCAGCAATATTTTATCCGCGCCTGTTCCTTCCAGGGTATATTCTTTGAGCGGGTCGGGTGTTTCGCTAAAAATATTGAATTTCGGTGCCGCGCACCCCATGATTAAAACTAAAATCGACGTCAATATAATGAAATAAGGTCTTTTCATACTTTACCTCCTTTGATTGGGCAACAAGCCCTCGCTAAGTTTCTATCACATTTTAACTAACAGTTCTCTGATTTTTTTTAAATCATAAAAAACCGGAATTATTTAAGCTATCTTCTCCAATATCACGGCACGTTGGGAATGCTTTATGCGCCTTATTGTCGTTTCTCTTATTGACTTTGGCCTGCCTTTTTTGTAAAGAAGTTCCGGCCTTCTCAGGAAGGCCGCGCCTGAATGATTCTCCGGCGCAGATATTAAGGAGGCTCTTCATTATGGCAAAGGTTCAAGTATTTGAAAAAAGACCGCCGGTGCTCGGCATCAACAGTTTAGGCCGCATCGGTAAGCTGACATTGTGGCACCATGTGGGAAGAAAGTATTTTAAAGAAATTGTTGTCAACCTCGGACGGGAAGTAGGAACGGGGTTTGAAGCTATAGCACAGATGATCGAGAAGGACGCGACCTATGGATTACTCCATAGATTTCTCTACGGCATAAAAGCAGAGCGCGTTATTCAGATCGTGGATGAAAAAAAAGGCAAAATGCTCATCGACGGGGTCCCGGTGACAGTGCTGCGGGAAGCCCGAAATCCGGCTGATATTCCCTGGCGCGAATACGGCGCCGATATTGTCGTCGATTGCACGGGAAAATTCAAAGATCCGACAATATCCCCGGATGATAAAAAGGGCTCTATTCGGGGACATTTTCACGGCGGGGCAAAGGTCGTTATCAATTCCTCCCCTTTTAAAATAAAAAATAAAGCTTTATCCATGCCCGACGACGCAGTAACTTTGATTTACGGAATCAACCATGCCGCTTTCGATCAGAAGAAACACCAGCTTATTTCCGCGGCTTCCTGCACAACCACTGGGCTCGCCCACATGATTAAACCTCTACTCGAACACGAGGAAACAAATACAATACTCACGGCCTCCATGTCGACCATCCATGCCGTTACCAATTCGCAGAGCGCGCTGGACAGTGTTCCCAAGGCCGGAGAGAAAGACCTGAGAAAAAACAGAAGCATCCTCAATAACATAATCCTGACTTCCACGAATGCGGCGGAAGCTCTGGGACAGGTAATTCCGGAGGTAAAAAACATCGGTTTTATGGCCGACTCCATCAGAGTGCCGACCAACACCCTTTCTTTAATTGTTCTGAACGCTACTTTTCAAACGCGCGTAAATAAGGATGGTGTTGCCGCGGCTATCGATACAAAAACAATAAATGGTATTTACCGAAAAGCCGCCCAGAGCAATCCCGAACACTTAATCATATTTACCATGGAGCAGAATGTTTCCACCGACCTTATCGGAGTGGACGCGGCGGTAATTATCGAGGGGCAATTCAACCACATCAGAACAGCCTTTATTAATGTAGACCTCTCTCATATTCCGAATTTACCCCACGGCCTGCTCCAGACTTTTGCCGAAAAAACGATGAAAATACCGGTTGTTCACGCGAAGATTTTTGGCTGGTACGACAACGAATTCGGCAGCTACACAAACAGGGTGGGAGACCTGACGGTCTTTATTCATAAGAACATGTTGTAGAAAAAGTCAATTCATCAACAGCCTGATGATTTTAGCCTTTAGAGGATTATATTACGCGATTCTTCCGATGCGCATTCGTGCTTTCCGGAATAGACTGTCCCGCTCCAACCATCTATGCACACGAAATCTCCGGCGGTGATTTTGCAGCTATCCACTGACGCAAAACCGGCGGTTTCGTAAACTTTGAGTTTACTGAATCCGACAACGCCGACTTTGTTGAGTTGAGGAATTGTAACGGCGGCGTGCGAAGTACCTCCCCCTCTTGCCGTCAAGAGCCCATCGACCTGCAAAAGCACGCCGACATCATCAGGAACGGTATCGCGACGAATCAAAATGAGCGGTGTTTTCGGCTCGGCTGAGCGAAAATGCTTAATGTCCGCTTCAGAGTAAACCGCCCTGCCGCAAAGAGCGCCACCGCTTACCCCTATACCTGTTCCCAACACGGAAGACTGTAAAACCTCGGTATCTATAAAGCGCTTCAATCTTTTTGCCGTTATTTGATCCATATCCCGTGTTTGCAGGATATATAACCTGTCCCTGCTTGTACCTTCAAAGGTAAATTCTATTTCCTGATGGTTAAGGCCTTTCTCATAAATCAAAATTTCAGAAATTTTTATCAGTTCATCGTAAATCTCCGGAAATTTAGCTTCCAGAGATATTTCCATGTCTTTGCGTTCTGCTAAACGCTGTTTTTCCGAAATAGGATAAGTTTCCACCAGGCCGGAAACAATATCGTCCCCCTGAACACCAAATATAAAATCTCCATAAATGGTCACCGCGGATGACGAGCTTTTAGGTTCGCGGGTAAAAATAACGCCCGATCCCGAGTGCTCATTGAGATTTCCAAAAACCATCGTCTGGACAATTACCGCTGTTCCCCATTTATCCGAAAGATGCATCTGGTGACGATAAATTTTCGCCTGCTCGGAATACCAGGAGTCAAAAACTTTGAGAATAGCGTGCCGTAACTGTTCCAGGGGATCGTCTTTAAGCACGATACCACTATTTAATATGCCTTTCTTATACGTAAGAGCTATCTGTTTCATTTGACCGGGAGAAAACCGCAGCTTTCTTTCCACGCCGTATTTTTGCTTGAATCCGTCTATTATCGCATCGAAAAAATCCCGGTTTAATCCCTGATACATACCCCATGTCTGCAAAAACCGCCGATATGAATCCCATGCCGCCCATTGAAAATCTTCTTTAGCGCTGAGATTTTCGGCAATCGTTTCGTTAATCCCAACATTTAAAAAAGAATTCATCATACCCGGCAGAGAAACAGTGGCACCGCTTCTTACCGATAACAGCAGAGGGTTGTGCGGATCACCGAATTTGCGCCCGGTCATTTTCTCTAATGTGGATATTTCTCTATTTATCCTGGCGGCAAGATCGTTAAATATATACTTATAGCCGATAACGGCATCATAACCTCTGAATACTTCCGTGGTGATGATAAATCCGGGGGGCACATGAAAACCAAAAGATACCAGCTCTTTGAGGAAATATCCCTTGTTCCCGAGAAGGATCTGATTATCAACCCGTTTATTCTTCTTATAGAAGGAGGAAACAGCAAGTTCCGGATTATAGGACATGACCAGTTTAAGAATCTGTTTATTGTCTTTAAATCTTTCCAGCTCCTCATTAAGGGTATTGATGACCGCGTTAACGAAATTGTCCAACACTTGAAGACCGAAGGCGGAGGATATTATCCCTCTGATGAAATTTTCCGATTGTTGGTACACGGTTTCTTCATGATTTTGAATTTCGTCTTTTGTATCGGCCTCAGTTTTTTGCCGGGTAATTTGCCCGATAATAACAGGCAGGTTGGAGCTGTGAGCGTCTATGTAATAATCACGGATAATATCCTGTATGCCCTTGGCGATAAAGCGGAAGATATCGACATATTGTTCGATAGAAAACTGCTTGATGGCCAAGGCGCTGGTTACGTATTTGACTTTGGCCACCAAACCTTCCGTAGAAATTCCTTCCAACTCCAGAGCGCTGATATAGAGCCACAAATAGGCGTGAATCTTGACGATGGTGCGTTTAGTAATGAATTTGAGGTTTAGCGACCGGGCCAGCTCCTCTAGAAGCATCGTGGCCAGGCTCTCCAAGCGGAGCGAAAGGCCGAGAGCGTCAAATTTCTCTTCATTGTAGGTCCCATACATCGACGGTATTCCTGCCGCAATGTGCCTTTTGTAATATATGTTTTCAAAAGGTTGGGTTTTTTGGCCAGAGAGAATCTTTTCCTTCAATACGGATAAAAATTTCATTATGATTGTAAGACTTTTGTAGTTATTTCTTGCGCCCAGAGCGCGTTTCAGCGCCATGATCTCGGATTTCTGGAAAGGATGAACCGATTCCAGGTCTTTCAATAAATCGACATACAGGGGAAAATATTTTTTATAAAGAAGCTGATAAATGCGGATCATGAGCCGGGTGCGCTCTTTATCTCTTTTATTAATGCCTTTGACATTATTGATCTCTTTTTGAACCTTTGCTTGATCCCATTCGATCAATTTCCGTGGATTATCCTGAGCCGGCGAAAGCAAATATTTAAAGGCTTTGTGCATTCCGTCAAAATATTCCCCGGAGTTTACTACTTGTTCAAACACCTCGTCAGGAAGATGTTTGCGGACAAATTCCTTTTCGCCGGAAAACCAGTATTGGAAAATGTTTTCCATAAATTCCACAAGGAGGCTGTTACTCTCTACGTGGGATTGTTTGCGCAGAAAGTTGATCAGTTTATCGTTACGGTAAGAAAGTTCGTCCACTTCGGTGGAAATGTCCCGCAATTCGCCTTCGGCGCCGATTTCGCTGAAATAAACAGGGAATATTCTGAGGAGCTGTTTTATCAGATTGTATGCCGAAGCTATATCGGAATTGAGCAGGGCGGAAATATCCTTTTGCAGGAGGTCTGTATCCCGCACAAAAATTCCCCCGATATTTAGATTGATAATCAGGGCGGAAACGAGCTTCTTTGTCCAGCGGGGTTTCATCGCGATAATCTCGAGCCATGATCTTATGTTGACAATATGCGTCGGATTGACCTGCACCTGCCATTCGGTCGTCGTCCCTTTAACTTCCGGATATTGAAAACCGTAAGAAATAAGTTCGTCAATAAATGTATCCGCAAGGGAGTGAGAGTTTTGATCGAATACTTCCTTAGCCGTCGTCGTGATGCAATCGATAATGGAGCCCCGGTATTCATATTGCGATCTGCTCTTTTTCAGAAAGCCGAATACCTTGCGCACAAAATCGTTGAGGTTTTCCTTTTTTTCCTGCTGAAAGACTAATTTCAGACAACGGTTTATTTCTCGCAGAGCGCTGCCGTGGATATCGGAAAGACCGGGTACGCCCATGATACTGAACAGAAAGTCCAGTTTCACCAGATACTGGCGTCCCTGATAAGCCGGGAATTTCTCCAATTGATCGGCAACTAAAAAATATCCGTTTACTATTTGAAAGTAATCCGGCAAATCAAGGTAATCCTTCGTTTGCAGAGCGCCTTTCTTTTGTCTGTCCGGATGAAGAGTTTCCATCTTCGTAAGCAGCATCTGAATATGCCGGTGGCTCAGGGGCTCAATAATTTGCCTGTAAGCATCAGCCGCTTCCCCGGTTTCTCCCCCGCCTTTCGTATACCATCCGGAAGGATCAGGCTGGGTAAGCCAGAATTGGTATGTAATTTTGAACATCTTATAGAGTAAAAGATCGAATATTTCAGCGTGAAGAGGCGTGTCATTTTCTAGCAGGAACTTGACGGTTCTTTTGAGGTAAGCCGAGCATTTCTTGAATATGGCTGCATCCTCATCCGATATTCTGATCAGCGATTCTATGATCTCGGAAAACAGGGCTAGGTTTCTGGAAATAAATTCGTTGCTTTGAGAAATTATCGTGTCAATATAATCGAAAAGATAGTGTATCGCGCTGTCTCTGATCTCATCGCTTGAAGAAAATTTAATAACATCGAAGTATATCTTAAGTAATATGGAAAGGGCGGATAGTCCGTCTTTATGCCTGTTGTACTCGTAGAAATCGCCGATGGAAAGGGATTTCAGCTCCTGGAGAACATATTCCCAGTTAACGAAAGGATGGTTTAACTCTGTCAGCAGTTCCCGTGTTTTTTTCTGCAGGCCGTAATGCTCTTCTACAACTTTAAGCAGAGGGGCATACTGTTTGGGTATTTCTATGGCTACTGCCGTCCTCTCCAAATTCACCTTAAGAGCGGACGAAACCCAGCCTTCATTTTTTTCAATGGTGCTATTTTTCGCCTTCATGCGGAAATCAATCCTCTAAATGATATTAATCAGAATTCTTACAACATTTCAAGCCCAGAACTCATCTAGCGACATAGCATTAGAAACATCGTCCGTTTATTCCCTGAACAAATCCGGTAACGGCATTGAGTATCTAGATAAGATTCCTGCTAATTATTTTATCCAAAATTTAATTTCTGCAAATTTTTTATTGACAAATGCAAATATAGTTGTATCATACAACTATGACCAAAGAGATAAATGTAAATTATACTCAATTAATGGAATTATTCACCGGCCTTTCCCAGGTGACCCGCTGCTGCCGTCAGGATGAGGCTTTTTGCGAAGACGTGACGTTTCACCAGTTTATGATATTGGACGCAGTGGCAAAGCACAAAGAACTGAATATGTCCGACTTGCACAAGCATCTTTCCGTCGAAAAAAGTACGACCACCAGACTAGTCACCCCCTTGATTAAAAAAGGTCTTTTACAACGTGATCAGGCCCCACACGATTCCCGAGCAGTGACGCTTACTTTGACAAAGGAAGGCAGAGATGTCCACAAAAAAGTCTCGTTGTGTCTGAGTGATTTTTTCCGCAAGGTTATGGGCAATATTCCGGAGAAAAAAGCGGATGTTGTTTTGGAATCCGTTAAGACTTTTATTACGGCTATAAAAAATTATGCACGAGAATGCAGTTGCTGCAAATCACGCGGGTTAGGTTAGCGCTATGGACAAAATTGAAAATAGTTCCCGAGATATGATTACACTGCCGGTAATTATGCCGGAGTCAACATGTTGTGTCACCGCACAAACGGCTCAGTATCCTCTTCCTCGCTTGAATCAAGCTTTTATCACCGGTTCTATCTCCACAGCTGCAGGCAACCTGCCCAGAGTATCTTCAACCTTGAGTTGGCAGGATCATTGGAGAAGCATTAAAGCCCGCTGGGGAGTCGACAGAATGGATTATGCTGTTGACCCCGGTCTTTATGCTCTTGGTAATCCCGATAGCAATTCCCCTGTTTTAGTTACCGCCAATTACAAAATGAGTTTTGACCGCTTGCGGGAAGCTCTGCCGGGCAGAAATACATGGATTCTGGTGCTGGACACAAAAGGAATAAACGTCTGGTGCGCCGCGGGAAAAGGTACATTCGGTACGGACGAATTAATCAAAAAAATAGAATCAAGCAGACTGAAAGATATTGTCAGCCACAGAAAATTAATTATTCCTCAGTTGGGAGCGCCCGGAGTAGCCGCTCACAAAATAAAACAGGTCTCCGGATTTAAAGTCTATTACGGTCCGATACGGGCAGCCGACGTGCCAGCTTATCTTGATGCCGGACTTATTGCCAGCTCTGAAATGCGGATAATGACATTCCCCTTAAGAGAAAGAGTCGTCCTGATTCCCATCGAGCTTATAGAAACGATAAAACCTTTTTTAATCATCGCGCCCATTTTGTTTTTACTTGGCGGTATAGGAGGCCACTCGGGCTTCTGGGTAAACACATTGAATTATGGTTTGTTTGCCGTTTTAGCATTTTTAAGCGCTATTTTGGGAGGAGTTGTTATAAATCCACTTCTTCTGCCTTATCTTCCCGGGCGCGCGTTTTCCATAAAAGGTTTTTCCATTGGTGTAGTTATCGCCCTTATTCTTCTTTACTTACGCGATATTAATTTACAGGCATGGCCTGGCAGAATCGAGGCTTTGGCCTGGCTAATGATAATTCCAGCCATATCTGCATACCTGGCAATGAATTTTACCGGAGCCTCAACTTACACTTCTCTCTCCGGTGTCAAGAAAGAAATGCGCTGGGCATTGCCGCTGGAAATAGCCGCGAGTGCTTGCGGCCTCTTAATATGGATAACATCACGCATAATTGCCTAGGAATTTAAAAATGAAAAATTCGCTTTACCTGAAAAATGTCGTTACCCTGAAGCTTAATGAAGATAAATGTACCGGCTGTGGCATGTGTCTGGACTGTTTGTCCTCATAAAGTTTTTAAAATGAATGAAAAGCACGTGATCATTCAAAACCGAGACGCCTGTATGGAATGCGGCGCGTGCAGTAAAAATTGTCCGGCTGATGCTATTTTCGTCCAATCCGGTGTCGGCTGTGCTGCCGCCGTTATCAATTCCCTGCTGGGGCGTAGCAGCGGTGAGTGTTGCTGCGGCACTGAACCCGTGGGCGCGACAACCGATAAACGCAGCGGATGTTGTTGCGGATAAAATATTTCATGAAATCCTGAATTAAGTTCTCTTATGCAAAAATATTGGGGATACGTAATAATTTGGCTTTCGTATATTTTAAGCGGCTCATCGTTGATCGCCTTTGCTGTTTTTCTTTATGCCGGGCGTTTAGATTTGTCCAATCTAGGATTAAATGAACATCAGGCGCTTTTGTTTAATGCCGGACTTTCGCTCGCCTTTTTCATTCAGCACAGTGGAATGGTTCGTCGATCATTCCGACAATTTCTATTCCGGTTTTCGCCGGAAGCATATAACGGCGCCATCTATTCAATCACTTCCGGAATTTTTCTGTTCTTAGTGGTCATTTTCTGGCAGGGAACATCTGTTTTGTTCGAAGCCGAAGGTATAACCCGCTTCCTCTTGCGTGTAGTTTTTATTTTTTCTATTGCCGGATTTGTCTGGGGAATCAAGGCGCTGGGCTTTTTTGATCCTTTTGGTATAGAAGCGGTATTAAATCACTGGCCGGACAGAAACCCTCAGCCGGCAGCTTTCACGGTGCGAGGCCCTTACCGCTGGGCACGGCATCCCTTATATTTATTTGTATTGGTGATGATTTGGTCATGTCCGCAACTGACTGCGGACAGATTGCTTTTTAATATTTTCTGGTCGGCATGGATTTTTTTCGGCACCCTGCTGGAAGAACGCGATTTGGTCGAACAATTCGGTGATGCCTATCGAGACTATCAGCAGAAGGTGCCAATGCTTTTTCCGTTTAAATTCATCAAGAAATAATCGCCGAACTCAAATGAATGAAACATTATGAGTCACGGATGTAACCAGAAAACAGCGTTCGATGTTCGACTTTGTATCTACCGGCACAACGAAGAATCCCGGGTGGTTCGGATGGTGGCCATGAGCCGTGCCGACCATTAATTCCCCGTCTTTGAAGACTACCTTGAGCTCGGTCGTACGTAATTCCAACGCTTTGCTGCCGGGCGCGACATTTGCAGGAAGCAGATGAAAGAGATCCTTGTCGGGGAAGAAGTCGTTAGCGATACACTTCATCATTGACACCATCGTTTCATTGCCACCTGCCGCCTAATTCTTTTTCCTGTATCAATATCACAAAAGCTTTTTTATTCTTTCGGGGTCATGCAGTTATTGCGTCCCCAACGCTTCGCCGGGTCCTGACGGTAATATTCTTTAAGCACCCGATAAAGGTCGGGGGCGTGTTTGATCATTAAATGGGGCTGGTCGAAGAACTGCTCGGTGGCCACGGCAAAAAATTCGGCTTCGCTTGCCGCGCCGTAGGCATTGAGGAAGGATTTTTTACCTCTTTCGGCGTCATGTTTCAGGCGAAGATATTCCCGGGAACATGTTTGTACCCAGTCCCGGTATTCAGCCCGGTCTCGCAGTGGCGGTGTGCCGTCAGCGGCACCATCCAGCATATCCAGTTTATGGGCAAATTCGTGATAGACAACGTTATGGCCTAATTCCGGATGACGGCCGCCATGCAGCGCCGCATCCCAGATGATAATGACAGGCCCTTGTTGAAAAGCTTGCCCGATAATAGGATGGACACCCTCTACGGGTGCAAGCGGCGTTTCAAAAAAACCAGGTTTACGCCGGGGCGGTACCACTGTAGAAGGATAGACAATGATAGTGAGAACATTTTGATAGTAGTTGTGGGGCAAGTTCAAAAGCAACAGACATGCCTGCGCGGAAATGGTGACAAGGATTTCATCAGTAAGTGTAAGCCCGCCCGCGCCTTCCCAGAACTTTTCGGCAATAAAAACCTGGATAAGAGCTTGAAGATGGGCACGTTCGTCATCATTCAACATACAGTAATGGGTAACATTACGCCGAACGATTTCTTCCCAGGCGGGAGGAAATGGGACTTGCGTAAGCTTCTTGCGGTGGTGGTCGGTGAGCCAGCGGAACATCGAGATTCCTTCTATCGTTTATTTTCGTTCCACGAATTCTACAATATTGCCATCCGGATCCTTGACCATTGCAATGCGCACACCGGGCCGGATCTCTTTTTCCGGCACTGTAAATTCTATGCCTCTTTTTTGGAGATCATCGCATAGCTCAGAGAGATTCTCTATTACAAAGGTCACATAACGAAACCCGATTTGCTTTTCTAAACCAATGGCTCCGCGGGGAGGAAGCGCCTTTGGTTCAACCAATTTGAAGTCGCTTGTACCGAATCTAAGCCGGTGCATTGTGCCAAACCATAGAGGAGTTGTACCAACAAACGTAAGCCCCAAAATATTTCGATAGAAATTGAGACTGGCCTTGATATCACTGACAATCACGCCGACATCCAGAGAATTCTTTGCTGATTTCATCATTTTGTTTTATTGTGAACCCCCAATTCTAATGAATCTCAGATATTATCCCGTTACGGGCTGTCGCGTTTTGGAAAATAGCCTTCGGCTCCTTCCGGAGGTGCTCCATAAACGTAGTGAGTCCCAGATTTTAGAAGCGAAGCGTACTGAAATCTGTTGGACGAACTATCCCGTAAAGCGGTGGCAGTGCAGTAATATCTGCAAGTTGTAATGAGACCCAAGTTTCAGAAATGTAATGCACTGAAACTTGTTGGTCGAATTATACCGCATAACTGCGGCAAATTATCCCACGTGCGAAGCTAAGTGGGACTATATTAATGAGACCCGAGCTTCAGAAACAGAGTGCATAACCTAGAGGTCACGTCACCGCTGAAATTTACCGGCCGAATACAGTGCCCGTGCATGCCATGACGTAACATGACATGCAGACAAATAAAAACAATCAAGTACCTTTAGTATCGAAGCTCTCTGGTGCTCTTAGCCAGAGGCTTCAATTATCCTGCATTAGCAAGGGTAACATACCCGTGGGTCCTTTCTGATTATCACTGTTGCGAATGTAGCATAAAAAGGTGAAATAGAAAAATGAGGATTTTAAAAAATTCTGGCCGACTTCCTCTTGACAAAAAGTTTAAACCATTTTTAAATGCAATTGGTATGGTTATTCATTACTTTGCCTTATGGAAGAACTTCCACTCACCGGAGATATAACATGAACTCAAAAAGATATAATGCGCTGACTTCTCTGTTGCTGGCTATCATTATTGGCGTTGGCCTGGCGGCCTGTTCGTCCCCAGCCAAGTTGCCGCACCTTGCCAACGATGCTGTCATTGTGGCGTTCGGTGATAGCTTGACATTCGGAACCGGAGCTGAACAGGGGGAGAGTTATCCCGCAGTTTTGGAAAAAATGATTGGCCGGCACGTGGTTAATGCGGGAGTACCGGGGGAAGTGACTGCTGATGGATTAGCCCGCCTACCTGCGATTCTGGAGCGGGAAAAACCTGCTCTTTTGCTTCTGTGCCACGGCGGCAACGACCAGCTTAGGCGCTTGAACCATGAGCAAATTGCCAACAACATCCGGGAAATGATTCTGTTAGCACAGAAAAAAGAAATAGCTGTTGTTCTCATTGCGGTACCAGCTCCGGGGCTATCTCTTTCACCTCCGTCAATGTACCGCGAAATTGCCAAGGAGCTATCCATTCCCATCGAAGAGGAAACATTATCCACGGTGTTGGCCGATAGCTCTCTCAAGTCGGATTATATCCATCCCAATGCCGCGGGATACCGCCGTCTGGCTGAATCTATTGTAAATCTTCTTAAGAAAAGCGGTGCAATAGATTAGCCCGCCATCTCCTCGACCCTGATATCGTAAATGTTGTGATAATTAAAGTGGATGATGAATGTTTCCGGCTTTAATTCTATATGAGTTCCCAAATTACGGTTTCTCTATCTTCTCCAATTCCATAATTTTTCTCCTCAGTGCTTCGGGGATGGGGACTTTTTTATTGTTGTGGTAATCGTAAGTCACGATCACGCCTTCGCCGTCGGCGGCAATTCTT
Organism: uncultured delta proteobacterium; assembly: GCA_963753975.1. Classification (GTDB taxonomy): domain Bacteria; phylum Desulfobacterota; class Syntrophia; order Syntrophales; family Smithellaceae; genus UBA4810. The sequence continues at coordinate 170,115 of CAVWEH010000005.1, forward strand.
TTGTGCTTGGTGCTGAAGACTTCATAGCCCATTACAAACCGGTCTTCTTCCATGCTTAATATTTTGGTTCCGACAATCACCGTATCGGGATAATGCAGGGGCATCTTGAAGCGGCACTCGGTAGATGCAAGAATCGGCCCGATGCCCGTTTCCTGTTGATAGCCCAGCATGTTCAGGCGGTTGAAGTACTCGATTCTCACACTTTCAAAATAACGAAAATAGATAATGTTATTAACATGCCCCATAGCGTCCATCTCGCCCCAGGCCACGGGAATATTCATGACCACCGTGCAAGCCGATAATACTTCTTCCATAACCTACACCTCGATTCTATTGATAAAATTAATTTCTTTTACGACTCTGCTGTTACAGGTAAAATTAAATCAAGCCGGTGTTTAAAGCAACAAAAATATTCTTCGGCTATTTCAAAAACCAATTGAACTCAAGACATATTACGGGTATATTTAACAACATAGTTTTTAAAATGTATTATTTCTTATAATATTAAAGATAGGGCGCTGTATGTCAAGACTGATGCCGGCGATTTTTTTTGGGCATGGCAACCCCATGAATGCCATATCGCAAAATGCCTACACCGAGGGCTGGGCAGCAATTGGCAAAGCAATACCCCGTCCTCAGGCCATCCTTTCTGTTTCCGCTCACTGGTATTTGCCTGCCACAGCAGTTACCGCCAATCTGGAACCGGAAACGATTCACGATTTTGGTGGTTTCCCTCGCGAACTCTATGAGGTCGAATATAATGCTCCGGGCTCTCTTGAGCTTGCCAAGCACGTAAAGAATTTACTTGCGCCTGTTGCGGTTAAACTGGACAAAAGCTGGGGGTTGGATCACGGGACCTGGTCAGTGCTCAAACATATTTTCCCCAACGCGGATATTCCCGTTGTGCAACTGAGTATTAATGAGATAAAACCCGCGCAATTCCACTATGATCTCGGTGAAAAACTGGCGCCGCTCAGGGAAGAAGGTGTTCTCATTATCGGCAGCGGTAATCTTGTGCATAACCTGCACGCTTATGCCTGGGGTCAGGGTGGAACTGCGCCTTTCGATTGGGCAACTCGATTCGAAACGCAGGCGCGGGAGTTTTTACTCTCCGGTGAGGATGGCCGACTTATAGAGTATGAAAAATTAGGGCGGGATGCGATGTTGTCTATTCCGACACCTGACCATTATCTACCGCTGCTATACGTAATTGCGACGCGCAGAGCCGATGAAAAGATCGGTTTCCCCGTGGAAGGGATTGACGGCGGCTCTGTTTCCATGCTGGCTTGCCAAATCGGCTGATATAAATCTATGCTTTAATCGTGTTCGTGTGTTAGCTTCCTTCTTCTGTCAATTAATTAGCGCCCTACCCTAATTTTTTCACATGCTTTAGGGACGTCTGTTAACTTCAAGAAACTTAAGAATTTTCTCTTTTACTTCCGGAAGGCTCTGAACGTGATGGAAATTAACGTTGACAACGACGGACTCCGCATTCCGCCTGGAAGACATCCAGCTGCCACAATCGCCAGAGGTCCAAGGATTCGACGATACTTAAAGTGTATATTTCATTTATTACTTTTTCCGCTCACATCGCCACCTGACGGCGTCTGATTGCGCGGAAAATAGTACTTAAAAACGAAGCGCATTGAAATTTGTAACTCGAACAATCCCGCCATAAGCGGAGGGTAATGAGACTCAAATTCCGAAAGCAAAACGTATCGGAATTTGTTAGCCGAATCAATGAAACTCAGATATTACAAGCACGGCGCAGTAATATCTGTTAGTTGAATTGATCCCGTATAAGCAGGGATATAATACCCCACCCCTTGGGGCGGAATTAGGGTCCAGGGCTTGCCCTGGGGTTCATACCCGTGATTGATATATTTTGTTTGGCTATTATCCCCATCCTCGGACGAAATGTAAATAAATTTCCTTTTACGGCTATCTATTAAGCAAGTATCTGAATTTACTAATTTCAAATACTTAGAGTTGAACGAATCCATCTGTACGCAAACGCTATGGGCTTTCCAACCTCGTCTTTTTTATTAAAAAATTAAAAATTCAGCAATAAAATTTTTTTGTTATACCGCACAGAATAGAAATAACTCGTTAAAAGTGACGAGACTTAATTTGACAATATTCGGAAAGTCAAACATTGGTCAGGACATCTAATGCCAATCCTGGAATTTGTCGACACGATTAAACAACCGGGGTTCTACTGGCCTATCGTTAACCAACCACTGTCAGGGGGTGCAAAGTTATAATGAAGGCCCTACTCCGATTATTACAGGCGGCGCGGATGGCTCTATTGATAAAGTTTACCGACATAGACTTAATCAAACATACCCTGTCCAGGGAAACATGGGTCTTTGCCCAACAACTTGTGGTATCCCGCCGTAATGAGGGGCTTCAACCAGTAATCATTAGATTTCTGAAATAGAATGGCAAGCTGAAATTTGCACTTGCTGCAATTTCTCAAATGTGTAGAATCTATAATTCAATATATTTACCATAGGCTGAAGAATAATTTCGAGGAAATTAGATTATGGCTGAATCCCTTCGCATCCTCATTTTGGAAGATAACCCGGCTGATGTAGAGTTGGTGCAGTTTGAGCTGCAAGAAGCAGGGCTCGTCTTCGTCCCCAAAATAGTGACAACTGAAGAAGATTTCATCCGCGAAATTGAGGAATTCTGCCCCGATCTTATCCTTTCCGATTACGATCTTCCCCGCTACGATGGCTCCTTAGCGCTGGCTGAGGCCAGAAAAAGGTGCCCCGATACCCCTTTTATTCTGGTAACCGGCGCTGTCACTGAAGACCGTGCTATCGAAATCCTCACGCAGGGCGCCAAGGATTATGTTCTGAAGAACCGGCTCGAGCAGCGGCTTGGACCGTCCGTCAAGAGAGCTCTGGCAGAGGCGCGCGAACATAGTGCGCGCAAGCGCGCAGAAGAGGAGCTCCACGAGGCTCACAGAACTCTGGAGGAAAAAGTCAAGATCAGGACTGCGGAGTTGGAAGCGGAGATGGCGGCGCGGAAGAAGTCGGAGGAGGCGCTCCGGGAGAGCGAGTCCCGAGAAAGGGTGCGCGCTGCCGAACTGCAGACGGTGATGGACATGGCACCCGTCGCGGTTTGGATTGCCCACGACCCGCAGTGCCTGCGGATTACCGGTAACAGATATGCCGACGAGATCATGCACGTGCCACCGGACGCCAATATATCAGCGAGTGTGGTTCCCGGCGAGGCGGCAGTTACCTATAGAGTTTTCCGTAATGGCCTAGAGATGAAGCCCGAAGAACTTCCTGCCCAGGTCGCCGCCTCCACCGGCAGGCCGGTAGCCGCGGAATTGCTGGATTTGGTTTTCTCCGATGGACGAGTGGTGACGACTATTCTGGGCGCCATGCCGCTCTTCGATGCCGAGGGCCGCGTCCGCGGCTCCGTAGCCGCCGGCGTTGACGTGACGCGGCTCAGAAAGGCAGAGGAGGCACTGCGGCAGACAACCGAGCGCTTTGACATGGCGCAACATGCGGCTGAAGTGGGGACATGGGACTGGAATATCACAACGGGCGAGATCGAATGGTCAAATCAAATGTTCAATCTTTTTCGGCTCGATCCACGAAGAAACATTGCTTCTTTTGAGTTGTGGGAAAGTATTATACATCCTGAAGACGTTAAAACAGCAAGTCTCCGAATTGAGGAAGCATTAAGCCAGAAGACAGCCCTGAACAGCGATTACCGGATTGTGTTGCCTGACGGGCAGACACGCTGGATAAACGCCGTGGGAGAAAGCAAGTATGACGACCAGGGTCAGCCAATCCGGATGATCGGCATCTGCACTGACATTACCGAGCGAAAGAAAGCGGAAGATACGTTACAGATAATGCTTCAACGCCTCCATATTTTGGTTTCGAACATGCAAAGTAGTATTTTATTTGTAGGAGAAGGCGGGATTGAGTTGGCCAATCAGGCATTTTGCGACTATTTTGAATTGCCGGAAATACCTGCAGACCTGATCGGACTTACTCCAAATCAATTAATGGGAAAAATAAAGAATGCTTATCTTCATCCTGAGGAAGCAATAAAGCGCATCCAGGAAATCATTGATCGGAGACAACCGGTAATAGGCGAAGAAACCACCCTGCACGGCGGGCGGACATGCCTCCGGGATTTCATCCCCATAAACATAGATGGAAAATCACTTGGCCGTTTATGGCATCACACTGACATCACCGAACGCAAGAATAGAGAGAAAGAACAGGAAAAGTTTAGCCGAACGCTCCGCGCGCTCGCCAAAAGCAATCAGGCTATAATGCAAGCTGCGGATGAATATAGGTACATGCAAGAGGTATGCAAAATTATTGTCGAGGACTGCGGCTATAGGATGGTATGGGTGGGCTTTGCCCAGAATAATAAGGATAAAACGGTCCGCCCTGTCGCCTATAGTGGTTTTGAAGAAGGCTACATCGAAGCATTGAAAGTAACCTGGGCGGATACTGAACGAGGCCGCGGGCCGACGGGTACGGCTATCCGTACGGGAAAACCAACTGCATGCAAGAATATGCTTGCTGACCCTCATTTCCAACCATGGCGAGAAGAAGCAATGAAACGAGGATATGCATCTTCCATTGCCTTACCGTTGATTGCCTACGGCAAGGCATTCGGTGCATTGACCATCTACTCAGAAGAACCTGATCACTTTGCGGAAGACGAGGTAAAGCTGCTTGCCGAATTAGCTGATGATTTCTCTTACGGCATCATGGCGATCCGATGGCGTCAAGCTCGTGAGGAAGCCGAGGAAGCGTTGAGGGAAAGCGAGGAAAAATATAGGAATCTTGTGAAATATGCTCCGGCGGCTATCTATGAAATGGATATTAAGGGAACAAAATTCTTCAGCGTAAACGATGTCATGTGCGAGATCCTCGGGTATTCAAGGGAGGAACTGCTTTCAATTAAACCTACCGACCTCCTCGACCAGAAAAGCAAATCGCTTTTCAAAGAAATGGTAAAAAAGAATCTTTCAGGAGAAAAAACAGAAGAAACCGCTGAATATCGCATCAGAAGAAAGGACAGCGAGTGGATATATACAGTCGTTAACGTGGGGGCATTCTCTTACACAAATAAAAAATCCCCCAGGGTCGCAGTCATCGCACACGACATCACCGGACGTAAACGGGCTGAAGAGGCTATCCTCCGGGTTAAGGAGGAATGGGAACGGACATTCGACACAATCCCGGATCTGATCGCTATCTTGGACAAAGAGCATAGGATTCTCCGGATAAATAAGGCGATGGCAGACCGCCTGGGGCTGGCGCTCAGCCAATGCATCGGCATCAGATGCTACGAGGTTGTCCATGGCCTCTCCCAGCCGCCAGAGTTTTGTCCGCATGCCCTGACTTGTCGGGACGGCTATGAGCACGTTGCCGAGGTGCACGAAGCGGTTCTCGGTGGCGACTTTCTGGTGAGCACGACACCGCTCTGTGATGAGAATGGTCAAGTCATCGGATCTATCCACGTTGCGCGCAATATCACCCAAAGAAAGCAGATGGAGGAAGAACTGCGACAGAAATCTTATCATTTGGAGGCAGCCAACAAAGAGTTGGAAAGTTTCAGCTACTCCGTCTCCCATGACCTCCGGGCGCCGCTCAGGGCCATTGATGGTTTTTCCCGAATCATCCTCAGGCAGTGGGGACATAAATTTGATAAAGACACCAGGAATCAATTCGACTTGATTAGAGACAATATCAAGATCATGGGAGTTCTGATTGATGATCTTCTTTCTTTTTCCAAGCTACAAAAAACAGCTATGAGCGTCACGACAATTGATATGGACAAACTTGCTGCCGAAGTATGGAAAGAGCTAAGCGCAGCAAATAAGGAACGAGCGCTGAAGCTCAAGATCGCGAAGATACTGCCCGGATACGGAGACCGGACTCTCGTCAAACAAGTACTGTTCAATCTTTTCGACAATGCCGTTAAATTCACCAAGAATCGAAAACAGGGCATTATCGAAATGCGCAGTTACAAGGATGCCGGCAGCGTTGTTTACTGTTTGAAGGATAACGGCGCGGGCTTTGATATGGCTTATTATGACAAGCTCTTTGGTGTCTTCCAGCGGCTTCACAGCAATGAGGAATATGAGGGAACGGGCGTGGGGCTGGCAATTGTTCAGCGGATCATCGACAGGCATGGTGGAAGGGTCTGGGCGGAGGGGGAAGTGGGAAAGGGAGCAACCTTTTATTTTACGCTGCCTGCATATACATCCTCAAGATGAGGCTGTTTTTTGAGAAGAATTAGGCTGCGTTCGACTTGATCGTTTCTTATGGCAATCCTCGCTTTCCTTCACTTGATAACTGTCTATGCCAATTCTAAATCAAAACGCTATCCTTGTTGGCAGCACCGCCAACTGCATGCCGGATGAATCCAAAATCTTTTTGTCATGTAGAATTGCTAAGAAAATGAATTGGTTTTTTAAGTGCTTTACCTTGCCGGTAATTCCCACTTGTAAGTTACCACCTTACAAGTGAATTGATATCAGACATACTCCTGATAGGTAGGGTCGTACATCTTCGATTTGATCAGGCCGGGCAGATCGGGAGGTTTTGGCAGCACGGTGAGTCCGCTCGCAAAGGCAACCTTGGCGACGGCCAGCGCAATATTGACCGACACTTCGCGAATGCGCGACAAGGAAGGATAAATCCGTCCCAGCATAAAATCTTTCTCCGAAACCTGTTCATCCAAAGCTTTGGCGGCGGCAAGTAGGAGAATCCGCAGGCGTATTACTAATACGTTGAGGAAGCCGACGACACAGCCAACAAAGTTAGCCAAAGAAAGCGAAATGGTATTAGTTTCGTTCCACAAATTCTACAACGTTGCCATCCGGATCTTTGACCATTGCAATGCGCACGCCGGGCCGGATTTCTTTTTCCGGCAAGGTAAATTCTATGCCGCTTTTTTGGAGATCCTTGCAAAGTTCAGAGAGATTCTCTATTACAAAAGTCACATAACGAAACCCGATTTGCTTTTCTAAACCAACGGCTCCGCGGGGAGGAACCGTCTTCGGCTCAACCAATTTGAAGTCACTTGTACCGAATCTGAGCCGGTGCATTGTGCCAAACCATAAAGGAACTGTGCCCACAAACGTGAGCCCCAAAATATTTTGATAAAAGTTGAGGCTGGCCTTGATATCGCTGACAATCACCCCGATATCCAGAGAATCCTTTGCCGGTTTCATCATTTTGTTTATTGTGAACCTCCAATTCCGAAAGCGAAGCACGGCGAAGCGTAGCGAAATTGGTAAGTTGAACAATCCCGCGAAGCGGAGGGTATCATACCCGTGGTTCCTTTCTGATTATTGCTGCTGAGAATGTAGCATAAAAGGGTAAAATATAAAAACTAGCTTTTCAAGAAGAGGCGCCCTTTTCTTGGCAAAAAACAAGAACCGTTATTTGATTAATTAATAACAATTAAGTAATTTCGATACCGGAGAAAAATCATGATCTCAAGAATATTTAATACGCTGACTTACCTGTTGCTGACAATTATTGTCGGCTTCGCTCTAGCGGCCTGTTCGTCCCCAGCCAAGTTGCCACACCTTGCTCATGCCACGGCGGCAACGACCAGCTTAGGCGCTTGAACCATGAGCAAATTGCCAACAACATCCGGGAAATGATTCGGCTAGCGCAGAAAAGAGGAGTAGCTGTTGTTCTCATTGCGGTGCCGGCCCCGGGGCTATCTCTTTCACCTCCGTCAATGTACCGCGAAATTGCCAAGGAGCTATCCATTCCCATCGAAGAGGAAACATTATCCACGGTGTTGGCCGATAGCTCTCTCAAGTCGGATTATATCCATCCCAATGCCGCGGGATACCGCCGTCTGGCTGAATCTATTGTAAATCTTCTTAAGAAAAGCGGTGCAATAGATTAGTCTGCTTTTTTGAAAGAAAATACATTTTTATCCGGTAAGCTTTCTATGATGGAAAAGGTTCAACCAGAATTTTAATATCCTCTTTGTTGTTTCCGGCTAACACTTCGAAGCCTTCTTCTTTGATTTTGTCCAGGGGGATAATTTTGGTGATCACACTCTCCGGACGGATGCTTCCGCTTTTAATCCAGGACAGAGCCAATTCAGGATGGATAGAGTTGGTGCCGATCATGGTTGTTTCACGAGTCACGAAACCGAGCATATGCACGGATGCCCGCTGGGTGAAAATGCCCTGAACAATTACCTTCCCCATATATTTTACCGAAGAGAGACAATCTTTTAGTGTTGCTTCAATGCCGACGGCTTCGATGGCCACGTCAACGCCTTTGCCGGAAGTCAACTCTTTGACCTTTGACGCGGTTTTTATTTCCAGCGGATTCCATACCAGGGCCGCACCCAGCTCTTGCGCTTTTTTGCGCCTGTATTCCAGAAGGTCGGTCATATATACGGTTTTCACACCCATGGCCTTTAACCCTAAAAGGAGCATGAGACCCACAGTGCCGCAACCGACGATAAGAACTTTTTCATCTCCTTTGATTCCGGCGCGATTCAGTGCATAAGCCGCTCCCGAGAGAGGTTCGACGACCGCCGCGCGCTTCCAATCCATATTCGCGGGAATTTTCAGCAAACGCTCCTGCGGGCAGTTAATGTATTCGGCATAGGAGCCGGAAATGACGGAGCAGACGCGCTCACCCACAGTATAGCCTTTAACGCCTTCTCCTATAGCAACTATCTCGCCGCAGGCTTCATGGCCGAAAGGGCTTTCGGGAAAGGGCCCGTGGAGATATTCGTGCAAATCCGAACCGCAAATACCACAGTATTTGATTTTAATCTTAACCTCGCCTTTCCCCGGTTGGATTTCGGGAACCTCCTCGACCGTGATATCGTGAATGCCATGATAGATAACCTTCTTCATTGAACATGCCCCTTTCCAATTATTAAGCCAAGCTGCTTATAGTCTATGATAACTAAAAAGGCAAAAAGTTCTTGCGTACCGAGGCGCAATTCTTTTCAATCCATCGGATATTGGCTGGTCTAATGCTTTCAGCCTCTTGTGCCCCGTTAGGGGTATCAGCATTTTTAAAAGCACTTGAACTCACCACATATTGCGAGTATGTTTAATCAGTAGCTTTGCTTAAAAAAAATAGATGCGTTTTCATTGTCCCTTAATAAGAGTCAATAGAGAATGAAGACAAGGATTATCAAGGTTAAATTAGCTAAATGGTTTCCATCTAACGACGACTTATCAAAAAAGATAGCACGGTTATGCATTTTAAGGGAAGATTTAATGTTTCAACTTCAATGTGCAATAGAATCTCGTAATGTACCAATTAAAGATGATTATGGCTCGGCATGGAGGGAAACATATTATTTCAGACATATGTTTGGTACTTTACAAGAAATTCGTCGTTCCATTGAAAGCCTCGCAAAAGATGTTAATTTTAAGTCTTTTTTAGATGCTCAATCACCAAAGTTACAAGAAGAATTTACACAATTGAAAAAACAGTTCAATTCCGAGCGTGAAAAAATAAAAACTATTAGACGTGAGATTGGAGTGCATATAGAAGAAAATATTGTTGGAGAAGCACTTCTAAACATGAGTCATAAACGTTGGGGGTTTTTACATATTTCACAGCGTGGACCAGCAAAAACGCATTATAAATTTGTTGGTGAACTTATAATGTCTATTATGTTGCGAAATACACCCGACAAAGAGCAGCTTCATAAAGCACAAGAAATTGTCGATGTACTAATCAATACCATGCAAAATTTATTTCCTATTATTGACTGGACTTTTTTAAATTATGCAATAGACCGAAAACTCTTATAGGATTAATTAAAATACAGTTATTTTTTTCACTAGCCCTTGACAAAAATCTTTTTATATAGATAGGAACAGTGCCCTATTTGTCGCCAAAAATTGAGCATGACATTCGCCATCAATAGCGGTATAAATAGTATTATGGTGTAGTTAACTTGGTAAGCGCGTGGAGATGATCTATGGATATAGTGAATGTTATAACCAAAGGAACGATTAAAGGAAAATTCATGGGGTTTAAAAGCTACACTACCTTTGAGTTCACTGACGGTCAGAAATGGCGACAAAATGATGCTAAATTTTTGCATCATTATGCGTTTAATCCGGAAGCGCAAATTACTCAAAAAGAAGGGAAATACTATTTAGAAGTTCAAGATGTATCGGAAACAGTGGAAGTCAGAAGAATAAAATAAAAATTTTCAAGAGGGTATCAAATTATGCAATTCTCTTTCGCCCACAATAACTTCAATGTATTGAATTTGGAAAAGAGCCTGGCCTTTTACAAGCAAGCATTGCAACTGTCCGAAGTACGCAGGCATGAAGCGCCGGATAAGAGTTTCATCCTTGTTTTTCTTTCCGACGGCCAGATGCCCCACCAGTTGGAGCTGACCTGGCTCAAAGACAGAGAAGAGCCTTACAATCTCGGCGACAATGAATTTCATCTGGCCTTCAAGGTGGACGATTTCACGGCCGCCCATGCCCTGCATGAAAAAATGGGCTGTATTTGTTTTGAAAACAAGGCCATGGGTATTTACTTCATCAACGACCCGGATGATTATTGGCTGGAGATAATTCCCCAAAAGAGATAAAATCATTCATTGTGTTGCGCGATAAAGTATTTTCTCTAACCTGCCTAAAATAAGGAGGCCGTTATGTTAATAATCAGAACAAAATCATTATATGTGTTTATTCTCTGTTTGTTAATTGCCGGGTGTGCTACCGCGCCTATTGATCCGGCAAAAGAATGGGAAAAAGCTAGCAATGCCAATACATTTGAAAGTTATGCCAACTTCCTTCAAGATACTGCGCCTAATAACTTCACACCGGAGGCAAAACTTAAGCTCAAAGCCATTATCCGGGAAATTGCATTAAAGAGCGTAGGCAACAATCGCGTTGCCTTAAAAAAAGGGACAGAGTTTAGCTTCAATTTGTTTTCCCCCGATGATGTCTTAAAATCATTTGTTCAGAAAAATCTGCCTGTAAGCTATAGTATTGTTTATAAATCCGGCCAGGACCCGGCCGTTAAACATTCTGAAGGCTTTCAGGAATTAAAAAATTACGATGAATTAAAACCTTTTCAGTCCCGCTTGATTCAAAGTCAAAAAGACACTTCACAATCAAGAGTTATCATCACTGCCTGGATGATTCCGCTGGCCGTTTCCGGCATAAGCACCACCGGTCCCAATACCATGTTTACTTTTTACCGCGATCCCGGTGAAATCAATAATCGCGCTTTCGGGCTCTCCATAAAAAGCGAATTAGTCCATGGTATCGTAGAAAGAGAGCAACCAAATATCGTAGGTACGGGAATTGTAATTATAAAATCATACGACTTTGTCTGGGTATATGATTTTAGCCAGGATGGGAAATCACTTTTTTAATTAACGCGTTTTATGTAAATTAATTTAACTTAAACTTTTTTCTGGCTCTTAAAATAAAGATTAGATTAACTTTTTTAAAATTTTTCCTTGACAAACATTTTTAGTTTGTTTATATGAATCCTAAGTGAAGGACAGGTTTATTTTGATGGACAGAAAACTAAATGCAAACAGCAATATTTATGGTTACTGGTTTTATACCTATTTTGCATTGGTCTGCCCGTCGCTGAGGAGGACTTGTTAAGGTAATATAAACCGAAAACAGCCATGGGTGGATCAAAAAAGAGCCGCCCATGGCTTTTCTGTTTTTAAAGGCTATGGCGGCAAAAACGCCATGGCCTTTTTTAGTTTAATGATACTCCGATTTCAAAAATGCAGTGAATTGAAATCGGCAAGTAGAATTATCCCGCCGCAAGCGGAGGGTATCGTAAGATACCCGTGGTTAAAAGGAGGAAAGAAATCATGATTGTGGTAATGAAAAGTCAGGCTACAGAAAAGCAAATAGATGATGTAATTCGCTGGATTGAATCGGTCGGATATAAAGCCCATCCATCGCACGGGGTCGAACGGACAATCATCGGAGCTGTAGGCGATAACCGCGACAAGGCAATCCTAAAATACGCGGAATCTTTACCGGGGGTGGAAAAAACTATGCCTATTTTAAAACCATACAAGCTGGCCAGCCGTGAATCGCACGAAGGCAATACCGTGGTTTCCGTAGGCAAAATTCAAATCGGCGGACCGGATTTCGTAGTGATGGCCGGACCTTGCTCGATTGAAAGCGAAGAGCAATTACTGGAGTCCGCCTATATCGCCAAAAAGGGAGGCGCGCAAATTCTTAGGGGCGGTGCCTACAAACCGCGCACTTCGCCTTACAGCTTTCAGGGAATGGAAGAAGAGGGCTTGAAAATTTTAGATCAGGTTCGCCTGCGGGCAAGCATACCGACAGTTACGGAAGTGGTTAATCCTGCCGATGTCGATCTTGTCGAATCTTATGCCGATATGCTCCAGATAGGAGCACGCAATATCCAGAATTTTGCTTTGCTTAAGGAAGTTGGCCGTTCGAAAAAACCGGTGCTTCTAAAAAGAGGCATGATGACCACTATTGAAGAGCTGCTCATGTCGGCAGAATATATTCTTTCCGCAGGCAACTCTCAGGTTATTCTATGCGAACGCGGAATCAGGACATTTGAAACGGCTACAAGAAACACTTTGGATATAAGCGCCGTCCCGGTACTGAAAGGGTTAACGCATCTGCCGGTTATCGTTGATCCCAGCCATGCCGCCGGTCATTGGAAATATGTAATTCCCCTTTCCCGCGCCGCGGTTGCCGTCGGCGCCGATGGCCTTATTGTGGAAGTTCATCCGGAACCGGAAAAGGCGGTATCCGACGGAGCGCAGTCTCTGAAACCGGAAAAGTTCTACCAATTGATGGATGAATTAAGGGCAATTAACGCGGCAATGAGACACTAAAAACGGAGCAAGTATATGCGATCAATGAAAGTCAATCTCGATAAAAAGTCTTTGTCCTCCTATGAAATACGCATAGGTAACGGCATTGCCGATAGGATGGCTCTGCTTATTGCTAAGAACCACAAAGCGGGACTTTATGTGCTGATAACGGATGATTGTGTCGGTAAAATCCACGGACGAAAGCTTTTCGCCAGCTTAAAAGACGTAGGACTGAATGCGGATTCGATCGACTTTCCCGCGGGCGAGGCTTCCAAAAACATTAATACTATTTTGGATATTGTGGAGGCGTTGTTGAAACGGGGAGCCGACAGGGAAACTCTTTTAATTGCTCTAGGCGGCGGAGTTGTGGGCGACATGGTCGGTTTCGTCGCTTCCATTTTTATGCGTTCCATTCCTTATATTCAGATTCCGACAACTCTCGTAGCGCAGGTGGACAGCAGTATCGGCGGAAAAACCGCTATCGATCTGCCTTATGGTAAAAATCTACTGGGGACGTTTTACCAGCCCTGCGCTGTATTTACGGATTTAAATTTTTTGGATACACTGCCGGAAAAAGAATTCAACAACGGGCTTGCGGAAATTATCAAATACGGTGCCATCGAAGATGAAAAAATGTTTCATGCCCTGGAGGACAATATGGAAGCGGTAAAACAAAAAGACGCGACGCTTTTGTTAAAGCTTGTGGAAAATTGTTGCCGCATCAAAAAATCAATTGTCGAGATAGACGAAAAAGAGCAAGGCCTGCGGCGCATTCTTAATTTCGGCCATACACTGGGGCATGCGTTGGAAGCCCTTTCCAAATATAAAGTAACGCATGGCGAGGGAATTGCTCTGGGGATGATCGCGGCAGCGCGCATTTCCGAAAAAATGGGCTATCTGGAAAACGGGGAAACCAAGCGCATCGAAGGACTTATAAACGGTGTGGGCCTGCCCGTAAACATTTCTAAATCCGTTTCTCCAGAAAATATAATTTCTCAGTTGCGTATGGATAAGAAAAAAAAGGGAGATATCGTTCATTTTGTTTTGTTAAAGAAAATAGGAATGCCGTTTGTCAACGGAGCTATAGAGGCAAGTTTGATCAGCGAAGTAATTGAGGAGATGAAAAAATGAAGCTGGGGCGCTTGGAAAATTTACGAAAAAACATAAAAGAAAAAGACCGGGAGATTATTCGTTTGTTAAATGAACGGGCGCAAATATCCGTCCAGATAGGTAGCGTTAAAGACGAAGGCGGCCTCGATGTATATGATCCTGCTCAGGAAGCAAGAGTTCACGACTATCTGCAGGAGCTTAATTCCGGCCCTCTGCCGCGGGATGCCGTAACGGCCATTTTCCGCGAAATTATTTCCGCTTCGCGCAGTTTGCAAAAACCGACGGCCATTGCTTTTTTTGGTGCGGAAGCATCTTTTACGCATTTAGCGGCACGTTTGCACTTTGGTAATTCCAGCCGTTATTTTCCTCAGCCGAGGATTGATCGTGTATTTGATGAAGTGGAAAAAGGTTCCATAGATTGGGGAGTTGTTCCCGTAGAAAATTCCCTGGAAGGATCGGTAAACATTACTCTTGACCGGTTGATTACGACTGCGCTCAATATCAGGGCCGAGATTTTTTTGCGAATCAGCCAGTGCCTTATTTCTTCGGCTAAAAGTATAACGGATATTAAGAAAATTTACTCGCATCCGCACGCCTTACCCCAGTGCCAGGTCTGGCTCAGAACAAATCTGCCTAACTGCATATTGGGCGAAGCGGAAAGCACAGCCGCGGCGGCACAGATGGTGCGGGGGAAAAAGAACGAAGCGGCGATTGGCAGTTCCCTTGCCGCTCAGATCTACGGCTTGAATTTGCTGGCCGAAGGCATCGAAGATAACTCCTCCAATATGACGCGCTTTTTGGTTATAGGCAGAGGAGAAAGCGACACAACGGGTGATGACAAAACTTCATTGATTTTCGCGACACCTCATTCGCCCGGTTCGCTTCACCGCGCTTTGTCTTCCTTCGCCCACCGCCGGATTAATTTGACCAAAATAGAATCGCATCCGGTAAAAGAGAAATTGTGGGAATACCTTTTTTTTGTAGATATGCTTGGCCACGTAAAAGACAAGCAGATAAAGAGCTGTTTACAGGAGCTGAAAGAAAAAACAACTTTTCTGAAGATACTGGGTTCCTACCCGAAAGCGGAAGGCAGAATATGATTTGTATCCCCATTACGGCCGGCACGAACAAAGAAGCGCTCAAGGACATCGAAAAGAGTTGTCTTGTCGCTGATTTCATCGAGCTGAGAATGGATTTAATCGAAGGCGGAGTTTTACCGGAATTGATTTCCGCCGCCCGCAGCAGTTCGGCTTCGGTTAAAATAATCGTTACCTGCAGAAAAAAGGAGGAGGCCGCCCTTGCCGAAAAAGCAGTGGTTATCAAAAATACAAAAAACCAAAAGATAGCTTTGCTTAAAGAAGCAATCAAGCTGGGCGCGGATTTTATCGATATCGAGTTCGCGGAAGGAAACGCAGCGATCAGAGAGCTTACAACTTTTTGCACAAAACAAGGAGGCCGCAGCAAAATCATTGTTTCCTATCACAATGTTAAGGAGACCCCCCAGCTTACAAAGCTAAAAGAAGTATTTAATAAGTGCGCAAAGACTAAACCGGCAATCGTAAAAATCGTTACCTTGGCCAAAACACCTGAAGATAATTTGAGGGTTCTCGGTTTGATCCCTTATGCGCGGAAACGTTCTCAGGAAATCATTGCCCTGTGCATGGGAGCTCATGGCCGCCTCAGCCGTGCCGTAGCGCCTATCATGGGCAATTATTTGAGCTTTGCCGCGCTGGATCAGAAAAGTCAATCCGCGCCGGGGCAGTTCACAGTTGGGGACATGAAACAAATACTTAAATTGCTCAAAGACGCAAATGATTGGCAACCGGCAAAGGTTCTTTCCGTGGATAAGCCGCAAAATTATATTCTATTGGGCAATCCGGTTGCACAGAGCCTTTCTCCCCTGATGCACAACGCGGCTTTGCGCGAAATGAAGGCAGAGGGAAACTACAGCGCGTTTTGTGTGCGAAATTTGGATCGTGCGTTGCAAGGCATGAGGGACATGAATATCCGGGGCGCCAGTATAACCATACCCTTTAAGGTCGAAGTTATGGAATATCTGGATGATTTTGATGAACACTCGCTGAAAATAGGCGCCGTAAATACGATCATCAACGAAAACGGCCGCCTGAAAGGATGCAATACCGATTGGCTTGGCCTGATTCTCACACTCCAAGAAGCAATGACGATAAGGGATAAAACTTTCGTCATCATCGGCGCGGGCGGAACGGCGCGGGCAGCGGTCTATGGAATTCTCACGGAAGGCGGATTCCCGATTATCACAAACAGAACGCCGGAAAAAGGAAAGATTCTTTCCGGGAAATTCGACTGCCCGTTTCATCCGCTTTCCGCAATAGGCAAGATCACCGCCGACTGCCTCATTAACACAACGCCCGTGGGCATGTATCCGCAAGAGAATAAATCGCCTGTCGAGTCTTCCGTGCTCGCCGGATATAAATATGTTATGGATGTTATCTACAACCCGCTCACGACAAAATTACTGGCAGATGCCGAAAAACAGGGTTGCCATATTTTTTCCGGATTGGATATGTTTGTGCATCAAGGAGCTGAGCAGCTCCGGCTCTGGACGGGAAAAGAACCGCCCCTGGTGCTGATGAAGAAAGTGGTATGGGAAAGGTTGACCGAAATTGAATAATGATGACCCGCATTTTAAGGAATTATCCGCAGTTGTCCGTGTTCCCGGTTCCAAGAGCCTGACCCAGAGGGCACTCGTGGCTGCCGCTCTGGCGAGGGGTAATTCTTTTATCGGTAATGCGCTTGTTTCCGAAGACACGTTGCATTTGATAGACGGTTTACGGGTTCTTGGCGCGAATATTTTATCCGCTTTCGGCGGCTTTTTCGTTTCCGGAACAGCGGGTAAAATTGTCAACAGCGGCAAAGAAATCTTTTTGGGAAATAACGGCACAGCTCTGCGTTTTCTCACGGCGCTAGCCTGCCTGGGCCAGGGCAAATATGTTTTAACCGGCGAGAAGCGACTCTGCGAAAGACCGGTGGGGGCGCTCGCCTGCGCATTGCAAAAAATGGGCGTTGATATTTCCTGCCAAAATAACTGCCCGCCTGTTGAGATCAACGCCAACGGCCTTCCTGGAGGAAAAATCATATTGCAAAATATAGAAAGCTCCCAGTATGTTTCAGCCTTGCTTCTTTGCGCGCCTTATACGAAAAAAGGCCTGGATTTGAATTTGCAAGGGGATATTGTTTCCGCGCCTTATATTGATTTGACAATTTCCGTGATGAATGATTTTGGTGCTAAAATCAACAAAACGTCGAAACATGAATACTACGTTGATGCCGGCAAGATTTATCGGGGCTGTGAATATTATGTGGAAGGAGATGCTTCCAGTGCTTCCTATTTTTTTCTGGCAGCAGCGCTTTTAAAAAAACCGATTAGAGTCAGCGGAATCAGCAGGAAAAGTAAACAGGGAGATATAAGATTGCTCAATATTCTGGAAGAACTGGGCTGTAAAGTGAGATCAAGTGATGACTGGGTAGAAGTCGCAGGCGCTGATCTGGCTTGCGGTAATTTCACCTTCGACTTGAACGATATGCCGGATATGGTACCTACTTTGGCTCTGCTTTCGGCTTTTCGCCGAGGACAAACGGTTATCAGTAATGTACCTCATTTAAGGATAAAAGAGAGTAACCGGCTGGCAGCGCTGGTTTCTGAACTAAACCGCATCGGTATTGAAGCCCGGGAAACACCGGACGGCCTTGTCATTCAAGGTGGAGTTCCTCTGCCGGCTAAAATTGAAACTTACAATGATCATCGCATGGCCATGAGCTTTGCCGTTGCCGGCCTAGTTGTTAACGGTATAGAAATCGGCGACAAAAAATGTGTAGACAAATCATTCCCTCAATTTTGGCAGGAATTAAAGAAGATAATATGAAGGTTATTCTTATTGGCTACCGCGCGACAGGCAAATCAACGGTAGGAATACTGCTCTCCGCTAAACTGAAAATTCCTTTCGCGGATACCGATATGCTGGTGGAAAAAAACATGGAAATGCCCATCAAAGAAATTGTGGCGCTTCACGGCTGGGATTTTTTCCGTGCTAAAGAAAAGGAGGCGATCCTGTCACTAACACAGGAAGGAGCAGGCGTGATCGCCACAGGCGGCGGTGTAGTCTTGGATAAAGAAAATGTTGATTTGCTCTCGCAGGCAGGTGTAATCATTTGGCTTAACACACCCTTACATGATATAATCAGCCGACTTAACAATAATACACCGGACGCGGCATTGAGGCCGCAGTTTACAGATTGGAATATAGTTCAGGAAACGACATATTTGATGAAGCAGAGGTTCCCTTTATATAAGAATGCCGCTGATCATACTGTGGAAACGATAAATAAAAGTCCCCGTGAGGTCACAGAAGAAATCTATCAATATTTAGTGGAATCTGCTAATTTAATTAAAATTATTAACAGTAAAAAATAAATCTTTTGTATTCATCAACGTAATTCAGAGAAGATATAACAGGAGTAATTATGGCCGGTAATGCAATAGGTGGCATTTTTCGCGTTACAACATGGGGGGAATCGCACGGGAAAGCCTTAGGAGCGGTTGTGGACGGCTGTCCCGCCGGTCTTACCCTGGACAAAGCCGACATTCAGCAAGCCCTGGATAGGAGAAGACCGTCGATATCGGTTTCATCAACAGCCAGGAGGGAAAGCGACAAGGTCGAAATTCTCTCCGGTGTTTTTGAAGGTAAAACCACAGGTACGCCTATATCGCTAATGATACTAAATTCTGATGCTGAAGCTTCTTCTTACGACGAATTAAAAGATATATTTCGCCCCGGACAAGGAGATTTTCCTTATCTGCAAAAATACGGCATTCGGGATTGGCGAGGCGGAGGGCGAGCCTCCGGCAGAGAAACCACTGCGCGCGTTGCCGCAGGCGCAATTGCCGAAAAAGTTATTGCTGGGGCGGGCATGGAAGTAATAGCTTACACACAGGCGATCGGTACAATCGAAATTGGCCGCGCTACAATGTCGTCCGGCAAAGCTTTGCTCCGCAGAGTGCGTGATAATGATCTTTTTTGCCCCGATTCGCTGGCTGCGGAAGCTATGAAAAAAAAGATAGCGGCAGCACGCAAAGAAGGTGATTCGCTGGGCGGCGTTGTGGAAATTATTGTGCGGGGCACGCCTCCCGGTCTGGGGGAACCCGTGTTTGATAAAATGGACGCGGATTTAGCCAAAGCTTTAATGAGCATCGGCTCGGTGAAAGCGGTAGAAGTCGGCGACGGCATTGCTCTGGCCTCTCTCCCAGGATCCCAGGCTAATGATCAAATGGATAAGAAAGGATTCAAAACAAATCACGCCGGAGGAATACTGGCAGGTATTACTACCGGCGCGGAAATTGTTCTGCGCGCTTATTGCAAGCCTGTTCCTTCTATCGCCAAACCACAGCAAACTATAGACTCCAAGGGAAAAGAGCAAATAATTAAAATTCAGGGAAGGCACGATGCTTGCGTATTGCCGCGGATAGTGCCGGTTTGCGAAGCGATGGTGTGCATTGTTCTGGCGGATCATTTACTCCGGCAAAAGGCAATCAGCAAATGAACAATATTACTGTGGGTATTATAGGCGGCACGCGGGGCATGGGGCATTGGTTTGCGGATCTCCTTGCCCAGGAAGGATGCACAGTCCATGTGAGCGGAAGAAAAACTGCGCTTGATGCGAGAGAGATCGCCAAAATGTGCGATGTTGTTGTGGTTGCAGTGCCGATTTCCGCCACTGCCGAAGTCATTAAACTTGTCGGTCCGCTTCTTACTAAAAATAAATTACTCATGGATCTAACTTCGCTGAAAAAAGAACCTGTGGAATTGATGCTCGCCAGCTCACCGGCGGAAGTAGTCGGCTGCCACCCGCTTTTCGGACCTGCACTCGAAGAAATCTCCGGGCAAAATGTTATTCTCTGTCCGGCCCGTGGCGCTAAGTGGCTTTCCTGGCTCAAAGGCATCTTTAAAAAAAATAGATTGGTTATTTTGGAATCGACCCCCGAAAAGCACGATCAAATGATGGCGATTATCCAGGCGCTTAATCATCTCCATACGATATCTTTAGGAATGGCTCTGGACGCGACAGGAATTCCCTTAACGGAAATGAATAAATTTTCCACGCCTATTTTTCAAGCAAAGCTGGACATTATAAAAAAAGTTTTCATGGAAAGTCCCGGGCTATATGCCGATATGATCATGAGAAATCCCGACACGGGCAGGATGCTGGATATTTACAAAAAAGCGCTTGCGGATATTAGCCAAATAATTAAATCCGGCAGTGAAACAGAATTTAAAGAAGTTCTCGCTGAAACGGCAAAAAAACTATTTTAATGCAAGATGCAGTTGCATTATCATAAGATTTCTCTCGGCTCCTTCTGCCTTTTTTGTTCCCCGAATGATTTGCTGGACATGAATAGGTTTTAGCCAAATTGCTTTTGCTTTTCATTAATTACAGCAACGTTACGGGTTTTGCTGTGCTCTCTTCTTTTTTCCTTTTGACTTTAAGCAAACTTGATGTATTTTTAAATCAATATAAAAAGACGAACTTACCTTAATAGCAAAAAGGGGCAGGGCTAAGCTATGGAAGCAAATATTAATAAAGTGACTCAAATGCTGGCGGCGTCAAGCAGAGTAGTAGTTTTCACCGGAGCGGGAATCAGCACGGAATCGGGCATACCGGATTTCCGCGGTCCGGGAGGCCTCTGGACTAAAGTTGATCCCAACGATTTCACTATCGATAAATTTTTAAGCTCCGGCGAAACGCGCAAAAAAATGTGGCAGCGCATGAGAGAAGGCGGCTTGATGGCTGATGCCCAGCCCAATCTTGCCCATTACGCAATAGTCGAGCTGGAAAAAATGGGTAAGTTAAGATCGGTCATCACGCAAAACGTGGACCATTTGCATCAAAAAGCCGGCAATAGGGAGGAGATTGTTTACGAACTACACGGCAATATGCAGTGGCTGGTTTGCCTTGAGTGCCGTAAACGTTATCCCATCGAAATCGTCAAACAGAATTTCCCCTCACCCGACGATGTTCCAACATGCGCTGCCTGCGGCGGTATTTTAAAACCCGATGTCGTTTTATTCGGAGAAGCGCTTCCACAGCATACTCTCATGCGGGCTAGTCAGGAAGCTCAGGCCTGTGACCTGTTGATTGTCATCGGCTCTTCATTGGTTGTCTATCCCGCCGCTTATATGCCGCTTTACGCCAAAAGGTCAGGCGCCGGTATCGTTATTATCAATAATGAACCGACGGAGCAGGATGATATGGCCGATGTGCTCATTAATGCTCCGGCCGGAGAAACAATGACAAAGATAATTATCAAATTGAAAAAAATTATGAAAGATATGCTTTCTTAAAATATCCGGGCTTATTAGAGGGAATTTGATGTGTTTGATAGTTTTCGCTTACAATGCTCATCCTTCATATCATTTGATTCTGGCAGCTAATCGCGATGAATTCTACGAACGGGCGTCATCTCCCGCCGATTTTTGGGAAGACGCACCGCAGATTCTGGCCGGCAAGGATTTAAAAGAAGGAGGCACGTGGCTTGGCATTACCAGGCAAGGAAGATTCGCCGCTATC
Source organism: uncultured delta proteobacterium (assembly GCA_963753975.1). Classification (GTDB taxonomy): domain Bacteria; phylum Desulfobacterota; class Syntrophia; order Syntrophales; family Smithellaceae; genus UBA4810. The sequence continues at coordinate 191,676 of CAVWEH010000005.1, forward strand.
ACCAATTTCCGCGACCCGGCTGCCTTCAAAACTAATGCTCAGTCGCGCGGGAAGCTTGTGCGTGATTTTCTTTGCGGCAATCAAAGCGCAGATAAATACCTGGAAAAAATTTCTGAAGAGCCCGATAAATATAATGGTTATAATTTAATTTTACGGGACAATGACGGCCTCTATGTCTCCTCCAACCGCGGGGGAAAACAAAAACTCAGCGCTGGAATTTACGGATTGAGCAATCACCTGCTGGATACTCCATGGCCAAAAGTGGTAAAGGCTAAAAAAGCGTTTCAAGCAGCTTTAGATAAAAAAGGCGCAGCCTTGCAGGAATCCTTATTTAGAATTCTCTCTGACCGGCATCTCCCCCCGGACAATAAACTCCCCGCGACGGGGGTCAGCAAAGAATGGGAGAGGGTTTTATCGCCTATTTTCATAAAAAGCCCTAATTATGGCACACGTTCTTCGACAATTTTGTTTATCGGAAAAAATAAACGAGTGAAGTTTATAGAAAAAGTATTTAATGGGAAACCTGAACCATGGATTACCAGCCGTTTTTCCTTCAAATTGGAAAGGGGAAATTAATATGAATTCGGAATCAAGCAATGTTTATCCCGCGACACCGCGTGTGGGAGTCGGCGCTATAACTCTTAAAGACGGGAAAGTCCTGTTGGTAAAACGCGGAATAGAACCGAGCAAAGGACTTTGGGCGATTCCCGGCGGAACGCTGAAACTTGGCGAGACTCTGCAAGAGTGTGCTGCCCGCGAAATTTGGGAAGAAACCGGCATCAGAATTAAAGTCGGCGATAGCGTATACGTATTCGATTTCCTCGAACGCGACGATAAAAGAAAAATTAAATTTCATTTTGTAGTTGTTGATTTCGCGGCTGAATATTTGTCCGGCGAGCCCCAAGGCGCGGATGACGCTCTGGAGGCTCACTGGCTTTCTCCCGCAGAATTAAGCGAATTGCCGGTGGCAAAAAATACTCTCAAGGCATTACGTTCGATAGGTTTTTTGCCTGAGTAGCTGCGCTGGAACGAAGGAGGATTAAATGAAAGTTGTTTACCATGAAGATTACAATGAAGTTTATACATCGGATCCTGCTTCCGCCCCTGGAAGAATTCGAGCCGTGGAAACAGCGCTACGAGGCAAAGTAACGTTTATTACACCGGTTCCCGCAGCAAAAGAAGATATTCTCCAGGTACACACGCCCGATCACGTAAGGTCGGTCGAACGTGAGGGTGTATACGAAATTGCCGCGCTCGCCGCCGGCGGTGCAATCCTTGCGGCTGAAATCGGTTTAACCGAACCCTGTTTCGCTGTAATTCGCCCGCCCGGACATCATGCTTCCGCCGGAAGGGCCTGGGGATTTTGCTATTTTAACAACATGGCAATTGCGCTTACAAAATTGAAGTACGAAGGCAAAATCAAGAAGGCTTTTATTCTGGATTTCGATCTGCATGATGGTGATGGTAATATTAATATCCTGAGCGGCAAGGGATATGTGACTATTCTTAATCCCACAGGGCCAAACCGCAATGATTATCTAAAAAATGTGGAGGCCGCGCTCACGCAAACAGACGCAGATATGATCGCCGTATCCGCAGGCTTTGATAACCATGAAGCGGATTGGGGAGGCCTGCTAAAAACCGAAGATTATACATTCATGGGTAAACTGGTGAGGGAAACCGCCCGCCGTAACAACGGCGGCTGTTTCGGCATATTAGAAGGGGGTTATAATCACAGTGTTTTGGGCAAAAACGTGCTGGCCTTTGTTCACGGGTTGGAAGAAAAATAGATGGTGAGGTTCCCCCGAAAAATAACAATATAGCTAAAACAATCCTGCGGCCATGCCGATCCCGACAACGATCAACATCACTCCCACAATGATTTGTACCGACTGCAGAGTTACCTTCTTCATCAGACGGGTGCCGACGAAAGAGCCCACAAATGCCGCGATCACGGCAGCCAAAATAATGCCGCCCATCGATTCAACCTGGGAGATTTTCATCATGTAAAAACCAAGCCCATAGATGAGCAATCTGGATATATCCACAATTACTGCCGTTACGGTACTGGTGCCGATAAAAGCTTCTTTTCCCAATCCCACTTTGATCAAAAAAGCGGATCTGAGCGCTCCCTGAATACCGGATAGCCCGCCAAAAAAACCGGAAAGTAACCCGCCGATGGGCAGGTACTTCCGATCAAAAGCCGTAGTACTGAAGCCCGGCAAAAGGTCCAGGCAGGCAAAGCCCACTATAAGCGCTCCGACAATTAGCTTAACCAGATAGATTTCATGTTTCTGGCCGCTGAGATGATAAGATGTCAAAGACGGGAGTCCGGCAAATAGGTTCAACAATGTTGCTCCGATCATCGCCGCTGCTGCCGCAGGCAGCGCGAATTTAAGGACCACCCGCCAGTCCGCATTTCGTCCCACCAAAACCGTTTTAAAAATATTATTGGCGAGATGAACCACGGCCGTAGCAGCTATGGCAACAGGCAGCGGGAAAAACAACGCATAGGCGGGCATAAGCAGCGTTCCCAAGCCGAAGCCGGAAAACAGAGTCAAAGCCGATACCAGTAAAGCCACCAAACATATTACGGCGTAATCCATTGCATCACCCTATCTTACGCCTGCGGTTTTTTACTTTAAGGGGAAACTGTACAAACCGGGTCAATATTGAATCCCTGCACTTTCCAATCAGAGGGACAAGCAAATATACTCAATTGTTTCCCAATTGCTCTTTGAGTTTGCCGCGGTTTTTAATGCCTTGTTCGACTCTATTGAGAGCGGAAGATATATCATCATCGGACTTCCCCAGGCGCTTATCGGCTCGTTTATAAAGTGCCAATGCGACATCGAGATCGCCGCGGCTTTCGGCACAGGCACCCAGGTTATAAAGTAAGGCATAAGAATTAGGGGCGATGTTGCGCGCTTCTTCCCATAGTTCACAGGCATTATCCATTTTGGCCTTATCCGCGTATTCCAAACCGCGTTTAAGTTTATCTTTAGCTTCCGCCGATTCGATGCCTTCTTTGGAATCCATTAAACTGATTTCTTTTATGACATAATATGGAGCGATATCATGCCGGAAGTCTTTCTTCACCATTTCTTTGACTCTCTCTAAAAGTTCATTTCCACTTTGCGCCGGCCGTGTATCATCGCAGCCGGAAGAATTTGCCGAAGCGGAAAGATCGCGGGAATAAAGAATTCTTCCGGTAATAACATCGACTAACTTGGGAGAAACTGCAAAGTTAGCGACTCTTTTTACACATTTAGCGTTGTTTAGCTGCCACGAAATACAGGGGCCACGATATAAATTACCATTCTTATCTCTTTCTTGTTCGTACTGCACACAGGTTGAACGATTTTCATAATAGGGGCTATCATCACAGCTATTTTGGATGACAACGCCGGTATAAACACCCTGAGCGCCGACAAGTTTACCGATCCTTACCGCTGTTTTCTGGTCCACCATGCCGCTTGGAGAAAGCGGCATTTCGTTGATAATTTTATCAAGAGAGGTCCGGTCAACAAGAGTAAAATAGGGTTTATCGTCAATGCTGATAGCGGCTAAAACTCTTTCAATTTCGGCAGTGAATTCCTTGCCTTCCCTGCCGCTGAAAGGCAGTACAGCTATGGTTTTTGTCAGCGACGCCTCGTGATACGGCGCAGGCTGAAGCATATTGACTCTGATTTTTGTCGCACAACCGGAAAGCATTAAAAAAATAACGCAAAGAAATATCCGACTGGAACATACAATAAAATTCATCTTTTTGTGTACAGAGTGCATTTTATCCCCTGCTTTATTCACCGAGTGGGATTGACGATTTGGGTTTCTCATGTTCCGGTTTCTTTGCCGAATACTTTTGATAGTTTTCACCTTATACGCTATTAAAAAAATAGAAACAAACCATTTTTCATTAGACTGCCTCAATTTATTTTTTTAATAATCTTAACTAGAAAAATCCTGCCGGCGTTTTGCGCCATGTTAACATAAATTACTAAGAGATTCAATCTACTTGCCGATGCAGAAGCCGGCGAATATCTTATCCAGCACATCGTCATTAATTTTTTTACCGGTGATTTCGTCCAGATGATCCAGCGCTTCGCGCAATTCGAATGCGGCAAATTCCGGCGATAGGCCTCCATTAATACTGTTTTTCGCCGCCTGAATTTTTTTTTCAATATTTTCCAGCGCCAGCTTGTGGCGCAAATTGGTTATCATTACTTCGTCGGCTTTTTCCTCTGCGTTCTCGCCGGAAACAGCGACGACGGTGTCTTTCAGTTCTTCCAATCCCCTGCCGAACTTGGCCGATATTTCAATAATCTTTGTTCCTTGCAGAATCAGTGATTCAATTTTTTTTGTTTCCCAAGAACGCGGTAGATCTATTTTATTGACCGCAACAAGAATATTGCGTTTCTTATTCTTATCAATAATTTTTTTGTCTTCATTGGTTAAGGGCTTGCTTCCGTCCAGAATAATAATCACAATATCGGCAGCTGCCAGATTTTCCGTGACCAGGTCCATCCCCTCTTTTTCGATGGCGTTTCGCGGTTTTCTAATTCCGGCCGTATCCGTTAGATTCAAAGGAACGCCGCAAATATTAATGGTATCTGTAATTAAATCACGTGTCGTACCGGGTATATCGGTAACAATAGCCTTTTTTTTGCCCACGAGCGCGTTGAGTAAGCTGGATTTGCCTACATTGGGTTTGCCCGTAATGACGACATTGAGGCCTTCTGTAAACATTTTTGCCTTTTGATACGATGACAAAAGCAACCTTACACGCTCGGCTGCCGCGTCTATTTGCGGCGGAAGCGCGGGAATCTTGTCTGCGCCTACATCGTCCGAAAAATCGATGGCGATTTCCAGTGAGGCGAGAGCTTCGATAAGAAGCTTTCCCAGGTTATCCATTTCCCGGTTTAAGTTCCCTTTTAACTGGGCAAGGCCGATGGCGTAAGCTTTCGGGGATTTCGCACAGACCATTGCGGCAAGAGCTTCCGCCTGCGACAAATCGAGACGGTTGTTGAGAAAAGCGCGCTCGGAAAATTCGCCGGGCTTCGCCAGACGGCAGCCCAATTCCACCAATTGTGTCAAAATGGTTTGCATAATGAGCGGACTGCCGTGGCAATTAATTTCAATAACGTCTTCCCCCGTAAAAGAGTGCGGTTGACGCATGTAAGAAATTAAAACTTCGTCAAGGATTGTTTTGCCGTCGGTTGAAACTATATCGCCATGATATAGAAAATGACTTTCCCATGGACAATTTTTTGCGGTGGGTTTGAAGATACGGCGCGCTATTTCATGAGCTTCGGGTCCGCTGACCCTGATTATTCCGACTCCTGCCGTGCCCAAAGGAGTGGCCATCGCTGCTATGGTATCTTGGCAAAGCACAGTAGGGAAATGCCTCTTTACACGATGTTCGGCTAATCGAACGAAAAACTACCCTGGTTTCTTTTCTCCGTTATGCCCGGTATTGCTTTTTCTCGAAGGAAGAATTACTATTTTTCTGTATTCGCCTTCGCCGCGGCTTTTCGTTGTCAAGGATTCATCCTCCTGCAGGGCCAGATGGATAATGCGCCGGTCATGCGCGCTCATATGGCTAATTGATACCGGCTTGTGAGTCTTTTTTACTTTTTGTCTTATTCTTTCCGCCAGGCTCAGAAGAGATTCTTCTCTTCTTTTCCGGTATTCTTCCGAATCCACCATTATTATCTTACGTTCATTATCGGATTTATTCAGGGCTTTATTTAATATATACTGAAGGGCATCAAGATTTTGACCGCGTCTGCCGATAAGCAAGCCGCTGTCATTACCCTCAATATTGAGTACAATTGTATCCGTTTCCTCCCTGACGGCCACCCGGCATTGCAAAGACATCCTTTGTAAAATACCGTCCAATAGATCCTTGGCCTGAGATGCCAGTGCAGAATTTGATTGGACAACTACGGGGGCAGAAGGCTTTTCTGTCTTAGCTTTCGGCTCTATTTTAATTCTTGCCTCGCTTTTATTCCCGATATTATCGCTTAAAGCGAAATCCACATCTACGGAAAGTAAGGAAGCTTTGATTTTTGCTTTTTTGGAAAGTATGCCCAAAAAGCCGCCTGTATCTTCGGAGATAATTTCGATATTTAACTTTTCCCGCGACACGCCGAATTCACGGCAAGCTTTCTCAATGGCTTCATCAATTGATTTTTCCTCTATTTCCAATGTTTTCGCGTTCATTTCGAAACCTCTTATCAATATATCAATTAGCCAGCCTTTTATTTATATAAAATTGCTGACCGATGCTTAAAATATTATTAAACAGCCAGTAAATGACCAGCCCCGCAGGAAAGTTTAAAAAGAAAAAAGTGAGAACTAAGGGCATTAACAACATAATCTTTGCCTGCATAGGATCGCCCATAGCGGGCGTCATCTTTTGTTGAATAAATTGCGTTACACCCATAATTATGGGAGTAACATAGTAAGGGTCTTTGGCCGATAAATCCTGAATCCACCAGAAAAACGGGGCCTGGCGCAATTCAATTGAATAAAGCAGAGCTTTATAGAGGCCGAAAAATACGGGAATTTGAATCAACATCGGCAAGCATCCGCTAAGAGGGTTGATTTTATGAGCGCGGTAAAGCGCCATGGTTTCCTGACCGATCTTGGCCTGATCATTTTTGTATTTTTCTTTTAACGCAGATATCTTCGGCTGAATTTTTTGCATTTCTTTCATGGATTTGTAACTTAAGTTACCCAACGGCCAGAAGATTATTTTAACCAATGTGGTTAAAATGATAATGGCAATCCCGTAGTTATGGACAAACGCGTAAAGAAAATTAAGGATTAAAAGAAATGGTATGGCCAGCCATTTCAACCAACTGCCGAAATCAATGGAATCTTCCAAACCCACATTTTGCGCTTGGAGTAAACCGTGATCCTTGGGACCAAGATAGAGGGAATAACTAATGATATCGTTCTGTCTGCCGGGAATTACTTCTTTTTGTCCCTTCATGCCCACTGTAACCATGTCATTGGTGTCACGGTTCATGCTCACGCTGGTCAAAGAAGGATTCTCCGGAATAAAAGCGGCAATGAAATATTTACTTTCAAAACCAGCCCACAATACATTGGGACCCAACATTATCTCTTTATCCAGTTTTTTGACTTCCTGCCGTTCAATGGTCTTGGCAACAGAAGCAACCGGGCCTTCATGACCATAGCGGTCTTCCTCATTTTGGGGATCGACGTATTGTTGCCAGCTGAGCCTCGGTATCTGGATTAGCGGCGCATCTGTAAGGTTATATATTTTAACTTCCAGTCCGATTGTGTAATTATCGGGATTAAAAGTGAAAATCTTTTCTACTTTGATTTTGCCGTTATAAGTGCCGGAAAAAACCAGGCTTTGCTTTTCTTTAGTATTGATCAAATCGAGTCTGGTTGTATTGGTTGCAAAAGCAGAATCGGCGTCAATCTCGACGCTTGATTCCGGAAAAGTCACCGTCAGAGGATACGGCATTCCTTCCTTCACCTGGACAAGTTCCACAAGTTCTTTATTTTTCGGCTTGGATTTTTTTTTGGCACCTGTAAAAAAATTCTTCAGGAGAGGATAAATATCATCGGCGCATTCACTACATTCTTTTTGATATCCTTTGAGCTTAAACGATTTTAAGGCAGCTCCTTTAGTGGAAAAAATCGCGGCATAATGGGAAGTTTCCACCTGAATGTCTTTGGCCGCAACTTCCTTTTCGACTATGGTCTTTTTAGCAATCGTTATTGTTGGAGGGGAAACCGGTTTTGTTATCGCTTCTTTTTGAACCTGCCCTGCTTCCTGGACAGGAGTAGCCGCTCTCTCCGGCACCGGTGGTTTGGCAAAAAACATCTGATATATTAAAAGTACGGCCAGTGATAGGACTACGGCAAGTATTGTCCTTTTGTCCATTGAAAACCTCCCTACTATTTTTTACTTGACTGGATCGTAACCACCGGGATGTAGAGGATGGCAACGAAGAATCCTTTTTACGCCCGCAAATAGACCTTTCGCCGGCCCATGCAACTTAATTGCCGAAATGGCATACTCGGAGCACGAGGGATAAAAACGACAACACGGAGCAAAAAAGAAAGGTGAAACGCAAATTTGGTATGAACGAATTATAGAAATAAAAATTTTTATTAAAATTTTTCTGAGCATAGATTATGTTTTGGCTTTCCGTGTGAAGAGTTCCATTAATTCTCTGCATACTTCCTGATAAGTGAGGGGGGGTATATTTTTTTTAGCCATTACAACAACATCGTGCTCGGCAGGAAACAAGGCCTTGTTCAGGCGAAAAAATTCTCGAATCAGGCGTTTAATTCTGTTTCTTCTTACGGCATTGCCCGCTTTTTTGGATACAGTTATACCTAACCTTTTAATACCATGGGCATTGCTGCATGTTATAGTTGTAAAATTTTGCGAGCTTCTCCAAACCCCCTCTTGGTAAACGGCTCTATACCTACTGCTATTGGTTATCCTTTCCAATTTCCGGTAAGATTGTTTTTTCATGCATACTGACCGACCATCCCTTGAAGCTAAAAGCACGAATTTATACAGCTAAACGTTTTCTTCCTTTGGCTCTTCTGCGGCTTAAAACCTGCCGGCCGGATTTCGAAGCCATGCGGACAAGAAAACCGTGGGTTCTTTTTCTTTTAGTATTTGTTTTATTGGTCAAAGTCTTTTTCATAAGTAAAACCCCTAAAAGTTATAGGGTCATGCGTAAATCACAGACACATTTATTTGTCAAGGCAAAATTGGCAATTGCCGCGATTCTCTTACGGCAGCCGACCTTCCCGGCGGCGCTTGGCAATGATTTAATTCATTGCCGGCATGGCTTCCACTGCCGCCCTTTCGCCTTACATGATGGCGTCCATGTCGCCTGGTAAAATTGCTCGCACCGATGTGCCCTATTTTCTGTTTAATTACCACAGCGGCGTTTTTAAATTGAATGACCGCTATCTTGTTATACATTATACCAATCGCCTGCCTGATCGTTTCGATTGATGTATATTTCCACTTTACGGTATAATTGCTTTCGGCGTTGAAGCACAGGAAACAAGTAAAGGCAGCAGGAGACAATAACAAGTTAAATTAATAATATTTTTCATGAAACATAAATATTTATGTTTCATGAATTTTATTTCTTCCTTTCTCCTTTATTTCCCGAACGAGGTCTTCTTCTTTTGGAATTTTGCGGCAAGCTGGAAGTTTGATCTGTTCCAGCGGCCGGTTGAACCGGCGGCGCGTGTAATGATTGCTGATAATAATCATCCAGCAACATGGTAATTAATGCCAACTGGTCTTCCGCCCTGGATAAAGTTCGCGCCAAGGGCGCGAATCGCTGCATTCTCTCAATTTGCAGATTATCGCGGGCGCGGAGACATGCCTCCAAAAGAGCCGTTATTCGTTCGGCAACAATTTTCTCCATCTCTTCATCGCTCGGAAGCGAGCGCTCCTCCATGTTAATATTGTAATAACAGGCAATGCTTTGCAGCTTGAATCTTTCCATCTCCGCCACGAGCGAAATGGCAACACCGCTGGATCCCATGCGACCCGTACGTCCGGCACGGTGGATGTAAGCTTCCGGGTCTTCCGGCGGCTCGTATTGAATTACATGAGAAAGGTCAGGAATATCAATACCGCGAGCCGCCACGTCCGTAGCCACCAGAAAGCGCAGGGCGCCACGCTTCACCCTAGCCATAACCTTCTCCCTCATGCTTTGAGCCAGATCGGAGCTCAGTTCATCGGCATCATAGCCAAAACGCTTCAGCACAATGGAAAGGTAATGCACCGTGTCTTTTGTATTGCAAAAGATAATAGCGGAGGCGGGATTTTCTGTTTCAATTATACGCACCAGTGATCTTTCTTTGCGCATACCCGGAACGACATAATAAACATGCTCTATTTCGGCGATATGTACTTGATTGCCGCTTAAGCTCAATAATTGGGGCTGCCTCAGAAATTGATCGGCTAGACGAATCACCTGCGGCGGAAAAGTCGCGGAAAACATGCTGCTGGCTATTTCATGCGTAGGTATATATTTACGAATTCTTACCATATCGGGATAAAATCCCATGGATAACATTCGGTCGGCCTCGTCGAATATCAGTACCTTAAGATGATCGAGAGAAAGAGTATTTTTCAGCAGGTGATCCAAAATTCGACCCGGCGTGCCGACGACAAGTTGAGCACCGTTGCGAAAAGCTTCCAGCTGCGCGTTGTAGCCTACTCCGCCGTAGACTACGGCTGTTCTTATGCCGGTATTTTCCAAAAGCATTTCGGCTTCTTTGGATACTTGCAAGGCCAGCTCACGGGTGGGAACAAGCACTAAAGCCTGGGCGGCATTTTGCTGTAAATCAATTTTTTGCATTATCGGCAAAAGGTAGGCGCCCGTTTTACCGCTGCCGGTTCGTGACTGAACCATCATATCGTGACCGGCCAAAAGACAGGGAATAGCTTTGGCCTGCACCGGTGTGAGAATTTTCCAGCCGGCACGCTCACAAGCGGCGCGCAATTCCGGCATTAGCTCTTCCATAGAAATTTCAGCAGGAGTATCGATCGGTTCAATAGCCTTTTTTTCATCATTTTTTATTTCTTTCATAAAAACAAAAAACCTTTCCGCCGGACAAAATAATTATATAAAATTATTTAGTTTAGTGTCGTGCAGGAATCAAGAAAAAAATCAGTAGCCTGCTCAAAAATATTATATCCCCAAAGAAATGTGTTAATACAAGAAAATATCTTGACAGTCCATCAATATTAATATAATCTTTTACACAATTCGTTGGGGGCTTTTACGAGCCCTGCCCTTTGGAGAGTTTCAAGTATTCAAATAAACAAGCCGATATTTAATCCGTAACTTTAAAAAATTCGTGATTATCCTTGTGTATTTCTTGAAAAATAACGCAGTAAAAGTGAATATATCGTATCAAAGAACATCGCTTAATTATAATTTAACGTAAGGAAATATTTATGAACATTGAGGATATCAAAAGATTACCTATCAGCGAACTCAACAATTTAGCCAAAGATTTAGACGTTCCCGGTGCCAGCGGCATGCGTCGTCAGGATTTGATTTTTGCCATTTTACAGACACAAGCGGAACAAAACGGCGTGATTTCCGGCTCGGGTGTATTGGAAATTTTGCCGGACGGATTTGGCTTTTTACGCGCTGTGGATTACAACTACCTGCCCAGCCCGGATGATATTTATATCTCCCCCTCGCAAATCAGAAGGTTTAATTTAAGAACAGGCGACACCATTTCCGGCGAAGTTCGTCCCCCTAAGGAAGGAGAAAAATATTTTGCCCTGCTGAAAGTTGATACAGTAAATTTTGAAAGCCCCGAACAAGCCCGCGACAAAATCCTTTTTGATAACCTGACTCCTCTTTATCCTCTGGAAAAATTGAACCTGGAATTTGATCCCGAAAATTTTTCCACCCGAACATTAGATTTGTTTGCACCGATCGGCAAGGGACAGCGTGCTTTAATTGTTTCTCCGCCACGGGCGGGTAAAACGGTACTTTTGCAGGATATTGCCCATAGTATCGCGGCCAATCATAAAGAAGTAATTTTGATGGTGCTTTTAATTGACGAGCGGCCGGAAGAAGTAACCGACATGCAGCGCAGCGTCGCCGGGGAAGTAATTTCTTCCACATTTGACGAACCGGCTTCCCGCCATGTGCAGGTAGCGGAAATGGTCATTGAAAAGGCCAAACGCCTTGTCGAACATAAAAGAGACGTGGTTATTTTGCTGGACAGCATCACTCGTTTGGCGCGCGCTTATAACACAGTTGTCCCGCCTTCCGGAAAAGTTCTTTCCGGTGGTGTCGATTCCAACGCTTTGCATAAACCCAAGCGCTTCTTCGGCGCGGCCCGAAATATCGAAAATGGCGGAAGTTTAACAATAATTTCCACGGCGCTGATTGATACAGGAAGCCGGATGGATGAAGTAATTTTTGAAGAATTTAAGGGAACGGGCAATATGGAATTGCATTTAGACCGCCGCATTTCCGACCGCAGAATCTTCCCTGCCTTTGACTTGATTCGCTCCGGAACCAGGAAAGAAGAATTATTGATCCCTAAAAATAATCTTAATCGTATCTGGATTTTACGCAGGCTGTTGCAAGAAATGAATCCTGTCGACGCCATGGAATTCATTATCGGCAAAATCAAGAAAACAGAAACCAACCAGGAGTTTTTGGATTCAATGAATTCATAGTCGTCAAATATTCGCTTGAATTTTTATTCCATATATTGTAACCATTTACTTTATCATGAAACTATACTGAAATGTTATTAGTCACAGATCAATACTAAGGAGAAAAACAAAAAGACATGAAAGAAGGCATTCATCCGGAATATAAAAAAACAACTATCACCTGCGTTTGCGGCAATGTCATTGAAACAAGATCGACTAAAAAAGATATTAAGATAGAAATTTGTTCCAATTGCCATCCCTTTATAACCGGTAAACAAAAGATAGTAGATACGGCAGGCCGCGTGGAAAGATTCAAGAAAAAGTACGAAGGCAAAGAAGGAAAGCCGCAAACCGGCAAAAAAACAACTAAATAATTTTTCAGCATTAAGAACGGTGATATTTCATCATCTTCTGTTTTTATGACAACTATAGCTTCTGTTTCTTATCATTTATAGGTGCTCTTTCCGACGGGAAGGAGTATACAATTTAGTTTCATCTATTTACTCAAAACCAGCGTTTAAAATATAATATGGATATCTTACTCGAGAAACTTCGCGAAATTGAAATACACTACAGAGAACTGGAGGGGCAACTAAGCGACCTTCAAGTTGTTTCCAAGCAGGGTCTTTATCAAAAATACGCCAAAGAGCATGCTGATTTGACCGAATTAGTGGAAGCTATCCGTCAATATCAGAAAATCAGAAACCGCATAGAAGAATATCAGGGATTTTTGGTGGAAAATGACGAAGAATTAAAGGCAATGGTCAAAGAAGAACTGCCGCAGTTGCAGCAGGAGCAAATTGATTTGGAAGAAAAGTTGAAGGTTTTGCTTTTGCCTAAGGACCCTAACGACAGTAAAAATGTCTTTTTGGAAATTCGGGCCGGCACCGGCGGCGACGAAGCCGGTCTTTTTGTCAGCGATTTGTTCCGGATGTACGCGCGCTACGCAGAAGCACAGGGCTGGCGGGTGGAAGTAGTCAGCAGTTCTCCTGCCGGAGGTGTCGGCGGATTCAAGGAAATTATCGCCCAAATCGAAGGCAAGGGAGCTTACAGCCGCCTGAAATACGAAAGCGGAGTGCATCGCGTGCAACGTGTTCCGGTTACGGAAGCGCAGGGACGCATCCACACTTCGGCTGTTACCGTGGCCATCATGCCCGAAGCGGAAGAAGTGGAACTCAATATTGATCCCAATGATCTGCGTATCGATGTTTATCGTTCCACCGGCCACGGCGGTCAGAGCGTTAATACTACGGATTCAGCCGTGCGCATTACCCATTTGCCGACAGGACTTGTCGTCACCTGCCAGGATGAAAAATCCCAGTTGAAAAATAAAAACAAGGCGATGAAAGTTTTACGGGCGCGCCTTTTAGACGCCATGGTGCAAAAACAAAACGCCGAACAGGCGCAGACGCGTAAAAACCAGGTGGGCAGCGGCGATCGCTCCGAACGCATTCGCACCTACAATTTTCCTCAAGGCCGGATAACCGATCATCGCATCAATCTGACCCGCTACGACCTCGACAATTTCTTAAACGGCAACATCGGCGCTATGATTGCTGCGCTGGCGACTCATTATCAGGCGGAAGCTTTAAATAAATGATAATAGACCTCAAGGCAAGACCTGAACTCAAAATAAGAACCGCTGCACGATATGGGATATTAACCATATCCCCATAGCCTTGCCTACGGGATTAATTCAACTAACGCTTCAACTTTCGCTGCGCTCGTTTTCAGCGAGTTTTATTAATTCGGCTAACAGATATTGCTGTGCTTCGCTCGCAATATCTGAGCTTCATTAATTCGGCTAACAAATTCCCACGTGCGACCTTTAGGTTATTCGTGTCATTTTGGAAATTTGAGGCTCATTAACCACGGGTATCTATGATACCCTCCGCCTATGGCGGGATAAATTCAGCTAACAGATATTGCTGCTCTATGCTTGCAATATCTGGACTTCATTAAACGGATTGGAGATATGACTGTTCGGGAAATTCTAAATGAGGCAACCCGCAGTTTTGAAGCCGTCGGAATTCCGTCGGCCCGGCTCGACGCGGAAGTTTTGCTTTCTTTTTGCCTCAAGCGAGACCGTCTCGACTTTTTCAAAAACCCGGAAATACAAATCAGTAAAACTCAACTGACTGATTTCAAAAAACTTGTCGCCAGAAGAATAAAGTGGGAACCGGTAGCCTATATCACCGGGCGCAAGGAATTCTGGACATTTGTGCTGGAGGTGAATAAAGACGTCCTGATTCCCCGGCCGGATACGGAAATTATTGTGGAAGATGCCCTTAACATTTGCCGCAAGATTAATTCTTCCGAAATAAAGATTATAGATATCGGCACGGGCAGCGGCGCGATAGCCATTGCTCTGGCCAAAGAAATGCCGCAAGCTCAAGTAGTGGCCACCGACATTTCCACTGCCGCTCTCCGAGTAGCTCGGAAAAATGTCCTTACTCTGGGACTGAAAAATCAAATCGATTTCCGCCGCAGTGATTTATTTGACTCAATTGATGATTTTTTTGATATAATCGTTTGCAATCCTCCCTACATTTCGGCCCAGGATTATGAAAAACTACCTCTCGGAGTGAAGGCCTTTGAGCCGCGAGAAGCACTCTTGGCGGGCGAAAATGGAACGGAGTTTTATGAAAAATTTGTTTATCAGGCGGGTGACTATTTTAAAAAAAATGGTTGGCTTTTATTGGAGATAGGAGCTACTCAGGAAAAAAGCATATGGAAGATTGTTGAGGATTCCGGAATTTACGATAATATTGGTGTCCGAAGAGATTATGCCGGCTTGCCGCGTGTAATTCGAGCAAGGAGAAAAATTAGTGGATAAAATAGTTATTCAAGGGGGCAAACCTCTGCATGGTGATGTTCATATCAGCGGAGCAAAGAATGCTGCATTGCCGGTAATGACTGCGGCGCTTCTGACCTGCGGAACCAATACTTTCCATAATATTCCCGATTTAATGGATATCAAAACAATAAAAAAACTTTTGAAGAGCCTCGGCGCCGAAATCGAAGGCAATGAAACTGTCCAGATTAGTGTCGATAAAATAATCGGCCATACGGCTCCTTATGATTTGGTCAAGACAATGCGTGCTTCCATTTTAGTTTTAGGGCCGCTCGTCGCTCGTATGGGTGTCGCGCGTGTTTCTTTACCCGGAGGCTGCGCCATCGGCGCCCGGCCGGTAAATCTGCACATCAAAGCTCTGCAGGAACTGGGAGCTCATGTGGAATTGAATGACGGCTATATCGAAGCCAAAGCCAAGAAATTGAAAGGCGCGGATATATATTTTGACATACCCACGGTAACCGGCACCGAAAATATAATGATGGCGGCAACGCTGGCCGAAGGCACAACTTCCCTGAACAATGCAGCCTGTGAGCCGGAAATTGTCAACCTGGCGGATGTTTTAAAGGACATGGGAGCAAAAATCAGCGGAGCGGGAACGGATGTAATAACGATTGAAGGCGTCAGCTCGCTAAAACCCTGCGAAGCCACAATTATTCCCGACCGGATTGAGGCGGGAACTTTTATGATTGCCGCCGGTATGACGCGCGGTGAATTAAACATAATCGGCTGCAACCCCCATCATCTGGAAGCCTTAATCAACAAACTGCGGGATACAGGCATGAAGATTTCGCCTATCGAAAACGGCCTCAAGGTATCGGCGGGGAAAAAAATCAACAGCGTCGATGTGAAGACCCTTCCTCATCCGGGATTCCCCACCGACCTGCAGGCGCAGATGATGGCTTATATGTCCATAGGCAGCGGTTTGAGCGTTATTTCCGAAACCGTTTTTGAAAACCGTTTCATGCATGTCAGCGAACTCACGCGGATGGGAGCCGATATCGTTATTCAGGGAGGCAGCGCGATTGTCCGGGGAGTGCCTCACTTGCGCGGAGCACAAACAATGGCCACGGATTTGCGCGCTTCCGCTTCTCTGATTCTGGCGGCTCTTGTGGCGCAAGGCACGACGGAAATTTCCCGCGTTTACCATATTGACCGCGGTTATCAGGAAATAGAGAAGAAGTTTTCCGCATTGGGCGCCAATATTAAAAGGATGGCACAATAATATGAGAATAATCAAAACCGATGCTGTTGATTTTGTCGAATTTTTTCGTAAATTGCGCCAACGGGGCGGCGCTTTTACTCCCGAACTTTTATCATCTGTAGCGGAAATAGTGAGCAATGTTGCGGCCAAAGGAGATGAGGCTCTATTTCATTATACGGCGAAATTTGACGGCCATGAATTAAATGAAAAAACAATAGAAGTGACTGCGGCTCAAAGAAAAGCAGCGCTGGCTGAGCTAAAGCCGGAAGATGGGAAAGTTATGAAACTCGCCGCCGGACGTATTGAAAAATATCATCGCCAGCAAATTATTCGAGGATGGTCGGTTAAAGATGAGAAAGGCATAGAACTTGGCCAGCGGGTTTTTCCTTTGCAGCGTGTGGGAATTTATGCTCCCGGAGGCAAAGCTTCTTATCCCTCGACGTTGCTGATGGCGGCAATTCCGGCACGCTTGGCCGGGGTGAAAGAAATTATTTTGGTAAGTCCCGTGAAAGACGGCAGATTAAATCCATTAATTGCCGCGGCGGCCGAAATAAGCGGCGTGCACCGGATATTCAAGATTGGCGGGGCACAGGCTATAGCGGCGCTCGCTTACGGCACAAAATCTGTTCCGCAGGTCGATAAAATTGTCGGGCCCGGTAATGCATATGTCGCGGCGGCAAAAAAACTGGTTTTTGGACAAGTGGATATAGATATGATCGCCGGCCCCAGCGAAATAGTTATCGTTGCCGATAAAACGGCAAAAGCTTCTTTTATTGCTGCTGATATGCTGGCGCAAGCCGAACACGATGAAATGGCGGCAGCTGTTCTTTTGACGCCTGCGAAAAATTTTGCCCGCGAAGTAGCGCAGGAAATCGACAAACAATTAAAACCCCTGACCAGAAATAAAATAATAGAAAGCGCCCTTACAAAATGCGGCGCGATTATCATCACCAAAGATATAAGGGAAGCAGTAGAGATAGTGGATCTTTTCGCACCGGAACATCTGGAATTGATGGTGGAGAATCCGACAAAAATTTTAAAACAAGTGCGCAACGTGGGCTCTGTTTTCCTCGGGTCATTTACACCGGAGGCATTGGGCGATTACATTGCCGGCGCCAACCACATTTTGCCTACGGGAGGAACGGCGCGTTTTTCCTCACCATTGGGAGTATATGATTTTGTCAAACGTATGAACGTTCTTTCTTTTTCATCGCAGGCTTTGGAAAAACTAGGCAAACAAACGGCTTACTTTGCCCAAATGGAAGGACTCGATGCTCATGCCCATTCGGTAATCGTGAGGAATAATAATATCAAAAAAGGAAGCCAAGATGGCTGAAGATGTTATTTATTCCGATTCGCTAGTCGCGGTTACGAATAAAAGCATTCTTTTCCGGCGTTATGGCTTTTTTGAACGCGACAGGTTGGTGTTATTTTCCGAAATTGAAAAAATCGTCGTTAAGAAATCTTCCCTTTGGAATGGAAAATTCCGCTTCCATGGCACCGGAGATTTCAAAACGTGGTTTCCCAAGGATTTTCAGAGATACAAACGGGATAAGATATTTTTCGCCTTCATCCGTTACAAATGGTGGCGTATAGGTTTCACAGTCGAAAACTCTGCTGCGGTTCTCAAAATATTCCGTGATAAAGGGCTGATTAAAGACATTGATCAATAAGTTGCACCTGCGGCAAAGTCGGGCATCCCGACACGCTAAGCTATCGGGATAATTCGACCTGCAAGTTTCAGCGCGCTACGCTTCTGAAACTTGGGTCTCATTAAAACACCTTGACAAATAAGTCCGGTTGAATAACATTCCACACAAAATTGCGTTCATTCGGCCTACCTTTGTTGGCTTCGGCGTCGGCTTCCTCAACGCATGTTAATATGCGCCTGCGGAGCTTCCTCCTTGCTGCCGCGGTATCCCGGTGACCACAAATTAGTCATTAATATGAGCGGGCGTAATTCAGTGGTAGAATGTCAGCTTCCCAAGCTGGACGTCGTGGGTTCGAGCCCCATCGCCCGCTCCATTAATGAGACCCAAGTTTCAGAAGCGTAGCGCGCTGAAACTTGATGGACGAATTATCCCAGGAGCAAAGCGACGTGGGATTTGAAACTCGCTGACTATAGAAAGCGTTAGTTGTAGTGAGACCCAAATTTCATAAGCGCAGCGTATAACCTGAAGGTCACGCGAGGTCACACACTGAAGCTTGCCGGTTGAATTATCCCGTCTAGCGGAGGTGTAATTCTACCCGTGATTAACTACTTAGCAGCTTTCAGAACGCAGAAATAATTCTTGCATTGCCTTTTATACTGTGCTACCTGATTTAGTAAGCCATCGATTATAGTGTATTGATGAGTGGGCACCTGCCCACTTTTTTATTTTCTGGGATATTATGAATGATGCTTTAAAGGAAAAAATCAGACAATTGGCCGAGCCGGTTGCCGCATCGGAAGGAATGGATTTAATCCATGTTGAATGCGTCAAGATGCAAACTCGCTGGATTGTCCGGCTCTACCTGGATAAAGAAAATGGGGTTACTCTTGACGATTGCACGGCCGTGAGCAATCAGTTAGGCGATGTCTTTGACATTAATGATCTGCTTAAAGGCGCTTACACACTGGAGGTCTCCTCTCCCGGCTTTGATAGGCCGATATCGCGCGATCAGGATTTCGAAAAATATAAAAGATCAAGGGTAAACATCAAGACGGGAGCAAAAATCGAGGGCATGCGAAATTTTCGTGGTACGCTTGTTGATTACATCGAAGAACAAGGCCGGAAAATAGTTTTGATGGATATCGCGGGAAAAGCGTACCGGATCCCGCGAGGTGAGATTATCAAAGCCAATCTTGCCGCTGACGATGAAATTAGGAGTAAAAGCGGGAAATAATGCCGGCGGGCTGAAATTTTTACGATATCTCAGCGAAGTGAAGAAAAGGGAGGAATTTGTAAATGTTGCCAGAACTTAAACGTCTGATCGAGCAGATGGGCAAGGACAGAGGTATAGAGAAAGAGATCATTACCGAAGCCCTGGAAGCGGCAATGCTTACGGCAGCGCGCAAAAAATTAGGGCAAAACGTCGATATTGAAGCCCACTATAATGACGAAGCTGGTGAAATTGAAGTTTTTCAATTCAAAACCGTCGTAGATAAAGTGCTTGATCCGGAAACCCAAATTTCCAAAGAAGAAGCGAGAAAAACTCTGGATGAAGGCGCCGAACCAGGCGATAGTTTAGGGATGAAAATCGAAACAAGTTCCTTTGGCCGAATCGCCGTACAAATGGCGAAGCAAATAATTATTCAACGAGTTAAAGACGCGGAACGTGATAACATTTATGAAGAATATAAAGACCGCAAAGGCGAATTGCTCAATGGATTTGTTCAACGATTTGAAGGCGGTAGCATTATCGTCAATCTGGGACGCGCGGAAGGCGTCGTGCCTCCGGCGGAACAAATCCATCGCGAAACTTATAAACGAGGCGAAAGAATACGCTCTTATATTGTCGATGTAAAAAAGAATACCAAAGGGTCACAAATAATCCTGTCCCGCACGCATCCTGCCTTTTTAAGAGCACTTTTTGAAGTGGAAGTCCCGGAAATTTCCGAAGGGCTTATTGATATTGTCAGTGTTGCCCGGGAGCCGGGAAAGCGCGGAAAAATTGCGGTCAGCGCAAAGGACAAGGATATTGACCCGGTAGGCGCCTGTGTCGGCATGAGGGGTTCACGGGTGCAAAGCGTGGTGCAGGAATTGCATGGGGAGAAAATTGATATTATTCCTTACACCAATGATGCGGCAAAATATGTCAGCAGCGCCCTATCTCCGGCTAAAGTTAATCGTGTCTTCGTTGATGACGAAAACCGGACGATGACGGTAATCGTTCCCGATGATCAACTATCTTTAGCCATTGGTAAAAACGGCCAGAATGTGAGGCTTGCGGTAAAGCTGACCGGATGGAAGATTGATGTAAAAAGCGAAACAATGGCCGCGGAAAAAGTCGAGGAAGGACCAACGGATTTAACAAAACTTACCGGGGTGGGACCGGCTATGGCGGAAAAACTCTACAGCTCCGGCATCAAGAGCATTGCCATGATTGCAGCAGCTGAACCCGAGTTACTATCTTCAATTCCCGGCGTAGGTGAAAAAACAGCCCGACAATGGATTGAGGCAGCGGGTAAAATTTTAGACGAAGAAGCTCTGAGCAATAAAAAAGTTTCATAGTTTCAGAACTGATAATTTAATTTAGGGAGTCTTGCGCATGCCGAAAAAGCGAGTTTATGAATTGGCCAAAGAACTGAACCTGGAAAATAAAGAACTAATCGCGCATTTGGAAAAAATTGGTATTACGGTTAAGTCCCATTCCAGTTCTTTGGAAGATGACGAGGTAGAAAAAATAAAAGACGTATTGCTCGCCGGTGAATCTCGTCAAATTGTAGAGGAACGAATAAAATCAACAGTGATTCGGCGCCGTGCCGTTCGCGCTCCCAAAGATACACCAGCGCCGGAAGAAACCGACCACCCGGAAGCAGAGTTGGCGGAAAAGTCGGAAGATGAATCTTTAATCACGCCGTCAGAAAAAACCGGTAAAGATAGAAAGGAAGAGGTACCTAAACCTCAAAGCGAAGCAGAAGCAGCAACGCCGGCAATAAAAGGTAGTCAGGACGCGCAAACAATTGAGAGGGAGAAATTCAAGAAGCCCTCGGTAGTTCCTTCCGGGCCGTCTATTATTTCTAAGCACAAAATCACCCATCCGGAAACAAAAAAAGGAGGTCCGCCGAAAGCGTCGCTAAAGCCAGGAGAGAAAATAATTATTGCTCCGCCAGAAAAACAACTTCAGAAGGAATTTGAAAAACCAAAAAGAAAAGGCAAAGGCCCTGTAGAAGTATTTATCGAAGAGGAAAAAGAAGTTCCGCGCCGCAAGGTTTTAGAGAAAAAAATAGAAAAGAAGTTAAGAAAACAGGATGAAGAGAGAGAAGTAATTTTTACCAAGTGGCGGGACGAAAAAAAAGTTGCCCCCGCCAAGATGAAAAAAACAGAGATTACGGTGCCTAAGGCCATTAAAAGGCGCGTCAGGATTGGAGAGACAATCTCTGTCGGTGATTTAGCCAAGAGAATGGGAGTTAAAGCCGGCGATGTAATTAACAAATTAATGTCCATGGGTGTTATGGCCAGCATTAATCAATCCATCGATTATGATATTGCCGCAATAGTTGCCAACGAGTTCAGTTTCCAGGTGGAAAAAGCGGAGTTGGAATTTGACGAATCTATTTTAAAAACTGCTGCCTCTCCGGAAAAGCTCAAGCCACGGGCACCTGTTGTTACTATTATGGGACATGTAGACCACGGTAAAACCTCTCTTCTAGACGCCATCAGGCAGTCCAATGTAATTGCCGGAGAAGCCGGGGGAATTACTCAGGCCATCGGTGCCTATCATGTCCACATAAATGGACGGGATATAGTTTTTCTGGACACTCCCGGACATGAAGCGTTTACGGCCATGCGGGCGCGCGGGGCGCAGGTAACTGATATAGTGGTTCTTGTTGTCGCCGCTGACGACGGCGTAATGGAACAAACCATCGAGGCGATAAATCACTCCAAGGCTGCCGGAGTACCGATCATCGTCGCCATCAATAAAATAGATAAACCGGGTGCTGATCCCGAAAAAATTAAACAGTCGCTCACCGAGCACGGTCTTTTATCCGAGCAATGGGGCGGCGAAACCATTTTTTGCGAAGTTTCCGCGAAAAAGAAAACGGGTATCGAGGAACTTCTGGAAATGATTCTGCTACAGGCTGATGTTCTGGAGTTAAAAGCTGATCCCGACCGCCCGGCCCGCGGTATTATTATCGAGGCTAAACTGGACCGCGGTCGCGGCCCGGTAGCAACGGTTTTAATTCAGGAAGGCACCCTTAAAGAAGGAGATGCGTTTGTTTCCAAGAGCGAGTTTGGCCGCGTTCGGGCAATGATTAATGATCAGGGAAGGCGCGTCAATGAAGCTGAACCGTCCATGCCGGTGGAAGTTATCGGTTTTTCCAATGTCCCGCAAATAGGAGCGGAATTTTTTTGCGTCGAAGATGACAAGAAAGCGCGCAGTATCGCTGAATATTGGATACGGAAAACAAGAGAAAAAGAGCTTTCCGCTTCTTCCAAAATTACTCTAGAACAGCTTTATCAAAAAATAAAGGAAGGTGTAAAAGACCTTAATGTCATTATCAAGGCAGACGTGCGAGGATCGATCGAAGCAATTTCCGACGCTTTGAATAAACTTTCGACGAACGACATAAAACTTAAAATTATCCATAGCTCGACTGGCGCCATTAGTGAAACGGATGTCCTGCTCGCTTCCGCCGCCAATGCTATCATCATAGGATTTAATGTCCGCCCCGACGCTCGCGTGGTTGAAATCGCCGAGCAAGAAGGCGTGGAAATCAAGCTTTATGACATTATTTACAATGTCATTGCCGATGTGCGGGCGGCCATGGAAGGACTTTTGGAGCCGGAATATAAAGAAGTGGTTCAAGGCCGGGCGGAAGTACGCGAACTATTCAAAGTGCCTAAAATTGGTACTATTGCCGGATGCTATGTGACCGACGGAAAAATTGTGCGCAATGCCAATCTGAAACTTGTCCGTGACAGCGTAGTCGTTTTCGACGGAAAAATCCTCTCCTTGAAGCGCTTTAAAGACGATGCCCGGGAAGTGCTTGCCGGTTTTGAATGCGGCATCAGCATCGACGGATTTAACGATATTCATGTTGGTGACGTAATTGAGTCTTATATAAATGAACGGTTAGAAAGAAAACTCTAATAATCGGAATTTCTTTTTAATCTGAATGGTCACGGAAAAGCTTTATGGTTATTGGCTACGGAACCATAAATTTACGAATTCCCCAAAGCGGTTCTTTGAAAGAAAAGAGGAGCGTTTTAAATAAAATTTTGAAGCGAACTCAAAATGAGTTTAATGTATCCATCGCGGAGGTAGGTTATCTGGATAGCTACAAATTTGCCCAAATTGGATTTGCCGTTGTGGGAAATGATTCTCACTATATCAATGGAAAAGTTGATCATCTACTCAGGTTCGTCGATAATTTACGCGCTGCCGAAACATTAGGGAGCAAAATAGAGATCATGGTTGTTTCCAGTTTTCTGGAAGCCGGCCATTGGGAAAAAGGAAAGTACGATGAGCTTTAAAAGAGCGGATAGAGTGGCCGAATTAATACTGGCCGAAATCTCGGACATTATTTTCAAGGAAGTGAAGGACCCGCGAGTACAGGCATTAACTATCACCTCCGTGAAAGTAAGCGATGATTTGCGTAATGCCAAGATTTTTTTTGTTGAAATGGGCAAAGATGAATGCTCTTCCGAAATCAGAACCGGCTTAACCAGGGCAACCAATTTTGTGCGGCGGGAATTAGGTAAAAGACTGAAATTGCGTTTTGTGCCGGAAATTACCTTTATCCATGACCGATCTTTTAGTTACGGCAGCCGTATTGATAAAATACTGGCGGATATCGCGCGGCAGGATGCAAAAAATGATTAACAAAATTATCGAGGCTATAAATGAAGGGCAGAGCTTTTTAATTACATCCCACGTTAGATTGGATGGAGATGCTCTAGGTTCCGAACTGGCGCTTTTTCTTATATTAAGTGATTTAGGGAAAAAAGCAGTTATTTATAATCAGGATGATACGCCAAAGAACTATTATTTTTTGCCGGCAGCACAAAAAATAGTTCATCAGTTCGACAATGCCCAACAGTATGATGCCGCTTTCGTGCTTGATTGCAGTGAGTTAGAACGCGTGGGAGATAAAGCAGCTGAAATCGGCAAGATAGGTAAAATAATTAACATTGATCATCATGTATCCAACGGAGTTTTTTCTGCATTAAGAATATTGGATACTCAGGCAAGTTCCACCGGAGAATTACTTTATAGTTTGTTCAAGCAAATGAGCTACAATATGACTCCAGATGTTTGCACTAATTTGTACGCAGCAATACTGACGGACACCGGAGGTTTCCGTTACTCCAGCACGCGCAAAGAAACTCTTTGGGCGGCGGGGAATTTAGTGGAAAACGGCGCAGATCCGCAGTGGATCTCGGAAAACATTTACGAAAGCGATTCACCGGCAAAACTAAAATTGCTGGCCAAAGTACTGGAAACATTATCCTTGGATTTAAAAAACAAGGTGGGTTCCCTGGTGGTCACACAAAACGCGCTAAGGGATACTGGCGCTTCTTTGGAGCATACTGAGGGATTGGTCGATATACCCCGCACAGTTAAAGAAATCTCTATATCGATTCTTTACACTCAACTGGCAGACGACTATTTCAAACTAAGTTTACGCTCTAAAGGCAGTGTGAATGTGGAAAAAATAGCAAAAAAGTTTGGCGGCGGCGGCCATGTTAATGCGGCAGGCTGCACGATTAAGGGAAAGATTGACACAATTAAACTCCAGATTCTCCAGGCAATTAAAGAAATATAGTACTTTATGAATGGCATAGTTATTATTGATAAACCGGCCGGAAAAACTTCACATGACATAGTGAGTGAAGTAAAAAAAATATTAGGCGCGAAAAAGGCCGGCCACACCGGTACACTCGATCCGATGGCTACCGGAGTGCTTCCGGTCTGCCTGAATGAGGCGACAAAACTGGCACAATTTTTATCCGGCGAAAGCAAAGAATACACAGCGACAATGTTGCTGGGCGTTAAAACGGATACATTGGACGGAGAAGGTAAAATTACCGCTAAATCAGACAAAGCAATCAGCAATGAGGAAATAAAAGCGGCACTCGCTAAAATGGTGGGGAAAATCAGCCAAGTACCTCCCGCCTTTTCGGCGGTCAAATATGGCGGAGAGCCTTTATACAAATATGCACGAAAAGGCGTGTTCCTGAAAGCACCGGCGCGGGAGGTGGAAATTTCCAATATTACGATCCAGGAGATTTCATTTCCCCGCGTGACTTTTATGATTGCTTGTTCTAAAGGAACATATATACGGCAACTATGTTCCGATGTTGGAGAGATGCTCGGTTGCGGCGCTTGCTTAATCGGCCTGCGCCGATTGCGCAGTGGATTTTTTTCCGAAGATATGGCCGTATCTCTGGATAATTATGCCCACGCAGAGAAAAAAATCGAACTAGAAAAAAAAATGCTGCCTATGGAAAAATCGCTGCCTTTGCTTACCGCAATTGAAGTGGCGGAAGACCTGGTAAATAAGCTGCGCGCCGGATTTCAACCCTCCGTAGAAATGATGAGAGCCCATGTTCCCCCTTTTCTTGAAGCTGGAGATATGCTAAAGTTTATGGATTCCGGCGGAAATCTGGTGGCCCTGGCGGAAATGGTGATACCGGTCAATAAGTTCGCCGAAGTAGACGGAAAGTTTCAGGCGGCTCGGATTATCCGGGTATTTAACAATATCGACAATTAAAAATAAATTTAGCAAAAAAGGGATTTAATTACTGAGGGAGGAAAAAGGAGTGTTAACTTTGGAGAAAAGGAAAACATTAATCGCAGATTATCGGCTTCACGAAAAGGATACAGGCTCTCCTGAAGTCCAGATCGCACTTTTAAGCGCCAGAATAGAGTACCTGACGGAGCACTTTAAAGCGCACAAAAAGGACCATCATTCGCGCCGCGGTCTATTGAAATTAGTCGGTCAAAGAAGAAGGCTTCTTAATTACATCAAAGATAATGACGTCGAGCGATACAGGAATATAGTTAAACGCCTGGGACTCAGGAAATAAAAGCGCAAGAGCGAATGGTGACAGCCTGTTCGATTTCCCGTGTGAATTCGTAGACAAGCGTGAATCGGTTATTGCTATCGTTCTTGAGCTTCCTGTTTTAGGTTTTTTAGGAATAAAGTGGAGGAAAAATGAATGAGTAATGTATTTAGTGCTGATTTTGCCGGCCGTAATGTTTCTCTGAAAACTAATTACGTTGCCGGTCAGGCTGATGGTTCAATATTGGCTTATTACGGCGATACAGTTGTTTTGGTAACGGCGGTTTCTTTAAAGACGGCAAGAGAAGGAGTCGATTTTCTGCCCTTGACTGTGGACTATCAGGAAATGACTTTTGCCGCCGGAAAAATTCCGGGGGGGTTTTTTAAAAGAGAAGGACGTCCCAATGAAAAAGAAATTTTAACATCTCGCATAATTGACAGATCAATTCGTCCTTTATTTCCCAAAGGATATTTTTTTGAAACGCAATTAGTAGCGACTGTGCTTTCCGTGGACAAAGAAAACGACTCTGATGTTACGGCCATGATCGGGGCTTCAGCCGCTTTGGAAATATCGAATATACCCTTTAAAGGACCGATAGCTGGTGTGCGCGTGGGAAGAATAAACGGAGAGTTCACCTGCAATGCTTCACTGGAAAAAATGCAGGAAAGTGAATTGAATATTTTTCTGGTCGGCAGAAAAGTATCACCCGGAAAATCGGACAAGTCTTACGATGTGGAACTGGTCATGATGGAGGGTGATGCTAAAGAGGTTGAAGAAAATGTAATAATCGATGCTATAAAATTCGGTTTGGAAGCAATTCGCCCGGCAATCGATCTGCAAGATAAAATGCGTCAAGCAGTTGGCAAAGAAAAAAGGCCTATCGAAGCGGTGAAATCAGATGAAAAATTAATCTCCAGTGTAAGCGCCGAGGCCATGGAAGGCCTCAAGGAAGCCTACAATATGCCCCGGAAACTGGAGCGTTACGGCAAACTTGATGAAGTAAGAGAAAGGGCAAAGAAAAACATAGGCGGCGATGATGAAATTTTGTGCGCTAAAGTTTCCGCAATCATTGAAGAATTAGAAAGACGCATATTGCGTGAAATGATCATAAAAGGGAAAAAGAGAATCGACGGTAGGTCTTCTACCGCCATTCGCCCAATCAGCGCTGAAGTCGGGGTTCTGCCCCGCGCCCACGGCTCGGCGTTATTCAACCGCGGCGAGACGCAAGCATTGGTAGCACTCACTTTAGGAACATCTTCCGACGAACAGCGCATGGATTATGTAAGTGGCGAAGAGTTGAGATCCTTTATACTACATTATAATTTTCCACCCTATTCTGTCGGCGAAGCCAAACCCCTACGCAGCCCCGGTAGAAGAGAAATCGGCCACGGGGCGCTGGCACGAAAATCTCTTGTGCCTGTTTTACCCACACCGGAAGAATTTCCCTACACTATCAGGATCGTTTCTGAAATTCTTTCTTCCAACGGCTCGTCTTCAATGGCGACAGTTTGCGGTGGCATTCTCTCCTTAATGGATGCTGGTGTACCGGTAAAAAATATTGTTGCCGGCATTGCCATGGGCCTTTTGAAAGAAGGAGATAAAGTTGTTGTTTTATCGGATATTCTTGGCGACGAAGACCATGCCGGCGATATGGATTTTAAAATCTGCGGAACCGAAAAAGGCGTGACCGCCATGCAAATGGATATCAAAATCGACGGTTTGACCGAAAATATTTTACGAGAAGCTCTGGAACAGGCAAAAGAAGGAAGAATCTTTATAATCAATAAATTGCGTGAGACGATAGCGGCCCCGCGTCCGGATATTTCCCTTTATGCGCCGCGTATTACCACTGTCAAAGTTAAGGAAGACCAAGTACGTACGGTTATTGGGTCGGGAGGCAAGAATATCCGGCAGATTATAAGTGAAACAGGAGTTACTATTGATGTTGAAGATGACGGTACGGTAACTATTGCCTCCAGCGATGCCGAAGCGGCAGCGCGTGCTGTGGCCATGGTCAAATGGCTAACGGAGGAAGCTGAAGTCGGAAAAATCTATAACGGTACAGTAAAGAAAATAGTCGATTTTGGCGCTTTTGTCGAAATTTTGCCGGGAACTGAAGGCCTGCTCCATATATCTCAAATTGCCAAAGAAAGAATAAATAAAGTTACCGATGTTTTGAAAGAAGGCGATGAAGTAATGGTGAAAGTCCTGGAAATAGACAAACAGGGCAAAATACGCCTTAGCCGGAAAGATGCATTGGGGGCGCAAGTAAAATAAGTTAACTCCTTGATCAAAGCGACCTCTCCAGAATAGCTGTTTTGTATAATCATAATTAATTTGCTATAAAACGGCTCTTACCGTAAAAACAAACGTCTATATGCGGTTAACTTTATTTTCCAGTAAGCTGATAAATATTTTTAATTGGAAACACAATGGAAAAAATTGAGGTATGTATACAAAGAACTACCGGTAATGACGATATCCCTTTGCCTCGATACATGACTAACCAGGCTGCCGGAATGGATATATTTGCAGCTGTGATCGAAGAAGAGATTATTCTGCCCGGGCAGCGGAAAAAAATACCGACGGGCATTAAGATAGCCTTGCCCGAAGGTTATGAAGCGCAAATAAGACCGCGTAGCGGACTGGCTATAAATCAAGGAATAACATTACTCAATTCACCGGGCACAATTGATCCCGATTATCGCGGAGAAATTGCCTTGATTGTCATCAATCTTGGAGAAGAACCTTTTATCGTTAAAAGGGGTACGCGTTTAGCGCAAATGATCATACAAAAAATTTGCCGTCTAGATTGGGTCGAAACCGCCGAACTAACCAATACGTCCAGAGGAAGCGGCGGATTTGGTCATACCTGAAATTAAGCTTAGCCGTACGCATAAAACTGCCTTTGATTTTGCAATTGGCTTTAAATAATGATAAGAAAATGATGTGACGATATCCGGGATAAGAAAAAGTTCGAGCATGAAAAAATTCAAAGTCAAAAAAACATTTCAGGAAATTAATGAAAAAATCAAAGATGGGCATGCTGTCGTCGTAACAGCAGAAGAAATGATTGATATCGTGGAAAGACACGGCGAAGTTGAAGCAGCTCGTAAAATTGATGTTGTCACTACCGGAACTTTCAGTCCGATGTGTTCTTCGGGAGCTTTTCTTAATTTCGGTCATACTTCTCCCCGTATTCGAGCATCCAAGGTTTGGTTAAACGACGTGCCCGCTTACGGCGGAATTGCCGCCGTGGATTGTTACATCGGTGCAACCGAAGTTGTGGAAGGTGATCCTCTCAACAGTGTTTATCCCGGTGAATTCAATTACGGCGGCGGCCACGTAATCGAAGATTTTGTAACCGGAAATGTTGTGAAGCTCCGCGCCGAAGGTTATGGAACTGATTGTTATCCGGCAAGGAAATACGAAAGAAATATCACGATAAATGATTTGCAGGATGCAATTTTGTTTAATCCGCGCAATGCTTATCAGAATTACAACTGCGCCGTTAATTTATCCGACACAACCATTTATACGTACATGGGTATGCTTCGTCCTCGAATGGCCAATGCCGCTTATGCTACATCCGGGCAATTGAGTCCTTTATTCAATGATCCTTATTATCGGACAATCGGCGTTGGTACACGGATTTTCTTAGGCGGAGCGCAGGGATTTGTCGCTTGGCCCGGGACCCAGCATAATCCAAACGTACCCAGGACGGACAAAGGCGTTCCCAAACAGGGAGCAGGTACAATCGCCGTTGTCGGCAACCTGAAAGAAATGATTCCGGAGTGGCTGGCCGGAGCCAGTATATTAGGTTATGGAGTTTCCTTATTTGTGGGTATAGGAATTCCTATACCCATTTTGGATGAAGAAATGGCGCGTTTTACGGCAGTCAAGGATGAAGATATTTATACGCAAATTTATGATTACAGTATGGATTACCCTAAAGGTGTGGCCAAACCTTTAACGGAAGTCAGTTACAAAGATTTGCGCAGCGGAACCATAGTCATTAACGATAAAAAAGTTATTACTGCACCTTTATCCAGTTATTACAAGGCAGTGAAAATAGCTAATATATTGAAAGAATGGATCGAAGGCGGCAAATTCATATTGGGTGAACCTCAACAAATTTTGCCTTCTGTAAAAATTTAATTTATCGAGATTTTGACCTTGTTTGACTCATAAAAATTTCCAAAATTACCCCTAATTGCACTTTCTTTTGCTCTAGAAGCAGATGATACTAGAAAGAGATGCTAATTTATTTCTAATTATTGATAATTATTTATTTTATTGATTAAAATTAATTAATATTAATTGATTTTAATCAATATTAAATATTTTTCTTGACTTTTCTTTAAAGTTAGTGTTTTTTAGCAATCAGATGAGGTGACGCTTTAATCTATGATAGATAATATTAAGAAAAATCGAGTAAAAAAGTTGCGAGAGACAGTTCCATTAAGCATAGCTGAATTGGCAAGGAAGGCCGAATTGGCTCCTCAGACGATTGCCAAAATGGAAAAAGGATTGTCGACAAGGAAGAATTCGGAATTAAAAGTGGCCAAAGCGTTGCAGAAACCTTACGAAGAAGTGTTTCCTTGAAAGGGCAATGGATACATAAGATTAATTTCTGCCGTTTTGAATGCTGGAGGCTTATTTCTTAATGAAGATAGGCAGGTATCTAGTTGTCTTTTTGCTGCTGATGGCTCTTTTGATTACTTTCGGCAATAGAGGGCTTGTTGATAATTACTTAGTGAGCAAGCGGTTAGCTGAGTTAAAGTTGCAAAGCAATGAAATAACTACCGAAAACAATGACTTAAAAAGGAAAATACTTTTATTGCGCGACGATTTAACCTATATTGAAGCATTGGCTCGCAGCGAACTGGGTATGGTTAAAGAGGGAGACATTGTTTATCGGTTGGTAAAATAATTTAGTTAAAAACAATGCGGTGGCTTTTCAATGTCAGAACAAAAAGGAATTTTTTCGAGATCTAAGAAACTGGTCGGCCTAGACATCGGTTCCAGTTCTCTAAAATTGGCCGAAGTCCTCAGCACGTCTAATGGTTATGTACTAAATCGCTTCTTAGAGCTTCCGTTGCCTAAAGGGATAATTATTGAAGGTGTTTTAAGCGATCCGAGAGCACTGTCCTTGAAGATCAAGGAACTCTTTTGGAATTCAGGCTGCAGAGGGAAAGGAATAGTTACTTCTCTTTCCGGGAATTCCGTAATTGTAAAGAAGGTAACATTTGCCCAAATGGATGAAGCAGAATTGCGTGATTTAATCCGTGATGAAGCAGGCAAATACCTGCCCTTCGATAATATGGACGATGTTAATTACGATTTCCAAATTTTGGGTGATAACGAATATAATCCCAATCAAATGGATGTTATTATCGTGGCCGCTAAAAAAGATATGGTTAACAATTATCTGGATGCAGTTACGGCCGCCGGTCTCAACGTTGCAATTATGGATGTAGATTCTTTTGCTCTGGAAACTATGTACGAGGCCAATTATGAATTCGAAGATAATGAAATTGTTGTTATTGTTCGTATCGGCGCAAGTCTCACCAATATTAATGTTATCAAAGGCGGCATGTCGATATTCACAAGAGATTTCACTCTGGGCGGTAACTCCATCACCGAAGGCTTACAGGAAAAATACGGTGTAACTTTTGAGGAAGCGGAAAAAATAAAAGTCGAAGGACTTCCCGGCAATGAACAGGAGGTTTTGGATTTAAGAAACAGTATCCTAGATTTTGCCGAGCCCATTTGTTCCGAAATTGAAAGATCTATTGATTACTTTCGTTCGACTTTTGGCGGCGAATACATTAAACGTGTTTTTCTTTCCGGCGGATCGGCCAGAATTCTCGGATTGGCGGCACATTTATCGCAAAAGTTGAATGTCGACACGGACTTGATCAATCCGTTTTTAAAAATTGGCTATAACAAAAGAAATATTGATTCCAAAACACTGGAAAACATCAAACCAATCGCGGCAGTTGCAATAGGATTGGGCCTGAGGACAATAGGCGACAAATGATTAAAATCAATCTGTTACCCTATCACGAAAAGGAAAAGAAGGAAAATCTTGTTCGGCAAGTGTTCATTATTATAGGCTCGTTTGTTTTATTTATTCTTTGTCTGGCTTGGCTGCAACTTTGGCTGAACTCTTTAGTTAATGACTTGCAGGCCCAGGAAAAAGACTCGAAAGGCACTCTTGTCGATTTAAATAAAAAAATAGGCGACTTGGAAAAATTCAAAAACGATAAAAGTGATTTGGAACAGAAACTAAATGTAATTAAAACATTAGAGGAAAATCGTTTAGCTCCCATAAAGACCCTGGATGACCTGGCCGCGCTGGTTCCGTTAAATAATATTTGGCTGGTCAAAATAACCCAAAAAAACAACAATCTAACAATCGAAGGAACTGGAAAGGACAATATAGCCGTAGCCGATTTTATGAAAACTATTGAAAAATTTGATCCGATAAAATCGGTGGATTTGATATCTTCAAAAAAGACGGAGATTTCCGGTATGACCTTTCAGCAGTTTATTTTTTCATGTGTCATGAAAAAGGGATTTTAGCACATGGCCATTACATTTAATGACATAAAAAAGATGTCTCCTCAGGCTAAGGCATTGGCCATAATTTTGATTTTTTTTATTATTGGTTATTTATACTACTTTCTTTTTTTTGGTGACACATTGTCTAAGAAAACTTCTCTCGATAAGAAATTAGAAGAAATGCAACTGCAAATTAAAGAAAAAGAAAAAATTGCTTTACAGCTTAATAAGTATATCGCTGATGTTGCAGCATTAAAAGAAGACTATAAGGTTGCTTTACAAAAACTTCCCGACCAGCGGGAAATCCCCGGCCTTTTTCATTCTGTTGCGCTGTCAGGTAAAGAAGCAGGCATTGAGTTTTTATTATTTGAACCGAAAGCTGCTGTACCGAAGCCGATTGATAAAACGCCCCCCGAAGAGTCAAAAGCTGCGTCATTATTTAAGCCCTCCGATCAAAAGCAAGCTGAACAGAAACCGGCAGCTGGCGCCACTAAACCTGCAAGCAGTAAGAAAGCTCCCGCACCTGAACCTGAACCTTTTTATGAAGAAATCCCTGTGGGAGTAACGGTAATAGGTACCTTTCAGAATATTGTTTACTTTTTTGAAAAAGTAGCCAAATTGCCGCGCATTATCAACATTTCCAACATTACCATGGGCGATAGAAAGAATGTAAAAGGACGGGGATATCTTATCACAGCATCTTGTACGATCAAAACGTACATGTTTGTCGATAAAAAAGAAAAAAGTAGCGAAAAAACAAAATGAAAAAAAGACTCATAATTTCCAATATTGTCATATGTATTTTCATTGTAGCCGCGCATGCTTTTGCTGCTGAGGACAAAAATATATTAAATGCGATCTCTCCCGCATCAACAGTATCCGTTGCGCCACAACCGCAAATTCAGCAGCCACCGCCAGTTGCGCAAGCTCCGGACAATACTTACAGTTATAATCCATTAGGCAAGCCAGATCCCTTCCGGCCTTTTGTTGAAGTTGAAGTAGAGGTCGCTGTAAAAAAGAAAGGTGAGAAAACGGAAGTGGCTTCTATTTTCCCCTTACAAAGGATTAGCGCCGAACAATTCAGAGTAGTGGGAATTGCCGGTGATAACATACGCCGCGTGGCTGTTGTGGAGGATGCAACAAAAAAGTTCTACCCTTTATTTGCCGGAACACACATTGGTTTACATAATGGTAAAGTAATCGAAATCATGGCCGATCGTGTCATCGTGGAAGAATATGCATCAAAAAATGCAAAAAGAATTATTTTAAAACTGCGCAAGAAATAAAAGAGGTAAAATCATGAAAAAGTATTTATCTAAAATTTTTCTCCTTCTCATAATTATTCTTTGGGTTTTCACATATATTTCCGACGCTTCTTTAGCTGCGGAAACAGCAGATAAAAATCAAACAACTGACGATAAAGCGGCGGCTACAACTGCCAAAGTCGGGTATTTGGAAAATGTTTTATTGGAAAAGTTGTCTGGTAAAGAAAGGATTAATCTTATTGTATCCCAACAACCAGTTATTAATATAGAAACTGAGGCCAATGGCGGTTTACTGATTAAGCTGGAAAATATGGTTGCGCCCGAAAATATGCGCCATCAGTTCGGAGAAGGAGAACTGAATAATATTTTAGGCGTTACGCCCTCGCAACAATTAGTAGACGACAAACAATGGATATATTTGTTTGTTAATATAAAAGAGATTGTTCCTTATTCCATAAAACAAGAAGGGCAAAACGTATTGATTGATTTTAACGTCTCCACTTTGCCGGAGAAAAAAATACCGGTCGCGCCGATAGTAATGGAAAAGAAAAAAATTGTGGCACAAGCTGCTCCGACTGTTGCGGAAACTACAAAAAAAACTAATGATGTTGCAGAAAGTGAGGAAGCCAAAGTAAAGCCGGTTAAAAGGGAAGCGGTAAAAAGATATACGGATCGAATGATATCTATTGACTTTCAAGACGCGGACATAAAGAGTGTTTTTCGTCTGATGGCTGAATATGGCAATATCAGTATAGTTTCCAGCGACGATGTAAAAGGTAATGTAACCTTATCCATGAAGAATGTTCCCTGGGAGCAAGCTCTGGATACAATACTGGACGTAAACGGACTGGCCAAAAAACAAATGGGTGATGTCATCAGCGTGATAACGTTGGAAAGAAAGAAAAAAGATGAAGCCGATAAAGTAAAAGCAGAAGAAGATCAACGTAAAGCCGAAGATGTGCGTAACGCAAGAGAGACAAAGCTTTTAGCAGACAAGGGGCTGTTACGGCAAATACTCATTGAAGCCAAAATCGTTGAAGCAACTCAAGAATTTATCAGAAATATCGGTGTGACATGGGGATTTTCAGGGGCGCAATCAATTGGTTCTTACGGTTCGCGGATTGCTGGCGGCACAAGTTCACTACAAACTAATGCCTTGCGTTCACCATATCCATCGGAAGTTACGGCGACGGACACTTCCGGCAATCCTTTATTTATGTCCGCGGTCAATATGCCCGCGGCGGCGGCATCACCTACTCTTGGTGTGGTCTTTGGTGCGGGGTCGGCTTTTCTCGAAGCTCAGATTGCTGCCTTAGAAAGCACCAACACGGGGAAGCTTATTTCTGCTCCGAAAGTGGTGACTATGGATAACGTTAAGGCCATTATCAAGCAAGGAGCTGAAGTCCCTTATGTAACTCCTGCATCGGGTACATCACCGGCAACTGTTACTTTTAAAGAAGCTGTGTTAAAGTTAGAGGTGAAGCCAAAAATAACTGAAGAAGGAAAAATTTCAATGGAAATCCTGGCTTCCAATGATGTGCCTGATTATACCAAAGCAACCATTCTTCAAGGCAATCCACCCATAAACAAAAATGATGTAGAAGCAACCGTTGTTGTTCAAGATGGAGACACTGTTGTTATTGGTGGTGTTTCAACATCGAATGAACAGAAACTTGTAACAGGTGTCCCCTGGTTTCAGAAAATTCCAATTCTTGGTTGGTTATTCAAAACTGAAAATATTGACGATAAAAGCGATCAGCTTTTAATTTTCGTAACGCCAAAAATATTAAAAGGATCAGGCCTTATAGACAGTGCCGGCAAAGTCACCAATTAAGATTATCTGTTGTTTAAAAAGCATTTAATGATAGGACTTTAATTTTTTGCATATTTAATATTTGTTTTTGATCAAAATTTTTGTACGGGTGGTATTGATGAAATCTTATATAAACAGAATACAATTGATCGTTTTTTTATGCATATTATTATTAATTGTGGCTTGCACAAACACTCCCTGGCATAAGCAACAGGCGGAACTATTTCTAAATAAAGGCATATATTTGATTGAGTTAAAGCAATATAACAACGCCTTAAAAGAATTGCTGGAAGCGGAAAAATACAATTCCAGTGATCACAGAATTCATTATTATATGGGCATGTGTTACCACATGAAGGATATGAAAGAAAAGGCCAAAGAAGAATTTCAAAAGGCAATTTCTCTAAAGGATAACTATTCGGAAGCGCATAATTACCTGGGTACGCTTTATTCAGACGAAGGGCTTTGGGATAAAGCAATCGAGGAATTCGATAAAGCTCTTGTCAACCCCTTGTACGACACACCGGCAGTGCCCCTTTATAATGCCGGTTGGGCATATTATTCAAAAAGAGATTATGCCAAAGCCCTGTCTTCTTATCGCCAAGCCCTTCAGAGAGAACCCCTGACGATGTTACGGCCGCAAATCGAAAAAAATATCGGCCTTATTTATTTTGATCAGTCCAACATTCCCGATGCTATGCAATATTTCAAAAAATCAATTGAATTAAATCCCAATCTTTATGATACGCAATTTTTGCTGGGCGAGTGTTACCTAAAAACTAAAGACAAAGTAAATGCCAAAAAGGCTTTTCAGGCGGTTATTAAATTGGCGCCCCAATCTGCTTTTGGGCAAAAAGCTAAAACTTATTTACAGTCCCTGAAATAATCCGGCAGAATACCATCAATCACTTTACAACCTTGACACGCGCTAGCTGCTTATGTTAGGTAGCACATAATTAGCCCTTTGTATTTAGTTATTTAGTTCATAAATATGGAAAATAATGAATCTGAAAAAGATCGCGTAAATTTTCTTTCCGCAGCAGAAATTCTTCTGCAACAAAATAAATTGTCCGAAGCTCTCACCCTTGCCGAAGAGCGGCTTGCGCGCCTTCCTTTAGACGTTGATGCCCGTGTTATTACCGGCAATGTTTTCATCGGCATGGGAAGACTTGATGAAGCCAGAGATGTTTTGCGGGAAGTTGAGGAAATTATTTCCGGTTTATCTCTAATTTATGTCCGGATGGGCGATATCTATGCGGAAAAAGGTTTTTATAGAGACGCGGTTATTTACTATCAAAAGTATATTTCTTCAAATCCAACTTCCGATAAGGTAAAAGAAGTAGCTGGGAAGATAGCCCTTCTGGAACAAGAAGAGCCCCTGATTACGGATATGGACTCGGCGGATGACGAAAATACCTCCAAGCCGGAATTCTACACAGTTACTTTAGCGGACCTCTATATAAAGCAGGGTCATTTTAAAATGGCCGCGGAAGTTCTCGAAAAAATTCTGGAAAAGGAACCGGAAAATGTTCTAGCCAGGGTAAAACTGGATACCGTAACAACGGCGATAGCCTTAAAATCTTCGGTAAACGTGGATATTATTAAGTCCGATAATCTAGCTAAAACGCTGTCCTGCTGGCTGGAAAACATCAACAGGTTAAAGAAGCATGCAGCAGAAAAATAAAATTTTCCCAACCCGGGTTTCCCTCCTTCGCCGTAAGTTTCCCGATTACAAAGCCGACAGTATAATTTTTTTTGATATGAATAATATCCGTTATTTTTCCAATTTTACGGGCAGTGACGGTGTTCTTATAATTAACTCCGGCGCGGCAATCTTACTCGTTGACGGCCGCTATACCGCTCAAGCCGCCTTGGAAGTAGTGGATATGCAAATAATCGAATATAAGGATAAAATTGAAGGAATTACTCAAACAATAAAAGATTACAATTTAAAAAAAATCGGCTTCGAGGCGGACTTTATAACTTTTGCAATGTATAACAAGTTAGCCCAATGCCTGCCCAACGAGGTGTTTGTCCCTTTAGCTGACGAGTTGAGATTAATCAGAGCGCGCAAAGATGAAACAGAAATAGCACTAATGAAAAAAGCCGCGAAAATTTCTTCATCTGCTATTCTTTCCCTTATTGCCCAAATCAAACCCGGCTGCACAGAAAAAGAATTAGCTCTGCAATTGGAGCTTAATGCGCTAAAATCCGGGGCCGATCAACTTGCTTTTGAAGCGATTGTAGCTACGGGAGCAAACTCTGCTCTTCCCCATGCCCGGCCGACTAACAAAAAAATTAAAAAGGGAAGTTTGATCGTCATTGATTTTGGCGTAAAGTACAAAGGATATTGTTCCGACGAAACCTGTACTGTTGCTTTTGGGGAATTGACAGATAAGCAAAAGAATGCTTATCAAGCAGTCCGGAATGCTCACGATCAAGTCATATCCATTATTAAAGCAAACATTTCCGCAAATGATGTTGATAGTTGTGCGCGAGACGCTTTGGGAGAAAAATACCGCCGGTACTTTGTACATGGAACAGGGCACGGCATAGGTTTG
Organism: uncultured delta proteobacterium; assembly: GCA_963753975.1. GTDB lineage: Bacteria > Desulfobacterota > Syntrophia > Syntrophales > Smithellaceae > UBA4810. Next base: position 229,867 of record CAVWEH010000005.1, read on the forward strand.
GAAGTTCATGAAGCGCCGCGTCTGGCATCAAATTCCAGGGATATTTTGGAGGCGCAAATGACAGTTACAGTAGAGCCGGGGCTATATTTTCCCGGGTTCTGGGGCATCAGAATCGAGGATACGGTTCTGGTGAAAGAAAATGGTTGCGAAAAGCTTACAAAAATGGATAAAGAGCTCGTCATCATAGAATAAATGCAGGGGTTATGTAGTTATGAAAGTTTTTCCGGAAGATCTGCTATATAGTCGCGAGCACATATGGGTGCGGGTTGACGGGAATATGGCCACTATCGGGGTTACTGATTATGCTCAAGAAAGTCTAGGGGAAATTCTATCGGTTGAATTTACAGAAATTGATACTTATGTAGAACGTGACGAAACATTTGGTTCCATCGAATCCACTAAAACGGTGGTGGATTTAATCTCTCCCGTTAGCGGGACTGTGGTAAATATTAATGAAGATATTAACGACGATATAGGCATAATAAACAGTGACCCTCATGATATGGGGTGGTTGGTTGTTATGGAAATGGACGACCCGGAACAATTAGAAGACCTCCTCGTTGCCACTGCTTATCATGATTTTATAATGCAGGAAGAGGAAAGCGATTAATGAAACTCAAATTTCAAAAGCCAAGCGCTGCGGGATATCTTGCGTCAGATACGCCACTCTTTGCAGCAGGAAGGATCACTTTATGGTCTGGAGGTTGTTGAATTTCCAAATTCACGACATCTTCGAAAACATGGCCATAGATGAGTCCCTTTTTCAGGAAACTATAAAAAATAAAAAACCACCGACGATTAGATTTTATAGTTCTTATCCGGCGGCAATTTCTATTGGTTATTTTCAGGACATAAAAAAAGAAGTTAATGTCGAAAAATGTCGAAAAGCCGGAGTTGATGTTGTCCGAAGGATAACGGGGGGCAAAGCTGTTTTTCACTCTCACGAAATTACTTACTGTGTCGTAGCCGGAGATACGGAAAGAACATTCCCTCCTGATATTGCCGGAGCATATAAGATAATCAGCCGATGTATTGCCCGAGGCCTTTCTTATTTGGGGATAGGTGCGGATCTCGCTCACGGCAGCCGAAAAGCTACGGGAGAGGAACTTAAGTCCTGCTGTTTTTCCGTTCCTGCTGAAAGCGAATTATTGGTTCACGGGCGTAAGATTTGCGGCAGCGCTCAAGTGAGGAAAAAAGGCGGATTCCTACAGCATGGTTCATTGCTGTTGGCTTTTGATCCGCAAAAAACAGCCTCTTTACTGCTGCCTGCGCGGACCCCGGAACAATTAGAAAAGCTAAAAAAAGCGGTGACGGCAATCAACGAAGAGCTTATTTCGCCGGTCGATGTTCAGGATGTTTGTTTACAATTGAAAAAGGGCTTTACCGATGAACTGGGTATAGAATTGGCCGCAGAGACGGCGACGGCGACGGAAAATAAATTGACACGGGAATTGAAAAAAAAATATAACGATGCGCGTTGGAATATGAAAGAAAGAATGCCTTATAAAGAAGGCTGTTTATCACTATGATTTTTCGCGACATTATCAACAAAAAAATATTCAAGCAAAGCGCCTATACAGCGCCGGAACAGACGGACGCCATAAAAATGGACGCCAACGAAAATCCTTTTGTGATCCAGGAACCTTTGAAGAAAAAGCTTTGGGAAGAGATGAGCAAAGTAAATCTGAATCGCTATCCGGAAGCCGGAGCCCCTAAATTGCGGGATAGATTTGCTGCCTATTACGGCGTGAAAAAGGATATGATTATGCTGGGCAACGGCTCGGACGAACTGATTCAAACGCTTTGTATGACGCTTAAAGGGAAAGTAAACGGCGTGCTTATTCCCACTCCTACTTTTGCCATGTACAAAATAATCGCGGTCAATACCGGCAATAAAATACAGGAAGTTCGCCTGAATGAGGACTTCGATCTCGATATCGATACAATGCTCGGTAAAATTAAAACGACTTTCCCTTCCCTGATATTTTTAAGTTACCCCAATAGTCCTACCGGCAATCTTTTTAGCCGGGCTAAAATAGAAACCCTTATTAAAAAAACTCCCGGAGTTGTCGTCATCGACGAAGCTTATGCCGTTTTTTCCGGGCAGACCTTGCTGCCGCTTTTGAAAAAATACGATAATTTGATTTTTTTGAAGACGCTTTCCAAGTTGGGATTGGCCTCGATGCGCCTCGGCTTCTTAATCGCCAACAAGGATATTATCGCTCAATTGGATAAAGTAAGATTGCCTTATAATGTTAATTGTTTATCGCAAATAGCGGCTAATTTTTTTCTGGACAATCAGGATGAATTCGCGAGGCAAGTTCCTCGAATAATCAAAAGTCGCGAAGAACTTTATTCCCGCTTGAAAGAAATCGCCGGGATTAGGCCCTACCCATCGTCGGCGAATTTTATTTTTTTTAGTTGCGCTTTTGATGCGGATCGCCTATATAATAAATTGGTAATGGATGGTATTATCATTAAGAATTTAAATACCAAACTGACACGAAACTGCATGAGGGTTACAGTAGGAAATCCTGAAGAAAATAAGGCTTTTTTAAAGTCTTTAAAAAGCGCTGTTTTTGAGTTAGGAGCGTGATTTAAAATTAATTGCAAATTGTGAGGGTAGTTTACGGCACGATAATTATTGGACTTTGCCGTACTGCCCTTTTTTTGTTAATGAGACTCCAATATGACAAGTGAAGCGCAGTCAGATTGGTTAGCCGAATTAATCCCACGCGCGAAGCTTAGCGGGGGTGATAATATCCATGATTTCCGAAAACAAAAAATAAACAATTAAGATTAAGGAGGAATTAACTTGGAAGTAAAGGTAATTGACAATGATGTGGAAAAAGCTTTAAAAATATTGAAAAATAAGCTCTCGAAAAGCGGCCTGTTTAAAGAATTGAAAGTCCGCCGCGCTTATGAAAAGCCTTCCGTAAAGAAAAAGAGGAAAACAATTGAGGCGCGCCGGAGACTCGCGAAGGTTCAAAGACGCCGCAGTAATTAGAAGCCGGCACGCCAGTGCCGAAGGAAAGTTTTTTATTGCCTAATCTACATATTGCAGCGGGGGAATAATATTGTCACATGGAAGAAAAACAATACGTAGTTGATTCACTGTCCTTTGAAGAATCCTGGCGGGTGTTTCGTATTATGGCGGAATTTGTTGACTCCATCGAAACTCTTTCCGACGTGCATAACGCCGTCACTATTTTTGGTTCAGCCCGAGTGAAGCCCGACGATCCCTACTATAAAAAAGCGGAACTTCTGGCCCGGCTTTTAGTGCAAAATGGTTTTAGCGTAATTACCGGCGGCGGCCCCGGCATTATGGAAGCGGCCAATAAAGGCGCCAGTGAAGCCGGCGGAAAATCGGTCGGCATGAATATCCGTTTGCCGTTTGAACAAAAGCCTAATCCCTATGCCAATATTCATCTTGATTACAAATACTTCTTTATTCGTAAAGTAATGTTTGTCAAATATGCCGTGGCTTACGTGATTTTACCAGGCGGCTTCGGCACCATGGATGAGCTTTTTGAAGCGCTGACTTTAATTCAGACAAAGAGAATCAAAGGCTTTCCTTTGTTCTTAATGGGCAGCGAATACTGGCAGGGCCTGTCGGATTGGGTAAAGAAAAGAATGCTGACGGAAAACAAAATTCTTCCCGCTGACCTCGACTTGCTTCAGGTAGTAGACGAACCGCAAGAAGTTGTGAAGCTCATTAAAAAATACATTATAGTCTGATCCCTGATCTAGTCTTTTACGGCCATGGAAGAAATCTTTGCTGATTTAAAAAAAGGTGCTGTTGCACGTTGTTATCTTCTTTATGGAGAAGAGGAATATCAAATCAGCGCAGCCCTCGATAAAATTTTGGATATAATCTTACCTGCGGCCGACCGGGATTTCGGTCTTTTTTATCTGTCAGGCGAAAATACCGACACGGATAGTCTGGTTAATTACCTTTTAACACCTTCCCTATTGGGCGGCAGGAAAGTAGTTGTAGCAAAAAATACCGCTATCTTTCAATCCCGCGAAAATTTAGCCGATCTGATTGACAAAATACGCAGCAACATTGATGAAAATCCGGATAAAGCGGCAAAATCTTTCCTGACTTTTTTAAAGCTCGCGGGTTTTTCTTTAGAAGATTTACAAGACGACGGCTGGAAGAAGATTACCGACGAAGAATGGCAAAAAGTTGTAGAGGACGATGCGGGAGAAGAACGCGCCAAATGGCTGCCTCGTGTTTTAGCTCTTTTATCCGGCCGGGGATTGAGCCCGGATTCCGACGCCGATGATACGGAGAAATTGGGAGAAATTCTGCAAAAAGGTTGGGCCGCCGGAAACTGCTTAATTCTTACGGCCTCCGCCGTTGATAAAAGAAAAAAGATTTTCAAAATTATCGACCAAATAGGCGAAGTGCTTTACTTCGGTAAAGCTCGCGGGGAGGCCGGGCAAAGGGAAAATTTAATAAAAGCAGCGCAGAAATTACTGAATAAGTACGGCAAAAAACTGACAGAGGCGGCATGGATTCTCCTGGGCCAAAAGACGGGCTGGGAATTAAGGCGCTCCATGACGGAATTGGAAAAGCTTATCTTTTTTGTGGGGGAGCGCCCCGTAATCGAGGAAAATGATGTAGAAGAAGTTGTGGGCAGGACCAGGGAAGAATCTATATTTGCTTTAACTGCCGCTCTGGCCGAAAAAAATCAACTGGCCGCGCTCAGTGCTCTCCAAGCTCTATTGGATCAGGGCTTACACCATTTGATGATCCTGACTATGCTCGTCCGAGAAATTAGATTTTTGTTACAGGCCAGAATTTTAGCGGATGCGGGAAAAATACCGGCCGGGAAAAAAAATGCGGAATACGGCTGGTTCCAAAAGAATGTCATCCCCAAGCTCAATGCCATCGGGGAATCCTTGGCCCAGCTTGACGGCCTCCTTTTCCGCCAGCATCCGTTTGTTATTTATAATGTCTGGAGAAACTGCGGAAATTTTTCTTCTCCCCTTCTGATCAACTTTCTCGAGGAACTACTGGAGATTGACCGCGCCTTTAAATCAACGGCCGCGGAGCCGCGTTTTTTACTGGAAAATTTCTTAATTAAAGCGTGTGCCAAAGATTGATGGCTTTTAAAATGAAATTTCCCCTGTCGCAGGAAGCATGAGGTAACTGACCCGATATATCCCGAATCGCTTCGCTTACGGAATTGATCCCGCCTGCAGCGGGATCAATTCCACTAATCCAATAGCCGGAGGCTATGGGAAGTTTCATTGATTACAGCTTTTTGATTTTTTTTTGTGCCTGCCTTTTGGTTCGCGGCAGTCTTCTGGCCGGACCCTTCTTTTTGCGCTGGTGAACTCCTCTTTCTTCTTCGCCTCCCTGTTCAAATACTGCGCTCAATGACGAAGATATAGCTCTATTTATAATTCTTTCAAACGCAGGAGATGACAGAGCAGTTTTGCCCTGCCGCGTTACATAGGAAGCTATCTCCCGATCGGAAGAAACGACTACTATTTCTTCGGCGGTTTGATCGGTAATTCTTTTGATGACATCGTCCGCTTTTTCTCCGTGCCGCGAATAAATAATTTCGATATTTTCGTGTCTGTCCCTTTCTTCCTGGGCGGAACCGCCTTTCCAGCCGTCGAAAACTACCGTAATTCTATGTCCCCTTTTTCTTTTATAATCGGCGAGCTTCGACATTAAGGCCAGGCGTCCCGCCTCGAGGCTCAGCCGCTCATAACGCCGTAAAAGATCGGATTGCCGGATTAAATTATAGCCATCAACTAAAATATACATAACTCAATATTGGCACAGATAGCAGAGCTCTTCAATGAAATTATATGCGGGGGTTTTTTTCTTGACTTTGGCGCGTTTTGTCTGCTACGTTTCCATAGGAATAAAAACCCCGATCAATTATTTTATGCAATAAATACAAATATTTATTATGGAGAATGCAGTTACTGCTTATAATTCGCGCTGACAAATTAATTCCCATTAAGGAGAATTTTTATTTATGAAAACTCGGATTACAGAACTCTTCGGTATCAGGTATCCTATTATTTTATCCGGTATGAGTTGGATCAGCGTGCCGAAAATGGTTGCCGCCGTTTCCAATGCCGGCGGATTAGGTATTTTAGCTACCGGTCCATTGAATGCCGAACAAACGCGAAAAGCAATAAAAGAAATCCGCAGGCTTACCGACAAGCCTTTTGGGGCCAACGCCACTCTGCTTTTTCCTGGGGCGAGTGAAAACGCCAAAGTTCTATTAGAAGAAAAAGTACCGGTGATTAATTTTTCGCTGGGCAAAGGCGATTGGCTGGTAGCGGCGGCTCACGCCTATGGCGGAAAAGTAATTGCTACGGTTGTTAACGCGCGTCACGCCAAACGCGCGCAGGATTACGGCGCTGATGGCGTTGTGGCGACGGGCCATGAAGCGGCAGCGCACGGCGAACACATCACATCCCTTGTTCTTATCCCTTCTCTGGTCGATACCATTAATATTCCCGTCATTGCCGCCGGCGGTTTTGCCGATGGGCGGGGATTGGCCGCTGCGCTTGCTCTGGGTGCCGAAGGAATAGCGATGGGCACTCGCTTTATGACCACCAGGGAAAGTCCTCTGCATGAAATTTATAAAAATTTATCCATCGAAAAAGACGTCAACGATACGCTTTTTTCCGATCGTTTTGACGGGATTTTATGCCGCGTCCTGAAAACACCTGCCGCTAAAAAAGCCATTGAGCGCGGCCTGAATTTACCTGCGGCTTTCTTTAATTCGCAGGAGATTGCTAAGCAATTGGGTTTGCCCTTTAGCAAGCTATTTGCCGGAGTATTGTTATCCGGCTGGAAAAACGCCCGGCAACTGGCCTTTATGGCCAATGGATTCAAGGCAATAAAACTCGCTACGGAAAAAGGTGATATGAAAAAGGGCGTACTTCCCGTGGGGCAGGCTACCGGCCTGATTCATGATGAACCGACAGTGCCTGAACTGATGGAAAGAATTGTGGCGCAGGCGAAATTACAGCAGCAAAAACTTAATAATCAATTTTCTTAAATAGTGGATTTAGAATAGTATGTTTCAGAATAAAAAAGTAGTTGTAGTCATGCCGGCCTATAACGCCGAGAAGACTCTCCTTAAAACATACGAGGAGGTTATGGCTCAGCGCATTGTTGATTTAGTTATTTTTGTCGATGATGCCAGTTCCGATAATACCGTAAAAATCGCTTCCGGCCTCCCCCAGACTAGACTTTACGCTCACAAAAATAATCGCGGTTACGGCGGCAACCAAAAAACCTGTTATCGTCTCGCGCTGGAAGAAGGCGCGGATATTGTGATTATGGTGCATCCCGATTATCAGTACACGCCGAAGCTGATTTCGGCCATGGCCTCATTAATCGCGAGCGGTCTTTATCATTGCGTCCTCGGTTCCCGCATCCTGGGCGGCTATGCCTTAAAAGGCGGTATGCCGTTTTGGAAATATATTGCTAACCGCTTTTTGACCCTTGTAGAAAATTTTCTGTTTGGAGCGAAACTCTCCGAATATCATACCGGATACCGCGCCTTTTCCCGGGAGCTATTATTGAGATTGCCGCTGCAAAATAATTCCGATGATTTCGTTTTTGACAATCAAATGCTTGCTCAGATAATCTGGTTTAACTATACTGTGGCCGAAGTGAGCTGTCCGACAAGTTATTTCGCGGAAGCATCCTCCATTAATTTTATCCGCAGCATAAAATACGGGCTGGACTGTTTGAAAACGGCTTGCGGATTTCGCCTGGCTAAAATAAACTTCATCCATTCGCCCCTATTCCCCGCTCATGAATAGAAAATACAAATATCTGATCATCATTTTTTTGACAGTTGCGTCCTTTGCTGCCTTTGGTCGAATAGTGGCTAATGATTTTGTTAATTTCGATGATAACGTATATATCACCGAAAATAATCATATTCAGGCAGGCCTTAATTCCGAAACTATTAAATGGGCATTCAGCACTGTTGTCTCCAGTAACTGGCACCCCCTGACGCTACTCTCTCATGCTCTGGACTGGAGCTTATTCGGAGCCAACGCCTCCGGCCATCATCTGGTAAATTTATTATTGCACATCGGCGGTGTTCTCTTTTTATTCTTTTTTTTAGAAAAAACGACCAAGTCCCTCTGGCCTTCCGCCTTTGTAGCGGCTCTTTTCGCCCTGCATCCCCTGCGGGTGGAATCGGTGGCCTGGGCTGCAGAACGCAAAGATGTTTTGAGCATGTTTTTCGGCATGGCGACCATCTACGTCTATGCCGGCTACGTGAAAGAGCAAAAACTCTCCCGATATTTTCTTTGTATAGTATTATTTGCTCTGGCGCTAATGGCCAAACCCATGCTGGTTACCCTGCCTTTTGTGCTTATTCTTCTTGATTACTGGCCGCTCGAAAGATGGCCAAAGGCTTTAGCTTACGTAAACCTGCCGGCAGCGGCCACTGCCAGATCGGAAAAGAAGAAAACTAAACAGCGCAGGGCCGATTCTTCTAAAGAGAAGAAGATATCCCCGCCGCTGACGAGCAGTTCTTCCATCGTCCGTTCTCTTTTATGGGAAAAGGCGCCATTCTTTTTATTAGCAATCGTCTCGAGTATTGTTACTCTCTGGGCGCAAAATAAAGGAGGCGCCGTTGCTTCCTTGCAGAAAATACCGGTTGCTGAACGTTTCTCCAACGCGATTGTCTCTTACGTTTCTTATCTTGGTAAAACTTTCTGGCCGGTTGATCTGGCTGTTTTTTATCCCTACCTGCATTCATTCCCCTACTGGCAGATTTTTGCTGCCGCCTTGTTTCTGCTGGGAATCAGCATAGCTGCTGTCCTTTCCAGGAAAAAGACGCCTTTTCTATTTGTGGGCTGGTTTTGGTATCTGGGAACTCTGATTCCCGTAATCGGTTTGGTGCAGGTCGGCAGTCAGGCTATGGCCGACCGCTATACTTATCTGCCTTCCATCGGCATCGGCATTATGCTCGTCTGGGGTATCTTTTATTTATTGCCCCGGGAAAAACTGCGTAAAATAATTTTAATTCCGGCCGCAGTCATTGTTCTTTCCGTTTTGACATTTTTGACCTGGCAGCAATGCGGCTACTGGAAAAACAGCATTGAACTTTTTAATCATGCTTTGCAGGTTACTAAAGCTAACTATTTGGCCTATAACAATCTTGGCGTAGCCTTAGCCGAGGAAGGAAAAAATGAAGAAGCAATAGCCCATTATCTTGCGGCAATTAAGATTAATCCCTATTATGCCGATTCCCATTCTAATCTGGGCGCAGCTTTAGCCGCAGAAGGGAAAAATGAAGAAGCCATAGCCCACTACCTTGCGGCAATTGATATTGATCCCCATCATGCCGATTTCCATTCTAATCTGGGCGTAGCTTTAGCCGCCGAAGGAAAAAATGAAGAAGCCATCGAACATTATCTTGCAGCAATTAAAATTAATCAGGATTATGATGATGCCTATTATAATTTAGCCAATTTACTTATCAAACAGGGAAAGATTGAAGAAGCTATAGGCCGTTATCGCGAAACAATTAAAATCAATCCCGATAACGCCCGCGCCCATTATAATTTAGCCGATATCCTTGCCAAACAAGGAAAAATCGAAGAGGCCATCGATCATTTCCGCGAGGTGCTGCGCATTAATCCTTCTTCTTTTGCCGCCCTTAATAATCTGGGGGTTAATTTAGAAAAACAACTCAAACACGACGAGGCAATTTACTATTACCAAAGGGCTTTGCAGATAGAGCCCAAAAACCCGGGTGTCCATTTTAATTTAGGCGTAGCTCTGGGCAATAAAGGTGACCTGAAAGAAGCTATTGAACATTTTCGAGAGGCTATTTATCTGAAGCCTGACTACGAACAGGCCCGCAAGGCATTGAAGATGGCCCTGGATATGGCGCGAGAACAAAAGCGCTGATTAACCGTTGGCCGCGGCTTTCAGTCCGGCAATCGTTTTTTGATAATCACCGCTGCCGAAGATAGAGGCGCCGGCAACTATTACCTGTGCGCCGGCCGCAATAATACTTTTAACGTTTTGTAAATTAACTCCGCCGTCGACTTCCAGCAAAGGTTTGTTCGGCAGGCCTTGCAACATTTGGTCGGCCTTGCTAATTTTAGGCAAAGTGTCTCCAATAAATTTCTGTCCGCCAAAGCCCGGATTAACGGCCATAACCAGCAAAAGCTCAATGTCCGGAAGAATATTTTCGATCCGTGTGAGCGGCGTATTCGGATTCAGCGATACTCCGGATTTTTTGCCGTATTTTTTTATCAGGTCAATTATCCGGCGGAGATTATCGGTTGCTTCCACGTGAACAGTAATAATATCGGCGCCGGCTTTTGCAAAAGATTCAATATAGTTTTCGGGATTTTCAATCATTAAGTGCACATCGAAAGGCAGTTTTGTTGTTTTTCTCAGTGCTGATATTATCCCCGGACCCATGGTGATATTGGGAACAAAGTGCCCATCCATCACGTCAACATGAATCCAATCGGCGCCGGCTTTTTCCACGGCGGCAATTTCCTCGTTCAGCCTTCCGCCGTCAGCGGACAGGATTGAAGGAGCAATGAGTACCATTGATTACTTTCTCCCGGTTCATTTGTTGAGTTAATTATACTAAAGTTTTCTCTCTGTCAATCTAAAGAAGGCAGAAGGTTAAAGGCTGAAGGAAAAAGCATTGTATCACTCCGGCAATTAAATATCTAAACAGTGCCATGAAGACGAAAAGGCCATGTCGAAGAGGAAAAAATAATTTCATCCCCTCCTTTTTCTTATGTCCTGAAGGGGTATTAGCCTGACAGCCTTCAGTCTGCAGCCCAAAGGACTTATCCTAAGGAAAAGCTTGACACAAATGCGGAAAAATCTAAAGATACGCGTATGTACATTTTATATAATGTTTTATTGCTGGTTGCCGCGATAATTATCGTACCCTATTATTTGCTCAAAATTATTTTCACCGGCAAATATCGTAAAAGTTTAATCCCGAAACTGGGCGGAAGACAGACAAAAATACTGGCCAATTTGAAAAATGGGCCGCGTGTATGGATACACGCCGTTTCAGTCGGCGAAGTAACCGCCGCCGCACCGATTACCGCTTCTTTAAAAATAAAAAGACCGGATGTAGAAATTATTTTTTCCACTTCTACCGAAACAGGCCAGGAAATGGCACGCCGTCTTATCCAGGGCGCTGCCGCATTTATTTATTTCCCCCTGGATATCCCCCCTGTTGTGCACAAAAGCATAAACCTGGTCAATCCTAATGTTTTTGTTATGGTGGAAACGGAACTCTGGCCTAATTTTCTCAAAGCCTGTAAATCAAAAAAGATAAAAACCCTGATGGTTAATGGGCGGTTTTCTTTGCGCTCTTACGGTAAATATCGCCGGACCAGGTTTTTTTGGAAAAAAATTCTTCATGATTTATCTGCCGCCGGTATGATTACCAAGATCGATGCGGCGCGTTTTACAAATATCGGCATGCCGGAAGATAAGATTCAAGTTCTCGGAAACGCCAAGTATGACGCGTTGGCAGCCATGGCCTCACCCGCCCTGCAGAAAGAAATTGCCGGCCGATTTAATGTACGGGCGGAGGAGAGATTTTTCGTGGCGGGCTCTACCCATCCGGGCGAAGAAGAAATTATCATCGATGTATATAAGAAGCTTTTAAATCACTATCCCGAATTTAAACTAGTTATTGTTCCGCGGCATATTGAAAGAACCCACGCGATCTTGGAACTTCTGCGGGAATCAGGGTTACCGGACGCCGTTACTCTGACCGATATGAATAAAGGCAAAATACGCAAGAACGAACGTATTGTTGTTGTTGATGTTATCGGTGAGCTTTTCAAGATTTATTCGCTGGCGACTATTGTTTATTGCGGCGGAAGCCTTGTCCCCAAAGGCGGGCAGAATATCTTAGAGGCTGCCGCCTGGGGAAAAGTAATTTTTTACGGCCCTTCGATGGACGATTTCAGCGAAGAAAAATCCCTGCTGGAAGAAGCTGGTTCAAGCGTGACGATACGAAGTGCGCAAGATTTGCTTCAAAATATTCTTCACACACTGAAATATCCCGAAGAACTGGAAAAGAGAGGAGCCAGAGGCAAAGCTGTTGTGGCCGCCAATATGGGCGCCGCCGCCAGATATGCAAATTTAATCAGCAAACATATCTAATAAGGGCTTTATTCGAAACCGGACAGATATAATGCCGGCTGCAATTTATCGAGGAGGATCTTATGCTGAAAAAATACGAGGCTCTGAGCAAAGGGGTCAACCTGACCGCGGCTTTCACGGCCAGATCGGTTATTTACAGGTACCTGAACAGGACCAACCTGATTCGCTACTCGGAACTTTCCCGACTTATCGGCGGCGAGGCATTCGTCAAGCATGAAAATCACAATCCGACGGGATCATTCAAGATCAGAGGGGCGCTTAATTTCTTTCATCACATGTCCAAGGAAGAGCTGGAGGCCGGCATCCTGGTTGCCACCAGAGGCAACCACGGCCTGGCTATGGCCTGGGCGGGACAATGGTTCCACGTGCCCTGCACGGTTGTCGTACCGGAGGGCAACAATCCGGAAATCAACAGAACGATTGAAAGTTACGGCGCGGAACTTATTGTCCACGGGGAAGACTTTTATGACGCGCAATCATACTGCGAAGAGCTCGTGGACAGCGCCGGCTATTACTATGTCCAGCAGGGTAACGAACCGGAAATCCTAAACGGCCTGGCCACCATGGGACTGGAGATCATGGAGGACCTGCCCCAAGTAGATACAATCATTTGTCCTATCGGCGGCGGCGCGGGTTGCGCTTCACTTGTCAAAACCATGCGGGCATTAAAACCCGATATCGAGATAATTGGCGTCGAGGCGCAGAATGCCCCCTCCTTCTACAATTCCTGGAAAAAGGGAGAAATTATAATTCTTGATGATGCGCATACGGTTGCCGACGGCCTGGCCGCAAGAAGTGTGTTCCATCTTCCTTATGTCATTCTAAAGGACACCATCAGTGATGTCGTTTTGCTTGCCGAAAACGAGATACTGGAAGGAATCAGGATGGCACTTACCACCACACATAATCTCGCCTGCGCCGCAGGCGCCGCTTCCCTGATGGCCGCATACAAAATAAAAGACCGTCTTTCCGGCAAGAAAGTGGTTATGATCATGTCCGGCGGGAACCTGAATATGGATACCCTGAAAACTGCACTTGGACGCTGATGCACGTTAGTATATTTTAATAAAATTTGGGGATATTAGAGTACAGCAGGTTTAGGAGTGACTAAATTAAATCGAGAGAAAGAGGTTCTATATTGACGTACATAGCGCGCCTCGATAATTCGACAAGAAACGTCGTGTCTATGCAAAGTTATCAAGTCCTGAATACTCTCTCCGGATAGTCTCCGCCACTGGTGGCAAAAATGACTATTTTATCCGTCTTGTTTTGTTCCGTCATATTCTTCTTTTCTACATTTTTATTTTTTTTGTCGAAATATGATCGTCGGGACAATAGGCTTCAGCCAGATAGTCTGAAATATCATGGATGGATATTTCAGCAGAGGCGGCCCTCTTTAAATTAGCCATGCAGATCGGACAGAGCGTGACGACCTCTTGCGCACAACCGGAAAGTTGATCGACCCGCCTTTGGGCAATCTCGGCCGCCTTACCGGGAAAGAGAGACTCCAGAGGACCACCGCAGCAATGTGTGAGCTTGCCGGAAAGCTCCGCCTCTATTATTTTCATACCGCTCTGCTTTAGCAACAGCCGCGGCTGATCTACCATGTTTTCATGCCGGGCATAAATACAGGAGTCATGGATGGTAACCTCCTGCTTAATTCCTTAACCAAATCCAGCTTTCGTTCCGCCAGTACCTCCAGATAACTTTTTACCTGGATATTGAATCCCTTAATCACTTTCGGGTATACGCTGCGGAGAATGTTGGTAGTATGCGGGTCCACTGTGATTAATTGCTTCACATGATTGGCTTTTAATATTCCGTATACCAGTCGGGCATGACGAACGAAGGCATCATCCAGACCTTCATCGTAAACCAGGGCTCCGGAGTAAAGGTCCTTTTGATATAGATAGCCGAATTTTATTCCCGCCGCTTTCAATAAGCGGGCGATATTTCTGAGGGGCTCATTATAGGCTTCTTGTTCTTCGGGGTTACTGCGCGCCATAAATCCGGAAAGGTTGATTATCTTGTTCGCTATCCGGCCAAGACCAAAGATAATTGGTAATCCAGGAGTTCTCGAATTTAGCCAGTTGACGGCTCATGGAATTAATCGAGGGCACCAACTGGTACATCTGGCCGGTATAGAGAACGGTTTCTCCGCCGGAAGGTAAATTTCCAGCCCTTTAGCCCATTCGGTAACCCGGGCGCCGGCCAGAGGCAAAACGCTTTTTCTTTTCAGAGCTATTATCCGCAAATATTCCTAAAGTACTTCCTATCGGTACCGGCATGAACTAACTCCTTGATAATCCATAAACTTCCTTGTTGATATAAGTACGCAGCGACCGGACATTTTCGGCGATGTGCACTCCGGCCGGGCAGTTCTCTTCGCACATTTTGCATAGCAAGCAGGAATAGATGCTGTCGGTATTCTCCAGGACCTTCTCTTTGGCTCCCATCAAGACGTAGCGAAATAAACGCCGGGGCAGTAATTCGATTCCCAGGGGACAAAGGGCGGTGCATGAGCCGCAATTAATGCAAGCCGAAGCATTAAAATCGTTAGCTAGATTTCAGGCTGTCCAGAAATTCAGTATCCACTTTTAACATTATTTTTCCTCAACCAGTTTGTACTGATAGTAATCATCGGCCCGGTTTTTCGGTATTTCGATGATTTTTCCATATCGTCGCATAGCCATGACCCATCTTAGTCACTTCCGGAGACGGACAATTTAGCTTCTGAGCAATTTCGGGAATGGTCCTTGGCCCACCCTTCAATGTCTCGGTCACTCTGTCCTGCATATACATTTCATCTCTCAAAACTTCAGCCAAGTTTCGCTGTGTCTTTCTTCTCATCCAATACCTCTTTCGCCAGAGCATCAATCATCGAGTTCAACCTGTTTGTTGGTGTATCCTTCCACGGAAATAGCCTGATACGGACAGACCGGAATACAGGCCCCTTCGCCTTTGCATAGAACCGGGCTTACTCTGGCCACTTGTCTTTTCTCCCATTTCGACAATTTCGATGGCCTCATAAGGGCAGACCTTCTGACATTCACCGCACCAGGTACAAAGGTCTGTCTCCACCCTGGCGACCAGGGGTTCCAGATCGACATAGCCTTTCAGGAGGAGAGCCGCTGTCTTGGAAACGGCAGCCATGGAGCTGGCCACGCTCTCGGCCAGGTTTTTCGGCCCCTGCGAGGCTCCGGCGATAAACACCCCATCCAATACCGTCTCCACCGGCCTGAGTTTGGGATGAATTTCGTTAAAGAAACCATCCTTCCCCACCGGAAGTTTCAGAACATCTATCAATTCCGCATTTTCCCGCGGCACCATGCCGGTAACCAGAACTAACAGGTCGGAGTCTATCTCGACTTCCTCACCTCCCGTTAACCGGTCTTTCACTTTTACTATCAGTCTTCCATCAGCCGAATTTACCTGGGGCGGCGCATCCTCCCCAAAGCACAGAAATACAGATCCTTGGGCAAGAGCCTGCTCATACAACAGTTCATATTTGCCATAGGTCCGGATATCGCGAAACAGATGGAATTGGTGGATACTTTTATCAATCTCCTGGGCGCAAGTAGCTGCATAATTGGCAGCGCTGCAGCAATAACGGGAGCAGTAAAGATGGGGGTTCATCGGTTTTGGTATTCTCCCGGGAACCCACACAATAGATATAGGTGATAGTTTTAATCTCTCTGCCCTGATACCTGATAGTCCCGTTGCTTCCGGCTAATAATTCTTCGATATTCCGGCAATGTCACAACTCCATTCAACCCATACCCGAACTCTCCGGCCTGGGGATTATATGTCTCAAATCCGGTAGCGACAATAATACTGCCCACCTTCAGAGATAAAGTATCTTTTTCACCGATCCGCATCTTGATGGAAAAGTCGCCTATATGGCCGTTCTTTTCGATCAATTCGGCATTGGTAAAGAGAGTAATATTTTCCCGTTGGCGAACCTTTTCCAAAAGCGAATCGATGATCTCGCGGCCATTTTTATT
Source organism: uncultured delta proteobacterium (assembly GCA_963753975.1). Classification (GTDB taxonomy): domain Bacteria; phylum Desulfobacterota; class Syntrophia; order Syntrophales; family Smithellaceae; genus UBA4810. The sequence continues at coordinate 246,040 of CAVWEH010000005.1, forward strand.
ATTGGGGAACAATTTACCCCAGCGGCCCACCATACCCCCGGCCTGCGGCGACTTTTCTATCAAATGCACCCCGATGCCGATATCGGATAAAGCTAAAGCCGCCCGCAGTCCGGCTACGCCGGCCCCGATAACCAGAGCATGGGACAGAGTTTCCACGCGCAATTTTTCCAAAGGCACTGCCAGCGATGTTCGCGCCATTCCGGCCCGGATAAGCCGAAGGGCTTTTTCGGTGGCCGCTTTTTTATCGTGAGTATGCGCCCAGGAACACTGCTCCCGCAGATTAACCTGGGTATATTCATATTGATTGAGACCTGCTCTCTGGGCCATCGCCCGAAAAGTATTTAAGTGGAGTTTGGGCGAACAAGAAGCGATAACAATGCCTTCCAGCTTCTTTTCCTGGATTTCTTTAATGATATTTTGCTGGGCGGCATCCGAACAGGTAAACATATTGACCTGCGCCGTTGCTACAGAAGGTTCTTTCTCCACCAACTCCCGCAATTTATCCGTATCCACATAATCCGAAATATTACCGCCGCAGTGGCAAATGAACACTCCCAGTCTTTTCTCTGTCATGACCGGCCTCCCGCTTTTTTGAGATAGGCCGCTATCTGAGCGGCTGCGGCGCCGGAATGCAGAATCGTGTCCGGAATATCCCGCGCGGCCGAAGCTGAGCCGATCACGAAGACTCCGTCAATGCTGGTCTTGCCCGGTTCCAGGTCTTCATCGACTTCTTTAATAAAGGAAAACGCATCTGTTTCCAGCCGACTGTCCTTAAACAGGCCCACTGCGCCCTGCGCCGGAAGCATGCCCACCGAAAGGACAACCAGATCGTGCTTGGCCTGCTTTAGACCGCCCCTCGCCTTCGATATCCTCATAATTGACCACCAGGTCCTGATCGTCCGTCTCCTCGATCCGGGCGACTTTGCCTTTTACAAAATAAACTCCCATCCCTTTAGCCTGCTGGTAAAACTCTTCATAGCCTTTACCGAAAGGAGCGAATATCAATGTAATAAATGGTAATATCGGCCAGCGGCAGCGCTCCCATCAGAAGCTGGGCTTGCTTCAGGGAATACATGCAGCAGACCCTGGAACATAGCCGGTTATTGACCTGTTCATCCCGGGAACCGACGCAGAGTACAAAAGCAACATTGCTGGGCGCTTTTCCGTCCGACGGCCGAACGACGGCGTTATAAGGCCTGGTCGGAGATAAAATGCGGTCCATCTGAACGGCGTTAATGACATTAGGAAATCGACCAAAGCCCAGAGCCGGCTTTATGATGGGCATCGAAGGCCTCAAAACCCGTCGCTATTGCCACGGAACCCACTGAGACCGTCTGCCGCTCGGTCTTCATATCCAAAGAAATTGCTCCGGCGGGACAGGTGGATACGCACTGCCGGCACTGTGAACATCCGCCGCAATCCAGGCAGCGGTTGGCGCTGTAACGGGCTTCCTCTTCAGTCATTGTTTTTTCATAATTCGATAAATGAATTCAATCGCTCCCCGATCGGTTTTTTCTCCAGCTTGACCGGATTACGAGGCGTTATACTGTTCCTTGATTGCTCGACTATTGTATCGCGGTCCACCATCTCCGGCCTTTCATCGAAGCGGACTGAATCGAGGCCGAGCCCCTGAAGATACCGGTCAATGTAAAAGGCTGCCCTTTTACCTTGACCGATGGATTTAACAATCATCGATGGGCCGGTAACGGCGTCTCCTCCGGCAAAGACATTGGGAATAGAGGTTTGCAGTGTTTCGGCATTGGCCTTGATGGTCCCATTCCGGTTGAGCTCGATTTCCTTGGAGAATGCAGATGTGTTGGGAGTGAGCCCGATGGCCATTATCACCTTATCGGCCGGCATGGAAGTCCGTCTGGTTTCATCAAAAGCCGGATTGAATTTTCCATCCTTATCAAAAACCGAGGAACAGCAAACAAACTCCAGTCCGGTTACCTTTTGGCCGTCATCCAGTATCCGTTTGACGCCCCAGGAGCAGCTCAAGGTTGACGCCTTCCTCCACCGCCTCCTGGACTTCCCATTTATGGGCCGGCATCTCTCCTTCGGATTCCAGGCAGACCAATTGGACCTTTTGAGCTCCGAGCCGCACTGCGCTGCGGGCACAATCTATAGCCACGTTGCCGCCGCCGATGACCACTACTGTTTTGCCCTTCACATCCGCCGGAAAATCCGCAGATCAGGCTGATGCAGGAAATCCATGCAATCATAAACATCCGGGAGTTCCTCACCCGGGATCGACATCTTACGACCGCCTTTACTGCCTATAGCCAGGAATATCGCATCGAAACCCTGTTTTTGAAGTTCTGACAAAGAATAAACTTTAGAATTGATTTTAATCTCTACGCCCAGAGCAGTAATATTCTTGATATCGCGCGCCAGTATGGCTTTAGGTAAGCGGTAAGCCGGTATGCCCCAGCGCATGACTCCGCCCGCCTCGGCTTCCGATTCAAAAATAGTCACCGAATATCCTGCGCGGGCCAGAAAATAAGCGGCGGAAAGACCGGTCGGACCCGAACCGACGATAGCCACTTTCTTTCCGTTCAGTTTTTGCGGCGGTCCATATTCCGGTTCAGGGTGGTTTTCATAGTAGCGGTCGACCATGAACCTTTTAATTCCTCTGATGGAAACATTGCCGTCCAGCAAGCCCCGGGAGCATTCATCCTCACAGGGTGCATAGCAGGCCCGGCTCAAACAGCCCGGAAGAGGCGCATCTTCAAGGTGCTGGCGAAAGGCCTCATCATATTTTCCCGAACGCACCAGGGAGACATATCCATGAGGCTTGACTCCGGCGGGACAGGTATAGGAGCATGGCGATGTTCCCAACCTGTCGATTACCGCTTTTTTAGGGACGGCCTGAGGGAAAGCGATGTGGGCCGCCCGGCGGGCGATTAAATCGGAGTTGAATTCATCAGCTTGAGCAACAGTACAGGTTTCTTCACACTGAGCGCAGCCGGTACATTTTGCCAAGTCCACAAAAGTAGGTTTCCTGTGCAGATCAACCAAAAAACCGCCTTCTTTTCCGGCGATAATTTTGTCAACTTCAGAGTAAATGAGCGTTTTTACATTAGGATGATTGGCGGTAGCGGCCATCTTGGGTGTAGAGATGCAACTGGCGCAATCGAGAGTGGGGAATACTTTGCTGAGCAAAATCATTTTCCCGCCGATGCTGGCCTCTTTCTCCACCAGGAGTACTTTGAAACCCATATCACCCAGGGTTAAGGCCGACTCCATTCCGCCGATTCCGGCGCCAACTACCAAAACATCATAATCCATCTATTGCTTCTCCGCTTTTTTCTGAGATGCAGAGGTTATTTCGCCCAGAGTTTTACAAAAACTATTAATATGACTCACGAAAGCCTGGGAACAGACCGAACAAATAGCCGCCATTTTCAATCTGCGGGAGTCGTATCCATTCTCTCCCAATAGCTCTTGCGCTTGTTCTACCACTTTCCCGGTGCGTTCAGTGCAATCCGGAATGTAGGCACAATCGGTGCCGTCAGCGGCAATAAAAACACCATCGAAACCGGCCTTCAGGGCATGCAGCACCCATCGCGGGTTGATTCCGCTGGAGCAAGGGACGGCAATTACCTGCACCGACGTCGGATAGTCCATATGCGAACTGCCGGCCAGGTCAATACCGACATCGGAGATATTATTGGTCGAGAAAACCAGTATTTTGGGTTGGATTTTGCTTAACTGCCTGATGCCGGTCACTATTTTCCTCTTTTAACAAATATATGCCAGACACCGGCTTCCTGAATCAGGCCGAGGTATTCATGTCCTACTTTCTTAGCCCAGAGCGGAATGTCCTCAGTAGTGCCCTCATCGGATGAAAGCACTTCCATTATCCCCGCCATGGGCACGGCAGTCATTTCTCTTTTAGCCTCCAGCAGGGGGCCGGGACAGGCAGTGCCTCTGGCATCTACCGTCTTGTCAATCTTGAGTTTCTTAAGCTCTTCCGTATTCATCATATCCTCTCTATTTTTAATCGAAATTTAAAATCTTCTTAGACTTGAAAGTATTACATTCGCGCTTTGGATAAGTCCTGGCCGGTTTTATTTACTTCTTCGACCATGGCCTTACGGACAGTCTCGCAGCATTCTTTAAAAACAGGAGTCGTCAAGCGGTAGGTTACCGTTTGTCCATCTCTTTGTGCCCTCACAATCGACTGCTCCTTCATCAGGCGCAGATGCTGGGAAGTATTTTGTAGAGTCATTTCCAGCGCCGAAGCAATCTCCGTTACCGTCTTGGGACCTTCCCCCAGCAAGTCCATAATCATCAGGCGTTTGGGATTGGCCAGCACACTTAGCATATTGGCCTGCAACTCGTAGGCTCTCGATTTTTCCGGATCAAGTTTCGTCATAATTTCTCATCTATCCTTATATAAATAAGGTCATCCGACTGCGGTCGGCCGAATCGATGAAGGTAGCTACACCGCCGTAACCGATATCAGCAATAAGCTCTTCCTTCCGGATGCCCATTACATCCATGGACATAGTGCAGGCGATAAACCGGACTCCCTGTTCCTGAGCCGATTTAATGAGACTTGGGAAGGTCATATACATTTTTCTTAGTCATTTCTTTCTTCATCAGCAGCGTGCCCAGACCACCCATGTTCATTCTGGAGAGGGTCAATTTGGAGGGACCTTTAGGCATCATCCAGCCGAACATTTTTTCCATGAAACTTTTTGCCCCGGTCAAATTTACCGGGCCTTCTCTCCTGAGCACATTCAATCCCCAGAAGGTAAAGAACATGCTCACCGGTAAATCCATAGCTGCAGCTCCGTTGGCAATAATGAAAGCCGCCAGTATTTTGTCCAGATCACCGGAAAATACAACCATGGAAAGTCCGCTTATCTCCTGCGATTCCTCTTTAATTGGTAATTTAGCTGTAAGGCCTCCCCGTTTTTCTGTCATCTCACACTCCTTTATGGTTTGGCGATAGCCTTAGCTATAGCCATCCGGCTGAGAAATAGTTTCGTAATACCCCTGAATACCGTATTCTGTCGGTACGAGGTGCTACTGTTCAATAATTAATTAATTGCATAATAATGCAACTTATTAAGTATTGATATATCTGCTTGCGCATACTGTCAAGTTTTTTTTAATTCTTCCCCCAGGAAAAGATAGTATCCGAGTCAAATAGGCAATAATGAAGAAGAAAAAGTAAAATAACGGGAAGAGCACGGAGTTAACGATAGTATTCCATTCTTCAGAATCAACTAAAAGCCTTGTTGGCAACCTTCTGCTTTAATGTGGTATTATGTAAATCAGTTAAATACTGGGGAGGAAGTTAATAACTGCTCCGGCATCGCCTGTTATGCTTAAACCATTATTCAGAAGAGCCATACATTGCCGGAATTTTTTGCCGGCTGGAAAAAATTCCTTTGGAAGCGGCGTTACTCGTCTTTCTTATAATAGTTCGCCCATTTCGTATCGATCTGCCTCTGGATGTCCGCGATCTGGGCGTCAGTGAGAATCCTGAAGCGTGACTGCGCGCGGAAGTATTCCCGCACCGGCACGAGCTTGCGTTTTTCCACAAGCTTTTCGGAAGCTGCCGTCAGTTTGAATTCGCCGTTGACGATCTCGTAGAGGTCATAGTATCCGGTTTCCACGGCGAGTCGTCCGATCTTTATCCCGTATCGCGGATCATATCCCCAGCCCGGCGGGCAGGGAATATGAATATGGAAGTATTTGGTGCCCGGTAGATCAACGCACTTTCGAATCTTGTCGAATAGGTCCAACGGGTAGGCAGCAGAACAGGTGGCAACATAACTTAAATTGTGCGCCGCCATGATGGCCGGAACATCCTTTTTTTGCTGCAACTTTCCTTTGAACGGTGTGTTGGCGGTTATAGCACCGATAGGGGTTGTGCTCGAGCGTTGAGCACCGGTGTTCATATACCCTTCATTATCGTAGCACAGGTAGATGAAGTTATCGCCACGTTCCGCCGCGCCCGATAAAGCCTGCAAGCCGATGTCGCTTGTCCCGCCGTCGCCGGCCCAGGCGGCCACTTTGATACTGGTTTTTCCCTGCGATTTCAGAGCAGCTAGAATTCCTGTAGCTGCTGCCGCCGTGGAGGCAAATGTTACATTTAAACAGGGGAGTTTGGTTGAGGCAATCGGGAAAAGCCCCTGCAATACCGTAAGACAGCTCGGCGGCACGATCAGGATGGTATCTTCCCCCAGCGCCTTGAGACCAACCCGGTAGGCGATGGCTAGGCCGCAGCCGGTACATGCCCTTGTTCCCGGATGGACAAATTCTTCTGTCGGTAAATTTAAAATGGTGGTCTTTCCCTGCACTTGATTCTCCTATAATTTTAATCCAATCCACACGGGCTCTTTGGCGATGCGGCTTTTGGTCGCATCGCGGAGGATTTGTGTCAAATTTTCTGTCCGGATTTCGCGGCCGCCGATTCCCGCGATAAAGTTCTGAACCGGAGGCAGACTGCCGGTGCCGGCAAGATGTTCGTAAAGCGCGGACTTTAAATCCGACACCAGCGCTCCTTCATAACCGTAGCTAAGTGCCTTTTCAAAAACAAATACGCCTTTTCTTCCTTTGAGCGCTTTGGCCAGCGCCTTGTCCGGGAAAGGCCGGTAAAAGCGAACACCTATGACGCCTACTTTGATTCCTTCTTTTCTTAAGGCATCCGCAGAAACGCGTAGCTGGTAGGTGAGCGACCCGAGTCCCACGGCAACATACTGGGCATCATCGCAACGATAAGGCTCGATATATGGGTCACCGCTCCGGCCAAATATCTCCGCAAATCTTTTTTCCGCTTTGAGAACGACGGCGAGCGCTGTTCTCATTTCTTCATGCAGCAGATACCGGATCTCCATATATCCGTGGGCAAGCTCGCCTCGGATATCCATGCGGACATCAGGTAAAGTCACGGTATTGAGATTGGCGGGTTTCTCCGGGTTCAGGGCATAGTCCGGCCGGAAAGGCGGCAGAAATTCATCGACTTGTTTCTGATCCGGCACATCAAACGGCATGTAAGTGTGAGAAAGGATATAACCGTCGTAGCAGACCATAATCGGGATACCGACCTTCTCCGCCAGCCAGTAGGCCTTGATGACGGAATCAATGATCTGCTGATGGTCAGCGCAATAAATCTGGATCCAGCCGGTATCGCGCTGCGAAATCGAGTCCTGCTGATCATTCCAGATATTCCAGGGAGCGCCTACCGCCCGGTTGACGACACACATCACAATGGGGAGCCTGGCGCCTGCCGCCCACTGGACCTGCTCATGCATGAACAGAAGTCCGTTGGCGCTCGTCGCGGTAAAAGTCCGGGCGCCGGCCGAGGAGGCCGCAATGCACACGGCCAGCGCAGAATGTTCGCTTTCGACCGGGATGTACTCGGCTTTCATTTCACCTGCTTCCACATACTCGGAAAGTCTTTCGGTAAGAGGGGTCTGCGGTGTAATCGGATAGGCCGCGATGACATCAGCATGACAAAGTTTGACGCCCAGTGCTGCGGCCACGTTTCCATTTTCGATAATCTGCACCGTGTCTACTCCTTATCTTCTTCCGAAAACCGAGCCTCGTCGACCATGGTGATGGCTTTGGTCGGACATTCTTCAGCGCAGATGCCGCACCCCTTGCAGTATTCGAGGTCGACTTTCGGTGGTATCGTCCTGGAGATGACAACTTCCGGACAGAAGAGCCAGCACATAAAACAGGCCTCGGCATTTCTTTTGCACGGTATGCAGAGGCTTGTATTCAATACCGGCCGCTCCACCCTCCATGATCCGGTCCTTCCTCCATCGCCCGGCCCTGCTTCGCTGTGGGAAGTTTTTCTCCTGTAATTTCTGGTGCCCATTTTTATCCTCCGGTCACAGTTCGTTCAAAGGCAATCTTTGCCGCCAATGAGTTCTTTTCGGGCCCTCGTGTCTCGAATTCCTCTTCAATGCCTTTGATCAGAATATCTATTCCCAGGAAGTTCGCCGCTTTTGCCAGCGATCCGATTATCCCTGTATTCACCATACCGTGAGGAAGGCCCGCCTCAACCGATATAGCCGTAATGTCTGCAGTTGCCAGCCTGTAATCCTTAAAGTCGTAGTATTCAAAAGACTTTGGCGTGTTCAGAACGATGACCCCGCCGGGCCTGAGGCCGCGCGTTACATCCACCTCGGCCAAAAGCAGATGATCAAGGACGACAATGATATCCGGGGTCTCGATGGGCGATAAATCATATATTTTCTGTCTGGAAATCTTCAGCGATGTCATGACGGGTGCACCCCGGCGCTCCGTGCCGAATGTCGGAGCCATGACAACTCCGGAATAGCCGGAGACGAAGGCAGCTCCCGCAACTATTTTTGCCGCCGTTATTGCGCCCTGTCCGCCTCGTCCATGCCAACGGATTTCGATAAATTCCTTGTTCACGACTACATCCTGGTCTTAATTCTCACCTAATGTTTATGCCGAAATTCCAGCGATTTCTTGCCGGCGATTCCGAATCACAAGCATGAACCCCGAAAGTTTGCGACTCATTACAACTTACCAATTCCGACGTGTGACTTCTTGTGACCTTCAGGTTATTAGGTTATACGTTCCGGTTGCGGGATTGGAGTTTCACGAATAAAAAGGCCATGGCTTTTTCATCCACGGCCTGGAAAACATTTCTGACATCCGGAATAACAAACAAGTGAATCTTTGAAATTATCTCGTTGCCCTATCCCGACATGCGCCATAGGCTAAGTAATTCAACTAGTCGCTATTAACGCACCGTGTTAATATTCCAGCTCATTAAATGAGCTAGAATAAACCAACAATGTTGTCAATATTTAATTTTCCACCTGTCTTCCCTTCTTCTTTTTATTTTCTTAGAGATGATTCTGACGATGAAAAATATTATACAGAAAGACAGCAATCCCATAGTCAGAAGCGCTAAAACCGTGGGTACTGTTGCCCGGGATGTCAGAGCATCCGGATTCCAGCTTGCCTGTATTGCGATGCGCCCGAGCCCAGCTTTGTATTTTTCCGGCAGATCGGGAAGTCCGTCGCCGTTTACGTCCGGGAATGACCGGACATATTCGATCACTCCCCGCCATTCTTTCAACTCCTGTATGCCGCGCTGGGATTTATCCGCATCCACCCGCATATCCGCTAGATTTTTCACGGATCTACCTTTTTTATCTTTCGGAATGATAGTGAGGAAATGATAGGTATAATCCCCGATTACTTTTAAAAAGGCGGCATTATAAATATTAGCCGCCACCCGGTAAAGCCGTTTGTTGGATTGACTGTAGTCAAAATTTTTGTATCCTTCTTCGTCGCTGCCTATTTCAATATTTGTTACCCTGTCAAAAATTACGCGGTGCGGATTATAGGTAAAGCGCAGGCCGGAAATTTGCAGAAAATAGTCATATCCCCTGCGCGGGTAAACGCTGGTTAAAATTTCCAGAACCCTTTTTATTTCATAACCGTAAAGGTAAAAACTAATCAGCGGATAACCCATCGTAGAATCTGCATCCATCCCGACACCCAGCGGTATAGTACGAAATAAATCTTCGACGGTTATTCTGCCCGTATTGCCGGCGATCAAATTATCACGAATAACTCCGTTGAACTCCACGGCAACGTCAACATGGCTTGCCGGATCATTTGCTTCCGAGTCAGACTTGTTTACATACCAGCGAATGGAGTCGGCAATCATGTTACCCAGCGGCGATTCATCCGCGCCGATTTCCAGATCCCAGTTAGTATGGGCGATTACCTGGTCATAGCTCAAACCGAAGCCTCGGAGAAATTGTGTGTTTATTTTTTGTTTGAAGCCTTCAATCGTCTTTTGAATCGCCGCATCGCCGACGATAGAGCTGTTGATGACAACTGTCCTATATTTTTTCAGCACGATCTTTTTTTTGTCGCAAGCGATATCCAGAACGCCAACCTGCTTTCCGTAAGCCCCGGCGTGAAGAATGATCGTATTACCTATTTTAAGCGGAGTTTGGTTCGCAACATGCGTATGCCCGCTGACAATCACATCGATCCCCTTGACTTTGCGGGCGAGAATTTCGTCTTCGGATTTGCCGGTATCTGCATTGAGGCCGCAGTGCAAAAGACAGATAACAATATCCGCCTTTTCCTTTTCGCGCAGTATGCCTGTTACTCTGCGGGAAACTTCGATAGGATCGCCAAAAGTAATAGGCTTCGCGAAAGGAGCTACCTCGGCCGCATTCTTGCCCATAATGCCGAAAATCCCGATTTTGAGTCCTGCGCGGGTCAAAACAATGTAATCCTTTACGCCGACATCTTTAAAGGCTTCCTTCAAACTATCGTCAGTGTGATTTTTTTTATTAAAAATCGCGCTCGCAAAAACGACTTGTGGCATTCCGCCATAGGCTTTGGCGGTTTCCAAAATCCGGGCCAACCCCGCCGGTTTCAGGTCGAATTCGTGATTACCCAGGGTCACGGCATCGTAGCCCATCGCCTTAAGCAGCCGTAATTCAAACGCTTCCTCGCGCGCCAGCGTGTGGAAAAGGGAACCCATCGTATAATCGCCGGAATCCAGAACCAGCACTGTATTTTTTCTTTCTCTTTTTGTTTTTTTAATTACGGCAGCGATGCGCGACCAACCACCGAGGGTTTTATCGACGCCGGCATCAAAAGGACGATAGTCTATTTCCGGAGAAAATCCCTGTAAGTGCGAGTGCAGATCGTTGGTGTGCACGATGGTAAGTAGTTTTTCCGCCGCCGGCAAATTTGCGGAAAAAGAAAAAAATAGGGCGGCAAAAATAACGGCAATGCGCGGCAGTTTCATTTTCCCTCCTGCAGGGTGCGTTCTCCCTTAATCATTTCTTAGCATAAATTTCCGGTGCGGAAAAGCGTTTATCATCCAAGAACGACTCGATTTTTGTAAGCAAGCCGGAAAGAGTCGTTTTGTCCAGAGCCGAAACAGGAACGGCATTAAAGCGCCGACAGAGATTTTGCAATAGATCCTTATCGGCAATGCGGTCGGCTTTATTCAATACTCTTATCGCCGGCTTGTCCTGAATATCCAATTCTTCCAGGATTTTTTCCACCGCCGAAATTTGATCTTCAAACTGATTATTGCTGACGTCAATTACATGCAAAAGAATATCGGCTTCGTTAAGCTCATCTAGGGTCGCCCGGAACGCCGCAAACAATTCCTGCGGTAAATTGCGGATAAAACCTACCGTATCGGTGATAATCGCTTCGGTATCCCGGGGAAAACGAAGCCGGGCGCTTTTTGTATCCAGCGTCGCGAAAAGTTTATCTTCGACCAATACTGAACTTTTGGTGAGAGTATTGAGCAGCGTGGATTTGCCGGCATTGGTATAGCCGACGATGGAAATGACCGGCAGCTTCGATTTCCGCCTTTTGCCGCGGCGCTCATGCCGTGATTTCGTTATCGCTTTTAAATCTTTTTCCAGACGGCTTAAGCGCTCGCGAATACGGCGACGGTCAATTTCTAATTTTGTCTCGCCCGGACCAACACCGCCGATACCACCGGCCAGTCGCGAAAAGGAAGTAGTGAGATGCGCCAGCCTCGGCAGCATGTACCTGAGCTGCGCCAGTTCCACCTGAATCTTTCCTTCCCGGCTGTGCGCCCGCCTCGCAAAAATATCCAGAATAATCTGAGTGCGGTCGAGAATTTTCAATCCGGTGAAATCATTGATGGAGCGCACCTGCGCCGGAGTCAGTTCGTGATCGAAAATGAGCATGTTCGCACCTATTTGCGTGGCGCGCAGGCCGATGGCGGAAAGCTTTCCTTTACCCACCATATATTTCGGATCAGGCTGCGGGCGGTATTGGACCAGACAGTCGAATACTTCCACACCGCAGGTGCGCGCCAACTCGGCAAGTTCAGCAAGCGATGCTTCCGCAACAGATCGCTGATTTTTTTCCACTCGCAAAAGAATGGCTTTTTCCGCCGCTTCCATCCGGCGATATTTTTGTTTTTTGGAAAATTCTTCCTCCAACACCGCAATAAAAGAAAGAAAATTAATGCCGAGCCGGCGCGGCTCTTCGGGGTTCATGATTAACCAGTACTTTCCTGCCGGATTTTCCGGAATCAGGTGCGCTAAATGGAGCGCTCCCGCGGAGCCATCCGGGCGGACCTCCAGTGCGCCGATCATGTCCAGACGCAGGTGCGATAAATCGGTTAAATCCTCGCCGGAGAGACCTTCCGAAGTTAGATGAGTATGAATCAGGCGCAAACCTTTAAACCGCGAAGACGACGAGCGGAATCCTTCCAGAGCAGGAATTAAAATGCTTTTATTGTCGCCTACGATTACCGTGTTGATTTCGCCTTTACGGCTGATGAGGAGCCCAATTTGGCGATTAATATCGCGGGAAAGAAGAGACATCCGCCCCGCCAGTTCCGGGCTGATAATATTTTCCGGAGGAATACCTTTGCGGTAAAGGCGCTCTATTTGTTTGATTTGAGCGGCGCCTAATCCTGCCGTATTTCCAAAAATTTTATTAATAGCCGTTTTCCCTACGAAGCGGTTCCCCCCAACGCACCGTCAATTAAAATGAATCTACCATATTTCATTCGGACTAGTCAAAACATCAAAAAGTCAAGAATAAATACTGAAGATAGAAGAATGGAGATAAAAGAAGCTTTGATCTCTTGAACATGGTGTGATTAACCCCGATATGCTTCGCAATCGGGATAATTCGACATACCAACATGGACTGCGCTTTGCTTGTCATGTTGGAGTCTCATTAAAAATCCCCGGGAGTTGCCCTACTCCCGGGGATTAAATCTCTAAACTGTTCGGGGAACAGTCCCTACAATTATGCAGGGCGCGTTTCCCCAAACGCGCTGCCCCCTACCTTAGAAGGTAAGAGTCAGTTTGTTGATGACCATATAGTCGTCGTTGAGCTTGTTGTTGCTGTCAGTACCTTTGTAAAAATCACCTACCCACCAGTAACCAACGCCCAGCATATAGGACAGGTTATTGGTGATTTTGTAAGTACCGGTAACGTCAAGTTCCCAGCCGTAAGAGTTTTTCTGACCAACCTCTGTTGTGTCGGCCATCGCGTAACTAACTGCTGCTTTGATATCCAACTTGGTAATCGGACGGATACCGCCATTAAGCTGGAAGAACCAAGCATTGGTCATGCCAATACCAGTCCCCGCGCCGGGGTTGCTCTGCATAGAAGTTCCACCGTAGCCAGGAATTGCGCCTACCCAGTAGGTGAGATCATTATTGAACATAATCAAGGTAGGATTCCAATCCAAGCCGCCGCCCATATACCCGCCTTTGACGTTAGTATTGGTTGGATCCATGTCGCCACCAGGGCCGGACATGTATGCCGCGCAGCCGCCGAAATAAAACATCTGTAGATCAACGGTGGCACCAACATAAGCCAGGATGTCCTGCAGATTTGTATGGGGAAGAGTGCCTTCGCCAGCGGAGTCTACCGAGCCCCAACTGTATATAAATTCACCTTCCAACTTAACCGGTCCAACCTTGGCCTTGATGAAGGGCTGCAAAGAGTAGACCTCCGTCAGGGCAGTACCGCTATAGCCCAATGCAGCTATTGTCATAGATGTACCAAATTGAGGTACCCATACTGATGATTGCGCAGCCATGCGGTCGTAAGTCCCCATCAAACCGGCTTCGCCACCCTTGAAGTTAAAAATACCAAACAAGATATACCTGTCCCAATCGCCATCAGTGGATGTAGCTCCGGTGTTCACGGCAGAATAACTGTTGTCACCTTCCTTGTAAATGATACCGCCTAAATACAACGGTCCGATGGGCAGTACGTATTGGATTCCGCCGGTGGCATGTCCGTTTTCAGCGGACTGGCCGAAAGTGAGTCCCCACGCGTTATCAGGAATATAGCCGACCATGAACAAACCGATGGGCGAAGCATACTCAACGTACGCCCGAGTGAAGGCGATGTTTTGTTCTTCCGATCTGGTTGCTATCGAGTAGGAACTTTCATTAAGAGCAGCTGCTTCTCCTCTTGCACCGCCCCATATTCTATCCAAAGCGTCCCAACGGGTGACCAGCTTCAGGCCTGGAGCAACTATAAAATCCATATTGACGCGCAGCCTCTGAGTGTAGAAGGCTGTGCTGCCAGCATTACTTGCTGATCCTGATTTCGCCAAATTTATTTTATCCAGATACATTCCGGCTGCTTCAAACGAGCCGCTAAATTTAACATCGGCCGCAAAGACCGATGCGCTGAAAGCCATAACCAGCCCCAGCGACAGTAAAACTAACCAAAATCTCTTCATTTTTTCCTCCTTGAATTTACAAGAGTAAAAAAACTTCCGCCTTTAAAAACGGGCATTTTCTTTAAAGACCACTCCTACGACCACATATTCCGCGGCATTTTTACGGGCTAAAACATATGCTCCGCAGAATATGTTGCAGCGAAACTAACACCGGCCAAAATCCTTGTCAAGATTTTTTTGAAAAAAAACTATTTTATTTTGACCTTTTTGCGCCATGAGGACAGCAACAACTATGCCATATTTTGCGGCCATATTTGTCCCGGCGAAGTCCGTCCTCCGCCGGATAATATTCTGCGAGAAATCCTTGCCCTGAAACACAGTGAGGGATCTTAAAGATTTCTCGTCGTCGGCGCTCCTGGAGCGGAAGCGCATCCCGTAGGGGAGCGCAATAAAAAGCAGCCTTTCCCTTGCCGAGAATCTGAGCCCAACGGGCGAAGATTCCAACGATACAAAAGGGTATGTTCCGCTGGCCGAAGTTTACCCGACTGCCTGCCGCATTACACATAAAAAATCCCCGGCAATACCGATCATTTATCATAGCGACAGCCACAAGAAAGAGCAAAAATCTTATAGCCGCCAAGCTGCTAATTATAATGGAAAATGATTGCGGCGGGCGGGATTTTAAATATTTCTTGACATCAAGGTGATATTAAGGTACGTGAGGTCGCAAAGGAGATTGTGACTTGCGGTCAAATTATGACCCCTGTTCACCCGACCCAGGGCTCCGATAAAAGCGCGAATTGCCTATATTAAAACGTAGCTAGAAACGTTTAAAATCATAAAATTAAAAAGGGAGGTAGAAGAGTATTATGGCTGCTGCAGAAAAGGTTCAGTTAAAGGAAGTCTATCCGGTGCCGGCCAAGATAAAAAAGACGGCATTTATCAGCGGTAGAGCGGCTTATGACAAACTGTGGAAAAAATCGATTGAGAATGCGGAAGTTTTTTGGGGCGAAATTGCGAGCGAATACGTGGAATGGTTCAAAAAATGGGATAAAGTGGAAGACTACAATTTCAACATCAAAAAAGGCCCTATCTACGTTAAATATTTTCAGGGCGGAAAGCTCAATATCTCCTACAACTGTCTGGACAAACATTTAAAAACCCGCGGCAACAAAATCGCCATTCAGTGGGAAGGCAATGAGCCCGGCGAACAAAAATCATTTACTTATAAACAGCTGCATGAGCAAGTTTGCAAATTTGCCAACGTCCTCAAAGCCAACGGCATCAAAAAAGGCGATAGAGTTTGTCTGTATATGCCGATGGTTCCGGAACTGGCCATAGCGATGCTCGCCTGCACCAGAATCGGCGCCATTCACAGCATCGTTTTCGGCGGATTCAGCTCGGATGCGCTCAAAGACAGGATTCTTGATTCCGGCGCGAAGCTTTTGGCCGTTTGCGACGGCACTTTCCGCGGCAACAAAGCCGTCCCGCAAAAAGCGAGCGCCGATGAAGCCCTGAAATCCTGCCCCTCGGTGAAAACGGTCATCGTCGTCAACCGTGTCGGCGATAAAATCAAATGCGCTTGGACTGCCGGACGCGATAAATGGTGGCACGAGGAAATGGCCAAAGTGAACGCCCAATGCGATCCCGAATGGATGGACGCGGAAGATCCGCTTTTTATTCTTTACACCTCCGGCTCCACCGGAAAGCCCAAAGGCGTTATGCACACCACCGGCGGCTATCTGGTTTTTGTCGCCTACTCGCACAAAATGATTTTCGATTACCATGAAGAAGATATTTTCTGGTGCACCGCCGATATCGGCTGGGTAACGGGACACAGCTACATCGTTTACGGCCCGCTGTGCAACGGCGCAACCTCGATTATGTTCGAAGGAGTTCCCAATTATCCGACCTTCAGCCGTTTCTGGCAGGTTGTCGAAAAATATAAGGTCACTATTTTCTATACCGCACCTACGGCCATTCGCGCTATCGCCAAAGAAGGCAACGATTGGGTCAAAAAAGCGAATATCTCCTCGATCCGTATTCTGGGCACCGTTGGCGAGCCGATTAATCCGGAAGCATGGAACTGGTATTACAATGTTATCGGACGCGGCGAATGTCCCATCGTGGATACCTGGTGGCAGACGGAAACCGGTGGAATTTTAATTACGCCTCTGCCCGGCGCCATCGACATCAAACCCGGTATGGCCACCGTGCCCTTCATGGGCGTATGGCCTGTCCTGCTGGATGACGAAGGCAAGGAATTTACCGAAACGGTCGCCAGCGGCGCGCTGTGCATTAAGAAACCGTGGCCCGGTATTATGCGGGGAGTCTATGGAGATCCCAAGAGATTCCAGGAAACTTACTTTGAACAGTTCCCCGGATACTACGTAGCCGGCGACGGCGCCCGCCGCGATAAAGACGGCTATTATCAAATTACCGGCCGTATCGACGATGTTATCAATGTTTCCGGCCACCGCATGGGAACAGCGGAAGTGGAAAGTGCGCTTGTCGCCCATAAGTCGGTTGCCGAAGCGGCGGTTGTCGGTTTCCCTCATGACATCAAGGGACAGGGTATTTACGCTTATGTTACCCTGAAAACCGGTGTCCAAAAATCGGAGGAATTGAAAAAGGAATTGATCGCTCATGTGCGCACGGTTATCGGGCCTATTGCCACTCCGGATAAGATTCAATGGGCGGATATGCTGCCCAAAACACGCAGCGGCAAGATCATGAGAAGAATTTTGAAAAAGGTCGCCGCCAATCTGCTGGGCGAACTGGGTGATACCAGTACTCTGGCCGATCCCACGGTCGTTGACGATATCGTGAAAAACAGGGTGTAAGCTGAAAGCCCGATTTTCCCTCAGGAAAGGAAAATCGGGCTTTTTTATAAAGTCTTTTTATAAAAAAATAAGAATGCGCGTTTTTGCTGAAAAAGCTTTAGCGCAGGATAAGGAGGTTTAAAGCTGTGAACATTATTGCTTGCGTAAAACAGGTACCGGATACGGAAGCGCAGATAAAGGTGAAAGCTGACGGATCGGGTATCGAAGACGGCCAAATCAAATGGGTCATGAATCCTTATGACGAGTACGGCGTGGAAGAAGCTCTGCGGCTGAAAGAAAAAAACGGCGGGGAAGTAACGATTGTTTCCGTGGGGCCGGCGCGGGCCATGGAAACTCTAAGAACGGCGTTGGCTATGGGTGCCGATAAGGGCGTGCATGTGTCCGATCCGGTGCTGGATAACGCCGATGCGTTCGTTACGGCTTCGGCTCTGGCCGCCGTCATTAAAGGAATACCTTATGACATCATCTTTTGCGGACAACGCGCTATTGACGATGATGCAGGCCAGGTCGGCCCGATGTTGGCCGAGCTTTTGGGAATCCCCCAGTTGACTCTGGTCACGAAATTGGATTATGCCGGAACTTCTGTAAAAGTCATCCGGCCGATCGAAGGAGCACAGCTCTCGATCGAAACAAGTTTGCCCTGCGTGGTTACGGCGCAAAAGGGACTCAACGAACCGCGCTACGCCTCGCTTCCCGGCATTATGAAAGCAAAGAAGAAACCCGTGGATGTGAAAAATGCCGCGGCGCTGGGAATTGCCACTGCTTCTAAAACAAAAGTGGCTAAAACCATCCCGCCTCCGGCCAGACCTCCCGGAAAAATTATCTGCGGAGATGATCCGGCACAAAAAGCGGCGGAAGTAGCACGGTTGCTGAGGGAAGAAGCAAAAGTTATCTAATTTAAAAAGCGGAGGATTGATAAAATGGCAAAAGGAGTATGGATAATTGCAGAACAAAGAGACGGTGCTTTGCGTAAAATAAGCTTTGAGCTTGCTTCCGCGGCCAGAAAATTGGCCGATCAGTTGGGAACCGAAGTAAGCGCTGTTTTGCTTGGTTCAGGTATTGAAGGCTTGGCCGCGCAATTGGGAAAATACGGCGTAGATAAGGTTTTTGTCGGAGATTCTCCGGCGCTGGAACCATATATCACCGAGGCTCATGCCGCGGCGGCAGCAAAAATAATTAAAGAAAACGATCCGGCAATCGTGCTTGCCGGCGCATCCGTTCAGGGCAAAGACTTATCGGCACGCCTGGCCGGTAAACTGGCGACAGGACTGGCCACGGATTGTGTCGATGTAAAAATTGCCGACGGCAAGCTTCTGGCCACAAGGCCGATGTATGCCGGAAAATGCTTCGGGGAAGTTATTACCAGCACCACACCTCAGATGGCCTCGCTTCGTCCTAATGTTTTCGCTGTGGCGGAAAACGCCAAAGCGGCGGCAGTGACGAAATTCGATCCTGCCATCGACACGACACAAATTAAGAGCAAAATTCTGGAAGTGCAGAAAGATACCAGCGGCAAGGTGGATTTAACCGAAGCCAACGTTATCGTCACCGGTGGACGCGGTATGAAAGGACCGGAAGGATTCCAAATTCTGGAAGAATTGGCCGAAGTACTGAAAGGCTGCGTCGGCGCATCGCGCGCTGCGGTGGATGCCGGGTGGCGCCCGCAAAAAGACCAGGTCGGGCAAACGGGTAAAGTCGTTTCTCCCAACCTTTATATAGCCTGCGGTGTCTCCGGCGCGATTCAACATCTGGCGGGCATGAGTTCTTCTAAGTATATCGTGGCCATCAACAAGGATGCGGAAGCCCCCATTTTTGCCAAGGCTGACTACGGTGTAGTGGACGATCTTTTTAAAGTCGTGCCCGAATTAACCGGCGCCTGCAAAAAATTGTTAGCCTAAATTTCCGAAAGTCTTTGCCTCCCTAAATTTGTGGGAGGCAAAGCTTCCTCGGTTATCGACGGATGCTGCATTTTTACATTCTTTCAACAAATCACCTCTCAATATTTCGGAGGATCAATGGAACATACAACAATATTTTCAGTAGGAAACGAAGGGCGTGAAGTTTTCTGGAACGCTCAACATTTTGAACCGATACTTTTTGCCTTAACCGCGGTGGCGCTCATCATATTCGCTTACGGCATTTACCAGCGCTGGAAACTATGGAGGGCCATGGGTAAAGACGAAATTCGCTGGGACAGACTCCCGGCCAGGATAAAATCCCTTTTCGTCAACGGCTTTTTGCAGGTAAAAACCTGGAGGGATGCGTATCCGGGAATTATGCACGGCTTAATCTTTTTTGGGTTTTTTGTACTTCTCTTCGGGGCTATTTTCGATGCCGGAGAATTCCACATCACGGAACCCTTTTTTGGCTGGTCGTTTTTACGCGGTAAATTTTATCTTGTTTTTGCCTTTCTGATGCAACTTTTCGGTCTTTGTGTGCTGATCGGCATACTGCTTGCGCTTTTCCGTCGTTATGTGCTCAAACCGGAACGTCTCGGATATAAAGGCAAGCCGGATAATACTGCCGATGACGCGATTGCCCTGCTCTTCATTCTGGGCATCATCGTGACAGGGTTCCTCATTAGTGCCTTAAGAATCCATGTAACTTATCAGCAAGCTCCCTGGGAATCGGTTAGGTTCGTCAGCTGGGGCATTGCCTACGCACTTACTGGCGTCGAGACATCCACCGCTTTGATTCTTCATAAGGTTATGTGGTGGACGCATACGTTTATAGCGCTGGGATTTATCGCTTACATTCCCTACTCGCGGCTTTTGCACATGATTACGACACCGGTCAATCACTTCCTCTTGTCTTTGAAACCCACGGGATATCTGGAGCCGATTCGCGATTTTGAAAACGCGGAATCTTTCGGCGCTGGTAAATTGGAAGATTTTACCTGGAAACAAATTTTCGATTCGGATGCCTGCACGCGCTGCGGGCGCTGTCAGGACGGCTGTCCGGCTTATCTTTCCGGCAAGCCCCTCTCGCCTAAAAAAGTGATCCAGGATATCAAAACCTACTGGCTGGAAAAAGCCCCCGCGGCGATTAAGGCAAAAGCCGCCGCCGCTCCTGACGCCGCCGCAGATGCGGTGCCGGAAAAGACTCTCGCCGGCGGAGTAATTGATCTACATGAATTATGGGCGTGTACGAACTGCATGTATTGCATGGAACACTGCTCATCTTCCATCGAGCACGTGCCCAAAATCGTTAACATGAGGCAATACAAGGTGCTCACCGAAGCCGATTTCGCCCCGGAATTGCAGTTGACTTACCGCAATATGGAAAACAATTCCAATCCCTGGGGTGTAGGCGCCCATTTACGCGCTGATTGGGCCAAAGATCTGGGCGTAAAAACTTTGGCGGAAAATCCCCAGGTCGAATATCTATATTACGTCGGTTGTTCCGGCTCCTTCGACGATCGCGGCAAAAAAGTATCGACTGCCTTTGCCAAAATTTTGCAGGCAGCGGGCGTCAGCTTCGGCATTTTAGGCAACGAAGAAGGCTGTTGCGGCGATTCAGCCATGCGCGGTGGCAACGAATACCTCTTCCAGACCCAAGCCCAGGCCAACATCGCCGTCATGAACGGCTACGGCGTGAAAAAAATAATTACGACCTGCCCGCACGGTTATAATGCCCTGAAAAAAGATTATCCTAACTTCGGCGGAAATTTTGAAGTTTATCATCACACCGAAATCATCGCCAATTTACTTGCTTCCGGAAAAATTACTCTGTCCCAACCGCTCACGGGGTTGTTTACTTATCATGATTCCTGTTTCCTCGGCCGTTATAACGACATATATAAACAGCCACGCCAGATTTTGAAGGCTGTCCCCGGTATAAAACTTGTGGAGATGGATCGCAACATGTCTAAGAGTTTTTGTTGCGGCGCCGGCGGCGCCAGGATGTGGATGGAGGAAGATATCGGAGACCGCATCAACCACATGCGGACCGATCAGGCCGCGGCAACAAAGGCCTCTACGGTGGCCGTCGCTTGTCCTTTCTGTCTGACCATGCTCTCTGACGGCATTAAAGACCGGCAATTGTCGGAAAAAATGGCCTCTCTGGATATTGCCGAAATCGTCTTAAAAGCAATGGGACTGGAAGAGACCAAACCTGCGGCGGATGTTTGCGCAACATAAATGGCTGTTATTGAGCAGTAAATTTTTAATTTCATAAAAAGCCCGATCTTGAATAAAGAACGGGCTTTTTTATGGCAATTTTTCCAGATTTGTTTTATTTTTCCGCTTATAGTATAAGAGATGCATTCACCAGAAAGGATGGTAATAAATTTATGGCTACAAAAATAGGTTATCAGGATAAACCATGGCTTAAGTCTTATCAGAAAGGCGTACCCGAATATATCAAGTACGAAGAAATTTGCATGCCCGACATTTTGGAGCGGACAGCGGTTCAATTTCCAAAAAACGCTGCTTTAATTTTTCAGGGCTATAAACTCAATTTTACGCAACTCGCCGAAATGGTGAGTAAATTTGCCACTTGTCTGAATGATTTTGGCGTCAAGAAAGGCGATGCCGTAGCCATTTTACTACCCAATATGATCCCCTGCGTGGCGGCTTTTTTTGCCGTTTTGAAAGTAGGCGCGATCACAGTGATGAACAATCCTCTTTATTCCGACCGGGAATTGGAATATCAATTTAATAACTCCGGAGCTAAGGTATTGATTACCATCGACCTGCTCGGCAATCGGATGATCGATCTGCGTCCCCGCACATCAATCAAACAAATAATTATCACCTCTCTCGGGGACTACCTTCCTTTTCCCAAAAATATTTTATTCCCATTGGTAGCCAAAAAGAAGAAACTGGCGGCTGATGTAAAAGCCGCTGCCGACGTTTATCGCTGGAAAGATTTAATAGCTAAATATCCACCGCATCCACCGCAAGTAAACATTACCTTTGAAGATATAGCCATGTATCAGTATACTGGTGGGACAACAGGCATTTCCAAAGGCGTGGAATTAACCCATTCCAATTTAAGCAAACAGGCGCAACAACTTTCCGCCTGGTTTCCCGATTTAGAAAAGGGCAAAGAGAGAATGCTGGGAGCGCTGCCCTATTTCCACGTTTTCGGCATGTCCTGTGTGATGAATATTTCCGTATTTAATGGCTGGTCGCAGGTGCTGATTCCCCGGCCACAGCCAGAGGCCCTCTTGGAGGCAATTAAAAAATTTAAACCTTCTTTTGCGCCGCTTGTCCCCACTATGTATATCGGCCTTTTAAACCTTCCGGCCTTGAAAAAAACAGATGTAAGTTTTATTACTGGCGCTTTTTCCGGCAGTGCACCTCTGCCGGTGGAAGTGATTCGTAATTTTGAAAATATTACCAAAGGAGTTATCGTCGAAGGCTTCGGCATGACGGAAACAACGCCGGTTACTCATATCAATCCCTTCGCTGATGGCGCCCGTAAAATTGGTTCCATAGGTGTGCCTATTTCGGATACTTTATGCCGGATAGTTGATCTGGAAGAAGGCAAAAAAGATATGCCCATCGGCGAACGCGGCGAGTTGATTATTAAGGGACCGCAGGTAATGAGAGGCTATAAAGACAATCCTTCAGAAACGGCTAACACTTTGCGCAATGGCTGGATTTATACCGGCGATATCGCGACCATGGATGAAGACGGCTATTTTTATATCGTCGACCGCAAAAAAGATATGATTATTACCGGCGGCTATAATGTTTATCCGCGTGACGTCGACGAAATTTTTTATATGCATCCCAAAGTGCAAGAAGCTTGCGCGATCGGCATTCCCGATCCCAAGCGAGGCGAAAATATTAAAGTTTTTGTCGTCCTGAAAGAGGGACAAACCGCCACGGCTGAGGAATTAATTGAATTCGCGAAAACTAAGCTTGCCGTTTATAAGCTGCCTACGGAAATTGAATTTCGCAAAGAACTACCCAAAACCAATGTCGGAAAAATATTGCGCAAAGAATTGCGGGCGGAAGAATTAAAGAAAAGGAAATAAGCTCAAATTTTTCCGAGTGATGATAGTATCTGCAATTTACACACTCGTTATTTAGGGCGCGTTTCCCCCGGCATTCGTCAGGCCAGCAGGACGCGCCCTAAATGGCGAAAAAGGAAGGTCACAAATGGGATACAAAAACATTCTTTTAAACACCGAAGAAGATATTGCGACCATTACATTCAACCGGCCTAAAGTTTTAAATGCCATGAATTCCGAAGTACTTGAGGAGATTTATGATGCGGTAACAATCTGTGCTGGGAACGACAGCGTAAAGGCTTTAATATTGACCGGAGCCGGCAACAAGGCCTTCGTGGCCGGAGCTGATATTGCGCAAATGCAAAATTCCACATCAGTGGAAATTCTGCAATTAATGGAATTGGGACATCGCACTTTGCGGGTGATCGAAACTATGCCCAAACCATCGATTGCCGCGATAAATGGCTTTGCACTGGGCGGCGGCACGGAAATAGCGCTGGCCTGCGACATTAGATTTGCTGCGGAAAGCGCCATTTTCGGTCAACCGGAAATTTTAATCGGCGTTATCCCCGGCTGGGGAGGCACCAAGCGGCTACCACGCCTCGTCGGAATGGGAATAGCCAAAGAAATGATTCTGGGCGGCATGCAAGTTAACGCCGAAAGAGCCTACGAAATCGGGCTGGTCAATAAAGTTTTTCCCGCGGATAAGCTTTTGGAAGAAGCCAAAAAATTCGCCAAGAAACTGGCGACACTTCCTTCTTTCGCTTTAAAGATGGCTAAAAATGCCATTAATTACGGGTTTGATATGTCGCTGGACAACGCCAGCTTGCTGGAAATAGGTTGTATCGCGCAATGTTTTGCCACCGAAGATCAAAAAGAAGGCATGAAGGCGTTTCTGGAAAAAAGAAAACCTACGTTCACAGGAAAATAAACGTTCAACGTTAAACATTCAAAGATATTTTTTAAACCTAGAACGTAGAACTTTTAATTTGCTCTAACCTATATTTCACTTGACAGATAGTGTCCAATCAAGATGGGTCTTGACAATTGTTACACCTACAAAGTGTGAGTAGCAGGTAGTCGTCAGAATTGAGGATTACTGATGGAAAGAAAGTAAGAAGCACAAATCTCTTCGAGCTAAACAAAAAACATCTGAAAATCCTTATCGCTTGCATTTCGCCAATAAATAATTCATAGAATTTGTCATTAACTCAGAAAATCTTAAATTGGGATTATGTCTTTAAGATCAACATTCAGAGCCTTGCAGTATAGAAATTACCGTCTCTTTTTTCTTGGACAGGGCACATCTTTAATGGGCACCTGGATGCAGCGTGTTGCTACAGCCTGGCTGGTATACCGGCTTACCAATTCGGCGGTTTTACTCGGAGTGGTGGGATTTGTCAGCCAAATTCCGACTTTTATACTTTCGCCTCTCGGCGGGGTGATCGCTGATAGATGGAATAAGAAAAATATTTTCCTCGTAACCCAGGTTCTGGCTATGATTCAGGCCCTCGTCCTTGCGGTTCTCGTAGTACAAGGCACAATCACGGTGTCCTGGATAATTTTCTTAAATGTTTGTCTCGGTTTAATCAACGCTTTTGATATCACCGCACGACAATCTTTCGTAGTTGATATGATTGAGAACAAAGCTGATCTCAGTAATGCAATCGCCTTAAATTCATCCATGGTAAATGGAGCCCGGTTATTGGGGCCTTCAATCACAGGAATATTGATAGCATTTGCAGGCGAGGGTGTTTGTTTTTTCATTAACAGCGCAAGTTACCTGGTAATAATAATAGCTTTACTTAGAATGAAAATTACTCCCCTAAAAAAGAAAAGAAAAAATACGCATATAATCAATGATTTTAAAGAAGGATTTATTTATATTTACAAATCTGTTCCTATGCGCTCCACTATATTTTTATTGGCATTGGTAAGCCTTTTAGGAATGCCTTATCAGGTATTAATGCCTGTATTTGCAAAACAAGTTCTGGGTGGTGGGTCTCATACCCTTGGATTCCTCATGGGTGCAACGGGTCTTGGAGCATTAATTGGTGCGATATATCTCGCTTCCAGAAAAAGTAGTGAAAATATATGGAAACTTATACCCGTCTCTGCCGCTATATTCGGTATTGGATTAATAGCCTTTTCACTTTCTAGAAGTTTATGGCTTTCTTTATTGCTTCTTTTAATTGCTGGCTGGGGAATGATGGTCCAAATGGCTTCCAGCAATACGTTGCTTCAAGTTTTAGTAGACGATGATAAGAGAGGTCGCATAATGGCATTTTATGCAATGGCCTTCATGGGGACGGTTCCTTTCGGGAGTTTGCTTGCGGGCAGCCTTGCCGGACTCATCGGCGCGCCGAACACCGTTTTTGTTGGCGGTGCTCTGTGTATTCTAGGCGCTTTTGCGCTCTTTAGAGATATCCGGTTGGCAAAGGATGTGATGCCTGTAGCGGAAAAGGAAATCACCCCGGAAATGGAAGCAGGAATTGAATCTTCAGAAGAAGTCACGGATTCTTTGTAAATGGGGAGGATGACTATGAACGATAACATTAAAGTTATTAATTTGGATTTTGTAAATGCATTCTTAATAAAGGTTAAAGATGGCTATATTTTAATTGATACCGGTTTGCCCCAACAGTGGAAAAAGCTGGATGAGGAATTAATATCTTCAGGTTGTTTACCCGGCAGATTAAAACTTGTAATAATAACTCACGGCGATTGGGACCACACGGGCAACTGTTCAATGTTGCAGGAAAAATATAAAGCCAAGATCGCTATGCATTCCGCCGACGCTTTTATGGCAGAGGGCCAAGTGTTCCTCAAACGCAAAATAAGAACGTTGTCCCGTAGAATCTTTTTTATGTTCAGGATGCTGATGATGAAGCTGCAAAGAAACAAAATAAGTTTTAACAAATTCAAGCCCGACATACTTTTGACTAACGGACAAGATATGAGAGAATATGGTTTTGATGCAAAAATCATTCACATTCCGGGACACACCAAAGGTTCCATAGGAATTTTAACTGACGAAGGCAACTTTTTTGCCGGGGACACATTCGTGAACAGAAAGAAACCTGATAGTGCAGAGATCATCGCCAATTTACAGAAACTTGAAAACAGTATCGACATGTTGAAGAAAATGAATATTAAAATGGTCTATCCCGGTCATGGTAGACCGTTTATGATGGAAAATTATTTAAAAACAAGTATATAAAATTGATGAACTCGCATATAATCTTGTCGAGATTCAGCGATAGTCCAGTTCATAAGTGTGACGAAGCGTCGAACAGAGGTTACTCCTGCTGATTATCACTGTAGACATCAGATTTTAATATGAATGGCAATCTATTGGCAGCAAAGAAAAACAATAAGGGTATAAAAATGCTAATGACTGCTACCGTATGAACCAAAATGTGCCACTTTATCCGTTAATTTTTCATAGATCAATTTTATCAAGTTATCCAATTTGGACGGTTGTTCATCCAAAATCTCACAGTTTTACGTATCCACGCCTCAATTTCCTTAACAACATAAAACTTCGGTATGAGCAAATTGTCTTCCTGTGAAATCATACCATCGCTGATAGCGACTTTTGCTAATTTTGTATTGGGATAGATACGAATACCGATAGTGATTTTTAATGCGTCCAAGTCCAGTGAATCGGCAAAAGCCAGGCTTTGTTTTACGGTCTCTTTTGTTTCACCGGGGCCTCCCAGCAGTAAAAACCCCATTCGTTTGATTCCAATATCCCTCAGTATATCAGATGTTCGGCGAATGGAATCCAAGCTGAATTTTTTGTTCATATTGCGCAGTATTTGCTCACTGCCGCTTTCAAAACCCAGGCTGACTTCTTTACAACCAGCTTTTACCAGCAAATCAGCCAATTCCTTATCAATAATCCCAGGGTAAAAAATGCACCTCCAAGATATTCCCAGTTTTTTATCTATGATCTTACGGCAAAGATCTTTAGCGTAAGACAAAGGCATATTAAATATATTGTCAACGAAATAGAATCTTTTATATCCGGCATCCACGTGGCGCACAATATTCTCAATGACAAATTCCGGACTTCGTTTCCGAATAGGGCGCCCTTCTATGTCTGCTGTAGAACAATAATTGCAGTTCATGGGACAGCCGCGCCTGGTCTGGATAGGTATTCCAAAATCATCATTGTCGGGACTTGGTATTGACCACATCTTTTCATCGGGAAAAGGCAATTCATCCAAAACCTTTGCATACTGTCTTTCACCCTGAAGTCCGACTCCTCGTAAATAAAGTCCTGGCGTTCCCGAAAGATCGGCACTCTGTTGCATCCGATATAAAAGAGCAGGGAAAGCTATCTCCCCCTCTCCTTGTATTCCCATGTCTGCTTCCAGATAATTGAGTGCGCTCTCCGGGAATATACTATAACCGGCTCCACCTAACACGATAGGAACATCTGATACGTTTCTGCACTCGCCGATAATCTCTTTGACTTGATTCAATAGAAATCTTGGGGTAGTCATGTTCTGGTCATCGATATTTCTTATGGAGATGCCGATGATCTCGGGACTAAAAGATTTTATCGTTAGATTTAGAGCCTCTTCAGTGTTCTTTTCCGTCAAGAGATCCAATAAACGTACATCATGTCCTGCGTTTCGCGTAGCCACAGCGACACAATTCAATCCCAAAGGTAAAGGAAGAATATTGGTCTGCTCGGTATTGGCAGAAACAAGGAGGACTCTCATGGCTTTCCCATTTTAATTCTTTGTCTAACTTTATCCCAGGATTTTGTGATCAAGAAGCTTTCTTCCATATTATCTGCCATTCGTACGAATTTTGGCCAGGGGATAGAAAAGGAAAGTACTTCAGGAGAAACACAAGGCCGGGCAGAGACATCAAACATACCCAATACTGCACAAGGTCGTTCAGATTGGAGTTCATGGTAAGGATAATAAACTATCGTACTGCAACCGGCACCAAAGGGAGCAATGACCCTATTGGGTTCCGTTTCGTCATAATTTGCTAAAGTGAAAAGACCGGAAAGGACATCCGGAGAAGCAAAAAAAATGATCACTAACGGTTCGTCACTTTCTTCCATGGAGTCCCACCGTTTGAACACAATATATTTTGCAGGTGCTTTAAACAGGGTCTGTTGCTTCATGATTTCTTTAACAATTTCTGGAGACTTCTTATATCTTTCCCCCTCAAGTTTTCCCGGAATACCGTAAGAAAGAAAATATTCAAAATTGGGTGCCTGGTTATCTTCGAAGCCCAGGTAGCGCCTTCCACCGCCACAGCCTATTGTATGGACATCAAAACATCTTGCAGCGCCCTTGCGTACACTTGCTAAATCACCAATGATACAGCGATGTCCTTTCGGGGACTTTAACATGTTCTTTTCTTCTTTCACATTGGTGTAGTAAAATCCAACGGGTAAATCCGCTCCAGGAAAATATTTATTCCATTTCTGTTCGAATTCATTCTTAAATTTCTTTTCCACGACGATCCTCCTTCACTTTTAAAATATAACTATATAGATACTTGCCATTGTCGGTTAACATTTCTTTTTTGCATATTTATCTGTTTGCAATTCTATTACCACCGTCATTATTCACATCTTAAATGCTGACTTGCCGCCGATACCTGTATTACATGTTAAGTTAGAATTCCGCCATTTTGAGGGTTCCCCAAAAACTGATTGGCGTAAAAAAACTATTGCGATCAACCTCTCACAATGAGTATAGGAATC
Organism: uncultured delta proteobacterium; assembly: GCA_963753975.1. Classification (GTDB taxonomy): domain Bacteria; phylum Desulfobacterota; class Syntrophia; order Syntrophales; family Smithellaceae; genus UBA4810. The sequence goes on from CAVWEH010000005.1 coordinate 274,761, forward strand.
CTTGTATCATTGTGAATAACACCATAGGAAACACTACCAAGGACCGTGGCCGATAAGGCGCTCCTTCCACTGGAGCCCATAACAATAAGATTTGCCTTTGACCTCTTCGCCTCTTTCACAATCTCCTCCACGGGACGCCCCATCTTTATAGAAATCTTCGATGCGACACCGCTTTTATCACAAAGTTTCTTTATTTCTCCGGCATACCTTTTAGCAACCTTTTTCAGATAATCCTCAATAGGTTCTATTATATATATTGCTGTCTCCAGTCCGGGACCTGGTTGGGCTATCAGTGAGCGTATATCAATAACGCTCAGAGCAATAATTGAGGCCTTCAGCTGTTTGGCGAGGTCAACCGCATACCTGGCTGCTCTTTGAGCTGTTTTTGACCCGTCTGACGGCACAAGAATTTTTGAAATCATACATCCTCCTTTAATCATTTTAAAAAAGGTAAAGCAGTATGTTCTGATTTATAGGAACTTTCTTTTTCGCTGCGGGAGTATATGAAAAATGATCTTATGCGTCAATGAAATATAGATAACAAAATGTGGGGTATGTTGTCGATGTTTGTCTCCGGGCCTGAATGGTATTTATTACGAATTGAACGAAAGTATGTCTGTGAAAAATCCTGTCCGCCTTACTCACTTACAGGAAGGATGTGACAGCAATCAGTTATCTCTATTAGATATGATGTTGATAGCCTTATTTATGAAAGAAAAACATCATATATTTATTAGTGGTTATCGTTTGTAATATTGAATTTTTCTCTGAGGCGGTAATGTGTGGATAACAGGAATTATCGATTATCTTGACACTCACTGTCAGGTCAAGTTCTGTTTAGGGCACTTAATTTATTAATTTCCAGTGGACACTATTTCTATCAGTGACGGATCATACTCTTTGGGTTTCTCATACCCCAGAAGATTCAGGAGAGTCGCCGCCACATTGGACAGACCTTTTTCTTTGATATCCGCCATGTGATATTCCCTCTGATACAAGGGATCATAGATTATAAAGGGAACCGGATTCAGGGTATGCGCCGTCTTTACAGATTTTGCGCCCTTTTTGTCTATCGTGAACATCTCATCCGCGTTGCCATGATCGGCGGTGATAACGGCAATGCCTCCCACCTCCTTTATGACGGCCAGCAATTCTCCAACGCATTTATCCACCGTCTCCACCGCAATGATGGCTGCATCCATTATACCTGTGTGCCCAACCATGTCGCCGTTCGGGAAATTGAGTCTTCCAAATCTGTAATTGCCGCTTTTCAGCAGGTTTATAACCGTATCTGTTATCTCTCGTGCCTTCATCTTTGGGACCTTGTCAAACTCGATCCTGTCGGAAGGTATCTCCACATATTTTTCCAGCGATTCATCGATGTAACCGGAACGGTTGCCGTTCCAGAAGTAAGTAACATGGCCGAACTTCTGGGTTTCGGAGACGGCAAATGTTTTTACCTTTTGGGCGCAAAGGTACTCGCTAATGGTATGATCTATAGCCGGAGGTTGCACAAGAAAATTGGGGGGGATGTGAGCATCCCCGTCATACTCCATCATTCCCGCATAATATATATCCGGAAGAGGTCCCCTGTCGAATTCAGTGAATTCCTTCTCGGAAAATGCCCTTGATATCTCAATGGCGCGGTCACCCCGGAAATTGAAAAAGATCACGGCATCCCCGTCATGGATAGTCCCGTTGGGCATCCCCGAGCGATCGGTTATAACAAACGCGGGCAGGTATTGATCCGTTGCCTTCGGGTCTTCTTTGTAAAAGGTCCTCACTGCATCGGAAGCGGATTGGAATTTCCTGCCCTTCCCGAGGACATGGGCATCCCATCCCCTTTTAACGATATTCCAGTCGGCATTGTACCTGTCCATTGTTACCTTCATACGTCCGCCTCCTGAGGCTATGGCGTAATCGAGACCTTTTTCCTCGGAGATCTTTTTCAGTTTTTTCTCTGTGGGAATAATATAATCAAGTGCCGTCCTCTCACCCACGTCCCTTCCGTCAAGAAGGGCATGGATTCTGACTCTTTTGAAATTCAGTTCAGCGCACTTGTCGATCATTATGTATAACTGCTCAATATGTGAATGGACATTCCCGTCCGATAACAGCCCGATAAAATGGATCGTTCCCCCATTTTGGGAACGCTTTACTATACTGTCCCAGACCTTGGATTGAAAGATACTTCCGGTCTGGAGCGCTTTGTTTACAAGACGGGCACCTTGGTCAAAGACCCTCCCTGCCCCGATGGCATTGTGTCCTACCTCGCTGTTTCCCATATCGTCATCCGAGGGCAGTCCAACCGCCGTACCGTGGGCCTTCAGTTGCGTGTATAGATTAGATTTGAACAATTGATCGAGGTTGGGGGTATCGGCCATGTAGACGGCGTTCGTTTCATCCGGTTTGCCTATGCCTACGCCATCCATGATAATCAACAGTAGGGGGCCTTTTCTGCCGGAAAATGATTTTAATTTATTGAGATGTAACGACATTGGCATACTCCTTGATTACTAATTCTGATTCTAATTTTTCGTAGATTTCTTTATAGATAAAAGTGGATACTTGGTCAAGAAAAGAGATGCCGCGTTAAATAACCGCTGTCTCCTATAAAATCATTAGAAAATATGTTAATATAGCTTGAGATCTAGATAAGATAAACTGTCATTTCAGCCACAAAATGTGGGGTTTATGGAGATATCTTCTATAACTTGAAAGAAGCGAAGGCACTAATTGAAAAATGGCGATTAGAATACAATACGTTCAGGCCACAAAGTTCTTTGAATTACCGTCCTCCAGCGCCAGAGGCGTACCCAAGAGCGCTTGCCTTACGGGCGGATTGGGCCGAATGCCCGCCAAATATCTGATGGGCGTCGCGCTGGCGTACGCGGGAAAACTGCAAAAATTCGGTGCGTAATTGTTTCCGAATGAACTACCCGTTTGATGAATCCACCTTCCCCGAAGATACTCATGGGAGAAAACGGATTAATTATCAGTACCAGAAAAATAAGATGAAAAACAAAAAGGGTGGAAAAATCCACCGTTTTTACTTATTAGATGAAATTGTTTTAGGTCCTTTCCAGAATAATGGACATTCCCTGCCCGCCGCCGATGCAAAGCGAGGCCAGCCCGCGTTTTAAATTCTTCTTTTTCATTTGCATAGCCAGCGTATAAGTAATGCGGGCGCCGGAGCAGCCGATCGGATGGCCTAGTCGAAATTCCGCCGCCGTTGAGATTACACTTCTCCATATCAATGCCTAATTCTTTGATGCAGGCGAGCGATTGAGATGCAAAGGCTTCGTTTAATTCCACAAGATCAATATCCTTCATGGTTAAGTTGAGCTTTTGAAAAAGTTTTCTTGTCGCCGGAATGGGACCTAATCCCATATAGGCCGGATCAACCCCGCCGCTGGCAAATCCCCTGATTTTGGCCAGGGCTGTGAGTTTTAATTCCTCGGCTTTTTCAGCACTCATAACCACAACCGCGGCGGCGGCATCGTTAATCCCGGAAGCGTTCCCCGCCGTTACTGTGCCGTCTTTTTTGAAAACCGTCGGAAGTTTACTCATTTTTTCCAGCGATGTATCCATGGGACGCTCATCAACTTTAAAGATTTTCGGTTCGCCTTTTTTCTGCGGAACGATAACAGGAACTATTTCATCGGCTACAGTTCCGGCGGCATTGGCCGCCCGCGCTCTTTGGTGGCTTCTCAAGGAAAATTCGTCCTGCTCTTGACGCGATATTTTGTAGAGTGCGGCGATATTTTCCGCGGTTAAACCCATATGGTAGCCGTTAAATATTTCATAGAGACCGTCGTAAACCATCAAATCCGTAATCTGGCTGAAGGGCATGCTCATGCGATAGCCCCAGCGGGCATCCGGCAGCGCAAAAGGTGCGTTGCTCATGTTTTCCATACCGCCGGCGACAATAATTTCGGCATCTCCTGACTGAATGGCCTGCGCTGCCAGGGCAATGGCCTTCAGGCCGGAGGCGCATACTTTATTCACGGTATAGGCATTGGTTTCTTCCGGAATGCCGGCATAGATCGACGACTGCCGTGCTACATTTTGGCCTAGCCCTGCCTGTAATACGTTGCCCATGATCACTTCGTCTATGTAGACCGATCTTCAAGGACTCCTTGTAATCATAATATTTCTTGTTGATTTCGGTCATTTCAAAATTACCTAAGGCCGCAGGGCGGAAGCTTCTCAACAAGTCATTAACCGATGGTCTCAGCCCCGCTCTCTTCAACGCCTCTTTGATGACCAAGGCCCCCATATCGGCGGTTTTCACACCTTTCAACGACCCGCCGAATTCTCCTACTGCAGTTCTGGCACCGCTCACGATTACCGCTTCTTTCATTATTTGCTCCTTATAATTTTTATCGATGGGATTCAGAAATCGCGCTTGTCGACAAACTCCACTTCTCTCGGCACTTTATAGGAAGAAAGATAGATCCGGCAGAACCTGAGGATTTCTTTCTCATCGATCAGCAAGCCGTTATTTCTTACAATCTCCGCTTTAACAATTTCTCCCCGCATCAGATCTTTTTTACCCACAACTCGTGCTTCCTTTACAGCCGGATTCATGTGCAGAACGTCTTCGACTTCTTTCGGGTAAACGTTAAATCCGCTGGTAATGATCATTCTTTTTTTCAGGCCGGTAATAAAAACGTAATCATCATTATCCATTTTGCCTAAATCGCCGGTGTAGAGCCAGCCATCCTTAATAACAGCTGCCGTTGCCGCTTTGTCCTTATAATAGCCTTGCATGACGTTATCGCCTTTTACGATAAGCTCTCCTATTTTACCCCGGGGCAGTTCGCGGCCGTTTTCATCGACAATTTTAATTTTCGTGCCGGGAACAGCCATGCCGATGGAACCCGGTTTTTGCGGCCTGTCGAGCATATTGAAAGAACAAGCGGGCGAGGCTTCCGTCAAACCATACCCTTCTACAACTTTTACGCCGAATTGTTTTTCGAAAGCGGGGATAAATTCGGCCGGCATCGGCGCTCCTCCGGTAACGCAAACGTCCAGAGAGCTGACATCGTAATTAGCCGCGCCTTCGTGAAACATCATTCCCAGATAAAGACGAGGCACGGCGCATATGTATGTGATTTTTTCTTTTTGAATAGCGCCAAAAAGGCCTTCCATCGTGAATCTATCCATCATCACCACGCTGCAGCCCGTACGCACAACATTGATCATGTTGACGGTCGAGCCAAAAGAGTGAAACAAAGGAATGAGACAGAGTCCTACGTCCAGATGAGTTCTTTTCACGCAAGAATGTATCAAATGAGACTGAGAATACAGATTGCGATGGGTGAGAACCGCTCCTAAAGATTTCCCGGTCAGACCGGATGTATAAATTATAGCAGCGGGATCTTCAGGAGATATTATCTGGGCCGGATTGGAAAAATTTCCGGCTTTCAAGGCCTTCCTAAAAGGCGAATTTTCAGCGGCAGAATCAATTGTAATTAAGTTTCGGCAGGTGGAGAGTTTATTTTGAATTTCCTCATATTTTTTCCGCGCCGCTTCCACCGTCATTAATACTTTGGCATCGCTGTTTTCCAAGAAATAGCTCAGTTCATAAGGCGTAGAAGAAGTATTCAAGGGAACAGCAACGGCACCCAGTTTTACCGCGGCAAAATAACAGTAAAAAAATTCGGGAATATTCGGAAGCATCAGAGCAACTTTATCGCCTTTGACCACACCTGTTTCGATTAGTAAATGCGCGACCGCGTTGACGGCACGATTCAACTGATCATAATTAATACGTTGGTTCTCAAAGATCAGAACCGTTCGGTCGGCGTAATTGTGGGCAGATTCTTCCAGTAAGAGCGCTAAATTAATTTTCTCCAAAACCTTCGCACCTCCGCGAAATTTGCGTGTTTACTTAGCACAAGAAACGGCTATTTTTCAACAAGATAATAAAAGCTGGGCGATATTTACCCGCGTTGGAAAAAAAGCAGTTTTTTGCTTGCCTGTATGGAGATTTTACCCTATAATTCGCGACGGTTTTTATAAGCTCGGCATCCTGCTCATATTAAGTTGTCTCCAACTCGATACCTCTAAGTTGACTTAAGGCGATTAAAAGGAGGATCAAATGAAAAATGTTTTGGCAGTTGTTTTTTTTGTTTTATTGGGGAGCGCCCCTTTTGCCTGGGCGGATGAGTTGAAAATCGGCGAAAAGGCCCCCAATTTCTCTCTGCAAGATTATTCGGGAAAAATTTATACTCTCGATTCACAAGAGTTCCAGGGACGGGTTATTTCTATTTTCTATAACGATCCCGATAAAAAAAACTCGAATAAGCACGTTGAAGATGCTTTGTTCAAAGACGATGGGCTGGATCGAAAAAACAATTACATGAATTTATGCATTACTAATCTCAAAGCCGGCAAATTACCCAATATAATTATAAAACGGGTAATGAAAAGCAGACAGGAAAAGACCGGCTCGGTTATATTGCTGGATCCGGATTACAGTATAATAAAAGCATGGGGACTCAAAAATTACTCTTCCGATATCGTTGTTTTGGACAAGGAAAGAATCTGCCGCTATATTTACAACGGCGAGCTCCCGCGGGAAGAAGTGGAAAAACTAGTAAACATCATTAAGGAATATCAAATAAAATAAATTAATTAAATTTAGATTCTCCCAGGTAAGCCGTGCTTACTGTCAAACAGGTAGAATTTTGCGATATTGCAAGCGAGAGAGCTTATGGCCGTAATCATTGATGGAAACTCGATAGCACAGGAAATTCGTCAAGCGGTGAGCGAGGAGGCTTTGGCTTTAAAAGAAAAAACCGGTGTTGTGCCGGGACTTGCCGTAATTCTCGTTGGAGAAGACCCTGCATCAAAGGTCTATGTAGCTGGAAAAACCAAGGCCTGCACTCAAGCCGGTTTTTTATCCCGTGAGTTTAAGCTTCCCGCCGATACAAGTGAAACAAAGCTTTTGGATATAATCAATAAATTAAATGCGGACAAACTTATTCACGGTATTCTGGTACAACTTCCTCTGCCCAAACATATCCATCCCGATAAAATTATTGCCGCTATTGACCCGCGCAAAGATGTCGACGGTTTTCACCCTTACAACATGGGGAAGCTTGTCGCCGGAAATCCTCTATATGTTCCTTGCACACCGAGGGGCATCATGGAATTAATCAGTCGCACGGGCATTGAGCTTGCGGGAAAAGAGGCGGTAGTTGTGGGACGCAGTAATATTGTCGGCAAACCCACGGCGCTTTTGCTTCTGGCTCAAAACGCCACAGTTACGATTTGCCATTCGCGCACAAAAAACCTTTCCACCGTCACCGGGCGCGCCGATATTTTGATCGCCGCCGTGGGCAAAACCCGGATGATTAAAGCGGATATGGTCAAAAAAGACGCCGTTGTAATCGATGTGGGCGTAAATCGTTTGGAAAACGGAAAACTTGCAGGGGACGTGGCTTTTGAAGAAGTGGCAGTTAAGGCATCCTATATTACACCGGTACCCGGGGGTGTGGGACCGATGACTATTGCCATGCTAATAAAAAACACGCTTGAGGCTGCAAGGAATGCTTTATAATTTTGCCCGACTCACTAGGATAATAATCCCAACAAGCGGAATATTTTTTCAAAACGCATTTCCCACGTGTGCTCTCGTAGGGCACGCTTACACGCTTCTGTCCTTATAGATTTTGCTTCCGCCTGATGACTTAGGTAATAATTAATTTTCGAGATGAGTTAATTGAGGTAGGAGTAAGTTAAAATTCCTTCCCCCTCGAGCTAGCAAGGTAACGTTTTCCCCCATAAACTACAATCCTGACTATATATATTTTTTAGCTACAACCGCGAAGCTGTGTCCCGAATAAAACTTTGCGATAATACGGGCAACAAATGATGGTAAAAAAGCGTTTTCTAGCTTTTGTTTTAGGTATTCTGATAGATAATGTTTCTTGCGAATAACGGAAAATCCATGTTTACTAAGTAAAAGAAAAAGAGAGCTTTTTGTAAAGTGATAGAAGTGGTAGGGTATTTGCCACCCCAGCCAATTGTTCCACGTTTTAATAGCATCATGAGAGGTATAATTAGGAACATCCACAACTAAAAGACCATCATCTTTCAACCAGCGGCGAGTGTTTTGCATGTAAACGTTCGGATCGACAGTATGTTCCAATGAGTGCCACATGGTAATGACATCAAAACTTTTTTCGGGTAGGTTGATACTGCTGACATCTCCTAAATGAACTGGAATCTTTAATTCTTTGCTGACATATATGGATGCATCGGTGGAAATATCTATTCCTTCAACTTCATATCCCCGCTTACGGCAGGCCAGCAGAAAGTAGCCGCGTCCGCAGCCGATATCTAAAACTTTCCCACTTTTTTTGAATTTATAAAAAAACCGCAAACGATGATCTTCCTGTCTTAATCGCTGTTTCATTTTTGCTGAGTTTAAGGCGAGTTCTTCTTGATACTGACTTTGAAAATAATCCTCCGTATAGAGCCTGTTTAATTCGTCTTTGCCGGGACGGGGATCAAGCACACCTAACCCGCAATTTTCACACTTATATACCTGCCAATTGTCTTTGGAGTGCAGAAGGCTGTACTTGGAACTACCACAGAGAATGCAGGAGAAATTAGATCTTTCCACGGCTAAATATTTTTTCTTTTTCAATGCATTATATAAAACAAATCCATCATGATAATATAACTTACAAAATTTAAACGATCATAGCAGCCATAAGTGAATATATAAATAAATTTTAATAGTTATCAGCCTTTAAACCTGAGCCATATTCAAGGCTATTTTGCAGCATTCTATTTTTTTTGAACTTATCTTTTGATTCAGAACTTGGTAAAGGATGATTCTCCCCGTATCCCGATGTTTCCATTCTTTCAACTGCTTTAAATCGGCCGGCTTCACGGATTGTAAAAAAGCAAACTTATCTTGGGGCCAATGCTTCTCTTCCCAGACGATATAACGGATGTGTCGCATCCGCATATTGTGGATAAAGTCGTCATAATTGCTGCCTAAAATGTTTTCGTCCTCATGCCAGTTGATGTATTTATCCGGGCACGGCGCCCCTTGAACATGAAGGTTGGCATAGAAATCATTCAGGCGCCAGGAACCACCGAGAGTAATCATTTGGATTTCGCCGGAGCTGCCGTCCAGACGGGCAATCGTTTCGCCGATCTCCTTGTAAATGAGCTTATCCGCCTCCTGGACTTTCATATCTTTGGGCAGCGTAAACACCAGCACGACAATGCACAAGGACAAAACCACCATCTTATCTGATAATCCGGATCGCCGCTGCACCCAATGAACCAACTTTTCCGCACCGAAGCCGACAAGAATGGTGGAAGGAAGGATGACCATGACCAGGTTCCGGTTTTCGATAGACCAGACATTCAGGACGAAAAGATACAGAACAACAAGACCAATGACCGTGGTCAGGATCAGCGGCAGGAGCCTCCTGTCACTCCGCATTCTGTCCCTCAATCCTCCCAGGCCATAGAGCATGAGGAAGAAAAAAGGATAAAAAAAGGCCTCCATGGCGTTAGTCAGGACAACGCCCAGGGCGGTGAACCAGATCAGGGTCCGGGAATTTTCAATGAAAAAACCAGAGATGCCTGGTGGAGGATTGAGAACGAGTGGCGTAAGGTTTGTCTCAAGATTGTGATACTGCTCAAATGTGTTCATTATTTTATCGGGGATTTCTCCGAATCGGTACCAGTAAAAACTGTCCGGATGCCGGAGGAGTTGAACCACTATAAAACATGACATCGCCAAAACAATCGGGGAAACATAGAGAAACAGTGCCTTGAGTCTCCGGCCTTTAAAGACCATGAGGGTGTAAAGGAAGCCACCCGTGATAAAGACGATGCCTTCGATGCGCGTCGCCGTTGCAACGATGAAAGAAAGACTGCTGAGAATAAGAACGACGGGAGTGTCTCTTTCGTCATCATACACCAGGAGGTATAATCCCAGGACGGAAAAAAACCAGTACGAGGGATCCCTTATGACATTGACACTCTGAACAACAAAAAGAGGCAACATTACAAAAATGAAGGTTGTGAGGAAACTCGTTTTTTCATCCAGGAAGCGACGCAGGAAAAGGTAGAGAGGAATGATAGTCAGCGTCCCGAAGATGAGATTGACGGCCATCGCCGCATGAACCCAGTCGCCCGTAACAGGATAAGTTACGGCAATGAGGATGGAGTATAATGTCAGATAATCTACCGCAGAGCAGTTATTGATGGCTTGCCAGAGACCGTAGTAGAGGGCTCGGGCCTGATGGATATAGACGGGACCATCCGTGTTCATCATCAGGGTATGAGTAAAGGCAAAAAGACGGATCGCGAAAGCCAAAACGACAAGAATGATAAGAGGGCCAATAATGGCTTTACTGTCCTTTTGAAAAATCATGCGTCCCAATCCGTTGAACCTCGAGAATAATTCATAATTTTAACTTGTATTTATGTATTTTAATATAGCACATAAATCTATTATTATATAGATTTGTTTAAATCGATCGCCGTATATTCATTGAAAAATCAATTGTCGAAATTTTTTAAACCCTGAACCAATGACAACCGGTATTTTACACGGCGTAAAAGAATGTCCGCCATAAGCCTTTTGTATGCTTGCTTCAGCACGGAGCGATTATGTCAAGTTCGATTCGTTTCTAAAACGATTTTATAGCACTCCATTTTATTTTTCAGTTTTTCTTTATCTCTTGAAAAAGGCAGCTGAAGTTTCAAGGTGATTAATCTATAATAGGCTTTCATTTTATGCGCTTTTTTAATGCGCTCAATCGTTGAAGGCAAATAATGTTTTTCGTAAAATAAAGATTCCGCCTGCAAGTTTTTTGTAAAAAGCGCGGGCGGTGCTGTTCCGATTTCACTTTGACCGCCCCAGTGAAATACTTCGGCATCTTCAATATATCCTATGGAAAAACCTTTTTCACGAATGCGCCAGGCTAGATCCTGATCTTCTCCATATAGGAAGAAATCTTCGTCGAATCCATGCAATTCATCAATCAGCGGTTTGCGGGCGATCATAAAAGCGCCCAGAACACAGGCGATATTTCCCCCAAGACCTGCTGTTTCGCCGGCAGCGAATTTTTCTCCAGGGTATCGATAGGATACGGATTCCTGCAAAGTTCCGTCTGGATTCAGAATTTTTGCCCCGGCCAACCCGACATGCTGATTTGCATCCATAAAGGCTACGGCGTTTTGCAGAGTATCCGGCTTAACCGTTGTGTCCGGATTGAGAAAAATAACGTAGCGCCCCCGGCAATCTTTTAACGCCTGATTGTTGGCTGCGCCAAATCCCCTGTTTTCCTGTTGGCAATCAGCTGAACTTCAGGGAAACGCTCTGCCATCATTTGGACACTTTTATCCGTTGAAGCAGTTATCAACAACAAACATTTCTTTTTCCATACCGTAGGAAGCTTGCAGGAAGCAAGACAGTCCAGCAGCAAATCAGCGGTATTGTAGGAAACAATTATTATTGAAATATCCATAAATTTCTACTTTGGCTCATATCTTACGGTCTCTGCCTTTTAATATTAGCTTCGATGTTCTGCCAGTAGATTTTCGTATATGGCTGCGTATTTTTTTGTCACATCGTCCCAGGTGTTTTGAGCTGCCGTCTGATAGGCCGCTTCAGCCAACGGCCTGCGGATATTTTCATCGAGCAGCAGAGCAATCTTTGCTGCAATATAATCGGTGTCGGCATGTATTGTTGATAATGAATCCATTTTTCCCTTCCTGCACCAGATCTTTAGCTCCGACATTGCTGCTGATAATTACCGGCAAGCCCGCCGCCATCGCTTCCAGAACAACCATGCCGAATGTATCGAATTTGGAGAGCATAATATAAAGATCGCTGGCCAAATACATTCTGATTAATTTTTCTTTATTTACCGGGCCGGTAAAAATGACATCAGAGATGATTTGGGCTTCTTGGGCCATTTTCGTATATTTTTTTATATTTCCTTTGCCGGCAACAATGAACTTAAATTTGCGATTTTGCGCTTTTAATTTAGCCAGAGAAAACAAAATGTCATCAAGTCCTTTAATCTCAAAATTCATCGAAACAAATAAAATTACCGGATCAGCAATGTTAATTCCTAATTCCCGGCGGATACTGTTACGAACAAAATTTTTATTCTGTTGCGCATAATCATTTAAATCCACACCGGGGTTAATAACAGCAACTTTATCAGGATTAATTTTGTATTCCTGTAAAAAAATATCTTTAGTCAGGCTGGAGACGGCGATAAATTTTTTACAGTTGCCTTTATAAACAAGTTTTTTTTCCACCCAGGCTGTGGCTAAATCGTAGAGGCTCATCTTTTTGCGGCGGATATTATGAACCCAATATCTATGCGGAATGCCGTGCATCGTGAAAATATCAGCCGCAAAAATTCTTTCGTGGCTGTGGACGAGAGAAAAATTATTGCGGTTTATCTGGTGTTGGACAAAATAAGCAAAGCTGATTGTGGTTAGAAATTTGGGGAAAGAAATAATGGGGATTTTATGAAATCTTGTCGTGGTAGATGACGTCTGCCAGCGATTGGCTAATACATAAAAATCAAAGCCTGTTTGATGGGCAAGCCGTTCGGTCAATTCGGCTGTGGATTGTTCGGCTCCGCCGAGCAGACCATATTTAGGTATAACCACGGCAATATTTCGCATAAGGTAAACTGATTTTGCTATTTTTTTTGGAGATAGCTCTAACACAGAAAGAAGAAAAAATCATGCTTTAATCAATGACACTCGCTGAAAACAAACAGAGTGCAGTTTGAAGCGTAAATGGAATCAATGAGACTCAAGTTTTAGAAACGAAGCGAACTAAAACTTCTAAGTCGAATTAATCCCGCCGTTTACGGCTACTAAAAAACATGCCCAAACTGAAGATATCACACATGCTTATTGAGACGTCTCTTGTAAAATCAAAGAATATATTATAGAGGAAAGGATAAAAGGATGATTAGATGAAAAGGTATTATCGCTTATTTAAAACTTTTAAAAATTGGCAACTATATCTCGCCTACAAATATGGTTTTGCCGATGTAAAGACGCTTATATTTGAAACCCGCAATGGAGTGATTATGGAAGTACCCATAAGGCTCTTACAGACGTTCAAAGAAATTTTTATGGATGAGTGCTATCTGGCCGGCCTGGAAAATGATGTTGCCCCTGATTCCACGATTATTGATATCGGGGCAAATGCCGGCTATTTTACACTTTTTGCGGCATCCATTTATCCTCAGGCCAAATTGTTTTCCTTTGAACCGGTGCCGGTTAATTATGCTCAACTCAAGCGCCACCGAGACCTAAATGATGCCTGTAAAATCAGCTGTTTCCCTTTGGCGGTGGCCGGGCATTCCGGAAAAATTAATTTAACCTTTGATCGCGGTGATTCTTTTACCACAAGTGCGACCATGCTTGCCTCCAAGGAAAACAAGGGAGAATTTCTTAGTATTCCCTGTGTAACCTTAAAAGAAATAATGGATGAAAACGCAATCGGAAAATGTGATCTGTTGAAAATGGATTGTGAAGGAGCAGAATACGATATTTTATATAATTGTCCTCCGGAATATTTACAGCGGATAAATCAGATTGCCATGGAAGTTCATCGCGGCGAAAAGGAAACCCAGAATATTGACGCTTTGGAGGCTTTTTTCCGGCAGCAGGGATTTTTCACCCGTCGGAAGCCTGTCGGCATGCTCTGGGCTTGGCGAAGATCAAAATAATCAATAATGGTGTTTTCTAAGGAGAAATATTTGAAAAAGATTCCCCTCGCGGCAGCCATAATAACAAAAAATGAAGAAGAAAATATTCGCCAGTGCCTGCAAAGCATTGCTTTTGCCAGCCAGGTAGTCCTAGTTGATTCGGGTAGTACTGACGCTACTTTGGCCATTGCCAAAGAGTTCGGCTGTGAAATTTACAGTGAAGAGTGGCGGGGTTTCGGTCCGCAGAAACAGTCGGCAATTGAAAGGTGCCGCCTGCCCTGGATTTTAGTTCTGGATGCTGATGAACGCATTCCTCCTGACACGGCGGATATTATAAAAAAAATTGTTACTGACTCTAATGTCAAGGAAGCAGGGTTCAGCTTCCCCCGGAAGAATTATTTTCAAGGGCGATGGATCAAGCATGCCGGCTGGTGGCCGGATCGTGTTATCCGACTGTTTCGCAAAGAGTCAGGTCGAATAACCTCTGTTAAAGTTCATGAATCAGTAGAAGTGACGGGGATTGCTGGAGAGCTTAATGTTCCCATTGAGCATTTTACGGAAAGCTCTTTAAGTAAGATCATCCAAAAAATTGACAAATATTCAACTCTGGCAGCCGAAGAGGCTTTTAAAGAGGGAAAACATTCGTCGGCGTTTTCAGCTTTTGCGCGCGCGTTTTTCACATTTAACCAGGATTATTTTTTAAGGCTGGGTATTCTGGACGGCAGACAGGGGCTTATCCTTGCTGTTACCGATGCAGTTAATAAATTTTTTAAATACGCAAAATTAAGTGAGCTAGAACAAGCCAGCCGAGACGGTGGAGCTCCTCTGACAGGAGCCGTAGGCTCCTTTACAAAATACGACATCCCGCCGATTGCAGAACACATTCAATCCCCGGTGGGAGATGAGTATGTTCTGCGGCGGGGAAAAAACAAATGAAAGACCGTGATGATGAAGATCAATCTGTGGAAATTGCTGTCTCCGTAATAATTATTAACTGGAATACGAAAGATATTCTCCAAAACTGCCTCGATTCAATTTATCAGACAATTGATAATCTGTCCTGCGAGATAATAGTTGTGGATAATGCATCTTCCGATGGTTCGCAGGAATTGTTGCAGCAGCGTTATGCACAAGTAATCAAAATTTACAATGAGATCAACAGGGGTTTTGGCGCCGCCAATAATCAGGCATTTGCCGTTATGAAGGGCAAATATGCCCTGCTTTTGAATACCGATACGATATTGACTCCCGGTGCGATAAACAAGTTGTATTCTTTTGCCAAGACTCATCCTCAAGCGGCAATTGTCTGTGGACAGCTTTTAAATGCCGATGGTAGCAAACAAAATTCCGTTGCCCCATTTCCCAGCATGCTTACGCTTGCCGCCAACATTTCTCTTCTGGAATACCTGTTTCCCCAATATTATCCCAGCAAAAGATACAAATATAGCACGCCGATTGAAGTAGATTCAGCGATCGGCGCCTGTATGATGATTAACAAAAAAGCGCTGGCTGAAGCCGGTTTTTTTGATGAGCGGTACTTTTTCTTCTTTGAAGAAACAGATTTAGCTTACGCCTTTCACAGCAAAGGATGGAGCGTTTTTCATGTGCCGGATGCTTTTATCTATCATCTGCAAGGACAAAGCATCGGCCATAATGTTGGATCAAGGATTGAATTTTACCGCTCCCGGTATCAATTTCTTCGCAAATGGCATAGCCGGAAATATGTTTATCCGGCTGCCGCTATAATATTTTTTCGACTTTTAATTAATTGGTTATTTAGTTGCGCAGTTAACGTCCTCACCTTTGGTTTGGTTAAGGAACTGCGTCAAAAATTATTTGTTTATTCCCGGCTAATTCTTTGGCATCTGAAAAGCTGTATTATACGCCATGGCTAAATATCTGCTAATTCGCTCTCCATTATTTTCCTTGACATTCATTCTTAATTTAAGTATTTCCGACATGTTCATGCTATGAACTAATGAGGTTGCAATGCCAAGTTACCTAAAAATTGATCTTGAAACCGAAGAAACCTTAGGTGTACTCCGGGAAATCGAAGCCAACCCTGAAATGACCCAGCGGGCGCTTTCGTTGCGCCTGGGATTGAGTCTGGGTAAAATTAACTTCCTCGTTAAAGCTTTGATTGAAAAAGGTCTAATCAAAGTAGAAAATTTCAAAAATTCCAAAAACAAAAGTGCTTATCTTTATTCCCTGACTCCCCATGGTTTTGAGGAAAAAACAAAGGCCACATATCTCTTCCTTAAAAGAAAAATAGAAGAATACGAGAGATTGGAAGTGGAGATCAAGCAACTGAAAAAGGAAGCCGGTGTTGTTGATCTGCCGGTGAAAATTCAAGATAATATCCCTTCCTAGGGATATTATAAATATAAACCGTTTTGTTATCCAATGGATGCCCGCTTTTGTAATCCAGAGGGCGGAGCTGTATAATCATAGTGTGACTTTTGCAAAACTGTATAAAACCAACAATTATGTCATACCGGTCATGATGACCTTCAGGTTACGAAGGCCGACATCCAGTATTTTCAAGCATTTCCTAGATTCCCCCGTATCACGTACGGGGCAGGCTTAGTCAAGCCTGGAATGACGAATAGTGGAGTTGTGCAAAGGTCTCAAAGCGAATTGGTATTAATCTGAATTCGTTAGCGAGCGCATTCCCCGTATTCATGACGATGGCGTGACGGGGTAAGCGAACGAATACTAAATAATATTTTTCCTTAAGAATCGAAGATTCTCCGGGGCTTGCCGCGGAGAGCTTCAAATATCCGGAATCAGGAGGTAGAAAATTTATGGAGTATGTCTATATGCTTTTCAAAGGATTTATCGATCCCGTTTTCATCGTAATTTTATTGCTGCTTATCGCTTTCTTCATTTGCCTGATCGGCGGCAAGAAAAAAAACGGTGCTTTGATTCTATTATTATCGATTGTTTTACTTTACGGCGCGAGTATTTTTCCTGTGGCCAATTACCTTTGCTACTATTTAGAAAAGGACTATATTAAGAACCAAAGTGATGGAGAGCAAAATATTGATGTGCTTGTCGTGCTGGGTGGCGGCGCTCAGGATATCAATTCCTTAAATAATACTTTCCCCACTGAAGCGACATCTACCCGCCTTCTTCACGCAGTAGATATTTATAATAAAAAGGGGGTGAAGTACTTTGTGTGCGTGGGCAAAGGAAGTGGTAAAATCACGGAAGCGGAGTTAATGGCTCAGTTGGCGCAGCGGCTGGGAGTGCCGAAGGAAAAAATCAGGATGGAACCTAAATCAATAAATACATGGGCCAATGCTGTGGAACTAAATAAAATGTTTGCCAACAAAAATATTTATATCGGACTTGTTACTTCAGCCTCTCATCTAAAAAGAGCTGAGAAGGAATTCAAAAAATATTTCAATAATGTAGTGCCGTTTCCGGCTAATTACTACTACGCATCATCTGCCGAAAATATTTTTGTCAAATACGCGCCACAGACTAGTTCGCTTTCTAAAACCTCTCTAGCTTTAAAAGAAATCGCCGGTCAGCTATGGTATAGCGTAAAAAGTGTAACGCAATAATATGATTTGTATCCTCAATTTTGCCATTCCGGCAGGAAACCACGGCGAATGCCTGGGAAGCCGGAATCCGGTAATATCAAGTGTTTCCTAGATTCCGGGTCAAGCCCGGAATGACGAATAGCAGAGTTTTACAAAGATTTCATTATGAGTCTGCTCAAACGAAATATTAGCGCAAATTTATTCGGGAATGCTTGGATGGCCCTGATGGGACTTGTGTTTGTACCCCTGTATATAAAATTTCTGGGGGTGGAATCATACGGGCTAATCGGTATTTTTACCATATTCCAAGTGATGACCGGACTTCTAGATATGGGGTTGAGCGGTACAGTGAACCGTGAAATGGCGCGGCTTTCCGTGCTGCCGGGAAAAGAACAGGAAATACGCAATCTGGTCCGTTCTCTGGAAATTATTTACTGGTGTATAGCATTGTTTATCGGAATTGCGGTCATAGCAGCGTCGCCTTTTATTGCTCATCATTGGGTCAGGGCAGAGCAATTATCATCCTCAACTATTGAACAGGCAATTTTAATAATGGGATTTACATTGATGCTGCAATGGCCAACCAGTCTTTACGTCGGCGGGCTTATCGGGCTGCAACGCCAAATTATATTAAACGTGGTTAATATTAGCATAAGCACTTTACGCGGCGTTGGCGCTGTTGCGGTTTTATGGCTGATTTCTCCCACGATTCAGGCATTTTTTTTATGGCAGATCATTATCAGCGCAATACAAACTTTTCTTTTGATGCTTCTTCTCTGGCGCCGACTACCACGGGCTGGGAACCCGGCGGGCTTTCAAAAGCAACTGCTCCATGGCATCTGGCGGTTTGCGGCCGGCATTGGCGGAACCAGTATCCTGGGAATAATTCTTACTCAAGTGGATAAAATCATATTAAGCAAAATGCTGTCTCTCGAGATGTTTGGTTATTACGCCTTGGCCAGTATAATTGCCTTGAGCCCGCTACGTTTGAGCGGATCGCTATTCGTCAGTATTTATCCCCGATTCACCCAACTGGTTTCTCTCAACGAGAAGGAAAGGTTAAAACAACTTTATCATAAAGGCTGCCAGTTTATGTCTGTTTTGATTTTACCTGCTTCCATTGTTGTTGCCCTGTATTCTTATGAAATCATTTTGCTTTGGACACAAAGCCCGATAACAGCTGAAAAATCGTACTTGCTGGTGAGTATTCTCATTTGCGGGACCGCCCTTAATGCCCTTATGTATCTTCCCCATGCGCTGCAATTGTCATTTGGCTGGACCAGATTATATTTTTTCAGTAATTTGGTGGCCGTTGTCCTGTTTGTTACGTTGATAATTTACATGACGGCCAACTATGGTGCCGTCGGGGCGGCAAGTGTCTGGCTGATTTTAAACGTAGGTTATGTGCTATTTGAAGTTCCACTGATGCATCGCCGCCTGTTAAATAAAGAAAAATGGCGCTGGTATTGGCAGGATGTATTGCTTCCGCTTGCTGCGGCTTTAGTTATTGCCGCTTCCGGGAAATTATTTATCAACTCCTCAATGACACAATTTACGTCGTTGATTTATTTGTCGATAATTTCAGCATTAACGCTGGGAATAACAGCAATTATTACACCGGTAACAAGGGGATGGCTTTGGGGGCAGTTGCTGAAAATAAAACTGGGATAGAGAAACTAAATAGAGGTTATCACGTATTTAATTGCCTACGAATTGCCTCATTTTTCATTGACATACAAGAATAATTTCCCTAAACTCATTTAATGGCTGAGCTCTAACTTAACATGTGGTAAAAGTATCGGAGGTAGGTCATGCAGAAGCAAAGTCTTAACCATGAAAATGAAAAAGAAACCTTAAGTTTAGATTATTTATTTAATTTAATTAAAAGGAAATGGACAGTAGTTGTTTTTGTAACGTTTATATTTATTGTATTTGCCGTTTATAATGCTTTTTTTAAAAGGGATGTTTATGTAGTTAAATTTTGTATGACATATATTACCTCAGTTAAAAATGATCCTCTTTTAATACCAATAGAAACATCAACACTTGAAACCATAGTTTATAATTTTATTACGAAGTATGAAAATAAAAAGGCTGAAATCAATAGTGGCAAGATTATTTCAAATGCTAATAAATATATTAGTTTTAACAAATTAAGTGTATCGCCGTTGGAAAGTGAAACTGCAGGTAGAAAAACTAAAACACTGGAAATGTCTTTATTTGTTTATAATACTTCTTATACAAAAGAAATAATAAATGATTTAATAGATTATGTTA
This sequence comes from uncultured delta proteobacterium, assembly GCA_963753975.1. Lineage (GTDB taxonomy): Bacteria > Desulfobacterota > Syntrophia > Syntrophales > Smithellaceae > UBA4810. The sequence continues at coordinate 294,316 of CAVWEH010000005.1, forward strand.
ATAAAAATGAACTGATAAAAAATTGGTTTGAGCAAAGAAATAAATCGCTTATTAATACAAAGAAAAATCTGGAATCAGGACTGGCTGGAATGATAAATTTCAAAAACAAAATAAGATCAGGTGAATTGCGATTATATAATTTTAATTTTAACATTTACAGGGACATTATGGATACCAAAACTGAAATTGCAATAATAGAATTAAAATTGAAAGATGTTAGCGCAGTATATGTAGTTGCGGATCCCGAGAATCCTGTTAGACCAACCGGTTTGCCTCCTTTGGAATGCTTTGTTATATTTAGTCTATTAGGATTTTTTTCTTCAATTATATTAATTATATTATTAGATAAAGTCCTTATTCTATCTAAGAAAACCAATAATATATCTATTTGAACAATAAATGAAATTAAACATAGTGAGGAACGCAAATGATCTATTTGTATTACAAGCTGTGAGTTTTATTATGATTCAACGTGTTCTTTCAAACACCCATATTCATAGAAAGAAATTCATAAGTTTAACAAACATTACTTCATTATTTTTGTTTTCTGTATTTTTTATTTTAATAATCGCTTTGAAGGCAAATACTTCATAACACGCTTAATCTATTTAATGAAAATTTTTAATTATAATAATGATACAGAAAAAAACATTTAAATATATCTGGTCTTTTATTATAGCAATTCAAATGTTTGTCGGACGGTTTTATGATGAGCGTTTTTGTTTTTTTGATATTAACTTTTCTATAATTATTTCTGTTATATTTCTATTATTTATGTTAATTGGTTACACCCTTTACGAAAAAACACCGCTGGATTTTAATTTACAAATTTATTTGATTTTTGCATTCCTGTTGGTGTTGATCGCTTTATTTTTCTTTTTTATAAATAACTTTTCAAATGAATATGGATTAAAGAAATTTCTTGAATTTATTTTTATTACTTCTTTATTGGTAATTATTATCCTTTATTCGAAAGATATTGAATTGCTTAAATATATAATTATAAGTATGTTCTTATTAGCAACATTTTTATTTATTTCAGCGTATATTCTTTCATTAAAAAACAAATTTGTGTTTGATGGTGAGAGATTGGCATTGTTTGGAGGAGGACCTATTGTTTTTGCACGATGGATTATTATGGCAATGTTGTGTTTTATATATGTAATAAAAACCAGGATGTTATATAAAATATTATATGTTATTTTTGGAACGATATTGGTTTTATTTTCAGGAAGCAAAGGTCCTTTATTGGCTTTTTTAGTTTCTGTTTCATTAACTTATGCCATATCAAATATACAATCGAAACGATTTATTTATTCTATTATATTGTTAATGGTTGGATTTACAATAACTTTCTTTTCTGTTTCATATTTAAATTCCGTGGTTTTATTGCCTGAAAGAATACACCAATTAACCGACCCCGATAAATTAGTTGTTACTGCTTCAGTTACCGATAGAGAAGAAATGTATCCTGCATCTTATGAGATATTTCTTCAACACCCTCTTGGAATTGGACTTGGCAATTGGGCATATTATCACAATAATAATCACGTTAAACTAAATCTTAACGATTATCCACATAATGTTTTTTTAGAAATATTGAATGAATCAGGAATATTTGTTTTTATATTATTTGTCATCATAATTATAATGACATTTTGCAAATCGTACGTTTTTTATAAAAATTATCACAAATCAGAATATTGCAAATCAAAAAATGAAAATTTAAAATTAATTAATTTCTTTTTTTCTTTTTTTCTTTTTACATTTATTAACAGCAACATTAGTGGAGATTTATCAAATAATAGGCATTTGTTTTTTGCAATAGCTTCTTTACTGGTTATTACTTCTTCGTTTAAAAAAAATGTGATTACACAGCAAAAACGAATTAATAATATATGTTGAATAATAAAATACCAATCATTATACCTTGCTGACCCAGCACTATCAGTTTACATACCCTCTGAAAGATGCACTTTGAATGTGCCAAATGGAAAGATACTTGGATACATGACCATACGAACACCTGCGATTCAGGCAACCTTTTAATCTGGGTTTTTCAAACCGGTGAGCCAAATCAATTATTCCGGACCATCCCTCATACCGCAGATTAATTTATGATGAATGAGCTTAACTCTGAAAGGACAAGATCAAATGTGGAAATTTAAAGTTTTAATTCAATTCATCCTCAGCAAAATACCTTTCGGGGAAAAACTTAATTATCTTTTACAAAAAATATATGGCTCACATAATGCAAATAAATCCAGAGCAAGAGTGCCGGGCTTGGTAGAAGCAATGCTACACATTGATAAATTTAGACCTCTTTATGGCGCTACCGTTGTGGAAATTGGGACAGGATGGGAGGCTATATGCCCAGTGCTCTTATATCTGATGGGAGCAAAGGCTGTTCATAGCTATGATCACATTCCGCATTTGCGCTTTGCGAGCTACCGAAGCTTGTTAGCACCATTGAGGATGAAATTGGACCAATCTCACATCTTTCAGGAATTCCGATATCACTCATAGAACAACGCCTAAGTCGTCTTAAAAACCATAATTCCCTCGGCGAGTTGCTATCTGCCGCAAAAATTTTTTATTGCGCTCCTGGAGATGGTGCAAATACAAAATTAAAGGATAACAGCATTGACATAGTCTTCAGCCATGCGGTTCTTGAGCATGTGCCAGTGACGGTAGTAAAAGCTTTAACTCTAGAGGCTAAGCGAATTCTAAAACCAAACGGAATTGCTTATCATTTCATTGATCTGCATGATCACTACACAGGATTCGATCACCGCCTGACAAAAGTAAATTTTTTAAAGTATTCGGAAGCTATGTGGCTCTTCTTCGTTAAAAACAAAATAAGTTATCATAACAGATTAAGACAAAAACAATTTCTTGATATTTTTAGCCAATGTGGGGCTAAGATACTTAATTGCAAAAGTAAAACAGATCAAACCGATATTGATGCACTTAAAGACATGGTAATTGACCCGAGTTTTCATGGAATGTCGCACGAAGAACTGGCAGTTCATCAGAGCGAGGTGATTATGTCTTTTCTTAAGAAGGAATGTATGTCCGACGAAAGTGAAATCCTTTCGAGTAGTTCAATCATAACAAACCTATAATTGGTTTGCCTATTGGAGAGCATCTGTGTAACTAATGAATATGTCAATTTATTCAGGCAATCATGGATTTCTTTCAAAAATTAAAATGGGGTTTATATGAATATAAACGATTCAAACTTGCTTTTAATCTGGGTTTTTCAAACCGGTGAACCGCTTCCCATTGATGGGGAAAATGTTCGTCCAATGCGTGCTATCAATTTGTGTAATGCTTTAATTCAAGCAGGACATAAGGTAGTATTGTGGAGTTCGGCATTCTATCATCAGGAAAAGCGCCATCGCAGTTTTACTACACAACCTATCAAGATTTCCGATAATCTCGAAGTAAGATTGATACCCAGCTGTGGTTATCAGCGCCATATTGGATTGGGGCGTCTTATCGATCACGCGCAATTAGCTATTAATCTAAAAAAAATGCTTAAACAGTCTAAAGACTTTCCGGATGTGGCCTTTATCGGCTATCCCCCTATTGAAACTGCCGCAGTTTTGGTTCGTTGGCTTGCCAAGCGTGGCGTGCCATCGTTGCTTGATGTAAAGGATCAGTGGCCCTCTTTGTTCTTGGATGCTGTACCAGTGCCCTTGCGACGCCTGGGGCGCATGGTTCTCTGGCCCTATTTTCATCTGGCACAAAAGGCGATGCGGTATACGACAGGCCTCTCTGCCATGACAAACAGTTTTCTTGACTGGGCGCTGGAATTCGCTGAGCGAAACCGTTCGGAAAATGATGGCGTCTTTCCGCTTACTACCCCCTTGGGCCAAGTATCTGCAGCACAGCTAGCGGAAGGGCGGCGATGGTGGGACGAGCAAGGAGTTTTAGATGACGGACGCCCGCGCGTCTGTTTTGTGGGTAGTTTCATGTCCATCTTCGATTTCAAACCCGTTCAAGAGGCAGCAAAAGAATTAAGTGCGTGTCAATTTGTCATCTGCGGCGATGGCGGTTCTTCCATTGAATTGCGTGCAATGATGTCTGGTTTGCCAAATGTATACTTCCCGGGTTGGATAGACCGACCGAAGATTGAAGCATTAGCGGAGCGCTGCCAGGCGGCGCTTGCTCCTTACTTGAATATTGAAAACTTTACCAAAAACCTTCCTAATAAAATTGTTGATGCCCTGTCGCTCGGTTTGCCCATCCTATGTCCTCTTCAGGGTGAAGTGGCTTCGCTAATCGCCGAGCATGGAGTGGGGATGCGCTACGGCACGGATTCCGGCAAGAGCCTCTATGACTGTATTCAGACCTTAATTAATGATCCAATGCTTCAGCGCAGCATGTCCCTGAAGGCGCGTGCGCTTTATGCAGAGCGCTTTTCATTTGATATGGTTTATGGTGGACTTGTTAAGCATCTCGAAAAGTTGGCAGGCGCTCGGTTAAGGGGTACACCCATTCATTTAAGATAGGTTTTTAAAATGAATAAGGACAAGCAAACCGAATTAAAGCGCTATGACTCACGTGCTCAGGCCATTCTGGCGGCTGGAAAGTCTGCCGTCGGGAACGCCTCGGTATCTGGCGCTTTGACATATCCTGCCATTTTCCGAGCACCCTATAGCTATTACGAACAGTGTATTCGCCGGTATATATCTAAAAAACATAATGTACTCGAACTTGCTTCCGGGACAGGTCTGCACACATACGCGCTGGTGCAAACCGGGGCGCGGGTGGTGGCCAGCGACATTTCCAGTCACTCTCTCATGTTACTCAATCAACGCATCGAAGGCATAACGACACAAGTGGCCGACATAGAGTCCTTGCCCTTTGAATCCGAAACCTTTGATGTTGTCACTATGGCGGGTAGCCTGAGTTATGGGGATCCGGCCCTGGTTGATGCAGAAATCCGGCGTGTGCTGCGTCCGGGCGGTATCTTTATTTGCGTAGATTCGCTTAATCATAACCCTGTCTATCGACTTAACCGGTGGCTGCACTATAAGCGGGGTGAACGTACCAAAAGCACCTTGCTCTATATGCCGACGATGGAGCGCATTCAATCGATCTCCAGAGGATTCAAAAATACCAAGGTCAGCTACTTCGGCGCTGTTAGCCATATGATGCCCGTTTTGGCCAATATCATTGGGCAACCCCGTGCTGCGCAATTCTCCGATTTTGTGGATAACCTGGTTCATGTGCGGCGTGCTGCCTTTAAATTTGTACTGGTGGCACATGGTCGTTTATGAGGTGTACCTGGTTTTATATTTGCCGAATCGTTTCTAAAAGTTGTTTAGTTCTTTTTATATCGCAAAAAGCACGTCCAGTGTATATAGTAAAAAATGACGAAATTTTTCGCTGCTATTATAATACCTTGAACAGTTGATCGTTGATTTATTAAAAGAAATATGACAACTTTCCGGGGTAGGTTCGAAGAATGACAAACACTAAGGAGTGAAAAGATAGATGAACGGTAAAAAAACAATTCCTTTTTTTAATTACTCCGCGCTTTTTAAAAATCAGGAAAAGGAAATCATGGATACGCTGCGTGATGTAATGAGCCGCGGCGCGTATATTCTGCAGAAAGATCTAAGAGAATTTGAGGAAAACATAAAAGAGCTGATAGCTGTTAAGCATGTGCTGGGCGTGGCGGATGGCACGAATGCACTGATGCTGGCGCTCCGGGCCGCAGGGATCGGGCAAGGCGATGAAGTCATTATGTCGTCCCATACTTACATTGCGACCGCCGCGTCCGTTCATTTTGTTGGCGCAACACCGGTGTTGGTGGAATGCGGAGCAGATCATATGATCGATCCTGATAGTGTTAAAAAAGCTATTAGCGGGAGAACGCGCGTGATCATGCCCACGCAACTCAATGGCCGGACCTGTGACATGGATGCCCTGCAAGCGATTGCCGATCAGCATAATCTCATCATTATTGAGGACGCCGCACAAGCGCTTTATTCTAAGTTCAAAGGGAAATGTGCCGGTACGTTTGGCCTGGCGGGGACATTCAGCTTTTACCCGGCTAAAGTTCTCGGGTGTTTTGGCGATGGTGGCGCTGTTGTAACCAATGACGATAGAATTGCCCAACGCGTGGCTTTGTTGCGAGATCACGGACGAAATGAGAAAGGTGAAGTTGTTACCTGGGGAACAAACAGTCGTTTGGATAATATGCAAGCGGCTATTTTAAATTTGAAACTGAAAACATTTAAGAAGGATATAGAACGCAGACGTCAAATTGCATCCATGTATCATCAGGCCTTAAAAGATATTGAAGATTTGATTTTGCCTCCTGCTCCCGACGCGGATAAGAATTACTATGATATTTATCAAAACTACGAATTAGAATCGGGACAGCGGGATGAGCTGAAACGCTTTCTGGCTGATTGCGGTATAGGGTCTATTATTCAATGGGCAGGGAAGGCCGTGCATCAATTTAAGGGTCTTGGCTTTGATCATGTGCGCCTCCCTGTAGTAGAAAAAATGACCGGTCGTTTTTTAATGTTACCAATGCACACAGCATTGTCCGATGATGATGTTGCGTATATTTGTGATTGCATAAGAAAATTTTATGCCGAGAAGTTGCGCACAATTACTTGATGTATATAAACTTTTTTGAATTTAATTTATAAAACTTTTATAAAAACAGAGTGGAAAATATATGAAAAGGATTTTTGATATTATTTGTTCTTTCTTTGGGTTGGTTCTGTTCAGCCCTTTGCTAATACCGGTGATGATATTGGTATGGCTACAGGATTTTAGCTCGCCTTTTTATGTTGCCCCGAGAGTAGCCAAAAATGGTGGAGTCTTTCGGATGGTCAAGCTTCGTTCAATGATTGTCAATGCGGATAGATCGGGTGTTGATTCCACCTCGGCTAATGATGTCAGGATTACTTCCATCGGGCGATTTATAAGAAGATTCAAATTAGATGAGCTGACGCAGTTGTGGAATGTTCTTAAGGGTGATATGAGCCTTGTTGGTCCTCGTCCAAACGTGAAGCGGGAGACGGACCTTTATACAAATGTTGAGAAAGAACTTTTGACGATAAAACCGGGAATAACAGATTTTTCATCGATTGTTTTTTCAGACGAAAACGATATTTTAAAGGACAGTAAAGATCCCGATATTGAATATAATCAATTGATCAGGCCATGGAAAAGCCGTTTGAGCCTGCTGTACGTCAAACATCAGTCCTTTTTGCTGGATTGTGCCCTTGTGTTGTTAACCGCAGTGGCAATAATGTCCCGCCAAAAAGCGCTCTGGGGTGTGAACAAATTACTTGTTCTAATAGAAGCTCCGGCTGATGTTATCCGTGTTGCTCAGAGAGAAGATGTGCTTGTTCCTCATCCCCCGCCTGGCGCGGATTCTATAGTGACTCATCGGTCTGTGGCGTGAATTCTCCAATGCAACGGTCTATATAGAATAGGTATAAATGATATCAAAGAGCAATGGCTATTTGATTTGATCGAAAGGTGCCTATGAAAGAATATTCTCATAATTTTCTGCAGCAGCTATATAGAAGCATGCTGCGCATGAGAGCTTGTGAAGAAAGCCTCGTTGAACCGATCTTAAATCGCGAAATTCTTTGTCCGTGTCATCTTTATTCCGGCGAAGAGGCGATAGCTGCAGGCATTGGCGCTTCACTGAACGTAAGGGATTACATCTTCAGTAATCATCGCGCACATGGTCATTTTTTAGCTAAAGGTGGATCTATGAATGCGATGGTTGCGGAAATTTATGGCCGAGAGCCCGGATGCTCCCATAGTAGAGGTGGGTCGATGCATCTTATTGATCCTGAGCATGGCATGCTGGGCTCAGCGCCAATTGTTTCCGGCACAATTTCTCTTGGCCTTGGTGCAGCTTTGGCAAGTGCCATCAGAAAAGATGATCGTGCAACGGTTGTCTTTTTCGGCGATGGTGCGGCAGGTGAAGGTGTGCTGTATGAGTCCTTAAATTTTGCGGCGCTGATGAAACTTCCCATTACTTTTGTTTGCGAAAATAATTTTTACGCCACGCATATGCCGATACGTGATTGCCGCGTGCAAAATAATATCCGTACGATTGCGGATCCCTTCTGCATTGAGAATGCTGAAGTAGATGGCAATGATGTTCTGGCGGTCTATGAGGCAGGCAGTAAGGCTATCGAAAAATGCAGGCGGGGCAACGGCCCTTTTTTTCTGGAATGTCTGACCTATCGATTACGGGGGCACGTGGGGCCGGACGATAACATTCAAGGCCTGCGCACTGACATTCGTCCTCCCGAAGAAGTTGAGAAATGGCGTAAGAAGGATCCGATTAATACTTATGAAGAATGCCTGCTTAATCACTACGCTTTTGATACGGAAACTTTGCGCAAAATAAAAATGGACGTGGATGCTGAAGTTGCTGCTGCGCATGCCTTTGCCAAAAGTAGTCCATACCCGGATCGAAAGGATTTACTCAATAATGTCTTCCGCTAGAAAACTTCGCTACAGTCTGGCGATTAACGAGGCGTTTCATCAAATGATGGCCGCCGACGCTTCAGTTTTTCTAATGGGACAAGGAACGAAAAGCCCATGGTATGTCGGCAATACCGCGCAGGGCTTGTTAGACAGGTTCGGAAAATTACGGGTTATTGATACGCCCGTTTCTGAAAATGCAATGACTGGGGCGGCTGTCGGGGCAGCTCTTGCTGGTATGAAGCCGATTATTGTTCATCCGCGCATGGATTTTATGCTTTATGCTTTCGATCCGATCATCAATCAGGCGGCTAACTGGTACTATATGAACGGTGGCAAATTATCCGTGCCGGTGGTTATTTGGGGTATCATCAATCGCGGCGGTGAGCAGGCGGCGCAACACGCCCAGGCTTTACATGCCATGTTCGCGCATGTTCCGGGATTAAAGGTCGTAATGCCGGCCACACCTTATGATGCCAAGGGGCTAATGATTGCAGCAGTTCGTGATCCAAATCCGGTGGTTTACATCGATGATCGATTTTTATATAATGATGAAGGCATTGTCCCGGAAGATGCTTATGAAGTGGAAATCGGTAAAGGTATTATTCGAAAAGAAGGTGCAGATGTAACAGTTGTCGCAATTTCATTAATGGCACGAGAGGCACTAAAAGCGGCTGGTAATTTGGCAAAAGAAGGCATTGATGTGGAGTGTATTGATCTTCGGACGGCAAAGCCCATCGATTGCGGTCTGATATTGGCTTCGGTTCAGAAAACGGGACGTTTAGTTGTTGCTGATGTCGGCTGGAAAACATGTGGTCTGGCGGCGGAAATATCGGCTATCGTTGCAGAACAGGCCTTTGAATATCTTAAAGCACCTATACAAAGAGTGGCGCTTCCCGACTGCCCTGCGCCTGCCAGTTCGGTTTTAGAAAAAGAATATTATAAAACACATGCGGATATTGAGCAGGCAATAAGACAATGCATGAAACAGAGGAAAGTGGACACTCTGGTTCATCCATCAAGGATGGACAAACTCGTCTACATGAAACTCTTTTGACGCTGCCGGCGTGCGGCGCCGGCGCTTTTCAACCAAGATAATTTGATTGCTTTGCGGATGGGAAGGCGTTGTTCATTAATATGAATATGTATTTCCAAGTAAAAAACCCCCAAATATATTTGATGATTTTCAGCGATGTTTTAATATTTGCGTTATCTATAGTTATCTCTTACTTATTTCGCTTTGAATTTTCACTTAGCCCATTTTACATTCAGCAAATAAAAACAGTTCTCCTCTGGATTGTTCCTTTGAAGGTTATTGTTTTTTTATTTTCCGGTATTTATCGGGGAATGTGGCGCTATACCAGCGTCAGGGATTTTTGGCTTTTAGCCCGGGCCTGTTTATTATCCACTTTATTAATTCTGGCTGTAATTTTGTACATGAGCGGTTTTCAAGGATATTCCCGGGCTATTTTTATTATAGACGGTGTTTTGACTTTTCTATTGGTTGGCGGAAAACTCATGGCTATTCGTTCTTACTTTGCCGGTTTCGCCAATCCAAAAACCAGAGAAGAACTTTTCCCGAAAGTTACTTATAAGAAAGTACTGATTATCGGAGCGGGCGCTGCCGGTGAAAAAATATTGCGGGAAATTTTTGAAAACAATCAATTACACTATCGAGTAATCGGTTTCATTGACGATGATCCCCAAAAAAAAGGCCGGTCGATCCACGGCGTACCCGTGCTGGGAAATCTGGGAATAATTACATCTCTTCTGGAGAAAGAAGATGTGAAGGAAATACTTATTGCCATTCCTTCGGCCAACGGCGATCAAATTAGAAGTATAGTGGAAACCTGTCAGGATTGTAATGTTTCTTATAAAATATTGCCGGGAATGGGCGAGCTTATTGACGGCCGTGTAAGTATTAAAATACTGCGCGATATAAGCTATGAAGATCTGTTGGGCAGGCCGCCGGTACAATTAGATGCTACGGGTATTCACGGCTATCTGGACGGCAAGACCGTTTTAATTACCGGCTGCGGTGGTTCGATTGGTGCCGAGTTGTGCCGGCAAGTAATAAAATATCAACCCAGCTACCTTATCTTGTTGGATGCCAGTGAAATGAACCTTTTCAATATTCAAATGGAACTGCAAAATGAAAGAGATTTCCATAAATGCGAGGCAATACTGGGGCAGGTGCAGAATACACACCTCATGGAGGACATCTTTAAAAAATACAAGCCGCAGGTCGTTTTCCATGCCGCGGCTTATAAGCATGTGCCGATGCTGGAAAAAAATCCCTGGGAAGCAGTATTCAATAATATAATCGGCAGCCGAATAGCCATGGAAATGTCAATTAAATATCATGTGGAACGATTCGTGCTGGTGTCTACGGACAAGGCTGTCCGTCCCGCCAATGTCATGGGGGCAAGTAAAAGGGTGACTGAATTAATTATGCAGTCTTTACAGGGCAAAAGCACACTGCTGATGGCGGTGAGGTTCGGCAATGTTATCGGCTCTTCCGGTTCCGTGATACCTGTTTTCCGGCGGCAAATAGAAAAAGGTGGCCCCGTAACCGTTACTCATCCCGAAGTAAACCGCTATTTTATGACCATTCCCGAGTCGACACAACTGATTTTGCAGGCAGCTGCGATGGGAGAGGGCGGAGAAGTCTTTATTTTAGAAATGGGAACGCCGGTTAAGATAGCCGACATGGCGAGGGATTTAATTCGCCTTTCCGGAAAAGAGCCGGATGTTGATATTAAAATCATTTATACCGGTTTACGTGACGGAGAAAAACTCTACGAAGAGCTCATTACGGAGGGAGAGGATATTCTGCCGACAGGGCATAGGAAAATTATGGTATTACGTTCCAATTGCCATGCTGATGAAGCAAATTATTTGCAGGAAATAAGAGCGAAATTGGAAAGCGATATCGATGAATTAATAAAATATTCTCTTCTCCACGATACGAAAGCCATAAAGAAAAAGTTCAAAGAAATTGTTCCCGAATACACGCCGCAGGAAAATGAAGCTGTTCTTTAATCAATGACACCTGCTGAAAACAAGCGTAGCGAAGTTTGAAGTGTTGGTGGAATTGATCCCGAAAGCGAAGCTTTTCGGGATATAAGCGGGTTCAATTCCCCGCGGTTTGCGGCGGGGTTGTTCATTAATATTTGTCCGCGAAATTAAATCGTAAAGATTAATCTGCAAAAAATGATTATTGCCGCTCACCATAAAATAAATATTCCCATCAGGAAAATATTAATTATCCAATTAGGCGACATCGGCGATGTTGTCTGGGCGATTCCTGCGTTTTGGGCGCTGAAAGCTACATTTCCGCAAGTCGTCCTCTCGGTGCTATCGAGAAATCCCTACGGAGATTTGCTTCTTGATGATCCCCACATAGATAAGATATTTCAAGTCGACCAACAAAGCATTTTCAGAGAATTGCAATTACTAACAAATCTGCGTAGGGAAAAATTTGATTTGATTTTTGATTTACGCGCCGATGACCGCGGGGCATACACCTCCTTTCTTGTCGGGGCGAAGATGAGAGCTGCCCTTTATTATCAAGGATTGTCATGGCGCAATAGAATGTTTACTCATCTTATAGATCCGCCACCAGCAACAGAAAGAGAAAGAACATACCGAGCCGCTGAACAATCGCTGAAAATTATCAGGGGGTTCGGAATAAAAGAAAATACTGTCATTCCCCAACTCTTTGTTTCTTCGACAACAAAAAATAAGATAGGGGAATTATTGGCGGCAGAAAATGTTGCCGCTCGAGACGGTTATGTCACAATCAATCCTTTTTCGCGTTGGTCTTATAAGGAATGGGGGATTGATAAATGGCGACAGCTTATAGCTTTCATTTGGCAAAAATATAAAATGCCTGCGCTGATCCTGGGATCAGAAGACGAAAGGGGGCGGGCTGATAAGTTGACAGTTGCCGGCCCCTCTTCCGTATCCGTATATAATTTTGCCGGTAAAACATCCCTGCGCGAAATGGCCGGCCTTTTACAGACAAGCCGGTTGCACATTGGTGTAGATAGCGCGGCGCCGCATATAGCAGCGGCAGTCGGTACCCCGACTTTGACTATTTACGGACCGTCCGACTGGCGTGAATGGGCGCCGCCGGGAGAAAAAAATAAGGTTGTTGTACCGGATATGGATTGTTCACCCTGTCATAAAAAAGGCTGCAATGGAAGTGGCCGAAGCGATTGCCTCGATAATTTATCCGTTGCCAAAGTTGGGAATGTCGTAGAAATAATGTTAAATAATTTTGTGTTTGATAAATCTTGATTTCTTTATAGTGTCTAAGTTTTTAAATTTTAAAAGACAACTTGAAAAAGATTAATAACATGCCATGAAGACAAGTAAATATCTAATCATCGGATTAATTTTTCTACTTCTTTCTGCAGCCATTATTTTTTCTGCAAAGCTAACCGTTTTATTTTTTCCGACCCAGGAAGTTGAATTAAAAGGAAACTTTGAATTAGGAGCTTTGACAAAAAAGTTTGTAATTACCCAGGAAGTCACGATGACAAAGGAATACCTGACAGCCGTAGAGTTGGCCATGGTTTCTTCTGGTGTGTCATATCTGAATGAAAATACGCTTATGGTGCTGGATACCAATTATAAGACGCTCTATGTCCAGCGCTTCACCAATGAAAATTTGGATAGACCCCAATATAAGCTCTTTAAATTTCCAGAAAAGATCCATGTGGGAAAGAGAAAGAAAGTAATTCTCTGTTTATCCACCGAAACCGGCGACAAAGATAACCATCTGGCTGTACCGAGAATGCCGACAGGAAAATTAGGGAAACTTTTAGTGAGGCAAGTTGTCAATGAAGATGTGATCGGAACCTTAAAAGGCACTGGGCAGGTTTTTCCGATAGAAGGTAGTTTATGTATGCGGACATATGAATCGAATTTTGGTTCTGTAAATTGGTTTAAAATCTTTCTTTTCTTTTTGGCCTCAATTCTGGCTTTACTTATAGTGTTTGCAGAAAAATCCCAGTCATTCGTCGTTCAATTGACCTTTGTACCGGAAAAAATTTATGTTGTTTTGGCATTGGTTTTTGGATTGTCATTGGTATTTATCACACCTCCACTTCAGGTCCCTGACGAACACGACCATCTTAACAGGGCATACCAGCTTGCGGAATTCAATGTTTTTCAATTTGACTCTACCGTTCCTGCTTCGCTTATAAAATTGTTTGATACCTTCGAGGGAATGAATTTCAATCCCTTGGAAAAAACAAATATTAATGAAATCCTTTCTCAGAGAGAGGTAAAATTAAATCCACAAGTCAGATCAGCAATACTTGCTCGTGGCTTTATTTTCCCTTACTTTCCCCAAGCATTAGGGATGTTCATTGGAAAAATGTTTAACTGTTCACCTGTAATACTTTTATACATGGGAAGAATTTTTAACCTGTTGTTTTCCATTGTGCTTATTTTTTTCGCGATCCGAACCGCGCCTTTTTTAAAATGGACTTTTTTTCTACTGGGGCTCATGCCCATGACTTTATTTTTATGTGCTTCTTTATCCAAAGACGCGATGATCATCAGCCTCTCCTTTTTGTTGATTGCTCTTTTCCTTCGGTTTGCCTATGATCAGGCCAAGAAAATCAGCACTAAGGATTTGGTTATTTTATTTGCCGTCTCTTTTTTGGTGGCAACCTCCAGATCCATTTATGCCATATTAATAGGAATGTTTTTTTTAATTCCTGTATACCGGATAGGGCCTTTAAAAAAATACACCGTTATCTTCATGAGTTTAGTAATTACTGTTTTTCTGGCAACTCAAATCGAAACCCTCAAGCCGCTTTTTCAACCCAAAACTGCTAACTCGACAAAGCCAACTATGAATTTTACGTTATCCCCAGATGCACTTTCAACTCCGGCACCAACACCAACTCCGATTGAGAATTTCCAGCGATCTGATCGAAACAAGATCCCTGAAGGAATAAATTCCATTGAACAAAAACGCTTTATCCTGAATAACCCCATCCAATACATGGGAATTGTATTTAACTCGGTTTTTATTTCCCAAGGAGCTTTTCAACTGGATAGTTTTATCGGTATTCTAGGTTGGTTGAATAAGCCCTTGCCAAAATGGCTGATCAATTTCTATTTATTGATATTAATCATCACAGCGATGCTGCTTTCCAATAACGATATTAAAATTGGATTGACTAATAAACTAATTATTCTAGCCATCTTTACCGCTGGGGTGATATTAATCGAAACTGGTCTTTATTTAACTTGGAATCCGGTCGGGCAAAACTACATCATGGATGTTCAAGGAAGATACTTTATTCCTTATGCCCCGCTCTTTTTCGCTTTACTATATAATACTTTTTGGGGACAATATTTGAACACCATCTTTACGCCACGCAAAAAGAAACAGGTTAAAATCAAACGAAAAAGCACGCTAAAGCCGGGTTCCTTGGTGCAGAATAATAGGCAAATTATCCTATACAATTTCTCCTATTTACTAATCGTCTGTTTTTCTGTTATTTCTTTATTATCTACTGTTTATGTAGTTTTAGCAGGTTACTATATTGTTTTAATTTAGGCTGAATAATTTATGGCATCGCTGACAATTCTTTTGCCCCGACTTTACTTCCGATATAGATGGTTTGACTACCCATGAATGGTGATCACCTCTATCGAGACACCCAATACCCCGGAAATACCAACATCTATCATGAAGGATACGAGCAATCATAATGCATCGTGAAAAAGAGCCGTGAAAGGGAAAGAGAAGGTTGTTCGAAAATCTATCCTTAAGATTTCGCTATTGGTTCTAATATTGGAATTAGTTCACTTTATTTCGAGCGTAGCTCCTACAGGAATTTTGCAAATATCTTATATTGAGTAAAGAAACACTAGCATGAAATATAATCGTGAAAGAGGAAATAGCAGGTTTCGCTTTTTGGACAGGTATGTCGGCATTCTGATCATCTTTATATTAGGCTTGCTTAAGAAAAGAAGTAAACCCCTCCCAAAAAGCATAAAAAAGGTGGCTTTTTTGAAAACCGCAGGAATAGGGGATACTGCCCTCCTGTCCGCTGTTATCAGAGACTTCAAAGATGCCTATCCACATGTTCAGCTAACTTTTTTTGTCGCTTCCAATAATTATGAAATGGCACAGCTGATATCCGGAATCGATAAAATCATCAAACTCCCGGTGGCTAAACCTTTGACGTGTCTTCATATCATAAAGGAATCGGGTAAATATGATATCTGGGTTGATTTCGGCCCTTGGCCCAGGATCAATGCATTATTGTCGTGGTTTTCTAAGGCACGCCTTAAAGTTGGCTTCAAGACAAAAGGCCAGTACCGACATTACATATATGATTTAACTGTAGAACATTCCGCCCATCTGCATGAATTAGACAATTACAAAAACCTGCTGAAACAGCTAGGTTTAGATTGCCATAATCTCCCGTCTATCAACATGCAGATTCAGGAATGTAGTAATAACAGAATCATCATTCACATGTTTCCCGGCGGGTCTCGATCATATTTAAAAGAATGGCCTGATGCAAATTGGATAGAAATTATAGATCAATTAACAGCACATCATTATGAAGTATTCCTTACGGGCGCGAAAATTGATCGTGAAAAAGCGGAGCAAATCAAAGCACAAATAGCGAACAGGGGCAGCGTCAATATTGTTGCCGGAACACTTAATTTAAAACAAACCGCTGAACTCCTGAAATCATCAATGCTGGTAATCAGTGTAGATACCGGTATCATGCATTTAGCCTCCGCCCTAGGGTGCAACCTCATTGCCTTACATGGCCCTACGTCGGCCAAACGATGGGGTCCCCTGGACGCAAATGCAATTTCTTTGCAAAGTGGCCTGCAATGTTCTCCTTGCCTCAACCTGGGTTTTGAGAGCCGGTGTCGGACGAACTCCTGCATGAAATCCATTACTACCACAGCACTCATGGATGCCACAAAAAAATTCTGCCCGTCTGAGTTATCCTTAAATGTGTAATGGCTTTATTGTATTCTATGGAATTCAAGAAATCAATTTTGGTAAAGCTCATGTTGGTGTCCATTTGTCTATATCCCATATTATCTTCTTCAATCACCTAAACTTTAGAGGAATTATGTCAGAAAATAACCTTCAAATCAATCAATATTGATAATTATATCAATATATTAGTGTTGACTACAATTTATTACCGTAAATATGAGGATCACAGGTATAACGCCAAAGCAAGCTTTGGAAACATTTCGTAGCAAGCTGCGGGGTATTATACCCTCCGCATCGCGGGATAATTCGACCTCCAGTCTCAGCGGTGACGTGACCTTTAGGTTATGCACTCTGCTTCTGAAACTTGGGTATCATTGAAATAGTCCCACTTAGCTTCGCACGTGGGATAATTTCCAATAGCCACCAGCTATTGGATAATTCGGCTAAAAAACTTCAATGCGCCTATAATGACCTTTAGGTTATTTGCTTTTGAAGTTTTAGTCTCATTACAACTGACAGATATTACTGTACTGCGTTTGTGGAGCACCTCCGGAAGAAGCCGAAGGCTATTTTCAAAGACGCGACATCCCGTAACGGGATAATATCTGAGTTTCATTGGAATTGGAAGTTCACCAATAAAAAAGTTGAAGTTGCTGATTAGTTGTGCAAAAGTCTCGTATGATGAATAATAATATAACCGCACTAAAATAATACAGAGGTGATTGAGTGCAAGTGAATCCTCATGCCGGGCGTCCAACGTCGCCTATGTCCTTGTTGCGTAGTCTCTGGCGCAACCGCCAACTCATCGCGCAAATGACCAAGCGCGAAGTAGTCGGTCGTTACAAGGGCTCGGTCCTGGGTATCGCCTGGTCATTCTTCAATCCCTTGATCATGCTTACCATCTATACATTTGTGTTCTCAGTTGTTTTCAAAGCCCGCTGGAATGTAAGTACTGATGAGACTAAAACGCAGTTTGCCATTGTGCTGTTTGTGGGCATGATCGTCCATGGCCTTTTTGCCGAGGTGATCAACCGCGCACCAACGCTAATTACCTCTTTTGTAGAAGTGAGAAAATGCATCTTTTAAAAAATACATTATTGAGTCGAACTGTTCTCCTGATGATTTTATTTACCCTCTGTACTTGTGGACCGGGTGGCGATAAAGATAATAAAAAAAACAGTTCTCCGGGTACCATTCGCATATCGGGGGCTTGGGCGCTCTATCCCATGATGATTCGCTGGGCTGACGAATATAAAAAAACTCATCCGGGCTGTCAAATCGATGTCACTGCGGGCGGCGCCGGCAAAGGAGTAGCTGAAGCCCTTACAGGTCTGGTAGATATAGGCATGGTCTCCCGGGATATCAAACCCGAAGAAATACAGCGAGGCGCTAAATATATCCCTGTTGTCAAAGATGCTGTTTTCCCAATCATGAATGCGAACAATCCTGTCGCACGGGAAATGATGTTTAGGGGACTTACGAAGAAGCAATTCATCGGCCTTTGGATAGAGGGGAAAACGTTCACCTGGGGAGAATTAGCAAGTGTTACAAATGCTGCTATTGTTAATGTTTATACACGCTCTGATTCCTGTGGGGCAGCGGAAACATGGGCGGCCTATCTGGGAAAACACCAGGAAGAGCTCCAGGGTGTAGGTGTTTATGGCGATCCCGGCATCACGGAAGCGGTAAAAAAAGACACGCTGGGTGTTGGATATAATAATCTGAACTATGCTTATGATATGAAAACGGGACTTCCGCAGAAAGGTGTCCGAATTATTCCCATCGACATCAATGAAAACGGACGGATTGATCCTGAAGAAGATGTAAGCACCAAAGAAAAAGCAATCCATGCAGTCCGTAAAGGACGCTACCCTTCGCCTCCGGCGCGCGACCTGAATATTGTTGTCAAAGGAAAATTTTCCGGAGCGGTTCGGGAATTTGTCCTCTGGATATTGAATGATGGGCAACAGTTCGTAGACGAAGTAGGCTATATCAAGCTCACTGATGCCCAAATCCAAGAAGCCTTCAGGAAGGTAAAAAATTGAAGAAAATTATTTACAGAAATATAAAAAGCGTCGGCGCCGGAGCGCTGATCCGTTTTTCCCTTTTTCTGCTTTACGGGATTGCGTTCCTGATCCTGGTTATCATCGCAGTCAAAGCCGCACCGATTCTGAACTCAATATCTCTGAAGCAACTGCTGTTCTCATCGGTCTGGCATCCTGAACAGGGGCAATTCGGTTTTTTACCTTTCATTTTTGGCTCGCTTGCCGTCACCGCCCTTGCCATGACCTTTGCAATACCTATCTGTTTGATGAGCACCGTTTATATTACGGAATACATGAATCATCGTCTGCGCAAATGGATTCGTTTGTCGATTGATATTCTAGCTGGTATTCCTTCCGTTATTTTCGGCCTCTTCGGTGTGTTGGCGATTGTGCCGGCGGTCCGGTTGCTTGGCGAATTGACCGGCAGACCCAGCACCGGATATAGCCTCCTGGCTGCAGGTATTATCTTGGCATTGATGGTGAGCCCATTTATTATTTCTTTGTCCATTGAAGTGCTGACAAACGTTCCCGGAGAAGTAAGGGAAAGCGCCATTTCCTTAGGAGCTACTCGATGGGAAGTTATTTGGCATGTCCTGCTGAAAACAGCATGGCCGGGAATTGTTGCTGCCGTTGTCCTTGGTTTGGCCAGGGCTATTGGCGAAACGATGGCTGTGATGATGGTAGCGGGCAACGTTGCCAAGATTTCCGGTCATCTGCTTGATCCTGTATATCCTTTACCGGCTCTGATTGCCAACAACTATGGAGAGATGATGTCGATTCCGAAATATGACTCGGCTCTGATGTTTGCCGCTTTAATCCTTATGGTGATAGTTGGAGGGTTCAGCTTTGCTGCTTACATGATTCTTCCCCGAATGCACAGGAGATATTCTTTTTAAATGCTAAATCGTAAACAGCAAGAGATTTTTTTTAAGAGGTTGATGCAGCTTTCCTTGATTCTACTGCTTGGTCTGCTTGGCGGCATTGTTCTTGTGATATTACTCAGGGGGGCTTCCGCACTTAGTGTCTCCATGCTTATTGACACGCCAAAAGGAGGATATTACCTTGGTGGTGAAGGAGGGATTGCCAATGCAATTGCCGGTTCGCTGTGTCTTGCTTTTGGAGCATCTATATTAGCGCTGCTTTTCAGTCTGCCGGTTGCCTTTGCCTTGCAAAAAGAATATGCCAGTTCCCGCCTTGCCGCTATAAGCCGAATCGTCCTGGATGTCCTGTGGGGAACCCCTTCCATTGTTTACGGCGCTGTTGGCTTTGTGGTAATGGTCTATTTCGGTATTCGTGCCTCTCTGCTGGGCGGGATCTTCGTGCTGACCCTTCTGACCATGCCCATTATGATCCGCTCGATGGAAGAGATATTACACCTGGCTCCCAGGGAATTAAAGGAAATTGCCGTCTCGCTGGGCACGACGCGGTTGGAAACCGCCTGGATAGTTTTCAGGCAGGTTATTCCCGGTATAGTTACGGCCGTTATTCTCGCTTTCGGCCGGGCTATCGGAGATGCCGCATCAATCCTCTTTACGTCCGGATACACAGATAGTATGCCGCGCTCCCTGCTGGATCCGGTTGCTTCTTTACCGTTGGCCATCTTTTTCCAGATTGGAACACCCATCCCGGAAGTACAGGAACGGGCTTATGCTGCCGCGCTGGTTTTGCTTTTGATTGTCCTTATAGTCAATATTGCGGCAAGGATACTGAGTGAACGTTTCTCCAAGCACGTTATCCACTAGAAAATTAAATTATGCCGCATATACAATTACATAATCTATCTGTTCACTACGGCAATTTCCAAGTGCTCAACCAGATCACTCTCAATATTCCCGACCGCCAGATTGTGGCTATTATCGGTCCCTCCGGTTGCGGTAAAACGACATTGCTCAAGAGCATGAACCGGCTGCTGGATCTCTATGAAGAAGCAACACTAACCGGATCGGTAGTCATTGATGGAATAGATATTTATAATCCAGATGCCGATATTCTTGCCTTGCGGAAAAAGGTTGGTTTTCTTTCCCAGCGGCCTTATCCGCTACCTATGTCGATTTACAACAATGTCGCTTTCGGACCGAAGATTCACGGACTAAACGGCAAGGCAATATCCAAAAATTCAGCAACACCAATTTCCCAAAGTGCCGAATCCACAATAGATTATTGTGTCGAACACTATTTGCAACTTGCCGGTCTCTGGGACGAGGTGAAGGACCGCTTACATAGTCCTGCAGCGAAACTTTCCATTGGTCAGTTGCAGCGTCTGGCACTGGCCAGAACCCTGGCTGTGGAACCGGAGGTTATCCTCGCTGATGAACCCACCTCGGCATTAGATCCAATTTCCGCCAAGATTGTAGAGTCCCAGTTTAGAATCTTAAAACAGGACTATACCATTGTTGTTGTGACCCATATCCTTCGCCAGGCAAGACGCCTTGCCGATTACGTGGTTTTTATGTTTATGGGTGAAGTGGTGGAGTATGGACCAGCCGAAGATATATTCAATGCCCCGAAAGATGAACGGACACGGGCCTATATTTCAGGAGAAATCAGCTGACATGTCTTTTTATAGTATGCCTTACCTGAAGCAGCTCGAATCGGAATCCATCTATATTCTGCGGGAAGTGGCCGCGGAATTTAAAAACCCTGTTTTGCTATACTCTGTGGGTAAGGACTCCAGCGTACTGGTGCGCCTGGCTCTAAAGGCTTTTTATCCCGGCAAGATTCCATTCCCCCTGATGCATGTAGATACCGGCTTCAAGTTTCCGGAAATGTATGCCTTTAGGGATGCTTTCTGCAAGAAGCTGGATGTCCGGCTGATTGTGGAGCGCAACGAGGAGTGGATTGCCAAAGGGTGTCATCCCCTCAAGATGGGTGTTGATAAATGTTGCAGCCATCTCAAGACCGGGGCATTGCTCACAGCCATTAAAAAACATGGCTTTGATGCGGCCATCGGCGGGGCAAGAAGAGAAGAAGAAAAATCACGAGCCAAAGAACGTGTCTTTTCCCTTCGGGATGCTTTCGGTCAGTGGGATCCGAAGAATCAGCGGCCGGAGGTCTGGGATCTATACAATACCCGTATTAATGAAGGAGAAACAGTGCGCGTCTTTCCTCTCAGCAACTGGACAGAAAAGGATATCTGGCAGTACATCAAACTGGAAAATATACCGGTTGTGCCCATCTATTTTGCCCTGGAGCGGAAAGTCGTCCGGCGTAACGGTATTTTGATTCCACTTTCGGCAGCGTCGGTAATTGACGAACATTCTGCTGGTCATACAGGGAGCGAACCGGTGGAAACAGTGCGCTGCCGTTTCCGAAGTCTGGGATGCATTCCTTGCACTGGAGCTATTGCTTCGACAGCGACGAGCATTGACGAGATCATTGCAGAAGTTATCATGGCCAAAAAGTCCGAGCGGGAAAACCGTGTAATCGATTTAACCAGCGATGCCTCCATGGAACAAAAGAAGAAAGAGGGATACTTTTGACAACAACCAAGGAAAAAACTCTGCTGCGTTTTTCCACAACCGGTAGTGTGGACGATGGCAAGTCAACGCTGCTCGGGCGGCTGTTGTACGAAACAAAGACCATTTTCGAAGATCAGTATGCCGCTATAGAAAAAACCTCGCGAAAAAAGGGATTGGCCGAAGTTGACCTGGCGCTCCTTTTGGATGGCTTGTCGGCGGAGCGGGAACAGGGAATTACGATTGATGTTGCCCATCGCTATTTCGAGACATCTTCAAGAAAGTTTATTATTACGGACAGCCCCGGTCATGTTCAATATACCAAAAATATGATCACCGGAGCTTCAACAGCCGACTGCGCCATTATTCTCATCGACGCTCGCAACGGCGTCCTTACCCAATCCAAACGTCATGGATTCATTGTATCGCTCCTGCGGATTCCCCATTTGGTTGTGGCCATAAACAAGATGGATCTAGTGGAATATTCTGAAAATGTTTATAACCAAATCGTCGAGCAATATACGGACTTTTCCGAAAAACTGGATATTCATGATATTGTCTTTATCCCGGTTTCCGCTCTCAAGGGCGACAATGTGGTGGAGAAAAGCAATAACATGCCCTGGTATGAAGGCGGCACGTTGCTCCATTATCTGGAGAATGTGCACGTTTCCGCCGACCGGAACCTGGTGGACTTCCGTTTTCCCGTTCAGTATGTTATCCGGCCGCATCAGGATTTCCGGGGCTTTGCCGGCAAGATTGTTTCCGGTACTTTGAGCCCGGGAGAGGAGATTGTCGTCCTTCCCTCGGGAAAAACGACGCGGGTGCGTTCTGTAGTAACCTATGATGGAGAACTATCAGAAGCCTTTGCCCCGCAATCTGTTGTGTTGACCTTCGAAGACGAGGTTGACGTCAGCCGGGGCAATATGATCGTCAGGAAGAATAATCTTCCCCAGGTTGGAACGAGCTTTGAGGGCATGATCTGCTGGATGGATGATGTTCCCCTGTCCCTCAACAAGCCGTATCTTTTACAGCATACAACAAGGATTGTTAAAGCTTTTGTTTCCAGAATCGTTTATCTCGTGGATGTGAACAATCTCCATCGCCATCAGACAGAATCCCTCTCTCTTAACGATATCGGCCGGGTTGAGTTTGAAGTGACCTCGCCAATCTTTTGTGATCCTTATAAAATTAACCGTGGTACCGGCTGTTTTATTCTAATCGATCCCCTGACGCAGCACACAGTGGCGGCAGGTATGATTCGTGGTTTATCCCGAACAGTCGATGATATTGTTCCGAGAGATGAGAATATATCGTCCAAGCAATACAAATCTCCGCACACGGTTTGGAGGGATTGGAACATTGATCGTCAGGCCAGGGAAGCCCGCAACCAGCACAAGGCCGCGGTGCTATGGCTTACCGGATTATCCGGAGCGGGAAAATCAACTGTCGCCATGGCTCTGGAAAAAACACTTTTTCAATTAGGTTGCCAAACCATGCTTTTGGACGGGGATCAGCTTCGCCACGGCCTATCAGCAGATCTTGGATTTTCCGGAAAAGACCGGGAAGAAAATATCCACAGAGCTGCTCAAGTGGCGAGGTTGTTTTTCGAATCCGGGCATTTGGTCATTTGCACATTCATTTCTCCTTTTGCCAAAGACAGAGCCGTTGCCCGTTTACTAATTCCCGAAGGACGATTTTTTGAAATCTATGTATCGTGCGATCTGGCTGTGTGCAAACGGCGTGATCCCAACGGATTATATGAGAAGGCCGTGCGTGGAGAAATTAAAAATTTTACCGGCGTATCATCACCGTATGAAGCGCCGGATAATCCGGAAATCCTGTTGAATACAGATGTGCAGAGCGTAGAAGACAGCGTTGCCTGTATTATGGATATGCTGAAGAAGCGTGAAATTATAAGGCGCTAATCAGACGCCCTAAAGGTATTGCTTGTTTATTAACAGATTTTTTGTAGGTAGAAAAGCGATTGAGCTTCAGAAAGTATAGCATTGAAGAGGGCAGAGAGGATTTGTTTTCCTTCAGAGACTTTATAGGCCTTAATTTGTGCTGGGGCGGATCGTGCCCGGTCAGAAAGGTTAGTTTGAATTGACTAATTCAGCAATCACAATGCATTCTCGATTACACAATACTAATGTTGAAGTCGTGGTGGCCTGGATTTCGATGTTCTTTATGCTACTCTTTGCGATGTGGACTCTGGCGCATCACGCAGCAACGTTTCTTTACATTCCATGGCAATCTCTAAGCAGGGCGGCGGTTATGGCGAGTCTGCCCGCAACATTGCTGGCTGCCTGGGGAGCGTGGCGATTTTCAAATGCTTATTGTGAAGAGGTCACAAAAACCACATACCCGGCAGGTTTCCGGAGCATATCATCTATAATTATATTTATTGCGATAACAGCGTTGTTATTGGTTACACCGACTTATGGCTTGCGTTTTGCGCTCGCCGTGGCTGGATTTTTATTTATATGGTGGCTAACAAGACAAGAAGATACTCCATCTCAGTCAACGGCAGCAACCCCAGAAGCTAGCACTTCATTTTCAGGGCGCAGTGCCGCGTGTATCCTGGCGGCATTCTCTTTTATCGCCGTTGTAGTAACACTGGCAGTTCACCGACCTGATCTGGATGATTCAAGTTTCATACAAATCGCCGCCCAAACCTTGCGTCATCCAAAGCTCGCACCTCTCACCTTTGATGCATCTCTGGGATTCATCTTGGAGCCTTTTCGCTTTGCGCCTTATCGGCTTGCCTCATACGAGACGCTCGTTGCACTTCTTACTGGTTGGACCGGTTTAAATATCCTTACCGTCTATTATCTGTTACTGCCGGGGTTAACAGCAGTTTTGACAATCGGTGTCGCGTACTTGTTTGCTCGATGGTTTCTGCCGTCCGGCCCGGCGGTTTTGGCCACAGCGATATTTCTTTTAATCATGCTGGCGTGGGGAGAATCGCACTATACTTATGGGAACCGTGTATTTGTCAGGTTGTTCCAGGGCAAAGGACTTCTCATCGCACTGACAACTCCCATGTCTGTCATTGTCGGGCTTCTGCTTTTGCGTCACCCTTCTGTCTGGAATTGGATCTTTCTTGCTTTAGCACAGGTTGCAGCAATCGGCGTATCTTCTTCCGGTTTGGTTTGCACTTTTGCTACAACTGCGCTGATATTGGTCACAGCAATAAGGCGCGATCTTAAAGCTGTTGTTTTTGCGTCAGGAATAGTGGCTGCGACACTCATCTATCCGGCGATACTAGGTGTCTGGCTTAAGTTCTACAGTGGCTCGGCCATACCATTAAGTAAAATAGGCACATATCTCCCAATCAATTCTTCGCTCGGTCTGGGCATACGTGAGGCACTGGCACTAACCGCATTAGCGCTGGGGTTTGGGGCACTGCGCGTAAGTATTCAAAAACGGGAATATGGGTTGCTTGCCGGCGCGGCACTTTTGCTAATATTCAACCCATGGTTTTCCGATCTGTTATCCGGTCTATCGACTCGAAATATGAGTTGGCGCTTAGCCTGGGCAGCGCCAATGCCGCTTCTGCTGGCTGTTGCCTTCGCGGCAGTCATTTCGCCTTTATTTTGGATGCGACCACCGATAAAGAATCTACCCTTGTTCAGTTCGTTTATCGGAGTTGTGACGCTTATTTTTTTCTTAGCGGCGGCACGTTGGACTCTGGTGGCGTCTAACGGCGTAACATGGAGCTGGCCTTCAACCAAACTTCCTGTTGAATACAATATGGCGACGGATATCTCAGCAGAAATAAGTGAAGCTCACTTCGTCAGGGACAGTTCTTGCTAGTCGTGATATTGGCGCCTGGCTGCCACTCGTTGCACCCGACCTCAAACTAATTATGCCGGGGCACACCTACCCGGGAATGCTGAGAACTGTTCTCCCCTCGTCCGAATTCGATAGCCGCAAGCGACTTTTTAACGCGATAAATGGGCAGGAAGTAGACCTCCTGAGTACGGTGGTACTGATGAAACAATATAAAGTTGGTACGCTGGTAATACCGAATGGTTCAAACGCAGGAAAATTTATTGAATTTATTAACTCACGCGCAGATATTAAGATCAAGGAGATTCCCGCAGTCGCTGGACACCGCATATTCTTTCTGACTTATGGCCAGGGCATTCTCAATGAACATTAAAAAATGATTTATCGGACGCCATGTGACATTGTTAGTGACCGTGCTGCACTGTTTGCTGGAAATCGCCAGATTTTCTGATTCATATGCTTCGGCAAAGGATGGAAAATGAAACTAATAATACAAATCCCCTGCTACAACGAAGCTGAAACACTGACTATTACCCTTTCTGCGCTTCCGCGTGAAGTACCGGGTTTTGATAAAGTCGAATGGCTGATCATTGATGACGGCAGCACGGATAAAACGATAAAAGTTGCTCAGGAAAATGGCGCGGACTATATTGTGAAGCATACTCGAAATCAAGGCTTAGCGCGCGCGTTTATGACCGGTATCCGGGAAGCTGTTCGTCTGGGTGCGGATGTGATTGTAAACACGGACGCTGATAATCAATATAACGCGAACGATATTCCAACTTTAACTCAGCCTATTATCGACGGGCAGGCGGATATTGTTGTCGGTGCCAGACCAATCAATAATATCAGTCACTTCTCTCCAATTAAAAAAATTCTCCAGAAAATCGGGAGCTGGGTTCTCCGGATGGCAAGCCAGACAGACATTCCTGATGTAACCAGCGGTTTTCGAGCAATGACCCACAATGCCGCCCAGCAACTGGTCGTATTTGATAACTACACCTATACACTGGAAACCATCATTCAGGCCGGACAAAAAAATATGGCGATCACATCTGTCCCCGTGCGTGTTAACGCTGATTTACGTCCTTCGAAGCTGGTTAAAGGCATTCCATCGTACATCATGCATAGTATAGTTACTATTGTTCGAATCTTTATCATTTATCGGCCATTTCGTTTTTTTTGCGCGATTGGCATTATATTGTTTGGGTTCGGTATTTTGGTTGGCATCCGTTTTATATGGTTTTATCTCAACGGCCATGGATCCGGACATGTGCAATCACTTATTCTGGCCAGTGTTCTAATTGGTATGGGTTTTCAGACGCTTCTTATTGCTGTCATCGCTGATTTACTCTCAGCAAACCGTAAATTGCTGGAGGATGTGCGCTACAACTTAAAAATCCTTTCGCACAATAATGATGATATTGAACAAAAGCATAGAAATAATCGCTGAAGATGGTACAGAAGGGCGAGGATAAAGAAGAGAAGGCTATTTCTGCAATCGGAACGACTAAGCGAGCGGTTATGTGCGCGACTCTCCGTCACGGATCGCCATCCACCTACGATCACTAGTACCTCATTTGAATGTTTTTGCTTCTGATGGTGGGATGTTACCCATCGATTTTTTAGGATAGTAATTTATGTCAAAGCAAATAAGACATAAAAAGATTAGACTCGAAGCTTCATCGGGATGTCAACTGCGGTGTCATTCTTGTCCAAATGCTAGTAAAGCGATCTTACCAACTGTAGGAAGAGGTTTTCTTCGGTTGAGCAATTTTCAAAAGCTTCTGGATGAAAATCCATGGATTGCAGAAATCGAACTTTCTAACTATGGCGAGATATTTCTAAATCCTGATCTGTTGGAAATTATTGAGTATGCGTATGAGCGGAAAATTACTTTAACTGCTGATAATGGGGTAAACTTTAATAACGTCAGGATAGAAGTGCTGGAGGGCTTAGTTAAATACAAGTTTCGAAGGATAACTGTCAGTATAGATGGTGCGAGTAATAAAACTTATAAACAGTATCGAATAGGCGGAAACTATGACGTAGTAATTGAAAATATAAAGAAGGTAAATCTCTTTAAACAGCAGTATCAGTCAAAATATCCTTTGTTGTCATGGCAGTTCGTAATCTTTGGTCACAACGAGCACGAATTACTAACGGCAAGAAAATTGGCTAACGAACTAAATATGTATTTCTACACAAAACTATCATGGGATGCTAAATTTTCACCTGTGCAAAATCAAGAAGTTATCAGAAAAGAACTTGGTGCTGTTTCACGGGGCGAATACAAAGAAAAATATGGCGTGGACTATGCACAGGGAATCTGCCGTCAGTTGTGGGAGCAACCACAAATAAACTGGGACGGCAAAGTGTTGGGGTGTTGTCGCAACTTTTGGGGAGATTTTGGTGGAAATGTATTTACCGATGGGCTTTTGGAGAGTCTCAATAATGAAAAGATTAATTACGCCAAGGATATGCTCATGGGTCGGCAAGGGGCGAGGGATGACATTCCTTGTGCCACTTGTGGGATTTATTTAGACATGAAAAGAGAAGGGCATTGGCTCAAGAGAAGCGTAAAAAGACGGTTAATTTCTTCAATTCCCCCTAAGCTTAAGCACATAATTGAGAGGTTATTATGTAAAAAAGGTTAGCAGAAAGCCACACTTCAGTCAAGGTATATATTCAATAATATTAGTAAGTAATCTTTGAATAACTACAACTTATTGCCGTAAATATGAGGATAAAAAAGTTGAAGTTGATGGTTAGTTGTGCAAAGGTTTCTTACCGTTTAAAATATTTAAAAATATATTTTAAAAACTATTGACTAAAATCAACCAAGTCTCGGAACATAAAATAACTGTTAAATGAGAGACTGTTATTGATGATCGATCTTGTCAAACGTAAAATCCAAAATCTGATTTTAGATAAGAAATTTTCTGAGATTTTGATCGGATCGTCTTGGGCTCTGTCCGCCAGTGTTATTGCCGCCGGCCTGGGACTGGTATCCAGTATAATTATTGCCAGAGCCTATGGAGCGGAAATGCTGGGCATTGTGGCAGTGCTTAACTCCTTTTTTACTTTGGTCACTATTTTTACTGTCCTGGGCACTGGGACATCTATCCTGCGCCTTATCCCGGAGCATCTGGTTAAATATTCACCCACATCAGCTTTTAAAGTCTATCGCAAGACCCAGTACTTTGTGGTCGGAATTTCCATTCTTACCGGTAGCCTGCTTTTTTTTGCCTCAGGATTTATTGCGGAAACCGTGTTTTCCAAACCACACCTTAGATTTTATTTTGCTTTGGCCGCAGTGCTTATCGTGTTCCCGTCGCTCATTCAATTCAACACCCAGGCTGTGCGCGGGTTACGCCTGATCCGGGGATTTGCCTTCATGCAGGTGCTGCCTTCATTTACCAAACTGCTCATTTTGATCCCCATAACCATTTTCTTTTTTCACCAGGACAATCCCATCTATGCCATGTTCGCGTCCATGGCCGTCACCGCTCTGGCCGGGGTTTGGATCATGAACAGGGCATTTAAAGTCAAAACAGGGTCAAACGACATTATTCAGCCCATGCCGGTGAAAGATATCCTGGCCATTTCCCTGCCCATGTTTTTGACTTCAACTATGACCTTTGTAATCGGCCAGACCGGTGTGATCATGCTGGGTATATTCCGGCCTGAGGCGGAAGTGGGGTATTACTCCGTCGCCGTCAGCATGGCATCCTTGACCAGTTTTGTCTTGTCAGCTATCAACTCCATGGCCGCGCCTAAATTTTCCGAACTATTTAACAGCGATAAAATTGCCGGACTTTTTTATGTAGCCCAAAAATCGACCAAGCTCATTTTCTGGGCTACTATTCCCATACTTTTCTTCTTAGTTTTGCTGGGTAAACCAGCACTTTCTCTGTTGTTCGGCCGTGATTTTACGGTGGCGTACTGGGCAATGTTTTTCCTTGTTCTTGGTCAATTTGTAAACTCGATTTCCGGCTCAACTGGCATTTTCATGAACATGACCGGCCATCAGATTGTGTTTCGTAATGTTATGTTTATGGCAGCGGTAATGAATGTGATTCTCAACCTGATACTTATTCCTAACCTTGGCATTTACGGTGCAGCTTTGGCCGGGATGTCCAGTCTGATTTTTTGGAACGTATATTTATTGATTTATATCAAAATGAAATATGGTAGAATCATTGGGTATTTGCCTTTGGGACGCTGAGGAGGATTCAATGCCATACCCAGTTGACCTGATATCTATTTTTGTTGGAGGCTTTTATGAAATATGCTTTGCCTAATCTTTTTGTAATTGGTGCACCCAAATCGGGCACCTCTGCTTTGGTGCACGCATTGGGCCAACATCCGGATATTTATGTACCTTTAAAAAAAGAGTTAAGATACTTTGATGCTCGTACATTTTATGATTATAAAGAAGACTATCCAATCAAATCTATTGATGATTATTTATCATTCTATAAATCGCCAGATGCCAAAGATGCATCGTATAGAGTAGATGGTAGTGTTTATAATATGTATAGTCCAGAATCTATCAAAAACATATTAGAGTTTTCCTCTAATGCTAAATTTATTATAATGCTTAGAGATCCTGTAATGGCATCTAAGTCAATGCATGCGCAAAGATTGAAATACGGCTCTGGCGGCATGCGGGAAATCTCCGACGATTTTTGCACGTGCTGGAAAAGTCTTGAAATGAGAAAATTGGGGAAAATGTACCCTAAGCACTGCCGAAACAAATTTCTTTTTAGATATGATCTTTTATACTCATATGAATTATATGTTCCAAAAATTTTAAGCATGGTTTCACCAAAGAATATCTATATAGGTAGACATGAGCAGCTTAAAAGCAATCCTGTAACCGTATATAAAGATATTTTTTCATTTCTTAATGTCAAATTTGATTTTATACCCGAAACAAAAATAATAAATCCGTCTTATATTATTAAGTCAACATTATATAATAAAATAGCTCGTCATTTAGCTGGCAAAAGCTTAAGATTGAGAAAGTCAATGGGTTTATCTGGCAAAAGAGTTGACATGTTTGCGAAATTGATTTTTCAAAAAATCGAAACGACGCATTACGCTAATTCTTATTGTGATAATGAGGTCCGTGCCTTTTTCCAAAGCACATACAAATTTCTGGATACTCTTCAAATCTTAAATAGAGGTTAAAGCTAAAGTTTGGGAATTTTTCATAACTTGAAAACTGAATGATGATTTGGCAGTCCATCTTGGCGGTGACATTGAAACAGTAGTTATCGATGCGGAATTAAACCCGGATCATGCGGCCTCAGCAACAGACCTTCCCTGCGGTTAGAGGGAAAAATGATTTCATGCTTCTCAATTCACACTACATTAAATCAACAAGTATTTTTAATAGAGCGGATTATTTAAAATTTGAAAAAAGTAAGAAAGATTATACTTTACCGAGGAATATAAAATGAAAATCCTTTATTGCATAAGTAAAGATCCTTATTTAGATGAGAAGCGTGGTGGACAATTATCTACTCTTGCTTTAAAAAAAGAATTCAATAAGTATTCATGTAAATCAGGATTGGTATCGAATTTTTCTGAAAAGCCAAATACTAAGGAAGATTATAAACTGGCATTACCCAAATCTAAAATAACTCGGAAGTTAATATTGGACTATTTTAATCCTAGAGTTGAAAAAGAAATGTGCAGTATATTAAAAGATTTTGAACCGGATTTAATTCATTTTAATAGTATTTGGGGATTCCCTTTAAATACATTAAATAAAATAGCAAAAATATATCCAGTAGTTATAACTATAAGGGACACTTGGATATTGGAATATTCCCCAAAATTACCCAAATTCATAAATAATATACATAAAAAAATAGCATTAAAAAAACTAAAAAATATACTTCTTATCGCTCCAAGCAAATTTATTTATAAAAAATTAAAAAACACGGGTTATAAAAAAGTTAAATTAATATATAATTCTGTAGATATGTCTCCTAAAAGAACGTCGTATAAAAAAACGATAATGTATTCTGGAAGAATAAGTTCGGAAAAAGGATTACAAACAATTATAGGAATTTTAGACAAAATAAAGAATTATAGGATTCTTATTTTAGGTGAAGGCCCAATGAAAAAAAAGCTTCAAGAATCTTATAAAAATATTGAATTTCTGGGATTTCAAAATCCTGAAAGATATTATCAGAAGAGTAGTATTCTTGTGATGCCGTCTATTTGGGAGGAAGCTTTTGGAAGATCTACGCTGGAAGCTATGTCTTATGGATTATGCGTTATAGGCTCTAACACGGGAGGTACTCCGGAATTAATTGTTCCTTATAAAACTGGTTTATTATTTGAACCTGGAAATGCAGACGATTTTGAAAAAAAGATAAATTATCTGTTGGAAAATCCTGAAAAAATTAAATTAATGGGTAATAATGCAAGCAACTTTATTAAAAAGAAATATAATTATAAAGAGATGATACGAAATTATAAAGAAGCTTATCAAGAAACCATAAATCTTTTTGAAATAAAAAAAGAAATAAATTAGATTAAAAGAAATAGTTAATAAACAATTGAAACTTATAAAAAATTTAAACCCGCTGGCTAGTTAGATAAAAGACTCGAAAGGTTTTTAGAAAATATGATGTTCTTTTTACCTAAAAAAAACAAACCCATTTCCACCCTGCCTAATTTCCTAATCGTTGGAGCACAAAGATGCGGCACGACCTCACTGTATTACTACCTACAGCAGCATCCTGATGTCTATATGAGTCCGATCAAGGAGCCTAAATTTCTAAGCAATCGCGCGGCCAACCAGGGTAGAGGTCCCGGTGACTATTTAATTACGCAAAGCAGTGTGAGCTCATTTGACAATTACCGCAAACTGTTTGAAAAAAGTGTTGGCAAGAAAGCGGTGGGTGAGGCCAGTGTGGATACCATGTTTTTTTATCAAGAGGCCATACCGGCCGTTAAACGTCATCTGGGCGATCCGCGGATTATCATTATTCTAAGAGATCCGGTGAAACGCGCCTATTCCGCTTATAATTTTCTGGTCCGTGATGGCTGGGAATATCTGCCCTTTGCGGACACCCTGAACCAGGAGGAGCGGCGCAAGCGCGACGGATATTGCTGGCATTGGCTTTATCGCGAAGTCGGCTTGTATGCCGGCCAGGTGCGCGCCTTTCAAGAAAACTTCAGCCGGGTGTCTGTCCTGTTCTATGATGATCTGAAAATCAATGCCGACGCACTGATGCGGTCTGTATTCACATTTCTTGACATAAACCCCGATTTCGTTTCGTACATCAGCCACAGACACAATATTTCCGGTATTCCTCGCTGGTCATTTCTGAATGCGCTTTTCGTCAAACCCAAGCGGCTGCACAAAGTAGCCCGCGCCGTCGGTGGAGCGATATTAGGTGCTGATCGATGGGTTCGCCTGCGCGAGCATCTTCGTTCCACTATTCTGCAAAAGCCCGAAGCTATCGATCCTGAAATAGAACAACAACTCAGGCTGTTCTATCGCGATGATATTCTTAAGCTGCAGGACTACATCGGTAGAGACTTGAGTTCGTGGCTCGAGAAAGAACATAGATGAAAATATTTAATCCCGTTGACGTGCTGCCGCGAGATCAATCAGTAAGCATTATTATTCCGGTTTATAATGTAGAGCAGTACTTGGTCGAATGTTTGGATTCTGTTGTCAATCAGAGTTTCAGAGATATAGAGATCATTGTAATAAACGATGGTTCTACCGATAATAGCCTTAATATTATTAAGCAGTACATGGGAAAAGATGACAGGATTACATTGATTGATAAGAAAAACGAGGGTACGGGACTTACGCGCAACGCTGGCATAAAAATGGCGAAGTCGAAATACTTTTTGCTGCTCGATTCCGACGATTGTCTTGCGCTCAATGCAATAGAGGTTTTGTATAATAAAATGCTTCAGGCTGATTTTGATATTTTGATTTTCAACGGTCTGTCTTTTGAAGATTATGGCGAAAACAGGTGTTGGAACAAAAATCCTTATTTTGAACTCGACCAAAAAGATGAGAATATTTTTGCAACAGGTTTGGAATGGATTGAACATACTGGCGGCGAAATCCAGCAACCGGGCATGAAAATGTATAATCGTAATTTTATCCTTGAAAATAATGTGAAGTTTTCCGACACATGTGCAGGAGAGGACAACTATTTCTTTTATTTGAGCATGATTCGGGCACAAAGAGTTGGTTACATTCATTATGTCGGGTACTTTAGGCGCTATAGGCCCGGCTCATGCATAACCGATAAATCCATAAAAAGCACACAAGGGAGAATAAATTCATTTCGCTACATAGTATCAACACTGGATTTGGTCAGCAGTAAAAAATATAGGAGCCTCATAGGTAAACAGCACGCATACTACGCCAGCTTACTTTGGATTCTTTGCATGATCAGAGATAACGGGAATGATAGGAATGCGTTATTGAGCAACTATCAAAGGTGCAACCTTCAGGATTTTATCCGACAAAACAGGAAAGATTGGAAACTATATATTTTGTACTTTTTTATATCACTACCGAAGGCGATGCGGTCTCTACAGATACTTTTTGCTCGTACGATTCAATTTTTATATAAATCCAGGTCCAGGCTACTCTAAAAAGATGCTAAAAGAACACAAAAAGACGAATTCGCCTCAAATCAGCTTGATTTTGCTGACCATGAACCGGAAAGAAATGCTGGAGAACTGTCTGCGGTCAGTTCAAAAACAGAAGTTTCCGGATATGGAAATCATTGTTGTGGATAATGCGTCTTGTGACGGAACGGGGGATATGGTTCAAAGTCTGTTTCCAGGACGTGCGGTATTTTTACCTCAGCGCCAACATGGGAGCTCCGGGTGGAAGAAATTATGGAGTGCGGATGGCCGGCGGAGAGTTCTGTGTTTTTCTGGATGATGACGCGGTTTTCGCTGACGAAAACGCCCTTAGCCTCGTGGTTTCTTACTTTCGCTCCAATGGCGGCTTGGGCTGCATTGCCTTTCGGATTCTTCAGCCAAGCGACGGTTGCGAGGAATATAAGAGCATTCCCCGGGCGGATAAAAAAATCGTTCACGAGGACTACGAGTGCAGCTATTTCTGCGGCGCCGGTTTTGCTATCAGGCGTAACCTTTTTCTGGAGATCGGGATGTTCTGGGAGCCTCTGTTTTTTATCGCTGAAGAACTGGACTTCAGTTATCGACTGGTAAATCAAGGATATAAGATTTTGCGTTCCTCCGCCATATCCGTTATTCATTATGAAACGCCTCAGGCCAGAGTCAAGGGAAAGTGGATTTATTATGGCGTAAGAAATCGATGTTGGGTGGCGGCAAGACATTTACCCTGGTTCAATGTTTTTTCACATACGTTGTTGTGGTGGGGATATTATTTTATAAAGGCTCTTCGCTATCGTCATCCGCTCTATTTTATGCAAGGCCTTAAAGATACTGTGATTGGCTTCCGGAAAGCGCTACGCAGCCGAGCTTGCATCACCAAAGAAACCGTTGGCAAATTAAAAATATTATCCGGAAGAGTCTATTACTGAGCGGCGTCTAGGGCATTCAAGGGTCGGTTTAAAACAGAAATGAATATTAAGACAAAGGTCCTTTATGTTTGGTCGCATGGATTGATGGCTCTAACCCTTTTGCGCTGGTTATCCCGGTTAGGAATAAAAATTGTTCCCTATTATCTTTTTGAAGAGTCAAAAAATTTTCTGAGTACGGACATCAAGCCGCTGCTGGATGAACCTTTTGAAACGATTTTGCTGGGTCGAAGCGATGTCGAGCTGCTTAAAGGATTGGAGAATCTGTCTGAAACGCCGGCAGATTTTTCAAAACTGTGGAATGCCGGCTGCTCATGCATTGGTTTGAAAAGCGAGGGGGCGATTCTGGCTTATGGCTGGTTTGATCTATTAAGATGCAATTACAAGTATTTGTCATTTGCGCTTCAAGGCGATGAGGCTTACGCGTTCAATTTTCATACCGCCAGACATATGCGGGGGCGAAATATCGCCCCGTTTCTAAGAACAATTCTGTATGCTTATCTTGAAAGTATGGGGCGAAACAAAATTTACAGCATTTCGGAAAAATTTAATACTTCGGCGATGAAATTTAAAGAAAAAATAAATGCAAAGCCCCTGTGTTATTATGTTTATGTGAATTTATTCAACATGGTCAGCAAAAATATTATGATCAAAACATTGAAAGATCGTATGACATGACACAAAAAACAGGTTCCCGCAAAAGTGGTCTGCTCAACCGCGATGTCATCACGTCTTCTCTTTTAAAAGGTGCTTCATGGGCCGATTCGCACGGCGCCGATCCTAATGCCGGATTTTTAGGAGCGGGCCTGCTCTATTATACAATGGCCTATATGCTGCGCGCGAAATTGTGCGTTTGTATCGGTTCGGGCGGCGGTTTTGTGCCACGCCTGATGCGGCAAGCGCAGAGGGATTTGGGTCTGGTGAATGCCAGAACTGTTCTGATTGATGCCGATACGGAAGAATGGAGCCGTCCGGACTGGACCGATCAAGCGTCTTTCTTTCGAAGTCACTATAACGATATTGAAATTATCATCGACAGATCATCGAATGTTTTCAAGCGCAGCGCAACAAAAGCGTGGAAAATAGATTATCTGCATATCGACGGCGATCATTCTCATAGTGGCAGCCTGGAAGATCTTCAAAATTATAAGAGCTTGATGTCCCCGCGAGGCATTATCACTTTTCATGATACCAAACCCTATGAATACTATAATATCACATGCTGGAAGACCATCAGTGACGTGCGCAACAATGGTCATCACGTGCTTGATTTCCCGTGGCTAGGAAGTGGTACCGCCATCATTCAACTGAATAACGGCGTTTATCGGTGTAGCGCTTTGAATATGTTCCATAAGCAATACATCTTTAATTTTTTCTCGACGATCCAAAAACGCTTAATCGGAAAAATCCATTCATTATTTCAGAAAATATCATGCAAATGATCATGCCGAATGATTTCAGGAAATGAGGATATTGTTGATTGTCCAGGCTAACACCCGCTATTACTGGATAGAAATTTTTCAGATCTGCGCCGGATTTTCCTTCAGGGTCTTCCCCTGGGCACGGCCATGCTTTTGATGGCTTTGCCGTATCAGGGTCCT
Organism: uncultured delta proteobacterium; assembly: GCA_963753975.1. Lineage (GTDB taxonomy): Bacteria > Desulfobacterota > Syntrophia > Syntrophales > Smithellaceae > UBA4810. Next base: position 331,252 of record CAVWEH010000005.1, read on the forward strand.
TTGATTATTAGCTCAGCCGGTTGTCATAGCTATAAACGGGTTAAGAAATCCGAATATAAGTCATGATCTTTAAAAATATTTCAAAATCCTTCGGCTTGTAAAAAGAAGTAAAATAATGTTAGCTTTTAATATAATCAAACCAACAGGTAATACAGAGGTGATTGAGTGCAGGTGAATCCTCATGCCGGGCAACCAACGTCGCCTATGTCCTTGTTGCGTAGTCTCTGGCGCAACCGCCAACTCATCGCGCAAATGACCAAGCGCGAAGTAGTCGGTCGTTACAAGGGCTCGGTCTTGGGTATCGCCTGGTCATTCTTCAATCCCTTGATCATGCTTACCATCTATACATTTGTGTTCTCAGTTGTTTTCAAAGCCCGCTGGAATGTAAGTACTGATGAGACTAAAACGCAGTTTGCCATTGTGCTGTTTGTGGGCATGATCGTCCATGGCCTTTTTGCCGAGGTGATCAACCGCGCACCAACGCTGATTACCTCTAACGTAAATTTTGTTAAAAAAGTTGTATTCCCGTTGGATATTTTGCCATCAGTTGCTATAGGAGCAGCTCTTTTCCACAGCTTCGTCAGTCTTGGCGTACTCATGGTTGCCTTATGTATTATTTAACGGTTACCTGAATTGGACGATAATATTCATCCCCTTAGTGTTGTTGCCGCTTACTATCCTTACTCTTGGTTTTGCCTGGATGCTGGCATCACTGGGTGTATTCCTTCGTGATTTAGGGCAAACCACCGGCATTATCACTATGATAATGATGTTTGCCTCCCCCATCTTTTATCCGGTGACGGCGTTGCCGGCAGCATTGCGCCCCTGGATTATGGCCAATCCGCTCACCTTCATTATCGAGCAGGCTCGCGCAGTGCTGATCTGGGGACATTTGCCGAACTGGATAGGCTTGGGCATTTACACACTTACCGCCACTGTAGTCGCCTGGCTGGGCTATGTCTGGTTCCAGAAGACCAGAAAAGGATTTGCCGATGTCCTCTAATGATATTGCTATACGAGTCAGCAATCTGGGCAAATGTTACGAGATTTACAACAATCCGCGTGACCGGCTCAAACAATTTGTCATTCCTCGCCTACAGCGGCTTTTCGGACAGCCTCCCAGGCAATACTTCCGCGAGTTCTGGGCGTTGAAGGATGTCTCTTTTGAAGTAAAGAAAGGCGAAACTGTCGGCATCATCGGACGCAATGGCTCGGGTAAATCCACCCTGCTGCAACTTATTTGTGGAACGCTGACACCTACTATTGGAACCGTCGAAACAAATGGCCGCATCGCAGCCTTACTTGAACTGGGTTCCGGATTTAACCCGGAATTTACCGGACGCGAAAATGTTTTTATGAATGCCGCTGTGCTGGGTTTAAGTAACAAAGAAATCGACGCTCGCTATGATGACATCGTTGTCTTCGCCGACATCGGACAGTTCATTGAACAGCCTGTCAAAACTTACTCTAGTGGTATGATTGTGCGGCTGGCGTTTGCAGTCGCCATCAGTGTTGACCCACAAATACTCATAGTGGATGAAGCGCTCTCGGTAGGCGACGAGATGTTTCAGCGCAAATGCTTCTCGCGTATTGAAGCCATTAAGAAAAATGGCGCTACTATCCTGTTTGTTTCACACTCAGGGAGTGTGATAGTGGAACTTTGTGACCATGCTATGCTCCTGGAGTCAGGCGAAGAACTGGCAATGGGAGTTCCGAAAACTATCGTCGGAAAATACCAAAAACTGATTTATGCTCCTCAGGATAAGCGTCATGCCATACTCGAAGAGATACGCGCATCCGGGGTCGGTGGCCGGGCTCGTTCGGCTTCTCAAACATTGCCGGCAACATCATCTCCGTCACCCGGTGAAAAAAATGTCACTGACAATGATCTAGAAAATTTTTTCGATCCTAACCTCAAACCACAGAGCACCTTAGAATATGAATCACACGGGGCTTACATCATGTCCCCAGAAATACTTACCGTGTCCGGCGAAAAAGTGAATTGCCTCAAACGCGGCAAGAGTTATCGTTATACGTACAAAGTTAGGTTCGATAAGGCTTCAACCAATGTCCGCTTCGGTATGATGATTAAAACTATCTCTGGTTTGGAGCTAGGTGGCGCAGCATCTGTTCCTCATACTGGTCAGGGCATTACTTATCTATCGCCGGGAACAATGGTCAGCGTTGAATTCCGATTTACCTGCAATTTAAACCCGGGTTCGTACTACCTCAATGCAGGCGTGATGGGAAGTAATCGTGAAGGAATGGAAACCTTTTTACATCGTGTACTGGACCTTTGTATGTTCAAGGTAATGCCTGTTTCCAAGAATACTACAACCGCAATAATAGATTTCAACTGTGTAGCAGAAATTGAACTTATGAATAATCCCTTGCAGAAAGTTGTAACATAATGAACCAAGAAAACAAGAAACGCGTTATCGTCGTTCTCGGTATGCATCGCAGCGGCACCAGTGCCGTTACGCGTGGGCTCAAAGTACTCGGAGTGGATTTAGGTAACAATCTTCTAGGCCCTCTTGTCAACGATAACGTGAAGGGGTTTTGGGAAGACTTTGATCTTATGACGCTGAATATCGAGATGTTAAGCGTTATAGGCAGTGATTGGCACTATCTTGCTCCTATTCAACCCAACGATATCGAAGTTTTACGGAAAAAAGGTTACTTCCTTCGTGCGGTTGAATTGTTACGCCTGAAGATTGGTAATGTACCTATTTTTGGGTTCAAAGATCCGCGCGTAGCAAAGTTACTTCCATTTTGGAAAGAGGTATTTAGCCAATGTCAATTAGATGTGAGCTACGTGCTGACTATACGCCACCCCCTCAGCGTGGTCAAGTCTTTGGCCAAGCGAAATGGTTTTGATCCGGGAAAGAGCTATCTACTTTGGTTGGGACATGTGATCGCTAGTTTGTCAATGACCGTTAATGAAAAGTGCGTAATTATCGATTATGATCGTCTGATGCAATCACCGGATTACGAATTGAATCGTATTGCAAAAAATCTCAATTTGGCAATTGATCCGACCGAGCTGCAAAGCTACAAAAGCGAGTTTCTTGATCAAGTCCTGCGGCACACGGTTTACGATCCTAGTGATTTATCGTCGGATGAAGCAAGCCCTCCGCTTATCCGGGAAATTTACTCCGAACTTTTGGAAGCAGCGTCGGATAAAAAAAAGGTTGATGATCTATCCCTACATAAGAAAATCAATATCTGGGTAAGTGAATTTGAACGCCTTAAAACACCTTTAACTCTACTTGATAAGCTTACAAAAACCATACTTGAACGGGATGGGCGGATCGCCACTCTCAATCAGGCATTGGTAGAGATTGCAAGTAGCAGGGCATGGAAATTAGTAACAGTATTGCGTAAGATAAGAACGTGCTTAACCCCGAAAGATAGCTATCGCGAACATCTTGCAAAAAAAGTATGGCGTGGAATCAAAAATGAAAAATCCCATAAAAATTAAAAGTGCAGTCTGTTATTCATTTGATTTGAATCATGAAGGCATATTAGCTTGTCTGCGGCTTATTGGATCTCTCAGCACGATTAGGTATGAATATCGTTAGTGGGATTAAAAATAATAATCAAATTATCATAAACCGTGCTTCTGAACGATTAATGAAAACAAATTAGAACAATTAAGGGCAGAGGTTAAAGCTCAGCAGGCGGAAGCTGTTCTGAATGCGGTTTATAGCAGCCACGCGTGGCCGTGGATCGCACCCCACAATGGATAATGGGGGCTTTGAAGATTATACGGGGGAAGTTGAGATGACGACGTTGAAGAATTCACTCAAGCAATTTGTTAAAACGGGGCTCCGGATGGGGCTGAATTTTGTGAAGGACCATCCGAAGCTTCGGTTTTACGCTACTGCAGTTGTTCGCAAACTTGGGTCGAACAGCTTTACACGTTTTGTTTATACACGTTTAACGATGGGGGCGTACAATCCGATAATTAATTTTAATTATTTCATTCCGAAGGATGTGAGTCATCTTTCCCCCCGTGCTCGTCAGATCTATTTAGATTTGAAGAAAGCAATTGAACACTCTTCAGCAGGAGAATCGTTGATGCGCATTGTCATTGATATGCAGGGCGCGCAAACACCGTTTTCCCGACATCGGGGTGTTGGGCGTTATACGATGGGATTAGTGAAAGCTCTCTTGCGCGATCCGCGGGATCACGAAATTTACCTGGCACTAAACGGAGCGTTCCAGGATGCTATAGATGCCATTAGGGGAGAATTTGAAGGACTACTGCCACAGGAAAACATACGTGTATGGCAGCAATTTTACGATTGTTCGGCAATTAATCCTGACTTGGCACCAAGGAAATGGGCTGCTGAAGTATCGCGCGAGGTATTTTTGAACAATCTTAATCCTGATATTATCTTCTCGACAAATTTACAGGAAGGTTGGTATGACCCGGCTCCTACCAGTGCCAAAGCATTGCCTTCGCGCGCTCTTTTTTGCACAACGCTGCATGATGTGATTCCTTTGGTTTATCCGGAGCGTTACTTGGCCTCGCAGTCAATTCGCACCTGGTATAATGAAAAAATTGAGGGGGTGCGAAAGTCAGACATAATTTTAACTGATTCGGAGCATTCCAAGAAGGAAATTGTAGATCTTGTCGGTGTGCCGTACGACCGAGTAACAGTAATCTGCGCTGCTGTCGATAGTCTGAAATTTAACCAACGGAACATTTCTTCAGACAAGCGTGATGCGCTCCTAACCGGTCTGGGGATTAGCAGCCCTTTCTTGCTCTATTCCGGCGGTGGTGACGCCCATAAAAATCTTTATCGTCTATACCAGGCATTCGCCAGACTCCCGTTGGAATTGAGAAAATCTCACCAACTTGTGATGGTGGGCAAGGAACTGCACCGTGAGCAGGACATTCATCGAAGAACACTTAAAAAACTTGGAATCAATGCCAGCGTGGTTTTTACGGGTTACGTGGATGACGACGATTTAATTTCGCTGTACAATTTATGCAAACTATTTGTGTTCCCGTCGATTCACGAAGGCTTTGGTCTGCCCCCACTGGAAGCAATGGCCTGCGGTGCGCCTGTGATAGCATCGCGGGCTTCCAGCCTTCCCGAGGTTGTGGGATTGAATGAGGCGCTTTTTGATCCCTACGACGAAATCGATATTGCGCGAAAAATGGAGAGTGCTTTGAGTGATTTCAAATTTCGCGAACGGCTCAAATTAAATGGTATTGCCAGTGCCGCCTCTTTTTCCTGGGATAATAGCGCCGGTAAGCTTCTCGACCTATTCGATATGACGGGCGATAAACTAAAAAATAATAATGTATCAATTGGAAATGAGCGCCTTAATATTCCTTCTGCCGGAGATTTTTCTGAACCTGTGCAAGCCGTTATTGAAGGTATTATAACTAACCCCATCGCAGCTCAACTCAAGCCACAGGACATGATGGCAATAGCTATTTCCTTAGCAGAAACTTATTCGGCTGAAACAGGTCGATCGCGTAAGCTTTTTCTTGATGTTAGTGCTGTTATAAAAACAGGAGATTACACTGGTATTCAGCGTGTAGTTCGCGCTATTTGCTACGAACTTGTACGTGAATGTAAAGAGATAGAGGTGGTGCCTGTTTACACTAATGTAGATGATCACGAGTTTTATCGTGCTGGATTACTAATCGATAACATTCTCGGTAATTTGGCTGATACTACAGAGAATTCTCATATTGAATTTTGTTCGGGAGATATTTTGTTATATTTGGATCATCACCCAGGTGTGGCAATATCTCAAATTGATAAAACCCGCTATTTGCGGAATAAAGGAGTTAGGGTTTACCACATAGTGCATGACCTGCTACCTGCTCAATACCCGCAATATTTCTGGCCTGGTCTGTGCGAAGAATTTGTTACGTGGTTAAAAGCAGTGTCGTATGCTGATGGCGCACTGTGTGTATCTCATAAAGTGGCACTTGAACTTCGTCAATGGCTGGATACGAACATGCCTGGGCGTAAAAGACCTTTTAAGATTGGCTGGTTCCACCATGGAGCCGATTTTGAGAACTCGATTCCTTCTCTTGGCATATCCTCTGCCGGATATGACATGATCGGAAAACTTGCCTCCGGCTCGAGTTTTCTTGTTGTAGGGACTATCGAGCCGCGTAAAGGGCAAGCGCAAATACTTGATGCTTTCGAACAGCTTTGGGCGGCTGGTGTGGATGTAAATCTTGTCCTTCTAGGCAAAAAAGGTTGGGGTATGAAAAATTTTGTCGACAAACTATTATCTCACCCCCAACTGGGAAATCGTTTGCACTGGCTTGAGGGCATTAGCGACGAATATCTGGAAAAGGTCTACGATGCATCTACTTGTCTGATTGCTGCCTCGGAAGACGAGGGCTTTGGTTTACCACTGATCGAAGCAGCTCAACATAAATTGCCGATTATCGCGCGTGATATTCCCGTATTTCGTGAGGTTGCCGGAGATCATGCGTTTTACTTTAACGGTCGTGAGCCGCAAGCGCTGGCAGAGGCTGTTCGGCAATGGCTTGAGCTAAGTTTGCAGGGTAGTGTTCCTAAATCCGGCAACATGCCGCGGCTAACATGGAAGCAAAGTGCCGGGCAATTGATCAAAGTCGTTTTGGGGTTGTCACAGAAAGATGGCCCTCAATTTTTAGACTAGCGTATAAATTAAGTTTGGCTGATAGTTCCGACTCAGCAAAATTACGGAAACCGATGCAGAAAAACAGGTTGAATATGAAAAGAAGTATTGCTGTAAGTATGAGGATCACGGATATGAACGCCAAAGCAAGATTTGGAAATAATTTCCGCAGCAAGCTGTGGTGTATTATACCCTCCGCTTTGCGGGATTGTTCAACTTACCAATTCCGCTGCGCTGCTCTTTCGGAATTGGAGTTTCACCAATAAAGAAGTTGAATTTGATGGTTAGTTGTGTAAAGGTTCTCAATCAAAAAGGCACTTCAAAAACAAGATAACTAATTCATGATCTTCATTGTATACTCTGAAATCAGCGAGGAAAAACTCAGCGGCAGCTTAGGTATGCCGGAATACAGTTATTACTTTGTCCTTCGGGGGTTTCTCCCCGTGTTGCGGGAATTAGGGCAGGTTGTTGTAGTGGAGAACCCTGAGCAGGAAGTGGATGACATTTATGCTGATTGCCGAAAGCGGGGGGAAAACTGCGTCTTTATCACCTTTTCCCCTCCCAATAAATCGGCAATGGGATTGCGTTGTCCAACGGTTTGTGTGCTTGCCTGGGAGTTTGATCGTATTCCTGATGAAGTGTGGGATGACGACCCGAAAAACGATTGGCGGTATGTGCTTTCAAACCATGGCCGCACAATAACCCTTTCCCAATATGCAGCGGCCGCGGTGAAAAAAGCAATGGGTAATGATTATCCCGTTGTAGCAATTCCGGTCCCGGTATGGGATACCTTCGCAGCGTATAGAAACCAAACTACTGGCAATTGTTCGGCTGAAAAAATGGATATTACTATCAGGGGTGACGTTATTGATAGCCGCAACTATCACATCAGATCTGATTCCTTTGAGTTGATAGAACCTTTTGAAAGTTTCCAATTTCAAAATTGGTCGGGTGAAACACTTCATTTGGGATTTTCCACGGCAGATGAATTCAGTGCATGTTTAGGCGGTTTCTACCCATCCGAAACATGGGGAACATGGTCGCGTATTGCCAAGCCCTGGGTTTTACTTCCCTATAAGCTTAGCGGCACGGTTAATTTGAAAATTACCGCTCGCGGGCATGGTCATAATGCCAATAAAGAGATATTTGTTTCTATAGGCAATGAGAAAAAGAAGATACTTCTCCGTAATTTTTTTACCGAAATGGCTGTCAGCTTTCACCTGAGCAAGCCGGAAAATGTTCTTAATTTCTCCGGTTTGGATTTAACGCCATTCCCTGGCGCAAAAGATCAGCGGTTTTTGGGAATAGGGCTTCGTCATATTGAAATATCAGGCAATCCATCTGTGGAAACCAGAAAGAATACAATGCAAGAAAAAAAACCTAGTCACAGAATCACCTTTGAAGAGGTTGTCTACACTTCTGTGTTTAGTCCTACCGATGGCCGAAAAAATTGGAAGGACATAGTGACAGCGTTTTGCACGGCGTTTCAAGACGTGGAAGATGCGACGTTGGTGCTTAAAATGGTACATCATTCTCTAGCATCTTTCCTGGTGCAATTAAATTCACTACTCGAGCAACTGTGGCCTTTTAAATGCAGGGTTGTGGCCTTGCATGGCTATATGGATTCAGTTGAATATGAAAAATTGATAACCGCCACCCATTTTTATATCAACGCCTCCAAAGCTGAGGGATTATGTTTGCCTCTCATGGAATATATGGCTTGTTGCAAGCCCTCTATTGCGCCATGTCACACATCAATGGTTGATTATGTTGATTCTTCATCCACGCTAATTGTCGATTCCAGCCTTGAACCCTGCATGTGGCCGGCCGATCCTCGCAGTATATTTCGATCTATGTGGTATCGCATCGATTGGGAGTCTTTGGTGAATGCCTACCAGCAAAGCTATGATATTGCTAAAAATAAACCCGCTGTATACAGGAAAATGGCTGAATCTGCATCGTCGCAAATGAATAAATTTTCGTCCAATATCGTTGTTAAAGAGAAACTGCAAAAATTCTTTGCTCCAAGAACTGGGATGTCAATCTAAAAAATAATGGAGTGCATGGACAAGTGTACTGAATATTTGAAGCGCTCCTGTGAGCAGATTAATAAGGCAAATTGGCAATTATGGTAATTATTATATATTCGGCTGAAACGGGAAAAAGCATACTGGCTAATATGGGCCTCCCGGAATATAGTTATTTCTTTGTCTTAAAAAAATTCCGTGCTGTTCTATGTAAATTTGCCACTGTTGTCGAGATTAGAAATCCGGGAATAGAAGTTGATATTATTTACGAAGAGTGTCGGACGAGAGGAGTGCCGTGCTTGTTTTTTTCCTTTTCGCCTCCTCATAAGACGGTTACAGGGCTTAAGTGTCCCACGATATCTGTATTTGCCTGGGAGTTTACGACGATACCTACAGATACGTGGGGGGGAGACCCTTGCAATGATTGGAGGAATGTATTCCATAAACATGGTTGCGCCATTACCCATTCCAGCTTTGCTGTCAGAGCCGTCCAAAAAGCGATGGGAAACGATTTTCCGGTATGGTCCATCCCTGCGCCCGTATGGGATAATTACACGAAACTTTATAGAAAAGAAGAGGCCTCTGCCCAATCAAAAGGATTCGATTTGACTTTTAAAGGAAGTTTTATCGACTTTAATGGATGCGACGCTCCATGGGTATCAGAAGAAAGCAGAAAGGACTTCATTAAACAACGATCATCACCCAAAAAAGACAAAAATGTTAGCCTGCACTTGAAAGGAATCATTTACACAACGGTTCTTAATCCTAACGATGGCCGAAAGAATTGGATAGATCAGCTAAAAGGGTTTATCTGGGCATTCAGAAAATTGAAAGACGTAACATTAGTATTGAAAATAATTTTTCATGATTTCGAGAAAGTCCGCGGACCCTTAGCTGATGAAATATTTAAGCTTACGCCCTTCCAATGCCGGGTGGTCATTCTGCACGGCTATTTGAATGATGACGAATATGCCAAGCTTGTCCGGGGATCTACATACATTGTCAACGCTGCATACGGGGAAGGTCAATGTTTGCCGTTGATGGAATATATGTCCGCGGGCAAACCGGCTATTGCGCCTTCGCATACGGCCATGGAAGATTATATCAATGATGGTAATTCTTTTGTTGTTAAGTCGAGTTTGGAGAGGGGAATTTGGCCGGATGATCCCAGGGGTGCTTTGCGTACATTTCGTTACCGGATAAATTGGGAATCCTTGTATAATGCCTACCTGGAAAGTTATCAGGTTGCAAAAAATGATCCTGCTCGTTATGCGCGCATGTCGGATTGTGCGGTGGAAAGTCTGAGAAAAGTATTGTTCAAAAGCGGTTGTAGAAGAACGGTTAATAAATGTATTTCAGCAATGTGGAGTACCCCATGAAGTCGTACTAAATTCAACTCCCACAAAGGAGCACATGGCATTAAGGCGAATATTCTTATGGAAAATATGGCGCTTTCGTTTGTTTTCAAAAAAAAGCTCTTTTTTTAGAGGGCCCGTGAAAACCGGGTTGTTACGATTGCTTACTTTTTCAAGGAATTATTATGTTTGGTTTAAAAATAAATCTATTTGGAAAATGCGTCGTCTCATTGAAAAAATTTTGTAAGGGAAAACATCGGCAGGAAAACGATCATACGGTTTCATCTAATCCGGAAACGCTTGCTGGAAACAAAAGACGGGCCATGGGTGAAGAGCGCGTTGGATGATTTTATGCCTAAAAGCCAGGCGATTATAGCAAAAAAACCAAATCAATCATGTTAAGGTTCAGCTAAAATAAAAAAATTCCGCATATTAAAGCATTGAAAACATTGTTCCCCTGTAATACAGGAGTGTATGTTCGGTCCATACTACCTGCAAACGGGAAGGTTCTAAACAATGAAGATATAAAGCGATTGAATGCAGAGATAAAAAGAATAACTACTCTAACTAAGAATACTTATATAGATATGTATGCAAAGTTTATTGGGGCAGATGGTAACATTAAACCTGAGTATGTTACAGACGGCCTTCATTTAAATGAGGCTGGATATATTGCGTGGATAAGAGAATTCTCCATCTTTTTATAGATAAGACTATGTTTGAAGATGAGGTTTGGCATTTAAGTTTGGATATCCGGCTGGTAAATGCTTACTTAATAATAGAAGGGGGGAAAGGATAATGGGTTTTAAAAAGCTGCTCCGTATTATCATCAATAAATTGCTGAATAGTTCTGTCATCAGCAGAAAATTAGATGCTTTGGCTTACGCTGTTGCAGATCGTGTATATGGCTATGTCGATAAAGGCACTCAAATTCTTTTGGCTTTGAAATATCGTCAACTCTACGAACGAGGCAAAATGCTTCCTTTTGAAGAAGTAGAATTCAGAAATCATTCCCAATTTGGCGAAGATGGGATTTTGTGGTATATTTTTTCATTGGTAGGAACAACCAATAAAAAAGCGGTGGAAATTTGTGCGGGAAACGGCAAGGAGTGCAACACTGCAAATCTTGTCGTAAACCACGGCTGGAACGCATTGATGGCTGAAGGGGACAAAGCGAAGGCTGATTTTGCAAAGGAATATTACGCTAAGCACCCTGATACGTTTCTCATTCCTCCTTCTGTCGCAAACGAATGGATCACGGCCGAAAACGTAAACGATATAATAAAACGGAATGGCTTTGAGGGTGAGATAGATTTTCTTGCGATTGACGTTGACGGTATGGACTACTGGCTATGGAAAGCCATTAACGTGGCGGTGCCGAGGGTCGTTATGGTGGAAATACAGGTAGTATGGCGCTGTACAGCATCAGTGACGGTGCCATATCGCCCTGATTTTAAATTCACGCTCTTGCAAGATATCAAAGATGGTTTGGTAAGCTATGGGGGAGCATCCTTGCCGGCTTTCGTTAAACTGGCCAAAGAGAAAGGATATCGACTCATTGGAGCCAATAGATTCGGACAAAATGTTGTTTTTATGCGCAACGATGTTGGTGTTGATGTATTTCCAGAGATAGACCCAGAAAGCGTTTTTTCAAATGCAACTTGCAATTTCGCTTATGATAGCGCCCGACCACTTTATGAAGGGCTGGAGTGGGAAGAGGTCTGAAATGGTTTTATCACCTACTTTGAATTGGAAAAACCGGAAACCCTGACAGCACTAGTCCGGCATTGTGAGAGAAGGTACTTATGTCGAATTTATTTAAGGATTGTATTAAAAAAGCATACAAAAAGATATACTTATTCATTTATGATAATAATATCTACCGTCCGACTTATAGATATAAGTATACAAAATATAACATACCATCTAGGGATGACGTGCCGTATATTATAAATATTGTATATGAAGATATATTTGGGTATAAAACAAATGGAATTTTCGTAGAAATAGGAGCATTTGATGGAGAAATTTCTAGTTTTACATGTTTTTTGGCTGATATTGGATGGACTGGACATTATGTCGAGCCTATTAAAAGATATTTTATAAACTGCTTGAAACGTCATGAAAAAAATAAAGTTTCTTGTTACAATTTTTTTATTGGAGATTTTGCAGGAAAATCCACAATGTTCGATTATGGCCCATTTTCTAAAAAAACCGTTGTAAATAATTTTAAGGCAATTTCTTCCTTATAATAAAGAAACCGGGGAATCTGTAAATATTAATTGCCTCTCTATGGATATGTTTTTAAAGAATCAAGAAATTCCTCATGAAATTGATCTCCTATTAATAGATGTAGAAGATGGTGAAATGAATGTTTTAAAATCATTTTCATTATTGGGAAAAGAATATAACCCAACTGCAATTATTATAGAGACTACTCACGAAAAAGAGACTAAAGATATACTGACAAGTTCGGGGTATGTCCAATATTGTTCTTTGGATACCGATGATCCCTGGACCAAGAATCTAATATTTGTCTCCCAAAAAAGAGCAAATGAACAGTTCCCTTTACTGAATAAAATGAAAAAAATGAAAAATATCTCTTTGCTGGATGAAGTGAAAGAAGTGAAAATTATCAATTTTTCAGACATAGATTCATTAAAACCAATTTAAAATTTTGTTATTATTTTTTGTTTTCTGCAATATTTAGAAGGGCCTATCATTTTTCTGCTATACAAATATTTCATTTTGTGGCGATATCTAATATAGTAATTCTAATTCATTTTTATAAATCCAGCGCACGATTATGCGCAAAAAAACGTGGAATTTGAATGTTTTCGAAAGGGAAAGGAGTTATTCATGGGCGCAAAAAAAGCATTAATCATCGGTATCTCCGGTCAGGATGGAACTTATCTGGCCGATCTTCTGCTGAATAAGGGTTATACGGTCATTGGCACGTCCCGAGACGCCATGTTGTCGTCTTTTTCCAATCTGCAGAGGATGGGAATCCGCGACAAAATTACCGTCGAGTCCGTGTCGCTCAATGATTTTCGCAGCGTCCTGCAAGTCCTGAAAAAATACTGTCCTGATGAAATATACAATTTAGCCGGGCAAAGTTCCGTCGGACTTTCTTTCGAACAGCCTGTGGAAACATTTGAAAGTGTTTGTGTGGCAACATTGAATTTACTGGAAGCCATGCGCTTCTTAGAAATACCCGCCCGGTTGTATAATGCCGCATCGAGCGAATGCTTCGGCAATACCAATGCAGAACCCGCCGGCGAAACGACGCCGTTTCATCCCCGAAGTCCATATGCCGTCGCCAAGTCAGCCGCTTTTTGGCAGGTTGCCAACTATCGGGAGGCCTATAACTTGTACGCCTGTTCGGGGATCTTGTTTAATCATGAATCGCCTCTGCGGCCCAGCCGTTTCGTGACCAGCAAAATTGTCCAGACAGCCTGCCGTATTGCTAAAGGAAGTAATGAAAAATTACATTTGGGAAATATTTCCATCAAAAGAGATTGGGGCTGGGCGCCGGAATTTGTGGATGCCATGTGGCGAATGCTGCAACAGGATGAACCCCGGGACTATGTTGTGGCAACAGGAAAGACATCTTCGCTGAAAGATTTTATCCAGGAAACATTTTCCCTGCTGAATTTGGACATGAATCAACATCTAAGGCATGTTTCGGATTTTGAAAGACCGACGGACATAAACGTATCCGTGGCCGATACAAAAAAAGCTGAAAAAGAACTTGGCTGGAAGACCAAATTTTTTATGAAAGATGTTGTCCGGATGATGGTCGAAGCTGAGTTAGCAAGGATAACATAGGAATTTTAGAATAATGAGTTTTATCTCTTACGCCCAAAATTTTGAAGATGTGATGCTTTGGCGGGCCCTCAAGCATGTCAAACGGGGTTTTTATGTTGATGTTGGAGCTGCCGGGCCTGATGAGAACTCTGTCACTATGGCCTTTTACAATCGCGGCTGGAAAGGTATCAATATTGAACCCGATCCGAAATTACATCGTCAATTACAGGAGAGCCGACCCCGCGACCAAAACCTGCGCTTGGCTGTTGGCGATAGTGAAGGGTATCTGGTTATGAACTTCCTGGAAGGTACCGGGCTATCCACACTGGATGATGCCGTTGCTGACAAGCACCAGCATGCCAGGCGGAACCCGAATCGTCAAGAAATACAAGTAACAACACTGACCAACTTATGGCTTCAGTATATACCGGCCGGGCAAGATGTTCATTTTCTGAAAGTGGATGTCGAAGGTATGGAAGAAGCCGTTCTAAGGGGTAACGACTGGACAAAAAATCGTCCATGGATTGTGGTAGTGGAAGCAACGTCGCCACTATCTCGGATGGAATTACACGAAACATGGGAGCCCATACTTTTTTCCGCCAATTATCTCTTTGCTTATGCGGACGGCCTTAACCGCTTCTATGTGGCGGTAGAACACCCTGAAATTCTATCAGCATTTCATTATCCACCAAATTTCTTTGATGAATTTGTTTTAACGACGCAAGTGAAGGCAGAAGAAAAAGCTCGGCTGGCCGAAGAAAAAGCTCGGCTGGCGGAGATTGCTCTGAACGAGGTTTGTAATAGCCGCTCGTGGCGGTGGACTCGGTCGCTACGATGGATTGGAGAAAAATTGAGGATTGTTCTGGGAAAGAAGAAAAATTAGGTATGACAAATTTTAATAGAAGGATGGGCAAAGCTCTCACGGTACCAATATGGCAGTAAAACGCAAACAGCAATCGCCGCGATCGCGTAAAGCATCAAAGCCAAAGAAAATTAATAGCACTAAGGCAGCTACGCAACAAGATGTAGATCCTCGGATGTGTGGATTAATAGATGCGATGAAGCGAGGATGGTATCAGTCAAAAACCGGGGAACTATTTACTGGATTTAAAATCACAGCGGATGATATCGTTTTAGATGTAGGATGTGGTGATGGAGGCGCTACGCTGTTTTGTGCGAGGCAGGGCGCTCACGTAGTTTTTTCGGATGTCAATGCGACTAAAATTAAGGCGCTTATAAAGAAAGCCAATAAAACTAAGGCCAGAAAAGTCGAAGGTTTCGTTAGTGATACAACGCCATTGCCACTACCGGATGAGTATGCGACTAAAATCCTGTCGATGGAGATGTTGGAACACACTGCAAACCCTGAAAATATTTTAGCTGAGCTTGTCAGAGTGGGCAAGCCTGGCGCTCAGTATTTAATCACAGTTCCTGATTCCCGATCAGAAATGGTGCAGAAGCCTTTTGCGAATTCTATCTACTTTTCGGAACCAAATCACATTCAGATCTTTAATAAAAAAAACTTTTTCCGGTTGGTGAAAAATTCAGGATTAAAAGTGGAAAGATATGATTCATATAGTTTCTACTGGACCGTTTTTATGTCACTATTCTGGATAGTTCAGCAGCAGGAATGTTTTAAGGACGCTGTCTTAGACCATATCAAGCCTCCTTATCATCCTGTCTTGCAGAGTTGGGCAAATACCTGGGCTCGATTGCTGGAATTGAATGGCTCTGAAAAACTGCTAGCGTCCTTTGATAAATATCTACCAAAGGCCCAAATAATCATTGCAAGAAAGCCTTAATTCTATCGGCATTTATGGCAGAAAGAGGTTTATGATTGTATCACAGAAATAGAGAGTAAAAAAATAATTCAGTTTAGTAATATCACCTACTGAAGTCTCAATAATAATATGTCTTAATTATTATTTACAAAAAATTCGTCGATATTTTTTGTAAATGTTATTTCTTGAAAAAAATTATTTGTTGTTCCTCTATTTAGATAAAGAAAAAATGAACTATTTCCGGTATATGATATCAAATATTTAGATTTTGAATGAATGCATAATGATGCCATATAATATTCAGCCCATTCTAATTTATTTTCAATTTTTTCTAAAAAAATAGGTTGTACCGATGTTTGTGGTGTTAAAGTTTCTTCGAAAAATGTTGCTCTTAATTTTTTTTGAAAAAACAATTTTAATCCAAGATTTTCTGTTTGAATAAGAATTTTATAATCGGGATTTTTGTCCATTATCTGGGTCACTAATCTAAAATACGGAGCAGGGCAAAGATAATCAAACCCCCCCAAATCAGTCCATTTATCAGTATCTCGATAAATTATTGAAATTGAATTATTGGAGTTTACATCATATTTCCTTTTTCAAAAATTCGATTTTTTTTTGTATGTTTTCATTTAAATTAAAATATCTATCGAAAAACGGTTTAAAATATTTAATATTTTTTTCGGCATAAATTGTATGATGCTCATTTGGAGTAGCGGGAACAGGCAATTCTTCGTCAAAATTTATTTCAATTTTTTTATTTATGTTAAAAAAATGGTGGTACATATCGGGTATATTGTGATTAGGGTTAAGATTACTCAAAATATTTTTCCCATCGATATCTACGGGTAAACGTTTAAATTTTTTATAAATCGTCATTATAGATGTTAACAATAAAGTAAATGGTGCAAAAAACCCGTACTCCGAAATATCTTTTCTCCCAATTAAAATATTTTTTTTATCGTCGTAATCATACCCAAACAAAATGAGTGAATGTATCATATTTAATTGTTTAACCATTTTTCTAATCCTAATTGATCATAAGGATTACATCTCTTCAGGCAGGCGAGATGCATTTCTAGTGTGCCTATAGGATTAATAGCCCTTTCTTCTTGCTTTATTCTGGTGGTGACACCAAATAATTTTGATAAAATATTATCTTTATGATTAAACTATAAGAAACTCGGTTTTGTATGTCAAGGAAATCTTGGCGACAGAATTGCATTGACATCTGATTGTAAAAGTATGACCAAGTAGTTAGTTAATCAAGGAGAGGTTAAAAATGAAACACGCGGGAAAGGTTGTCTTTGCACTTATAAGTTGCTTAATTACCCTGTTATTTGTTGAATTGATTTATTCTACAATGCATAAGAACGTTTATCGTCAAGCAAGTTTACAGCTTCGAGCCTGGCCATGGATAATTTATGATCCATTGATGGGATGGATGAACAAACCCTTGTATATTCAGCCCGGCCATTTCCGAATCGATAAAAATGGATTTCGGATAATTGAATCATCCCCTGCTTCTGACAAGAGAAAACGCCTCATAGTATGCATGGGCGACTCCGGTACGTTTGGGATATGGGCAGCACGAAAAGACCCTGTATTTGGTGGATTTGAATTTGATAGTTTTCCGTCGTATCTGCAAGATATCCTTTCCAGAAACAATGATATGGTCATAAATGCCGGAACAATTGGGTATACGTCTGCCAATTTACTCAGACAATACCTGTCTTCAATTCGCCGGTTGAAACCTCAAATCATTGTGATCAGGATCGGCCATAACGATCATCTGGAAACCTGCCAACTCGACATTCAACAGCCAAAAAATGTCGTTCTAAGATATCTCTACAAAACGTTCCCTTCGACTTTAACAGTACAAACCATTGCCCACTATAAATTTTTGTTAACACAAAAAAGCACGTCTGGACTTTGTAGCACCCCAGATGAATATGAATATAATTTAAGAACATTAATAAACATCGCGAATAATGATGGAATTAAAGTTTTTCTTGTAGACTACCCTTTGCGGTCTCCAAGCATCCCACCTGCCTCGGAAGCAGATTATCAAGAAAGTTTGAAAAGACTAAAATTAAAATCAGCTGCATCTTATATCGAACTTCATGAAAAATATATGCAAAGGATGGAAACTGTTGCAAAATCAACCGGCACCCAGATTATTAGAACGAGACACCGGCTGGAAGATCCGAAAGAAAACGCATTTTCCAGATGGGACCAGCAGCATCCCAATAAGCAAGGTATGCGCATCATTGCCGAGGAGATCGCCAAGGTCTTGAACAAAAATGCAGGGAGTCAATAACAGGGTATTAGGAATTTGAAAGTTATGATATAGAGAAAATGGTGGTTTCGAAGATATAACTCAGAACAATATGTAGCATGGATATGATAAAAAAGGGCATATGATGGACTCACGACAGCTGCATGAAGATTTATGCCGTCAGCCGGCCGAAGAAAAATCAAGCGCACGTGGACTGGGGATCACTTTTGCTGTCGTATTTTCTATTATAGGTTTTGCGCGGCTATATCAAGGCCATGATTGGTGGGCAGTATGTCTTTCCGTAGCTGCTGTATTTCTTTTTCTTGCCTATTTCTGGGTAGCTCCTTTGCGCCCGCTTAACAATCTTTGGCATCGCTTTAGCTTGCTTTTATTTCATGTTGTAAATCCTGTCATTATGGGAATCATTTTCTTTTCGACTATTTTCCCGATCGGGGTATTGATGCGGATCTTCGGAAAAGACGAGCTTAAATTGAAATTTGATCGTGAAGCGCATACGTATTGGCAAAAGCGGACACCCTCCCAAAACCTGTCACAAAATATGAAAAATCAATTTTAAAGGGGAATCAATAATGTTGAGCATTATACGAGAACTATGGGCTTTCCTGGTTGTACGAAAGAAGTATTGGCTTTTGCCTATCATACTGATGCTGGCTTTGTTGGGCGGGCTTATTGTCTTGGGTAAGGGTTCCGCCATCGCGCCCTTTATCTACACCATATTCTGAAACACGAAAGAATATTCATGCGCATCTTAGGAATCTCAGCGTATTATCACGATAGTGCCGCATGTCTGATTGAGGATGGCCGGATAATTGCCGCTGCCCAGGAAGAGCGTTTTACCCGCAAGAAGCATGATGCGAGTTTTCCACAAAACGCAATTCGGTATTGCTTGAATGCAGGGGCAATCAAACTTGATCAGATTGACCATGTTACATTTTACGAAAAGCCTTTCTTGAAATTCGAACGACTTCTGGAGACGTATGTTGCTTTTACGCCGCATGGCTTTCGCTCGTTTCTAATGGCGATGCCGCTCTGGCTGAAAGAAAAACTTTTTCAGAAAATATTGCTACGGGATGAACTGAAAAAGTTGGGCGCGGCTGAGCATATCGAAGGTCGTTTGCTATTCGCTGAACATCACCAAAGTCACGCTGCTTCCGCTTTTTTTGCTTCGCCATTCGAAGAGGCGGTTATACTGACAATGGATGGCGTCGGTGAATGGACAACTGCTTCAGCCGCGGTAGGACGTGGGAATTACCTGGAGATGACAAAAGAAATCCATTTCCCGCATTCAATAGGCCTCCTATACTCTGCATTTACCTACTATCTTGGTTTTAAAGTTAATTCGGGCGAATACAAGGTGATGGGGTTGGCTCCGTATGGAGAAGCAAAATATACCGACATTATCCTGGACAACCTTATTGATTTAAAGGCTGACGGTACTTTCCGGCTTGATATGCAATATTTTGATTATTGCACCGGTCTTAAGATGATCAAATGAGAAGTTCAATGAGCTTTTTGGTAATCTACCACGGAAACCCGAGGAACCTCTGACGCAAAAACATATGGATCTCGCTGCCTCGATTCAATGGGTTACAGAAGAAATAGTGCTTCGGCTGACGCGCACGCTTTCCAGTGAAACCGGCAGTAAAAATCTTTGTCTTGCCGGAGGCGTCGCTCTTAATTGCGTGGCTAATGGGAAAATCTTGCGCGACGGCAAATTTGAGCAAATTTGGATTCAGCCTGCTGCGGGAGATGCCGGAGGTGCTGTTGGTGCAGCCTTGGTGACTTACTATACGCATTTTGGCAAGACACGCCGGGCTAATGGAAGAGATGCAATGTCTGGCAGTTACCTTGGGCCTAGTTACGAAAACAGTGAAATTGAGCAACAACTGTCCGTCGCCGGCGCACGTTTCGAAAAACTTAACGATTCCGATTTAATTGCGGCCACTGTAGAAGCATTGGTGGCAGGGAAAGCGGTAGGTTGGTTTCAGGGGCGTATGGAGTTTGGCCCGCGCGCTCTTGGAGCGCGCTCTATACTTGCAGATCCCCGCAGCGTGACAATGCAGCGGACTTTAAATCTGCGAGTCAAGTATCGCGAGAGCTTTCGTCCTTTTGCACCAGCAGTGTTACGAGAGGATGTGGCCGACTGGTTTGAACTTGATCGCGACAGCCCATATATGCTTTTCGTTGCAAATGTAGTGAAAAATAGGCAAAGGCAAATGACCGAAAAAGAGCAGGCACTGTTTGGAATCGATAAACTTAGCGTGCCGCGTTCCGAAATACCTGCAGTGACCCATGTCGACTATTCCGCAAGGATACAAACTGTGGATCGTGAAACTAATCCGAGATTTCACGAGCTCCTGTCCGTTTTCAAAGCTCGCACTGGCTGCCCTGTCCTCGTGAATACGAGCTTCAACATTCGCGGTGAGCCTATTGTTTGCAGCCCACAGGATGCCTTCCGCTGCTTCATGGGGACAGAGATCGAATTGCTGGTTATTGGTAACTTTATTCTTTACAAAGAAAAGCAGGACACTCGCCTGAAAATGAATTACAGTGCTATGTTCAATTTGGACTAGAAAAGGAGAAATATCCCACGCAAGTTGGGAAATAACAAAATGTTATTTGACGAAAACATTGTATGTCCAGTAACAGGCGAAGCACTGACTCTCCAGCAAGACAAATGGCTAGTGTCGCCTTCAGGCCGGAAGTATCGAATAATCGATGAAATCCCTTTGATGTTTGTCGAAGAGGTCGGCTCAATTCCTGCTGAAACGACTAAACTGCCAGACATGGCTGGGAAGGTGACTCATGCCGTACAGAATTTTTACGAAAAAGCGCCTTTCCCTAATTACAACAGCTTTGATAACATAGCTTCATTCGTGAAACGGGCAGACGCGGGCATTTTTGCGCGTTTACTAAGGCAACAAATTCCGATTAATTCCAACGTTCTTGAAATTGGGTGTGGTACTGCTCAATTAAGCAATTATCTAGCGGCAACTACGCCCACGCGTATTTACGCAACTGATATGACTTTGGCTTCTTTGCAATTGGGGCATGATTTCGCGAAATGTAATGGAATTGAAGGTGTTCGGTTTATACAAGCAAACTTGTTTTTGCCTCCGATCAAGCCAGAGTCCATGGACATCTTGATAGCAAACGGTGTATTGCACCATACCTATGATACGAAAAAGGCCTTCATGAGCATAAGCCGTCTTGTTAAACCTGGCGGATACATTATCATTGGCCTCTACAATCATATTGGCAGGTTGCGCACCGATATCCGCCGCGGTTTGGTAAAGATATTTGGCGAGCGTGTGTTATTTCTCGATCCTCACCTGCGTAATAATCTGTCTCCGGAAAAGCGCCGTGCCTGGATTAATGACCAATATTATCACCCACAGGAACGAAAGCATTCAATTTCAGAGCTCATGCGGTGGTTTGATGAAGCAGGATTTTCTTTTGTATCCTCAATCCCAAAAATTATTGGTGACGTTAGTGATAACGAGCCGCTCTTTGAACCACAAAACCCTGGCACACCTTCCGATCGCGTTGCCGCTGAAATCGGCATGCTCTTTTCCAGTCTGGGAGGTGAAGGTGGTCTGTTTATTTGCATCGGGCGTCGAAAACCTGCATGCTAAACCATGGAAAAATATAATTTAGATTAAGAAATCGATTCCGTATGAAAATAGGTATTGATGCCCGACAGCTTTCCCGTCAGTTAACAGGAATGGGACGTTATACGCTGGAGACATGCCAAGCGTTATCGAAGATAAAAGGGGTTTCGCTTTATCTGTACAGTCCGGCTGCTCTCCGGTTTGATTTCCGAGGGTTGGAACAAGCACATGTCCGGACGAAAAACTGGGATGCGGGAACATTGAGACAGTTTTGGACCGAAACTTTTTTACCTTTCTGGGCTGCCCGTGATGGTGTAGATGTTTTCTGGGGCCCTGCTCATCGAATACCTCGATTTCTTCCAGACAAAATGGCCAGAGTCGTAACCATCCATGATTTGGTTTGGAAATACGCAGGCAATACGATGCCCCTGTTGAGGAGGAAACTGGAACAGATTCAAATCCCTTCAGCCATTGCCCATGCGGACTGGATTGTTACAGATGCTTCGGCAACGGCTGATGCATTAAAAGATGAATATCCTGCAAGTGAAAATAAAATTTCTGTTATTCATCTGGGCGTGACTTATCAGGATTGTCCGATTTCAAAGGAGGTTTTGAAACCGTTGGGGATTGATCAGAACTACTTCCTGTTTGTCGGTACGCTGGAGCCGCGAAAAAACCTGCTTCGTTTGCTGACAGCGTATTCGCAGCTTCCCGTATCTATTAAGAATAAGGCGCTTCTTGTGATTGCCGGCGGGGAGGGTTGGGGTGGAGTTGATATTAAAAAAACAGTCCGTGAGTTGGATTTGGAAAGACATGTCCGGATAGTGGGCTATGTCGATGATGCGATGCTTGCTGCGCTTTATAAGAATGCACTTTTTTTGGCGATGCCTTCCCTTTATGAAGGATTCGGTCTGCCTCTTACAGAGGCGATGGCACATGGCACGCCCGTTTTGACATCGGATAATTCTTCCCTGCCGGAGGTTGCGGGAGAAGCCGGGTTGCTGGTTGATCCGCTGAGTGTGGACTCCATTCAAAAAGGATTAATGGAGCTGATTTCGAATGATGAGTTGAGAAGCAGACTGGCTTCCCGTGCAAAAGATTCGGCGAAGCGGTTTGATTGGAATGTCTCGGCGGCCAAACTGGTTGATGTGTTTAAAAAGGCAGTTGATGCCCGCAGAAAATAATGAAAAAGGCTTTGGTACGCTACGGGCTGGTGAATCGAGACCTTTGCCAAGGTCTCGTGCAGCCACGGCGGGCCTTTGTCGTTCAACATTTCTATTAATAATCTTCCCTTGTTCCAACTATCCTCCGCCGTTTATTTTTAGCCATCATTGATGTTATTCCTTTGATAATTATGATATGGACGTCCTGTTCTGTGAGTGGCTGGAACCAACGAATACATAGTTGAAATATCGTGGCACCGCCGAGAAACCGGCTACTCAACTCAAAATCTGTGAGTGATTTTTAGAAATGTTATTTGATTCGCCTTTGTTTCTGTTTATTTTTTTACCCGTATGTTTTTTGATTTATTTTTCGGCTGGCAAAAACTACAAGAATCTCGTTTTGCTGGTTATGAGCTTATTGTTTTATGCTTGGGGTGAACCCAGATTTGTTTTTGTCGCTATTGCATCTTCCCTGCTTGATTTGCTTTTAGGGAAAATGATTTATTTATCACAGAATGGTTTTAATAAACGGGTTGCGCTTACACTAGGACTTTTATCAAACATTGGTGTTCTCGTATACTATAAGTATGTAAATTTTATTTTTAGCAACATCAATCATTTATTATCGTACTTGCATCTTAATCCCATTCTATTAACATCCATTGTATTACCGATTGGCGTATCTTTTATTGTTTTTGGAAAAATCACTTATCTTGTTGATATCTACCGTGGCGTGTGCTCTCCAGCTCAAAAAGTCACTTCGTATTTTACATATGTATTTTTGTTTCCCAAGTTACTAGCGGGACCGATTGTAAAATACCATGAAATCGAAGGACAAATAAGCGAAAGAAAAAGCAGTCTCAACGATATTTCACTCGGCGTATGTCGTTTCTCATGGGGATTGGCAAAAAAGGTATTTATTGCTGATACTCTGGGAGCTTTAGTGGATCTCATTTTCAAACTTCCCGCAAATGAGCTCGGTTTATTAAATTCCTGGTTAGGCGCGATCTGTTTTGCTGTACAAATCTACTTTGACTTTTCCGCCTATTCGGATATGGCAATCGGATTGGCAAGAATCATGGGATTCCGTATCTTAGAAAATTTTAATATGCCCTATATTTCTTCGAATTTTACGGAGTTTTGGAGAAGATGGCACATCTCCTTATCCACGTGGATCAAGAACTATCTGTACATTCCTTTGGGCGGAAACCGTTGTTCCAAACCAAGGATGTATTTTAATTTATGGTTTTGTTTTCTTTTGTGTGGGTTATGGCATGGTGCGAGCTGGACTTTTGTACTTTGGGGAGTTTATCATGGTATTTTTCTTGTAACTGATAAAATGTTTGCTCTACGAATTCAGGAAAAGCTCCCCCGGATATTCAATGTTGCAGTAACCTTCATTCTTGTTACGATAGGTTGGGTAATCTTCCGTTCCGGCAGTTTTGAGCAAATGAGTTACTACCTTACTGCAATGTTCAATCCCGGCGTATTGCAGGGGAGATTTATATTTGTCGCCAATGATAGTAAATTCTTTTTGGCATTAGGATTATTTCTTATCTTCTTTCCGCTTACGAATACCTATTCGAAACTTAAAAGGTTTTATCTTAAGGTTACCGTTAGTCGAAAACTGGAAATTATTGTAGCTTCTGTTTTTTTATTTTTATCGATATTGCGAATTTCGACGTCCACCTTTAACCCGTTTCTGTATTTCAGGTTCTAACGTTCCGCTGGATGGTGTATTTAATGATTAACCGAATACAAAAAATAATGATTAGTCTAATTGTCGTTTCAATGATTGCTCCTTGTTTTTTCAACTTCATTCATATGATAATACCCATCAAAAGATTCACTTATTCCAGTCTGGCAGGCATCACTTTATCGGAAAAGGAACCTCATTTTACTATCGATTCCTGGATTAGTGGAAAATATCAGGAACAATTCACCAACTGGTTTAATCAACGTTTTGGGCTGAGAGAGATTTTTATACGGTTAAATAATCAGATCTATTATATTTTATTTGATAAATCTTATATGTACAATCAAAGCATTATTATCGGAAAACAAAAGCAGCTTTATGAACGGGAATATATCGATGATTATACAAAGCACGTCGTTCCTATGACGCCTATTCAAATGAACAATTTGGTTGAGCAAATCGCCGATGTCCAAAATCTATTCAAAAAACACGGAGTCCCATTTCTAGTTTTAATTACTCCGAGCAAAGCATACACTTATCCCGAATATATTCCTGATTCTTTTTTCGATAACCCGATTAGCCAACAAAGAAATTATGATCTCATTCTTCCGTTATTAGATCAGTATAGGGTCAATTATATCGACGGCCAGAAAATAACGCTAGAGGCAAAAAGGACTGTGACGTATCCTTTATTCTGTCAAGGCAGTACACATTGGAATTATTTAGGCGCCTATTACACTATAGTTCCTTTAATAACTAAAATCGAAGCCCTTGCTAAAAAGAGCGTTCCCCATATTCAATTAAGCAAAGTGCAGGTCGATACTAATCCTATAGGCTGGGATAAAGATCTAGCGTCATTACTTAATTTAGTGATTATTCCCTCTCACTATATCACGCCGCATCCGGTTTTCAAAACCACCGCGAGCAAGGGGAGTTATGAAAATAATGTCGTTTTTGTCGGCGGCAGTTTTACACAGACTATTATTGACATTTTATGGGAGAATAAAATATTCAATCAAATTGACTACTATTATTATTACAAAATAAATCGTTCTGTTTATCCTAAAAACAAAGAAAAAAGCATTCATAATGTGAACAACATCAACTGGAATAATGACTTTCTAAAAAAAGATGCCATCGTTTTGGAAATAAATGAAGCAAGCTTTTATGGAAATCATATCACGGAATTTGTTAAAGACGCATTAAACCGCTTACGATAACTATTCTCATAGCTGATAGTTCATAAAAGATAACTACAAGCTATGAGTTTTCTTATCGCGCTCCCTCTTTTTTTAACACCACATATATGGTTTTTATAAGGATTACGATATCGAGCCACAAATTCCAGTTTCTTACATACCATGAATCGAGGGCTAGGCGTCGTTCATGTGAGGAATCGCTCCTTCCACTCACCTGCCATAACCCCGTTATTCCCGGCTGCACGCAATTGATGGTTTCGCTATACTCTTTTAGCCAACTCCATTCACGCGGGATGTATGGCCGGGGACCGACAAAACTCATATCGCCTTTCAGAACATTTATTATCTGCGGCATTTCATCCAAAGAAGTCTCTCGTAAAAACATTCCAAACGCGGTAACCCGCGGATCATTTTTCAGTTTCCAGTAAGTCTCCCATTCCTTTTTTGCTTCAGGATTATTAGCCAGGATTATCTTTAGCCGTTCATCAGCATCATAATACATAGTTCTAAATTTGTAACAAATGAACAGCCTGTGGTTTTTTCCGATGCGCTCCTGTTTGAGAATAGCGGGGCCTCTGGTGGTGAATCTGATTAGAAGAGAAATAATCCCGATGGGGATGATGAGCAGAATAAAAAAGAAAATGCCGAATAAATAATCGAAGAATCGTTTGGTATAATAATTGAGCGGCTGTGCCAAATTATTCTTGATTTCGAGAGCAAAAGCCTGATCCTGAAAGAAGTGACGAAGTTCGGTTCCCATAACCACTATCCCGGAAAAATCGGGAAAGTAGAGAATGCTCGCCGCCTTATGTTGCAGACGGTTAACTAAATGAGCGAGCTGCTCTTTATCGAATTCAGGTAGCGCGATCACTACATCCTGGACATCGCAGTTTTTCAGATAGCGTTCCATGCACTCCATGTGGCCATGTACTTTAATCCCTTCAAAGTATCGTTTTTTTATCTTCGCCAGATCATCGACAAAGCCGATAACCCGGTAGCCGAGGTTTTTCTCTTTGAGCAGGGCGTTGAGGGCAAGACGTCCCGTATCGTTTGCGCCAAGAATAAGTACCTTATTCGTCGTGACGCCTAATTTGACGAGCCCTCGTTTAACCGCTGTTCTCAATAAGGGAAATATAATCAGGGACAACAAGCCGACGATGATTACGATGGTTCTCGATACGATATTGCCCATTTTGCCAAGAAAAAAAACAGCAAGAATAGCGAGCGTTGAAAAGAGAGTAACCTTCCAGAGCATCCTAACTTCATCCCAGAAAGAAAACTTCCTGGTATATGCTCCTTCGTATGTCAAAATCGATATCCATATCGGAAAAAACCACCAGCTGTAATTGATTTTTATCGACAAAGCGGGAAATCCGGAGATGATGGAGGGAAGAAAAGTACGAATAAAAACGGCCAGAACGACAATAAAAAAAAGAATAACAAGATCCGATAAGAATAAGATAATTATACCCAATCTTCGCCTGTATGAACGCATCAAGAATTCCTTCCAAATAGCTTGATCATTAGCGATTTTGCATAGTAACAGATTGCACGATCACATATCACAGGCCGGCCGGAAAGACAAGGCATGTGACGTCCTCACAGATGCCAGTTGATTATTTTATTGACAATATGGAGTTATTTGACAGTTTATTTTTTGAGGGAGGACATGTCTTAAAAAAGGCGCTATGCAGCTGTTTTAGTTCTGTAAGATCGAGCAATTTCCAGCTGCACTATTTACTTCTCTCGTAATTTTTTTGCCTCTTCCACAAGCATGATGGGAATATCATTTTTGACTTCATACAGCAATTTGCACTGATTACAAATTATACCGCCGAGTTTTTCATCCCACTTCACAGTGCCGTGGCATTGCGGACACGCCAGAATCTCCAAAAGCTTCTTGTTTAAAGCCATTTCTCACTCCTTCCTTAATTTTTTCTCAATAGCAGCAAAGACTTGCTCAGGTAAAATATCCTTCATACATTTTCTTGTCGAACATTTTTTTAAAAAGCAGGGACTGCAAGGTAGCCCCGCCGTTATAATTATATGCTCTTTACCATACGGTCCGGTTCGTGCCGGATCCGTAGGCCCGAAAAGAGCAATGACCGGTGTTCCCACTGCAGCGGCCAGATGCATCGGCCCGGAATCGGTTGTTATCACCATTTGCGCTTTTTTATAAAGATAGGCGAGATCAAGAAGTGAAGTTTCTCCGCCTAAATTAATTCCTTCCGTAGTCATTCTTGAAGTTATTCCTTCGATGGACGCCTTTTCGCTTCCCGTAAAAACAACTTTTAGATTCAGCTTCTCTTTAATCAGATCAGCCAAGCCAGCAAATTTTTCATTATCCCAGAGTTTTGTTTTCCAATAAGCAATAGGATTAATCACAATAAATTTTTTATCATCCAACTTGTATTTACTCATTAAGAGATTAATTTTTACTTCGGCATCGTTGTTTTGAGGTAGAATAAATTCAACATTATCTGTCTTCGCGCCCAGATAGCGTGGAAAATCCAGGTAGCGATCAACCGCATGTTTATTCATATCTTCGGGGATTTTTTCATTAAGAAATAAGCCGCTTAATTCCTGCAATGAATCATACCCCAGTTTTCGTTTCCCTCGACTAAAAAAAACAATAACGGAACTTTTAAAAAGGCCGTGGAAATCAATCACCAGATCGTAGCGCCGCCGTTGCAGTTCTTTTATCAATGAGTTTATGTCGAACAAGGGCTTAAAAATTTTACCCTTTTGAATATCTTTGGACCAGCTTTTACGCCGGGAAATTAAAACCGCATCCAGATAAGGGTGGTTCTGGACTAAATCCGCCGCCGCTTCTTCGACAATCCAGGTTATATGGGCGTCGGGATAGAGACGGCGCAATGCGGCAAGCGATGGCAGAGTGTGAATGACATCACCGATGGCGCTTAATTTGACGATTAATATATTCAACCTTATACCTCTTAATAGCTGAAAAATGGCTCAGGCGGAGAGTTTCAGCTTTTGCAGCGAAACAAAAATGCATGGTCGAAAAAGGATTCTGGGCGCGAATGAGCCCATTTTTAAAGCTCTCACCCTCTATCCTTTAATATCCACTGCACTGCTTCCAATATGTCTTCCGCAATAAATTCCGGTTTCCCCTCCGGCGTTGCCTCATCCGGACCATCATCCTGCAATAAACCTCGACCGAATCCCGTTTTTACTAAAATCCCCCTGACTCCCACCTTTTTGCCCGCTTCCATATCGCGGAACCTGTCACCTATCAAGTAAGACTGCGTCAAATCAATATTTAATTCCCGGGCCGCAGTTAACAACATGCCCGGCGCCGGCTTGCGGCAGCTGCACACCTGCCGGTAAATTCCTATTCCTTCAGTAGGATGATGCGGGCAATAATAAAATTTATCTATGCTTGCACCCATCCGATGCAGATTGGCTTGCAGACGCTCATTAATTAAATTTACAAACTCTTCCGTGAAAAATCCCTTAGCCACACCGGCTTGGTTAGTAATCACCACTACTTTCATTTCATTCAAATTAATCAATCTGATTGCTTCATAGGCGCTGGGAATTACTTTTAGTTTATCCAGGCTATCCAGATATCCAACTTCTTCATTGATCGTTCCGTCCCTGTCGAGAAATACAGCAATGTTCTTTTTCATTAAATTAAATTCCTGTTATTATTTAACAGATTTTGCGCGGCCGCAAAAACATTTTCTACGGAAATCAGTTTCATACAGCGGAAATCATCCGGGCATGTTTCTTTCAGGCAGGGACTACACGATACATCCTTACGGACGATGGTGAAACTATTCCCCGCAGGTGACGTAGTTATATGGTTGGTTGAGCCAAAAATGGCAACGGTCGGAATACTCAGCGCGCCGGCTATATGCATTAGCCCGGAATCATTACTGATGAAAAGACGGCATTGGGAAATTAAATAAATGGCTTCCCGCAGAGTAGTTTTGCCGGCAAGGTTAATCAAATCTGTGTGCGCCAGCCTTTGGACTTCTTGCGCTGTTTGCTCATCAGTTTTGCCACCCAGCAGGATTATCTGCAAAGAGTGATTTTCATTGAGCTTGTCCGCCACAGAGGCAAATCTATCGGGAAACCATCTTTTAGCCGGTCCATAAGTAGCACCCGGGGCAATGCCGATTATTACCTTATCTTTTCCAGGTATAAATTTGCGGCAAATGCTTTGCGCATTAAAACGATTAATCTTCGTTTCCAGATGCAATTCCCGGCCGGCAGAAACACACCCTAAAGCCTTGACCATTTCCAGGTAATAATCAATTTGGTGAACTTTTTTTATCCTTTTGGTGCGCTTCACGCCATGGGTTAAAAGAAGGCCGCGGCCATCCGAACTGTAGCCGGCGCGAAGCGGTATTCCGGCGGCGAAGGAAATTATCGCCGCTTCGATGGCGTTTTGTAAAAGTATCGCCGCATCGAATTTCTTTTTTCTAAGCCTGTGTGCGAGCTTAAATACCCCGATGGGATTATCTAATTTGCTTTCATAAATTATCACTTCATCCACAGCGGAAAAAAGGTCATAAATATCCGCCACCCATGGTTTTACAAGTACGGCAATGTGAGCGCAAGGATAATTGACGCGAATGGCGGCAACTGCCGGCAATGTTAAAACGGCATCGCCAATCCAGTTGGTTCCACGAATCAAAATTCTATTTATACCTTGTTTCGGCAATTTCTTTGTTTTTTTTGACTTCAATGACTTATCCTTTTTTTACTTTACCTGGCAGAGCTTTGTCTTCCAGCGCTGATGCAGCCAAAGCCATTGTTCCGGATATTTACGAACATGATCTTCAATAATTTTGGTATAGTTTTGCGTATTCACCAATACGTCTCTATCACGATTGCCGGTATTTACTGTCTCTACTCTGGGACCAATCTGTGTTAAATATTTGCCGTTTGGCATTCGTGTTGTAAATATCGGCAAAACCGGCGCTGCGGTGTGCAGGGCCATAAGTGCTAATCCGAAGGTTGTACAGGCTGGGCGTCCAAAAAAATTAACAAAAATTCCTTCATAAACGGAGACGTTCTGATCAATCAGCAATTTAACAGCTTCTCTTTTTTTCAACAGGCGGAGCATTGGCCGCATGGCATTTTCCTTGTGTATGTTGCCAATACCCAAAGAGGCGCGCGCATAGGTGCTGCCTTCCTCCAGAAAAGCGCTGTCCAGAATGCGAGTCATAAATACCGGAGGTTTGGACAATATCGCCAATGCGGCATTGCCAATCTCCCAGTTGCCGAAATGAGCGCTGAAAAGCAAAACGCCCTTGCCTTCGCGGCAGGCTTCTTCAT
This sequence comes from uncultured delta proteobacterium, assembly GCA_963753975.1. Lineage (GTDB taxonomy): Bacteria > Desulfobacterota > Syntrophia > Syntrophales > Smithellaceae > UBA4810. Next base: position 362,142 of record CAVWEH010000005.1, read on the forward strand.
AATGATCCAGTCCTTTGACGGAAACCCATCGATGCAGATTATCCTTATTCAGATAAAGAATATCGGAAAACTCCACCAGCGTTACGGCAAAGTTCGCATAGGAAGCTTTGGCGATTCTCAAAATTTTGTTCAAAGATTTTCCGGGAAATGATCGCGTTAGATTATGAATGGCGATCAGTTTGTGCTTAAGGGATAGATAATAAAGTAACCTAGACAACCCAATGGCAGTCGTTCGTCTGACAGATAGCGGTATGATACGAAATATGACTTTTGCAATTTTTATCTTCATACGATTTTACGATTCACTTTATTTTCATCTATCTACATCGGGCGGCTGCCATCAGCCGCTGTACAATGAAATTTTCGAAAGACTCTCGCAAAGGTATTATCTCCATTTCCATGTACAAGACGCAAATCATTTTTAAAAATTCCGGATAATGCTGGAGGCGCATCGCGTCCTTCTCTGTGGTTACCAAATAATCGGCGCGCAGGCTGATGTATCTGTTTTTTAAATCTTCGAGATCGTAATGGCTGTAAGAATAATGATCTGGAAACGTATTAAAAGACAGGATGTCCGCCCGCGTTGTAAGCAGCATTTTTTTAAAGGAATCCGGCTTGGCGATACCGCAGAAAGCGCAAACTTTCTTGCCTTGAAGTTCGCCGAGTGGTCGGTGGAAACTCTCATTTTGTTTGATCATTTCTTTGAACTGATGAACGGCACGGAAAATGGGTATGTTTGATGTGCGTGCGATCTCGGCGATGTCATGATTTAAAAAGTGTTTCTCATCTGCGCGGGTCAGAATAAAACAACTGGCGCGGTAAAGGCCGTCCGCCGATTCGCGCAGTTCACCTCGCGGAAGAAGATGCCCGTTGCCCAGAGGTTTTTCGCCGTCCAGCAAAACAATATCTACATCGCGAAAGATTTGTCGGTGTTGGAACGCGTCGTCGCAGATCAGCACATTGACACCGAATTGGTCAATGGCGGTTCTTCCTGTTTGAATTCTCCGTGCGCCCGTAATGACGGGGATGTCCTGCAGCGACCGGGCAATGAGGAGTGGCTCGTCACCGACAGCGTCGGCATTCAATAAGATAGTTTTGCCGTCGGAAACAATATTAACGGACTTTGAGCTTTTGCCTCCATAGCCGCGGCTTAGAACTGCCGGCTGAAAACCGTTTTTTTGCAGCATTCTAGCCAGCATAATTACACAGGGAGTTTTACCTGTCCCGCCGACCGTGATATTCCCGACGCTAATCACCGGACAGGGAAGTTTTACTGCCGGCAGTATTTTTTGATCGTAAAGCCAATTACGAAAATTAATAATCAGGCAATAAGGCAATGAAAGGACAGATGCAATCGTCCTGGCTGGTCGGTAACGGCTGCTGGCTTCGTCATCATCCCAAATCCTTTGCCAATTGATCATTTGCCACATTATTCCCTTCATCTTTGAATTGCAAATTGTACAGTCGGAAATATTCGCCCTTTTTCGTAAGCAGCGTTTCGTGATTGCCTTCTTCAACGATTTCTCCATTGACCAAAACTATTATCCTGTCGGCAGTGCGGATTGTAGAAAGCCTGTGCGCTATAACCAATGTCGTTCTGCCTTTCATGAGATTATCCAAAGCTTCCTGCACCTCGATTTCTGCTTCCGAGTCCAGAGATGATGTTGCTTCATCGAGGATTAAAATAGGAGCGTTCTTGAGCAGTGCCCGGGCGATAGAAATTCTTTGTTTTTCTCCGCCGGAGAGCTTGGTGCCTAATTCGCCGATGTTGCTATCATATCCTTGGGGCAGTTTTATGATAAAGTCGTGGGCATTAGCCGCTTTCGCGGCGTTGATTATGTCTCCCTCGGTCCGGTCGATATCTCCGTAAGCAATATTGTTTTTCACGGTATCGTTAAAGAGAATTGTCTGTTGCGTGACAATAGCTATCTGACCGCGTAGAGACTGTATGGTCACGTCTCTAATATCGTGTCCGTCAATAAGGATGCGACCTTCAGTAACATCATAAAATCGGGGAATTAAATTTACCAGCGACGTTTTACCGCCGCCGCTCATACCCACAAAAGCGACAACTTCTCCTGCTTTTATGGAAAGATTAATATTTTTTAACACCGGTGTCTGTTCATAACAGAACGTGACGTTTTCAATATCAATACTATGTCTGACCGGTGGAAGATCGGTGGCACCTGCTTTATCTTGAATATCAGGAACCAGATCAATAATGCTAAAAACACGCTCGGCGCCGGCAATACCCTGCTGGATAGTGTTATTGACATTAGTCAGCCTTTTGACAGGCTCATAGAGCAGCAGCAAGGCAGCAAGAAAGGTGAAGAAGGAACCGGGAGTTTGATTGCCTTTAACAACTTCACTGCCCGCGTAATATATTATGACGGCAATAACGATTGAACCCAAAAATTCCATAAAAGGACTGGAGATGGCATTAATGGAAACCGTCTTTATACTTAATTTAAGCAGACGTTCATTCTCGGCATTGAATCTATTACTTTCATACTTTTCCATACAGAAAGCTTTGACAATGCGGGTTCCGGAAATTGTTTCCTGTAAAAGAGAGGTGAGTGTTCCCATCGTTATTTGTGTGGAGGTGCTCACTTTTCTCATTTTTTTGCCAAATTTAGAAATAGGGTAAATGGTGGCGGGAAAAACAATCATCCCAATTAAGGCTAATTTCCAATTAGTATAAAAAATCAAAGCAGTCAGGAAAATAACAGAGAAAGTGTCTTTAATTATGCTGGTAACAGCTTCCGAAGCAGCGGATTGAATGGCCATAACGTCATTCGTGATCCGTGACATGAGCACTCCGGTCGGATGCCGTGTAAAAAAAGCAAGGGATTGTTTCTGTATTTGTTCGTAGAGCTTATTGCGCAGATCAGCAACAATTCTCAGTCCAATCTGACTCATCAAAATAATCTGACAGTAGTTAGAAATTCCCTTTAGCCCAAAAATTCCAATGACGGCAAGGGGAATCCACATTAAGGCAAATGTGTTCTTATTCAGAAAAATATCATCCAGGGCCGGCTTAACTATATAAGCCTGTCCTGATGTTAGCGCCCCTACTGCTGTCATGCAAATCAAAGCAATAGCTAATCGGAATTTAAAAGGTTTGGCCAATTTCAAAAGACGTTTAAATACTTCCATACTCTCCTTTTATAGCATATCTAGAGCGAGTTGGGCAGCCCTTATCGCCGCGCCCGGTTTGCCCAGCTTGGCACGAATTTCCGCCAGTTCATTTATCATTTCTTTCTTTCTTTCTACGCTTGTTAAAATACCGACGGCCTCGGAAGCAATGTTTTGCGCATTTGCCTTCTTCTGAATCAGTTCCGGGACCACAGTTTTACCGGCAATAATATTGGCAAGACCGATGTTTTTGACATTTACGATCGATTTGCCGATAAAATAAGACAGTGGAGAAATCTTATAGATAATGATCATTGGTACGCCAAGCAAAGCTGTTTCCAGAGTTGCCGTTCCTGAGGCAACAATGGCCAGATCGCAGCAGGATACGGCATCATAAGTCTGGCCGGAAATCACTTTAACTTTGATGGGAAATCCGGAAACTATATCGCCAATTATTTTCTCTTCCAGAGTATCGGCCAATGGTAATATAAATTGTAAGTTTTGCATTTTTTGCGACAGAATTTCCGCTGCACGCAACATCTCCGGCAATAACTTGGTTACTTCGGAGAGCCTGCTTCCCGGCAAAAGCCCAATTGTTGTTTTGCTCTCATCGAGATTAAATATTTTTTTCGATTCTTGTTTGGAATAGTCCGGTTTCACTAAATCCAGCAAGGGGTGGCCAACATAATCGACTTCAAACCCTTTTGTTGCGTATGTATCAACTTCAAAAGGAAGAATGACAGCCATTTTATCTACTAGTCTCTTAATTCTATTAATTCGGCTTTTGCGCCATGCCCAGACTTGCGGACTGATATAATAAAATATTTTAATATTCCTTTTTTTTGCTGCCGGTGCAATAATATACAAATTAAAATCAGGATAGTCGATTAAAATGACAAGTTGGGGCCTCATTTCGTCCAGAGATTTTCTTACCTGCCTGATAATCCTGCAAAAAGTACCAATTTTTGATATAACCTCGGTCAAACCGACAACTGCTGTTTCAGCCGCATTAACGAGAAGCTGGACTCCTGCATCCTGCATTCTGTTGCCGCCAATACCATAAAAATTAAGTGTCGGATCAATTTTTAACATTTCCCGAACAAGACTGGCGCCGTGCATATCGCCCGATGCCTCGCCGGCAATAATCATTATTATTTTGTTTTTTCCGACCGCAGAAACTTCTTTCGGAACGGAATTTATTTTTTTACTGGGCATTATTAATCACATCGGCAATAAGACTTATTTCTTCTTGACTCAATTCCGGAAACATCGGCAACGAAAGAACTTCATTCGCGCAAACCTCGCTCTGCGGCAGTTTTACCGACAAATCATACAAATTTAGAAAAACTTCCTGCTGATGCAGCGGCACCGGATAGTAAACGGCCGAGGCAATGTCCTTCTCTCTAAGAGCAGTTGCCAGAGTATCGCGATTCTTTGAGCGAATAGTGAATTGGTGATACACATGATCGCAACCCGAAGCGGCAGAAGGCAAAATTATATCTTTTCGATTGATGGCCGCGCAATAAGCGGCGGCATTTTGGCGGCGAGCTTCGTTAAACCGACTAATTCTTTTGAGTTTGACGCGAATGACAGCGGCCTGAATTTCATCAAGACGGCTGTTGTGACCTACTACTTGATGATGGTAGCGTACAGAGCTTCCATGATTGCGCAACATTTTTAATTGTTTAGCGATTTCTTCGTTTTTGGTGATAACCATTCCGCCATCGCCGTATCCGGCCAAATTTTTACTGGGAAAAAAACTAAAACAGCCGGCATCACCTATGGTGCCTACCTTTTGAGAATGGTATTTAGCGCCGAAGGCTTGTGCGCAATCTTCAATTACTTTGAGTTTGTGTTTTCGCGCTATTTCCATAAGGGGCGCCATATCGGCAGGATGACCGAATAAATGGACCGGAATAATAGCTTTAGTTTTACGAGTTATTTTGTCGGTAATTTGGGCGCAATCGAGGTTAAAAGTATCGGGACAAATGTCCACAAAAACCGGGGTCGCATTTAAAAGGGCAATTACTTCCGCTGTGGCTATAAAGGTAAACGGGGTCGTTATTACCTCGTCACCAGCCTTAATGCCGCAAGCACGCAGGGCAAGCAGCAAAGCGTCCGTACCGTTGGCTACCCCGACAGCATATGGCAACTCGTGATAGGCAGCAATCTCTTCTTCCAGTTTTTCTACGTTCGGACCGAGAATAAACTGCGTTTGTTCCAAGACATCGCTGATAGCGGAGTCGATTTCACTTTTCAAAGCGCGGTATTGCCTTTTCAAATCCACCATCGGAATCATATTACAGCAACGCCTCCGCGGTCTTCATCTTTTTTATTATGTCGCAGGCGAGTTCCAGCGACTTTCGGGCGTCATCACCGGAAACAGTGGGCTTAGAGCGACTGGCCACGGCATGAACGAAAGAGCGGATTTCTTCTTCCAGCGGGTCGTGACTGCCTACTTCGACATTGTTTTGAATTATTTCTAACTGCCCAGATCCGTTGATCCTTTTGCCCAGAGACACTATTTCGCGTTTTTGATAATCGACGGAATGATAGCCTTCAATGCCGAAAAAACGGATCTTTTGCATCGTCTTGGAGCTAATACGACTGGCGGTAACATTGGCTATGCAGCCGGAAGCGAAAGAAAGCCGCGCGTTGGAAATATCAACTTTATCGGAAAGAACAGAAACGCCAACAGCCTCGACGGAGGCCAGCGGAGAATTTACAAATTTCAATATAATATCGAGATCGTGAATCATCAAATCTAAGATCACATCTACGTCAGTGCCGCGCTCAAAAAACGGATGCAGCCTGTGCGACTCTATAAAGACCGGCTTCTTGATGACTTTTTCCAGAGCCATTATTGCCGGATTAAATCTTTCCACAAAGCCGACCTGTAAAATAAGTTTGTTCTTTCGCGCGAGATCAATCAACTCGTCAGCCTGTTCAATTTCCGAGCAGATGGGCTTTTCCACCAATACGTCGATTCCTGCTCCAAGAAAATCTTTCGCGACTTTGTAGTGCTCTCCTGTCGGAACAGCAATGCTTACGGCATCAACCTCGCCGAGCATTGCATGGTAGTCGGAAACGGCCGAACAATTGAAAATTGCCGCCGCTTTGGAAGCGCGATCTTTCACAGCATCGGCCACGCAGAAGATCTCGCAGTTTTCCAGTTTGCTGTACTTCTGCAGGTGATAATTACCCAAGTGTCCTGTCCCGACGACACCAATTTTGATTCTTTTTCTTTTCCCGACCATATTCCTAGCGACAGGTGCCCCTTTTCGATTCTTGGATAAATTTTATGAAATGTCTTACTTCCGGAATGTCCTCTACTTCTTCTTGAGCTTTCTTCAATGCGGTTTCCAAAAGTAGATTGGAGCGAAAAATAATGCGATAGGCATCCTTGAGAGCTTTAATTGTAGCTTCTGAAAAATTGCGCCTCTGGAGCCCGACCAGATTCAGACCGAAGAGTTTGGCATGATTGCCGTTGGCCAGCGTATAAGGAGGCACGTCTTTGGCCACTCCTGATGCGCCTCCGATAAACGAATGAGCTCCTATTGTGGAAAACTGATGCACGGCGGAAAGCCCGCTGATGATGGCATAGTCTTCCAGGTGAACGTGTCCGGCCAGAGTAGCCACATTCGACATAATGATGTTATTGCCCAGTCTACAATTATGAGCTACATGCGTGTACGCCATAAGCAGGTTATGATCGCCGATAACGGTCAGGCCGATATCCGCGCTGGTTGCTCTATGGATCGTGGCAAATTCCCGGATGGTATTGAAGTTGCCGATGACCACACGCGTCTTTTCGCCGCCGAATTTTAAATCCTGAGGCGGCGCTCCGATGGAACAAAACTGGAAAATTCGGCAATCTTCACCGATTTGAGTATAATCATCAATAACGGTATGCGGTCCGATGACCGTGTTTTTACCGATCTTAACATCGGTGCCGATGATGCTGTAAGGACCGATCTCTACGCCTTCGTCCAGTTGAGCATCCGATGCAACTATTGCCGTAGGATGAATCTTCATCTATTCAACCTTCTCCTGAATATTTATTTTTTTAATTGGAGCTCTTCCACCTTTTTGACCAAATCTTCCAGCGTTGCTCGCATTGCGGGAAGTCTTACCTGACAAGCCTCGATTTTCAACCATTCCTTATAAGGCATAAACGGCGTTCCGCCGCCAACCTGTCCGGACGGAATGTTCTTATGAATGCCTGAAGCGGCTCCGATCATGACGTTATCGCCAATAGAAATATGACCAACAATGCCGGTTTGCCCGGCAACAATGACACTTTTCCCAAGTTTGGCGGAACCGGAAATTCCGACCTGGGCAGCAATGACTGAATTTTCTCCAATAACAACATTATGCGCAACTTGCACGAGGTTATCGATTTTCACGTTACGTTGAATCCAGGTTTTACCCAATGTGGCACGGTCAACTGTAGTATTAGCGCCTATTTCCACATCATCATCTATTTGCACAAATCCCACCTGCGGGATTTTACTGTTGTCCCTACCGGGATTGGCAAAGCCGAATCCATCGGCGCCAACAACAACCCCGGAGTGTAAAACTACTCGTTTGCCGATGATACAGGAATGATATACGGTAACGTTGGCGTATATTACAGAGTTTTCGCCGATTGAGGCGTTGCGTCCAATGTAAACTCCCGGGTAGATAACAGCTCCCTTATCGATTTTTGCCCCGTGGCTAATAAATACCCGGGGGAATATGTGTGCTTCCGGAGAGACAACTGCGCCCTCCTCAATATAAGCATCTTTACTGATACCTTTAAAACCATGTTCCCAGGGGTAAAAAACAGTTAATAATTTCCCCAGGGAGGCATAGGGATCGGCTACGATAATTAGATTCTTCCCTTCTGCTACAGTTTGAGGTGAAGCAAGAATAGCCGACGCTCGAGTCAGCTTCATTTTTTTCAGATACTTTTTGTTGGCGATGAATGTAAGATCGCCTTCATTCGCTTCCTCGATAGACGTTATATTGTTAATGATTACATCATCCCGGCCAATAACGGTACCATCAAGAATCCGGGCTATTTCCTTAAGCGTCATTCCCATTGCAAAAGAGTTTACCTGTTATTTTTTATTATACTCTTCGATAACCTTCTTGCTAAAATCATTTTCTTTAGCATAATAAGGTACCGGCGTGCTGGCTATGTCTATAACCAAAGTATATTTCTCTTTTTCCGCGATAGCGCGTACGATTTTCACTATTTCCGGAAACAGCTTCTGAGAAAGTTCGGCATCGCGCCTTTTGAGTTCTTCATTGGCGTCATTAACCAGCAATTGATAGTCGCGCAACTTCTTCTGGTAAGCGGCTTCTTTATCTCGGCGCGCGTCGGCCGTTAGAATGGAGCCTCGTTTATCCAATTCATCCTTCATTTTCTTAAGTTCTTTTTCCGCCGAAGAAATTGACGCTTGCTTCTTTTCCGCCACTTTTTTTAAATCCTCTCCCGCCTTTTTGCCGGCGGTGGAATGTTGCATTATTTCTCTCATGTTGATAAAACCGATTTTGTCCGCAGCCCAGGAATTAGTGCTCCAGACAAAAAGCAGCAAGATAATTCCTCCCAGCAGGCAAATATTCCTTTTCATATAAACTCTCCTCTCTATTTATTTGCAGATAAAATACATTCTTTATCTGCTTTTTGGGTTACATGAACATGCCGATAGTGAATTCCCAGCGGCCGATAGCATCATCATTCACACCCTTGCGGTTAATCACGTAGCCGTATTCAAGCCTTAAAGGGCCGATCGGCGAATACCAGCGAATACCGCCTCCCACGGACTGTCGCAAATCATCAATATAATATCCGTAGTCCCAAGTGTTACCGGCATCGTAAAAAAGAACGCCTTTCATGCCGGCCTCTTTAATAAGGGGAAAGACGAGTTCAAAATTAAAGACTAACATGGTTGTCCCGCCAATAACATCAGCCGTCCCCGGATTAGTCGGGCCGACATAACGAAATCCGCGCAGATCATTAATACCGCCTAAAACATACCTTTCGAATATGGGTATTCTTGAAGAGTCATCATCAGTGTTTTGGATATATCCAATTCGTCCCTTTGTTACAAAGACCATGTCCCAAAACAGCGGATAATAAGCATTTACGCCCGCTGAATATTTAACTAATTTTACATCCCCTCCTATGGGAGGACCTGCATATTGAACAGAAAAGGTTGTTCTAGTTCCCTTGGTGGGAAACATAATATCGTCAGTTGTATCGCGCACCAAAGATAATGTTGCGGCGCTTTTAATTCTTTGGCCTTCCGAATCTATAATAATCTGCGACGCCGTCGCCTGATTAACATCTTGAATATTATTAAGGGTAAGATTATAGCTGATATAGCTGCTGATTTTTTCCCAAAGCGGATAGCCCAAAGTAAGCCCTGCACCACGTGTATCCACAGTGTAGGAGTCATATATATTTTGATATTTCCAAATGTCCGTTTTAGCCCAAAGGGGCATGTCAAAAAGCCATGGCTCGGTAAAAGATAAGTCAACCATGTTGGTGCTGGAACCTAAAGACGCTTTCAGACTTAAAATTTGACCATAACCCAAGAAATTTTGTTCTGATATCTGCCCCATGATCATAGCTTGATCGGCTGCGCTGTAACCGGCGCCAACCATGAACATGCCGGTATTTTTTTCTTTGACGCGAATATTCACATTCGTTTGATTTTTGTCGGGGCTTTTTTCCGTCTGGAAATCCACTTCTTCAAAATACCTGAGGCGATTCAAATTAGCATAACTACTCTTTAATTTAGAGCTGGAATACAAGTCCCCTTCAACTATATCCAACTGGCGCCGGATAACCTTGTCGCGGGTATTGGTATTGCCGGTAATACTAATACGGCTAATATAAACCAGTCCGCCTTTATTTATTTGAAAATCAATATCGACTAATTGTTCTTTTTCCCTGGTATCAATTCTCGGATTAATATCTGCATATGCGTAGCCTTCATCATTACAGGCTTGAGTTAAGAAATCTATGTCCTTCATCATCGCTTCCCGGTCATAATTTTTGCCTGGTTTTACAGTTAATGATTCCAGCAGTTCGGCTCTGGACTTTTTTAGCAAATCGCCGGAAATTTCCACTTTACCGACTTTAAATCTTTTCCCTTCTTTAATTTGAATTTTTATGTAAATTCCTTTTTTATCGAATGTTATTTCCGGTTCGGCGATTTGAGCGTTAATAAAACCGTTATTGAAATAAAAAGCGGTCAATTTATTAATGTCTTGCTTGAGCTGGTCGCGCTTCAACAGGCCGGAATCTGTAAAAATGTTTAAAATATTGTATTCTGAAGTGCTCATCATGTTTCTGAGCTCTTTGGAAGAGTAGGCTTCATTTCCTTCGAAGGTAATCGTTCGGACATAGACCCGGTCATTTTCTTTGATGTCCAGAATTACGTGGAAATCTTTTTCTCCATCTTTTTCTACTGAGTCGGTTATCTCGGCATTATAATAAGCTTTGCCGTCATAAAGTGTTTTAATTTTTTCTATATCTGCTTTGATTTTTTCCTGATTTAAGGTCTGTCCGGTCTTGATTGTCATAACCTCTTGGATATCATCCTTGCTTAAGGCTTTATTGCCTTTGATCTGAATATCCGTAATCAGTCCTTTTTCCAAAACAGTAAATGTGACAATTTTCCCCTGTGGCGTTGAGGTCGCCCCCGCGCTTACGTCCAGGAAAAAGCCCATTTTGAAAATTGTCTTAATATCGGCTGTAATATCTTCTTCCAGATAAGGATTGCCCACTTTGCTTTTAAGCTGCTGAATAATAGCGGAGGATTCGATCTTTCGATTACCCTTAATTTCAATTTTGGCGATCTTTTCAATCAGACCCGTCCGAATAAGGATTTCGGTTTTTAATTGACTGGCTATGGCTCCCAGACTGGCCAGACCTTTACCGGAAACGGAAACCGGAGATAAAACACTTCCTGTACCGATATTAATTATTTTAGCGTCAACGCTTAACGTTTCACCTAATTGGGTCAAACTGCCCATAACAACAAAATCGGCACGCAAAGATTTCCCCGCACTGATCGCCCGGCGTTCATCTATTTTCGTTTTATCTTTAAGAAACGAATCCGCGGGAACAAATTGAATAAGTTTTCCTTTTTTTAATTCTTCGGACAATTTTCTGTACAGGGATTCCTTGATGGCAGCACTATCTTCCTTACTGTAAACTTCAAAAGGCAGTATGCTGATTTTTTTTAATTTCTGAGCATGCGCTGGGACAAGGGGAAAAAGCGACAAAAGCAAAAAAGTCCAACATATATGACGAGCTATTTTATTAATGGTAATATTAATAATCATAAATTCTCCCATCGCGCAGTCCGATCCTGCGGGACATCCTTTCGGCCAATAATTTATTATGAGTTACGATAACAAGCGTGATCTTTCTTGTTGCATTTAAATTAACCAGAATGTCTTCTATCTTTTTTCCTGTCTCCGTGTCAAGGTTTCCCGTAGGTTCGTCGGCAAGCAATATTCCCGGCTCCATTATCAAGGCCCGGGCAATAGCAACACGCTGTTGCTCTCCGCCGGAAAGTTCTCCCGGTTTGTGCTTTAATCGATGTTCTAATCCGACTTCTGCAAGCACTTCATAAGCTTTTTCAGCGACTTGCTTCCTCGGCATGCCACCGATTAAAGCCGGCATCATGGTGTTTTCCAGGGCGTCGAATTCGGGAAGTAAATTATTAAATTGAAAAATGAAACCGATCATTGAATTGCGGAATCGAGCCATCTTTTTTTCTTCCCAATCAAAAATATTTAGTCCATTTATATAAAGATGGCCATCTGTCGGGTGATCCAATGTACCCAAAATATGAATAAGGGTACTTTTGCCGGCGCCGGAAACACCAAGAACTGCCAATGATTCTCCCTGGGCAATTTCCATATTCAGGCCGCGTAGTACTTCAATTTTATTGCCGTCTTTAAAAAAAGTTTTGGATAAATTTTTCAGTAAGATCATCTTTTACCTTCATAAAATTAATCATTCGTACCTTAAGGATTCTGCCGGATCCAGCCGCGATGCTCTCAGAGAAGGATAAATCGTGGATAAGAAGCAAACGATCAATGTGCCGGCAATAATGACAATTATATCGCCATAATTAACCTGCGAGGGAAGCTCGCTCAAGTAGTAAACATCACCGGGCAAAATCTTAAAGTGGAAAATTTTCTCCACAAAAAGCGATACTTTCTGCAAGTTCAGGGCAACGGAAAGACCCGCAATACAGCCTAAGAATGTCCCGATTACGCCTACAATCAGTCCTTGATATATGAATATTTTCATTATGCCGCGGGAAGTTGCTCCCATTGATTTCAGAATAGCGATATCCTTGCTTTTTTCCATAACAATCATTATTAAAGCACTGATTATATTAAAAGCAGCAACAAGGACAATTAAACTCAAAATAATAAACATGACGCGTTTTTCCAGCTTTAAAGCGGCGAAAAGATTTTTATTCATTTGCATCCAGTTATTCGCCCAAAAGGGAAATCCCAGTTTACTTTGAATTCTGCGGGCAATAATATCCGCTTTATAGATATCATCGACTTTAATATCGATTCCGGTAACGCTATCACCCATTTGTAAAAAATCCTGACAATTGCGTAAAGACAAATAAGCAAGCGTCGAATCGTACTCGTAAAATCCGGATTCGAAAATACCTACAACCGCAAACTTCTTCATCCGCGGCATCATACCCATCGGCGTAGAGATACCCGTAGGCGAAATAATGGTGATTGTATCGTAGAGGAAAATCCCTAAATTCCGGGCCATTTCCTTACCGATGACGATTCCGCCTATCTGTTCACCATATTTACGGGAGAGTTCCGGAGGAATCTTGTTGAGGTATTCAATACTGCCCTCTCTGATTTTGCCTAAATTGATAACCTTGAAAGCGCTTTGAGTATCCAAACCGCGAATGACTACCCCGCTGACACCGTTACCGCTGCGAATCATCGCCTGAGTGTAAATGAAAGGAGTAGAAGCAACGACCCCTTCCGTTCCGGCAATCAATTCCTGAACCTTTTGATAGTTTTTCATGGAACCGCCTATATCGGTAGTCAATTCGATATGGGATTTAATCCCCAGGATTTTTGTGCGTAAGTCCGTTTCAAATCCATTCATAACGGCAAGAACAATAATCAAGGCCGCTACACCTAAAAAAATACCAAAGATCGAGATAAAAGTGATAATCGAAACAAAAACCTGCTTGCGTTTTGCTCTTAAATAACGTCTGCTTATAAAAAATTCGTAAGGCATTAAAAAATATCCTGCATAAGGGGTTACTTAATTTCCGGGAAGAAATTATTGATTATCGCCGCTTTATTCCTGTCTTGTCCTTAACAGAGGAAATAAAATGACGTCTCTGATGGAAGCTGAATCGGTAAAAAGCATTGCCAGGCGATCGATCCCGATACCTTCACCGGCTGTGGGCGGCATAGCGTATTCCAATGTTCGAATGTAATCTTCATCCATTTCATGAGCTTCGTCATCACCGGCATCTCTTTCCTGCAACTGCTGTAGAAATCTTTCCCTTTGATCACTGGGATCATTTAATTCCGAAAAGGCATTGGCAATTTCTTTACCATAAATATATAATTCAAAGCGGTCAGTTAAATTAATATCAGTAGCCGACCGGCGCGAAAGGGGGGATACGGCCACCGGATAATGAGTGACAAATGTTGGTTGAATGAGCTTTTTTTCGACAAGCTCATCGAAAATGGCCATTAAGATTTTCCCTAAAGAATCGGCGTCTTTCACTTCACAACCGGCCCTCCGGGCAAAAGCCAAAGCCTGGGCTTGATTTTCCAGCGCAGCCGAGGGCATTCCTGCCATTTCTACGAGAGCTTGCTTTACTGATATGCGCCGCCAGGGCGGGGTCAAGTCGATTTCCGTATCCTGATATTTGAATTTCAGCCCGCCAAATATATTTGTAGCAATAAAGGTAAATAAATTTTCGGTAAAAGACATCAAATCTTCATAAGTAGTATAGGCCCAATAGAATTCCAGCATGGTAAATTCCGGGTTATGAAAAGTCGAAATGCCTTCGTTACGGAAGTTACGGTTAATTTCATAGACTCTTTCCAGCCCACCGGTAACAAGCCTTTTTAGATAAAGCTCGGGGGCAATCCGTAAGTAAAAATCCATATCCAGTGCGTTATGATGGGTTTTAAAGGGGCGAGCCATTGCTCCACCGGCACGCGGTTGCATCATCGGCGTTTCCACTTCCAAAAAGTCATGCTCGTCCATAAATTTCCGAATAAGTTGAATAATACGGCTGCGTTTGTAAAAAATTTCCTTAACCTTGGGACTGCTAATCAAATCAAGATGTCTCTGACGATATCTGGTTTCAATATCGATGAGACCGTGCCATTTTTCCGGCAGAGGCCTTATTGCTTTGGAAAGCAGGCGTAATTCCTCTGCTTCTATGGTTAATTCGTTGGTCTTGGTACGAAAGAGTTTGCCGGAAATATAAATAATATCGCCAATATCGAGTTTTTTAAAAACGAAGTAAGCGGCATCACTTAGGATGTCTTTGGCTATGTAGCTTTGAATCTGGCCTTTACGGTCTTGAATCTTGATAAATGCCGCTTTGCCAAAATTGCGCATAGCCATTAAACGCCCCGCTATGGAAAATTTTTGATTTAGCTTAGAAAGCTCATCTTTATTAGAATTTCCAAATTGAGCGATAATCTCTGCCGTAGTATTTTGGGGTTTTATATCATTAGGATACAGCTCGACCCCCGCTGTTCTTAGGGCAGCCATTTTCTCCAGACGGACATGTAAAAGTTCATTATCTTCCATAATTTCGCCGTGTTTTACAAAGTTTGTATGATTATATTTATTTCGCCAAATAGTCAAGCAGGATTGTATAATAGCTGTATGTTAAAGATAATTTTAAAACGAATGGGCAACACAAAATTAGTTTGCTACAAGCGGCAATGTTATGTATTATAAATGAGACTTAACAATAGGGAGGTAAAAATGGTAAACAAGGCAATATTAATCGGCAGACTGGGTAAAGATCCGGAAGTCCGTTATACACCGGACGGCACAATGGTCACTAATTTCAATTTAGCCACCGACGAACAATGGAAAGATAAGGGCGGAGAAAAAGTTCAGAAAACGGAGTGGCATAGAATAGTTACTTTTGGAAAATTAGCTGAAATTTGCGGTAATTATCTGGTTAAAGGAAAATTGATATTTGTGGAAGGGCGAATTCAAACGCGCTCCTGGGAAGATAAGGATGGTGTTAAACGCTTTACAACGGAAATTATAGCTTCCAATATGCAGATGCTTGATTCCAAAGCTCCGAGCAAAGCTGATGGCTCATCTTCTGAGGCTTCATCTGCAAGTTCTAATAATGCTGGAACTCCGACAGACGATGTTCCCTTTTGAAGGGCAGAGTACATTGCCGGTTTTTTAATATTTGACTAAAAGATTAATAAAAATTACCTCTTGAAAATGATGTTTTATCAAAAGAATCGCCACCTTAAAGCATAAATAGAAGGAGTGCGGCCTACTTTAATAAGCGACAATAATTGATACTCTGACGTCTTTCCCTTTAGATCTTATTTTTTTTCTTCTTTCTTTTTTATTTCTTTATCAGCTATTTCGTTATTTTCGTTTACTGACTTCTTGAAGTTTCTAATCCCTTTGCCTAACGCTGAACCGATTTCCGGCAGTTTTCCGACACCGAAAATAATCAAGATAATTACCAATATTATCAGTAATTCCGGCATTCCTATTCCAAACATAATTTTACCTCATCTTTTTTATTTTTTCAAAATTACGGCAACCGCAAGCGGATTACCTGTCCTGATTCCCCCAGGTTTTCTATTTCCTTTCCCCTAAATTTTATTTTGACTCCGCCGGCATTGCCAATATCAATATCAAAACGTGCCGCTTTGTATTCGATTTTTTCTCCGGGCTTTAAGAAAACCTGGGATACAAGATTTTGATCGGCTTTAACCCTTATCCACGTTTCTTCAGTTGCTTTAATAATCAAACGGCTCACTTCTTCATTAGTTGCCGCCGGCTCATCTTCCACCGAAGGTTTGGCAGTAATATTGTCACCGGGGGATACAATTTGCGCTTGTTGATCAGGATCCTTTACGGCAGGATTTAAGTTGGCTGTCGTTTGCTCGTTTATGGAAGCTGACGTGTTAACTGGTGTGTTTAGTACTTGTTCCTTATTTTCGACAGAAGTGGAAATTTTTTCAGCTGAGCCATTCATAATATCCGTTACAGGCCGATATTGCATTGAAATCAACCACATTACAGAAGCAATAACTATTAAAATTGATACAATTCCCCAAAAAGGACCCCAGTGAGCAATTCTTGCCAAGAAAGAAACTTTGTCCCGAACATCTTCAGGCGGCAGATTTTCCAGAATATTTAGAGAATTGAGATAATCTTCGTAGCTGGCAAGAATTAGTTTGCCGTCAATATCCAAAACACGGGTGTAACTTTTGATAAAATTCTTTGTGTAGATGGATTCCGGCAGCAGATGAAAATTGCCATTTTCAATAGCCTCTAAATAGGCAACGTTTACGCGCGTGCGCCTGAATACATCTTTAAGAGAAAGACCCAGAGCTTCTCTTTTAGCTTTTAAGCCTTGAAAATTGTTCTTGGAGTCTTCTGTAGCCATAGAAATCACAAATAAGTATGTTTATGCATTAACTATCATTAATTTTACTACAGTGCAATCTTTTAAAAGGATAAACAGTTTGTATATTATTACTTTATTTTTTTTGTAAATTTTACTACGAATATCTTGCGTTAAATACAGGAGGGCTTTAATACTATGCGGCAATGGAAGAATTTTGCTGAAGAGATTGCGCGAAGGGCTGGGGCACTCCTAAAAGAAAAGTTCAGCCAAAAACATGAAATTCATTACAAAGGTGAGATTAATCTGGTTACTGAAGCAGATAAATTTTCTGAAGATTTAATCATTACCGCGATTAATCGTAACTTCCCCGACCATGGAATTTTAGCGGAAGAATCGCCGGCTGTCATCGGCGCCGGAAAAATGCGCTGGATAATCGATCCCTTGGACGGAACAACAAATTATGCTCATGGGTATCCTGTTTTTTGTGTTTCTATTGCTCTGGAAAAAGATGGGATTATTATTCTGGGAGTAATTTATGATCCGATGAGGGAGGAAATGTTTATCGCTGTTCGAGATGAGGGTGCTGATTTAAATGGCAAAAAACTGTCCGTATCACCGACACGCGATATTTCGCGAAGTCTTTTGGCTACCGGCTTTCCCTATGATATCCGCAACAGCAAGGAAAACAATCTCAACTATTTTAACTCGATGGCTAAAGAGGCGCAAGCGATACGGCGGGCCGGAGCCGCCGCCCTGGATATCGCTTATGTTGCGGCGGGACGTTTTGATGGCTTTTGGGAGTTAAAGCTCATGCCCTGGGATATGGCTGCGGGCTTGCTCTTGGTGGAAGAAGCAGGCGGTGTAGTCTCAGAGCTTTGGGGAGGCAACTGGGATATATCATCGCCGAATATTCTTGTCTCCAACGGCTTGATCCATGAACAAATGATAAAAATATTTAAAAATGCGGTTAAAAAGTGAAACGGTAATCGCGGGTACGACCAACAAAGCAAGTTTTGAGAACCCTCTTCGAAAGCTCACTCCGGGGTACTTATACAGAACCAATTCCACTAACAGATATTACTACCCTGTGCTTGTAATATCTGAGTTTCATTAGAATTGGAGTTTCACGAATCACGGGTATTAATGAAACCCTCCGCTTACGGCGGGATTGTTCAACTTACCAATTCCGATACGCCTCACCCAGCATCCGTCGGGTTTCGCTTTCGGAATTGGAGTTTCACGAATAAAATTTTCTACTCAAGTGAATAATCTAATCACTGGAAATAATCGAGAGAAAGATTTTTCTTGATCGGGGGCCGTCAAATTCGCAAAAAAATATTGCTTGCCAGGTTCCTAAAATAACCCGTCCGTCTTCAATCAAGACTAATTCTGAAGCGCCGACCAGTGACGATTTGGCATGCGCCGGTGAATTTCCCTCAGCATGCCGGTAATCGGCAGTTTGAGGGAAAGCCCTTTCTAAAGCAGAGATTATATCGATGGGCACATCAGGGTCGGCATTTTCATTAATGGTGACTGCAGCTGTAGTGTGCGGCGTAAAAACAATGCAAAATCCGTTGGAGATTTTTTCCTTATCAATTACAGCTTGGACTGAAGCTGTAATATCTATCATCTCTATTCGTGAATTTGTTTGAAGATGGATTTCCTGCATATATTTATTGTCAAAAAACTTACTTTCGCCAGCGCGGTATTATGCCTTGTTCGATGGAGTGTTTTGTCCACTTTTTATTTTTCTACGCTTAGCCATGTCTTCTTTTGCACGCTGTGTCACTTCGGGAATCACAAACAGGTCAGTTACGAGGTCAAGGAATATTGTATTCAAATCTTTTGCATCATCCTCAGTGAAGAGAAGCAGATCTGGATCTTCGTCAGGATGTGCTGCTTGATTTGCTGCCTCTTTGATGATGTAGGCATTATCATGAAAGTCTTTAGAGAGAGTCACGTTGAGTTTGTTAGGGTTACCTCGGAGCCACTTCAGTTCTGCCCCCAGATTTCCTCGTGGTGCACCAAGAATATCGCGTGTTATGACTTGTAAAGCGCGACGAATCATTGCTGCTGCTGCCATCGGACAATTAGCATCTAAGGCACGCATAGCTTCGCTGTATGCTTTCCGGAGATCAGGTGGTTCTTTTGGAAGTTCATCAATTTCAGCACCAGAGTCACCTGGGATAGACATTATGCGATATGTCCGAAGATTAAATTGATACAAGAACCATCGTCGTTCGGCTCGGCAATCTGGGCAGAAGAAGACACAAATGTAGGGATAATCACTGTCGGGAATTTTTTCTGCCTTGGCATTAAATGCACTTGATCGTTGATAAAAGTAATAAATATATTCACGGCGTATCACATTCAATCCCATTCTAGCCTTGCAATATGGGCAGTGTTCAATTATACGCTCATCTGATATTAAACTGTCAGTTACGTCAGGATATGTCTCTGAAACATACTTATTAAAATCATCTTGTGAAAAAATCATAGTCTACTCCTAAGAGCTAACAATGTTTAACTAAACCATAAGGCCATCAGGTTTGTATGTCAATTAAGTAGTTATTGGCTGCCAGCACGGCTGGCGGCATTATTGATTTACTCTGATAAAGCATTTCGGATTTGCCTTTCTATAAACACATTCTGGCTTGGCCTTCCATAAAGGGTTTTTTAATTCTTTTATAAAGATTGTTTTTAAGTAGGCAGGGCGGAGACTTTTTGCGAAGCAAAAATTTCCGCAGTTATTATTTTTAGAAAATATAAAAGAAGCATGCTGTATAAAATTATAGAGAGGTTTTTACTAATTAACGCCATATGTTCCAGCTTTATCCGGGGTTAATAGCGGCAGGGGTACGACCCTTAAGGAAGGGGGTACCTCTTTACCTGCAGAGGCGAACTGACCTGAGTGACGTCTTAACGACCGCCTACTTCACAGTACCGGTACTCTTGGTGCACTGCCCGAGTTTCAGAGTGTAGCCCGCGGCGCAATAAGGCGTAGCGGATTCCTCGCAAACTGCTTTACCAGCGTCGTAGTTTGATCCGGGTGGGCAGCTAGGAGTGGCCATTTTGACGGTCACGCAATATTTGTTTGGGGTGTTCCAGTGAAATCCCGAAGGGCAATTCGGAGTCTGCAGTTGTCGGCATTTCACGGCGTCTGCGTAGTACGTGTAATCGCTGGGACAGCTAATTGGTGGTTCGGTTAAAGACACGCACTTTTTGGTGGCTGCGTTATACGTGTAACCGATGGGACAGCTAACGGTTAGTTCGGCTAAAGACACGCACTTTCCCAGCATGGCATCGTAGCTCATGCCTAGCGGGCAACTCGCCGGATACTTCTCCATCGCCCGCACGCAGTTTTTGTTTAGGGCGTTCCAGTGGAATCCCGAAGGGCAATTCGGAGTCTGCAATTGTCGGCATTTCGCGGCGTCTGCGTAGTACGCGTAACCGCTGGGACAGCTAATTGGCGGTTCGGCTAAAGACACACACTGTAATCTCACACTTTTGGGGACTCTGTTATACGTGTAACCGCTGGGACAGCTAATGATTGGTTCGCTATAACGCACGCACTTTGTCTGTCCCATGACGGCAGAGGAGGTCGTGCCCGCCGGACAATTAAGCGGTGCCGTCTCCGTCGCTTGGCACGCCCCGGAGGCCAAGGTATATCTGCTCGGGCAGTCGGGGGTCAAATTCTTAACGCACTTGGTTCCATCAACCTCCAGTTTGTAGCCGCTTGGGCAGTACGGCATGGCGGCCGAAAGCTTTTCAGGCATAGAAATGGTGACCTTTTCGTTAGAAGTGACATCAGCAGGATGTTGGGAAAATTTGGGATATAATTGCCAGACACCACTTGCTAAGGCAATAAGAACTATAATGATTTTAACGGGAGGATTGACTCGATCCCAATAATTTTGCCCAATCCTTTTCCACCTGCTTACCAATGATACAGCCTGCCCCTTCGGCAAAACTTGGTCTACCCGTACGGGTTCAGCAATGTTTCTTACAGTCTGTTTGCCCAAGATTTTAAGGATGGTCTCTATCAGTTTTTTTGTGCGTACTGGCTTTGGCAGGATATAGTTATTCCCGATTTTATTCTCTTTCCCGTCAACAACATCATCACTTGTGGCGAGCGCAGTGATAAATAGAATTGGGATGTTTGCTGTAGAGGAATTATCTTTTAAAACAGCCGCGACATCCTCACCAGGCATATCTGGCATGAGCAGATCAAGCAGGATTATATCCGGCGGTTCACTTTCGGCCAGTTCTATGCCATCTTTGCCGTTTGTCGCGATAGTCACATCAAAAAGTCCGTCATGCATGAGATTGTTTTTGACGAAATAACAAAAATCAATTTCATCATCAATGACCAGCACTTTTATTTTTTTTGTCATATTACACCTCTTATGCCGACTGTCTTAAAAATGATAAAACGTTTTTAATTATATAACAATTACTATTTGTAATGTAGCATATATTTAAAATTTTGAAAAACGAGGCTTATAGGAAGAAGCACTTGCTGACTACATCTACAAATGTTCAGTCTAAGCCAATTAAATACTTAATTGTTTTGCTGATATTATCATTTGAAAATTTATTCGCTGACTATAATTGAGATTAAAGCAATGTAATGAAGTCTAATTTCTTTGAAAAGGTATAATCAGGGGTAAATAAATAAATTACATTTATATTATTATTGCTCGGCCGCTCTGTTCTTTTTCGTTTCATCATCTTTGTTCCATTGACGCATGTTTCTAGGTTCATTTTTACGACGTTCATAACCAATAACCGTCGAAACCCTACTCATTTATAGTTAACAATTTCCTCCACGCCTCCCACTGACTTTATTGAAAAATACTTTACTCCTTGAAGCCTTATTAATAGAAAAAGCCTCACGAGATGGCTTTATTTGCCATCTTCTTGTGAGACTTTTTTTGTGCTGTGTCTATTGGCGGCGATCTCGCCTTTAAGCTTGAAGGGTATTACATTTGATGAAACTGAATGTGCATTGTCAAAACGACACAAATGCCGCTTTTGACTTTTCTCTCTTCGACTGCCGCTCGGACTAAAGAAGTTATATCGATCATCTCTGTCCGCGAATTCGTCCGAACATTGATTTCTTTCATAATAATTTTACTGGAAAACTAAGAAGATTCTTTGATTGCCTGATAAACATCGACGATAATTTGTTGGGAAATAATCTTCAATGCTTGGCTCATTGCCTGGCAGTAGCCGCGGGGTGTTTGTTCGGTCAATAACTCTTCCCAGTGGTATTTTTTTTGAAAAATTATACGCTTATTCGCTTCCACCTGGTTAGAATTTTTCAATGTTATCTCCAAACTGATGACGGCAATCTTGCTGTTTTTTTCTATACGCAAGAAAAATTCTCCAATACCGCCCTCGAGAATAAAATCGGCGGCTTCCACGGTATAGCGGGAAAATACTGCATGAAAAAGCCCGCTTGCCTGCATATCTCGTAATAAATTGTCTGCTACCATGTCAGCAGGATTCACTGCCCAGCGATTGTAATTAAAAAAATCGAGAGAATATTTATCGGTCCGAAAAATCATATTTTGAGTATTATAGGCGGAAGCAATGGTGAAACGGTTAAGCTTTATTGTTTTATCAAGTTGAGTTTGTTTTTCCGAGGTCGGAGCCTGATAATCCAAGATATAATATTCAATTTCATAGTCGGGCTTTCCGCCAATTGAGCATGCTTGAATTAAGAGAAAGAAAAAAATGAAACAAATAATTATTAGACTGTAGATTTTCTTCGGTGCCAGATATTTTCCCATTTTGTTTTCCGTAATAATCATTCCATAATTTTTTTAGGCGGCGCTGGCCGTTTAAAAAACAATTCCGATGGATTATCATTTATGCTTTCTGAAAATGCTTGCAGGTTTTCCATGGTTACACGAAGATTTTCCATAGATTTATCTATGTTCGCTGTTGTGGATTCCAGATTGGCCATAATATTATCAGTATGCTTCCCCCCTAAAAAAGTTTCTACTGCCTTGGTAGTGTTCTTTAACTGCTCAGATAGTCCACCGAAGTCAACTGCTTTTAGGTGTTGCATTATCTCGTTCGTATCCGCTAAAAATTGGCTGATTTCGGAACGACGCGAAGGAATGACAGGATAGTCAGGTTCAAAAGTAAGAGCGGGAGAGCTGGATTTTTCACCCGGTTTAACTTGATCTAATTCAATGAAAACAATTCCGGTAATGCCTGCTGTCCTCAATTGAGTCACCGTACGGCTTTGCAGGTCTTTCGCCAAATTGACTTTCATAACTACTTCAATCAATCGGTCATCCGGCGCGACATTAATGCCTTTGACCTTGCCAACTTCCACACCGCGATATTTGACTGCGGAATCCGCCTGCAGCCCTTGAACCGATTCGTCAAAATATGTAACGTATGTGGAGCCTTTCATAAAAAAGTCGGCTGCGCCTACCCAGATAATGATAACTACGGCAATCAGCGTACCGATAATTACAAAAAGACCGATCAAAAATTTGGAAGTTCTACTTGCCATATGCTGCACTCCGGGAATCAACCTCAGGCAGTTGCCTTAAAAAAAAGCTGCGTACCCTCGGATCCGTAGCTTTTTCCTTCAAGTCCAGCGGTTTACCTTCGGCAATAATTCCTTTTGCTGTTTTATCCAACATTACTACTCTATGGGCGATTTTGCAAATAGATTCTAATTCATGGGTAACAATAACCATTGTCGTTCCCAGCGCTTCATTAGTCTTAATAATTAAGTCATCCAATTCAACTGCCGTGACAGGATCAAGCCCGGCGGACAGTTCATCAAAAAAAAGCACGATAGGATCAAGAGCCATAGCCCGGGCTATGCCTGCTCTTTTTTTCATTCCGCCGGATAACTCTGATGGAAAATGATTTTCATACCCGGCCAGATTGACCATACCTAATTTCATTTTGATAATCATATTTATCGTCGCGGAATCAAGGTCGGTATATTCCTGCAGAGGCAGGGCGATGTTGTCACTCAATCTCATCGAACTGAATAAAGCGCTGGATTGAAAAAGAACCCCGATATTTTGCCGGTATTCGTTTAACTCATCTTCACTCGCGGAAATAATATCTTTGCCGCGAAACATAACTCTGCCTGAGGAAGGCTTTTGCAGTCCAATCATAATTCTTAAAAGTGTCGATTTGCCGCAACCGCTTTCACCGACAACAACCAATATTTCGCCCTTTTTTACTTGAAAACTTACTCCTTCAAATACAATATTACTGCCAAAGCGGGCGGCTAGATTTTCCACAACGAGTATTGGTTTATTGTCCGGCGACTGCAAAAATTATTCCTTCATTTTATGTAATATAATGTAACCGCGAAAATTGAATCCGCCACAACGATAAGAAAAATTGCGGAAACGACCGCGGAAGTGGTAAATTTCCCCACGTCCTGTGCCCCGGCGCGAACCTGAAATCCTCTTTGACAGCCAATCCCGGCGATAAGTCCGGCAAAAACAGCGGCTTTAACCAGACTGGTTACTATATCAAACACTTTAATGGTTTTTATGGATTGCGTGAGATACGTATTTGCTGTGAGATCCAGGCCGGTTACACCGACAATCAAACCGCCGAAAACACCGAAAAAATCAGCATAGATTGTTAAAATGGGAACTACTATTACCATCGCAAAAACCTTGGGTATAGTCAACAAGCGAACGGCATCAAAGCCCATAGTGTTTAGAGCATCAACTTCTTCGTTGACCACCATGGTGCCGATTTCCGCGGCAAAGGCCGATCCGGAGCGGCCGGCAACCAAGATGGCCGTCATAATAGGGCCAAGTTCCTTGACCATTGCAAAACTAACAAGGGAAGGAACATAAATATTGGCGCCGACTTGTTTTAGCTGTAAAAAGGACATAAAGGCAATAATAAGCCCGATCAACACGCTGATTAGTCCGACAATCGGCAAACCATCTACTCCGGCGCGTTTCATGTAAAAAAGAACATCTTTGATTCTCAAGGACTGCGGATGAATAATAGTATAAAAAATGTCGAATAATAGTTCACCGACAAACGTTACAACGTTCTCAATATCACGGACAAAATGCAAAAATGATTCTCCGACCTGGATCAAAAAGAGGTCTTGTCGCGTTTTAGCTTTAAAAGGAGTTTTAGTCAGGGCCTGTTCATGAATAACGCTGAAAATTCCTTTTGCTTCTTTATTCAAATTAATCAAAGAGCAATTAATATGGACAACGGCCGTATCCTTTTGGATTTGAATAATGCCTAAAGCCGCGGCACTATCCAAATACGATATGCCGGAAAAGTCTATGCTGATTTCTTGGGGTTTTTGCGTATAGATCAGTTGCTTGATTTCTTCAGTAAAGGCCTTTAAATTTTTTAGCCCGAAGTCTCCTGCGAGATAAATAATAAGGATCGAGTTCTTTTTTTCGGACGATATCTTGTAAAGCTTTGACCAATCCTGTTCGCTTTGCATAAACATCAATTTGAGGGTTAAGTGGAAAAGATATTTTTTAAAGACAAATATTGAAGTTCTCTGCGGCAACCCGCTGAGAATCTCCGATTCTTAAGGAAAAATAGATTCAATATTCGCTCGCTAACCCCGTGGCAAGCCACGGGGCCTGCGCTCGCTGCCGAATTCAAAATATTTAATGCTAATTAACGCTTTCACCGCAATTTTGTCAATGCTAAATTGAGCTGTGCCGTCTGCAATATGTTTCACATTTCGTTCAACGGTTTTTAATATTTCATTGAAAGAAAGTGGGGAAAGGCGAAGATTACTGCAAGACAGCTAGGAGAAACAATTGATAATTGGCATGTATTATCATCTATTTACAATTATTGAGAGGAATTATTGATATTTTGGCATGATCCTTCCATTAATATAAAGGCAATTAAACTCAAAGGGAGGTAACAGATCATGAAAAAGACATTAGGAACAATGATGGTAGCGGCAGTGGTTGTCCTTTTAACCGCAACTTTCTCTTTTGCCGAATACGCGGCAGGTGAAACGGGTGCTTTCCCCTATTTCCAGCTGGGCTGCTTAATCGTCGGCGGTTTGATTGTGGTTTCTTTAAAACGCAAATATGACAAGATGTATACTACGGAAGCAGTCGGTGTCTTCGCTCTTTATACCATCTTGATGGCGCTGTTCACCAATCCGGTGATCGAAGCAGTGAAGACCATCGTCAGCTAAGAGGAAAAAAGTATCGGTATCGGGCTACTCAATGAAGGTAGCCCGGCCAGGGAAGGAGGAACGGATAATGCAGGCAGCGCACAAAACACAATGGGAGCAATACATGGGTTTCGGTTCGATTTTGATGCTTTCGGCCTGGGGATTCGCGATGGTGATTGCTTCTTTCCTGTTCCTCTACATTGGACATTTACTGGACGGTATTTTCGGCACTGCGCCTAACTTCATGCTGGGTCTCTTCTTCCTCGCTATTTTCCTCAGTGTAATGAGGCTCTATCAGGAAGCCTGGAAAAAAAGAAAAGATGTTTAGCCTTCAATACTAACATTAAATCATGATCTGCTAATATATACCCCCCCTTAAGACCAAGGCCTTAAGGGGGTTTTTTATGATTTTTTTCAATTCTTTCGTGGACAAAAAATCCGGAAAATCTCTGTGGACAAATCAAAAATAACACATATAATAATCGAGATTATTTTATTAAAGTCGAATAATTAGGCAGTAGAAAAAATAAGTATCTTTACCCAAGGAATTGAATTTTTCACGACAAAATTACTGTAGATGTTGCTAGAAAAAACGGCAATTAAAAAATAGGAGAATGGGGGATGAAGATTAAACAAAATATTTTTTTAGCATTTCTTATTATCGCGGCTGTATTTTTAATTGTGGGATGTGCGGATAGGTCGAAAGAATTGCTGGCTGAGGATTTTAAGAAAATGGGGAATGAGGATCTCCTTCGCTACTTTTATCGCCTGAACGATGAAATCGAAAGCCAGGAGAAACAATCGGGACCACAAGTCGGTATCGGATTCGGCAGTTTTGGAGGCGGAGTTGGCAGCGGTGTCGGCGTCGCTACCGGGGGCACCGGATACACAGCCGAAGACTTAAGGGCACGCCGAATCGATGTCCGGCTAGAGTTAAAAAGACGGGGATTGAATCCATAAATTAGCGAAACGCTTTGTCTCCTTCATTTCGTTAATTTCCCTGCCTCTAAAATCGATCCGAAAAATAGCCTTTACAGAATCGTTTTCTGTGAGGATCTGTTATTGCGTTTATCTAACTGTATCCGGAGGATAGATTTTTGAAAGAAGCGAACAAAAGTGGAAAGCCAAGAGTCGTTGTTATCGGTGCTGGATTCGGCGGATTATGGGCAGCCCGCACTCTGGCGCAGGGAAACGTTGATGTCCTTGTTATCGATAGAAACAACTATCACACTTTTCTTGCCCTTCTGTATCAGGTAGCCGCCGCCGAATTGGAGGCGGAGGATATTGCCTATCCCGTCCGCAGTATCTTCTGGAAACATTCCAATATAGATTTTATTTTAGCTTACGCCCGTCGTATTGATTTGCAAAATCGCTTAATCATTACCGATGGAGAGTCCATTTCTTACGATTATCTGATTTTGGCGACAGGAAGCATCAGCTACTCTTTCAATCTGCCGGGAGTGGCAGAAAATGCTTTTTGTCTAAAGACACTGGAAGAAGCCGTTGCCTTAAAAAATCATATAATTTGCTGTTTTGAGGCTGCCACGCGGGAGGAAGACAAGGCCCAACGCGAAAGCCTGCTTACATTTGTCATTGTCGGCGGCGGAGCCACGGGAGTGGAATACGCCGGAGCGCTTTCCGAACTAATTCACGGCCCTCTGGTTAAAGACTACCGGGGAGTCAATTTTCAATCCGTCCGGATTATTCTTCTAGAGGCGGCAGACGGATTGGTCGCTAATATGCCTCTATCCGTGCGCACCTATACATTGGAGAAGCTCCAGAAGATGGGTGTTGAGGTGCACTTGGAAGCAAAGGTCAGGGAAGTAACACCGGACACGGTTCTTCTGAACGGTCAGAATAATATTGCGGCCCAAACAGTCGTCTGGACCGCAGGTGTGAGAGGAGAACCTCTGGCTGAACTATCTTGTGTTTCCACAGGACGTGACGGACGGGTCCCCGTTCGGGATACTTTGCAGGTGCCGGAGCACCCGGAAATTTACGTAATTGGTGACTTGGCTTCCATCAAGGAAAATAGTCAAATTTTACCGATGGTTGCACAGGTGGCTATCCAATCCGGAGTTAGCGCCGCGCAAAATATTCTACGGCAAATCGCCGGACAAACTCCTCAGCCTTTTCGTTACCGCGACCGCGGCTCAATGATCACCATTGGCCGCAAATCGGCCGGAGTGGCCATTAGTAGAAGAACTTACACCGGGTTTTTCGCTTGGCTTCTCTGGCTCGTTATTCATCTTTTCAACCTTATCGGGTTTCGCAACCGGATGATGGTGCTTATCAATTGGGCGTGGGATTATCTGCTCTATGAAAGAGCCGTTCGCTTCGTCTTCCCCTCGGAAATGCCCGGCCTTTCCAAATCATCTTCGTGTTTCCGCAATAATGGAAAAGCGATAACTTAAACCTATGAAAAGAAAGAGCGCTTCACGAAGCCCTCTCTATTGTTTCCTGGCGCGCCCAGGAGGATTCGAACCTCCGACATCCAGATTCGTAGTCTGGCGCTCTATCCAGCTGAGCCATGGGCGCGAGATATATTATAAATTTTTCCGGCAGTCATATAACACATGACTACCGCTCCGGCAATCTCTGCCGCGGGAAATAGAATTAAATTAAACTGGCGGAGAGAGCGGGATTTGAACCCGCGGTACACCTTTTACGGGCGTACAATCGCTTAGCAGGCGATCGCTTTCGGCCACTCAGCCATCTCTCCGCTTTTTATTCAGCCGATATTTAAAAATAAGGCGTCAGTTGAAGCTGTGACGCATTTTACAATTTACTGGCGGAGGGAGCAGGATTCGAACCCGCGAACCTTTCGGTCAACGGTTTTCAAGACCGCCGCCTTCGACCTCTCGGCCATCCCTCCATGCAAAATAGTTTTTTTGTATCTACTTATATATATTATTGTTATGGTGCGATTCTGTTAGCACCCTTCATATAAGACTGCAGCGCTTGCGGAATCAAAACAGAACCGTCAGCCTGTTGATAATTCTCCAAAATGGCCACCACAGTTCTACCTACGGCCAGACCAGAACCATTTAACGTGTGAACAAATTCCACCTTACCGCTTTTTTCCCGGCGAAAACGGATTGAGGCCCGGCGCGCCTGAAAATCTTCAAAGTTACTGCAGGATGAAATTTCACGATACACATTTTGCCCCGGCATCCAGGCTTCTACATCGTAAGTCTTAGCGGAAGAAAACCCCAAATCTGCAGTGCAAAGAGTTACCGTACGATGATGGATACCCAACCTCTTGAGCACTTCTTCCGCATTGGCGGTTAATTTTTCCAGTTCATCATAAGATGTTTCGGGCTTAGTGAACTTGACCATTTCCACCTTGTTAAACTGATGCTGGCGAATCAAGCCCCGCGTATCCTTGCCGTAAGAGCCCGCTTCCGACCGAAAGCATGGGGAATAGGCTACATAATAAATCGGTAGTTTGTTTTCCTCCAATATTTCATCGCGGAAAATGTTTGTCACGG
Source organism: uncultured delta proteobacterium (assembly GCA_963753975.1). Lineage (GTDB taxonomy): Bacteria > Desulfobacterota > Syntrophia > Syntrophales > Smithellaceae > UBA4810. The sequence continues at coordinate 391,589 of CAVWEH010000005.1, forward strand.
GAACTTCGGCAGTCGGAATCAAAAAATAATCCATTCCTTCAATCTTAAAAAGATCTTCGGCAAATTTCGGCAATTGGCCGGTGCCGGTCATACTTTCCCGGTTAACCATGAATGGCGTCAGCACTTCGGTATAACTGTGTTCGCCTGTATGCAAATCGAGCATGAAGTTGATCAATGCCCGCTCCAGCGTGGCGGCTAATCCTCGATATAATGTGAAACGCGCTCCGGCTATTTTTGCGCCGCGGGCAAAATCAAGAATATTCAAGCTCTCCCCGATATCCCAGTGAGCTTTCGGCTCAAAAGCAAAAGACGGCTTTTTCCCCCAACTGCGCAGGATGGGATTATCGTCCGGGCCCCCACCGATGGGCACTGATTCATGTTGAATATTGGGAATGATCAACACAAAGTTATTAAGTTCTTCTTCGGTAATTTTTAAGTTCTCATCAAGCTCTTTGATTTTAGCCGAAACTTCACTCATCTTGGCAATCAATGCTGACGCATCGGCTTTCTTTTTCTTGAGTTCGCCGATTTTTTTGGAAGCGTCATTGCGCTCGTTGCGCAGTGTTTCTACTGCCAGTAAAATATCCCTTCTTTTTGTGTCCAGACGTAAGAAGCGGCCAAAATCAATTGACTGGCCTCTCTCCTTCATCTTCTGACTCACGAACTCGATGTTTTGCCTTAAGCACTTAATATCCAACATAATATTCCCTACAAATAAAAGCGGTGACGCTCGTCCAAAAGACGAAGACCACTATCACTTTGAGCTTATGAAGTCAATAATTTTGTCCACTAAATCAATACTATTGACGGGTAAACCTTTTCTTCAACTCTCTGATGATGCCGTAAATCTCCGGGCTTTTTAAAAGATATGAGCAGATAAAAAATGCAGACCCGCCCACGGCAATCGAAACGATAAGGTAAAGCAGCCGCTCTTTAAAATGCGCCCCCGTATTCCAGGGCAGGAAAAAATCAATCAGTATTAATACTGCCAGCATTACCAATGAGGAAATGATTATTTTGACGATGGATGAATAAAAGACACGGTCTAAAAATGTCCCGATTCTTTTCTTCAAAACAACAGATAGAATTATAACATTAACCGTTGCCGCCAGCGAATTGGCCAGAGCCAGACCATTATGCGCTAAAGGGTACATTAAAGCCAGGCTGGCTACTAAGTTGACTATAAATGTGATTATAGCGGCCTTCATCGGCCATTTAGAGTCCTGCAATGAGAAAAAAATGGAGATGATTACGCGGACAACGGAAAACGCCCATAAACCCAAGGTATAACAAAACAATGCTTGAGAGGTTAAAACCGCTGCTTTTTCATCAAAGGCGCCCCGTTGAAACAAAACGGAAATAATCGGTAAGTGCAGAACCATTAACGCAACCGTGGCGGGAATTGTCACGAAAAGTATCAACCGCAGGGAAAAAGATAAGCTTGATTTTAATTCCGCTAGATTTTCGTTGGCAACATGCCTGGAGAAACTGGGCAGAGTAGCTGTTCCAATGGCTACGGCAAAAATCCCCAAGGGCAACTCCATAATCCGGTCGGCGTAGTAGAGATAGGAAACACTGCCTTTGGATAAAAATGAGGCAAGAACTGTTCCCACGAGCACATTGATTGTGTTTACCGCAGCAGCTAAAATAGCCGGCAGCATCAAGGCGGTGATTTGTTTAATTCCGGGATGTTGCCAACCTAATTTGAATTTCAATTTTACTTTAAATTTCAATAGGAATGGCCACTGCAGTGCCAATTGCAGCAAGCCACCGATCATTACACCCATAGCCAGCGCCGTAATGGGCTGCGCAAAAAAGTTGCGGAAGCACAATGCAGCTACGATCATGGAGATGTTTAAAATAACAGGCGACAGCGCGGGAGCGGCAAAATGCCGGAAAGAATTTAGAATGCCCATGCATAAAGCCGCCAGGGACATAAAGAAAATGTAGGGAAACATCAAGCGGTTCAAAAAAACCGCCAGGGCGAATTGATCAGGTGTGTTTATAAAACCCGGTGCATTCAAAGCAACTATAAGCGGTGAGAATAAAACACCAAGTATGGAAATGATCACTAAAACTATAGACAATAAGGTAAAGGCTATATTGGCCAATTCCAGAGCTTCTTTATTTGATTTTGTTTGGAGATACTCGGTAAACACGGGAATAAAAGAAACGGTAAGCGATCCTTCGCCAAGCAATCTTCTTAAAAGATTGGGAATACGAAAAGCGACTAAAAAAGCATCATAGATCCAACCGGCACCGAAAATAGCGGCAATAACAATATCACGGATGAGACCGAATACCCGGCTCAACATTGTGGATATTCCCACAATTCCCGCGGCTTTGGCTACATGTGAATTTTCTGAATTACTTTCCTGGTCCATAGTGATTCAATCTACTATTTCTGTAAAAGTAGGGCAATTTTCAATTGATCATACACTGACAGTAAATTCTGTGGAAGAAAAATATTACAAAAAATTATTCAAACACTTTAATATGATTCGAAACTAAGAAACATTACTTAAAACAAGTAAAGCTAAATAAAAAAAGGCGGCGCTGATATATCAGAACCGCCTTTTAAAATTCAAATAGCTAACTTGTGTTTATTTACCATACTGAATTTTCCGCAATTGCGCCGGTGTCTTAACCTCTTGAGGATGGAGAAATTTCTTCATTGCTTTTTCATTTTCTTTACAGGACGGCCAAAGATATGCTATTTTGCCATTCTCTTGAAACTGAACAAGAGGCTGATAAAAGTATCCCGGGTAAGTCTTCCACGGATTATTCGGATCAACCCTCATCCGGGAATGGTAAAACGGTTTTACTTTCTTGGTTTCGTATTTCATTTTCCCGAGTGAATACTCTGTCGTCCACATTTTCCATAGCTTTGATCAGCTTTGGGACATTGTCTGTTCCCCCTGCCTTCTCAATAGCTGCCTTGAATTGGTAAATGTCGGCATAGGCAATATGCACATGAAGCTGCATGGGAATATTTCTCTTTGCTGCTTTTTCCATAAGAGGCATGGTTTTGGATGTCAGAGGAATAGTATCCAAATCGAAGAACGAAGAAAGAGTCCCCAGCGCCTTGCCGCCGGTCATGGGCCAAAATGCGTGCGTCTGTGAAACACCTCCATAGAAAGAAACATAGATATTTTTAGCTGCGGAATCAGCCCATTGTTTGGCAAAGGCGTCCGTATCCGTAAACCAGGAGCTGACAAAAAAGATCAGGTCGGCTTTTTTATCGGCAATTTCCTGCAGAATGGGTATGTATAAAGTCCCGCGCGGCTTAACTGCTTTACTATAAACAACTTTTAACCCTACATCCTGAGCCATTTTTTCCCAAGTCGGCAGTTTCATATAATCAATTCCTTTTCTCCACTCGGTCGTCCAGTCCAGGTCTTCCCAAAGAAAAGCGATTTTTTTCACCCCTAGGTATTTTTTCCAGAGTCCCATAATGTATTTCGTTTGGGCATAATGAGCAGGTTCCGGATCAAAATCCCGGAAGCAAAAATCGTATTTCGGAGCTTCATCTATAATCCGCGCTGTTAATTCGGAGCCCATGGGACCATTGAAAACGAGAATATGGGGATATTCCTTGAAAAGGTTACCGGAGTTTTCCTGCACCGCCAGAGAAATCTCTGTACGGCCTTCCACGGAAACAAATGTCGCTTTATCTTCGATTATCAAGTTTCTTGCCGCTTCGACGGATAGCGATGTGTCGCCCTTGCCATCTTGGACAATATACTTCACCGGCCGTCCCAGGATGCCGCCGGCCGCATTAATCTCATCAACGGCCATTTTTTGGATATCCATACATGGTTTAGTACCAGGGGATGCAACGTTTCCAACATACCCAATAACAATGGGCTCCCCTTTCGGTTGTGCAAATGACACTGATGGCAGTAACGCCATTACGGCTATCACCACTACGGAAACGATGACGCCAACAACCCTAAAATCTTTTTTCATCATGGCACCTCCTCCTTAAAAAAATATTTCCAGCCTAAGAAAATTCACCCGTCCCCACGGAACGGATCTTCATTTACAGGTATTAAATATTTTACACTCCTTTGAGGTACTTATCCCTGACGTAGTCATTATCCTTCCCGATCTCGCAGGAAACCCACTTCACGCGAGGAGGAGATTCGGACATCTTGACGAAATTTGCGCTAATAGTATATTTGCCCAAATTATTATCTTCAACTTCCTGAAACGCCTTGCGGACATGCCATTGTTTGTTTTCCATAGCAGTCTCCGGCGTCATCAATTTCATAACAATAGGTACTCCCCCACCGCGCCATTTGGACCTTGCCGATTTCTTGCTATAATGTAAAGCCATTCTGACCAATTCATCAGCCGTGTGTTTCATGGTTGCTTTTTCGATTAGTTTATGAAGATGTGTCGCCTGTTCTAAAATGTCGGGTATACGATCCGATGAATACCTCCAATCGTCCTCGATCTCCCACAGACCAAGAATTTTAAGCAACGCTCGAAAATCATGATCTCGGGGAGCAGCAATGGCAACAAATCCATCTTTACACTTCCAATGACCGTAAGGATACAAAATAAAATCCAATACTCCGATTCGTGGCCGTGCCTTTCCCCAGGTACAGCCGATCGAGGCCGGAATCCCTACCATGGAAGAGTAGGCATCCATGCTCGCCACATCCACCATCTGACCCTGCCCCGTGTTTTGCCGGTGGATAAGAGCAACTGTACCGGCAAGAGCGGCGCCAAGCCCGGAAACATACCAACCTGCCCACATTCCCGCACGTAACGGCCAGTTATATGGCTCCCCCATCTCCGGTACGTCCCCCATCTCGGCGGGAAGTCCCGAGCCCGCCTGGGAAGTGATATCGGAATCAGGCATGCGCGCAAACTCCTTCGCCTTATCTGTATATTGTCCGTAGGGAGTAACTGCTATATAGACCAGCCCCTTGTTATTGGCACTTAGCTGCCGGAAACCTATCCCCCATGAATCCATATCTCCGGCGGGGAACGTCTCAATCACAACAGCAGCTTTTTGGGCCAGCTTACTGAAAACCTCGCGATCTTTAGCGTTATTCTTAATATCCAAGGACATATAGCGTTTATTTCGCCCCTCCATCATAAAAGGTATGCCCACCCCTTTAACATTGACGCCAAACGGCGTCATCTGGCGGGCCGGATCTCCTTCGGGAGGTTCGATCTTAATCACTTCGGCGCCAAATTCGGCAAAAAAGCTGGCAGCAATAATTCCCGCAAAATTAGCATTGCTGGCATCCAGAACCAGCAAATCGTCCATCACCTCTGCCTTTCCTTCGGGATTCATAATTTCGGCCAATGCCTTCCCCAGTTCGGAAAGACGGGAAGACGCGTGCCGAGTGTATATTTCTTCCTTTTGTGCTTTCGGGCTCATTTACAAACCTCTTTTCCGTAATTGCATATGGGATCTTCATTCATGTTATAGTATACGGGCGGTTTAAGACCCGGCCTGTCATCAAAGGTGCCAATAACCTTTTTCTTTTCCAGATACTTGATCTCTTCTTCCGACATGCCAAGAAACTTCTTCAACACGATCCGATTATGATAACCGAGAGGACGGGCAAGCCATTTGGTTCTCGATGGCGTCCCGCTTAGCTGTGCCGAGGGGCCGGCAATTACTAATTCTCCGTACATATCATCTTTGAAAAGAACCACGCTACCTCTTTTACGCCGCCAGGCATCATTGCAAATCGTGAAATCGTCCGCAACTTCTGCCGCAGGAAAAGAGTTCGAGTTAGCGACATTAATGATTTCCTCGGTGGTTTTAGACTTTACCCAATCGGTAACGATGCTATTCAAAGCTTTCGCATTTTCCGGCTTTAGCCTCTCCATATTGTTGTTAAAGCGCTCATCCTTAAGCAATTCTTCTTTGCCCATTGCACTCAAAAGACCTTGAAACTGGTCATGAGTGGCGCAGGCTAAAGCTAAGAATTTTTCATCGCCCGCTTTGAAAATTGCTGACGGCACCATAGTGGGATCTGAATTTCCCGTCCGGCCGATTTCTCCTCCGGTGACGGAATGGTAGGTATAATTAAACAAAAGACGCATCAAGGCTTCGGATTGAGCGAGATCAATATATTGTCCCTTACCTGTCTTATTTCTGTAATAAAGCGCCATCATGATCGATAAGGCACCGATATTACCCGGCACAAAATCGCCCAGATAATCGGGAAGTTTGTAAAATTTATCGGTGTTGGGATATCCGTTCAAACTCAAGACACCGCTGGCCGCTTGGGCTAAAAGGTCCCATCCCGGGAAAAAGCGCATCGGCCCATATTGACCATATGTAGAGCAGCTTAAAAAAATAATCTTGGGATTTATTTTGCTGATTTGAGAGTAGCCTATCTTCCATGCTTCCGCAGTACCCGGTGCAAAGTTTTCAATAACGACATCGGCTGTCTCAGCCATTTTGTAAATCAATTCTTTAGACTTGGCCAGTCTTAAATTTACGGAAAGAAAATATTTGTTTTTGGTTATATTGTGCCAGATCGGATTGGAGTGTTTCCAATATTTGCCCCAGTAAGTTGCAGGCCTCCAGAGATCTCCGGAGAAAGGCAGTTCCAATTTGATGACTTCCGCCCCGTAATCCGCAAGAAGCCTGGCAGCGATAGGACCGAAGATTACATGAGAGAAATCCAACACGCGAATGCCTTTTAGAGCTTCTGGTTTAGTGCCTGCGTGAGCCGGATCGAATAGCTTTTCAGTATAAGAAAAATAGTCTTCCATGATTTATCTCCCTAAATATGCCTTCTTCACCAAATTATTCTTTATCAGGTTTACGGCCGTATCTTCAATGACGACTCTGCCGTCTTGAAGAATATATCCCCTGTTGGCTAACTGCAGGGCGCGCAGAGCATTTTGCTCAGTAAGTAAGATAGTGAGCCCCGCATCCCGGAGCTTTGCCAGGGTTTCATAGACTGCATCTACGATAATAGGGGCAAGACCTATGGATGGCTCATCTATCATTATAAGCTTGGGATTCGCCATAAGGCCTCTGCCGATTTTAAGCATTTGCTGCTCTCCACCACTGAGTAACCGTGCCATTTGATTGGACCGCTCCTTAAGAATCGGGTATAAGTTATAAACATAGCATAATGTTTCATTTCTTTTTTTCCAGGAATTGCTCCGATAAGCGCCCAAGAGAAGATTTTCCTTAACCGTCATGTAAGGAAAGGCCTTGCTTCCCTCCGGCACCTGAACAATGCCCATGTCCACAACTTTGTGCGGCGGTAAATTTAGAATGGGCTCATCCTGAAAGATTACTCTTCCGGTCGGATGTTTCATAAATCCCTGGATGGTATTTAATATAGTGCTTTTACCTGTTCCATTGGAACCGAGAATAGTTACAATTTCATTTTCTTTTACATTGAAACTCACATCATGGAGCACCGGGATAACGCCATACGAGACATTAAGTTTATCAACTTCAAGCATACGCCTTCCACCCCCTCCCCAGATAGGCTTCAATTACCGCATCGTTATTCACTACTTCGTCCGGGGTTCCTTCGGCAAGTTTTTCACCGTGATTAATAGCAATAATACGATCAGCGGATTCCATTAGCACCGCCATGACATGCTCTATCCAGAAGATGGTAATTCCAAACTGTTCTTTGGCCCGGGAAATGAGTTGAATTGCGTCATTGGCCTCGCCGGGATTGAGACCGGCCATAACCTCATCGATAAAGAGAAGCTTCGGCGTTGTGGCCAGAGACCGGGCAAGCTCCAGCATTCTTAACTCATAAAAAGTCAAATCGCGGGCAAGAATAGCCCGTTTGCTGAAGAGCCCGACGAATTCAAGATAGTGGGTCGCCTCCACCATAGCATCTTCAAAACTCTGGTTAACACGCTTCTTGCCGCAGAGGGCACTGGTAGCCACGCTGGCCAGAGCCGTCAATTCAGGGAAGGGTCGGGGAATTTGGTACGTTCGGGCAAGTCCCATATGCGCTCGCTGATGAGGCTTCATATTGGTGATATTTATCCCGTTCATTTCGATCTCACCTGAATCGGCGTCAAGATATCCGGAGAGCACATTGACTACGGTTGATTTTCCCGCACCGTTGGGACCGATAAAGCCGACAGTTTCACCTGCGTGAATCTCGAATGATAAATTATTTACCGCAACAATCCCTCCAAAAGTCTTGGTGATATTGCTAACTTTCAGCAGTTCCGTCATTTATTAATTTACCTCCGCACATGTATGGTTGGAAAATATTCTCTATAACGGCGTTTGCGATAAATCCCAAAAAGCCCTTCCGGAAGCACAAAAAGAAGGATAATAAGAATTATAGGGAATACAACCGGCTGTATCGGCCCCATAGTCCTGATCAGAATCATCTCTAAAAAGGCGACGAAATAACCGCCGACAACGCATCCAAATATTTGGGTCCGGCCTCCGATCATCATAGCTAAAAATATTTTCAGCATGAATGTAAACGTAAGATAAGTTTGTCCGGCAAATGAAGAAAAATAATGGGCGTAAAACCATCCGATAATCCCAATCATACCGGCAGAAAAGACAAAAGAAAGAATTTTAACTTTGTTTATATTTACGCCAATACCGTGGGCCACCTCTTCATCGTCATTGATGGCAGCCATAATTAATCCATAGCGCGACTTGATAACCTTGTTGATGACCAAAAGGTACAAAACCATGATGATGATGGAAATGTATGCTATAATCATAAAATTGATTCTGGCATTCCCCAAATCCAGAAGAGGCTTAATTCCAAAGAGTCCGGTATCCCCCTTAAAGATATCAGTATAGATAATGGTAACTTCTAAAAAAACAAAAGGTAAAAGCAGGGATAACAAAACGTAGTAGAGTCCTCGAGCAACAATCACCAGGGGACTGAAGATAAGCGCAGCAAAAAGAGTAATTAATATTGCGAACAACAATGTTGCCAGCGGCCCCCAGCCGTAAGCGATGCTGAGCAGAGCGGCCGCATAACCTCCCACGCCGACGAAAAAATTCGGGCCAAAATTAACGCGGCCCGTTCCCAGGGTCATCAGCGACATCGGCATGGCGATAGCAGCCAGAAGATTGGCCGAGATCATGGTGTTGATCAGCCCCGGGCTTATAAAATAGGCAACGGCGGGAAAAATAAGTAAAAAAGCAACCCAGATGATGGAATTGCGCCAATATCTGGGTTCAATCATCCATTCCCATTTCTTATCCTTAAGTCTGATTACAACGCGATCTCTTTTTAATTCAATATCTACCATAATGACTCACTCCTTGTTAATCCCTGTGGCCTCACTATCAAAACAATCATGACCAGTACTAAAGCCGAAAGTGTCATAAAACGCGGTTCCCCCACAATAAAGCACATAACTGCATGGACCGCTCCGATGAGAAAGCTCGCCATGATGGTACCTTTCATATTACCAAGCCCTCCCAGAACGGCGACAAGGATGGCGGTAAACATGTAAATCTGACCCATGTCGGGAGCGACTGTCCACACCGGAGCAATAATAAGCGTACCGATCATAACAGGCACAAGGACAAACATCATCGTGAAAATATAAAGGCTCTCCACGTTAATACCGACAATTTGGGAGCTGTATATGCTCTGGGAAATGGCTCTTATAGCAAGGCCTGTCCTTGTTTTAAGAAAGAATAAAACGAAAAGTCCGGTTAAAAGAAGCGCGATAATTGATCCGATAAGGAGCTGGGTAGAAACAATAACCGAACCGATTTGCGTAGTCCCCTTAATCAATTCTGTTTGTAAATAAACACCTGTTTGCATGGGATATTGGTAATTGATAGCCTGCTCAATTATGACGGTTATCAGTAAAAGACCCACCAGCATCTCCAATTCTTTATCCAGGTATTTTTTGATAATTCCTTTGTAAATGAGAAAGGCGATAATAAATTGAACCGCAACCATGCCGAAAATCGCCGGTATGAGGCTCCATCCCAGATCTTGAAAAAACATCCAAGTGACGTAGATAGTTACCGGGAATATATAAGCATAACCGAGATGAAAAATTCTTAAAACGCCGCAAATGATAGAAAACCCTAAGGAAATAAGCAGATAAATTGAACCTAAAATGAAAGTGTAAATGAGTAAGTTTTGTATATAAACCCACATACTCTTTTTCTTCTCCCTTCTTTACTTTTGACCCGCGGTTAAGTCCTTAATTATGGGAAAAATCTAGTTAATATAGTGTAATTTATATAATAATATTGCTACCTTACTGAAACACTTATTCGACATTAATAAAGCATTCGAAAATAACAACTGAAAAATGATTCTCTGAATTACGAAAAAACACTGACAAGCGCATGTGTGTTTTGTTAATCGAGCTTTGAATGTTTGTCAACAGTTTTTAATTATTTTTTGTCTCTCTCCTGACCGAAAGTAAAAAACCATTTTAAGCTTATTGCCGGTGATTCTTTCATTAGGGCGAGGCTTGCTGCGCGATACGGCAGAATGATTATCCCTGCAAGATATTCTTTATTTTCTCTTCCAGGTCTTTCTTGCTTATATCTTTCACTAAAACTATTTTTTTCCGTGATTTTGCTCCGGCCAAAATTTCCAGCTGACTTTTTCTTAACTTTAAAGCTTGGGCGAGAAGATTTACGCAAGCAATATTTGCCGCGCCTTCCACAGGTGGTGCAGCAACCTTAAGCTTAAGCGCATCTTCTTGCGAGCCAGCTATCCCCGAGTGGGAAGCACGAGGGGTAACTTGAATTTCAAAAGTTAAACCTTTTTTTGATTCTTTTACATGGATAATGCTCGCCAAAAACAAAGGCCTTTCTTGCCGGTGTTATAAATTGCGGGCTAACTGAATTATTGTTTCCACTAAGAAATACTGCAAAAAGATAATCACCAAAATAACAATAATTGGGGAAAGATCAATTCCGACATTACGTAAAGGAAGTATGCGGCGTACCGGACGAAGCACCGGCTCCGTAACTCTATACAAAAAGATTACGATTTTATTATAAGGGTCCGCGTTCACCCATGATATTACGGCACGAAAAATTATAATCCACATGTAAAGAGTTAAGACGATGTCGACGATCTTGGCCAAAGCGACGACGAAATTACTTAAGACAAACATAAAAACACCTCATGTATCCCCGTTTAAACGATCTTAGAAATGGACAGGGCAAACTTATTTAAAGTTTCATTAAACTCTTTTGGCCTTTCTATCATCACCATATGACCAGCGCCTTCTATCAGGCACAGTTTTGCCCCGCTTATATTTTCAGTTATTTGGCGGGAAAAATCAGGCGGCATCATTTTATCTTCCGCCCCGCAGATGACTAGCACAGGCATAGCTATTTTACCTGTTTCGTGAGCTAAGTTCAATTTATTGCACGCCGAAAGATCATTATATAAAACATTCGTATTGGCCAGAGAAAGGCTTTTTTTCAACTGGTCAAAAAACTGGGGACGGTTTTTCTTGGCCAGCGAAAATTTACATATTAAATCAATTGCTTCTGACGGATTCGTTTTAAAAAATTCCAAAAGAGAGGAATTAACCGGCATTTTTAATCCGCCGCTAACCGAAACAATTCCTTTAATCTCTTGCGGGTAATTTAGCGCGAATTGCAGAGTGATCGCGGCACCCAGAGAATGACCGACCAGAATAGAATTCTTTAGACATAAAGGATCCAGTAGTTTCCTTACCCAGAGACAATAGTTGCCCACATCACTTTCACCACTGCCTGGAGAATGGCCGTGCCCCGGAAGATCGACAGCAATAATATTATAATACTTATGTAATTTGGCGTATTGCAGCGACCATAGACTGTGATCGCCGCCGGAGCCGTGGATGAAAATCAAGCTTTGTTTGTGCGCTCCAAAATCGCGGCTATTAACCCAACAAGCGATTCTCGAAGATTCAATATCAAAATATTTCAGCATATTGATTTACTCTAATGAAAATCGATATCACAAAAACAAAAATTTAGGCAATGGAAGAATGCGCCGGGAAAGCTGATTTATGTTGACAGAATAAAGGGAAAAAGTGCATGAACGAAGAGAAAGGAGAGCGGAAATGTTTAAGGGAAAGAAAATAGCGATTATCGGCGGTGGGAAAATGGGAAGTATAATTGCTCAGGCTTTATTCGAACAGAAATTTTTCCACAAACGGGACATTACCGTTACCGATATGGACAGCACCAGATTGGATTTTATTCGTTCTGCAATGGGGTTACATGTTTCTCACGATAATAAAAAAACAGTAAAGAGCGCGGATATAGTCGTTATAGCTGTTAAACCGCAAAATATGGCCGCAGCATTAAACGAATTCGGTTCCGCTATAGATACTTCCAAAGTCGTGATATCTATTGCCGCCGGAATTACCACTTCTTTTATAGAATCAATTCTACCCAAAGGTTCGCGTGTCTTAAGAGTAATGCCGAACACTCCTGCTCTCGTGGGCGAGGGGGCAGCAGCCATTGCCAGGGGAACTTGCGCCACAACCGCCGATCTTAAATTAACGCACGCTATTCTCGACGCCGTGGGAATAAGTTTTGAAGTTAAAGAAGAATTGATGGATGCCGTCACTGGATTGAGTGGTAGCGGGCCGGCATATTTTTTCCTAATTATCGAATCTCTTATCGAGGCGGGACAGAAAGCCGGCCTGCCGCATGACTTGGCGGCAAAACTCTCCGCGCAAACCATGCTGGGAGCAGCCCGCCTTTGCCTGCAAAGCGATAAGAAGCCGGCCGAGCTCAGGGAGATGGTAACATCGCCGGGAGGCACTACCGCCGCTGGCCTAAAGGTGTTGAATGAAGGAAAAGTCCGCGAAACTTTCATTGCCGCCGTTGCAGCAGCTACAAATAGATCTAAAGAACTGGCCGTCGGAAAATAATTAAGGTAAAAATATTTACCTTTCTATCAAAAAAAATCTGTTCGTGGGTTCTTGTCAGTAAAGATGAAAGTCCAATTCATCAGACGCTTCCATCACTTTTTTCTTTTTCATCACCGGGAATGGCCGGTTCTTTTGGCTCCGATGCTACAACCGTTTCTTTGGCTTCGGTCTGTGTAATAACCAGCGGACCCGCTTCGAGAGGACGAGATGGCATCGCCGGCAAGTTTTCGTGAGCGTCTGTTACCGGCCCAATAGCTGGCAGAGAATCATTTGTTTTCATTTCTGCCGTTCTTCTTTTCTTGTGCCGAGGCCTGCGGCGACTTTTCTTTTTCGCCGGTTCTTTGTGCTCATCTTTTAATGCCGAATTTTCGGCTGTTTTCAAAGGAAGATCTTCCTGTACGGCCGGCTTTTCCACAACTTGTTCCTTGATGATTTGCTGTATGTCCAGCTTGTCCCAGGGCATCTCCGTACTGCCGGAAATATGCAAGTTGAGCCCAAAAGTCGTCTCCAGATTTAAAATTTCATTTCTTTTTTGATTGAGAATGTAACCCGCGATTTCATGCGGTAAAATTATTCTCAATTCGGAATAAATACCTTTGACCGCTTCTGATTCAATTTTACGGAATGCCCCCAGTGCGGCATATTCCAAAGATGGACGCAGGCCGCTGCCTTTGCAATAAGGACAAGTTGTATAACTGATTTCCTGAATCGTTGATTGTTTCTTTTGCCGCGATAATTCCAGCATTCCAAATTTAGAAATGCGTGAAAGCTGGATTCTAGCCCTGTCAATGCTCAGCGCTTTTTTGAACGATTTTTCCACTTCGGCAACATGCTTTTTATCGATCATGTCAATAAAATCGATTACGATAAGCCCGCCTAAATCCCGTAAACGCAATTGCCGGGCAATTTCTTCGCTGGCTTCAATATTGGTCTTATAAGCAGTTTCCTCAATTGTTCGCTTGTTGGAACCGCGGCCGGAATTTACATCTATTGTAATCATGGCTTCCGTCGGATTGATAACGATATACCCGCCGGATTTTAATTCCACGCGCTCCTGATAGATAACACGTATTTGTTCTTCCAGCTGAAAGCTCTCGAAAATGGGATTTTTTTCTTTATACTGCTTGATCATTCTTACATTGCGGGGAGCGACAGCCTTCAAATAGGCGCGCATTTTGCGGAAAGTTTCATAGTCATCAACCAGAATTTCATCAATTTCCGGCGTTAAATAGTCGCGTAAACTGCGCACGCCAAAGTCGGTCTCCTGATAAATTAACAAAGGCGCGTTACTTTTACTTGCCTTCTTGTATATTTCTTTCCACAGGCGCATGAGGAGCTGATAATCGCGCAAAATTTCCTGTTTGGTGCGGTTGATGCCCGCTGTCCGCACTATAAATCCCATATTCTCCGGGACTTTAATTTGTTCCATGAGATTTTTGATTTTTTTTCGATCTTCTTCGCTTTCAATCTTTCGGGATATGCCACCGCCGGGTTTGTTGGGAAGCAGAACTAAATATCTGCCGGGAAGTGAAATGTAGGAAGTTAAAAGAGCTCCTTTGTTGCCGCTTGCTTCCCTTACAGCCTGGACGATGATTTCCTGCCCTGCTTTGAGGATGGATTTGGCGCCAGTCTGAGGATTTTCCTGTTCGGTAAAATATTCGGGACTTACATCTTTAAGAGGGAGGAAACCATCCTTAACTCCTCCATAATTAACAAAAGCCGCCTGCAGACCCCGTTCAACTTTCAGCACTTTGCCTTTGTAAATATTGCCTATAATCGGTTCTTTTACCGACATCTGAATGTTGAATTCAATGAGCTTGCCCTTTTCATTAACGGTTGCCATGCGCATCTGTTCTTTATGAACAGCGTTAACGAGCATGATATGTTTCATAAATGTCCTTTTCGGCCGGCGGCGGCTTTCGCCCGTTTTGGATCGGGCACAGGCTTCCCGAAGCCTATTTGCCAATAAAGCAGCATGCGACCTTTTTTATTTTAAAGAAAGGCGCTGATATCGCCTTTTCCAATTCTAATAATTTCGATATTGTCATCAACAAGACTGATGACACTCGAAGGTTCGGGTATAATATTACCACCGTCGATAATTAAATCAACCACCCGATCAAAATATTCCTTGATCGCATAAGGATCACCTAAATCTTCGCCGTCCGCTGTCTTTACACTGGTGCTGATTATCGGCTGACCCAATTCTCTCACCAGCGCCAGACAAATTTGATTATCGGGGACTCTGATTCCCGTTGTCGACCTTTTCGGCAAAATGATTTTCGGCACCAGGCGCGATGCTTCCAAAATAAAAGTGTAAGCTCCCGGCAAAAGCCGTTTCATTGTTTTATAGGCATAGTCGGTAACTTTGGCGTACTGACTGATGTGCTTGAGATCCGAGCAGACAAAGCTCAAAGGTTTCTTTTTGTTTCTTTTTTTCAGTTCGTAAATTCTTTCGATTCCCTTTTTATTAGATAAATCACAACCCAAGCCGTAAACCGTGTCGGTAGGATAAATTATTATTCCTCCATCACGTAATACCTCCACGGCTCGTCTAATAAGGCGCGGCTGCGGATTCTGGTTGTTAATGGACAACATGGCTAAATTCCCGATTATTTGTCCTCGTTGGCAACTGCATATACCAAGAAATCAGCTCTTTGACAATTAAAACTTATCAAAATAATTGAGAAAAACCAGCATGGTACTATTTGCCATTCATCTTGTCCTTGCTTAATTTGTATTCGATACTATCGACCAGAGCCTGCCAGCTCGCCTCGATAATATTTTCAGAGACGCCGATAGTGCTCCAGACATCTTCTCCATCCGTGGAATCCAAAAGCACCCGGACGCTCGCGGCCGTGCCTTCCGATCCTTCCAGCGTGCGCACCTTAAAATCGACAAGGTGCATCTCTTTTATTTGCGGATAAAATTTTGTGAGTGCTTTGCGCAGAGCGTGATCCAGAGCATTCACCGGACCATTTCCTTCGGCCGCAGTTAATTCTTCCTCACCGTCGACTGATATTTTAATCGTAGCCTGGGAAAGACAGGGTTTATCTTCGGTGCGCGAAGTAACAACATTAAAACTCTCCAGAGTAAAGGGCTCGATAAACTCACCAATTGCCTTCTTAATCAAGACAGAAAGCGAACCGTCGGCAGAATCAAACTGAAAACCGCGGTCCTCCATAAGCTTGACTTCATGCACTATTTTTTTACTGAGAGCATCATTTTTGGCGAGGTTGATGCCCAATTCCCTGGCCTTGTATTCGACATTGCTCTTGCCCGCCAGATCGGAAACCAGAACGCGTCTGTGGTTTCCGACAAGTTCCGGCTGAATATGCTCGTAGGCCATGGAGTTTTTCACCACGGCACTGACGTGCACTCCGCCTTTGTGCGCAAAAGCGCTGCGTCCCACAAACGGCCGCGAATTAAGCGGCGGAACATTAGCGACGTCGCTTACATAATGAGAGAGGTTCGTCAGTTGCCGGATAGATTCGGCCGGCAAACAATTCTTGCCGAGTTTGAGCTGCAAATTGGCAATAACGGGAATTAAGTCGGCATTGCCGCATCTTTCGCCGTAACCATTTATCGTTCCCTGAACCATCTTAACACCTTCCTTTACTGCGGCAATGGAGTTAGCGATGGCCAGACCGCAGTCGTTATGAGTATGGATTCCGGCTATATTTAAAGGGATATGAGCAGATATCTTTTTTAAGATGTCGCTGATCTCATCAGGCATAGAACCGCCGTTGGTATCGCAAAAAACTATCATGTCCGCGCCGGCGGCAAGCGCCGTTTTCACAACTTTGATCGCATAGCGGGGATTATTTTTATAGCCGTCGAAAAAATGTTCGGCGTCAAAAAGCGCTTCTTTGTCCATTGATTTCAGGTATTCGATCGAATCGGTAATCATGGCTAAATTCTCATCCAGATTTGTTTTAAGAATTTCGGTTACGTGCAGATCCCAGGATTTCCCTACTATGGCGCAGGCAGGGGTACCGGCTTTAATCAGCGCCTTCAAATTGGGGCATGATTCCGGTTTCGTATGAGGTCGGCGCGTAGAGCCGAACGCCGTCAAACGGGAATTTTTAAATTTAACTTTTTTTGCCATTTCGAAAAAGCGCACGTCTTTGGGATTGGAACCAGGCCAGCCGCCTTCGATATAATGGAAATGCGTTTCATCAATGCGCTGCGCTATGCGCAGTTTTTCTTCTGCCGAGAAATTGGTTTGCTCTCCCTGTGTCCCGTCCCGCAGAGTCGTATCGTAAATCAAAATTTGATTTTTTGTCATTTTGTCCTCACTTTCAAAATCACCGCTGGTGCGGGATCAATTCAACTAACAGATATTACTGTGCTGTGCTTGTAATATCTGAGTTTCATTGATTCGTCCAACAAACTCCAGTTGTAGATGACCTTCAGGTTATGTACTTTATTTCTGAAGTTTGGGTCTCATTACAGCTTACAGATTTCAGTGCACCTATAGTGACCTTTAGGTTATGCGTTTCTGAAATCTGAGGTTCACAAAAAAATCCGCTGCCCGGTTTCCCTGGCAGCGGATTTCGATTTCGTTTAATTGGAACTATGGCTATTCCACGACCAGGCCTCTTATGGGGAAGCTAATTATTATGATGCTGATTATAATTTCACCAATAGTGATTGCGTTCATATCGCCAATAAACCTTCAATTTTGCTATATAATAATTTTTTAGTAGTATTTTGTCAATAGAAATAATTTTCATAATATTAAGCATTCCCGCCGACAAAGGAGATTTTAATGGAGCGAAAAATATGCTAGGCTGGCAAATAATAACTGAAATTAAAAAATGAGGAACCTTGTCAGTTCATCAGCATGCAAATCACAATCATCCGGAATCGTCGTGGGGCAAACGTCTAATTGTTTCCATGGTCATGAATTTGATCATTCCGGCGGTGCAGATTTACGGCGGCATTATTTCCGGCAGTATGGCGCTCATCAGCGATGCTCTCCATAACCTAAGCGATTTTATTTCTCTGGTCATCAATTACGCCGCACTGCTGATCGGTAAACGCGGCCCCACATACAAACAAACATTCGGTTATAAGCGCATCGAGATCTTTGCCACATTGATAAGTGTAGTGCTTTTATACTGCACCAGCGTCTATATTGCTCTGGAGGCCTGGCAGAGATTCCTCCGTCCCCAAACTATAGCCGGTGAGATTGTTATCTGGATTGCTCTTTTGGGATTTGCCGGGAATATTACTTCTGCATTGATGCTGCGCTCCGGCTCGAAAGTCAATTTGAACATGAAGAGCGCTTTTTTGCATATGCTCAGTGATGCCGCAACTTCTTTAATCGTTGCCCTTCTGGGGATTGTCTGGATTTTCCGTCCCTGGTTCTGGCTTGATCCGGTATTCTCCTGGTTAATTGTCGGATTGATATTATACAGCGGCTGGAACCTGCTCAAAGACAGTTTTCTGATTCTGATGAATGCCACGCCGCCGGGAATCGACCTTGCCGAAATTCAAAATGCTCTGGAATCCCTCGAAGGCGTCAGCGAAATTCACGACCTGCATGTTTGGAATCCATCGGCTCAAAATATTGCCCTGGCTGTGCACATAACCGTGCCCGATCAAATGCTGCTCAAAGTTGACGATTTGGCAACAAAAGTAAGGGCAATTCTTTTAGCAAAATTTAAAATTAATCATCCGACTTTGCAGTTTGAATGCAAGACTTGTAAAAACGGGAATCTTTTGTGCTCTATTCCGGAAAACGGACAGGAAAATCATAAACATGATTAAGGAGGTAAAATATGGCCGAGTCTTTCCAGTCACGAATAAAGCGCTGGGGCTTTAATTTCTTTCCTGTTTACCGCCGGACAGGAGCGCGCATCACCTACATTTCCGGCGATTGGCAGGAAGCCCGCATCAAGCTGCCGTTAAATTGGAAAACAAGAAATTATGTCGGCACCATCTTCGGCGGCAGTATGTACGCGGCAGTCGATCCCCTTTACATGGTTATGTTTATTAAACTGCTGGGGCCGGAATATATAGTTTGGGATAAAGCGGCGAAAATCCAGTTTAAACAGCCCGGCCGTTCTACACTGCAGGCGAAATTTAAGATCGCCGTGGCCGAACTTAATTACATCCGTAAAACACTTAAAACGCAAAGCAAGTTAGACCGCACCTATCAAATTGAGCTGATTGATGAAGAAAACAATGTCTGTGCGGTAGTCGAAAAAATAATTCATTTTAAGAGAAAATAATTGATAACGATTAGATATTAAATACAAATTTTTTGTGAGGTGTTATGCTAAAAGTATTGCGGCGTTTGCAATATTAATGAGACCCAAGCTTCAGAAATAAAATGCATAACCTGAAGGTCATCTACGACTGGAGTTTGCTGGACGAATTATCCTGCAAAGCGGAGGGGCGAAGACCCGTGGTAGCACTGATCCATATAAACACTGTTAGCAGGTAACCATAAATATGGATTTATTAAATTACTTTATAAACGACCCACTACGTATATTAACGGTAATTGGTGGCACTGGAGGTCTTCTCTACTGGTATGATCGTTTTAAAAACAGATCGCGAATAAAAATACGATTACTCGCAGATGGTCTTGTTCCTAGTTATCGTGATAACAAAAATTACATTTCATTTGAAGCAGAAAACTTCGGATCAGCACCTGTGTCACTAGAACCTGATGTTTTATTAAAGGGAATCTTACCTATTGTGTTGCGAATAAAATCTAATAAAAGGCTCAAATGGAGCAATTATAATTTTAAAATAGAAACCAGCGAACGCTCACTTCCACCACACCAGCCTAAAACATTTAAAGCAGTCTGTGACTGTAAGAATTCGGAAACCGCTTTTCTATGGTTTATAATATACACATTTTCACCGACACTTGGGCGTGCACGAAGAATTCGACTTCGGTCTGCGAGTGGCAATAAATTATCATATGCGCGTTATATTTGTGAAATTGCGTTGTACATCGTATTTAATAAACTTAACATAGAGGAGAAAGTAAAATAATCCTCTTTGCGCAATCAGAACTAAGGCAAAAAACTGCTAACAAATCGCCAAAGCCGATCGCAGCCCGCTGGGCTGCTCCGGTTTAGCTTTTCGTTAAAAAACAGATTTTTTCTATTTTGACAATAACCTTAATCAAGCAAACGCTTTTGTCCGGTAATCGCTTGTATGTCGGTTATGTTTTGCGAAACTTCCAAGCACCCCAAATATTTGCCTGCCACATCCCTCAGCGCATAATATTCTATCAATACTTTTTGGGGAGTGTCTTTACCCTGCATGGGTAAATCAATCCAGAATCGGGCGCTATTTCTTTTACAGGCTTTCATCTGGGCCAAAATCGTCTCCACTTTATTCAAACTGCTTTGGGGATGACAATCCCGCACATCGCGGCCTACCGCACCCTTAGGCCTTTTGAATATTCTGGTTTCATGCTTATTCCACGCCAGTACTTTATCGTTTTTATCTACCACCGAAAAATCCACAGGAATTGTTTCCAGCAATGCTTCCAAATACATTTTTATCTAATTCACCAATCATGTTTGACCTCCAAATAGTTATTATCAAATAATAAAATGCTGACACATGATAATCAATTTGCCGTCACCGAAAAATATATGCGGCAAATTCTTAGCAATTTCGAAATAGCAAAAAATCGTTCTTTTCTTAATCCAGCCGTTTTCTGAAGCGCGCTATCGCGCCGGAAAAAACAAGCGTCCCCAGAACAGCCAGCGCCACGTATTGCGGCCAGAGGACTTCCAGGGCCACGCCTTTAAGGAAAATTCCGCGGATAATGACCAGAAAATAGCGCAAAGGATTAAGAAGGGTAAGCCACTGGACAAATGTGGGCATATTGGCAATGGGGAAGACAAAGCCGCTCAACATAAAAAACGGCATGATAAAAAAGAAAGTGGTCATCATCGCCTGCTGTTGCGTGGCGGAAATTGTGGAAATGAAAAGCCCCACGCCCAGAGTGCTCAGCAAAAATAAACAGGAGGCAAAAAATAAAAGCACAATACTGCCTTTTAAAGGGATTTCAAACCAGTAGATGGCAACGACAATTATCGCCGACAATTGCGCCAGAGAAATAATTATGTACGGAATTGTCTTGCCGACAATTAATTCGGAAGCTTTTAGCGGCGTTACGATTAGTTGCTCCATCGTGCCCGCTTCCTTTTCCCGAATAATGGCAATCGATGTCAAAAGCAAGGAGATAAGCATGATTAAAAAGGCGACAATGCCCGGAACAAAGAAGTATTGGCTGTCCAGATTAGGGTTATACCAGGTGCGAATGCGCGCATCGATTTTACCGTAACTCATTTGCTGCGGATACAATTCACGGATGGTATCGCGGTTAAACTTATCGATTACCGTGGCAGTGTAAGCCATGCGCATGGAGGCCATGTTGCTCATCGAACCGTCGGCAATGATTTGAACCGCTGCCGTTTGGCCTTTGCGGATAATGCCCGCGAAATCTGGACCGATTGTAATGCCCATATCAACTTTCCCCCGCAACAGAAGCTCTTCTATCTGGTTTTCGTCGGCTGCGTAATGAGTGATATGGAAAATGTTGCTGCCTACAAAAGCGTCAACGAGTTTGCGGCTTTCATAAGTCTGGGAATAATCAACAAGGGCAACGTGAATATTACGGATATCATAATTGACCACATAGCCGAAAACGAGCATCTGGATAAAGGGAGCGACGAAAAGAGTTACCCGGTTTCGCTTATCGCGAAAGAGCTGGATGAATTCTTTGCGTACTAATTCCTTGATCCTCAGCCAGCTCATAGGCCTTCCTTTTTCAACAACAAATAGTTCAGTGATGTCAGCAAGATAAAAATAAACAGCAAAACCGCCATACTCGGCCATAGGTAGGAAAATCCTGTATCGCGCAGATAGATGCCGCCTAAAATATCAATGTAGTATCTTGCCGGAACGATATAGGTTATAACCTGCAAAAATTTAGGCATATTAATTATCGGAAAAACAAAATTAGAAAGAAGAACTGAAGGCAAATACGTGGTTAGAATTGCCACTTGATTGGCAATCAGTTGTGATTTTGTCGTCGTGGATATAAGCAAACCCAGCGATAGCGCCACGCCCAGATAAAGAGATGTAGCGACCATCATCAGGAAAAAATTGCCTTTCATCACCACCCCAAAAAGGAGTTGCCCTAAAAGCATGGCGATTAAAACGTCGGTAAGCCCAATGAAAAAATAAGGGAAAGCCTTTCCCAATAGTAATTCCCCTGCCTTTACCGGCAGCGATTTAATCGTTTCCATTGTTCCATTTTCATATTCACGCGCGATGATGAGCGAGGTCAAAAGAGCGCCGACGATCATAATGATGATGGCGATGATTCCCGGTATAATGAAATTGCGGCTTTCCAAATCTTCGTTGAACCAGATGCGGATGCGTCCATCCACAGGAGGCATTATTTTTTCCATACCCTGGCGGTTGAGAAAGGAAAGCAGCAGTTTCTGATTGTATTGCTCGGTAAAAGCCGTCAAATAGCCGCGGATGATGCCGGCAAAATTAGGATCGCTCCCTTCAATCAAGATTTGTAACGGAGCTTCTCTATCGGCATGAATGTTTTTCATGAAATCGGGCGGAATAATAATGGCAACTGCCGCGGTATCACGGTCGAGATAATAAACGGCATCTTTTGTCTGATTGAGCTGCGCGGCAATATGGAAATAAGGGGAAGCATCAAGTTTGCTGATGAAATCGCGGCTGAATTCCGATTTATCATAATCAATAACAACCGTCTCCACGTTATCCACATCGAGGCTCAGTGCATAACCGAAAAGAATGATTAAAATTAGAGGAATGGCAAACGCCAGATAAAGACTGCGGTAGTCCCGGATCAGATGATAAATTTCTTTGCGGATAAGGGCTTTGAGCCTCAGTAAATTCAACTATTGTTCCTCGTCATTAAAGTTATAAAGGCGTCATTCAAATCCGCCTTCGGCTGATCGGGACAGGCGTCCGCAATAATTTCCGCGGGGCTGCCAGAAGCCACAATATTACCCTCATTGATCATAACGATCCGTTCACAAAAACGCGCTTCATCCATGTAGTGCGTAGTGACAAACACCGTAATACCGTCACGGGCAAGCTGCTCGAATAAAATTCCAGAAATGCTGACGAGTAATCGGATCAACGCCGGATGTCGGCTCATCTAAAACAAGCACTTCCGGCTTGTGTAAAAGCGAACAGCCGAGCGCCAGTCTTTGACGCCAGCCGGGTGGTAATTCTTTCGTTAAGCGATTTTTTTCTTCTTGCAGCTGTGTCATATTCAAAACCCAATCAATACGCTCCTCCCATTCATCCGGGGGAACGCTGTAAACGCCAAGATAAAAGCGCAAATTTTCGTAAGGTGTTAAATCTTCATATAAAGAGAATTTCTGCGACATATAACCGATGGAGTGCTTGATTTCTTCCGGCTCGGTCATGATGTCGTGTCCGGCGACCAAACCCGTACCGGAGGTAGGAGTGATAATGCCGCAAAGCATGCGGATGGTCGTGGATTTTCCGGAGCCGTTGGCGCCCAGAAATCCGAATATCTCACCTTTTTTTACGGAAAAAGTAATTTTATTGACGGCGATAAAATCGCCGAACTTCTTTTCCAGATTCGTAACTGAAATGGAATCAGAACTGGAAAGTGTCATGGACAAGCTCCTTATCCACTTCCTTTATCCTCGCGATCATTGCTTCTTCCAGAGTTGCAAAATTATCGCGCATCACGCCGGGTGTTGATGATTCCAGAATGACGGCATTGTGCATCAGGGCGAGCTGATCGCATTTTTCGCCTTCGTCCAGATAGGCGGTGGAGACCAGAATTGTCATGCCTTCCTGTTTCATGTTGTCCAAAATTTCCCAGAATTCGTGCCGCGATACCGGATCAACGCCGTTTGTCGGTTCATCGAGAATCAGCAATTGCGGCTCATGCACCAGAACGCAGGCCAGCCCCAGCTTTTGTTTCATGCCGCCGGAAAGATTACCGGCCAGCCTGTCCACAAAAGGCAGTAGATTGGAAAATCCCAGATATTTATCTTTTCGTCTTTTTTCTTTCGGCGCGGGGAATGGCAAAAATATCCATAAAAAAATCGATATTTTCTTCGACGGTACAAATCCTGATACAGGCCGAAACGCTGCGGCATATAACCGATTATATTTTTAATTTTCCTCCGCTCGGTCAGAACATTAAGGCCGTTAACATAAATTTCACCCTGCGAAGGCTTGATCATTGTGGCAATCAGACGCAGAAGTGTTGATTTGCCGGCTCCGTCGGAACCAACTAAGCCGAAAATATTGCCGCTATCCACATTAAAAGAAACAGCTTTGACCGCTTCTACAAAATTGAAGCGCATCGAAATATTTTTGACTTCCACCATTGGCAGGGGATTTGATTGAGGCGCGATCATCCGGTACTCCACTATTACCGCAACAAAGCATCTGCAGGCATTCCCGACTTAAGTTCGAAGTCGGGATTAGCGTATGGATATTTTGACCAGATACACGAGCTTTACTCTTTCTTTTTTTGTCTGGATGATTTTCGGCGTAAATTCTCCCTCCGGAGAAATGAAAGAAACGACGCCTTTGTAAACTTTACCGGGGAAGGTATCGACTGTGACTTCCGCTTCCTGATTCGGCTTTACTTTGCCGATCTGAGTTTCATCAACATATATTTTCAAATCGACGCGGGAAAGATCGGAAATAGTAATGACTTCCCTCCCGGGAGTCACGGTTTCACCGGGTTCAATATCGCGGCTGGTGACCACGCCGTCCATCGGCGATCTCAACAGCGTATAATCCAACTGAATGGAAGCTTGTTTTGCAGTGAGCTTTTGTCGCATCGATTTGCGGAACGGCCATGTTGCAACATCTTGTTTAGCGGCATCTATTCTGCCGAGATTGCCCTGCGCCAGCTTTAACGAAGATTCGGCTTCCGCAAGCTTTGATTGCGCCACTTCAAAATTGAGCTTCATCGAATCGCGTTCTTTTTCCGTGACCACGCCTTTTTTAAATAACTCTTCAAACCGTTGGTAATTCTTTTCGGCATCTTTCAGATTATCTGCGGCGCTCTTGACGCTGGCCTCGGCTCTGGCCACTTCCGACGGCAGTGTTTTCTTATTAATATCCAGCACTGTTTCCAGTTGCTGTTTTGATTTTTTCGCCCTGGCGAGATTTGCCCTGGCTTGTTCGTAGCGCGCTTCAAATTCCATCCGGTCGAGCTGGGCGATAATCTGATCTTTTTTAACACTTTGCCCTTCCTGAACATTGACTTTAACGACACGTCCGGGTACCTGGAAAGACAAATTAGCCTGTGTTGCTTCGATTGTGCCGGAATAAAGAAGTTCTTTTGTGCGGTTATTTTTTTGGCCGAAATAAACAAAAATCCCCACGCCCACAAAGAGAACTATAAACACTATAATGATAATTCTTTTTTTCAACCTCTCCCTCCATTTTACTCAAGATTAAGTTTCCATGTCATTTCGACACGTGCCCTCGTGTGACCTTCAGGTTATTAGGGTAGAAACACAGTGACGAGAAATCTTTCGTTCCAGTATTATCCACTCTATTTTTTTATTGCTCGCAACACCAGCCACGCCACCTCATCACCCAGACTGCCTTTTAATTTCTTATCACGGGCTTTAACATCTGCCGGCAGCCATACTTGCCGGTCTTTAATCGGCGAACTTTTTTTATAAAAAAGAATCGTGCCCATTATCATCATGTGGATTAGAAAAGGTACTGTTTCGACAAAGATTTCTTTTGCCCTTCCCTCATCAAGAATACCGACGAGAATTTTAAGGACAGAGACAATATCTTCAACGACGACACGGGGCAGATGGGCTCCGTCTGCAGCCACCTCCCTCATCATAATCGGCGGTATTTCGGGATTTTTATCGACAGCATCAGCGATAAACAAAATATAGGCTTTGAGCTTTTCTTCCGGGCTATCTGCTCTGGCTACGGCTTGGGCGATGCCTTGAGCGACATTGCCAATGACTTGATGAATAACATTGGCATAAAGAGTATCTTTATCGCCGATTTGGTAATAAAGACTGGCTTTGTTCACACCGGCGCGCTCGGCGATTTCATCCACATGCGTTCCGCTGTAGCCATTTTCGGCAAATATCTTCCGTGCCGCAGTTAAAATTTTTTCGGCGGTCTTGCTTAGTTTTTCATTGCGTACATCTTGTTCCATATTTTTAACACTTATTAAAGTAAATTAAACTAACCGGTTAGTTTAACTATATAGTTAGATATTTGGAGAAAAATGTCAAGTTGATTTTATATCGTAATTTGCTAGAGTTATATAATAGATATATTTAGCTTTCTAACACCCAAGCAATAATAAGCAAACTTCAAATATAAACTACAGGAGGGCCTTATGAGTAAAGAAATCATGGACGTTATTGTTAGCTGGGGACCAATGATTATCCTCATTGTTGTTTGGCTCTATTTTATGAAAAAATCAGGAAGTACAGGTTACTACACCAATATAGAGAAATCTCTGGCTGAATTGAAACTAATGAATCAAAAAATTGATAAAATCATCGCTATTATCGAAAAGGATAAAGGAAAAAAATATTGAAGTGGCTGAGCAATCAACATCTGGTTTTAATGCCCGGATTGGACGGCACGGGATTATCCTTCGAGCCGATCCTGCCGTTTCTTCCGGCGGACGCGAAAATTACAATTATTCGTTATCCAACGGACAAACTTCTATCATTTGACGAAACTGTGGAATGCGCGACTCACAAATTCCCGCAGGCGTTCCTCCCATCATTATCGCGGAGTCATTTTCGGGACCTGTTGCCATACAAATGATCGGCTCCAGACGTGTCCAAGCTAAGGCGCTTATTCTGTGCGCTACTTTTGCCAAATCACCGCGCCCGTTTGTGTGGCGTATTATGCAGTTACTGCGCTTGCCCTTACTCATCAGGCCGGATATGCCCAAGCGTTTTTTCAAAATCATCATCGGGGATGATAAACTTATTGCTGAACTTTTGCCGCTGTGGAAAAAGGTGCACGCCGACGTTCCGGCGCATGTTATGAATCACCGGCTGAAAATTATCAATCACGTGGATGTTACCAGGCGGCTGAAAGAATTACCGGTACCCTGCTGTTATCTACAAGCCACAAATGATAGATTGGTACCTTCTTCATGCCTTGAAGATATCAAAAACTATATGCCTCTTTTGGAGGTAAAAAAAATTAACGCCCCGCACTTTATTCTCCAAGCCCAACCTCAGGCCTGTCTTGAGGCGATTGAAGATTTTATGAAACTTATAAATAAGACGTTTATGACAGCGGATTAGCTCATCATGCATCCTAACCATTTACTACTGTTTATTTTTTTTTAAAGCTTCAAGTCTTTCTCGGGCAAGCATTTCTACAAAATTATTATCAATCGCAGGCTCTGGTCCAATTTCCCCAATAGCTCTTTGGGTTGGTCCAATTGTCCCAATAGTTGCGGTACTAGCACTACTTATGTTTTTTGATATTGTAACGTCTCTGGCAAGTTTTAACGCCCTAATTTTTCTTATTTCGTTTTCTAAAAGTTTGCTAATGTCTGCAATTTTTTCCTTCAGATCTTCTTTTTCTTTGCTTCTAGAAACCTTCTCTTCCTCATATTTTTTGCTTGCTTCGTCATATTGAAATTGTATTCGTGTTATCTCTTTTTCTTTATCTTCAATAATTTTTTGTGAAATTTGAATATCTGTAAGGACCGGAATCACATCAGTCCATTCTTGAATTGAATTCACGACATCCTTCTCAACTAGGCCAAGTAAATTAACAATTTCTTCGATATTGTTACGCTTATTTGATGCAACAGATATATTTTTAATTTTTTCCACTATGAGAAAAAGACTTCGAACTGCACCTTGTCCTTTTTTCACAAGAACTGTGTCTCCGCTAATTTGTTTATATCTGTCATAACACATGGCTCCCATGATCGCTGTAAAAACACTAGAAACTGCACTTAATGCTAAAGATAAATTTTTATTATTGACAAAATAAGATAAAATCAATGCTGGAAGAAAAATGAAGAGAGAAATAATAACCCAAGGTTGTCCTATTACCTGACCGAATATTTTCCATTGGGGTTTTAGTAACTGCCATAATGATTCATTTGTTGATTTGTCTTGATAATTATCTTTTTTCACTTCACTTGATGTTTCTTCCATATATCCACCCAAATCCTTTCTTGCCCAATGCAAACCTAAACATCATCTCTTTTTACAAAAAACTCTTTTTTTATATATTAATGTTACACGAAGTTTGCATAACCGTTTGTCCGGTGAACCATCATTACTTTTTTTCTTACCCTTGTTCTCCAGCGCTAGCTTCAGGACTTCCAGCATATCTTCGACAAAATGAAATTTGATGCTTTTTTGCACATTGGCCGGAATATCTTCCATATCTTTGCGGTTCCAGGCAGGTAGAATTATCGTCTTAATGCCGGCTCGATAAGCGGCAAGCACCTTTTCCTTGATGCCGCCTACGGGAAGCACGGCACCCCGCAGTGTGATTTCACCCGTCATCGCCAAATCTTTTTTTATCTTGCGATTAGTTAAGCAGTGAAGTGAGCGCTGTAAGCATAGTTACGCCCGCCGAAGGGCCGTCTTTGGGAATCGCTCCCGCGGGGACATGGATATGAATATCCAAATCCTCGAAGAAATTAGGCGCAATACCCAGGGCTTTGGCGTTGGTGCGGATAAAGCTCAAAGCCGCCGCCGCCGACTCTTTCATGACATCACCCAATTGACCGGTCAAAGTCAGACCTTTTTTCCCTTTCATAGCGGTCGCTTCGATGAATAACAAATCGCCGCCGACAGGCGTCCAGGCGAGCCCGATGGCAATTCCGGGTTTGGATATGCGCGCATCGAAATCCGTCGGGACACGAACCGGCCCGAGGTATTTGTGAATCTCGTTGGCCTTGATTATTTTGGATTTGGTCTTGCCTTCGGCAATCTCCGAAGCGACGCCGCGGCAAACATTGGCGATTTCCCGCTCCAGATTTCTGACTCCGGCTTCTCTGGTGTAGCCGCAGATGATGCTGTTCAGAGCCGCAGTGGCAATTTTGAGCTCATCGGCGGTTAGGCCGTTTTCGGTTAATTGCCGAGGAATCAGATACCGCTCGGCTATTTTTACTTTTTCTTCCTGCGTGTAGCCGGTCAATTCGATTACTTCGAGCCTATCGAGAAGCGCCGGAGGTATTGTATCCAGAATATTGGCCGTGGTGATAAACATAACGTGCGAAAGATCGAACGCCACATCCAGATAGTTATCGGAAAACGAATTATTTTGCTCGGGATCGAGCACCTCCAAAAGCGCCGAAGAAGGATCGCCGCGGAAATCGCTGCCCACTTTATCGATCTCATCCAGCATGAAAACAGGATTATTGGATTCCGCGCGTCGCAGGCCTTGAATAATGCGGCCGGGCAAGGCGCCGATGTATGTGCGGCGATGGCCGCGGATTTCCGCTTCGTCGTGGACGCCTCCTAACGACATGCGCACAAATTTGCGTTCCAGCGCCCGCGCGATGGAATGTCCCAGCGATGTTTTGCCCGTTCCCGGAGGACCGACAAAGCACAAAATCGGCCCTTTGGAATCCGGTTTTAGTTTGCGCACGGAAAGGTATTCGATAATACGCTTCTTCGCTTTGACCAGTCCGTAGTGGTCTTCATCAAGCACATCTCTGGCTTTTTTGATATCGAGATTATCGGTGGTGGATTCATTCCACGGCAGGGCGGTAATCCAGTCGAGATATGACGACGATACCGTATATTCCGCGGATGCCGGATTCATGCGGGAGAGACGCTCCAGTTCCCGCAGAGCTTCTTTTTTCGCTTCCTCAGGAAGCTTTTTATCTTCTATTTTTTTACGGTACTCTTCAGTTTCGACGACGTTTTCCTCGCCCTCGCCTAATTCCTGTTTGATCGCCTTCAATTGCTGGCGCAGATAATATTCGCGCTGACTTTTATCAATATCGTCTTTGACTTTTGTTTGGATTTTGTTGCCCAACTCCAGAACCTCCATCTGGTGATTGACCAAACGGGTCAATTCCTTCAGACGCTCTTTTACGTCAACGCTATCCAATATTTTCTGTTTTTCTTCTATAGGTGCATTAATAATCGAAGCGACCATGTCGGCCAGTGTGCCCGCTTCGGTGATCGATTTGGCCATTGGACCGAATTCCGGCGGCAAAAAAGGTGAGAGCTTGAGAATACGGTCGAATAAAACAAGCAAATTAGCCACGAGGGCCTCGGTTTCAATATCTTTGACTTCCTCTTCCTCGATCACTTTGATCCGCGCCTGCTGATAAGGTTTGCCTTCCACAAGCTCCAATAACTGAAAACGGCTGATGCCCTGTAAAAGCATTTGCGTACGACTATCGGAAGCCTTCGCCATTCTCAAGATAACCGCGCAAGTACCTATCGGGTGAAAATCTTCCAGCTTGTAGCGGTCTTTCTCACCGGCCAATTCCCTCTTGGCCATAATTAAACCGACCAGCCTATCCTTAGTCATAGCTTCATCGACAAGGAGTGAAGAATCGTTCCCTACTATTTCCAGGGGAATCATCATTTTCGGAAACACTAAGGCATTATGCAGCGAAAGCACAGGAAGCACTTCCGGTATGTTAAATTTTTTATTTTCTTCGTTTTTTATTTGTTCAGCCATTAAACCCTCCGGGTTTTGTATCGAAAACTATAGCCTCGATTATCGCTCCTCGATTTTTATTTCGATATGGCGCGTTTTATTATCTGCCAATTTGTTAACTCTGATCATCAGCACTCCATCCGCATAAGAAGCGATTGCGGATTCCGCATTCACCATTTCCGGCAGGGCAATACTTCTTTCAAAATAGCCTCGCGGTATTTCCGCCAGACGATAGCGAGCGCTTTTTAAATCAGCAACAGCTTTGCGCGCTCCCGCAATTTTTATTTTTCTATGGTCAATTTCTATATGCAGTTCTTCCTTGTTTAGTCCGGCAAGGTCAGCCAGAATGATAATCTCATCTATTGATTCATAGACATCAACGTTAGGCCGCCAGATTGATTCGTAATATTTAAATACGGGGCTGACCAAATGAAAGACTTCATGCACCGCTTTCTGGAATTCTTCTTCAAAATTACTGCCAAACTTAATTTTAATGAAGTTCATTTCTCTCACCTATTAGGTTGATGATTTGCGCGTGAAACTCAAATTTCAAAAACATAGTGAATAACCTGAAGATCACGTCACCGCTGAAGCTTGCAGGTCGAATTAATGAAACTCGGATATTACAAACGCAGTGCAGTAATATCTGTTAGCTGTAATGAGACTAAAACTTCAAAAGCAAAGCGCATTGAAGTTTTTTAGTCGAATTATCCCATAGCCAAAGGCTATTGGGGTTATCCCGCTGAAAACGGAGGGTAATGAGACTTAAATTCCGAAACAAAGTGCATCGGAATTTGTTAGCCGAATTATCCCGCTTAAGCAGGGGCGTCATACTTTACCACCTGGCGGCTTGTCCGAAGGTTGATGCCCCTGGATAACGATTACTCACAAAATATAGTGCTCGACCGCCGATTTGTAAAGACTATCTTTAAAAATAATATTCCCCCCACCGAAAATAAGTAAAAAAGAAAAAACTGGCTAAATAACAATCTTTTTGTTATGGAAGCGCGTTCAAAGGAAGAAAGGCTTGGCCCATCCCCAGTTAAAATTGGTTACATTCCAGCCGTATCTATCGAGAAAACCAGTTCCCAAAAGATGAGCTGAAGAAATTTAGATTGATGAAAAAAAATCATATAAGGAATATTGCCATAATTTCCCATGTTGATCACGGCAAAACCACACTGCTTAACGCCATGTTGAAGCAAACGGGAGTATTCCGTGCAAATCAAGCAGTCGAGGACCGAGTGATGGATTCGCTGGATTTGGAAAAAGAGCGAGGCATCACTATCATGGCAAAAAATACCGCGGTTGATTACGACGGCGTAAAAATCAATATTGTGGATACGCCCGGCCACGCTGATTTCGGCGGCGAGGTGGAGAGAAGCCTGAACATGGTGGACGGTGCGATTCTTTTAGTCGATGCGAGCGAAGGCCCCCTGCCGCAGACACGTTTCGTACTGAAAAAGGCACTGGCGCTGCATCTGCCCATTATTTTAGTTATCAATAAAATTGATCGTTCTGATGCACGCATCGACGAAGTAATCAACGATACCTACGATCTCTTTATTGATTTAGGCGCCGAAGAAAAGCAAATCGAATTTCCGATACTTTATACTAACGCCAAAATCGGAGTCAGCCATAAAAAAATCGGCGATGACAGTGCCGACCTGCGGCCACTGCTGCAGACGATTATCGACTATATACCCGCGCCGCGAGGAAACGATGAAGACGTCCCGCAGTTTCTCGTTACCAATCTGGATTATGATCCTTATGTGGGGCAAATTGCCGTCGGCCGTCTGCAAAACGGCAGGCTGGAGATGAACAATAATTATAGCCTTTGCACCAAGGAAAAGATAATTCCCGGCATCAAGTTCACCGCGCTTTATACTTTTTACGGCCTGACAAAAAAGTCCGCCATGAGCGTTGAATCCGGGGATATTATCGCTTTATCCGGTGTGGAAAATGTCAGTATCGGTGATACTATATCATCTCTATCCGATCCCCGCCCGCTGCCCCGACTGCAGGTGGATGAGCCGACCGTATCCATGATGTTTTACGTCAATGACAGCCCTTTTGCCGGGAAAGAAGGAAAATATCTTACCTCGCGGCACTTGCTGGAGAGGCTGGAAAAAGAGGCCTTGAGAAATGTCGCCATTAAAATTAAAAAGCTGGAAAGAACAGACGCGTTCGAGGTTTGCGGACGCGGCGAACTGCAAATGGCGGTATTAATCGAAACCATGCGCCGCGAAGGCTATGAACTAATGGTATCACGCCCGCGGGTAATTACCAGAGAACAAAACGGCAAAACTTATGAGCCGGTGGAAAGGTTATTTCTGGACATACCGGAAGACTTTGTGGGAAAAATTACAGAAAAATTGTCCATCAGAAAAGGGCGTATGGAAGGTCTTGTTAATAAAGGTAGCGGGAGAGTCAGCATGGAATTTTTGATTCCATCCCGCGGATTGATCGGTTTTCGCAGCCAGTTTCTGACCGATACCAAAGGCGGCGGAGTTATGAATTCGCTATTGGAAGATTATGCGCCCTGGTTCGGCTCTATTCCTCAACGCATGACCGGTGCATTAGTTGCTGACCGTTCCGGCCGTGTTACATCTTACGCGAGCTTTGCGATGGAAGACCGCGGAGAAATGATCGTAGAAATCGGGACGGAAGTTTACGCGGGCATGGTCGTGGGAGAGCGCAACCGCTCGAGCGATCTTAACGTGAATATTACCAAAGAGAAGAAACTGACTAACATGCGGGCTTCCACATCCGATACGACAATAATTTTGCGGCCGCCGCGAATTTTATCTTTAGACCAGGCGATCGAGTTCATTGCCGAAGATGAGTTGGTGGAAGTAACGCCCGAAAGCATCCGCCTGAGAAAAATGGAGCTCGACGCCACCAAGCGCCAGCAGAAGAGCCGTAAAGACGATTAATTAAGTCCGGGAATGACCGCGTCAGTTCCTGCAAATTCAATAATTTATGATCACTGAAATTCAAACTAACTTTTACCGCATCACTTTGCGTATGCCTTATCGTTTAAGACATGTGCACGCTTATCTTTTGGCTCAGGATAAGGAACTGGCGCTGTTTGATACGGGACTCAATATACCCGGCGCTTATGAAACGCTGGAGAAGGACTTGGCGAGCATAGGCTTTAGCATTAACACTATCAGACATATTTTCTTGACTCATGTGCACACGGATCACTGCAGTATGGCCGGCATCCTGCAAAAAAAGACAGATGCTAAAATTTATCTTTCTGCCGCGGCTTTCGCAGAATACCAGCATTTTCGTCAGGCGGATTCAGCCGTCAAGCAGGTGAGACATTTCTATGCTCGCCACGGGATGACATCTCACCAAATCGATGCGGTAATCGAAGAATATGAAGATATGCGCAGTATCATAACAGAATTTGAGGCAACAGATTTTCTGCAGAAGAACGAACTGCGCGAATTCGGCAATTGGAAGTTTGAAGTCATTTTTACTCCCGGGCACGCCACCGGGCATGTTTGTTTTTTCTTCAGAAAAGAGGGAATCCTATTGGCCGGTGATCACATTCTGCCTTATATAGCGCCGAGCCTGAGCCCCAATATTTTTGACGATAATTTCCGTCCGCTGCAAACTTATCTGGATTCCTTAAGCGTCATTGAGAGATTGGCCGGCGTCACGATACATCCGGGGCACGGTAGTTCTTTTGGCAGCGTGAGCGAACGTGTATCTGAAATACGCGCTCACCACGCGCAAAGAAAACAGTTGATTTTAGATTCTGTCAATGGAATATCGAAAACCACTTATGCAATGGCTAATGAAATCTTTGGTAAGGACATGCCTGATTTCGAAAAATTTATGGCGTTAAACGAGACCCATGTCTACTTGCACGAGCTAAAATGTGACGGCGCGATAAGCGAAAAAATTAATGGCGGAGTCTTCGTTTATACCGCCTGTTAAGATGAGGTTATTTTGAGCAAACTTCTGCAAAGAGAAATAGAACGCCGCCGGACTTTCGGCATTATCAGCCATCCCGACGCCGGGAAAACCACACTCACGGAGAAGCTTCTGCTTTTCGGTGGGGCGATCCAACTGGCTGGCGCGGTCAAAGCCCGTAAGGCGTCGAAACACGCGTTGAGCGATTGGATGGCTATCGAAAAGGAACGCGGTATTTCGGTAACTTCATCGGTCATGAAATTTGAATATACCGGCTGTGAAATAAACCTTCTGGATACGCCCGGCCATCAGGATTTTTCGGAAGATACTTACCGCGTGCTCACCGCAGTGGATAGCGCGCTAATGGTGATCGACGGCGCGAAAGGTGTGGAGACGCAAACACAAAAGCTCATGGAAGTTTGTCGCTTGCGCAACACCCCGATCATAACTTTCATTAATAAGCTCGATCGTGATTGCCTGCCGCCGCTGGAAATTCTGGCGGACATTGAAGATAAGCTGCAAATCGAATGCACACCCTTATCCTGGCCCATCGGTATGGGCAAGCGCTTCAAAGGTGTCTACAATCTCTACGATAAAAAATTACATTTGTTCGCACCGGGAAAAGCAAAGCGCTCGGAGGAAGGAGTCATTATCAACGATTTATCCGATCCTTTGCTTGATGAACTGCTGGAGAGCCAGGCCGCCGAACTGCGTGAAGAAATCGCCTTGCTGGAAGGGGCGGCTAATCCCTTTGACCTCAAGGAATATTTAAAGGCCGGTCAGTCGCCTGTTTTCTTCGGGAGCGCCATCAACAATTTCGGTGTGAAGGAACTCTTGGACGCTTTCATAGAAATCGCTCCGCCTCCCATTGCCCATCCCACCAGGACCAGAGAAGTTAAACCGGACGAAGATGATTTTTCCGGCTTTGTCTTCAAAATACAAGCCAATATGGATCCAGCTCACCGTGACCGCATTGCCTTCATGCGCATCTGCTCCGGCAAATTCCGGCGCGGAATGCATGTAATCCATCACCGTATCGGTAAGGAAGTTTCTTTAGCCAATGCCACAATTTTCATGGCGCAGGACCGGACAAATGTAGAGGAAGCCTACCCCGGCGATATTATCGGCATCCATAATCATGGAACAATTAAAATCGGCGACACTTTTACGCAAAAAGAACCACTCAAGTTTACCGGCATCCCGCACTTTGCCCCGGAACATTTCTGCCGCGTTCGGCTCAAAGACCCGCTAAGAATAAAACACCTGCAGAAAGGATTGATTCAGCTTTCCGAAGAGGGCGCGATTCAGGTTTTTAAACCTCTGTGGGGCTCGGATAATATCCTGGGCGCGGTAGGCGCTTTGCAATTCGATGTCACGATGGCACGCCTTAAAGACGAATACAGTGTTTATGCCGACTACGAAAAAACCGATTATGCCGCCGCCCGCTGGGTCACCTGTGACGATGCTAAAGTAATGGAAGACTTTCAAAAGAAGAATTCGACAAATGTTGCCCTAGATACGGAAGGAAACCTTGTTTATCTGGCCTTAAGCGAATGGCGCTTGTCCCACACCATGGAAGAATGGCCGTTAATTCAATTCCATAAAACGATGGAAAAAAGCTGATATTACAAATAGCATTTTTCTTTTCATTTCGTCGGTTTCAATCTTTTATCCATTCCCGTAAAACCACAATCCGGTTCGTAGCAGGTAACATTGAGAAACTCGCATTTCTGTTTACAGACGGGGCAAACCTCCGGCGATTTTATTTCTACCACTGTATTGCCGCAATTGCTGCATTTCCATGTATTTTCGGGAACGGTTGGCTTATTGTCTGTCATATCAATATCTCCTTTCGGAAATTATGAACGAATTTAGCACAAAAACAATATCCGTTGTGAAGATTTTTTGCTCTTGTAATTAATCATTACTTTCGGTAAATGAACATACTCTTTCTAGTTAGGTAAATCATGGCAAAAAGCACAAAAAATAATGACCTGAGCGGGTTGACTCTTTTGGGCAAACCAAGCAAGCCTACGCGCAAGCTGGAGACATTTCCCAATCGCCATCCCAAGCGCGATTACGTAATTACCTTGCAAACCGAAGAATTTACCTGTGTCTGTCCCAAGACTGGTCAGCCGGATTTCGCCAAAATCAAAATCCAATACATTCCGGATCAAAAAATCATTGAGTCCAAATCTCTAAAATTGTATCTATGGTCTTTCCGCAATGAAGGCGTCTTCCACGAACACGTCACCAATATAATTCTCGATGATTTGGTTGCAGCCCTTAAACCGCGCTGGTGCAAAGTCAGCGCGGAATTTGCCGTTCGCGGAGGCATTGGAATTACCGTCGACGCTGAATTCGGCAGCGAGTGTTCCCCGTAGCGTGCTACGGGATAAGCGAGCGAATATTGGATGATATCGTTCCCTAAGAATCGAAGCTTCGCCGCGGTTTACCGCGGAGAGCTTCAATACAAAAAGTAACGGCCACGTAAAAGGATATGTTTCTCGATGGAAGAAACTAGTAAGGATAAAACCCGCCTCCGCTTATTGCCTTTGATTTCGGCCATATTTGTCACAACTCTCGTTATTTCCAATATTATCGCCGTCAAGCTCGTTTCCGTGGGCGGTTTAATCATGCCCGCCGCAATTTTTATTTTCCCCATCTCTTACATCTTCGGCGATATTCTGACGGAAGTTTACGGCTACGCCCGCTCCCGCCAAGTTATCTGGACAGGCTTTTTCTGCAACTTGCTGGCTGTCGCGGCAATCTGGGTGAGCATTAATCTCCCCGCCGCTCCGGTATGGAATTTGGGAGCTTTTGAATCCTCGACAGCGGCGCAAAAAGCTTATGCAGCAATATTTAGCTTTACGCCGCGGATTTTGATTGCATCACTCGCCGCTTATCTCTTCGGTGAATTTATTAATTCCTTTGTGCTGGCCAAAATGAAGATAGCAACCAGCGGCAAACATCTCTGGACACGCCTAATAGGCTCGACTTTGCTGGGACAATTGGCCGATTCCGGTATTTTTATCACTCTGGCTTTTTATGGGACAATACCAACAGCGATTTTGGGACAGATAATTTTGACCCAATGGATTATAAAATCGGCTTACGAGACTTTGGCCACGCCTTTTACTTACCTGATTGTCAATTTCTTGAAGAAAAAGGAAAAAGAAGATTATTACGATTATAAAACAAATTTCAATCCGCTCATGTGGAAGGAATAAATATACGGATAGCCGGCAAAATCTTTGCAGAGCTATCATGCGGAGATAAAATAGATTCTTTATTAGAACTGAAAGAATCCATGCGCGAACGTTATGTTGATCCATATAAAATCCCATCGGAAAAATAAAAAATCAATTTGATAATATTTACAAATTAAATTGCTGGTTATATATTATAGCTTGCTTTCTTGGCGTGTTACTTAGCCCAACATTGTTGGACTAAATAGATATTTCAATCATGATCGGCAAATAAATCGTCGTGCTTCTAATCCTGAAAGGTGCGATATGGCTACAGAGACAGGCGGAGTTCCTGATAAATTAACAATACATTCCTTGCGGAAAACATTATCGCAGTATGCCCAATCGGACAGACGGAAGGCGATTTTCCAACTGATCAACACCTTTATCCCCTACATTGCGTTCTGGGTTATCCTTGTTTACCTGATAAGCCAAAAGTATCCCTTTCCACTGATTTCCTTCCTCATGTTTATCTCATCACTTTTTCTGGTGCGCATATTTATTTTTTTGCACGACTGCGCACACAGTTCTTTTTTTGCCTCACATTGGGCCAATACGATCCTTGGTTATCTGTCAGGTATTTTGACCTTTACACCCTTTACCTTCTGGCAGCACAAACACCTCTTGCATCACGGAACATATGCGGATCTGGATCATAAGGGTGTCGGGGATATCTGGACATTGACAGTTAAGGAGTATCTGGCGTCTTCCAAAATGAAGCGAACGGTCTATAGACTCTATCGTAATCCTTTCGTTTTCCTCGTCATCGGCCCGACCTACACTTTTTTGCTTGCCCAGCGCTTCATGCACAGTTGGGTAGCGAAGAAGGAACGCAACAGCGCGGCTATTACTAATCTGGGTATTGTAGCAATCATTTGGGCAGCCAGTCTGACGATCGGGGTTAAAACCTATCTGATTATTCAACTACCGATAATGCTGATTGCCGGGGCCATCGGCGTGTGGCTTTTTTACGTCCAGCATCAATTCGAGGGAGTGTATTGGTCTCATCACGAGAATTGGGACCCGCTGAAGGCCGCACTGAAAGGAAGCTCTTATTACAAGCTGCCAAAAGTCCTTCAGTGGTTTTCAGGCAATATAGGCCTGCATCATGTGCACCATGTTCTGCCCCGAATTCCGAACTATAAACTACAACAAAGCTACGATGAATCACCAATTTTGCAGACTGTGACGCCCCTGACCATCCGCAAAAGCCTCAAGTCCTTTTCTTTGAACTTGTGGGATGATCGGCAGCAGAAGCTTGTAAGTTTTAAATCCTTGAAGGAGCCGGCGCACTAAGCCATTTTGTCATCGGCAAAAAAATATTTATCCGACCGAAAGGCCCTTCCGGACAAAATCTTTGCAGAGCTATCGCGTGGAAATAAAATAGATTGCTTTTTTCCATAATAACCATTTGATTTTCGATGAAAAACTGGTAGAAAATATATCACTTCAAAAATCGATTTAGCATCAGACACGTATTTTAAACATTACGCATATTTATTGTTAGCCGTTAACTTCAGAGGAGGTCTTTATGGAAAGTTTGCAGGACATTAAGGCACGCTACGATTCACTGAAAGGCCTTGGTCTTAAATTGAATATAGAGCGCGGCCAACCGGGGGACGACAATTTCGATCTATCCAACGCCCTTCTTTCCATTGTGACGGAAAAAGATGTTAAGACCCAAAGCGGTTTCGACATCCGCAATTACCCGGGAGGAGTTTTAGGCCTGCCGGAAGCACGCAAGTTATGTGCTGAAATCCTGGGCGCAAAGCCTGAAGAAACCATGGTCGGCAACAATGCCAGTCTCATGATTCTCTCCAATGTACTCATGTGGGCGTTACTTCGAGGCCTGGTCGGAAGCCCTGTTCCGTGGAGTAAAGTCGATAAGCCGAAGATGATAGTCGCTGTCCCCGGTTATGACCGGCATTTCACGCTCCTTGCGGAAATGGGCTTTGAGATGATCCAGGTTAAAATGACCAAGGACGGGCCTGATATGGCACAAGTCGAGAAAGTTGCATTAGCAGACCCGAAAGTTATAGGGATTCTTTTTGTCCCCACTTATTCCAATCCAACCGGAGATACGGTTTCCGATGAAACGGTAACGCGTTTGGCCAAAATGAAAACTGCAGCAGCAGATTTTACTATTTTTGCCGATGAAGCTTATCTGGTCCATCACTTGGTTGAAAAACCCAAACAGCACAAAAATTTGCTTATCGCCTGCAAGGAAGCAGGAAACCCCAACAGGGTATATCTTTTCAGCTCGACATCAAAAATAACTTTTTCCGGTGCCGGCCTCGGGTTCATGGCTACAAGCGTGGAGAACATGACCTATATTTCTAAACTCTTCGGAACAATGTTCATTGGCCCCAACAAGGTGGAACAGTTGCGTCATGTGAAATTCTTGAATGCGTTTCCGGGCGGCGTAAGCGGTCTCATGAAGGAACACGCTAAACTCCTGAAACCGAAATTCGACGCTGTGCAAAAGGTGCTTGCAAAAGAACTCGGAAGTACGGGACTCGCAACATGGAGCAATCCCGCAGGCGGTTATTTCGTGAGCCTCGATACAGCCAAACCTATCGCCAAGCGCGTTGTGACACTCGCCAAGGAAGCAGGCGTGGCTATAACGCCGGCTGGAGCGACATTTCCCTTCGGCAAAGACCCAAACGATGCGAATATCCGGATATCACCTACACGGCCGCCGATCACAGAACTGGAAAAAGCCATAGAGGTGCTTGCTGTTTGTATCAAACTTGCGTCAGCGGAATAAAGCAGCTTTAAATACGGCAGGAGTCGGTGCACTAAGCAATTTTGACATTCGCAAAAAAATATTTGCCCGACGTAAGGACGCTCCGGGCAAAATGGCTAAAAAGCTATCACGCAGAAACAAAAGAAAATTGAACCTCTAATGTCATTCCGGCGTAGGCAGTGAATCCAGTAAAATAATCTAATCGTACTGATAATTTTCTCTTCTCATCTTGCCCTAAATAAAGTAGTATTAATGTAAGGAGAAAAACATGTTATTTTTAAAACTGATTATGGCGTTCGCGCCATGGCTGGCATTTCTTTTCATTGCCCACGGCAGCCTATTTCGCCTCAAACTCGGATTGATCATCGCCCTGGTTTTAAGCATTGGAATGGGTATTGCCCGGCTGCACCGGGGTGTCATTTTATGGGTAGGGTTGGTCTTCTTTACGTGCGCTACGCTCGCCGTGGTTATTTTCAATAATATGTGGGCTGTAAAATACATGGGGATCATCGCCTCGGGGGTTCTGGCTACCGCTACTTGGCTGACCGTAATTTTCAGGAAACCATTTACGATGGATTACGCCAAAGAACACACCGACCCGTCACTATGGAATAGTCCGATGTTTATCAGGACAAACATCATCCTAACTTCGGCCTGGGGCCTGACCTTCGCGATCAACGCCATTTTGGCCTGGGGCAAGATGGAACGTTTTATCCTGTCTGAACTTGGTTACGAAATTACCAGCTACACCCTGATGATTGGAACCGCCGCCTTCACGAGTTGGTATCCGGGTTACATCCGACAAAAAGCCGGAGACCTTGCACATAATGCCCCGATAACCGAAGTCGAAAATGAGCTTATCAATTAATTTAAAGGAAGGGGGCACACACGCCTTCCCGTGTGCTTTGACATAAAAAAATAGCATCACATTATCAATGGATATTGAAATATAGTGAAATATGTAGATAAAAATCTAACAAGGCAATCCAGCCGATCGCTACGCTCCGGCTGATTTTTTCGTTAGACACACAAAAACTCAACCTCGTTCCAAAAATCCAAACTCCTGCAAAATTTCTCTCGCCCGCTCAGCTTCATCAGCTTTCACGAGCAGTCGAGCGTAAGCTCCCGCTGCTATAAGCATGACAGAGCTTTCCCCCTGAAAAAAATAAGTGATTCCTTCGCCGTCAAGGATGGATTTTATAAAAGCAATATCGCCCTGCTGGTACGTGGAGAAAACCTCCACAAACTCTACATCGTCGAATTCATTAACCGGTTCAGGCGGCAGCGCGCCGACCAGATCAACACCACAATCAGCGCACGTTAGAAAGCCTTCTCTATATTCACTTTTACATTGGGGACAAAACATTGCAGATTTCCTTATTTCGCGAGCTTTATAAAAACCACCGGTTCATCCCAGAGGAAGAATGATTTATCGGATGACTCGACCAGGTTTATTATATTTTTCGCGCTGTCGGTAATAACCACTGTGGATGTATCAAATGATAGTTTTCCGTCTTCCTGCTTTTTCTTTTCCATCATTCCTTTGATTTTGCGGCCTTTTATTGCTTGGGTGAAAGCATCATTGGAAGCGTGCCAAAAAATGAGTTTATGATCGCTTATGCCAATTCTCCCCCAAATATATTCAATATCTTTGCTATCGTTCTCCGGCAGGATATTGAAATACAGCCAGGAATTGCCTTTCATGATTTTCAGCTTTAATGTTTCAATTTTTTCTTTATCTTCCAGAAAAATAATTTTTATAATTCCTTTTTCCGGATCAATTGCTTTGATGAGTATAGCGCCTTCATCATTTATCCAGGTGCCGTCTATCTTTTGCGCATCCAACTTGAATTCCTGCAATCCGACGATATTTTTCGAAACGACGGGACACCCGGTGAGCATTGACAAAATGAAGATTAAGAAAAGTATTTTTACTCTTTTCATGATCATACTCCTTTTTTATTTTATCCCAACCGATTGGCTTCGTCGTTCCAAGAGAATAACATTACGCCATATCCCGGCAAGAGGGCCGTGCGTCATCTTGCCTAACCGCTCGCGCCGGCCTACTTCACGAAA
Organism: uncultured delta proteobacterium; assembly: GCA_963753975.1. Lineage (GTDB taxonomy): Bacteria > Desulfobacterota > Syntrophia > Syntrophales > Smithellaceae > UBA4810. The sequence continues at coordinate 434,123 of CAVWEH010000005.1, forward strand.
CCCCTGTTTCTTGACAAGAGCCAGACTTGCTTTGTTTTCGGGGAATATCCCGCCTTGCAAAGTCCATATGCCAGATCTTTCAGAGGCGCCGATCAAAGCGGCCAAAAGCGCGGCTCCTATACCTTGACGGCGCTCATTGGCACGGACGTACAAACTGACTTCCGCCACGCCCGAATATACACGGCGTCCGGAAACCGGGCTCAAGGCAGCCCATCCTATTATGGTATCTCCATCTCTTGCTACCAATCGGCAATCGAGCAGATGGGCCATATTCCATTTTCCCCAGTCAGAAGTATCCGCTTCAAACGTCGCATGCCCGGTGGCAATCCCCTCTTGATATATACTACGAACCTGCTCCCAATCGTCAGGCAGCATCTTATCAATTGCATAGTCCATGACTGTTCACCCCCTAACTCTTGTGAATATCATTCGACCTTCGCGCCTCGCTCTAAAAGCAGCGCGCGGAGCACCGATCTATGACAATGTTGTTCTTCGGCGCAATAACAGCCGATAGAAAAATTGGTTTGGTGAGAGAGAGCCGCAAGCAAATCCAGTGTTCTGCTATTCTCCGGGCTCGCCATCTCGGTACGGAATCTTCGCAGGAATGTTTTCCACTCGTTTTCAGTCTTAGCATTTTGTCCCAGTTTCAACGTTTGCGTACTGGGCGAAAGGTTGGGAAACCACGCATCATACCAGTTTTGAGCAGAATACTCGCTTTTAAGCACGCCGCGGGGCGGACGCCTGACCGTTCCGATGCGAATACCTTCATTGGGTAATCTTTTCGTTCCCAGACGAACTATATGTATCGTCATACTCAACTCCTCAATGATTGGCGAGGTTTCGAATCTCCGCGTTTTCCATTACCCGCCCACGAATATTTTCTGATGTCGCTTTCAGCATGGCCCGCCCGAGGTCTTGTCCATTCACATAGAGGCTCTCGAACGGTTTCAATAATCTAAAGAGCGGCCTTAATGCCCGGTATAGCCGTGGGCTACTGTTCGATGATTCACCGTCAATAAATGCGGGACGCCAGCAAACTGCGTTGACCAGAGCCATAAGATCGCGCTCGGTTTCCGCCTTCACACGCGCCCACATGAAGCGGCTGTTTGTACTTGTGCCTTTACCGCTGATGAAGTGGAACGCCGCAGTTGGACTAAGTGTTTGCAGCATTCTTACCGCAGCCAGAGCAAAGTCGTGCGTAATTCTCCGATATTCTTCCCCGGAGACCTGCGTCGCGGAGACGCCGAGGCAAAAGAGACAGGCATGGACATCCACGAAGGCTTCTTCTACCGGCGCATAGTCCAGGTAATCATTGTGAATAAACACGCGAAGTTTTTTGTGGGCAAAGCGTAGCGGGCGCCGGGTAATCGCGCGAATTTCCTTAACGGCCGGCGAGGAAAAGCATGCCCGGAGAATACTACCGCCTGCGGAACCGCTCGCACCAAAGATTAGAACATTCATTCGACATTCCTCCCCCAAGAATTAGGTTTGGTTTAGCGAATTTGTAAACGACCTTTACTTTTTCCGATTCTTGATACATCGTTAAATACCTTAACAATTTAACTTTTGCAATTGTTATCCTCAACTAGCTGTTGTGATATTTTGTATTTTATCTATAATAGCAAAGGGACTTAATACAAAAAGACAAGATTTCTCCCTTCGGTCGAAATAACTGGAAATGGACATTAACGGTATTTATGGCTAAATTAACTCTCAGCGAATGGATCGCCCGCTTAAAGAAAAATAAAAGTTTTCTGCACAGCGCCGCCGCTATCGTCGATATCCCCGAAAAATCAGGCGATTGGGAAGATTATCCGTCATGGGTCAATCCGCAGTTGCAATCGGTTCTGAAAAAACACGGCATGGAGAGACTCTACAAACATCAGGCGCAGGCAATTCGTTTTATTCGCAACGGGAAAGACGTTGTGCTGGTAACGCCTACCGCCAGCGGCAAGACGCTTTGCTATAACTTGCCCGTGCTGCAGAGCATTCTGGAGGAACCCGAAACGCGCGCCCTGTATCTTTTCCCGACCAAAGCGCTGGCGCAGGATCAGATGCATGAGATTTACAGCCTGATTACCGATCTCAAAGCCGATATCAAAACTTTTACTTATGACGGCGATACTCCCGATGACGCCCGTCAGGCGATCCGCAAACAGGGACATGTTGTTGTTACCAATCCGGATATGCTGCACGCGGGAATTCTGCCGCATCATACCAAATGGCAAAAGCTGTTCATGAATTTAAGATATGTCGTTATTGATGAACTGCACATATACCGCGGCATTTTCGGCTCGCATTTTGCCAACGTGATTCGCAGGCTCGTGCGGATCTGCCGCTTTTACGGCGTCAATCCCGTTTTCATCTGCTGCTCGGCCACCGTGGCCAACCCCCGGGAACATGCTGAAAAAATATTGGAGCGGGAAGTTGCTCTTTTGGATAAAAGCGGCGCGCCCACAGCGGCAAAAACATTTATCCTTTATAACCCACCTCTGGTTAACCGCGAACTGGGCATAAGGCAAAGCGCGATGACGCCCGCACGTAAAATTGCCGCCGATCTCATTGAAAACGGAATTCAGACGATTGTTTTTGCCACGAGCCGCTTAAATGTGGAAGTGCTGACCAAGTATCTGAAAGATAAATTCGTGCGAACAAAGCCAAAAGATGATCACTTTGTGACCGGTTACCGCGGCGGCTATCTGCCTAATCTGCGCCGGGAGATCGAAAACGGCCTCAGGGAGCGCGAAGTTATGGGAGTTATCAGCACCAATGCGCTGGAGCTGGGTATTGATATCGGCAATCTCGAAGCGTGCATCATGGTCGGCTATCCGGGCTCAATTGCCAGCACCTGGCAACAGGCGGGGCGAGCGGGAAGGCGCACAGGCCGCAGTCTGGCCATGCTCATTGCCCGCAGCAATCCTTTGGATCAATTTATCATGGAAAATCCCGATTACTTCTTTTCCCTTTCGCCGGAACATTGCCGCATCAATCCCGATAATCTGCTGATCTTGCTGCACCACATCAAAAGTGCCGCCTTTGAATTGCCCTTTGAGAAGGGAGAAAAGTTCGGTGGTGAAAATTTGGAAGAATTCCTTCAGTATCTCGAGGAAAAAGGAGTACTGCATCGGACGGACGACCGCTGGCACTGGGCGGCAGAAAGCTATCCGGCGGATGAAGTGAGCCTGCGTTCTATTAACCCGGAAAATGTTGTCGTAGTGGATACGACCGAGGCGGGCAAACACAAGGTGATTGCGGAGGTGGATTGGGACAGCGCCTTTACCGCCGTGCACGACGAAGCCATTTATATGCTGGGTGCCGAACAATATCATGTGGACAAACTCGATCTGGAAGGGAAAAAAGCGTATGTGCGCAAGGTTGATTCCGATTACTATACCGATGCCATGACTTACACCAATGTCAGAGTAATCGATTCTTTTGAAAAACACAAAGATGACGCGGCTATTGTGGAGCACGGCGAAGTTCAGGTGGTGCGCAAAGTAGTCGGCTACAAAAAGATTAAATTTTACACTTCCGAAAATCTCGGTTACGGCGATGTCAATCTGCCGGAAAAAGACATGCACACGACCAGTTACTGGTTTACCATTCCCCGCCATCTCCTCCGGAAACTGAGCTTTACGCCGGCGGAAATTATCGACGGCCTTTCCGGCCTGGCCTACACACTGCACCATTTATCCGCGATGTATTTAATGGCGGACATCCATGACATCGACCGCTCTCTGGGCGACAAAAGCGGGGAGTGGTTTGTGAGCCAGGGTAAAACCGGAAGGGTAATAACTTCTTTCGGCGCCGGCCGCCCGGAAAATCTGGATGATAAGACCGGAGCAAGAATCGACGAGTTCGATCCGACCATCTTTATCTTCGATTCCTATCCGGGAGGCATAGGATTTTCCGAGCTCCTCTACCGGGAACATGCCAATTTGCTTGCCGCCGCTAAAAGCCTGATTGAAAAATGTCCGTGCGCTTACGGTTGCCCGTCATGCGTGGGCCCCACGCTGGAGGTAGGCAAGACCGCCAAAGAAATTGTACCTAAAATTGTGGAGTTGATTATCGGCAAATGAGCTCGATTGAAAAATTAAAACGGCTGACCGGCGAAAAGACCAAAGCACAGGAAAAGCCGTCAAAGCCTTCGCCAAAGAAAGTCCAAATCGATGAATTGCGCAGCCGGATCGATGCAGTCATGTCGCGAAGATTGCAGCGGCAGCAAACTGCAGCGGAAAAAGAGTTTGATGTAAACAAGATCGATCTGGCGGAAATTGTAGAAGGCGTTGAGACCGAAAACGATTACGGCAGATTTTTTCTGATACGCGAAACTGTTCGCGGCAGCAGCCGTCACGGGCATCGGAACATCAGAGAAACATTTGGCCTCGATATGAAAGCGACGGCATTACTGGCCAATGAACCGAGCATTGCCGATCTGAACTCTTCCGATGCTCTATTTCTCGATACGGAAACGACGGGGCTTGCCGGAGGCACGGGAACGATGGCTTTTTTAATCGGCCTGGGCTGGTTTGAAGACGGCCAATTTCATATCCGGCAAATTCTGGCGCGCGATTTCGGGGAAGAAAAAGCCGCACTGGCTCATCTTGGTGAAATAGCCGGTCAAAAAAAATTTCTGGTAACATTCAACGGCAAGGCCTTTGACGTTAATCTTCTGACTACGCGCTTTATTTTAAATCGCTTAAAGAGCGACCTCGCCTCTATGCCCCATCTGGATTTGCTCCATCCATCGCGGCGGATTTTGGGACATCGTTTAGAGAACAGCCGTCTGGCCACTCTGGAAGCCGAGGTGCTCGGAGTCGAGCGCGAAGGCGACATCCCCGGCTGGGAAATTCCGCAACGCTATTTCGATTGGCTGCGCGAGCGCGACGGACGCCTCCTCGCATCTATCTTTGAGCATAACCGGCTCGATGTAATTTCCATGGCGAGCCTTACCGCCCATCTGACGGAAATTCTGACGGCACAAGAATTAATGCAAAATGTTCATGATGCCGATTATTTAGCCGCGGCCCGCCTTTTATTAAAACGCCGCGACTCTTGCGGAGTGGAAAAAATCTTAAACATGTTTGATGATCGGCGGTGCACCGGAATCTCCGCCATTTCCAAAAAAGAACTTTCCTTTTTATACAAACGCAACGGCCGCTGGCAGGAAGCGGCTCAAATCTGGCAGGAATTAGTCGCTGCAATGCCGGCTGATTATTCCGCAATCTCGGAGTTGGCCAAGTGGCTCGAGCACCATGTCCGTGATTATCAACGCGCCAAAAATCTGGTGGAAACAGCATTAAATGAAAACGATGCTTTTTCTGCTGAACAAAGAGATTCTTTATTACATCGCCTGAAGAGGGTAAACACAAAACTTGAAAGCATCAGATAAATGATCGCTGAGTTACAGTTTAATGATGAGTAAAACTTCTATACTGTCTTATTTCCCCCGGCGAGGAAAACTTGCTCTATTTTATGGAAGTCAACTTTACCGGTGGCTGTTCTGGCTATAGAGGAAACGATTTTTATCCGGCGCGGCATGGCATAGGGTTCAAGTTTCTCCTGCATCATCTTTTTTAACTGAATTTCCGTCAAATCACCAGCAACTAAGGCGGCAATAACGCTTTCCCGTCCCTTTTCCGCGGGTAGAGCAATGACGACGGCATCGCGGATAGTTGGCAATTCCAGTATCTTGTTTTGCACATCCAGAAGATCCACTCTTTTACCGGCAACCTTGACTATTCCATCTGCTCTTCCCAATAGAACAAAACGATTGCCCTTTTCCTTCTGAACTTCGTCGCCGGTCACACAGAATCCATCTGCATCTCTTTCCATTTCCGGCGATGCAAAGACGGATTGAATGGAAAGCCTTTTGCCGGAAATTTTCCAGGAAACAACATCAGCGGGCTTCCAGCTTTCGGTGTGTTCGTTGATACTGCGCGAGGCAATGCCGCCTGTTTCCGTGGAGCCGTAAATTTCGGTTATACCCAGACCGGTCTTTTTCTGAAAATGAATGGCATCGGAACGGTTCAACACGCCGGATGAAGAAAAGGCAATTTTCAGCGAAGGTGCAGACAAATTATTCACCTTCAATGCCCGATAATGAATCGGAACACTGACCAGCACTGTGGCTTTATGTTTATTGATCGTGGAAATGATTTCCTGAGGGAAGGTATAAATATCGGGCAGAACTTTAGCATGAGCGACAAAAGGAACCAAAACTGAAAAAAGGAGTCCGTAAATATGGTAAGGAGGAACCGTAGAAACAAAAAGGTCTTTTTCTGAAATCGCGAATTTTTCCTTCAAATAAAAAGCTTCGGCAAATAAATTGCGGGGTGATTTTGACCAGACTTTTGGTTTCCCCGTGGAGCCTCCGGTAAAAAGGCGGAGAAAAGGCTCATCAGGATTACGGATTTCCTCAGGAATAATAGCGGCCATTGAACCGGGAAGAGGAGTGATTATTTCTACCCCCGAGGGTATTTCTTCAGGATGATCAGAAATGGCAGCGTTAAAACCGACAGCTTCATACATCTCCATTAAGGCATGAGAGGAAAAAGAATAAGGCAGAATCAGTTGACAAGCGCCGCTAAGCGAAGCCAGAATACAGGCGGCAGTTACAGCTTTCTTTTCGGTGCAAAGGCAAAGAGTTTTCTGTCCGCCGCGCCTCGAGAGAATCTTCTTTATGCCGGCAGCGAGTTCAAAAATCTCGCCATAGCTGTATCCGGAAAGAGTAAAATCTTTATGGCAAAGAGCTTTGGGTGGCGCCAAAATTTTATTATATAAACTTGTAAAATGGTTTTTTTGCACGTCGGTCATAGTCAGAATAATTTCATCAAATCATTTTTTTGTCTATTTATCGGAAAAAGGGGGAAAAATCAATGCAGCATTTTTGTGTTTGTTTCTCTTTAAAATATGTAATTCTTGTTCTTAATAGTCATTAAAAACAATGTTTTTTGTTGACTTCTATGCAGTTTTTTCATTAGCTATAAAAAAATTTTAAAGAAATGATTATGCCGAACATTGATATTGATAGCCTAATCCCGCATCGCAAGCCGATAAGAATTATTAGTGATGTGCTCGAGATACAGGAAGACTATGCTGTTGCTACTGCGATTGTAAATCCTGACTGGCCTCTTTTTGACGGCGATGCAGTAGATTCACTAGTCCTCATTGAGGCTACTGCCCAAACCGCGGCTATTGTCGAAGGTTACAAGAGAAGTAAGCAGGGTAAAGCCGGTGTTAAGGGCTGGCTTGTCGGCATCAAGAATGCCGAATTTAATGTGGCGAAAATTCCTGTGAATACTCAATTGACCATTTTCGTCAACAGTAAATATTCGTTCGATAATTACGGCGTCGTGCAAGGAACTATTAAGAGCGGCGATGATGTTTTAGCTATAATAGTTCTTCAGGCTTTGCGATTGAATGAAGACAGTCAGCAAATAAATATTATTTGAGGAGACTAATTAAGAAAATGAATGAAAAAAAGGTGGCAATAGTTACAGGCGCTAGCCGTGGCATCGGCAGGGCAACAGCTGTGGAGCTGGCCAAAGCCGGTTACTTTGTAGTTATAAACTATAAATCCAATGAGGCGGCGGCAATAGAAACTTTGAAACTTGTAGAGTCTACGGGCGGAGCGGGAGAAATTATAAAATTCGATGTAACTGACGGAAGAGAGACCGCTGACGCAATCAAAGCGATCGTTGAACGTCATAAAAAAATCCAAGCGCTCGTCAATAACGCCGGAATTACAGCCGACGGTCTTTTCATGATGCTGGCCGAAGATGAATGGGATGACGTCATAAACACTACCCTCAAAGGTTTTTACAATGTGACAAAACCGGTTTTGCGGGAAATGGTCAAATCGAAATATGGGTCAATCGTTTCCGTTTCATCGGTCGCCGGAATAATGCCCAACCGTGGTCAGGCAAACTATGCGGCCGCAAAGGCGGGAATAATAGGGGCTTCCCGTTCATTGGCTAAAGAAGTCGCGAGATTCGGCATTAAGGTAAACATTGTCGCTCCAGGCTTAATTGAAACGGAAATGATCAAAAACGCGCCCGTTGCCGAAATCAAAAAGGCTATTCCGATGGAGAGACCGGGCAAACCGGAAGAAGTGGCGCGCGTCATTCGTTTTTTGTGTTCCGACGATGCTTCCTATATGACGGGACAGGTTATAGGCATAAACGGCGGAATATGCTGATGCGAACTCGTCATTCTTTATTTGGTTTTCTTGGCGTAATATTCGGCCTATTTTTAGTTATTATCTCTTTAACTTCCGCTGCTGCTGATAATTTTGATCAATTGCGGAAAGACGCCGTCAATATCAAAACCATTAAAGCGCACTTTGTGCAAAAAAAATCTATGAAAATCTTATCCAAACCCCTCATCTCTCAGGGACTGTTTTATTACGTCGCGCCCGATTCTTTCCGCTGGGAGTATTTGCAGCCCTTAAGAAGTGTAGTAATAGCATATAGGGGCAGCACTAAACGTTACATTGCTTCCGGCGGAAAAATGATTGAAGATAAAACGGGCGGTGTGCAGGCAATGAAAATAGTTCTCGGTGAAATAGCCGGTTGGATGAGCGGTAAATTCGACCAAAATCCGTCATTTACGGCAACATTAAAAGAAGGAGCATATACAGAGATCACATTAATACCGGTCGAAAAGAACATGGCCGGGATGATTGAAAAAATTAAAATTACCCTTTCCAAAAAAGAGAAAGCGGTCAAGTCTGTAAAAATTATAGAAGGCGCAAATGCCTTTACCCAGATAGATTTCAGTGATGTACAAATCAATAAAGAAATCAGAGATAAAACATTTCAGGATGTTGAATGAAGCGGATATTCCCGTTAGTACTAGTAACTATACTTCTCGCATCCTGCCAAAGCCTGCCGGTAATTAATGTACCCGCGCCGCCGGCAGACGGGAAGGTTTTCGCTTGTCCGTCTCCCTTTTTAAAAGAACGATACCTACTCATACATACGATTGAAATCCGCATGGCGGGAGATACCCGGGGGGCAATTATCGGTATCACTTTGGCTGATCCGGCCACGCGCTTAATTTCCTGCGCCATTATGACAGCGGAAGGAATTGTACTCTTCGATGCCGAAGAAGACGCCGGATTGCTCAAAGTTAATCGAGCACTGCCGCCTTTTGATTCTGCGGATTTTGCGCGAAACATGATCGATGACATTAAACTCATCTTTTTCGTACCGGTAGGAAAAATTGTTGAGCAAGGCAATCTTCCCGGGGGAACTGTCATCTGCCGCTGGCGTGAAAAAAACGACGGCTGGATCGATGTGTTATCGAATCAGCCAAAAGGCATAGAAATAAATCGGTATTCATCTTGCGGCAGTTTGAAACGCCATGTAAAGTTCGCAAGAACGGATGAAAATATTTATCAAAACATTGAACTCACCGCCACCGAGCTATATAGTTATTCGCTGTTTATGACGCTGATTGAAGCCCAACCGGCAAAAAAAGAATTACTTATAGATAAAGCCCAAGGGAAGGAAAGATGAAAAATCCTGCAGAGGGTAAAAATATCGTTATTATCGGTTCAGGTATCGGCGGATTGAGCGCGGGAATTCTTTTATCCCTGTTGAACTATCATGTAACTATTGTGGAAAAAAATCCCCTGCCGGGCGGCTTGATGCGTTCCTACCGGCGTGCAGGAATTGACTGCCCCGTTGGTGTCCACTACGTAGGTGCTTTGGGAGAAGATGAGCCTTTAGGAAAAATGTTTCATGCTTTGGGCATATCGGTAGATGAGCTCTTTGCCCGAATGGGACAGGATGGCATAATTGACCGCTATATTTTTGATGATTTTACCTTTGATTTGCCTACCAGCATTGATTCCTACGAAAAAAATCTGCACAACTCCTTTCCTCAAGATTCCGCGGCTGTGGACTTAATTATGAAAAATTTGCGGGAAATATCCGAGCGCATGCTAAACACATCCTTCTTACTCAATCAGGGCGACCCCTTCCAAAATATCGATTATTACCAATCCTTGGGTGAATTTCTGGATAAACTAAAAGTTTCCGCAGGCTTGCGGGCGGTATTGGCTATTCCTGCCCAGCTTATCGGCGTTCCTCCGGCCGATTGTCCGGTTATTTTTCATCACATGATTTTAGCCGGTTATTTATTTTCTTCCTGGAGACTGAAAGAGAGCGGCAGCAAAATGGCCGATGTTTTTGTAAAACGTTTTCAGACTCTGGGCGGAAAAATTGTCTTAAGTGATGGCGTTGAAAAAATATTGTTGCAGTCAGGAAAGGTAGCAGGAGCAAAGCTAAACTCCGGCCTCGAATTGCCGTCTGATACCGTCATCGCCGATGTACACCCGAAGGTGCTGTTGGAATTGCTCGAGACGAATGCTCTGCGCAGTTCTTACCGGCAACGCATATTAAATTTAGAGGAAACCGAAGGCATTATTTCCATTCAGGTCAGCGTTGATGCTGCCGCCCATCCGGAAATACCGCATAATATATACCGGCTCACTACGGATGAAAAAGGCACGATACAAGACGGGATATTTTGTCAACTGCGGCGGGGGAACAACAACTTCAACTTAGTTTCGATCATTACTAAATCGTTATACAATGAGTGGCGGCAATGGGAAAATACGGTTTCCGGACAACGCGGAAAGGACTATGAAGAGAAGAAACAAAATCTTGCCCTTGGACTTCTACAAAAAGCAAATGAGGTATTCGGCGGATTAAAAAATGCCCGCATTCTGGATGTTTTTACTCCACTGACTCTGCGGGATTATGTAAATTGCCCGGAGGGTTCCTGCTACGGAGTGCTGCGTTCCTCCCGCCAATTGCTTAAAGTTGCATCTTTAAATAATATTCCCCTCCCCGGCCTCTTTCTCGCGGGGCAAAATGCTTTGGCGCCGGGAGTTTTAGGCAGTATATTGGGCTCGTTTAATGCAGCAAGGCAAATTGCCGGAGCCGAGAGATTTACCCGGGAAATCAAGTGGTAATTTTAATACTGTGGACGTGAAAACCGATTTATGCTAATTTTTATTTGTACTTCGGCCAAAAACGAAATTCAATAGGACATACGGTAATCCGCCGTGGCGGATTACTACCTCGTCCTTCGGCCTGATCAGCATAAAAATATAAACTATAGAAAAATAAAACGATATTTGTTAAAAACGGCCATATTAAATTCAGGGAGTTAAAACCAAAGCGATGACACGTCAGGAAATCGAGAGAGAAATTAAGAATATTTTTCAGCGCGAGTTTGAAATAGAAAATCCCGGCATGGATGATGACCTGCGGGAAACGTATGAATTCGACAGTATTGATGCTATTGAACTTCTATTGGAAATAGAAAAACTTTTGGGATCGGAACTTAGTCAGGAAGAAAAAAAACAAGCCATGGACATTCGTACGATTAACCAGATTTGCGACTATATTGAAAGAATTATCCAAACCAGAAAAGCTGCGGCGGCAAAATAATTTATGGAACGTAGAGTAGTCATCACAGCCTGTTCCGCAATAACGCCTATCGGTCACGGCAAAGATCGGATAACTGAAAATCTTTTAAAAGGAACATCGGGCATTAAGCCGTTACGCGAAGATGAGTTGATCGGCCGCTACATTCATTCCCGCGTTTATGGTACAGTCGATTATCCGATTAATTATGAGTTTAAAAGGCAGCATCGCAAAACGATGGGGCCGGTTGCCTATTACGCCTGCCAGGTGGCCAAGGAAGTCCTGGAACAAACGGGTTTACCGGAAGATTTCATAACGTCCGGGAAGATGGGAGTTGCCTTCGGTTCCATTCATGGTTCTCCGTCAGTACAGCGTGACATTTACCGTATTTTTTTTGAGGCAAAAGAAAAATCAGCTTATCAAACAATAGGCGCTGTTGATTACTTGAAATCAATGGTGCACACAACGGCTGTGAATATCACCAAGATGTTCGGCATTACCGGCCGCGTTATATCTTCAGATACGGCCTGTACGACGAGCAGTCAATCGATCGGCTATGGCTATGAGGCCGTCAAGTACGGCTTGCAGGAAGCCATGCTTTGCGGCGGTGCCGATGAATACGATACAATTACGGTCGCCGTTTTCGACAATTTATTGGCTTGTTCCACGGCCTTCAATGACGAGCCGCACCGCACTCCCCGCCCGTTTGATAAACTGCGGGACGGGCTTGTGGTAGGAGAAGGCGCGGGTGCTGTGATGCTGGAAGAATATGAGTTTGCCAAGAAGCGTGGCGCCAACATCCTGGCGGAAGTCATTGGTTTTGCCTGCAATAACAACGGCGGCGATTTAATTTTACCTAATCTTCATGGCATAACCGAAACGCTTAAACTCGGGTTGGAAAATGCCAAGGTTAGTCCTCAAGATGTTGATTTAGTAAGCGCTCATGCTACCGCAACAAAAATGGGCGATATTATTGAAGCGCAAGCTATCGACGCTGTTTTTGGGTCTCATCCTTATGTTATCGGATTAAAGAGCTATATCGGACATACAATGGCTGCTTGCGGCGCAATTGAAATAATCATGGCTCTTTACATGATGCGGGAAGGTTTTATCGCGCCGACATTAAATCTGGAAGATATCGACGAGCGTTGCGCGATGATTAAGCACGTGCAAAAAGTATTACAGTATCCGGTTAAAACCGCGGCTATACAAAATTTTGCTTTTGGTGGTGTCAATACCATCCTGCTGATAAGAAAATTTTCCTGAGATAACATGCCCCCAATGAGAATTCTCCAAAATGCATTCGCCTTGCTCATTACTTTACTTTTGTGGGCGTATTTTCTTTTCGGTTCGGTTGTTTTTTTCTTTTTGTTTTACCTACCGGCATATTTATTTTCGTCAAACCGCGCAGCGGCTTTTCAGAATTTAAACCACATTCATATGAAGAACTTTTTTGCCCTGACGCGTTTGCTGATCCCCCGCATAAAATTTGACATCCAGAAAGAAATTCGGCATATACATTCATCCGTTGTTGTCTGCAATCACTTATCTTATCTTGATCCTATTTTGCTCATTTCGCTTTTCCCAAGGCAAGTGACAATAGTAAAAAGCACTTTTTTTAAGGTCCCTTTCTTTGGCTGGCTATTAAAAACTTCCGGTTACGTTCCCTCTCTGCCCAGTGAGATGCTGGGTCCGACGATGATCAAAAATCTGGAAGAAATCAAGGAACGTCTGGCGGCAGGCGGCAATTTATTTGTCTTCCCGGAAGGCACCAGAAGCAGGAACGGAAAGCTGGCGCCATTCAACAAAGGGGTGTTTAGTATCGCCCGCTACTGCAATGCTCCGCTAAAACTAATTTTTATTAAGGATACCAATAAACTATTACGGCCGGGTTATTTTTTATTTAATACTCGCGGTTTCAATAAGATTCAGCTCGAACTAATCGGTTCTTTGGATCCGGATTATAAAAGCAACTCTTTTTCCATTTCCGCCGTCGCCGATCAAACCGGAAAACTATTCGAAGAAAGGCTGCAAAAAGATAAAGCGCAACAAAATGAAACACCAACCCCCCGTTTCTGGAAAAAATTAGAAGCAGACTCAAACAGTTATGGAGGTTAGAACTATGGAATTGCAAGAAGCAATTTTAAAGCGCAGAAGCGTAAGAAAGTTTACCGAGGATATCGTAACCGATGAAGAGCTGCGCCAAATTTTCGAGGTGGCACGCTGGTCACCGTCCTGGGCTAATACTCAGGTGTGGGAATTTATCGTTGTGCGCGACAAGGCATTGATGGAAAAAGTTGTTGGCACTTATGTCGACAAAAACCCGGCAACTAAATGTTCGCTCTCCGCTTCCGCCTTGATTGTCGCCTGTGCCAAGATCGGTGTTTCCGGCTGCTATGGTGGAAAAGATGCTACGGCGATTAAAAACTGGTACATGTTTGACTTAGGCCTGGCTGTTCAAACACTTTGTTTAAAAGCCCACGAGTTGGGCTTAGGTACTGTTGTAGTCGGTTTAATGAACCATGAAGCTTGCAAAAGAATCCTTGCCGTTCCCGATGGTCATGAGGTCGTAGCCGTTATCCCTATCGGACGGCCTGTATTGCCTTTAAGAGAAGGCCCGCCGCGTAAATCTGTCGTCGAAATCGTTTCCCTGAATCAATTTGGCAAGACGATGTTTTAACGCAGAAAAAAGTAAAATGGCGAAATTCGAAAAATATATAAATCTGGCGAAATCGTTGAAAGCGGTTTATGCAAAAATGATATCGCCTCAGGATATTTGCTTTGATATCCGGGCCTTATTGAAATGCCGATGGGGATGCGAAGATTTCTTTCAGAACAGTATACGCTGTGGAACAAGAAATACTTCCTACCAAGAGCGAGTAGAAATGGTCAAAGGTTATGACCATATTCTGTTAGTTCACTCTCATGATGCCAGAGAATTGAGCATTGCCGTTCTGGAAATCGAGAAAACTGCATTCCTTGACGGCTACTATTTTGCTTTCGCCATTCGAACCTGTAATCTTTGTAAGGTTTGTGTCGTACAGCAGGGTAATTCTTGTCCAACTCCCGGAGAAGATAAGACCCTGCGATCAAAGTTTCGGTATTGATGTATATAAAACAGCGCGAAATTTAGGACTGCCCTGTGAAGTCCTGCAAAGTGAGCATGATGTTCAAAACCGGTATGGCTTTGTTCTGCTTGATTGAATGGATTGCCCATAACATCCAGCGAAAGATGAAAAGGAGAAAATATGAAGCAATTCGTCATTACTCCAGCGGCCGGTAAAAGACTGATCGGTAAAGCAATCGCTAAACATCCCGCCGTCACAGAAGCGCTGAAGAGGGGTACCGTCGTAATCATAGCCGGGACGACAAATGGCTATGTTGCCGAAGAAATACTTTCAGCGCTGGGAGGAACAAAAGACTTTACGCGGGATCGATTTTTCCGCGGAATTGTTTTACCGCCGAACCGCCCTACCAAATCCGGGCGGCTTCCCGATGAAAGTGCTTTCCCGGGTGACGTGGTAATCAAGGATGGTGTATGGCATAAAGGCAAAACAATATTTGATGTTGTCGATGATCTGAAAGAGGGGGACATTATATTAAAGGGAGTCAACGCCATTGATTTAGTACAAAAGCGGGGTGCGATTTTGATCGGTCATCCGAAAGCAGGAACTATCGGCGTTTCTCTGCAGGCAGTGGCCGGCAGACGAGTGCGTCTCATGCTGCCAGTTGGGCTGGAAAAACGCGTGACCGAAAATCTGGATGAACTAGCAGCAAAGATGAATGAACCGGGAGCGCTGGGCGCAAGGTTTCTACCCGTGCCCGGCGAGATTTTCACCGAGCTTGACGCGATCGCGTTACTCACCGGTGCCAGGGCACAACTGGTTGCGGCAGGCGGAGTTTGTGGGGCGGAAGGAAGCGTATGGCTGGCTATAAGCGGAGAGCCTGCACAAGAAAATGCTGCGGCGGCGCTTTTCAAGTCAGTTGCCGATGAACCGGCGTTCAGCCTTTAAAGGCGGAAAGCTGTGCAATGGAAGAAAATCAAATCAATACCGTCATCAAAATTTTAAAAAAAGAACTGGAAGTGGGAACACTGCCGATTGTTTCGCATCTGGCTGAAGACCAGCGCGACCCTTTTGTCATCTTAATTTCCACGCTGTTGAGCCTGCGGACGAAAGACGAAGTGACCGCCGTTGCGACCGAACGACTGTTTGCTCTTGCTTCCACACCGGAAGGAATGCTGAAAGTTCCTTTAGATAAAATAGCCCGGACGATTTATCCCGTTGGTTTTTATCGCGTCAAAGCGCGCACGATTCATCATGTTTGTCGGGAATTGATCAAACGCTTTGCCTCAAAAGTTCCGGATGACCTTGACGATTTGCTGAGTATCAAAGGCATTGGCCGCAAAACCGCCAATCTGGTTGTAACGCTTGCTTACGGCAAAGACGGCATTTGTGTCGATACACACGTGCACAGAATTTCCAACCGGCTGGGCTACGTTAAAACAAAAACACCCGACGAAACTGAATTTGCCCTGAGGGACAAGCTGCCGCGCCGCCACTGGATTATTTATAATACCATCATGGTTGCCTTTGGACGCCAAACCTGCAAGCCTGTTTCTCCGCTTTGCAGCCTCTGTCCTGTAAATAAATACTGCGACCGTGTCGGGGTCACTCTTAGCCGTTAACAGTGCTGAGCCGCCTTCATTGGACGTAAACCACGGGTATCTATGAAACCCTCCGCCTATGGCGGGATTGTTCAACTTACCAATTTCTCTACACTTCGTTACGGAAATTGGAGTTTCACAATAAAAAAGTTGACGAGTTTTCAGCGTTTTGGTATTGTCCTTCCGCTTTAATCCCGGATAAAAGGATTGGGCTTTTTGGCGGGGATAAAGCACATTTTCAACAATAAAAATTTTGGAAAAAGAGAAATTTATATGCAAACATTTATTACACTTATACATGTTTTAGCTTGCTTTGTTTTGATTTTAGTTGTGCTGCTGCAGGCAGGTAAAGGAGCCGATATGGGTGCTGCATTTGGCGGTTCCAGCCAAACGGTTTTTGGTTCTTCAGGAGCCGGTACTTTTTTGGGTAAGTTGACCGCGACAGTAGCCATAATTTTCATGCTCACATCTCTGATACTTACATATACGGCAAGCCATAGAAGTTCTTCTTCATTAATAGAACGTTCTACAATTCCCGTAACTCAGCAGGCGCCTCCAGCGGCAGCCCCGGACGCCGCCAAACAACCGGTACTACCTCCCGCAACACCGGAAAAGAAGTAATAAGAAAATGTTTGATGCCGAAGTGGTGGAATTGGTAGACACGCTATCTTGAGGGGGTAGTGGACAAAATCCGTCCGGGTTCAAATCCCGGCTTCGGCACCATATCGATGATATAAGGCGCAATTTTAACGAGTTGCGCCTTTTCTTTTTTGGATGGTTGCCGATGTAACTAATACACTTACTTAGATCGCCTTGGAAAACGAAGATTGCGAGCGCTGAAACATCCAATCAACATAAAAAAAAGTGAGTTGTCAAAAATTCGGGTACCAAGGTGGCCCCCCATAATCCTGATCCCAGGGTGGCCCCCAATAATATGTCTCCGGAAACCAGTAGGGACTAACATAGTGATAACGGTATCGAGGCCAAAGGTAGATCTGACGAGCTTTAATAACAACGTACTTGTAATGCATCTTCCCTACCGGCGCCGTCTCTACGCCACTGACAGTGCCGGCAACTGTCACTTCTCTGCCGTTTGCATATATCGCGGGATCAAGAAATTGAGACACATTTACTATTAATCGTCCCTGACTATCTTTCCAGTCCTTCGGTTTTTCGTACTTATTGAGCGGAAAAGTAAGAATGGTAAGCGTTGTGGTTTCATCTTCATTATTCATGGTAGTGACAATCACTCCACCGATAATTATGGTTTTCCCTTTAAATTTATCCGGATTCTGCCGGATCTCAACAAATCCTGTTATCGGAACAGCTTCATCACGAATTTCTTTTGAGATAATCGGCATTGTACAACTGCACAGAACAAGAAGTCCCGCAAAAACTGCGCATGAGGCAATCGTTTTCATTCTCGCCACACCTCCTTCTAGGAATTGCAAAGTATTCCTACTTTGTTAGACTACTTCCCTGAGTAGTGCTTATCAATGATAATTAAATGATAGCAAAATGAGATAAAAAACTACTGATTATGCCCGATTTCGGTGCACGTTCAATGTCTTGAAGTGATAAATCCTATGGTCCTGCCTTCATTGCCATACAGAAATGGCTTGTTTATATTCAGTGTCAACATAGAAGGTTATTACCAACAATGCAAACGACTGCAGTTTGCTGTCTTGGAGGATAAATGACTACACGCTTTCAGGAAAAAGAATTGAACTCACTATCAATCGACAAGAAATCCTATTTTGCGGTCATTTCGGCAATCTTTATCGTGATCTATGCACAATATTTATTGCCCTGGAATAATCCAATAGCCGGACCTCTTTTTACTTAAGGTCTCTCGATCTTGTGGATATCCCGGCTGTGTGGGGCGGACATCGTCCGGCGGGCATTCGCCAACAACAAGGCTGCACTGCATTACAGAATGGGGGGCATTCGGCGTGTTCGCCCTGACGGGCGCTATTACCGCAACTGGTGTGTTCTACGTCATTTCCATCATTGATCCTCGTGCGTTGAATCTCCTGCACAGGCCAATTCCATTGCTTTACTTGCCGAAGAATACATCTTCAGAGGATTCATATTTGGCAGCATGCTCCGTCTGTAGCCGGAACGTCACTGGCTGCTGTTGGCTTTTCTTTCTTCTCTGTTCTTTGCCGCGGCACACCTCTACTATATTCTCATATTCGGAATCGCTTCTCTCGTGCCGCTTACCGAAGTCATAAGCATTGGCATGGCCATGGCAGTCACATACTACCTTTCCGGCGGAAATCTTTTAATCCCCGCCTTGATACACGGGGCCTTTGATGCGTCTGGCTTTATTGCTGCAGGAATACCCCCTGAAATCGGGATAGCCCTCAGACAATCCATGATCATCGCCGGCATTGTTATTACATTTTCGTTTCTCCGCAAACACACAGATGGGAACTTACCGCCTCCCTCAAAAAGAATATCCTGGTAATACTACAAAAGGTTACCTTTTTGAAGATACCGGAACCGGTTGGGATCGGCGCTATTTATTCAGAATCTTTTTCTAATTTGAATCGACGCTTTCTATCCGTATAAACCAGCTCCTTCAAAAGTTGTTTTGTTCTCCGCAATTTTCCGTCTATGGAGATTTTCATATTGTCCAACTGTTCACATTTTTCAGTAATCGCTGTACATCTATCCGTCCATTCCTGGGAATGAAAATCCATTGTTTTGCGCTGTGCGGCCAGCGCCTCACTTTCCACAATTAGAACACTGTTGTCTTTTGCTGGCCGGGCTACTTTTCTTCTTTCCTTGAGAATCATTTCCTTCAAAAGCTGTTTTGTTCTCTGCAATTTTTCAACTTTAGAGATTTTCATATTGTCAAGCTGAGCGCACTTTTCGACAGCCGTTTTACATTTTTCTTCCCATTCCTTGGAGTAAAGATTTATCAAATTATATTGTTCTAGCATTGCTTTGCCCTCCGCAGTCGGCATTATCACAATGATTAGTAATAACAATAAGAGCTTCTTTTTCGCGTTAATGATTATAAGATGAGACCAATGAAGATGCAAATGAAAACTTTTCCAGACCTAATTTGGGAATATACGCAAAATGGAGTTTCTATCAAATTTTCTTTTGTGAGTGCTCTTTGATAATTTGCTCTATTTTCGCCCCATATAATTTGACTTTTTCCAGCGATAAATATTCTTGGAGATTATTATGATCTTGCGCAAGCGCGAGCAAGTTTTTATCCGGCAAAAACATGAATATGGCACGGTTTTCTTCTTTGGCCTGTTGGAAACGCCAGAAGTAAAGCCTTTTGAACAATTCTTTCTGCTCTTGATTTAGAGAGTAGTAGCCTTTGATTTTTGTATATCCCTGCCGGTCGATTCTTTTTTCTTGCCAAATACAGGAGGCGATTTTAGCAAACGCTTCTCTTGCCGACGCCTCTAAACCTTTTTTTCTCAACTCCGCGGCTTGCTTTTCATAAAGCGCCGGAAGATACGTAACATCCTGAACGGCATATTCCAGTTGTTCCTCAGTCAATGGCCGGCTGTCCCAACGTGAGCGTTGCATTTTTTTGCTCTTTTTCAGCTCCACGCCCACAAATTGCGTAATCATTTTTGTAAGCGATAGCTGTTTAAACCCAAGAAGAAGCGCCGCCCGATGCGTATCAAAAATATTCTGGAAATCAAATTTATAATCTCTTTTGAGAAGACGGATATCGTTATCCGCAGCATGAAGAACTTTCACAATTTGCCGATTACCAAAATATTTACCTAAAAAAGACAAATCAAGATTAGTCAAAGGGTCGAAAACATAGGTCGTTGTATTAACGTGAATTTGGATGAGACAGAGTTTTTCTTTAAAATAGCGGAAAGAATCGTATTCCGTGTCGATGCTCAATGCCGCAGCCTGTTCAAAATCATCAACGGCATGCAGTAATTTTTGGGGTGTATCTATCAGAAGCCATTTTGTATCCATGCGTGCAACTTACCAGAAACACTGATTTAACGCCATAAAAAAGACACTGAAAATACCAAGAAAAGTAAGGACAAAATAATCGGAGGAAGTCAGTCTTAATTCCACCAAAGAAGTGCGCTCTCCGCGCCGATAATTCCTTGCTTCCATCGCCAGGGCCAGTTCATCAGCCCTTTGGAAAACGCCCAACAAAACAATCATGACTAAAGATAGAAAAGCTTTAATCCGCATGATAAGACCCGGCTGGCGCAAATTATATCCTCTGGCTTTTTGGGCAGTTTCCACCCTTTCCTTTTCAGTAAGTAAAATGGGCATGAGCCTTAGAGCCAGCATGATCATCACGGCGATATCATCAACCGGCACATGCAGGATTTTCAACGGCCGCAGAAAATATTTAATTGCCGCAATCATCTGGGAGGGTGTTGTGGTCAGCGTCAGCAAAACCGCGGCCACAATCAGGCACAAAAAACGCCAGACGACGAAAAACCCCTGTTCTAATCCTGTATAAGAAAGAGAAAGCCCGAGATGAGGGACACTGACAAGAGCTTCACTTTCATTAAATAAGGTGTGAACCAAAAATATCAGGACTATGAAAAATAGAAGCGGTTTTAAGGCCTGGCCGATTGTCCGCAAACGTATGCCGTTTAGCAGTGTGGCGCAAAATAAGGCCATGCCGATAATAAACGCTGTAAGCGGCTTCGCCCAGATGATAAAAACACTTAGGCAGATAGTGGCGGCAAGTTTTATGCGGGGATCAAGGTTATAGATGAGCGATTGGCCTTTTATGAAAGAGCCGGTATGATACATAATCAAACCTTAAATTTGCCCGCTAAAGAGCGGATTTGCTCTAAAGCATCTTCCATTTTGACAATATCGGTGCGCACGTGGAAGCCCGATTCTCTGAGTTTAAGCAAGAGTTCGGTAATTTGAGGAAGCTGCATTCCTATCTGCTTCAGCATGCCGAATTTTCCGAAGATTTCCCGCGGAGAACCTTCAAGATAAACGCAGCCTTCATTCATGACTACTATTCTCTGAGTGAGAGCCGCTTCCGCCATGTTATGCGTAATATGAATTATCCCCACGCCCTCGGAGTGAAGTTTGTCAATAATCGTGAGAACTCGAATGCTCGCGGCAGGATCAAGAAAAGCAGTCGGTTCATCAAGCGCGATATAGTGCGGCCGCATAGCTAAAACACCAGCAATCGCCACCAGCCTTTTTTCACCGCCGGATAGATTTTCGATATTGCGGCAGGCAAGCTCTGATATGCCCACTCTGGCTAAAGATTCGGCAACCCTCTTCTTAATTTCCGCTGTCGGCAAACGCAAATTTTCCGGACCGAAAGCGACATCTTCTTCCACAGTCATACCGACTATTTGATTATCCGGATTTTGAAAAACCATCCCCACAAGCGACCTAATGTCTGCTTGATGTTTTAGATCGTTCGTATTGTGGCCGCCTACTGTGACTTTGCCGCTTGCAGGCAGTAGCAAGGCGTTTAAGTGTCGAACAAGCGTGGTTTTGCCGCAACCGTTGGGGCCGATTAAAGCAAGGTGCTCGCCTTCTCTTACTTGCAGAGAAACACCGCGCAGAGCCTCAATTCCTTCCGGTTCATATTTATAATAGACGTTTTCTAATAGTATCACTTAATAAATCCTAACCCCGATAAATGGGATAAGCCCCGCCCATACGGGATAAGTGCGTTTAAAAATTTGCTTTCTACTAGAAAGCGAATTCTAACTTGCTAGTGCGTTTACGAAATTATTTTCCGCCAAAAAAAACGCAGAAAATAATTTCCAACTTACTAAACTTTTATGCGGCCTTTGAGCCGTGAGCTGATAATGGCGGCAAGCAAAATTTTTATTACATCCCCCGGAATAAACGGCAGTATACCGACGGCCAGCACCTGGGGAAAGCTCATCTTAGCTACAAAAGAAAGCTGGAGCGCGCCCAGAAAGTAAATTATCACCATTCCGATCAGCATGGAAAAGACATTCCAGAAGATACCCGCGCTTTTTTTCATTTGATTTACCATCCCAATGACAAAAGCCGCTATAATGAAGCCCAGCAAATAACCGCCGGTGGGGCCGAAAATAACGCCTAATCCAGCTTTCCCCCCCTCAAAAACAGGTATTCCGACTATTCCCAGCAGTACATAAATAAATTGGCTTAAAGCTCCCAGTGACCCGCCCAAGAGTATAGCCGCAATATTTAAGAAAAATGTTTGCGCGGTGATAGGCACAAGCGGCAGGGGAATAATTATGAAAGCCCCCGCCGCAGTAAGCGCTCCAAAAAGCGCCGCATAAACCAGGCCTTTAACCGATATTTTGTCAGCAGTCATAAAATTTTTTTGTTTCTTATTAATATATTTTAAACGCGGCCGGTGCAAGCTTAAAACTCAAAAGAAAGCCCTCCCTTAAAAGTAATACCCGGCATGGGATAATAAGTATTAGGCGCCCCTGCTCCGTATGCCGGAACATTATACGACCCAAATGACGCATAATTTACATTCCCAAGATTTTCCACTCCGAAGAAAGCCGTCATGTGGATTTTCCTGAAAGGTGGCTTGTACGAAAGATAAAGGTTGATGAGTGTGTAGCTATCCAACTTCTCGGCAATATTATTGTAGTCCTGAGATAGAAATGAATTGCCGACATAGCGTACTTCAGGTCGTAACATCAGGTTGTAGGGTAGATAAATCTCCATACCTACGGTCGCCATCCGGTTTGGTACGAGCCATAACTCCTTTTTATTAAAAGGTCCATCCTCATAAGTGGCTTTGTGGTAGGTGAAGTTACTATACAGCAGAGCATATTTTTCCCACAAATAGGAAAGAGAAACCTCTGCGCCGTCATGCCGCGTTTTCCCGGCATTTTGATTTTCACCTGTAAAAGGTCCGGTAGAAACCCACTGGATTTCATCTTCCATATCAATCCGGAAAATGGTCAGGCCTATTTTCAGATTTTCCAGAGGATAAAATTCCGTGCCCAATTCCATGCTAACTCCTTTTTCTTGTTTCAGGTTGGTGTTAAATAAGGTACCTGTATTAAAACCATTAAAAGAGGCCACCTCCTCGAGAAAAGGAACGCGGTACACAGTCGCGTACTTCGCAAATGCTTTCGACTTATTTCCCCAAAGCCAGGTAAGCCCTGCCTCATAAGCTTCGGCATTATAAGTATTTTTCATGTCCGTAAAATTGTTGCTGGGTGTGAGAAAATCTGTATTTGAACCGCTGATGTCTGTCCGTTCGGACCGGTAACCGCCGCTGAGAATGAGGTTCTTCAATAGGCTGAATTCATCGTGAACATAATATCCGAGGCTATCTCTTTCCAGATTGGCCGTGCTTGTATTTACGGTTCTTTCCCGATCGAAATAGAAATCTTTTTTGTAGGGTTCGTAATAATAATCCACCCCAACAATGACTTTATTTTGAAATCCGAAGATTTCTTTGGCCAGAATATATTTCGGCTGAATGCCGAATGTGTCAGCGTTGGCGTCGGAATAGGAAGACCATGACGACATATTCACTTGCAGATCTTTTTTACCATACAGAAAATTGATTTCCAACTGCCCCCATAAGCCCCAGAAGGATTTAATGCCGAGATTGACGTTTGTATATTTATCTCTACCATCGTCATCGGGAGTTGCGGTACTAAACAATGCCGGTGGATAATTCTGGTATTGCCGCGGGTTCTGCTCCATCTGTTCCTTCGTCAGGGCACCCGGCATTTGATAATCTATTTTATTAAATGAGACACCTAGCGAAACATTCAATAGGTCATTGGCGGAATATCCCACATCAAAGCCGCCACCCTGCGCGGAATATTTCGAACGCTCCCGATAACCGAAGTTAAAGTTATTTTCTCCGGTCAAGGCATATGTCCATTTGCCGGAAGCACCGGTCACGCCAGCACGTTCGTCATTGAGACCATAACTACCTGCAATAACAGACGCGGTAAATTTCGGCTCACCTTTGCCTTTCTTGGTGATAATATTAATCACACCGCCGATGGCCGCATCGCCGTAAAGGACACTGCCCGGTCCGCGGACGATCTCGATTCTTTCTATGGTATCAACGGGCATCTGCAGCCAATCGATTGAAGCCATATCCATCCGGTTTAAACGGCGGCCATCCAACATAACTAATGTTTTCCCGTAAGGATTATCACCCCCGATACCGCGCATGTCGATATACGCTTGAGAGGAATTACCGCTAGAGGTGTGAAATTGAACGCTTTCGAGCTTGTCGAGTACTTCGACAACGGTGGTCGCACCGGACTTACTGATGTCTTCGGCAGTAATGACGGTGATATTGGCAGGTGTTTTACGCGTTTCCTGCTCGTCGCGTGTGGCGGTAACGACGATCTCCTTCAGTGCGACAGCAGCTTCTTCATCTTTCTTTTCTTGAGCTTGAAGTGGTGGAAAAAAAACCAAAGAAATGAGCAGAACTAAAACAGGAACTTTCTTCATGGAACTTCTCCTTTCCCCCTCGGGATTAAAGTAAGTTGGACTCCCATAAAGTTTCCTGGCTTGCGGCTCCCTACTCTCCACGCCCTTCCCGATAATGAGCATCAGTGGTTTGATGTGGATTTCGTTCCGCTTACAGTTGCGGGGCAGCGCCGGACTTTAACCGGCTTCCTTTATTTGGCAGTCATCTAGGTCAATAACGTCATTCTGGGCAATCCGCTTTGCGGATTTTTATCGATCAGAGTATCAACGTCGTAGACCTCTTTTATGTTCGCCGCGGTAATAACTTCCGCGGGTTTTCCTATAGCATAGATTTTGCCCAAGTAAAGTAAAATTATCCGGTCGGCATATTGCGCGGTCAGATTGATGTCATGGGTAACAAAAATTACAGTGAGTTGTTGAACTGCGTTTAATTGCTTCAACAAGGTCAGAAACTGAAGTTGATGTTTCAGATCCAAAAAGACGGTGCTTTCATCCAGAAGCAATACTTTAGGTTCTTGAGCCAGCGCGCGGGCAATCAAGACGCGCTGGCGCTCACCGGCGGAAAGCTCATCAAAGCGGCGGGAGGCAAAGGCCAGCGTATCCGTTTTTTCCATAGCTTCGTGAACTATCCGGTAATCTTTTTTATCCTCAAAACGATAATTACTTAAATGAGGAAACCGCCCCATCAGCACAATTTCTTCCGCGTAAAACGGGAAGATAACGGAAGTTTCCTGCGGTACGATGGCTACTTTTTGGGCAAGATCTTTTCGCGGCCATTCACGGGTATTTTTACTATCAATAAGCAGTTCGCCGGAATCGGGAAAAAGCGTGCCGTTGATAATTTTCAAGAGAGTTGTTTTGCCCGAGCCGTTTGGTCCGATAATCGCCACAATTTGCGCCTCATTAACGACAAAAGAAATATCTTCCATCACAGGTGTTATGGCATAATTAAAATTTACATTTTCCGCACTGATTATGGGCATGGCTAAGGAGTCTTCCTTTTTAAAAGAAAAATGAAGTAAGGTGCGCCGCAGAGTGCCGTAATAACTCCGACGGGCAATTCGGCCGGCGCTAGAGCTACCCGGGCCAGGGTGTCGGCAATAACTAAAAAACAAGCGCCGAAGAGAGCGGAGACCGGTAATAACAAACGGTGATCGGAACCGAAAACAAGGCGCATCAGGTGCGGCACCATGATGCCGACAAAGCCGATAATGCCGGCCAGAGATACGGCTACGGCGGTAATCAAGTGAGGTTACAATCAGCAGCCATTGTTTTGTCCGCTCTACATTAACTCCTAAGTGCAGGGCCGTTTCTTCTCCCAGCACAATTAAATTCAGTTTGCGCGCCTGCGCGTAAAGAAACACAAAACCGGCAATAAGACAGAAAGCGGCCAAAATAATTTCTCTCAGGGAAGCTCTGGAGAGATCGCCCATCAGCCAGAACGTGATGCTGTGGAGCTCCATGCTGTTGACAACAGAGAGGAAAAAAAGAATGGCCGCGGAAAAAAAGGCATTCACAACAACACCGGAAAGCAAAAGCGAATTATCCAAAAGCGGGCCTCTGGTATTACCGGCCACAACAAAAACGAGAAAAACTGTCGCCAGCGCCCCTAAAAAAGCCAAGAGAGGAATTCCTAAATAAAATGAACCCGCGCCGGTAACTATTCCGACAATGGCTCCCAGCGCCGAGCCGCCGGATATGCCTAAAATATAAGGATCGGCCAGAGGGTTGCGCAATAGGGCCTGAAAAATAACTCCACCGAGGGAGAGGGAAGCGCCGACAATGCCGGCAAAAAGAATCCGCGGTAGGCGCACCGAAAATATAATTAATTTTTCCTGAGAATTGATCGATAGATTTCCTGTAAGCGCATTCGCCAGATAGCGCAATACATGACCAAAATCGATATGGACACTGCCGACACAAAGAGAAACGGCACCAATGACCAAAAAGGCTATAGTCATCAGGGCGCTGATTTGCGCTACTCGTGATAACGTTAGGCGGCGATAAATAAGCAGGTTCCTCCTCTATTTTAATGAGACCCAAGCTTCAGAAACAAAGTGCATAACCTGAAGGTCATCTACGACAGAAGTTTGCAGGTCGAATTAATGAAACTCAGATATTACAAACGCAGTGAAGTAATATCTGCTAGCTGAATTAATCCCATAGCCAAAGGCTATCGGGGTTATCCTGCAAAGCGGAGGGTATGAACGCCAAAGCTTGCTTTGCGGTTCATACCCATGATTTCGATACACCTTATAACATATTTCATCAGGTAAATATTTTCTCAGCAATGGACACGCATATTAAATTTTCTACTTCAATATGCTTTCCAAATATTTAATACGCTTTTCATGAATCCGGGCTTCTTCTGCATATTTTTGGTATTTTTGTAAATCTCTTAGCAGCGCTTCCACTTTATTATCGGGAATATGCTTATTTATATTTTTGCCATTATCTCTGTATTTCAAATAGCAATAGGAATACACATTTTTCTTATATTTTTTCTCCCTGATATGAACCGATCCTTTCGGAAGTTTTTCGAGAATTGAAGAAAGTGACTTAAGCGAACTCTTATTTCTTTCAAGTTCTTCCTTAAGCATTCCTTCTATCAAACTATCATTTTCCACCACTTTCATGCGAAGAACATATAATATGTGGTGGAAATATGCAAGAGCGATAAATAGATGACAGGCATACGTGCCTGCTCACCATTTGCCCACGGGAGCAAGATAAATCGTAAATTCCTCCTCGCCGTCAACACCAAGGAGTTGGTCGCACGCACTCTGATCGTAGGCAGCAACAGCACAGGTTCCCGCGTCAATACTCTGGCAGGCAAGATACAAATTCTGGCAGACATGACCGGCATCGATCGCGATGACTTTGTGCGCGGCCAGATCATAGCGCCACTCCATCCGCGCCGGGATCGCCGTCCAGAAAAAAGTCACGGCAGAGGTAGCAATAAAGTTTTGACCGAAGCAGGCGGTAGCCGCCTTATGTCCGATCTGATCATCGAGCTTCAGTTGGGCTAACTTCTCCTCAAAAGGCAAAAAACGGTAAAGACCGGCAGGCAAAGTTTTAACCCGATTGACGATAAGATAGGTTTCAAAAGCGTGGCGCGCTCCCGCGGAAGGAACAGAACGCAGCGCGGATTCCGGACTCACCAAACAGCGAACACCTTGTGTGGCCCAGAGCAATGCAGAGAGTTCCTCCAGAGTAAGTGGATTGGGTTTGTATTGTCGGACACTTTCCCGAAAGGCAATTGCTCCACCAATCGGCATTCTACCCAATCGCGTCAGCGCTTCTCGGCCGCTAGGCAGATCAATTCTTGGTATATCGGCAGGACAGGGTTTTTGCAGAGGCGGAGCAGGCAGATTCCGGCTTTGCTCTGTTTGCGAAAAATCAATTTGCTGCCGGATAGTATCCTTCAGAAAGAAGCGATTTGCTTCAAAATGCTTTTTGGACATTCGATTACAGTCTCCCTTTAGCTGATTTAACAAATGTCTTTTGCCAACTGCAACTTGTCAGCACAAGAATTAATTGTACCTGCCCCTATTTACTATTTATTTCTGAGCGCTAATAAGAAAAAAAGCTATAAATACGCTTTTAAAAATTTATTTTTTCAAGAAAAGAAACATCCCCAATTTTTAAGTAATTAAATTCATCTTCAGAAATTATCCGAGAGGACTTCAGCATTAATTTCCTGTTGAAATTTGGGGAATCAATAACTATCGAATGAAACTCACCGTTTTCACCGCACAAATCGATGCCGTTGGCGTGAACGGCTTTTCTAAATTCAGTAAATATTTCTTTTGTAATACTTTGTCCAATCCATCCGGCGCTTAATAAATCTGCTTTTGAGAATGAAAAAATAACTTCAAAGTTATTTTTAAATAACAGTTCCCATATTTCATCTCTTGATTTCTGCCAGATAGGATTGAAAATGTTTAATCCAACTGCTTTGCACCGGTCTTCCATATAATTTGTAGGGAAGTTGTCAATCAAATCAATATCCCCTGTAATCAGACAGTCTATATCATACAGCAGTTTTATTTTTTCAAGAGATAGTTGATAAAACTGCGGATAGGGATTTTCAATAACTATCTTTGTCCATGGAAGATTCAACGCTTCGGCTTGTTTCTCAATAACGTTCAAGGGATGAGCCCTGAAATTTGAACCTGCAGGGATAAAAGTTACCAATCCTGAAATTTCAAAACCTGATTGTCGAGCCATAAATAAGGAGAGCGCGCAATCTTTCCCCCCGTCCATGAAACTATTGCTTTCTTTTTTGTGAATTGATTACTCATCATGACTTCACCCCGTTAGAATGCCCCGTGTGAGCGTTCCCGCTAGAAAGTAGAAAACTTTCTAACGGGGTTCACCAGGATGTCTCTATACCAAAAAATGGTATTATCTTTTTCCTTATTGTTATCAGAGCCATCAATATTCTCACTCTCCATTTTGTATTCTCTATGCACAACCTCGCCAAGTTCATAATCGATTTTCGTTTTAAAAATCGGCCCGTCAAAAACAAAAGTATGAAACTCTCCGTTTTCACCACAAGGATCAACATTACCAGGCAGATCGTTTAGAAAATCTTCGTCAATTACCCGTCCGGCAAATGATTTATCGAGATATTTTTCATTTACGCAAACAATCACCGTTTTGAAACCCAAATCGATAAACTCTTTTATTATTTCCGTACTCGGTCTTTGCCATAACGGGAACAAGCCTTTCATCGGAACTTCCGCCAATTTATCTTCCCTGTATTTTCTCAAGTCTTCCAGGAAAATATCTCCGAATATTGAGTATTCAATCCCTTTGTCTTTGAATCCGTCAAAAGCTTTTTTCATTATTCCGTTATATATTTCCAGCGAAGCCAATTCCGGCAGATAAATCTCTTTTAGTTCTATTCCTATATTTTCTGCCTGCAATTGAAGTAATTCCTTTCTTACTCCATGCATTGAAATTCTTTTATATTCTTCGTTTAAAGTTGTAAGAAGATATTTTATTTCGATCTCTTTATCATTCAGGCAATGATACAAACATAATGCGCTATCTTTACCGCCGCTCCAGTTAAATATTGATTTTTTCATTCTCGCCTACTTAATTTCTAAAGGTATCCCTGAAGAATTAATTGTACTAGTCCCCTTTAATATGTTTGACATTTGATTACGGCTCCTTTGTTATACCATTTCGCTTTCAAAGGATAACGAGACGGTAAGGAGGAGGCTCCGCAGGCGTATTACTAACGTGTGACCTTTAGGTTGTACGTTGAGGACGCCGACGACGTTGCCAACAAAGTTAGCCAAAGAAAGCGAATTCGTATTACCTATTTCTTATCGACTTTAACAAAGTCGGCAATCTCTTGCCAGAAATACGCCTCTGCATGAAACGGCCAGTCATTGTGGCCTGCGCCTTTGATAACCCACATCCGTTTTCTACCTTCGGGCAAAGACGCGTATAAATTACGAGCATGTTCAATCGGCAGGATTTCGTCGCGCTCTGCGCCGACAACCGAGATATTTCTTTTAAACGATTTTAGATTTTCGACGCTGTCATATTTATCGGTTAACAGCATCTTCACCGGAAGAAAAGGGAACAGCGATTTGGCGACAGCCGCGAGTGTATCCCAGGGTGTAATTAATATTATCCCGACGACGGGAGTGGTCGTTTGATTGGAAATAGCCGCGGCTACGCCACAACCCAATGATTCTCCCAGAAGATAAAGCGGCTCTCCATATTGTTCGTAGGCGATTTTTACCGTTTCCAAGCCGTCGACCACGAATGATTTTTCTCCAACTTTGCCCGGCCGGCCTCCGTATTTTGGATATTCGGCTAAGATTACACGAAAACCCAGCCTCATAAAAGGCTCTAAATAGAATCCTCTGTCGAAAGCTGTGCCGCCATTTCCATGAAAAAGAACGATGGTGCCGCTGGATACGGGTGTGTCGATTGTAGATGTCAATCCCCGATAATCGCCATTAGCTTTATGCCAGAACTTCATATTTTCCGATGCCAGCATTGGTTCGGAAGGAAATTCAGAGCTGGGAAAATAAAGAAACATATTTTGCATACTACAGCCTCCAAAAAGCATTACCGCGATAAGAAACAACAACCAAATTAGCTTTAGTTTGGGCTTCATTTACTCGGGATTCAGTTCGTTTCAAAATTATTCTGGATACTAGATTATTATACCTGTCCCATTTATTTACATTTATTTATATTTTGCCAAACATCTCCCTTATCATTACGCCCTCACACACTTTGGTTACAGGGCCTGTCATCGTGGCTTGAAAACCATCGCTGAAACTTATTTTTAGATTACCGCCTGGCATATGAACAGTGATATCAGAACCACATAAACCGAGTTTATTAGCGACAGCCGCAGCAGCAGTGCTACTGCTTCCGGATGCCAGAGTATAGCCAGCACCTCGTTCCCATATCTCAATTTGAATATTTTCTCTGTCAATGACTCTCATAAATTGTACATTCGTCCGGTTTGGGAATTGAAGGTCATTCTCTATGAGTGGCCCATAGCGCAGAGCATCGACAGATGACGGCTTGTCGTTAGTAAGGATAACACAGTGGGGATTACCAATTGTTGCAGCACAGAATTTGAAGACTTTTTCGTTTACGCATATGTCTTCATTCAAAACTTCCCGCTGTGGTCCTGCAACAGGAATAATCTGACTATTGAAACTAACTTCTCCCATTTGAACGGTAACAATCTCACCTCCGTTTTCAACCTTACACGAGACAATCCCGCCGAGGGTTTCCACTGAAAAAGGTTGTTCCTTCACAAGCCCTTCATCATAAAGTGAACGTGCAAAGATACGAAGACCATTCCCGCTCTTTTCTGCTTCACTTCCGTCTGGATTGAATATGCGTAAACCAAAATCACATGACTTGCTATCCACTGGACCATAAAGAATACCATCTGATCCTACACCATAGTTACGATGACATATGCGGCGTACTATTTCCTGAGACAGTGTAAATTGAAAAGATTTTGGGCGCAAAACTATATAGTCATTGCCCAAAGCGTGATATTTAAGATATCTCATTGTTCCTTCCAATTATTTGAGAAAAGATGAAAAAATATACCATCTTTCAATGCTTTGCGAAAGATGAAAAAAGTACAAATAGCGGCAACTATTTCAAAACGATCAGGGCATCAACGACGACAGGCTTAGCTCCGGAAAGAATAACGGGATTGAGATCGATTTCCTGCACCTCTCCAATTTCCAGACCGATGCGTCCGACATTAATGAGGATATGGGCAAGAATCTCCGTGTCGGCTGCTTCCATACCGCGGACAGCATCCAGAATTTTGTGTCCTTTAATCTCCCGCATCATTTTCAGAGCATCATTTTTATTGAGCGGCGCTTTGCGAAAAGAAATATCCCTTAATATCTCCGTAAAAATTCCTCCCAGCCCGAACATCACGCAGGGACCAAACTGATCGTCGCGGGTTAAACCAATCACCAGTTCCCGTTTTCCATTAACCATCTCCTGCATTAAGACTGCGCCATCAAAGCCTTTCAGTCCGGCCATAATTTCGTCAAAAGCATTTCGCGCCTCTATAACAGTTCGAATGTCCATACGAATCAATCCTTTTTCGGTCTTGTGAGCGACAGCCGCCGAACAGCCCTTCATCACCAGAGGATAGCCAATTTCTTCTGCGGCTTTTTGAACTTGAGTTTTATCTGTCAGAAGAATTTCGCGCGTAACCGGAATATCATAGAAAGCCAGCACTTGTTTGGATTCGTATTCGGAAAGAGTCTTTCGCCCTTCCGTGAGAGCATTATTAATTATCCTGACGGCGGATTTATAATTCATTATCAGCGTTCCTTTGCGCAAAGTAATCATTCATATGGCCGATGGCCCGCAGGGCTTCAGGAAGTTCGTCAAATACCGGGAGACCTCTCTCCAGAAATTCACGCCGGGCCAGCACTAGCATTTCAGCGATATCCAAATCATCCCATCCTTTTTTCGGGTTGGGCAAAACGACAACCACCGGCTTACCCGTAATCTTGACCACATCGCGAATGGCGTCGGCCAGCTCCCGAAAGGGAACAACCTCGGCAACCTTTAAACCCATGGCTGTTGCCATTGTCTTGTAATGGTAAAGAAGAGAGATGATGATTTGCAGATCAACGCGGCTGTCTTTGCCTGCCTGAAGGAGAATTTCTTTGAGCGTCTGCGGCGGGACAAAGGGATTGGCGACATCAATGGGATTGATAGCGCTGGAACCGGGTTTAGGCAGAAACTTGCCGATGCTCTCTTGCTGTTCGGCACTGAAAGGCGGCATTTCGATACCCAGAGCTTCAGCAGCATCGCCGGCGCCGACTCCCAGAGCACCACCGCCGCCGACGACAGAGATTCTTTTAAAAACTCCCGGCGGCAGTAAAGAAAAAGCCAGAGCGGCTTCGGCGAGTTCATTCAGATCCTGTACCCGGATAGCGTTTACCTGCTGCAGAACGGATTGCCAGATTATACGGATTCCTCCCATCGAAGCCGTATGGCTGGCAACACTCCTGCCACCAACCTTAGAGAGCCCGCCCTTACAGACGATAACCGGTTTCTTCTTTGCGGCATATTTTATGGACTCGAAGAAGGCATCGCCGTCTTTGATGCCTTCGATATACATACCGATCACTTTTGTTTCGGGATCATCCGCCAGATATTGCAATAGTTCCGTTTCCCGCAAATCCGCGCCATTGCCGAAGCTGACCACCTTGCTAAACCGAATGCCCATCCATTTTCCCATATGGGCAAGGTCAATAGCCATGCCTCCGCTTTGAGAAAGAAAAGCCACAGACCCGGTTTGACGCGACAGATCCGGCCCCGGCAGCAATGTTAAACCGCTTTGCGGGCAATAGATACCGAAACAATTCGGTCCCACCACCCGGATACCGGCCGCAGCGATTTGCTGAATTTTATTTTCCAGCTCTTTCCCCGCTTGCGTTCCAAGTTCGCTAAAACCGGCGGAGAGAATCTCGGCTCCTTCAATACCTTTCCGGCGGCAGCCTTCCAGCACTTCCGGCACCAGTTTTGCCGCAACGGTGATAATGGCAAAGTCGATTTTTCCCGGAATATCTTCCACCTGCCTGTAGATTGGCAATTCGTCTAAATTTCCGCCTTTGGGATTGATCGGAAATATTTTTCCCTCAAAGCCCATGGCCTTGAGGGCACGAAACATTCCACTGCCGAATCCCGCACGACCGTCTTCCGCAGAAACACCGATGATGGCAATGTTTTGCGGGTGAAATATTCTTTCAAAATCAGTGGGGATTGCCGGGGAAACAGTTTTTTTCATTATTGCAGTTTGTTGCCTTTCATTTTTATGACGAAAAGATAATCCGCCGGGCAAATGGGCGCGGTTATATGCACCATTGCAATCCCCAGCCGGGTTGAGTGGAAAAGCTATTTCATTTCCATACAAAATTTATCAATTTTTTCCGGGGGAGCGAGGGGGTAATCGCCGGTATAGCAGGCCAGGCAAAAGCAATCTTTATCCATGCCGGTTGCCTTAACCATGCCTTCTACCGTCAGGTAATGCAGGGAATCCAAACCGATGAATTCGGCAATGGCTTTTTCATTTCCCTTTTTCGCCGCGATCAGTTCTCCCTTAGATGAAAAGTCGATGCCGTAGGGACAAGGATAAATTGTCGGTGGACAGCTAATCGCCATATGTATTTCCTTCATCTTTATTCCCCGCAAATTCTGCACACGATTGCGGCTGGTGGTTCCGCGAATTATGGAATCTTCGACAATCAAAACTTTTTTCCCGGCCAGGAGCGGCTTTACGGGATTGAGTTTTACCCGCACACCAAAATCGCGCATCGGCTGGGTCGGTTGAATAAAGGTTCGGCCGACGTAATGATTACGAATCATACCCATCTCGAAAGTAATGCCGCTTTCTTCAGCGTATCCCAGGGCGGCATAGTTTCCCGAATCGGGAAAGGGCATAACAATATCCACTTTAGGTTTGTATTCACGCGCCAGTTCGTGCCCCAATCTTTTGCGGCATAAATAAACGTTCTGGCCGAAAATTTGGCTGTCGGGACGGGCAAAATAAATCAACTCGAAAATGCAGTGACATGATTTTACTTTGGGAAACGGTGTCAGACTTTTTAAACCATCTTTATCGATAATAATTATTTCACCGGGGCTGACATCACGAACATACTGCGCGCCCACCAGATCAAAAGCGCAGGTCTCGGAGGCAACAACCCAATTACCGTTTAGTTTTCCCAGGGCCATCGGCCGGAATCCCCGCGGGTCGCGCGCGGCAATAATTTTGTCTCTCGTCAGCATGATGAGACAATAAGCACCTTCCACACGGGAGAGAGCGGCAGTCAATGCTTGCTCCAAACCATTTTTTAAATGCGGCGCCATGAGATGAATGATTATTTCGCTGTCCATTGTGGATTGAAAAATAGAACCGCTGTTTTCCAGCTCTTCACGCAATTTTTGCGCGTTAATAATATTGCCGTTATGCGCCAAAGCATAATACTCATCAGCAAAATGCACCAAGAAGGGCTGGGCATTGGAAAGAGTGGAAGAACCGGTTGTGGAATAGCGGACATGCCCGATGGCCAGCTTACCCATAAGTTTTTGCAGAGTTGCTTCCTTGAACACCTCGGAAGCGAGCCCCATGCCCTTGTGTTCAAAAACGCTACAGCCATCGGAGCTCACGATGCCCGCTGATTCCTGCCCGCGATGTTGCAAAGCAAAAAGGCCAAAAAAAGTAATTCTCGCCGCATCGTCATGCCCATGAATGGCAAACAAACCGCATTCTTCGCGGGGATAGCTAAATTCACCTGATTTTTCTTCGGATAAAGACAACATACAATTTCTCTTTCTATTTTTTTTGATATTCCTGCAATGAACAAACCTGCCAATTTTCTTCTTTTATTGCTGATACGGCTGCACACAGGGCGCGCGCGCCGGCGACGGTCGTAGTGTAAAGAATGTTATAAATCAGCGCGCCCCGCCTGATATGATAAGCATCCCGCGAAGATTTGCGGCCCATGCTGGTATTAATCACCATTTGGATATCGCCGTTTTTAATGTAGTCCACAATATGCGGCCGCCCCTCGCTGAGTTTAAAAACGACGCCGGCTTCAATGCCGTGATCCTTTAAGTATTTAGCCGTGCCTTTCGTAGCTATTATCTTAAAACCCATGTCCTGAAAAGATTCCGCCACTGATACAATCTTATCCTTATGATAATCATTAACGCTGATAAAGATAGTACCTTTTGTCGGCATTTTGAATCCTGCCGCCATTTGCGATTTGGCAAAGGCCAGACCAAAAGAGTGGTCTATCCCCATAACTTCGCCGGTGGATTTCATTTCCGGTCCCAGCAGAATATCCACATCCGGAAAACGATTAAAGGGGAAAACAGCTTCTTTGACGGAGATATATTTAGGTTCCGAAGCGGCAGTAAATCCCAACTCTTTTAGAGATTTACCCAGCATAACTTTGGTGGCGAGCTTGGCCAAAGGCACGCCAATCGCTTTGCTGACAAAAGGAATGGTGCGTGACGCACGGGGATTAACCTCCAACACATACAACTTGCCGTCTTTAATGGCATACTGAATATTCATGAGGCCGACGACATTCAATTCTTGCGCCAGCATTTTTGTCTGCTTTTTAAT
Source organism: uncultured delta proteobacterium (assembly GCA_963753975.1). Lineage (GTDB taxonomy): Bacteria > Desulfobacterota > Syntrophia > Syntrophales > Smithellaceae > UBA4810. The sequence continues at coordinate 470,301 of CAVWEH010000005.1, forward strand.
CAGTTCCAAAAGAGGAGCAGAAATGGTCATGGACGGCAAAATACAGGCGCTGTCCCCCGAATGGATTCCCGCTTCTTCGATATGTTCCATGATGCCGGCCACAACCGTCGTTTCCCCGTCGCTGATCGCGTCTACGTCTATTTCTATGGCATCCTCTAAAAATTTATCAATCAAAATGGGGTGTTCGGGAGAAACAAGTAACGCCCTTTCCATGAAGGAACTGAGAGTTTCCGGATCATATACTATCTCCATGGAACGGCCGCCCAGAACATAAGACGGCCGCACCAGCACCGGATAGCCGATGCGCGAGGCGGCCTGCAGTGCTTTTTCCACATCTCTGGCCGTATCATTATCAGGCTGATTCAGGTTCAGTTTCCGGACAATTTCCTGAAAACGGTCGCGATCCTCCGCCCGATCGATAGAATCGGGGGATGTTCCCATTATTTTTATTCCGGCCGCCTCCAGACCCTTGGCTAAATTAAGCGGCGTCTGGCCGCCAAACTGAGCGATTACTCCTTCGGGTTTTTCCGTTTGTAAAATGTGTAAAACATCTTCCAGCGTTACCGGTTCAAAAAAGAGTTTGTCGGAAGTGTCATAATCTGTGCTGACTGTTTCCGGATTGGAATTGATCATGATGCTTTCGACACCTTCCTCGCGCAAGGCAAACGAAGCATGCACACAGCAGTAGTCAAATTCAATTCCCTGGCCGATACGATTGGGACCGCCGCCGATAATCGCCACTTTCCTTTTGGCGGACGGCCGCGTTTCATTTTCCGTTTCATAAGTCGAATAGTAATAAGGCGTATAGGCTTCGAATTCCGCCGCGCAGGTATCGACAAGCTTATATACCGGGGTGATTTTTTCCCGCTCGCGCCACTGACGAATTTGGAGCTCGGTCATTTTCCAGAAAGAAGCCAGCGCCCTATCGGAAAAACCCATTTTCTTTGCTTCCCTGAGCAATTCCACCGATGGCGCAGAATTCTTGAGCTCATCTTCGGCATTCACTATCTCTTGAATCTGATGCAAAAACCAGGGATCGATTTTGGTAAGCCGCTGTACTTCTTCTATATCCATACTGTTTTGTAAAGCTGCAGCAATGTAAAACAGCCTTAAAGAATTGGGTCTGAGAAGTTTGTTTTTTAGAAATTCGGTTTTATCCTTCAAATCAGCAGGCAGATTCTGATCAAGACTGAAGCGCCCGATTTCCAGGGAACGAATCGCTTTTTGCAGGGATTCTTTGAAAGTGCGGCCGATAGCCATGGTCTCGCCGACGGATTTCATGGAGGTAGTCAAGAAATCGTCCGCTTGAGGAAATTTTTCAAATGTCCAACGGGGAATTTTCACAACACAGTAATCTATCGTCGGCTCAAAAGAAGCCATCGTCTCGCGGGTAATGTCGTTGGGAATTTCGTCCAGCGTGTAGCCGACGGCAAGTTTTGCGGCTATTTTGGCGATAGGAAAGCCCGTGGCTTTCGAAGCGAGCGCCGACGAGCGCGAAACACGGGGATTCATTTCGATGACAACCAATTCACCGGTTTGTGGATGCACTGCAAACTGGACATTGGACCCGCCTGTTTCTACGCCTATTTCCCGCATAATGGCGATGGCGGCGTCCCGCATGATTTGATATTCTTTATCGGTCAGAGTTTGTGCCGGCGCAACGGTAATCGATTCACCGGTATGCACTCCCATTGAATCGAAATTTTCAATGGAACAAATAATGACGACATTATCGGCTTTGTCGCGCATCACTTCCAGTTCATATTCCTTCCATCCCAAAACCGATTCTTCAATCATAACTTCGGAAATCATGCTCGCATCCAAGCCGCCTTTGGCTATTTCCATTAACTCCTTGCGGTTATAAGCCACACCGCTGCCGGTTCCGCCCAGTGTAAAGGAAGGCCGTATAATAAGAGGAAATCCAATTTCATCGCCAATTTTTAAAACATCACTGAGGGAGCGGGCAAAACCGCTCTTGGGTACTCGCAAGCCGATGTGCTCCATCGCATGCCGGAATTTTTCACGATCTTCCGCTTTATGGATAACGTTGAGCGACGCCCCGATCATTTCCACATTGTATTTTTTCAGCACGCCGGCCTCGGCTACCGCTACGGCTGTGTTCAATCCTGTTTGTCCGCCTAAAGTAGGGAGCAGCGCGTCCGGCCGCTCGCGGGCAATAATCTTTTCCACCGCTTCGGCTGTAATGGGTTCAATGTAGGTTCTATCAGCCATTTCCGGATCGGTCATGATCGTAGCCGGATTGCTGTTAATTAAAACAACCTTGTAGCCTTCTTCCCGCAAAGCTTTACAAGCTTGAGTCCCGGAGTAATCAAATTCACAGGCCTGGCTGATGATAATCGGCCCTGAGCCGATGAGGAGAATCTTTTTTAAATCTGTTCGTTTTGGCATATGCTATAAATCATCTTACGTTCGGGGGCGAATTTCATTCTGCGATCTTTCTCAAATGTCTTAAAGATCTTTCTTCTCTTCCAGCCCCTCACCCCGGCGATGTTATGGCGCATAGAGTTGCGAATGGAAGCTTTTCCCAGGGAACCCTATCTGCGCAACGAAACGTCCGCCGGGTCGTATGTTTGAGCGCCGGAAGCGCGAGTTTGCGAACCGGCAGTGGAGCAAGCAGATACGGGGTCGGAAAAAGATTTTGATCAGCGCTGTGCGCCGGCACATCGCCTACCTCTCATTCCCACTCGATTGTGCTGGGCGGTTTGGAACTGATATCGTAAACAACACGGTTGACACCGCGCACTTCGTTAATAATGCGGTTGGAAATACGCGCCAGAAGATCATGCGGCAAATGCGCCCAGTCGGCAGTCATAGCGTCCTCGCTGGTTACGGCGCGGATGGCCAGAATATTTTCGTAAGTACGCTCATCGCCCATTATCCCCACACTCTTCAGAGGGAGCAGGATGGCAAAAGACTGCCAAAGTTTGTAATAAAGTTTATTCGCGCGGATTTCTTCGAGCAGAATCGTATCCGCTTGGCGCAATACGGACAATCTCCGTGTTGTTACCTCACCGATGATGCGAATAGCCAGGCCGGGCCCCGGAAAGGGCTGCCGCCAGACGACATCATCGGCAAGACCCAGCTCTTTTCCCAGAAGCCGGACTTCATCTTTGAAAAGATGTTTGAGCGGCTCGATGAGCCGAAGGTTCATTTTTTTCGGCAGGCCCCCAACGTTATGGTGCGATTTGATGACGGCGCTGGGGCCGCCGAAAGCGGAGCGCGACTCGATTAAATCGGGATAAAGAGTCCCCTGCGCCAGAAATTTAACATTCTCGATTTTATGCGCTTCTTTGTCAAAAACCTCGATAAAAGTGCGGCCGATAATCTTCCGTTTCTTTTCCGGATCGGTTACCCCCTTCAATCGTTTAAGAAACAGCTTCCCGGAACGGGCAAAGCGCAAATTTATGCGTAAATACTTTTTTTTAAACATTTCTATTACACGTCCGGCTTCTCCTTCGCGCAAAACGCCGTTATCGACAAAAACGCAGGTTAAGTTTTCCCCTATGGCTCTGTGCAGCAAAACGGCGGCCACGGAAGAATCAACGCCACCGGAAAGGCCCAGGATTACTTTTTCCGAGCCAACCTGATTTTTAATATCCTCAATTGCGCGTTCAGCAAATGATTTCATCGACCAGGTTTTTTTACAGCCGCAGATGTTGAATAAAAAGTTCGCCAATATTTTTTTGCCCGCGTGGGTATGGACAACTTCCGGATGGAATTGCAGACCATAAAAGCGGTTTTGGGAGTCTTCCGCCGCCGCGATAGGCGCATTTTCCGTGGAGGCGGTAACGACGAATCCGGCCGGCAGCCGGCCGATCTTGTCGCCATGGCTCATCCAGCATTGAGTTTTATCCTCGACGCCTTTAAGAATTCCCTGCTTCTTTGTTATCAAAAGTTCGGCAAAACCGTACTCCCGCTTTGCGGCACGCTCCACTTTCCCGCCTAAAGCGTCAACCATGTATTGAAGGCCGTAACAAATGCCCAGCACCGGAATGCCAAGTTTGAAAATGCCGGTGTCCACGCGCGGTGCGCCTTTACTGTAGATGCTTGCGGGACCGCCCGAAAGAATTATTCCTTCCGGGTTTATGGCTTTGATTGCGGAAAGCGAAATACCAGGCGGCTCGATTTGACAATATACATGATTATCCCGCACGCGGCGGGCAATCAGCTGATTATACTGCGAGCCGAAATCGATTATTAAGATCATGCGGCTTTCCGCCTTTCTTCCCGCAGCATCCGGATAAACTCCTCAAATAAATAATCCGTATCATGCGGCCCGGGCGACGCTTCCGGATGGTATTGTACGCTCATCGTCAAAGGCATCTTCATACCTTCGGAGGTTGCATCGTTTAAGTTGCCAAAGGTTTCTTTCGCTTTATTTTTTACCGATTCGGGCACAACAACGAAGCCATGATTCTGGGAAGTGATTTCAATCCGTCCGGTATCTATATTTTTTACCGGCTGATTGATGCCGTGATGGCCGAATTTCAACTTACAGGTATAACCGCCGATTGCCTGGCCGATTATTTGATGTCCCAAACAAATGCCGAATATGGGAAGCTTCCCGACCAGTGCGCGGGATGTCTCCACAATATAAGGCAGGGCCGCCGGATCGCCGGGACCGTTGGAAAGCAAAACTCCATCAGGCTGATAGGAAAGAACCTGCTTAGCCGAATAAAATGCCGGTACAACAATGACTTGGCAACTCTTGTTTTCTAAAAGCCGTAAAATATTGTATTTAACGCCGCAATCGAGCACAACAACCCGCAATTTTTTGCCGGGCTTGGTAACGGGAATTTTACCTGTAAAGGCTTTGCCTTTCCTCCATAGATAGGGTTTGGTGCAGCTTACTTCGCGAACTAAATCACGTCCGACAAGTCCGGGATATGCCTTCACTCGCTGAAGAAGCAATTCAATATCTTTTGTTTTTGTGGAAATGATGCCTTTCATCGCGCCGGAAAGACGCAGGCGACGGGTCAGGGCACGGGTATCGATTCCCTCCAGGCCGATTTTCCCGTGTTGTTCCAGAAAAGATTTCAAGCTTTGACGCATCCGCCAATTGCTAGGATTAGACTGGTATTCTTTAACGATGAATCCTTCCAGATGAATTCCAGACGATTCCATGTCCTCTTCATTAATGCCGTAATTGCCGACCAGAGGATAGGTCATTGTCACAATCTGCCCTTTATATGAAGGATCGGTAATGACTTCCTGATAGCCGGTCATACCCGTATTAAAAACGACCTCGCCCATGGTTTCGCCGCTTCCCGTGAAGGCGAAACCTTCAAAAACACCGCCGTCTTCCAAAACCAGCAAAGCTTTAGGCTCTCTATTTAACAGGGGCATTTTTTTGCTTTACCTCCGGACAAAAACATCCTTCAGTGTTTCATCAACCGTTAAAGATTTTATGAGACCGAAAGGGGGTAGATCATTGGTTGCTGATAACAAGCAGTTCCCTTTCTTATACTTTACAGGCGGGAGGGTTCTAACTTTTTTTTCCGGCTACGTCAATCATTAAAGATGTAGGGAACGGCCGCTACCGTTCCCTACCCACTTGTATCATCTAACTAATAAAAAGCATTTCCCAAAACTTAGGCAGCGGCCACAATTCATCATCCACCAAAACTTCAAGTTCATCGACGTATTCGCGAAGTCCATCCATTTTTGTTTTTACTTTGGCGCAAAGCATATCGGCTTTTTTTGCCTCGTCATGAATTGCAGATGCCGCTTCGACTTTGGAAAGAATTTCTTTATTAGTCGAATAGATTTTATTAATCAATCCTACAATCTTTTTTAAAATTTCTATCTCTGCGGAGAGAGCAACCGATTTGCCCAGCGCGTCTTTTGTCGCATTCATGGCTTTGGCAAGTATTTTCTGATATGCGGACGCGGCCGGAATTACCTGGCTCATGCAGATATTATTGAGGCATTTGACTTCTATCTCCAGATCTTTAATGTATTTCTCTATGTAGATCAAATATCTGGATTTGAGCTCGACTTTCGAAAGAACTTTATATTTTTCAAAGAGGTTCAGTGCCTTATCAGTAATCAGAGCTTTGAGCGCAACGGGTGAAGTTTTATAATTCGGCAGCCCTCGTTTACCTGCTTCCGCTTCCCATTCTTTGGTATAGTTGTCGCCATTGAATAATACGGGCTTTATATCTTTGATCTCAGTTTTCAAAACCTCAAAGACGGCCTGATTAATATTTTTGACGTCTTTTGCTTTAATCTTTTCGGCCAGATAATCGAGACTTTCAGCAACGATAGTATTGAGTACTGTCGCGGGAAAAGAAATTGACTGCGATGAGCCGACAGCTCGGAACTCAAACTTATTGCCGGTAAACGCAAACGGCGACGTTCTGTTGCGATCAGTATTATCTTTGCTTACCAGCGGTAGTGAGGAAATCCCCAGATCGATAATTTCGGCGTTCGTGGCCTCGGTCACTATTCCTTTTTCAATGTTGGTCAGAATATTAGTGAGTTGATCGCCGAGAAATACGGAGATAATGGCAGGCGGCGCTTCGTTGGCGCCGAGCCGATGATCATTGGCATAAGTAGCAACTGATGCCCGGAGGATATCAGCATTCTTATAGACGGCACGAACAGCGGCAATTAGAAAAACGAGAAATGCGATGTTATCATGAGGAGTTTTTCCGGGATTTAATAGATTGTTCCCGTTGTTGTCGGAAAGTGACCAATTAACATGCTTCCCTGATCCATTTATTTTCGCGAAAGGCTTTTCGTGGAGTAAACACGCAAGGTTATGTTTTTTCGCCACCGACTTCATTGTGTCCATAACGATTTGGTTATGATCGACTGCCAGGTTTGCTTCCTCAAATACGGGAGCAATTTCGAACTGGGAAGGTGCTACTTCATTGTGCCTGGTTTTGGCCGGAACGCCGAGTTTAAAGAGTTCCTCTTCCACATCGTGCATATACGAAGACATTCTTTCCTTGATGCTGCCGAAATATTGGTCTTCCAACTCCTGACCTTTAGCCGGAGGCGCTCCGACAATAGTTCGGCCGCCGAGCACGAGATCCTGGCGTTTGAAAAAATAATCCATATCAATCAAAAAATATTCTTGTTCCGGACCCAAAGTAGCGTAAACCCTTTTAATATTTTTGTTGCCTAGGAGCTTCAGCATATTCAATGCGCTGATGTTGACCGCTCTATTCGATCTTAGTAGCGGTGTCTTCTTGTCCAGAGCCTCGCCCGTATAAGAAATAAAAGCGGTCGGAATGCACAGAGTTGTCGAAATGCCGTTTCTTCGAATAAAAGCGGGTGAAGACATGTCCCAGGCGGTGTAACCTCTCGCTTCAAATGTCGCCCGAATGCCGCCGGACGGGAAACTGGATGCATCAGGCTCACCTTGAACAAGCTGTTTACCGGAGAACCTCTCCACAACATCGCCGATTCCGGACGGATCGGCAAAGGCGTCGTGCTTCTCGGCTGTAATACCGGTCATCGGCTGGAACCAGTGAGCAAAATGAGTGGCTCCTTTTTCCAATGCCCATTCCTTCATGGCATGAGCAACGATATCCGCCGTCTCCAGATCCAAAATCTTGTCTTCATTGATCGCGTCCATTAGTTTTTTATATGCACTTTTCGGCAACTTCTCTTTCATTACCTTATAACTGAAAGTATCTTCGCCGTAGTATTCAGATACGGGAACGAATTTCTCTTTCTCGATTGAGTAGCTTCTTTCCGACGCGATCATTAGTCTTGTTTTTTTCATAATTTCTCCATTAATTTACTATAGTATTTTATAATTTATTCCATCTATCAGGGCTCGGCGGCACCAAAAGTATCCCGAGCCTAAGTCAGTGAGATAGTGCGAAAAACATGCCGTGTAAAGCGATCGTATTTATATCTCAGATCAATTTGCATTCGTCAGCCCACCTTTGTTGAATATTGATAACATCCCGATACGTAGAGATATTCAATTAGTATGCGCACCTGCCCATAGTCAACAAAGGCCTTGAATCTTTAGTACCCGATGGATAAAATAAGATAATCAATAAAAAACAATTGATATTGATCGATCTTTACTATAAGTAAGACAAACTTTAACTTACTATAGCGAACAATATTGTGTTATCAATAGCGGAAAAAAAACATTATTGCAACAATTTATTCGGCGACTTTCTCTTGATTTGTCTTCCCGAACTTAATTGAATCAATATGAAGTTTTTTTGTATCTTAGATGAATTATTTTTGTTGTTCTATGGTTGACATATTTAAACATTTCTCGGTTTCTATTGAATATGGAATCCATTTCGAGGTTATTGTTTATTCACAATTTTTGTTGGCACTTATATTGCTATATAACCCTCGCTACAATATATATTTTCCCCGTTGCATCACGAGTAACGAGGTCTAAATATTATAGTTACGGAAGAGATATATAAGGTATGAAAATAGCAGAGGAATTCAAGAAATATGCGCGTGATATAAAAATTATCGATAAGGACGAAGAAAGAGAAATGTATAGTCATGATATCGGCGATGTTCCCGCGATTATGACTAAAACTTTTTTTGAAATTCAACCCGATTTTGTAGTACAGCCGAAGAATGTTGAAGAAATAAAGAAAATCCTGGACTTTGCCAACGATAAAAAGATGCCGGTTATACCGAGAGGCGCTGCATCATGGGGTTTCGGCGGGGTTATTCCCACAAAAGCGGGAATTGTAATTGATTTATCGCCATTCCGAAAAATTCTCCATCTCGACAAACCACAAAAGACCATAACCGTTGAAGCGGGGGCTAGATGGAGCGATATTGATATTATGGCCAAAAAGGAAGGTCTATGTCTGATGACCTATCCGTCAAGTAAGTTTTCCACTGTTGCTGGCTGGATTGCCACGGGAGGCTACGGCATCAACAGTTTTCGGTATGGCCACCTGTCCAGTCAGATTGTGTCAATGACAGTCATAATGCCATCCGGTGAATCTAAAAAAATTACCCCGAGCGATCCTGATTTCACATACTTTGTTTCCACAGAAGGTGTGTTTGGCATTATTGTAGAAGTGAAGCTTAAACTGAGGGATGTTCCCGAGGCCTCTTATCCCCATCTATTTTATTTTGAAAGCGACAAAGCTGCTTTTGCTTTTATCGAAAACTTTTTAAGAACCAGGGCGGCGGAGCAATTTAACCCTAATGTAATTCGCTTTCTTGATGAGAATCACTTAAATGACATAAATGAAATCATGCACTCGAAAGTATTTGAAAAGAAAGCCGGCGTCCTGGTGGAATTAAGTAATTCCAAAGATGATAGGAAATTTTCAGAGTTTATTGATAAAGCCGGCAGTATTGAAGAAGCACCTCGCTATGTCGCGAGTTATCTGTGGAATGAACGTCTCTTCGGTATGAAAACAAAGCGCCTGGGACCGACAATTCTTGCCAGTGAAACTATTATTCCGATTACTTCGGCCGCAGCTTTTATTGAAAAAGCAAAAAGACTGGGTGTCCGCTTCGGCGTGGAAATATTCATCGATTCTTACATCATCAATGAAAAAATGGCTCTCATCATGACCAATTTTCTTTGTGACTCAAGGAAGCTGAAATATTATATTAATTTACCTCTGGCAATGATGCTCACGCAAACAAGTGTTTCTATCGGGGCTGAACCATACGGATTGGGGATCTGGAATGCGCCCTTTATCAATTACCTGTACAACAGCGATAGGAAGAATGCTCTGAACGCATACAAAAAGAAGGTTGATCCGAATAATATCATGAATCCGGGTAAATTTTTCAACGTCCAATCAAAATGGCTGAATATTCCGGCACTTGTCTTTCGTCCAGGCATTTTTGGCTTTTTCATAAAACTAATGATCTTTCTGTCGCCTGTTATCGGGAAAATTGTGATACTGCTTCTGGGTAAGCATAAAAAGCTTGATAGCCTCGATTTTGAACTGACTACCCACGCCTGTGCCAAGTGCGGAAACTGCCTTGCCGTATGCCCCGCATACCTTGTTACCAACAATGAAGAAATGACTGCCAAGGGAAAGATTGCTCTAGCTAAAAAGTTAATTGATGGTAAGAAAGTAACAAAAGAAGAAGCGGAAAATGTATTTATGTGCATGCATTGCAAGGCCTGCGAAGAAATATGTCAAACTAATCTTGAACTGATGATGCTCTGGGATGCACTGGAAAAAAGGATCGAAGGAAAATTCGGCCGCCCCGAAGGTAAAATTGATGAATTTCTTAAAGAGGTTGACGCTAACAAGGATTACTGGGAAATGGTGGAACGAAATAACTAAATCACCCCTTGATAACTTTATTATTTAAATGATGAGTTAAAGACTATGCCCAAGAAATATCATATTCATTCTAAATTAACACCGCTTAATCTGGATTATGTATTCAAATTTAAAATTGAGCGAGGGGAAAATTGCATTAATTGCGGTAAGTGTACAAAGGTATGCATTTACGAGGCGCATAAACGACGTAAAGATGATCCACGAAAAATGGCTGACCCCAACACCGTTGTTTGCCGCAACTGTTTTCGCTGCATTCAGGAATGCCCGAGAGGAGCGTTGGAAAAATCTCTGGACAAGGACTTTTTGAATATCGGCGGGTCATACTGGAAGTCCGATATGTTTATCACTTTATGGAAGCAGGCAGAGGATGGCAAGGTTCCGGTTACCGGCGCCGGTTACAGAGGGCCGTTTACAGGGCCGGGGTTCGACGGTATGTGGACTGACATGTCGGAAATTGTCCGGCCGACTCGTGACGGTATTCATGGACGAGAATATATCAATACATCAGTCGAACTAGGTCGAAGACTCAATCACCTGACTTTTGATGAAAGAGGCAAATTATTATCAAAAGTTCATGATACAATCGATATTCCGATTCCCATAATCTTTGATCTCCCTTCCAATGATCTGAGTCCTCATGTAAAGAGCGCATTAGTAAAAGCAGCTGCAGAGCTTAACACCTGCATCGTTTTGTCGGCGGGTGATATTACGTCCGAACGGAAAAAATACATTAAAAACATCATCCCTTTAATTTCTCATAAAGAAATCGACAAGCATCAGGGACTGATCAAAAATGCAAGAATTGTGGCCATTGAGTATAACCATGAACTGCTCAGTGATTTCGCTACACTAAAAGGTAAAATAAAAAAAATAAGTGATGCTCTGACGATCATTCGAATTCCGGCAGAGAAATCCGTTGAAACCATTATTTCTAAGCTTACGCAAAATGGCGCTGAGATTATTCATGTCGTGGCCGATTACCGCGGTATGGAAATTAACGGTTCATCTGACTTCGGGCGCCGTCTGATCAAGGACATTATCCGATCCGCTCACCGGAAATTAATTGATGAACGGATTCGTGATGAGGTTACGATTATTGCCTCCGGTGGTATCGCCATGGCTGAGCATGTGCCCAAAGCAATGATCTGTGGCGCGGATTTAACGGCCATAGATTTGCCCTTGCTTATCGCGCTTGGCGCCCGCCTATATGAAGAACCGGATAAACTGCTTATTATTCCCGAAGGATTGGAAAAAATTCCTGAAAGGATTCTGACACAGAGAATCATCAACCTTATGGGCGCATGGCATTCGCAGCTTCTGGAAGTAATGGGCGCTATGGGTATTCGCGAGGCGCGCCGGCTACGCGGCGAATCCGGAAGAGCAATCTTCTTTGAAGAAGTTGACAATGACACCTTTGGAAAATTATTTAAGAAAAGAGAAGAAGCAAGCGTATGAAACCACCTTCGACTGTAAAAATTAAAACGACGCCTTCACGGTTCAAGCACCAGGTGCCGAAATATAAAGTCACCAGGTCTAACGCATGCATCAACTGCGGCACTTGTGCCAAATCATGTCCCTACGGAGTTCATGAGAGGGTTGAAGGACATAACAGGGTAAAGCCACCGATTAACTATAAATGCATCGGCTTCGAATGCCAGAACAACGATTTTTACTGTATTGCCAGATGCCCGCGCAAAGCACTGAGCTTATCGCTGAATCCGATGTATGAAACACTTGGGGACTATCGCTGGACGGCGGACATGATTACCGGAACATGGATCATGGCGGAAACAGGTTATCCTCCGGAAGCGAAAGGATCTGGAATATAATGTCGGCAATTCCGGCGGCGGCTTCGACAAGCTCAGGTTTAAGTTTCCTTCCGGCCGCCCCAAAATAGATAAGTTAGAAATCTCCACCGAAATTCCCTTAAATCGAAGAAATGATGGTCGGCCTAACATCGTCATTTCGACGCCTGTTTACGGTGGCGGGATGTCGTTCGGTTCGGTAAGCCTGCCGACCATGCTTTCCAAGGCGCACAATGCTACGATATGGAATACCTTTACCTGTACCGGCGAGGGAGGATACCCGGAAATGCTTCAACCTTACGACCGTAACGTTATCACGCAGGTGGCAACAGGTTTGTTCGGCGTACGCGAAGAAACCATACAGCGGGTGAGAATAGTGGAATTTAAGTACGCGCAGGGCGCAAAGCCCGGGACTGGGCGGGCATCTCCTGGGAGAAAAGAATACGGAAAGTGTCGCCCGCATGCGCGAAGCGGTCAAGGGTACTTCGCTTTTTTCACCTTTCCCATTTCACTCGGTCTATTCTATCGAAGATCACAAGAAACATATTGACTGGATTAAAGAAATCAATCCTCAGGCATTAGTCTCCGTTAAGGTTTCCACTCCTAATGACGTGGATATGGTTGCCGTCGGTTCATACTACGCCGGCGCGCATATTATTCACATTGACGGCGGCTACGGCGGCACCGGCGCCGCGCCAGACATTGCCAAGAAGAATATCGCCATGCCTATAGAATATGCTATCGTAAAAGTTCATAATTTTTTAAAGGAGGAGGGCGCCCGGGACGCAATGACACTCATTGCTTCAGGCGGTATTCGGACTGCTCATGACCTGGCTAAAGCAATTTGCCTGGGCGCGGACGGCGCAGTTATAGGCACGGCGGAATTGGTGTCGCTCGAATGTGTCCGCTGCGGAAACTGCGAGTCTGGACGCGGCTGCGCCCGGGGCATTGCCTCGACCGATTCGGAGCTTGCCGACCTCTTTAGGGAAGACTGGGCTACGCAGCGCCTGACCAATATGTATCATGCCTGGAATGTCCAGCTCGTGGAGATCCTCCAGAAGTTCGGCATGCGAAGCGTGAGAGAGCTTGTTGGCAGGTCTGATTTGCTTGAACATATAGATTATTCATCCCGTTAGAAATTAATGCAAAATATTATTTCTAACGGGATGAAGCGGAGTTTGCTAATAATGGATAATGTTGAAAAAATAATTAAGTCACGCACCGTGTTGTGCAGCCAGGTGCCGCTTTTAAGCCCGAATACTGAAGAAGAAGGCGGCTGCGGCGTTACCGGTTTCATCTGTTCCATTCCGGTAACCGGAAAAAATATTTTCGAGCCGTCGGTACAGATGCACAATAGGGGGAATGGAAAAGGCGGCGGCATCGGAGCTGTTGGATTTGTTCCCGAAGCACTGGGCGTCTCCCGGCAAGTGCTGGAAGATGATTACATGCTACACGTTGCCCTCCTTGATATGAGCGTGTATGAAGATCTGGAAAACACTTTTATCAAACCTAATTTTAAGATTGATAAATTCGAAAAGCTAGCCACTATCGACGATTATCGCAGCATCGGTCTGGAAGTCCGGCCGCCGGATGTTATGCGTTATTTCGTCCGCGTCAAAGATGAAGTACTGGACCGGTTCATTAAAGACAATAAATTTTCCTCTCTGGACAGACGGGATGCCGAAGACGAATTTGTCTATCAGAATAGCTTCAAGATTAACACCCACTATTATGCTTCTCTTGGTGAAAAGAAAGCTTTTGTCATGTCTCACGGCAGAAACATGATGATCCTGAAAATCGTGGGTTACGCGGAAAACGTCGTCCGGTACTATAAGCTGGATGATTTCAAGGCTCATGCCTGGCTTGCTCATCAGCGCTATCCCACCCGCGGACGCGTCTGGCATCCCGGCGGCTGCCATCCATTCAGCGCCTTGAATGAAGCTCTGGTGCATAATGGTGATTTTGCCAACTATCAGTCCGTACTTGAATACCTTAAACAGCGAAACTACTACCCGCTGTTTCTTACCGATACTGAAGAAGCAGCTCTGCTTCTTGATTTGTGGAGCAGGGTATATAAATATCCGCTGGAATATCTGATTGAGGCCATGGCCCCGACTTCGGAAATGGACTTCGATATGCTGCCTGCCAAAAAGCAGCAACTATATAAAGCTATTCAAACCCATCACGTCAATTCTTCGCCCGATGGACCTTGGTTTTTTATCATTGCCAGAAATGATGTTAGAAATGATCAATTCCAACTTATCGGTATTACCGACACAGCCATGCTGCGACCGCAGGTTTTTGCCCTGCAAGAAGGGGATGTGCAGATTGGTCTCATTTGTTCGGAAAAGCAAGCCATTGATGCGACACTGATTTCGCTCACGCGGGAAGATCCGCGTTTCCTGCCCATTGCTGACAAATATTGGAATGCCCGCGGCGGCAGCTATACCGACGGCGGCGCCTTTATCTTCAGCCTCAAAGGCGAGGCTGATGCTAAAAGGCTTATTTGTACCGACAAGTTCGGAAAAGTAATTGTGACGCCGCAGGGCAAATCTGCCTGCGATATAGCGAAAAAGATAACAGTTCCAGGGGACTACAAACAGATAGAAGGAGAAATTGCCGTTTTATTTACCGAAAATGATTATGCGGCCGTTGCCGATAAATTGTTTGCATATGTAAAGGACGGTATCGGCGGTTTTAATCCTGATAAACTCAGATTCTGCATTGAGACAATTAAGAGTTATGCGCTAAAAAGTGACAAAGGCAAACAAGCAGCAATTACCGCATTCACGCTTTTGACCGATCGAAGATTCAATACCGGCTCAATAAAAAGAAGCTCCCTGCTCCATGTTGTAAGGATCGCTCTTAATGAGATTTTCGACTCCATTCCGTTGATTATTGAAATGTCTCAGTCGCGATTCAGCCGCATTAATTATGCCGGCCGCGATCACCTGCGCGCTCCGAAAAATAATGAGAAAATTCTGATTGTTGATGCCGGACAATTTGACCCCGAAGGTGACAATTGTGATGCGGTAATGATGGTAAAGGCCTTTAAACTCGGCTGGAAGCATTTCATTGTTTACAAATATCGCGGCCAGCGCTTTACCGGTTGCGGTTTCGGTCCGGCGACAAAGGGCATAAGGATCGATGTTTACGGCGCTTCAGGCGACTATCTGGCGTCGGGCATCGACGGCATGGAAATTTATGTTCATGGCAATGCCCAAGATCAACTCTGCCAGATCATGAAAGATGGAAAGCTAGTGGTATTTGGCGATGTTGGTCAAACATTCATGTATGGCGCCAAAGGCGGCTCTGCTTATATTATGGGTAACGCCGCGGGGCGGCCTTTAATTAATGCGGTCGGCAAACCGCGCGTGGTGATTAACGGAACTGCGTTGGACTATCTTGCAGAATCTTTTATGGCGGGTGATCCTCTCCATGGTGGCGGTTTTGTAGTACTCAACGGCATCGGTTTTGACGACGAGAAGGGAGAAATTTACGAATACGATTCGCCGTACCCCGGCTCGAACATATTTTCTCTTGCTTCCGGCGGAGCCATTTATGTACGCGATCCGCACAGAAAACTTGTCGAGGAACAGCTCAACGGGGGCGAGTTTGCCGATGTTACCGATGCTGACTGGAAACTGATCCTGCCGTATCTCGAGGAAAACGAAAAACTCTTTGCAATAAGCGTAGAGAGACTTTTAACGGTCGACGGCAATAAAAAATCTCCGCAGGCGATTTACAGAAAAATTATGCCGCAAAGGACGCCAGCCGTCTCCAAGGAAGACGCGGGTTTGGAGGAATCAGTCGAAGAATATTAGGATAATTTTTTCGTGGTGCGTGTGAATGTAACGGCAGAGATTATTTGCATCGCACGCGAAATGGTTTGCTTCTTCGATAAGGCTACACACTGAATTCCGCTGTTTATTTAATGAGCTTCACTTACGTGTTTATTTTTTTTCCGGAAAAATTTCGGATCAATTCCCAGTTTGCTGATTTTATACTGCATGATGCGTTTGGTAGTGCCCAGCATCTTTGCGGCTTTGGTTTGATTTCCCGCAACTTCTTCCAACGCATCGATAATCAATGATCTTTCCTGCGCTTCTACAACAGAAGACAATTTTCCCCGTTCTTTTTTGTCCAATTCCTTTTCTCTTGCCTGCAAAGACGGGGGCAAATGCATACACTCGATTGTATCGCTATTGGACAAGAGAACAGCTCGCTCTATGCAGTTCTCCAGTTCGCGCACATTCCCCGGCCATTTATGGGATAAAAATACTTCTATGGCCGATGTGGAAATTCTTTTAATGTTTTTAGCCATTTCCTTGCTGTATTTCAGGATAAAATGATCGGCCAATAAGATGACATCGCTGCCTCTTTCACGCAGCGGAGGCAAATAAATAGGAAAAACATTCAAGCGGTAAAACAGATCAGCGCGAAAACGTTCCGCCAAAATATCTTGTTCTAAATCTCTGTTCGTTGCTGCGATAATGCGCACATTAACGTTGACAACTCTGGAAGACCCCAATGGTTGAAATCTTTTTTCCTGTAAGACGCGCAAAAGTTTTACCTGCGCAGCAGCGGATAGCTCGCCTACTTCGTCCAAGAAAGATTGTGCCGCCGTTTGCTTCTTCGAATCTTCCCCGCCGCTGCTGCAATGCGCCGGTAAATGCTCCTTTTTCATGACCAAATAACTCGCTTTCAATTAACGTATCGGGGATCGCCGCACAATTAACCTGTACTATCGGACCGTTGTGCCGGGGAGAGTTCATGTGAATCGCCCGGGCAATCAGTTCCTTGCCCGTTCCGGTCTCTCCGGAGATTAGAACCGTTGTGTTGGAATCGGCCACCTGAGCGACTAGACCGAATACTTCCTGCATAGGTTTAGAATGGCCGATAATATCTATCGAAGGCGCCCGTGTACTGCCGACGATTTTCTTCAGTCTTTTATTTTCCTCCTCCAGCGCTCTGATGTGCACGAATTTGGCCATCAATTCCGCGACCGATGAAAGCATAGCCAGTTCTTTATCCAGATTTTCCACCTCGCGCGCGACTTTATCGGCCGATAAAACTCCCACGACATGGTCGTCGTAAATAATAGGAACACAAAGAAAGGCCAATTCCGTCCTGTTTAAATGACGCCGCGCCCCTGTACGGTCTAAAAAATGAGTGGCGTGCCCCAGATTGGCGACAGCCATCGGACGGCCTGTTTGGGCTACCTCGCCGGTAATACCTTCGCCGGGTTTATAGGTTATATCCAATCCTTCAATATTTACACCGTGGGCAATGTCGAGCCAGGCTTCCTTTTTTTCGCGATCCAAGAGCGAAATCATGCCTCGCTGCATACCTAAACGTGAACTCATTTCCTGCAGAACTTGCTCTAGCTCATCACGTAAATCTGTAGGTTGAGCTAAAATTTTAGATATAGCGTGCAGTGCGGCAAGCTCTTCGTAACTGTGTAGGCTTAATTTCGTCTCTTCCATAATAGAATTTTTTTTTGAAATTTTACTCATATTAAGGCCTAAAGAACCTTTTAAAAATATTTTGTTACAAAATTGTTCTAAAAGCAACAGATTTTTGGCATTTCAATGTATGAAAATGCAAGTAATGAACCAATTTTGATCTTTTTTGATAATTTTAAAGTAAGGTAACTTAAAACGATGTTCACAAATATGCTTAAATAAGCATTTTTAAGGCTTTGCCAATTATAAATAAAATTTTCGTCCAATTCGGACGCTGCTGGTCAGTCGCGCTGCTTTTTACGTCGGCTGAATTAGCCTTGTTCGATATTCCTTCTATTTTATATCACTGTAGTAGCGTGATGGACCGCTCCAGATGCCCCAATTGCTTTCCTGAAAAATTGATTTGCAGCTGCTAACGGTTTCACCTCTGCCTTCTTCCGTTTTCTCCTTAATGTCTCGGGGATTGGCACCGACTTCTGCCCAGAAAAGATTTGCCCCGGCGATCGCACCCAGGGCACAAGGCTCATGCGTACAGTTGCCCATCACAGATCGTGGCATTCCCAATCTGGTAACAGCAACTATTTGGGCCATACGCATCTCGTTAATTACTCCGCGTTCGGCTATCGCAGTTCCAGGTAAGGGGATACGCCTGGCTGCGCCGCTGTATGAAGGATTGAAGGAAGCCGTGAATTCTATCATCTCAGCCAACTCCTCGTTTGTGTGTTCCGGCCCTACCGGTTCGACACATGTGCCGACTTTTAATCCAGCCTCTTGAAAGTTGCGAATGCTTTCCTTTCTTGCCTTCGGAGAGAGACCTGAATCGATTCCTTCACGCAGACGCAAAGCGTGATATACACCTGTGTATCCGGTCTCTTTCATCTTGCTCGCGTTGGCGAGTGACTGGTCGCCAATATTGGCTACGATGACTGTCGTCTTTTTGAGATTTTTACGGATTTCCTGAGATATTTCCAGAAACAACTCAAACGAATACCGGGCAGTTGTCATTACGAAAATGGCGTTTGCCCCGTCTTCTTCGAATTGTTTCGCGTATGTAACAGCCTCTTTGGCTGTCAACTGTTTTTCTTCGGAAAAAACGCCGTTCTTCTGTGCAAATGCACAAAAGGCACAGTTGCAGGGACAAGGTGCCAGGTTGAGGGCCAACTGGGCATGTACTTCGGCTTTGTTCCCGGTTAACTCCTTTGAGATTCGATTGGCTTCCGCCATGATGAGATAGCTCTCCGGAGAGTCAGGCGCCAGCGAGAGTAAATGCACTAATTCCTTGTGGAAGAGCTGTTCACCGTTCTGTGATTTTTTTATCAGTTCATTAATATCCATTTCAATTCCTATCTCACTTTGACCATCCAACGCGGAGCTAAGGGCGGCATGTGAATCAGCGCACCCGGGCATTTTTTTCTTTACAATACTGTAATATCAGAACTTCGCCTATTTGTCAGGCACCAATAATGACCTCAATAATGGTAGTTTAGACCAGTGTTGCCGACGTGCAAAGCACTCTGAAGGATTTTACGTTTTTCTTACGCCAACTCCCTGGAAAACATCAAAGAGGGATTAAACCGGCTGGAGCGATATTTGGGTAAACTCTAGCTGAGATCTTTTAGTTCTAATAGTTTTAAACGAAATTTTTGTTCAGTTGAAACAATCGTCAAAAATGCACCCATATGATGTAAGCATGGACAATCCGATAATCCTCAAAATATATTAAGAGGTTTTTTATTGGTTTTTGTTGGCTAAAATATTAAAGGTTTCAATTACGATTTTGTTTTCTATTTTTTTAAACTGATTCTGAAAATCATCTTTGCTCAAATGATATTATTTTTTCTTAGCATATCAACATACTCTTCTTTGCCCATCGGACAATCAAAAAAATCTTCAGCCAGATTACTATCCTCAAATTTTAATTGATTTTTTATTCTACCCATTAAATTTGACGAATATTCTTTAATGCTATGACTAAAATATGTATATATTGGATATTTAATGCCATCGATTATAAGATTATAATATTGGTGGTGGCTCTTTTTTTGTTTGGAAAAAAACCCTTTTTCTCCAAAACTTTAATTATGTCAGTAGTCTTCCTAGGTTTCATTGTGTATAGTCTTAATCATACCCATTATTTTTGACTTTAAGCTTTGAGCTTTAAGAGATAGATTTTTATCTTTTTCCAAAACAAAATTTTCATATAAAGAATTAAATGCAAAATTGAATGCCTCTTGAGCCTCTTCTCTAGTCTCGCCCCAAACATCAATTTCCAATGGTTCGAATTTAATATAATAGAAATTGTCAGAAAAGATCACTTCACAACTAATTTTTTCTTTAAGCACAAATACCGATTGCTCATATTTTATGATTTCTGTTTTAAGCGGATATGTATCATGTTTCAATTCTTCAATATCATAAATTTCTTTAATATTTGCCTTCTTTAAATCAATTTTGTCACCTTTGGTACATAGTCGTAAATAAGCCCTGTAATTTTTTTCTGTAAGTTCCTGTACTCTTTCAATATATGGGGTTATCTGTATTCTTTTGTTATCAGATGGCGGTTGTAATGTTCGTACAATCTTTGTTCTACTAGAGTCTAATAAATTAATCTTATAATCTTTCCCATCGGCAATTGCTTTAAAGATCGGATTGAAAATATTTTTTCTTTCATTGGCAGTATATTTTTTTGATATTTCTTCTACGAAATGATCATCATTAAGATCCGCATAAATAACGTCGTTTCTATATATGTTGTATTTATCTCTTTTCCAATCAAGCACATTATTATCAAACAATGAATAATTGATATCTTCTAAATTAGGTGCAATGGAGGTTTGATAACTGCCGATTTTTGAATCGACAATAAGCAATTCCATTTCTTTTATTAGTTTTTCTGGTGCTTCTTCATCTTTATCGTAAATGCTTCTAAATTTTTCGTGCTTTAAGAATTCAATTTTTAAAAAATTACGAAATGAATTACGTAAATTGCTTAAGACTGAGATAACCGTTCTTAAGCTGGCTAAATCTGAAGAATTTTTTTCGGGCTTAATTTGGATGTTTATTGAATAATTAAGTAATTTTTTGATTAAATCATTCATTTTATTTATTTCGATCAACAGCCAATAATTTTAATACATTAACTTCCGCGATAAAACCCGAAGTGTGCAATAGGGTACTTGAAATCCCGTATATTTTACACGAAAGTTTAAATCAAACAGATTTATTAGTCAAGTCAATTATCGGACAAAATCAAGTGTATTTTTAGCTAATTAACTTTATCTTTTTTCGTTTTTGCGCTGCCTACGAGTTCGTGTTTCTTCATCATGATCAACACAGCCGAGATGGCGCCTTCGGTCATGCCGGGGATTCGTTCCATCTGACCGATCGTGGCGGGGGCGATGCGGGTGAGCTTGACTTTAAGTTCGTTGGATAATCCGGGAATGGAATTATAATCAAAGTCCGGCGGAATTTTCTTTTTTTCCTGTTCCTTCAAACGCTGGACTGATTCAAATTGTCTTTTGATATAGCCTTCGTATTTTGTTTCTATTTCGATCTGCTTTTTAACGAAAGAATCGTTTTCCGGCTCCCAGCCGGGAAATTGGGCCAGATTGTCATAAGATAATTCATGCCTTTTGAGGAGACCATAAAGAGTGGTGTGATTATTCAGAGGCGGCGAATTGAATTTCGCCAGTTGTTCGTTTATTTCCGGCGATGGTTTGACTGGCGATGCTTTCAACCGCTTAATACCCTGCTCAATACGACGTATTTTATCCTGCAGTTCTGCGCAATGTTCGCGGGCAACCAAACCCAACTCACAGCCCTTACCCATTAAGCGGATGACGGCATTGTCTTCCCGCAGAATGAGGCGATATTCGGCGCGGGAGGTAAACATACGATACGGTTCATCCACGCCGCGGGTAACCAGATCGTCGATCATTACCGCCATGTAGGCCTCCGAGCGATCCAGAATAAAAGCGGGAGCGGCCTGAACGGCACGCGCGGCGTTGATTCCCGCCCAGAGACCCTGCGCCGCCGCTTCTTCATAACCGGATGTGCCGTTGATCTGACCGGCCAGATACAGTCCCCGAATTAGTTTGGTCTCCAAAGTGAGCTTCAACTGGCTGGGCTGAACAAAATCATACTCGATGGCGTAAGCCGGACGCATGATTTCCGCCTGCTCCAGACCTTTTACGCTGTGCACAATCTGATACTGTATCGCGAGCGGCAGGCAGTTACCCAGGCCTTTGGCATAAACTTCCTCTGTTTCGAGTCCCTCATGTTCCAGCACTACAGGATGGCTTTCGCGCTCGCCGAAGCGCATGACTTTATCTTCGAGCGATGGACAATAGCGGGCACTCACTCCTTTAATGACACCGGCATATAAAGGCGAATACTGAATATTTTCTCTAATCACGCGATGCGTTTCGGCGGATGTCGCACTAAAATATGAAGGTAGACGCTCCTTCCGCAGAGCACTGGTTGTAAAAGAAAATGGTTGGGGGTCGGGGTCGCTGTCTTGGCGCTCGAGGCGGGAAAAATCAATGGATGAAGCGCGCAGGCGCGGGCGGGGTTCCGGTTTTCATTCTACCCATTTCAAAGCCCAGCTGTTTGAGGTTCTTTGCCAGCCCGATGGATGCCAGCTCTCCGGCGCGTCCCGAAGCGGTCTGCGATGCGCCGATATGCACCAAGGCCGTTTAAAAAAGTGCCGGTGGTTATAATGACCTTTTTCGCGCCGTAAAAATACCCGCTTTGATCCAGCACTCCTACGACCGCGCCATTTTCTATGACGAGGCTTTCAACCATGGCTTGCCGGATATGGAGATTTTTCTGACTCTCGACCACCGCTTTCATCGTCAGGCGGTAGAGCTGCTTATCGCACTGCATCCGGGAAGAATGAACGGCAGGCCCCTTCGAGGCGTTGAGCATCCTGAAATGCACGGCGGTTTTGTCGGTAACCTTGCCCATCTCGCCCCCGAGAGCATCGATTTCTTTGACCAATTGGCCTTTAGCCAGGCCGCCGATAGCGGGATTGCAGGACATGAGCGCGATAGAATCCAGATTGATATTGAACAAAAGTGTTTTGCAGCCCATGCGCGCCGCGGCCAGAGCCGCTTCGCAGCCAGCGTGGCCGCCGCCGATCACCAAAATGTCGTAATTGTCAGGCAACTTTGTTGCTCCTTAAATCAAGCACTTGCGCTTGCGTGAAAACGATGTTAATCGACAAAGACGCTAATCCCTCGACTCGCTAGGCTCGCTCAGGATCAATTCGACCAAGACTTTTTCCTGCGACACTACCTTGAAAAAAGCCGGTACTCATTGATAGTATTGCTGCAAAAAAAACACAACAAAAAAGAGGTGGCTGTGGCCAAACCTGATTTTTGGAAAAACAATAAGAGATATTACGATCTGAAAAGTTACTGGCGTAATTTATTCGGCTGTAATGTGCACAAATTGCCGATTGATGCGGGATTTACTTGCCCGAACCGTGACGGCCGCGTTGCTTACGGTGGTTGTATTTATTGCGACGGACGCGCCTCTAAATTGCGCCAGAAGGGCGAATTGCCAACGGTCGCCGAACAAATTCAAAGTGGCAAGACGTTTTATAAACCTCATGCGTCGAAATTTATTGCATATTTCCAAACGTTTACCAATACCTACGCCCCTCTTGCTAAATTGCAGGCACTCTACAACGAAGCTTTGAGCCAGGAAGGTGTGATTGGTCTTTCCATCGGTACCAGGCCGGATTGCCTGACACCGGAAACAATAGTCTTATTAGAGAAATACGCGAAAAAATATCACATCTGGCTCGAGTTGGGATTACAATCCATGCATGATAAAACGCTGCAGCGTATTAACCGAGGACATAATTTTCAGCAGTTCTTGGATGCCGTTCATGCCTGCGCCGGTCACGGTATTAATCTTTGTGTTCATATCATTATCGGTTTGCCGGGCGAAGGCGAGGAAGATATTCACAAGACGGCGCAATTCTTAGCAAGATTGCCCATAAACGGCATCAAAATTCATTCTTTGCTGGCTTTGGAAGGCACGAGGCTGGGCGAAATGTACAAAAATGAATCAATTAAGCTTATAACCAAGGAAAAATACGTTTCTTTGGTGGCCGATGTTCTGGAAATTTTGCCTCCGACAATGGTAATCCAGCGATTAACTGCCGAAGGTTATCGCGATATTTTCCTTGCGCCTGACTGGGCAATGAATAAATTAGAAGTGTTAAATGCGATTAATAAGGAATTGGAGAAACGGGACTCATATCAAGGTAAAAACTATTAAGGATATAAATTAGTATTGGAAGTTGAGCATAAAACTTGCTAAATTTCCTTTTCAGTTAATTGGTAATAGAAATATGATAGCGATAATTGATTATAAGGCTGGAAATCTGACAAGTGTCGCCAGGGCATTGCAAAACATGAATGAAAGTTTTGTAATAACCGATGATACAAAAAAGCTGGATGCGGCAACGCACGTTATCTTTCCGGGAGTCGGTGCGGCAGGCGATGCTATGGCTAACCTGCGCCGAAAGAAATTGGATAGCTGGCTTATGAGCTGGATAAAGACCGGCAAGCCGCTGATGGGTATTTGTCTGGGCACCCAAATTATTCTGGATTACAGTGAGGAAAACGAAACCAAGTGCATCGGGCTTGTTCGCGGTTCAACAAAGCGCTTCCCGGACGACCTAAATATTGCCTGCCGTAAATTAAAGATCCCTCACATGGGCTGGAACGATGTTTCATTCAATCGCGAGCACCCGGTATTCAGAGACGTGCCAAAGGAGGCGGAATTTTATTTTGTGCACTCTTACTATCCGGCCCCGGAGGACGACGCGCTGGTTTTAGGGGTCACCGATTACGGCATCAACTTTTGTTCAGTTCTGGCCGCTAACAATTGGGTAGCGATGCAATTCCATCCGGAAAAAAGCGGCCGCCCCGGTTTGCAAATACTGCGCAACTTCTGCCGCTGGAGGGGAAATGCTTAATGAAGTTATGAAAATCAAAGTACGTGTAATCACGGACGACCTTGCAAAAAGCGCCAGAGGCAAGGCGCGCAAGGCACGAGGCGTGAGGCGTACTTTTGGCGTACACCGCAACAACGAGGGACGCGGCGCAACGCAGCATATGGACTTTTTGCGAGGTTGTCATGCTTAGCAAAAGAATTATTCCTTGCCTGGATGTGCGTGACGGAAAACTCACCAAGGGCATCAAATTCAAGGATAATGTCGATATTGGCGATCCGGTCGAAGCCGCACGGGCATATTACGAGGAGGGCGCCGATGAAATCGTGTTTTACGATATAACCGCCTCGGCGGAGCGCCGCGATATAATGATTGATGTAGTTCGCCGCGTGGCGCAGAGAATTTTTATTCCCTTTTCCGTCGGCGGCGGCATCCGCAATGTGGAAGATATGCGCCGGGTAATTCTGGCCGGAGCGGAAAAAGTCAGCGTTAATTCCACTGCTGTCACCGATCCGAAAATTATTTCGCACGGCGCGAAGGCATTCGGCAGCCAGTGCATAGTGCTGGGTATGGATGTAAAAAAAGCGGAAATGTCGGATAAAATTCCTTCCGGCTATGAAATCGTCATTAACGGAGGACGAACATTTACGGGTATCGATGCTCTCTGGTGGGCAAAAGAGGCGGAAAAACTCGGGGCCGGTGAAATTTGTCTGAATTCCATTGACGCCGACGGCACCCAAAAGGGTTATGAATTGAATCTAACGGCGCTTATTGCCGAAAATGTGAATATTCCGGTTATAGCATCTGGAGGAGCAGGGAAACCCGAACACCTTGCGCAAGTGTTAACGGAAGGAAAGGCCGACGCGGCGCTCATCGCTTCGATGGTTCATTACCGTATGTACACGATTGCGGATATTAAACAATATCTGAACGATAGACAAATCAAAACAAGAATGCTCTGGTAGAGCGGCAACGAATATAGGCGTGGCGAATTTTCGCGTGTTTTTAGATAATTGACAAAAAAATATTTCACTATACAAAGCTGCTATTAAGTATTAATATTTTATAAGTAAGTTAGGAGGCGATTTAAGGTGGATGCAAAAAGACATGAATTAAATATCCAATTGGCGCAAATGTTAAAAGGCGGCGTCATCATGGATGTAACCAATGTAGAACAGGCGAAGATTGCCGAAGATGCAGGCGCCGTTGCTGTAATGGCGTTGGAGCGCGTACCCGCGGATATCCGCAAGGACGGGGGCGTCGCCAGAATGTCCGATCCGGCCATGATCGCCCAAATTAAAAAGGCCGTATCGATTCCGGTAATGGCCAAAGCACGTATCGGCCATTTTGCGGAGGCGCAAATTCTCGAGGCATTGCGTATTGATTATATTGATGAAAGCGAAGTGCTGACTCCGGCCGATGAAGAATGTCATATTGATAAGACAAAATTTAAAATCCCGTTTGTTTGCGGCGCGCGCAATCTCGGCGAAGCTCTGCGCCGGATAGCCGAAGGCGCGGCAATGATCCGCACTAAAGGAGAAGCGGGAACCGGAAATGTTGTAGAAGCTGTGCGCCACATGAGAACCATGAATCGCGAAATCCGCCAGTTAGTTGAAATGCCCAAAGAAGAAGTAACAGGCTTTGCGAAAGCCAACGGCATGCCTTATGACCTCGCACTGAAAGTCAAGGAGTTGGGTCGCCTACCTGTTGTTAATTTTGCCGCGGGCGGAATTGCCACTCCCGCCGATGCAGCCTTGATGATGCAACTGGGCTGTGATGGAATTTTTGTCGGCTCCGGCATATTCAAATCCGCCGATCCGGGGCTGCGCGCGAAAGCGATAGTCAAGGCGACAGCATATTTTAATGATCCCAAGAAAGTTATGGAAGCATCAATGGGACTGGGTGAAGCGATGCCCGGCCTGGAAATATCACAAATCCCTCCTGATCAGCGTTTAGCTAGCCGCGGTTGGTAGCAAATATGGCCTTGCATCTGGTAAGCAATAAATCTGCGTCGATAGGAATTCTGGACTTACAGGGCGGCGTTCATGAGCATTTAGACCATCTGGAGCGCCTGGGAATCCCCTATAAGAGAGTGAAACAGGAAGCTGATTTTGCAGACTTGGCGGGTCTCATCATCCCCGGCGGTGAGAGCTCCTGCATTGCGAAACTGCTCGATACTTTCGGAATTAAAAAAATAATACTCAATGCGCACCGCAGAGGCATGAAAATATGGGGAACCTGCGCAGGTGCGATTTTGCTTGCCGAAAAAGTAATTAACGAATCGCCTTGTCTTGGGCTCATCGATATGGAAATCGAGCGCAACAGTTTTGGCAGTCACCTCGATAGTTTTGTCACTGAAGCGTTGATTCCTGCGGTCGCTCGCGAGTCGATGCCATTGACCTTTATCAGGGCGCCGAAGATCACTAAAGTGGGGAAAGATGTCCGGGTACTTTTGAAAATTGACGACTACATAGCGGCGGCGGAAAGCAAAAATGTTCTGGTTACCGTATTTCATCCGGAATTAACCGGATGCCTGGCACTGCATCGCTATTTTGCTCTCAAATGCGGATTGCAGACGGCCTTAAGCGCGCAAGATTGTATTGATCGTCATTGGCAAATTTCCAGTTGGACGAGACTTGCCCGCATTGCCTGATTTGTATGTATAAGTAAACTTAGAGCTCTAATTTCCGTCAGTGCCCAAAAGTTAAATCTAATTCGGGGATATTATTCCCGTATAGGCAATTTTTTAGCCGGCAGAAGTATTTTGAAGTTCTCCGCGGCAAGGCGCGGAGAATCTTCGATTCTTGAGGAAATATTAATTCCGGATTCGCTCGCTCACCCCACAGCAAGCTACGGGGGATGCGCGAGCTGCCGAATTCAACGACTTGAAAGGAGATGATAGTATGGAAACTAAGGATGCATATGTAGCCAAACTCAAAGCCCAAATTGATCAATGGAGCGCAGAAATAGACAAACTCGAGGCAAAAGCAAAAAAGACCAGGGAAGACTATGAAGCTCAAATAAAAGCATTACGCCAGAAGTACGATTCGGCAAAAACCAGGATAACGGAAATCCAGCAAGCGAGTGAGGCCTCATGGAAAGATCTAAAGGAGGGAGTAGAGACCGCCTGGAGTGCTTTTAAGCAAGGGTTAGACAAGGCCAAAGCTCGATTCAAATAACATATTAAAGTTCCAGAAAAGCAAGCTTACATTTACGTAAAGGCGATATTGGTAATGCAGCTTATGCGAATTGTTTAATACTGCCTTCAACTTTCTTTAGTATTATGCATTTCATTGAAAATATCGAAGAGAATTTCTTTGGCGTTGGTCGCTATTGGGGAAGTTTTAATCCTTCGTTGACTCAGGCTGGATCAATTTGGGCAATGAACACCGGCGTATCTATTTCCGATTGCAACTGGGTCTGGAATGAAAAGCCTTTAACCAATGATGATGCGAAGTCCATCGCTGATATAAAAAAGATTTACAAAAAATTAAATCTGCGTTTCTGGTGGTGGATATATCCCCGTGGGCAATCGCCGCAAACCAGAATTATGTTGCAAGATGCGGGATTGCGGTTGATTGAAAAAATACCTTGCATGGCTACGGATTTGAACGATTCATCTCCAGAAAAGCAAATCCCCGACAATATAATAATCTCTACCGTTAAAGACAAAAAAGATTTGCTTATCTGGGAGGACATTTCTTTTCATGGTTTTGAAATGCTTGAGCGCGTGAGAGCGCAGTACGGGGCTTTTGTTTCATCGTTTGATCTTGGAAACCAATCGCCGCAAAAGCTTTTTCTTGCCTATTTCGACGGCAAACCTGCAGCCACATCGCTGCTTTTTGTGCATAACAATACAGCGGGAATCTACTATGTCTCTACTCTTCCCGCTTATCGGAACAAAGGCTTGGGTTTAAATGTAACGCTGGCCGCGATGCAAACCGCAAAAAAATCGGGATTCAAAAATATTATTTTGCAGGCATCCAAATTTGGAGTGAATGTTTATAGGCGGGCGGGTTTTAAAGAATACTGTAAGGCAGATATTTACAAACTTTGAATTTAGATTTTAATTGTTTCGAACTATTATACTCGAGTTAATAGTGATCGTTTTCACTTCTTAAGTATAGCTTCTTCATTATTTACACGGAACGTGTGTGGCACCCGCGTTGCGGAGCGACGCTGGTCGGACATACTGGTTAGTCCGTGTAAGTGGCGAATTTGATTGCCTTCTTACTGCTATGTTTGGTCTCATTACAACTTACCAATTCCGCCGTGTGATCTCTTGTGACCTTCAGGTTATTAGGTTATACACTTTGCTTTCGGGATTTAAGTTTCGCGAATAAAAACCTTAACACCGCAATCTTCGAATTCAAAATAACTATGATAACGAAATAATACTATTTAATAAATTGTCAATAAGTTTATTTATTTTCACTTTGAGATGAAATAGTTAAGTCGCACTTTTTTTATTTTTTGCCCTCATAATTCAGGAAATATAGTGATGCACGATGAACAACAAAGGTGTTGGTATTTGTTCTGCTAAAAAACAACAAAATTGTTCTATTTTGTTGTTTGAGCAACGTCTTTGTTGTGCTTTCTTGCCTCTTCTTACAATCGTATTTATAAATTATCCAATGCAATCCAGCTATTACCTATTTGGCATTCCTATTGCTATGTAGCTTCCATGTAGAGCAATTTAATTCGAAAATTTCTGAAGGAGGTTAAGACAATGAATAGCGGTGATACTGCGTGGGTTCTTGTGTCCACAGTACTGGTATTTGCGATGACTATACCAGGCCTAGCGTTTTTTTATGGAGGGTTGGTCAGGAGAAAAAATGTTCTTTCCATTTTGATGCAGTGTTTCATTATCATGTGCGTGATCAGCCTCCAATGGGTGTTGTTCGGTTATTCCCTTTCTTTCGGACCCGATACCGGAGGGGGAATTATTGGGAGTCTTAAATGGGCCGGTCTTAATTTTGTGGGCAGCCAGCCGAATCCCGATTATGCGGCGACGATTCCTCATTCCGTTTTCATGATTTTTCAGATGATGTTCGCGGTAATTACACCGGCTTTGATTATCGGCGCCTTTGCCGAGCGCATGAAATTTTCCGCTTTTTTGATTTTCACTGTCCTGTGGGCTACTTTTGTTTATAATCCCCTGGCCCACTGGGTCTGGGGTATGGGCGGCTGGATGAAAGCTCTTGGCGGCCTGGACTTTGCGGGCGGCATTGTCGTCCACGCGAGCTCCGGTGTATCGGCTCTGGTTATCTGCCTTCTTTTGGGTCGAAGAATCGGCTATCAGCATTCCCCTTTCCGGCCGCACAACCTGCCCTTCACTGTTTTGGGGGCCGCGCTGCTCTGGTTCGGATGGTTTGGCTTTAACGCCGGCTCCGCTTTGGCCGCAGACGGAATCGCAGCTAATGCTTTTGTAACCACGCAGGTCGCCACGGCGGCGGCCGGATTAACCTGGGCTTTAATTGAATGGCAACAACATGGCGCACCGACTATTCTCGGAGCATGCACGGGCGCTGTTGCGGGGCTTGTCGCTATCACGCCCGCCTGCGGATATGTAAACCCCATGAATGCCATCTTTATCGGTATACTTGTCTCCGTGTTTTGTTATATCGCCATCGCAGTTATCAAAAGCAAACTGGGCTACGACGACGCTTTGGACGCGTTTGGTGTTCACGGCGTAGGAGGTATTTGGGGCACGATTGCTGTTGGTCTTTTCGCCGAAAAAGCAGTCAACGCCGGCGGCGCCAACGGGCTTTTCTTCGGAGATACACATCAATTTCTTGTGCAACTAATGATGGTGGCTGTTGCGCCTGCTTTTGCGGCGGTGATGACCTGGATACTCTTTAAGTTTGTGGATGCCGTCTTCGGTATGCGGGTGGAAGAAAAACAAGAAGTTATCGGCCTTGACCTGACTCAACAGAGTGAAACGGCCTATACGGTTATTGAATAAGGAGGACATAAACCATGAAATATATTGTCGCGATTATACAGCCGCATAAACTGGATGATGTAATGAAATCTCTGGAAGACGCCGATGTCACCTTGATGACGGTTTCCAATGTCCTGGGCCGGGGGCGTCAGAAGGGCATTACAGAAGTTTATCGTGGCGCCAAGGAAGTAGGCAGTCTTTTGAAAAAAGTAAAGATCGAAATTGCCGTCAATGAAGACTTTGTGGAACCCACGATAAATGCCATAATGAAGGGTGCGCGCACCGGCGAAGTGGGTGATGGAAAGATATTCGTTACGGATCTTTATGAAGTGCTCCGTATCAGCACCAATGAACGGGGCGGCAAAGCCATCGGTTAGGAGGAATTTACGATGAGTCTTAAAGATTTGACAAAATATTCCAAGGATAACCGCCTGGAATTTATTGATCTGAAGTTTACGGATGTTCCTGGATTGTGGCAGCATATTACTATTCCCATTGAAGAGCTCACGGAAGACCTGATGGTTCACGGCACCGGTTTTGACGGATCGAGTATCCGGGGATTCCAGCCAATCAATGAAAGTGACATGCTGATCAAACCTGATCCGGAAACAGCGTTTGTTGATCCTTTCATGGCCGACCCGACGCTGAGCATGATCTGCAATGTCAAAGATCCACTTACGCAGGTGCCTTACTCGCGTGATCCGCGCAACGTAGCTCAAAAAGCAGAGCGTTATCTTTCCTCTTGCGGTATCGCTGATCAGGTTTTTTTCGGGCCGGAGCCGGAGTTTTATATCTTCGATGATATCCGTTTTGAGCAAACATACAACAGTGGATTTTACAAAATAGATTCCAAAGAAGGGTTTTGGAATTCAGCCCGGGAGGAAAAACCCAACCTTGGTTACAAACCGCGTGTCAAGGAAGGATATTTCCCTGTTCCGCCAACAGACAGTCTACACAACCTTCGCGCCAAGATGACAAAGGTAATGAAAGAAGTTGGTATCGAAGTACTGTTGCATCACCATGAGGTAGGGACAGCGGGACAGTGTGAAATAGGCGTTCGCGTGAATACTCTAGTAAACACCGGCGATATGCTCATGAAATACAAATATGTCGTGAAAAACGTGGCTCTCGCCAACGGCAAGACGGTTACCTTCATGCCCAAACCGATCTTTATGGATAACGGCTCCGGGATGCATGTCCATCAAAGTCTGTGGCGGGCGGGAAGGAATCTCTTCTATGATACCAGCGGTTATGCCGGCATCAGCGAGATGTGCAGACATTATATCGGCGGGATTTTGCATCATGCGCCGTCGCTTCTTGCCTTTACTTCTCCGACAACAAATTCCTATAGAAGATTGGTTCCCGGCTATGAGGCGCCGATTAATCTTGTGTATTCCCAGCGCAACCGCAGCGCCTGTGTGAGAATTCCCATGTATTCGCCGAGCGAAAAGGCGAAACGCATCGAATTTCGTTGCCCCGATTGTTCCTGCAATCCCTATCTGGCGCTGGCCGCGATGCTGATGGCGGGCTTAGATGGAATAGAAAACAAGATAGAGCCCCCAGCGCCTGTAGATGAGGATATATACGAACTTTCTGCGGAAGAAAAAAAACATATCCGGGCGACTCCCGGATCGCTCGCGGAAGTTCTAGATAATCTGGAGAAGGATCACGCTTATTTACTTAAAGGCGGCGTGTTTACCAAGGATCTCATCGAAGTATGGGTGGAATATAAACATAAAAGAGAAGATGACATGATTCGCCTGCGGCCCCATCCTTACGAGTTTGCCATGTATTTCGATATTTAAGCGCAGGTCGCATCATCATAAAAGAAGAAAATGTAAATTAAATATTTTACAAGGAGGAATAAATATATGAACACCGATATGATAGAAATATTTGTTGCGATCTTGGCCGTCATGGTCCTCATCATCTACATTAAAGCGAACATGAAGATTTGTGAGCCCAATGAGATCATGATTTTTTCCGGACGCAGGTTTAAACAGAAAGACAAGGTACTGGGCCCCCGCATACTGGGCTACAGGGTTATCAGAGGTGGCCGGGGAATGAAAGTGCCGTTGATTGAAACGGTACGCACCATGTCGCTTAGCACCATGCCCATCGAGATGGATGTGACAGGCGCCCTGACGAAAGGCACCATACCAGTAAATGTAAAGGCAATGGCCAATGTTAAGATTGCCGGCACTCTGGAGGAGGGCCTGAGTAATGCTATTGAACGGTTTCTGGGAAAAAGTTCAACGGCTATCGCGAGCACGGCAAAGGATATCTTGGAGGGAACCCTGCGGGGTATTCTTGCCACTATGGAGCCCGAGGAAGCCAATGCGAATCGTTTGGTTGTTGCTCAGGATGTATCAAAAGAAGCCTCTGAAGACATGAAACGTATGGGTTTAGTTTTGGATATGTTCAAGATTCAGGTCATCAAAGATGACAAGGGCTATCTCGAAGCTATCGCGCGAAAGAAAAATGCCGAGGTTCAGCGGGACGCCCGAATTGTGGAAGCACAATCCAACGCCGAAGCCAGCCGCAAGGAAGCCGAAAGCAGGA
Organism: uncultured delta proteobacterium; assembly: GCA_963753975.1. Taxonomy (GTDB): domain Bacteria; phylum Desulfobacterota; class Syntrophia; order Syntrophales; family Smithellaceae; genus UBA4810. Next base: position 503,327 of record CAVWEH010000005.1, read on the forward strand.
AAATAGCAGAGGTTGCCGATATTGAAGCAAGAAAAGTAGTAGTTGCTTCAGAAATGGATTTCCGGGTGAAACAGGCGGAATTGAAATCCGAAGCCAACAAGGCAGAAGAAAGAGCGAAGATGGCCGGAGAAATCGCCAGGATGGAAGAGACCACAACATTGGAAAAAAGGAAAGTAGAGACCAACAAATTGAAGTATCAAGCCGAGGTAGTGGTTCCCGCCGAAGCGGAAAAAGAAGCAAAGATAAGCAAAGCCAAAGGTGATGCTGCTTTTACGTTTGAAGAGGGAAAATCCAAGGCAGAAGCGTTAAAACTCTTACGCGAGCAGTGGCAAAAAGAAGGTAGTAAAGACCTCTTTATGATTCAGCTTTTGCCTGAACTGGTCAGACATGTATCCAAGGTAATCGCCTCCAATTTGAATGTTGAGCGCCTGACCGTTGTGGACAGCGGCAATGGAAGTGGCGGCGGCTTACCCCATCTGGTGGGTAACCTGGCCGGTTCCGTGAATTCCTTCTTCGAGCAAATGAAAACCCTCACAGGGTTGGATGTGGTTCGTCTTGTAGAAGAAAAATACGGCGCCGCACAATCCGTTAAAGCTAAACACACTGTGTAAGCTGTTTGATTTTTATAGAACGCGAGGAAAAATCAATATCTCTTTTTGCGATAAACATAGAGAAAGGAGATTGTCTGTCATGAGCAATAGAAAATATAGGAAAGGGGTTATCGGATCATTCATCTTATACTTCCTTTTTACCCTTACTCCGGCTTCGCCATTGTATGCAGAAAATGCGAAGCCGGAGCAGAAGCCCGTCGAACAAACACAGGAGGAAGATAAGGTGACGGGCGAACTTGATTTGAGTGTCCTTAGCGCCTATATCTGGCGCGGGTATGAGCAGACACGTGACAGCGTTGTCGTCCAGCCGGCGGCAACGGTAAGCTATAAAGGATTTTCGGTAAATGTCTGGGGAAACCTGGATACCAAACCATATTCCGCCGCTGATGCCAAGTATGGCGCTAAATACACAGAGACGGACTACACTGCTTTCTATTCTAAGAAATTTGGAATTTTGCAGGTGACTCCCGGCTATATTTACTATGCATTGGGTGCGCCTTATGCCGGTGGCACTGCTCCACTTGATTCTCAGGAGCTCTTTCTCACATTGGGGTTAGATACAATTTTATCGCCGACACTGACTGCCTATAAGGAAATTGATCATTACCGTCAGTGGTATTTTTTGCTGGGGGTTTCCCATACCATCGAATTCAATAAAATCGTCAGTTTAAAACTAGCGGCTTCGGCAAGTTACCTGCTTTCTACCGATGAAACGACTTATGCAAAATATGACAGCAATTCTTTACCCACAACGGATAAGTACAATAATTTTCACGATGGAACAGTTTCCGCTTCGCTGCCCATAGCAGTTTATAAGACATTATCGGTCACGCCAACGATATCTTATGTTTTTCCTCTTTGCGATGATGCCAGATATGAAATGAAAGGGCGTGGCCTGCAAGGCGTTACCAATCCATCCGATAGGAATAGTTCATTCCTCTATGGAGGTGTAACGTTCAGTTTTAGTTTTTGAACATATCTTGGATAAAACCGGACGGAAGCGATAATAGTTCATCCCCCGTGCGGAATTATTTACTTCCATGTATATTTGATATAAAAGAAGGCTGTATGAAGAATTTTATTTTCTTTCTTTTATTATTTGCGTCCTCGACTTCATCTTGCTTTGCGGAAGAATCAAAAAATCCCAAAGTAATTAAAGTGCAAGTGGGGCATAATATCACCATTATTCTGAAATCCAACCCGACAACCGGCTACCAATGGCAATTCGCCAACCCGCTGGACGAAAGCACTCTGAAATTAATAAGCTCAGAATATTTGGCGGATAAAACCGAACTTGTCGGCGTAGGCGGAAAACAAGTCTGGCGCTTTAGAGCGCTGAAGCCGGGTGAGACTAGTATTTCTTTCAAATATGTGCGTCCCTGGGAGAAAAACACTCCGCCGCGAAATGCGGAATCCTATCTGGTGATCATAAAACAGTAGTCAATATAATCTCGCAAATTTTCTTAGCCGCTAACAAGAAAGGTGGAGGCGGTGCTAAGCGTAAGCAGATCGACACCAAGGATTATCTTCGTTTTTTCCCACATCAATTTATTTTAATTATTAACCCTTTTCAACAAGATATTCCTCAAAAAACTCTTTATGCCAATTAAGCTGCGTTCCCGCGGACTGCAATGAAGCAATAAGTATAGCTTCCGCTATTTCTTGTTTTGTAGCGCCCGCTTTCAGCGCGTCTTTAATATGATGTTCTGTGCAGTGTTTGCATCGAAACACGGAGGCTATTGCTAACCGGAGGAGCTCTTTTGTTTTTGCATCCAGAACAGTCTTCTGTTTAGCAACATTGGAAAAATGCTGGTAAGCGGCACCCAAAGGCGATTGCTTTAAATACCATGGACTTTCATTACTCATTTTATTCCTCCTTATTATTTTTTAATTACAACTAAAAAATTCTAAACAACCTGCAACATCTGCTCTTACTGGGAGTACCGATTTCAGTTGTGCGAATTGTACGACAGCATATTATTAGCCGCTTTTACCAAACGGCCGCGGACGAATAATAAACCAGCTTCCAATCACCGCGAGACCAAATACTGTGTAGCATAAGGTAAATATCCACCAGGGAGCTTCATAGTAGAGAAGCACGCCGAGCCAATGCGCCACAAAGCTTCCTGTATAAACGGCATCGCCGGTTCGCTGCCGAAGAGCATTTTCCAAGATAGTAAGCGGACACAACATTCCCCACCAGGTTTGTGCGACAACTATTCCAATAGCTAAGAGATGGGCCAATCTGAACCACGGATTTCTGATCCAGCGCCACCCGCGAAAACCACCCCATAAAATCAGCACCAGCCCAAAAACGACAAACATGACGAATGACGTGTGTAGTAGCAGCACTAAATCCGATAAGACACGAAACAAAACATTTTCACTCATCCATGCTACCTAAAATTTTTTATATAGCTCGATATAACATTCACACAAAGCATACTTTATATTTACCTACTCCCTTTATCTTATATCGAAATCTAACTGCTCAAATTAGATTTAATCACGGCTATTAATCTCAAAGCAAAGTACCCTCCGCTTTGCGGGATAATTCGACCTGCAAGCTTCAGCGGTGACGTGACCTTTAGGTTATGCATCCTGTTTCTGAAACTTGGGTCTCATTACAACTTACCAATTTCGATGCGCTTCGCTTTCGGAATTGGAGTTTCACTAATGAAATTCAATATAAGAGGCCAAATTTCCTTTTGAGAATCATGGCTGGCTATCAGCCGCGGATGATTATAATCCTCGGCAAAACCATTTTTTTTAGAGCAGAGAATAAATTTCTTGTTTCTGCTATTCAATGCTTTGAACAAATCATAACATCCCGCGGGAGGAGCAATTTTATCTCCGCCCCCGGCAATACAAAGTGCCGGTATGGAAATTTTTTGAAGAGCTTCTAAATAATCGAATTTATCTTTTCCCAGCCACCTCCCTGTCCAATTCCACTTACACCATTGCTGCATAAAGCCCATGCGTTCATTTTCCGGACCTAATCCAAAAAGGGGACCGGGCATTTGACCAAACAGACGCATGATAATCATGATCAGTATTAAACTGATTTTTTGGAAAAACGTTTTACCCGCGCCTGTTGTTTGAGAGCCGAGAGCGACAAGAATTTGAATTTCTTTTTGCCTATCGACATCCCTGGCTATGTACATCAGCGGCAAAAATCCCCCGCTGCTATGGCCAACCCAAATACATGCTTTATGTTTCGTTTCCGCTTGTACTGCTTTCAGAACAGAGGGGATGTCGCAAAGCGCATAATCTTCCGCATCGGGAGTCAAATCCCCGAATTCACTTTGGCCGTGGCCGCTATATTCATAAATCCAGCAATCAAAACCTTCTTTGTTCAGAAATTGAGCCAGCTCCTGACAGATGGACGCGTTGGAAAACGTGCCATGAGTCATAACAACAGGAGGATAATTTGATGTTTTATTCGGAAATCTATATAAGGCAAGCTTACTGTTTTTTGCGCTCTCAACAAAGGAAGGCTCGGGTAAAGAATTGTTATATTTATAGGCCATAAGAATTAGCGAAACATAGTGAGGCGGTTCAAGCTATGTATGCACCTGTTTTCTTTATTTGCATTTCCTTTTTTGTGAGCGATGTTTTCGTTTTCAGGGCATGAGAAAACGATAATTAAATCTTGCTTCCAGCGATATATTTATACAACCGCTCTGCGTGCTCTTTGGCCCGCTGCTCCACTTCTTCCTTTTTATTATAGACGCCCGGAACGTAAATCATATTATAAGATACAAGAGGAGTGTTGTATTTCATGCCGGTGAGGTTTGTCATTTGCTGCAAAGGTTTCAGAAGCTCGTTAATCGGGAAGTTGTTGTAGCCGCCCGCTTTATAAGCATCTTCCGACCCTCCTACGGTTGTGGATACGAGAAACTGCTTTCCTTTTAATTTATTTCCCGTAGAACCAAAGGCAAAGCCGTAGGTGAAGGCTTGATCTATCCATTCTTTGAGAATGCCGGGCACGCCATACCAGTAGAAAGGAAATTGAAAAATAATCGATTCCGCTTCGATAAGAGCCGCCTGCTCAGTTTCGATGTTAACTTTGAAGGATGGGTACTCCTGATAAAGATCCTTGATTTTCACGCATTCGAGAGTCTTGACCTTTTCAATAATTATTTTGTTGGCAATGGATTTTTTCTCCATACTGGGATGGGCCAGTACGACAAGCGTCTTTTTCATAAAATTTCTCCCTTATGGCTATTTAACCAAGGTTTACGGAAGCTGTGTTTTAGTGCTTCGATGGATAGCTTGGCTTCTTGCATGTGCCTTTTTTGCCCTTCTCAAACTCTCGATTCGGTTATCCGCTATCCTTTTTATTTAAATGGGTTATACCCTGGTTTCTTGTATAACTTTTCCTGCTTATCAAGGATATCCGGCCTATAGACTTCTTCCGCCCAAATCTCTGGTTTGATTTCCTCGATAGCTACTGAAACTGATTTTTCTTCGCACTTCATGATGGCGACAACATCTTTAACTATTGCTTCGGCAAGTTGAGTTTTCTGCTGTTCTGATCTTCCCGGATATAGCTTTATGATAACATGAGGCATCATTTCCTCCTTCAATTCATCACATAACAATACTTATATAGTCTGTCTGTATAAATCGGGAAACATAGACTGTTACTTTTTTTATAAGACCTTCCCGTGTCTTCCCCTTTATTTATGAATATACAAATAATATTAATATGTTACACAGAAAGAGGAGCGCTTTGCTTTCACTTTTTCAACAATTCTAGCCGTTCTTTGATACTTTCTGCTTTGGCTGTGTCCCCGCGGTTGAGGTAATATTTTTGCAGTTTGTTTAAATAAGCCCAGAGCGGCCGCTTCCAGCCGTTATCGGAGGAAGTATTTATGGCAATCTGTAAAATATTTTCATCGTAGGGCAAATATTTTACCCAGATGCCGCAGGCAATCAAACGGGAAAGAGGATCAGCGATGGAAGGAATTTCCTGGAGAGCTTTGGCCAAATCTTTATTCCGGACGAACTGGATAAAGCTTAAATATTGGGAAGGCAGTAGATTATCTTCTACAACAGTAAAATTTCCTTTCAAAAAATTATAATAAGCGAAATTAGAGGCAATGGGATGGAGTTTATTAATTCGGACAAATTCGCTGTCGTCAAAATCTTCCAGCGCTGCTGTATGCAAGGCATACTTGTTCAAATAAATTCTGGCTAAGAAATTTAAATCGTTGTCGCCGGATGCAGCTTTTCTTGCTTTATCAAAATGAGGCTCTGCAACATCTTCTTTCCCGTTTAAAAAATTAACTTTATAATTTTCCAACTGTCGGAAAGAGGCATCTTTCCATTCAGGGATATGTTTTTGGTTCAAGCCGCAGGAACAAATAAATATTACGATTGCTGCAGTTAAAATTTTTCTCATGGCACTTTTATCGCCGGTCCTTTTTTCTGGGAAAGAATTGCATCAATTTCTCTGGCTACATCGTCCAAGATTTTAACCGTGTCGTCTATATCCGAGCGCGGTGTCCGAAAATCCTTATGCCTTCCGATACCTCTTTGCTTATCTTGTAAGATGATTAATCCTAGCACATGATTATCCAAACTTCAAACCGCCAATACCAATATTTCATTGACAAATACAAGACAATCGGTATATTGACCGGCGATACGCGAAGATAAAGTCTTTAGCGCGGCATTCATGACCGCAATTTTTTACCGACAAAGCGGAGGATTATATGAAAAGTCAGAATCGAAAAACTTTTTTCATGTTCTTAATGGCGTTTTTGATCGCCTTTTTTATTGTTTCTCTGGTGGAAGTTCTACGTTCTTCCTTTATGCCTTCAGGAGCGCCGGAAGTTCAAACGGCTTCGGCAATTTCTTCTTCTGAATCATTAAAAGTTCCTTTTTCTTTTTCCGATCTGGCCGAGCGTGTTAAACCCGCGGTAGTGAACGTCAGCACGACAAAAACATACAAGGGCCAGGGCGGTTTTGGTTCGCCTTTTGGGCGGTCACCTTTTGGCGACGATTTCTTTGATCGCTTTTTCGGCGATATTCCCCAACGTGACTTTAAGCAGAGAAGCCTTGGTTCGGGATTCATTATCAGCAGTGACGGATATATTTTCACCAATAATCACGTGGTAGAAAAAGCCGACAAGATTGTGGTAAAAGTCTCCGACGGGAATGAATATCAGGCAAAAATTATCGGCACCGATATTAAAACAGACATCGCCTTAATCAAAATCAAACCCAGCAACAGTTTGCCGGTTGTAGAAATCGGGGATTCCGACAAAGTAAAAGTAGGTGAGTGGGTCATTGCCATCGGCAATCCTTTCGGTTTGGAGCAAACAGTTACTGCCGGTATCGTCAGTGCCAAGGGACGCGTTATCGGAGCAGGACCTTATGATAATTTTATCCAAACTGATGCATCTATTAATCCGGGCAACAGTGGCGGGCCATTATTTAACATGGAAGGAAAAGTCATCGGCATCAACACGGCTATTGTAGCTCAAGGTCAGGGTATTGGCTTTGCCATCCCGATAAATATGGCAAAAAGTATTCTGGGTGATTTGAAAACCAAGGGTAAAGTGACCCGCGGATGGCTGGGCATTTCCGTGCAGGATATTACAGATGAAATCGCAAAAAATCTGAACCACAAAGACAAAAGCGGAGCTTTAGTATCCGATGTTTTTAAAGGCGATCCGGCGGATAAAGCGGGAATCAAAGCAGGCGACATAGTGACAGAGATCAACGGGAAGCCGATTAAAGACACTCATGATCTGCTCCTGACAATTGCCGAAATGCACGTTGGCGAAAAAGCATCGATTAAGGCATTGCGCGATGGCAAGGAAATGACGTTTCAAGTCGTGGTGGCGGAGCGCAAGGATAAAGCAGAAATGGCATCGGCAAGGGAATCAAAAGGATATTTTGGAATTGCCGCCCAGGAAATAACTGCGGAAATCTCTCGCCAGTTAGGAATCCCCCGTGAAGCCGGTGTAATAGTCACTGATGTAGCCAATGGCAGTCCGGCCGACGAGGTCGGCATTCAGCCGCAAGATATAATCATCCAAGTAAACAAAGTAAAAGTCGCATCAATAAAAGAATATAACAAGGAAATGAAGAAGGCTGCCGACAAGAAGAGTGTGACGCTTTGGATTATGCGCGGCAAATCAAAATTCTTTGTATCAATGAGTATAGATTAAATGAGAAATGACTTCATCTTCATAAAAAAGGCAGGCTATCGTAGCCTGCCTTTTTTATTTTCTGTAATATAGGCCCGGGAATAAAAAATGTTTCACGTGAAACATTGCCGTTAAGTTGAACGGAGATTGTACAAGCATGACCAATGTGCGTTGGCGAATTTAATCTTGCCGGGGCAATTATCTCTTACCCTTTCAGCCACCGGGCATATTTATACATTTTACCCAAGGCTTTAACGGCCCGCTCCGGAGTAATAAAGTTTACTCCTTTATATTTGCAGCCCTCAACTTCAGTGATGGTCCGCGTTTTATCATCATTCAACAAATAAACCCCTATTACCGGTTTATCATATTTCTCCATTAGTCTTACCGTGCGTTCGACAAACTGTTTTTCGAAATTATCCAGAAACGACAAAGAATCCTCGACAAATTTATCATCATATTTTTTATCTAAAGCAACCGTGGATTCCAGCACGGCTTTGATCATTATTCTTCTGCCGATCATACCCATGTGGATTACCGCGTCGCAACCATCCCACTGAAGAAGCTCCTCGAGAATGGTCATATGCAATTCGGTATTCATTTCCGCCACAAGATCTATCGGATTGGCATGGCTCCAAAACGGTGGCAGCAATTTATTAATGCGAGAAATTACATCCCCGGATAATTTTGGCACTTCCAAATCATTCTCTATGCATAAATCTGAGGCGACAACGCCCCATCCCCCTCCCAAGGTCATAATGCCGATCCCTTTCCCTTGGGGAAGTGGTAACGAAGAAAACGCAGCGGAAAGATCCAGTAAGTCCATGGGCTGTTCAACCAATATAATTCCTGCCTGCCGGCACGCTGCTTTAAATACTTTTACATTGGAAGCCAGGGCTCCCGTGTGGCTGGCTGCTGCATGGGCGCCTGCTTCCGTACGCCCGCCTTTTAAAGCAATAATCGGTTTTTTTCTGCCAACTCGTTTTGCCGCTTCAAAAAATCTTCGGCCGTTTTTAATACTTTCTATATATAAAACTACCGTCTTGGTCAGTTCATCAACTTCAAATCCCTCCATAGCATCTTCAATTGTTATCATTGCTTCATTGCCCGAACCGCCGAACGCGCGGATGCCAATCCCTTCCTTTTCAGCAAAAGCCAATAGCTGTGTTCCCAGATTACCTGATTGCGTGACCAAAATAGTACTTCCCGCTTTTGGTCGCACATGTGTGCCTGTGCAATAAAGGGATATGTAGGGATTGCATATCCCCATTGTGTTGGGGCCGAGAATTAGAATTCCTGCTTCCCTCGCCTGCCTTACCAACTCATCTTCCAGGGCTTTGCCTTCCGCACCTATTTCAGCAAAACCCGACGAGATAAGTAATACATTTTTTATTTTCTTTATCTTCAGTTCAGGTATTAAGGATAAGACTCTGCTTGCCGGAATTGTAATAACAGCAAGGTCAACCGGATCGGGTATTTCGGTTACAGATTTAAATACATGCCTTCCGATAATTTCTCCGCCTTTGGAATTCACCAAGTAGATTCTCCCTTGGTATTTTCCCGCGAGAACATTAGTGAACATTAATTGCCCCCATTTGCTGATCTCTGCGGAAGCGCCAATAAATGCAATTGATTTCGGATAAAATAAATGTCCTATTGCCTTAGGTTCTATGGCAACAGGAGTTACTTTTTTATCGGGTACCTTCCCCAAAACTATAAGGGCGTCAACCGCCGTTACTTTGCCATCGGCAGTAACTAATAATGGATTAATATCAATTTCTCTTATTTCGGGTATCTCTGTTCCAATTTTTGACAACCCCGCGATTGTTTTGATAAGCGCTTCTTTGTCCGCAGCTTTCTCCCCGCGAAACGCTCCCAGCAATTTTTGGGCATCTAATTCTCCGATCATTCTTCTTGCGTCATTTTCATCAAGAGGGGCAATGGAAAAAACAACGTCTCCGATTGCTTCGGTAAAAATTCCACCCAATCCGAACATCACCGTAGGACCAAACTGATCATCATGAAAAAGCCCTGCAACAAATTCTCTTTTACCCTTCAACATCGGTTGGATTAGGAAGCCTTCTAAATCACTTCCCGCCGCATCTTTTATATATAGCGCGGCAGCGTGCATATCTTCCTTATTCTTTAGGTTCAGCTTCACCAGGCCTCTTTCCGTTTTGTGTGTAAGACGAGAGCCTAAACCTTTTAAAACAAGCGGATAACCTGTTTTTTCCGCCATGCTTTCTGCTTCTTCTATGGACTTAGCAATTTTTTCCTCCACAACCGGAACACCATATTTTTTTAACACTTCTTTAGCTTCCGCTTCTGTTAGCGTCGATCTTCCCTGGGACTTTGCTCTATTAATTATATCCAACTTCTTCCCTCCAAATAGACTGGTAAACAGATTCCTTTGCAACGATATATTTAAATTATATTAATTATATTAGATGCTTATGCCATATACGGCTTGCCGCTCTGACTTCTAGTCATTAACACATGTTGCCTGATAATGCAACCATCTTCTTTCCGTGTCAATTTAATTTCCGTATTTACAAAACACATTTTTCTTCTTGACGAAACCATTTTGCACCAATACATTTATATAGAAAAATAATTGTGCTTTTACTAAAAATATAAAAGGACATTTTCTGATTTCTTTATTGCGGATACTCTATGGCTGAAGATGAAATCAAACAAATTATGATTAACGGCCGTTTGGTTGGTATTCTCGGCTTAGAGGATTCAATAAAGAAAATAGCTAAAAACTATAAAGGTAAAAGCGATGAAGAAATCAAAAAAAACTTGCTGCAAGAGATTTCCGCTGACAATTATGTGCCTACGGCTGCAATAGCTGCTTATGGGCAGGCACTTTTGCGCGAATTTAAGATAGCGCAAAGATTGCCTGTTGCTGAAGAAAATATGCCTGGACTTAATATAGCAGTTTTGGGGATGGGTTGCTCGCGCTGCAATCAATTGGAAGATGATGTCCGCAATTTACTTTCGGAAATGAAAATTGCCGCCAATCTGACTCATATTAGCGACTTTAAGGAAATAGCGCGTTATGGAGTCCTAGGTTCTCCGGCACTGGTAATAAATAATGAGGTCGTCTCCGCAGGCGAAATACCGCCCAAAAGCAAAATCCGTCAGTGGATAATCGATGCATGTAATCGACCGAATAAATAATATTAAAATATTCTGCATAATTTAAAAATGACCCAAAATAATCTCTCGCCAAAACTTTATCCGGCTTTTCTCAAAGGCATTATTATCCTGGCAGTTGCTTTATTTATTGCCGTTATTTTTAACTTGATCCGGCCTGCCGCTATAAACATATTCGGTTTTTCCTCCGCAGCTTTAGTCAAGGAAGAGCAAGCTAAAATTCCCAAAATAACTCTTTCCACAGCTTACAATCTGTATCTAAAAAATAAAGTTATATTTATTGACGCTCGCGATCCTCTGAGCTACGCAGATGGTCATATAATGGGAGCAATCAACATCTATCCTGATGAAGCTGCACTCTACTCGGCCAACCTAAGAATTAAAGCCGATCAGGGTTTCATTTTTATAGCATACTGCGACGGCCCCCAATGCCCTTTGAGCAAAGAAACGGCGTACGCCTTATTGCTGAGGGGCATTCCCGATGTGAAGGTTTTTGTTAATGGATGGATTCTTTGGTTAAAGGCCGGTCATCCCGTCTCGAGGGGAAAGAAATGACATTAAAAAATCCCTCTCGGGCTTTCATCCCTGTATTTGCCCTGGTTTGCCGGTTGACTCTGGCAATTATCTTCTTTTATGCCGGCATAGAAAAAATTATCGATCCCAGAGATTTTGCTATAGCTATTTATAACTATCAATTGCTTCCGGATCGCATTATCAATTTATCAGCGATATTTTTGCCGTGGCTGGAAGTTTTCATAGCGGCAAGTCTCGTCGGCGGAATTTATATACGAGGAGCCGCCTTATTATCCGCCTTATTGTTTCTCATATTCGCCGCGGCACTGACAATAAATTTAGTCAGGGGCCTGGATGTTTCCTGCGGCTGTTTTGGAGCGTCTTCGGGAAATATAAGTTGGCTTTATCTTGCGCGCGACCTTTCTCTTTTTTGTATGTCTGTCTTCGTTCTGATTTACGACCGCGGCTGGCGTTATTTTTTCGTTTAGCGCTCGCGCAAACTATCACTTTTGGCAACCAGGGCAATAAAAAGTGCTTCGTCCTCCCTGTTTTATCCTGCGTACTGTGCCTCCGCAAGTCATACATTGTTTTCCTTCTTGCCCGTAAACTTTCAATTCGTGCTGATTCTCACCTTTGCGGCCATACAAATCCCGCCAATCGGAAATCGACGTTCCTCTCTTGCCAATCGCTTTTTGGAGCACTATTTTAGCTTGATGAAATATCTTTCTCCACTCCGCTTCTTTCAATGTCGCCGCTGCTCTTTCGGGATGGATGCGCGCCTCGTATAAAATCTCACAGGCGTAAATATTGCCGATGCCGCTTACGGCATTTTGATCCATTATCAGAGACTTCACTTTCGTCCTACGGCTGCCGTGAGCACTGACAAAATTTTTAAGGTCAAAATCCCTAAATATTTCACTCCCGGCAGCGTTTTTCTCTTCCTGCGACACTCTGATTGTCGCAAAACGGCGTGGATCTACCAGAAATACATTTCCGTCAGCAAATGACATCCTCCAGCGGCTGTGCTTACGCTTTGACGAAATCTTCTGCCATAAAAGCCTTCCGGTCATGCGCAAATGAATAAAGATGATATTTCCGTCATCAAGAATGACCGCAATCATTTTGCCTTTGCGCTCTACTGCGACTATTCTTCTTCCCTTAATACCCTTTATGCTCTTTAATTTATCATCGAACACTGCGGTGGATAAAATTTCTTTGCCGCAAATTTTCTTTTTCAGTTGCCGACACAATGTTTCTACTTCGGGTAATTCAGGCATTTTTTCGCTCCATGGCTGCCGGGACACATTTATCTTCTGCTTTTATTGTTACTAAAAATAATTTCTTTTGCCTACTTCTTTTTTCGGTTTAACAAGTACAGCAGAAAAACCATCTAAGAAATTTTTTGAGGCTTTATGGATTAGATTTACATAATTGTTTGCGCGACACGAAAAATTTTCAATTGATGTTTGATCAAGAATACGAAAATTGAAAATTCGGCGAACAAAAAAGCAAAGGACGCGAGAGAAATTTATTTTAGAGAAAAATTTCATCTGTAAAAAAAAAGTCGTTTTATGAAAAAAAGTGTTGACAAATTTTTTTCTACGCGTACATTCAAATTATAGATTTTTATTTTTTACATATAAAAAAATTTTTGCGGAGGAAAAACCTCCAGAAGGAGTAATCAAATGGAAAACGAGACCCTATTTAATGAGGAGGCGGAACCTCCTGGTCCAGCGACCGGTCTTGTTAAAGTTAAAAATGAAGTAATTGACTTTTTCTCGATAGACGCAAAAACTAACCAGCCATATCCGGCTAAACAAAAGTCTGACAGGATTATATTCCCTTTCAAAGATTCGGCTCGTTCACGTCTTTTCCGCAAACGACATTACCCAGACATAACCCGCTTCGAATGGTTCGACTGGCATTGGCAGCTGCGCAATGCCATAAGAGACGTCGACACATTATCGCAAATTATAAACTTGTCCGATAATGAACGTCAGGCGATGATGCACCATGCGGGAGCCCTGCCGGTTTCCATTACCCCATACTACGCGAGTTTGCTCGATCCTTTCGATGCTTCGGCTCCGCTGCGCCGCTGCGTTGTCCCGGTAGTCGATGAATGCCTCCATACCGCGGGCGAAGAAGAAGATCCCTTGAACGAGGATGCCGATTCCCCAGTTCCCGGGATTGTGCATCGTTATCCTGACCGCGCTCTATTTTTGGTAACTGATTCCTGCTCTACCTATTGCCGTTATTGCACGCGTTCCCGCATTATTGAACGCAGTAATCAGTCCTATGTCGATTTCGAAAAATGGGAGAAGGCTATAGAGTATATCGAAAGCAATCAAAACATCCGAGATGTTCTTCTCTCTGGCGGTGATCCTTTAACCTTGTCCGACAACAAGCTGGAATGGCTGTTGATGCGCTTGCACAAAATTCCTCATATTGAACTTTTGCGTATCGGAACAAAAGTACCGGTTGTTTTGCCGCAGAGAATAACTCCGGCTTTAAGCGCCATGCTGAAAAAATACCATCCTCTATGGATAAGTATTCATATTGCTCATCCCGATGAACTGACGCCGGAAATGAGCGCCGCGTGCATTCGCTTGGCCGATGCCGGAATTCCACTGGGCAGTCAGACCGTGCTGCTTTCCGGCATTAATGATAACGTCGCCACAATGATGAGGCTGGTACACGGTCAATTGCAAATCCGGGTTCGTCCCTACTATCTCTACCAGTGCGATCCCATTCCCGGCTCCTCTCATTTCCGCACACCGGTTAGTAAAGGACTGGAAATCATTCAGGGGCTACGCGGATATACAACGGGATATGCCGTGCCTACTTATGTTGTCGATGCTCCCGGCGGTGGCGGAAAAATCCCTTTGCTTCCTGAACATGCTGTAGGCTGGGAAAAAGGCGACTTGCTTTTGCGCAATTATGAAGGAAATATTTTCCGTTATCCCGATAATCACGCAGAGCAAAAAGATATACATTAAAATATTAGTTAATTAAAAGCCGGGGGTAGATAGTTCTATTTGATTATGGCTGTTAAAAAGTTGAAAGTTGGATTGACTTATGATCTGCGAGACGATTACCTAAAAGAAGGATACTCTCTTGAAGAAACAGCCGAATTTGATCTGCCCGATACTATTGACGCAATTGAAAAAGTCATTTTAGATAACGGTTACAAAGCCTGCCGAATCGGCAATATTAAAGCTTTGGTCCGCCATCTTGCGGCAGGAGAACGTTGGGACATTGTTTTCAATATTGCCGAAGGTCTGCATGGTTTTGGCCGCGAGGCACAAGTTCCCGCCCTGTTAGACGCTTACAAGATTCCCTATACTTTCTCCGACCCATTAGGACAGGCCATTACACTCCATAAAGGAATGACTAAAAATATCATTCGCGGCCTGGGAATTCCCACTCCTGACTTTGCCGTAGTTGGTAATGTCAAAGATATTGCCAGAGTCAACCTTCTTTATCCTCTTTTTGCCAAGCCGATAGCGGAAGGTACGGGTAAAGGCATAACACCTATGTCGAAAATAAATAATCGGGAAGAACTACATCATGTTTGCCTGAACCTTTTACAAAACTTTAACCAACCGGTTCTTGTAGAAACTTATCTATCCGGCCGCGAATTTACAGTGGGTATACTAGGGACAGGTAAAGATGCCCGAGCCTTGGGTACGCTAGAGGTTATTCTCAAACCTATCGCGGAAAAAAATGCGTATTCTTATGAAAACAAGGAACACTATGATAAAGTGGTCCAATATGTTCTGGTTAATGATGATGAAGCCAAAAAAGCGATGGAAATATCACTTATGGCCTGGCAAGCTCTGGATTTAAAGGATGCCGGCCGTATTGACTTACGTTCTGACGCTCGCGGCATGCCTCATTTTATGGAAGTTAATCCTCTCGCCGGCTTAAACCCCATACGTTCGGATTTGCCTATTTTGTGCACTCAATTAGGCATGAGCTATCATGAACTAATAAGTTCCATCATTGAATCGGCCATAAAGCGCGCTAATAACTAATCATCAATCCAGATTGGCTGAATATTCTTCATGAAAGATTATGATGAAAAAAATACTAATTTTGCACAGTGATATTTCGCCGGATGCCACAGAGGATGAACTTGATTGTCTCAAACAAGCCGAGACAATTGAAGCAGCCTTGCGCCGTCTGGATTACGAGCCCACGCTTTTTCCTTTTGGCCTTGATTTAAACCAAACGATAAAAAAGCTGAAATTCTTAAAACCGCAAGTCGTTTTCAACATAGCGGAAACTTTGGCCGCCAAAGGCAGTTTAATTTATTTCGCTCCCGCTATTCTCGATATTCTGCAGATTCCTTATACCGGTTGCGGCACGCAAGCCTTGTTCCAAACATCAAACAAACCCCTGGCCAAAAAAATCATGTATGATGCCCATATTGCCACTCCGGCCTGGGTAACGCAAGAAGAGTTCAGCTCTCAAACTGCTCCTGCTAATATATATTTAATCAAATCTTCATGGGAACACGCTTCTATCGGTTTGGATGAAAACTCCCTCATTCGTTATACGAATAATGAAAATCTTTTGAAGGAAATGATCCGCCGCAAAGAAAAACTCGGCGGTTCTTGTTATGCCGAAGCCTATATTGACGGGCGTGAATTCAGTATAGCCCTTATCTCCGCTCCATCCGGTGTGATGGTTTTGCCGGTAGCCGAGATGCTTTTTCGGGATTATGCTCCGGATAAACCAAAGCTTGTGGACTATAAAGCCAAATGGGTGGCGGATTCTTTTGAGTACAATAACACAATACAAAAATTTGATTTCAATGAAACCGATGCTAACCTTATATCGGCCATGCGTGAAATTGCGCTGCGTTGTTGGCATCTTTTCGGTTTGCGCGGATACGCGCGAGTCGATTTTCGCGTTGATAATAACGGCAAGCCATGGGTACTGGAAATCAATTCAAATCCTTGCTTGTCGACTGATGCCGGTTTCGCCGCTGCGCTGGAACAGGCAAAAATAAAATATCACGAAGCTATCGAGCTCATTATCAACGATGCTTTGAAATCACGGGTATGAACCCCAAGCAAGCTGTGGAGGTATTATACTCCTGCTTTATACGGGACAATTCGACCTGCAAGCTTCAGCAGTGACGTGACCCTTTAGGTTTTGCACTTTGTTTCTGAAACTTGGGTCTCACTACAATATAGCTCCACTTAGCTTCGCACGTGGGATAATTCAACTTACAGATATTACTGCACTGCGTTTGTGGAGCACCTCTGTAAGGAGCCGAAAGCTATTTTCAAAGACACGACATCCCGTGATGGGATAATATCTGAGTTTCATTAGAATTGAAGTTTCACAAATGAAAAGGGAGCTAAATGCTCAAACACTTTTATGGCTAATCTTCAAATAACATTCAGACAACAAATCAAACAAACTGACGTCGAGGCAATTGAAAAGATTGTGAGCTCCAGCGGTTTCTTTTCTTCCGCGGAAATCGATATTGCGTTAGAATTAGCTGAGGAAAAATTAGCGGAAGGCACTGCCAGTTCTTACCAGTTTTTATTTGCCGAAGTCGAAAATATTGTCTGCGGTTATAGCTGTTTCGGCTTAATACCGATGACTTCCGCAAGCTACGATCTTTATTGGATCGCCGTAAATGAAAATATACGTGGCCAAAGTATAGGGAAAAAACTGCTGTCTAAATCTGAGGAAATTATCTTTAGTTTAGGCGGCAAACGTATTTATGTGGAGACATCTTCCCGCAATCAATATCGTCCAACACACAATTTTTATGAAAGTTGTGGCTATCGTAAGGAAGCAATTTTAAAAGATTTCTACTCCCCGGGCGACAGTAAAATTATTTATTCCAAAGAGCTCTAAAACCATTTAGCCGTCATGTTAAACAGCTTGCATTTTCCCCAATAATTAGCTAGAGGACTGCCTGAATTATTATCGCGAATTAAATTCTGAGGAGGAATCTTTCATGCGTTTGTTTCCCAAAACGGAGAATTTTTTCGAATATTTCGAAGAGCTGGCCGGGAAAATCGAGGAAGGCGGTAATCTTTTTCTGGAAATGGCTCAAACTCGTGATTATTCCGACGTGAGAGTTGCCAAGCTTAAGGAAATTGAGCACGAAGCGGACGGCATTACCCATAAGACATACGAAAAAATGCATAAGACATTTCTCACGCCAATAGATCGTGAGGATATTTACGCGCTTGTTAATAAAATGGATAGTATTATGGATGTTATTGAAGCCACTGCTATCCGCATTCATCTCTATAATGTTAAAAAACCGGCTGATGAAATCATCAAACAGGCACAAATCCTGAATGATGCGATAAAAAAAATCAAAAGCATTGTCCACGCAATGCGCAACATGAAGAACTCTGCAATGATCCTTAACCACTGCGTGGAAATTAATACCCTGGAAAACGCCGGCGATGTTGTTTTAAGAACTATAATGGCCAATCTTTTTGAAAACGAGAAAGATGCTATTGAGCTTATAAAATGGAAAGATATTTTTCAACTTCTGGAAGAAGCAATAGACGTATGCGAGGATGTTTCCAATATCGTAGAAGGGATTGTCCTGAAACATGCTTGATTCTCTGGGTTTTGTTATATTTCTTGTTTTCATTGCCTTGGTTTTTGATTTTCTCAACGGGTTTCATGATTCCGCCAATTCCATATCCACCGTTGTTTCCACCCGTGTTCTTTCTCCGAAATTTGCCGTCCTTTGGGCGGCATTCTTTAACTTTATCGCCGCTTTCTTCATTGGAACGGAAGTTGCCAATACTGTCGGTCGCGGCATTATTCATACAGACATTGTGAATAATTCATTAATTCTCGCAGCTTTGGGGGGAGCCATAATTTGGAACATCGCCACATGGTACTACGGACTCCCCAGCAGTTCCTCCCACGCCTTGATCGGCGGACTAATCGGAGCTGCAGTTGCCAAAGCTGGGACCAGCACATTGGTCTGGTCTGGTATCATCAAAACAACCGCCTTCATTGTTCTCTCACCAACTATCGGTTTGGTCTTAGGCTATATTTTTATGATTATTTCCCTAAACCTAAATCAAAACTCGAACATCGCTCGATCAGATAAGCTTTATCGAAAGCTACAGCTTATTTCTTCGGCCATATACTCCACAGGACACGGTATGAACGATGCACAAAAAACCATGGGAATTATTGCTATGGCCCTTTATAGCAAGGGACTTTTGGGTGCTACCTTTTCTATTCCTTTTTGGATTATTATTGCGTGTTATAGTGTTATTGCCTTGGGAACAATGTTTGGCGGCTGGCGCATCGTTAAAACCATGGGTACCAAAATCACCAAACTCCGTCCCATCGGCGGGTTCAGCGCTGAAGCTGCTGCTGCCTGTTCCATTATTGGCGCCTCTATCGCCGGAATACCGGTCAGCACAACACACACGATTACTGGTGCCATAGTTGGCGTCGGCGCCACCACAAGACTTACCGCCGTGCGCTGGGGTGTTGCCGGTAATATTATTTGGGCCTGGATTTTAACCATCCCTGTTACCGCATTAATTTCCGCTATTATTTATCTTGCTTTAAAACATTTTTCCAGTTAACATTCCATAAACCTTCACTAATTAAAGATTGAATATGAACATTTTAATGATTTATCCTCGCTATCCGGTTACTTTCTGGAGCTTTAAATATATTCTTAAGTATATATCCAAAAAAGCCGCTTTCCCGCCTCTCGGCTTACTTACCGTCGGAGCTATGCTGCCGAAAGAATGGAATCTGCGATTAGTCGATCTGAACATTCAAAAGCCCAAGCAAAAGGATTTAGAATGGGCGGATTACGTGATGATCAGCGCGATGCTGGTGCAAAAAGATTCGGTCAGGGAAATCCTCGAAAATTGTAAAGAACTGAAGAAAAAGGTTATTGCCGGAGGTCCACTGTTCACCGGCAAGCCGGAAACTTATGCCGATCTTGTCGACCATCTGATTCTAAATGAAGCAGAGTGTACACTACCTCAATTTTTGGCTGACCTGGAAAAGGGCATTCCCAAAAAACTTTACCGCTCCGATAGTTTTCCCCCTTTGCATATTACGCCACTACCGCGCTGGGATCTGGTAAAAATAAAACACTACGCTACTTTGATGATCCAGTTTTCCCGTGGCTGTCCTTTTAACTGTGAGTTTTGCGATGTTACAACCTTATTCGGTCATAACCCGCGTACAAAAACTGAAAGGCAGTTCTTGCAAGAATTGCAAACCATTTACGATACAGGCTGGCGGGGAGCTCTATTTATTGTCGATGACAACTTCATCGGTAACAAAAAAGCTATTAAAGCAATGCTGCCTCAGGTAATTGAATGGATGAAAGCCCGGAGATATCCTTTTGAGATGCTTACCGAAACATCCATTAATATCGCCGATGACGACGAGCTGATTCAACTTATGACGGAAGCCGGTTTTCAAAGCATATTCATCGGTCTGGAAACACCCAATGAAGAAAGCTTAAAGGAATGTTCCAAAAATCAAAACTGCGAACGTGATATGACCGCGGCTATTAAGAAATTGCAGGCCGCGGGACTGCAAGTTTTTGGCGGCTATATTGTTGGCTTCGATCATGATGATGAAAGTATTTTTGCGCGGCAGATTAAGTTTATCCAGGAAACAGGCGTCGTTACCGCTATGGTGGGCTTATTAAACGCTTTACCCAACACAAAATTATGGCACCGTCTAAAAAAAGAAAATCGCCTCGCGGACGTTTGTTCGGGAGACAATACCGATGGCTCTCTTAATTTTATTCCCCGCATGGACAAAGCGAAACTCATTGCGGGCTATAACAAAATCGTGAAGACCATTTACAGTCCTCGCCATTACTATCAACGCGTCAATGAATTTCTTAAAACCTACAAACCCCAACCATTTGCAAGAGCAAATAAATATTCCTGGATACGTTTAAAAGCGTTAATGCGATCCGTTTTTTTTATCGGTATTTTAGGCAACGGCGTCTCGCAGTGGTACTATTGGAAACTTATGTTGAAAGCGCTAATTATTTACCGCAAGTCTTTTGCCGAAGCTATGACGCTCATGGTCTATGGTTACCACTTCCGTAAAATAGCCAAAAAATTATAATTTTTTAACAAACAGGTGGATTCAATTACATGGCGGAAAAGCTGTTGCCTTTTACAAAAAAACAAGTCGAAAAAATCATCGAAAAATATCCCACGCCCTTTCACATTTATGACGAGAAGGCTATTCGCCAAAACGCACGTGATTTTAAAAAAACTTTTTCCTGGAATGAAGGATTTAAAGAGTTTTTTGCTGTCAAGGCCACGCCTAATCCCTATTTGATGAAAATCATGCAAAAGGAAGGTTTTGGTGCCGATTGCAGCTCGCTTGCAGAATTGATTTTGGCCCAAAAAACGGGTATCACCGGTGAAGAAATTATGTTTTCTTCCAATGATACGCCCGCGGTTGAATTCGTCAAGGCTCGGGAGTTAAACGCGACGATTAATTTGGATGATATTATCCACATTCCTTATTTGGAAAAATATGCCGGACTGCCGGAACTGATTTGCTTTCGCTATAATCCCGGTCCTCTAAAGAAGGGTAATATTATTATCGGCCATCCCGAAGAAGCTAAATTTGGCTTTACCCGCGAGCAGCTCTTTGAAGGTTACAAAATATGTAAGGCAAAAGGAATTAAACGTTTTGGCATTCATACGATGGTTGCTTCCAACGAATTGGATGCCGCTTATTTTGTGGAAACAGCGGAAATTTTGTTTCAGCTTGTTGCTGACATTTCCCGGCAATTAAAAATCTGTTTTGAGTTTGTAAATTTGGGTGGAGGCGTGGGAATTCCCTATCGCCCGGAACAGCAGCGTATCGATCTTGCCGCAATAAACCGTGGCGTCAAAGAAAAATATGAAAAAATTATTGTTGCCCATCGCCTCGCGCCGATTAAAATCTTTACAGAATGCGGCCGTTATATTACCGGTCCCTATGGTTATCTTGTTTCCCGTGTCCTGCATATTAAGGATACCTATAAGAAATTCGCCGGCCTGGACGCCAGTATGGCGAACTTAATGCGTCCGGCACTTTACGGCGCGTATCATCATATCACGGTCATGGGCAAAGAAAAACAACCGCAAAATATTCTTTATGATGTTACAGGTTCGCTTTGTGAAAACAACGATAAATTTGCCATCGACCGTCCTCTACCCAAACTGGAAAACGGGGATATTATCGTCATTCACGATGCCGGTGCGCACGGCTTTGCTATGGGCTCCAATTATAACGGGAAACTCCGGTCCGCAGAGTTACTTTTAAGAGAAAACGGCGAAGTCGTGCAAATTCGACGCGCTGAAACCATCAACGATTATCTTGCTACCTTAGACTTTGGCGGTTTAAATAACTTTGCAGTGTAATATTAAGTTCAAAGTCGTTTCATGAAATGTTAGATTTTTTGCCGGATATTTTTTCAATTCTGATGTCAATAGCAAAAACCTTCTTCAGCATTTTTTCGTTATAAGAAAAAGAGCTTCTGCCGGCGTATTTTTCCATAAGTAAATCCAAAGCTTTCTTTTTTTCGTTGGATTTCTCGATAAAAAAACTTCGCCAAAACCGATTACAGATAAATATTTCATACTCCAAAAACAAGGTTCTTTACCTTTTATAATCTCTGCGCTCACATCCATCTCGAAACATACTCTGTTATTTTTCCGGAGAACATCGATTTTCTTTCCTTCCATAGCTGAATAAAAATAAAGATGCTTTTCGTGGAGGGCAAATTGACCGGAACAATATAAGAACTGTAGCCATCAACCAAAGCGATCCGACAGATTTTTGCTCTTTGCATGATCGCAACGATTTCCTGATTTTCTTTGATCTCTTTTTCTGCTCCGCGCATATTTCCTCCTTATAATGAAAATATTCACAAGAAATCTTGCTATATTACCGCTGGTTATGATAAAAAAAGGATATAACTTTTTAAGTGCAACCTTAAAAAGGAGACTGCATGAAGAAATTTAAAAAGTCGATAATTTCTGATTTTCGTCTTGGTATTGCTCTTACGCTCGCCGCATTATTAGTCTTCTTTTTCTTTGGGGCACGCCTGGAAAGACTGGAATACGGCCTATATGATATAAGTGCCCGTCTTCGCGTAAAACCTTTTGTCGCACCAGTTTCAGTAATTGCTATTGATGAACAAAGTATTGCCAATTTTGGACGATGGCCCTGGCCGCGATCCTATATTGCCTTTATGATCGATCTTTTGGATTCTTATGAAGCTAAGGTAATTGGACTGGATATCATGTATTCGGAAAAGGATCTAAATCATGGTCTCCTGGAAGTACTTAACATCATCAGCACCATTGAAAACAATCCTCAATATTCCCAAAAAAACATGAGCACTATCGTTCTATTGGCGGCATTAAAAGATGCGGAAAAGCGTCTCGACAATGACTCTATTCTGTCCGATTCAATCGCTGTGAGCAAAAAGATTGTCCTGCCTTTGTTCTTCAATCTGGGAAGTCCTATCGACAAGTCTTCTACCAGTGGACCTGATTACATCGAAAATAATTCGCTTCCTTCCGGGTTTTTTCTTAACGGCATAACTTCCCGTGAAATGGTTACACCAATTAATCTCTTTGCCAAAGACGCGCTGGGATTGGGGCACATTAACATCATCCCCGATAGAGACGGTATCATCCGCAGTGAACCTCCGTTCATCAATTTTAAAGACAGGCTTTTCCCTTCCTTTGCGCTACAACTTACGTTAAAGTATCTGGATTTGAATTTGAAAGATTTGCAATTGGGCAAGCAATTGAAATTTGACAGCAAAATAATCCCTATATATGACAACAATAAGATGCTCATCGACTTTACGCGCGGGGTTCCTTACTATTCGTTTTTCGACGTCATCAATAAAAAGATTCCTCCTGAAGCATTTAAGGATAAGATTGTAATTATTGCGCCAAGTACCGCCGGATTAGGAGTAATGCATACTACACCTATAGCTTTCAATGTTCCACAGGCAAAAATCGTCGCTAACGCCATTGACAACATGATCAACAACGATCATATTTTGCGGCCAACATGGGCATTGTGTCTTGAATTATTGATGATTTTCTTCTTCGGCCTTTACATCGCCTTAATTATACCGCAACTAAAAGTGTCTATTGGCGTCATTATATCTTTAGCGCTTCTAGTATTGTGGCTGACAACCGGCGTTTATCTCTTTATGGTTCACGGCTATTGGATAAAATCCATTTACCCCGCTCTTTTGCTGATAGTCGGCCATATTGCCGTGATATCCAAAAGATATCTACTTGCCAACATTAAAAGAGCACATTGATGCGGACAGTGTTGAATTTAACGAAATACCGAAACAAGATAGCAAACAGGTAAAAAATTAACGGATGCTTTAATAGCCTCCTTAAATTAAATTTACTTCAAAGAAGGTGACTGGCTGGATGAGATTGCATAAATTGAATTTAACCGCCGCCGGCAGAACCGATCAAGGACTGGTTCGTTCAAATAACGAAGATAATTACTATGTGGACATTAAAGCCGGACTTCTGATTGTAGCTGATGGAATGGGCGGTCATTCTGCGGGAGAAATAGCCAGTAAAATAGCCGTTAATGTCATTAGCGATTATTTTCAACGAGAAAATAAGTTTACCGGCAATTATGATCACCCGTACAGTCCGGCAACAAATAAACTTAATTCCGCGTTGCGTTTGGCCAATTTAGCTGTCTTTGAAGCAGGGCAAAGTTCTCCTCAATTGAAGGGGATGGGAACGACTATTGCCGCAACGCTAATGATCGGCAACAAACTCAGCATCGCCCATATTGGTGACAGCCGCGTTTATTTAATCAGATCGAACAATATCGAACAGTTGACCGATGACCATTCGATCGTCAATGAACAATTTAGACGTGATATAATCACTAAAGAAGAAGCGGCAAACTCCAACATTAAAAATTTACTCACTAAAGCTCTGGGAATCAGCCCGGAAGCGGAAGCAGAATTAAATGAACTTACCTTATTTGGTGATGATATACTACTTTTGTGTAGCGATGGTCTGAACACTATGCTAACTGATGAATCAATACTGAAAATAATATCTTTGGCGAAACGACCCGGTGACGCCTGCGAACTTTTGATTGACGCAGCTAACGAAAAAGGCGGTAAAGATAATATTACTGTGATTGTAGGTTATATTAAAAAGAAAAAACGCTATCCGGCATTTAATAAATTTACAGGATCTCTTAGGAGGTAATGTATGACAAGAATATTATTAAAATACAAAAAAAATGTAATTAAAGATATTATCATGGAGAAAAAATTGCTAACTATCGGCAGGAAATCGGACAATGATATTTTTATCGATAATCAGGCCGTCTCCGGACATCACGCTGTGATAAAAATTGAAGGCGATGGTCTGTTTATCGAAGATTTAAACAGCCTTAACGGCACATTCTTAGAAGGCGATGGTCTGTTTATCGAAGATTTAAACAGCCTTAACGGCACATTCTTAAACGGCCAAAAGGTATCTAAAGGCCAACTTTACAATGGTGATGTCATTTTAATTGGCGTATATACATTAGAGGTTATTTCTGACAAAATAAGAGGAAAAGATAAAAGGAGTTTTACTATTCGCGGTCACTCCATGGAAGAAACCGTCGTTATAGCTCCGGATGATAAAAAGAAGATATTGATCTCTGCCGATAAAAGCGTACAAGATCCGCTGGGAGGATTCATCGTCATTGAAGGATCAACTGATAGTAAAGAGTACCAATTTAAAGATAGAGTCTCAGCAATCGGCAAACAAAATGGTTCGGCGATAAAACTTAAAGGTCTTTTTGCACCCAAAGTAGCCGCGTTGGTCAACCGCCGCAAAGAAGGTTATTTTATTACACCATCAAACAACAAGGAATTGAAAATAAACGGCAAAGAAATTGACCACCGCTATGATTTAAAAGACGGTGATATTGTGGAAGTGGCCAAGCTTAAATTACAATTTTATCTTAAAGAGTAAAAGACCCTTTACAAGAGAATCCATGAATACAATAGCAAATCGTCCCATAGGTGTCTTTGATTCGGGTATCGGCGGCCTGACCGTCGTTCGCGCCCTGATGGAATGCCTGCCTTTTGAAAATATTATTTACTTTGGCGATACTGCGCGCGTTCCTTATGGAATAAAGTCCGTTGAGACCATCAATCGCTACGCTGCGCAAATCACCGAATTTCTCCTCAAGAAGGATGTGAAATTATTGATAGTTGCGTGCAATACAATGGCGGCAGTAGCCTATAAGACGATAAAAGAGCTTTCCCACGTTCCGGTTCTCGAAGTGATCAAGGCCAGCGCCAAAAGCGCCGTCCAGGATACCCGCACGAAATCCATCGGCGTCATCGGCACCCCGGCAACCATCAACAGCAATGCTTATGCCCGCGCTATCAATCTCCTAGACAGAGACGCAAAGATTTTTTCGCAGGCTTGCCCGCTTTTCGTGCCGCTCGTCGAGGAGGGTTGGTTTGATCATCCGGCAACGCGGCTCATTGCCCAGGAATACTTAAAGCCGGTGGTTGCCGAAAAAGTCGACACGTTGGTTCTGGGCTGCACTCATTATCCGCTTTTAAGATCTCTACTACAAGATATTGTGGGACGGAAAGTGAAGCTTATTGACTCGGCCCAAGCAATGGCTGACATTGCTTCAGCTTTAATCGATAAACAAAACATTGCGAACAAAGATTCCCATAAGCCCGATTATCTTTTCTGCGTCAGCGATGTTCCTTACCGTTTTCAAACAATCGGTGAACGCTTTCTGGGGCGCACGCTCGGCCGGGTGGAATTGGTAAGACTTTAAATAACCTTTATTCCGCCTTTCGCTTTGTTCGAAATAAATTCAGGCGCGATTTATGAAAATTATCCTGGCCGGTTACAATTTAGATTACGACCTCATCCGCGAGCTTAAGGATAAAAGCGCCTTAAAGCAAGACTTGACGCCGGAAACTATTTCGGCGGCCTATGCCCGCATCAGCCGCAGTCCCAAGCCCGTCAACGAACTGCGGGAAATCGCCCGCGCCGAAGTCGACAAAGCGCGGCAGTCCAATCGCAATATCGTTTTTTCCATGGGGCATAGTTCTGTCGCCGAACACGCTGTTTTCAATATCGACATTTTAGGTGTTTCCCGTCTTCTCGTCGAAGAAATCGAAAAATTCCGTCTATGTTCCTTTACGGAAAAATCTCAGCGTTATGTTCTTTTTGACAAAGATTTTGTCGTCCCGGAAGAAATCAAACAATCCGGTTTCACTGATCTTTTCATCGGCACCATCAAAATGCAAAATGACTATTACCATCAACTCTATGACCAATTAAAGCCTTACATTTTCTTAAAAAACAAGTCTCTGGCGGAAAATCCCACCAATCGTTCGCTTCTGGAAGGCTGGGCTAAAGAAGATGCCCGCTATGTGATAGCGCTGGCCACTGAAACTCAACTGGGTATGACAATCAATGCCCGCAATTTGGAACTTATGTTGCGGCGCTTGGCCGCGCTTCCTTTTACCGAAGCGCACGAATACAGCAAAAAATTGCACGCGGCGACTAAAGATATCGCTCCTTCTTTGATTCGTTATATTCATGCTAGCGATTACGATAGGCTAACCAGACCTAATTTACATAAACAGACTGAAACTTTCTCTGCACGATATAATAAAACAATAACCTCTAAACAATCCGGCGCCGCGTATTTGACTTTCTTTTCACCATCCGCCGATATAAAAGTCGCCACGTGTTTGCTTTTTTCTTCATCCAATTTAAATTATTCTCAATGTTTAAACTGCGCAACCAGCATGTCACAAAAAGACCTTAAACTTTTGCTGAAAACGACTTTCGAATATCTTCAGTCTCATGACGCGGTGCTGAGGGAATTGGAAAATGTCGATCTTCAATTTGAGCTTATAGTAAGCGCCAGCTGCTTCGCTCAATTGAAAAGGCACCGTACGGCCACAATAATAGCTCAAGACTATCATCCGCAATTAGGCGTAACAATTCCTCCTTCCATTCGGGCAATCGGTGAGCAAAAGAATTTCATGGCAATTATGCGCCATACACAAAACGCTTACGAGCAAATTAAGAAAAAAGCGCCCCTCGCCGCCGCTTATATTCTCACTAACGCGCACCGCAGACGAGTTTTGATGAAATTCAATGCCCGCGAATTATATCATTTGGCACGCCTACGTGCCGATCGACACGCGCAATGGGATATTCATGAATTGACGGAAGAGATGCTCAAGCGAGCAAAAAAAGTTATGCCCCTTACGCTTATGATGGCCTGTGGCAAAGACAATTTTGCAAAACTCTACGAAAAGACTTTTACGCGCATTTGAAGATATTTTACCCTAACAAAACAAGATCACATGACAGATAAAAGACATTTTTATATCCTTCTTGCCACCACTTTAAGTTCGTTTCTGACACCGTTTATGGGATCGGCCGTAAATGTCGCCCTACCCAATATGGCTAAAGACTTATCTATGACGGCTCTTTCCTTGAGTTGGGTAGCTACATCTTTCCTCCTGGCTGCGGCGATCACGCTTGTTCCTTTGGGACGATTAGCTGATATTTATGGTCGCAAAAGAATTTTTCTTTACGGCGCTATAATTTTCACGCTTGCTTCCTTCCTTTGTATATGGTCTCCGACTCAGTCTTTTTTGATTTTTGCCCGCGTTATTCAAGGCATTGGCGGCGCGATGATTTTCGGCACTGGTACAGCAATGCTGATTTCCGCATACCCTATCGGAGAAAGAGGCAAAATATTAGGAATCAATCTCGCTGGAGTTTATACCGGGCTGACCATTGGCCCTTTTATCGGCGGCCTCTTGACTGAGCATTTAGGGTGGAGATACATTTTCCTTTTCACGGTCATTTTGGGCATAGTTATTATTGCCATCGTCGCCGGCCTCATTAAGGAAGAATGGTCGGAAGCCAAAGATGAGCATTTTGATATTACCGGTTCTTTGCTTTACGCGGTTGCTCTTTTTGCCATCATGTATGGATTTTCTTTACTCCCGGCATGGAGGGCCGGGTTTCTCATAGGGTTAGGTGTATTTTGTCTTTTTTTCTTTATCCGGCAACAATTAACAAGGCCTTTCCCTCTGCTCGATATCCGTCTGTTTCTCGATAATAAAGTTTTTGCTTTTTCCAATTTGGCCGCACTCATTAATTACTGCGCGACATTCGCGGTGACTTTTTTGCTGAGCCTCTATTTGCAGCATATTAAAATGCTGACACCCTCTCAGACGGGAATCATTCTCGTTGCCGAACCAGTGGTGCAGGCCTTTTTCTCCCCTTTCGCCGGAAGGCTTTCCGATCGTTTTGAACCGCAGATTATCGCCTCCATCGGTATGGCTTTGAATGTTATCGGCTTGATTCCGCTTATTTTTATTCATGCCGATACTGCGACTTCCTATATTATATCTTGTTTAGTCTTGCTGGGAATCGGCTTCGCTCTCTTTTCTTCTCCCAATGTCAACGCCACGATGAGTGCTGTCGGCAATAAATTCTTCGGCGTTGCTTCGGCAACACTCGCCACTATGCGGCTTACCGGTCAAATGTTCAGCATGGGCATAACAATGCTGGTCTTCGCCGTTATTTTAGGAAATAATCCTATTTCACAAGATGGAGGTACGCTTCTTTTAAAAAGTGTTCAGGTCATATTCTTTCTACTGGCTGTCATTTGTTTCGGCGGAATATTTGCTTCCGCAGCCCGCGGCAAGGTTCATCGATACCGCGGGAGGTCGCGTTATTATAGGGAGCCTCCTGCTCCTTCCGGAGGTGGCTCCACTGAAAATAAATTTAATTAGTTTTGCTATCGGGTTTTCCGCCGGGATATTCGGCGGTCTTGTCGGTCTGGGCGGTGGATTGATTATGATTCCTTTGATGGTTGGAGTTTTGAAGTTAACCCAGCACAAGGCTCACGGTACTAGTTTGGTGGCGCTGGTTTTTACGGGAATCGGCGGAGCAATAACCTATGCCTTAAATGGAGCGATTGATATTAGGGCAGCTGTGCTTTTAACTCTAACAGCAGTATTCACCGCACCATTAGGCGCGCGTTATGCACATGCTCTTGCGGAATGGAAGTTAAAAAAGACTTTTGGAGCATTTTTGATTTTTTGTTCGGTCCTTTTGCTTTTAAAACCATATTTAATAAATTTCATCAGCCCTCTTCCTGATTTCACGAAAATAATCGTATTTTTAATAACCGGTGTTTTTACCGGATTTCTTTCGGGAATGATGGGAGTTGGCGGTGGAACGATAATGGTTCCCGTAATGGTTCTTTTGACCGGGTTTACCCAGCATATAGCGCAAGGAACATCGCTTTTAGTCATGGTTCCCACTGGTGGTATAGGCGCCTTCACCCATTGGAAGCTGGGGAATGTTAAAGCAGAAATTCTTTATGGTCTCGTACCGGGTATCCTTCTCGGCACATATTTAGGAGGGAATCTGGCCAATATAATCTCCGACAATACGTTGCGTCTGATGTTCGCTGTAATAATAATTTTCCTGGGTTTCCGATATTTTACAACTTCATCTCCAGAGTAAAGGATGTAAAGATAAAACCATGATTCGTAAATGTGATCAAAAAGATTTTGAAGAAATACTGGAAATCATCACCGATGCAGCACAAGCTTACAAAGGAGTAATTCCGGCTGATCGGTGGCATGAACCATACATGTCTCGCCGGCAACTGCAAAAGGAAATTCATGCGGGTGTCAGCTTCTGGGCATTGGAAGAAAAAGATAGATTGATCGGCGTGATGGGAATTCAGGATAAAGGGGAAGTTACCCTTATCCGTCATGCCTACGTTCGATCACATCTGCGAAATCACGGAGCAGGTTCCCGACTTCTGCGGTTTCTCGAATCGATCACAGAAAAGCCGATTCTGATCGGTACATGGGCAGATGCAATTTGGGCACTGTCTTTTTACCAGAAGAACGGCTACCGGCTCGTTTCAATAGACGAAAAAAACCGTTTGCTTAAAAAGTATTGGAGCATCCCCGGACGCCAGATCGAAACTTCCGTAGTTCTGGCCGGAACAAAATGGAAAAAACAAAATGTTTAATTTCAATAGATTGACTAAGCATTTATTTCCGCCCGAACGATTTTCTATGGCATTCTTTACCCTGAGCCCCCGGAATGCCTGACTCTGCGGTCATAAGCTAAAAGAAAAAAATTGACACGCATGTCTCTTCTTCATATACTCCGTCTACTTTAAAAAGTTGGTCTCTTAAAATATCAAAACCGCTACTTAAAAAAGCA
Source organism: uncultured delta proteobacterium (assembly GCA_963753975.1). Lineage (GTDB taxonomy): Bacteria > Desulfobacterota > Syntrophia > Syntrophales > Smithellaceae > UBA4810. The sequence goes on from CAVWEH010000005.1 coordinate 534,083, forward strand.
ATAATTATTAATTCAGGAGGATAAACATGTTAAAAACCAGACTAACTCAGCTACTCGGAATCAAGCATCCGATTATTCAGGCCGGCATGGGCCCTTTCAGCAATAACAACCTTTGCGTGGCGGCGGCCAATGCCGGAGTTTTGGGGCTGCTTTCCACCAGCGGTCTTTTCAATAAACATGACCAGCCCTGGGTTTACAACGCCTTTTGCGATACCGGCGAGGCAAATCGTGATGACGATATGGCCAAGGTATTGGAAACGGTGCTGAAGCGCACCCACCGTCTTGTCAAAGACAAAGGCGGCGTTTTCGGCCCCAATGTGATGGTCTCCGCGGAACTCAAAGACAAAGCAAACATCATGATTGAAACCGCCATCAAAGCGCGGGAGCAAAATCCCGAAATGAAAAAAACCCTTAAAGTTATGTATACCTCCGCCGGTGACCCGATGGGCTGGGGAGACAAAATTAAGGGGGCAGGATTTATTTGGATTCATATCATCCCTTCCGTCCGAGCCGCTATGCGCTGCAAAAAAGCGGGTGTTGACGTGATTGTCGCCTCCGGCCATGAAGGGGGATTCCATACGCACTGGGAACCGCTGCATTCCATGGTGCTGTTTCCCGCCGTGGTCGAAGCCGTATCCGATGAAAAAACACTTGTGGTTGGTGGCGGAGGAATCTCCGACGGCAAAACGGTGGCCGCCACTCTGGCTTTAGGCTGCGATGGCGTGCTAATGGGAACCCGCTTCCTTGCAACGCAGGAAAGCGATTTTCCTCCGCTCTGGAAGCAATCAGTTGTGGACGCCCAGGACCGTGGCACCCTGGTAGCCCGTGGTTATGTGGGCCCGGCGCGCTGGTTGAGAAATCCCCGCAGTGAAGAACACGCGGCAAACACTCTGAAAAAGTCGCCCGGAGTGTTCCTCGGCACACCGGACAGCTATACGACCATGGAAGATACGTCGCTGATTGATTATGAAAACGAGTCCATCAAGGCTGTCTTCGAGGGGGACAAGGCAAAGGCCATGATGGCCGCCGGCGAGTGCGCGCAGAGAATTAATGATATGCCCACGGTCAAAGAATTGGTAGACCGGATCGTTAAAGACGCGACCGAGATCGCGAAAAATATGTGCAAAAACGTGCCGGCTGAGAAATCAAAGGGCAAGGTCACTGCCAAAGTCAAGAAGGCGAAACCAAAAAAGGCAAAGGCCAAGAAAACTGCATCCAAAAAGACGAAGTCGCGATCCAAAAAACGCTAACAAGGCTCTGCCGCCGACGTAGTTGCAAGAAAAGATAGCGATCTTTCCGCAATAAGATCGAGGATATGTGGCGCAAATTTACCGCTATGAATTGACGGTGCCTCAGGAGGCCCTGGATCAAAATGGTCACGTAAATAATGTCGAGTATTTGCGTTGGATACTCGATGCAGCAGTGGCTCACTCTGACTTTCAGGGATGCACTCAGGCTACACAGGAGGCCGGTGCTACCTGGGTTGTGCGAGCGCATCGGATCGAGTATTTAATTCCAGCCTATGCCGGAGAGCATGTCTGTGTTTTGACATGGGTTTCCAATTTTCGCCGGGTGCAATCTCTACGAAAATACAAGGTTATTCGACTTGAAGATAATGCTCTGCTTGCCGAAGGCGAAACTGACTGGGTTTTCATAAATGCCGCGAGCGGTCAATTGCGTTCCATTCCTAAAAATATAATGGCGACATTTGAATTATTACCGGAAGATAAAGAAAAAGAAGTGCTTGCTCAAATTCATAAAGCAAGCAACCGTAGAAAATAATTATGTAAAAAGTGTTTTTTTTATTTTCACAAATAATATATTTAAAAATAAAATAAACTGTTGAATTTGAGGGAAAATCGTCCTATACTGACAGTCATAATTTAAAGGTTTTATCTAAATTTATAAAAGTAAAAAATCAAGCCACATTTATTAAGGAGGATTTATGTCGTTAAACTCATTAGTTGACTCAAGAGATGTGAGATTTGTTCTTTTTGAAATGCTGGAACTGGAGAAATTGAACCGCTTCGAAGGATTCAAGGAATTTGACAGGAGCATGTATGAAGATACGCTGGAACTGGCCGAAAAAATAGCTATCGATCAATTTTATTCATCCAACGCCGACGGCGACAAGACAGGATTGAAATTCGATGCCAAGACTCATGAAGTGAAGGTACCCGAATCGTTCCATAAAGGATTCAAGGCATACGTAGAGGCGGGGTTCCACAGCCTTGTCTTTTCGCAGGAAGAAGGCGGGATGGGCATGCCTTCCAGCATCTCTATGGCTGCCGCAGAATATTTTAATGCGGGCAATACATCGTTGACCATGTATTGCGGCGCGATCACCGGAGCGGTAGCCATCATTGCGCCTTTCGCCTCCGAAGAAGTGAAAAAAATGTACCTTCCCAAATTGATATCCGGGGAGTGGGGTGGTACGATGTGCCTGACCGAATCGGGTGCAGGTTCGGACGTCGGAGCTCTTAAATCAAAAGCGGTGAAGCAAAAAGACGGCACGTACCTCATTACCGGGCAGAAAATATTCATCAGCAACGGCGAACATGATTTAACCCCCAATATTATCCATCCCGTACTGGCTAGAATCGAGGGCGATCCCGAAGGAACAAAGGGTATTTCTATTTTCCTGGTGTCGAAATATCTCATTAACAAAGATGGATCACTCGGCGCACGAAATGATGTGTATTGTACAGGCGTCGAGCATAAAATGGGGCTGAAAGGAAACGCCACATCATCGCTCAGTTTCGGTGATAACGGAAAATGCGTGGGCCATTTGCTGGGAAAAGAACGTGAAGGCATGAAGATCATGTTTAGGCTCATGAATGCGGCACGCATTCATACAGGTGTTCAGGCTATGGGACAAGCCAGCGCCGGATACATGCACGCCTGCACTTATGCCCGAAACCGCATTCAGAGTAAGCATATCACACAGATGCTTAATGACAAAGCTTCCGGCGTGCCGATCATCGAACATCCCGATGTGAAGAGGATGCTCATGTACATGAAGAGTACAGTAGAGGGAATGCGGATGCTCTGTTTATTTCTCGCCTATCATGAAGACATTATGCATTCGTCCAAAGACCCGGCAGAATGCAAAGCAGCTACGGGTATCGTCGAAATTCTAACCCCTATCGTTAAGGCCGGTATTTCCGACACCTCCTGGCTGATTACAGCCGAAGCGATGCAGGTTTACGGCGGATATGGTTACTGCTCGGAATATCCGGTCGAACAGTATGCCCGCGATACCAAGGTATTCTCTATTTATGAAGGAACCAATGCCATTCAGTCTCTTGATCTCCAGATGCGTAAGATCCTCATGAATCCGGAGATGTATAATTACTCGCAGCTCAGAAAACGCATGAACGATGCGATTGCGAAGGCCAAGGGAGTGGTGGAAGATAAGTATATTACCCCGGTTGTTCGCGGACTGGCGAAACTCGACGAAGTCATTGAGATGATGAAAAAGCAGATGGGGGAAGGAAAGTTCATGGCGCTGGTGCTTAACGCCACACCGCTGCAGCAGGCGATGTTCCCGCTGATCGTGGCCTGGTTGCATCTCTGGAGCCTGACGGTTACCATCCCCAAAATGAAAAAACTCATTGGCGAGGCAAAGGGCGAGGAAAGACAAAAAATAATTTCCGGAAATAACGAAGCGGCCTATTACAGCGGCCGGGTGCTGTCTTCCCAGTTCTTTATCGGGGCGGAATTCCCGAAGTATTTCGGGATGATCGAATGTATTATGAATAATGAGGGCGCCGCGATTAAATCCGTTGCGGAGAACTTTACCGGAATGCCGAAAGAATAAGCAACATTATCTATCAGCTCAAAAGGGGGCTGGCTTGTTTTGAGCCAGCCCCCTTTCTTTTTTCAAGAATTATTTGTTTATCATATCCAATATGGTCGTTGGCGGGCGGCTTCTTCTGCTTTACAAATTATGCCAAAAGAGCTACTAAATGGCCAAACCTATATATTAAATAGCGCGCAATATATTTGGCAGTCCTTTTTACATAAACGAGACAATAATTATTTAGAAAGGATTAGATATGGATAAAATCTATTATCGCCATCTAAAAAAATATAAGTACCAATCAATGCGTGAATACAAATACCAGACTACCATCCATCTGAATCTCGATGTCAAAATCCAGGGTTTCATCTCTTTATCCTCTGCAGGCCTTTTGACCATCGCCAAGGGCTACGCCTGGGACGGTCCCAGCGGCCCCACAATCGACACAAAAACATTCATGAGAGGAAGTTTGGTGCACGATGCCTTATACCAGCTTATGCGGATGAAACTTCTTCCGATAACTTTCAAAGATTATGCCGATAGAACATTGCAGCAAATATGCAAAGAAGACGGCATGTGCGGATTCAGAGCCTGGTACATTTACTGGGGTGTAAGACTTTTTGCCAGATCCGCCGCCACCAAACCGCAGGAGGGCGATACACAAATTATCGAAGCGCCTTAAACGCTCATGCTAAGGAAACACTCCCTCAATTTATATAATCGATTATTCTCTGATGCGCTTTTTCAGTTCTTTGATTAGTGTATTGAGGACGTCGCTGGCGTCGGCAACGATGGCGACATCGGCCATTTTCATCATTGTCGCCTGAGGGTTTTTATTGATCGCGACAATAAAATCGGCTTCGCCCAGGCCTGCCGTATGCTGAATGGCGCCGCTGATACCAAAGGAAAAAAGTATCTTCGGTTTGATGTGTTTGCCTGCCTGTCCCACCAGTTGCCCGTGGTCGGCCCAGCCGGCATAAACTACGGGCCTTGTGGCGCCGACACCGCCTTCCAAAAGCCTGGCCAGTTCATGAAGCCTATTAAAATTATTTTTATTACCCATGCCCCTGCCTCCGCAAACGATGACGGCGGCGCTTTCTATGGAGTGCTCTCTTTCTGCAGACCGCGCATACTCCACCAGACGAACACGCGGTTCGGGCAGATTATCCGGCAAAGGCAAACGCTCGACCAATGCCTTTCGTTCATAGTTGTGAGGTATTTCCTTGAAAGTTCCGGGACGCACAGTGGCCATCTGGGGACGATGTCGTTCAGTAATGATTTCCGCCAGCATGTTGCCGCCGAAAGAAGGCGCTATTTGCAGTAATAATCCTTCATCCGTGATATCCAGTCCCACACAATCCGCGGATAATCCTGTTTTCAGACGCTTGGCCAGTCTTGGTGCAAATTCGCGGCCAAAATCCGTGGCGCCGATCAGGATAATCTCCGGGTCTCTTTCCTTGGCCAACTTTTCGATGATCGCCAAATATCTTTCCGTGCTGTAACTCTTCAAGAGAGGATGATCTATTGCCAGAATTCTATCCGCTCCATGCGCCGTGTATTCCATGATATATTCTTCTATCTCATGACCAAAGACCAAAGCACAAACCTCCGCTTTGATTGTGTGGGCAAGATCCATCGCTTTGGAAATCAACTGCAAAGTTACACGGTTTTGATAATAGTTGCGGTAATCGCCGAAAACCCAGATGCTTTTTTTCTTACTCTTCATTAGTATGTTTATTGTCCTCTATGGATTTACCTATAGCCGTACCGATTTTTCTTTGATATTTATTGAGAAATTCCGTAACTACGGTGGCCGCCGTTCCTTGCAAAAGCACGTTTTCTTTCTCGGCCTTCCTTAAGAAAACTTTGCGCACCTTGGTGCGGGAACCCTGCTTTTCCATTACTGAAGCGTTTATGCCAAGACTTCCGGCATCAAGAATAATAATGCTATTTTCGTTAAACGAATTTTCCAACCCCACAAGCTTCGTGTAGCGTGGTTCGTAATTTTCCATAGAGACGGTTACCAGCGCCGGAAACTCCATTTCCAACGTTTCACGGAAATTATCTACCAGCCTGCGGACGCACAACGTCCGGCCGTTAATTTCCAGTTTCTCGATATACGCCGCGGCGGGTAAATCCAATTTTTCGGCTAACTGCGGGCCGACCTGTGCCGTCTCACTGTCCGAGGTATAAGCACCGCAAAGAAGAAGATCAAATTTCGGACACTCCTTTTTTATTGCTTCAGCCAAAATCCAAGAAGTAGCAAAAGTGTCGGAGCCTGCTAAAAGCCTATCGCAAATAAGGATAGCACGATCCGCGCCCAAGGCTAGCGCTTCGCGCAGAACTTCCTGCGCAGCCGAAGGCCCCATGGTTATCACAGTAATATTCGCCGAATATTTTTCCTTTATTTGCAATGCGGCTTCCAAGGCGTGCTTGCAGGCCGGGTTCATCATACCGGCTGCCAGATCGCGCCGCAACGTGCCGGTTTTTTCATCCCACGGCAGTTCCGTCACCATAGGAACTTGTTTTAGGCAAACTACCAGATTCAACATATTTCCCTATAAGATCATTTGAGACAGCACTGAACGCGCAATGACTATGCGTTGAATTTCACTGGTGCCTTCATAAATTTCCGTCACCTTAGCGTCACGAAAATATCTTTCCACATCGTATTCTTTGCTGTATCCGTAACCGCCATGAATTTGCACGGCCAGCGACGTGATTTTAGACGCAACCTGACTGCAGTAAAGCTTGGCCATGGCCGCTTCACAACCGAAGGGCGAGCCTTCGTCTTTCAGGGAACAAGCACGGTACAAAAGCAGGCGCGCCGCAGCTTGCTCTGTGGCCATATCGGCAATGTAATTTTGAATTGTTTGCAATGAGGCAATCGGCTTTTTAAATTGCTGCCTTTCTTTCGCATATTTCACCGCTGCTTCATAGGCTCCCTGCGCAATACCTAACGCTTGAGCCGCCACACCTATGCGGCCGTTATCCAGCGTTGTCAGACCTATTTTCATTCCGTCGCCCAGTTTTCCCAGAAGATTCTTTTCCGGCACGCGGCAATCTTCCAAAAATAGTGAGGAAACGGGATTGGCGCGCATGCCGCAAAGATCTTCCAACTCACCGCGCAAAAAACCGGGAAAGCCGCTCTCCACAATAAACACACTGCTTTGCAGACGTGTTTGATCGGCATTGGTAAGAGCAAAAATTAAGGATAGATCGCAAATTCCGCCGTTGGTGACAAATATTTTCGTTCCGTTTAAGATATATTCATGGCCGTTTTTTACCGCTGTCATTTCCACACTTCCCGCGTCGGAACCGGCGTTGGCTTCAGTCAAACCGAAAGCGCCAATAATTTCACCGCTGGCCAGTTTGGGCAGATAAATATTTTTCTGTTCCGGCGACGCGAATTGGAGAAACGGATAGATGGCCACGCCGTTGTGCACCGTAACGCATACGCCTACCGCGGCACAAACGCGGGAGATTTCCTCCACAACTATAGCCGCACTTATGGAATCCAGTGCCGCTCCACCGAATTCCTTGGGCACTTGCAGGCCGAAATAATTAAGCGCTTTCATTTTTTCAATAACGTCGTGCGGAAATGTGGCATTGCGGTCTATTTCCGCAGCAATAGGGGCAAGTTCGGTTTCCGCAAAATGCCTCACAGAATTGCGGATAAGTCTATGTTTCATGCAAGGATTGAATTGCAACTTACATCTCCTGATCAAAGCGGTATTTTTTGCACAAATAACTTAAAAAAACTGTAAAATCAAGAAAATGAAACAAAAAACTTTTTCTGGAATATCAAACTAACGACCTGTAAAATTACACTATACTTAAAATGATTATATCAACAAAGAATAATTTCAATAAAATACGTATTTTCTTGTTTTCACTGATTTTATTATTTACCGATGTGTCGTCGCTCATGAGCTGTTCTTTTATACCGATAATTCTCGACCTGGCATCCGAGTAGACAATCCATTAATCTTTAAACGTTTTCTTTCAATCGAATTTCAGCCGCTTTTTCCGTATTTAAATAATACCGGCCTTGAAAAGTTTTACATACTATTCCGCTTAAAAGAAGCATCTCTAACGCTTTAGGGCGATAATCACGATAGCCTACTTTGAAATAACTGATTTTATCGTAAGGTAAATCAACGGCGGCTACGGCATTTATCGCTCCTCTATCTTCCAACTCCTTCATAATTGTCAGACATATTTGCTTTGTCCACCAGCCGGTGCCCAACATTGCCAGAAGATACACAACCAGCAGAGCGAAAATACCGATAATTATTTGCATTGATTCCGGCATGAATTATATATACCTAATAAGAATTTTGTTAATTCTTAAACAATTTATTTTAATTGAGCAAGGATTTAATTGACTTATTTCTATTTCTCATCAGCCTCTCCGAATCTTATGGATATAATCATGATATATTGCTTTTTTACTTATAATTGTTATTATAATGGCTATGAAATAGGAATTTCTGAAAAGAAAGGGGCGGAATATGAAAAAAAACAAAATGCTGAAGAAAAAGAAACCCTTAAAGAAAACTAAAAAAGTTAAAGCTTTAAAAAAGGCCAAGGTTCCCCAAAAAGTCAAAGCACCAAAAAAAGCGGCTGTAAAAAAAGCAAAGGCGCTCCTAAAGGCGCCTGTGAAAAAAGTCAAGGCACCGAAAAAAACAAGGTTCGTTAAAAAGGCCGCGGCTCCGCAAAGGCCTGTTGCGAAAAAAGCTCCTGTTCCGGCAACCCCGGCCATACAAGATTTGCAAAAGCAAAAGGTTAAATTTACATTGCATCCATATCAATACGAAGAACCAGGCGGCACAAAACAATCGGCAAGCAAATTGGGTGTTGACGAGCATATCATCATTAAAACGTTGATTATGGAAGATGAAAATGGAAAACCGCTGATTATTTTGATGCACGGCGATAAAGAAGTTGCCACAGATGCACTGGCGACTATTATCGGCGCACAAGCGGTTTCTCCGTGTAAACCGGAAATCGCTAAAGGACATACGGGGTATCAAGTAGGGGGGACTTCGCCTTTCGGAATAAAGAAAGTAATTCCTGTTTTCATGGAAAGAACTATAGCCGATTTGTCCAATATTTATATTAACGCGGGACAGCGCGGTCTTTTGGCACAAATGTCTCCCTTTGATCTTATTAACATGCTTAAGCCGTTTATGGTCAGTGTCGCCAGATGATTCATGTCTTGCCGATAAAAATACTATGATGGTAATTTAAGGTAACGCCAGTATGCCGGAAAGCGTAATAATCCGCTGTCTAAATTGCGGAACGAAAAATCGCATACCCAAAAAAAAATTCCAGGGTAGGTCTGTCTGCGGCAAATGCGCCGCGCCATTGGATGATTTGATTATCCGCTGTCTCAAATGCGGCACCAAAAATAGAATGCCCGAAGATCGCCTCAATCAAAAGCCTCTTTGCGGCAAATGCGGAGAACCGCTGGTGAGCACCCAACAAAAAACCAAACCTTTAGAGGTAACGGATAACACATTTGCCCGTGAAGTTTTGGCTTCCGACACGTCGGTTCTTGTCGATTGCTGGGCGCCCTGGTGCGGCCCCTGCAAGCAATTATCGCCGATAATCGATGAGCTCGCCTCCGATTATGCCAACGGCATAAAAGTAACCAAACTGAATGTCGATGAAAATCCGCTCACCGCTTCGCAATATGGAATCCATAGTATTCCGACGATGCTTTTTTTTAAAGAAGGCAAGCTGGTGCAACGTCTGACCGGAGCGCTCCCGAAAGAAGAAATCGAAAAAAATTTATTATCTATAATCAAAACCAACTGAATCCAGGCCAAACATTCATGAAAAAAACCAAGGCGAATTTGAAGTACCAGTGTAAGATTTTCGACGTTTGGGAAGAAGAAGTCCTCTTGCCTAATGGAAAATCAATCAAACAAAACTGGATTGACCATAAGCCTACTGTTGCTATTGTTGCCTTCAACGGCAAAAATGAAATACTCTTAATCAAACAATACCGCCTTGCCTTAAAAAAGCATCTTTTGGAAATTCCGGCCGGTTCGCTCCATAAGCTGGAAGAATCACCTATCGCCTGTGCTCAAAGGAAACTGGCCGAAGAAACGGGCTTTAAAGCCGCGAGCCTTATTAAGCTCTACGAAGGGTACCTGCTTCCGGGATACTGCAACGAATATATGCATTTTTTTCTTGCCCAGGATCTTTTTTACGAACCTCTTCCTCCCGACGAAGACGAATTTATCGAAATCGTTCCTACCAAATTTTCTCATGTTCAAGAATTGCTTAAAAATGGTGAAATAATTGACGCTAAAACGGCTTTAGGGATTATCTTAGCCGGTAACTTTCTTCAACAAGAACAAGTTGCTTGAAAAGTAAAGCAGTCCTTTAAAATGTCTTTTTGACGGCGCTCTTTTATCCTTTAAAGCTCCTTGCCAGAGGTGCAAAGTTTTGTTAGACTTTCTTACAAGCGAATAAAAGGGAGGCACCATCATGATCTATAACGAAGAGTTTGAAACCCTGCCCCGCGAAGCGCTAAAAGCTCTGCAATTAAAAAGGCTCCAGCAGGCTTTACAGCGAGTTTATCACACCGTGGGATTCTATAAAAAATCCCTGGATGCCACCAAAATCAAACCTGACGATATCAAATCCATTGCCGACATGAAAAAGCTTCCCTTTATCACCAGACAGGATTTGCGTGATAATTACCCCTTCGGCTTATTTTCGGTGCCGATGAGCAGCATTGTCCGGCTGCACGCTTCTTCCGGCACCAGCGGCAAATCCACTGTCTTCGGCTATACCAAACGCGACATCGAAACGTGGTCTGATCTCGTTGCGCGCTCACTTGTCGCCGCGGGATTAACGAAAAATGACATCATCCATAACGCCTTCGGATATGGATTATTTACCGGTGGTTTGGGGTTGCATTACGGCGCGGAAAAGATCGGCGCGAGTGTTATTCCCATGTCCGGAGGAAACGCAAAAAGGCAAATCATGATTTTGCAGGATTTCGGGCCGACTGTTATTTGCTGTACGCCTTCCTACGCATTGCATCTGGCCGAAGAGGGCAAAACCCTGGGCGTCGATATGAAATCGCTAAAATTGCGTGTGGGTATATTCGGAGCTGAACCGTGGAACAAAGCGATATGCGACGAAATTGAAAAGACTTTCGGGATAACAGCGCTGGATCTTTTTGGTCTATCGGAAGTTATCGGCCCGGGCATGGCGATGGAATGTCTGGAAGGCCGTAATGGAATGCATATTTTTGAAGACCATTTTATTGTCGAAACGATCAATCCCCAGACCGGCGAAGTTCTGCCTGAGGGATCTGAGGGAGAACTTGTTTTTACAACTCTGACGAAAGAAGCAAATCCGCTCATCCGCTACCGCTCCGGCGATGTATCACGCCTGATAACGGAGCCGTGCCGCTGCGGCCGCAGTCACATCAAAATGGAAAGAGTCCTAAAAAGAAGCGATGACATGCTGAATATCCGCGGTGTCAATATTTTCCCAACACAGGTCGAAGCTATTTTAGTCGATATCGAGGGATTGAAACCCAGTTACCAAATCATTGTTGATAAAGTCGGAGCGTTGGACTCTCTGGAGCTGCATGTTGAGGCCAGCGACAAGATATTCAGCAATTCCGGAAGTGTCAAAGAATTGCAGAAGATTGAACAAAGAATTGTCAAAGACATGAAGGATTATCTGGGCATTGCTCCGCGCGTAAAGCTCGTCGAGCCCAATACTCTGCAAAAGACAAGTCCGAAGGTTATTGATAAACGCCGCTTTTGATAGTGAAACTCGCTGACTATAGGAAGCCTTAGTTGTAATGAGATCCAAGCTTCAGAAACAAAGTGAATAACCTAACGGTCATCTACGGCTGAAGTTTGTTGATCGAATTATCCAATAGCCAGGGGTTATTGGAAACTATCCCACTTACGAAGCAAAGTGGGATCATGATTATTGAAGGACGAAGGGGGGTTATATGAAAGTAGAACAAATATCTGTTTTTCTGGAAAATAAACCCGGTACGCTGGAAAAAGCGACGCGCGTGCTTAAAGACGCCGACATCAATATCCGCACCCTGTCTCTGGCCGAAACGGCGGATTTCGGTATCTTGCGCTTGATTGTCAATAACGTGGAAAAAGCCAATAAGGTTCTTAAGGATAGCGGATTTCAGGTCAGCAAAACCCCTGTTGTCGCCGTGGAAGTTCCCGACAAACCGGGCGGCCTGCACAGTATTATGGAAGTTGTCTCCAAGGAAGGTATCAACGTCGAATACCTTTACGCCTTTGTCGAAAAAAGCGGGCAGAACGCCGTTATTATCTTCCGCTTTGACAATCCGGAAAAGGCGATTGAAGTACTGACAAAAAATTCGTTCAACGTCATTCCCGGGGCTAAATTATATCAGTTCTAGTCACGCGATTATTGAAAAGCAATAAGACACTATGGCTGAATCCTTAAAACAATCCATCAAGAAATTTTTGCGCCCGCAGGTTGACGCAGTCGGCTTTGCGGATGTCAAGCGCTTTGCCGATGCTCCCGAAGCTCATCACCCCGCACGCGTTTGCTCCGATGCCAAAACCGTGATCGTTATCGGCATAACCGTCCCGCAGGGAATGTTGCGCTCGCCCAATTATAATCTCTATGCCGTGCACAGAACCTATCACAGCGCTTACACGCGCCTCGATCACATATCACTCGCACTCAGCAGCTTCATAGAGGCCAAAAGCGGCCACCTGGCGCTTCCGATTCCCAGCTACGCTCCTGTTGTTGTTCATCAATTCGAGCCGTGGGGTATTATGTCGTTAAAGCATGCGGCCGTAAAAGCTGGTTTAGGACGATTCGGCCGCTCCGGACAAGTTTATCATCCCAAGTACGGCTCGCTATTGAGGCTTGCCGCTGTTGTCACGAGCGCCTCAATCTCTGCCGATGCGCTGGCGGCTGAAGATATACCCTGTCCGCCTAATTGCTCTGCGTGCATGAAAGTCTGCCCTTCCAAAGCTTTTGATGAAACCGGCAGATTCAACAAAATGACCTGCCTTGCCCACTCCGTAAAACACGCCATCTATCCCCTCGCGCTGAACACCGAAGCTGGCCTCAAAAAAATCGAACGCGTCATCAACACCGCCGGACACAATTACTGGATTGATTGCGATGAATGCGTGAAGGTATGTCCGCTGAATAAGAAGAAGGAGAATATTAGGAAGTATTCGCATTAAAAAAGTGAGTTCCAGCGTGAGGGTTTATGCCGTAAATTTGCGGTGTTTGCTATATTAACATAGATATGTATAAACAATGTTCGGCAGGAGTTACGAGATGACAAAACCAAAACAGATTCTACGATGGCTCGCAGTGATACCCGGCGCGGTGCTTGGCGTAGTCATCGTAATGTTTCCGGTGCACTGGCTTGCCATGTACATTCACCACTTTGGAGCTGGCGAACCAATAATCACCGACGAGCAAGGCAGGGGACTACTCCAGTCTATGCCACTTGAGTCCCTTGAAAGATTCGGCGACGCGTTGTTCGTAGCTGGCATACTCGTAGGTGTCGGCGCCTTCATAGCTCCACGGTTCCATTTCGCTACAGCCATAGTGCTCACAGTGCTGCTTATCGGCTCAATGTCGTGGGTATTCGTGCACGCCATTTCCATGGGCATGCAGATCGAGGACTCCCCTGTCCGTATGCTCATCACTGTCATGCTCTGGTTGGTGAGCACTTTTTTATGCACGCGGGCTCGACAAAGTAGCCGAACAATAGCCTGAACGCGATGGTCTAAAGTCTGCGCGTTAGGCTCATCGTTAGACCTGAAGAGGAATTGATGAACGAAGCCAGTCTCTCAATGATGAGAAATCACGAAATCTTCAGCCTTTTTGCTGAAATCATCGAGGAACTCAGCCGCAGAGGGGTGACGCGAAGCAAGAACAATCCTGTTGGCGACTATGCCGAGCATCTTGTGTGTAAAGCCTTCGCGCTGACTCCGGCAGAGAAATCAACAAAGGGGTACGACGCTACAGATAGCGCTGGAAAGAAATATGAAATCAAAGCCAGACGCAAGGGCACCCGAAGCAATCCCACCCGCTTCAGCGCGATTCGCGATCTTCAGCACCGGCAGTTTGATTTTCTCGTAGCCGTTCTATTCTCTCAGGAATTCACCGTCATGCGCGCGGCACTCATCCCCTACGATCTCATTCTAAAGCTCACTTTTCGTCAAGAACATGTGAACGGCTGGATTCTGCCCGTTCGCGACAGCGTCTGGGCAGCTAATGGCGTGGTGGACGTCACCGCAAAACTAAAAAAAATACAAAAAAAAGATGAGCGTCCAACGATTACATCAAACTGATGTGGAATAGCCGCGTCAGGTTAATGCACTGGTGATTTCCCGCGCAGATTATACGAATCGTTGGACCAAAGGAATTTAACGAATGTCAATATCTTTGGATGAATTTGTAAGTGGGTACGGGGAATTCCAACGACGTGAACGACGAGACGCAATGTACAAAACTGCCATTTTTCTCGTAAATCACTTTTGGGGCAAGCCAGCAGACATGGCTGATGGTATGGGAGTCCTTCTCCTTACATGGAACCAAGCCTTCTATCGGTATGGCCCCTTTGATTTCGATAAACTTGAACAAGCTATTGAGTCCAACTTTACTGTAATTGATGGTTTTCATAACAGAAACATTTTGACACTCAGCGCTTCTGACGAACTCGCTATCAAGGATTTGTTTGATGAGTTTCTTGACGCCTTGCAGATTGCTGACGGTAAGATGAGGGGCAAAAAAAGTCCTGTTGCTGTGGCAAAGGCATTGCACCTTCTAGGCCCGGCTTTCTTCACGTTGTGGGACGATAAGATAGCACGGGCATACGATTCTTATTACAAAACCCACCCTGCTGATAGCTACCTCTCCTTCTCCTACAAGATACAGAACCTAGCCCAACAGATTGGATCACAGGCTTCGATTGGTGGGAAGACTCTCTTGAAGCTCATAGATGAATACAATTATGCCAAACACACAAAAGGCTGGATATGAATCGTCCACCGAGGCGTTCTATCGGATCGCTTACGCTTTGGTGAATTCGCCGATAGGAATACTTCTTACTTGTGCTTCCCTCTCGGTTTCCCACACTCTTTACATTTTCCATCCGGACCAATAATGCCGATACAGGCCTCGTCGCTGCACAACACTCGCTTTTCCCAATCTTCGTCGGATTCTGTTTCTATTGAAGGAAATGGCTCTTGCTTCTTTATCTTCGCCTTTTTGGCGCTCCTCGTGCTGACTCCCGACGGAAGTTTGCCTTCATACGGTTTCCCGCATTCCTTGCATTTGCCGTCAGTGCCAATGGTGCCAATACAGCTTTCATCTCTGCATAGGATTCTTTTTTCCCAATCTTCATTTTCATCAAAAATTAGTTCCGTCATGTCCGTCTCCAAAGATTATTAATGACGCTACTTATAACAGCGTCACAATTTTTTCCAGATAGAAAACACTATAAGATTTCTCGCTGCGCTCGAAATGACAGAGAGGAGGGTTCTTAAATGTTATTGCCAAGACGCATGGAAGCTAACGCCTATTTGCGTCGCTTCCCGGTAAGGTAAAGTCTACTTTTATTGCGTGTCCTTCGGTTACGCACCCGGTCAAAAGGATACCGAGGCGGCAAGGAGGAGGCTCCGCAGGCGTATTACTAATACGTTGAGGAAGCCGACAACGCTGCCAACAAAGGTAGCCAAATGAAGGCGGTCTTGGCAGTCAGCCTTTTATGCAGGCTATTGATTTTAAGCGTGCTACTTTCTTCGCCAGGCCCGCATCATGAACAACCTGCACGACATCCTGCAAATTCTTATAAGCTTCCGGGATTTCTTCTTCCAGGGTTCCCTTGCTGCCGGCCATGACCAAAACTCCCTGTTGGGCCAGTTCCTTCGCAATAGACCGGCCGCGACTGGCTTTGACCGCCTGATGCCGGCTCATCACCCGCCCCGCGCCATGGCAGGCGCTGCCGAATGTCTCTTCCATCGCTTTTTCCTGACCCACCAATACGTAAGATCCGTGTCCCATATCACCCGGAATAAGCACCGGCTGACCAACGCTTTTATAACGCTCAGCCAGAGCATCATGGCCGGCGGGAAACGCTCGCGTTGCGCCCTTGCGGTGGACACAAAGTTTTTTCATTTTTCCCTGAATTTTAAAATCCTCTATTTTAGCGATGTTATGACAAACATCATAAACCAAATGCATTCCCAATTCCCGCGGGGCCATCCCGAGTGTTTTTTCGAATATCTCCCGCGTACGGTGCATCAGCAGCTGCCTGTTCGCCCAGGCGTAATTAGCCCCGCACGCCATCGCGGCAAGATAATTTTGTGCACGTGTTGTATTCAGATACGCGCAGGCGAGTTGCCTGTCGGGAAGCTCGATTTTTGTTTCCTGCATGTGTTTAACCATCAGCGCCAGATAATCATCGCAAATCTGATAACCCAGACCGCGCGAGCCGCTGTGAATCATGACAGCAATCTGCCCTTTACGCAAACCGAATGCCTGTGCCGCTTTTTCGTCAAATATTTCCTGAACAACTTCAATTTCCAGAAAATGATTGCCGGAACCTAATGTGCCTAATTGCTGCTTTCCTCTCTCCAGCGCGCGAGCGGACACATGATCCGAGTCAGCTCCGACCATTGCACCGCCATCTTCCGTTGCTTCCAAATCTTCCGCCAGGCCGAAACCGGTCTTAACGACCCACTTAGCGCCTTCCTCCAAAACCCTTTTTTCGTCTTTCCCCGATAGTTTGACCTGGCCTGTGGAGCCGACACCGGAGGGGATATGGTGAAATAATGCCGTCGTCAAGTCGCTGATTTTTTCTTTAATGTCGCCTAAAGATAAATTGGTCGCCACCAGACGGCAGCCGCAATTGATATCGTAGCCCACTCCTCCCGGAGAAACAATGCCTTCCGTGAGATCAAAGGCTGCGACTCCGCCGATGGGGAAGCCATAACCCCAATGGACATCCGGCATAGCCAGCGAATAATTAACAATGCCGGGCAAATGCGCGACATTGGCCACCTGTTTGACGCTTTCATCGTTCTTTAGGATCTGATATATTTTTTCATTGGCATAAATAATCCCCGGCACTTTCATTTTTCCCGTTTGAGGCAAAAGCCAGCGATTATCATCTAGGCGTTCAAGCTTTATTTCAGGCCAAGGTGCATTCATTCGTCTACCTTTGTTGGCTGCGTCATCGCCTTCTTCAACGTATCAAAATATACGTCTTCGTCGTCTCTTCCTTGCCGTCGCGGTATACTGTTGACTGCATCTTGGCAATATTTTGATGGAATCCTGTTCTCAGACATCGAAAATCACCTTTGCCCTCCAGCCTTCAGCTGCCTTTCTAATGCTTAAATCATGATAGGTCACGGCTTTTATTTCTTTCCTTAACTGATGCTTATGCGGATTATACGGCTCTCCCCGCAGCTGCGCAACTATTTGCGTGTCGGACAATTCTAAAAGTTTACACTTCTTAACGAGCCATCTTTCCCCGTTAAATAAATAGAGGGCTTCCCGCAGAAAGTTAACCAGAAGGTCTTCTATGTCCGTACCTTTAGCCGCTATAACTTTTTCGTTAACATTATTCACGCCCGTAAGATCAACAATTAAATCGAAGAGCGCATCAACAGCATTTGCAAAAAGCTCTTTTTTTGCTTTGCCCCATACCTCGATACCGATGTCGGCAGTATGATTAAGAAGTTTATAGTGCTTCATAAGCTAACTATAATTAAATCGAAGGCCAAAAACAAGCTTTGCCGACTTCAAAAAAAAGCCCCTTACCGTGGCAGTAAAGAGCTTTTTTAAAAAACGTTTTTATTTACCGACTAATGCCGCTATTATTCATCGTTTTCATCATCGCCAATTGACCCGTTAACTTCATCTTCCGCCGTCGTGCGGGCAACGCCGACAAGTTTTTCTTTCGCTTCCAGATCGATGAGCTTCACGCCCTGGGTTACCCGGTGATTGACCGGTATTTCTCCTACTTTCATCCGGATGACTTTACCGCCATCGCTGATAAGCATAATGTGTTCATCGCCTGCCACCTGCAAGACGCCGGAGACATTCCCGACTTTGGGTACGATTTTCAAATTAATCGTTCCTTTTCCGCCGCGGCTTTGCAAACGGTATTCCTCAATCGGAGTACATTTTCCAAAGCCTTTTTCGGAAACCGTCAGTACAAACGTATCTTTTGCCGGTATATCCACGCCGATGACGGCGTCATCTTTTTTACCCAGATTAATGCCGCGCACGCCTTTCGCCGTCCTCCCCATATCACGCACATTATCTTCTTTAAAACGAATGGCCATGCCTCGCCGCGTTGCTAAAAATATATCCTGTTTTCCGGTGGTTAGTTTAACATCAACCAGTTCGTCACCTTTTTCGATCGAAATGGCAATAATGCCCCCGGAGCGCGGGTTGGAATAAGCGGCTAACTCCGTCTTTTTAATGGTTCCTTTTTTCGTCACCATCACCACGTATTTATTGTCAGCAAATTCCCGCACGGGCAGTGTCGCGCTCACGCGTTCACCCGGCCCCAAGTTCACTAAATTGACGATGGCTTTACCTTTGGCGGCTCGTCCGGCTTGGGGTATTTGATACACTTTCAGCCAGTGTACCTTGCCGGTCGAGGTAAAAATAAGGAGATAGTGATGGGTTGAAGCGATAAAGATTTTTTCCACAAAATCCTCTTCTTTCGTCCCCATGCCCATTTTGCCGCGTCCGCCGCGGTGCTGGCTTTTGTAAAGGCTTGCCGCATTCCGCTTGATATAACCCGAATGCGTAATGGTCACGACCATATCTTCTTCGACAATCATATCTTCGATATCAATATCCTCGGTACCAGCAACGATTTCGGTACGTCGTTCATCACCATAGCGTTCTTTTATTTCGTTTAGTTCGTCGATAATAACCTGCAGGACTTTTTGCTCATCAGCCAAAATTGCTTCGAGTTTGGCCATTAAAACCTTCACCTCCGCGTATTCTTCGTCAATTTTCGCCCGCTCCAGTCCGGTCAGGCGCTGCAACCTCATTTCCAGGATTGCTTTAGCCTGGATTTCAGACAGCTTAAATTTCTCGCATAATTTTACCGTTGCTTCCTGAGGATTTTTAGACGCTTTAATCAAGGTCACAATAGCGTCGATATTTTTCAGCGCGATGATCAAGCCTTCCAAAATATGCGCCCGTTCTTTGGCGCGGGCGAGATCGAACCTGGTGCGTCGCACGACAACTTCCCTGCGGAAGGCAATGAATTTTTCTATTATCTCCTTTAGATTTAATACCTGAGGACGGCCGTCCGTTATCGCCAGCATAATAATGCCAAATGAGCTTTCCATTTGCGTAAACTTGTAGAGCTGATTGAGAATAATCGCGGAATTCTCGTCGCGTTTTAGATCAATGACGATGCGGATGCCTTCGCGGTCCGATTCGTCGCGCAGATCGGCAATGCCGGCTATTTTTTTATCCCGCACCAACTCCGATATTTTTTCGATCAGCGTGGCCTTATTGACTTGATAAGGTATTTCCGTGATGACAATTGTTTCTTTGTCATTGCGGGCGTTTTTCTCAATGATCGCCCGTGCCCGCGTTTTAATTATGCCGCGGCCGGTTTTATATGCCGAAAGGATCCCTTCACGGCCGTTAATAAAACCCGCTGTAGGAAAGTCCGGTCCGGGAATATGGCGCATTAATTTTTCCACGGTGATCTGCGGATTCTTGATACAGGCGATGGTACCGTTTATTATTTCCGTCAAATTATGGGGCGGAATATTTGTGGCCATGCCCACGGCAATGCCGGAAGAACCGTTCAACAACAGCAACGGTATCCGTGTAGCCAAAAGCGACGGTTCCTGTAGAGATTCGTCATAGTTGGGCACATAATCAACGGTTTCCTTCTCCAGATCAGCAAGAACTTCTTCAGCAATACGCGCCAGTCGTATTTCCGTGTAACGCATAGCGGCGGGAGGATCACCGTCAATGGATCCAAAGTTTCCCTGTCCGTCAATCAGCATGTAGCGCAAAGAAAAATCCTGCGCCATACGCACCAGCGTGTCATAAACCGCCACATCGCCGTGTGGATGATATTTGCCGATGATATCACCGACAATTCGGGCGGACTTTTTATAAGCCTTATTATACCGGTTGCCCATCTCATACATGGAAAACAAAACCCGCCTGTGAACCGGTTTGAGGCCGTCGCGGACATCGGGAATAGCCCTCCCGATAATTACGCTCATGGCGTAATCCATGTACGATTTTTTCATTTCATCTTCTATATTCACCAGAGTCGGCTTGTGGTGGATATCTTTTTCCATTTTACTTCATCCTCTCTAAACGTAAGCGGTTATTTAACGGCTTATTCATCGTGTATTTGATAGTCGGATTTAAATGTCTAAATTGGAAACATCAAGAGCATATTTATAAATAAAATCACGGCGAGGTTCTACCTGATCCCCCATCAATGTCGTAAATATTTCATCCGCCAAAACAGCGTCGTCCACGCTGACTTGCAGGAGACTTCTCTTTTCGGGATTCATGGTCGTCTCCCAAAGTTGTTCGGGATTCATTTCGCCCAAGCCCTTGTAGCGCTGGACGGTCAGCCCTTTCTTGCCTATGTTAATGACGTGATCCACCAGCGCTTTAGAGCTCTCCAGAATAACGGGTTCGGCCTTGTCCTCACCAACATCGCGGTAAGGCGGTTCTCCAACCACGGAAACCTGTTCCAGTAATGTTTTTATATCTGTAAATTGCGGCGAACGGAATGTTTCACGATCCATGTAATTGGTAAGGGTTTGTCCGTTTTTCTTAATATTAAAAGCAATCTTATAGCCTCCGTGTTCCTGGTCCTGTTCAATGACATAGTCTATTACGCCGTTCTTTATAGCTTTGAGAGTTCTTTTCGCGATCGGCTGCAATACCTTTTCGCTTTTAAAGCTTTCATCTTTCAAGGACGGATCGCCGGCCAAAATCCGCAACAAATTTCTGTCGCGCTGTTCCTTTTCGAAACGGTCCAAAAAGTCCTCTATCCGCATAATCTTTTTGATCAGACTCAATAATTTATTGCCGGTTGCGGGAAAGCGGCTGCCGTCGTCCATGACCAAATTGATTTTATCCACACCGTTTTCCAGAATGTAATTTCTCATTTGTTCTTCATTGTGAATATAGAGTTCATTCTTTTTATCCACCACTTTAAACAACGGCGGCTGGGCGATAAACAAATATCCTCTTTCGATCAGCTCCCGCATCTGGCGGAAGAAAAAAGTCAAAAGCAGAGTCCGAATATGAGAGCCGTCGACATCGGCATCGGTCATGATAATAACCTTATGATACCGCAGTTTCGTCACTTCATATTCCTCGGTACCAATGCCCGTACCTAAAGCCGTAACAATGAGTTTAATTTCCTCATTCTGCAGCATTTTATCGAAACGCGCTTTTTCTACATTCAATACTTTGCCGCGCAGGGGTAAAATCGCCTGATTTTTTCTATCGCGTCCCTGTTTTGCCGAACCGCCGGCGGAATCACCTTCCACTAAATAAATTTCACTGAGCGCTGGATCTTTTTCCTGACAATCCGCTAATTTCCCCGGCAGGGAGCCCACTTCCAGCGCGCTTTTGCGCCTGGTCAATTCGCGGGCGCGCCGTGCCGCTTCCCGTGCACGGGCTGCGTCCAGACATTTATTGAGAATTTGTTTGGCGATCGACGGGTTTTCTTCCAGATAACTGCCAATTTTTTCATAGACGATGCCTTCCACCAAACCTCTTACTTCGCTGTTGCCGAGCTTGGTTTTTGTTTGGCCTTCGAACTGCGGATTTTGTACTTTGACGCTGATGACACACGCCAAGCCTTCTCTTAAATCTTCCCCGCGCAGAGATTCTTTGCCGTCTTTGATCAATTTGTTGCCGGTGGCGTAATTGTTAAAAACACGGGTAAGCGCGGATCGCAGACCGATCAAATGAGTACCGCCTTCGGTAGTGTTGATGCTGTTGGCAAATGCGAATATGTTTTCCAGATAGGTTTCATTATATTGCAGTGCGACTTCCACGAAACAATCGTCTTTTTCTCCGGATACATATATCGGATGTTTATGTAAAACTTTTTTATTGCGATTGATATATTCGACAAACGACACGATACCGCCTTTATAGAAGAATTCGTTTTTTTTATCCGTGCGTTCATCAGTTAAATTTATCTTTACGCCTGAATTTAAAAAAGCCAGCTCCCGCAGGCGGTTGGAAATAACATCAAAACTAAATTCAGTTTCCTGAAAAATTTCGTCATCCGGTAAAAACGTTACTTTGGTGCCATGCCCTTTTGTCTTTCCTCTCATTTCCAACGGGCCGGTAGGTATCCCACGTTTGTACGTTTGAATATAAACATTACCGTCGCGCCTTACTTCCAGTTCGCAAGTTTTAGAAAGAGCATTAACGACCGAAACTCCGACACCATGCAGCCCGCCGGATATTTTGTAGGAATCATGCGAAAATTTGCCGCCGGCATGAAGCTTAGTCATAACAACTTGAGCTGCCGAAACTTTTTCTGTTTTATGAATGCCTACAGGTATGCCACGCCCGTTATCATCCACGACAATACTGTTATCAACCCTGATTTTCACACTTATCGTGTCGCAATACCCGGCAGCAGCCTCATCAATACTGTTATCAACGACTTCATAAACAAGATGGTGTAACCCTTCTTTGCCAGTAGAGCCAATATACATGGCCGGCCTTTTACGCACAGCCTCCAAACCTTCTAATACCTTAATGCTATCCGCATCATACTTGTGTGTCATAACTGCTTTTTTACTCCTTATATTGTTGCTATATTTTTAAAGGCATGACGATGCAGAGATAATCATCACCTTCGGTTTGCTTGATCACGGACGGCTTAATTCCCGACCCTACTTCAAACAAAATACTTTCTTTATCAATGACGGAAATCGCATCAATCAAATAGTTCACATTAAATCCCACATCCATATCTTCACCGCTGTAAGTAATATCTATTTCCTCCATAGCCTCGCCCACATCCAGATTAGTCGAATTAAGTGTTAACTTCCCTTCCGAAAAAGAAAGAATAACCCCTCCGTAGCGCTCCGAAGAAACGACATTCATTCTGCGCAAAGCATGAAGGAAAGATTCCTTTTCCAAAACAATACTAATGCCTTTTTCTGCGGGAATAACCCGTTTATAGTCGGGATAGTCGGCATCAACCAGACTAACTTTGAGAAGAGTGTTGTCGGTTTTCACTATGAACATATTTTTATGAATGCCTGTCTTGATATTTTCATTTTCATCGATGATTTTTTTTACTTCCATTAAACCTTTACGGGGAACAATAATGCCCTTTCCCGCTTCCAAAAAAAGTTCCAAGATTGACTGTTTTGCCAAGGCTAAACGATGGCCGTCTGTGGCCACCATGCGCAAGATCTTGTTTGAGTCGTCCGTAATAGCTTCCAGCAATACTCCATTTAAATTTTTTCGCATTTCATCTGCGGCCATAGCAAACGCCGTTTTACCGATTAGATCTTTTATTATTGTTCCTTTAATACTATACAGGTGCATATCCTTATCGTCAGCGACACTCGGAAAATCTTCCGCCGGTAAGCCGGGTATTTTATAGACTGCCCTCTGAGAAGATATTTTTACAACGTTATTATCTTGGGAAAGATGAACAATCTCTCCTTGAATTTCCCTGACCATTTCATACAATTTCTTTGCGGAAACAGTTATTTCGCCTTTTTTTATTATTTCCGCATCGTAGTCGGAAATCAAACTTATTTCTCTGTCCGTGGCAATTATCTTCATTTTATTGGCATCAGCTTTTAAAAGAACATTGTTTAAAATCGGCAATGTCGTTTTTTTTTCTACAATTCCCAAGGTTTTTTGAATACCATTAAGAAAGGTGTCTCTGTTTATTTTTAGTTCCATTCCTTCCCCCTTGTTTTATATTATTTAATATTATCTTTTCTTATATATTAATAATTAGTATTAGTAATAAGACCTGTGTATATGTTAGTAAATGAAAATTTTATAATAAAGACAATAATATATAAAATAATCGCTTGTTTATAAATTGCTCTTAGAAACTTTATGTTTTGTGGATTAAAACATCTTCAATATCCCGAACTACATTTTTCAACTTAGAATCAACTTCAATTTTATTTAAAATTTTATTTGTTGCATAAATTACAGTCGAATGATCTCTATTGCCGATTTTTTGACCGATATCCGGAAACGAAGCATTGGTTAATTTTCTGGATAAAAACATGGCAATCTGTCGCGCAAAAACAAGATTTTTATTTTTATTATGGGCTTTTATATCGGATATTTTCACGTTTAATTTTCCGGCAACTACTTTAATTATCTCTTCAATACTTACTTCTTCGTTTCCCTTGCGCTGAACTACGTTTTTTAGCACTTCCTTTACTAAATCCAAGTCAATTTCTCTGCCTGTTAAAGAAGAATAAGCGCTTATTCTAACCAGGAACCCTTCCAATTCGCGAATGTTGGATTCTACATGAGAGGCGATATATTGAGCGACCGTGTTCGGCAAAGTAATTTGACTCTCCTGCATTTTTTTTTCGATGATGGCAATTTTTGTTTCTATTTCCGGAGGCTGAATATCAGCGATCAATCCCCACTCAAAACGAGAACGCAGTCGTCCTTCCAGGTTCGGTATATCTTTAGGAAATTTATCGCTGGTGACTACTATTTGTTTTCCCGAGTCATGCAGTGTATTGAAAGTATGAAAAAATTCTTCTTGGGTTCTTTCTTTTCCCGCTAAAAAATGGATGTCATCAATTAGTAGGCAACTGATATTACGGTATTTTTCCCTGAATTTGGGCATCCGGTCATAGCGAATGGAATTAATCATTTCATTCATAAATTCCTCTGCTGATACATACATAACATTTAGTTCCGGGTGGGCGGTAGTCGTTAGAAGACCAGTCGCATTAAGTAAATGTGTCTTTCCTAAGCCTGATCCGCCGTAAATGAATAAAGGATTGTAATTTTTGGCCGGTTGTTTGGCTACGGCAATGGAAGCGGCGTGGGCAAACTGATTACAGGGGCCCACTACAAATCTGTCAAAGGTATAGTTATTATTTAAAAAAGAATAATTTTTTCCTTTACTTGCCATTGAAGAGGAAGCGCTTTTCGTACGTATAGGAGACATAGACACAGAATCCGGACTTTTTTCTTTACTCTTAGAGAGGATAAACTCAATATCAACATCAATACCTATAACATGTTGCAATGATTGTTTAATCGTAGAAAAATAATTATCCAAAAGCCAATCTTTAAAAAATTTATTGGGCACCATTAATTGTACGCACTCGTCTTCCATGGCAACTATTTTAATCGGTTTTATCCACGTATCAAAATTTTGCTTGCTCAGCTTTTCCTGAATGATTTTAGCCGTTTTGTCCCAAACTGCTTCCACTATAACAATCCTTTATAAACATATTTATCAACAACTGTTGATAAGCATTGAAAATTTTACGTTATTTCAAATCATCGAGAATTAAACCCGAAAGACGGTTCAATTCATCCATAGAAGAATAGCGAATTTCAATTGCACCTTTTTTTGCTATACCTTTGATTTGTACCTTTGCTATTAATTTTGCGGTCATTGCCTTTTCCAGGTCGGCCAAAAAGCGGTCTTTAGCAACTGGTTTCTTGCTTACCGACTGTTTTTTTATGTTTTGTATCAATCGTTCTGTTTCCCGAACATTTAATTCCTTCTTTAAGATTATCTGCAGCGCCGCAATTTGCTCTTCGGTTGAGTTACAAGCCAGCAAACAGCGGGCGTGACCTGCCGAAATCTTTTTTTCCACCAGAGCGGCTTTTATTTTAGCCGGCAATCTTAAAAGCCGGATGATATTGGTAATCGTCGAGCGATCCTTGCCCACACGAAATGAAATCTCCTCTTGAGAAAGATTGAATCTTTCGTTTAAAGTTATATAGGCCGCCGCTTCTTCCAGAGGATTTAATTCTTCCCTCTGGATATTTTCGATCAGCGACATCTCCGCTGCCTGCATATCCGTCGCTTCGCGAATAACAATAGGCACATCTTTCAGGCCAGCGGCCTGAGCCGCGCGCCAGCGGCGCTCGCCGGCGATGATTTCATATCCTTTGTCTAATTTGCGGACAATAATCGGCTGTATAATACCGCTGCTTTTGATGGAAGCAACGAGCTGCTTCTGATTATCATCCTTGAAATTTTTGCGGGGTTGATAACGGTTGGGCTGCAATTCCTCAATACCGCAGGTAAAAGCAGGAGTTTTTTTATCCAGGTCATTCAATAGATCCGGAAAAATGGCACCAAGCCCTTTACCCAGCGCGTTTTTTTGTGCCATTTACATTCCTCCCTGAATTATTTCTTGAGCCAATTCCATATAGGCCACGGCTCCGCGCGATTTAATATCGTAAAGAATAATGGGTAACCCGTGACTCGGACTTTCTGAAAGCCGGACATTCCTCGGAATGATTGTTTTAAAAACTTTGTCCCCAAAATGTTTTTTTACATCTTCGGTGACACGATGCGAAAGCAAATTTCGCGGGTCGAACATCGTCAGCAGAATTCCACCCAAGGCCAAATCCGGATTTAGCCGCGCCTTAACCAACTTAACCGTGTTTAGTAAATACCCCAGTCCTTCCATGGCGAAATATTCACACTGTAAAGGAACAATCAAGAAATCGGCAGAGACAAGAGCATTGACCGTCATAAAACCCAGCGAAGGCGGACAGTCAATCAATATGAAATCGTACTGCCGTTCCATGGATTTTAGTAAATGGCGTAAACGTTTTTCCCGGTCTTCGAGATTAACAAACTCTACCTCCACACCGATTAAATCCTGGTTGGCGGGAATTATATCCAAGTGAGGTATTGCCGTTTGCAGAATAACTCTTTCCAATGGCGCATTGCCGATCATGGCATGATACAAATTGGCTTCTTGAAAAGAGCTACTTTCTATGCCCATGCCGCTTGTCGAATTGCCCTGAGAATCGCCGTCAATCAATAAAGTTTTTTTTTCAGCAGCGGCCAGGGATGAAGACAAATTAATTGCGGTAGTTGTTTTGCCGACCCCCCCTTTTTGATTGGCTATACATATGATTTTATTCATTTTTATATTTGATGTCTTCCCGGAAATTCTTTGGAAAAAACTGCCGTAAGAACTAGCATAAAAAAGATGTTTTTAGAAGGCTTTTTTATCTTTTTTTATCTTTTTTCCGACGATAATTTTATGCTGACTATCCCGCAGGGGAGAAATTATATCATACTGAAATAATTCGTCAAAATAAGATGCTGTGGCGCTTTTAACACAGGTTAAAAATTCATTGTCGATGTCGGGGCCTTTTAAAGCGATCAATATACCTTGCGGCACAAGAAAAAAAGCGCCCAGCGTTAGAAATTCAGGAAGTTTAAAAACGGCACGGGAAATAACTATATCAAAAAAATCTTTCCATATATTATTTTTTATTAAGTTTTCAGCGCGTTCATGAAGAACGACCGTTTCGGTGAGGTTTAAGAGACGGATAATATGTTTTAAAAAGGAACTTTTTTTGCGATTGCTTTCCACTAAATAAAGCTGCAAATTAGGCCTAGCAATCTTTAAAGGAATACTTGGAAATCCGGCGCCGCTTCCTATATCGATTATCCGGGCTCTGTGGTTATCAATAAATTGCAAAGCTGTAAGCGAATCCAGAAAGTGGCGGCTGACAATATCTTTAGAGGATTTCTCCGATATCAAATTCTTTTTGGCGTTCCACAGCAGCAATTCCCGCTGATAAATATTAAATTGCTCTAATTGAATATTACTCAAGGGAATTCTCATTTCCTGCGCGACCTGACCGAGTAAAATTATTTCCTTTTCCATGGGCGGTAAATAACAAAAAGACCATATAACGGCAAACAATATTTGTTATTATTGATCCCGTAGCGGGAGCTCTCGGGATAGCGCAGTATGCCGGAATATGATACAGATATTGTTACGGGAGGGAAGAAGTGAGGTCGCAGACGAATATGAAGAATATAAGCATCGTTTTGCAGAAGCCCAAATATGCGGGTAATGTCGGCTCTATTGCCCGCGTGGCTAAAAATATGGGTATTGGCAGCATCATCATTGTGGGCGCGACCGATATGGATAAAGACGAGATGCGGAAAAGATCAACGCATTTGGCCGTTAATGTCCTGGATAAGATACAATATTTTCAGGATGTCGGCACGGCCCTGGAAAAATTCGGATACATTGTGGGGACAACGGCGCGCCAGGGTTCTGCCCGCGGACCATTTATTACACCGCGTGTTATTGCCGAAAAAATCGTGGACATCGCCCGCAAGAATAAGGTCGCTCTGCTTTTCGGCCCCGAAGATACGGGCCTTTCCAATGATGAATTGCGCTATTGTCATGCTGTGGTAAGCATTCCGACAGCACGGGAACTCAAATCCATCAATCTTTCCCATGCGGTGATGATTGTCTGCTACGAAATATTTACCGCTTCGCGGCCGATTATCGAAGAAGCAACGTCTAAATTAGCGCTGTCTTCAGAGCTCGAAGGGATGTACGGACAAATAAAAACTCTGCTTGCCGAAATCGGGTTTTTAAATCCGGAAAATCCTGATTACTGGATGATGCATTTGCGCCGCTTTTTTACCCGGTCAGGTCTTTTATCGCGGGAAGTAAAAATAATTCGGGGTATTTGCCGGCAGTTGAAATGGTATGCCCACTACAAAAAAACTTGACTTTAGGGGATAGTTCTCATAGGGATTGCGCATATTAAATTGTGTAGCAATATTTTCCCGGCTTTAAATTGAATACTTTTGGAGGTTTGCAGAACATGAATAAAATATTTTCATTTACGGGCGCGAAAAAAATTGTTTTTGGCACAGGATCATTATCGACTCTGGCCTCTCACATTAAAGAACTAAACGCGAAAAAACCTTTCGTGGTAATCGATAAAAATCTTTCCCAGGCAGGTTTCCCGGACAAACTCGCCAATATTCTTAATCCTCAAGGCATCAAATTTACAGTCTATGATAAGACCGAGCCGGAGCCCAGAATTGAATTGGCGGATGAAGGCGCGGCCGCAGCAATCAAAAATCAAAGTGATATTATCATCGGCATTGGCGGCGGAAGCGCCATGGATGTCGCCAAGGCGATCGCGGTTTTGGCTACCAACAAAGGAAGCGCCGTTGATTATTTGGGATTGAACAAAGTTCCGCAGCCGGGTTTGCCGAAAATAATGATTCCTACTACCGCCGGAACCGGCAGTGAAGTCACCTTTACCGCTGTTTTTGTGCGGAAAAAGCTGCAGAAGAAGGAAGGGATGAACAGCCCTCATCTTTATCCGGAGCTAGCGCTTTTGGATCCGGAATTAACGCTCAGTTTGCCGCCTGCGCCTACGGCGCAAACGGGTCTCGATGCGTTATGCCACGCCATCGAATCTTATACGTCCGTAAATGCTTCGCCCATGAGCGAGCTTATTTCTCTGCAGGCGATTATTCTCATTGCCGAAAATTTGCGTACCTGCGTACATGACGGGAAGAATTTAGCCGCACGCGAAAAGATGCTTCTGGGAAGTCTTTATGCGGGAATAGGTTTGGCCAATGCCGGTGTAACTGCGGTGCATTCGCTTTCGTATCCGCTAGGCGGTAAATACGGGGTCACGCATGGACTCGCCAATACGATGATGCTGATTGCAGTCATGAGCTTTAATCTGCCCGCCGCGCTGGATAAATTTACCGATATCGCGGAAGCGATGGGAGAATGCGTTGACGGTCTTCCGGTCCGCGAGGCCGCGTATTTGGCCCTCGAAGCTGCCGAGGCGTTAATTGAGGATTGCGGCATTCACAGCACGCTTACCGAATTCGGCATCAAAGAAACGGATTTTCCGGCGCTAGCCGATGTCGCTATGTCTGTGGCGCGACCGCTGGAAAATAATCCGCGTAAAGTAACCAAAGACGACGCGATCGCAATGTATGCGCAGGCTTTTTAAGTTATAAGAATATATAATAGGGAGGCAAAAATAAAAATGGCTGGTGCAGAATTAATCGGCAAAGAAGAAATCAAGGAAGTAATGGATGTGCTCCAAACCGGCATCCTAATGCGTTACGGATTCGATAAGGAAAGAAAAGGTATTTTTAAGGTTCGGGAGTTTGAGGAAGCGTTTGCCAAATATTGTCAAGCCCAATACGCTTTGGGCGTAACTTCCGGTTCATCAGCGTTGAAAATCGCCCTGACAGCGCTGGATGTGGGCCCCGGTGATGACGTCCTTGTGCCCGCCTTTACTTTTTTAGCCACCTATGAAGCGGTAATGGAAGTGGGCGCTATTCCCATAATGGTTGATATCGACGATACGCTTAACCTCGATCCGCAGGAAATCGAAAAGAAAAAGACCCCCTATACTAAGGCTGTAATTCCCGTGCATATGTGTGGTTCGGCGGCCAATATCGATAAAATCATGGAAGTAGCGCGCAAAAATAAGTTGCTGGTGTTGGAAGATAACGCTCAGGGTTGTGGGGCAGGCTTCAAAGGCAAAAAACTGGGATCTTTCGGCGATATGGGCTGCTTTAGCTTTGACTATGTAAAAACAGTGACCACCGGCGAAGGCGGCATGGTCATCACCAACAGCCTCGATTTGTATCACCGGGCGGAATGGTATCACGATCACGGCCACGATCATAATCCCAAAGTCAGCCGCGCGCTGGAAGGAAGAACCATTCTGGGTTTCAACTATCGGATGAACGAATTGCAGGGAGCATTAGGATTAGCACAACTAAGAAAACTCGATTATATTGTGGGTGAGCAAAAAAAGAATAAAAAAATTATTAAAGACGCTTTGGCGCAGGTTCCGGGTGTGAAATTCAGAAACCTTCCCGATCCGGAGGGAGATTCCGCCACGTTTTTAGCCTTTAATTTGCCGGATGAAAATCAGGCGCAAAAGTTTCAAAACCTGCTGGCCGCCGAAGGTGTAGATACAGTTTGCTACAAGAGAAATCTGTGGCATTACGTTCCCAATTGGGAACACTTCCTGGCGCGCTCGACTGCCAACTCTAAGAAATATCCGTTTACCGATCTTACCTATAAAGGCAAAATAGGCTACTCGCGCGAGAGCATTCCACAAGCGGAAGACATTTTGGGCCGAACGCTCGTAATAGGCATATCCATCAAGATGAGTCCGGAAAAACTTAATCAAATCAAGAAAGGGATTGAACAGGCAGTTAAGAATTTCTAATAGGACTGAATTTAGGAACAAAAAAAGCTGCGATTAGTAATAGCGCGGCTTTTTTGTTGAGATTTATTGTATTCGAAAATCAACTTTTATCTTGTTTATTTCAATAGATTGCCGCTTTGTACGGCCAAAGTGCTTCATTGACACACAGGGAATTTCTTCCTATACTTTCTTCGGATGATGAGGATATTGGATTGAAACTTGCAGCCAAACTCGTGACAATAATTGTTTTAGGTATAATCGTTATCTTGGCCATTGACGGTTATTTTACGGTACGACGCGACATAGATATCCTTCAGGCAAACATGAAGCGGGACGCCCAGTTAATGGGGCACGCTTTGAAGGATTTGGTAGCCGACGTGTGGCTGAAAAGCGGCCGACAGCGTGCCCTTCAGCTCATTGAACAGGCAAATAAGGAAGAGTATCTGGTAAATATACGCTGGGTTAGGCTGAACGCGCCGCCGAATGACCCTTACAGTCCGCGAGCGTCTCGAGAAAAACTTGTTGCTGTCGCACAAGGGAAAGAAGACTCCTTTAGAGAAAGAGACAATAAGGGGAATGTATATCTTTACACTTATGTTCCTCTGAAGATTAACCGGGATAAATCGGGAGCCCTGGAACTTTCCCAGTCTCTGTCCCGCCTGGATGAATATACTCACAATGCCATCGTCAGAATATTTGTACTGGCAGCTATTCTGTTATTTTTAAGCGTTATAGCTGTGTTGTCCCTTGGTTTCGGTATGATTGGGCGGCCCCTTCATCGTCTGGTCGAGAAAATACGGCGCATAGGAGAAGGTGATCTATCGGAACCATTGCATCTTCGCGGAGGTGGTGAATTTTCCCAGTTGGCGATGGCGCTGAATACAATGTGCAAACAACTGGATGATGCCCGGGAAAAAGTTCGCAATGAGACTACTGCCCGGATTGCCGCTATAGAACAATTGCGTCATGCCGACCGACTAAAAACAATCGGTGCACTGGCCTCCGGTTTAGCCCACGAACTTGGCACGCCCTTGAATGTCGTTTCCGGCAGGGCAGGCCTTATTGCTGCAAGAGGCCTGTCGGAAACGGAGGTCTTGGAAAGCGCAACTATCATCAGAACGCAGTCTGAACGCATGACGGCGATCATACGGCAACTTCTCAACTTTGCTCGCCGCCAATCACCTAAAAAAACTATAGTTGATCTGCGGCAGACAGTACACCAAACCATAAGCCTTATGACCCCGCTTGCCCAGAAACAAAAAGTGAAGTTGTGTTTTGCTGGTGAGGATGTCGCGGCCATGGCCAAGGTTGATGCCGGACAGATTCAGCAGGTTCTGACAAACCTTATCGTCAATGCCCTGCAGGCTACGCTTCAAGAGGGCAATGTCGAAGTGGGTATTCGTCCTGAATATGCCCAACCTCCGGAAGGAACCAAAGATGCTGTAAAAGAGTATCTCTGTGTCTATGTTCTGGACGGAGGTGAAGGAATCCCAGAAGATAATATACAACATCTCTTCGAACCTTTTTTTACGACCAAAAAAACCGCCAATGGCACCGGACTCGGCCTTTCGATTGCTTACGGCATCATTCAAGAACATGGCGGCTGGATAGAAGTTAAGAGTAAACCGGGGCAAGGCAGTTGTTTCTCCGTCTATTTACCGAGGGAGGTTTGAAGCATGAGTGGACACATTCTTGTTGTTGATGATGATCAAAGCATGTGTGAGCTGATCGAGGCGGATTTAAGGCACCGCGGTTTTCAGATATCCTGGTACACCTCCGCAGATAAGGCGTTCCGGGTATTGCAGGATAAGGAATTCGACGTAGTGTTGACCGATCTGCAGATGCCGGACATGGGCGGAATTGACCTTTGTGACCGTATAGTATCGAACAGGCCCGATATACCCGTCATCGTAATTACGGCATTCGGCAGCCTGGAAACAGCAATCGGAGCGATGCGCGCAGGAGCGTACGATTTTGTCACAAAGCCATTCGATATGAATATACTGGCTCTCACTCTGGAGCGTGCCCTAAAACACCATTCTCTGCAGGAGAAGGTTAAAATTCTGAGCGAAGTTGTAGAGCGCACTAAAAATTATGATGAACTGCTCGGGGCGAGCATGCCGATGCAAAATATCTATAATCAACTTTCACGAATAGCCGATTCCGAATCAACGGTTTTAATTACCGGCGAAAGCGGTACAGGCAAGGAACTTATTGCCAGGGTTTTACACCGGCAAAGCAAACGGAAATCCGGCCCCTTTGTTGCGATCAATTGTGCGGCATTAACCGAGACACTTTTAGAAAGTGAACTTTTTGGTCATACACGCGGCGCGTTCACCGATGCCCGATCGGCCCGCAAAGGTCTTTTTCTCCAGGCTGACGGAGGAACACTGCTTCTGGATGAAATCGGCGACTTTCCGTTAACCTTGCAACCCAAGCTTCTTCGCGCATTGGAAGAACGTGCTCTTCGTCCGGTCGGGGGGGATATGGAAGTTCCTTTTGATGTAAGAGTAATCGCCACGACGAATCGTGATCTGGAATCAGCCGTAGAAAACAAATTGTTTCGCGAAGACCTCTTCTTTCGTATCAACGTTATACAGGTTGAACTGCCTCCTCTTAGTGCGCGGGGAACGGATATTCTGCTCCTGGCGCAGCATTTCATAGAACAGTTTGCAATGCGGATCGGCAAACAGGTATCGGGTCTATCCAATGCCGTAGCCGAGAAGCTTCTTGATTATGCATGGCCGGGGAACGTACGAGAATTGAGAAATGCCATCGAACGCGCTGTGGCATTGACACAATATGAAAAACTCGTTGTCGAGGATCTACCGGAGAAAATTCGTTCGTATCGCGGTACGGATATGATTATCAGCAGTAACGCTGCCGAACTTGTTTCCATGGAAGAAGCAGAGCGGCGTTATATACTTCATGTTCTGAAGGCCGTTGGCGGTAACAAAACTCACGCTGCGCGATTGCTGGGTTTCGATCGGAAAACTTTATATCGCAAATTGCAATGTTATGGAGCAATCGGCGACGATAAGGTATAATATTCACGAATTCTTAAATAACCTTGTTAATGAGGAAACAGCAATTGCTCGCGGAAACAACAATCACCATATTATAGCAACGTAGCGGGGTTGCTTGCGGCAAACCTGCTTTATACCGCAGATGTAGTGGACGGCGGGAACCAAAGGGGCATTTGTCTACGGTGCGGCATTATGTCTCTTAAAAGCTGTCCTGCTGGAAGTGCTTATTCGGGGTTCAAGAAAGCTTTATTTCGTCTTTCCTGCTTTGTATGTATTCATTATCCTTGCAGATTTTAAAATTCAAATCATTTTGCCTTCCCGTTGGCATTCTCTTTGCTTCTTAATCTCTATAAATTAAGTAAGAAATAAAAAAGAGTCGGTTAAACAAATAATTAATTTTGTTCCGCGTGACAAAGCGGCAGAAATTAAAATTAAGGAAAGAAAATATGGCAGAGATGAAAACCCGTAAGGGAACAAAAAATCAATTATTGAGTAAAGTTTCTTTAAAAAAGAAAATCCCACGGATTCTATTGGCGGAAGATAATCATGACATGCGCAAGCTCCTGGCGATGTCACTGCGCAAAAACGGCTATGAGGTTGCCGAATTTGCCGATGGTCCCAGTATGCTTGACCACTATTTTTCCGTTTCTTCTATCCAAAAAGGGGCGGCTTTCGATTTAGTCATCTCCGATGTCAGAATGCCCGGCCTTACCGGTATAGAGATTGTTGAAGGCATGTATGATCACAAAGGATTTCCTCCGGTAGTTTTGATTACGGCATTTGGTGATGAAGACACACATGCACAAGCGCAGCGCCTTGGGGTTGTAGCTATGTTTGATAAGCCTTTTGATATCGACGACCTGATTGCCAAGGTGCAAGAAATAGTGCCTTCTTACTAGTTGTTCCTGTAAATAAGTTGCACGGCTGAATGCGCTTAGGGATTTTTTGTTTATCGTGCGGTAGAAGGGATAAAACTAAAAGGACAAAGTATAATGAATAAGAAACATAATCTTGGAATTATAAATAAAATTAAAGTACCAATTCGACCGATAACGATAATCTATGTCTCTATCTTGGCGGCTCTCTATACACTAATTATTTGTACGCCATACCTGATATCCAATGCGACTTTGCTGAAAAGCCATATCTTCGTCGGGGAAGAATTTGTTGAAGGATTATTGATAAGCGTGCTTCTGGCCATTAGTCTTTTTGTTTTGTCCCGCTACAGAAAAATACTTGATAGGTACCGCAGCCAGATTAAAGAATTGGCGATTAAAAAAACAGATGTAGAAAACAAATTGAACGATGCCTTCAAGTATATTGGCGCTGTGAATGTCCAGGTTAAGGAAGTTCAATCCTGGTTTTCATCAATCGAAAAATACCCAAAGGATAAGAAAGACTTTAAAAATAGTTTAAATATCTTGGCGCAAAAGGTTTTATGTGTGGCAAACGCAGAATGGGTCATATTTAGAATCATTAATGTAGATAGTCTCAGAACGTTGCGGGAGTATAGCGGAACAAGGGGGGAAGTTGTTTTGCTGAAACATAATATTAGCAATAGCTCTATCGTTAATAATGAATCTATAGACAAATGCAGTATTGTAAGCTCTGAGCAGAAAAATTTAACTATTAAAGTGTTTTGTATCATCCCATCCGAAGCACTGACAGAAACGCAGAAAACTCTTATCAAGACTATCGTCGGCTCATTGGAAATGCTTTTCATTGTTTTTACATCACAATACTTCCGCAAGAGTTATTTCAAGCCAGAGGTTTTCAATCATGCCGGATCGATGTAAGTATTTTAGTTATTAAGATAGATGAAATTCATTAGTTGATGAAATTCAGTAGTTAAGGGAGATATTATCATGGAAAGAAAAAATTTAAGAATTGTTTTAGCCACATTATTCGTATCAATTTTGGTTGTAGCTTCGAGTTTTATCATCGCCTCATATGGCAACGGTGTTGAAGACGCCGGCGCCATCGTTGGTTTCCCTCAGTCTTTTGCTCAACTTGCCAAACAAGTCACGCCTGCAGTCGTTAACATCAGTACAACAGCGACTGTCATGGTTCCTGGGAATCCTTTCAAGCAATTTTTTGGTCAACATAATGACCCATTTGAAGATTTCTACGGGCAATTTTTTGATAATGTTCCAGACAGCAAAATGAAGCAGCAAAGTCTTGGTTCGGGATTCATCGTTGATAAAGAGGGCAACATCATAACCAACAATCATGTCGTTTCCGGTGCTGATAAAATCGTCGTTAAACTTTCCAATGGTAAAGAATACACAGCAAAGGTAATTGGAAGAGATAGTAAAACGGATTTGGCGCTAATCAAAATTTCACCATTTTTTAAAGATATGCCTGCCCTTCCCCTTGGTGATTCCGACAGCATGCGGGTGGGAGACTGGGTGCTGGCCGTAGGAAATCCTTTTGGTCTGGAGCATACGGTGACACAGGGCATTATCAGCGCATCCGGAAGGGTCATTGGTTCCGGTCCTTATGACAACTTTCTTCAAACCGATGCGCCTATCAATCCGGGCAACAGCGGAGGGCCCTTGGTCAATTTGAAAGGAGAGGTGATAGGGATCAACACAGCTATTATTGCATCAGGACAAGGTATCGGATTTGCAATTCCCAGCAACACAGCAAAGACAGTCATTGCCCAGCTCAGAGATAAAGGCAAAGTGGTCAGGGGATGGATAGGGGTGTCCATTCAGTCGGTAACCCCTTCTCTTGCGCCCGCTTTTGGACTCGAAAAACCGGTAGGAGCTCTTGTTGCCGAAGTCGTTCCCGGCGGACCTGCTGAAAAGGGCGGTGTTAAGCAGGGAGATGTTATAACCTTTTTTGACGGAAAAGACGTGAAATCTTCGTCGGATCTTCCCTGGCTTGTTGCTGAAACGCCTGTGGGCAAGACAGTTGAAGTGAAAGTGTTGCGTCAGGGCAAAGAGGTGGATCTCAAGGTGACAGTGGAAGAGATGACGGAACAGAGGGTTGCCTCGCAGATGGAGAAACCTCGCCATGATTATGGCCTTGCCGTTGATAATATAAAGCCTCAATGGAGAAAGAAATTTGCGATCACAGTGCCTTCAGGAGTTGTTGTAACAGATGTGGTATCGGGGAGTCCGGGGGATGACGCAGGAATACAGACCGGAGATGTAATCCGGGAAGTGAATAAGAAACCTGTCAAAGATTTAAGTGATTACCGGAAAGAAATAGAAAAAGCGGGGCCTGATAAGAGTGTTCTCTTCTTGCTTAATCGGGGCGATCAGGCCTTCTATGTTTCGATCAAGGTGTCGTAAATCTTAACGGGTCTTGACAAGAGGAGACCCTTAATAAATGCACACAATTTATAAATTTAAAGAAAGGAGAAAAGTGTGAAAAGAATAAATTTGTTTTTTGTAGTGATTATTGCTATGCTTAGCACAATTTTCATTCTGCTTGCGGGGTGCGCGAAGAAGGAACTGGTAAGCGAAAGTTCAGAGCAGCCGCAAAATGAAATGAAACAAGAAGCGGCAAAACCCAATGTTCCGGTAACTGAAGAAAAAGCAGTACAACCGGCGAGCGAAAGCGGACAAAAAATTGCGGCAACCGCGGAATTAAAAGACATCCATTTTGATTTTGATAAGTATAACCTGCGACCGGAAGATAGAGCAATTTTAAGCACCCATGCCGACTGGCTGCTGAAAAATGCCGACTATAAAGTAAAGATAGAAGGCAACTGTGATGAAAGAGGAACGGAAGAATATAATATGGCGCTGGGTCAGAGAAGAGCGGATGAGGCTAAAGAATATCTTCTTAATATGGGTATTGCCAAAAAAAGAATTTCCACCATTAGTTACGGCAAGGACAGACCTTTAGATCCCGGCCATGATGAAGAAGCGTGGGCAAAAAACAGAAGGGATGATTTTGTACTGAGCAAGTAAAAGATTAAATCGAGTGCGTCATCTGCAAATACCAAAAAAGCATTTGCAGATGACGCATAAAGCAGAACCAAACTTTTTATTGGAAAATTCAATAAATGAACTTCAATGATGCATCATTATATGTGCTTTTAGGCTTACTCGCCGGATTTTTAAGTGGTCTGATCGGTATCGGCGGCGGAACGATCATCGTACCGGTTTTAGTTCTTTATTTTGGTCTTTCACAGAAACTTGCCCAGGGAACCACTTTGGCCATGCTCATACCGCCTGTTGGTATTTTAGCGGCGTGGACATATTATAAGCAAGGCTATGTTGATTTTTCCATTGCCTTACTGATTTGCCTCGGTTTCATTTTTGGCGGTTTGATCGGAGCTAAACTAGCCACGGGCTTGTCCAACATAATGCTGGAAAAGATATTTGGCGTCGCCTTACTTATTATTGCGATAAAAATGATTTTTGCGTAGCCAAGCAACTGAAAACTGTATTTAGGAACAGAAAAAAGCCGCGTTTAGTAATGTAAGCGCGGCTTTTATTTTGGATTGGAATAAGTGTAACGAATGGGTTAGATTCTTGCATTGCTGTCACCCGGGGAAATAGCCCGATTGACTGCCGGAATGCGCCTAATAGCGGCTGTTATGCTCCAGCTTAACGCCAGCGTTCCAATAAATACAATGGTACCTTTCTCTATAGCGGTAAACGTTGTATTAAGAAGAGCATATTGCAGCCAAATTACGAATACATAATGAATAAGATATATCCCATATGCGTTATTGTGCAGGCTATCGAACACTCTTCTGCGTTTGTTTGCAAAACGAAGAAATAGAGAGAGAAAGAAAAGTCCGCTGGCAGCACAGGATAGAATAAAGGCGAAGCCGTAGAGAACTTGCCATGTAGACGATGCAGGGAAGGCATAAAATTTTCCGAAGGCAATAATATCGAACAAATAAAATATCAGTGCTGCGACAAACCAGACTGGCCAACGCTTCACCAGCAGGCCATCCCGGGCGAGTAAACTTTGATTGATGCCGTAAGCACCAACAGCGAGACCAGCGATGAAGTAGATTGCATACAAGAGCACGCGGCTGGTTTGGACCTGAAAGGGACCAAAACTGGCCCAGTGATGGTAGCCGAAACTGAACAACATCGGGAAATAGGCGATAGCAGATACAGCCACCAGGACACAAAAAAACAACAGTGGACGCCGCAATGACCACAAGAATCTCTTTCCAAGGGCATCGCCCCATCCGGAAATAAACTTTCGCAACAGCACTACAATAAAATTGAACAACAGTAACAAAGACAAAAACCAAAAAGGGCCACTTGGCCAATAATCAAGAGATATCCATTGCTCCCAGAAGGCGAGAAAACTCGGATCGGCGCCTGTTATCCGATAGGATGGATAGTAGGCAAGAGGTATCAGGAAAATTACAACTATGGCAAAGGGCAACCCCAGACGCAGACAGCGGTCACGCAGGAATTTGCGATTTCCTTTTCGGGTGAGGCTCGGCCAGACAAACAAGCCTGATATGAAAAACAACAGAGCCATGAAAAATTGAGCATTGAATTCGGTGAAGAGATTGAACCCTAACCACCGCTGAGAGTCGATGATCGGCAAGGCGGCCCAGATATAAGGTTTAGCGGCGAAGGTAGCAGAAGGAGAAGGTATGGAAACCATATACGCCAAGGCTGAATGGTATGCCAGCACCAGTAAGATAACGAAAGCCTGCAGATAACCGAGTGCCACATTGTGTTTCTTCATTATTTTGAGCTCCCGTCAGCAGGATATTATGCTAAGTTAATTTAAAATCACAAATCAACAAGGCCTACAGCTTTTATTTTGGATTGAAATAGTGTAACGAATAATCACCGATGATTGTAAGCCGTCCGGTGGATGTCTTGGTCAGGAAACACCATGGCATATTCATTTTTGCATCATTTTAGCTGTCAAGGAGCATATCTAGTCTTTTTTCACATTCGTCTAAAATTATCATGGTTTCGTTTGCGGAAGCCAGAAATTCTTCAAAAGTTATCACTCCCGAAGTCACTGCATTGGTAAAAATAGAAGCAGCTTGTCTTTGTTTTAATTTAACTTCTAAATATCTTTTATATGATAGTATTGCTTCTGATAAACGTTTTGGGTTGCCAATAAATCGCTCCCGCAATCTTATGAATTTTTCATTGACTTTTTGCCCATGGGTTTTCGATGCT
The DNA here is from genome assembly GCA_963753975.1 of uncultured delta proteobacterium. GTDB lineage: Bacteria > Desulfobacterota > Syntrophia > Syntrophales > Smithellaceae > UBA4810. Next base: position 574,297 of record CAVWEH010000005.1, read on the forward strand.
TTGGCTTCAGCAATGCGTTCTTTTAATTCACTTTCACTACTATGATCTCTAAAAAATCCATCTTCGGATTCCCATTTCTTTAGATTCTCAACTGCCAATTCAATATCTTTATCTAACATTACTTGTAGCTTATCGTATTTTGATTGAATATCACTAATCAACTTAGCAACAAAGAATGGACGATAAATATATAGGCCGATTTTTAGTAGAAAATATATAACGATTCCTGAAAGAACAATGATTAAAACGAGGTTCAAATTGTCCCCCTAATCATATTTGGTAATAAGAAATCTACTTTCTAACAACGTTTATATGTATCTTATATCACGGGCATGAAACTTGTCATCAGCAACATACTGGACTAGATGGACATTTTCTTTGGATAGCGCCCGTTATCATCGAGTTCAGATACATCTATTTCTTTAGCCGTATCCATAAGCGGGGTGCAGCCAAATCTTTTGATGGTTTCAAGAGTTGCCATACGCTTAGAACGAATTATTTGATCGGTGACTATATGATAGCCTGTGAAATAATACACAATTATTTTTGACATAATCAAATTTCTTTATTTACTACCCTTTGTTGCAAACTGGCGTATTCTAACAATGTTCATCTGTATCACGGGTATGAACCCTGATTCAGCAGCACGCTGCAGGGTATCATACTCGTGCTTATGCGGGATCAATTCCACTTGCGCTTCAAACTTCGCTTTGTTCGTTTTACCACGGCGCTATGCGCCTAGTATAATTCGTCCAGCAAACTTCAGTGCACTTTGTTTCTGAAGTTTGGGTCTCATTATCAGCAAGTGTCATTAATTCGACTTACAAATTCCACTTTAGCTGGTGGCTGCCTCACCAACCAGCAAACTTGCCACGCCGCCACCGAAGATTTCAAATAAATGAAGGCACGTCTTGCTCCAGGCATCGAGAGCAGGGATGGTTGCAGACGAAATGGCAGACCAGATGCCCAGGCCGCCGATTAGAGCTAGTATCACCACCGCCACTGCCAGCCGGCCCCATGAAAACTTGGTCTTTGATGTTTGTTTTTCTACCTGCGCGGCCATTGCCGACGCCTGCTGATCTAAATTCTTTACTTTGTTCGGTTGGGTCTTGAGAGCTGTTTTTAGAGCGGACTTAAACGCCGGGGTACCGACTGTGGTCTTAAAAAATACTCCCATAACTTACCTCCCTTTTTGCACGAGTTATTTTATCTAATTATCACGTTACTGAAAGTATAGGTAACGGTTCTATTTTATGTTCGCTGGCTTGATGAGTATTTTCTTTAACGAGAGATTTAATTTCAGCAAAGACAAAAACCGCTGAAATTATAAGGATCAAACAAACAGAATAAGCTAAATATTTTTTCATAATCAGCCTCTGTAGTTTTTGTAAATATAAAAGAAAACGTATCCAGTGTCAAGGGAATGAAAAAGATAATTTCTATAGTTAAATTAAATGTTTTGCGGCTGTGTTTTCTGCACATACATCCACTTGACACACAAAACCCTTGTTCATATACTCTTTATGCATGGACACATGAACAACAGGCTCTCAAAAATGAGCAATGAACTTAGTTATCTTTAATATTATAAGAATTAATAATAAGGATTGGTGATTGATGGGAAAAGTGCTCTTGCTTTTGTTTCTAATCTTGTTTGCCGGCAGGTTTACCTGGCGTTATGTTTTACAGCACATCAATATCCGGTATTTGAAACACCGGGGTAAAGAAATCCCGCAAGTTTTTCAAGGAATTATTGATCAAAACACGCTTTCCAAAATAGTGGACTATACTGTCGAAAATTCCCGGTTGGCAGCGAAAGAAAATATGGTTGATGATATCGTTGAATTAACGATATTATTTCTTTTTTTACCTGCTTTTGTTGGTGCGCTTACGGGATTGAAAATTAATTTTATCGTGCAGGCTCTTATATTTTTCGGAGTTCTTGCGGCAATCGGCGGTATTATCGGAATACCCTTTGATCTCTACGACAATTTCGTTCTAGAAAAAAAATACGGATTTTCGACAATCACCTGGCGTATCTGGATTACCGATTTAATAAAATCTTTGATTATTTCTGCAATTTTAATGACCATTATGGTCAGCGCATTGATGTCGTTTATCCACTACTTACCCACAAGCTGGTGGTTTTGGGCCTGGATATTTTTTACCTTATTGGAAATTGTCCTGCTCTGGCTTTATCCTGTATTGATAGCGCCGCTTTTTAATAAGTATGAGCCGATAAAAGACGTACTGCTCCAAGAAAAGATCAACACTTTAATGGAAAAAGTGGGTCTCAAAACTAAAGGGATTTTTCAGGTGGACGAAGGCAAACGTTCCAAACATACGAACGCTTATTTCACGGGTATCGGCAAAACCAAACGCATTGTTTTATATGACACGCTTTTGGCTTCACACTCCACTGATGAAATATTAGCCGTTCTGGCGCATGAAATCGGTCACTGGAAAAAGAAGCATGTTTTAAAACAATTAATGTTTATGATTCCCGCCTCTCTTGTATTACTTTATGCTGTTTATCTGATTCTGGGTTGGCAGCCGCTATATACGGCTTTTAGTCTGCCAGTTACTGTATATGCCGGATTATTTTTAGTTTCGCTTTATTTGAGCTCTGCCGGATTTTTTTTGAGCCCTATCGGCGCGGCTGTCATGCGCCGTTATGAGCGCGAAGCCGATCGCATAGCCTGCGACTTGACGGGAACCTCCGCGCCCATGATCGACGCTCTCACGCGTTTGGCTAAAGACAACCTGGCTAATCTGCATCCCCATCCTTTATACGTCTGGTTTTATTATTCGCATCCTCCTCTGGTCGAACGCATTGAATGTTTGCAGACAATGGACTATGAAAAGGTCAATCCCGCGACTTGGAATCCTCCGACTTCCGCCGGAGGAGAAAAGCATCGTGACCCGCGGGAGGGCGCGTTGTTTTAGGGAGCCTCCGGCTCCTGCCGCAGGGAGCTCCACTAAGCTGGAGATTTAAATATGCCCATCTATGAGTTTTATTGTGCTCGCTGTAATACAATTTATAGTTTCTTTTCCCCAGCGGTGAATACCGGCAAAATTCCCATATGCCCAAAATGCAAGAACGTTCGGCTGACCCGCCAGATGTCCGTGTTTGCAAAAATCTCCGGCGGCGAAAAAGCGGAAGATAATCATCCTTTTCTCGGCAGGAATGAGAAGAAAATAGAAAAGGAACTGGTTAAATTCGCCAACCTTGCCGAAAAAGTCAAAGATGATGATTCTCGCGCGGCAGCGCAATTGATGCGCAAATTTGCCGAGACGACCGGCATGAAGCTAGGGGATAATTTTCAGGAAGCGCTTGAAAGAATCGAACAAGGTGAATATCCCGAAAAAGTCGAAGACGAGCTGGGGGATATACTTATGGAAGAGGGATCTTTGACCGAAAAGCAGGCGGCAAAAACGGCCACAAAAAGTAAACCAGAAATAGATGAAACTTTGTATGAGCTTTAGTTTTATACCTTAAAATATCCTAATCGAAACTCTTCGTGAAGTGATGGAGCATATTATGAAAGTTTTTGATGAAGGAATAATTAAAGGAGTATCTCTCACAAATCGCTTTGTGCGTTCGGCAACATGGGAAGAATTGGCGATAGACAAGAGTTTTTGTTCGCCGGAACTTATCACCTGCTGGAAGTCAGGAGATAAAAGAGCGTCAAGCTGTATATCGGACAATCTTTGTTACCGGCCGATTAGAGAAGGCAAGCGTGTTTATTGTTTGACCAAGAAAAGAGAAACAGTGAAAAAATAATGCATCATGAAAACGTATTTTTTACGAAGACCAATGAATGACCGTGGCGTATGCAGAGCTCAACGATTCAAGACGACCTTTTTATCTCTACGAATTTTAAATTATTTGTGGCATTCTTTGGAGAATATGATATGAATAACAGTATTTATTTCAAGGAATTATTATGGCTGACAGGTCAAAACTAGGGATGGAATTTCCCGCCTACACACTGACGGTGGAAAAAAGTAAAATTGCCGAGTTTGCCGTTGCCGTAGGTCTTAAAGATGACAAAGCGCAAATCAATCCCATTTACTACGATGAAGAAGCCGCAAAAAAAGCAGGCTACCAAGGAATACCGGTGCCGCCGACTTTTATGACCAGCTTCTTTTTTTGGACTGGTGAAGGTTTGATGGGCATAGTTAAAGCCCTGGGCATTGATTTAGGTAAGCTTTTGCACAGTGAAGAAGAGTACGAATATCTCGGTAATATTTATGAGGGCGATGTCATTACCCGCAAAATGAAAGTGGTGGATATGTTCGAAAGGGGAAAAAGAGACAGGCTGGGCAGGTTTGTGGATGTTACCGTACTGGAAACGGTAATTACAAATCAGCGGGGCGAATTGGTGGCTAAGGTCCGTTCAACAATGATGGAAAGATAGGAAAACAACTATGGCCGCTACATACGACGATGTCAAAGTTGGCGATACCATTCCCGCTTACACTTCCGTTCCCATTACCAGGACACATTTGATTCGTTATGCAGGAGCTTCCGGTGATTTTAATCCGCTGCATCACGATGAATCCTTTATCAAAATGATCGGACTGGATAATGTTATCGCCCATGGTATGCTGATTATGGGTATTGCCGGTGAAGCCATCACTTCCTGGATTGATCAAAGAAATTTGCGTTCATTCAATGCCCGTTTCCTGAGCATGACGGAACCGGCCGATTTGAATGATATGGAACATACGACAGATAGAGCGACAATCACGGTCAGCGGCAAGATAGTCAAAAAATATGAAGAAAACGGCGAAAAAAGAATTAAGTGCAATATTGTTGCCAAAGATGCATTGGGCAGCAGAAAGCTAGCCGGATTTTTTATTGCGGCCCTGCCTTAATAATCCTCCCGCTATTTATATAGCCGTTCCTATTATGCCCTAAAAGGGCATTCTTGATATTTATTCCCGGTATTAGATTTTCATTGACGAATTCCCTGCATTAAAGCTAAAACCTAAATAATCTTATAAGGTAATTTTATGAAAGCCCGTATTTTAGTAATTGATGATGACGCCGTCGCCTGTGAGTTTCTGCAGGAAGCTCTTTCGCTTGATGGTTATGAAGTAAAAGCCTATACATCCGCCCAGGAAGCCTTGAAGCAGGATCTTTCCCGGTATGATCTGCTTATGTCTGATATTCGCATGCCCGAAATGGACGGTTTGCAGTTCTTGAGTCAAGTGCACAAAAAATGGCCGAATTTGCCGGTTATTCTTATGACGGCCTATGGATCTCTGGAAACCACAATGGAAGCAATAAGTCTGGGTGCCTGGGATTATATCAGCAAACCATTTTCTCCGGATGATTGCCGGGCTATTGTGAAAAAGGTTCTGGAAGTAAGGGAATTGCGGGAACGGCGCTTGAAATTGGATTTGCCGGAAGCAAGCGAGGAACCGAAATTAATCGGTTCGTCCGCGGCAATGGTGGAATTTTATAAACAGATTGCCCGTGTCGCGGATGCACCGGCCAGTGTTTTAATTGAAGGTGAAAGCGGAACGGGCAAAGAATTAACCGCCCGGTCTTTGCATAATATGTCATCGCGCCGCGATAAACAGTTTGTTGTCGTCCATTGCGGAGCTATTCCCGATAATTTACTGGAATCAGAGCTTTTCGGCTATGAAAAAGGATCGTTTACCGGAGCTGATCATCAGCATGTAGGATTATTGGAATCGGCGCAGGGCGGAACAATTTTTCTCGATGAAATCACGGAAATGTCCACAGCTCTGCAAGGAAAGTTTTTGCGGTTTCATGCAGGACGGCGAAGTCAGAAGAATCGGCGGTCACGAGGTGCGCCATGCTGCTGTTCGCGTAGTGGCGGCAGCTAATAAAAATATTGACGAAGAAGTACGCCTCGGCCATTTTCGCCTGGATTTGTTATGTACCGGTTTATTGTGCGTTTGCGTATTCCGCCTTTGCGGGAGCATACGGAAGATATTCCTTTGCTTATTGAATCAATGTTGAAGAAATTCGGTTATCCCTAATGTGCGTATTTCTGTGGAGGCTATGGAATTACTTGATGGCGTATAACTGGCCGGGCAATGTGCGGGAAATGGAAAATGTTTTGCAGCAAACACTTCTTCTTTCACCTTTTGTGGTGATCTTACCGGAAAATTTGCCGGAGCGTTTTCCACAACAAAAAGAAAATAAAGAGGAAGTTGATTCTGCTCGATATTTCACCGCTGGAAACTGCGGAAAGGGATAAAATTCTGCAAACACTGAAATCGACTTCCTGGAATCAATCCAAAACAGCGCAACTTCTGGGTATTGACCGCAAAACATTGCGTCTGAAAATTCGCCGTTATGGCTTATTAGACGAAAAAATTTCTCCCGGTAGAAAGTCTTCTGCCAAACATTAAAATCCGCGGAAATCCGATTGTACTCCGGACGATAGACTATCCCTTTACGCTTTTTACATATTAAGATCTTTATCTTTGTATATGGGCAGGTAAAGAATAATTGCCGTTCCCCGATTCAACGCACTTCTCATTTCCATTTTGCCGCCGTGGGCTTTAATAATATCGTTCACGATCGCCAGGCCCAGACCACGCAAACTGCCGTCCTGTCTTGTGCTAAAGAATGGTTCGCGAGCCTTTTCCATCGTTTCCTGCGGCATTCCGGTGCCCGTATCATTTATTGTCATGGCCACAAAACCATTTTGAGAATCATTTTGGGCGGATATAGTTATTTTTCCTCCTTGAGGCATTGCTTCCAGGGCATTTTGAATGATATTCATCAGAGCGGTTTGAATACGGTAACGGTCTACATACACGGGTTGGACTACATTATCTACATGCACGCTTATTTCCGCATTATTTTTTTTCACGAGGGGTTCGACGAGGGGAACTGTATCACTTAGAATTTGCTGAACGGTAAGCACTTCAAAATGAGGGTCGGGAAGACGTGTGGCCTTGCGGATATTTTGAATAACGTCATCGAGTCTCTGAGTTTGCTGAACGATCAGTTTTAATTTATGGGCGATGTCCGCCGGGCAGCCTTCTTTTTCCAGCAGAAGCTTTGCCAACCCTCCGATGGAATGTATCGGTGTTCCTAAATCGTGAGCAAGATTTGCGGTTAAATGGCCTAAAGCGGTTAATTGCTGTAAGACATCCACTTGTTTTTGTAATTGAACCACTTTACCCGTTTCTTCACGAACCCGATCTTCCAGGTGCCTCGTTAAATCGAGATTTCTGGCCATCACTTGCTGAATTTCATTAGCCATGGTGTTGAAGTGTTCGGCCAGTTGCCCCCATTCATCCCGGCGCATCATGGGAATGCGCTTTACATATTGTCCTTTTTGGAAATCATCGATTGTCTGAATAATTAACGACATTGGTCTGTCGATAATCCAGCCGTAACTTAATCCCAGTACCAACAGGATGAACAGTAGTAATCCGGCTGTACTAACAAGCAGCAATTGTTGGGCGCGGTTCATAATTTCGACATTAGCTCGCGAAAAGCCGATGATACCGACAACAATGTGCGAATCTTTTGTATCGCCTAAAACAGGATACAACAAACCGATGGTCGGACCACTTTCTGTAGAGATCTTGACATAACGCACCTTGCCTTTTGCGCTGGTGGCAGCAACAATATTATCCGGCCATTCATATTGAAGCCGGCTGGCGCCGGCCACGTAATCAACATTGCCGTGACTGGTGTCAAAGATATCGATTCTTGCGAGGCGCACATCGGATTGAATGAAGTCTTTAAGAGCTGAATCAAGGGCCAACAGGCCCCGTTTTGTCGGGAAAAATTGATAAAAGGTGCTGATTGTGTCGGCTACGCCTTCCAGCCTTTTTGCCTGTTCGTCGACCAATATTCTATCCAGAGCGGTAAGCTGAATAAAGCCCCAAATGGCCATAGTTAAAGCAAGGCCGACAACCGTCAGGATGATCAATCTTAAGCGTACGGTAAGATTTTTATTATAAGCAATTATCCGATCGCATGTCTTTTTAAACATATTGTGTGATATATATCAGAAAGATAAAAAATTAACTAGCGTTAGGCAAAAAAGAAGGGACAGGTTTTTACCTGTCCCTTCTTTCGGGTAAATAAAGTTCTTAATAAACTTATTTTACAGCTGGAGCGCCTGGAGTACCTGCAGGAAGGTTTTCTTCTTTCTCTACCTTACCGGCTTTCTTCTCGGCCTTCATTTCCTTCTTTTCTTTCTTCATTTTCTTCATTTTCTTCATGCTTTCATTCTCTCCTTTTTCGCGGGTGCGGCTGTTCCAGCGGCCATCGGTTTTTCAGCTGCCATAGCTGTGGTGCAAAATGCGAAAACCAATGCAACAACAAACAATACTAAACGTTTCATCTTAAATCCTCCTTCTTAAATTATGTTTTATTTAATACCACCCTTAAAAATTAAGGGACCTCAAATTAATCCGGATAAATACCTCAATACCCCGATTTGTTCGCCGACGTGGATTTCTCCCCGACCGGTTTAACTTCTTTTTTCTTCGAGTTGACTTTTGCCACTCTGGCAGCGACTAATTTACCGCCTTGATTAATATAGGCTATTTTTACAGTATCGTTTACAGTAATATTTTCAGTTGGGTTCTCCAAGGCAAATTGCATTACTTCTGCATTGCCTCGTACTGTGCGTTCAATCTTAATAGAATCGTCGGAAATTTCGATAACTTTTCCCGTGGCGTTCATTTTGGCTGCTTTTACGGTATTTGTTCTTACCGCATCGGCCTTTATAGTTTCGGAAATTGTCTTATCGGCGGCAATAGCAAAAGCCGACAAAAGAAAGAACCCGCCAGCTACATACCATAAGGCTTTTTTCATAATGAACAACCTCCGCAATATTTCACAATGGCTTAACAGCAACTAACATGCCAAGAAAGGGCTATAAGCTAATAATGTCTATATAGTTGAAATAATGGATAATATTTTCCTGGTGAAGAGTATGGTTGGAGTTGTGCAGTTAAGAAGTGAGGAATAACTCCCCAATAGTGGAGAATAATTCTTCAAAATTATTAAAAATTATCCGAGTCGTTCTTGATTATAGGCATAATGTTTGAAAACCGTCTAGCCGTTAAGGAAGGCGCCGGTAAATCCAGCAATGAAGATAAAAGAAAATAGCTTTTGCTCCGCCGATACTCAGCAGTTTCCGTGAAATCTTACGAACTTCTCTTTGCTGTGAGACTTTGTTATCGGAAAGATAAATACTCAACAGACCTCGGTTAATCAAGCGGTGAAATTCAGGGTAAGGTAAACTGGCAATACTCTGCTGTGCTTGCCGGTAGAAATAAATTAGCCTTTTAGCCAGAAGTTCGCTATCCGGATAATAAAAACAAAAATTCAAATCATGACCTCGGCGATCTTCTTCCTGATCAATCAAATAATCCAAAAGAATATGCAGTCCCTGAACCCAGGGGAAGTAAGCTTGTTTGATTTTAGAAATAAGCTTAGAGGATGTATCGGGATTAAACAAAAGGGAAACAATGCCGAAAATTCCTAAGGTAGAACCGGCGCAAGCTGCGAATTCGTACCAGGTCATTTCGGGTAGCCGGCTTTTGTTTTGATCAAACCATGCCTGAAGCCTGGGCAGGCGCTCCTCGCTTTTTACATGCTTGTAGACTTGCAAATCACAATAGAAGCCGGCCAGTTCGAGTACGGTTGAGGCGGCAATTCTATAATTAGGTAAGTTTCGCAATATATCCCTACAGGTCTGCACCAACGCCGCCAGGTAGCCGCCGTCATCACGCTCCTGTCGGAACCGGTAATAAGATGATGACTTGGCATCCGGAGTCAGGGCTTGCAGCATAGCTTCATGCAAAGCGCGAAAATCGTCGGGATCGAGCGAGGTGCTTCGGTCACAAAGATTATCCAGATAATCGCTGATCGTTTGGTACGCAACAATAAATTTAATGGCTTCTTTGTATCGGGCGCCCGCCAAAAGTCCGTAAATCGAACCTCCTTCACAGTGAAAGGTTTTAGTGGAAATACTTAGTTGCGCCTGACGGCGTAATTCCGGATCCGGAATCCTTTGGGCAATATTTTTCCAGCCCTGTAGACACTGATGAGTGATGGGTCGAACCTGAAAAAATATTCGGGTTGTAAGAGTTATTAAATTCGTCGGTACTTGCAAAGTTAATCGCTCCTTTTTTTGCCTTCGAAAACACTCAAGCTTTAGCATAAGCTCGCTGATATAACAAGATAAGGCCGGTTCATTTCTATGATTGACCGGCTCAACTCTTTCGTGCTACGCAAATTTTAAAGGCGAGTGAGCAATTTGATGAGAACCGATGAGAAAATAGATGCTGATATTATAATTATCGGCGGCGGCGCGGCAGGTCTCATGGCCGCAGGCCGCGCCGGCAAGTTGGGAGCAAAAGTTTTAGTTCTGGAAAAAACCGATGGCATTGGCAAAAAAATTCTAGTTAGCGGTAAAACTCGCTGCAATTTAACAAATTCCGCCGAGTTAAAAGATTTCATTGCTATGTATGGAATTAACGGCCGTTTTCTTTACAGTGCCTTTAATCGGTTTTTCCGACCTGAGTTGCTGGACTTTTTTGAGTGCCAAGGGCTCCCGACAAAAGTGGAACGAGGCGGAAGAATCTTTCCTGTCTCCGATGATGCCCATGATGTGGTGAGAGTATTTAAAAAATATCTGGCTGCAGGCAAAGTCCAGATCAAATTAAATATGCAGGTAACCGCGATCGATTTTCAGGATAACGGCACTTACCTTGTCCAAACTCGAAACGGAGCTTACCGCTCTTCTGCGGTTATCATGGCTTCAGGCGGCGCCTCCTGGCCGGAAACCGGCTCTACCGGTGATGGCTATAAAATGAGCAGAAAATTGGGGCACAACATTGTGAAACTCAAACCGGCACTGGTGCCGCTCGTCGTTCAGGAGCAGAAACTGACCGAATCGATGCAGGGTGTCAGCCTACGTAATGTCCGCGCCACCGCCTTTCAGGGGGAAGCCTCTTCCATCGATGCTGCGCTTACTCCTCACTGCAACTATGGTCGGGGGGAAAAAAAATTACCTCGTCCGCCGGTTATCGAAAGTCGCTTTGGGGAGATGCTCTTTACGCATTTTGGTCTAGGCGGCCCAATTATATTGCTGATGAGCCTCGCCGTTGTAGAAGCCCTGGAAAATGGTCCTGTATCCGTATTGATAGATTTAAAACCGTCGTTGACCGCGGAACAATTACGTAAGCGCCTACAGCGTGATCTGGACAAATCCGGTAAAAGAAAAATTACCGGCATCGTTAAAGAATATCTGCCCGCGAAGATGATCGATCCCTTTGTAGAGCTAGCTGGCATTGGTACAGAAAAGCGGGCGCATCAGATTTCCGCCCTGGAAAGAGAAAAAGTTATTGAACTGCTCAAAGCCCTGCGCTTCAACGTCAAAGCGCCTCTGCCGCTCACAAAAGCCATAGTGACGGCAGGGGGAGTATCACTTGATGAAATCGATCCGCGGACAATGGCTTCCAGAAAAGTTCCGGGGCTGTATTTTTGCGGCGAAGTAATGGATATTGATGCCGATACCGGAGGCTATAATTTGCAGGCGGCTTTTTCGACAGGGCATATAGCGGGCGAAAGCGCAGCAAAATATATAAAGTCGCTGTTGGACAAATAAAACAAGTATCTTGCTGTGAAAAAATAGCCGTCATTGCCGCAAGCAAAGCAGCGTGGGAATATAAATTAAAAGAAGGAGACAGATATGGATTTTTTTAAAGTTTTAGAAGGTAGGGTAAGTATGCGGGTTTTTTTGGTTAAGCCGGTGGATAAAGGTTTATTGGAAAAAATTTTGCAAGCGGCATCGCATGGCCCTTCCTGCATGAATACTCAGCCGTGGCAGGTATTTATTGTCATGGGGAAAAAGAAAGATGAACTCTCCGCGGATTTATTGAAGATAGCCCAAGAGAATCAGCGGCGGCGGCCTGATTTCCCTTTTCCCACTGCTTGGCCGCAGGCCCCGGAAAAAAGATCAACAACTCATCGCTTGCGGCGTTTTGCGGCATTGGGAATAGACTCTGATGATCAGGTAAAAATCAGGGCCGGTTATTTACGTAATTTCCAGTTTTTTGGCGCGCCCTGTGTCGCCTTCATTGGTTCGGATAAATCTTCTACTTCCTGGTCGATGTTTGATTTGGGGGCTTTTTGTGCACGGCTTTCTACTGGCGTTGTATGCCGAAGGGTTAGGCGGTAGCCCGCAGGCAATGCTCTCAGCTTATCCCGATATCGTCCGTAAACACCTGGGCATTTCCGATAATACAAAAATTGCTATCGGCATTTCTCTGGGTTACCCCGATAATAATGCTGCGGTCAATAAATACGGACCGCAGAGAATTGATATTAAAGAATTTGTGCACTAGTATAATTGATCCCGCTTTTGACAAAAACCCTTTGCTAATGGCTAAGGCTAGCATATGTTTTTAAAATAATGCGGGCGTCGGCCACGACGCACCGATCAGCGGAGCACAGCAAGGGGTTGATGTCGATGGATTCAATGTCGTTTTTCAGGGTCATGACCAAGCTGGAAAAATTGACGAGGATATCGGCTAGTTTTTCTGTGTCTACCGGTTCGGCGCCTCGGTATCCGTCCAAAAGTTTGTATCCTTTCAGAGATCGAATCATGGTCAAACCATCTTGTCGGGAAAGAGGAGCCATTTTCAGGATGACATCACGATAGATTTCTACGCTGGTTCCACCTATGCCCATGAGGACCATCGGGCCAAATTGAAAATCAATTTTTGCCCCTATGATAAGCTCAATGCCGGATATCATCCCCTCAACAAGAACACCAACAAATCCATTCAACGAACTCAAGCGCTGGAAGGCCTTTGCCATACCTTTATCATCGGCTATTCCTACAATGACACCTCCCGCATCCGACTTGTGCAGGATGAGGGGAGAAACTATTTTGGCCACCACAGGATAGCCTATTTTGTTAGCAAATTGGAGGGCGTCATCCAGAGTTTTTGCTACCGTAAACCTGGGAACGGCAAACCCCAAAAGAGAGAAAATCAGCTTAGCATCGGATTCGAGAATCCATCCGTACTTGCGGGATGCTTCCATGATCCGGATTATTTGGGGATTAAAATTGGTCATGGCTTATTCCTCCTTAAGGCCTCAATCATCAACACTGCACCCTCAATAGAAGGTGAAACAGCAACGCCGTTTAATTCGAATCCCTCGATCAGCATTTCATATTTCTCTACGTTGGGCACATAGGCAATCAGCGGTTTTCCATATTCTCGGGCGATTAGGCTCAGTTTGGCGCCAAGGTCAGAGGTGATTCCGGGGATATAGGGAAGCAGCAATACGATAATACTGTCCATATCATCCATAGCCAAGAGCGTTCGGGTGGTCATAACGAAATCATCATCCACGCCGCTTCCCGTCAGGTCGATGGGATTACTGAGCGCGGCAATTGCGCGCGCACTAGGATTTAAACCTTTACGGATTTCCTCCTGCTTGTCTTTAGGTAAAACTGGTACGGTAATTCCATACGAGGCGCAGGCGTCAACGACCATCGCGCCGTGACCCCCGCTTACCGTAATAATCCCCACACTTCCTTCTATATGTTTGGTCGGGTATTCACTCAGAGATTCACAGAAAGAAACGAGTTCCCTTTCACTCGTGGCTTCGATGATCCCGTGCTGGGAAAGGGCGGCCGAAAAGCTGTCATAATCTCCCGCGAGAGATGCCGTATGACTGGCGACAGCCCGGCTCCCGACTTGGCTTTTGCCCGACTTGATTGCGACAATGGGCTTGCCGCACTTTTCGGCTTTAAGAACAAAATTCCTGCCTTCGTTTTCTCCGAACCCTTCAATGTAGAAAGCAATCACGTTCGTGGACGGGTCAGCCCTGAAGTAATCGAGAAGCTCAATTTCGCCGATGAACGCCTTATTTCCGATGCTGACTGCTTTTGCAAATCCGACGCCGTCAGTCGTAAATTTTATCATTTGATCCACGAGAATGCCGCCGCTTTGGCTAACAAACGAAATATTCCCCTTGAGGGGTTTTACCATGCGTTCTGCGGGGAGGAAGAACGTGTCCATGTGGTCGGGAACGCAGATTCCCAGACAATTGGGACCGATGAAAGGGAATGATGCTTCCCGGGCTATAGCAACGATTCTTTCTTGCAGATCCCCTCTGCCTGTTTCCTTGAAGCCCCCGGAGATGATTACGGCGGAACGGACATTTGCCTTGATGCATTCGGATAACACATCGGGTACGATGTCGGCCCTGACGGCGATAATTGCCAGGTCAATTTTCTCGGGAATATCCGCCAGACTATGGTATATTTTCTGTCCGCCGATTATTTCCCGGCCGGGATTAATTCCGTATACCTTCACCGGATAACGATGTTGATTCTTGCTGAATATTTGGTTGGCAGGATGTTGGTAATTGCTTGCCGAGACGCCGAACACCGCCATCGTCTTTGGTTCAAAAAGCGGCTTGAGATCCATCGGTTTCTCCTTTCAGTTGTCTGTTTGTCTGTAAATCACGCATCGTGTCTGCCGCCTCAATCGCCGAAGCAAGAATATTTTGTTGAACATTTAGTACCCCGGGGCATCATAATTTCGGAGCTATCAAGGAGAAGAGACACGCCAGAATCAATAGATTTACTGCCGGTATTTTGAATTTGATGTTCTTCATTAATATGCATGCAGAAATTATTCGCGCCGTCTTTTTCGCCGATTACCACGCGGCCGGCAACGCCCTTAGCCTGGTCATTATTAAAGTGGGTCGGTGTGACTCGTGTGTAATTTATTCTCTTCATGCTATTCTCCTTACTTTAATAAGGTGATCATTTTTATAATTAAGCCACAAATGTAGCCGCCCGAATATGACTCGGCATTTATCCAATTAGCGGCACAAATATTTCACTGAGCGTCGGATGGGGAATAATCCACGGTTGCAATTGTTTTTTAGTAAGGGAATTAGCTACAGCAAGACTTAGAGGCGCGATGAGTTCCGCGGCTTCTTCGCCGACAATGGTTGCACCAATAATTTTATCTTCGTGGAAGATGGCCTTGACAAATCCCTGCCCCATCAGTTCGGTGCGGGCGATGATGTTGACGCTGTAATTAGATTTGACGATCTCCACGACTAATCCTTCGTTTGCCGCCTGTTTTTGATTATAACCAACGCGGGCGATTTGCGGATGACTATAAACAACAGATGGAATACAATTTTCATTGTAAACAATTGTGTTTGATTCACAAATATGTCCAGCTGCAACTTTACCCTGCTCGGTCGCCCGATGTGCCAGCATCAAGCCGCCGGTGACATCGCCTACCGCGTAAATACCTGCTACATTCGTCATCATATTTTGATCAACCTTTATACCCGCTTTGGCATATTCAATTCCCAACTTATCCAATTGCGCCGTATCCAGCAGCGGCTTTCTGCCGGTGCAAAGCAAAACGTAATCGGTGGCCATCTCAAATTCTTTGCCAATTTTTTGAGCCCGCATGACAACTCCATTGCCCGTATCATTTAGCTTTTCGAGTTTCGTTGATGTGTGGATATCGACACCTAAACGGATCAGTTCCTGCCGAAGCAAATCGACCGCTTCCTGGTCTTCAAAGGGTAGGATTCTGTCTAATAGTTCAAGTAAGATTACTTTTACACCCAATTCGGCGAAAAAAGTGGCAAATTCTACACCGATTACGCTACCGCCGACAATGATTATGCTGGTGGGAAGAATATTCAGATTAAGCAGACCATCCGATGTTAAAATGCGTTCGGACAAATTTATTTCCGGCAGCATTTGCGGTTCAGAACCCCAGGCAATAACGATGTTTTTTGCCGTAATGATTTTAGAGTTGTCTTGTTGATCCCGGTATTGCACTTCCTGAGGGGAGACGATTTCGCCCGTGCCTTGTTTGGTTTCCACTGGGGCATCGACGAGCACTTTATGGGCGCCAAGCGCCGCTATCTTGACAATTTGCTGTTGATGTCTTTTGATGGCGGCAAAATCGATTGATGCATCAACGATATTAATTCCAATGCGTTTTAGTTTTTTTAAATCGGCGTAAAACTTACTGCAGACAAGAAGGGCCTTGGTGGGAATGCAGCCGCGATTGGTACAGGTGCCGCCCCAACCGTTCTTTTCGATAATGAGAACTCGTTTTTTGCTTGCTGCGGCAAGTTCAGCCGCGGCTAGCCCCCCCGGTCCTCCGCCAATGACAATTAAATCATATTGTTCAGCCATATTTACTCCCTACGAGCATGCTTGCGCGGCATGATAAGAACTACGAACTAATGGTCCTGCTTCCACATACCGAAAGCCTTTTTTATAAGCTATTTCTTTTAATTCGGCAAACTCCTCCGGGTGGTAATATTTAACAACCGGCCAATGCCTTAACGTCGGCTGCTGATACTGTCCGATAGTCAAACGTGCGCAGGATACAGAAACCAAATCATCAATCAGTTGTAAAATCTCTTCGCGTTTTTCACCAAAACCAATCATAAAACCGCTTTTGGAAATTGCTGTTGATGACTTCGCTATTTGTGAGAGCAATTCCAGCGAAAGATTGTAACTGCCCTGCGGCCTCAGTTGTGAAAATAAAGGTTTGACAACTTCCATGTTGTGGTTGATGACGTCGGGCTTAGCGGCAATGACTTTTTCCAGCGCCGAGGATTGACCCTGAAAATCGGGAATCAACACTTCAATCTTGCAATGGGGAAGCGCTTTACGCAAGATACCTATGCAATCGGCAAAGATTTGAGCACCGCCATCGGGCAAATCGTCGCGAGTTACCGAAGTTACGACAATGTATTTTAAAGCCATTTTCTGCACAGCGGTAAACAAGTGCTCTGTTTCACTTTCATCAATAGGTTGCGGGCTACCGTGCAGAACGTTACAATAAAGGCAATACCGCGTGCAAATATTGCCCATAATTAAAAATGTAGCCGTGCCATTTTGGAAGCATTCCGCCATGTTGGGGCAGGACGCCTCCTGGCAAACGGTGTGTAATTGAAGCTCGGAGAGAGTTGATTTAACGCTACGGCATTCATCAGTGAAAGGGGGGCGCACTTTGAGCCAGGCAGGTTTGCGCAGGATTTGTTCTCTTGGTTGCAATTCGTTCATAAAAAAATCAACCGGGTTTTTTCCAACAAACATCGGGTTTACGCGCGGCAAGCACTTCATCGAGCCTGCTCACCGGTGTCGTCAGCGGCGCATTTTTTACACAATCAGGATTTTCCTCGGCTTCTGCCGCGATGGCAATCATAGCGTCGCAGAAGGCATCGAGAGTTTCTTTACTTTCCGTTTCTGTAGGTTCAATCATAATCGCTTCCGGAACAATTAAAGGAAAATAAATAGTCGGAGGATGATAGCCGTAGTCAATCAGCCTTTTGGCAATATCCGTAGTATGCACTCCGCTTTCGGCAACCTGTCTTTTGCCGGAAAAAACGCACTCATGCATACAGACACGATCATAAGGCAAATCAAAATAGGGCTTTAACTTTTCTTTGATGTAGTTGGCGTTGAGCACGGCCATTTCTGTGGCGCGCATTAAACCTCGAGTGCCCAAGGAGCGAATATAAGCATAGGCTTTCACAATCACATTGAAATTACCGTAAAAAGAGCGCAGGCGGCCGATGGTATCCGGGAATTTATCCGACCAGTTGTATTCCTCTTTATTCTTTACAATGCGCGGTATGGGCAGATAGTCAGCAAGCTTGGCGATTACGCCCACAGGGCCGCTGCCGGGGCCTCCTCCTCCGTGCGGTGTGGAAAAAGTTTTGTGCAAATTAAGTTGAATAACATCGAAGCCTAAATCGCCCGGCCTGGTTTTGCCTAAAAAAGCGTTGGCATTGGCGCCGTCGCCATAGAGTAAACCGCCTTTGTTATGGACGATTTGCGCGACCTTTTCGATATTGCGTTCAAATAGTCCCAACGTGTTGGGATTGGTTAACATCAAAGCGGCAACATCTTCCGTCATTAAAGACTGCAAATGTTCGATATCTACTCCACCTTCGCTGTTGGAATGCAGCGTTACCGTATTGAAGCCGCAGAGTGCGCTGGAGGCCGGATTGGTGCCATGGGCTGTATCCGGTATCAGGATAAGAGGGCGTTTTTCATTTTTCTTTTCAAAATATTTTTTAATCATCATGATGCCGGTGAGTTCCCCATGTGCGCCCGCTGCCGGCTGCAAGGTAAACTCCGCCATGCCGAAAAGGCTGCATAAATATTTTTGCATTTCATAGATTAATTGCAGGTTACCCTGGGCAAATTCGCTGGCAGCATAAGGATGAATGCCGGTGAAGCCGGGCAGCCTGGCAACATCCTCGTTAATCTTGGGATTATATTTCATAGTGCAAGAACCCAGAGGATAGAAGCCCAGATCAACGCCGAAATTCCGTCGCGATAAATTCGTGTAATGTCGGACTAAATCAACTTCAGCCACTTCCGGTAAATCGAGATCGCTACGCAGATATTTACTGCCTATTGCATCTTCAATGTTGAGAACAGGCACATCGCTTGTGGAGATGTCTACGGCACTGCGCCCCTTTTTACTCGTCTCAAAAATCAAGTCCATCTATTTTCCCCTTCAAACCCGAGATTGCCTCGCCTCGCTCGCAAAGATAAATAAGGATCGAGTCCTCTTATTTTACGATATCTATCACCCGATCAATTTGTTCTTTCGATATCATTTCCGTTGCGCAAAAGAGCAGAGCATTTTCGAGTTCGGGATAATCTTTTTGCAATTCATAGCCGCCGATGATCCCCTCATTTTTTAGCTTTTTATTGATAAGTCGGGAATGGGGACAGCGTAAAACAAATTCATTATAAACCGGGGCGCTGAATACTTCCTTCCATCCTTTAAGCTTCAAGAGTTTTTCCTTTAGGTATTGCGCTTTATAAATATTGAGCGCCGCAAGCTTGCTGAGATTTTTTCCCAGAGCGGCAAGATATACGCCTGCCGCCAGCGCGCAGAGAGCTTCGTTGGAGCAAATATTGGAAGTTGCTTTTTCCCGACGGATGTGTTGTTCGCGGGTTTGCAGAGTCAAGACAAAACCGCGCTTACCGTTCTTATCCACAGTTGCGCCGACAAGACGTCCGGGTATCCGGCGCATAAAATTCTCCCGTGCGGCAAAAATTCCCAGATAAGGGCCGCCGTAATTAAGCGGATTGCCGAAACTCTGTCCTTCCCCCACGACAAAGTCAGCACCTGATGCGCCTGCGGGCTGCAGAATTCCCAGTGATGTGCCATCGGTAAAACCGGCGACAAGCAGTGCGCCTTTTTTATGAGCGGCATTAACGATAGGAGCAATATCCTCGATAACACCGAAAAAATTCGGACTTTGTACTAAAACTGCAGCCACATCATCATTAATTTTGTTTTGCAAAGAGTCCAAATCAATTTGACCGGATGAAGCATACGGTATTTCGTCGATGGTATAGCCGTTAGCCCAGGAATATGTCCGCACAACCTGGCGGTATTCGGGATGCACAGAGCAGGCAACAATAATTTTGGTTCTGTTGGATATTTTTGCTGAGAGAACGGCCGCTTCGGCCATGGCCGTAGCGCCGTCATACATGGAAGCATTGGCAATTTCGGTCCCGGTTAAACGGGCAATCATAGTTTGATATTCGTAAATCGCCTGCAGCATACCCTGGCTGATCTCCGCCTGATAAGGAGTATAAGCAGTGTAGAATTCAGCGCGGGAAATTACATGGCCGACAACAGCGGGAATAAAATGATGATAAGCGCCGGCGCCGGTTAATGTGAATTGCGGGAGTTGGTTCTTGCGGGCAAGATCGTTCATAGCGGCAACAGTCTCTTGTTCGGATAACGCGGCAGAAATATCCGGCATTTGCTTTAATCTGAATTTTGGCGGAATATCGGCAAATAAATCGTCAAGACTGGTTACTCCGATAACCGCTTGCATTTGCGTTATATCCTGAGTGGTGTGGGGACAGTAGTCCATGATTAGTGGTTTTCCTCTTGGACCAGTTTTTCATAATCGACGGCGTTAAGCAGAGATTTGAGTTCGCCTGCATCGGCTAGGCGCATCTTTACAATCCAGCCTTCGCCGAATGCATCTTCATTGACGAGTGACGGATTTTCTTCCAGTTTATTATTTACAGTAATAACTTCTCCAGCCACTGGTGCGTAAACATCGGATACGGATTTCACGGATTCCACAACCGCCACGGCCTCACCTTTGGTTACTTTCTTTCCGAGAGGCGGTAGTTCGACGAACACTATATCGGTGAGCATCTCCTGCGCGTAATCGGTTATGCCGACGATAACAGTGCCGTCACCATTGTCTTTTACCCATTCATGATCTTTCGAATAGCTTCTGTCGGCTGGATTTTGTTTGGACATGGTTTTTTCTCCTTAATTTTATTTAAGCCTTTTATAAAAAGGAATGTTAACTATTTTAGCGCAACTCATTGAATCGCGGATCTCGATAGAAATTTCGGTTTCCGGCGCGCTGAAAGCAATATCGATGAACGCCAAACCGATTGCTTTTCCTAATGTGGGCGAAAACGTTCCGGAAGTCACAACGCCGATTTCCTTATTTCTACCGAATACTTTGTAACCGTGGCGGGCTATTCCGCGGCCGGTCATTTCCAGGCCTACGAGCTCTTTCTTAATGCCGGTACTTTTTTGTGCCTTGAGCGCTGCCGCGCCGATAAAATCTTTATTCCAATAAATAAGCCAGCTGTACGGTACTTGCAACGGAGTAACCGTCTCGGACATATCCTGGCCATTGAGCATCATGCCCGCTTCCAGGCGTAGAGTATCGCGCGCTCCTAATCCAGCCGGCTTCATTCCCCATCTCTCGCCTCCCGCCATGAATTTATCCCAGATATCGCCTATTTTTTCGGCGACAGCATAAATTTCGAATCCGTCTTCGCCGCTATAACCGCTGCGGGAAATAATGGAGGGTATTCCCGCTACATGGGATTCGATAAAATGATAGAAACGCAAATTCTGCAAATTATCGGAGGTCAGTGTCTGCAAAATTTCCTCAGCAAGCGGACCCTGCAAATCCAGCTTGCCTGTCGTATTGCTGATGTCTTTCAAATTGCAATCAAATCCCTTGTCCCGTTGAATAGATTTTATCCATTGCCAGTCACGATCTTTGGTCGTGGCATTGGTCACCAGCATGTAAGAATCTTTTGCCTTTTTATAAACGGTCAGGTCGTCGATAATACCGCCTTCATAATTGAGCATAGCAGAGAGTTTAATTTGTCCTATTTTCTGATCAGTTAGATTTCTCGTCAATACCAATTGCAAAAGATCAAGAGCCTGCGGACCTTGGACTTCGATCTCACCCATATGGCAAATATCAAAAAGGCCTGCGGCACTTCTCGTTCCTCTGTGTTCTTCGATAACACTGGTGTATTGCACGGGCATGGCCCAGCCGCCAAAATCGATTATTTTGGCATTCAGGTGAACGTGCTTTTCGTACAAAGGTGTTTTTTTCAATTTTATTTAACCAAGTACTTGAAAATTAGGGATAGAATAATCAGAATCAAGCAAACCGCCAAAAAAAAGGAACTCTTGCGGAAAGCTTTACTGCCTAGCACAATCTGCCGGCAATTTCGGCAAATAGTAAATTTGGATGGAATTTCTCCCTGGCAAAAAGGGCAACGCAGAGTTCTTGGCTCCACCCGCGCTTCGCGCTGGCTAAGATTTCTCTTTAGCTCATTATTAATATCATAGTGCCAGGTGCAATCGAGCGTTGGGCACTTGTCACGAACCTGCATATTGTCCGTCCAAACAAAAGATTTATTGCACTGCGGGCACTGGATTTTTAACATGGGATAGCTTCTCCGGGGAATATTAAATTACGGGAAATAGCTTCATTGCGTAAGTTTTAGTTAATGCCAGAGAACTACTACAACTCGGGAGAGATTTCAAGATTTAATCACGGGTATAAACCTCAAAGCAAGTTTTGGAAACCGATTCCGCGGCAAATTACGGGGTATTACATCCCTGCTTATGGGAAAATTTGGCTAACAAACTTCTATGCGCTTCGCTTTTGAAGTTTGAGTTTCATTACCCTATAGTCCCACTTAGCTTCGCACGTGGGATAATTCAACTGACAGATATTACTGCACTGCGTTTGTGAAGTCCCCCCTGGAAGGAGCCGAAGGCTCTTTTCACAAACGCGACATCCCGCGACGGGATAATATCTGAGTTTCATTAGAATTGGACTTTCACAATCAAAAAATATCGGTTAATTAACCTTGAAAAAGCCTTTCAAAGAAGTCTTGTCTGTCTTTGGGATAATAGAGATTCCCTCCGTAATCGACGATTAGCTTGCCGTCCAGATGATCAAGTTCGTGTTGGATGACGCGGGCAACGTAATCCAGATATCTTTTACTTATTTTTTCTCCCTTGGCGTTTAAGGCGCGCACTTTAATTTCGGGAAAACGGCCGACCTCCACCTGAATTTCCGGGCAGGATAAACAACCTTCTGCCATGGTTACTTTTTCGCCGCGCGCCTGAGTAATTCGCGGATTAATCAAAACTTCAAAATCAGCGGGACTTTTTATTTCCCCCCCTTCGCTGAAGCCTTTATTACGGAAAATGAAAATTCTTTTGTTAATGCCGATTTGAGGAGCAGCAAGCCCGGAAGCATCATCTCTGCCTAAAAAGGAATCAATTAGAGTTTGGATTATTTCACGCGATTCCTTATCCAGCGGCACAGGCACTTCCACGGATTTTTTTCTTAAGATGGCGGTGTCCTTCTTGTTGACTCCTTCATTACTCCATAATGTTAAAACCTTATCTTTAGACATGCAGCTTCACCAGAGATTGTTTTTTTGCGGCATATATCACCTATTCTTTTTTATTTCAAGTAATCGCGGCTTGCAAAATATCAATATCTATTGTTAAAGAGTAGTTAAATGATTGTATAAATTTATCCCATCCGGAGTTGATTTTGATAAATCAAATCGTTGCTAAAATAGCGAAAAGGGAATTTGCCCGCGCGTTGAAATTTGAAGCGGGAAGCTTGCCGGCATTGCCCCGCTGCGCCGACGAAAAACCGCGCCTTCTTTATCTGCATATTCCTTTTTGCGAAGAACTTTGCCCTTATTGTTCTTTTCATAGGATAGCTTTCGCCGAAAAGCTGGCCCGAAAATATTTTCAAGCCCTGCGCCGCGAAATTAATATCTATCGGAAAAAGGGATACAAATTCAGCGGAATTTATGTCGGCGGCGGAACCCCGACGGTGCTTATTGATGAACTTGCGGAAACATTAAGTTTGGCCAAGCAGTACTTTCCCATCAGGGAAATATCGGTAGAAACAAATCCGAATCACTTAACTTCAAGGAATATCGAAATTTTACAGAAAAGTGGCGTCCAAAGATTGTCTGTGGGCGTGCAGACTTTCAATGATGATTTACTTAAAAAAATCGGGCGCTATGAAAGATATGGAGCCGGCGAGGCTATTGCGGAAAAGCTCAAAGACACGCAAGGATCATTTGATACTTTAAATGCCGACATGATTTTTAATGTCCCCGGACAGACTGCTGAAATGCTCGATGCCGATCTGTCAATTTTGCTTAATTTAAATATAGAGCAGGTCACGTTCTACCCTTTGATGGTCTCGACGATAACGCAAAAGTTAATGGAGAAGGCTATCGGGAAAGTCGATTTTGGAGGAGAGCAGAAATTATATAAACTGATAGTCAGACGTATGGAGAAAAGGTACGACTTTTCTTCGGCCTGGTGTTTTTCCCGGAAAAAGAAAAATAATTCTCTGATTGATGAATATGTTGTCGATTACGATGAATACGCGGGTCTGGGGAGCGGCGCGATAGGCTATCTGCAAGGCGTTTGTTATTCCAACACGTTTGATATTGAAGAATATATTGCCGGCCTCGATTGCGGTAATTTGCCGCTTCTGGCTTCCCGCGGCTTTGATCTTCATGACCAAATGAGCTATGATTTTTTAATGAAATTATTCAGCACGAAATTGAATATAACGGCGTTGGAGGAAAAATATGACGGGAAGTTTCTAAAAACCTTATGGAAGGAAATAGCTTTATTTGAAATAGTCAGGGCTTTGCGCTATTTCCCGCCCCATTTGCGTCTAACGCCGAAAGGCCGCTACCTCTGGGTAATAATGATGAGAGAGTTTTATATTGCCGTGAACAACTTCCGTGCTTATTGCCGTAAGCAAGCGGGCATCGTATAACTTTCGTCAAGATGGGTTTTTATGGATAAACGAAGAAAAGCAATGTTGCAGAAATTGCCGAAAATTGACGAAGTTATTTTACTTCTGGAAAAGCAGAATATCTATGTTCTGGCGCCGCGCAATATTGTCAAAGAAACCTGCCGGACGGTTGTGCAAAATTTGAGGGATAAGATTGTTGAGGCGGGGAAAAAAGGACTTGTGGAGGTTTCTTATGATGCGGCAAGCGTCGCTCGCGAAGTGGAAAAATTGATCAGAGGATTGCATCGCTATAATTTGCGCAGGCTTGTCAATGCCACCGGAGTCGTCCTGCATACCAATCTTGGCCGCGCTCCTCTTTGCCCGGAAGCACTGCAAAGAATTATGGAGGTGGGTAAAGGCTATTCCAATTTGGAATTTGATCTGATCAAAGGTGAACGCGGGAGGCGCTACGAGCATGTAAGCCGATTGATCTGCGTCTTGACCGGCGCCGAGGATGCCCTGATTGTCAACAACAACGCCGCGGCCGTTTTGCTTGTCCTCAACACTCTGTCGGAGGGAAAAGAAACCATAGTTTCCCGCGGCGAACTAATAGAGATCGGCGGCGAATTCCGTATTCCGGAAATTATGCGCAAGAGCGCCGCTCGTTTGCGGGAAGTGGGCACGACCAACCGCACGCGTCTCAGCGATTATGAAAAGGCGATTCATGCCGAAACCGGCCTGATACTGAAAGTGCACACGAGCAATTTCCGCATTGTCGGTTTTACCGAAGAAGCGGATATGGAATCTCTGGTGGCTTTAGGGCGAAAACGCCGCATTCCGGTTATGAATGATTTGGGCAGCGGTTGCGTCATCGACCTGGATAATTACGGTTTAGAGCATGAGCCCACGATTCGCGAAGTTTTAGTTTGCGGAGTTGATGTGGTTACCGCGAGCGGCGATAAACTTCTCGGCGGTCCGCAAGCAGGCATCATTTTAGGAAGGAAAGAAATTCTGGAAAAGATCAAAAAAAATCCGCTCGGCCGCGCGCTGAGAATCGATAAACTAACATTAGCCGCGCTCGAAGCAACGCTGATACATTACCTAAATCCGGCAGCCGCAGTAAAAAAACTAAGGTCCCTACAGGCGTTAACAGAGCCGGTTGAAGCCGTTAAGAAACGCGCCCGCAAACTGCTCAGTAAATTGCAGAAGCTGGATTTCAATTCTCTGGAATTTTTCCTGAAAGATGATTTTGCCGCCGCAGGCGGAGGGTCATTGCCCACGCAGAAGATTCCTACTGTTTTAGTCGGAATCAAAAACAAAAAAATGTCCGCGAGCCGCATGGAAGAAAAATTACGACAACTTGAAGTGCCCATCATTGTCCGTGTGGACAAGAATGAAATTTTCATTGATTTGCGCACTGTGGCCGAAAATGAATTTGTCTTTATCATCGAAGGTTTGCGTCAAATGATATCAACGTAACTCATGATTTTGCGGAGTCCAATTGTCAATTTCACCGACACAATCGAAAGAAATCCGCTTTACAGTAGGCGGCGATCAGGGCGGCCAGAGGCTGGATGTTTTTCTGGCTCAGAATAATTCGGCGCTCTCCCGTTCGCAGGTCAAGCATGCCGTAGAAGAAGGCGATGTCCTGGTCAACGGTATATTACCGAAACCAAGCCAGCTTCTGAAAGAAGGGGATATAATAGTTCTGGCAATAAAGCAGGCAAAAGAGGCTGTGGCCTCCGCCCAAAATATTCCACTCGATATTGTCTATGAAGACGAGGCCGTAATCGTGGTGAATAAACCTGCGGGGATGGTGGTACATCCCGCACCGGGAAATCCGGAAAATACACTGGTCAACGCGCTTCTTTTTCATTGTCACGATCTTTCGGGAATAGGCGGCGTTATCCGTCCGGGCATAGTTCATCGTTTGGATAAAGGAACTTCCGGTTTGATTGTGGCGGCAAAAACGGATGATGCGCACCGTCATCTTTCCGCCCAGTTCGAGAACCATGAAGTACACAAAACTTACCGGGTGCTCGTCTGGGGGGATGTGAAAGGCAATCAGGGAGAAATTTTACTGCCTGTAGGCAGGCACTCCACCGATCGCAAAAAAATGTCCACGAAAAGTAAGCGGGGGAAATCCGCTCTTACTTTGTGGAAGGTGCGCGAACGTTATGGTACCGCGACGCTACTGGATGTAGAAATTAAAACCGGCCGCACGCATCAGATCCGCGTCCACCTCTCTGCATCGCGGCTATCCGGTCATTGGGGATACAGTTTACGGCAGCGCGACAAATAAAATACGCGTCATCAGCGATCCAAAGTTAAAAGCGAGTTTAAAGGAGTTAAACCGGCAGGCGCTTCACGCGGCAGAGCTTTCTTTTATTCATCCCATAAAGCGCGAGCGCGTCGTGTTTACCGCAGAAATGCCCGAAGATATGGCACATTTATGCGAGCTTTTCCATACACAAGCAAGCCCGATGAAAAGATAAGAAAGCGGATAAAATGTTTTCGATCTCCCAAAAAGATTCTATTTCTTATTTACAGGCGCCAATTTTCAGCGAGTGCGATTTTCTAATGCACGCTTTTTGCGCGCGGCAAGGCGGAGTCTCCCAGGCTGAATATGCCAGCCTCAATGTAAGCTTTAATGAAGGCGATGAAGAAGTGAGCGTCTTGCAGAATTGGGATCGTCTGTCGAAGGCTTTTGCCATTCCTTTGGAACAATTTTTAGTCGTCAATCAGGTTCATGGCGATGAAATATTCATTATCAAGCCGCACGGCAGCTATTTTTCCTCACGCAGCGAACTTAACTATGACGCCATCGTGACCAACCGCACAAATCTCGCGATTTGTATCAAAACAGCGGATTGCGTACCGGTTTTTTTTGTCGACCGCGGTAAAAAAAGTAATTGCAGTGGCTCATGCCGGTTGGCGCGGCACTGCGCTGAAAATCAGCGCCAAAGTCATCGGAATTGATGCAAAATCAGTACGGTTCTTCTGCGCAAAATATTTTGAGCGGCAATCGGCCCATCGATTAGCAAATGCTGTTATCAAGTGGATGCGACTGTTGCCGATGCTTTTCGCCGGCAGAAAAATAGGGAAATCATTTTTATTTCCTGTGCTGTGACGAATAAGTGGATGCTGGATTTGCCCGAGGCGAACCGCCGGCAAATCCTGGATTGCGGTGTTCCCGAAAAGAATGTCGAAGTGTCCGGATATTGTACAATGTGTAATCAGGACATTTTCTTCTCGCATCGCGGCTCCGGCGGAATTACCGGCAGGCAAATTAATTTTATGATGATTAAAGAGGATGCTCCCTGCCGTGTTCTTACTCTCAATGAAAAAACTTATTCGATTCAATAAAATCAACGGCAAATTTCTTTATTGACAGTAATTCCTTTAAGTATTAGTTAAGTCTAACAATTTTTAAGTCGGCAAAGGAGCAGCGCGCATGATTATTGTCACAGGCGGCGCCGGGTTTATCGGCAGCGCTTTTATCTGGCGTCTCAATCAGGAAGGCATTGATGATATTATCATTGTTGATCGATTGGGTAGCGACGACAAATGGAAGAACTTGGTCAACCGGCGTTTTTCCGATTACATTCATAAAGATGAGTTCCTACATATGGTCTTAGCCGATAAAGTGCCTTTTGAAACCAGCGCCATTGTTCATATGGGTGCCTGTTCATCCACGACGGAACGCGACGCAGACTATCTTTGGGAAAATAATTATCTCTACAGCAGAAAGCTTGCCGAATGGGCGATAAAACACCGGATTCGCTTTGTCTATGCGAGCTCGGCCGCCACCTACGGCGATGGTGCACTGGGCTTTGACGATGACCACGGTAAGATCGGTAAGCTCAAGCCGATTAATATGTACGGCTATTCCAAGCAGTTATTTGATTTGTGGGTTTTAAAAAATAAGCTGGAAAATAAAATTGCGGGCATCAAATTTTTCAATGTTTTCGGTCCCAATGAATACCACAAAGAAGATATGACGAGCGTAATCTTTAAAGCGTTTCATCAGATTAAGGAAACCGGGAAAGTGCAGCTTTTCAAATCCTATAAGAAAGAATATCCCGACGGCGGCCAGATGCGCGATTTTGTTTATGTGAAAAATTGTATCGATGTTATGTGGTGGCTTTTTAATAATAAGAATATCAACGGCATTTTTAACCTGGGGACAGGCAAAGCCCGAACCTGGAATGATTTGATTGCTGCCGTATTTTCCGCAATGGGGCGCAAACCCAATATCCAATACATCGAAATGCCCGAATCCTTACGCGATCAATACCAGTATTTCACCGAGGCGCAAATGCAAAAGCTGAAAGCTGCCGGATGTTCCGTAGAGTTTTCGACGCTGGAAGATTCCCTGCGGGATTATGTAGTTAATTATTTGCAGCAGGCCGATCCATACTTAGGAAAATGAATACCTATAAAGCATAAACAAATAGTATGCATTTTATTCAATCATATTGTTCAAAACGACTTCGTAAAAAGCTTCAGAGACAAGGCGCACAAAGCCTGAGGAATGAGGCCTACTTTGGCGTAGGCCGCAAAGACGAAGGATGCAATGCAACGCAGTATATGGACTTTTTACGGAGACGTTCAATATGAAAAGAGATATTGTTTGTATTATCCCCGCCCGTTATGAATCCAGCCGCTTTCCGGGAAAGCCTCTGGCCGATCTATGCGGCAAACCGATGATTCAGCATGTCTATGAACGCGTGTCCCAGGCCAAAGCTGTTCCTTATGTAGCAGTTGCCACCGATGACGACAGAATATTTAGAGCTGTGAAAAAATTCGGCGGGAATGCCATAATGACGTCTGTCGAGCATCGCTCCGGTACGGATAGAATTGCCGAGGCCGTAAAATCATTAAAGCTTTCCTCTGACGCAATCGTTGTCAACATTCAGGGTGATCAGCCGATCTTTGAGCCGGTGCAGGTAGATGAAGTTATCCGGCCTCTTGTAGATGATTTCACAATCGTCATGTCCACATTAATTTACAAAATTATTCTCGCAGAAGAAATTACCCACCACCATGCCGTAAAGGTTACTTTCGACAGCCAATTTTTTGCCCTTTATTTTTCAAGGGCAACCATTCCCTATGTGCGCGCGAGCACGATGAAAGCCGACTATTATAAACATCACGGTATTTACGCCTACCGCCGCGATTTTCTCGATACCTTCACCAAACTTCCCGAAGGAAAACTGGAAAAGCTCGAAGCTCTCGAGATGCTTCGGACCCTGGAATACGGCTACAAGATTAAAGTAGTCGTAACTTCTTACGATTCTGTCGAAGTGGACAACCAGCAGGAACTGGAAAAAGTACGGCAGATTCTTGTCGCAAAAAAATAAGGTTGATACAGTATATCTTGAAGCAGTGCCGGAGATGCGATGAAACCGCGTAAAAGAATTATTTTGCTGATTTTAATCATGGTAGTAATAGTTCTGGGAGTCGAACTAATCGCATTTAGAATGCTTTATCAGACGGCATTTAAAGAACAAGCAGAAGATCTCCAGGACATTGTCGTGAGTCAGGCCCGCTTGATTGAAGCGATGGCGCGATTCAATGCCTTGCATAGCAAGACATATACTTCGGGGGTCAACGAAGCGACGTTAACCCAAGTCACTGATGCGCATAAACATTATAAGGGTTTTGGCCAAACCGGTGAATTCACTCCGGCCAAGAGACAAGGAGATAATGTTGTTTTTATTTTGAATCAGCGTCATAGCAATTTCCAGACTCCGCAACCCATTCCTTTCAAATCCAAATTGGCGGAACCGATGCAACTGGCGCTATCCGGACAATCAGGAACGATGATTGGATTGGATTATAGGGGAGTAAAAGTCTTAGCCGCTTACGAGCCGGTGACGCTGTTGAACTGGGGCATAGTCGCCAAAGTCGATATGGCCGAAGTTCGGGCGCCTTTTATCAAAGCCGGCTTAATTTGCGTCTTATTCGGCATTATTGCCACTATTATCGGCACGCTAATATTTATTAGGATTACAGAGCCTCTGATTGTAAAATTGCATGATACTATTGCCGAACTTCAAAATGTCCTGGCCGATGTCAACCAGTTAAGCGGATTATTGCCGATATGCTCTTACTGCAAAAAAATTCGCGATGATAAAGGCTATTGGAATCAAATCGAAGCTTATCTCCAAAAACATACCGAAGCGGAATTCACCCACGGCATTTGTCCGGATTGCGAGAAAAAAATATATGCTGATTTGGATAAACGAAAACGGGAAATGCAAGAAGACGCAAGTGCATGCAAAATTTAAATACTATAAATGGTGTGTAAAATAGCTTCTACATTCAGTATTCTAACGGCTACGGAGAGAGCCTGCTGGATTACAATACGAGTATAAATAGGATTAGCGCGGTGATGATGCTCGTGGATTGGAACTGACGCATTTATATAATTTCGCTTTTATGAGGAGGGATATTATGTCCGACATATCTTCCAAAAATCTGCTTTTAGAAGAGTACAAAAGTGCATTTGAACATATACGTTACGTGGAAACAAAACGAGATCGATATGTTCCGGGTATTATTACAGCATCAGGTGCTGTTTTTGCTCTGGTTGCCAACATTTTTAGCAAAAAAGGCTTCATGCTTCGAGAAGCAAGTATTCCCCTTGTTGTGGTTAGTTTTTTTCTGTGTTCGTCTCTTGGACTTTTGTCCTTAATTCTACTTAAGGCTTACGACAGTTTTTCGTCGGTAATGAAACATTACGAAGGAGTAATGAGGGTCGCGCGAACTATTATCTATGGACGTGAGGGAAAACGAATGGTTAAAATTAACGGCGAAGAAAAAACACTAATGGGCTGGGTTGATACTAGAAAAAATGCGTCGATCCGTAGACGCCGTACAAAAATAAGCGATCTTTCCATATGTATTTTACACAGGTTATCTATCTTCTGGTTCGCAACCGCCTTATTATCTTTCTCTTTTTTGCTTTGGCGTTGTTATGTTGTTTTTGTTGATGCTTGCCGATAAGGAATATAGATGGTTTATGATCAAGTGTTGAATTGTAATAGCCTTAGGAAAAATGAAGTTCGTATATTAATTGTTCCCGATGCAGCGAGGGTGCCATGATTGATTGGAGCAAGTTCATGGAAGTTATCTTCAAAGTGGGTGGATTAGCTGGGTTGGTATCACTGTTTTGGCTGTTGATAAAGGATCTCATTAGCTTCTGCAAAAAACCGAAACTAGAACTCACGTTCGAAAAGACCAGAGACTTAAGGACATTCCAATTTCGGGATACAGGTTGGGTAAGGAAGTTTGCTAACTTACACGTCCGGAATAAGCGTAATCAAACTGCAAAAAGGTGTGTCGCAAATCTAAAGATAATAAAAAGACCCCCTCAGGCTGTGAATCTTGAAGATCAATATGCGCTGCATTGGGCAGGTGTCGATTACACCGCTCTTACGACGGGGGCACAGCCCATTGATCTAGGATCAGAATTGATTCGGCTGGATGTCCTATTCACGCAACAAGGCCAAAACGCGAACGGCTGTTGGATAGCGGTGCCTTTTACTCTGTCTGGAAGTTTGACCAACAATCAAGCATATTTGCCACCTGGTGAGTATGAAGTACAAATCAAGATCACGTGCGAGAATGGCAAGGGGGACAAAGCGAAATTCAAAATTGTCTCGCCTACTGTGTGGGATGGTCTTGACATGCAGATTCTGTGAGGGCGAAATATCCATAGACGCTGTGGAGAATACTCACATAACTATTCGTTCCAGCCAATCGCCGATGGAGCGGGCTCCGGCTGACGCCCATATTAGGGCACAAGGATAGAGGAAATGGGCAACGCAAATCTTTCAGCGATTCTGACAATAGTTGCACTGGTACTCAGCTTCATTGTCCTATGTGTGGTCGCATGCCAGACCTATCTAAATCGAAAGTCACTGACTCTGGCGAAGCAAAGCATCGATGCGGATAGAAAGATTCGGCAGATAGAGTTGCTCCCCAAGGCCCATTTTATTTTTGAAGTACAATATCATGTGAAAAAATGGTTAGAGGACATTGAAAACACAACGAAGGCCCTTCAAGACGCCTTCGATACTAAAGATCTCGCCCTTTTGAGAAAGATCTCAGAAAAGGCTCTGAAAAGTCCCAAAGGTCTGGTCGACAAGTTTTCGTACGAAAAAGGACCACGATGGCTGTCGGAAATCTGGCTCGCTTCTGCACAATATTATTATGATTTCAATAGTCCGCTGAGGGATCTATGGAATGAAAAAAGACAAGAGCCTTTTTGGGATTTGGCTCCAGACCTAATAGATAGGGGCAAGGAACATTCCCGTCACATTTCGAATCTCTTGGGCTATATTAACCAGACGGTGCCTGAGTCTTATGCAGCAGCCCCAGCGAGTATCAGTGATAGCAAGTTTTTGTCGGATTAATTAATGAGTGTATTGGTTAACAAATGGGCTCTTCAAAAATGCTCAGATGCAAGGCGCGCAAGGCTTGAGGAATGAGACGTATTTTTCCGTACGCCGCAACGACGAGAGATGCAGCGCAACGCCGCAGGTGGGCATTTTGCGATAGCCCAATCAGTCTTTAAAAATCGCCCCGGTCGACGCCGACGTCACCAGTCTTCGCATAGCGCGCCAGATAGCCGCTCGTGATTGCCGGTTTTCTTAATTTCAGATGTTTTTTGCGCTTCTCCAGATCTTTGTCGCTCACTTTCAGTGTCAATGTTTTTTCCGGCATATTGATGGCAATGATGTCGCCTTCTTTCACCAGCGCAATCGGGCCGCCTTCGGCCGCTTCGGGCGATATATGGCCGATAGCCGCGCCTTGTGTGCCGCCGCTGAAACGTGCCGTCGGTCAAGAAGCGCAACCGTTTTATCCAGACCCATGCCGACAATGGCCGATGTGGGCGAGAGCATTTCCCTCATTCCCGGCCCGCCTTTAGGACCTTCATAGCGGATCACAACGATATCGCCGGATTTAATTTTTCCCTTGAGAATTGCTTTTATCGCGTCGTCTTCGCAATCAAATACGCGGGCTTTTCCTTCGTTCACCTGCATACCGGGAGAAACGGCGGATTGCTTCACAACAGCTCCGTCCGGCGCCAGATTGCCCCGCAAAACGGCGATGCCGCCCTGCGACGAATAAGGATTATTCAACGGCCGGATAACATCCTCGTCCAAAACGTGCGCGTTCTTTAAATTGGTCTCCACGTTTTTACCGGTAACGGTATGAGCTTTCATATCCAAGACGCCCAGCGTACTGATGACTTTCATGAGCGCTTGAATACCGCCGGCAGTATCAAAATCTTGAATATGGTGATGGCCGGCGGGGCTTAATTTACAAAGGTTGGGTGTTTTCTCGCTGATTTTATTGAAGAGATCTAAATCAATTTTAATGCCTGCTTCATGAGCGATCGCCGGAATATGCAAAACGGTATTGGTGGAACAACCCAGCGCCATATCCACGGCAATGGCGTTCTTAAAAGCGGCCAATGTCGCGATATCGCGCGGCTTCACATTCTTTTTGAATAATTCCATAATTTTCATTCCCGCGTGTTTGGCGAGCCTCCGGCGCGCCGCATAGACCGCCGGAACCGTGCCGTTTCCGGGAAGTCCCAGGCCGAGCGCTTCCGTGACACAGTTCATGGAATTGGCGGTGTACATACCGGAACACGATCCACAACCCGGACAGGCGCAATCTTCCAACTGTTTCAAACTGGCTTCGGTCATTTTTTTGGCTTTAACTGCGCCCACGCCTTCAAAAACGCTGATAAGGTCAACGGCTTTTCCTTCCATTTGTCCCGCAAGCATCGGGCCGCCGCTGATAAAAATAGCCGGAATGTTCAAGCGCAGAGCCGCCATGAGCATTCCGGGAATAATCTTATCGCAGTTGGGAATGAAAACCAGCGCGTCAAAAGGATGAGCTGTGGCCATGATTTCAATGGAATCGGCGATCAACTCGCGGCTGGCGAGAGAATATTTCATGCCGGCATGTCCCATTGCTATGCCGTCGCAAACTCCGATCACCGGAAATTCCACCGGAGTGCCGCCGGCCATGCGGATTCCCGCTTTGACATCCTGAGTGATTAAATCCAGATGGATGTGTCCGGGAATAATTTCATTGGCGGAATTGACGACGCCGATTAGCGGCCGC
This sequence comes from uncultured delta proteobacterium, assembly GCA_963753975.1. GTDB lineage: Bacteria > Desulfobacterota > Syntrophia > Syntrophales > Smithellaceae > UBA4810. The sequence goes on from CAVWEH010000005.1 coordinate 608,582, forward strand.
TCTATTTCTTCATCGGTATAGCCCATGGCCTTAAAAAGCGAGCGATGCGGGGCGCGCTCCAACCCTTTTTTCATGAGATCGCTTCTCATAAATTTACTCCTTAGATGCGAAGTCCGGCGCATGCCGGAGATTTCTTACAAAGATGTCATTTTTTTCTTCTCTCTGGTCTCAATGCCCTTACAGCCGCGCCAGCCTGCCACATTTCGGATTCGCGCATTTCTTTTAGTTCAGCCTCCAGTTTTTCCTTATAATCCGGGGCGCTATTGGCTTTGAGCACTATTGCCGTTTCCTTTCCCTTGGCGACTGATTTGTAAAGTTCCTCAAATACCGGTTCCACCGCCTTGCGGAATTTATGTCGCCAATCCAGTGCTCCGCGCTGAGCTGTGGTGCTGCAATTGGCGTACATCCAATCCATGCCGTTTTCAGCCACGAGACGGATCAGGCTCTGCGTCAGTTCTTCCACGGTTTCATTAAAAGCTTCGCTCGGAGTATGACCGTGTTTGCGTAATTCGTTGTATTGCGCCTCCATCATTCCGGCCAACGCTCCCATCAGTACGCCGCGCTCGCCGGTCAGATCGCTGTATACTTCCATTTGAAAAGTCGTGGGGAACAAAAATCCGGAGCCGATAGCGATACCCAGCGCCAATGTCCTTTCTTTGGCGCGGCCGGTAGCGTCCTGATGAACGGCGAAGCTGCTGTTGATGCCGCTTCCGTCCAGGAAATTTCTACGAACGCTCGTTCCGGAGCCTTTGGGTGCCACCAGAATCACATCCACAAAATCAGGCGGAATTACACCGGTCTGATCTTTGTAAGCGACGGAGAAGCCGTGTGAAAAGTAAAGAGCATCGCCTTTTTTGAGATTTGCCTTGACTTTTGGCCACAACATCATTTGTGCGGCATCGGATAGCAAGTATTGAATGATGGTTCCCCGCTTGACAGCTTCTTCAATCGGGAACAGGGTCTTGCCGGGAACCCACCCGTCCTTGATTGCTTTGTTCCATGTAGTTTTATTCTCTTCACGCTGCCCCACAATCACATTGATTCCGTTGTCCCGCATGTTGAGCGCCTGCGCCGGACCTTGGACGCCGTAACCAATCACCGCAACCACTTCATTTTTCAAAACCTGCTGCGCTTTCTTTAGAGGAAATTCTTCCGCCGTGATTACTTCTTCTTGAACGCCGCCAAAATTAATTTTCGCCATATAACCTCCCTGCTATTTATGTAAATAGAATTTGGTTTGTTAAAGGATCAGCTTTTTAAGTTCAAAGCCACGATACCGGTTCTTGTAATATCGGTTATACCAAGAGGTTCCAGCCGGGCAAGAGCAAGATCGATTTCCGGTTTATCGCCCGTGATTTCCAGAATTATAAAAGCATCATTGGATGCTATTACCTTCCATTTGTAGGTGTCAATTGCTTTTTTTATCTGTTCTTTTTTATCATCGGCCAAATTCAGGCGAACCAGAATCATTTCGCGGTGAACAGATTCGACATTGGTCAAATCGTCGACCTGGATGACGTCGACCAGTCTTTGCAGTTGACCTTCGATTCTGGAAATAGTTGCCTGATTGCCGATAGTGGCCATTACTATTTTCGATACTTCGTATTGGGTGGTCGTGTTCACGCAGAGACTTTCAATGTTGTAGCCTTTGCCGCCCAGTGTTCCCGCGATTCTCGCCAACACGTCCGGTTTATTGTAAACAAGTATCGAGATTATGTGCTCTTTCTTTTCCATGCCGATTAACCTTTCTCTCTATTTTTTATTAATTAATCATTTCTCTGGTGCCCAGCTCCATTTCACTGATGGATTCACCCGGGCGCACCATAGGATAAACGCATTCTTCACGGGCAACCTGAAAATCCATCAAGACCGGTTTATCGATGGAAAGCCCTTTTTGTAAAATCGATTCCACCTCTTCCGGTTTTGTGGCGCGCAATCCTATGATGCCGTACGCTTCAGCCAATTTCACGAAGTCCGGCGCATAAGTCATATCCGTATGCGAATAGCGTTTTTCATAAAATAATTCCTGCCACTGGCGCACCATGCCCAGATAGCCGTTATTCAAAAGAACGACCTTAACGGAAATTTTGTATTGAGCCGCAGTCGCGAGTTCCTGAATATTCATTTGGATGCTGCCGTCGCCGGCTATATCCACGACCTGTTTATCGGGAAATGCGCACTTGACGCCGATAGCCGCGGGCAGGCCGTAGCCCATTGTGCCCAGTCCGCCGGACGTGATGAAAGTGTTGGGTTTATCAAACTGGAAAAATTGTGCCGTCCACATCTGGTTCTGACCCACTTCTGTGGTGATGATAACATTGCCTTTAGTCAATTTGTGGAGCGTTTCGATGACATACTGCGGTTTGATAACCTTGCCGTTTTGACAGTACGTCAGTGGAACTTTTTCCTTCCATTCGGCAATTTGTTTTAGCCATTCGTTCCTCCCTTTAGCTGCCGGAGAATAGTTGTGTTCGGCCAAAAATTTTATCATATCCTGAAGCGTTGCTTTTGTTTCGCCGATAATCGGCAAATCGACGACGACATTTCTGTTGATGGAGGAAGGATCGATATCGATTTGAACGATTTTGGCATTGGTGGCAAAAGTCTCGATTGTCCCGGTGACGCGGTCGTCAAACCTCACGCCCACAGCGATGAGCAAATCGCAGTGGCTGACGGCCATATTCGCGTAGAAAGTGCCGTGCATTCCCAGCATGCCCAGCCACAGTGGATCAGTTCCCGGAAAGGAGCCCAAACCCATCAAGGTGCCGGTGACGGGAATTTGATAGTGTCTGGCGAGTTCGGTCAGCTCCGCCGCCGCTTTGCCCAGAATAACACCGCCGCCCGTCATAATTAAAGGCTTTTTGGCCTGAGCCAGCATTTCTAAGACCTGAGCCATTTTCTTCGGAGCCGGCTTGTGAAATACATCATAGTTTCTGATCTTGATGCTGGCGGGATCATAGTCAGCTTCCGTCGCCATCACGTTTTTAGGTAAGTCCACCAAAACCGGGCCCGGTCGCCCGGAGCGCGCGATATGAAAGGCTTCCTTGATAGTGGAAGCAAGCTCTTCCACGCTTCTCACCAGGAAATTGTGTTTGGTGCAGGGACGCGTTATACCCGTAATATCGGATTCCTGAAAAGCATCGTTACCGATTAATCCCGTCGGCACTTGCCCCGTAAAAACAACGATGGGTATGGAATCCATGTTGGCGGTCGCGATGCCGGTAACGGTGTTGGTGGCTCCCGGACCGGAAGTTACTAGGCAAACTCCCACTCTTCCGGTAGCGCGGGCATAGCCGTCGGCCGCATGTACCGCTCCCTGTTCATGGCGAACTAAGACATGTTTAATTTTGCTTTTATAAAGTTGATCATAAATATCCAGAACAGACCCGCCCGGATATCCGAAAATGATATCCACTTTTTCTTCTTCCAGCATCTTCAGCAGAATTTGTGAACCTTTTAATTTCATTTATTTACTCCAATATTGCCGATTAAATTTGCACTTATGCTTAAATTAAAAAAGCCGCTGATTTCTCTTAAGAAAAGCGGCTTTGCTATAAAAATAAGAAAGCCGCGGGATTTAGGGGCCCGCGGTTCGTATCTTTTATGTTATTTCTTAAAGATACAGAGAGCGGCAGACCCCCTGAGTACTACTACGAGTACCCTAACAACATTAATTATTAGGTTATTGCCGCAGTTTAAATCTTTAAGAAACATAATCTAATTCCTCTTATATCTGCACCTTTAATAACTAAAAAAAAAGTTCTTGTCAAGGCATTTATTGTGAAACTCCAATCCTAATGAAACTCAGATATTATCCCGTCGCGGGATGTCGCGTTTGTGAAAAGAGCCTTCGGCTCCTTCTAGGGGGGACTTCACAAACGCAGTGCAGTAATATCTGTCAGTTGAATTATCCCACGTGCGAAGCTAAGTGGGACTATAGTGTAATGAGACCCAAGTTTCAGAAACAGATTGCATAACCTAAAGGTCACAAAATGCTGAAACTTGTAGGTCGAATTATCCCGCAAAGCGGAGGGCTGTTTTATGTCCGTGGTAATTTTTCCGAATTTTTACCGGAATAAATCTTCTTTTTCTTCGAGGAAATCTTTGGAGTTTTCACTCGGCTGCGCGCTATCCAGAAAACATTCGTAAATAGTGCCGTTTTCCGACTCGCTCGCCGGTTTTCCCGTTTTTGCGTCAACCTTTACGAATACGATTCCGTCCGGCGTGGGAAAAGTTTCCACCGGCGTGTTTTTCAGCACTTTTTCCATGAAATATAACCAAATAGGAGCCGCCGCCCTTCCACCTACTTCTAGTTTGCCCAAAGATATTTCCTGATCGAAGCCCACCCAAATTCCGGTAATAAGGGAAGGAGTAAATCCGATAAACCAGGCGTCACGAAAATCATTCGTCGTTCCTGTTTTTGCGGCCACCGGTCTTCCTATGCTTTTAACTCGTCTGCCGGTACCGCTTTCTACAACATCGCGCATAATGTAAGATGTCATGAAGGCTATTCGGGGATCAATAACCTGTTCGGACTGAGGTTTAGTTTCTTCAAAAACGTTGCCGGTGCGATCAACAATTTTTTTAATAAAATAAGGAGTTACCTTTTTACCCTGGTTTGCCAAAACATCATAAGCTCTTACAAGTTCCTCCAGGGTTACGCCTGATACACCAAGTGCGAGCGATAGTGTCCGCGTTATAGGAGAAGAAATGCCCATATTCGTGGCATAAGATGCTGCGTAATCAACGCCGATTTCTTGTAAAATCTTAATCGTCACAATATTTCGCGATTGAACGAGAGCCGTTCTCATGGTCGTAGGCCCCAAGAATTTTTCATCGAAGTTTCTTGGTTTCCAAAGGCCGTCTTCTGCAGTCGGATCTTCTATGATAATAGGAGAATCAACAAAGCGCGTCGAAGGATTCAATCCTTTGTCGAATGCAGCCGTATAGATCAACGGCTTAAAAGCGGAGCCGGCCTGCCTGCGGGATTGGGTCGCACGGTTGAATTCGCTCTTATTAAAGTCGCGGCCTCCGACCATCGCGCGAATAGCGCCGGTTTTCACATCCATGCTAAATAGGGCGCCCTGCACCAGCCCGCGCTCGTATTTTTGCCTGTCTTCCAATTCCGTCAAACCTTTTTCCACGGCATCACGCGCTTCTTGTTGCGCGGACAGATTCAAAGTCGTATATATTGATAGACCTTCCTTATATAAAACGTCGGCGCCGTATTTTTCCTGCACGTAGCGGCGGACATTTTCCACAAAATAAGCTGCGACTTTATCTTTGGGTTTCATCGGCCGCAACTGCAGCGTAGCGGCATATGCTTTTTCCATTTCTTCCTTGGATATGTAGCCGTCTTCCACCATGCGCGAAAGAACGTAAGCTTGTCTTTGCTTTGCTTTATCAAAATAGAGAAATGGAGAATACGTATTAGGTGCTTTCGGCAGACCGGCTAAAAGCGCCGCCTCGGGCAGGGTCAATTCCTTGGCAGTTTTGCCAAAGTAACCGAGCGCCGCCGATTCTATTCCGTAAGTTCCGTGTCCCAGATAAATCTGATTCAAATATAAATTTAGAATTTCATCTTTGGAAAGATACTTATCGATTTTGTAAGCGAGAATCACTTCCTTAAGTTTGCGGATGTACTTTTTTTCCGGTGAAAGATACATCATCTTTGCTACTTGCTGGGTAATGGTACTTCCGCCCTGGACGATGTGCCCCGCTTCAAAATTTTTGAACAGTGCGCGAAAAATACTTTGAATATCCAGACCCTGATGCTGGTAGAAACGGGAGTCTTCCGAGGCAACAAAAGCATAGTCGACGATCTTCGGAACTTCTTCTATTTTCACTATTTTTCTATCTTCCAGGAAAAACTCATCAATCAGCTCATTGTTGTCATCGTAAACTCGGGAAGCTATGCTGGGGCGGTAATCTTTAAGCGTATCAATGCTGGGCAGATCTAAAGTCAGGGCATAGTAGATAGTAGTTCCGCCAACTGTTACGAATAAGATAATGAGGATTAAGCCCAGAAAAATGGCAAAAAGCGTGGAAAGCTTCTTAATTTCCCCATCATTTTCGATACTTAATTTTATACGACGTCGTATGGTCATAATTTTACCAACTATTCCTCTTTATTTTCAGAATTTTCTTTTTTCTTTGCGGCAAATCTGGCCACAAATATACTCACTTCATACAAAAACATCAAGGGTATTGCCATCAGTATCTGACTTAAAGCATCGGGTGAAGGCGTTAAAATTGCGGCAACGATAAAAATTATTAAGATAGCGTATCTTCTTTGCCGGGAAAGCATCTTAGCGGTGACTATGCCCAGTTTGGCCAAAAAGAAAATAAATATAGGCAGTTCGAAGGATATTCCAAAGCCCAGCAAAAAGGTTACAAAGAGCGAAAGATAATCACTAAAGGAAATCATGGCCTGCAGATACTGATTGTTAAAGCTGACGAAAAATTCGAAGGCCGGCGGCAGGACGACAAAATAGCCGAATAAAACACCTCCGATAAAAAGCAAACTGGAGGAAAGGACAAAAGGGACCACGTATTTTTTTTCCTTCGGCAGTAATCCGGGCGCAATAAATTTCCATATTTGGTAAAGGATGAAAGGGCTCGTAATTATCAGGGAAGCAAAAAAAGCCAGTTTCATATAAACAAAAAAGGCCTCGGTCAGTCCCGTATAAATAAGATAACCGTTTTTAGGAAGGACTCTGGTGAGTGGTTTGGTAATTATATCGAAAATCGAATCCTTATAATAATAGCAGGCGCCAAAACCGATAACCAGGATAATTAAAATGCGGAAAATCCTTTTACGCAACTCTATTAAATGTTCAGTCAGGGACATCTTGTGATCTTCGTTGGGTTCCATAATTTATACGTTAAGTTTTTGTTGGGAATCAGGGAAGCTTATTTTGAAATCAATCACTTGTCTGCTTCTTTATGGGCAGGCGCCGGTTTGGTCTCTTCGATATCGGCCTTCTTCAATGAAAGTGAATCTTTCAGTCCGTCATCTTTTTGTTTTTCATCGTTCTGCAATGTTTGTTTGAGGTCATCGGTGATTCCGTCTGCGGCTTTGCGCAATTCACTGAAACTTTTTCCCAGTGTTTTGGCCAAATCCGGCAATTTTTTTGGCCCGACAACAAGCAGAGCAATTATTGCAATTATAATAAGCTCCTGTATTCCGATGCCGAACATGATTGTTAACTCCTAAAAAATTGAAAAAACAGTCTATATATTGATTAGTGTTTTTGTCAATGTTTTTTGCGCTAGATGTCGCGGTCCAGTCATCCTGAAAATAACGACATGAGCCCCGAGAGATTGATTTCGGCGAAAGGGGAAATATTTTGCTCTTTACGCCTATTTATGATAAACGACCGATAATTTTTTAGGCCATAGTGAGGAAAGAAGGTACACATGTCCAGGAAAACAGGAATTGTCAAAGATCAGCGTTACTTGCAGCATTCGGCCGGATTTGGCCATCCGGAAAGTCCGGAAAGACTCGCGGCAATCTATGAAATGCTGGATAATCCCTCGATGGCCTGGAAATTCAAGGAAATTGAACCGCGCGAAGCCACGCACAAAGAAATTGAAACCATCCATACCCCCTCCTATGTTGAATATGTTGCCGGTACCGCGGGTGAGCGTAGTGTATTTCTCGATCCGGATACAGCAACCAGTCCGGAAACATATACGACAGCAAAGCTGGCTGTTGGTGGTGTCTGTAATGCCATTAATAGTGTTATCGCTGGCGATGTGGATAATGCCTTTGCTTTCGTGCGGCCGCCGGGCCATCATGCAGAAAAAGACAGAGCAGCAGGGTTTTGCATCTTCAATAATATTGCCATCGGGGCGATGCATGCCATCTTAAAACACAACATGAAAAGAGTGCTTATCGTGGATTGGGATTTGCACCACGGCAACGGCACGCAGCACAGCTTTTACAGTGATCCGCGAATTTTGTATTTTTCCACGCATCAGTATCCATATTACCCGGGAACGGGAAGTTTACAGGAGATCGGCCGGGGTAAGGGAGAAGGTTATACGGTTAATGTCCCAATAAGCGGCGGCGCCGGAGATGCCGACTATGTTAAAATATTCCGTAAAGTTTTAGAGCCGGTTGTGCTCGAATTCAATCCTGAAATCGTTCTTTTATCTGCGGGCTTTGATATTTATTTTCAGGATCCCCTGGGCAGCATGCGCGTAACGCCGGAAGGGTTTGCCGCTCTAACGCGTATTTTGCTCACGATAGCCGATTCCTGTTGCTGTGGGCGCTTAGTGGCCGTGTTGGAGGGCGGATATCACATCGTAGGTCTGACCAAGTCGGTGAAGGCTGTTTTGGAAGAGATGCTGGATGAAACGCACATTTCGCAAGAGAAACTTTCTTCTTTAGAACGGGAAGCCGATGAAGATACCAACCAAATCATCAAACAGGTCATATCGAGAATTAATCCATACTGGAAAGTGTTTTAGGGAGGACTCACGTTGAAACTAAGCTCGCAGGAAGTGGAATATGTGGCACATTTAGCCCGCCTGGAAATAACGGAAAAGGAAAAAGATAAAGTTTACCGCACAACTCAACGATATTTTGCTCTACATAGACAAGCTCAATGAATTGGACACCAAGGGTGTGGAACCGATGAGCCACGCTATCGCCGTGACTAACGCATTTCGCGAAGATAATATAGTGGATTCCATCGGAACGGAAAAGTCGCTGGCCAATGCGCCGGATGCTCGTGGGGAGTTTTTCCGCGTGCCGAAAGTAATAGATTAAAAACAATGGGCACCGAAAGTAATCGACTGACGACGCGCCGTCCTACGATATTCTTTAAGCATTTATTGGTGATTTAAGGCATTTATGGAATTACATGAGTTAACCATTCACGAATTACAGGAAAAAATAAAAGAAGGCAAAACATCGGCAGCGCAGGTTATCCAGTCCGTATTTCAAAGAATCGGCACTGTGGAAAAGCGGGTGCACTCATATATCCGGCTGATGAAAGACGAAGCCATGTCTGCGGCTGACAAAGCCGACAAAGATATTAAAAAAGGCGACATTAAAGCCTTAACCGGCATTCCTATAGCCCTAAAAGATATTGTCTGCACCAAAGGAATCACCACAACCTGCGGCTCGCATATTTTGCATAATTTCGTTCCTCCTTATGATGCCACAGTTGTGGAAAAGCTCCGGGATGCCGGCGCCGTGTTTGTCGGTAAGGCCAATATGGATGAATTTGCCATGGGTTCTTCCACGGAAACCTCGCATTTCGGTCCAACCAGAAATCCGTGGGATTTGGCAAGAATCCCCGGCGGTTCGAGCGGCGGATCGGCAGCAGCAGTTGCCGCCGATGAATGCATTGCTTCCATCGGCTCCGATACCGGCGGCTCTATCCGTCAGCCCGCGGCGCTTTGCGGTATTGTCGGACTCAAACCGACTTATGGCCGAGTGTCGCGTTTTGGTCTGATTGCTTTTGCTTCGTCGCTCGATCAAATCGGCCCTTTTACTAAAGATGTGGAAGATTGTGCCATCATGATGAATGTTCTGGCTGGTTACGATCCGAAAGAGTCGACTTCCGTCGCCGCGGAAGTGCCGGATTATCGGCAATATGTGAGGCGAGATATTAAAGGCTGGAAAATAGGAATTCCCCGGGAATATTTTGTCGAAGGTATTGATCCCGAAGTAAATTCCGCCGTGCAAAAGGCAATTTCCGTGCTGGAAAAAAGCGGCGCAAAAATTGTGGGAATTTCCTTGCCGCATACCCAATACTGTTTGGCCGTCTATTATATTATCGCCCCGGCGGAAGCGAGCTCCAATCTGGCGCGCTATGACGGCGTAAAATACGGTTTCCGATCGCCGGACAGCGGAGATTTAATGGATATGTATAAAAAAACGCGAATGCAGGGATTCGGTGCCGAAGTTAAAAGAAGAATTATGATCGGCACTTATGCTCTATCTGCCGGATATTATGATGCCTACTATAAAAAAGCTTCGCAGGTACGATCATTAATCAAACGGGACTTTGAAGAAGCCTTCAAAAATTGTGACGTAATTCTCACCCCCACAACGCCGACACCGGCCTTTAAAATCGGTGAAAAAACCGATAATCCGCTGCAAATGTACCTCTCCGATATTTTCACCATTTCCGGAAATCTCGCGGGAATCCCCGGAATTTCCGTTCCCTGCGGCTTTACGCCCAGCGGCTTGCCGATTGGTGTGCAATTTTTGGCCGGCCATTTTGAAGAAGGAAAATTAATTCAGATAGCCTCCGCCTATGAGGAAAGCGCGAAGATCGAAAAAAGGAGGCCGCAGCTATAATGGATTTTGAAGCGGTCATCGGCCTGGAAATACACGCCCAGCTTATAACGGATACAAAAATATTTTGCGGCTGCTCCGCGAAATTCGGCGCGGCTCCGAATAGTCATACCTGCCAGATTTGCCTGGGAATGCCGGGGGTTTTGCCGGTGTTAAATAAAAAGGTTGTCGAATTTGCCATGAAGATGGCCGTGGCGACCAATTGTGAAATCAATAAATCCTGCAGTTTCGCCCGCAAGAATTATTTTTATCCTGATCTTCCCAAAGGTTATCAGATATCGCAATATGCATATCCGCTCGCGGAGCATGGTTACGTGATCTTGGATGTGGAAGGAAAGCAAAAGAAAATCGGCATTACCAGAATTCACATGGAAGAAGATGCCGGGAAACTCCTGCACGATGAGCATAATCCCGTCAGTTACGTCGATTTTAACCGCACCGGCGTTCCCTTAATCGAGATTGTCAGCGAACCCGATATGCGTTCGTCCGAAGAAGCGGCCGACTATCTCAAGCGCCTGCATGAAATCCTTGTTTATCTGGAAATTTGCGACGGCAACATGGAAGAAGGATCTTTTAGGTGCGATGCCAATGTATCCGTGAGAGAAAAAGGACAAAAAGAATTTGGCACCAGAACGGAACTGAAAAACATGAATTCTTTCCGTAATGTGCAGCGTGCGCTGGAGTATGAGATCAAGCGGCAGCAATATATTGTGGAAAACGGCGGCGCCGTAGTGCAGGAGACGAGGCTTTGGGACGATGCGCAGGGATCGACCACTTCGATGCGCAGCAAAGAAGAAGCGCATGATTACCGTTATTTTCCCGATCCCGACTTGGTTCCGGTTTTAGTGGACAAGGCGTGGGTGGAAAAAATCAGAAAGCAGATTCCGGAATTGCCGCAAGCGAAAAGGGAGAGATTTGTCAACGATTATCAGATTCCCGCCTACGATGCGGGTGTGTTGACGGCCGATAAAGCCCTGGCTGATTATTATGAAGAAGTCGTGAGGCTTTGCGCTAAGCCTAAAGCCGCGAGCAATTGGGTGATGGGTGATGTTCTGCGATTCTTAAATGAGGAAAAACGCGAAATCAAAAGTTGCCCCATAACAGCGGCGGCGCTGGCCGAAATGATCAGCCTGATTGAAGAAGGAACAATCAGCGGGAAAATGGCTAAAGACATAGTCGAGGAAATGTATAAAACCGGCAAACAGCCGAAAAAGATCATCGAAGAAAAGGGCCTGGTGCAAATTACCGATGAGGGAGAGCTCATCAAAACCATTTCCTCTATAATGGAAGCCAATCCCCAGCAGCTCAAGGATTATCGCGGCGGTAAGGAAAAGCTCTTCGGCTTTTTTGTTGGTCAGGTGATGAAGGCTACACAGGGGAAAGCCAATCCGCAGTTGGTGAATGATCTTCTCAAAAAAATACTTGCCGGATGATCACGGGTATTAATCCCAAAGCAAGTTGCGGATTATAGCACCCTTCGCTGTGCGGGATTGTTCAACTTGCCAATTCCGCTGTGCTTCGCTTCGGAATTGGAGTTTCACAATGATTAAAACAATCGCCTGGAAAAACAAATCCGTTATTTTGATCGATCAGAAAGCCCTGCCTGTAACTGAACGCTACGTAACATGCCGAAGTTATCGGGAAGTTATTTCCGCGATTAAAGATTTAACCGTGCGCGGCGCTCCGGCTATCGGAGTGGCTGCGGCAATGGGCGCGGCTCTGGGAGCTTTGCGCCTTGGGCCGTTGCCGCCGGAAAAATTTCGACAAAAATTTATCGCTATTTGCGATGAAATCGCGCGGGCGAGGCCGACAGCGCGGAATCTTTTTTGGGCTTTGGAGCGCATGAAAAAGCACCTGGACCAAGAGATTCGAACCGGCAAGACTGATTTGGCAAGGGAACTTGTTCGCGCAGCGCAGCGCATTTATGCTGAAGATGTAGAGGCGAACCGTCAAATAGGGAGGCGGGGCAGAAAACTTCTGACTGCTGGAGACAGCATCTTGACTCATTGCAATGCCGGCGCTTTGGCGACAGCCGGTTACGGAACAGCGCTGGGTGTGATCCGCGCAGCCCATGAACAGGGTAAGAAACTGCATGTTTATGTGGATGAGACCAGACCGGTCTTGCAGGGAGCGCGGCTTACCGCTTGGGAATTGAAAAAAGAAAAAATACCCTTCACTTTGATTACGGATAATATGGCCGGATTTCTTATGCGGCAGGGTAAAATTAATAAGGTCCTTGTAGGTGCGGACAGAATTGCCGCCAATGGCGATATAGCCAATAAAATCGGTACCTATTCGCTGGCCGTTTTGTCTCAGGTGCACGGCATTCCCTTTTACGTTGCCGCTCCCCTTTCGACAATCGACGTCTCTTTAAAAACCGGAGCCGCCATACCTATTGAAGAAAGAAGAAGCGAAGAAGTAACTTGTTTGTTCGGAGTGAGAAGCGCACCAAAAGGAATAAAAGTTTATAATCCGGCATTCGATATTACACCAGCTGAGTATATTACGGCGATTATCACGGAAAAAGGTATCGTCACAAAACCATATCGCGTCTCCATTGCTCGCATTTATAAAGGGAAAAAACATTTATGAAATTATTTCTTTTTGATTTTGACGGTGTCCTCGTTGATTCATTGGATGTCTATGAAAAAACAGTGACTGATTGCCTGATAAAAATAAACCATCCGCTAACGCGCGGCCGAGAAGAGTTTTTGGAGCTGTTTGAAGGTAATTTTTATGAATCGCTCGTGAAAAAAGGCGTGGACTTAGATGCTTTCATGAAAGCTTCCGTCGATATTATCGCGCAAGTTAACATCAGGGACATAAAACCAGTTGCGGCTGTCGTGCCGGTGGTCGAAGAGTTGTACAAAAAAAATTGCCTCGTTGTTATTTCATCCAATGACTCTTCTTCAATCAAAAAAGCTTTAGAGTTGTTTCACTATAATGGATACTTTCGGGAAATTCTCGGCTCCGACTTCATGTTTTCTAAAAAAGAAAAGATTCTTTACGTCATAAAAAAGTATCGGGTAGCACCGCAAAGTATTTATTACATCGGCGATACGACCGGAGATATCAAGGAAGGAAGGGAAGCCGGGGTAAAAACTGTCGGGGTGACGTGGGGCTGGCACAGCAAAGAAAAAATGGCCGCGGCCAAACCGGATTACCTTTGCGAGAATCCTCAAGAGTTGCTGCAGTTAAACGAGAATTAAATTCTGGTTCTTTGTTTCCCTCAAAATGGTAACCTGATAACTGATCTTGATTAGACTTGGGTGCAGAAATCCTTCAGGTGTGTTTCCACCAGGCGTTGTTTATCAAAATCTTTGAGCTTCAGGTATTTAGGAGTGGTTCCCGCAAAAGCGCATTTCGGTACAAGGCCGATTAATTCGGACTCCAATATCTCTGCGCTGCGTTCGGCTGCTAATTTCTCAACCTCATCATAAATAGCTTTCAGCGGTGTCTCTTTGCAATTGATCAGGTTTATCGATACCTGTGCGATATCGCGGCTTTTCAAGATTACGCCAATTGCCCGCACATGCTTCAAACCGCCGCCCTTTTCCCTGATTTGCGAGGCAATTTTTTGCGCCAACCGCAAATCAGCGCACGTAAGATTGATGTTGTAGGCGACCAACAGTTCCCTCGCCCCTACAGCAGTTGCGCCCGCCCGCGCGTTAAATGCAGGCTTACCTACATCGGGAGCGTCATCAGGGTTAGTCATTTTACTTTGCAGTGCTTCATAACCGCCGCGGCGAACGTCGGCCAGTTCGCATCGCCCGGGCACCATCGCCGCCTGCCCGTAAAAATACACTGGGACACCGCAGCGTTCATATAACTGTTTGCCGAAAGTATGTGCTAAATCAGCGGCGTCCTTCATCTTTGTTTTCCCCAATGGAATAAAAGGTACGACATCGACCGCGCCTAACCGCGGATGTACTCCAGCCTGTTTGCGCATATCGATCAACTCCAGAGCCTTGCCGCAAGCGGCAAGAGCGGCTTCCAGTATATCTTCGGGCTTTCCCAAAAAAGTGAAGACGCTCCGGTTATGATCGGCATCGCCGCTGAAATCAATCAGCCGCACGCAGGGGAACGATTCGAAAACCTTCGCAATCGCTGCAATCTTTTTTTGACTGCATCCTTCGCTGAAATTTGGCACACATTCGATGATTTTCAATTTTTATACCTGATAAATTTTAACTTTTGGCAATTCCAGGCAAGTAAGTTTCCCGCCATAAACAGCGCCCGTATCGATGCCTATCTTGTTCGCCATGATTAGAGGATTGCTCATGGGAGTGTGACCGAAAATGACCCGCCTGCCGAAATCATACTCCGAATCGATAAACTTATACCGCACCCAGAGTAAATCATCTATTGTCTGTTTGTCCAGCGAAATTCCGGGTATTAAGCCGGCGTGAACAAATATATAGTCTTTCGTCTGGTGATAGGGTAAAAGCGACTGATAAAAAAGCAAATGTTCTGCGGGAATTTTCTTCTTTCTTGCGGCTGGTGAATCCGAGCTTCTAATGTCATAATCAGACAAGGTATATTTGCCGCCATTGTATAAGTACGTTTCCTCGTCTTCACCTTCCAGATAATTTAAAAGCATTTGCTCATGATTGCCTAAAAGACAAACAACTCTTCTAAATTGTTTCTGCAATTGCAGCACATAATCGACAACATCTTTGTTAAAACTTCCCCGGTCAATATAATCTCCAATGAAGATAAGCGTATCTTTCTCTCGGTTGGCTGCGATAAGCCCGATCAGTTCCCGGAGCTTTTGAGCACAGCCGTGAATGTCAGCTATGGCAAATATTTTATTCATGAGACCTAGCCGAAATATTATAGAAGTTAATCGAAAAGAGCCGCGACGAAATCGTTACTGTCAAAAACGCGCAAAGCGTCCAGGCTTTCACCTACTCCGATATAGCGAACAGGCAAGGAAAGCTCACTCGCTATTCTAACTATTATACCTCCTTTAGCCGTTCCATCTAATTTGGTCAAGACAATGCCGGTTATGCCGATTTCCTCCTTAAACATTTTTGCCTGAATCACGGCATTTTGACCGGTCGTCGCGTCCAGAACCAGTAATATCTCGTGCGGCGCATCCGCCATCCTTCTGCCGGCGACTTTTTTTATCTTTTTGAGCTCTTCCATCAAATTTACTCTGGTGTGCAGACGTCCGGCCGTATCAATAATAATAACTCCGGCAAATCCACTTTTAACTTTGCCCAGAGCGTCAAAAACAACCGCGGCGGGATCGGCATTCATTTTTTGTTTGATCACGGACGCACCCGCGCGCTTACCCCAAATCTCCAATTGTTCTATCGCCGCCGCCCGAAACGTATCGGCGGCGACAAGCATTACTTCATGGCCATCTTTGCGCAGCAAATTAGCCAATTTCCCGATAGCGGTGGTTTTACCGCTGCCGTTTACGCCGACAACCATAATGACATAGGGCTCTCCTTTGGGGATAGCTAAAGGTTTCTCCATCTCCTGCAAAATAACGGCTATTCGTTCCCGCAAAATGGTTTTTATTTGCTTCGCATCGCCGAGTTCCTGACGGTTAATTTTTTCTTTTACCTCGTCAATTAATTCGTGAGCAAATTGCGGACCCATATCCGCCGTAATCAATAATTCTTCCAACTCTTCAAAAAGCGCCTCGTCCAGATGTTTTTTGCCGAAAAGGAGATAATCCAGATTTTTCGCCAGAGCGGCACGCGTTTTTGTAAGCCCTGTATTTAATTTTTCCCCAAAGCCGTTCTTTTCCATCGACATAACTTTCGTCGCTTTATTAATTAATAACGGTTTTTTGTTTGTAAGTAAAGGAATGATGCGTGAGAAAAAAACACCAGGATACCAGGTAAGGTATTAGTTTAAATTTACGGATACCAGTGAAGAAATACCGTGTTTCTGCATAGTCACGCCGAAAAGCGTATCGGCAACTTCCATGGTGGTCTTGTTGTGCGTAATCATAACGATCTGGGATTTTTGCGCGACATCTTTGATTAGGTTATTAAAGAGATTGGTGTTGGCGTCATCCAGAGCGGCATCAACTTCGTCCAAAACCAAAAACGGAGAGGGGCGGTGCATTAAGATGGCAAAAATAAGGGCGACAGCCGCCAGCGATTTTTCGCCGCCGGAAAGCAAACCGACGCTTTGCGCCTTTTTGCCGGGAATTTGAATATCGATATCTACGCCTGTTTCCAACAAATCGTTTTCGTCGGTCAAGAGAAGTTCTCCGCGGCCACCCGGGAATATATGCGCGAATACTTCTTTGAAACAGGTATTAATGGCGGCGAAGGTATCGGCAAATCTGGTACGGGAAATTCTATTGATTCGGGTAATCGTTCTTTGCAAAGTATTGAGGGAGGAGTTCAAATCCGAAATTTGTGTCGATAAGAATTGATACCGCTTATCCAGTTCTTCATATTCATTGAGGGCGAGCAAATTGACTTCGCCGAAACCATCTATTGCTTGCTTATCCTTTTCCAGGACACTGTTCAACTCTTCTATCTTTTCTCCATCAACCTTCGTAAAGGAGGAAAACATACTTTCCCAATCAACATTGTATTTTTCTCTAATTGCTCTGGTCACGTTATCGGCATTTAACGCCGCTTCCCGGCACTGGATTTCCATATCGTTTATTTTCTGGCGCAGATCATCAAGCTTCTTTTTAGTTTCCCTTATTTCATTTTCTTTCGCTTTCAGTTGCTCATCTTCATTGCTCTGTCCCGCCTTCTTTTTGGAAAGGACTGCTTCCTGCGCCTCAAACCCCCTGTAAAGTTCCTGGAGATTCGCTTGTTCCGTTTCTATTGTTTTGGCTAATTCGTCCAACTGCATGTCGCAGGAAACTATTTCTTCCTTTTTGGCCAGGATTTCATTTTCGATAGATTTAATATCATTTTGCAGCCTGAAAATTGTGCGCAAATCGGCTTCTTTTTTTTCATCTAAAGAAGCTAATTCGATTTTTTTGCCGGTTAAATAACGTTCCTGTTCGTCAATGGCCGTGCGGGATTGCTCTTTCTTCGCGTTGAAAGAAGAAATTATTTCATTTATCTCTTTTTCTTCTGCATCTTTGCGTGAAACATCGGAGTTAATTTGCTGCATTTTTTCCCGGGCTTCGGTTTCTTCCGCTTTAATATTTTGCCGATTGAACTCCAACGCAGCGAGTCTTTGCTTCGTTGTCTTCACTTCATCATCAAAGCGTTCCTGGTCTTTTTTTCTGCTGTTAATATCGATTTCCAGCGAGTGAATGCCGGCTTTTATTTGACCGATTTCCTCTTCCCACTGGGCAAGTACTAACGCAAGCTTGTTTTTTCGGCTCGTTTCCGTATCCAAATTGGAATTGAGCGCCGCTAATTCAGTTTCCAGCTCGGCAATTTCTCTTTTTGTGGATAAAAGACTTTTTTCCACCGCTGCTCCGCTGCCGCCGCTTAATACTCCCTGCGGGCTGATAAGATCGCCCTCCCGCGTGACAAACGTTCCGCGGAAACCGTTTTTCTTCCAAAGCGATAAGCCGTTTTCAATTGTGGGTATCAGTAGAACATCGCCCAAAAGGCAATCGGCAATTTTTTTAAAGTCCTCTTTAACTTTAATTTTTTGCAGTAAGGGCTCCGCTTCCCGGGGATGTTTGGCGCTTGTTAATTCCTCGTTATGGTTTCTTGCTTCCACCGGCACAAAACTGCCCCTGCCCAATTGGTAGTTTTTCAAATAGTCAATTGCCCATACACCATCTTCCTGGCTTTTTACTATGACATATTGCAGTTTTTCCCCCAGCACTGCTTCCACAGCCGCTTCGTATTCCCGGGGAACATTGATGTGGTCGGCCACGACGCCGTAAAACTTATCGCGGCTATCCTTACTTTCGATGACGACCTTAATTCCTTCATTGCCCCACTTATAGGATTCCTGAAATTCTTTTAGAGAATTTAAACGAGAGGATTGAGCGCCGGTTTTCTCCTTGATTTGGGCGATCTTTTCCTCGCTTAACTGCAAATCCGCTTTAGACTTTTCGATTTCGCCCGATATTGTCTCTCTTTTTTCTTCCAGTTGATGGATTTCTTCGCCGCCGCTGATCAGGCCTTCGTTTACCGATTGCAGCTTGCCGGTTAAATCGCCCAGTTTGTTCTTGCCCTCATTGATTTCCCGGCTTTCTCTTTCTTCGCGCTTTTTTAAATCCTCGATATTTTTACCCAGAGAGGAAACCATATTTTTGAGTTTAGCTTTTTCGGTAACAACATCGATGTATAAGATTTTCTTTTCTTCCAGTTGATTATTTATTTCTTTATCCGTATTAATCAGTTCCTGAACTTTTTGCCGGCCTTCGTCATGTTCTTTTTTAAGGGTGGCAATCAAGCTTTCCGCTTTCGTTACACTTTCCTGCATATTTTTAATTTCGGCATCTAACCCCGATGCTTTTGTGCGCAGTTGTTCGATTTCCGCCAGATCTTTTTTCTTGCGTTCGGAGATGTCGCTCATTTGATGGCGGGCGAATTCGATATTTTTTTCTTTGATGCTGATAGTGTTTTTTATTTCATAGAGCTCTTGCTGATTTTTGGCGATGGATTCTTCGTTTTCCAACAGCTTCGTTTTGAGTTCTTCCAAAGCCGATTCTTTGGCTTCGAGATTGGCGCGAATGCCCGATTCCTGATCTTGCATTTCATTGCGTCGGGCTTGCAATAAAGAGCCTTTTTCGAAAAGCTCGGTATATCCTTGCAGGGCAATCGTTAATTCCGTTTCTTTAATGCGCTCTTTTATAACCTTGTATTGTTCCGCTCTTTTAGCCTGGCGGGAGATGGCGTTGAGTTGCGCTTTTACTTCCTTAATAATATCGTTGAGCCGCAGCAAATTTTGTTTGGTTGCTTCCATTTTGCGGACCGCGGCATCTTTGCGGCTTTTGTATTTGGATACTCCGGCGGCGTCTTCAATATATAATCTTCTATCCTCGGGCTTGGC
Source organism: uncultured delta proteobacterium (assembly GCA_963753975.1). GTDB lineage: Bacteria > Desulfobacterota > Syntrophia > Syntrophales > Smithellaceae > UBA4810. The sequence goes on from CAVWEH010000005.1 coordinate 627,846, forward strand.
TTCGACAAGGCTCGCCACATTTCCCTGTTCGACCAGGGAATAGGTTCTTGCACCGACGCCTGTGCTCATGAAAAATTCCCGAACATCCAGAAGCCGGCAAGGAACCCGGTTGAGATAGTATTCGCTTTCGCCGTCGCGGACAACTTTGCGCGAAATTGATATTTCACTCAATTCGGAATAATCGCCGGGAAAGGTTTGTCCATTGGCAGCCAGAGTCATGGTGACTTCCGCCACGCCGACGCCTTCCGATTCCTGACTGCCGTTAAAAATAACATCATCCATTTTTTTCCCGCGCAGAATTTTAACCCTTTGTTCACCCATTACCCAGCGGATGGCGTCAACGACGTTGGACTTTCCACAACCGTTAGGTCCGACGATAGCCGTAATGCCTTCGGAAAAATCCAAAACGGCCTTGTCCCGAAATGATTTAAACCCCAATATTTCCAGTTTCTTTAAGTTCATAGTTAATCATTAGCGCAACGATAAAAATTTGTAAAATCTTAACAAAAGAAATTTCCTTTGTAAAGAGAAAATACAACAAAATGTGGTGTTGATATAATTATACCACAATATGTAGTACTTTGATCTTTTTTGCCTTTTTCCCGGAGCTTCCCGTTCACCGGGCAATCTTATAGGCGGAAATGTGCCTGATAACGTTAATTTTGCGGTCAAAAAGCATGTCCAACCTACGATGAAGATTGCGGCTTAAATTGTATATTATTTTCAGGAGTCCATCTCATATAGCTAAGCACAATGCAAATAAAAAGTTTGTTTGTATGCCGATGTAAGGAGAATCGGCATAATACGATATGCAAGATATGCTACCGGGTACCTTAAATTAGCGATGGTTTATGACTGGAGATAGCTGTGCAAACCGGGAAGATAATTCACTCCCAGATAGGTGAACAAAATAGATACGAAGCCGATAAGGGCAAGCACGGCCAGGCGTTTTCCCCGCCAGCCTCGGACATACCGGGCATGCAACATAATTGCGTAGATGAGCCAGGTGATGAGGGACCATGTCTCTTTAGGGTCCCAACTCCAGTAAGAGCCCCAGGCGTAATGAGCCCAGATGGATCCGGTCATGATTCCAATGGTGAGAAAGACAAAACCCAGAGCTATACTCTGATAAATTAATGCATCAAGGATGGCCAGAGACGGCAGCTTTCCAGGAAAGCCGGATGGCTTCTCTTTATCATCTTTTTCCATGTTTTTCAGCAGGTAGAGCAGGCCGCAGGCGAAGGCCACGGTGAAGGCGGCGTAACCCATAAAACAGGTTACGACATGCGTTGTCAGCCAGTTACTTTGCAACGCGGGAATGAGGGGCTCGATGCGATTGTTGATATCGGGTGAGATGGAGGCATAAGCCATGGCCAGAAATGCTATGGGTACGGCAAAGACACCTATGCTTCTATTTTTGGTGCGCCATTCGAGAATAAGGTAAATCAAAATAATTGCCCACGCGAAGAAAATCATGGATTCGAAAAGGTTCGCGAGAGGCGCATGTCCTATTCCCAGATCGTAGGATGATTTCCATCTTAAAAGCAGCGCCAGCGTTTGCAGCACCAGTCCCGTCCAGGCTAAAAAAGAAGCGGCGCGTCCCCAGAATTCTTTTCCGAAAATCATCCGGAAAAGATATAAAACAAAGGAGGCAAAATAGGCAAAAGTAACCCAGCTTAAAATCATCAAGTGGTTCATGCTTTCAACTCCTGAGCAATCCGCCTGCACAAATTATCTATTTGCCGCTCGAGTACGGCGCTATTGCGGTTGCTTCGGCCGGCAACACTGATTCGGATTTTTGTTCCTTCTTGCTCCATCTGTACCCAAAGGCGTTGATGCGACCAAAAAAAGACGAGCATTAGACCGGCAACCATAAGCGCTGCTCCAACCGCGACCAGAGGAACGCCGGAATCACTAACAATACGCAAACCGGTGTAGTATTCTTGTTCGATCCGGTTAAGGGAAAAGACTAAGGGTCTGAAAAGGCCGGGATTGAAGATAGGTACTTTAGATGTGAGACCGGGATTGGCCGCCGCAATCTCGTCGATGTGCTGAAAAACCCAGAATTGGACATCCTTTTGCGGTGAAGTAATCCTGAGTTTTACAGCCGGTCCCAGTTGCATAATGTTTTCTTCGACGCGCAAGACAGTGGCCTTGGCGTTTTGTTCCCGTATGTCAAACGTATCGCCTGCCGTAAGAACTATTTCTCTGTTTTTCTTGCCGGCTGATTGTATATGTAATTACAGCCTTAATTTCCGACGATGTGCCGTAACTTTCCTGATAAAAATGCAGTCCCTCGAAAGTAATGGGATGATTGACCAATAGAGATCCCTGCTGGATCACTTGCCCCTTCTTGATAAAGCTCAAATCGGAGCGGTAAGTTTTTGGAGCGCCGTTTTCGTAAAATTCAACGGTAAATTTATCACAGCGTACTGAAAAATCGAGTTTAAGCATTCCTTTCCCATCCGCGAGCTCGGCAACATTTACCGATTCGCCTTCTTTGATATTTACGTTGGCCGTGAAGCCAAAGATAGAACCGATGATAGCCCCCGCAATCATTAGCAGAATACTCAGATGCACCGCGTAAACGCCAAAAAGAGAATAGCGTCCCCGTTCACCATAGAAAAGACGTCCTTTTTCTTCAGCAATTTTTTGAACAGATTTATATTTTGCTTTTAGACAGGATTCGATGGTTGTGCTGATTCTGTTTGTTTCTTTATCTGTGATGATCAACTGGCTTGGAGGCAGGTTCTCGAAGAGGCCCGCCGGCTCCGGGAAAGGTGAAGATTTATATTGTTTAAGGGATAGAGGAAAACGGTTTATGGAGCAAACGATCAGATTGAGCGATAAAAGCCCCATCAGTGCATAAAATATCGGCGAGTGATAAAGGTCGGTCAACCACGCAAATTTCTGCGCTGTATCTTGCTGGGGGATGAAAGTAGCTGTAATAAAGACAAGGACAATTAGAACCAGAAGGACGATTGTCAGTTTTACGGAAGAAAAAAATGACCACAGAGGGTTTAACTTCTTTGGCAACAGAGGTTCTCCTTCTTTACCAGTTTATTTTAAATATCATCTAATATCTTTCGTGTCAAAAAGAACGTCGTATCGCTTTTTGCTAATGAAGAAAAAAATAGGGCACTGACCTAATTTGCCGACCGGCCCGCATTCTTAAACCGGTTTTTTTATTTACGGCCAATCATCAGAAACATTTTAAACAAACGGGTCTGGCCGTCGCTAATTGGTTTTTCAACCTGAGCAGCCACCCGATGCCGAACATCACGAAATCCCGCGTCTATGAACAGTTGCTGCAAGACTTCCCGATCAAATCCGAAGTGAAATACGCCATCATTATTGCTGTGAAACTGGCCATCGTCCAAATCCAGATCGGCAATACACAGGGTTCCGGAAGGATGTAAAGCCTGATAGAACAGTTTCAACAGAGGACCGATCTCTTTAATATGATGCATGGTCATACTGCTCACAATCAGATGATAAGAACCGTCCAGAACATCACCCTTGTCCAGATCAAGATATTTGGCTTTTACATTGCTCAGGTTTCGTTCTTTGATCTTTGTTTTAAAGGCGTCGAGCATTCCCCGAGAACTATCCACACCGATTAGGGAACGGACAAAAGGCTGTAAGGCAAATGTCAGAAGTCCCGTGCCGCAGCCAAAATCCAGAACGTCCATACCGGGCGTTAAGGTTATCTCCTGAATCACACTCTGAGCTATGTCCTGAGCGACTTTTACACGTTCAGGAACCTGATCCCAAAGGGTTGCTTCCTGATCGAAATTTCGTTTTTTGGTTTTTATCTCAATTTTTTTCGACATTTATTATGCCTCGGCTGTTTATTGCTGTTTTGACGATAGATACATTACCGCAAAAATACAAGAACAATCATTTATTCATCTGAAAATTCCCGGAAGCAGGAAAAATTTTAGCCCTTGACAAGTTATGAGCATATGCCTATAATAGCTTGAAAGGAGCAATAAAGAAGAATGCCCCGACCCAAGTGTTGCCGTCATGTTTGCGGCATTCCGAATAAAAATTATTTCAAGCCACGGGGAATACCCGCTTCCGATCTGGAAGAGGTCGTGCTGAATCTTGATGAATACGAAGCGGTTCGTCTGGCGGATTACGAACAGTTTTATCAGGAAGAGGCAGCGGCCGGAATGAATATTTCCCGCCAAACATTCGGCAGAATCATCGAAGCGGCGCACAAAAAGATTGCCGATGTCCTGATCAACGGAAAGGCATTGAAAATTGAAGGCGGCGAAGTTGCTCTTGACGAAACAAAGCCGTGCGGCTACGGAAAAGGACGCGGGGCTAAGAAAGATACCCAATAATATTTTTTTAAAGGAGAAATTTATGAAAATCGCATTACCATCAAACCAGAACCAGATTGACGAACATTTCGGACATTGTGAACACTTCACGGTCTTCACGATTGACGAACAGAAGAAAATTCAGTCGGAGGAAAAAATCGCCTCGCCCGCCGGTTGCGGCTGCAAATCCAACATCGCCCAGACACTCGCCGACAAAGGCGTAAAACTCATGCTGGCTGGCAACATGGGACAAGGAGCTGTTAATGTATTGAACAGCCACGGAATTGATGTTTTACGTGGATGTTCAGGCGATGTGAAAGCAGTTACTGAATGCTGGCTTACAGGCAATCTGAAAGATTCGGGAATCGCCTGCAGTCAGCATGAACACGGATGTCATGAAGATTGATATCACGTTCAGCAAGCATTTTGTATAAGTAAGACGCGAGCAGAAACCGTCGCAAGCAGTGACAGCGCTTGCAGGATCAGAAAGAATGTTGTAATTTTTTTTACGTTCGGTTATATTTGAAAGAGGTAAATCTTTCATATGAACACTCGTCAATCCAAAAAAAATATTCTTTTTAATCTTGGTGACGAACAAAATATCATTCTCGATTCCATTGCCGATGGCGTTTTTACTGTCGATCAGGAATGGCACATTACATCCTTTAACCGCGCGGCGGAAAAGATTACGGGCGTTTCCAGGCAGGAAGCCGTCGGCCAACTCTGCAAGGATGTCTTGAAAGCGGATATTTGTGAGAAAAGTTGCTGCCTGCGCCTGACCATGAAAACAGGGAAGCCGATTGTTAATAAAAAAGTGCATATTATTAACGCTGATGGCAGAAGGTTTCCCATCAGTATTTCCACAGCCCTGCTACGAGACAAAGACGGCACGCTTCTGGGCGCGGTTGAAACCTTTCGGGATATCAGCGTTGAAGAAGACCTGCGTAAAGTCATCAAAGCAAAATATTCTTTTGCGGATATCATCTCGAAAAACCATAAAATGCTTCAACTGTTCGATATTCTTCCCGACATTGCGGTAAGCCAAAGCACGATTCTGATCGAGGGGGAAAGCGGCACGGGAAAAGAACTTTTCGCCCGCGCAATGCATAACCTTAGCCCGAGAAAAAAGCAGCCGTTTATTGCTGTTAATTGCAGTGCCCTGCCGGACACTTTGCTGGAGTCGGAACTCTTCGGTTATAAAGCGGGCGCATTTACCGACGCGAAAAAAGACAAACCTGGCCGATTCCGCTTGGCCGAAAACGGCACTCTGTTTCTCGACGAAATCGGAGATATCACACCGGCCATGCAGATGAGACTTTTACGCGTTTTGCAGGAAAAAACCTACGAACCACTGGGCGCGACGGAAACTGTCGAGCACAATGTGCGCATGATCGCGGCCACTAATAAAAATCTTGAGGAACTTATCCGACAGGGGCGCTTCCGGGAAGATCTGTTCTACCGGATTAACGTATTTAAAATTACCCTCCCCCCGCTGCGCGAACGCATGGAAGATATTCCCTTGCTGGCCGAACATTTTATTTCCAGCTTCAATGCGCTTCAAAAAAAGGATATTGCGGGTGTAAGCGACGAGGCCATGGCTGTTTTAATGGCTTATGCCTATCCGGGCAATATCCGCGAACTGGCCAATATTATCGAAAGGTCTTTTATTCTTTGCAAAACAGGATTCATCGAAAAAAAGCATCTGCCGGAAGCGCTTTTTATAGGATCCGCAGGCCGTGCTGCAAACGATTTCCTGTCTCTCAAAGATATGGAATCCACCTATCTGATTAATGCCCTCAGGCAAAACAACTGGAATCGCCTGCAAACCGCAAGACAACTGGGTATGCATAAAAGCACGCTGTATCGCAAGATCAAATCCATGGGTCTTTCTCTTCCCCGATAATTGTTATAATGGTTGCATTAATGCAACTTAGTCGCGATAATAGTCGTATTATTGCATCTTCATTCCTCTTAAAACAAATCAATAAAAAATTATAAGTTATTGTTGTTACTAATTTAATTAAAAACTTTACCTTTTGGCATTTGCCTTGCAATTCTTTTTACACATGAAAGCAAATTGCGCCACCAATCAAACCGGAAAGGCACAAAAAGGATGAAGATTGCCCTGTCTGTATGGAAAGATTATATCTCTACCGTTTTTGATACGGCGGATCAGCTTTTGGTTCTGGAAATCGACAGGGCAGACGGCCAGAAACGAACGATGGTTAAATTGAACATCGCGGATGTCGCGGGAAGGGCAAACCAGATCAAGGAAAAGCAAATAGAAGTATTGATTTGTGGTGCAATTTCCCGGTCCCTAGAAGCGTCGCTCATCTCACTTGGTATTCGGGTATATGCTTTTGTGCGAGGGCCCGTGGAAGAGATTCTTGCCGCCTATCAAAGCGGCAGTTTGGATCATGTGATCTTTGCAATGCCCGGCTGCCGCGGGCGCGGGTGTTCGGGCAACCGCAGGCAAAACCGCCCGAGGAGAAGCAACTGGAGGTAAGTTGCGATGCGGCTTTACGGATGGCTGTTGTCGCGACCCGCGATAAGAAAAGGCTCTCAAACAACAAGGAGGAAAAACCAATGATTGGAAGAAATCGCGGCGGAAGAGGAATGGGAGGCGCTGGTGGCACTTGCTTATGCCCGCAATGTGGTCATCGCCAACCGCATGGGCGAGATGTGCCATGCACTCAGGTAAAATGTCCGCAGTGTGGGAGGACAATGATTAGGGAATAATGTCATAAAAATGGAGGCTACGACAATGCCAAGAGGAGACAAAACCGGACCGCAGGGTAAAGGACCGGGAACAGGGCAAGGAAAGGGGCGCTGTGGATGGAAAGGCTCTCCGCGATCAGTGGGTAAACCCGGACAAGGCCAGGTGCAGAGCCAGAGAGAAGGTCAAGGTCGGCAAAACCGGTCTCGGTCGAAGAAGACAAAAACAAGGATAAAAACTTATTTAAGAAAGGAGAATGATCATGCCTAGAGGAGATGCAACAGGCCCCACGGGAATGGGACCAATGACCGGCCGGGGGGCCGGATATTGTGCAGGTTATAATATGCCTGGTTATTTAAATAACGCCGGAGGACGCGGTTTCGGTATTGGCTTTGGACGCGGATTTGGTTTCGGCGGCCGCGGTGGTCGCGGCGGCGGATTCGGGTGGCGAAATCGCTTTTTCGCTACCGGTGTACCAGGCTTTGCGTGGTTTGGTGGTACTGCCGCGCCTTATCAAAATCTTGATCCGGAGACAGAGAAGCAAGCTTTGAATTATCAGGCAGAGGCATTACAATCAGAAATGGACGCAATTAGAAAACGTCTGGGCGACTTAGAAGGAAAAGCCAAGACAAAATAATTTCCACCCGCTCAGCTTTTTTCAACAGCAGGATTTTGGAATAAGCGACACAACGATCGCGTCATCTACTTTGAATGGCGCGGTCGTTGTCGACTGTTTCCGTTAAGCTTAAGGGGAATAAGCAATGAAAATAGCATTTACAACTTCAGGAAATGATTTGAGCTCTCCACTGGACAGCCGTTTTGGACGGGCGCCGAAATTTCTCATCTACGATCTGGAGGCGAACATCTTCGAAATCGTCGATAATGAGCAGAACCTGAATGCGGCGCAGGGCGCAGGCATCCAGTCCGCGCAGAGCATCGCCCGCCTGGGTACGAAGGCGCTCATCACCGGGCATTGCGGCCCGAAAGCGTTTCGCGTGCTCATTGCGGCAGGTATCAAAATCTACAACACATCCGCCGCGACTGTATCGGAAGCGTTGAACCTTTACGTTGCCGGTAAACTGGCCGAGGCAACATCCGCCGACGTTGAAGGTCACTGGGTATGAATCTGTGTGATATTCTTTATTGGTCTATCGGCATTATCCACAGCGAGCATACGATTGTGGAAAAAACGCCCATCCAACCTGTTTACGCCAAAGGGTGCAAGGGGTATGTCGATCTGTGTCCGGAGTTTGTCGATGGTTTGCGTGATCTTAGCGATTTTTCGCATATTTATCTGATTTACCATTTTCACCAGGCGCGTTCTGTCCAACTTCTGGTCAAACCGTATCTTCAGAATATTGAACACGGCATTTTTGCCACACGTGCGCCGTTCCGCCCTAATCCTATCGGTTTAAGTGTTGTGGAACTGCTCGGCATTGAAGGCAATATTTTGCATTTGGACGGCGTGGATATCCTGGACGGCACACCGCTTCTGGACATCAAACCCTACATAGCCAAGTTTGATCGGTTCGAAGTGAGTCGAAGCGGATGGCAGGATGAAGTGGACGAAGCTACCGCTCATAAGCGCGGGAAAAGGGATTATAAAAAATGAAGCCGACACTTATTGCAACCGAACTCAGAGCGCATGCCCCATTTACAGCATTTGGAACAGTAACGGGCATTGTAATTATGGCCGCTTTTATTCAATTTCAGATATCGAGGGAAATTTCGGCCACGCTCTTCTGGTCCTTCCATCCTCTGCACGTGCTGGTAAGCGCTTTAGTGACTACCGCTATGTACCGGCTGCGTTCAAAAGGAGAAATTTTACCCACAATCATCATCGGATATTTAGGTTCCGTAGGCATCGCAACACTCAGCGATTCCCTAATTCCTTTTGTCGGAGAATGGTTACTAAATATGCCCCATCGCGGCGTTCATCTGGGCTTTATCGAAAAATGGTGGCTGATCAATCCGCTGGCGCTGGCCGGTATAGCGCTGGGATACATAAAGCCAACAACGACATTTTCTCACGCAATCCATGTTTTTTTAAGCACCTGGGCGTCGTTGTTTCATATTCTGATGGCATTAGGAACATCCATCGATGTCGTGTTATTTTGGTGGCCGTCTTTTTATTTTTAGCGGTTTGGATACCCTGTTGCACCAGTGACATTGTTTTCCCTTTGCTCTGGATTAAAAAAGCAGGAGACACAACATGAAAATTTCCATTGCTTCGGGAAAAGGCGGCACAGGTAAAACCACCGTCAGCGTCAATCTGGCGCGCGTGTTTAATACCGATATCCTGCTTGCAGATTGTGATGTGGAAGAACCCAACGCGCATTTGTTTTTGAAAACAACTGGTCTTAGCGAAGAAGTCGCCTCTATTTTGGTTCCGAGCGTGGACGAAACATCATGCAATGCATGTGGTGAATGCGCGAAAATCTGTGAATTTTCTGCAATCGTCAGTTTTGGAACGCTGCCGCTTGTTTTTCCGGAGATGTGTCACGCTTGTGGCGGGTGTGCCAAGGTGTGTCCGACTGGTGCGATCATAGAACAGAAACGGCGCATTGGCGTTGTTGAAACATCGCGAGTGGGCAACATCACCCTGATTACGGGAAGGCTGGATGTTGGTGTGGCTATGTCTCCGCCGTTGATCCGGGCAGTTAAAGAACGTTTGCAAAATAATATACCGGTAATTCTGGATGCGCCTCCGGGAACTTCGTGTCAGGTAATTGCTTCCATTCGCGATACCGATATGGTTTTACTGGTTACGGAACCCACACCGTTTGGCTTGCACGATCTTAAGCTTGCCGTGGATATGGTGCGCGAGCTTAAAATTCCTTTCGGTGTCATCGTCAACCGTATGGGTAGCGGGGATAACCGTGTGCACGATTATTGCCAAAAAGAAAAAATACCAATCTTACTGGAAATACCGGATGACCGGCGAATAGCCGAGGCTTATTCTAGGGGAATCCTTATGGTGGATGCTTTGCCGGGATACGGGAAGCTTTTTAATAAACTGCTTGAAAAAATTAACAGAGAAAAAGTGAGGAAGAATTAGATTATGCCAACTTATGAATATGAATGTACCAGCTGTAGTCTGCGCTTCGAGGAACAGCAAAGCATCAAGGACGCTCCGCTTGAACAATGTCCCGAATGCGGGGGAAACGTCCGGAGGCTCGTGAGCGGCGGCAGCGGTTTTGTGATGAAAGGCCAGCATTCCAGTCGCCGCGATTCAGCAAAGAGCTGTTCGCTCGAAGAAACGGGCAGAACCTGCTGCGGCGCAACAAGTCGTTGCGGACAGTCGCATTGCGGAGATTAGAAAAATGAGTTCAAGCGATTTTAAATATCTTTATGGTCCCGTTCCGTCTCGAAGGCTGCGACGTTCACTGGGGCTTGACCTCGTACCGTTCAAAACCTGCACGTATGATTGCATCTACTGTCAGCTGGGACGGACAACGAATAAAACGATCGAGCGGCAGGATTTCTTTCCCGTCGTTGATATTTTGGCTGAGTTGAAAAATAAACTGGCGACGGGCGACAATCCCGACTACATCAGCGTCGCCGGTTCCGGAGAACCGACACTGCATTCAGGAATCGGCGAGCTCATTGGGAAAATCAAGGAACTCACAAAAATCCCCGTGGCTGTTCTGACCAACGGCTCCTTGCTTTATCTGCCCGATGTCCGAACAGCGCTGGCTAAGGCCGATTTGGTCATTCCATCGCTTGATGCCGGAGATGAAACTCTGTTTCGTTACGTTAACCGACCGCATCCAGACATTGTGTTCGAAGACATGGTCAACGGCATGATTGAATTCACCCGGCATTTTCCCGGCAAGGTCTGGCTGGAAGTCTTTTTGCTTTCCGGTATCACCGGCATGATTGCTGAAGCGCGAAAAATCGCCGCATATGCCAAGCAAATCGGCGCGCAGAGAGTTCAGCTCAACACGGTAAGCCGGCCATCGGCGGAAGACTTTGCCTGCGCGGTGGAGGCCGGGCAGCTGAAAAAATTTGCCAAACTTTTTTCACCTCCGGCAGATATTATTGCGGATAACGAAACTGTGTATGCTTCCATATCAATTGCTAAAGATATTGCAGGCGACGACATTGTCAACTTGTTGGCTAGACGTCCCTGCGCGCTAACAGGTGTTTGCTCGGGACTGGGCCTGCACCCGCACGACGCGGTTAAAAAGCTCAAGAAGCTCATTGATGAAAAACGGATCACAACGCTGCGTACCAGCCATGACGTATTCTACACGATAGCGGAGAAATTTTGATGAAGGAACTAGTGATTATCAGCGGCAAGGGCGGGACAGGCAAAACCAGCGTCACAGCTTCATTTGCCGCGCTGGCCAAGCGTCCGGTAATCTGCGATTGCGATGTGGACGCGGCCGATTTGCATCTAGTACTGGTACCGCAAATTATCGAAGAACATGAATTCATGAGTGGTCATGAAGCAGTCATTCGTCAGGCTGACTGCATTGCTTGCGAAATTTGCCGGGATATCTGCCGCTTTGACGCGGTTAAGACACAGCAATCCTGCGAAGGCGATCTTTTGTTTTCCATTGATTCCGTGTCCTGCGAGGGATGCGGAGTGTGTGTGCACTTCTGCCCGGAAAAAGCGATTGATTTTCCAGAACGTATGTGCGGCAAGTGGTTTGTTTCTGAGACGCGTTGTGGCCCGATGGTGCACGCGCGTTTGGGTGTGGCCGCCGAAAATTCCGGCAAGCTCGTTTCCACGGTACGCCGGGAAGCCCGCCATTTGGCCGAAGAAGAAAATTATAAAATGGTGATTGTGGACGGCCCGCCGGGCATCGGTTGTCCGGTAATTGCTTCCGTCACCGGTGCAACGCAGGTTCTGGTGGTCACGGAGCCGACAGTTTCCGGCGAGCATGATCTGGAAAGAGTGTTGGCTCTGACGCGCCATTTTCAAATCCCCGCAGCCATTTGCGTCAACAAGTGGGATATTAATCCCGATATGACTCAGCGCATTGAAGAAAAAGCGCAAAAGACCGGTGCGCTCATTGCGGGGCGCATCCGTTATGACAGCGCTGTCACCCAGGCTCAGATTCAGCAAAAAGCGGTAGTGGAAATTGAGGCGGCCTGCGCGCAAGACATTATACAAATCTGGAAAAAGCTAAATGTGTAGGAGGAAATAGTAAAAATGGACGAAGTTATCGATTTCGACAAATTTTATTTGACGGCACAGCGACACGCCAACGATCCGCACAATCTCGGCGCGCTTACCGATTTTAACGGTAACGCGAAAATCACGGGTCCCTGCGGCGACACGATGGAGTTTTGGCTTGACGTGCAAAACGGAAAAATTAAAAAGGCATGGTTTATCACCGATGGCTGTGCTCCCTCACTGGCCAGCGGCAGTATAGCCACATGTCTGGCCGAAGGGAAGACTATTCCCGAAGCCAAAGCTGTAAGCCAGCAGGATATTCTCAAGGCGCTGGGCGGCCTACCGAAGGATTCCGAGCATTGCGCGCTGCTAGCTGTGAATACCTTGAAAGCGGCCTGCGAGAATTATGAAAAGGGAGCGCAATCCAAGACAGGAAGCGTCAAGAGTAAAACCTGCGATACTTGTGGTGATTCTAGCTGTTCTGCATCCAAGCAAAACAAAGACGAATCTCCGGAAGAATTCGCGGATCGTCGCAGACTGCAAGCCAAACTTTGCCGTATCCGCCATAAAATTATCGTGCTTTCCGGCAAAGGCGGCGTCGGCAAAAGCACCGTCGCGGTTAATCTGGCCACCGCGCTGGCGCTGGAAGGCCTGCGCGTGGGACTGCTAGATGTGGATATTCACGGGCCAAGCATTCCCACTATGCTGGGACTCGAAAATGAAACCCTTCAGGGCAGTGACAGTGGATTGCTTCCGGTGGAACTGGGGAATATGAAAATCATGTCGATTGGCTTTCTACTGAAAAACCCCGACGATGCCATCATCTGGCGTGGTCCGATGAAAATGGGAGTGATCAAACAGTTTCTCACGGATGTGGAATGGGGCGATCTGGATTATCTTATTGTGGACGCTCCTCCGGGCACTGGCGACGAACCGCTTTCCATATGCCAATTAATTCAGCCATTGGATGGTGCGGTGATCGTCACCACACCCCAGAAGGTGGCGGCGGTGGATGTGCGTAAATCCATCAGTTTCTGCAGGCAGGTCAACGTACCCGTGCTGGGCGTTATCGAAAACATGAGCGGTTTTGTCTGCCCGAAATGCGGCGAAATCACGCAAATATTTCCGGCTGGCAGCGGCAGAATAATAGCGGCGGATATGAAAGTTCCTTTCCTGGGGGCGATTCCGATGGATCCGAGCATTGCCCAGTCCGGTGATGACGGTCGCGCGTTTATAAATCATTACGCGTCCAGCGCGACGGCAAAGCTTATGCAGGACATCATCGATCAGATTACAAACTTGGATAAAACAAATAAACTAAATTCATAAGGAGGAAATACCATGAAAGTTGCAATACCGTTAGCCGAAGGAAAGTTGACCACGCATTTTGGACACTGTGCGAGTTTCGCCATCATCGAAGTTGACGACAAAACCAAGAAAATTTTAAAACGCGAAGACATTGCTGCGCCTGAGCATCAGCCCGGTCTTTTGCCGCCCTGGCTGGCCGAACGCGGCGCAAATGTGATCATTGCCGGCGGCATGGGCAGCCGCGCACAGGAATTGTTCGCCGCACAAGGTATAAAGGTTCTTGTTGGCGCTGGTGCGGAGACGCCGGAAAAACTGGTCAACGATTACCTGGCTGGCACGCTGCAAGCCGGCGAAAATGTCTGCGATCACTAAGATCAAAGGAGAATCAACGCTATGGCGAAAACGACATTAAGCGCTGTGGACAAAGTCAAGATTCTGACCTTGCAGGACAACTATATCGAAATGACGGCGATGGACAACAGCGCTCTCATTTCGCGCGCCATGCCGCTTAAAGAAGGAGAAATACGTGCCTCCATTTTGGCGGAGCACGGTTTTTCGGCGCTGGTCAAAACCACGGCGGAGGGCAAAACGCACACGCTGCTTTTTGACTTTGGATTTTCCGAAGACGGGGCAGCCAAAAACGCGGCCACGCTGGGATTCAACATGCATGAGGTTGAAGCAGCGGCTCTGTCCCACGGACACAGTGATCACACCGGCGGCATGAAAAAACTCACCGGTCTTATCGGTAAAAAAGATATTCCCTTTGTTGCGCATCCATCCGCTTTTAAATTTCCCCGTTATTTAAAATTTAGCGAGGAACTCAAAATCAACTTCCCTAAATTGACGCGGGAAATGGTTGAGTCTTTGGGGTATCGTGTCATCGAATCCGCAAATCCTTATCCGCTTGTCGACAATACAATTCTTTTTTTGGGAGAAATCCCGCGCCAAACGGATTTTGAAAAAGGCTTTCCCATTGCCCACTGGCAGAAAGACGGAAAAGAACTGTGGGATGCCATTGAAGACGACACGTCTATTGTCATGCATCTGAAAGACAAAGGACTGGTTATTCTTTACGGATGCGCGCATGCGGGTATCGTGAACACGGTTCAATACGCGGTGGAGGTCACCGGTATCGACAGGGTTCATGCGGTCATGGGCGGGTTTCACCTCTCCGGATCGTTTTTTGAACCGATTATTGACCGCACCACCGAGGAGCTTCAGAAATTTCATCCGGCCTATGTGATCCCGATGCACTGCACAGGCCGTAAGGCCATCATGGCGATGGAAAAACAAATGCCGGACCAATTTATTTTAAATATGGCGGGAACGAAACTCACCTTCACCTGAAAATTCGTGAAGCGCGCCAGCCCGGCAGGGAACCCCGGCGTATGCCTGGGCATGCCCGGTGAAACGTATTTCGTAAAGCGTAAATTGAACGAAACATACTTCCGCTTGAACAATTACAAACAAGGAGATTTCATGGAGAAAAAAGCGTTTCAGGATTACTACCCAGACCATTTTAGCTATTGTTACGGTTGCGGCCGCCTCAATGAAAATGGCCTTAGAATAAAAAGCTATTGGGACGGAGATGAATCCGTTTGCATTTATGAGCCGAAAGATTATCATGCGGCTGTTCCCGGTTACGTGTACGGAGGGCTGATTGCTTCGCTTATCGACTGCCATAGTATGGGAACTGCCGCAGCCGCGAAATACCGTGCCCAAAACCGCGAGATGGATACACTGCCTGCTTTGCGCTTTCTCACGGCGTCTTTGCATGTGGACTATCTCCTGCCTACACCGCTGGGCGGGCCTCTGGAGATTCGTGGCCGGGTCAAGGTGATTAAGGGACGCAGGATCATCGTGGAAGCATGGGTGATAGCGGACGGCAAAATCTGCGCGCGGGGTGAAGTAACCGCCGTTCAAGTACCCGAGCATTTGACACCCGCTGATCGAAAAATGTCCTCATTGATTTAGATCAATGTAATAATATTTGCAGACTGTTATCATTTGAATTTAAAAGACCGAGGTTTTATGAGCGATCTCTAAAATATTTCTAAAAGATAAGGAGAAAAAAATGGAATACAGCATTATGCTTTTTATGTCGGGACTCATTGCTGGGATATTATTGACAGCCGTTATTGTTTGGCTGTCAATGCCTAAGATGATGTTGGTGACACATCAGAGCAGGTATCAGAGTGTTGAGGAGACTTGCCAGCAACTCAAAACCGCTATTGAAGCTAATGGATGGTCGTGTCCTGCAATACGTGACATGAATATGACAATGTCCAAACAGGGTGTTCAAATGGACAGACGGGTAATGATCGTAGAGTTATGCAAGGCGGAGTATGCTAAGGATGTTCTGTCCACGAATCCGGAGGTGTCTACACTCATGCCCTGCGCATGGGGCGTTTATGAAGGAGACGATGGAAACGTTTATATTACGGGAATGAATATGGGCCTTATGGGAAAAATGTTCGGAGGAAATATAGCCAAAGTTATGGGAGCTTCAGTGGCAAAGGATGAAAAGCGAATGCTTAAGGACATTATTAGAGTAGTATAGCAGCAAATTTGGAGAGGTGCATAGAACTCTTTACAATAACGCGGTGCCGCACATTATCGGAGAGAATATATATTTGTTGGAAACAATTATTTCTATAAGAAAAGCAACTAAAATGTTTAAGAACACAGGAGGAACATATGACAAAAAGAAAAAGAATTGTAGTGATCGGCGGCTCAGCTGCTGGCCCCAAGGCGGCGGCAAAAGCCAGAAGAATCGACAACGATGCGGAAGTTGTCATTCTGCAAAAAGATGCGGATCTTTCCATGGCGTCCTGCGGTTATCCTTATTATGTCGGCGGATATTTCAATGACCGCAACATGCTTTTGTGCACGCCCACGGGCGTTGTTCGAAATCCGATGTTTTATCTCAACGCCAAGGACATCGACGCACGAGTAAACACGGAAGTCACAGCCATCGACCGGAAAAACCATTCCGTTTCGTTTCAAAAATATTGTGACCGGCGAAACCGGCACCATTGACTTATGACAAACTCGTCATCGCCACCGGTTCCGTCCCGCAAATGCCGCCGGTGCCCGGCGTGGAACTCGAAGGCATTACCACCCTGCAATCCATGAAAGACGCCGACTTTCTGCGCAAAGTCCGCGACGAAGGAAAAATCAAAAAAGCCGTCGTCATCGGCGGCGGGCTGATCGGCATCGAAACCTGCGAAGCCCTGCAACTGGCGGGTATCGAAATCACGGTGATTGAACTTTTGCCTCAGCTGCTCACGTTTCTGGACTGGGAACTGGCCAAACTCGTGGAAAACCATGTCAGGAGCAAAGGCGCCAATGTCATCACGGACAACGGCATTGCCGAATTCCTCGGTGAAAACGGCAAACTGACGGCGGTCAAACTGCAAAACGGCACGGAACTGCCCTGTGAACTGGCGGTTGTGGCCATCGGCGTCTATCCCAACGTCAAACTGGCCAAAGAAGCTGGTCTGAAAATCGGCGAATCTGGGCGGCATTGATGTCAATGAATATATGCAGACTTCCGATCCGGATATCTATGCCGTCGGCGACTGCGTGGAAACGGTCAACAGAATTACCGGTAAAAAAGTGCTCGCGCCCTACGGCGATCTGGCCAACCTTCAGGGACGTGTGGCGGGAGAAAACGCCGCTTCGAAAAACTGCGTGACATTTCCCGGAACGATTCAAACCGGCATCTGCAAGGTCTTCGATTATGCGGCAGGCTCCACCGGACTTTCCGAAACAGCGGCAAAAAGACTCGGATATTCAGATATCATCACGGTCATCAACGCCAGCCCCGACAAGCCGGGGTTTATGGAAGGAAAGCTTCTGGTCACCAAGCTCATTGCCGATACAGAAAACAGGCAGAGTGTTGGGCGCTCAGTGCATCGGTCCCGGCAATGTCAGCAAGCAAATCGCCCAGTGGGCAATGGCCATCCAGGGAAAACTGACCGTTGAAGATATCATCAATGCGGATCTGCCCTATGCGCCGCCTTTTTCTCTGGCTATCGATCACTTCATCGCCACGGCGCACATTATGCAGAATAAAATGAAAGGCAGGCTGAAGGGCATTAGTTGCAAGGAAGTACAACGAGAAAGTGCTAAACAATGAAAAACCTTTCCTCATCGACACGAGAGGGCCGGAAGAATTCGAGGAAATGCGCCTGGGCATCGGCGAGACGCTTATTCCCCTGGGCGCGCTGCGCAAGCGATTGAAGGAACTTCCCGAAGATAAGAACAAGGAAATCATCTGCTACTGCAAGATTTCACTGCGCGGCTACGAAGCGGCGCTGGCGCTGGAAGGCAATGGATGGAAAAACGTCAAGGTCATGGAAGGCGGCATCATGGCCTGGCCGTATCCGAGGGAAAAATAGATCATGAATGAGATGCCCCTGAAAAGCAAATAGCCAGTTCTATGATTTTGCTGGATGCCATCTCGCGGTGGCCCACGACTGAGACGGTCTTTCGCCGGTATGACGAAGCGGCAGGTGTTTGCCTGTGCTGCACCTGCTTCTTCGATACGATCGAAGATATTACCGACAAATATCATCTCGACGTTGCCGGGTTTATGCGCGATATCGAGGATGCCGCAGCAGGAAAAAAGCCGTTCGTGTAACGTCTTTTGATTAAACAGAAATTAAGCCTTTTTTAAAAGGAGGAAATAATATGAAAAAAAATATTTTCTCAAAAATCCCTCTGATTATTTTTCTCCTCTTGCTGCCTTGCGCGGGTGGGGCAAGAGAAATCGCGCCGATTGTCTCCGCCGACTGGCTTCTGACCAATCTCAAAAATCCAAAATTGATTATTCTCGATGTCCGCCGGGTGGAAGACTACCGCGAGGGACACATCCCGAAAGCGCTCAGTGCCTTTTACGGTGCATGGGCATATAAAAAAGATGGTCTTTTTGCAGAGATCCCTGATCTGGACGACCTCAATGACACCATCGGCTACGCAGGCATCAGCCAGGATTCCTGGGTTGTGGTCACAGGCAAAGTGGACACACCCCGGTTGAGCTATCAAAGCGCCCGGGTGGCCTGTACGCTGCAATACGCTGGTTTGGTGAATGTGGCGCTCCTCGACGGCGGCATGAACAAGTGGATCGCGGATAAAAAGCCTCTATCCACAGACATTGTCCGCACGAAAGAAACCCCCTTCCAGGGAAAATATCGAAAGGGGCACTTTGCCGATAAGGATTATATTAAGAGCCGACTGGGCAAGATCGTTCTGCTGGATGTCCGCGAACCCGAATATTTCACCGGCAAGAAGAAGATGGACTGTGTCCCCCAAAGGGGAAGAATTCCGGGTGCCTTTAATCTACCTACCTCCTGCGCCTTTAATAAAGACGGCACGTTCAAGACTAAAGAGGGGTTGGCTGTGATTGCTGAGGCCGCTGCGAATAAAGATAGATCAAAGGAAATCGTCACCTACTGTGACATCGGTCAGTGCTGCCCGGTATGGTCATACCTGCTTGCCGAAGTATTGGGCTACACCAATGTCCGGCTTTATGTCGGTTCCATGCAGGAATGGATGCAGGACCCAAATGCGCCCGTTACGCGCTGAATTTATCAGGTACAATCTGAACCTAATATTCTTCCCATCTGGTGGGCAAGGTCTGGGGGAGTTTGGAAAACAAGCATGGTGTTCGATTAAATCACGGGTATGACCCCCAAAACAAGCTTTGGAAATCAATTTTGCAACAAGCTGCGGGGTATGATATTCTCTGCTTCGCGGGATTATTCAACTGACCAATTCTGACGTGCGACTTTTAGGTTATGCGCTTCGCTTTCGGAATTAGAGTTTCACGAATAAATCCAAAAATAGCCGGCGGGCGGCGGTTAAGTGAACTGCTTGCCGCTTACAGATGCATTTTATGTAAGCTATTTTTTTGGACACGGAAGAGGTTTTTCTTATCATTTTGAAAATATTTTTTATTAGGAGGTAAGTCCATGAACATCGGTGACTTGGACAAAACTTTTCATTTCATTATAAAGCGTATGGTGGAAACCGGGCGAGCTCCCCACTACACGGAAATAGCGAAAGAACTGGGCGTCTCCATGGAGGAGGGGCGGAAGATCATGCAAGAGCTTTTTACCAAGAGGGTGCCGGGATGGCTTGCTCCAAGTACGGATTTCATCGCTTCGTTCGCGCCATTTAACAGTCAACCTACTCAGTTTCGCATCACTATCGAAGGCCGGCAGAAATGGTTTGGCCAATGAGCATTCGAATCGCTGGCGGTCTGCTGGCTTTTCCCGGGTAAAAAGGTAGAAATTGATACCCCTTGTCTTGATTGTGGGGAACCCATTCATGTGGAGATTCGAGATGGGATGATCTTGAAGGCCGAGCCAAAGGAGATAATCGGATATGTAGCTGTTCCATTTGCCAAGTGGGCTCAAGATACAAGCTATGCCTGAACGACCATGACTTTCTTCCGGTCGGAAGAACATCTTCGCAACTGGGCGCTCTTTAAGCCCGATACTGAGGAGGGGATTATTCCACTGCCTGACTTACTCAAACTCTTTTCCGGCAAAATGTTTCGCCGGAGAATGGACCCCGACTATCTTTCCCGCATGCGGGAATATGGCCTGGATTTTTGGACAACTCTTCAAGAAATCGGCAAGGTCGGCCCTTTCTGGTCGCTGAAGAAATCATAATCGCCTGCTCGTCCGCCGGTCGGCAATCCGGTCGGCGGATGCAGGGATTGAAAAAATAAATGGAGGTCTTTAATGTATGCCTTGAAATTTAAAGAAAGAGTTTGCGCTACCTGTCCTTCGGCCGACTGTCTCCTGAAGTGCCAGTACATGTCCTTTAGCGGACATAAAGAAGCGCATAAGGAGATGATGAAGGTTGTTCGCGGTGAGGATTCCCGCATATTGCGCGAGTGTACGACTTGTTATGCCTGCGAGGAATATTGCAGAAGAAGAAATCATCCCTTTTATCTCATCAGTGAACGCCGGGAAGAAAAAGGCATGTTCACCGCGCCCCGCCCCATCACCAATCAGTGGATTAATATGACCAAGATGCAGGGCAAATATATGGTCGGCCAGGTGAAGGACAAGGTGCTTTCCTGCTGCTACATTCCTGCTCTGGGGATGCTGGGGCAAGGGGAAATTTTCAAGGACGTCGCAACGGCTGCCGCTTTCGGCGCGGAATTCATGTGTCCCGCCGTCCACACTCATTTTGCCCGCATGGCGGTTATCAAAGAGCGCCTTCCTGTCGTCATTGAAAATTTTAAGAAATTAGGCGCAAAAGAGGTTATCTGCCTGCATGATGAATGCTACGGCACCTTTACTTCCATTGCCTCCGCTTACGGAATTCACGTTCCGTTTAAGCCGGTTTATTACATGGATTTTTTATTGGAAAAAATGAAAGAACTCAAAGGCAGGATCAAGCCGCTTAATATTAAAGCCGCTTATCAACGTCCCTGCTCCAACAGGCTCATTCCGGATAAACTGCCCCTGGTGAAAAAAATCCTGAATTTAATCGGGGTCAAACTGCCCAAGAGGATATATCAGGATGAGAATTGTCTTTGCTGCGGAGAAATTATCCGGTCTGTTTCCGGCTACAAACTGGCGGATGATGTGCAAAAAAGAAATATAGACGATATGCTCGAAAGCGGTGCCGAGTATTGCGTTTTCAACTGTCCGGCTTGTCAGTCATCGCTGTCGGAGAAGGTTATCAAGAAAGGGTTGAAGCCGATCCATATTATTGATCTGTGCAAGATGGCCATTGGTGAAAAGGAAAGGGAGGTGAAGTAAGATGAGCGACATCCTGAAATCGCTAATCGATATCGTTGGAGAAAAAGGTGTTTCCAATACGCCTGAAGAGCTTTGGTTCTACTCGCGTGACCCCGGAGTTTTGACACCACATCTCCCCGACTACGTAGTGGCGCCTAAAACAACGGAGGAAGTGCAGAAGATCGTTTTGCTTGCCAACAGGGAAAAAATTCCCATTGTGCCCATGGGAAACGGCATGTCCCTGACTGGTCTGGTGATCCCGTTGAGGGGCGGCATCGTTCTGGACATGAAGCGGATGAACAAAATTCTGGAGGTAAATCAAATGGCCCGCTACGCCGTGGTGGAAGGGGGAACATCGCAGGGTGTTCTCAAAGCCTACCTGCAGGATCACCATCCTCAACTACGCCACAGCATACCCGACGCGCCGCCGGCGACAACCATCGCCGCAAATGCCGCTCTCCACGGCCAGGGCCGCCTGACCCAGCAATATGGTTTCAACTCCGATATGGTCACGGGCATGGAGGTTGTCCTGCCCACGGGCGAAGTCTGTTTGATCGGCTCTCCCTCATTGGGCCCTTACTGGTTTTCGAAGGGGCCCACGCTGCCCGACCTTTCCGGCCTCTTTCTCGGCTGGCTGGGAACGACAGGCATCATCACCAAAATCGGCCTTCGCCTCTACCCGAATAAAAAGATTCGGGACGTAGAGTTATTCGTGACCGATCGGGTGGACATGATCCCCGACATCCTTTATAAGCTTACTCACCTGGAAATCCTGGAAGACGTGAACGTCTGGTTTCAGCCCAAACCCCTTGTGTTTCAGGGCAATTTTCACATCACCATCTTCTTTACGGGAGATACAGATGAGGAGATCGTTTTTAAGCGGCATATGATCTGGGATGCCCTGCAGGAGTATATGGATTCCAAAGACGGAGGTTTCATGGGCGTCCAGTACATGAAAAATATGCTATTGGAGATGCCGAGCCGGGGGGTCGCCGATTTTGCCGATGTTCCGAAAGGCGGCGGATTTGAGTATTCAGGACCGATAACCATCATCGAACACTTCCCTCGCTACGCGGCCAAGGTTGTTGAACTGGCGAAGAAATACGACGTCCTGTATGCCAGCGCGGCCCGTCTCATCTCCGGCGGGCATTGTATGATGTTCAGCATCTCTTTTGCCTTCAATCGCAATGACCCGGCTATGATGGAGCGAGTGAAGCACGCCCTGGACGAGGCCATGGCCTTCGCCTTGGAAATGGGCGGCATTCCCTGGAAACCGAATTTTGTAGAGCAGAAAATGACTCTGGAGAAAATGGACCCCACGGCCCGGAAGCTCCTTCATATGATCAAGAAGAACCTGGATCCTCAGGGCATCATGAATCCCGGCAATTGGGAGGTAAACTAATGGCTGACGTACATAATATAGAACATCAAGAGATCGTCCACCGGTGTTTCCGTTGCGGATATTGTAAATTCCCGAGCGACTATGTCGATTTCAACTGCCCGTCTTACAAGGCTTTCGGATGGGATACCTATTCTGCGGGCGGGAGGATGTGGCTCATCAGAGCCTGGCTGAGTGGCGAAATTAAAACGAGCCCCCATTTTGCCGAAATACTTTACTCCTGCGTAGCATGCGATAATTGTAAGAATCAGTGCGTTTTCCCGAAATTCAAAGATTTTCTGCCGGAAATATTCCAGGAAACTAAAGTGGAACTGGTCAACGAAGGCAGGATTCCGCCGGAGGTTCGGGATTATTTCAAGGCCGTCGCCACCAACGGCAACCCTTACAAACTGCCGCAGTCGGAAAGAGGCAAATGGACCGAAGGAACAGAATTAAAAAAATATTCGGGTCAGGAGTATCTCTTTTATGCGGGCTGCGTCGGTTCCTACGACGAAGTGGGACAAAAGATGGCCCGCAGCGTGGGGAGTCTGCTGGTTGGCGCCGGCGTGTCCCTGGGCATTCTGGGGAGTGAAGAAACCTGTGACGGCAACGAAGTCAAAATTCTCGGAGAGATGGGTCTTTTTACGCAACTGGCCAATGACAATATCAAGAAATTTAAGTCACAGGGCGTTAAGAATATTATCACCCTTGATCCCCATGCCCTGAACGTCTTCAAGAAAGATTATCCCAAACTGGGAGGGAGCTTTAAGGTACTTCACTATACGGAAATACTGGCTGGGTTAATCAAGGCAAAAAAAATTCCCCTTTCTAATTATTCGGCGAAAGTCACCTACCACGACCCCTGCTATTTAGGCAGGCATAATCAGATTTATGGTCCTCCGCGGGAGATACTGAAATCAATTCCCGGCCTCGAATTGGTCGAAATGCGTCGTAATTCTCTGAACGCGTTTTGCTGCGGAGGGGGAGGAGGAAACTTTTTTACGGACATTTTGGGTACAGGCGTTGACAGTGCGGGCCGTGTCCGTGTTCGGGAAGCTCTGGAGACAGGCGCCAATATTATCGCTGTAGCTTGTCCGAGCTGTGCCAAAATACTTATGGATGCTGTGAAGATGGAAAAGCTGGAAGACAAGCTGGAAGTTTTGGGCATCGCCGAAATCGTCGGGAGAGCCCGCAAAAAGTGAAGAAAGGAAAGGGTATGGATAAAGAAGATATACTCAAGGAAGTCTATGATAAAGCGAAGGGATACGAGCTCAAAGGAGGAAACTGCGCGCAGTGCAGTATTGCCGCTATTTTCGAAATAATGGGAGTGGAAGATGAAGGAGTATTCAGAGCCGCGACAGGTTTGGCCGATGGCGTGGGCTTAAGCGGAGATGGTCATTGCGGAGCACTTTCCGGAGGGACGATGGCCATCAGTTACTTTTTCGGCAGAAGTCGAGAAGATATCGGCAGGATGGGCAAACAGATTAAGGCCTTGCTTCTGGCAAAAAAGCTTCATGATGAATTTGTGGAGAAATTTTCCACGTGCCGGTGTGCCGATATTCAGAAAAAACAGTTTGGCCGTTTCTTTAATCTCTATGATGTGGAAGAGATGAAGGCGGCCTTTAAGGCGGGCATGCCGGAAAAATGCTCGACGCTGGTAGGAGAGACGGCGCGAATAGCCCTGAAAATTATTCTCGATGAGCAGGAAGCAAGAAAGGCAAAGCAAGATGAACTTCCTGTTTTATAGGGACGAATTTTTGCCCGTTGTTACCAAAAACCAGGAGTATTTTATTTATGGCGTAATGAACTGTAAGATTATTCTCCGGTGCGAAACGGCTTACCGACATCCAACATCCCGAACAATTGCAGCCATTTCTAGAAGCCTTTAAAAAATATACGGACCTTCTGCCAACGGAATATCAAAGCTATTTCCGAGGCATATAAACGCACCGATTTCATCACTTGCCTGTTTAGGTACAAAATTAAACCGGTATTTTAATTAGCTCTCACTGTTTTTTATCAGGACTTCTTTATCGTTGAAATTTTAAAAGGTACATATAACGGGCAAAAACCGATCAGGCTCGTTACTATAAACACAACTGCCAGAATGCCCAGAATAATTGCCGCAACGCCCGTAATGCTGCCTGTCAGATAAAGGATAATGACAGCTATAGCCAACAATGTTCTAATAATCCGGTCGATAGTCCCCATGTTCTTTTTCATATGCTTCTCCTTTCTTTAGCTCGGTAAATGAGGAAAATAATCATGAACACTTTGCAGGATATCGCTCATATTCCAGCAAATACCTGCCCCGGTTGCAAAATTATACACCGTTCCTAATGACCGTTTTTTTTGTCACCAATATTTCCCTCAAACACTATAAATTATCATAGTACTACTGGAAACATGATCACGATATTGAAAATGTCAACCGCTTTTTTGCTTACTTTCCACAGCGGGTTTTTTCTTCCTGTCCTAAACCGACAAACCCGTTCGCTCATGTGGAGAGCGCAGGCATGGCAATAGCCACATCCGTCTTATATTATTTTATAAAATCCTTGACAGAGTGGATCAGTACGTTTAGTATACCCCATAGGGTATATATGAATCCAGAAAGAAAAAAGGTTTCCAACCGCCTACGACGGATTGAAGGGCAAATTCGAGGACTTCAGCGTTTAATTGAGGAAGGAGCGCCCTGTATTGACATTTTAACTCAGGTATCAGCGGTTACATCTGCCATTAAGAAAACAGGTGGCGCCATATTTTCCAATTACATGAAAACATGTATAGAGGAATCTGCAGGTAATCCAAAAAAAATGCATAAAGATTTTCGTGCTGCATTATCCATGTTTATTGATTTATCCTGAGTAGTTAATTTATTGTAGAATTGCTTTATCATTTATCGTCTCGCTAATCGGCGAAAGGATAGGGTATGGCAGGTTTCACCAAAGCTCTGATGATTCTCAATATCAAATCCGCGTATGAACGCGTTGCATCCGGCGGATGGGTTTATCTTACCTTCGTTTGCATCTTCGGTCTCCTGTTGCTCATCGGTATTGGGGCTGGAATCCACGCCTTGTTCATCGCCGGCACGCGCCATACTTACGGAACCTATCGCGAAGTTCCTGTGGCTCTCCTCATTTCCACGTATGTATATTTTGTCGTTGCCTCCACGGGACTTTGCCTCGTTTCGTCAATAGGGCATCTTTTCGGCTTTCGTCAATATGTGCCCATCGCCAAGCGCGCCATTTATCTGTCAATTATGACTATCTTGGCCGGTTTTCTGGTCATCGGACTGGAAATCGAGCATCCTTTCCGCATGGTCATATATAATATCCTCTCTCCTAACATGAGTTCCAATATTTGGTGGATGGGAACACTTTATAGTTTTGCCCTGGTTTTTCTGACTATCGAATTTATTTTTCTTTTGCAGGAAATAAAAAATAAAAAAGCCATAGTTGTGTGTTTGCTGGGGGTAATTACCGAAGTAGCCGCCAACAGCAATCTGGGAGGCGTTTTTGCCATGATGCACGGCCGTGAATACTGGTACGGCTCCTATCTGCCCGTCTACTTTGTTGCGTCCGCCATGATGACGGGTTGTGCCTTTATTATATTTTTTTTCGTTCTGTCCTACTGGATCAACAGGAAAACCATGGATCAGCCAACCGAAAAAGCGCTCACGTCTGTGGGAAAGCTCGCCATTCTTCTGCTCGTAATAATCATGCTTTTCACTTTCTGGAAAATGATGATTACATCTGTCGGCGGGTTGACGGAGATTGCAGCTATGAACGCGCTTATCAGCGGTCCTTATGCCTTCCGTTTCTGGGGGGTTGAAGTGTTCGGAGGGATGATTATCCCGCTTGTTTTATTGCTTATATCCAGGACAAAAAATATGATGATCATGTTTATAGCGTCGGTATTTATGATCTTCAGCATTTTTTTCATGCGCCTGGATATGGTTGTCGTAGGACTGATTGTGCCTCTATATCTCGATCTTGGCGTTGCTGAATATTCCAAGCTGTATGCGTATACGCCGAGCGTTCATGAAATTATGGTAGTTCTGGGCGGCGTCGGCTTTTGCGTTTTAGCATTCCTTTTGGGTGAGAAGATTTTTGATGGATTTAAGCATACGGAAATCAACCATATGCCTGAGCCGATAGCGATCGATGTTAACAAAACGGAAGAAGTGCCATGAAAAAAAATCGGTCCCAAGGCGGAGTGAAAGAAAAAGAGCTTCCGAAATATCCTCTTGATCAGGAACGCAGAAATTTTCTGAAGATGGGTCTTGTGATAACGGGCGTCGTAGCCTCCGGCTCTGTTTTATCTCTGATATCGAACGTGGGGAAAGCGTATTCCTTCGATGCGTACCGAAAGAAGTATCCTTACAAGCCGCATTACAGCATGGTCATTAGGCAGGATCGCTGCATCGACTGCAAACGATGCATGGAAGCCTGTGTGGCTACTAACCGTGTGCCCGACTATGGATGGAGGACGATGATTCTGGAAAAAAAAGTTCCCGAGTCCATGGATGAAAGATGGGACTTTATACCGATACTATGCAACCAGTGCAATGATCCTCCCTGTGTGCGTACTTGTCCGACAATGGCAACTTATAAGGATAAAACCAACGGCATCGTCATGATGGATAATAAGAAATGTATCGGATGCAAGTCCTGCATGATGGCCTGTCCCTACGATATGCGCTATTATAACGAAGCCAAGAAAGCGATTGATAAATGCGACTTCTGTTTTGAAGCGCGGCTTTCCAAAGGCATAAAGAACGTGGCCTGTTCGGAAGCCTGCCCCGCCGATGTCCGTGTATTCGGCGATCTGTCCGATCCTGAAAGCAGAGTCTATGAACTTATCCACCAACTGCAAAAGCCGGTTTGGGTGTTGAGGGAAGAAGTAGGCGCCAAACCGAATATTTTTTACATGAAGGGCTAGCTTAGGATAAGATGAAAAAAAGTTATATTTTTCTATTTTTGTTGATATTTTTCTGCACAACGAATGTTTGCATGGCCAAGCAGGAGACTTTCTCCGACGGAGGGGGTATTCTCTATACGGAACCATTGAAGGCTGTTATTTTCCGGCATCAATACCATGTGGATGTTAAACAT
The DNA here is from genome assembly GCA_963753975.1 of uncultured delta proteobacterium. Lineage (GTDB taxonomy): Bacteria > Desulfobacterota > Syntrophia > Syntrophales > Smithellaceae > UBA4810. The sequence continues at coordinate 655,581 of CAVWEH010000005.1, forward strand.
ATTACCTGCGATAAATGCCACAGCGGCCTCTTTGAGATGGAAGCCCTCAAAGTTCAGGGAGAAAATGATTTCACTATGAAGTCCCTGGATGAAGGAAAGTATTGCGGAGCATGTCATAACGGGAAGGATGCTTTTGCCTCGAACACCGAGTGCACCAAATGCCACGTTCGTCTGGACGATTGGCAAGGACGAGTGGGGTATCTCAAGGGGAACCCTATGCCGTATAAAATCCCTGTTTACAATACTTCCATTTCCTTCGGGCAGGGTGAAATGAAAGTCCGCTTCAATCACGAAAAGCATTCATCGCCTTTGAGCTGCCGGGATTGCCATTCGCAGCTCTTTCGAATCAAAAAAGGTTCAAACAATATAACCCTTCTGAATCACAATCCGCAAAAATACTGTTTTGGCTGTCATGATGGGAAAGAGACCTTTTCCTGGTATAGCTGCAATAAATGCCACAAAAACTGGACGGAAATTGCCCAGGTCGGCCCCCTGAAAACAAAGGCCGACAAAGGCAGTTGCTACAAATGTCATACCAGCGCGAGCGAAATGAAAGCCCTGGTAAAACCGCCGTTAATACAGAGCGAGGGAGAGGGGTGAGCAGGACCACCTCCCCCGGTTCGGGCGGAAGATTATTACAAGGGTTATATGGTAAATCCGGCGTGGATGGGCAAGGATTTTCACCTGGGCATGGAATGCGTTTCCTGCCACAAGGGAGATGACAAAAGCCAAACAAAGGAAGCAGCCCACGCGGGATTTGTGCGCCAGCCGTCCGATAATCTGGAAACCTGCGGCATATGTCATAAGAAGACAGCCGCAAACTACGCCAAAGCTCTTCATTACACCAGTTTGGGACAGTATGAAGGCGTCAAGCACAGGTTTTCCGCAGAAGAACTGAAAACCTTTGACAGTAAGGTTTTTAATCAATCGTGCCGGACATGCCATGCATCCTGCGGTGATTGCCATGTCAAATCGCCGCCTGTTTCCGGCATTACCACCGGGCTCTTGCAAGGCCACAAATTCGTAAAGAAAAACGAAGGCAAGACCTGCGCTTCCTGTCACGGCGGCCGCGTTTATCCGGAATTTACGGGAGAATACGGTGGCACACCCGATATCCATTATCAGAAAGGCATGATTTGTGTGGATTGTCACAAAAAGACCGAAATGCACGGGGACGGCACAATGTATAAATCCAAGCAGGAAGTCAAGGAGCGCCCCCGCTGTCAGTCTTGCCACAAAGATAAAAAATTTCAGCTCGCCCACGAAATACACAAGGATACGGTTAGCTGTCAGGGCTGCCATTCGTCGGGTCCGTATCGCCAGTGCTACAGCTGTCATCTGGATACGGGATCTTCATCCAAACCGGGTTTTATTTTGGGTTTAAATCCGCATGACAAGAAGACGTTGACGACGCTGAGGCTTGTTCCAACTGTAAGGACTACATTTAATCAGGCCGGAATCAAAATGGAAAACTTCGATACCCTGCCGAACTACTGGAATTCGGCGGTGCATAACATCACGAAACGGACGGAGCGGACACGATCCTGTGATTCCTGCCATGTGGCAAAAGAAGGATTCCTTAAGCGCGAATCGCTTATTAAGGATGGTTCAAAAGCGAATGAGGAGTTAATTTACAACATTAAACCAAGCAGCAAGTAGATTAGGAGGGTTTTATGAGAAAAACAAGATGGTTAAAAGCAGTACTGATTTTCACTTTGTTACTTTTGCCGCTCGCGGCGATGGCCAGAAGCATCGATCCCATTGTTTCCACGGACTGGCTGCAAAAGAATCTGAAAAACGCAAAAATAGTCATCGTGGATGTGCGCAAGGTGGAAGACTACAAGGCGGGCCACATTCCGGGTGCGGTCAACGTATTTTACGGCTCCTGGGCAATTAAAAAAGGCGACTTGCTCAACGAACTGCCGCCGATTGACGACCTGGCCGATGTCATCGGAGGAGCGGGAATAGACAAAAATTCTCTGGTCGTAATTGTCGGGAAAACGGAAAAAGTTCCCGATCAGTTTGATATGACCCGCGTTACCTGGACATTGAAATATGTCGGCGTTCCCAATGTAGCCATTCTCAACGGCGGGGAGGATCAGTGGGCAAAAGAAAATAAACCCCTATCCGAGGATATGGTAAAGGCTAAGGCAAAACCATTCAAGGCTTCTGTCAATAAAAATCTGTACGTGGATAAAGCTTTTGTGCTGGCCAAAGTCGGCAAAGTAATTATTGTGGATGCCCGTGGCCCCGCTTTCTTTGAAGGGAAAGAAAAGCTCCCTTTCGTGCCCAAAGTAGGACGAATCAAAGGAGCAGTTAACCTCCCCGTGGGACAATTGTATACGCCGGAAGGTTTGTATAAAGCCAAGGCGGAGCTTGCTGCACTGGCCGAAAAAGCGGTGGGCAAGGATATGAAAAAAGAAATCATCGTCTATTGCGATACCGGAAAGACGTGTACTTCGTGGGCCTTTATTATGACCGATATGCTCGGTTACAAAGATGTGGGAGTCTACGACGGATCATTTATGGAATGGGCGGCTGATCCGAGCGCACCAATCGAACCATAACAAAGAAAACAAAGAAGTTGTGTTCAAGAAGAAGCCCGATGGAATTTTTCCACCGGGCTTCTTTGTATATTATATGTGCTTAAGGATTACTTCTTAGTTCCCGGCAGCGTTAAAGAGTACTCATAGATAAGTTTCATGTCCTCATCGGAGATTTTATCTTTAGGAAAAGGAGGCATCACGCCTTTTGATCCATCGGCTTTTAAGGGATTTCTATTATAAGCGGTGAAGACGGCAAGACTTTTCATTTTGGCCGAACCTATAAGCGGTATAGCTGGATTGATTTTGTTTCCACCATTGGGATGACAGGCGCCGCAACGGAGGGCATAAAGTTTCGCTCCGTCCGGCTCGGCTAAGGCCGTGCTAACGGGGGGAATCATTGTTTCTCCGAAGACTACCCCCCCGGCGATGGTGAAAATAAACAAAAACCAGATTGTTGATTTTTTCATAATACCTCCAGATTTTTATTCAGATGGTGGCTGCTTTTTCGTCTAGTAGCCTGGTTTATTAGGTTATTTCTACACTAGCCTCCCGGTAATGATCTGTAAAGTTAAATTTTTGCAAGTCAACGAACCGGGAAGATATTATCATAAAAATTGTTTGTCTCTACATTTTTTTAATCATTTCCTTTTGTCTGCAGCACGGGGAAAATCTTATTGAGAATCCAGAAGAAGATAAACGGCAGCACCGCGACGAGCAGGGCGCCGGCCAGCCCTTCTTTAAAAGTATCAAGGCTGCGAGGAATGATGGGCATCTGGTAATCCATATACCCGGAGAAAGTCAGCGAAAAAGACTGGCCGCCGATGACCACGTTCCATCTCATCATGAAGACCCCGAAAAGCACCAGCAAAAGCGCCGGGATTATTCTGCGGACTGTCAGACCGGGGAGCAAAAGAAGGATGAAGGGGACCAGGTTTCCCAAAAAATATTGGAGCACAAAAATATTTATAAAATCTTTTCCATAGATGACATTCCTCAGGATGTCCCATGATTTTACCGCTGTGTAGCCGCGAAAGACCAGGTCCAAGAGCTCCAGGCTGATCGAGAAGATCATAAAGAAAATGAGATATTTCACAGTTGCCTGCATCGTGTTCATTTCCACGCCTTTAATCTCTTTGAATGTATTGCCTGCGTCATTAGCTTTTTCCCGGGAAGCGACAAATTTTTTAATTTCCATAATGATGATGTAGATCAGCAGGCAGAGGGCGACGCCGGAAACAATGGCCGACATGATAAAAATAACCGGCATGAGAGGGGTCATCCACAGGGCGTTGGCTTTTACCGAACCGAAGATGAAGCCGGCATACCCGTGAAGAAAACAGGCAATCGGCACACCGACTCCCGCCAGTATCTTGATGGCTTTGGCGTCCAGCTTCAGGCTGGCAGCGCTTATGTCCAAGGCGCCGAGGGTAAGGATTGTGTGTACCATGTATTTTATTTTTTCGGCCAAACTCTTATTCGCCTTGTCTTTGAGTCTTAATGATACTTCCACCAGATGTTTCCGGAAAAGAAACCACAGTTCGGAGGCTACTACCGATGCATAAGCAAACAGGACGACGCCAAAAGCAGCGATCGCCGAAGTGAAGTGCGGTGTAAAAACCACATATAAACTTCTTTCGGGGTGCGTCCTAGGTGTAATAGCAGAGGCAGTGGTGCAACGATTAGCAGGGCGAAAGAAAAGACCAGGGAGAATCCGGCAATTTCTTTCAGCGGTTTTATATCGAAGAGATGATACAGAGAGGAAAGGACAAAAGCACCGGCCACGAGTCCCGTCATGAACGGATACATGACTATCTGAATGGCCCAATAAATGTACTCATTGGGATAAACAAAAAGTTCTTTGATTGTCCATAATTCTTCCAGAACCATTTCTTACCTCACTTCATCGCCAAGCCCGATATAGTAAACTTTGGGATCTGTTCCGTATTCCGGTTTGTGGATTGCTACCTGCTGCGTACGGATGATGTTTGTCACGGGATCTCCGGCATCTTTGATATTGCCGATCTGCCTTGCCCCCGTCGGGCACGCCTGAACACAGGCCGGCTGCATGCCGTTGTTAATCCGGTGATAACAGAAATTACATTTATCCGCCACGTGGTGGACTGGATGAAAAAATCTCATACCGTAGGGACAGGCCATGATACAGTAACCGCAAGCCAATACACCACTTCCGGTCTATCAGCACCACACCGTCGGCATTCTGGTAAGTCGCGCCTACCGGACATACCTGGACACATGAAGGCTTTTCGCATTGGTTGCAGAGTTTGGGAACGAAAAATGCCTTTTTAATTTTCCCCTGCGGAATATCTTTAAACTTACCGCGTCCCAGATCGATCCGACCGGTAGTGAATCCGTACCGCGCCTCTTTGGGAGTATCGGCGAATACTTCTCCTTCTCCGGTTACGACATATCGTTCAACCCAGGTTCGCGAGACATCGGCATCAAAGGGGATTTCGTTTTCCAGCTTACAGGCCTTTACACAGAAACCGCAGCCGATGCATTTATAGGTATCGACGAGAAATACAAAGCGAAGGGGCGAGGTCCAGGCATGAACATCGGGGGGCCGGAAAATTCCGTCCAGTCCTTTGACCAGCACCATGGCGGCGGTTCCTTTTATGGCCAATATTATAAAATCTCTCCTGTTCACCGGTACCTCCTAATGGGGTTTGGATGCCTCATGTGGTTCGTGGCAGAGCACACATTCTAACCCGGGATTGTGCTGATCCGGGTTAATGCCTTTGATCTGTGACCTTAGGCTGTTGGGATAGACAAGACGGGTATGGCACCTAAGGCAGAGCTCCCGGCTTCGGTCCAGGGCAAGTTTCAGCGGATCAGCTGGATGGGAAAATGCCGGACCATGGCAGTTTTCACATTCAATATTTTTATGCTTTGAGGAAGAAAGCTTTTGCGCCTGCCCTGCGTGACAGGCACTGCAGAATTCTCGGCCTTGATATTTTACCGTAAAATTTTTCCATTCCTCAATATTGGATTGCCGGTACCAGCCATACGTATACCCTTGCTCATGAGTTCCAAAATCATTGGGCACCCAGAAGCTTCTGGCGATTAAAATGATTGCCGCAAGAGCCAAAACCACATACAGAGGCCGCAGTACATGCATAAGCTAAAATTCTCCAAGATTGCCGGCGATAATCATATTCTCCTGCTCAAGGAATGTGTGATTCACTCCCGTATTTAAAAACGGTAAGAAAGCGTCACAAATCCCACGTGGGACTCGTAAGAAGGATTATTATAAGCTCCCGTCAGGTATGCCCCGCTCGTGACATACTGATACCCGTCATACTGCGCATCATTATAATCATATTTTTCATAGGCATAACCTGCCGCAACGGATAGCGATTTCGTCACATTATAGGAAAGTCTGATGAAAAAACAGGAAAGCTTGTAGCCATCCCAGTTGGAAAGATCGATATTGTCCTGAGTTCTGCCCGCCGGAAGAGGATTTGCACCCAAGAGATAGGTGTAATCGACGGAACCATCGGCCTGCAGATAGCTGTATTCGAGCAATAGAGTAAGTTTTTCCGGAACAATAAATATTTCGGCGCCCGCCGAGTAACTGTAGTTTTCGTCCTTCTGCGCTGCCGTCCAATTAAAGTTTGTCGGTGTCGGCGGCAGTGACGGGTCAACTGCGCCTGTTGTCTGCCGCTGGAACTGGTCCTGCCGGATGCGTTCATAATCGAAAGAGCCGAATAGCCTGATTCGCTTGTTGATCAGATAATCAACATCGATCAGGAATTCATCACCCCTGTCACCGGTCAATCCTAAAATAGTATCGGGATAATTCGTTTCCCTGTGCTTGTAACTTAGGCTGATGCTGAAGTTGTCGGTGGGGAAAAAGTCCAGGCTGGCCTTATAGGTATCCCGAGTTTTTCCGGCAGCGTCGAAACGTCTGATGAAGGTTTCAATATCGGTCGGGTCAGTAATCTGGAATTCCGCTCTTCTGTCCAGCCTTTCGTATCCGATACGGGCGGTCAAAAAATCAAATCCCTTCCATCTAAGTTCGCCGCTGAAGAGATCATCCCTGTTATCGGGGATGTCTTCTCTCTCTCTGCTGATTGTTGAATGATTGTAAGCGCCAAGGAAATAAAATTTTGCCGGTAGCTGAAAACCAAGTTCCGTGCCGTATTTTACTCTCCGGTAGCTAAATAGGGTGTTGGTGAATGTTGCGGGTGTCTGGGTTGTATCCGTTATTGTAATAACATCCGATTTATTTTCCCGGTCGTCATATTTAAAGAAAAATTTGGCATCTAGGAAAGGCAGCGGCTTCGATGTGACTGAAGTAGCGATGCTGTTTGTGTCGACCTGGCCGTTAAAGAGCGGAGTGCTCAAAGTGATGTTGTTCAGTCCTGTGGCGACAACATATGAATTACTCAACAGGGCATCCGATTTGGCGCTGGCCGTAGCCAGATCAACATTGAACTTGCTGTTTAAAGGCAATTTAAGCGCGCCCTTGAGGTTAACTTTGTAGTAGTTGTTATCCGGCGGCATCGAATATGTATCTGTCACCGACGCCGTAGTACCATTAGAGGGGTTGCGGAAATAAAGGTTTGTGTTGGAGTCGGTGAAGCTGCTGTAAAAGTAGCCCAGGGAAATGTATAAGGGATTGTGGACATATCCAGCCAGCAAATTAATGCTGTTTGTTTTGTAATCAATCGGTGCCGGAAGCTCTATAGCAATCCCGCCAGGCGTTGTTCCCGCGGCACCGAGGGGATAAATGCCCGCTCGTTCATCTGCAGCCACGGAGAAATCCACGAAAAAGGGCTTCAAGACATCGAGCTTGAATCCAGCACCGTAATCTTTCCGTTTTGTCGAGTAATCGAATGTATTCCAGGTACTGGTATTAGTGCTGGGCGGATGGGTGGGGTAGGTCAGATTGTTAGTCCCCGCGCCTGAATACAACGTTAGCGCATCATAGGTGAAATTGTGGGGAATTTCATCGTAGTTAACGTTGAACTTGAAGGCTCCCCATTTCCCGCCTTCCAGGTTATAACTCTGAGTATCGTAGAACATGTTACGGCTGTAGAAATCCACATAATATTTATCGTCATCATATTTGATTTTAACGTCGCCGTAGAGGCCATCCTGGATGTCTCCGTATTCGTTAAATTTAGCTTTATTGCCGTTGATGTGGGTGAGAGTGCCCTGCGCGCTGATTTCACCGGAAAATTTATCCTCCTGCTCTTCGGCAAAGGCCGGACTCAAGGAGAACAAACCGAGTAAAAGAACTGATAAAAATATTTGTCTTTTCATCGTTATACCTTTTACCGGAGAAAGTATTGTCCCCTCACCGAAGGCCCCATGCTTCCATGAATGTTGGTATGGCAATTCAGGCAACCGCGGGCAATCATCCTGTTGGATGCAGAACCCTGGAATGTTTCAAACCTGGTGTAAATTGTTCCGGGATGGCGAGTGGCGTCGTGGCAGCTCTGACAGAGCAATGGCGGCTTCGAGATTAGAAGTTTCCCGTGATTGCTGCCGTGGGGCACGTGGCAGGTCAGACAATTTTCGGCAACCGGCGGATGTTCCCACAGGAATGGCCCACGCTTTTCGGCATGACACTGGAAACAGAGTTCATTTACCGTGTCCGCCTTTATCATATTCGGCCCTGATGAGCCGTGCTGGTCATGACACTGGGTGCATTTTACGAGGCCTTCCTTCACCGGATGATGCGATTGTTTATTGACTTGAGCTCGAATATCGGCATGGCAGGTGAAGCAAAGAGCCGGTTCACTGGTCTTTAAATTGTATTTCGTTCCGGAGTGTCCGCTGTGGCAATCACTGCAGGAAACCCCGTTGACTTTATGTCTGCTCAGATCCCAAAAAGGTACGGCTCTCGAATCCTGATGACAGGAGAGGCATTTGGCCTGCTTTATTTCCGGAGCATCATTCTTCGCGAAGGCAATCAAGCCGGCTCTCTGAGTGCCGCCTGTCTGTACATGCGCAAGCCCCGGACCGTGACATGCTTCACAACCATAGCTGTTGGCTGGATTTCCGGGAATTGCCGTCTTGGAGTGTGTTGATTTCAAATAACTATCATAATTTTTTTGGTGACAGGCCCGGCAGACGTCGATACCGGCATAATCATCAGCGGCAGCCGCGGATTGTTGAAAACCTACTGTTATTATGATCAGAAGGGAAAAGATAAAAAGAGAAAACAGCAAACTTTTGATTTTTTTTATCTTCATAAAATAATCTTAAATTACTTGTTTTCCTCAAACCGGCAAGGATTCAAAATCAATTTTTAAAAGATAGCTATTATATTAGTTGTGATTTTCATGATGTCAAGAAGATTTTGGCCGTAAAATCTGAGGTGTAGTGTCGATGTTGCTCAGCGGGTGTAAATTCGGCAGCAGTTGCATTCTCCCGGACTTTTTCATATCATATGCTGACTTTAAATATCAGTACGTAAAAAGAGCATCACGCAAATGTTCAGTTGCTTGTTGGCTTTGTTCTATTTCACTGGCAAGCCTTCAGCTTACGCCCGTGGTTTATCGGTTCTTGCGGTCAATAACAGCAGGATGCTGGATAGCGCAAGATAGGCCAGAGCGAGCATGTAGTGTGCCGGGGAGTGAACCCGCCAGGGCAGATAAAGTTCACCGCTGGGTAGCACGGAATGGATAATGCCGAAGAGCGTCAGCACGGCGCAAATAGCAGCACATAGAGCCGCCAGGCGCGCTTTATGATCGATGAGAAAGGCCAGCATGCTGCCCCAGAGAAGTCCCGTAAGAATAAATCCGTTACTGAGCATCGTCAGTGTTTGATGCAGGAGCTGCAGATGCAGCGGCAGTTTGGCCGGCGTGGCACCCATTGCACTCAGAAACTGGCCCAGAATTATAAGTACCAGGCTGGCAATGACCGGCAGAAAACTTAAGCTTACCGCCGGAGAATGGGATGGCGGCGAATCCTTGTAGGCCTGACGGATAATTTCGAAACCGATAAAAATAAAAATGGGTGCAATAACCGCTCGCGGGATGAGGCTGACAAAAAGGTAAAGCAGTCCAACCGCAGAGCCGATACCGATGAGCAGTCCGGTGAGTAGCGTATACCACCAGGTCGCGCCCATTTTTTTGTATGCCGGATGGCCGATATAGGGCGTGGTCTGCGCCACACCGCCGAAGAAAGAAGCGATGAGCGACGTAAATGCCTCAGTGAGCAGGATGTCTCTGGCGCGGTAGTCGTCGCCTGCCAGACGAGCGCTTTCCGTGTTATTAATGCCGCCGATAATTGTGATGATGCCGAAGGGGATAGCAAGGGGCAGATACTGGATACTCCGCGGCAGAGTTTGGAGAAAGTCGATGGAAAATGCAGGTAGAGAAAAATTCATCTCCAAAGACGGCGCGGTAAATTCCGGCAGGTATCCACCGTAGCCCAGGGCAAAATGAATCCCCGTGCCCAGAAGTACGGCCACCAGAACGCCGGGCAACTTTCCGGGCAAGTGCATCTTGCTCAAAAGCGCGGTAAAGATAAGTCCCAGAGCCACCATGCCGACGACGGCCTCATTGAATATTTCAATCATCGGCAGAAATCCGAGCAGCAGAAGCCCGATTCCGGCGATCGGTCCCAAGAGTCCCGCTGTGGGAATAATGCGCTGAACCCAGCCGCCGAAAAAAGAGGTGAAGATTTTAACAACGCCGATCATGAAGAGGGTGGCCATGCCGATATGCCAGGTGAGCTGAGCGTCATGGGTGGCGATATAAGCCGGGCCCAGAACGGCGTAAGCAATGCCGATAGTTGAAGGCGTATCTATACCCAGAGGCATCGCCGTGACATCGGCGCGCCCCGTTTTTTGTCTCAAACGGATGGCGAGCCACGTGTAAACAAGATCGCCTGCGAAAATCCCGACGGCCGTGCCCGGGATCATGCGAGTCAGGATCATGTCCGCCGGATAGTTGAAAGTGAAGACTAGGATCGCGCTAAAAAATATCAGCACCCCGACATTGTCGAGAAACAGGGCAAGAAAGGCGGTTGTTTCTCCCCAGAAACTATGTTGATTGTCGGTATTTTCAACATTCATAGTAACGCTCCGCATTTCATATCCTGAAAAATAAACCTCTTAAACCCGCCCCTTATAACACAGCTATATAGCTAAAACAGCACTGTTTGACAATTCAATTTATCAATCAACGCGTGATTTAGGGAATGGACGACGGATGCCAGCGCTCCAATAGGACCGTAACGAAAAAGTATTTCAACTAACATGAAGAAGCCCGGTGGAAAAATTCCACCGGGCTTCTTCATTATCACTTAGATTTATTTGTTCTGTCAAATCATTTCCTATTGCAAGCCAATATGTGTTTGCAATGTTTTCATGAAAGAAGAGTGGCCGTTGAGTTCACTTACAACTGTTCAGCTTTCCTATTTTTCCAATGATTAGGAAGATCTGGAGGCTGACCTTTGAAATCTGGATTTATAATACAAATTCTGTCTGGTGATTGACTTTTGTCACTTAAAGTTGCCGGTACCTTCATGCGGATAATCTGATTTTCCAAAAACAGTTTTCTTTTCTTAATAGGAATATGATTACAAAAATTAAGCTCCCAACCATATTGGCTATATAACATTCCCTCTACATGAAAAAAATATTTCTCCTGGGAAATATTTATTGCATGGTTCCGACATTGTTTGTTTTTACAAGAACGCTGAAGTCGTTCAAGCACATCACTTCGTCCCGTCGAAAAGTGCATTGCTACCTCCTTTTTTCCATTCCATGGCAGATCAAGGGCAAAATGACGAAATGCATCAATTGACGGCTGCGTAAATAATTGCCTGATTGTTAGATTATCCACGCCTTGATTTTTCAGAAGGTAAGCTAATGCCCCAATAGATATTTTTGCAATCCCTCGACTATACTTTACCTGCTCATAGGGATTAAATAAACCAACCGGAAATGCGATTGCAAAGACATTTTCGCGAGGTATATGTGTATCTGTTTCTATGTCATATATATATTGGAATCCAGTGCTCACCTCTGGATCCAAATCTTCACGATAAGAAAACCTGAATAACTTGATAGATCCGTCGGCTAGGAGAGCTTCCCCTGATCGTTTGAGTGCCTTAGTTTCATGGTATCTCACCCAGTAAAGGATATCTCTTGCATCATTATCAAATATCAAATTAGATCGTTTATTACTGTCTGCGCATACTGGTAGCCATTGGCTTTCTGGGCCATCAATAGATTTTGGGATGAAATGTTCTTGAGTCGGAACATCGTTATGGTTATCATTACAAAGGAAACAATAATAAGTCATGTACCATCATCCATTGCTTCGAATTGATCTGCTAAATAAAAATAATAGGGAGATTCTATTTTTTGCGTTTATAAACTAACAACTCAATTTACCATAACCCAATAACCTGACCACCTGAAGGTGGCGCGAGGTCACGCGTATCATAAATTCCGGATGTTCAACACAAAAAACCACGGGATATTTCGTCAGAAAATCATTCTATACGAGCTATAAAGTTATCGATTTTCCGGTGGAATTATATGGGATCAGCATATAAGGCCTGCACTGCTGATCGAATTCCTTACGATTTGTTTTGTGACGCCAATGTTTTGAGATAATCGATCAGCATTAGCGCGTCTGCGGCCACTAAACGGCCGATTGGTCCAGTGCTATAAACGGCGCCTTCGATGGTGCCATCCGGTCTGATAATGAAGCCGGTTGCATGGAGGAACAATTTCTTATCGTCGTAAAAGGCCCCGGTCATGCCGGCAAAGTTCTTTGCATCCATACCGTATGCCAACGGGAAGGTCAGTTTACGGCGTTCAACCATCTTTTGGGCTTCTTCCAGGTTATCGATAGAAGCGCCGATAATTTTGATGCCCTTTTCACTGAATTCATTAAGACGTCCCTGAAAATCAGCTAACTGCTGATTGCAGAATGGTCACCAGCGTCCCCTGTAAACGAGCAAGACCCACCAGTTTCCGCTCTCTTTCTCGGGCAGGGTCAACGTTGTGCCGTCGATAAGCTTGAATTCCATCTTGGGGAAAAGATCGCCACCGTCAAGTTTCTTCATTTCTGTCTGAGCCATAATTTCCCTCCTTTTATTATTTTCTAATAATTAATATCTGAACTTCGCTTTTTCCGACAACCTAGAGGTCATACGTAACCCAATATCATAAATTCCGCGTGTTCAACACAAAAATCCACAAAATATTTTTTCAAGGAATCATCGATAAACGGCGGATATTCTTCCGTAACCTTTGTTAAATTATGCACGGACATTTGTTTGTCGTAATATGAGGCATCCCTGCTTGCGGTTCGAAGAATATCTCCTTGACTACTGAAATAGTTGCCCTTATCTTGGTATATAGTTTATGGATTCCCATGAGGCGCTGATTGCTTGGCTCGTTTTAAGATAGTCAAGCGTAATCCGGTAACACGATTAAAAGGACGGGAGAATTTTAATGAGTGAGAAAGAGGACCGACTCAGTACTGCTCAGGGCATCCAGCTCTGTCGATTGCGCGATGAATATGCCCGGCCGCGGTCTTATATGGCGGTGGCCCTGGCTTCTTTCGCGCTTCTGGCGGCGGCCACTATCCCCACGCCTCTCTATCAGCTCTATCGCGAAGCTTTTCACTTCTCGGATTTTACGTTAACCCTCATCTTCGGCATTTATTCTTTCGGTGTCATCCCGGCACTCCTGGTCTTCGGTCCTCTGGGTGATGCCATCTGCCGACGCCGCGTCCTGCTTGTCGCCATCTGCACGGCGGGCGCGGGCATTGCCATCTTGGCGGCCGCCCAAGGAGTAGCCTTGCTTCTGGCTGGACGCGTACTCGTCGGGGTGGCTATTGGCGCAATGCAGGGCAATTCGAGTGCGGCCCTGGTCGAAATGCAGCCGCGAGGAGATCGGCGGCGAGCGGGGGTTATGACTGTGATGAGCACGATCGGCGGGGCGGCCGCCGGCACCCTCGTCAGCGGTTTTATGGCCCAGTATCTGCCCGATCCGTTTTTGCTTGCCTATATTCTGGAACTGGGTCTCCTGGCGATAGCGTTTGTGCTGGTGGCGACTATTCAAGAGGCCGCAAGCCCTGTTTTCTCTTTCGTCAGCTTTCATCGTCCTCATGTTCCCCGGCGTATTGCCGCCGGGTTTATGGTAGCGAGTCTTTCAGGAGGCTTGATATGGTCCATCGCCGGGCTCTTCGTAGCTTTGGTGCCGAGTTATGTTTCCAATCTGCTGCACACGCAGAATCTTGCGCTGGGAGGCTCTCTGGTGGCCGTGATGTTAGGCTCAAGTATTCTAGTGCAGGTGATTATGAGTAACCTGTCGAGCTTTCGTCTCCAGGTGTTCGGCCTGGGATGCGCCGTCATCGGAATGGCCTCAATCGTCGCGGCCTGGCATTTTTCGTCCCTGGTGTTGATGATTTCGGGTTCGATTGTTTGCGGCGCCGCAATCGGCATGGCCTATCTTGGATCGATTTCCGAAATCAACCGGCTGGCGGCGCCGGAAGAGCGCGGCAGCGTGAACTCTCTCTACTTCGTAATCGTCTATCTGTTCTTCTCCCTTCCGACGATTGTCCTGGGATTTGTCGCTACCCATCTGGGCCTGTATGGTGCGATCTTTACCTTTTCCGGCACCGTCATAGTTTTGACACTTGCTGAGATAGTCTGGCTCACGATCCGGCAAAAATCGGCTGCTCCCGGATGATTTTTGCCGGCCAAACATTTTTTTGATAGTTTTCAACTGCCATTCTGCTACTGATTATTCGTTATTGTATATTCAGATCACTGGATCTAGGCTGGAAGCATTGAAGAAGTACCGTACAAAAAAATAAAATGTTTAACAGCAAAAAAGGAGAAGATGATGAAGACACTCACTGCCTTAGTTATGATACTGGCTTTTGCGGTGCCGGCCTTGGGAGGAACGTTGGAAGAGAAAAACAAGAAAATCGTCCGCGAATTTTATGAAATGGCCTTTAATCAGCACAAACCGACGGAAGCTGCTAAAAAATACATCGGCAACAAGTATATTCAGCACAACCCCAATGTTCCCAATGGGGCGGCGGCATTTTACGGATATTTTGAAGGATTTTTCAAAGAGCATCCCCAATCCCGTGTGGAAATCAAAAGAATTATCGGCGAAGGAGATCTTGTAGTTCTGCACCTGAATTCCAAACTGGACGATAAAGATCGAGGCAGAGCCATCGTCGATATCTTCCGCATTGAAGATGGGAAAATTGTTGAGCATTGGGATGTGATTCAAGATGTTCCGGAAAAATCGGCCAACAACAACACCATGTTTTAGAAATACATAAAAGAATTTTTCCAAGGAAGCGTTGGCTGGAGCTCCTTTATTTTCATGGTTTGCATTAAAACCAAACGCGGGAGCATGATCGCGATTGCGTGCCTGCTCTTATCAGAGAGATCATCATTTGCGATATTTCTCGATTATCTCTCTTCTCCTGAAACAATCAAGAGCGTGGTCGTTTACTAAGCCGGTAGCCTGCATGTGCGCATAGCAAATGGTTGAACCCAAAAATTTAAAACCTCTCTTCTTCAAATCTTTGCTTAACGCATCGGACTCATAGCTCGTCGCGGGATAATCCGATAATTTACGCATCTTATTTACTTTTGGTTTTCCGCCGACAAAACTCCATATATACTTGGAAAACTTTCCAAACTCTTTCTGAACTTCGAGAAATTTATGCGCATTATTTACTGTAGATTCAATTTTCAATCTATTTCTGATGATGCCGGGATTTTGCAGCAGCTCTTCAATCTTTGCCCGATTAAATCCGACAATCTTTTCCGGTTCAAAATTTTTAAACGCAATGCGGTAATTTTCTCTTTTTTTTAGAACTATGTACCAGCTCAAACCTGCTTGAAAAGCTTCCAAAGACAGAAATTCGAATATCAACCTATCGTCATAAACCGGAACACCCCATTCTTTATCGTGGTATTCAACATAATCGACTTTACTTAAATCAACCCAGGGACAACGGCACATATCTTCTTTACTCTTTGTTTTCATTTGCCACCAAACTCGCATCAAGGATTTATATAATAATTTCTTTTTTTCGCTAATTTGAACATCCTAGTAGCGGGTATCCTTTTTTTCAAGAGGAAATCGTTACATAATGAATTGAATATCTGCGTACTTCATTTGATGTTGCAGTAATAAAGACTAAGAAGGTTCGACAATTTGCGTATTGATATAGTGCGGGCATCAGCGAATCGTCTTTGCTGATGATTCGCTGATGCCGTGGTTAAGATGTTTCAATGCTGTGTCCGGAAATGATTCATAATCGGGGTAGAACCACGAATCGCAGTCTTCAGTTACTTCACGGTATATCCCCGGGCATCGAGACAGGCACCCATCGCACGATCATATTCTGCGCGCTTCTGGTTCGGATGAGCTTCGGGCGCACTGCCGGGCGGCTGGGTCGGGTCATAATGTGTCTGATCTACAGCCCAGCGGTGACACTCATAACGATCATTTGATTGTTGCTTTTCGCTCTGGCCTTTGCGGGGATAGATGAACAACCGTTCTTCCGTTGCCGGGGCCTCAACAACTTCACCCTTCGGCGGCTCAACAACCTGATAGCCGCCCGTGGTTTGAGTATAATATACTTCATTGGCATAGTAGTAAGGTAAACCACCTACCCAAAGCGTCGTGTAGTACAGTGGTAAAAAGGGAACTACAAGACCGAAGGGCGGTGCAACGACAATGAAGCGTGGACCGTATGGGCGGTACCAGACACCTCCGTAGAAGAAATATCGTGAGCGGCCATAAGGCACCGCTCGGTAGCCGCTGGGCAGACTTCTAAAGTACTGACCGCGTGCCGGGTAGGCATGATTATGGTGATAACGTGAATCCATGAACTCATGACGGCCGGATCCGCGCCCTTCCGCATTTGCCGGTTGCGTAAACGCAAACAGTATAATCCCCGACAACACTACCAGCATAAGCCCGATCACAAGGTACCAACTTTTATTGCGAGTATTTGACATAGTGTTATTACCTCCGTTAAATCAAATATAGATATTAGTCTCTCTTACTTCACAGTATAGCCGCGGCCTTCGAGGCAAGCGGACATCGCCCGACGGAATTCGCCTGCCTTCCCCTCGTAGCGGGCGTCCAGCGCCTGATCGCGATTGACATAAGCTTCTTCCATTTGCTGGGCATACTGCTGCCTGGATATATCTGATGCAGCACCAGCAACAGCCCCGCTTCCTGCACCAATCAATGCGCCAGCCCCGGCGTGCCTCGGTCCGGCTATTAACGCACCCAGTACCGCACCGGCGATTGCCAGAACGGCGGTATCATGACCGGGTGGAGGCATCGGGACCACTTTGACGCGACGCTCAGGCGGAATCGATGACTGACTCGGATCGAAACCGGTCTGTTGTACTGCCCAGTTGTAACATTCATAGTGGTCTCGTGACTGCTGTTCGGTCGTCTGTCCCTCTTTCGGGTAAAAATAGACCTGCGTAAGCGGGGGCTTGGGGGCTGGACTTGCGATTGGAACCTCGCGATAAGTAGCAGGATAACACGCAGTAAGCGTTAGGATTAATAAGAAAAGCAAAAGCCGAAAGCCAGCTCTTGATAACCACCGTTTCGGTGTATGTTTTCCTGGTGTCATCTTCCAGATTGACATCATCATTTATGTCCTCCTTGCGTAGCTAAAAACCAGAGAAATGATCGTCACAAAAGGATGCCTTTTTCCCGTTGTGGATTATTATTTCTCTTTTTTTATAAGTTTTAGATATATTTTGGGTAATAATTAAAAGCAATGGCTGTGCCAGTCTTATTATTTTAAAGTGCAGCATATTGAATTATTATTGATATTATAGCTTTATAAAGATTAGTGAACTTCCCTTGAAGATATAAATATGGATAATAAGTATCCGATTTCAGTATCCACTTGTAGACAAAATACCCACCCACCAGTGGAAAGTCAATGGTCTTAAATTTGAATTCTGCTACGAAACGAAAGACTTAATCGACAGCGCTCATTACATCGAAAGCTTTTATAACCGCATATGCTGCCCTACTGGATTTCAAATTGAGCTTTGTTACGGATTCTTTGGGTACAAGAAGAAAAATTCGTTTACCTCATCCACTATGATCGGAGATTGATGCAAGTATAAGACAAAATGAGGCCGGGACTTTTCCCGCTGAAGGGCCGTCATGAAGATTGAGGTACTTCCTCTCCATTTCTGCTGAGTTTAAATACCGGCGTGGTTGAAACACATGGTTTGGCGACCTGTTTCAGCCGTAGAGCTTCTTCAGTATCCAGGCGATCTTTTGCCCCAGAGTTCGCGCACTCTGGACGCCTTCCTCATCTTTTTCCACCTCTCCCTTGTCTCTGGCAACACTCAATGCCCGGCCGGCGATGATCAGCTCGTTGCCGAAGAAGAAATGGTTCATGGTTTCGATGGTATGCATTCCTCCAGTGCGACGAAAACAGGACGAGGGATGCCCCGACTTTGTTCTTGTACATCTTCCCATTGGCCAATCCGACGAATCCCGCCCGGTCGATCAAAGCCTTCATCTCCGCCGTTACATCCTGAAAATAGGAAGGAGATCCCAAAACGATACCCTGAGCCGTTGTCATCTTTTCGATATATTCGTTCGCCGCATCGTTCTTAACGGCGCACCGCTGGTCCTGATTCTCGAAACACTTGTAGCAGGCAATACACCCGTGAATCGCCTTTGCCGAGAGCTGAACGAGTTCCGTTTCAATGCCTTCTTTCTCGATCTCCCGGAAGAGATAGCCCATCAACGTCGTGGTGTTGCCGTCTTTCCTTGGACTGCCGTTGAAGCCGATAACCTTCATATCCGTCCTCCTTTCCGTTAAGAGGTATTGTCAAAACTTCCTCAAGAAGAGCGTGATCTGCTACTGAGACTTGTATCACACGTTAAGTTAGAGTTCAGCCGTTTTTTATTTCTCGAGTCAGGTCACAAACGGTCCCAAGTGGGAATTGCACAAAAAAATAATTTGCTGCCTTTATTTGATTGACATAAAAGGCTGTTTTGCTTATACTTCTGCCCATCAGATGATATGAGAAAAATATTAAACAATCAGGAACGAAGCCGGTTGGATAAGCGCATAGCGGAAGCGGAAAGGCGTACAGGCGCTCAGATTGTAGTTGCTGTTGTCCACCGCAGCGACTCTTACTCTGAGTTGCCTTGGAAAGCCTTCGCGTTGGGAGTGTCCGTTGCCGGCCTTTTGGTTTCTATTTTTAATCTGCTTTCACCTGGATGGGATGCGCAAACCGCTGTGCTGATCTCTGCCGCGGCTATACTGATGATCGGCATCATAAGTGCTCTTTTATCCCTTTACATACCTAAGTTCGCGCGGCTTTTTCTTGCCCCTCACCGTGCCGAAGCGGAAGTGCGGCAATACGCCGAATCCCTTTTTCTTTCACACGAATTGTTCGCCACCAAGCGCAGGACCGGCATTTTGCTGCTGGTAAGCCTGTTCGAAAGGCAGGTTATCTTACTTCCCGATAAAGGATTCAGCAAACCGTTGAAACAAAAGGCCATGCAAAAAATTATTGAGCAGATGACACCGTCTCTTGCTTTGGGGCAGGTGACCCGCGCCCTGGAAAATGGGCTGATAAAACTTACGGAAATTCTGGCCGTTAAGAAGCGCGGAAAATCCCGCAGAAATGAACTTCGCAACGAAGTTCTCGAGGAGAAGGGTGTATGAAAATAGTGCTGCGTCTTGCAGTTATCACAGCTATGCTCTCGGCGGCGGCAATCGCCGCCGGAACGGATATACCGTATCTCACCGGCCGCGTAACCGATAACGCTCAAATCCTGCGAGCTGATACGATCCGAACACTTACCGAAACTATGAAGGCGCATGAGGAAAGAACCGGCAATCAGATTGCAGTTCTCACCGCCCCCACCCTTGAAGGCGAGAGCATCGAGGACTACGCCGTTGCGGTTTTCAAAGAATGGAAACTCGGCCAGAAGGGGAAGGATAACGGAATTTTGGTCGTCGTCGCGCCAAAGGACCGGCGTATGCGCATCGAAGTTGGCTACGGGCTGGAAGGGACTCTCCCCGATGGTTTGGCCGGGAGCATCATCCGCAATGTAATGACACCCCCGTTTAAGAACGGGGACTATAACCGCGGCATAAGTGACGGTGTAAAAGCTATCATCGATGTTCTGGAGGGGGGCAAACTACCCGATACGGAGAGCAACGCAAACAGCAAGTCACAGGTCTCATCCGGTTTGAATATCAGCGCGCCGGATATGCCGATTATCGAGAGGATTCTCATCGGCGCTTTTATTTTCGGCATTATCGGGCTTTTCACTGTGTTCGGCATTCTAACACCCGGAGTCGGATGGTTTCTCTATTTCTTTCTCATTCCTTTCTGGGCCATGTTCCCTACTATAATTGTCGGCACCACAGGCGCTCTCTACTGTCTTGTAACCTACCTGATAGTTTTTCCGATTGCCAAGCTGTTTATCAAAAATACCGATTGGTACGTTAAGGCAAGAAAGGATCTCCAAACGAAGGGTCGTGCCTCTATCGGCGGATTCATGATTTCCGGTGGTTCCGGGAGATCCTGGAGCTCGGGCAGTTCCGGTGGCTCGAGTTTTTCCGGAGGCGGCGGATCATCCGGTGGCGGCGGCGCTTCCGGGAGCTGGTAAGGGAAATTGCTGTATCCGCGGATCATTAATCTTTGGCAAGGAGAATTACGCCTTTTTCGCTCAGAGCCTTGATCTCCTTTTGTTTGTACCCGATTTCTTTCATAATGGCTGCCGTATCTTTTCCCAGAACGGGGGCAGGCCAGGAAGGCTCAGCGGGTGTCTCAGAAAATTTTAAGGGAACGCCGATGCCTTGAATTTTCCCGCATACAGGATGGGTTTGCTCGATAATCATGTTGCGCGCCTGCACGTGAGCGTCTTTTTCGACCTCGCCGATCTCCAGAACCGGCGTGAGGCAGGTATCGCAGTTGTTTGCGGCGGAAATCCATTCGTCTCTTGACCTTGTTTGGAAAAGGGCGGCAATTTCGGCTTGCAGTTTTTCCGCTTCTTCACCAATAACGAATTGCAATCCTGACCATTCGGGGCGCCCCATCAATTCGCAAAAAGATTTCCAAAACTTCTCCTCCAGTATGCCCAGTGCGATATATTTTCCATCGGCACACTTATAAACCCCATAGCAGGCCAGGCCGCCAGTAAGCACTGCTTCTCCCGGAGCAGGCGCCAGCCCGGCAGCATGGTAATGAGCCATCTGCAAAGTCATCAAGGGAAGTATGGCATCGAGCATGGAAACGTCAACTTTTTGTCCCTTGCCGGTCTTTTCTCTCGCCCAGAGTGCGGAGAGGCAGGCGATTATTGTCATGTACGCGCCTCCGGCCACATCCGCGATTTGCGGTCCGGGAATTGCGGGACCAGTCTTTTTTGAACCTGTCGTCGCCAGAATTCCGGAGTAGCCGATATAGTTGATATCGTGCCCCGCATCCGCGGTGTAAGGTCCATTCTGACCATACCCGGTGAGGGAAACATAAATAATATTTTTCTTCACGCGCCGGGCAGTTTCATAACCCAGGCCGATCTCGTCCATAACTCCCGGCCGGAATTGTTCGACAACGATGTCCGCTGTCGGGAGAAGCGAGAGAAATATATCCACACCTTTTTTATGCTTAAGATTCAGGGCGATGCTTCTTTTGGAGCGGTTTACGGCCAAAAAACCCGCTGATTCCGAGGCAATGTAAGGCGGATAAAAACGCATATAATCCGGAGCATTCATATCCTCAATTTTAATTACTTCGGCGCCCATGTCGGCAAGCATCATCGTGCCCAGCGGACCGGGATAAAGTCTCGTAAGATCCAGCAGGCGAATGCCTTTCAGGGGACCTGCTGCTTGTTTCCTTTGCTTTTTCACGATTCAGACCTTCCGAGGTTATTTTCACACTATTATTACCGGCGGTAATATGCCCAAATATTGGGCAATTTGCTATATTTCTTTTTAGGACAAAGTATTAGATAAATCAAGAATATCAGAAAAGGCTAGTTATTAACAAAAACTGTTGATAAATAATAATAAGAAGGATGGAAGCTGGGAAACCTACGGTATTGACGAAACCGATAGCGCCACGGATAAATATTACGATATATTTCACGCCACATGGGTTGCCTCCGGTATGATAGTCGAACCGTTGAGCCTGGGCTGCGCCTTTTTATAAACCCTTAATTAAATCATTGGAAAATTATGCAAACGCGTATAAAGTCAAACAGGGTGTAGAAGAAAGAGACAAAGTTGGAAACTGCCCACAACAAGAGAAAGGGAATAAGAAAGCATGATCAACCTTAAAATATTTTCCGATTATATCTGACCGTTCTGCTATATCGGCAAAGGAATTGTCGACAGGTTAAAGAAAGAATACAGCATCGAAGATGAATGGGTGAGCTATGAGCTCCATCCGGAAACGCCGGCCCACGGCATACTGCTATCCGAAAGATTTAAAGGCCGGGATATGTCCGGGTTTTACGACCAACTGCGCCGGCGTGGCAAAAAAGCCGGCATCGTCTTCGGCAATCGCGCTATCCTTTCTAATTCCAGATTGGCCTTAGAAGCCAGTGAATATGCGCGTGATATGGGCAAGTATGATGCTTTTCACGAAAACATATTCCACGCATATTTTACTGAAGCTTTGGATATCGGCATCCTTGATGTCCTGGCCGCTCTCGCCAAAAAAAGCGGTCTTGATGATACTGATATGCGCAAATCCCTGCAAGATGGCCGCTATAGAAAGAGATTAGAGCAAGCCCGAAAAGAAGCGCAGGCAATCAATCTGACCGGCGTGCCGACTTTCATCATCAATGCCAAACAAAAAATCGTGGGTGCCCAACCGATCGATGTTTTCCGTGATCTTTTCCAGGAGATCGGCGAAGGCAAATAGTATAAATACTCATTCAGCAGTAAGATATTATTAACACAAAACTACTCAAGGAGGATAGGAATCGAATGATGGTAATGAATATTGGCCGGTTGGCGAGCGGCAAGCCAAGATGACCTTATAAATTTTTGTAAAGAGAATTTACCCGCCTATAAAAGACCTAAATCAGATTCATTGCCCAAGAGCACACTCGGCAAAATTTCCAGGAGAGAACTGAGAAATATCGGCTAAAACAGAAGAAAGGCAAGGACTCACACAAGATTAATCATATTGAATCTATAAAATGTCCATGATATCTTAACAGTACTTAAATCAAGTAAAGAGGTTAGTAATTACTTATGCGCAGCCGGTGCGGCAAAGAAGATAAGGTATCTAAAGGAAGAGCTTTGGACGAAAGGGCAGCTGCGGGCGCCTATGAAAAACTGGCTTTCGATTGCGATCATGATTCAATTTTAAGCTATCGTAAAGTTTTTATAAAGTTCAACGAGATTTTAGAAAAAGAATTATTCCTTTCAAGACAATAACGCCAGGTGAGGAATCTATTTATGGAAAAAGGAAGCAAGAAAACAGTTTTAACTAAGACGGAGACGCTATTTACGAACGGTTTCAGGTTCAGCTTAACGAAAGCACAATCAATGTTCATGGAAACTTTCGGGTTAAGTCCAGCAGCAGCGCTGAGCGCGATCATTTTTGTCAGTATCGTGATTATCGTTGCCGGTTTCTGGTTCTTTCGTTCAGCACCGCCAGATACCATTATCATTACGACCGGTGACACAGACACTCGTTTCTACAGGAATGCCGGAAAATATGCGAAAATATTGGAGCGTAACGGGGTGAAACTGAAAATCCTTCCCTCCGCAGGCTCGCTGGAAAATCTGGAAAGGCTGGGAAATAGATCGTTCCCAGTTGATATAGGCTTCGTGCAAACCGGCGTAGCCAAGGGGCAAAATACCGATAAGCTGGTATCCCTGGGAAGTACTTCTTACGAACCGCTCTTTATTTTCTACCGGGGCAATAAACCCTTCAGCATTCTTTCCCAGTTCACCGGTAAAAGATTGGCTATCGGCGAAGACGGCACCGGAACACAGGTCTTGGCGCTGGAGCTTCTGGCGATTAACGGCATTAAGCCCGGTGGTTCTACCACGCTACTGGAGATGGATGACGAGGATGCGGGAAAGGCGTTGCTCAAAGGGAAAATCGACGCCGCATTCATGATGGGCGATTCCGCGTCGTCCAAGACACTGCACAGTCTCATGCGGGAACCGGGTATCAAGCTTTTCGATTTTGCCCAGGCTGATGCCTACACTCGACGCATCGCCTATTTAAGCAAGATTATCCTTCCCCAGGGATCTCTCGACTTTGGAAAGAACATCCCCGATCATGATGTAAACCTGATCAGCCCCACTGTCGAACTAATTGCCCGGTCTGATTTGCATCCCGCACTTTCCGATCTTTTATTGGAGGCGGCGACTGAAGTACATTCGCGGGCTTCGATATTTCAGCACCGGGGTGAATTCCCCATGCCGCTGGAGCATGAATACCGCATCAGCTCCGATGCCAGCCGTTACTATAAATCGGGCAAGAGCTTCCTTTATCGTTATCTTCCCTTCTGGATGGCCAGTATGGTAAACCGTATTTTAGTGGTGTTTGTGCCGATGGTTTTAATCCTGATACCCGGACTAAAAAGCATCCCGGCTATTTTTCGATGGCGAATGAAGCTGCGCATCTATCGCTGGTATCGTTTATTGCTGGTAGTCGAACAAGATATGATTGCGCACCTGACTCCTGAAAAGAGCGCAGAATTGTTAGGAAGGCTGGATCACATAGAGGAAGAGGTTAACAAAATGAAAGTGCCGGCATCCTTTGCCGACCAATTCTATGTACTTCGCGGGCATATTAGTTTTGTTCGCGAAAGACTAACGAGCAGTATGCATTCTATCTGAAATGAACGGAAAAGGTGCATTGCGACAGATCATGAAATTATGTAAGTAGAGCGCATTTTTGCTGCTTAATTAAATTTCACCTTCGATAATGGACATGGCTATTCTTGTTGCTTCTTCAGTGAAATTTCTACACTGCTCAACTTTGTTTTCTGAAAAAAACTTTTTTAACCCTTCTTCAGTTCCTAAATCCAGGCCGATCAGCTCTTTACAATTTGTTGAACCAAATTTATTCTCAAAGGTGTTGATCATTTTTCGCACAGGGATGTAACTCTTATCCAGCGGCTCATTGGGCGTGCTTCTGCCGTAAAATAAGTTTAACGCCATAATAGCGCCGCTGACTGCTCCGCAAATTCCACCTGTTCTCGCCAGCCCACCACAAAAACCGCTGCTGATTTTTGGAATTATTTCGGAGTGAATCTTTTTGCTTTCAGCCACGGAAAGCAAAACGCTTTCCGCTCAACGATAGCCGGACCGGAAAAGTTCCCCGCTGTGTTTTGATGTTTTATCAATCATCTGTTCCCCTTCCTGGTCAACTTAAATTATCATTTTGGAATTATACAGCTATGCCGAAGCCCAATATTACTTGAACAAATGTACGGCAAATTTATTAATTTTTTTTGTTAATAAGTGTCCAGTAAATTACTGTATTTATTTCTTCCGAAAATAAGCATCGCACTGCGGAGATAACTCGGCCTCATGCGACTTCAAACAACTGATGATACGGCCATGTCCCGGTCTTATACCCTTGCAAAATTTATCGGCGTCCGGTTTGCAAGCTTTCGTAAACTCTTGAGCTTTTTCTTTTTTCGCGGCAATTTGATCCCTGCATGCCGGCGACAATTCATTTTCATGTGCTTGCATACATCTCACTATTCTGCCCTGTCCCGGTTTTACATTTTTGCAAAATCTCTCAACATCAGCTTTGCATGCCCCTGTTCTGTGTATTTGTTCGGATTGAGCCATTAAGGGAAGCAGTAAAAACAGCGCCGCAACAATCGACGCAATAATTGATTTTCTCATAAAGCCTCCTTCTTGGGTTTAATTGTCTTCTGCCATCTAATAATTTCTTAACACATTTAAAAGCGGATTTCTTCTGCTTTTTACACAAAAATCTTCATCAACAGAATTATTATATCGGATTACTATATTTTTTTGATGAGTGGGAAATTCGATAAAGAGGATAATCAGAGGATAATCAATTGCGAGATATGGCATCCTAGCTATGGTTGATGACGAAATAAATCAGGAGTTGAGCCCATAATTCTTATCATTTATGACAATTCGGATAATATTTCTTCATACATTCGGGGCAAATGCCGTGACTGAAATCAGCGAGCGACCTTTTTTTTATATAGCCTTCGATTTGTTCCCAGTAACCGTGGTCATTGCGTATTTTCTTGCAATATGCGCAAATCGGCAATAGTCCGCTCAACGTCTTGATTTCCGAAAGCGCTTTTTTAAGTTCCAGGATGAGGTTCTCCCGCTTGGCTTCCACCAGTGTGCGCGGGGTGATGTCGCGTATGTTGCATTGAATTATTTTTGTGTGCTTAACATGACAGACATTGCTGATAAACTCCACGTTGATTCTGCGCCCGTCTTTAGTTTCCAGCGGCAAATTATCGTAACGAATATATCCCTTCTTCTGCAATTCGGCGAAGGCCGCCTTGCTTTTCTCTATATCGTTAAGACTTCCAATCTCCCAGAGTTTCTTTTCTGCAAATTCCTGGAAAGAATAATTCAGCATATTCATCAAAAAAGGATTAACATCAACTATTTTTCCTGTTTTCTCATCGAGTATCAATATCCCGTCCTGGGCCGTTTCAAATAGCCAGCGGTAACGAATCTCGGAGGCCTGAAGTTTTTCCTCTGTTCGTTTGCGCTCGGATACCACTTTCCCCGTTTCGGCAATCCGTTGCCGAAGTTGCGCCATTCCGTTTATGTTTTGCTCTTTTGTTTTCTTTTCTTCCTTCATGAGTAAAAAACTCACATAACAATCATTTTTTTATTTATGATTTTGTTTACTAAAATATATTCTTGTTTTATTTGAGAATAGCCATTGAAACGCCTCACAAATTAAGTTATAAGTGGGCACCATGAAGACGCGATTATTCCATCCTAAGAAATTGCTTATGCCGTGGTTGGGTTCCAATGAAATGAACTTATTCCCGGATGCCCCTGGCCGGAAGTTAAAACAGCAACTGCAATTGGATGCCCGGGCAATAATACCTCCTATATATAAAAACAGAATTTACTTGTTTTTACACAGCCTTTCTCGGTCCGTTGCAAACAGGCCTTCCGGCCTTGCGTGGTCCGCCGTAATAGAGATACGGGTCCGGCCAGATACGTTTGATATCGATGCCGATCCTGGCGGCAATGTGTCTGCGCACACGGTCGGAAACCGTGTTGCCCTGGATAACGTGGTAAACGAGTTGTTGAGTCGCACCGAGTTCACGGGCAAGTTGAGATTGCGTAAGACCCGCTCTCATCATGGCAATCCGTATTTCAACGGGTTCCATGTTTTGTGGTCGCGTGACCTTCAGGTTATTGGACATTAATTAACCTCTTTTTTTTGAAAGGCTATTTTACTTTTTGATTAGTCCAATAAACCAATAATTAGCTCGTGTCAAGCGATAATTTGGTCTAGCTGTATTTTTTTATCAAACTTGAGTTATTTGTATATATAACATATTAATTATATTGATAAATATCATATTCTCGATAACGACAAACAATAGACAGCGGATATGAAATTGGTGTATAATGAGCGTTAATACTTTAAAAGAACGCGCAAATTGGGCGATAAATTATATTGTCGCGAAAGAACACCTCTCTAATATTAAGCTTGGCAGACAAATGGGATTTGCGGCAGGCACAATAAATAGTTACCGGCGGATGACAACAGATCCAAGCATCGAGTTTATTCTGAAATTTTGTCAGTTATTTAAATTTAATGTTTTATGGTTTGTTTTGGGAGAAGGTTATCCTTTTCTCGGGGCGCGCGAAGCATTTCCTGAATCCAAAGGCCCCAATCCGATATCACCGCCGTCTCCCGACATTTTTGATGATCAACGTTTTACATTGAGAGAGCCAAAAACAGACTACGGCGCACCAGCCACAGAGCAAAAAATCAGTATTGAGGAGGCTGTGGGAAAGGCATTCAAGATTCTATCGTCCGGCACGGCTCTTTCCAACACTCTTTACTTAATTATCCAGCAGTTTGCAGATGCCCTGGACGGAAGCCGGGAACTCAACGCCTGCCGGGATGAAATCAGCGAGCTAAAAGCGCAAATGCTTGAATCGCGCGGAAAGGGGGAGCGCCTCACTACCGCTCCGTCTATAGCCACAGAGCAAATCAAGCCTTCGAGTAAAAAGACAAAGTAGTTTATCTCTGTCATCAAATCAGCATAATATATTACTCAGTTAAACCCCTGTAATCCCGCGACATATAATAGCTTAAACATCTTGACAGGCAAATGGTTCGTTTTTATATTTAGATATAAAGTGACTGACGATCAAAATAATCATGCATGTATAGCCCTACATTATGAAAGTGAAATGCGCAAAGTGAAAATCAATTTCGTTTTCCTTCATATGTTGAATAAATCTTTTATTGATACATACCGGAGAACAGTCAGCCGCCGGTCAAAAGGTTACCGACGGCGAATTACATCCAAAACTATATCTATTATTCTTGTCCTGGGTTTTATTTCCGCTTTTGCACCAAAGATTGCTCCGGCTGGTCCGCCATTTCTCACCGATGACCCGGAACCGGTGGAATACCAGCACTGGGAAATATATGTTGCCACACAGTACATCCATTATCGAGACCAGGATTCCGCTACGCTGCCTCACCTCGAGATAAATTACGGCCTGATTCCGAATGTGCAAATTCATTTAATTGCCCCTCTTGTATATGTAAAACCGGAAGGGGCTTCTTCGCAATACGGCTACGGAGACACGGAGGTGGGCATCAAATACCGTTTTATTCAGGAAACCGATTACATTCCGCAAGTGGGAATATTTCCCCTGGTAGAATTTCCCACCGGTGATTCCGAAAAGAGCTTAGGAAGCGGCAGAACTCAATATTTCCTTCCCGTCTGGCTGCAGAAAAGCTGGGGGCCGTGGACAACCTATGGCGGAGGGGGATACTGGATTAATCCCGGTCCCGGAAACAAAGACTGGTGGCAGTTCGGGTGGCTGATTCAGAGAGATATCAATAAAACATTAACCCTGGGAACGGAACTCTATTACAAAACAGCGAGCACTTCCGACGGCAACGATACCACCGGATATACGGTGGGTGCGATCATCAATATTACCGAAAACCATCATATCCTGCTTTCTGCAGGACAGGACATCAACGGCCCCAATTACCTCTCCGCTTACATTGGCTATCAATTAACATTTGGTCCGCTGAAGAAGGAATAGTATCACATAGG
Organism: uncultured delta proteobacterium; assembly: GCA_963753975.1. Taxonomy (GTDB): domain Bacteria; phylum Desulfobacterota; class Syntrophia; order Syntrophales; family Smithellaceae; genus UBA4810. Next base: position 684,414 of record CAVWEH010000005.1, read on the forward strand.
ATAGATTTATTAAGGTAAACGTCCACCAAAAAATTAACATCTTTAGGTATTAAAGAAAGAAACAAAAAAATGTTAAACTAAGGCTCCATGATGTCTCATGCGCCTTTGCTGAAAATTATTTCAGTTTGGGCAAGGAATTCATCGGATTACCCGATGCCGAGGAAATCAGGTCTCCCCCGAATATCCAGAAGTAAATAGTTCCTATAAGCCCGCAAGCAAAGGCAGTAAAGAAGTTTACCTCTGGCGATATTTGCCAGAGGAAAGCTCCGCCAAAAGCGCCGATGGAAACAATGATATCCCGAATCAAATAGTATAGTCCAAACATTCCGGCCTTTTTGTATTTCGGCGCCAGATCCATAATCAATGCTTTGCGTGTCGGCTCGCCAAATTCCTTCAACCCCCGGATAACGAAGGCTATCACCATCATCCAGAAGGAGTGCGCAAAAAAGATGACCAGTGGGAAAAGAGTAAAGTTAAAAAACGTGATCACGACGAAAGGTTTCTTCGTGGAACGGTCGGCCAGATAGGCTACCGGCAGATAAATTAACAACGCGGTGGTCATTTCAATAGCGGTAAGAATTCCAAACCCAGTTGCAGTGATACCATTATATTTTATGCACCAGACAACCACAAAAGCATAAGGAATCTGCTCGGCAAAACGGATAAGAATATCGGAAACAAGCAGGTTACGCAGTGGCTGATTCATAAACCGCCAGAGGCGCGAAGGACGCTTCTCCGCTTTTTCCCGCTCACTTTTATCATCCTTAATCATAATTTGCTGCAGGAGAAGGGCAATGATACCCAGAATAAAAGCCCCCACAAAAGCCAGCCGCACGCCCGATTTTTCTCCATAGACGCTGATTAAAACTCCGCCGATGATTGGCCCCAGAGCCATTGGTAGCCGTCGGACAAGCGAATGCAGCGAAACCCCCATGGTACGTTTATCCGGCGGCAACACGCGGGAAACAAGGCTCATGGTTGCCGGAAGCGATATCGCCGACCAAGAAAGGAAAAATATTGCGCCGATGAGGACAGCCTGCCAGTAGGGGAAAATAATGACAATGGCGTAGCCCAACAGGGCAATCAGGTTGAAAACCAACAGCGCTTTTTTGTAGCCTAGACGGTCACTCAAATAGCCGCCGGGGAAGGAATAGAGAGCGGAAAGAAGATTAGTCATGCCGTTGAGCAGGCCGATGGTAATTGCGCCGCCACCCAATGCTATAAGATAAATCGGCAAAAAACGTTCGGCCATTTTCTCCCCCAGGCCGACCAGGACGACCATAGCGAGTAAGGCCACCATACTTTTTCTCAGGCCGAAAAATTCAGCGATTTTTTCCCGTAAGCGCATTTCACTATGTCCTTTTCGGCAATGCCACTCCCAACTTTTCTTGTTTGATGTGCATGCCAGGGCGATAAGATCAGCCTACAGTAGTTCTTTTCCCCGGTCGATATCGATATTGAAGTCGGGGTATTGTTCATACAAGTCATTTAAAGTGACTCTCTCGAGCCTTCCGATATTTTTATGCGGGGCGCGGTTTATTTTTGATTTTTCAAAACGTGGTGTTTATGCTGGCTAAACACGATTATTTCTCCGATTTTTTATCGGAGAATTTTTCCTCAAACAAATCGCTGTCCCAGGCATGATCATTGATTGTGGGATTTAATTCCCGGTCGTTTAACAACAGCTGTTCCTGAATCTCGATTTGCTCGCGCACTTTCAAAATATATGCGCCCTGATCGTGCCGGTGTTCGGCTAATTTGCGCATCGCCACTTCATCATATTTGATAAAGTTTTGAGCGGCTCGTGTAGCGGTGTATCTGCGAACGCCCAGCTTGACGAGCACATCGATTCCCAGACGCACTGAGGTATCCAGTGATTCACGGTAAACGTTCTCAACGCCTTCATCGACCAGCTCATAGGCATCGACGCGATTTTTCGCGCGCACCATTATCGTGAGATGCGGAAATAGTTTCTTGATTTTATCCACTAAATCGTGATTGATCGCGGGCGAATCAATAGCGGCAATCAGGATTTTGGCTTCATCGGCTCCGGCCGATTTTAAAATATCGATTCGCGTCGCATCGCCGTAGAAAACCTTGAAGCCCATCTTTCTTAAGAGATCAACACGGTCCGAATCGTTATCCAGAATTGTCGCATTGATTCCATTGGCCCTCAAAAACCTGCCCACAGTGCTTCCGAAATGACCGAATCCCGCGATGATAACCGAATAGTGAGCATCGATTTCGTCGGCTTCTTTTTCTTCGGGAACTTCCGGTACGCCAAAGTAGGGATCAATGATGCGCTCGTTAATGAGCAAAAGCAAAGGAGTGACGGTCATGCTTATTGCCGTCACTCCCATCATCAGATCCGTCCATTCGTCGGAGAGGAGATTGATTCGGTGAATTAAAGGAAAGAGAACGAAGGCAAATTCTCCGACCTGTGCAAGGCCTAGGGTAAATAAAAGATTTTGATCAAAACTTAGGCCCGAAAACTTCCCGGTGAGGTAAAGAAGACACGCTTTGACAAAAATGACGCCAAAAACCAGCGCAGCTACTCTCACCGGGTTCTGGATAATCATATTGAAGTTTATCGAAGCGCCGACGGCAATAAAGAATAACCCGAGCAATATCCCTTTAAACGGTTCAATGTCGCTTTCCAGTTCATGGCGAAATTCGCTGTTGGCTAAAACCACTCCAGCCAAAAATGTTCCCAGCGCAGGACTCAGTCCCACGAGCCCCGTACCGTACGCAGTACCCACAACGATCAAAAGCGCTGATGCAGTAAAAAGTTCGCGCAAATGGATACGGGCAATAAACCGCAGGAAAGGAACCATCACGAACCGGCCGCTTAACATGATAAGACCGATAGCGGCAAGAAACGTCAACGTCTGCGCCCATCCCGGCAGTCCGGAAAACATTGTACGGTGGTCCGGCGGGGCATTGACTACGTAGAGAGCCAGGAGAGGCAAAAGCGCCAGAAGAGGAATCACCGCAATATCCTGAAAAAGAAGAACGGCAAAGGAGCTTCCGCCGGATTCTGTTTGAGTGATCCCCTTCTCCCGCAACGTCTGCATCGCGATAGCGGTGGAAGACATGGAAAGGGTAAGACCACAGGCAAGCGCTGCCTGCCAGCTAAATCCTATAAAAAATAAAACGGCAAATAAAACGATGGTCGTCGTGCCCATCTGCAGCGAGCCCGAGCCCACGATCAGATTGCGCATGCGCCAGAAATTTGCGGGCTCCAACTCCAGCCCGACAAGAAAGAGCATCATCACCACGCCGAACTCGGCAAAGTGCATGATGTCCGTTCCTTCCTGGCCGATAAAGCCCAGAAAAAAAGGACCGATGATTATTCCGCCCAGAAGGTAGCCCAGCACCGAGCCCATACCCAATTTTTTGGTAATGGGTACAAAGATAATCGCCGCGGCCAGATAAATTAGGGCGTCATGTAAAAAAGTGCCGCTCATGGTTTCTACAGCCCCATTTCTTTAGAGAGCCAATCATTGAGATATTCAAATTGTTTTATGGCTTTTACATCAAATTCGCCTTTAGTGAGCCGCTCCAAAAGCATGCGATAAGAGCGCACATAATTTTCCAAATCCGCGTCACTCAAAAGATGCGTGCCGTGAACAACGAAAGGCGGAAGATAAATCATTTTGCACAAAGTTGCCGTTTGCTCAAAAGGCACAAGGAATTGACGAACAGTAAAATTATTAAGCATCCCCGGCGTATACGCCCCCTTTTTCCCTCCGGCAGTAACCGCATTAAAAATGATCTTACCTTTTAAATTTACGCCTTCCCGCCCGTGAGCCCAGCCGTGTTCTAGCACCAAATCTATCCATTGTTTGAGCATCGGCGGAGCGCTGTACATGTATATCGGATGATGCCAGACGATAATTTCGTGCACCAGCAGCAATTCTTTTTCGCGTTCGATATCGATATTGAAGTCGGGATATTGTTCATACAAATCATTTAAAGTGACGCCCTCGAGCCTTCCGATATTTTTGAGCAACGCACGGTTTGTTTTCGATTTTTCAAAACGCGGGTGAGCAAAAAGGATAAGAATTTTGTTCATGAAATGTCACCGACTTCGGCCCTCAGCCTTTTTAGTGTGCTTCGTCCCAGTTCTTCCCTGCGGCAATTTCCACTTTTAAAGGCACTTTGAGTTTGATGACTTCTTCCATTTCTTTTTTAACGAGTTGCATGACTTCATCTTTTTCTTTTATCGGTGCTTCGAGAACAAGTTCATCATGCACCTGCATAATCAGGCGGGCGGCAAGATTTTTCTTTGTTAATAAATGAGCAATGTTGACCATAGCCACTTTAATCAAATCGGCGGCCGTGCCCTGAATTGGAGTGTTTATCGCCATGCGCTCGGCAAACTGGCGCACGGAAGCTACGGGGCTTTTTAATTCCGGCAAATAGCGGCGGCGGTTTAAGAGCGTGCAAACAAAGCCATCACGCCGCGCATTTTCCAAGATGCCGTCCAGATACTCGCGCACTTTTTTATAACGCTCAAAATATCCGTCAATGTAGGCCTGAGCTATTTTCTGGGGAACCCCCAGTTCTTTGGCCAGACCAAAGGCGCTCATGCCGTAAAGAATGCCGAAGTTGATGACTTTGGCCTGACGGCGCATATCGGCATTGACCATCTGTGGAAAGACGCCGAAAATATCGGAAGCCGTGCGGCTGTGAATATCTTCATCTGAGGAAAAAGCATCAATGAGAGCTTTATCTTCGGAGAGATGCGCAAGCACTCGCAGTTCGATTTGCGAATAATCAGCGGAGATGAGCAGGCAATTGGGCGCAGCAATAAACGCCTGGCGAATTCGTTTACCTTCCAAAGTTCTGATGGGAATATTTTGCAAATTCGGATTGCTGCTGGAGAGCCTTCCTGTCGCCGTCACTGTCTGGTTGTAGGAGGTATGAATCCGACCGGATTTAGGATCGATGAGAGCGGGCAGGGCGTCCACGTAAGTGGATTTGAGTTTGGCCAAACTGCGGTAGGCGAGAATCTCCGCAGGCAGTTCATGGTTTTTCGCCAGTTCCGTAAGAACGTCCACGTCGGTGGAAAAGCCTTCCTTCGTTTTCCTTCCCGTGGGGAGCTTGAGCTTGTCAAAAAGAACGATCTGTAATTGCTTGGGGGAATTTATATTGAATTTCTCCCCGGACAAGCGAGATATTTTCTCTTGGGAAATAGACAATAATTGTCCCAACTCTTCCGACATTTGTTTTAAAAGGGATGTATCTACCAGAACGCCCTTTTTCTCCATATCGGCCAGCACATACAGAAGCGGCATTTCCACTTTATGGAAAAGCTCGGCGGCCTTAATTTCTTTTAACTTCCCGGTAAGAAGCGGAAATAAAGAAAAAACAGCGGTGGCGCGTTGCCCTCCGTAGGCCGCCATTTTTTCCGCAGGCACGTCAGCCAGCAGATAAGTCTTCCCTTTGCCGCCGGCTACATCGGCAGGCGAGGGAATCTGTTCATGCAAATATTCCCAGGCTACTTCGGAAAGCTCGTAAGAATTTTTCGCGGGATTGAGCAGGTAAGCCATAAGTCCGGTATCTTCTCCTGAGAGCACATCCAGACTGGGCATAGCCACAAGAGTTGTTTTTAAATCATGAAAATATTTTTTAATATTGCTGTTGGATAAAATCGGGGCCAGCGCGGCTAAAACTTCTTTTACCTTCAACTGCTCTTTAGTAAGAGGTATATAAAAAGATTCACTGCCGGTGCTGAAAGCTATTCCGATCAAATCCGTTGATGGATTTTTCTCCCCAATAAATTCACAGGAAACTTCACGGCATGCCTGTAGTTGCGTGATGAAATCCTGAAGCTTTTTGCTGTTGGTGATAATTATGCAGTCCACAACCTGCCGGGGAGCGTCCTGTTTAATTTCCTGCAAAAGAGAGGAGAATTCAAATTCACTGAAGAGTTGGGCAAGGAGCTCTTTGTCCGGTTCTTTACGTGCCGCATCCTGAATGTCAAAATCAAATTCGATATCTTTTCTAATGAGAGCCAATTGGCGGCTTAGTCTCGCCTGTTCGGCATATTTACGAAAACTTTCGCGCAGTTTAACGTTCTTTAAGTTTTCGGCATTTTGCAAAATAGCTTCTACCGAACCATATTCCTCAATAAGGCGTTGCGCCGTTTTCGGACCGATCCCCGGCACTCCCGGAATGTTGTCGGACGTATCGCCCACCAAGCCTAAAATCTCCACTACTTTGTCCGGCCCCACCCCAAAGCGCTCTTTCACCGCCGCGACATCATACGTTTTATCTTTCATCGTGTCGATCATAGTGACGTTTTCGTCCACCAGCTGCATCAAATCCTTATCCCCGGATACGATGACTGTCCGCCAGCCTTGCTTACTCACCCGCTTGGCTAAAGTGCCGATGATATCATCGGCTTCGATCCCCTGTTTTTCCAAAACAGGAATGGAAAAGCCGCGGACTATGTCCTTGATAAAGGGTATCTGCGGTCTGAGATCATCGGGCATGGGTTTGCGCGTGGCTTTATAATCGGTAAATTCCTCGTGACGAGTGGTGGGACCTTTGACATCAAAAGAGACAACGATATAATCAGGCATAAGCTCACGCAAAAGCTTTAAGAGCATATTGGTAAAGCCGTAAATGGCGTTGGTGGGGAAACCTTTGGAGTTCGTGAGCATCGGTATAGCGTAAAAAGCACGGTAAAGATAATTACTGCCGTCAACGAGAACTACCAGGGGAATTTCATTTTTTTCTGCCATGAACTATCACTTTAATGAATAAGCCCACCCATACTGCTAATGGCAGCGATATAGGTGGGCCAATGATAAAAAAATAATTCAGCTCAATTATTAAACCTACCTGTTGCGTTCGGCTTGCTTTCTTGCTTCTTCAATTTGCTTTAAGTATTGCCTATTTATTTCTTCAGCCGTCCTCCTATATTGCTCGGCGGTTGGCGCCATGCTCCGGGCTTTGTATTGCATGGTGATTATGATCAACGTCAAAACAGCACCGATGATTCCAAATACCAGCCATGCTTTTTCTGAGGGAATATTGTGTACCTGCGCGCTGGCAATGACCAGAAAGTAGACGTAAATCGCCATATAGAGGATGATGCCGGCGTAAGGAATGATGTTTATTATCACGACAATAGGCGCTAAAGCCATCAAGTAAGCCGCGCAGCGATAGGAAGTTTCATAGTTTTCCCGAGAGCCGATCAGTTTCCAAATTACATAAATTATAGCGGCGCCGATAAAACTGCTGATAACGGAAAAAAGCGGAACAAAAATAATCATTCCCAGACTTTCCGCAAATCCTACGTACGCATAACTTAAGCCAAGAATGTCGATAAGGGCTTGAATAATACCGGCGATAACGCTCATTATTGCCGCAAAGATTAGAGGTTCAACAAATCCGCCTGTTTTCGGCATTTTTTTAAAAAATTCTGCCGGCGCTGTTATAACTCGCACCGCCGTTTGCGGCATCGCTGCAAAATTAATGTCTTTTACTTCCATTCTTACCCTCCTCTTTTATGGTTTTAAGAACAGCTGAATAATGGGGTTTTGGGTATCTCTCATGAATTAAGTTTATCGTCAATCTATTGTTTTTGTATAGAAACATCTTGTTATTTCGAGGAGCGACAGCAACGAAAAATCTTTATTTTACGCTACTCATGATTCAAAGATTACTCACCCGCAATAGCGGGATTCGGAATGACAATTTTTACGATCATGGAGCAGCCTCACGAGAGACCTCATGACACTGTCGCCACTACACATCAAAGGAAGCATTAATTTTAAACGTCTTGACCGCCCTCATGTCCAGAATATCCGTAACACCTGTTTTTTCTATTAAGCGAGCCAGAAACAATTCTATCTCTTGCGGATCTGCCGCGTTCACAGTAAACCAGACGTTGTATTCATTATCCCTCAAGTAATTGTGCGTCACTCCCTTATATGCGTTTACAGTGTCAACAAATCTTTCGAGTTTATCTTGAGGCACACGCGCGGCGCAGAGCGTGCTGATGCGTCCTAATTTCGTACCATCAAATATCGCTCCGATCCGGCGAATAATGCCCTCATCTTTCATTTTTTGAATACGGCTGAGTGCTTCTTCTTCGGTGATGCCGCACTTTTCGGCAACTATCTGAAACGGCTGTTCCGTGAACGGAAATTCCTTTTGCAGAATATTTAATATTTTTTTATCGATTTCGTCCATAATGCGTAAATAATTTCCAAATTCCCGTTTTGAGGGTATGCGCCCCCAGTCAACAGCCCTTTGGCTGATACAAGCACAACGGCTCCTCCGCCAGGTAATCGCCCGTTGCTTCATAGGCGCGCGCGCGGCAGCCGCCGCATACCTTGATAAATTCACAGCGGCCGCACTTGCCGCCATACTTACCGAGGTCTCGCAAATTTCTAAACACTTCCGAATTTTCCCAAACCAGATCAAACCTCTGCTTTTGAATATTACCGCAATCTAATTCCAGATAACCGCAGGGCTGAACCTGGCCAATGTGTGAAATAAAGCAAAAGGAGATGCCACCGAGGCACCCTCTGGTCATTTCATGAAACTGTCCTGCAGCCGGCTTGTTCTTCTGGCCTTTGTCTTTTTGCTGGTGAAGAATGCGGAAGTAATGAGGGGCGCACGTGGCTTTGAGCTGAATGGAACAATCCAGACTTTGCTTGTGAAACCACATAAGCATTTCTTCATAATCCGTCGCGGTTATTGCTTGATCTACCAAATCTCTGCCCCGTCCTGTGGGAACAAGCAAAAAGATATGATGCGCCGCGGCTCCCAGTTTTTTGGCTAATTCCAAAATATCTTTAATTTGACGGAGATTCGCGGTTGTAACTGTTGTATTGATTTGAAATTCCATACCGGCTCTTTTCATTGCATCTATACCGTTCAGGGCTCCTCTAAAAGCGCCGCTCTCGCCACGAAAAGCATCATGGCTTGGCGCATCCTTACCATCAAGGCTTACGCTTACCCTTTTAATACCGCTTTTAATCATTTTTTTCGCCGCGGCCTCATCAACAAGCATGCCGTTTGTTGCTATAACCATGCGCAAACCTTTTCCCGTTCCGTAGGCGGCTATATCAAAAATATCGGGACGCAATAACGGCTCGCCCCCGGTCAGAATAATTACAGGTGAAGACATGGCGGTAATTTCATCGATAAGTTGAAAGCACTTTTCGGTAGAAAGCTCGCCCGCATAAGGGCCGCGGCTTGCCGCCGCCCGGCAATGGATGCAATTCAGATTACAGCTACGCGTAACCTCCCAAGCCACCATTTGTAAATTATTTTTTAATAACTTCGACGAAAGTTCCAACTTCATCTCCCCTTGGGGTTTTGCAATTATTATTTATATGCCTTTGCCTGGCTGAAAAATGGACTCATGAAGAGCGAATCGGAGATTTTTTCAGGCACCATGCCCTTGCAGCTTTTGCGCCCGGAAACGCAATGAGCCTATTTTTCAAAGCTCTCATTTGTTCAAGAATGCTGCTGCCTGCGGGGCAAAATAGGTTATAATAATATCCGCGCCAGCCCTTTTTATTGCTGTCAGTGTTTCCATCATCACTTTTTCTTCATCCAGCCAGCCCATCTGCGCCGCTGCTTTGATCATCGCGAATTCGCCGCTGACACTGTAGGCCGCGAGGGGCAAATCAAACTCTTGTTTGGCGCGATAAATTACATCCAGGTAAGCCAGCGCCGGTTTCACCATGATGATATCCGCGCCTTCCGTAACATCAAGCCCGATTTCCCGAATCGCCTCATCTACATTGGCCGGATCCATCTGATACGATTTCCTGTCGCCGAATTGCGGGGCGCTTTCGGCCGCTTCGCGAAAAGGGCCGTAGAAAGAGGAGGAATACTTGGCCGCGTAAGCCATAATCGGCGTATCTTCCAAATTGTTTTCATCGAGAGCTTCACGAATAGCCGCGACTTGTCCATCCATCATTGCCGAAGGGGCAACCATATCCGCACCCGCTTGCGCGTGCGATACTGCCGTTTCGGCCAGCACTTCCAGCGTGGCATCATTTTGCACCTGATCTTTCTCCAGAATGCCGCAATGGCCGTGGCTGGTGTATTCGCACAGACAGACATCGGTAATCACCAGTATGTCCGGCACCTCACTTTTTATCCGCTTTATTGCCTGCTGGACAATACCGTCTTTCGCAAACGCTCCCGTGGCCATTTCATCTTTTTTCTCGGGAATGCCGAAGAGGAAAACAGCGGGGATAGAAAGCTCCTGCGCTTTTTTCACTTCCTTGACTACGTTATCCATAGACATCTGAAAACTGCCCGGCATGGATTGAATAGGTTTTTTGAAATTCTTCCCACCAACGACAAAGAGCGGATAGAGCAGATCGTCAGCGCTTAGTTTTGTCTCACGAATCAAACGCCGGAAGTTTTCATTTTTTCTCAACCTTCTGGCGCGATATTCTGGAAATTGCATGTTTTAATCCTCCTTAGTGCCTATCTCTTTATCGGTAAGATAACAGGCGGGATCGGGCCCCCAGATATCTCCCGCCGCTTCGGCCCTGGCCCGGAAATTTCCGGCGCAGATGTCCAACCAGCAGCACTGAGCGCAGCGTCCTTTTACATATTTCCTTTTTTGTTTTAATTTTGCCAAAAACTCATTAGCTGTATCAAGCCAGATCTCACTAAAAGGCTTTTGGCGGATATTGCCGACAGGCCTGTTGCGCCAGAATTGATCGGCATAAACTTCGCCGTCCCAGCTCACACAGCCGATACCGAGTCCCGAACTATTACCCTCATTCATTTGCAGAAGCTCCAACACTTCTTTGGCGCGTTCAGGATTTTCTTCTTTCATCTTTAAATAAAGATACGGACCGTCGGCATGATTATCCACGGTGAGAATTTCCGGCTTTCCGCCCGCATCGAACATTTGCCGGGTTCGCTGCATGATTAAATCAAGAAGTCTCCTCGTTTCCTGATGAGTTAAGTCTTCTTTTCTCAGTTTGGAACCACGGCCGGTGTAAACAAGATGATAGAAACACAATCTTTCTATTTTTTCTGTTTCCAGCAAATCGAACATCGCCGGCACATCCGGCAGATTATGTTTGTTTACGGTAAAGCGGATACCGACTTTAATTCCGGCATCGCGGCAATTTCTTATTCCTTCCATGGCCGCGGCAAACGCGCCCTTCTTACCCCGGAAGCGGTCATGTGTTTTTTCCAAACCGTCCAGGCTTACACCCACATAGGAAAGACCGATCTTCTGAAGTTTGGATGCCATTTCTTTAGTGATCAGCGTCCCGTTGGTGGAAATGACAGCCCGCATCGCTTTACCGACAGCGTATTGCGCGAGCTCCAATAAATCCGGGCGCAAAAGCGGTTCGCCGCCGGAAAAAAGAATTACCGGCGAGCCGAACGCTGCCAGATCGTCAATGAGTTTTTTACCCTCTTGTGTTGTCAATTCATCGGGTGCAAAAGTATTGTCCGAGCTGGAATAGCAATGGACGCACTTCAAATTACAGCGGCGCGTCATATTCCAGACGACAACGGGGCGTTTATCGGCAGAAAATTGTAACAAATGCGAGGGAAGCGCTCTGGAATGCCTGCCGTAGCGCAGCACATCGGATGGTTCCACCGCGCCGCAATATAATTTGGATATGCCGATCATTTTTTCTGTCCCTCAAACCTGCCGCGAGCAATTTTCTTTTCAAAATAATCAATCAAAGCCCGAACCAGCCCCTCCATAGTATATTCTTCCTGATGGATGTCCACGGAAAATCCCGCTTTTTTCGCGGCGGCAGCGGTAACGGGTCCGATGCAGGCAATTTTGGCCTGCGGCGGATAGGAAAAATCTTTACCCATAATTTCCACGAAATTATTGACTGTTGAAGAGCTGGTAAACGTAATCACATCCACTCGATTTTCATCAAACAATTTTTCGAGCTCTTTCTTTTTCTTTCCCGAACTTACTGTTTGGTAAACTGTAACCATATCAACCTTGGCACCGAGTTTTTTCAAACCCTCGGGAAGAATATCGCGCGCGCTGTATGCCCGTGGAATAAGTATTTTCTTTCTCCGCAAATCGACGCCGGCAAATGATTTAAGAATTCCTTCGGAGATGAAGTAATCGGGAACCAGATCGACTTTCATGCCTCGCTTTTCGATTTGCCGGGCAGTAGCCGGACCGATACAGCAAATTTTAATTCCTTTCAGATCACGAACATCTCTTCCTTTTTCCAGGAGTCTTTCCAAAAAGAATTGAACGCCGTTGGCGCTGGTAAAGATCAGCCAGTCATAATTTTCCAGATTTTTTATTGCCGCATCAAGTTTACGCCAATCCGTCGGAGGAACAATTTTGATCGTCGGAAAGCGAATGGGATTCGCTCCTTCTCTTTCCAAGAGCTCTGCCAACTCGTCGGCTTGCGTCTCCGGTCGAGTTATAACAATGCCTTTGCTGAAAAGCGGTTTTTCATCGAACCACTGCAACTTGTCGCGCAGATCAACGACCGGACCGACAACCAGGATAGCCGGAGGGTCGAATTGATTGGCATGAGCCAGGATGACGATGTCTGCCAGCGTGCCCGTAAGAATTTCCTGCTGCGGCGTCGTGCCGCGGCGGATAAGCGCTGCCGGTGTGTCTGGCGGTTTGCCGCGCCCAATTAGTTCTTTTGTAATCTGGCCCAAATTTTTCACGCCCATCAAAAAAACCAGCGTGCCGATACCGGCCAGTGCTTGCCAGTCAATGTCGCTTTTTTCTTTAGACGGGTCTTCATGGCCGGTGATAAAGGCAATAGTGGAAGTGAGCCCGCGATGAGTGAGCGGAATTCCCGCATAAGCGGGAACAGCGATTGCGGAAGTAACTCCCGGGACTATTTCAAAAGGGATGCCTTTTGACACGAGTATTTCTGCCTCTTCTCCGCCGCGGCCGAAAATAAAGGGATCGCCGCCTTTCAGCCGCGCCACCATATTTCCCGCCGCAGCTTCTTTAATCAATAGGTTGTTGATTGTTTCCTGCGATAAAGTATGATCGCCGCCTTTTTTCCCCGCGTAAATAAGGCGGGCATCACTCCTGGCGTATTTTAATAACTTTTCATTTACCAGATTGTCGTAAACAACTACATCGGCCAGACGCAGACAATCAACACCTTTGATGGTAATCAAACCAGCGTCACCCGGACCAGCACCGATGATATAAACTTTACCTACTTTAGATTTTTGTCCCATAGCTTTTCAATGAACCAAATCCAAAAACTTTTTGCCGCCGCGCGCCAGAATCATTTCGGCCAGTTTTTTGCCCAGTTCTTCCGCTTCAAAAATAGTTCCTTTCACTTTATCCCTGATTATGCCCGTGCCTTGAGGCGAAGCCACAAGCCCTTCCAGCGAAAGTTTATCCCCTTCCAGTTTGGCTAACGCGGCAATAGGCAAAAGGCAGCCGCCGCCTAAGCAACGCAAAAAGTAACGCTCCGCCGTCACTTCGGTATAGGTCGGCGCATGATTAATTTTCGCCAGAATTTTTTTGAGTTCATTATCGCTTGTTCTTACTTCCAGCCCCAAAGCCCCCTGTCCGACTGCGGGCAGCATCAATTCCACCGGCAGGAACTGCGAAATTCTCTGAACAAATCCCATGCGCTTCATCCCCGCTGCGGCGACAATAATGGCGTCGAGGTTTTCCGTTTCTATTTTTTTCAGTCTCGTATCCAAATTCCCCCGCAGGGGAAGAATTACCGCGTCAGGCAATATGTCCAGAAGCTGGGCGGCGCGGCGCAACGATCCCGTACCGATTCTCGCTCCTTTGGGCATCTGTTCGATCTTCCTTCCATCCCGGGATGCCAGGATATCCCTGGCGTCTTCCCGCTCCAGGATCGCGGCAAATTCCAAACCGTCGGGAATTTCCGTAGGTACATCTTTCATGCTGTGTACGGCTAAATCAACATTTTTCGCAAGAAGGGCGTTTTCAATCTCTTTGACAAACACGCCTTTGCCGCCAATTTTCAACAAAGATATATCCTGCATGATATCGCCGGCGGTCTTAATGATGCGGATTTCGATTGCGGCTTCCGGCATTATTTTTTTTATTTTTTCGGCAACCAGATTAGTCTGGGCTAAAGCCAGCCTGCTGCCGCGGGTGCCTATTTTTAAATTCATATAACCCTGCATTAATTTTTTAGACTTTGACCTCGGACCACTTAAATAGCTACGTGCAAGAACATCGCCGCGTTTTATCTTATTCATCCAAACGAAAGATTTGCCTCACGGTAGCCACGATATCGGCGGAACCGACTGCGGAGCTTTCTTCTTTTAAAACACTCACTGGAGTATGCAGTATCTTGTTGACGATGGAATTGACCAGAATTTTTATTTTTTCTTGTTGCTCCTGATCAAATTTTTGCATCCAGCTTACCGCCTTCTCCATTTCCGCCTGCGTAATTTCTTCGGCCTTGGTCCGCAGGGACACTATTGTCGGTACAGCCTCCAATTCTTTCAACCAGTCAGTGTAATGCATTATTTCCTCTTCCACGATCGCTTCAGCTTTAATTGCTTCTCTTTTACGGCTATTCATGTTTTCATCGACAATATCCTGAAGATTGTCAATGTTATAAAGATAAACATTTTCAATAGAATCAACCGCGGGATCAATGTCGCGCGGGACGGCTATGTCAATCAAAAACAGCAGGCGATTTTTGCGCTTATGATGAATCCTCCGGATCAAATCCGCAGTAACGATATAGTCAGGTGCATCCGTGGAGCTAATTACAATGTCGGCTTCGATCAGTTTTTCACCTAAAGCGTCGAGCGTTACCGCTTCTCCATGAAATTTCTCCGCGAGCGTCACCGCCTGCGATGGCGATCTGTTGGCGATCACTATATCCTCCGCCCCGCTGCTGATCAGATGTGTGCCGGTCAATTCCGCCATCTCGCCGGCCCCGATCAATAAAATTTTCCTGCTTGCAAGCGTTCCGAATATTTTCTTGGCCAACTCCACCGCGGCAAAACTCACGGAAACCGGATTGACCGCTATCGTCGTTTCCGACCGAACGCGTTTGGCAGTGCGAAAAGCGCGGTGCATCAAGCGGTTAAGAACAGTCCCTATTGCATTTCGTTCCAAAGCCCGGCGGTACGCGTCTTTCACCTGCCCGAGAATTTGTGTTTCGCCCATCACCAGTGAATCCAGGCTGGATGCCACTCTAAAAATATGGCGGACCGCTTCCTCATCGCAATATTTGTAGAGACATTTTTCCGCTTCCACCCGTGTCAAATTTCCATTTCGCGCCAAAAGATCAAAGAGGCTACGGATGGTTTCCTCCTCCCCTTCGATACTGGCGATAATTTCAATCCGGTTGCAGGTCGAAATATATAAAACTTCCTGCACGCCTTTTAAGGAAAGAAGCCGAGAAAAGAGGTCGTTTCCTTTTCCACAACCGGCAAATATTTTCTCCCGAACAGCAAGCGGCGCTGTTTTATGATTTACGCCAATTAATACAATCATGTCTTAAATAAAATCATGCAAAGTTGTAAAACAAAATCTCACGCCAATATAAGATAACAAGAAGAGAATAAAAACGGCGCAGGAAACTACAGCCATTCGGAAACCTTTCCAACCTATGGCGAGCCGCTGATGCAGAAGAAATCCGTAAATAATCCAGGCGCTGAATGTCCAAATAATTTTTGGGTCTGCCGGCCAACCTCTCTCCCAGGCAAATCCCGCAAAAACCGCTCCGGCAACAATACCTACGGTCAAAACGGGGAACCCCCAGAGCAGGCAAATATGATTAATCTTGTCCAGATCGCTAAGCGAAGGCAATAACCTGCTCATCGAGCTCAGTTTCTTATGCTTCAAGAGACCATTTTGAATTATGAACATTGCTCCCGCGCAGGAGGCAAGAACAAATAAAACTCCCCCGACGATCGTTAAAGCCAGATGAGCCATAGTCAGCCAGTTTCGTAACCCTTCCGGCAGCAGAGATTTGCCCGTTTGGTATCCGGCAGCTGCAATAATAAAAAACAAAATGAAAGGAGAAATAAAGGCGCCCAACGATCTTGTTTTGGTTCTAAATTGCAGGGCAAGATAAACTCCACTTGCCGACCAGGCGCAAAAAGAGAAGAAAGCGCGCGAACCGAGGTTATGAAATCCGGCTGAACTGATGACCGCGAAGAATAAATAGAAGGTGATAAAGCCGAAAGCAATGGCCAAAATCCAGGTGGAAATTTTGGCCAGCATAATTCTTTTTACAAGCAATGAAAGCGAATATCCGGCAACGGACAGAGCACACAGGACAAAGGCAATTTTAAATAAAATAAGCTCTGTGTTAATTAAACTCAATTTCAACCTCCGTGCCCGTGATTTTCTTTACAAGCATCTTCACCTTCTTCCATTTTTTTCCCTTTATAATGTCAAGTATCCCCGCAGCCAATAAGGATGTAAACCAATCTTTCCCCACACCGGAATTTTTTGCCATTTTGGTTCTCAGGCTCCCTAAAATGTTGAGAAAAATTTCATATTCTTTTCCATATTGGGATTCGAGCTCTTCGCGTAGATGCTTCGCCAGTGCCGGACTTTTGCCGCCGGTTCCTATAGCGATTGTCAGATCTCCTCGCTCCACAACGGAGGGCAAAATAAAATCGCTTTTTTGCGGATCGTCAACAATATTTACGGGGATGCCTTTATTGCCGGCATCGCCGCATATTGCGGCATTAGTTTTTTCATCATCAGTCGCCCCCACAACCAAAGCGGCCCCATAAATATATTCACTGGAGTAATCCTTAGCAATGTGGCTAATCACATTTTCGTGGGCGAGCCGGGTAAGCTCTGGTGTCAGTCGGGAGCTGATGATAAATACTTTAGCACCGCTCTCCAAAAGCCTTTTTACTTTTCTTTCCGCAACTTCACCGCCGCCGACGACGATGCATTTCTTGCCGGCAACATTCCAAAAGACAGGGTAATATTTCAATGTTTTCCTTTCTGTTGCTGTTGGGATACGCTTATCAGCCCGGTTCGGCGAAACTACCACGAAGGGGGGTAAAATACAAGCCGGGGGATTTGTACAAAAGTGTCGAGCGAGACATGCTTAAGTATCAGCCCGCTTGAATTATTGCCCGAAACAAGCTATATGATTTTTACGAGAAGCAAAGGATTTTTCATGGCAAGAAAAGAACCGGAAAAATGGCTGAAAATGGAAATATCTGCACCCGTGGAACTCATGGATGCTCTCGGAAATTTTCTTACCGAAACAGGTGCCCAGGGCGTATTTCAAGAAACACTGGAGCCTCAAACCGCTGGTGACTTTCCCGAATCGACGGACCAGGAAATACTCCAAGCCTATTTTCCTCAAGATGCGCGCTCTGAAAAAAGAATCATCGCTGTGCAAAAATATATGGAAAGCGTGCGCGAAATATTTCCCGGTATAAGAAGACCGTCCCTGAAAACGGAAGTCATCAGCGATCCGGATTGGGGCGAACAATGGAAAAAATATTTCAAGCCGATAAGGGTAAGCAACAATATAATCGTTAAACCGACATGGGAAAGATATTCTCCTTCGAGCCGCGATATTGTAATTGAAATTGATCCGGGCATGGCCTTCGGCACCGGTCAGCATGCTTCCACCAGAATGTGCATAGAAGCCCTCGAAGATATAATCATGAAAGATCGTTCCGTCGAATCATGGAAAGTGCTGGATGTCGGCTGCGGCACAGGAATACTGGGTATTACCGCCGCCAAACTTGGAGCACAGGACGTTATCAGCGTGGATATCGATAAAAAAGCCGTGGAAATCGCCCGCGAAAACGCCGCAATCAATCAGGTGAACGACCGCTTAAGATTTTTCAACCGTGATGTTACAACCATCAACGAACCGCGCAATTTAATTATCGCCAACCTTACTGCTAAATTGCTCTTAATCTTGAGAGAGCATTTGACAAATTTACTTCTCGCGGACGGTTACTTGATCATCTCCGGCATTATTGAACAGGATACTAAAAGCATCGAAGAGAATTTTTCTGTCGCATCGTTCAGCCAAAGCAAAGTAATCACGGAAAAAGAATGGGTTTGCTATGTGCTCAGAAAAAAATCAGCAACTGTTTAATTGCGAAACTTTTTAAACTTAAACGCTTCTATTAAGCAAAGGAAAGCCGGCTTTGACCATTACCAGAATTTATTGTCCTGATGCCATAAAAAGTAAAAAAATTTGCGAACTGGGACCGGACAATTATAAATATTTGAAACAAGTATTGCGCTTAAAGCCGGGCAATAAAATAAATGTATTTGACGGCTGCGGTCATGAGTTCGCTGCAGTAATTAAAAGTTTTTCCCCCGGTGGAGTTTGCGTAGAGTTGGGGGAAAAAATTTCAGCCCCCGGTAAAGGAATCCGGATCTCTTTGGCGCAAGCCATACCCAAAGCAAATAAAATGGATTTGATCGCGAAGAGTGCTGCCGAATTGGGCGCGGACGTAATAATTCCTTTTACGGCGGCGCGCTCAGTTAGCCGCATTGCCGGCGACAAGGAGCTGGCCAAAATCGCACGCTGGCAAAAGATTGTGCGGGAAGCGGCACGCTGCTGTCGCAGCAGTCAAATGACGGAAGTTTATCCTCTTAAGTCATTCGTATCCATGATTAAGGATGCAGATGGACCTTTTCTCAAAATGATTTTTTGGGAAGAAGAATCGCAAAAAAGCATCAAGGACGTGCTTACCGATAAAAAAATAAATTCCATAAGAGATTTTTTTATTGTTGTCGGACCGGAAGGCGGCTTTTCCAAAGACGAAGTAATCCTCGCAAAAGGGGCCGGTTTTATTTCTGTTTCGTTAGGCAGGCAAATTCTAAAAGTCGAAACAGCGGCAGCGGCAATAATTTCCATTATCCAATATGAAAAAGGAATCTTTAGTAATAGATCAAAGGAGGTTAATAAATGACCATTTATAAATTTGCCGGTTTTTGGCGGCGGTTCGTAGCCTACCTAATCGACAGCACTATTATCGCCATTGTTTTCTTTGTTCTATTTACGATCGCTATGGTGGCCTTTTTATTTGGCGTCATGTCCGTTGATAGCAGCGAATGGCTTGCTGATTTGGCGGATCCCACAAAATTATTTTCCATGTCCATTCTTATTTTGATGCTTTTAATCGCTCTAATGATTGCCTATTTTACTTATTTTCACGGCACTACCGGACGCACACCGGGCAAGATGCTCCTCGGCTTGCAGGTAATTTCCGTTGATGGAGCGCCGATAACTTATGGTATCGCTTTTTTAAGAGCGGTAGGCTATCTGGTTTCTAGTTTATTATTTACGATTCCGGTTGGCTTTATCTGGGCTGCTTTCGACAAGAAAAAACAAGGCTGGCATGACAAGATTGCCGATACGGTCGTAATCATCAGGGAACAGGAAAATCAAAGTGCCGGCATATCCATTCCCGATCAACCGGCAATTCTACCAGCGCCGCAACATGATGACATAAGACCTGAAGACATTAAAGAGCAAACGAACGGGCCGGGTCAAATGCCGGGAAACAATAGCTAACCGAGAGGCAAGCACGCGTAAGCAGCAAAAAGACCTTGACAAAGAAAGTCATATTTTATAGACGATTGCAGCCTTTGCCAGGTTAAATAAATCCGGCGGGTCGGTAGCTCAGTCGGTAGAGCATCGGACTGAAAATCCGAGTGTCGGCAGTTCAATTCTGCCCTGACCCACCATAAAACTGCAGGCCCTCCCTAAATAAGGAGGGCTTTTTTAGTCCACCGTCTTTCGAGATAATGGAACTAATAAGTGTGTCGATGACAAAACAAAAATTGAAAATCATGCTGGTCAATCCTCCCAACTGCGGCAAGAGTATTCCGGAGGAGGAATACGGCATTACCTCTCTTAAACAGCTTTTCAAGGGAGAACCTTTCAATCTGGAAGTCCTCGCCGGTCCTTTGCAGGAACATGAAGTAACGATATTTGATCTCAAGAGCGAGAGCGAAGAGACTTTTTGGAAATCCTTCGACACGTTTGCGCCGGACATTGTCGGTCTAACAGCAGTAACCTGCGAGGCCAATACCGTCATCCGCATAGCCCGCAAAATAAAAGAGAAAAGCAATCCGTTCATCGTAATCGGCGGCAATCACGCCACTTATAGCCCCGGCTATTTTAACCGTCCCGAATTCGACTATATTGTTATCGGTTTAGGGAAAAAAAGTTTCAGTGAATTACTCGAGTGTTTGGCTCAAGGCAAAAAAGGCATAGGCATTGCCGGAGTTGCGCAAACCTCGCCCGGTAAACCTTTAGCCTATGTCACCAGAAATTATAGCGAAGCGGATTTGATGGAGGATATCCCTCCCCGCTATGATCTCGTTGCCAAATATAGAAGCCAATATTTTCTGGAGCAATTGGGTCTGACAATGGGGTTTGTCATCACCGCCTACGGCTGCACGCATAAATGTTCTTTTTGCACGATCCCGGGAATGACGGGAGGAAAATACTTGAATCACTCTATAGATGCTGTAATTCGCGATATCCGGCTGCTCGGCGATATTTCCTTTATTCGTATGGTTGATGCCAACACCTTCGGCAATACGTCATTATCACTTGACCTTTACAGAAAAATCATGCAATCCGGTATCAAGAAAAGATTCTTCGCGGATGTCCGTGCCGATACTATTGTCAAACACCCGGCTCTAATGAAAAACTGGAAGGAAGCCGGACTCTATGCGGTCGTCGTGGGCTTCGAGGATTTTCAGGATACGCGCCTTGCCGCCTATAACAAAAAATATCAAGGTCATGTGATTAACGAAGCAATAAAAATTTTGCATGACCTGGGCATAGTCATTATCGGTGATTTTATCGCCTCTCCCGAATATGAGGAAAGTGATTTTGAAAAACTGGAAAACTTCATAGTCGCCAATAAGATCGAAGTTCCGGTAATATCTATTTTGACTCCTATTCCGGGAACGCCTCTATACGAGACAATGAAGAATCAAATCGTGATTTCCGATTTGGATTATTACACCTTTACCAACGCGGTCACGGCGACAAAGATGCGCGAAGATTTATTTTACAGAACATTCGCTGATATGGTAAAAAGGTTTCATGATAAGCCGCACAGACCACAGTAAACGGAGGGAAATTAGTGCCTGTCTATATTAATGATGTTTCCGCGTTTCTCCCCAACGAGCCGGTTGGAAACGAAGAGATTGAAGATATACTGGGGAAAATTCATGATAATCGCTCCCGCATGAAATCAATGGTTCTCAAAAACAACGGGATACTAAAAAGATACTATGCGATCGACCGCAAAACTGGAAAGCTCAATTATACGAACGCGGCACTTACGGCGGAGGCAGTCAAAAGATTGAAACCTTATGAAGGTTTTTCGATAAATGATATTCAGTGCCTCTGCTGCGGCACAACTATCGCGGACGTTATCGCGCCCGGCCACGGTCTGATGGTGATGGGCGAACTTAAGATTCCGCCCTGCGAAGTTATTACCACGGCGGGCATTTGTCTCTCCGGCGTCACCTCCTTCAAGGCCGCCTACGCCAATGTCGCCCTGGAGTTGAGCGATAACGCCGTGGCGACCGGTTCGGAACTCGCCTCATCTCTCATACGCTCTAATTTCTTTGAGCACCTCCCCGGCGATCCTGACCTGAAACGGCATCCTGTTCTTACCTTTGAATCGGATTTTTTGCGCTGGATGTTATCCGATGCCGCGGGCGCTGTTTTTATGTCCCGCAAGAAAAATAAGAAAGGCGGGTCGCTGAGGGTCGATTGGATCGAGCATGTGTCTTACGCGGGACAAATGGATGTTTGTATGTATGCGGGCGGTGTGAAAAAAGCGGACGGCAGAGTTACCGGGTGGCGCGAGCTTGATTCGCTTCAGGAAGCTCTCGCCGGAAACTTTTTTGCTCTCAAGCAGGATACCGAACTTCTGGGCGAACATGTTGTACGCATTACCGTAAGCGAAGCGCTTTTGCGCACCGTGAAGAAAAGAAAAATTAAGCCGCAAGAAATTGATTGGTTTTTGCCGCATTATTCATCGGAATATTTCCGCGACAAAATTCATGATGCGATGGCCGGCATTAACTTTGAAATACCTTACGAGAAATGGTTTACCAACCTTACCTCTAAAGGCAACACCGGCGCCGCTTCCATTTACGTGATGCTGGAAGAGCTTTTCCATTCGGATAAATTGAAGAAAGGGCAGAAGCTGCTTTGCTATATTCCCGAAAGCGGCCGGTTTTCCGTCGCCTATATGCTGCTTACCGTTGTTTAGGTGTAGCTGCGGACGCTGTTTTTTCAATGAAACTCAAATTTCCAAAACGAAGTGTATAACCTGAAGGTCACACGTTGAAATTTGCGGAGCTTCAAGAGAACAGTCGAAGACTCTTTTCCAACATGCGACGTCCCGCAAAGTACAGCGGGGTTAGTTGAATTGATCCCGCCATAGGCGGAGGGTATCGTAGATACCCGTGGTGCATGGAACTCAAATTTCCAAAACGAAGCGCATGGAAATTTGTTAGTTGTAATGAGACCCAAACTTCAGAAACAGAATGCATGACCTAAAGGTCACGTCACCCCGTGAATATAATTATTGAACAAATCATATAACAGATGTAAATCAATACAGAATAAGGAGGCGCTGCCAATGAAATCGAAATCCGTGAAGATTATAATTATATTTTTAGTTTTATCAGTCTTTCCCTTATTCTCCGCTTATTCAAATGATAAGCAACAATCAACGGATATCGAGGCAATTAATCAGGATCAACGGCTAAGGGACGCATTGAAAGGCGTCAGTGCAAAAAAAGCTATGCTGCTTGCGAACAAATGGCGGCTGGAGAAAATTAATATTGTGAGTTTTGTAACCCCGGATGCGGTAAATTTTAAGTTCCGAGATGGAAAAACTCTAAGCATATCTCTGCCGGATGATGAGATGATTGTGTCCGTCGCACCTTATATAAAAAACACGCATGAATGCGCGACTCATTATATGTCGAGTTGTGATGGGGAACTGAAGAATAAACTTGTAAAAATTAAAGCGGTTACCGCTAAAGGTAAAATTCTCATTAATAAAATAGTTACTATGCCCCGCACCGGGTTTTATGATCTTTGGCTTCCCCGAGATCAGGAGATAACCATATCAGTCGATGCCCTGGGTAAAAAAGCAACCGGCAAAATATTTACTAACAGAAACAGCAAAACTTGCGACACAACATTGAAGCTCGAGTAGTAAGCTTGATCATCTATTTGAGCTTCATCACTTAAATCACGTGGTGTTTATTCAAGAAGGGTATTTGTTTCTGAGGAAATCCTTGACAGGCGGAGTTATTTATTCTGTACTCTTGGTCATCATTTTGTAGAAGTTCATATCCGGGGAGATTGATATGTCTGAAAATCCTTTGCAATTGCTGATGAATCCCAAATCTATAGCTGTCGCGGGAGCAAGCAACAAACCGACCAAGATGGGGACAATACAATCCTTGAGTGTTTTGAAAGACGGCTACCAAGGCAAGTTCTATCCGATTCATCCCACGGAAAAAACAATTCTAGGGATTGCGGCTTATGCCTCGCCATTGGATTTACCCGAAGTTCCTGATCTGGCCTTGTTGATAGTTCCCGTAAAAGCGGTCGTTTCCCTTTTGGAGGATTTCGGCAAAATCGGCACGAAAAGGGCAATCGTCGTCACCGCTGGTTTCAGGGAAACAGGAAACGCCGGTCAGGATATGGAAAATAAGCTCAATGAAGTTGCTCGCCGCTATGGGATGCGTTTTGTCGGCCCCAATTGTCTGGGCGTAATTAACAGTCAGATTTTTTTGAATACAACTGTCTATCCCTTTCCCCGGGAGCACGGCCTGCTT
The DNA here is from genome assembly GCA_963753975.1 of uncultured delta proteobacterium. Classification (GTDB taxonomy): domain Bacteria; phylum Desulfobacterota; class Syntrophia; order Syntrophales; family Smithellaceae; genus UBA4810. Next base: position 708,214 of record CAVWEH010000005.1, read on the forward strand.
GGTTTTGCATCGCAGAGCGGCACTTATGTTACACAGGTTCTTCCCCTGTTGAGAAAAAAGGGAATCCGTTTCAGCAAAGCCATCAGTCTCGGCAACGAAGCAAATATCGATATTGCTGATGCCTTGGAATTTTTGGGAGAGGATGAGCAAACCAAAGCAATTATACTTTACATTGAAGGAATTCGTGATGGCAAAAGATTCATAGAAATTGCCCGCAAAATTACTTCGCATAAACCCGTGTTGGCGCAGTATGTCGGCGGCACCAAATCCGGTGCCCGAGCCGGCATGAGCCACACCGGCGCCATGTCCGGACCCGATTTTCTTTATGACGGCATCTTCAAACAAGCAGGGATAATCCGTGTGGGCTCCGTGGAAGAGCTTTACGACCACGGCTGGACGCTGGCCACACAACCACTCCCGCGGGGAAGGCGTGTCGGTGTCATCACTAATTCCGGCGGTCCGTCATCCTCCATTTCCTATACTTGCGATTTAGTTGGATTGGAAGTTCCGCGTTTTTCCGCCGGTTTGCAAAAAGAAATCAGAAAATATTTGCAGCCGCATGCGGCTTCGGCCAATCCGGTAGATCTGACTTTTGATACAGGCATGGAAAAACTGGCGGTAACCATTCCTGAGCTCGTAATCAAGAGCGGGGAAGTGGATGCTTTAATCGTGCATGGAATAATGCACTCCGGTTTTTTGCGCGAAATTTATAATCATGTTTCCGATTATATCAAGGGGATTTCCTTTGAAGAATTTTTAACTTTCACCGGGCCCGTAATTAAAGAAGTGTTTGAACTGCCGCGCAAATATAACATGCCCTTAATTATTTCCAGTTTCTTCGGTCAGGAAGATTCTTATACTAAAGGTTTTCAGGAAAACAATATTCCGGTCTTTAATTCTCCGGAAAAGACCGCCCGTGCGTTAGGCTCTCTTTATCGCTATAAACTAATCAAGGAACGGTCTCTGGATAAAAAAATTGTGTTGCCCCAAATCAGCGAACAAGCCGGAAGTCTCATTAAACAAGCGAAGGAAAATGGACAAAAAGCTCTGGATGAACATGCAGCCAAGAGTTTGCTTGCTGCCTACGGTGTACCGGTTACAAAGGAAGCACCGACAAAAACGGAAAGTGAAGCGCTTTCCGCCGCCGCTAAAATCGGTTATCCGGTAGCACTGAAAGCCTGTTACTGGGAAATCATGCACAAGAGCGGCAAGGGGCTCATAGCTTTAAACATAGAAGATGCCTCCGAGTTAAAAACGGCGTTTCAGGATATTCAAAAGGCCGCGGGAAAATCAGTGCCGGTACTGGTTCAGGAAATGCTCGCCGGCAGCCGGGAATTTCTGGCCGGTATGACTCGTTTTGCCGGATTTGGGCCGTGTGTGGTTTTTGGATTGGGCGGTGTTTTTACCGAGATGTACCGCGATACGACAATTCGGATGGCGCCGCTTACCGATGCCGACACAAAGGAAATGTTTGCCGATCTGCGTGCGCACAAACTTCTGGATGAATTCCGGGGCATGCCGCAGGTAGAGAAGGATAAGCTTGCGGGAATACTGCAAGCAATAGGAAATATTTCCTTATTGCATCCGGAAATAGCCGAAATTGATTTAAACCCCATTATCATCAGCGGGGCCAAGCCTGTTGCCGCCGATGCTTTGATTGTGCTTTCAGGATAGCGGAGAAGAACTAATTTTTTTAAGAAATCTGTCGGAAGAATATTCTAACGTTTTTTGCGGGATTTTTTGAATACATCACCGAGAGTACCCATCATTTCCGGCGCCTTGGCCATGTAGTCCTTTAATTCGTCATTTTCAGACGCGGCATTTTCGTTTCCGGCAAGATCAAGAGAGATTCTTTTATTGACCGGATCAGCTTTTTCAATTCTTACTTCCAACTGCGCGTCCGGAGAAAGCACATCGCGTGCATGTTTAATCTTCTTGCCGCGGGCGAGTTTGGAAATATGTAAAAGGCCGTCAATACCGGCTTCCAAAGTGATAAAAGCTCCAAAATCCGTCAGGCGCGCTACCCGGCCTTCGTGAATACTCCCTTCGGGATATTTACTCAGGACATCATTCCACGGATCGGGCAGAGTGTCTTTGAAAGACAGGGTAATGCGTTCATTTTCCCAATCAAGATTGATAATTTTTGCTTCTATTTTATCGCCCGGGAAATAGAGAGCCTTGGCGTCCTGAACTTTCCCCCAGGCCATTTCGGAAACGGGCAGCAGAGCTTGTATCCCTCCGATATCCACGAAAGCGCCGAAATCACGGACGGCTTTGATTACACCCTGGACGAGCATGCCTTTTTGCAATGAACCTTTGAGCTCTTTGATTTTTTCCTGTTCGATTTTTTCGAGAAGCGGACGGCGGGAAAGAACTATTGTGCGTCCGTTTTCCGCATATTCGATAATCATAAAATCAAATTTCTTGCCGATATACAAGGCGACATCATCGATTTTTTTCGTATCCATCTGGGAGTAGGGACAAAAGCCCACGACATTTGCACTTATTTTGACTTCGAAGCCTCCTTTGATTTCCTTTTCCACGGTTGCTGGGAGTGGAATTTGTCTTTTATAAGCATTGTATAAATAATCGTCAACACTCTTGCGTGTCAGCAATTTGGTGGTAAAGAGCTTTTCACCGTGCTTCGAGGATAAAAAATAGGCCGTGATAGGATCGCCTTCCTTTACTCTCAGGTTGCCTTCATCATCCAGAAGCTCTTTTTTATCGAGATAGCCTTCGCTTTTTGCCCCCAGATCGAGAAATATCCAGTCGGAAGTAATTTTTACGACGGTCGTATCGATTTTTTCTCCCACAGAATAACGCCGGGGAGTGAGACTTGTCTCATCAAGCAACTCAGCAAAACTCTTTTCCTCAGCCATAGATCTTCCTCGTCTTAAGCAATAATGAAGTTTCCGCATCGGGCGGTTGTCTTTGATAACATGAAAAAAATAATTTGTCTTTCAGAAAATTAATGAGACTCAAATTTCGGAAACGAAGTGCGCCGAAATTTGCGGAGCCTCAAAAAGGCATCTGAAAACTCTTTTTCAACATGCGACGTCCCGCAAAATGTAGCGGGATCAGTCGAATACAGTGCCTATGCATGCCGTGACTTGACATGGCATGCGGGCAAATATAAAATCATCAACTTCCTTATGTATCAAAGACTCTGGTTTTCCTCCATAACCAGAGTCTTTAATTATCCTGCGAATGGAATTCGCGGGGCGAATTATCCATCTAGCGAAACGGGATTAATACCGTTGCTTTTTTTAAAAAAATCTGGATATTTCAAGAAATATGTATTATTAACGAATCAAGAATATCCAAGGAGTTAAATCACTTATGCGCTTTGAAATTGCCCGCGGCGGCAGCGGCTTAACTTATGAAATCCGTAATATTGTGCTTATCGCCAATAAGCTCAAAGAATACGGCGTCGATATTATCTGGGAAAACATCGGCGATCCCGTCCAGAAGGGAGAAAAAATACCCGCCTGGATGAAAGATGTCCTGATCAATATATTAAAAGAAGATAGTTCCTATGCCTATTCGCCGACTAAGGGAGTTGATGAAACACGCAAATTTCTTGCCGACCGTCTGAACAAACGCGGCAAAGTTCAAATCACACCGGAAGACATAATTTTCTTCAACGGCCTGGGTGATGCCATCGCTCGTGCCTACAGCTCTATCCAGGTTGACGCGCGCATGATCATGCCGGAGCCGACGTATTCCACACATTTTATGGCGGAAGTCCTGCACGCTTCCTTTCCTCCCAATACATATCGGATGAACCCTTACAGCAACTGGTATCCGGATATGCGGGAGTTGGAACAGAAAGTTAAAAGTCATAAGTCCATCGTCGGCATTTTGGTGATCAATCCCGATAACCCCACGGGGTTCGTTTATCCGGTGGAGACGCTCAAGCAAATTGTGCAGATCGCCAAGGAAAATGATCTTTTTATCGTCTTCGATGAAACATATATCAACATAGTTTACAACGGTAAAAAGACCGTGCCGCTTTCCGATATTGTGGGCGATGTTCCCGCAATCAGCATGAAGGGCATTTCCAAAGAACTTCCCTGGCCGGGTGCGCGCTGCGGATGGATCGAAGTTTATAACGCCGAAAAAGATCCGATCTTCGCCCGTTTCATTAATACGATCTTGCAGCAGAAAATGGCGGAAGTGTGCTCAACAACTCTGCCCCAAATGGCGATTCCCAGGATTATGTCCCATCCCGAATATCAGAATTATTTAGATAAGCGCAAACAGCATTACGAAAAACTTTCCCGGATCGCTTATGATATTCTAAAGGATGTTCCCTGTCTGATGGTGAATAAAACCAACGGCGCTTTTTACATGACCGTTGTTTTTAATGAATCGGCTCTCAATAATCGCCAACGTCTGCAGATTAAGAAAAAGGAAATAAGAGAGTTCGTGGAAGATTTAGTTAAAGAGACCATCGAACACGATAAACGATTCGTTTATTATCTTTTGGCGGCAACCGGTATTTGCGTTGTGCCGTTGACATCATTTTTTACCCCGCTGCTTGGTTTCCGTATGACGCTATTGGACAAAGACGAAGCGGAATTCAAATACGTAGTTAAAACCATCGCCGAAAAAATCGTGGAATATATTGAGTCGGGGAAATAAAAAAGCCGAAGGGTTTTATAATGACTCTTCGGCTTTTTTTGTTTAAACTATTATCCCCATGCGCTTCGCTTAGGGCATCAATTCGGCTAGCAATTATTACTTAGTTTCTCTCGTAATAATTGAGTCTCATTGATTAGTATTTGCCGCCGCGGTTTCCACCGCCTCCGCCGCGTCCGCCTCTGTTAAATCCACCGCCACTGCGATTGCCGCCGCCTTTTGAGCCTCCGCCACCGAATTCCTTCTTTGGTCTTGCCTCGTTGACAGTAATCGCCTTTCCATCAAGCATACCGCCGTTGAACTTCTTGATGGCTTCAGTTGCGCCTTCCTCTGTTTTCATTTCGACAAAACCGAATCCCTTCGATTGACCTGTAAACTTATCCTTAATGATTGCAGCGGATACGACTTCTCCCGCTTCAGTAAAGTTAGTTTTGAGATCCTCGTCCGTAACTTTATAAGACAGATTGCCGACATACAAATTCTTGTTCATTTTAATCCCCTTTCTCGTTGACTATCTTTTGTTAACCTTCATTCCCCCGTGGGGCCCATAAAGCATCAAAATCACCCCCATCCGTCTCCCGGTTGAGAAGGAAGGAAAAAGTGAGGGGCTTGTATGCCTTACCTCTTGAGCTTTTTTCCAAGCTCACTACTGCTCAAAGAAAAAACCACCAACGCTCCGAAAAACGTGGTGGTTGTGTCTCGTTTATAAAGAAATTTTTAACATTCTAAAACATAAACACAGTTTATTTTCATGTAACTTGGTCACAATACCAATTAATAGTCAAGAAGGATTTTATTTTTGTTTTCTATTGATTAGCAACGCCTTCTGAGGAAATTCGGTTCAAAATACACTAACTTCATTCTATTAATTCCGATTGATGACCAATTAATTCGTTCAATTGCTTTTTTTCTGCTATAATCCGTAAACTTTCATTAAGGCATTTTCAATAACCATGCGCCGCAAATTAAGGAGGAGTTTATGTTTGATTACATGCTGACCAAAGAGCAAATAAAGATCAGGGACGAGGTCCGTGAGCTTGTAAAATGGACGCCTCGCCAGATGATTTTGGATATGGATACGGATAAAATCAAATTCCCCAAAGAATTTTTACAGGAAGCAGGCAGACGCAATCTGCTGGGCTGTCGCTACCCCAAAAAATGGGGAGGCAGGGAAATGGATTGGGTAACCACCTGCATGATTATGGAAGAGGTGGGAACACTCGGTTATGAATTTGCCTGCGTTTTCGGTGTGGGGGCAGAATTAGTCTGCGATGCCATTATCCTGCACGGCACAGATGAGCAAAAAGAAAAGTACGTAAAGCCTCTCCTGAAGGGGAAGCTTTTTGCGGCGGAGTGCCTAACGGAGCCGCGAGGGGGCTCGGATTTTTTTGGAGCGACGACTAAAGCCGAGGATAAGGGTGATTATTATCTCTTGAATGGCCAGAAACGTTTTATCGTTGGCGCCGAAGGCGCGGATTTTTTTCTCGTTTACGCTAGGAGCCATTCCGAAGCCAAGCCGCAAGAAGCAATAACCTGTTTTATTGTGGATCGCGGACCGGGTGTGGAAGTGAAATATCTTTACGGCCTTATGGGTTGCCGCGGCGGCGGAACCGGCCGTATTATCTTCCGCAATGTTAAAGTACCTAAGAAAAATGTTGTGGGAAAAATTCAGGGAGCCTACGCGGTTTTTAATACCATGATGATCCCGGAGAGGTTAGGCACCGCCGCGATGACTATAGGCGCCGCCCGCCCTGCCCTCGATGTCGCCACGCGATACACATCGAAACGCAAAGCATTCGGCCAGATAATCAATCAATTTGAAGGCGTTAGTTTTCAGATTGCCGAGGCTGCCATGCTGCTGGATGCGGCACGCGCCGTGGCTTATGTTACGGCCCGCGCGGTGGATGCAGGCGTGGATATGAACCGTGTGCGGCGCATGGTATCGCAGAGCAAAAAGTTTATCACCGAATCATGTCAGAAGGTCGTTCATAATTCCATGCAGGTGATGGGGGGAATTGCTTACACCAATGTTTTTCCGCTGGAACGCATCTACCGCGATGTTCGTCTGGCTTCGATTTGGACAGGCACCAGCGAAGTCATGTCCATGATCACGGCTCACGAGTGGTATCGTGAATATTTTCGGGAAAAGGCAAAGGGCAAAACCCGCGACCATGAACTAGACGCCCCGGAAGCTTTTGATGAAGAAAAAATCTACGACGATGACGATATGTGGAAAAAGGGCTGGTAAGGGCAAGATATTGAAAATCTGCCGTCTAACCGGTGATAAAATTTTTTAATATAGTCATACAAACTATTTGACCAAATCCAGTCATTTTATTATATTCACGTATCGAGAGTGCCGGTTTGGAGAGTGGCCGGTATTTTGCTGTGCTATTAATCCTTATTAATGGAGGTTCAGACTATGGCTAAATCAAGAGACATAAAGAAGGACGCGAAGAAGAAACCCGCCAAAACGGCGAAAGAAAAAAGAGAAGCCAAGAGATTGAAAAAAATGACCAGAGAAGGATTATAGTGAGACTCAAATATTGCGAGTATAACAAAGCAATATTTGCTAGCCGAACTATCCCCGAAGCGCAGCGGAGCGGGATAACGAGCACCGACCACACACACTATGCTCAAAAAAATCAATCACTCATTTTGAATACCGGGCAGAGTGCTGGGGCGGTTTTTTGTTACTGTTAATTATCGGCACAGCGGAGTTAAAATGAAAATTAAATTTCTCGGGGCGGCAAGAGAAGTTACCGGCTCTTGTTTTATTATTGAAACGGATAAGGTAAGATTCGCTGTTGACTGCGGCATGCATCAGGGCAGCGATGAAATAGAAAAACGCAACTGGGATGTCGACATATATGAACCTGAGCATATCGATTTCATCCTGATTACTCATGCCCATATTGATCATTCGGGATTACTCCCCCGTATTGTGCAAAAAGGATTTCGCGGCCTTATTTACGCAACCGAGCCCACCGGCGACCTGATTAAGATATTGCTTTTGGACAGCGCGCATATACAGGAAGTCGAATCAACGTGGAAAATCAAAAAAATGCAGCGTCACGGCAACACTGACGATGCCTTACCGCTTTACACGACGAAAGATGCCGAATCCGTCAGTCCGCTAATTAAAACCAAAACCTACAACGAGGTTTTCAGTCCCGCAAACGGGATAAAAGCCAACTTTCAGGATGCCGGCCATATTTTGGGCGCGGCGATACTGGAATTATTTATCGAGGAAAACGGTAAATCCACAAAATTAATTTTCTCCGGCGACATCGGCCGTCGCCACCAGCTATTGATGAAAGACCCCGTAACCGTCAGCGCGGCGGATTTTCTTTTTATGGAATCGACCTACGGCGACCGCAACCACAAAGGTGAGGAGGACAGCTTAAATGAAATGGCCGAAGCGATTAAGTACAGTTACTCCAGAGGGGAAAAAGTCATCATTCCCGCCTTTGCCGTGGAAAGAACCCAGGAAATGCTCTATTCGCTTTATCTTCTTTCCCGGGATGGCAGGCTGCCCAAAGACATGCCGGTGATTCTGGATAGTCCCTTGGCAATCAAAGCAACGGAGATATTCCGCCGTTACCGTTCCTATCTCGATTCCGAAACGCAGAGCCTTTTGAAAAATGGCGAAGACCCTTTAGATTTGCCGCAGCTTCAGTTTTCTTCAACAACCGAACAATCGAAGCAAATTAATGAATTAAAAGGATCGGCAATTGTTATTTCCGCGAGCGGCATGGCCAATGCCGGAAGGATCAAACATCATTTGCGGCATAATTTGTGGCGTCCGGGCGCAAGCATTGTGTTCGTCGGCTATCAGGCGGAAGGCACACCCGGCCGCAAAATTGTCGACGGCGCGAAAAAAATCCGCATCTTCAATGAAGATATCGCCATCAAGGCCAAGGTATGGACTATCAGCGGTTTTTCCGCCCATGCCGGCCAGAATCAGCTACTGGATTGGCTGGGGAATTTCCGCAATAAAAAAATGCAGGTGTTTTTAGTTCACGGTGAATTTTCCGTGCAAGAGCAATTAGCCTCAATAATTAGGAAAAAATTGGGCTTTGATGTTACCATCCCCGAATATCTGGAGGAAATACGGCTGAAGGTCGGTGCTGAGTTCGAAGAAGTAAAACCGGCGAAGGTCGAAGAGACGCGAGTCGACTGGGATTTGTTATTGGGCGATTTGGAATCAAAAATTTCTTCTCTGCAGGGCCTGAAGAAAAAGCTCCAATCACTGCCTTTGAGCAAACAAATGGAAATCAGGGATACTCTGCACGAAGCGCATGTCAATATTAATGAGATAAAGGATGAGATTTAATTCCCCTTATCCCCGGATGAAAAATTAGCGCCATTTCTTCGATGGCATCCACAATACGCGGCGATGCCCGGCTGATCAAATCGGTATCGATAGGATAAATTCTATTATTATCCACCGCCGGTACTCCTTTGAATTCTTGCCAGAAGCGTTTTCCCGCAGCAAATTCCTTGTCGCCGGCCATCGGCGCAAAAAGAATTATATCCGGCGCTGCCCCCATGATGCCTTCGGCACTGTAGCGGGGATAGCGGGCGGTGTCCCCTCCCGCAACATTAACACCTCCGGCTCGCTCAATAACTTCATTGATTAACGTACCTTTGCCGGCCGTAATAACCGGCTCTAAACCAATTTGGAAAAAAACTCGCGGTTTACTTTTATGGTTTATTTGCGCCGTGATATTGTTTAATCTCTTTTGCAGTTTTTCCACCAGTTTTCCGGCGTCCTTTTCCCGGTTTGTTATTTCGCCTATATGTAAAATGCTTTTCAGGATACCAGCGGTATCGGAAGGATTGGTTACATAGACGGAAAGACCGATTCTTTCCAATTGCCGCACGGTATCTTTGCGGTTCCCGTCCGCCGTGGCTATGATCAAATCGGGTTTCAGGGAAACAATCTTTTCTATGGAAGGATTGGTGAATCCACCGACTCGCGGTTTCTGACGCGCCTGCGACGGCCAATTGCAAAAGGTGGTCACGCCCACAATTTTGTCGTCAAGGTTAAGTGCGTAAAGAGTTTCCGTTATTCCCGGAGCAAGGGAGACAATCCTCTGGGGAGACTCTTTAATATTTATCTTGCGCCCGATCTCATCCCTTACCGTACCGGCCCAAGTTTCGCTTACGCAAAAGAACGTCAAAATAATGAGCAAAGTATTATTAATAATTTTTAATTGTTTGCGCATTATTATAAAACCGTTTTTCTTGTTTCAGCTTTTTCTGCTTATTTTGGCTGCGGGGAGAAATGTCAGTCCATGATTTTATACCGGAAGGAAGCCAATATATTCAAGCGCGAAAGATTATATTGCTCCGGCAAGGGATCGTACGGCGCGGCGGCTTTGACTACACCCAACGCTCCTTCATCGAGCTCTATTGCCCCGGAGGAAGACACGAGGGTTGTTGCAGCAAGGGTACCGCCGGCATCAATGGATAATTTTACCACGACAGTTCCCTCTTCATTTTTACTGTAAGCTTTTTCGGGATAATTCCAAATTCGGAGAATCTTCTTTTTGATCTTAACCAAATAAGCGCCATACTTTACATCCATGCTGCCAAGTTCAACAGTCTCTTCCCGCCAGCCGTCATTGACAAGAACATCTTTCGCGTCTTTGCTCCGTGAGGGTTTTATTTCTTCGGGCCTTTTTTCTTCGTTTTTCTTCGGCTGTATTTCTGTTTCCGGCTCTTTGATATCCACGGTGATTATTTCGTCGGCTCTAATATTTTCACGTAAATCGATCATGCCTGTAACGGTGATTAACGCTAGATGCCCAACAAAGGATATTAGGACCGGCAATAATATGACTTTTTTTGTATCCATGTTTTACCGCTTCGGAGCAATTATATACGGCAATTGCCATAAAATCAACTATATGATAACGATGCGGAGAAATTAGATGTCAGGGAAAGCGGTTGTTAAATGCAAAATCACTATAATTTCATGAAAATTGCGCTGGAGGAAGCCGAGATCGCCTACCGCGAGGGAGAAGTGCCCGTCGGTGCTGTACTCGTGAGCGAAGGCCGCGTTTTAGCGCGGGCGCATAATTCACCTATTACGAAAAACGATCCTTCGGCGCATGCGGAATTACTGGCCTTAAGGCAGGCAGGAGAGACTATCGGCAATTACCGTTTGGTAGGCGCGGAACTCTACGTCACACTGGAGCCCTGCGTCATGTGCGCGGGCGCAATTATTCAGGCCCGACTCTCCCGGGTAATTTTCGGAATGCGTGATCCTAAAAACGGTGCTGTCGTATCATTGTATAAAATTTTAACCGATGAGCGGCTGAATCATCAGGTAGAGATAACGGAAGGTATTTTGCAGGAAGAATGCGGGGAACTTTTGAGTAGATTTTTCAGCCAAAAGAGGATAACATCCCGCGCGCTTCGGGCAGATAATTAAGTGGAGAGATACCGAAGTGGTCGTAGCGGGATCGACTCGCCCGGCATGCGCCGGGCGTCCGGCGAATGTCGGACGAAATCTACAATAATTGATATTATGTATTACGTTTACATACTACAAAGTGAACGGGATAAAGAATTTTATGTTGGAAGGACTAGTGATCTTAAAAGAAGATATTCGGAACATCAGGCAGGCCGTGTAGAATCGACAAGACACAGGTTGCCCATGAAGTTGTTATGTTACGAGGCTTATAGCACGAAAGAAGAATCAGCCAGGCGGGAAGAATATCTAAAAACGAGTGATGGAAGAAAAGATATCAGGAAACGAATTATAGAAAGCCTGATTAAATAGACGGAGAGATACCGAAGTGGTCGTAACGGGATCGACTCGAAATCGATTTGGGGGCCACAAGCTCTCACGGGGGTTCGAATCCCCCTCTCTCCGCCAGAAATAGATACGGAGATGTAATATGTTACGTCTCCATAGTTAAAAATATTGTAATGACCGGAGAGATGTCCGAGCGGCTTAAGGAGCACGACTGGAAATCGTGTGTATGCCCACAAAGGTGTACCGCGGGTTCAAATCCCGCTCTCTCCGCCATTTATTACTGTAGATAGATAGTAAGGAAGCGTTCATAATGATCGGGTTCACCCGGCACGTGTGACCTTTAGGTTATACGCCGGGTAGTCCGGCGAATGCCGGACAAATCCCGCTCTCTCCGCCAGAAAACAAAAGCGCAATTGCTTAGAATATAATATGGGTAAAACATATGATTCTTATGCCTATTCCCGCCATTGATTTTGATCCCAGTGAAACAAGTATTCCCTGGAAAGCATTGAATTCTAATAATATCGACATAACTTTTGCAACTCCATCGGGACAGCCGGGCAAAGCTGATCCCAGAATGCTAACCGGGAAAGGCCTGGGGATTTGGAAAAAGATATTGATGGCCAACGCCGACGCATTAAATTGCTATTCCTTGATGACTAAAGATAAAAATTTCAATAAGCCCATCAAATGGGATGAAATTAATCCGAAAGACTTTGCAGGAATAATTCTTCCTGGTGGTCATGCTCCCGGCATGAGAACATATCTGGAATCCAAAAAACTGCAAAATATCATTGTCAGGCTCTTTGAAGAAAATAAACCAGTAGGAGCAATATGTCACGGCGCTTTACTCGCTGCGCGAAGCATCAATCCCAAAACAGGAAAATCCGTAATATATAATTATAAAACTACTTCACTTTTGAAATCACAAGAGTTGTCTGCGTATTATCTTACATTTCTTTGGCTGGGACGTTATTACAGAACATATCCGGTAACGGTTGAAGATGAAGTTAAATCTTATCTAATTGATAAAAAAAATTTCTTCCGGGGTAATTCGGGGCTAATCAGAGATTCCATTAACAACACAACGCATAGCTTTTCGGTACGCGACAGAAGCTATTTATCGGCGCGTTGGCCGGGCGATGCCTACCATTTTGCTTTTGAGTTTTTAAAATTAATAAAATAGCGCGTTACTTCGCACAAAACGATAAAAACCGGTCTACTTCACCCGGGTCACGACTGCAGATGCAGGCAGACGAACTTGCTACTGTAATAACAGGCTGCCGATAGACACTACGCCAATGTGTGTAACTGCGTACCGTCTTACTTCTCAGCCAAAATCTTCAGGTTGGCTAAACCGGTCTCGAAGTCCTTACCGATCATCTTGTCCATACCGAAAAATATGCTCATGACCTTCGCCAAATAGGAATTGGAGCCGTACATGGCCCACGTAACGTTAGTGACGTCGCCCTGCGGTTGAAGCGTGAACTCAGCGATGCTGTGACCTTCCAGTGGTTTTTCGAAATCCAGTTTAATCACAACCCTGAAAGACGGAGACACTTCCATGATCTCCATACGACCCTTGCCTACCTTATTATTGCCTTCCCACGCATACGCAGAACCGATACCTGCTTCAGGGCCACTGAATGTCCTCTTCATTGCCGGATCCATCTTCTCCCAGGGTGACCAGTCGCCCCATTTATGCAAGTTAGTGATGAGAGGAAATATCTTCTTTGGCTGCGCCTTGATGCTCGCCGTACGCTCGACACGGAACGTGTCCGGTTTGGTCGCGGCAAAAACCAGCAGACCGACTATCAAAACGACCAATGCAATAACGATTATTTTTATCATATTATCCTCCTTCTGTTTCTTAATTTACCGCCTAACCACACACTAGGCATGGTAAGTATTATAAGCGCAATTGGATACCATGTACCCGATGATGCTATTGCGTTGTCCCAATTTGCAATTGATCCGAGTATAGCAAATACAAGTCCTATTACTCCAAGAATGATGGCATGACGCATTGGTCGACTTGGTGCTAAAGTTGCGGTAACATAACCGCCCACTGCTGCATAGATAGTGCGATATATAAGCGCAAGAAAAAGCATCCACCAGGCGTGAGAACCAGGTTCACCTTGCGGGGGAAAAACACCAAGTTTTTCCAATATAATATCTGTCCCAACACTTAAGACAAAAACCGCAATAAATCCTGTCAGGATGGCGCCAATACTTTTCAAAATGTTCTTCATATCTTTCCACCCCTTTTCACCTCGTTCAGCGTTTCTCTCTTTTTAGGATTTCGCACTGCTTAAAAATTTGATGCACTGATTTTATCACCGGCTATTCATCTGTTGAAAGCTTTTGTCCAACTCTGCTCGGGACGCCTGGATAAATCCTTCCGACATCCCATAAGCTATTTCAAATGCGTCATTTTGGAAGCCTTTCATCACTGCGGCGACAAATTTATCAGCCGTGAGACCCGCTTTAAAATTGCCTCTTTGGGCTCTTCCCTCCTGATTCAATTCCGTATCCACCGCCGGGGGAACCACCTCAAAAACTTTGATCCCTTGATTTTTTAGCTGATGTCTCAGGGCCATAGAAAAGGCATGGAGGCCGGCTTTGGTCGCGCTGTACACGGGCATTCGGGCCATAGGCACAAAACCTAATCCCGAGGAGATATTGATAATGGCGGCTTCTTTTTTTTCGGTCAAATATGGAATAAAGAGCCCGGATAGAACAATCGGGGCTTCCAGGTTGATTTTTATTTCACTATCGCCTGCCAGAAATTCGTCAATACCTTTTGTGAAATCAATATCTCTTTGGATGCCGGCATTGTTAACCAGGATGTTTAAATTTCTGAAATTGGCAGTTGCCCATTCCACAAGCGCCTTTCGATCAGCTTCATCAGCAACATTACATACCTTGATATGAAAACCCGGATGTTTCTTCTGAGCCTGAAGAAGTCTTTCTTTCCTGCGGCCGCAAATGATGACTTCATTTCCCGCTTTCAGGAAAGATTCGGCCATCGCATATCCAATGCCCGTCGCTCCACCAGTAATCAATACCGTATTTCCTGAAATCTTCATTGAAAATTTCCTCCGTTAATTTTTGCCGGATAGCCAACTGTGTGGGCAAAGAAAATATTTACCAATAAATGCGGCTGTGGATTTCTTTTTCTTTCCTTCACTCATCAGCAATTCTTCCTTTTTATTTCAGCAAGGCACAATAAGAACATAATAATGAATTGTTATTTTTCAAATACAAACTTTGCACTGCTATTAGTCAACTCGTACTGGAGATTCCCAATGTTTATATCCTGCTGTTATTTAAGAAGAAAATAATAAACGCCGGTTGCATAACGGTCGTTTTCGACCATCATAATGTCTGCGAAAAATCGATATAAAAAATTTGAGTTGATTCCTATTCATTTATCAATTAAGAGTTTCGCTGAAGAATTTGCTTTTTATAAAAAGATATGGCCGGGTCCCGTGCAACGGTGGCTTGTGAACCCCGTCAGGTCCGGAAGGAAGCAGCGGCAGCAATGTTCCGCCTTGTGTTGCGGTAAACCTGGCCACCAGTAATTATACCGGAAAAAGTCTCCAGCATGCGCCGGACTGCGCATATGCGGAGTTTATCCGGCGTATGCCGGATGCGCGTTTCATCCTCTGGTCTTGCGCGCCTTGCCTCTGGAGCTTTTTGCGGTATAATCAAACAAAAGGTAATGATTTTGTTGGCAGTCTCGTTATCTTTTGCAAGCGAACAGGTAAAAATACACCGAGATTTTGCAGTAAGTTTAGGAGTTTCATTGGAATATCTCGTCCTAGCCCGAAAATTTCGGCCGCAGTCTTTTGAGGACGTTGCCGGTCAGGAACATGTCGTGAAAACCCTGAGAAACGCTATAAGCCGGGGCCGCGTTGCCCACGCGTTTCTTTTCAGCGGTCCGCGCGGTATCGGTAAAACCTCGGTCGCCAGAATTCTCGCCAAATCGCTCAATTGCGAAAAAGGCCCGACGCCTATTCCCTGCAATGTCTGCTCCAACTGCCGTGAAATAACCGACGGCTCTTCACTGGATGTGCGCGAAATTGACGGTGCTTCCAACCGCGGAATCGACGAAATTCGGGAACTGCGGGAAAACGTTAAATTTGCTCCGGCGGCATCCAAATATAAAATCTATATTATCGACGAAGTGCACATGCTCACTAGGGAAGCTTTCAACGCCCTTTTGAAAACGCTGGAAGAACCGCCCTCCCACGTAATTTTTATTTTTGCGACAACCGAAAGCCATAAAGTTCCTGCTACCATTCTTTCCCGTTGCCAATGCTATGATTTTCGCCGGATATCGCTCAAAGAAATAATCGCTAATCTGGGCAAGATAGCCACGGCGGAAGGAATAAAAATAAGTCCAGCCGCTCTTACCTGGATTGCTGAAGCTGGTGACGGAAGTATGCGCGACGCGCAAAGCATATTCGACCAAATCATTTCGTATGCCGGAACAAATATTAAAGATGCCGATGTAGAGGAAAACCTGGGACTTACGGACCGGAAGTATCTATTTGTCCTTTCCGAAGCCGTCTTACAGAGGAATGCCGGTACCTGTCTGAATATCCTTGAAGAAGCATATTTAGCGGGTATTGACATGAAGCATTTTTATCAAATGCTGCTCAAACATTTCCGAAATTTGCTTCTGGTTAAAATTGCCGGCTCTGCCAGTTCTTCTTTCGATATCGCGCCGGAGGAAATTGAAAAACTAAAAAATCAAACCAATACCGTATCGCGTGAAACTTTACAGCGCCTGGCGGAAATTTTAATCGCCGAAGAAGAAAGTTTTCGCCGCAGTCAGGAGCCGCGGATGAAACTGGAGGCTGTACTTGTGAAGATGGCTTATCTGGAACCGATAATTCCTCTGGGTGAAATTGTGGCGACAATCGAAGCCATCGAACAAAAACTTCGCCAGGGTTTGCCTGCAGCTGCCGGCAATATTGGAGAGCAACTTGCAACAAATAAACAGGTAAAAGAAATACCTGCTGATTACGGCGCCAAAATTAATATCACCGATGAAAAAAATAATGAGGATAGCTTAGCTGGTCAGAATAAGCCTACCGATGATCTGAGAATTCTTTCCGATAATTTGAAGAAATTTATCAAAAAGGAGAATGCGATACTTGGAGCAAAAATTGACTCTGCCGAAATTTTAAGTTACGAGAACGGCTGCCTTACGCTGGGATTCCCTAAGGGATTCATATTCCTCGAGGACATCAAAGCCAAAAAGCAAAAGGATCAACTGGAGCAAATCGCTGGGAAATTTTTCCAGGCTGATGTGACAATAAATATTGCCACTACCGAGGCAGATAAGATAAATACAAACGGCAATAATGGGCGCGGCAAAACCAATAGCTTAAGCGACATGAAACGGGAAGCGATAAACCATCCGCTTTTGCAGAAAGTTATGGACGAATTTGCCGGCGCCGAAGTAATAGAAATTAAAGCGCGGACAGATAAACCCCGTTAGTCCCGTTAGAAATCAGAGGACATATGTTAAAAGAAGAGTTTGGATTGTTTGAACCAAGGTGAGCGTGAGATTTCTAACGGGATAAAAGCAGAAAGGACATAAAAGAGGTGCAGAATTTCGGCAATATTATGAAGCAGGCGAAAAAAATGCAGGAGCAAATCGGACAGCTCCAGCAGGAATTGGAGGCCAAAACCACAGAAGCGCAGGCCGGCGGCGGAATGGTACGGGTCGTAGTGGACGGCAAGTTTAGAATAGTTTCCATAAAAATCGAAAAGGAAGCGGTCAATCCCGAAGATATAGAAATGCTGCAGGATTTAATTGCGGCCGCGGTAAATGAGGGAATTCGCAAAGCGCAGGAAATGGCTTCCGCAGAAATGGCAAAAATCACGGGAGGGATGGGAATTCCCGGCATGTAGGCTATGATGACACGGCCAAAAGTCTCCGGCATACGCCGGACTGCGCATATGCGGAGTTTATCCGGCGTATGCCGGATGCGCATTTCATCCTTCGACCTCGCGCGCCTTGCTTCTGGAACTTTTGGTGGAGTCATTCTGTGAATCTGATTGTTTAGTGACTTAATTAAGATTCTATTAGGCTGTATTTATGAAAGCATACGCTCAACCCATAAAACGACTGATCGCCGAACTCGGTAAACTTCCCGGTATCGGCGAAAAAACAGCTGCCCGTCTGGCTAACTATATTTTACGCGCAACGGCGGACGACGTAAAGAAACTTGCGGAAAGCATCATTGAAGTCAAAAGAAAAATCAAACTCTGCCGGATTTGCTTAAACCTGACCGAGGGAGATGTTTGCCATATTTGTCACGACACGACAAGAGATCATGGCGTGATTTGCGTTGTGGAAGAACCGGATGCGATGGTGGTAATTGAAGAGAGTGGAGGATTTCGGGGGACTTATCATGTTTTGCACGGACACCTGGCGCCTCTGGATGGAATTGGGCCGGAAAATCTGCGGTTAAACGAACTTCTCCAGCGAATTAACGGCGGCAAAATCAAAGAAGTGATTATCGCTACAAATCCCGATGTCCACGGCGAAGCGACTGCTTTGCTGATTATCAGGATGCTCAAAGGGAAAAAAATTAAGGTGACGCGCATTGCCACGGGCGTGCCCATGGGCGGCGACTTGAAATACATTGACAAGATGACTATTTCCAAATCGTTGGAATTCCGGCGCGGCATATAGTATGACACCATAAAACAGCCTTTGGCTACTTTGTTGGCTGTGTCTTCGGGTTGCGGCGTATGCGAAAAATACGCCGCACTTCTCAGGCCTCGCGCGCCTTGCCTCTGGTCATTTTTGACGTCATAAGGCTAAATATTTTTATTGACTATTTTATGGAGTTTTCGAGTGTAGATATGGAAAAGAAAACCAGAAAAACAGCTAAGCCGGCAGATCGATTGCAAGCTAATTACCGCGACGGTAAAAAAACTTTTTATCGAAGCTAATACTGTCTTTAGGTACGGATGTTGTGGAAGCGCTACGCAAATCTCTGCCCAAAGAGGAATCGGCAACCGGCAGAGAGGTGCTCGCAAAAATAATGGAAAATGCTGATATTGCCTGCCGTAGTAAAATGCCCATCTGTCAGGATACAGGACTGGCGGTTGTCTTTCTTGAAATCGGGCAGGATGTTCATATCGTCGGCGGGAATCTACGGGAAGCAATTGATGAAGGTGTGAGGCAGGCTTACTGCTGAGGGCTATTTGCGAAAATCAGTCTGTGATCCGCTGACCAGAAAAAACACACAGGATAATACACCGGCGATAATTCATGTTGATATTGTCGAAGGCGACAGGCTGAAAATAATTGCCATGCCCAAAGGCGGCGGCAGTGAAAACATGAGCGCGGCGAAAATGCTTACGCCGGCGGCGGGGAGCGACGGCATTAAAAAATTTGTTCTGGAAACGGTGGAGCAAGCGGGCGCCAATCCTTGCCCGCCCATTATGGTCGGAGTAGGTATCGGCGGCTCCCTGGAAGAAGCCTGCATCCTGGCCAAGAAGGCGCTGTTAAGACCAGTAGGCGAAGGTAATAGTAAAGATGAACGTTTGGCTCAAATGGAAAAGGAACTTTATACCGGTATTAACGATCTGGGTATTGGTCCGGGAGGTCTTGGCGGAAGGGTTACAGCACTGGCCGTAAATGTAGAAATGATGCCCTGCCATATAGCCTCTCTGCCTGTCGCGGTAAATATTCAATGTCATGTCGCCAGGCATAAGGAAGAGATTATATGAAGGACGTCGCTGTGACTGAAGAAAAAGAGATACCTCGCCATATTCAGACACCTCTGACCAAAGAAGTTGTGCTGTCTCTGCGGACAGGAGATATGGTTTTATTGAGCGGCGAGGTTTACACGGCACGAGATGTCGCGCACCGTCGCCTCTATGACGCGTTGATAAGAGGTGAGGCTCTGCCTATAGATTTAAAGAAAAGTGTTATATTTTACGCGGCTCCCACGCCCACTCCGCCGGGTAAGGCCATCGGTTCCATCGGTCCAACAACCAGTTACCGGATGGATTTCTTCACTCCGAAGTTAATCGAAAACGGCCTCATGGGAATGATCGGTAAAGGCAGCCGTTCACCGGAAGTCATAGCGGCACTGCAAAAATACGGTGCCGTTTATTTTGGCGCTATCGGCGGCATTGCGGCTCTTTCTGCTCAATGTGTTCAAAAAGCCGAGCTTATTGCCTACGAAGACCTTGGCCCGGAAGCCATCAGAAAGTTGACCATCGTTGATTTTCCGGCAATTGTCGTTAATGATGCTTACGGAAATGATTTATATGCCGAAGCCAAGAATAAATGGCGCGTAAATCGTTAACCGTAAAAAATTTATATTGCGAAAAAAGTTGACAGAAAAATTCGAATATAATAGAAAAACACTTCACTTTACTTCGTAATAACTAATCCGGCAGGAGAGATTATAATGATAGAAGTTAGATGGCACGGCAGGGGCGGCCAAGGTGCGGTAACATCGGTAGAATTGCTCGCGGTGGCGGCCATAGGCGCGGGTAAATATGCTCAAGGCTTCCCCAGCTTCGGCCCGGAGAGAAGAGGAGCGCCCGTTGCCGCTTTCAGCCGCATAGATGACAAAAAAATCAAGGTACGTTCCGGCATTTATCAGCCTGATGTCGTTGTAGTGCTGGATTCCAGCTTGATCGGCATGGTAAACATGACCGAAGGTTTGAAGCCTGACGGAATATTGATTGTGAATACGCCGAAATCGCCGGAGGAAATGAAAAAAGAACTGAATTTCAGCGGCACGACCGCAACTGTCGATGCAACGGGCATTGCCAGGAAGGAAATGGGGGTGCCCATTGCCAATACGACAATGCTGGGCGCTTTGATAAAGATGATTGACACTATAAACCTGGACGCTCTGAAAGAACCCATAGAACACCGCTTCGGCAGGATTGCGCAAAAGAATTTAACCGCCATGAAAAGGGCTTACGAAGAAACTAAAATCAGTAAAAATTGAGGTGTAAGAATCATGACAAAAAAGAAAGGGCCTGATGCCTGGCAGGAAATAACCACGGGATGCGTCGTTTTCGAACCGGGCAGCGCCAGTGAATATCATACGGGAAGCTGGCGGGCGCAAAGGCCGGTTTGGAATAATCAAAAATGCATCAAGTGCGGTATTTGCTATATCTTTTGTCCGGAAGGGTGCATTCAGCAAAGCGAAGACGGTTTTTTCCGGGCCAATCTGGACTATTGTAAGGGCTGCGGCATTTGTGCACACGAATGCTGGCCGAGGGCAATAGCAATGACGGAGGAGGGATAAGCATGCCTAAGCGCGTTGGAATGGAAGTGGCAATTGCCGTCGCCGAAGCCGTGGGGCAGTGCAATATCGACATGGCTGCTGTTTATCCCATTACGCCCCAATCGCATATTGCGGAACATCTCTCCGATCTTGTAGCTGATGGAAAAATAGACGCGGAATTCGTCACGGTGGAATCCGAGCATTCGGCGATGAGCGCGGTTATCGGTGCTTCCGGCACCGGCGCGCGGGTATATACGGCGACAAGCTCCCAGGGCTTAATGTTGATGCATGAACTTTTGCCGATTGCTTCGGGCATGAGACTGCCGATTGTGATGGGAATCGCGAACCGGGCTGTTTCCGGACCTTTAAATATATTAAATGATCATTCGGATATTATGCCGCAGCGCGATTCCGGCTGGATTTCAATGTTTGTGGAAAACGGGCAGGAAGCGATTGATTTGTCGATACAGGCATTCAAGATTGCCGAGCATAAAGACGTTCTGCTCCCGGTATGCATAAATATCGACGGATTTCAGTTGACACACATGGTGGAGCCGGTGGAATTTCCGGAGCAGGAATTAGTGGATAAATTTTTGCCGCCGCGTGAGCCCTATGCGACGCTTCATCCGGGTAAACCCGTCACTATGGGCGCTTTCGCCATGGCGGATTACTACCCGGAAATGATGAAAGCAAAAAATGAGGCTTTAAAAAATTCCCAGAAAACGATTCTTGCCGTTTGGGAAGAATGGGCAAAAATATTCGGTCGCCGTTACAAACCGGTGGAAACATATAAAGCGGAAGGCGCAGAAATTCTACTTCTGACAATGGGCTCGATGGGCGAAACGGCGGAAGTGGCGATCGATGAGCTTCGTGCCAAAGGGAAATCGGTAGGTCTGATAAAACTCAGACTTTGGCGGCCGTTTCCATTTGAGGAGTTGAAAGAAGCTGCGAAGGAAGCGAAGAAATTAATTGTTACCGACCGCGCCGTTTCTTTCGGCGGGCCGGGAGGACCGGTTTTCTCGGAAATAAAATCCGCCCTTTATCATGAAGAGACGCGTCCGATGATCTGCAACTACATTATCGGATTGGGCGGCCGCGATGTAGCGGTAACAGACTTTACAGCAATGATCACAAGAGTCATCCGGGAAGACTCAAAAAAAATAGCGGACACCTGTGAATTTTGGGGAGTAAGAGAGAAATGAATATTGTAGAGAATTTTGATTTATATGCCCCGCGGCTGGTAAATAAGAAGGAATTGTTCTGCGCCGGCCACCGCGCCTGCCAGGGCTGCGGCGAGGCTTTGGCTGTAAGGCTCATGTGCAAAGCTCTGGGTGAAAATACGGTTATTGCTTCGGCGACCGGTTGCATGGAGATAGTATCGAGCCTGTATCCGACTACTGTGTGGGAAGTGCCCTGGATTCATGTGGCCTTTGAAAACGCGGCGGCAGTAGCCTCCGGCGTAGAGGCCGGCCTCAAGGCGCTGCGCAAGAAGGGCAAGATCGACGACCGCAATATAAAAGTTGTCGGTATGGCGGGTGACGGCGGCACAATGGATATCGGCCTGCAGGCGCTCTCCGGTGCGATGGAACGCGGACATGACATGCTTTTTGTCTGTTTCGACAATGAAGCTTATATGAACACGGGAATTCAGCGCTCCAGCGGCACACCGATGGGCGCATCAACTACGACTGCACCGGCAGGCAAAATCAGTTACGGGCAGAAGACGTGGAAGAAGAATATGCCGGAGATAATGGTTGCCCACAATGTTCCTTACGTGGCCACGGCTTGTCCCAGTTACCCGCTTGATTTCATCCGCAAAGTGGAGAAGGCCAAAAAAACCAAAGGGCCTTCTTATATCCATTGCTTCTCCGTGTGTCCGACCGGCTGGCGCTCACCCTCGCATTTGACTATCGCTCTGGGACGCCTGGTTGTCGAAACCGGCATATTCCCGCTCTACGAAGTGGAAAACGGCGAGTATAAGATTTCCGCGGAAATGCCGAAAAAATTAAAGCCGATTAAAGATTATTTCAAAACGCAGGGACGCTTCCGTCACTTGACGGATGATGAAATCAAGATGATTCAGGAAAGAGTAAATAGTGAATACAAAAAACTTTTGAACAAAGTCGAATGCCTGAAAGCATGGGATTGATATTGCACGAGGACCGGAAAAATTCTGAGGTGATTTACGCATGAAGAAAGCCACAACTACTGCCGCAACTACTATAGAAGCGAAAACAAAAGAAATTATAAAAAAACATAACAGGGACAAGAGTTCCTTAATTGCTGTTTTGCAGGATGTTCAACAACAATATAACTACCTGCCTAAAGACGCGCTCGCGACCGTTAATTGCGAAATGGAAATTCCAGCCAGCCGTATTTATGAGGTGGCAACCTTTTATGACGCCTTCAGCCTCACACCGAGAGGAGAGCATGTCATCAAGCTTTGCCAGGGTACAGCCTGCCACGTCCGCGGTGCAGCCGCAATACTCGATAAGCTGGAAAGAACGCTGGGAATAAAACCGGGCGAGACGACCAGCGATCGGAAATTTACTCTGGAGACGGTTAACTGCGTTGGGGCCTGCGCCATCGGTCCTGTCATGGTAGTCGACGGAGAATATCACGGACAGGTAAACATGGCTAAAGTGGATAAAGTTATCGGACCGCTGAAGAAGGGGGAACAACGATGAAAAAAAATATCGATATTCAAGCCCACCAGCTTCCGGATGATTTGACAAAAAATTACGGTCCGAATAAAAAGTTTGTTACGATTTGCGCCGGCACTGGTTGTCGTGCTGCGGGCAGTCTCAAGGTCAAAGAGGCCCTCGAGGCCGAATTAAAAAAACAAAACATGAACGTGGATGTCCTCGCCACAGGCTGTTTGGGATTCTGCGAAAAAGGCCCCATGGTCGTTGTCTATCCCGACAAGTATTTTTATCAGCAGGTAAAAGTCCAGGACGTGCCGGAAATCGTCTCCAAAACCGTGGCCAAAGGGGAAGTTATCAGCCGCCTGCTCTACCGCCATCCGGAAACGAAAAAAACTTTGTTTCGGGAAGATGACTTGCCCTTTTACAAAAAGCAGCTTCGCGTAGTATTCGGCCAAAATGGCATGATTGATCCTACGCGGCTCGATGATTATCTTGCCATCGACGGCTACCAGGCGCTGGGCAAAGCGCTTTCCGAAATGACACCTGAAGGCGTAATCAGCGAAGTGAAGAAGGCCGGCTTGCGCGGCCGTGGCGGCGGAGGCTTTCCTGCGTCCGTCAAGTGGGAAGGAGTACGCAAGGCGCCAGGTGTTCCCAAATATGTCATCGCCAACGGAGACGAAGGCGACCCCGGAGCCTATATGGACAGAAGCCTCATGGAAGGCAATCCCCACAGCATCATCGAAGGCATGATCATCGGTGCTTACGCCGTAGGCGCGCACGAAGGTTATATCTACGTGAGAAACGAATACCCGCTGGCGGTGACGCATCTAACAATAGCGATTGCGGCTGCCAAGGAAATGGGGCTTTTAGGCAAAAACATTTTAGGCACTGATTTTTCGTTTGATATTCATATTAGCAAAGGTGCAGGAGCATTTGTCTGTGGTGAATCCTCCGCGCTGTTTGCTTCGATAGAAGGCCGCGCCGGTGAACCGCGCGCCAAATATGTCCACGCTGTGGAAAAAGGCCTGTGGGACAAACCCACAGTACTCAACAACGTGGAAACATGGGCCAACGTTCCTCTAATCATCAATCGCGGAGCTGATTGGTATAATTCCATCGGTACGGAAAAAAGCAAGGGTACAAAAATATTTTCTCTTGTCGGTAAGATTAATAATACCGGCTTAGTCGAAGTTCCGATGGGCACAACGCTCTACGAAATCATTTACGACATGGGAGGCGGTATTACAAACGGCCGTAAGTTCAAAGCCGTGCAGACCGGTGGTCCTTCCGGCGGATGCATTCCGGAGAACCTGCTGGATATTCCCGTTGATTTCGATAAACTCGCCGAAGTCGGCTCCATGATGGGTTCCGGCGGTATGATCGTCATGGACGACAGTTCCTGTATGGTCGATGTCGCCAGATACTTCCTCGCCTTTCTTAAGGAGGAATCCTGCGGCAAATGCGTGCCCTGCCGTGAAGGGGTTCGACGGATGAGTGATATTCTGGAAGATATCTGCGCGGGAAAGGGCAAAGAAGGGGATGTAGAGCTCTTGGAAACGATGTCGCGTGCCATCAGTGACGGTTCACTTTGTGCGTTAGGTGGCAGCGCCCCAAACCCGGTACTTAGCACTATTAAGTATTTCCGCGATGAATATGATGCCCACATCAAGAAAAAACGCTGTCCTGCCGGTGTCTGTAAGGCTCTTATCAAATACAGTATTAATCCCGAAAAGTGTACCGGTTGCGGCATGTGCGTCAAGGTATGTCCCACATCAGCCGCAAGCGGAGAAAAGAAGAAACCACATATTATTGATAATGAAAAGTGCATCAGATGCGGCGCCTGCATAGAGAGCTGCAAATTCGATGCAATAAAGATTGAATAAAGGCAGGGTATATACAATGGTAAATTTGATTATTGATGACAAAAAAATAGCCGCTCAAAAAAACACGATGATCCTGGAAGCCGCCCGTGCCGCCGGAATCGATATACCCACTCTTTGCGCTCATGAGTCGGTTTCCCGTTCGGGCGCCTGCAGACTTTGCGTGGTGGAAGTGAAAAAAGGGAAACAGGTCTAAGATCGTAACTTCTTGCCTTTATCCGGTGGAAGAAGACATTGTCGTGGAAACAAAAAGTGAGCGGGTCTTAAATGTACGCCGTTTGGTGCTGGAATTATTATTGGCCCGGAACCCGGAATCCGACGTCATTGCCGATTTGGCTAAAAAGCTCGGTGTAACGCCTCAGCCTCGATTTACTCCGGATACGGATAAAGGCAAATGCATTCTTTGCCGGTCCTGCGTGCGTGTCTGCGAAGAAGTTGTCGGTGTCAGCGCGATCGGATTATCTTGCCGCGGCTCAGAGAAGAAAGTCGGACCTCCTTATAATGAGGAATCGGCAGTCTGCATCGGCTGCGGCGCCTGCGCCTTTATTTGTCCGACCGGTCATATCGAAATGGAGACAACCGGGGATAAGAGAATAATTTGGGGACGCACATTTAAAATGCAATCCTGTGACGTTTGCGGCCGCTATTTTGCACCCGTTGATCAGCTAAAATACATTAGTAAGATAACCGGCGTTCCGTTCAAAGAACTGGCAATTTGCATGGATTGCCGCTGACTTTTTTTGTAATTTCCTGTAGATTAGTCAAATGGTTTCCGCGGCGGCGGATAGGGAAGCCAATTCCCCCAAAGGCTACTCCATCTGTAACGTATATGGACGAAATAGAGTTTATGCCCACCGACAAAAATATCCTCTTTGGTTATTAGTTTAAGCCGATTGCGGGTAAGGCACCGATCATTGGACCGATTATTGCGATCCGGTGGAGATAGCCGCCTGCGTTGATACGGATTCTGTATGAATTGTTAGCGCAGGGAGAGAAACTACATTGATGATATCGATAGAAGAGAGAGGCACGCGGTATTCTGATCAGAAGTATGGCCTGCAGAGAGTTTTTCCTTGACAGGCTGATGATAGTGTTATGTGAAATAAATTTTTCAAAAGGAAAATCGTATGAGCTCATTGTATTTGCTGATTGGTGCATTATGCGTCTTTGCTTTAGCTTACCGCTACTACGCGGCATTCATCGCGACTAAGGTACTGATGCTGGATGACCGTAATGTCGCACCGTCCATCTCCTGTAACGACGGCCAGAATTTCGTCCCCACCAACAAGTGGGTTGTCTTCGGCCATCATTTTGCCGCCATCGCCGGAGCGGGCCCTCTGATCGGACCGGTCCTGGCCGCCCAGTACGGCTGGGGTCCCGGTTTTTTCTGGATTCTGCTGGGCAGTGTCTTTGCCGGTTGCTGTCCATGACATGATCATTCTTTTTGCCTCCTACCGTCACAAAGGCCAGTCTCTGTCCGTCATTGCCGAAAGAGACGTCAGCAAGCTCACCGGCGGTGTCACGGCAGTCGTCATCCTCTTCATCATTATCGTCGCCCTGGCCGGTCTCGGCGTGGCCGTGGTGAACGCCCTGTTTAACAATCCCTGGGGCGTCTTTTCCATCGCCATGACGATTCCCATTGCCATGGCCGTCGGCATTTACATGTTCAAGATCAGACCCGGGGCGATCCTTTCCGGATCCATCGCCGGATTTATTCTGGTCTGCGCCGCCGTTTTCCTGGGGCCCTATATTGCAGACTCCAGTTATGCCGCCTGGTTTACCTTCAGTAAAGAACGAGGTGTCCGTCATCTTGCCTCTTTACGGCTTCCTGTGCGGCGTCGATTCCCGTCTGGCTCCTCCTCGCCCCCCGGGACTATCTCAGCACCTTCATGAAGATCGGCGTCATCGCCGCCCTGGCGGTTGGCCTGTTCTTCGTGAATCCCAGTGATCAAGATGCCCTTCACCACCCAGTTCATGGACGGCGGCGGACCCATCATCCCCGGTCCCTGGTGGCCCTATGTGTTCATTACCATCGCCTGCGGCGCCATTTCCGGATTCCACGCCCTGATCGGCTCCGGAACAACGCCAAAGATGATCGAACATGAAACGGAGATTACCATGATCGGCTACGGCGCCATGCTGACCGAAGCTTTGGTCAGCGTCATGGCCCTGCTCTCCGCCGTCACCCTCAATCCGAGCGACTATTTCGCCATCAATACCTCCGCGGCTGTCTATGCGAAAATTGAAAATGACGGTTGTCGATCTGCCTGTCCTCAATCAGCTGGTCGGGCTGGATGTAGCCCATCGTCCGGGCGGCGCCATTTCCCTGGCCGTGGGCATGGCCCATGTCTTTGCCAATATCGGCGAGGGTCTGCGGCACACGATGAAGTACTGGTTCCAGTTCATCATCATGTTCGAGGCGCTGTTTATCCTGACGACCATCGACGCCGGTACCCGCGTGGCCCGCTACATCCTCCAGGACATCCTCGGTTATGTCTATAAACCCCTCGAGCCGGAAAGACTGGATTCCCGGTTCTATTTTAACCAGCGCTCTCGTTTCCCTGGCCTGGGGATACCTGCTCTATACAGGCGACATTTCTTCCATCTGGCCCATGTTCGGCGCCACGAACCAGACACTGGCCTCCCTGGCCCTGGCAATCGGGACCACTATCATCCTCAGGATCTCCGCGAAGAAAATCTACGCTCTGATTACGTTTATTCCTTGCGTCTTTGTCACAGTCACCACTTTTGCGGCAGGGATCATGAACGTCCAGACCTACCTGGCAAAAAATCAGCTGCTGAATGCCTGGCTGAGTATCGGGATCATCGCTTTGGTGGTCATCATCATTGTGGAAAACATTCGTGTCTGGCTACGGCTTCTCCGGACAAAACAATCTGCCGGCATGAATGACGGTCGGGAAGTGGTTTATTCGAATGAGGGGATAAAATCTTAATCTAAGGGGTGTAACAGCTAGCCGTCAGTTGGCCAGCACGTCCCCTATAATTAACAAAGCTATATAAATGATTGTATTGACAAGCAATCAGGCTTTTGTTAAAATTAAATGTATCTGTTGAAACAAATAATGATGGGGGGTACATTATGCCTTTAGTCAAACCGGAATTTATTGAATATAATGGGAAAAAAATTCTTCACTTGAATTTTGTCAATATGGCCAAGCAGGATATACCCGTTTTTTTGGAGGAAGCAAAAAAATTAGTCCTGCCCAATCCTCCCGGTTCGGTTCTCTTTTTAGCCAATGTATATAAAATGAGCTTTGATAAAGCGACGGTTAAAAATTTTGTGGAATTTTTTAAATCTAACAGGCCATTTGTGAAAAGAACAGCCGTAATCGGTTTGGATTCTATAAAGAAAATGTTGTATGAAGCCTCTCTCGTTCTTTCCGGCAGAAAATCTGAAAATACCAGAGTATTTGACGGTCCTAATGCTGAATCAAAAGCGAAAGACTGGCTGATAATGTAATCCAGAACTTCCCTTCAGATAATATACATCCATGAAGCGTTTTTGCAAAAAAACGCCCCCTAGCTGTTACTGCTGCACAGGAAAAACATCCGTTTTATAACTACTGCTGATTAGACGGTACACACTACTTTCTATAAAGCGTCACCGCGCCCAACACGGTGCAGACAGCTCCGGCAATCAAAAAGATCATAGTTTCATTTGATGATGATCCGGTGAAAGTTCTGACGAGTTTATTGCCGAACGCGCCATAAAGATTAATGCCCCAGAGGAGAAGGCCGATACCCACGACCAGCAGGATTATGCCTATTTTACTGGAATTATTTTTTGCCATGTGATCCCTCCTATGTTAATTAATCATGGATAAAAACTCAACAGCTGACCTTTTTAGTTTCCAAATAGGCTGGTTGCAGAAGCTCCAATTTTTTGTTTTTACAGTTACGTTGCAAGCTAACTTTATCGTATCCCAGTGACTTTTTTTGCCGTGGTTCGGTAATTCTGTTTCCATTTGAAGAAATTACTACTGGAGTAAGAGCAGCAAGAGGAATAATCGGTCGTAAAAAAGCTATTTAGGGTTATATTTAAAAGATACTCTCAATTTTGCCCGATATTCGACAACTTTGCCTTTTTCGATTCTCATATCAAGATCTTTTACTTCGGCGACTCTCAAGTCCTCCAGGCTTTGCGCCGACAATTCAACAGCTTTTTTGGCTGCATCTTCCCATGATTTTTCGCTACTGCCGATAATTTCAATCACCTTATAAATGCTGCTCATAAATGTCTCCTTTCTTTTTGCATTGAATTCAAAATAATTAATTACTTAATAACCCGATTTCTCCCGATACTTGGCAGAAAGTATAAGAAGAATGGCTTCGCAAGTCAATGAAAAAAAGGCCATCCAACATATTGAAAATATTCAAGAAAATTGTTTCCATAGGCGGAATTACCATCGATTGTTTACATTGAGCCGTCCAGCTCATCGGCCGCCGGGGACTTGCAGTGCCGGCAACGCTGCGCTCCTCTATACAGGGGCTTGCAGCGGAAAAAGTAATACCTTCCATATCACTTATTCCTTGATGGTTTAGGGAAATTACCGCCTGCAAACATTTTTTCTATTTCTTTTCCTTAATACCGGCCAGATCCTCGTAGATATCGATAACCGGAGAACCGTCGAGCAGGGGGCCGATCTTTCCGAAAAGCTCCGTGAAATAAGGGGTTGAGCTGTGTTCTTTCAGCGCTTCCTTATCCTGATACTTTTCATAGAAGAGAAACTTTCCCGGCTCTTTTTTCGCCCGGTGAAGGGTGTAGGCGAGAGTGCCTTTTTCCGCTTCCACCTTGGGGATTATCTCTCTCAGCGTCTTTTCCATCTCCTGCTCCATTCCCGTCTTTGCCTTCATGACTGCAACAACTACCAGCATTTTTGCCTCCTTAAATTAGCCTGTTTGAACTCCCATCGCCAACACTGACTTATACACCTTCATCCAAAAGCGATAGAATTTGTATCTGCTAAGATTGTTTACTGAAAAGAAGTATAAGAAGGACGAACTTGCCTGTCAATGAAATTGTGGCCGCAATAAGTGGTGAATTGCTTCATTGACATCATTGATGATTAATTTTGCGCCTTCCTCGGCACAGCGCAAAGAAAACGAACGCGCTCATCACCTTGTCTTTTAATTGACCGTCTCTTCAGTATTGTTCCTCTATAATAACTATGATATGTTATATTCCACGCTAATAAAAAGTCCGAGAAAGGGATAGAAAATGAATCTCTCACAGTTTTCTCTGGAAGGGAAGGTAGCCCTGATAACCGGCGGGAGCCGCGGCATAGGACGGGCCAGCGCTTTAGCGCTGGCCGACGCCGGCGCCAATGTTGTGGTGAGCAGTCGAAAAATAGCCGATCTCGAACCGGTGGCTGACGAAATAAGAGCCAAGGGCGTCAAATCGATGGCGATAGCGGCCCACAATGCCAGGATGGAAGACTCCCGGACATTGATCGAACAGGTCATAAAAGCATTCGGGAAAATAGATATTCTCATGAACAACGCGGGAACGAACCCCTACTATGGCCCGCTCATGGACCAGGATGAAAAGACTTATGACATAACTATGAATGTCAATCTGAAAGGTCTTTTCTTTCTGAGTCAGCTCGCGGCTCGAACCATGAAGGCTGAGGGCGGAGGATGCATTATCAATACATCGTCTATCGGCGGTTTGAGGGCCGGTGAGCTGGGCGTGTATTCCGTCACCAAGGCCGCCGTTATTATGCTCACCCAGGTTATGGCCAAGGAGTGGGGACAGTACAATATCAGAGTGAATGCCATTGCACCGGGGATTATCAAGACACGTCTCAGCGAGGCTCTGTGGAAAGACCCGAAGGTTAACGCGAAAGCGATTGCCCAGATTCCCATGATGCGGCTCGGCGAACCGGAAGAAATCGCGGGTGCGGTCGTGTTTCTGGCCTCTAAAGCAGGAAGCTACATCACGGGAGAAACGCTCGTGATCGACGGCGGCCGCGTCCACGGCGAGCCGGCGCATTTGAAAAAGCAACAATCTTGATATAGATGTTATAATTTTTGGAAAGGAGAAATTGTTATGCCAGTGAAAAAAACGGTCCAGAACATTTTCGATATGGGAATTGAGCTTTCCAAGAAAACGTATGAAAAAGCGAAGGAATTGGGAGAAATAGGGCTTATTCAGGTGGAAATTATAATGCTACAACACAAGATGGCGAAAAAAATCGGCCAGCTCGGAACACTAACATATAATCACTTATTAAAAGAAAAAGCGGTTCTACGAAAAGATACCAAAGGAGTGCCCGCCATATTGAAAGAACTAAAGGCTACAGAACAAAAAATTAAGCAAAAAGAAAAGGAATTGAAAAATAAGAATGTTAAATAATATTCGGCCGGGTTTTATTTTTCCAGCACCGGATTGCCACGCTCTGTGCCGGGCGGATGCCGGGTGAGCGGCAATCCGGTGCCTTCTTGAGCCGTTTCAAAAAAATCCGACTGAATTTGAGAGGTAATGCAAAGAAATATATCCGAACCTTACCCACTCTTTTTCATTTTTCCAATTTCAAGTTTCAACGTTATAAATCGCAGCTATGAGCGTTTGATCATTGAGCCCCTTGTCCGGCAACAAACCCTTTGGAGGGCGGCCCCGTGTCAGCCGGTGTGCCCGCAATCTGGGCAAGGTAGGCGGCGCCCAGTCTCTTGATGTGATCGCTCACGTTGTCGAAATAATTGAAGTGGATCTGTTCCTCGTCGGTGATGGTCTCAAAAAGCTTCATGCTGATGCTGTCGCCGTTTTCCCGGCAAACAAGAAGGAACTGATTGTAGGCGGCGATGGTATCGTCTTCCAGTTTTGCATCAAAGGGAAAAACGACTTCAATCTTCTGTGCCTTTTCGACCTGGCCGTCGAACCCGGCGGCCGGTTCGCCGTTCAGTTCCTTGATACGCTCCGCAAACATTTCCGCGTGGCGCATCTCGTCAATCGCGATGAGCTTCACTTTGGCCGCCAGATCGCCGTAATCCATATCGGCAAGGTTATAATGCTGATTCATGTATTGGTAAATGGCCAAAAGCTCCATAGACCTCGCTTTGTTCAAAACCTCAATAACCTTTTCTTTTTTCTGTGCGCTCGAAGTTTTTTCCATATAAAACCTCCCTTAGTTAAACATAGACTTGTACTGGAAAAGTTGATAATTATTATATTCATTCTTGAGCCGATTTACCATAGCGCAAAACAATTTCTCTTTCTACATTTTCTTAATGTGCCGAGAGGGGGAAGCCGGTTTTTGAACTGGCCTGTTTTCGTTTCTTAACGAACAACGGGAGAGACAGAGCAGGCAAGGCTTTTCATTAGACTATCTCTGATTAGTTACAGCCAACGTCAATTTACTTTCTTAACAGTATTTCCCAAATTACTCACATGAAGAAATAACTGATTAATTAATAACCCAAAACGACTTTTTTCCCCAACAAGGATGACTTGCCCAGGGTAATCTTAAAATATTCCAGCATCAATTCTTCAATGATTTGTTCTTTAGGGGTGTTGGCATAGGAGTCTTGTTTTTTTATTTCGTTTATTTCTATTTTACCGCTCAGAACGGCCAGGGATTGTCGAGCCTGCTGCAAGGCGGTATATCTTTCAACTAAATCATTTTGTGGTAAGGCTGAAAGCCGTTGATAAGTCGAGACTATCTGATTTGGCGCGGGCAAGTTTGGCGATTCCAGGATTGTTTTTGAATTTTTGGCATATCGTTTCATTCCCTTGATGATATGCCTCGTCTGGACAAAATTGATCCCGGACCAGCCAGCCCGAATCCATTGAAAAATTCCGGTTCTGACCATGGACGGCGAAGAGCCGGACTCGACATGAACTACCACCGAAAAATAGTCATAGATGTAGGATTTAACCCAGCCCAGGCCTGCTTTGGCCGAGCCGGGTTCGCCCGAATAATAGTAATTCCAATCGTCATCATTCCCCAGAATGACGCCCTTTTTACCGACGTCGGATATATCAATCTGTTTGGAAATGGAAATAAGCACCTGCCGTCCTTTATGATTGAGAAGGATGAGCGTTCTTTTCAGATTGTATTCATAGTAGACGCCGGTGGTGAGGTCCGGAGTGATTGCCGTCGCGTTGTAATCCGCGAATGATGACAGGCTTGACCATCCGGTGGGACCAATTTCCATCTGCCGGGCATTTTTTGTGATTCCCCTCGGAGGCCGGTCCATAGGGAATAGCGCAGAGAAGACGGGACTTGTGAGAACCGATGGAATTTGTTGACTATAGGAGTATTGCAGAAAACTGCACGAAGTTGATTCTGGTATCGAATTCATAATAGGCACCGGAGGCTTCCTGGAGTTTGGGGAGATCGGCTTCCTCATTGGACTTAGGCCCGAGAACGTAATCCACGAGGACAGCGACGGCCTGGGCATCGAGCCCAACTTTAGGATCAGCGCAGAACTGCACAAGTTTCATTGCCGCAGCGGGGATGGGGCTGGAACTGTCCGCGAGAGAAAGGGCCAGAGCCGGTTGATGCTGAAATATTGTCAGTAGTGAAATCATCAAGGCTGTCGACAGCCAGCGGAAGCCGGAGGAGAGGTTTGTTGTTTTTATTTTCATCGTCTGCCTTGCTTAGTCGAGTACGCCGGTCTTTCCCAATACTGTATGTTTAATTGCACCGTCCGGCACCCGGCGATGCCGCAGTATTTCCATCATCTATCTGTTGCCGCTGGTTATCTACTACAGGACTGCAGACGACCGCATTTGCCTATTCCATATCATACTTATGGAGTAAATACCATCAATAATAGCCTGTCTGAAAAACTCTTATTATTCCAATCGGTAAGGCTCAGCGGCATCAGGCCAGTCAAATAATACGGCAGCATTAGAAGTAATATCTCGAAGAATAAAAATATAGGAATCAATATTTTCCGCGGCATCCATTATGGGTTGAACATTTAGAGAGAATATGCCCGGTTTGCCCATATCGTGGCTTTTTACAATAAAATAGTTGCTGGTTTGATAAGGATATACATCTTTTTTAAACATTGTTTTTAGATGGGTTAAAAGATTTCCCGGGTCTTCTTTAATTCCTAAAAAATCTTTTGCCTTAAAATTGGTAACAATAGGCGTAAAGGTAGTGTCAGTAATTATTATTCCCTCGTCCAGTCTATCAACGATATTCAATAATTTACGTTTTTCAAATGTTTGATTTCTTAAAGAAGAGAGTTTAATTTGAGACTCTATTTTAGCGACCAGTTCATCGACATCAAAAGGTTTGCTGATGAAATCATCAGCGCCTAATTGCAGGCCTTTAAGCCGATTTTCCTTATCAGCCAAGGCTGTAATGATAATGACAGGTAAAGACTGCAGTTTCTTATTCCCGCGAATGTTTTTCAAAACATCAAAACCGGATATTCCCGGCATCATAATGTCCAACAAAACTAAATCCACTGACGCATTTTTCAATATTTCCAGGGCATCTTCCCCATTTTCCGCTTTTAAAACATTATACCCTTTATATTTGAGAAGCCCAAAATAGAATTCTCTATTCATTTTTTCATCATCGATAGCCAGAATAGTTTCTCCCATTCCTGATGCCTCCGGGTTTTATAAGAGCATATACTTGTTTTTCCAATTTATCAGGACGAATTATAAGAAGAACTCACTTGCATGTCAATGGAATAATAGCAGTAACATAGGGGTATTATGCTCTGATGTTTGTATTCAGGTATATGATGTTTCCATATTTTCACTTGAAATACCCGGCAACCTGACTTATAAGCGGGCAGTCTTTTTTTCTGGGGAGGATTAATGATGAACTACCGCTCTTATGATGAGGCATACAACCGTTCGATGAATGATCCGGAGGGATTCTGGGCGGACGCTGCCGCAGCTGTTTCCTGGGTAAAGAAATGGGATAGTGTTGTTTCCAGCCCCAAACCGGAATTTTACAGATGGTTTGAAGGCGCGCAAATGAATACCTGCTATAACGCGATTGACCGGCATGTAGAGCGCGGCAGGAAAGATCAGGTTGCTATTATTTACGACAGCCCCGTAACGGGTGTAGTCAAGAAAATAACGTATGGTGAACTTCTTACCTCTGTTTCACTTCTCGCCGGCATGCTTAAAAAATCCGGTGTCGCAAAGGGCGACCGCGTAGTTATTTACATGCCCATGATTCCGGAAACACTCTTTGCCATGCTTGCCTGCGCGAGGATTGGAGCCATTCATTCGGTCGTCTTCGGTGGATTTGCGCCGAATGAACTCGCGATAAGAATCGACGATGCGAAGCCCAAGGTAATTCTTTCCGCAACATGCGGCATCGAACCGAAAGGCGCTATACCTTACAAGCCGCTTCTGGATAAAGCAATCGAACTATCTGCGCATAAGCCGGAAAAATGTTTTATCTATGAGCGTCCGCAGGTTAAGGCCAAACTGATTCCCGGCCGGGATGTGGATTGGGAAAAGGCTCTGCAGGAAGTGAAGCCTGCCGGATGTGTTACGGTAAAGGCAACCGATCCCCTTTATATACTTTATACATCCGGCACAACCGGAATTCCGAAGGGCGTGGTGCGGGACAACGGCGGCCACGCGGTGGCCTTGCTGTGGAGCATGAAGAACATTTACGGAATCGAGCCCGGTGATGTCTACTGGGCGGCCTCCGATGTAGGCTGGGTTGTCGGTCATTCCTATATCGTTTACGCGCCGCTTCTTTACGGCGCCACAACAGTCATGTATGAAGGCAAGCCGGTGGGAACACCTGATCCCGGCGCTTTCTGGCGTGTGATTAATCAGCATAACGTCAAGGTTCTCTTCACCGCCCCTACCGCGTTTCGTGCGATCAAGAAAGGAGGATCCAGCCGGATCTTTCATTAAAAAATATGACATTTCCTGCCTTAAATATCTTTTCCTTGCCGGCGAGAGGCTCGACCCGGATACATATTACTGGGCGGCAAATTTTCTGAAAATCCCCGTCATTGACCATTGGTGGCAGACCGAGACAGGCTGGGCGATTGCCGCCAACTGCATGGGCATAGAACATCTGCCGGTAAAAGCCGGTTCGCCCACAAAACCTGTGCCGGGCTATAATATCAAAGTGCTGGATGAGAATGCCGAGGAGCTGCCGAACGGAACGGAAGGGACGATTGCCATAAAGCTGCCGCTGCCGCCTGGCTGTCTGACCACGCTCTGGGAGAAGGATGATGCTTATGTTTCCTCGTACCTGCGCACATTTGAAGGCTGCTATTCCACGGGGGACGGAGGCTTCAAAGACGAGGACGGATACATTTATATAATGGGACGTGTCGATGATATAATTAATGTGGCCGGCCACAGGCTGTCCACCGGCGGCATGGAGGAAGTTGTTGCCAAACACCCGGATGTCGCCGAATGCGCGGTCATCGGTGTTGACGACCAGCTCAAAGGGCAGGTACCCGTCGGTTTCGCCGTATTGAAAGCTGGTGTTTCCAGAAACCAGGCGGATATTCAGAAAGAAATTGTCGGGATGATCCGCGATCAGATCGGCGCGCTTGGCCTGCCTTAAGGATATTGCCATTGTTGCCCGGCTTCCCAAAACGCGAAGCGGCAAGATTCTGCGCTCGACTATGCGCAAGATTGCGGATGGAAAAGAATATAATGTGCCGTCAACAATAGAAGACCCGGCAGTACTCGGGGAGATTCAGGGCGCGCTCAAAGGTGTGGGTTACCCGAAGCAGTAAAACACCGGAAAGACAGATATCTAACGACTGCGGCATAGGAACCAGGGATAGCGGGTAAATTCCTGATACCCCATTCTTTTATAGACGGGTTCACCGTAAATACTGGCCTGCAAAATAACACAGCGAGCGCCGAATTTGAAGGCAGTGTTGCCAACTGCACGGACGCATTGTTCGGCTAAACCGATTCCGCGAGCAGTTTCAACAGTACCGACATAATAAATGCCGGCAATGCCATGGCTGAGAAGTGCAAAAGCACAGGAAGCAGGTTTGTTATCCTTGTATGCCACAACCGCATAAATATGGGGTACAAGAAAAGCGTTCGGATTACTAAAAACACTTCTGCCCGCCTCTTCAGGCATACCAAGGCTCATGTAGCTGAGCGCTACCACCTCAGCAAAGTCATTTACCATGGATTTATTTGTGACATGCTTTAATGTTACGCCATCCGGCAAGGGTTTCTCAACAAGCGTCTTTTCGATGAACATACCGGGAGTGTTCGATATCCTCGTGAGTTTAAGCTCTTCACATTTGTCGAGAAGGTCCTGATCAATATGCGTCCGGACAATAATAGTAAAAGACCTCTTGCGCTTGGCAAAAAATTCCTTGGCCTGAGAAATAAGCAGGTCAGGCGGCGCTTGTGATTGCCTCGTGGTCCTTATAACAAAGTTAAGGGCCGGAAATGTGCTTGCACCGCAAACAAAAAGAATATCACCTTGCTCGGCTATATCAGTATTTGTACCCCACCTGGAAATCTCGCGGTGGGATTCAGCTAAATTCAGATCACTCAAATGAAGCAGTTCATCTTGGTTCATTGTGTTTCCCTATTGTGAATGTTAATTATTCTTTTTGCGACGTACTTTATACAATATTTATTACTTAATCAAAAGGAGATTTGAAAAGATGTTCTAAAATGTTTGCAACACTAAAACAATCTAAGGTCACGAACACTAACTAGCAGATTTTAATATTTGATCAAGGTATTCTTTGAGAAGTTTGTCTTGGCTATGGATACTCTCTTCCATAGTTAATTTATAATGCTCATAGTCAAATGGCAGTTCGAGTTCTTCGCGCACAGCTTTAACGGCGGGTATTACCAATTCTCTAATTTGTACAGATATTGCGTAGCATTCTGCTACAAAATTTGCCCAATCTATTTTTAATTTCTCACTTAGTTTTTTTTGTTGTTCTGTTGTGTCAACAATCATCTTTTGTTCAAATTCTAATGCATCTTGAATAAATTTCCAGCGGTGTTGATCCTTGTTCCCCTCAAAGCTCAACTGCTTCATCAATTCAACCATGCGATTGCGCTCTTTTGAAAACATATTGATTTGTTCGCCCAGCATGTTGATTCTTGTATATGTATCTACTAGCGGCTGACGGTGAAACGCTAATTTTATTATTGACGCATTTAGTTCTCTGGTAAATTTCAATACGGCTTTAAGCGTTTCGTCTTGAGCTATAAGATGTACCTTTGAAATGGCACTGACCTTCGCTGAGTATTCTTTGGACAGATCTTCTTGATTCACACGAATATTGGCGTACCGCTGAATCATGCCTATGCCGACATCAACCGCCTCTGTCGCATCGAGATAGACTTGTTTTCGTAAATCCATTTCCCTATCAACACGGCTCTTTGTTCGGTCGTGCTCAAGTTGTTTAGCAAACCTTCTTTCATTTCCACGATGAAGTATATAAGAACTAAAAAAGGCAGCGGCAGCGGCAAAAATTATTCCTACGACGGTAACGAGTGACGCAATAATAGCTGCCTGTAAAGTAGGCGGCAAACTGGCAAAATATTTTGAAATTCCTTCAATCATAGGCACACCTGTAAATGAGGAATATTAGGTACAGCGCCCTATTTCTTTAAATATTATGGTAAATTACACTTTTTAAAAACCATGCGCTTAAATATACTCGCAATTTCCTTTATTTCAATTCTTTTTTCGAAGAATTTTTCAGCCGGCGCTTATACAGCCCTGGTTTTTCGATGGCGGTAGTATCTCAGAGGAATAACGATAACAAAAAATAAATAATATAGATTTGGGAAATGGATTGGGAATGCGTCATTCGAGTGGATCTTTGTGGCGGGATGATTTTTTTCAACAAAAAGAAGAGGCCATGCATTAATAAAATGCATGGCCTCTTCTTGCTATTATCTACTTCTTAACTGTATATTCCACAGCGGCTTCGACTCTTCTGTTTTGCTGTCTGCCTTCTTTGGTGGAATTGTCGGCAAGAGGATTGGAAAATCCGAATCCTTTTGCTGTGATCCTGGATGCTTCGATATTGAATTTCTTCACCATGACCTCTTTTATCGCTTCCGCACGTTTCTGGGAGAGATTAATATTGTACTTCTCTCCTCCCACATTATCCGTATGACCTTCAACAACAATCTTCAGATCGGGGTATTTCTTCATGACATCGGCAACGCCCTCTATTTCTTTGTAATAAGCGGGCTTCACAATCGCTTTCCCCGTATCAAACTCCACATCCATAGTGACTCTGCCTTTTTCCATTATCTTCTGCTCAACCGATGGTTGGGGTTCCGCCTCCGCCTTTGTTATCGGTTCAGATGCCTCTTTTGCCCCGCCAAATTTCCACATCAAGGCTAATTTAATCCCGTCAAAGGTAATTGTAGATTCGACTGGTGCAACCGGTGAAACAGTATGGAATTGTTTGTTACCTAAATCATAGTAAGAGTACTCCGCGCGAGCAAGTAGATTCTTGGTAATGGCAAATTCCAGACCGGCACTTGGAGTCCAACCGAAATAATTATTTGTTTCGCCATAATCTACGCCTGTTCCTATATTTGTTGCATACGTCTTTGCCCGGCCATAAGCTACACCAACCCCCACGTAAGGAAGAAAACGCCAAATAGCGTAGCCCGCACGAATACGGGTTGAACCTACCCAATTGAGTTCGCTATTGACCAGATAGGCCGGGTTGGGAGCGCTTGTTGAACCGGAAATTTTGCCGTAGTTGATATCGGTCTCAGCGCCGATGACGATATTAATTGGGAATTGATAATTATAGCCGAGAAAAAGTCCGCCCATCCAGCCGTTAATGGTATGGTCAGCACGATCTCCGCTATCGAGATATTCCCATTTCGTGTTTCCGTGACCATACATCCCCTCCAACCCCACATAGAAACCCGTCCAATTATAGGTATTGTCAGCAAGCGCACTCGCCGAAGTAAAAACAAAAACTGTAAAAATGAATAAAAAAAGTATACGTTTCATTTGTCTGCCCTCCGATTTTATTTTTCCTGCAATTGTTGATGAGCTACTTACGATACAATTTTTGTGAATTTCTTCTTATGCTTATTTTAGTAGCATATCTTCAGCCAATACTTCAATAAAATTTTTTTCTGCTACCACTTAATAGGAATCCCGTTGGAAACAGGTAAATACACATCAAAATTGCCGTGCCGCGGTAATTTTAATAAAGAAAGTGAGCGGTGAAAACAAGGCGCGGGTAGAAGTTTTTTTACTTCATCAGGGGCGTCCGGGATATAAAATCAACAACCGCCTGGGCGAATTCTTTACCCCTGTTCTCCTGCAGAAAATGCCCTCCCCCTTTAATGATAGTGTGCGGTTGACCTTTCGTTCCCAGAACCAGTTTTTGGAATACGCGTTCGCCGCCGCGGGTGATCGGATCGCCGTCACTAAACATTGTAACAAACGGCTTTTCAAATTGGGAGAGCACTTTCCATGCTTTGCGGTTGGCCTTTGATGCTGGGTCATTAGGAGTTATGGGTACGAGAGAAGGAAATATGCGGGCGCCTTCTTTATAGGTATCATCGGGAAAGGGAGCGTCGTAAGCGGCAATGACTTCTTTGGATAAAGGATCGCTGGGGTTGGACATGGAGATAATTTCCCCGACTTTAAATTCCGGCGTCTCCTGAGAAAATTTACGCCAAGCAAGGAAGGCATCCGATATGGGATTATCGCCTGTCGGCAGGCCGGTATTGGCAACTACCACTCGCGCAAAGCGAGCCGGATTTTGCGCGACCAGGCGCAAGCCGATCAAGCCGCCCCAGTCCTGACAGACAAGGGTGATTCCCTGTAAATTTGTTTTATCTAATAAACCCTGCATCCAATCGACATGGCGCTGGTAGGTGTAATCGGATCTCACCGCCGGTTTATCCGAACGGCCGAATCCTGCGAGGTCCGGAGCTACAGCCCGAAACCCGGCATCAACTATGACTGGGATCATCTTGCGATACAGATAAGACCATGAAGGCTCTCCGTGCATAAGCAATACCGGCTCGGCTTTTGCCGAGCCTTCGTCTACGTAGTGGATTCTCAGTGTTCCATCTTCGCCATCCGGGATATTCACATAATTAGGTTTAAACGGATAACCGGAAAGATTTTCAAAACGGTCGTCCGAGGTTCGCAAAATTCTCATATTTTATCCTCTAAATATTATGCAATTAATATTACAAAAACCTTGCATTTAAATATACTCGCAATATCCTTTATTTCAATTCTTTTTTCCAAGATTTTTTTTGTGCCGGCGATTACACAGCCCTGGTTTTTCGATGGCGGTAGTATCTCAAAGGTCCACAGACTAGAATTAAAACCGGTGTCGTGAGTTACAGTAAATATCCCTTCCGGGTAGCCTTTCGACGACTCGAATGTTCTCATTGATGAAGTCTAATGCCAGCGAAACCTTTAACATTGCAGTCAAGCGGGACCATTCGAATCAATCATACCTGATTCGTAATCATTAATGTTTTTCCCTCAATGTTATGATATAAATTAATAAATATGAAACGAAAGGAGCAGGTAATGAAAAAAACATTTTTGATAATAAGCGTTGTTCTAGTGATGGGGATAATCTTTGCCGGAAGCACATTAGTGAGCGCGGCAGATTTGGGTTTGGTTCAGCTACTGACCAAGAATCTCGGAGTAACAACAAAACAGGCGACAGGCTGCGCCGGTTCCATATTCAATGTTGCCAAACAAAATATGACTGCAGATAATTTTAAAAAAGTGGCCAAAGCTGTTCCCGGTATCGACAAGATGATGGCGGCAGCGCCCAAATCGAAAGGAGCGAAGGGAACGCTCGGAAGCGCCTCGTCTTTAATCGACGAAAGTGCTTCATCAGTAGCCGGAGTTGCGAGTCTGGCGGGAAGTTTTTCTAAACTGGGAATGAAGGCGGACATGGTGAATGCCTTCACTCCCATCATCCTGGACTATGTCAAAGCGAAAGGCGGGGAACCGTTAATGAAGACTCTGCAAAGCGCTTTGCAGTAATATGTGCTTGCTAATAGTAAAAAAAAGAAGAAGTGTTTGCTGAAGATACCTGCCAACAAACCGAATCAAGATGTTTGAAGTTTATCGACTATCGCTTCTTATTCATTAATTAGCTTGTCTATAATTTTTTCGACAAAAAAAGAAGAGGCCATGCACTAATAAAATGCATGGCCTCTTCTTGCCATTATCTACTTCTTAACTGTATATTCCACAGCGGCTTCGACTCTTCTGTTTTGCTGTCTTCCTTCCTTGGTGGAATTATCGGCAAGAGGATTGGAAAACCCGAATCCTTTCGCTGTGATTCTGTCTGATGCGATTTTGAAATTATTCACCATGACTGCTTTTACTGCTTCTGCGCGCTTCTGGGAGAGATTAAGATTGTACTTCTCTCCTCCCACATTATCCGTATGCCCTTCGACAACAATCTTCAGATCGGGATATTTTTTCAGGACATCGGCAACAGCTTCAATTTCCTTGTAATAAGCGGGCTTCACAATCGCTTTCCCCGTGTCAAACTCCACATCCAGAGTAGCTCTGCCTTTTTCAATGTATCTTCTGCTCCACCGGTGCCGCGGCTTCAGGTGCCTTCTTCATTTCTTGTACCGGAGGAGGTGCAGCCGCTCTTGCAATCGGTTCAGATGTCTCTTTTGCCCCGCCAAATTCCCAGGCCAAGCCGAGCTTGAAGCCCTGAAATTTAATTTTATTGTCAATATTTTCTACAAAATCACCGCTTGTTGTGACATTATTTGATGCAAAATCGTAATACGCATATTCCGCGCGGGCGAGTAAATTCTTGGTGATGGCAAATTCAAGACCGACACTGGGAGTCCAACCCCAATATGTATTTACAGTATTTTCAACCTCTGCGCCTGTTGCTCTTAAATTTGCAAAAAGCTCTCCGCGGCTATAAGCAACGCCGACCGCAACATAAGGAAGAAAGCGCCCGATGGCATAACCGACACGGGCGCGAGTCGAGCCGACCCAAGGGATTTCGGTACGACAATCATAAGTGTCTGTCTGGACAATTGGAAGAGCCTGATATTTTGCCGTAGTTAATATCCGTTTCCACGCCGACAACAACATTGATAGGAAATTGATAATTATAACCGAGAAAAAGGCCGCCCATTCCGCCCTTAAGGGTGTGGTCAGTATGAGTTCCAAAGAGTGGCCAATCCAAGTCGGAAGTACCAACATCATAACTCCCCTGTATACCAACATAGAAACCTGTCCAATTTTTGGTATCTGTCGAATCAGCAAGCGCGCTCGTCGAAGTAAAAACTAAAAGCGTAAAAATGAATAAAAAAAGTATACGTTTCATTTGTTTGCCCTCCGATTTTATTTGTCCTGCAATTGTTAAAAACTTACTTACGATACGATTTTTGTGAATTTTTTCTCAGGTTTATTCTAATAGCATACCATCAGCCAAAGCTTCAAGAAAATTTTTTCCGTTACTACTCAATTTCTGTTATTTGAGAACACACCGCCTAACAAAGACAAAATGCCGATGTTTAGAGAAACGGAGGGCTTTCTGCAGCGGGGCTACCGAACGGCGATTTTATCGCCTTGTCGAATCATCCGGCCTTCAACAGTACTGAGGTTTGAATTGATTAAAACATTGAGTGGTGTTCCGGTCTTCTTCGCTACTGTCCAGAGCGTATCGCCCTTTTGAACGGTGTAGTACTCTTGGGGATTGGTAAGTTTTTGACCGCTCGCTTTGGCCAGTTTTATTTGCGCTTTGTAAGTTTTTCGAGCGCGGACATGTCTGCGCGGCCGCTCGTACAAATCCGCATACATGGCCTCCTTGATGTTTTGCCCCTCTCGGAAAGGCAAAATCACCTCCTGATTTTTAGTGACGCGCGTACTGGCCGGGCAAGAATTGAGATCTTCGAGCACAGAGGGTTGTATTCTGAACTTTTTGGCCACCTGGACAATGGTCGTTGCTGAATGCGGTCTGTATTTCTGAAAGGCACTCGCTGTAAAATTTTTATTCGCACAGGCACTGCTCATAAACAACTTCTGCCCCGACAGGAACTTTTAAGCGGTATTTTTCAATATTAGGAGGAATGTACCAGCGCAACAGTTCGGGATTGAGAAAGTAAATATCCTCCACATCTATCTTCAATTCTTGTGCCAGGGCCACGAGGTCGGTTTTGGCGGGCACTTCTATCTCGGCGAAATCGATCGGCCCGTGAAACTCGATATCTTTGAAACCAAAGGAGTTTAGATTTTTGCCCAAAATTGCCAGGGCCATAATTTTCGGAACGTAATTTTTGGTTTCGGACTTGAGGTAGCGCTTTTTCCTTAAATCCCAGAAATTGTCCGTTTTATAGCGCGCCATAGCCCGGTTCAGCTTAGCCTCACCCGCGTTATAAGCCGACGCGGCTATTTCCCAATCGCCAAATTCTTCGTAGAGTTTTTTTAAGTATTTGCTCGCGGCAATCGTCGATTTAATGGGGTCGCGCCGCTCGTCGATATACCAGTCGATCTTCAATCCGTAATTGCGGCCTGTCGACGGAATAAATTGCCACAGGCCTACAGCCCGGGCATAGGATTTCGCTTTCGTCTGAAATCCCGATTCGGCCATGGCGACATAGATGAGATCGCGGGGCAGACCGTTATCT
Source organism: uncultured delta proteobacterium (assembly GCA_963753975.1). Classification (GTDB taxonomy): domain Bacteria; phylum Desulfobacterota; class Syntrophia; order Syntrophales; family Smithellaceae; genus UBA4810. The sequence continues at coordinate 753,021 of CAVWEH010000005.1, forward strand.
TCGAGCATTTTGCCGAGCAGAGGAGTGTAACGGCCGCCGCGCGCGCTGTAAGTCTCAAAATAATTCCGGCCTCTTTTTAAATAATAATTAATAAACTTTTTGACAGCATCATTGTAAACGACGGGGATATCGAAATAGCAGTTCTCCAAATTTAAGTCTTCCGCCCCTTCCAGGAGATACGCTTTCTGAGTGTGGTTGCCCGACTTATCTATGCGGGCGCCACCGACAATGGGCGTAGCGGTCTTTTGCTTAACTTGCGGTTCAGCGTTCATCGCCGGTTGACTCTCGGGCGAATAATCTGTTTTCTGCGTCGCTGTCTGCAAAGACGAACACGAGGAGGCAAAGAAAACCAGAGCGCACAGTAACATGAGGACGGAATATCGCATCATATTTGCAACTTTTTCTCCTTAACCCGGCAACAAGACCGTGTGATGCCCAAATATTTCAAATATTATTGCTTGTAATCTTGCATATTTTTTAAATTTCATCAACTGAGAAATACAGAAAAAAGCCGGTTTAATCTTTTTTCATTGACTGAAAGAGAAAAACTTTAAATTACCTGTTTTTTTGTTTTCTTGTCATTTTCAGCAATCTGTGCCGATATAAGTAGACCAATAAATAAAAGATAGCTATAAGTCCCAAGATTATGAGGAGAACGGCAATTCTCATCGTTCTGAAACTATCTCCACTTACTGAAAGCAAAATAGTGCCAAATAGCCGGCCAACAGTCGAGATACCTATAAATGTCCAGATATTCATCCGACTTAAACCTATTATGTAACAAAGAGCTGCCTTGGGAAATCCGGGAATCAGAAAAAGAATAAAGCAAGCTAGAGGACCTCGCTCTTCTATGAGGTGATCGTAATTTTCCATAAGTTGGGGTTTTACCATCTTTCTTACTAGTGGCAATCCGTATATCCTGGAAAGAATAAAGGCCAACCAGGAACCGATGCTAAGACCAATTGTGGAATAAATTATCCCCACTACGGGGCCGTACAAATAGCCGCCAACGAATCCAGAAATTTCGGCAGGAATTACTCCCGCGACCAATACCTGAAAGGCCTGAATAATGATGAAAACAAAATCATCGTACGGATGAAAAGATTCGATAAAAGCAATCAGTTTTTGATTATAATATGTAAAATAATTGTAATAATGATAGGTAAAGAACAGATCGACTGCCGCAATAAGAAACAGGATGAGAAGTAAAATCTTGAGGATGAGGCTTTTATTCAAAGGTTTGTTCATGTATTTCTGTACATCGGGTGGCCTGTCGCACAGTGACACCAAAATAAAAGGTATGAATGAATTTTTTTACTATCGAACATACTTCTAAACCGAACTATATATTATTATTTATTTTCAATTTTTTTTGTGTCTGCGGCATCGTCCGGTTTGTATTCCTCCCCTTCCAAGGCCTTTTTAAAACCTCTTATAGCCTTGCCGATGGAGTTTCCTAATTCAGGAAGCTTACCGGGACCAAAAATAATCAGAACGATAGCCAGTATCAACAAAAGATGCATTGGCTGGAGAAGACCTCGCATTATCTTTTCACCTCCTATTTCTTGTCTCTATATTTTACTTACAGTGATTTAAAGAACAGGGCAAGCGATTTTTCATTAATAGTTCATTAATAAAATAATGGGTATTGCCGGTTATCGTCATGATTCTGTCCCAGAAATACATTGTCACAGAGTTCAGAAAACATGTTGCAGATGCCGCCTGCTTATCAATGTCTTTTTTGCTTGGAATTGAGCTGTCTTCAAATCGATCAGATAGCAAATTGGTATCAGTATTCAATGCCGGCGCGGTCTTTTATGCCCCTATTATAATGATGCTTCACTTCTTGGACTTCGCTTACGGTATCGGCAAGCTCAATTATTTCCGGCGGGGCATAACGACCGGTTAAGATTATATCAAGAGCAGGCGGTTTATTTTTAATGAGCTCGATGACCTCCGGCAGAGCGATTAGTTTAAAATCCAGCGCTACGTTGATTTCATCGAGAATAACCATATCATATTTGCCGCTCACGATTGCTTTTTTAGCGACGTCCAATCCCTTTTGTGCCAATTCAATGTCGACAGCCGCGGGATTGTCGCGCATGACAAAGCTATCCAACCCCGACATGCGGACGGTTAAACGGGGAAGATATTTTTCCGCGGCGACGATTTCGCCGTATTTTCTTCCCTTCATAAATTGCAGAATAAAAACGCGATAACCCTGCCCGATGGCGCGCAGTGCCTGGCCGAAAGCGGAGGTCGTTTTCCCCTTGCCGTTGCCCGTGATCACTACGACCAAGCCTTTGTCTGTTTTGCCGGCTTTCTTTTTAGTTTTTTTTGCGGCCGGGGATTTCGCTTTCTTCACGGTTTTGGAAATGGACTTTTTTTTGCTTTTCGCTGTCTTCATTTTTTATCCTGTTTTTTAAAAAACCGCTGAGCAATTTCTTCCGCCACGGAATAAGGATCGGCTTTTCTGCTTCTTATTATTTCGGCAAAGCTCGTGAGTTCGCCGCTTTCGGCAAGCGAGTTTAAAACCGGCTCCAGAAGACAGGCGAAGAGCGCATCGTTTATTTCCGCCATAGCTTTCCTGTGCATCCGCTCGGTGAGTTTGCCGCTTTGCTGCAGATAAATATGATGCTCTTCGATTTTTTGCGCCAGCTCGGCGGCGCTTGCAGCGAATGTTGTCGGCTCAAAAGCATCACCAATATTGACAATAGGCGGCTGCCAGCCGTCGGCGGCTTTGGACGCCAAATTGAGCATCGAGGTCAATTCCATTTGCAATTGCTTGGCACCGGCGCGATTGGCTTTGTTGATGACGAAGATATCGGCTATTTCCATAAGTCCTGCCTTCATCGTCTGAATTTCATCGCCCATTCCGGGAACAAGCACGACAACGACGCTGTGCGCGTGATTGATAATGTCGATTTCCTGCTGACCGATGCCTACTGTTTCGACAATAATTATATTTTTGCCCATCGCTTCCATCACGTGAATGGCATCGCCCGCCGCCTGAGACAGGCCGCCCAGTGCACCGCGGGTGGCAAGCGACCGGACAAAAACTCCGGCATCTTCGGCATGGCGCTGCATACGGATTCTATCGCCTAAGATAGCACCGCCGGTAAAGGGGCTGGTCGGATCAACGGCCAGGACGCCGATGGTTTTATTTTTCTTGCGCAACTCGGCAATGAGCGCGTTGGTCAGCGTGCTTTTTCCCGCGCCCGGCGCGCCGGTTATTCCGATGATGAAAGATTTGCCGGTATGGGGGTATAGTTTTTTAATTTTTGCTTTAGCTTCGGGAATCTTATCTTCAATATCCCTGATCAGGCGGGAGGCCAGACGGACATCGCCGCCGCAGATTTTTTTAATAATGGAATCCATTTTTACTTGCCGTTTAACGGAGCTTTAGTGCGTTTTTATATTCGTCTTAATCCATTCCACAATAGAATCAAGCGAAGCGCCGGGAGTAAAAATCGCTTTGATGCCGGAATCGTATAGCAGGGAAAAATCCTGTTCGGGAATGATGCCGCCGCCGATCACCGTAATGTCGGATGCGCCTTTTTCGCGCAAGATTTCGACAACACGCGGAAAGAGCAGACGATGCGCACCGGAAAGACAGCTCAAACCAACTAGGTCGACATCTTCCTGAATTGCGGCCGCCGCGATTTGTTCCGGTGTTTGATGACAGCCTGTATAGACGACTTCGAATCCGGCATCGCGGAAACACCGCGCCAGAACGCGGGCGCCGCGGTCGTGGCCGTCAAGCCCCGGTTTGGCAACCATCACACGAATTTTTCTTTCCGGCATAGATATCTCCTTAAAATACTATAGCGACTTTGGAACATTCCCGATGGCCTTCGGCCACGGGATCAATGCAACTAGCAGATATTGCTGTACTGCGTTTGCAATATCTGAGTTTCATCCCGACAGCTTTCGCTGCGGGATAATTCGACTAACGCTTCAAACTTCACGGTGTTCGTTTTCAGCGAGTCTCATTACTAATACAGTCCTGGATCTCTGTATTCTCCATAAACTTCGCGGTAGATGTCGCATATTTCCTGCAAGGTAGCCAGATTTTTCACCGCTTCGATGCAGTGCGGCATGACGTTTTCGCCTTTTTTACAGGCATTTTTTATGTTATCCAGCGACTTTTTAGCGGCGCGGCTGTCGCGCTTGCGGCGCACGTCTCTCAGCCTTTTTATTTGTTCCTCGCCGATTTTCTCGTCAATCTCCACGAGCGGAATGGAATGTTGATTGTTGCTCGCATATTTATTCACGCCGACCATGATTTTTTCAGCGGTCTCCAACTGCCGCTGAAATTTGTAAGCAGACTCGGCAATTTCCATTTGCGGAAAACCTTTTTCTATGGCGGCAATCATTCCGCCCATGTCATCAATTTTATGAATGTAGTCCCACGCGGCTTCTTCGATTTCATTGGTCAGAGTTTCGATAAAATAAGAGCCGGCCAGAGGATCGATGGTATTGGCGACTCCGGTTTCTTCGGCCAGAATTTGCTGTGTGCGTAATGCAATTTCCGCGGCATGTTCGGAAGGCAGGCAGAAAACTTCGTCTAAAGAATTGGTATGCAGAGACTGGGTGCCGCCCAGGACTGCAGCCAATCCTTCCACGGTCGTGCGCACTACATTATTATAAGGCTGTTGAGCGGCGAGCGAACATCCGGCAGTTTGCGTGTGGAAGCGCAGCCATAGTGAACGGGGATTCCGGGCATGGAAGCGGTCGCGCATAATTTTTGCCCACATGCGCCGCGCCGCCCGCAGTTTACAGATCTCCTCAAAAAAATCGATGTGCGAATTAAAAAAGAAAGACAGCCGCGGAGCAAAATCGTCGACATCCAATTTTTTGCGGCGAATAACGTCTTCCACATATTCGATGCCGTCACGGATCGTGAAAGCCAACTCCTGCACGGCGGTGGAGCCGGCCTCGCGAATATGATAACCGCTGATGCTGATGGTGTTCCAGCGTGGAACATACTTGGTGCCGAATTCGACGGTGTCGCTGATGAGCTTTACCGAAGGCTCCGGCGGACACATAAATGTTTTTTGCGCGATGAATTCCTTGAGCATATCGTTTTGAATGGTGCCGCCGATTTTGGCAAGCGGAACACCTCTGATATCCGCTGTCGCGCAATACATTGCCCATAAAATAGTTGCCGGAGGGTTAATCGTCATGGAAGTGGTAACTTCGTCCAGAGGAATTCCTTCCATAAGAGCCAGAAAATCCTCCAGGGTATCTATGGCCACGCCGCACTTGCCCACTTCACCCAGTGCTTTGGGCGAATCGCTGTCGTAGCCCATAAGCGTCGGAAAATCAAAAGCGGTGCTGAGCCCCGTCTGCCCTTCACGCAGAAGCATGTGCCAGCGGTGGTTGGTATCCTGCGCGCTGCCCATACCGGAAAACATGCGGAACGTCCAGAAGCGCCCGCGGTAGCCGGTAACCTGATTGCCGCGCAGATATGGAAATTCTCCCGGAACACCGATATCCCGGGCAAAATTAATATCTTTTATATCTTCCGGTGTGTAGAGCCTCTTGATTTCGGCATCCGAAACCGTGGAAAAGCGTTCCTTCTGATCGGGGTTGTTCTTCAGCGCTTTTTTTACTTCATCCGCCCATTTTTTAGTGAGCTTCAATGAAGCTTCCTGCATTTCTTTGGAGAAATACACTACCCGCCTCCTCGTATTACCGCATGGAATAATTAAGAATAATTGCCTGCAAAAACTAGAAGGCAACTAACTCAAATGTTTGGTTTTTGTCAAGTTATATTAATGTAATTGGGGCTGGATTAACGTCTGTGGAGGAATGAAAATGAGGCAGTTATGAAGCTGAGAAATAAAAAAAGCGCTCCAGCGCAATTTTCATGCACCGGAGCGCTTCCTTTTTGCCATGACGTTTATGCTTAAACAGCTTTGACGTTTTCAGCTTCGGGGCCTTTTTTGCCTTCTTTAACATCGAAGCTTACCTGCTGGCCTTCAGCTAAGGTCTTAAAACCACTGGCTTGAATCGCGCTGAAATGAACAAACACATCCGCGCCGCCTTCTTGCTCGATAAAACCAAAGCCTTTGCGTTCATTGAACCACTTTACTTTGCCTTCTGACATTGTGTAGTATCCTCCTTTCTTAAAATTTCCAAGTCGAACCAACACAATGACAGAATCAAAAAAAACCGCCAAGACTCTAAAGAACATGGCGGCTTACCTTTGTACTTCAAAATGTCTAAATTCAACTCTCTATTCCGCGCCTCTCTGCTCACATAGAACAAATACACGAAACTGAAAGTGATACTATGTGTAATATCAAGTAAAGTCAAGACATATTTAAACTTATTTAAAAACAGTAAAAAGTCGTTAATTAAAGAGAAAGACGGCATGCGAACGAATATCTATTTCTGCCGATGACGCAAGCTTTAATTCATATCGTAGGCTATTTAATATCATCGGCCAAAATATATCTTGACCTTTTGGTAATATTTTTTATATATTCGTGTCACGCTAAATCAGCGGGAGGAAATCTATGTCCAATCTGGTTCGTTTCGGCGTATCGCTGGAAGATGACCTTTTAAATAAATTTGACCGGCATATAAAACAGCATAAATATACAAATCGTTCCGAAGCAGTCCGCGATTTAATCCGGGAAGAATTGGTCAAGAAAGAATGGATGGAGAACAAAGAAGTTACCGGTGCGGTAACTCTGGTTTATGATCATCATACAAGGGAACTGGTCAACAAAGTTCTGGATATCCAGCATGATCATCACGACTGCATTCTCTCGACGCAGCACATTCATCTTGATCATCACAATTGCTTTGAAATTATTGTCACCAGAGGCAAATCAACGGAAATCGAAAAGCTTTTTATGAAGCTAAAATCGGTCAAAAGTGTAAAACATGCCGGTTTTATGATGGCTACAAAAGGAAAGGATTTAGCCTGATAACACAGAAGGGCAGTAAACAAACTAATGCATATACCCGATGGCTTTTTAGCCACAAATACATGGGCTCCGGCCTGGGTAATTTCAACCGGCACAATTGGCTATTGCTTGAAAAAAACGGCCGGCATGCTCAAAGACAAAATGGTGCCCTTAATGGGCATCATGTCTGCCTTTGTCTTCGCTGCGCAGATGATTAACTTCCCCGTTATCGGCGGCACCTCCGGCCACTTGTTAGGTGGAGTGTTGGCGGCTGTATTGCTTGGGCCTTATGCCGGCGCGGTAGTTCTTACCTGTGTATTGATTTTTCAGTGTCTAATTTTTCAGGATGGAGGCCTCTTGGCCCTCGGAGCCAACATTTTCAATATGGCCATTATTGGAACGCTCGGAGGCTACGTTATTTTTAATGTTCTCCATAAAATATTCGGCAGTAAAAAAGGTTTTGTTATCGGAGCTGCTGTCGCTTCCTGGTTTTCCGTAGTGCTGGCCGCGGTTTTCTGCGCTTTGGAACTGGCCATTTCCGGAACATCGCCTCTGGGCATTGTTCTTCCGGCTATGGCGGGAATACATGCGTTGATCGGTGTGGGGGAGGCAATAATCACGGTCGCTGTTCTTAGTTTTGTGCAAAAAGTAAGGCCGGATTTAATTTACGGATTTGCAGAAGAAATTAATAAATTATGAATAGAAAAGACATTGTTATGGGACTTATCATCGCGGTAATTGTAGCGTTTTTCCTGTCGCCGCTGGCCTCAACCTTACCTGATGGCTTGGAAAAAGTCGCTCATGATCATGGATTTATTGTCAAAGGCGAGCAGGGCTCCGTTTTCAAATCGCTTATCCCTGATTATATATTTCCGGGACTGAAAAATGAAAAAATGGCGACTGCCATATCGGGCCTCCTCGGAACATTGGTTATCTTTGGAATTGGCTATGGGTTGGCTATCTTGCTTAAAAAGAACGAAGGATTGAAGATGAATCATTCATTTATTGATGAACATAGTCACATTGACAGTATGTTGAGCCGTCTTGATGCCAGAACTAAAATCGTCAGTTTCTTTGCCTTCATTTTTTTCGTCATCTTTACCGCGCCCGGTTCCGTTCTAAGTTTTGCACTGTATGGCTTATTACTGCTCACACTCATTGCATTCTCTAAAATACCGATAAGTTATATCTTCAAACGATGCCTGGTGATTGCCCCCTTTATTTTGATGACAGCGCTTTTCCTGCCTTTTTGGCAGCAGGGAGAAACCATAACGCTGTTCCAAATCGGTACTTTTCAGGCAAATGTCTCCGCTGCCGGATGGATAATGTTTCAAAGTGTTTTGATCAAAGGCATTTTTTCTGTTGCCTGCCTCACATTACTTACGGCCAGCACGCCTTTTCCGCAGCTACTGGCGGCGCTGGAAGATTTGAAATTTCCCCAATTAATTATCATGATTTTATCTTTTATGTATCGTTATATTTTTTTAATAGAAGATGAAGCCATGAAAATGTGGCAAGCGATGAAATCGCGCCGCGCCGGCGGTTCCCGCTGGCTTCATTTAAAAGCACTAGCCGACATGCTCGGCACACTTTTTATCAGGTCATATGAGCGGGGCGAAAGAGTTTATCTCGCAATGCGTTCCCGTGGGTTTGACGGAACTTTCCAGCAATCACATAATTTCGAATTAAGAAGATACGATCTGGCTTTTCTTTTTAATATATTCTTGGCTTTAGTCAGCATTAAACTTCTGGATAATTTCCTTGGAAAATAAAATCATCAGCATAAAAAATCTGCATTATTCTTATCCGGACGGCACAAAAGCTCTCTCGGATATAAATCTGGAAATTCAGCGCGGCGAATCACTGGGAATAGTAGGCGCGAATGGCGCGGGTAAATCCACTCTCCTTCTTCATTTCAACGGTATATTGCAGGGACGCGGAGAGATTAGTGTTTTGGGTAAGGATTTAACCGATAAAAATCTTCCCTTGATTCGAAGTATGGTCGGATTAGTTTTCCAAGACGCTGACAGCCAGCTTTTTATGCCCACAGTGTTTGACGATGTCAGCTTCGGGCCGATAAATATGGGAATGCCCAGACAGGACGTGGAGAAATCCGTTAAAAAAGCGCTGAAAGAAGTGGACATGCTGGCATCTATTAAGAGATCAGCGCATCATTTAAGCGTCGGGAGAAAAAAAACGAATTGCCATTGCTACGGTTTTATCTATGAATCCGCAAATTCTCGTTCTGGATGAACCAAGCAGCAACCTGGACCCCAAACACCGGCGCGCTTTGATCAAACTGTTGAATATGCTGGAGATGACTAAAATTATTGCCACTCACGATTTGGATTTAATTAGTCAAACTTGTTCTCGCGTAGTTTTAATGGAAGAAGGGAAAATCGTTTCCGGCGGCCTTTGCCCGGATTTCTTGGCTGAAGCTGCCGCTCTTTGCTAAAAACAGAGAGGCTTCTTCTCCTTCACTCTATGTCCTTCCGGCAATAACTTTTGTTGTTAGTTGTTAACCGTTTCAGCGGAAGTTGTGAGCTAATTGATTATGTCTCAAGCTATAATACTTATAATTTTATCCAAAACATGATAAAAGCAGTAACTAGAGTAGAAGACCATATGACTGCCAGTGCCGAAAAACCTGAAGAATTGAACCGGAATGAAATGGCGAAGCTGATAATGGACTTGCTTCATCGCACTATCGTCCATCACGCTCTCTGGTTTGGTGAGGTGGAGCATCAGTTGGGTATGCCCAAGGCTCTGGAAATTATGAATGAAGCCTGGCAGAAAAGCTATCCCCTTCAAATCAAAAGACTCTCCGAAATATTCGGCTTCAAAATCAAAGATTCGATTCCCGAAGCCCTGCTTTCCAAGGATAAAGCGGATTTATTAAAGATCATGGAGGAACTCAGCAAAAATTGGCTCGCCTCCGATGGCGTCTGGTTTCAGACCGTTGAGTCTCATTATGATTTGTGGGAAGCAAAACGCTGCAATGATTCTTGCTGGGCGCGGTTTTCTCCCTTCGAGGCTTCATCCATTAAGAAATTTCTTCAACTTCCGGAGTCAGCGGGATTGGAAGGCTTGAAAAAAGCGCTGCGCTTTCGTCTTTATGCCTGTATAAATATGCAAAGCATCATTGATGATACGGAACAAAGCATCATTTTTCAAATGAATGACTGCCGTGTACAATCAGCCAGAAAGCGCAAGGGACTCACAGATTATCCCTGCAAATCGGCAGGACTTGTCGAATACCGGACATTCGCCGAAACCATCGATAGCCGCATTAAGACTAAGTGCATCGGCTGCCCGCCCGATGAGCACCCAGCCGAGTGGTTTTGCTCCTGGCGGTTCTACTTAGAGGATAAAGTTTAAATAGGAGAAAAGGGCTGTTCCTAAAGGAATAAAGAAAGCAGAGCTATATGAAAAAAATCAGCGCGGTCATTTTTATTATCTTTTTAATTGGTGCTTCAGTATTTCTTCTCAACATATATAGACAGGCAGCGCCACCAAAAATCTTCTACCTGTTCATTGCTTTTGTTGGAGCGTTTATTGTCGCGGACATAGTTATTTATAAAATCATGAGGAAAAGATTTACCGATAATACATTGATAATGAAACTCTATACTCTGTTCAGTTTTATTGTTTTGGGTCTATTGCTGTACGTGTTTGCATTGTATATATATCCCGGTTTTTCACCGGAATGACAAAGAGGTGAAATTGCCATACGACATGCTCAGTATACGACAAATTTCCCTGCAGGGTAAGTGTTCGAAGAATAAAAATATTAAGGAGTTAATTTATTATGATACCAGATCACCACCCCGCTAAATTCCGCGGGGCATCACAGTACGTTCTTGATGAGGAATTGGCTAAAATTGTGAATATTTCTATGGCTCTGGAAATGCCCCTTTTGCTCAAGGGAGAACCGGGCACAGGAAAAACAATGCTGGCGCATGCCATTGCGGAAAGTTTGCATATGCCGTTGATTGTTCTCAACGTTAAATCCAGCATGAAATTGATCGATGCTCTTTACCAATACGATACCTTAACCCGTCTCAATGACAGCCGTTTTGGCGATTCGAATCGCGACGTCAGCAATATCGAAGAATACCTCAAGATGGGAAAAATCGGCCAGGCCTTTGCTGCGGAAAAAAAAGTCGTTCTTTTGATTGATGAGATTGACAAAGCGGATACCGATTTTCAGGACGATATGCTGGATATTCTCGATCAAATGCAATTCGATATTATCGAAATTGATAAAACAATTTCCGCCAAAAACCGGCCGGTGATTATCATCACTTCCAATGCGAAAAAAGATTTATCCGATCCCTTCCTGGGCCGCTGTAATTTTCATCACATCGCTTTTCCCGATCATGACTTGATGCGCCAGATTATCGGAGTGCATTTTCCCGATTTAAACAATGATCTGACGGCGGCGTGTCTCGATACTTTTTACCGGTTGCGGGAAGTTCGCGGCGTCGAGAAAAAACCGGCGACGCGCGAGTTGATTAACTGGATTCGCGCCCTGCAGGCCGATACCGATTTCCAGTTGAAGAATCTAAAAGCGGGCAATGTTCCTTATCTGGGAGTGCTATTCAAAAAGAGCAATGATTTTTATCTGGCCGCCAGCCAATAATTTAATGTAAGGTAAGATATAAAAAATTATGTTCGTAAATTTTTTCTATATGCTACGCGATAAAGGGATTCCCGTTTCTCCCACGTCTTTTTTGCGCCTGCAAAAAGCCTTGGGCATGGGGCTTGTCCGTTCCTTGGAGATTTTTACATTGCTGCCCGCTCTTTGCTGGTGAAAAGCGAACGCTATTTCGATGTTTACGATAAGGTTTTTGCCGTAGCCTTTCACGGAGTAGTGGAAATTGATCCGACGGAAGCGGAGCTTACCGAATTGGCCAAAGCACTGCTTTCCGAATGGCTCAAAGATCCGGGCGCAATGGCCGAAGCGCTCGGCGTGCCGGAAGAAGAACTCAAAGAAATGACGCCGGAAGAATTGCTGGATTATTTCCTGGAGCGCCTGAAAGAACAAACGGAAGCGCATCACGGAGGAAATCGCTGGATCGGCACGAACGGTACTTCACCGGTCGGCCATTCGGGCGATCATCCGGGCGGTATGCGCGTGGGCGGTACTTCGCAAAACAAATCGGCGATTAAAGTGGCTATGGAACGGCGTTACCGCGATTATTCACAGGAAGGGCCGATTACCGCTTCGCAAATCGGCGAAGCTCTGAAAAGGCTCAAGCATCTTACACCATCCGGACCGCAGGATATTGTCAATATCGATAAAACCATTTATCAAACGATGCGCAATGCCGGAGAAATTGAAATTGTTTTTGACCGCCGGCTTGCCGACCGCCTGAAAGTGAAGCTGTTTATCGATAACGGCGGCTGGTCTATGGATCCTTATGTGGAACTTGTTCAGGTTCTTTTTCATTACGCCAGTTTCAGTTCAAAGAACTGGAGATTTATTATTTCCACAACACCATTTATAAAAACGTCTGGCAGGATCCCGAACGCCACAAAAAACCGGTGCTGGTGGAAGATTTTGTTACGCAGCGATCCGGAAACACGCTTGATTATCGTCGGCGACGCCTCCATGGCGCCTTATGAATTGATGAATCCCAATGGAGCCATTTACTTTAACCAGAATTATTTACAGCCCAGCATTGAATATTTGAAAATGCTGGCCAAAACTTTCCGCCATGCCGTCTGGCTGAATCCTGTCGCGCAAGTGGACTGGCCTTATACCTGGACAATAAAAAATATCGAAAAAATATTCCCGATGTTTGAACTTTCTTTGGATGGATTGGAAAAAGCAGTCCGCCATTTAATGTCCCGCAATTAACTTTTAAGACAGGGATGGATTATAAAAATAATATTTGCATTTCCGGGGAATTAAAGCCTGCGGATAGTATTTTAAAGGTTAAGATTAGGACAAAAGATGCCATCCATTATATTGACGTCCATAATATCAACAAACGACCGCCTCTGGAAGACCTCATTCGGGAACTTCAAAAGCTTAAGTAAGCAATTTTCATAAGATAAATTCAGTCCATACTAATCGGGAATTTTTTCTTGACATAGCCCTGATATTAATATACGAATTTGTGACCAAGAGTCAGGGAGAAATACCGAAAACAAATATTCGTCACTTTAACTAAGGAGGAATATCTATTTTGGGCTCGCCGGAAAAAAAGAAAAAAGAAAAAGAAAATAAGAAAAACACAATCTTAAGAGCGGCAAGAAAGCTTTTCTTTGATCGGGGTTTCAAATTCGTAACCGTGGATAGTATCGCGGCCAAGGCTGGAGTCAGTAAAGGTTCGATTTATCTTTATTTTGACTCCAAAGAAGAGATCTACGCCCAAGTTTTGATTACCGACAATATCGAACTTAATAAAAACATTAAAATATTTTCCACCAAAGAAGCGTCGGCTGCGGAACTTTTGCTGGAATTTTCGCAGATCTACATTAATTATTTTTTAGATCATAATGAGTTATTCAGAATACTTATGACTTTCATGCTGCAAACCGAGCAGATGAATCTTACGCAAGAACAAAACGCCGAGCTCATCCGGACGACAAATGAAAATATTAAGGTTATTTCCACAATAATTCAAAAGGGTATTGATTCCGGTGAGTTCGCGCCGGCAATCAATCTCCGGCAGGCACAAAACGCGATATGGGGTCTATTCAACGGTATTATTTCTCTTTATCTCTTCATGGGCAATCCGGCGAAACGTGCGGATAGGATTCACTCAATGGTAAGAGACAGTTTAAACATTTTTATCAAAGGCTTGAAAAAATATTGAATATTTGCGACATAAAAGCAAAGGGGATTATTTATGCCTAGGGTAGGTTTGCAGGAATTAATAATTATAATGGTTATTGCCTTGATTATCTTCGGGCCCGGTAAAATCCCGGAAATCGGCGGAGCAATCGGCAAAGCCATCCGGAATTTCAAAAAGTCCGTCGATGAACCGGCGCAGGTACCCGAACAAAAAGAAAACAAATGATGACAATACCGGCATGTTTCAATAAAAGTGATATGCCGAAAGATCAAATGAAAGGGGGAAGTATGGCAAAAGGGAATAATTCCGAATACAAGAAAATGATCGACAAGCAGTACAGAGACTTGATGAAGCATTGTCAGGTTCACATGGAAAAAATTGAAAAAGATTTACCTGAACCAAAGGAAGATTTTCAGGAAATTTTAAAGGAGCACGGTGTTCAGTCGAAGAGATTTCATTAAATGGACATCGGCGATGACTGCAGCTTTGATGCTTCCGCCGATTTTCCGTCCGATGGTGGCCAAAGCTGCCGAAAATTTCAGCCGCCTTCCTGTGGTGTGGCTGCATTTTGCCGAATGCACCGGCTGCTCTGAAGCATTCTTACGTTCTTCTTATCCCAATGTTGATGACTATTCTGCTGGAAACCATCTCACTGGAATATCATGAAACACTGATGGCGGCTTCCGGTTATCAGGCGGAACAAAATCTGGAAAAAGCCATTAATGATTTTGCCGGTAAGTTCATTTGCGTCATCGAAGGCGCCTTACCCAGAGGGTTGAACGGAAAATATCTTACACTTGGCCCCAAAGGAAAAACCGGCATTCGAAGTAGCCAAGGAAGTTACTTCGAAAGCTGCTGCTGTTGTCTGTATCGGCGCCTGCTCCTGTTACGGAAATATTCAGGCAGCCAATCCCAATCCTACCGATTCTGTTGGTATCAGTAAGGCATTAGGAATCAGTACGGTTAATATCGCCGGTTGTCCGCCCAACGCTGTTAATTTCACCGGTACACTGCTCCACTATCTCATGTTTGGTTCTCTGCCCCCGTTGGATTCTTTGGGAAGACCTGTTTGGGCTTACGGAAAGCGTATTCATGATTATTGTGAAAGAAGGTCGCATTATGATGCGTCGGAATTTGTCGAAGAATGGGGCGATACAGGTGCGCTCAAAGGCTGGTGTTTGTATAAAATGGGCTGCAAAGGTCCTTATACTTATGCCAACTGCGCTAAAGTTCGCTTCAATGACGCAATTTCCTGGCCGGTTATGGCCGGTCATGGCTGCATCGGTTGTACCGAACCGGCATTCTGGGATACCATGGCCCCATTGGAAAAACCACTCAGTGATAAAACTATATGGCGGTGGAGAAAAAACAGTTGATACTATCGGCATCGTTTTAACAGGTGCAGCTGTAGCCGGAGTTGCAGTTCATGCGATAGCGAGTGCAGTCAGGCACCGCCAAAGCGATTTTTTTAAAACGGCCCCCACATCTCATAAAGACGACCGGACGGAGGAATAACGTATGACTAAAAGAATTATTGTCGATCCAATCACCAGGATTGAAGGACATTTAAGAATTGAAGTAGAAGTTGATAACAACAATGTTATCAAAGACGCCTGGAGCAGCATTACACTCTGGCGTGGTATTGAGACCATTTTAAAAGGCCGCGACCCGCGTGATGCCGGTTTGATCGTCCAGCGTTTCTGCGGCGTCTGTACTTATGTACATTACGAAGCCAGCATTCTGGCCTGCGAAGATGCTTTCGGCATCAAACCGCCGCCCAATGCCAGAATTGCCCGTAATTTAATCAGCGCATCTCTCTATCTAACCGATCACATCATGCATTTTTATCATCTGCATGGTCTGGACTGGGTGGATGTTGTCAGCGCTCTTTCGGCTAATCCGAAAAAAGCAGTGGAAATGGCCAAAGCATACAGCCCCAATCCTTACAATTGTTCGGCAACTCACTACAAAGCCGTTCAGGAACGACTTACCAAATTTGTCAAATCCGGCCGTCTCGGACCTTTGCCAACGCCTACTGGGGAAATCCATCCTACAAACTGCCGCCGGAAGCCAATTTAATCATTCTTTCCCATTATCTTGATGCCCTGGCAGATTTCCAAAGTCGGCGCCCAGATGATGGCTATCCTGGGCGGAAAGAATCCTCATCCGCAGTCACTGGTTGTCGGCGGTATTACTTCGGGCATGGATTTATTTGATGCCGAACGTATGGGACAATATCTGTTCCGTTTCAAGGAAATGAAAAACTTTATCGAAACAGCTTATCTGCCGGACGTTCTTCTGGCTGCTACTTACTATAAAGATGAAGGCCTGAAAGGTATCGGCGGCGGTGTGAAGAATTATCTTTCTTACGGCGGATTCCCTCTGGATGATGATTGGAATAAACTGCTCTTCCCGCGCGGAATTGTCAAAGACAGAAATCTGGCCAAACCGCTGAAACTGGATGAAGAAAAAATTACCGAAGAAGTAACTCATTCCTGGTACAAAGGTAAAGAACCGCAGCATCCTTATCAACGGAACAACCGATCCCGAATATACCGGCTATGACAAGAACGGCAATGTCAAAGGGCAATGAAAAATATACCTGGTGTAAAGCACCCCGTTACGACAACAAACCTTATGAAGTAGGTCCATTGGCTCGTATGGTTGTCGGCTATGCTCAGGGTGATAAGGACATTAAACCGCTTATCGATTCCACACTGAAAGCAACCGGACTGCCCGCAACCGTTCTTTTCTCCACGTTAGGCAGAACGGCGGCGCGCGCTTTGGAAACCAAGCTGGTCGCGGACAATACCGAAGGATGGGTGAATGAACTGATCGGAAATATCAAGAAAGGCGACACCCGTACCTGGACACGCTGCGATGTTCCCAAGAAACCGGCGCAAGGGCGCGGCATGACGGAACCGCCGCGCGGCGCTCTCGGTCACTGGATCAAAATCGAAAACGAAGTTATTTCCAACTATCAGGCCGTTGTTCCTTCAACCTGGAACTGCTCACCCCGTGATAAAGCGGGCTTACGCGGTCCCTATGAAGAATCCTTGATCGGAACGAAACTGGCAAAAGTAGATCAGCCGCTGGAAATTATCCGGACGATCCATTCGTTTGATCCGTGTATGGCTTGCGCAGTGCATATTATCGATCCGAAAACGAATGAGATCAAAAAATTTAAAGTGGCTTAAGGGGAGGTGACCATGCAAAAATATTCGCAAAAATATCTAGGTGTCAAAGAGTGGTCTGCCTCCATGCGGATCAACCACTGGGCAGTGGCGGTCTCGATATTCGTGTTGATTGTGACCGGTTTCTATATTGCCGATCCATTTACGATATCCAAAGGAGAAACTGTATACAAATTTTTCATGGGCAATGTGCGTTTTGTCCATATCCTGTTCGGCGTGTTTCTCATCTTTCTGTCCCTCTGGCGGCTTTATCTGGCCTTCTTCTCCAGTTTTCATGCGGACTGGAGGGATTTCCTCGCCTGGACGGATATGAAATGCCACGATCGAGCAGATTAAATTCTATCTGCTGATCAAGGGACATCCGGAACAGAAGTACCTATACGGGTCCATGCAGGCTCTGGCCTATAGCGGTTGCTGGTTCATGGTCGTCGTCATACTCGTCACGGGGCTGATCCTGATGGGGGCCGGATACCATGCCGGTCTGACATCGGTGGCATACTTCGTGCTGAAACCGGTAGAGAATCTGATGGGCGGCCTGGCCGTGGTTCGCTACATTCACCACATCTTTACCTGGCTGTTCATCCTGTTCATCGTCGTTCACATATACATGGCCTTCTGGTATGACGCTGTTCTTAAACAAGGTACGGTTTCGTCCATGATCGGAGGAACAAAGTTCAAAAGGATAAAAGAGTAACCGGAATAACTATTGTTTTTTTCGAGAGGGGAGAGATATAGCAATTCTCCCCTCTTGTTTTTTAATGGGCTGTTGATAAACAGTCATATATTGAGATTACACATTATGACTGAAAAGAAGGAAAAGGTCACGATCCTGGGCGTAGGGAATATTCTGCTCGGGGACGAGGGCTTCGGTGTTCATTTCATTCGCTGGTTTTCTCAGCGTTATAAACCTTCGGAAAATGTCAGCATTATTGATGGCGGCACACTGGGATATGCGCTGCTGGATATAATTTGCAGTTGCGATAATTTGATTGTGATCGATGTTTTGAAGGCGAAGGATACACCCGGTTCTATTTATCGCTTTAATACTCAGGAAATGCAGGCGCACATGCCGCCTCCCACAACGGCTCATGAAGTTACTTTTTTTGATGTCTTATTTAAAGTGGAACTGATGGACGAATTGCCGGAAACATTATTTTTATGCATTGTCCCGCAGGATTACGGCGATATGAATATGGAAATGACTCCTGTAATGCAGGAGAAGTTTCCGGTGATGGAAAAATTTCTTCTGGAAGAATTATCCAAATTGAATGTGAGCTTTGGAAAGAAGAGAGAATGCATGAACTGTATTTAGCCGAATCTATTTTAAATATCGTTCAGGAATACGCGGCAAAGCAACATTTCAGTAAAGTGAATTCCATTTCACTTTCCTTTGGCCGCCTGTCCTGTATTGAGTCGAAGTCTTTACAATTTGCTTTTGAAGTGCAGGCAAAAAATACACTTGCTGAAAGTGCCTCTCTGGATTTTCAAATTCTACCCGCCGTTATCCATTGCTTTTCCTGCGAAAAGGATTTAGAAGTAGAAACATATTCGGCCATCTGCCCAAACTGTGGCGGAGAAGAAGTCATTTTAACCGGCGGTACGGAAGAATTACGAATTTTAGAAATGGACGTAGATTAGTAAGTTAGAAATTATTTTCTGCGATTTTTAGCAGAAAATAATTTCGTTAACGCACTTATCCCGTTTATCGGGGTTAGGAATTTATTATGTGTATTGGATTTCCCGGAATAATCATCTCGATTGACAAAGATAATTACGCTATCATCGACATCAGCGGAACGAGACGTGAGGTTTGCCTGGATATCGTGGATGAACCAGTCATCGTTGGTGATTATGTGATTACCCATGCTGGTTATGCCATTCACAAGATAGATGTAGAATCGGCTAAAGAAAAACTCTCAGCGCTACAAGAGCTTATCGACAATGAAATATATTGACGAGTATCGTGATCCTGCACTGGTGGCAGGACTCTTAACAAAAATCAGGAAAGCTGCCGATGCAATTGCCGGTCCTGTAACCATTATGGAAATCTGCGGCAGCCATACTTATGCCATCGGCCGCTTCGGTATCAGAAAACTCCTGCCTGCAAACATCAATTTAATTTCCGGACCAGGCTGTCCGGTTTGCGTGACATCCTCGCGTGATGTGGATATAGCTCTTTATTTAGCCGGTCAGGCCAATACGATATTTGCTACTTTCGGCGATATGCTCAGAGTCCCGGGCACAAATGGCGACAGCCTCCAGAAGAAGACGAGCGGCAGGCGCTGATGTCCGGGTGGTTTCATCCGCCGATGAGTGTATCGCGCTTGCTCAATCCAATCCGCAAAAAGAAGTCATTATGATGGGCATCGGCTTTGAGACAACAGCGCCGACAATTGCCGCCACCGTCGAGCAGCTGCCGCAAAAAAGGCATTAAAAACTTTTCCGTCTTTTCCGTGCATAAGATTGTGCCTCCTGCGCTTTTGGCTTTACTTGCCGATCCACTGCTGAATATCGACGGCTTTCTTTGCCCGGGCCATGTCAGCACCATGATTGGCTCCGATGCTTACAAGATGATCACCGAAGCCAATCGGGCTGCCGTAATCACCGGATTTGAACCGGTGGACATTATGGAAGGTATCTGGATGATTTTGTCCCAGATCGAAAGCGGCAAAAAAGAAGTAGCAATTCAATACGCGAGGGGCGTCAGACCTGAGGGAAATATCCGCGCCATGAATTTTCTGCAATCCATGTTTCAATACGGCAACTGTGGAATGGCGCGGCCTGGGATCCGATACCGGACGAGCGGTCTGATTTTCAATGATATCTATGCCGCCTTCGATACCTTGAAGAGATTTCAGATTCCCGATATTCACTCGGCGGAAATCAAAGGCTGCGGCTGCGGCGATATTTTACGCGGTATAAAAGCTCCGCAGGATTGCCCGTTGTTTAAAAAACTATGTACCCCTATGAATCCGATCGGGCCCTGCATGGTTTCATCGGAAGGTACTTGCTCCACCCATTATAAATATTACTAACGGAGGTAATAAAAGTGAAAGTATCAGTTGTGAAAAATGTTTTGGATGCCAATGATCGAATTGCCGCGGAAAACAGAGAACTGTTCGATAAAAATAAAGTATATGTCATTAATCTGATGAGCTCGCCCGGCGCGGGAAAAACATCTCTGGTGGAACGAACCATTCTGGCACTGAGAGATAAATATCAGAATCGGCGTGATTGAAGGGGATATTCAGGATACTTATGATGCCGATCGTATTGCCAAACTCGACATTCCCGTTGTGCAGATCAATACCGGCGGCGCCTGCCATATCGACGGCAATATGATCCGGGAAGCTCTGCCGACTTTTGATTTGAGCAAAATTGATCTGCTCATTGTCGAAAATGTCGGCAATCTGGTTTGCCCGGCGGAATTCAAAATCGGTGAAAATGTCAAAATCATGCTCTTGAGCACTCCGGAAGGCGCTGACAAACCGGCAAAATATCCTTTGATGTTTCAGGAATCAGCAGCGCTCCTGATCAATAAAATTGACCTGATGCCCTATGTGGATTTTGATCTGAAAAAAGCAAAACGAGATGCGCTTTCGCTGCACAAAGATTTAAAAATATTTGAAGTATCCTGTAAGACCGCGTCGGTCTTGATGGCTGGATTAAGTGGCTTACGGATCGCATAGATGCTTTCCACAAATCACGGGTATGAACCCCCAAGCAAGCTTCGGAAACATTTCTCGATCTCGCTGCTGGTTATCATACCCCATTTATACGGGATAATTCGACTAACAAACTTCAATGCGTCTATAGTGACCTTTAGGTTATTTGCTTTCGAAGTTTGAGTCTCATTACCCTCCGCGTTGCGGGATTGTTCAACTCACCAATTCCGATACGCTACGTCCGGCACGTGTGACCTTTAGGTTATTCGCCGGATTCCACTTTCGGAATTGGAGTTTCACAATAAAAAAGTTATGAAAAGAGTTCGTTATCTGTTTTCCGGCGTGGTTCAGGGCGTCGGTTTCCGGCCTTTTATTTATCGCCTGGCTGTCAAAAACGGCTTGCGCGGTTTTGTCCAAAATCGTCCGGACGGAGTTCTGGTAGAAGTCCAGGGCTCTGTAGCGGCAATCGATTCTTTTCTGGCCGGGGTTCGTCAGGAGCTGCCGCCGCTGGCCGATGTTACGAATATTTCATCCGGGGAAATTGCCATACAGCCGGATGATAATTTTCGGATTATCGAAAGTGAAAGGCGTGGTGATAGTGATGTGCACATCTCACCGGACATAGCCATTTGTACGGATTGCCTGAAAGAACTTTTTGATCCCCTTGACCGCCGTTACCGATATCCCTTTTATCAATTGTACCAATTGCGGCCCGCGGCTGACAATCATTAAATCAATTCCTTACGACCGCATTAATACTTCCATGGCCTGCTTTCCTCTTTGTCCGCAGTGCCGGGCTGAATATAAGAATCCAGCCAACAGGCGCTTTCATGCTGAACCCAATGCCTGCCCTTTGTGTGGCCCCCAAATTCAACTCCTGGATGAGACAGGCAATAAGGTCGGCGCTGCTGAACCCATAAAGACTGCTATCGGTTTGCTTAAAGAGGGCAAAATTTTAGCCATCAAGGGTTTGGGAGGATTTCATCTGAGTGCAGATGCCGGAAATGACGAAGCAGTAAGAAGACTTCGTTCACGCAAGTTTCGGGAAGAAAAGCCTATGGCCATCATGGTCAAGAACTTAGAAAATGTGCAACGTTTTGCCGACGTTAATGAAGAAGAAGAGAAGCTTCTTAGCTCGCCGCAGCGGCCAATTGTTCTGCTGAAAAAGAAAAAAGGTACCACAATTTCCGGGCAGGTGGCACCCGGTGTTCCTAACCTCGGCGTTATGCTTCCTTATACGCCGCTGCATTATTTGCTTTTGGAAAAAGATTTTGATGCGCTGGTCATGACCAGCGCAAATCAGGTTGATGAACCAATTTGCATCAGCAATCGGGAAGCGGTAACTCGATTAAAAGAAATTGCCGATTATTTTCTCATTCACAATCGTGATATTTTAGTTCGCTGTGATGACTCCATCGTTATGTTCGCCGGAGGAAGACAGCAACTGATGAGGCGTTCGCGCGGTTTCGTTCCCAAGCCTATTATCCTGAAAGATACTTTTCCTGATGTGCTGGCCCTGGGCCCGCAGATGAAAGCAACACAATGCGTCTTGAAAGGCAACTTTGCATTTTTGAGTCCCCACATTGGCGATATGGAAACACCGCAAGCGCGGGATTTTTTCCAGGAAAGTCTAACTTTGATGAAAAAAATTACTGAATCCAACCCCGCAAGTGATTGCCTGCGACTATCACCCCGGCTACTATTCGACAAAGATCGCTGCAGAACTTACCGGTGTTAGAATAGTCCGCGTTCAACATCATCACGCCCATATTGTCAGTTGCATGGCGGAAAATCAAATTGAAGGCGATGTGATCGGCCTGGCGATGGATGGCAGCGGCTATGGTCTTGATGGTAACGCCTGGGGTGGAGAATTCCTGGTCGCGAACGAAACGGAATTTAAGCGTCTTGGTCATCTCCGGTATTTTGTTTTACCGGGAGGTCAGAAGGCGATCCATGAACCCTGGCGAATCGGTGTGAGTTTACTGAAGCAAGCCTACGGCCAATCATGGCCGGAGATTGTTTCCCGCCTGAATTTTGCGCCTGATCAAACTAATTTTGCATTACTGGATAAAATAATAGAAACAAAACTCAATTCACCGCTGTCTTCCGGTTTGGGAAGATTATTTGACGGAGTTGCGGCAATTATCGGTTTGCGCAAGACGGTGAGTTTTGAAGGGCAGGCCGCGATGGAACTGGAGGGACAAGCTGATCGGAAAGCCGGCAAGCCCTTCCCTTTTGAAATTATGGTTGATCAGGATAACTGTTTTATTCTCGATATTTCATCCACAATCCGTGCTATTGTAAATAGTCTTTTAGCAGGAAAAAGCAAGAAAGAAATTTCCTCTTCTTTTCATCGGACACTGGCAGCGGCATTTGCCGCTATGTGCGAACGGATACGCGAAAAAACCAGCATCAATAGGGTCTTCTTAAGTGGCGGTTGCTTTCAAAACAAAATTCTATTAGAAGACAGCATTACGCAACTGGAAAACGCCGGTTTTGTGGTTTATCACCATGAACAGATACCAACCAATGACGGCGGCATTGCTTTAGGCCAAGCAATTATCGCCGGAGCGATCGCCAAGAAATAGGTGATGGTACGCCCCCCCCTTCTAAGTGGGGAATAGAAAGGAATTTTTTATGACAATCACCGGGAAATACGACAAGATACTGCTGGAACACGGCAGTGGCGGGCTTCTAAGCAGTGAGTTGGTTGCCGGAAGTTTCCTGCCGCATTTTAATAATCCCTATCTGGAGCGCCTTGAAGACAGCGCTGTTCTCACTATCAGTAAGCAGAAACTCTGCTTTACTACTGATTCCTATGTCGTGAGCCCCATTTTTTTCCCCGGCGGCGATATCGGCTCTCTGGCCGTCCATGGAACCGTCAACGATCTTGCTGTGTGCGGTGGCAAGCCGCTGTTCATGAGCACAGGCTTTATTTTGGAAGAAGGTTTCCCTTTTGCCTTCCTCGAAAAAATTATTCAGTCCATGGCTGAGGCAGCACGAATGGCCGGTGTAAAGATAGTCACCGGTGATACGAAGGTTGTTCCCCGCGGTGCTGCTGACGGCATTTTTATTAATACATCCGGCATCGGCATCATCGAATATGAAGGAACTTTGTCTGTAAAAAGCATTGAGCTCGGCGATGCCATTATCCTTAACGGATCAATCGGCGACCATGGTGCCTCTATAATTAAAGCCAGAGATAATCTGGGATTGGAAGCGGAAGTTATTTCCGATTCTGCGCCTCTTCACGGACTCATTGCGGAAATCTTGAAGGCAAGCCCGAACATCCACTGCATGCGTGACGCGACGAGAGGCGGGCTGGGTGCAATTTTGGCGGAAATTGCCAAGAGCGCCAATATCCAAATCAATATTGCCGAACAATTTATTCCTGTTCAGGATAATGTTCGGGGGATTTGCGAAATATTGGGACTCGATCCGCTTTTCCTGGCTAATGAAGGAAAAATGGTTTTATTCTGTCCGGCCGGCGATGCCAAGAAAGTCCTGAATACCATGAAAAAGCATGAACTGGGCATCAATGCCGCAATTATCGGCAATGTTACCCAATGCGGCCAAGGGCGTGTTGTGCTCAAAACCTCCATCGGCGGGGAAAGAATTGTTGATTTGCCTACAGGAGAATTGGTTCCCAGGATATGTTGACCTCTTTTCTGGTTCATCCGGTTCTTGCGTATTTTCTGATTTCAAAAAGGTAATATTTTTTCAGGCCGATGCACTTGTTACACCTACAACTATTCAATGAGAGGCTGCTGTTAGAATTGAGGATTACGGATAGAAAGAGAGTTATGGCCAAAATCAGCGGCGGCTGTAGACCATCCGCCCTCATGCGATCGTTACGGTGCACTCAATCTTGTATGACATGAAGGTAACGCGGAAAGGCAAAACGAATCCGATTCCCTTGTATCAGATCTTCAGTTCAGTATGTTCTGCAATGATTCCTATATTTACGCAATGAACCCCAAGAAGTTTTGCTTTCGAAATCATGTGATTGACTAAAGTTTTGCCAAAACCTTGATGCCGTTGGTCAGGAAGCACCGCGAGACGTTCAAGATAGCATACTCCCGGATTTGCCCTCTCGATCGCAACACACCCATAAACGAGTTTTCCCTTTTCAATAATGAAATAAGTGACCCCGCGATCCATGTCTTTCTTAATCCACTCCGCTGCGCAATTGGATGGATGGCTCGGGGCGTTCTCTTGGGTCAGGCCAAAGCGTTCTGCTATATCCTGGAATGATCTTCGGATAGTCTCAACTAAAACCCCGATATCTTCTTGTATACAAGCACGTATTTTCGGACTCATCATAAAAATGTTTTAACTGGACCGGCTCTTGCGGGCAGGTCAACGTATACTTTTATCTAATATTGAATCTAACCTTGAGTGGCTTTCATCTATTTCTTAGTAAAAAACTTGGAAACGCTTCCTGAAGGGCGTTGCGGACGAGGAGGGAAGCTGGTTCGTTCCATCTTTCCGGGTGTTTTTCCAAGAACTTGGCGACAACGCGACACAATTGGTCGGCTGTTACTCCGCTTGGCAAAGAATAGTCGGAAGCTGTAGCTTCTG
Source organism: uncultured delta proteobacterium (assembly GCA_963753975.1). GTDB lineage: Bacteria > Desulfobacterota > Syntrophia > Syntrophales > Smithellaceae > UBA4810. The sequence continues at coordinate 778,187 of CAVWEH010000005.1, forward strand.
CGACACCTTGAACATATCCCAGATAGTTTCCAGCCAACAAATAGTCGGCCTTTGTGTAATCTTTATCTGCTTTTATGTATACTCTCATTCCAACGGCAAGATCGTTCCCGCTCATGGCAAATGCAGAATGAAAGCTGAAAATAAGTACAGCGAGCAACACTATTCCTAATAGTTTCTTCATAAGCGATCTCCTATTTCGGTCATTCTGTTCTCACAACAATTAATAGTAAAATAGACCGGTTCTCCCCATCTATACAGGTTGATGTTTGTTTTCTCAGCAGTCTGTCACAATACTTCAACTATTAACGCTCGTAATGTTGCATAATCTTCAGAATTCGTCAATTAACGCATACAGGTCTTGGACTGTAAATCTGAGTTTAAACTTACATGGTTTATTTCACGATTTTGAATATATCCTTAGCTTGGGGATCGGCGGCAGTGCGCAAAAGTTCAAAGAGAACCATTTCCGTGCCGGCGAGGTGCGCACCGCCGCTTTTCATTGCCGACAAACCGATGTCACGATTTTCCTTCGTGCGCGAAGATATGGCGTCGGCAACCGGATGAACATTGTATCCGTTAGCAATGAGATCAAGAGCGCTTTGATAGATGCAAACGTGGCTTTCAATGCCCAAAAGAACTACATGCCTGCGGTTTAGCGCTTCGAGCTGTTCACGGAATTGGACATTTGCCCAACAACTGAAAGCTTCCTTAGCTATTGGTTTAATGGCATCCAGTTGGGCAGCAATCTGCGGTATTGTCTGCCCCAGCTTTTGCGGTGTTTGTTCGGTGAGGATAACGGGCAGGTTAAGAATCTTAAACCCTTTAATTAATTTTATGGCGTTAGCAAAAAGATTTTCCTTGTTGTACATGGCCTGGGCAAGATTACCCTGAATATCGATAATAATTAATACTGCATTGGTGCGGCTGAACATGATTAGTTGCCTCCTTGTAATACCCTGATACAAAGTTGCGGGCAGACCGGAATGAAAAATTAAAATAGTCAAATTACTTTTTGTATTTCCTGCAAAACTTCTCAAACGTCAAGCAGCTTTTTTGCGATTTTATTTTTATAGCTTGATGCTCCTGAAAAAGCATTGTGCTGTTGACAATAATTAAAAAGGAACTAAATTATTAAAAATAAGGCGCTATCTTTCAAATGCACTGCAAACTGGCGATAAAATTGAAACGAAGCCGGTTTTTTATCGCTTGCTTGAAGAGGTTATTGAAAAAAATAGATATTGATTTAACATAATTAAGCATACTTTTTTCGTTTTGCTCTTTTTGGAAGTGAAGATGGGCAATTGGAGGCAATATGCTGTATTGTTTGGCATTAGCCGGCCAAAAATTGAAATAAGATTAAAATTAGAAAGGAGATCAAAAATGAAACGTAAAGCTTCTGCAGTATGGAAAGGCGGGATAATGGATGGTCGCGGATTGTTAACGACGGATAGCGGTGTCTTATCCAATACTCAATATTCATTTGCCACACGTTTTGAAAACGGTGTGGGTACCAATCCCGAAGAGTTGATTGCCGCAGCACATGCCGGATGTTTTTCCATGGCGCTCTCCGGGCAGTTGGGAGCGGCAAAACTAACTGCCGAAACCATTAATACAACAGCGACTGTAACCATCGAAAAGCAGGGCGAGGGATTTGCCATCACCGCTGTTCATCTGGATGTTAAGGCAAAAATTCCCGGGGCATCCGTTGAAGCTTTCAATACGGCAGCCAAAAATGCCAAAGAAGGGTGCCCGGTATCCAAAGTGCTCAATGTCAAGATCACTATGAATGCCGTGCTTGTGTCCTGACAGATTCGGTGTCAGGAACTATTACAACTTTTGTTTTTTTGGGCTTGGATAACTAATATAAAGTTCTTCATGAATTGAAAAAATTCTCTGATAAATAATTTGCCTTTGTCAATTGTCTATTTATGCTCGTGTTGAAATACATGCGAGCTTTTTATGCCAAAATCTTCCTAGAATCAATGTTGCCGAAAAAATGTGGACGAATTTAAAAATGTAAATATCACGAAAGCGACCAGGAATAGATACTTGGGCCACCACCTCTTATTTGGGGAAACGTCAAGAATTATTTTTGTTGAATGAAAAAATCTTCCATCAGTTTATTAACTTTAACGGCTTCTTCATGTTGAAGCCAATGGGTGGCTTCGGGGAACTTGATAAGCTTGCCCTGCTTACAGTAGGCCATGCTGTCATCGGCCATCTCGGACATGAGCGCGATATCTTTCATCCCCCATAGAAGAAGCAAAGGCATCGTCACATCGAAACTGGCCGGTGGTTCTTGCTGCGTTTGGATCATTGCCCGATACCAGTTGACCATAGCAGGAAAGGCTCCCGGCTGCATAAATGCCTCCCGGTATTTTCCCAGTTCATCCAGCGTAAACGCCCCCGGCCGGCTGGTTTTGGCCAGTAGTTTGACCGGCCATTCATAATTATTGGCAGAGGCAAACTTCTCCACGGCACCGGGCAGTTGAAAGTAAAATATGTACCAGCTTTTCTCCATCTGTTTGGGATTCGTAAACAGATTCTTAGCCATGATCTTGGGATGGGGCACGTTCATGATGACGAGACGTTGTAACCGTTGGGAATACTTAAGCGCTGTCCACCAGGAAACAGACGCGCCCCAGTCATGACCGACAAGAAAAATCCGATCTCGCCCATAGGCGTCGATAAGGCCTACGGCGTCTTTGGCGAGCTCATCTATTTTGTATGAAGGAATTCCCTGAGGCTTGTCACTTAGGTTATAACCGCGCTGGTCGGGAACGACGACGAGATATCCTCTTTGAGCAAAATGCTCGATTTGCTTACGCCAGGCATACCAAAATTCGGGAAAGCCATGCAGAAACAAAATCATCGGACCATCTTTGGGCCCTGCTTCCATCACGTGAAGATTTATTCCATTGGTTTTAATATAGCATTCACGTAAATCCATAAACTTTCCCTTCCTTTATTTGTTACGGTTTCAAATCACAGATGATACCAAGGCGGCAAGGAAGAGGCGACGGAGGCATACATGAAAAGTATGTTGAGGAGCCGATGACGATGCCAACGCAGGTAGCGCTGCGATATGTAACCGTAATTAGATATCCCAGGCGGCTTTCGCTCCTTCCGTAGTAGCCTCGATAATCCGGCGGGGCGCACTGGCGTCACCGATAATGAAGTGACGAATTCCTTTTTTCGCCAGCATTTCTTTCAGCTCATTTCGGGGCGTGACGCCGATGGCCACGATGACCTGGTTTACAGGTTCGATATTTTTGTCTTTACCGCCCGTAGTTACAGTCACCGAGCCTTCTTTGATTAATTTCACTGTTGTATCGAACATAAGTTTAACTCCCGCAGCCCGAAGGCGTTTATGAAGCATAAAGCCGTGCGCGGCCAGCGGCAAAACCGGGGAGCTACCTAGCATTTCTACTAAGGTGATATCCTTGATGCCCTTTTCGCGCAGAAAATCGGCTGTTTCCATGCCCACAAGACCGCCGCCGATAACCACAACATGATCCCTGGGAGTGACTTCTCCATCCAAAATCTGCCACGCGTCGCAAACAACGGAGGAGGTAATGCCCTCGGCCGGGCAGGTGGATTTTTCCGCGCCGGTGGCCAGGATAACGACATCGGGTTTTCCCTTTCCAATCATGCTCTCTGTAACTTCGGTGCCGGTTTTTATCTCCACACCTTGTTTCACGCACTTGGCCGTAAGTGTTTTAATGTATCTGGCATAAACCTCTTTGTGCGGTGCTTTCGCGGCATAAAGAACATTTCCACCTGTCTGCTTTTCCTGCTCAAACAACGTAACGTGATGTCCAAGACGCGCCGCCTCAAAAGCGGCAGTTAAACCGCCCGGACCGCCGCCAACGACCCATACTTTACGGCTGACTTTGGCGGGTTTTTCCGGATAGAGCAGTTCCTGACCAGTTTGCGGGTTAATCGCGCATCTGATTGGCAACTGTTCCAGTGAAAGACGCTCGATGCAGCCTTGGTTGCAGGCCAGACATTCCAGAGTATCTTCGGGATGTCCGGCGATGGCATTTTTCAGGAAATCGGGATCGGCAAGATGCTGGCGGGCAACGGCAATTAGGTCGGCATCTCCCCGGGCAATTACGTCGTCCATAACGTAAGGATCAGTGTAGCGGCCGACACTGATGACTGGAACATTGGTTACTTCTTTAATCTTGCGGGCAAGAAAGGCCTTAAACCCCTGTTCGAACTCAACTGGGGCACTGGGATTGGGCGTGTCGATGTTCACCGCGGGACTGCCGTGAGTGCCGAAAGATACGTTAATCATATCGGCGCCGGCGTTAACCAAATCCGGAATAATGGTCTGCATATCGGAAATGGTATAGCCGTTTTTGATGCACTCTTCGCCTGAAACTCTGATGGATAATGGGAAGTCTTTCCCGACTTTCTTGCGCACTTCCTGCAGACACTCAATCATAAACCGCGAACGCGCCCGGAAATCTCCGCCGTATTTATCCGTGCGTTGATTGGAGTGGGCGGAAAGAAACTGCATGAGAAGATAACCGTGGGCTCCGTGAAGTTCCACGGCATCGAATCCAGCGGTGCGCGCACGTACAGCCGCGGCGCCGAAAGCGGCAATCGTTTCCTGAATGTCATCCAGGGCCATCTCCAGCGGCGCTCCGAGAAAGCCGAAAATATAGCTCGGAATAGCCGAAGGCCCGATAGCTTTTTTCTTGCGGAGAAGCAGGTAATTTTCGCGGCCGGTATGGTGAAGCTGCATGGCGATTTTTCCGCCCTGAGCATGGACAACACCGGCCAGCCTACTTAAGCCCGGAATGAATTTATCATCCCAGACTGCAATGCACCGCGGCGAAGCGGAGCCTAAAGGGTGCACTTCCGTTATTTCCGTGATAATAAGACCGGCGCCGCCTTGAGCCCGGCGCTTCATATAGGCCAGGTTTGCTTCGCTCACAGTGCTGTCGCTATTACCAAGAGCTGTTCCCATCGGCGACATGATTACGCGATTGGAAATTTCCAAATTTTTAATACGAATGGGGTTGAGCAGATTTTGTAAAGTTTTCATGGTTTACCTCCTGGGATGAAATAATCGGATATAATATGCCACGGTGGCAAACCGGCCTTTGCCGTCGCCCGCACGCGGACGACGGCATGCCGTATATTTTAGGTAATCAGGAAAAACGGTACTATTCTTACGTGGATAGATGCGTGCCCAATAAAAGACCGCCATCAATGACTATTTCTGTGCCGGTTGTATAACTGGAGGCATTCGAAGCCAGGTAAATAGCGGCACCGGCAATTTCATCAGGTTCGCCAATGCGGCAGGTCGGCAGCATTTTGCACATTTCATCTCTCTGTCTCTTTGCTTCTTCCGGTGAAAGATGTCCCCAGTGCGAATTCATCATCTTGGTGCTGATGGGACCGGGAGCAATTGCGTTGACTTGAATGTTATCCCTGGCTAGCTCCATGGCAAAGGCCCTGGTAATCATACGTACACCGGCTTTGGAAATGGAATAGACACTTACGCCCGGCTCAGGATTGAAGCCGTCAATAGAAGCGATGTTGATTATTTTTCCGCCGCCTTGTTTCTTCATAACTTTGGCCACAGCCTGGCTCATGAAGTAAACGCCCTTGAGATTGAGATTCATGATCGTATCCCAAAGACGCTCATCAGATTCCAGCACCGACCCCATCGCGGGACTGGCACCGGCGTTGTTGACCAGGATATCAATCCTTTTGTATTTATCCACCACGGTGTCGACCGTTTTCTGAATGCCTTCAAATTTACCTAAGTGCGATTGCAGAGGAAAAGCCTCGCCGCTGAAGGCTTTGATCTTGGCCGCTGTCGCTTCCAAATCTTCCATCTTACGGCTGGTGATGATGACTTTAGCCCCGGCCTTGGCAAAACCAAAGGCTACAGCTTGACCGATACCCCGGCCACCGCCGGTAACAAGGGCTATTTTGCCTTTCAATGAAAATTGGTTTAGATCGAACATAATTTAATTCTCCTTAAGACGTGTGGGATATAGAACCATTGCCCGCCCTGCCCCCTTAAATAGAGGCGCAGGGTGAGAATAATTTTATTTTTGACTGTCTTTGTTACTTGCTAGTTTTACTTTTTCGCTTTGGCCTTCTTGCTTAAGGCTTCGCGATCACCGCCGCTCATGCCGGCAATATATTTCACCAGCTTCTTCCGGGACTCGATGTCATACTGAGTCGTGATGGCGATCTGCTCCATGATCGGCGAACCGCCGCCGTGGTAGCTACCAATGTTGTGAATACCGGCCGTTGCCGAACACATGGTATCACCCAAGAATCTCCAGAACTGAGCCTGATCTTCCGATGACATATTCGGATTACGCTTTGTGTATTTCAAAAGCGCCTCGCCCGTTGCCGGATTGATAAAATCCTTCTCATGCGGGAATGTCGCCACAACGCCGCCCGCGATATCGCAAAGGATCTCCGCTTCGCGCCAGACTGCTTCGCCGGATAAACAGCGCCCGACGTTGCAGTAAATCGAATTGGGAATGAAGGAACCGGGTCCATAAGGCATGAAACCGACGCCGGGAATATAGACTTCGGGTTTGCCCAAATCGGAAGCGGTATATCCCGCGGCATAACCAAGTTCGGTGGTCATGATCAGTTCCGCCAGCTTTTCCCGGACATGAGACTGCTTGTGAATATTGTTCACTTCGGCACCTAGAGCAGCCATTCCCATGATAACGTCGCCAATGGCCGGTTTGCAGCCGGAATAAGAATGGCGATGGAACAGGGCGAAAAGGAGAGCACATACGCCGCCGTGCTGATATTCCCCGGCCAGAAATACTCTTTCCCACGGTACAAAGCAGTTATCGAAAATCATGTAAGAATCGGTCGCGCCCGGAACAAATCCGCGTTTGTAATGATCACGGGGACGAAGGTTATGAATGGTAACAACCTGCTTCAAACCTTCCCAGTCGCCCGGAACGGCAAAAGCTACGGCGTAATCCTTGTCCTCCGGACGCAGGGCGCGGGTGGGCAGTACCAGAACTTCGTCGGCTACGGAAGCCTCGGAAATGTGCACCTTACAGCCTTCCACGATTATGCCGTCCTTTGTTCTTTCCTTAATGCGCACATACGCACCGGGATTCGGCTGGTCGGCCGGTCGCAGCATGCGGTCGCCCTTCACATCCGTCTGAGCACAGCAGCCGACAAGGTCTTCTTTTTGGAAACGGGTCAGCCACTTCTTGAAGTTTTCATGGTAATTGGTCTCCCCTTTTTTCACCTTGTCCGCCTCAAAAGAGACGTTATAGATAGCATTCGAGCCATCGATACCCATGCAACGCTGGATACAACCGCCAACTTTCTGGCACAGCATGCGGGTCATATCCTGCTTTCTGTGCAGGTCTTCCTTGTTCTGGTGGATGTGGGTGAAACGGTTGATCTTTTCTCCGGTGAGATGGGAAGTAGCCGTGCACAACTCCTGATTCTCCGGTTTGGCCGCCTCATCATACGTTGTACCGATGGTATTGAGGCAATCCATTTGCAGTTCGTCTGTCCTGTCGATCAGTTGTCCATCGTAGTAAAGATTCCGCTTCATCTTGGACAGACCTTTGATATAATCTTTCTTGGTTCTCATGGTGATAATCCTTTCTTATTTAATTTTCTATTTATCGTTTTTCTCACCCGAGGGGATTCTTAGTCCCTCGGATATTCTCAACATATCTTTCTTTTGAAGAATCCCTGCCGGGGTAAGGGCCTCTTCCGGTTTCAAGTGCCGGAGCAGATCGGACTCTTCCTTGCCGATTTATTTACTCCCTTTCTTGCTAAGCGCTTCCCGATCTCCGCCGCTCATACCGGCGATGTATTTTACCAGCTTCTTTCGGGATTCTATATCGTACTGCGTTGTAATCGCGATCTGCTCCATGATGGGCGATCCGCCGCCGTGGTAATTGCCCACGTGGATGATACCGCCGGTGGCCGAGCACATCGCGTCGCCCAGGAATCTCCAGAACTGCGCCTGATCTTCAGCAGACATTTTGGGATTGCGCTTGGTGTATTTCAAAAGCGCTTCTCCGGTCGCCGGATTAGTGAAGTCTTTTTCATGCGGGAAGGTCGCGACAACGCCGCCAGCCAGATCGCAAAGAATTTCCGCCTCACGCCAGACTTCCTCGCCGGTGAGACAACGGCCGACATTGCAGTAGATCGAATGGGGAATAAAGGAACCGGGGCCGTAAGGCATAAAACCAACACCGGGGATGTAAACTTCCGGTTTACCCAGATCTGATGCCGTGTAACCGGCGGCGTAGCCCAGTTCGGTGGTCATGATAATTTCGGCCAGTTTCTCGCGGACGTGAGATTCTTTATGGATGTTGTTGCATTCTGCCGCCAATGCCGCCGTGCCCAGCAGGACGTCGCCTATGGCGGGCTTACAACCGGAATAAGAATGGCGATGGAACAGAGCAAACAAAAGCGCCAAAATGCCGCCGTGCTGGTATTCGCCGGCCAGGAAGACTCTTTCCCAGGGCACAAAACAGTTTTCAAAGATCAGGTAGGAATCGGTGAGCCCCGGGGTGAAACCGCGTTTATAATGTTCACGGCCGCGGTAGTTATGAATAGTTACAACTTGTTTCACGCCATCACAGTCCGCGGGAACCGCAAACGCCACCGCGTAGTCCTTATCTTCGGGACGCAACGCTCGGGTGGGCAGAACCAGAATCTCGTCGGATACGGAGGCTTCGGAAATATGGACTTTACAGCCCTCCACAATAATGCCGTCCTTGGTTCTTTCCTTAATATAAACATAAGCACCGGGATTGGGCTGTTCCGCAGGGCGCAGCATACGATCACCCTTCACATCGGTCTGGGCGCAGGCGGCAATCTGATCTTCCTTCTGGAACCGGGCCAGCCACTTTTTGAAGTTTTCATGATACTGTGTCTTGCCTTTGTTGGCTTTGTCGGCTTCATAAGAAACGTTGTAAATCGCATTGGTGCCGTCGATGCCCATGCAGCGCTGTATGCAGCCGCCAACTTTCTGGCAGAGCATTCTGGTCATATCCTGCTTTTTATGCAGATCTTCCTTGTTTTGATGAATGTGCGTGAAGCGGTTGATTTTCTCTTCCGAGAGGTGAGACTTGGCAGTCATCAGGCCTTCATTTTCCGGTCTGGCTGCTTCATCATACGTAGTGCCGATGACATTGATACAGTCCATCTGCAGTTCGTCCGTCCTGTCGATCAGATTGCCGTCATAATAGACGTTGCGTTTCATTTTCGACAGGGCTTTGATTAAATCTTGCTTGGTTCTCATATATAATACTCCTTATAATATCCTTTATTAGTGTGTTTGTCTTGCCTGAGGAGGCCTTCGCGGCGCCTTTAAGCGTTTTTTTAATATTTCCTTTGTCTGGAAAAGTTCCCCAAAAATCCGGGCAGCTTCCGGTTTCAGATAAAGCGTCAATCCGGCATTTTCTTCCTTGGCCCGAATACCATCCAAAATGATTTCGATAAAAGGATCGAGCATGTCCATTATGCTTGTCTTTCTTTTCGGCATTCCCAGCATATGCCAATGAATGAATAAGTGTTCAATAGTGCCCATTAACATGGAACGAATGAGATATGGATTGGAATTTTTTTTGAACGTGCCGTCTGTAACTCCCTCTTTGATGCAATCAAGAAGCCGATGAGCAGACCGGCGAATCGCCGCGTGTGCTGGCGTCTTGCGGAACCGCTTGTTGGACATGAGCTGAAGGAGAACCAGGGCGGAATAATTGGGATTCGATTGATAAAGTTGAACGTAGGACAACAGAATGGCGCGCATCTTTCCTTCCACATCTTTGATAAAGGGTATGACCTTCGACGTTGCATCAGAAGTTTCATTGGATATCTTTTCGGGAATAGCGAAGAGGAGATCTTCCTTGGTGCCGAAATACTCATAGATTGTGGCTTCCGAAACTCCCGCTTCTTTACTGATTTCGGTAATAGTCGCGTTCTGGAAACCTTTTTCGGCAAAGATACGCAGGGCGGCATCCATGATACGGTCTTTTCTGGTCTTTGCCCTCACGTGATCAGCCATGAAAATATCCCTCTAACAGTGTGGATGAACACTATATTATTATAGTCGCACTGTCAAGTTTTATTTTATTTCATAGTATGACTATGATATTTTGCGAATATTTATAGTGATATAAGAAAAAAGATTGTTTTCGTGGCGGGATTATTCTCTATAATATCATCCGGTAGGGCTATTTCTTTTTCATCGCGGCAAGCTTTGCCTGAAGCGCGTCTATTCTCCGGTGATTGTCCTCCGATCCGATATAACTTCTGAAGAGCCATTCCTGGAGACGCATGGCCCCGTCCAGATCTTCGTTCAATATTTTATTGGCCAGCCGCTTGGTTTCCTTTAAACAACCCCTATCGTAAGTCGCCATCTCGCGCGCAATTACGCCTACCGATTCCAGAAGCTTGCCTTCGGGAAAGACCTTGCTCACATATCCCATGCGCTCTGCTTCCTGGGCATCATAGATTCTGCCGGTCAAAGCAACTTCTTTGGCCCGCCCAAGACCGATGATCCGCCAAAGCGGGTCCATGATCGGTGTAAGCGAAAGAACGATTTCGCGCTGGCCGAATTTAGCGCGTTCGGAGGCATAACGCACATCGCACATCATGGTGAGATCAAAACCCCCGGCAATGGCCGCACCTCCTACCGCACAGATAACCGGCTGTTCACAAAATAAAATCGCTCGGTATGCCCGGTGGAAAAGGGCCGTGTATGTCTCATTGGATACTTTCTCCAGCCTTCTTATCTCATTGAGGTCAAAGCCCGCGGAAAAATATTTTTCCCCGCCGGTAAAAACGATAACGTTCACGTCTTGTCTTTTGCCGAGATCAGTGAACAATTTTTCCACTTCCTCCAGAACCTCTGGCGCGAGGGCATTGCCTTTGTCCGGCCGGTTGATCGTTACAGTTGCGACTTTCCCTTCCACGGAAACCAATAAATATTTTAAGCCCATATAACCTTCACCTTTCCCCTTTAATTTGGTTAGTTTATTTATCTATTTTAGCCAAAGTTTTAGCCAACTGCATTTTTTGCGGCAAGTTGCCGAGGCGCTGATACATGATCCTCTGGCTTTGCGGAGAACCCGCACCATGCATACTTTCAACGAGGCAGGTCCCGCCGGTCATATTTTCGATAAGCCTCAATATCTTCATTCTTGTCTCCGCGGAGACTCCTTTTACTCCCGCCATATATTTCTTCACATATTTGCCGATCTTTTCGCTATTCAGATCCTTGTCGAAGGGAAGCGTAGCCATGATACCCCCGGCTATGTCGTGCGCGAGGCGCGATATCTCATAAATATTCCTGGTGATATTGTGCTTGGCGCAATTGGCCAAAAGCGGATCGGGATAATAAGCTCCGCTTTTTGTTTTGGAACCCATAGCGGAACAGGCGATTGATGAAGAATAAACGGTCTCTACGAGATGCATCATCTCGACTAGCTTATCCTTAATATGAGAGGCATCCAATGTGCCCTGGTACTGGGCGGCAAGCGCTGCCGCTCCGATAATGACATCCGATACCCCACCTTTGCAGCCACCGTAATTCTGCCTATGTAATGTAGCGAAACGCTCTACGAGAAGACCGGTAAAATCTATCTCTCCGCACATGAAAACTCTGTCCCAGGGAACGAAAACATTTTCCAGAACGACCAGCGCTTCACCGCCGACAACGCCATATTCAACGTTGCCTGCGTCGATACCCCTTTCAAATTTTCTTTCTTCATTGGTTTGCCGGCCGAAGATCAGCGTAATGCCTTCAGCGTTCATGGGGATAGCGGCAGCAACAGCGTAAGCCTCGTCCCCCTTTCCCATAGTCTGCGTCGGCATGATAATAATCTCGTGGCTGTTAACCGCCCCCGTCTGATGTGCTTTTGCCCCGCTAATTACGATGCCGTCTTTTCTTTTTTCCACAACTCTCGTAAAAACATCGGGATCGTCCTGTTCGTGCGGGCGCTTGGATCTATCCCCTTTCGGATCGGTCATTCCCCCTGCTACAATCAAATTTTCGGACTGAATCATTTTCAGATATTTGGTGAAGCGCTGAAAATAGTTGGTGCCGTGCGCTTCATCAATTTCGTAGGTTGTCATGTAAAGAGCGTTCAGGGCGTCGAACCCTACACAGCGCTGAAAGCAACTCCCCGTTTCGTGGGAGATTAGCCGCAACATTTGAACTTTCTTTATCAGGTCGTCGACAGACTGATGGATATGGGTAAAGCGGTTGATTTTTTTCCCCGTCAGATGGCTCGTTGCGGTGAGAAGATCTTCGTGCTCGGGCATCAAGGCCAACTCGTAGGTTTTGGCTGCGGCATTGATATGGGGAATGAAGGCGGGATGAGTTGTAATGTCTTCGACATGTTCTCCATTGTAATAAACATTTAATTTCTGGCGCTTCAAACTTTCAATATAATCCTGTTTTGTTTTAATCATATATTTTCCCTCCTCTATCCTTAGGGCGGGTTTGCAGATTTAACTTTTTTATGTTCCGCACGGCGATATCGGCCAGTTTTTCTTCCGGCGTATTTTCCAGATCGACCGACTTACCCGCTACCAATATCCAGCGGCGGGCCAGATTTTTGATTTCCGGTTTGTCCACACAGGCCAATGGGCATCCGCAAACCATAATTCCGATATCCCAGGGATTTGCGGCCTTCGTGGTTAAGCTATATCCGGGAGGCAGAGCTTTCCGAATTTCATAGACCAACTTTGCTCTGTCGATGAGAGGATTACAACCACCGCAATATTTTATGCCAATGAGCGTCATTAGTATGTTATCCGGCGCGGCAAAGTCGATTAATCCTTAATTCCGGCGATTTCTTTAGCCAATTTCTTTTTGTAATCGAGATTGCCCTGGCGCGCGATCATCACGCGCTGCGCCTGTGGTGAGCCTGCGCCGTGCATGGATTCTGTGCGATAGCCTACTGCAGCCGTACCGAGTGTGATATTTTCCACCAGTCTCAAAACGCGGCAGCGATTCTCCGTAGGCACCGACGCGATTCCCTTAAAATATTTTTCGACTATTTTGCCTATTGCCGGGTTGTGCAAATCCTTTTCGGAAGCCATCGTTACCATTAATCCGCCGGCAATATCTTCGGCGAGTCTCGCAATTTCATAGGGCAGTCTGGTAACGTTTTGTTTGCAGACATTGGCCAGAAGCAAATCGATGAGGTAGGTGCCGGAAGCTGTCTTGTGACCCTGTGCCGAGCAGGCAATGCCGCAAGAGTACAGAGTTTCATTCAAATGGATCATTTCGATCAATTTGTCTTTGATATGCGACGCCTTCGCGGCGCCGTTATAATCGGCGGCCAGCGCCGCCGCACCGATGAGCACATCTCCAACGCCCACTTTGCACCCGCCGTAACTCTGACGATGATAACCGGCGAAGCGTTCCACCAGAAGCCCGCTGAATTCGTATTCGCCGCACATAAACACGTTTTCCCAGGGAACGAATAAATTATCAAAAACCATAAGGGCTTCGTGGCCGCCGAATTGCCGGTTGCCCACATCGATTTCACCGCCTTCGAGTTTGCGCGTATCGCACGATTGCCGTCCGTAAATATAGGATATGCCTTCCGCATCGGCAGGTGCCACAAAAGAAAGAGCATAGTCGGCATCGTCTTTAGACATAGCCACCGTGGGCATTACTAAAATCCAGTGGGAATTTATGGCCCCGGTCTGGTGGGCTTTGGCGCCCCGGACGACAATACCATCTTTCCTTTTTTCCACGACATGAGTGTAAAGGTCGGGGTCCGCCTGCTTGCTGGGAGAGAGAGAACGGTCGCCTTTGGGATCGGTCATGGCACCGTCTACAGTCAAATCTTCCTCCTGGACCATTTTCAGAAATTTAAGAAAACGCTCATGATATTTGGTGCCGCGCTTTTGATCCATCTCGAACGTAACGCTGTCAACGGCATTGATGGCGTCCATGCCTACACAGCGCTGAAAGCAGGATGCAGTTTTTTGCCCGAGCATTCTTTGCATTTTTACTTTTTTTATCAGATCGTCCGTACTCTGATGCAGATTGCAGAAGCGATTGATTTTTTTTCCGGTCAGATGCGATTTGGCGGTCATCAGGTCTTCATACTCGGGATTATTCGCCAGGGCGTAAGTCATTTTTACGGAATTCATCGACGGCCTAATGATCGGATTATCCACTGGATTTTTCACCAGTTCACCCAGCAAATAGACTTTAAATTTCATTTTACGCAAACTTTCTTCATATTGTTCAGCGGTTTTCAGCGCCATTAACTTAATGCCTCCTCAAATATTTGTATTTTCATGATTTTCAAATTGAACCAGCGTTGTCTAGCGCACAGGACAATGTTGATATTAACAAGATGATTCAATCAATGCTTCTAATTTAGTTTAGACATGCGGAGAAAAATTGTCAAATTAATTTCATCCGGAACTTATACCATTGGCAATTTATGAGTTTAGTCGCTCTCCGGCAAAGTACACGACTTAACAAAATCTGCCAGTTGTTTCTCACTTAAGCCCACACCCGGCTCTCCATCCAAGCGTTTAGAAACGGAACCTTTCTCAAAGAAAATAACAGTGGGGAAAACGTCTATTGAATATTTGTTCCCTATGCTTTCCTGGTCATCCTGAACACGCAAAAAATACCGCTGCTCTTCTTGGGCATATTGCTGAAATATAGGCAAAAACCTTTTGCAAAAAGGACACCAGGACGCGTAAACAAGAGCGATTACCCTATCTTTTGTCTTTAAAATTTCGTTCAGATCATTTTCGTTGTCAACCAGAACACCTTTGTCATCTAAATTCATAATATTTCCCCTTTTCACCCCTGCTGCAATATTTCCACAATTCTGTCGCGCATATCAGTGCTTTTGGTGTCTGCCGGAATAACATCTATTGCGGCAGGAGTTGCGGCGCCCAAGCCCAATTCAACGGCGCGGGCAATTTGTTCTTGCTCAAATATTTTCGTATTCATGATCTGGTCGTTGCTGCCCAGATATTTCAAAATAGCTACCCCCACCGCATCAATTGCCACACGATCTTTTGCCGCTAAAAAAACATTTCCTCTGGCCAGTTTTCCAGTGGCCTGCCCTTCATCCACAAAAGCTTCAACCCCGTCCATGACCACCAATTGAGGACTAAAGGGCTGATTGATCTCGGCAATCATCTTGCGCTGATGAGGAGATGTATGCAGTTCATGCATATACGAATATCCATGGCGCTCCGTCGGAACAACTCCGACATGAAGTTTCAGGGATAAGGTAAAGATTCCTCCGAATTGATGCGTTTTCAGACAGCCAGTGGAAACCAGACATTCGGCCTCCAGAATAGGTCGCGCAACGCGGAAGCCGTTTGCCCAATGACTACTTTTGGGTTTAAATTCTACCCAGTCTTCTTCTTTTAAATCATCAAAATCGATAACCCGGACATCCAGTTTCTGCAGAACAGGCAAGACCCCTTTGAGTTCCATGACCTTCCTTGTCCGCGGCCAGCTTCTTTCTCCTAAACTTATGGATTTGGCCCCCATAGCCCATAACTCCTCCGCCAACGCTGCCAGTGTATCATTGTGCGTGGAACCGGGCGTGGGATCGGCCGTATTGAAATTCGGCTTGATAAGAACGTGTTTTCCTTTTACCGGATTAACATTCAGCGCTTTCAGGGAAGCACTGACTCCTTCTCGGCGAGACTCTGTCCTGGCCAGAATCACCGGACTTTTGGTAGTTGCCATCGGGAAACACCTATAACGGCATTAGTAACTCTATTGACCTCAGGTATCTTCGACAATACCCTCCGCCTTCGGCGGGATAAATTCAACTAACGCTTCAAACTTCTCTGCGTTCGTTTTCGGCAAGTTTCATTGACTGCTTCGGTTTTATTATCTTCTGAGCGATGCGCACTTCAATAATTTGACCCCCGATCAGGACTCACGAACTATCACACCTTCATACCGGGCATGTTTAAGGAGGCTGTGTTGCCGCCGTCCACGGCCAGATATTGACCCGTTATAAAACTGGCTTCGTCACTGGCTAAAAACAAGATAGGGTATGCGCATTCTTCTGGATTACCGTAGCGTCTCAGTTCGCAGCGGCTGCCCATCATGTCTATTTTGCCCTTTGCTCTGGCGGCGTCGAAAAACTTCTGAGTCATCTCTGTCTCAAAGAGTCCCGGGCATACGCAGTTCACTCGCACATTGTAGCAGCCCAGATCACAGGCCGACGTCATGGTGAAGTTAATCATAGCGGCCTTGCTGGCGCTGTAAGCGTTACCGCCGGCGCCTGAGCGTATACCTGCCACGGAAGATATGTTGACAATGGAACCGCTCTTCTTCCCTATCATATAGCGGACCAGGTGTTTAGTAGCCAGAACCGCACTCAATACGTTAGTCTGATAAACATCATGCCATATCTTTGCGTCCTGATGTTCCAGGTCAACCATATCACCGCCCATACCGGCATTATTGACCAAAATATCCACGGTGCCGAAGGCGGCTATTGTCGCCTCCGCGAGGGCTTTGACGTCTTCTTCTTTGGACACGTCCGTGGCCTTGTAGATTGCCTCACCGCCCAGTTTTTTCATCTGAGCCGCCAGTTCCTTTAATTTGTCCTCCCGGCGCGCGGCCACAACCATGCGAGCCCCTTCTTTAGCGAACAATAAAGCCGTGGCCCAGCCGATACCGCTAGAGGCCCCGGTGATCACAGCTACTTTGCCAGAAAGTCTTCCCATTATTTTTTCCTCCCCATAAATTTATAATTTTTTCGGCAGCGTATAGCATATCTTTTTTTTTGTCACAAGTAATATGCGGAAAAAGATGCTGTTCATAAGGCATACTGCAAGACAATTATTTCCGGCTCCTGGGGAAGGGTCTCCTTTTTAATCACGAAGCTGGCTTCTTTGAGAACGTGAACATTGGCTTGATTTTTCGTGAAATCTTCCACCGGTGTAATAGGGAAGTTGCACTTCTGTGTTTTGTAATGCATGGGCACAGTGACATGGGGTTTAATATCATTCATAATCTTTTGCGCCATGGCGGCATCGATCGTAAAAAATCCGCCGACAGGCAATAATAATATATCAATTTCACCTATTTTTTTGAGCAGTTCCGGGTCGAGAGCGTGCCCAATGTCGCCCATATGAACTAAACTCAAACCGTCGACTGTAATTACAAATATCAAATTACTGCCTCCCTTTTTTCCGCCTAAAGAATCATGAAAACAGGGTATGGCTTTAATTTTAACATCTTTGATTTCATGGTCGCCAGCCTTGCTGATATGTTTATATTTCCCTTTTATGTCTTTTATATAATTATGATCCGCATGATCGTGGCTTGTTAACACAATATCGGCTTCATCTTCGATTTTCCCATAGGACAAAGCGCCGCTAAACGATCCCGATTCATAGGGATCGATAATAATTCTTATCCCTTTTTCGGTAATTATCTGAAATGCCGCATGTCCGTACCATTTTATCTTCATAATATGCTGCCCTCCGATTTTTTAGTACAAAAGATTGCCTAAATTTATTTATCTTTTTTATTTTTAATTGTTCTCC
>CAVWEH010000006.1:0-74702 GCA_963753975.1 uncultured delta proteobacterium
TTCTAAAAGCGAAGAAATAAACTTAAATCAGTTAGATTTTTTTGTCAAGACCAATCTCAATTTTTCAAATAACTTTAATGTTCAGTCAGTTACAATGAGAAGCATCCGATAACTTAAGAATTATTCTATCGGTGAACTTATTGGAAAATTTCAATGTACCTTTTTTAAACGCACCTCTGACGAACAGAGGCAGACTTCTACTCTCTCTTCTCAATTGTGTCAAGTAAAAAATTCAATTATTTTCATCTAATTAAAAGATAATTTTTCACTTGCATTTTACAAGCGCTTGTCGAGCGGACGAGACCGGCTTTAAGCAGGTCAATCTTGAATTTCGATAATTAAATATTTCTTTTTGCCTTTGCGGACACGCAATTCATTGCTGCCTCCAAAATCGGCAATAGTGATTTTATCATCAGCTGATTTCACTTGCCGGGCATTTATATAAATGCCGCCCTGTTCGATAAGGCGCTTGGCTTCGGATATGGATTGAGTTAACCCTGCCTTATCGCAGGTCGCAGGCGTCGAAATACCTATCTCCAAATCCTTCCGAGAAACTTTATACCGAGGAATCGCTGAAGTATCACTGTCGGGAGCAATGCGCCGTATGGTACTGGAGGGAAACAGAGCTGGCTCTACTGGATGCGAATGGAAGGCTTCGATGGAAGCTCGCCAGGCCGCCTCGGCGGCTTCGGTTCCATGTGTAATTCGAGTCGCTTCAAAAGCCAGCACCGCTTTAGCCATATTCAATTGATTATCGGTAAGCTTCTGGACGACACTTATTTCTTCTAATGGCAAAAACGTAAAGAGCTTGAGAAATCTTTCCACATCGGCATCATCACAATTGACCCAGTATTGATAGTATTCATAAGGCTTGGTTAAACTTCCATCCAACCAGATTGTTCCCTTTTCCGTCTTCCCCATTTTATGACCCAAAGAAGTAGTGATCAGAGGGAAAGTTACAGCATGGGCATCTTTACCGGTCGTCTTGCGAATCAACTCAGTTCCCGCCAACATATTGCCCCATTGGTCATTGCCGCCCATCTGCAGGGCACAACCATAATTCTGGAACAAGTACAAAAAATCATAAGCCTGCAGGACCATGTAATTAAATTCGATAAAGTTCAGCCCCTTTTCCAGTCTGATCTTGTAACTTTCCGCCGCCAGCATCCGGTTAACACTAAAATGCCGGCCCACATCTCGCAAAAATTCAAGATAGTTAATTTTTGTCAGCCAATCGGCATTATTGAGTAAGAGCGCTTTTTTATCTGAAAAATCAAGGTATTGAGAAAGCTGTCTACCCATGCACTGGGCATTGCGGTCAATTTGATCTCTCGTGAGAACCTGGCGCAATTCGGTCTTACCGCTGGGATCACCGATGAGGCCGGTGCCGCCACCGACAAGAGCAATCGATTTATTCCCCTTGGCCTGCATATGCGCCAGAGCCATGATAGGTACCAAACTGCCGATGTGCAAACTGGCAGCTGTAGGATCAAAACCGATGTAGCAAGTAACTTTGCCCGCCTGGAAAAGCTTTTTAATTAGAGCTTCGTCTGTTACCTGCTCAATAAAACCTCTTTCCTTTAAAATGTCGTAAGCGCTTTTCATCTAAATATGCCTCTGTTTATTAGTGAGACTCAAATTTCAAAAACTAAGTGCATTGAAATATGCAAGTCGAACTATCCCGCGAAGCGGAGGGTAATGAGACTCAAACTTCAAAAGCAAATAGAAGTTTGTTAGCCGAATTATCCCGCTTAAGCGGGGTATAATACCATCGGCTTGCTGCGAAATGTTCCCAAGGCTTGCCTTGGGTTTTATACCCGTGGTTCTTTTAACTTGATACTGATTCTTTCAATAGAATTCGCTTTCCCAGTTATTGGGTCAATATCCAGTACCACTCCTTGCATTCTAATATCTCCGTTGGCCACATCGAACTTATTCGGCATTTGGGTTAAAAAGCGTTCAATAATGACGTCTTTTTTTACGCCGATCACCGAGTCAAAAGGCCCGGTCATACCAACGTCGCTGATGTAGGCTGTTCTTTGCGGCAGGATTTCTTCATCCGCTGTCTGCACATGGGTATGCGTTCCCAAAACTGCAGAAACTTCGCCGTCAAGATACCAGCCCAGAGCTCTTTTCTCGGAAGTTGCTTCGGCATGAATATCCACAATAATAATTTTTGTTTTCCTTCTCAACTCGGCAACTTTGCTTTTTGCCGTTACAAAAGGACAATCGCTCGGGTGCATAAATATTCTGCCTGCTAAATTGAGCACTCCTACATATTCTCCTTTTGCTGTCGGTACGAGCACCGCGCCTGTGCCCGGAGTTGTAGCTGGATAATTAGCCGGCCGCAAAAGAGTTCCGTAATCTCCGATAAAATCCAACACTTCTTTTTTATTCCAAATATGGTTACCGGAAGTAAGCACATCAATACGGCTTCCATAAAGTTCTTCGACTACTTCCCTGGTCACGCCAAATCCGGCAGCCGCATTTTCACAGTTCGCGATAACAAGATCGATTTTACGCTCGGAAATCAATGAAGGCACGAATTCGCTTACCGCCCTGCGGCCGGGTTTACCTACTATATCGCCGATAAAAAGTATCTTCATTCAAAGCTTCCCCTGCACCGCATGAAAAGAAATCATTTTGCATAATCGGAAACACGAGTTTCCCTGATTACAGTCACTTTTATCTGCCCCGGATAGGTAAGCTCCGCTTCAATTTTTTTGATAACATCGTTGCATAACATTACGGCATCGTTATCGGAAATTTTTTCATTTTCCACAAGAATGCGGATTTCACGGCCTGCCTGAATGGCAAAACATTTATCGACTCCGCTGAATGATTGGGCGATTTTTTCCAGTTCTTCCAAACGTTTGACATAAGTTTCCAGCATTTCGCGGCGCGCCCCCGGACGGGCCGCCGACAGTGTATCGGCCGCCTGGACCAGAACGCCCAGCAGAGTGTTATTGCGCCCATCATCATGATGAGTAGCAATAGCCTGAACTATGCGTGGATTCTCGCCAAACCGTTTGGCATAATCAGCCCCAATAGCCGCATGTGTTCCTTCGACTTTGTGGTCTATCGCTTTGCCGATGTCATGTAATAATCCGGCGCGCTTCGCTTCCTTAACATTCATTTTCAATTCCGCAGCCATCATACCCGTAAGATAAGCAACATCCATGGAATGCTGCAAAACATTTTGTGAATAACTCTTGCGGTATTTAAGAGAGCCTAACATATTGATGATGTCCGGGTGAATATCGTGAACGCCGACGTCAAAGGACGCCTTTTCTCCGGTTTCTCTGATAATTTGGTCGACCTCTACTTTTACTTTCTTAACGATATCTTCAATACGTCCCGGATGAATTCGTCCATCCTGGATCAATCTCTCCAGTGAAATTCTGGCCACTTCTCTTCTGATCGGATCAAAGCTCGACAGAACAACAGCTTCCGGAGTATCATCAACAATTAAATCTATGCCTGTAGCCGCTTCAATGGCCCGGATATTTCTGCCTTCACGGCCGATAATGCGCCCTTTCATTTCTTCACTGGGTAAGTTAACCACAGAGACGGTATTTTCCGCCACGAAGTCCCCGGCGTATCGCTGAATGGAGTAGGCAATGATTTCCCGCGATTTTCTATCCGCAGTGAATTTTGCCTCGTCTTCAATTTTGCGGACCATCAGCGCAGCATCACGTTTAGCGTCCGCTTCCATAGACTGGATCAATATTTTTTTCGCTTCTTCCGAAGAAATTCCCGCTATTCCTCGAGCTTTTCCTTTTGTTCTTTCAGAATATTATCTAATTTACGGTGTTTCTCTTCGATTGCCGTTTCTTTATTAACGATTATTTTTTCTCGCTCCTCATTACTCTTTTCTTTTTGTTCCAGGACATCTATACGCTTATCCAGATTTTCTTCTTTGGAACGAATGCGTTTTTCCAAACCGTCAAGATCACTTTTTTTATCTTTCGTTTCCCGGTCAAAATCAGCCTTCATCTTCAGAAGGTTTTCCTTGACCTGAAGAATCGCCTCCTTCTTGATTGTCTCCGCCTCTTTCTTTGATTCTTCGACGATTCTTGCCGCCAAGCTTTCCGACGATTTGATTTTCTTTGCGGCTAATAATTGTTTTAATATAAAGCCGATAACCATACCGGCAATGATCGCCACTAATATAACCAGCACGAATAAACTGCCATTTAACATTTAACTTTACCTCCTCTTGCTCTACTGGAAAACCAACTCTTACAAAACATTTACTTAAGCATATCGTAATCGATTCAAAAAATGTTTCCTGCAGGGCTATATTTAAACCTCTCAGTACTTAAACCATTTCACCGCAGGATTCATTGTAATGAGACTCCAATTTTAATGAAACCCAGATATTATCCCGTTACGGGATGTCGTGTCTCTGAAAATAGCCTTCGGCTCCATTCAGAGGTGTTCCACAAACACAGTGCAGTAATATCTGCGGGTTGAATTATCCCGCGAGCAAAGCTCGTCGGGGCATACTGCATAGCGGAGGGTTTGATATTCCTCTGCATTATTCGGAGTTCACGCTCGTGATTTTTGATTTTTTGAAGGCGGAGTTGATTTTTTATTCTAGGCTGGGTACAAAAACCCCCGCCTATGCCGTGTTAATCACTTTTTTGAACCTTTTTACAAGGTGGGTGCCGGGTATTGTATTGCTTTAGGCTTTCTGCCTCCCGCCCAGCGGAAAAGAGGCTGACCTGCACACCGCAAACAAGGAAAGACCCCAGGTTCAAAATGTTGGCTCAAAAACAAATGTTAATCACGCACATCGCAGGGGCAAATACAAACTATAACTAACTTGCGTTTTCAATCAGTTGAATCAATTTTTCGGATCTGCTTTCCAATTGATCGCAGAGCTCCTTATTAACTCCTTTTAATTTTAATAATTCTTCTGCAACATTTAAAGCTGCCAGGATGGCAACATCTAAGGTTTTGAGATTATTTGCAGACTTCAAAACCTCTTCTATTTTTTCAGTTACTAATCGGATAACGCTTACCACATGTTCATCATCTGCATCACTTAAAACCGAAAGCTCCTGTCCTAATATATCTAATTTTATAACTTTTTTTCAAAACACACGCCCTGGAAGCTTATTTTGCCAACTCTATATCCGCAAGTAAATCAAGCAATGAATCTACCCTCGCGCGTACGCTGTCCCTTTCCCCATCTAATGCCTTTAGTTTACTATTTAACCCTTCTATCTCCGATTCTTTATTTTTTAGTGCTTCCTCCAATATTTGAATTTGTTTTTTTAAAAAAATTTTTTCACTGACTATTCCTTTTATTTTATCTTCTAGTTCTTTGAAATTTTCCAATTCCACTATTAATTCTTTATCCTTCCCCAAGGACATAAAAATTATCTGCTTATACTTCTCAATTACGTTTATTTTATGACAATTTATGCTCTTATTGTCAAGGCATTATTTTAGGCTGAACAGCCTCCAGAACGTAACTCCTCTAAAGACCTGAAATATTTATTCAATTCATTGATCATGCTTTCCCCATCTTGAAATTTCCCTGCCAATTGTCTGAACCGAGTAGAGCTTTCTAACCCTTTTGTATACCATAATAGGTGTTTACGAAAATTTTTATTGGCTAACTTCATGCCGATATATCCTGTTTCCATTTCCCAATGTTCTTTTATTATTTTTTGTCTTTCTTCGAGATCGGGTAAATAATCTTTTATTTGGCCGGAATATGCTTGAATGATGCCGTTGAATATCCAGGGGTTTCCTAATGCCCCTCTTCCGACCATCACGGCATCACAGGAAGTTTCCCGCAGCATTCTTATTGCGTCTTGCGGCTGCCAAATATCGCCGTTGCCAATCACCGGAATGTTAACCTTTTTCTTTACTTCAGCTATAATCTTCCAATCAGCTACGCCGCCAAAACCCTGATCAGCCGTACGGCCATGAACGATTATTGCATCAGCTCCTGATCTTTCAGCAACTCGCGCAATCTCCACGGCATTAATCGAGCTACAGGTCCATCCTGATCTGATTTTCACTGTAACAGGAATGCGCACAGCTTTCTTTACAGCCCTGATGATCTTCTCTACACGATCGGGATGCTTCATGAGAATCGCCCCGGCTCCGGCCTTGATTACTTTTTTTACCGGGCAACCCATATTAATATCGATTAAATCGACACCGTGACCGGCAACGATACAGGCGGCCTCCGCCATTATATCCGGGTCGGCCCCAAAAATTTGCGCACCAAGAGGATTATCATCGGCGCAGGTTCTTAAGTAATCGAGAGTTCGACCAGATTTCCGTATAATTCCGTTGGCGCTAATCATTTCGGTAAAGGCTAAAGCGCAGCCGAAAGAACGCGCTATCAATCTAAACGGTAAATTGGAAATCCCGGCCAGGGGTGCGAGCAAAGCTTTTCCCTTTAATGAATTAATGCCAGCAAACACAAATTAATCCGGATACTTTCTATTATTTTGAAGATATTGCCCGGCACGAAAAAGTTCTTCCGGCGTGTTAATCCCCATTACCTCGATATAATCTAGAACCATGTGCGGTCTCGCTATCTCACCCTCGCGGCAAGCAATTTCGACTATATCCGTCAAATAGTATTCCTCTTGATTATTGTTGTTGTCGATTTTCGTGAGCGCCGAAAATAAGAATGCTGTATTCACACAGTAAATACCCGTGTTGATTTCACCGATTTTTTTTTCGACATCTGTCGCATCACGCTCTTCGACTATTTTCAGAATACTCCCATCCGTACGCTTAACTATTCGCCCATATCCTAGAGGCTCTGCCGGCATTGTTGTCAGCACGGTAACTGCTGCACCTGCAGTTACATGACTTTCCACCAGCGATTTAATTGTTATGGGTTTCAGAAGCGGCACATCTCCGCAGAGAATCACGGTTAAACCCTGATAGCGAGCGAGAACATCCTTTGCTTGTAAAACGGCGTGCCCCGTTCCCAATTGCGATTTCTGCTCCACAAAGATACACCCGCTATCGTGAAATTTCTCCCGTATCTTCTGTGCCTGATGACCGATGACGACCACAATTTTCCCGGCACCAGCTCTGCGGGCAGCTGCTATTGAATAATGCAGCAGGGGTTTCCCCGCTAGAACATGGAGCACTTTGGCCAAATCCGATTTCATGCGGGTGCCCTTACCTGCCGCCAAAATCACTGCACAAAATTTTTTACCTTTCACGGATCACTTTGCCTCAAAATTATTTAATTATAAATTTGTCCAATTGCGCCGGAAGAATAACCAACACTTCCTTGACTGACTTCTGATCAGCATTCTCGATAATAAACGTAATGCCGCTATACTCCAGCCTTTCTCGCCTCTGCGGAATTCTGCCCGTTCTATTCATTAAAAAACCGCCCAGAGTCTCATAATTACCCTCAGGAAATTTCATTGATAACAACTGATTTAGATCTTCCATTTCCATGCGGCCGTTGATCACATACCTCCCGGGAGCGATTCTTTTATAGAGCTTTTCGCCGGTCGTATATTCATCATCGATATTGCCCACTATTTCTTCTCCAATGTCTTCAATTGTCACGATACCAATGGCGCCTCCGTATTCATCAACCACAATCGCCATATGCTCCTGTTTTCGTTGCATATCCATGAGAAGTTCGCCTGCTTTTTTTGTCTCCGGCACATAAAGAACGTCTGTCTGCATATATGAAGCGATGGTTTTTGTCGCCGAATCATTATCTTTGCTCTGGATTAACGTTTCCAGTAAATCGAAGTAATGCAAAATACCGATAATGTTATAAACCGTATTCTCGTATACAGGTATGCGCAAATATTTCTTGCTGGTAAAAACTTCGACTGCCTCCTCGATTTTTGCTCCGGCAGGCAAGGCTGTAAGCGCCGAAATCGGGACCATGATTTTGTCCGCCGTGAGTTCCGAAAAATCGAACACGCGGCTGACCATTTCTCTTTCTGTTTTTAGAATATCACTTCCCTCGGTCTTTTCACCCAATATGAACTTCAAACCTTCCTTGGTTATATAAGAGGTCTGCTTCACTTTCTGATCCGTGGAAAAGCGCACGGCTTCTTTGGATACCGCGGCAATAATATAGGCCACCGGATAAAAAACCATTGATGACCAACGGATAAAATAGGCCACTTTGATAGCCATCGTTTCGGCATAATGTTGAAAGACACTGCGAACAATGATCATGATAAGCAAAGTGGGCAGCATAACGATAAGCGCTATTCGCTCGCCGTGCACGGCTCCGAAATAGGAAATAAAAAGTCCGGTCGCCAGAGTGGAGGCGATAATTATGGAAAGATTAGTTCCGATAAGTGTTGTCGAAATAAACCACTCCGGCTTTTCCAATAACTTTACGGCCTGTCCGGCCGGAGAAGATCCGCGACCGGCTAAAAATTTCATTTTATTTATATCCGAAGAATATAGAGCTACTTCACCACCGGAATAAAGCGCTTCCAATAGGAGACAAATAAAAATTATAAAAACGATCAAATATACATTCATTTTTCTTTGATCTGCTCCGGCGTCAATTGCTTTTCTATTCTGACCTTCAATATTCTTGTCCGATCCACATTTTCTATGAGAAATTTATAATCATTGAAATTTATTTCTTCACCCTTAGCGGGCAGTTTTCCAAACAAATGTAAGACAAAACCGCCGACAGTATCGAATTCCTCTTCCGGCAATTGAGCAGCCAGTATGCTATTTAACTGCTCCATCGGCATTTTGCCGGGAACAACAATTATATTTTTATCAATCTCCTCGCAACCGTTGTTTGTCGATTCGCTATTGCCATAGGCTTCTTCAAATAAATGTTCCAGAATATTTTCGAGAGTTACCATGCCGGATACTCCTCCGTACTCATCAACAACAATCGCAATTTGTGTTCCATTTTCCTGAAAATCATGGAGAAGTCCGTTAATAGTTTTCTCTTCCGGCACAAAATAAGGCTTCCCCAGCAATTTCTCGATGCCTTTTGGTTCTTTGATTTTTTGCGCATTCAGTAAATCCTTAGTGAAAAGTATTCCGGTGATATCGTCGCGGTCATCAGTATAAATAGGCACCCTTTCATGCCTTCGTTTAACGACCTCCGCTATAATTTCCTCCACCGCCATGTTCAGGGGCAGACAAAACATATCCACACGCGGGATCATAATGTCGGTTACCGGCTTATCACCCAGTTCGAAAATTCTGATGATCAGTTCCTTTTGAGCTTCATCGACTACGCCTTCACGACGTCCGGCGTCTACCAGAGTCTTGAACTCATCTTCCATTAAAGCGTCGGCATCCTGGACTATATGCTTGCCGTATTTTTTTAAAAAAAAGCCGGATAATTTTTCCAATGCGGCAACCACCGGATATTCCAGACGGGAGATAGCGATCATTAAAGGAGAGACCAGGACCGAAACCTGCATCGGATAAGTTACACCGAAAGTCTTGGGAATAGCCTCACCGGCAATCAAGAGCACAACAGTTGTAAAAGCGATGGAAACCCATTGTCCATTCGCGCCCAAAAAGCCGATAAAAAAAGATGCCGCTAAAATGGAGATGCCGATATTAACCGCTTCATTACTTGTAACAATAGTTATTAAAAGACGGCGGGGATTTTCGAGTAGCTTAGCGACAAAAGTCAAGAAGGGGTAGCCGTCTAATTTCATCTTATGCAGATGCAAATCAGTAAGCGAAAGCAATGCGGCTTCCGTCGAGGAAAAAAACCCGGAAAATAAAAAAAGAACAATGATCATTAGAATATCTGTCGTTATATTCAATATTTAACACCCTCGCCAAATTTCCTTGTATAATACAACTTACCAGATCGGACAAAAAAAAGATATATTTCTGTCCGTAAATTATTGCCTTTATATACCATATTTTGTGGTTATTATTCCATTGACATACAAAGCCTTACTTCCTATACTTTCCCCTAACATAAGGATAATTCTTATCAGTATAAACTCTTTTGATACGCAGGATGTTGTCAAATAGAACACAAAAGGGAATTATAATTTCTCAAAATTGTCTTAAGTTAAATATGTGCAACTTTTAATTTCATAATAACCCCAAGGCGAGAGTTACAGCGCTTCTAAAAGACGTTTTTAAATAGTATAAAGTAAATAAAAATATAAGCACACTAATAATTTCAGGAGATTGAGGATGCCCAATATAATGCTTGTCGGCAATGGCGCAAGAGAGCATGCCATAGCCGAAGCTATTTTACGTTCCAAACGAAATCCGCGTTTATTTTCATTTATGAAAGCCAACAATCCGGGTGTCGCGTCTCTGTCGGAAAAGATTCAACTCGGCAGTTATTCTGATCTTGATGCCATTACCGGCTTTGCCAGGGAAAACAAGATCGACTTTGTCGTCATCGGTCCGGAAGATCCTCTCAATAACGGTGTCGTCGATGCACTGACGAAAATCGGCATTCCGGCCGTCGGTCCCAACAAGAGCCTGGCGCGGCTGGAGACATCCAAATCATTCACCCGAAAGCTCCTGAGTAAATATCATATTCCCGGCAATCCGCAGTTTAAAGTTTTTACCTCCATTAATGGCGCGGAGACTTTTTTAAATGAACTCGAAGGTATCGTCATTAAGCCCGATGGTTTAACCGGCGGCAAGGGTGTTATGGTTCAAGGTGATCACTTTGCAACAAGAGAAGAGGCACTGAAAATATGCCGACAAATATTGGCAGAAAGCCAATCTCTGATTGTTGAAGAAAAATTTGACGGAGAAGAATTTTCCCTGCAGTGTTTATGCGACGGAAAAACGGTTGTAGCAACGCCGCTGGTACAGGATCATAAAAGACGATTCGATGGCGACCGCGGCCCTAATACCGGCGGCATGGGTTCGTATTCCATGGCTAATCATTCTTTACCTTTCTTAAAGCCGGAGGATACTTTGACGGGCTTGGAAATAACACGTCAGGTGGCCGCGGCTCTGCTTCAAGAAACAGGCACCCCTTACAGAGGCGTTATGTACGGCGGATTTATCGCCACTAAAAATGGTGTAAAGCTTCTGGAATACAATGCGCGCTTGGGTGATCCCGAGGCCATGAATATCCTGCCACTTTTAAAAACGGATTTTGTGGATATATGCCGCCACATTATTGCCGGAACTCTGGATAAATTAAAGATTGAATTTGAGACCAAGGCAACAGTCTGCAAATATGTTGTACCCAAAGGTTACGGCCTGCCTGCAGATCATCCCGATGCAGCACCTTCACGCGCAAAAATCGAAGTAGGCAATGTGGGAAAAGCCCGGCTCTACTATTCATCCGTAGATAAAAGAGAAGACGGATTGTACTTGAGTTCGTCGCGCGCCATCGGCATTGTGGGCATTGCCGATACATTAGAAAAAGCTAGAAAAATAAGCGAAGAAGGCGTTAAAGCAGTTAAAGGCCCGGTTGCCTACCGTGAAGACATCGGCACGGAGACTTTAATTAAAAAGCGCATTGAACATATGAAAAAGTTGAGAAGTATTTAATCAAAGATTCCCCCTCAATGGCCCTTGTAAAAAAATAATTTTCATATCTAATATTAAAGAATAAATGATTTATATTAAGCTTTCGGTAATTGCGGAAACCTCTGGTCGATTATTTTATTCCATACATCGACATTTTGCTTGTTTTGGGCAATCAACTCGGAAATATCGCCCTCGATTGTAACAGATTTTATTTTATCTCCCTGACTTATGGCATTGACAACATTCTGGTCAGCATCACCCATCACCTCGCCGAATACAGTATGTTTGCCGTCGAGCCAGGGAGTGGGGACATGGGTGATGAAAAACTGGCTACCGTTAGTGCCCGGACCGGCATTGGCCATGGAAAGAATACCCGGTTTACTGTGACGTAGTTCTTTCACAAATTCATCCTGAAATTTATAGCCCGGCCCGCCGCGGCCGCTGCCCTCCGGACAGCCGCCCTGAATCATAAAGTCGGGAATTACCCGGTGAAATTTTAAATTATTATAATAGCCGCGCCGCGCCAGATTGACAAAATTACCCACGGTAACGGGCGTTTGTTCAGCAAATAATTCCAGCTTGATAGTCCCTTTATTCGTTTCGATAACCGCTTTCAATTCATTTTTCATTTTATTCTCCTTCAAAAAGGCAATAAACTCGCAGCGCTTCAAACTTCATTACACCAATTCTTAGCAAGTTTCATTAAGCAGTAAATATTGACTTTAAATAAGTCAATATAAAAAGTACTCTTGGATTCCCGCCTACGCGGGAATGACAACTTTTATTGTTTTGCCGCTTTCAGAGACGGCTCTCATCTTTTTTCATCAAGAATTATTTTTAATGATGGAACAGCCTCAGACCGCAAAAGGCCATGACAATGCCGTATTTGTTGCAGGTGTCGATGACCTGCTGGTCGCGGATGGAACCTCCGGCCTCGACAATGGCGGTCACACCGCTGCGGTGGGCGCGTTCGATGTTATCACCGAAGGGGAAGAACGCGTCGCTGCCTAAGGCAACTCCTGTGACCTTGCAAAGCCACTTTTGTTTTTGAACCTTAGTTAAAGGTTTCGGCTGTTTCGTAAAAGTTTCGGCCCAGACATCGTCACCAATGACATCCTCTGGTGTGTCGCCCAAGTAAACGTCGATGGCATTATCGCGATTGGGTTTGGAAACATCATCGCGGAACGGCAAATTCAGCACCTTGGACATATGGCGCAGCTGCCAGTTATCGGCCTTCTGGCCGGCCAAACGGGTGCAGTGGATGCGGCTTTGCTGGCCCGCACCTACGCCAATGACCTGGCCGTCCTGCACGTAGCAGACGCTATTGGACTGCGTGTATTTGAGCGTGATGAGTGCTAACACCAGATCGCGCTCCTGCGCGTCGGTAAGCGTTTTGTTTTCGGTCACAATATTTTCCAGCATACGGGCATCTATTTTCAAATCGTTTCTCCCCTGCTCGAAGGTGATGCCGTAAACCTGCTTGTGCTCCAGAGAAACCGGCACGTAATTAGGGTCGATAAAAACTACATTGTAAGCACCGCCTTTTTTGGATTTCAGAATTTCCAGAGCTTCCGGTTTATAGCCCGGCGCAATGATACCATCGGTAACTTCGTTTTTGATAATCTGCGCCGTGGGCACGTCACAGATATCGGAAAGCGCGATCCAATCGCCAAAGCTGCTCATACGGTCGGCACCACGGGCGCGCGCGTAAGCGCAGGCCAAGGGAGAGAGTTTCATTTTAGGATCGATGTGATACATCTTGCGCAATACTCTATCCAGAGGGAAACCCAGTGCGGCGCCAGCAGGAGAGACGTGTTTAAAAGATGCTGCGGCGACCATACCGGTATTTTCTTTGAGTTCTTTCACCAGCTGCCAGCTGTTGAACGCGTCCAGAAAATTGATGTAGCCGGGCTTGCCGTTTAACACCTCAACCGGCAGATTGCCGCCGTCCACCATAAAGATACGGGCGGGTTTCTGGTTGGGGTTGCAGCCGTATTTGAGTTGTATTTCGTTCATGAATTATCCCTCCACCGCTTGATATTTGTTGATAATAACGTCTTTGTAAACTTGGGTTTTAAGGTCTATGGCGCGCACAAAGAGGCTGACCTTATTGTCCTCGTTTAAGGCTTTCCAAACTTTGGCGGCGTAGGCATCCGGGTCTTCTTCGTCGACGGCCACGCGCAGAGGCTCGCCTTCAAAACTGGGAATCGGGCTACCGTTACACCTGTAGGTACTGACGAAATGCCCCTCACCGGCAAGGGGCTGCGGATAATCAAAGGTAAAGCGTTGGACGCTGTTTTCGTTGCCGCCGCAGCGTTTCAAAATACTGAGTTTATTTACACCCGTACGCATATCCACAACGCCGGAGATACGGGGCGTCCAGTTAGGCTTGTCATCTTCAAAAGTACGAGTAGCAAGTGCGGCTTCAAAATTATATCCCGGAAACTTGTTTCGGCTCATAAAATCATAAATTGTGTTGGTCTGGTCGCCGTTGGTAACAATCGTTGTTTTATCGAACGTCAGAACGGGATTGTAAATAATCAGATGCGGTTCGGTCATTTTGGAAGGGTCGGCCGCCATGGTACGGATGCCGCCGTCGATGGAGTCAAACACGCGGTTGCGACTGTTTACGCTACGGCCCATGATAAAGTAGGCAATCATGGCTTTTTGGCCACCCGGGGTTTTACCGATGCAGATTCCGCGGCCAGGATAATCGTTCCCGGCCAGATAATTGTATAAATTCTCTTTCATTTTTTACTTCTCTCCTGAGATTATGGATAAGGGCTTTTCTTTTGCTGCGGAAGTATATGAAGAGAATTTTCGTATGTCAACTGGATTTGGGGAGGAATGTTAATTTTCAAATTGCAAATAATGGCCCAATGCGTTAGATACAGATAGATTTTTATACAATAATAATATCTCCATACACTAGGAGCTTTTATGAAAACAAAAAGCCCCAAAAAAGAAAAAGTTTTAGTAAGCGTTGTCATGGGCAGTGACTCCGACTTGCCGATCATGACCGAAGCAGCTAAAATTCTCGAAGAGTTTGCCATCGGGCATGAGCTTATCCTGACCTCGGCACACCGCACGCCCGAGCGAACGGCAAAGTTCGCCAAAGAAGCGGCGAAACGAGGAATCAAAGTAATCATCGTCGGAGCAGGTGCGGCAGCTCATCTGGCCGGTGTAATTGCCGCACAAACGTCTTTGCCGGTCATCGGCATTCCTATTGACGCTACCTCTCTGCACGGTCTCGACGCTCTTCTTTCCACTATACAAATGCCCGGCGGCGTGCCTGTAGGCGGTATGGCCATCGGCAAAGCCGGAGCCAAGAACGCCGCCCTATTTGCCATCCGCATTCTTGCTCTTACCGACAAATCAATTGATTCTAAACTGTCAGCCCATATTCAGAAAATGGCGTTGGAAGTGGAAAAAAAACAGGAAAACCTTTCATGCCGGAAATCCTGAGGGTAAGTACAAACAAGTCAGAAGAAAGTGTTTTGACAAGCGCCGCCGCTATTGTCGCCCGCGGCGGCGTTATTGCTTATCCGACCGAAACTTTTTACGGATTAGGTGCCGATGCCACAAATGAGAAAGCCGTAAAAAAAATTTATAAAATTAAAGGCAGAAATCTTATAAATCCCGTATCCCTAATTATCGGGCGAACTGAAAATCTTTATCCTCTGGTTCAGAGTGTCCCCCCGGCAGCTCAAAAGTTGATCCGGGCATTTTGGCCGGGAGCACTGACCATTATTTTTAAGGCTTCCGATGGAGTATTGCCGGTTTTAACGGCGGGTACGGGCAAAATTGGAGTGCGTGTTTCCGCAAGCTATACCGCTCAGGCAATCGCGCAAAAGTTGGGACATCCTCTTACCGCCACCAGCGCCAATTTATCCGGCAAGCCCGAATGTTCGGAAGCTTCAGAAGTTGCGCAGCAAATCGGAAACAAGATTGATGCTATTATCGATTTTGGTCCCACAACCGGCGGTAAAGTTTCCACCTTTATCGATGTTACCTGTGATCCCCCGGAAATTTTACGCGAAGGAATAATAACCCGAAAATCAATTGAAAAAATTTTAGGAATATAGAAGGCTTCCAACAGCGATCAAGGCCAAATCAATTAACTTACTTGTTTTTTAAAGAAGCCGTTCCGCACCAATTGTAGTTACCGTGGTTTTAATGACACCAGGAGGTTCATGGGTAAAAACGATCATGAAAGGAATTTGTCCGTTAGGCACAATTTTGTCATTGGAATTATTATTGCCTTCCGGCCTCGAAAGCTTTCTTAAAATCTCTTCTTCAGACAAATTCGTAAGTTCATCATCGGTCAGAACATTCCCGGCATAACTTGTGCGTTCACCTAAAACCACGGCAAAGGCATCAACTATCGCCCCTTTAATGACTATCCTGGAAATAGGATAATCGGCCTGATTTACCGCCGTGCCTTCCATAACTCGAATTTGTCCCAGAACATAATTATTCACCATTCGCTGCCGAATGTCTTGTAACTTGACTTGCCCGATAACAACTTCCGGCCGTACCGCTTCCTCTTCAACGCCTATATATTTATTGGCAATTTTGATGAAGCGGTCGCCCAGTCGCGGGAAAATAAAGAAATAAATTACAACGGGGATAACTACAATTACTAAGAGAGCCCACACAATAACCTTCCATGTTTTACGTGAACTTTTTCCGGATAACGGCTTCTCTTGTTCAAAATCTTCAACTTTGCCCCTTAAATCACGAAACGCCGCGCTTCTTTCTGCGCTCATGAAATTTTCTTTACCAATGCTTTCCCTGTGTGTTTTTTCCATCTCCAAGTTTACTTTATCGTTTAGAGTCTTTTTTGCCTCCATTACATTATCGAGAAAACGAACAACATCTTCATCCCGGTCGGAGACCGGAGGAACTTCCTTAGTCAAATCAGTGCTTTCTTTTCCCGGCATGGGTTCCTCCGAAAAAACAGACCCGGGGACTAACGGTGTTTCTAATTCCTCTTTTACAATCAGCGGATTGTCCTGAAAAAAAACGTGTTGGCAGCGACTGCAGCGCATCCATATACCATCGCCTTGCATCAGAGCATCATCAAAATAAAATTTTGTCCGACATTGCCTGCACTGAATAATCATTCTCTATCCTCTTGGCTACTGCTTAATAACATAAATCTCGGGCAAAAAGCGGTAACGTTCAGAGAAATCTAAGCCATAACCGACTAAAAATCCATCATCTATTGTAAAGCCTACATAATCAGCTTCAAAAGATACTTTTCTTTTTTTGCGTTTATCTAACAGAGCACATACCTTAAGCGAATGGGGATTTCTTTCCTTAAGCCATTCGACCAGATATTTTAAGGTCAACCCTGTGTCAATTATGTCTTCGACAATCAGTATATCTCTGCCGTTAATGGAAGTTTCTATATCCTTGGTCATTACTGTTTTGCCCGAGGTTTCCGAACCTGAGCCATAACTGACCACGCGGACGAAATCGATCCTGCAGGGAATGCTCAGGGCCCGGACTAAATCAGCCATAAAAATGAACGCCCCTTTAAGAATTCCGATGACGATCAATTCCCGGCCGGTGTAATCACCGGATATCTGGTCGGCTAATTCTTTTACGCGCTTTTGAATCATCTTATAAGGAAAAAGGATTTCCCTGGACATGTCGTTCATTATGTCGTTTCTCTTTTAATTATTTCAGGCCGTACACTACCCAATATGAGTATTATCTGTCAATAAAAATCAAAAGACGCCCTGATAAGTGGAAATAAAATTTTCAATATTTGATGAAACCAGTTTTTCCGCCAATTCAATTTCCTGGACATTTTTAAAGGCTGAAGACAAGCTCAAGAATATTCTATCAAATTTTGATATCTCCTTACCTAACCTTGCATAATCGATATAACTAATCATGTATTGCGATCCATCAAAATAATATTTACCCAGCCTGTTTACTTCCGGAGAACGAAACGGCCAGGTTATTTTCCAATCAAAATATTGACGGGCAATACTTTTTAGCGCCGCGTTATCAAATACTTCCGGCTTCAACTCCCCGCCAATCTTATCGGCGAGTATTCGAAAATATGTTTTTACCAAGTCAATGTCTGTCAGACAAAGGCCGTAAAGATACCAATCATCAATTATTTTTATCAGCACTTGAGCTTGAGACGTGGAGATAAAGTGATGGCTGGGACAAAGATGACCGGCACAAAGTTCCCGGCCATAAAACGAAACAGTGCGTAAATCAATGCCTGAGTTTTGCGCCGGATGCAAGAGACAGCCTACTTTCCTCTCTTCGCTATCCAGAAAACCAAGATATTCGCAGCAATAAATCACCTCATATCTCTTTTTAAAATCTTCGTGGTTTAACGTTTCGCCGGCATAATATTCGATATCGCCCGGTTTTTTCACTAGTTTACGGAAGCGCTGTGTACGTGCGCGTAATCTTTTTTTAAGAGAAGAACGGGAGCTATCCGCATAATTATATAAACCGCAACAAGCACCGCATGATTTGTTATCATCAGGCTGACAAAAGATGCCTAAATTATTATCTGCTTTCAATTAAACACCTTATTCTTTTCAGACAAGGAATAACCTGAAAAATAGCTAAATATCTTATATTACTTTTTTATTTAACGGCTCACTCCAATACAATAGTTTTTGATCCAGAAACAAGTATTTTGTTTTTCACGCGTACATGAACAATATTTCCGTCGTGATTAAAAATGAAATTGGAAATCTTCGCCGCGAGCCCTTTGCTATCGGAACAGGATAAAAGTAAAATGGCATTGGCATTATTCATACGGCGGCTTCATTTTCATGAATTTTGAAACTTGCGGTTGTGCATTAAATATAGAAGGATTGGCGTTGCAGGTCAAGAGTAAAAATGGTAAGGACAGCACCCCTGTATGGAATCATGCTCGGAATATAAAACAAATGAAATTAATTGAAGAAATAAACCTGGCTAACGGCCTGAAGTTGAATATTTTTGATTTATCGCGTCCCATAGCTGCCGACACGGTTAAGGTGGAAATTTCCATTCAGTCCAAAATAGATTTAAAAAAATCTTATTTTTCCGACTCACGAGATTATCATCAGGTAAAAAGAATCTTTGGCGATAATTTTTCCTACGAATACAAAATGGAAAGATCTTTTGTGGCTAAAGAAAATCAGGAGGCTATCCGCGAGGAATTACTCTGCACGTTCAAAAGCAATTCTTTGTCATTACCTTTCTTCGGCAAATTTTCCACAAAAGCTCGCACTGGCAACTCTCAGGGATATCAAAAACAATCCTTACAAATATAAACATAAGCGGGAAACCGAAGAATGACTGATTCTAAATTCGACGGGCTTTTACTTAACGCCGAAAAGCCCAGCCGTTACCTGGGCAGCGAAGTAAATGCCGTGCATAAAGACAAAAAAGAAGTGCGCTTCCTTCTTGCCTTTCCGGATACATATGAAGTAGGCATGTCGCATCTCGGTTTACAGATTTTGTATTCCGTTTTGAACGAAATCCCGTATATGCAGGCGGAAAGATGTTTCGCGCCCTGGCCGGACAGGGAGAGTCAACTGCGCCAACTAAGAATACCGCTGACATCTTTAGAATCACAAACACCTATAGTAAATTTTGACGTTATCGGTTTTTCCCTTCAGTATGAACTGTCTTTTACCAATGTATTGAACATGCTGGATTTGGGAGGTATACCGCTTGCACGAAGCGAACGCAAAAATAACCATCCCCTGATAATTGCCGGAGGCCCTTGCTGTTTTAATCCCGCACCTCTGGCCGGCTTTATCGATGCTTTTGTCATCGGTGAAGGAGAAGAAATCGTTTTAGAAATTGCAGCGGCAATCCGCACAGGCAAAAAGAAAAAAACCCCCCGGCATGATTTGCTCGAGCAACTGGCACAAATTTCCGGCATTTATGTTCCTGCCGTTCATGGGAAAAATCAACTCATCAAAAAAAGAATTGTTGCCGACCTCAATTTATGGTCGCATCCTCTAAATCCCGTTGTTCCGCTTATGCAGACGATTCATGACCGCATCATTTTGGAAATAGCGCGCGGCTGCACGCGAGGATGCAGATTCTGCCAGGCGGGAATGATTTGGCGTCCTTACCGGGAAAGAAACGCCTCTTTGCTCGTACAGATGGCCGAAAAATTATTGTCGGCAACCGGTCACGACGAAATATCTCTTTTATCCTTGAGTTCAGGGGACTATAGCTGCCTGGAATCCTTAATAAAAACCCTGATGAAACAGCATTATTCCCAAAGAGTAGCTTTGGCTTTGCCCTCATTGCGCGTCGAGTCGCTGACCGGAATATTAATCGACGAGATCAAAAAAACCCGCAAAACCAGTTTTACGCTGGCGCCGGAAGCCGGAACGGATAAAATGCGCCGGGTAATAAATAAAGGCAACACCGCCCACGATTTGATCTCTATAGTCGATAAAATATTCACCGCCGGTTGGAGATCAATCAAACTCTATTTCATGCTGGGGCTACCTTACGAAACTGAGGAAGATTTGGAAGGAATTATAGAGTTGAGCCAGCAGGTTCTGAAGGCGGCAAGAAAACGCGGGCAGGTTACCATTAGCCTTTCCACTTTTGTACCTAAACCGCATACGCCTTTTCAATGGCAAAGACAAATTTCTTTGGAAGAAACTTATATCAAACAGGATTTCTTTCGCCGACGGGCAAGAGACCGCAATCTCAGCTTGAAATGGCATGACGCAAAAATGAGCTTACTGGAAGGTATGTTTTCACGCGGCGATGAAAGATTGGGAGAGCTTTTGGAAAAAGTCTTTCTTAAAGGATGCCGTTTCGATGGTTGGACCGAGCTTTTACGTTTTGAGTTCTGGCAGGAAGTAATGGATGAACTGGGTGTTAATCCTCACGACTACCTGCGCGAACGCGAAATAAACGAAAATCTTCCGTGGGATAACATTGACTGCGGCGTGAGCCGACAATTTTTATTGCAGGAAAGACAAAAATCGGCGCAAATGTCGGAAACGGAAGATTGCCGGTTTGCCACTTGTCAAAACTGCGGGGTTTGTGATTTCTCGACAACAAAGAATATTTTTGCCGAGGCAGAGGGAACTCCAGAAATTACTCCATCACCGCCAACAGTCATTTCCGCTGCGCCGGAAAAAATTTACCGTTTTACCTTTAACAAACTTGGAAGGGCGCGGTTTTTATCTCATCGTGAACTTTCCACGGCTTTGATCCGCTCCTTACGCCGCAGCAGTCTTGCCCTTGTTCATTCTTCCGGCTATCATCCGCATCCTAAAATATCTTTTGCCACAGCTACCCCGGTAGGACTGGAAAGCAGAGAAGAATACATGGACATAACCGCGCTGGAATATCCAGCCGATTTAAATTTATTAAAAAGTGAAGTCAAT
Source organism: uncultured delta proteobacterium (assembly GCA_963753975.1). Lineage (GTDB taxonomy): Bacteria > Desulfobacterota > Syntrophia > Syntrophales > Smithellaceae > UBA4810. The sequence continues at coordinate 20,862 of CAVWEH010000006.1, forward strand.
TCCGCCTTACCTCCGGGCATTGAAGTCCTTGAAATAAGGATCCTTTCCGCCGGCGCAAAGGCGCTGGCACAAGCGCTGTACGGATTTATCTACGAACTATATCTACCGGCAGATACCGATGAGCGGCGGCTTAATATAATTAAAGAAAACATAGAAAAATTTCTGGCATCGGCATCATTTAAGATTCAAAGGATATCGAAGGGAAAAACCATAATTAAAGATATCCGTCCTTTTGTAGAAAGCATGAATCTTAATGCCGCTGAAAAAAGAATTGAATTCACAGTGCTATACACGCAGGAAGGATCGGCCAGGCCTTTTGATATCATTATCCATGTTCTGGGTTATAACAAAGAAGAAACCGGACAAATCTATTTTACTAAAATAAAAACTTTGTTTTTTTGACATTAACTTAGCAACTCGGCGATTCATTACCTTCTCCTTGAACCGTTTTTATTCAATAGGGAAGCAAACAGACTGGTGGAGCTAAACTCCGTGAATTGACCTTATTCCCCGGAGAAAGAGCGCTTTGATATTAACATGGCGCGGTCATAATATGCTTGGTTTATGTTAATAAAGTCGAAGTTCTATGTCCGATAAGTAAAACTGACTTTCTTCCTCGCGTTTGCCCAGCTCTTCGTAAAGCATCATGACGGTATTCACATACACCTCGCTGTGGTTATAATGCCACACTGCATCGCGTTTTTTCTCGGTGGAAGCATACTCAAGCCAGCCCGAGCTTTTCAGGTAATTGCCCATGGTTGCTGTTGCATCTTCCATGTTAAAGGGATCGATTATGCCGTCTCCGTCTCCGTCAACACCATAGTTCCGAAACGTAGAAGGGATAAATTGTGCCGGCCCCAAAGCTCCGGCAAATGATCCCGTTATGTTCAAGGGATCTATTCCCAAGTTATTAGCTAGAAGAGTAAGGTGGTAGAGTTCAGACAATGCCCACTGCGCCTTTTTGTGCGCCCTGGTAATGGTGGCTTGATCATGGAGCAGCGGATACTTATCGGCATATGCTTGCTGTATTTGACTGAAGTAGTCCGCGTCGAGCAACATACCCAGGTTCGCGTAAGCTGTAACAACATTATAACGCATGGGGTAGGTTCCCAGTTTCGATTCTACGATAAGAATTGCCGTGATGATGCGGGGAGATGTTCCAAAACGTTTCTCCACGTAAGACAATGATTCGGCATGTTCCTTGATGAAAGCCCTGCCGTTTTCGATATATTTGGGGTCGATACGCATTATCACCGGATCTTCTTCGGTTCCCTTGGGACTCGCGTAGAAAAGGTTCTGGATAACTATTTCCGGCTGGAGAGATATTCGGGGATCATATATCATGCCCTGAACCTGTGATTTATCCAACCCCTCTTCCACCAGGCGATCTTCGATAAACTGCCTCGATAACTCGCTTGCTGCCCATGACGAGACAGAGAATAACAAAAAAATCATTATGCTTATAAAAAACGCTATTGTTTTTTTCACGCCTCAACCATTTTTACCACAACCTTATTTTCACTCAATCATTTTTAATATTACAGCTTTATTTTACATCGTCCAAGCTTTATACGCAAGATGATTTAATATTAATTCATGATGTCGGCCAAAAAATATCCTCCAATTTAAAATTGTCCGGTTAATTAAATTATATTGACAAACAGACGCAAATTATTTATAAGCTTCGCTCTTAATTACATGATCAAGGATAGTCTAATGTATGCAGTAATAAAAACAGGAGCAAAGCAGCACAAAGTCAGCGAAGGTGATGTTTTATCCGTAGAAAAGCTCACAGGCGAGAAAGGCTCGGAAGTAGTTTTTAACGAAGTTCTAATGGTCTCCGGCGATCAGGGCGTAAAAATCGGCAAGCCTTTCGTGGCGGGAGCCAAGGTCATCGGAGAAATCATCACACAAAAGCAAGGCCCGAAAATTCACGTTTATCACATGAAACGCCGCAAGGGTTTCCATAAGAAAACCGGGCATCGCCAGGAATTAACCAGCATGAAAATAAAGAAGATTTCGATATAAGCGGAGGAAGTAATGGCACATAAAAAAGGTCAGGGAAGTTCCCGCAACGGTAGAGACAGTAATTCGCAGCGGCGCGGCGTCAAAGTATATAGCGGCCAGAATATCCATGCAGGATCGATTATCGTGCGGCAGGTGGGAACAAAAATCCACCCGGGAAACAACGTGGGAATGGGTAAAGATTTCACTCTTTTCTCTCTGATTAACGGGATTGTAAAATTTGAGAGACTCGACAAAACGAGAAAGAAAGTAAGCGTTTACGCATCATAAAAGATGGTCTAAATTTTTTTTATTTTAAAGGCGCTTGTAACAAAGCGCCTTTTTATTTAATGAGACTCCAATTTCAAGAACGAAGTGTATTGAAATTGGCAAGCCGAATTATCCCGCGCATGCGGGATTGCGGTACGGCCACTTCAAATACAGTTGATGTTATTTCTGAAGAAAATCTACCCGGATAATATTTATGAAATTTGTTGATGAAGCAAAAATTTATATTAAAGCCGGGCATGGCGGCCGTGGCTGTGTAAGTTTTCGGCGGGAAAAGTTTGTGCCTCGCGGCGGTCCTGACGGCGGTGACGGAGGCAAAGGTGGAGATATCATTTTTCGCGCAGACCAAAGCCGCCGCACGCTCTTGGATCTGAAATATCAACAGCACCATGTTGCTAAAAACGGCGGCCATGGCTCAGGAAACAATCGCACCGGCAAGAGCTCCAGTGATCTGGAGATTGTAGTGCCGGCAGGAACAATCCTTAAAGACGCTGAAACTCAAGAGGTACTTGCCGATTTATCCGAGGTTGGCCGGATTTATGTCGCTGCTCATGGGGGCATCGGCGGCAAGGGTAATGCTCATTTTGCCACTTCTACCCATCAAACGCCGCGCTTTGCCCAGGAAGGCATAGAAGGAGAAGAGCGCTGGATCAAACTGGAGCTAAAGCTTCTGGCCGATGTAGGTATTATAGGTTTTCCCAACGCCGGCAAATCAACTTTTATTTCGCGCGTATCCGCCGCTAAACCAAAAATTGCCGACTATCCTTTTACTACGCTCACGCCGCACTTAGGTGTTGTCCAGTATGCCGACCATAAGAGCTTTGTTCTCGCCGATATTCCCGGCCTTATCTCCGGCGCGCATCAGGGTTTAGGTATGGGCATACAATTTTTGAGGCATGTGGAAAGAACGTCACTACTGCTGCATATTATCGACATCTCCATTGAACCAAATACAGATGCCTGGCCTAACTATATGGCCATCAATAAGGAGTTAGGCCATTACAATCCGCAATTATTGGATAAGCCGCAAATAGTGGCCTTAAACAAGATTGATCTTCCCTTTGTCCGAGAGAAAGCTAAAAAAGAAGTTGCGCTATTCAAAAAAAAGCGGATAATACTTCATCTTTTTTCCGCTGTCACCGGAGAAGGAATACAGGAAATATTAAAAAATATTATCACATTATTAAATCAAGCAAAAAACTGATGTAACAATGAAAAATATCCGTCAAAAAACCCTTTCCAGCGCAAAAAAAATACTGATCAAAGTAGGCTCGGCAGTACTTTCCGGCGCTGACGGACTCGACCTCAGGATTATTCATGCGCTGGTCAAAGAGATATCGTCTCTGGTGCGCCGGGGTTATTCCGTTGTGCTCGTAACCTCCGGCGCAATAGTTTCCGGAAAACATCGCCTGAACATAACAGGCAAACTCAAAAGCATTCCCGAAAAACAGGCGGCGGCCGCCGTCGGGCAGGGAAGACTGATGCGCGTTTATTCCAAATCTTTTGAGAAAAACGGCCTGCATGTCGCGCAGCTTCTACTGACGCTTTCCGATCTCACCGATCGCCAGAGATACCTGAATATCCGCAATACTCTTTCCACTTTGATGGACTGGGGTGTTACTCCGATAATCAATGAAAACGACTCCGTCGCCGTGGACGAGATAAAATTCGGCGACAACGACAATCTTGCCGCAATGATCGCCAATATCGTCGAAGCCGATCTTTTTATCAATTTGACGAGTACCGCCGGTCTTTATGATTGCAATCCGGCGGAATTCAAAAAAGCCCGGCTTATTCCTCTGGTCACTGAATTCACCGACGAAATCGAAGCCGCCGCGACCGGAGAAACTACAGCTGTGGGAGTGGGCGGCATGAAAAGCAAAGTCCTTGCCGCCAAAAAAGTTACGGCCATCGGCATTCCGTGTGTTATAGCCCCCGGCAAAAGAAAAAAGGTTTTGGCCGACATTCTGGCGGGAAAAGAAATAGGCACACTATTTTTGCCTATGGCTGATCGCCTCAACAGTAAGAAATATTGGATTGCCTTCACCCTAGATCCCCGCGGCAAATTAGTTATTGACGAAGGCGCCAAGAAGGCATTACTGGAAAAAGGCAAAAGTCTTCTCCCTTCAGGAATTGTTGATGTGGAGGGAGATTTTGATTTGGGCGATCCGGTAAGCTGCGTTGACGGCGAAGGAATACCTCTGGCCAAAGGTCTCGTCAATTATAATTCGGCTGAAATCCGCAAAATCAAGGGTTTAAAAACTTCGCAGATAAGCCAGGTTCTGGGGCACAAAGATTACGATGAGATCATCCACCGCGATAATCTGGCTATAACTAAACAAAATTTCGGAAACAAACTTTAAGCTTGAAAAATGATAATAATGTAATCCTTTATGCATGGCCTTTTAGAAGAGTGATTCGTCATGGAGACTATTGATTCGCAACATAAAAATAGCCTAACGCACAGATTGTGGCACAAACTTGTCGGCCAACCGCGCAATGTAAATGAGCCATCACTCTTTCATAAAATATCCCTCATTCCCATCCTGGCCTGGATCGGCTTGGGCGCTGATGGGTTATCCTCTTCATCTTACGGCCCGGAAGAAGCATTCAAGGCTCTTGGCACTCATTCCTATATTGCAGTCCTTATCGCTCTGGCCACGGCGTTTACCGTTTTTATTATTGCTTATGCCTACACGCGCATAATTGAGCATTTCCCGCAAGGCGGCGGCGGGTATATTGTCTCGACACAAACCATCAGCGCTAGCGCCGGTGTAATATCGGGAAGCGCATTGATTGTCGACTATATGCTGACAATCACGGTATCGCTCGTTTCCTGCGGCGATGCCATTTTTAGTTTTCTGCCGGTTACTTATCAAAAATACAAACTGATATTCGTCGCTTTTCTTATTTTTGCACTCATCATCATGAATTTGCGGGGCGTCAAAGAATCCGTCATGATTCTTGCGCCTATATTCATTGTTTTTGTTCTGACCCATATTTTGTTGATTGGTTACGGGTTATTTACCCACGTCGATCAATTTGGGACTGTCTTCACCCAGTTTGACAGCAGTTTCCATCAGGATATCGTCTCCATCGGCTTTATCGGCATACTGGCAATTTTTCTACGAGCTTTCTCTCTGGGGGGCGGTACATATACAGGAATAGAAGCGGCATCAAACGGAATGCAAATCATGCGGGAGCCAAAGGTTCAGACGGGAAAGAGGACGATGGCCTACATGGCCATATCGCTTGCCTTCACCGCTGCCGGCTTATTGATTTGTTACGCGCTCTTTCAGATAAAACCGGTTGAAGGCAGAACATTAAATGCGATTCTTGCCGATGGAGTATTCGGCAATTGGTCCACGGGAGCGTTGATTGCGCTGATAACGATCCTTTCCGAAGGCGCTTTGCTTTTGGTAGGCGCCCAAGCAGGTTTTGTTGATGGACCGCGTGTTATGGCCAACATGGCAACGGATTATTGGCTGCCGCATCGCTTCGCCATGCTCTCGGAACGGCTCACAATGCAAAACGGCATTTTACTGATGGGAGGCGCATCAATTATACTTTTGTTTTATACACATGCCTCCATTTCCGCTCTTGTCGTTATGTATTCGATCAATGTTTTTCTAACATTTTCACTCTCTCAGTTCGGCATGATCCGTTTTTTTCTTCACGATAAAGAAAAAGACAAAAATTGGAGAAGACACATAATCATCCATATAATTGGTTTTATTCTCTGCGTTACGATACTCTGCGTAACTGTTTACGAAAAATTCGGGGAAGGCGGCTGGGCGACGTTAGTAATAACTTCCTTTCTCATAGGTTCGTGTTATCTGATTAAACGCCATTACCAGAAAGTCCGACAGGCCGCGCTCCAACTGGAAGATATTCTGCAAAAGATACGTCCGGGCAAAAATTTTAACAACGAACCATTGAATCCGAAGGAGCCCACAGCAATCATGCTGGTCAGCGGTTTCAACGGATTCGGTCTCCATACGTGGCTTTCGATCAACCGAAAATTCCCACATTTTTATAAAAACTTTATTTTTGTATCGATTGCCGAAGTTAATCAGGGATGTTTTAAGGGAACCGAAGAAATGCAGCAATTAAACACTTCGGTTGAAGACGGCCTTAAAAAATATGTGCATCTCGTCCGCTCTTACGGGCTGGCCGCGGATTATAGAAGCGGTGTCTGCACGGATGTTGTGGAAAAAGCTACCGAGTTGTGTGAAGCGCTGGCCAAAGAATTCCCTAAGTCAATGGTTTTCACGGGGAAATTGATCTTTCGCCAGGAACATTTATTTCAAAGACTGCTGCATAATGAGACGGCTTATGCAATTCAGCGCCGTTTACAATGGGATGGAATCGAAACCGTCATTCTGCCGATTCGTGTCTGACAAGAATCGAATTACCATGCTATTTCGTTGCAGCCGTCCCTAGAGAATATCCCGCCTTTCCGTCGTCATATTTCCAACATATTATGTTCCTCTCCCTTGACAAAAAAGACATTTTCATTATCTTAAACCAAGAGAATTATTCTATCCAACGATTGTGCCGCATGCTGTTCATTATGCAATTCTCTTACCCGGTTAGGCGGCGGCACGCTCCTAAATTCTCTATTGTGACAGATAAATAACCTGCCGGAAGCAAAATTAAAGATATTAAGGAGGAAATCATGTTACAGTTTGAATTAAGCCCCGAGCAAAAAGAGTTACAGGCAAAAGTTCGTGAATTTGCAGTCAAGGAAATCCTACCCGCAGTGTGGTATTACGATGAGAAGGATGAAATTCCACTTTTTTTGCTGCAAAAAGCCTTCAACGCCGGGTTTATGAACACCAACATTCCCGTAAAATACGGCGGCAAGGGATTTGGCCTTATCGAAAACGTTATCCTCACCGAAGAAATTTCTGCGGCCTGTCCGGGTCTTGCCACATCGATCTCCGATAACTCCCTAGGCATGGCGCCACTTCTCCTTGGCGAGAACGAAAAACTCAGAGAAAAATATCTTCCGCTGATAGCCCGCGAATTCAAGCGCATTTGTTTCGCCACATCGGAACCTATTATGGGCTCCGATGTCGCCGGGATGCGCTGTCGTGCCGAAAAAAAAGGCGACGACTATATTCTGAACGGAACAAAGTACTGGATTACCAATGCCGGCGTCGCCGATTACATGACGATTTTTGCCACAATTGACCCGGCTAAACAACATGCGGGCATCGGGGCGTTTCTCGTCGAAAGGAATTGGGACGGCGTTTCCGTTGGTAAAACTATTCCCAAATTGGGGCAACGCTCTTCGAATACGGCGGGAATCAACTTTAAAAACGTTCGCGTGCCCAAGGAAAACGTAATTGCCGAACCCGGCAAAGGATTTGTCCTGGCTATGAAAACTTTCTCCCTGACCAGGTCAAGCATCGGCGCTTTTGCGGTAGGGGCTGCCCGCTCCGCAATGGAATATGCTATTGACTATGCGAAGAAAAGAAGGGTTTTCGGGACAAATATTTCTAACTTCGAAGCTATCCAGTTCAAGATTGCGGAAATGTATCAAAAAGTGGAAACATCCCGTCTTTTAGTATGGAAAGCGGCGTGGGAAGCGGACAACGGCATAGACCCGACGATAAGCGCCTCCATTGCCAAATTCTATGCAACGGAAACGGCCATGGAAGTGGTCAACGACGCCCTGCAAATTTTCGGCGGCTACGGATACACCAAAATGTATCCTATTGAAAAATTACTGCGTGATATCCGGTTATTCAGCATCTACGAAGGCACAAGCGAGGTACAGCGGCTGATTGTTTCCGGCTACGTTTTGAATAATTACAAACCGGCAATGCCGCCCCTGGAAGATCTTCCCCTGATCCGGGAACTTGATTTGAATGAACCTTCGGCAAAAGCCGTAACCGCCTGGCGCTGCCGCATCTGCGGGCACATCCACTACGGCGATCAGCCGCCTGATGAATGTCCGTCTTGCTTCTTCCCCAAAACAGCATTCAAAAAGATTTGGCCGATTGGTTAATTGGATTGTCAAATATTTAGCCGGGAGCTACCTGCGTATAACGAGTGCAGTTAGCTCCCGGCTTTTTCCTTCATTGTTTTCTTCCCTCGCGGCTACCGCCGCCGCGTTCATCTCCCTCTGTCGCTTTCTCCCTTTTCGCCTTTACCTTTCTCGGTGACACCCGTTCTTTCCGGATGGGGTTTAACTTGACCGGGTGACCGGACTTCTACATTTCTGTTTTTTGGCGCCATCTTCCTATCCAGTTGTTCCCGTTTCACGCCTTTACCTTTCTCCATAACACCTTTTCTTTCCGGACGGGGTTTAACTTGAGCAAACGGTTTAACTTGCCCGGGCGGCCGGCCTCCTATATTTCTATCCACTTGCTCCCGTTTTACGCCTTTATCTTTCTCCACAAAAGGCTTTCTTTCTTTGCTCTGATCAATTTTACGCGGAGTCTCAATTTTACGTTCAGGCCTTCTTGCGGAAACCGGGGCGACAGGCCTTGCCGGAGGCCGGTAACGGGGAATTTCTCGGGCGCGTTCTTCGCGTACAAATCTTTTTTCACGGTCGGGACGCCAATGAGTGCGTTCCATGCTCCTGTAAACATCTACGTGCCTGTTGAATCTTCTTGTTCTGTCAATATTTATGATCGTCACATTGTGAGCATGCCAATTGAACGCACACCAGCCGAAGACTCCGACGCCGACAAATACCCGAGGAGCAAAAACTACTCGCGGACCAATAACCGCCACTCCGGGATAAAGTATGGGAAAAGGCGGGTACGCCGGATACCACCACGGCCCATAAACCACATAAGGATCATAAACCGGCACATAAATATAGTTGGGACTTACCGTTTCAATGCTAATAGCACGTTCCTCGACTATCACCTTCTGCTCTGGAGTTGTCGAAATATTTCCCTGGGCGTATGCTTTGGCGCGTAAATCTTGAACTGTATCCATGACCTCCTGCTCCTGATTAACGAAAGCATCACCCAGCCGCGCCGTCCAGCTCAGGTTATCAGTCATCATGGAAAGGACTTTGGGATAATAGCAAAGCGAAAGAACACTGACATCCCAATCCTTTTCTTTTAGGGCATTGTCCAAGGCATTACCCGTGAGACCGGGGTTTTTAGCCAGAAACTTATCAGCTTCAGCCACTTCTAAAGGATAGGATGCCGCCATCAATACCTGCGATAAAAGAGCATCGGGATAAAGGGCAATAGGCGCCAGCATCTGCGTTAATTCTTCTTTGCTGAAATTTTGGGTTGCCGAAGATTCGCTATTGTTCTGGGATTGGGCCCAAACCGGCGCTAAAATTACCATCAGCATTACCGCTGATGCTATAATTCTATTGATACATTTACCATTCATGGTTTAATCTCCTTAATGCTGGATTTTTTTATCGTCAATCTTCTTACTAACCGCTTTTTCTTAGTTTCACAGAACTGATTAAAAAGCAAGGCCTGTGCCATTACAGTTATTCTTCTCTAACTTACCGTAATGAATGATTAATATCGATATCGAAAAACTATTGTTTAAATTCATCAGCAATTTAATGGAGAAAATATACCCGGTATAAATATCCAGGTGGATACAATTTACCCGCAAGCTATTGGAGTGTCGCCTTTCCGAATAAAATCGAAAAACCAATTATTTAGCTATGGACGAAGAAATTCCGCATTCACCCGGTCTTCGGCATTCAGCGCAACACCTTCCCTATGGAGCAATTCTTTTTTCATCTTCAGGCCGCCGCCAAAACCGCCCAACGACCTGTCGGCACGAACCACGCGATGACATGGAACAATTAAAGGAAAAGGATTATTCGCCAGCGCTGTGCCGACGGCCCTCGCCGCGCGAGGAGCGCCCAATCTGGCCGCCAATCCGGAATATGTGGCCACTTTGCCGCGCGGTATTTTGCAGGTTTGTTTTAATACCTGGGCCGAGAAATCCGTGAGCTGGGATAGATTCAGGAACGAAAGATTCGCATTTTCTTTCTTACCCAAAAATAATTTTGCAATCCGGCCATCGATACCGCCCGGAATCCTGCGTGCAGCTTTATTTATTTGCGGATAATCTTTAAAGATTCGTTCTTTCAATTTCCTTTTCCGATTAGGCAAATAAATATATTCAATTCGCGGCTTCTTTCCGGCATAATCCCAGACCAGCCCTATTTCTTCTTTCCCGACTTTGATAATTTGATAGTTCATAGCTTCCTCTTTTCTTCATCCTTCAATTTTCAGTCTAATAGCCTTCAGTTATTTTCTTTCCCTTTACTCCTTACTTTTTATTATTTGCTTTGTCTTCAACTTGCAACCCCTGATTGAAAGCGACTTCGTAAAACGCCCCGGAGGCAAGGCGCGCAAATAGCGAGGAATGCGGCGTACATTAGCATACGCCGGATAAATTCCGCATATGCACAGCCCGGCGAATGCCGGGGCCTTTTTTCGGAGGCGCCCGCTCACATATGATCAATTAGAATCTTAACACCAATGGCTATCAAAACGATACCGCCGAATATTCCCACTTTTTTGCCGAAAATTCCGGCGAGCCCCTTGCCGAATATCATCCCCACCACCGTCATGAGAAAACAAACGATGCCGATAATGACCGCGGGAAACATTATCTCCGTCTTTAACAAAGAGAAGCTGAATCCCACTGCCAGCGCATCAATACTCGTGGCAATGGAGAGGAATAACAGCGGCAGCCCTTTGGTCTGATCGTTTATTTCCTTTTCTTCTCCCTTCCTCAATGCCTCCCAGATCATCCTACAGCCGACGTAAGCCAGAAGCGCAAACGCCACCCAATGATCATAATGGGCAATAATTCCCACGACGGTTAAACCGGCGAGCCATCCGATAATCGGCATCACAAACTGAAAAGCTCCGAAAGATGAGGCCAGACGCAAAACAGGCTGCCATGATTTGTTTGTGAAACTCCGATTCCAAAAGCGAAGACCGGCGGATGCAGGGCGAAGCGCATTGGAATTGGTTAGTTGAACAATCCCGCCAAGCGGAGGGTATGATACCCCGCTGCCTGCTGCGGAATCGGTTTCTAAATCTTTTCTTGAAGGTTCATACCCGTGCTGATTATTTGCCGCGCCAATACCAATAGCTACAGAAAACGCATCCACACCCAGAGCAACAGCCAAAAGAAAAATTGTAATTAAATCCATACCGGATAATTATTCCCGCTTTTCACTTCTCAAATGAGAATAAATTTTTTCCGCCAGTTCCTTACCAATTCCCGGCACTTTTTGCAATTCTTCCAGAGTTGCGTTTTCAACTTGTTTAGCGGAACCGAAATGTTTCAGCAGTATCTTCCGACGCGCCTCGCCGATATCAGGAATCTCATCAAGAATCGAAGAGAGATCGCTCTTTTCTTTTAGTTGATGATGATAGCTTAAAGCAAAACGGTGCGCTTCATCCCGCACACGTTGCAACAGCGCCAAAGCCTGAGGCCAGGCCTTAAGGTAAACAGGGTCTTTACGCCGCGGCAGATAAACACGATCTTCGGATTTTCCGGTTTTCTTTCTTATGATGCCTTTGCTGGAAAATATAGTACGCTCTTCCTTGGCCAAGCCGCTGACATCGACTTTTATTTTCAAATCCCTCAGTACGGAAAGAGCGACATTCAGTTGGCCTTTGCCGCCGTCAACAACGACTAAATCCGGCAGATTTTCGTCATGGGCAAACCGGCGCGAGAGCACCTCATGCATCATTGCATAATCGTCCGCTTCCGCTATCGTTTTGATCTGAAAGCGGCGATAACCCGCTTTATCCGGCTCGCCATCCTGAAAGACAACCATTGAGCCCACGGCGTGCTTGCCGCTGATATTGGAGATATCGTAGCATTCGATTCTTTGCGGTAATTTTGTAAGCGACAATTTCTCGTGCAGAATATGCAGTATTGCCGATTTTTCTTCTTCCTTCTTTTGTCCGGTTTCCCAGAGACTCTCGGCATTGGCACAGGCCATGTCCAACAAGTTTTTCTTTGAGCCGCGAATAGGAACAGTGAGAATAACCTTCTTCCCCTTTTTATCCGTCAGCCACTCGGCAATCACGGCTTCATCCGGCAAATGACAGGGAATGATAATTTCTTCCGGCAGAGTTACTTCGGCATCGTAATATTGAGTGAGACTGGAAGAAATAATTTCCGTTATATCCGCCTTAATTTTCAGCGGCGTAAACGATTTACTGCCCAATAATTTTCCGCCGCGGATAAATAAAATGCATATCTGAAAATAATCCTTGCCGGCGTAAGCACCCAGCACATCTATATCGTGGCTTTCCGTCCAATCCACGTTTTGTTTTTCCAGAGTTTGTTCGACAGCGCCGATGCGGTCGCGCAAACGCGCGGCTTCTTCATAATTTAATTTTTGCGAGGCTTCCTGCATTTGCCCTTTGAGATTGGCGATCAATGATTTTCTGCGCCCCTGCAAAAAGGAAACGGAGTTTTCCACCAATCGGCGGTAAGATTCCTCATCAATTAAATCTTTGCAGGGAGCAAGGCAGCGGCCTATTTGATGTTCGAGGCACGGTCTTTTCCGCAGTTGGAAATCGTGATCGCGGCAACTGCGCAAAGGAAATATCTGCTGCACGAACTTCAGAGTTTCCTTAGCCGCCGCGCTCGACGGATAGGGGCCGAAATAAAGCACGGCCTTATTAAGCCTACGGCGGACAAGCTGCAGCCGGGGAAATTTTTCCACGGGATCAAGGGATAAATGATAATAAGTTTTATCGTCGCGCAAATTGACGTTATAACGCGGATGGTGGCGCTTGATTAAATTGTTTTCCAGAATCAGCGCTTCTTTTTCCGTGGCGGTCGTAATGAACTCAATGTCACTTATGCGCGACATCAAAAAAGGCGCCATAGGACGAGTATCCTTGCCGGTAAAATAAGAACTGATGCGGCTTTTTAAATTGCCGGCCTTACCGATGTAGATAATCTTCTGCGCCGAATCCTTCATCAAATAAACGCCGGGACTACGCGGAGCAGTATGTACTTTTTCTTTTAAACAATTATTTTCTTCCATGTTTATATTTTCCAAAGACTGATAAATCGTAAAAACCAAATGAGCAAGCAATTTCAGACGGCTTTGTAAAAAGTTCCAAAGGCAAAGCACACGAATCTTAAAGTGTAATCCGGTATTCGCCGGATAAACTCCGCAGATGCTTGCCCGGTCATGATGACCTTCAGGTTACGTATGCCGGGGACTTTTTACGATGTCGTCATGCTGCTTATAATTGATTTGACGACATTATTCAATCAAGTTCTTGTCGGACTATCAGATGGTTGCTTTGGAAAAAAATGACCATTGTCAAAATAAGCCGCGACTTGGCTTATCCATTTTAAAGCATAATTAACATTATTCTTTTCAAATGCCAATTTAGCATCTGCTACAAGCGGACCATCCATAGTGTCACAATGTGCGGCAGCAAAGCTGCAAATTTCGAGGGTCAGTACTGTCGCGATAGCGACTGCCAAAAGTATTCGAGTTAACCCTGATTTCTTTTTCATTGTGATGTTCCTCATTTGCGTCAAGTTGTTTTGGTTATTTTTCCTTGTCGCATTTCTTCCAGAACTCATTTATTGATTAACAATGAAGAGCTTTTATATCTGAAGTGATATAATCTCTATGAATAAATGGTAATCCCTTGATCAAAGCTTACCCAGCAATTACCTCGTAAAAATGAGGAGTCGGTAAACCTTCAAACAATTGTTTAACCCGATTGCCTGCTTCTTCATGAATAGCACTGCTGTGCAAAGCCATAAATGACTCATAACTCTCGTGTTCTACAACAGCGGCGTAATTACCTTCTTTTAAGGGCTTCAATAGCCGCCTTTTGATAAGGCCTTCTTGCTTAGCAAATACTTCATTAGACCAGGTAAACCACTTCCTAAACTCATCATCCTTCCCTGCTTTGATCGGTGGAAAATTTATAATAACCACAAACATGATAGACACCTCCTTTTTTAGTTTTTCTGATACATTGATATGTTTCACATGCCTTTGAGAAGTGCTTGCTGAAAATACCTACAAGTCAACGAGCATGGTGAATATTTTGATGATTTGCGTCATTAAAGCGTTGCATAGGCAATGGCGGAACGTTTGGGGATGTGCAGGTCTGTGGGACGCTGACGGAAGTATCTCTCTTCGGCTTCTTCGGCGGAGAAAAACACAATGGTCTTGAAACCTGTCTGACGCAGTTTTGTTTCGATTGCCGCGGGGGTAAAGAAGCTGACAAATGGTTCTCCAACACCGGAGACAATTTTAGACAAGGAAAAATGAAAGCTGCTTTCCGGGCCGGATAATGAATCCGGGGGCTGGGCGAAAGTGAATGTGATTTCGCTCTCCAACGGAAATTGAGCAATAGTCCGCAGCACTGCGTCAATAGCATCTTCTTGAAGATACATGGTAACGCCCAGCCAGGAAAAAAAAGACGTCTCCGAAAGCGATACGCCATTGCGCAGGAGTCCATCGCGTAACGATTCATGCTCAAAGTCGATACCGGCAAAGCTCAGATTCGGCGGGATCGCCATGCCGGCTTGCTCCAAGCGCAGTCGTTTTTGAGCCTGGGTTGCCGGCTGATCCACTTCAAATATCTTCAGCGCTTTTGCCCACGCTGGTTGTCTGTAGGCAAAGGTGTCGAAACCCGCTCCCAGGATTACATATTGTGTGATTCCCCGGCCGGCTGCTTCCGCCAGGCGGTCTTCAGCAAAACGCGACCGCAGAACAACGTGCGCGCGCAACGCGCGCGCTTCCAACGTTTGATGGTGATCCCTGCTGTTATTAATCTGACGGCAGGCATCCTCTCCCAGCAGTGTCAGTGCGGTGGGATCATCCAGAATCAAAGGCTTGGCGTCCAGCAATTGATGTACCCCCCGCATGAATAATGTTCCTAAGGCTGTGTTGCTGGCATTGCGATCCGCCATCGTGTAAATGTCCTTTCCCGTTACAACTTGAAGGTGTGTTATTCGTTGGATGGATATGGGGACGGCGCCCGCTTTAAAGAAAACAGGACGCTATCCCTAATTATCGAATGTCAATCCTCAAAGAAGAGACTGTTCTTGACTGGATTCTTGCCGTCAAAGAAAATAGGTATTCCGTCCCACCCCCAAAATGAGCCAGTCGATACTTTCATCGCTTGTATATGAAGATGTGGTTGACTCGTCCACCCGGAATTACCCGCTTCTGCAATTGGCTGTCCCTTCTTAACCATATCCCCTACCTTCACCAATATGCTTCCCTTTTGCAGATGACCCATGAGAACACCGAAGCCGTTTGACTTGATCAAAACATGGTTGCCAACATTGTACGGAGGATTGCCGCTCCACGGAGTCTCATTAGGCCATTTGTCTTCGACGTAAGAGACCTCACCATCACAGGGGCTATAGACGTTTTGATTGAATATGGCGTACTTGTCATTTTGCAGGGACAGAAACCCATCGGCGTCATTACCCCACCGTGTAACTTTCGCGATGTCCACGGCGTATCTCATAGAAAGATTTATACGGGAGCCCTGGTGAATCGATGCACCGTAGTGATAGTTCATGAGAGAGCTCACTCTGCCGTTGCCGCCTTCAAAGACCGCGTACGTGCCATGCTTGAATGGAAATGCAAGGTTGACGGGCATCTCATCGTAGAAGTGCGACCGGACTGCGCCTACCACGAAATAAACCAGCACTACTGAGATAATAAGTCCGGCACCGTATCCAACCCATCCTGAGAAATCAGGTGTGACGAACAGTGGCAGACTTTTTACGCGCATGAAGGACTGTATGGTGACCACTACGGTGAGAATGAGAATCGCGTACCGCAGATAGAAGCTTGCGTACACCCACGATCCCAGAAGGAAGCAAAATGCTGTGTAAGAAATGAGGACCAGTATCTGGAAACCCCATGTCGTTAGACTGGCGTAGCTTCTCGCCCCTGTCCATAGGATCAAAGCAAGCGGAACGATCAGATGAAGCATTACGATAAGGGTCATCGCAGTAAAATGGCTAAAGCGCATATTATTCCCTCCTTTATTTCCCTGAGCATTAACGGCTATCCTTAATTATCCCTTTCCATATCGAGCATCTTTTTGAACCTTTCCACAAGCGGACCATCCTTGCGCCAGGCATGGCAAGTATTGATAAGAAATTCTAAGATCATCCTGGCACGATCAGGATCGAAAACTGCCGGCTTCTTTGATTGATATGCCGCATATCCCTGGACGGCAGCCGGGGCCATTGCCTGGAGGAGCTCCACCAAATGGGCGCATCCCTTTTTGCCTCCGGCCAAATTTTTTACTTTCGCCGTAAAGCCTTTGGTAATAGTCAATCCCCTTACGGGTGCGAGGCACCCGCTAGTTTCCCGGCAATCGTCCCTTGGCACAGATATCATGTCCACATCAATATCTTCAATCAAAAGATTAGAACAATTAACCAGCAGTCGTATGGCCATGTGATGAATGACGCCGCGGGGAAACGTTTCCCCGGTTATCACACGAGATTCCTGAAAACGATCATCTTTGAGGAAACCTTCGACAATTATTTTTTGTCCGTCATAATCGTATGTCGTTACTTCTATATTTCGTGTGTGCAGTTTTTCCCCTTTTGATTTCCAAATGGATTGCATTTTATTTTGATTCTCCTATAATATTTTAATCAGCTAATATCGTCACGGGGTAAATCCGGAAATATTTGATAGGCACTGTCCCAATTATTTCCAGGGGAGCATGATGGGTGTACCTATAGAATCGCCTTTTCCTCTTTTTCAGTAACGCAGTAAACGCCCTTCCCTTCTCGTCCGGCAAGGAGGCAACGACTGTCGGAGATGCACCGCGCTTTGCTGTGATCTCCGGATTTCCAGCGGTTGATGAGGCCCGGCTCGCGGATGAACGGGCGCGACATGGAAATATAATCCGCCGTTCCTTCCGCCAAAAGTTTTTCAGTTAATTCAAAGGATCGAATCCCACCCAGAAGAATCAATGGAATATTAATTTTCTTGCGGAAGGCGCGCGCCTCTTCCTGAAAATAAGCTTCTTTTTCTATACAATCAATTCCTGCGCGGACCGGTGAAAGTTTTCTTTCTGTGAGCATGCCGCCGCTTACTTCAACGGCGTCCAGACCCGCATCGGCCAGGAGACTTGTTGCTTTGATGGAATCAGCGAGTGTTAATCCGTTCTCGATGAAATCCTGGCAGTTAATCTTCGCCAGAATGGGGTAATCCAAGCCTACCGCATCTCTCATCGCCTTGTAGACTTCCAGAATAAACCGCGCCCGATTTTCGATGGAGCCACCGTAAGCATCTTGCCGTCGGTTATAGAAAGGCGATAAAAATTGGCTCAAGAGAAAGCCATGCGCGCCGTGTATCTGGACACCGTCAAAGCCTGCCGATTTTGCCCGCAAGGCGGCCTTCGCAAAAGCGGAAACAGTTTCCTGAATGTCTTGCAGTGTCATTTCTCGGCGCGGTGTAGCAGTAAGACCTGCAAAATTAGATGCCACGAAAGGAGGCTTGCCTGTTAACTTCTCGGCGGCAAAGTTTCCGGCGTGAGATAGCTGGGCCACAATCTTTCCGCCTGCGCCGTGAACCGCCGTCGTCATCTTCCGTAGACTTTCGATCAATTCATCTTTATACATGCCGATCTGTCCGCCTGAGGCCCGTCCCTCGGTGCTCACGAAGCAGTGACTGGTGATGATCAGGCCTACGCCGCCTTCGGCAAATGCCTTCATCAGCTTGATTAGTTTTTCGGTGGGAGCGCCTGCGTCATCGGCCATTCCCTCCCACGTTGCCGCCCGGACAAAGCGATTGGATAATCTCATCCCATTGATGGCGCTCTCTTCAAATAATTCTTTCATTTTATCTCCCTATTTCAATTGAGCTGCGATTACATTGTTTAAAGCTTTTTGCGCGGCAATGAGTTTTTCATATTTGGATTTTATTTTTTTCACATCCCCTGATTGAATCGCCTTCAAGAGATCGCCCTCAATTTCGGCAATATCCAGCCTTTCATAGTAATCCATCGTTTCTTTGAGGTGGGCGAGGACAATTTTGCCCGTAAGAATCGGATGATTATTGGTGACATTGGCATCGCTGAATCTCGTCCCGTGCTCCAGTTCGACTTCCAGGCCTACGCGGAATTCCTCAAGCGGAATAGGCATATTCTCTACATTGACAATCGCAAGAATCTTTTTCGCCTCGTCAGCGGAAACGACCGCGTCTTTCTTTTTTGACCAATCATCCAACCCGATCTCCGCACACACCCTTCCGACTTCTTTGGCTGTTACATATTCCGGCAATATCATGATTTTCTCCTTTCTTAATAAACATGGGACTGCTTCACCTGCAACTCAACAACAATGGTGAATAAAATATTTTGAGGATTTGTGTTTGAAATGTTTGATCAAAAACGTTCTACTTAAGCTAAACGCGTAGTCGACAATCCGAACCTTGCTTCCTCTCTTATTCTATAATCTTCTTCTTTATGTGAAGAAATACTTTTCAAAACTGGATGAATTAATTCTACAGCCATCCCTTTTCTCAATAATGAACCCAATGCGGCAACTATGGCTTTTCTCGAAGAAATACTACATTCTTTTTTGAGTCTTTCAATTAATGGCGCTACGGACTTCTCATTTACTAGGATGTATGACAAACAATCTGCTGCTTGCTTTCGAACTTGGGTCATTGGATCATTTAATGCCTCGAATAATACATTCATCTCTTTATCCACGATATTGTTATCAGATTTTGATAGCTCCTTTATATTATTGGCAAAAGCGTACACCGCTGTTTTTCTTAATTTGTAACTTTTTTCATTTTTAATAATGTGTTTTAAGATATCAATAATTCTTACATCTATTATATTAAATGAAAACTGATTGATCGCTGCATCCTTAACGGGAATAGTTGAGTGAGGAGATTGAATAATTTTGATGAGGACGGGGCTTATTTCTCTACTCTTTGTTCTTCCCAGCGTGCTAATTGAGTTTTCAATTATTCGTTCTTCTTTGTCATTAATTAAGTTTAAACAAATGTTTATCAGTTTCTCGGGTTTAACAATTTTTGTCCATTTATTCTCAAAGTACCAATAAATACTAAAACTACTTTTGATCAGGAAAGTCCATTCTTCATTGTTTAAAATAAGTTGTTTGATATTGGGATATAGAATTTCTAATCTGTCTTTGCTGGCCAATACCCCGTGTTGTTTCCATTCTCTAAAGGCCTTCCTGAATATATCGATTGCCGTTTTCGCTTTTTGTGCTTCAGGCCCTAATTTTTCAAAAAACTTTTTTGATAAGAAATCATGTACCAATTCATAGCCCACAGCATTCGTGCCTTCAATTACTGGGTGAACAATTTTCTTTTTTATTAAATGTTCAATGACGTGTTTAGCATTCTGCTTGGTTGTTAATATATACCGGCTGATTTCTTCGATATTAAGAAAAGTTCTCAGTCCCTCGGGACCAGTTAATAAATCTAATATATTCTGAGCATAAAGTTTTTCTTCCTCAGTTAATCCTTCCAGCATTGATTCGCTTAAATAATCAGCAATAATAGATTCAGCGCAGTCGGTTCCCTTATATAGATTTTGCCCAAACTCAATTAATGGTTTTGAACCAGAATTTTGATTTTTGAACTCTTCGAATAATTTTGAGCAAACTATTTGCAGGTAAGGGGGATATATTAAGCCATCGCCAATTTTCTTTAACTCCGCAATTAGTTGAAGTATAAACTTATCACCTACCTTAATATCAAGTTTATTAAGAGGTTCAACTATTGCTACAAGAGCCTTTTCTTCATTTAATCTTTTTATTCTATATTGATGAATCCATGCATCTTCAAGGTTATATAAATGCGCCCAATCCCATAGTTCCCCAATATAATCTTCTCTCAATGAAAGCAGAAAATATATCTTTCCTTTTATTGGCGGTACAGTCAATGATTCTATAATACCCTTTGACAAATGTTCTCTTTCCGATTCCCTTGCTCTCGTGAATATTTCCTCAAACTGGTCAATTACGATTATGAGATTCCTGTTCTCAGTATCAACAAATGACTTAAGTTGTAAAATTAAATGAGGAAAGGTATCGATTGCAGCTAGTTCTTCAATTACGTGGCTAGGTATTCTATTTTCGTTCAGTGTTTTAAAAAGCGCTTCTCTTATTCTTTTGATTGGCTCGTCAAGACATCTGACCGAAATAGTAATAATACCATCGTTCTTAAAATGGGGAATCAATCCTGCATTCACAAGAGACGTTTTACCAGTCCCAGATTCACCAAAGAGCCCAACAATATTATGTCTATATATCCTAGTTAATAATTCTTCTGTTTCTTGTTCGCGACCAAAAAAATATTCTTTGTCGCTTTCAGTATACGATTGTAGTTCTTTGTATGGATTTGCTTTTTTCCAATCATTAATGCTTCCTTTAGTTGATTTATTTAACGCCTTATTTTTATTTTCTTTTATTACTTGCTTCTCCCACTTTTCTTTTGCCGTCCGGATATTATCAAGCGTTATTTTATTTGTTAAGGATTTCCCCTGCTTATGTGCTTCGTCATGATCGTTCGGACACAATACAGCAAGGTTACAATAAGAGTTATTTTGTGATTTTGAATATTCCTCAATGTGATGTATGATGTATGCATCGCTTTTGGTCCCTTTACACAAACAACATGTAAAGTTGCTCCGCTCTAACAATGTTTGCAATATATCTTCTTCTATCGGCTCTCTTGTCAAACAATCCTTAACAAAATCGACTTGTATCGGGGGTATCTTATACTTATTAATAAGATTGTTTTTTGATGTTTGTTTAAAGGTAGTTGTTGAAATTCCAATAAGGTCGTATTCACGAGCCCAATTACTTGGTACGCCATATTGAATGTAGGTTTTTTCTAACGACATTGTATTATTTATTCAGGAAATTTTAAGTCTCTTGAGTTAAAGTCGTCAGCGTTAGTTTTTAACAAGACGTTGCTTGTTCTTGAACGAACTATAAAACTGTCATTATCGTATGTCAATTGAATATTGGCCGCAAAATTTGAGGGGTCGAAGATCGAAATTCGCCATGACCGCCTAACGCGTTTTGTCAATAAGCTCGTCAACGGTACCGAAATATTAGGGACAGCGCTCTGTTTTCGGACAAGATTATTTCAACATTGGATATGAGGGAACATCGTCCCTAACTACCCGATTTCGTCACGCAGTTATATTCATCCAGCCGTTTAAGCATAGCCGCTATACTGCTTTCAACCATGGCAATGCTTGTATCAGCCGCGCGAGACACTCACACAGAGAGAAAAATTAGGCTTTCTTGATCAACCTCAATAGAAACAGCAATACCATCGCTCCGATCAGTGCCATCACCAGTGTACCGAGGATGCCGCCCAGTGAGATACCGAGTAGACTGAATAACCAGCCTCCCAACAGAGCGCCGATCACCCCGACAACCAAATCCCCCACCAGGCCAAACCCACCGCCCTTCATGATGCGACCGGCAAGCCAACCTGCCGCAAGTCCAATTACCAGAAACAGTATCAAGCTTTGTGTATCCATCTTTTTGTCTCCTTATCGAAGTTTAGATTCCGTGTCATTATGCACGGTTAATCTTCGTGGTCGAATTGCTTGCACCCAACAACTGGTATCCTATTCCCTGCCGCTTAGCGGAAAACCGGCGGTAGGTGTTGCAGATAATCCTTGCCGCTTACGGCACCCGCACACATAAATGCAGAGTGGGCAGCTCCCTCAATGCCGCCTTCGTTGATGCGCTTCCCGTAGGTATCACCGGCGAAATACAATCCTTCAATAGTGGGGCATTTCACATCCACCCATTCATCTTCCGGGTGCCGCCAAAGGATGCAGGTATCTCCCACGGTAAACAGCATCCATTCCACCGATTTTCGCCAGCCTTTAAAGGCGCTATCGACAAATTTCAACATCCGGTCAATCACGATATTCACCTTCTTCTTATCGTGGGCTTCGCTATCCAGAATACTGCTGGCCATTCCCATCAGGTGTTTGCCTTCCGGCGCGGAAGTCGGCGCGATAGCCGACATAGCAATAATGTCCAGCGGCACATTGCCCCGGAAAAGCCCTTCGCTCTCGGGAATCAGCATGGAAGTATGGTAGAAAGACCGGGGGTCTACTTTGAGTTCGCAGAATTCATGCAGAGGTTTGGTCATGCCTATCTGGGCGGCAACCATCGATGTATGAATTATCTTTTTAGTTAAGCTGACGAAATCCGGCGGCAGTAAATTCTCCGGAATGAGTTTCAGCAAAACTTTTGGCGGCAGAGTGCAGATTACAGTCGGGGATTTTATTTCCACCGTTTTGCCTTCGATTTCAGCTACCACACCAACCGCCTTGCCGTTCTGAATCATAACCTCTTTCACCGGAGCATTGGTAACAACGTCTCCGCCGTTATCTTTGACCACTGTCGCAAAACCTTCGGTAATGAAACGATGCCCGGGCGATCCGGCGAAGGCCCAGGAGCCATTGGTTATATGCACCCTCGTATCCTGAACCTGCAGAAATACTTTCATGTTCTCGCCTGCGGAATTCAGCGCCGGATCGTTAATGATTGTCTGGAAAGTCCCCATGGCATAGTGGAATTCCTGCGCCAGTTCATTTTTCGTTATCCCTTCCACCCAATCTTTCAAGGTCACATGATCTAATTTTTCCGCATCCGCTATTGTGTGCAGTTGCAGTTTGCGTTTATGGACTTTCACCATCTCCGCGTAATCTTCATCGCTCATCCAGCCGTATTTGTCCCTCCGGCCGAGGATGTAAGGTTTCCAATCGTGGTCGTACCAGACAAAGCCTTCATTGGGATAGAAAATCGAAGCCTTGTTAAACACCGCCAGGGCCTGGCTTACGCGCCCCCGGTTGGTAAACCAGGCGCCGCGCCCGCCGGCTTCGAGAACGTAACCATCCAGCATTTTCTTTTTTATCAGGGTCTCAAGGTTCGGCTCTGTCTTATCGCTGACCCAGGAATGGGCCGATTGCGCCAGCGTCTTGCGAAATTGGTCGGCGTCTGTAATAGCTTCGCCGCGGAATGATGTTGCCCTTCCCCCAATCTGCGATGAAGCCTCGAGGATGAGAACCTTCTTACGATCCATTTTTGATAATAGAGCTCCGACAGCTGAACCGGCTATCCCGCAGCCGATTATAATAACATCGTAGTTACTGGAAATTCTTGCAGTCATCTTTCCTCCAAATTTTTTGTCCGGCCTTTTGGCCCAATTTCATTGGCCTTTGATAAGACTTTGCCTGTCCCTAAAGAAACTATAAAATTGTCGGTCTTGTATGTCAATGAAATATAGACCGCAAAATGTGAGAGGTATGGTGTCGATGAAAAAGAAAGGGAGATGTCGCGACATCCATTTTTATGAGAAATTCGCGTGAAAGGGGAAAACAAATAGGCGGGTGTAATTCCCGCCTATCTGGAAAAAACAATTATACTTTTTTAGGACTCGATATTGGCGCTGATAACACATGCCATTTGCATCATATCGATGGTCTGGCCCTCTTGTAACTTTGTGAAATCAGTCACTTTGCCGGTCTTACTTTTGATTTTGGTGTTGTTGAATATTTTAATCAATTTGGCATCAGCCACGATGTTCTTACCGGCGTTTTCCGGTTTACCATTGACCGTTTTTGTTTGCAGTTTGTTCTTTTTGATATAATCCCATATTTTTTTGGTTATCTCCGTGCGCGGAAGAGCGCCGGCACCCAATAATGCCGCCAAGTCCGCTTTCAATTTTACCGGTTTGTCCAATCCTTTTGCTTCTGCCATGGCTTATGCCTCCATTCTTTAATTTAAATTGATTTAGTATTTTTTGATCAGATATTGCGGGGGGAGTATAAGAACTTTCCGTTTTGTATGTCAAGGAAATATTGACCGCAAAATACGGGGTGCGAAGGGAATACCCGAGAGCTTGCCCATTGGCTCCGACCCCTCGCAAAACAGCTCACATACATCAAAAACCAATTGGCGTAAAAAAACTATTGCGATCAACCCCTCACAATAAGTATGGGAATCTTTGTATCATTGTGAATAACACCATAGGAAACACTACCGAGGACTGTGGCTGATAAGGCACTCCTTCCATGGGAGCCCATAACAATAAGATTTGCCTTCGACCTCTTTGCTTCTTTCACAATCTCCTCCACGGGATGCCCCATCTTTATAGAAATCTTCGATGCGACACCGCTTTTATCGCAGAGTTTCTTTATTTCTTCGGCATATCCATCGGCAGCCTCTCTCAGATAATCCTCAATCGGCTCTATTGCGTGCCTTGCTGTCTCCGCTGCGGGAACTGTCCGGGCTACCAGTGAGCGCTTATCAATAACGCTCAGGGCAATAATTGAGGCCTTCAACTGTTTGGCGAGGTCAACCGCATACGCGGCTGCTCTTTGAGCTGTTTTGGAGCCGTCTGACGGCACAAGAATATTGGAAATCACACATCCTCCTTTAATCATGAAAAAAGGGTAAAGCAGTATGCTCTGATTGACAAGAACTTTCTTTTTCGCTGCGAGTATATGAAGAAGGATTTTGTGTGTCAAGATGATTTTGACCACCTCCAGATATGGGGTTCGGGAGTTTTTCCTTTTAAAAAATAATTGCGCCCATCTGAACTGACAAGTAGGTTTAAGTAACTATTTTGTCATTTGAAAAACATTTTAATTGTCATATAGTAAGCCATGGCATGTAAAAGATAAATGATAAAAAGATAAGTTTACACCTAATAACACAAAAGCATCAACCGATTGAATAATTAATTACAGAGATATTATGATGTTTTATGAATTAATGATTGTTAACTTTATCCGGAAATTAGCTGGTTGCTGCAATTTATAGAAAATTATCAAAAAACGTTCTATCGAAAATGTTATATTGAAAGAGCTTAAATTTGCATTGGATGCATTTGTATTTGCATTAATTGGTCAATTACTTATAATTATTTTAATGACTATTGGTGAAATATTTCTTAGATAGAGAAATAAAATATTAACAATGGGGCGCTGTCTCTAATCGCAGATCAATTTCATTTTGCTTCGCATTTTCTGCGTATATTAGGTCAGGCGAACCAGACAAAGAAAACGCATCCGGCAAATGAACAATTACCGGCTATAGCTCCGGCTTGCCATATGTAGTAAGGAGACCCGAAAGAGTGAAGTTAATCGACAAGACAGTTTTGGAACCATTGCTGAGATTGAAGAAACAAACGCTCGGCGGAGCTTTCGGAAGAAAGTACTCCTACGATGAATTACCTCTGCGATCGGAATTGCTCAGCTCCGACCAGATGAAGCAGCACGGCAAAGCACTGGCGAATGTACATAAATTGACCCGCGTCAAGAGTTTCTGAACAGCTTCTGGCGCGTCTTCATGAGAATGAAGATGTGCTGATTGAAACATGCAACCAGCTGACAGATGTGGTCAAAGATAACAGCACGATAGCACCTGCCGAAGAATGGCTTCTCGATAACTTCTATTTAATTGAAGAACATATTCGCATGGCTAAAAGACACTTGTCCAAAGGCTATAGCCGGGAATTGCCGCGTCTACAAAATGGGCCATCGGCCGGACTCCCCCGTGTCTATGATATTGCGATCGAGACCATCTCCCACGGCGATGGCCGGGTGGATATGGAAAGTCTCATTAGTTTTGTTACATCCTACCAAACGGTAACCCATCTGAAATTGGGCGAGTTGTGGGCAATTCCGATTATGCTGCGTCTGGCGCTGATCGAAAATCTGCGACGCATTGGAACGCGAATTATTGCCGGTATTGCCGACAGGGAACGAGCCGATTACTGGGCGGACCAGATGGCCGATATTGCACGGAGAGACCCCAAAAGTCTCGTTCTGGTCATCGCGGATATGGCACGGTCCGATCAACCGATGGCCAGTTCATTTGTCGCGGAATTTGCGCGTCGTTTGCAAGGACAGAGTCCGGCCCTGGCGTTGCCTCTGACCTGGATTGAGCAGCGGCTTTCCGAGTCCCATTTGACGATTGAACAGTTGGTCCGATCCGAGAATCAGCAACAGGCCGCCGACCAGGTATCTGTAAGTAACAGCATCGGCAGCCTCCGGTTTCTGACGGCGATGAACTGGCGTGAGTTTGTGGAGACCATGAGCGTTGTCGAACAGATACTGCGTGAGGATCCCAGTGATATCTATATCAAAATGGATTTTACAACCAGAGACCGTTATCGTCATGCCGTTGAAAAGATAGCAAAATACAGCCCCCTATCCGAAAGTGAAGTGGCGCGCCTGGCAATCGATTTATCCCGGGAAGGCTCATCAAAGCATAGCAATGGTGATCGAGAGACACATGTTGGTTTTTATCTGATCGACAAAGGATTGCCCGAACTTGAACAAAGGGCTCAGATGCGTCAAGCCCTTCTCTGAGTTTATTCGTCGAATTATCTGCAAATTTCCGTTGTTTATCTATCTTGGGACAATAATGGTGATCACATTAATCACGGCCTTCGGCTTACTGCTAAAAGTTCAAACCGATAGTTTGCACGGTTGGATACTTGTGCCTATCGCTATTATTTTTATTCTGGGCGCAAGTAGTCTGGCCGTAGCGCTGACGAACTGGTTGGCTACGCTTCTGGCCCATCCGCATCCGCTGCCGCGTATGGACTTTTCCCTGGAAATTCCACCGGAATCAAGCACTCTGGTGGTAATCCCGACTATGCTTACGAGTGCTCAAAACGTAGAAGACCTGGTCGAATCACTGGAGATCAGATTTTTGGCTAATCGGGATAATAACCTGCACTTTGGCTTACTTACCGATTTTTGTGATGCCCATGAAGAAACGACTTCCGAGGACGATGCGCTCCTGCGATTGGCCGAGATGCGGATTGAAGAACTCAATGATAAGTATAGAGGCACAAAAGGAGGAACTTTCTTTCTCTTCCATCGTCCACGCCGCTTGCAATCCAGAGGAACAACTTTGGATGGGTTATGAGCGTAAACGAGGAAAGATAGCTGAGTTGAATGCTTTTCTGCGCGGTGGCGCAAAAGATAGTTTCTCTCTTATCGTCGGTATCACTGAAATATTATCCAATGTGAAGTATGTAATTACTCTGGATACGGATACTCAACTTCCTCGCGATTCCGCACAGCAATTTGTGGGGGCTATGGCCCATCCGCTGAATCGTCCACGTTATGATGAAGCACGGCAACGTATTTGTGACGGTTATGGCATTCTTCAGCCGCGCGTCGCAGAGAGCTTTATCGGGCGACGGCAAGTCATGGTATGCGCGACTCTGGGGAGGTGAAACCGGCATTGATCCTTATACACGCGTTGTTTCCAATATCTACCAGGATGTATTTGCTGAAGGTTCCTATATCGGCAAAGGTATTTATGATGTCGATGCGTTTGAGAAGGCCCTCGCCGGCCGCCTTCCCGAAAACCGGATACTTAGTCACGACCTCATAGAAGGTTGCTATGCGCGTTCGGGTTTGCTCTCCGATGTTCAATTATATGAGGAATATCCGTCTCAATACAGCATGGATGTGAGCCGAAGGCATCGCTGGATTCGCGGAGATTGGCAAATTGCCAGTTGGCTCCGGTCGGTCGTTCCGACCGCAGGCGGCAGTCATCAGAAAAATAAAATATCCTGGCTTTCCCAGTGGAAGATTTTCGACAACCTTAGGCGCTCTCTGGTTCCCGCGGCTCTGACCTTGATGTTAATTATGGGATGGACCATCATGTCTCCGGTTTGGCTGTGGACGATCATGGTGATCGGAATTCTTCTCATTCCTTCCGCGTGCGCAATACTTCTGGAGCTCTTCCGCAAGCCGGGAGATGTGCTATTGCGCCAGCATTTTGTCACTGCCCTGCGTCAGGCCGGAAGGAACTTTTTTCAGACTTTGTATACGCTGATTTGTCTTCCCTATGAAGCATTTTTTAGTCTGGATGCGATTGCCCGTACTCTCTGGCGAATGCTCGTTTCACACAAGCGACTGCTGGAGTGGAATCCTTCCGGAAACCAGACGAGCCATAGCAGCAATAGCCTTGCCGCTTCCTGCCGGTCGATGTGGATAGCCCCTTTTCTTTCCGCCGTGCTATTTATTTATCTCACTGCTGTCAAGACCTGGCGCTCTGAGCGCTGCTTTGCTTGTGCTGGTTCTTTGGTTTCTATCTCCCGTAATTACCTGGTGGGTCAGCAGGCCTATTGTTCGTGGCGATATAAAACTGAAAGATGGGCAAATCATTTTTCTAAGAAAAATGGCCCGCAAAACCTGGGCATTCTTCGAAACATTCGTCGGGCCGGACGATCATTGGCTGCCACCTGATAACTATCAGGAGCATCCCGTTGCCGTAATTGCGCATCGCACATCGCCGACAAACATGGGACTGGCACTTGCTGGCAAATTTATCTGCGTATGATTTCGGTTACATTTCGGCTGGAGAATTAATCGAACGCACAGCCGATGCCTTCCAGACGATGGGGAAAATGGAACGCTATCGCGGCCACTTTTATAATTGGTACGACACTCAAAGCTTGGCCACACTCCGGCCTCATTACATATCCACTGTGGACAGCGGAAATCTGAGCGGTCACTTATTAACATTGCGACGGGGATTTATTGATCTTCCCGATCAGAAGATTTGTGGATCTCAATTGTTTGAAGGCATCAACGACACTGCCACTGTGCCTCCTGGAGGTTGCGGGAGCGGGAGCGCCAAAACAACTTGCCGATTTTCAAAAATATCTGGTCTCATTGCCGGATCCCGGCAAAATGATGCTTACGCCTTTGCGGCAGCGCCTCGATCATCTCGCGAAGTTTTCTATTGATCTTGCCGGCGCCTTTAACGCAAACACGGAGAGTCATATCATAACGTGGGTGAAAGTTCTGGTGCATCAATGTGCCGATGCCTTAGAGGAATTTACCTTTTTTTGTCCCTGGATTACGCCTAAATACCCTTCGGCGAGGCTAAGCGAGTTTTTCGAAACTATGGAAATTCCCTCGCTATGTAAATTGATAACATTCGAAACAGAGCTGCCCCAGGTAATCGAAAATATAATCGGCACAAATACAACTGCCGAGGAGGCAGCGTGGTTTTCTGATTTTCACAGGAGAATCAAGGAAGTCTCTCAGCGGGCAAGGGAAAGAATAGCGGCAATCAACCGCCTGGTAGCACAGGCAAATGACTTTGCAGAAATGGATTACAGCTTCCTTTATGACAAAGGTCGTCAGTTGTTGACTATTGGCTATAGCACCACTGAGCGCCGCTGGGACGCAAGTTACTATGATCTCTTGGCTTCGGAGGCCAGACTTTGCAGTTTCATAGGAATCGCACAGGGGCAGCTGCCCCAGGAGAACTGGTTTGCCCTGGGACGCCTGCTGACAAATCCGGGAAGATACCCCGTTCTTCTTTCCTGGGACGGTTCAATGTTCGAGTATCTCATGCCGCTTCTGGTGATGCCCAACTATGAAAACACACTGTTGGATCAGACGTACACGGCAGCTGTACGCAGGCAGATTGACTATGGAAAATACCGAAGGGTGCCCTGGGGCATTTCAGAATCCGGTTATAGTACAATCGATGTCCATCTTAACTACCAGTATCGCGGCTTTGGTGTCCCGGGACTCGGTCTCAAACGAGGGCTTTCCGACGATTTGGTTGTCGCGCCATATGCTTCAGCACTGGCGCTGATGGTCGCACCGGAAGAGGCCTGCCTGAATTTGCAGCAGCTTGCCCGGAACGGTATGGAAGGATCATATGGTTTCTATGAAGCGATAGATTACACATCTTCACGTCTGCCTCGCGGTCAAGCGAGTGTTGTGGTCAGGTCATTTATGGCTCATCACCAGGGAATGAGTTTACTGGCTTTGGCTTATCTGTTGCTTGATCGTCCGATGCAGAAACGTTTCGAGTCGGATCCGATGTTTCAATCGACAATGCTGCTGCTGCAGGAACGCATTCCCAGGGCTGTGGCGTTCTATCGGCAAATCGCCGAGGATACTACCATTCGCAAGACTGCGTTAGGTGAGAAGGCCCCGGCTCGCATATTTAAAACTCCGAATACACCCGTACCGGAGGTACAATTATTGTCCAATGGAAGATACCATGTGATGCTCACCAATGCCGGAGGTGGATATAGCCGCTTTCAGGATTTGGCCGTTACGCGCTGGCGCGAAGACTCTACCCGCGACAATTGGGGAACATTTTGTTACATTCGTGACGTGATCAGCGGAGAGTTCTGGTCAACAGCATATCAGCCGACACTAAAACAGCCGGAAAGATATGAAGCTATTTTCTCTCGACGCCAGGGTTGAGTTTCGGCGTCGGGATAATGAAATCAACACACACACGGAGATAGCCGTATCTCCTGAGGATGATATTGAACTACGACGCATACGTATTACCAACCGTTCACGAAGGCTCAGAGAGATAGATATAACCAGTTATGCGGAAATTGTTCTGGCGGCACCTGCGGCCGACGCGTTGCATCCGGCGTTTTCCAATCTTTTTGTTCAAACGGAAATCATCCGCGAGCGCCAGACGATTCTCTGCACCAGAAGGCCCCGTTCAAAAGGTGAACCTGCGCACTGGATGTTTCACCTGATGGCATTGCACGGGACGGAGAATAAGGAAGTATCCTATGAAACGGATCGTTTAAAGTTTATCGGTCGTGGAAATACTTTGGCTAATCCGCAGGCGATGAATTGTCTCCGCGGCTATTTCAGAAGCACTTTCGAATACTGAAGGTTCCGTTCTAGATCCCATTGTGGCTATACGTTGCCGCGTTAAGTTGGATGCGGGAGAATCGGTCACGATTGATATTGTTTCCGGTATCAGTGAAACACGAGATCATGCGCTTAGTCTTGCCGAAAAATATTCCGATCAACGTCTTGCCGATCGTGTTTTTAATCTGGCCTGGACCCATAGCCAGGTGGTTCTTGCGGCAAATCAATGCCACGGAAGCCGACGCCCAACTTTATGGGCGCCTGGCAGGTTCTGTAATTTACAGCAATTCATCGCTGCGCGCTGATCCGAAGATCATTCATAAAAAACCGTCGCGGACAATCGGGTTTATGGGGTTACGCCATTTCCGGAGATTTGCCCATTGTACTGCTTCAGATCGGCGACCATGCCAATATCGAACTTGTGCGCCAACTCGAACAGGCCCACGCGTACTGGCGCTTAAAAGGTCTGGCAGTTGATCTGGTGATCTGGAATGAAGATAATGCCATCTACAGACAATTCCTCAACGACCAGATAAAGGGCATGATTACAGCAGGAACGGAAGCAAAATGTTATTGACAAACCGGGCGGCATATTTGTCAGGCCCGGTGATCAGATATCCAATGAGGACAGGATTCTTCTGCAAACGGTTGCCCGTATAGTAATTAAGGACAACTGGGGAACTCTGACGGAACAAATCAACCGTCGTTCTCTTATCGAAGCAGTTGTTCCGCGTTTCAAGCCGACTCGGGCTCAACATACCGGAATCCGGAAGACAAAGGAAATAACTCACCCCAATAATCTGATCTTTTTAAACGGACTGGGTGGATTTACACCAGACGGACGCGAATATGTCATTACGACAAAACCCGGCAGTGTGACGCCGGCTCCCTGGGTTAATGTATTGGCTAATCCTCACTTCGGATCATTAATTTCAGAGAGCGGCTCTGCTTCAACCTGGAGTGAGAATGCCCATGAGTTCCGCCTTACACCCTGGTACAACGATCCCGTAAGCGATCTGAGCGGAGAAGCCTTCTATATCCGTGATGAAGAAACGGGACATTTCTGGTCTCCAACGCCATTGCCCTGCCGCACGGCAACACCCTATATCAGCCGGCACGGATTTGGTTATAGTGTTTTTGAACATAGGGAAGAGGGAATCTGCTCAGAGTTGTGGATTTATGTGGCCATAGACGCGCCGATCAAGTTTACAGTATTAAAGTTGCGCAATGAATCAGGCCGTTCCCGCAGTCTATCGGTTACAGGTTACGTGGAGTGGGTGCTCGGTGATTTGCGGTCAAAAACGATGATGCATGTTACAACCGAAGTCGATACGGGAAGCGGGGCGCTTTTCGCCCGGAATCAATACAATACGGAATTTGCCGACCGCGTGGTTTTCTTTGATGTGGACGATAAAAATCGGACTCATCACCGGAGATAGAACTGAGTTTATCGGACGCAATGGTGATCTTATCACAGCCGGCGGCCATGACGCATACGCAACTCTCCGGCAAAGTTGGCGCAGCCCTGGATCCCTGCGCCGCCATCCAGGTGAACGTTGAATTGGATGATGGACAGGAACAGGAAACCATCTTCCGGCTGGGTGTTACCGGAAGAAGAGGTGCCGATGACGCCAGTAACACGGTCAAAAGCTTTAGAGGGTCAACCATTGCTCAAAGCGTTCTTGATGACGTGCAGAAATACTGGAAAAAGACACTGGGTACTATACAGGTAGAAACTCCGGACCCCTCTCTTAATGTGTTAACCAATGGCTGGCTATTATACCAAACGATATCCTGCCGTCTTTGGGCTCGTAACGGTTATTACCAGTCAGGCGGCGCCTTCGGTTTCCGTGACCAGTTACAGGATACGATGGCGCTTGTTTATGCTCAACCGGTTCTTGTCCGTCAACACTTGCTTTTATGCGCGAGCCGTCAATTTCAGGAGGGAGACGTCCAGCATTGGTGGCATCCGCCTTCGGGAAGGGGTGTGCGCACACAATGTTCTGATGATTATCTGTGGCTGCCTTTAGCCGTGAGTCGCTATATTATCAGCTACCGGTGATTTGAGCATCTTGAATGAAATCGTCAGATTTATCGAAGGTCGCCCGGTAAGAGCAGATGAGGATTCCTATTACGACCTGCCCGGCGTAACTGATGAAGCAACCAGTTTATACGATCACTGTACACGAGCCATTAAAAGGGGACTAAGATTCGGCAGTCATGGTCTGCCGCTTATGGGCTCAGGCGATTGGAATGATGGCATGAACAAGGTGGGAGCGGGAGGTAAAGGCGAAAGTGTCTGGATGGGATTTTTCCTGTATGACGTGCTAATTAAGTTCGCCGAAATTGCCCGGATGAAAGGCGATATATCTTTTGCCGAATTATGCAAAAAAGAGGCAGGTAAGTTACAGCGAAGCATTGAGCGCGATGGTTGGGATGGCGAGTGGTACCGCCGTGCATACTTCGATGACGGATCATTATTGGGATCAGCAACGAACACGGAATGCCGGATTGATTCGATTGCGCAAAGCTGGTCTGTTCTATCAGGAGCCGGTGCACCTCTCCGCGCAAGGCAAGCTATGGAAGCCGTAGATCGGCTCCTGGTTCACCGGGATCAAAAACTGATCCAATTGCTTGACCCGCCCTTTGATAAGTCTGAAATGGAACCAGGCTATATTAAAGGTTATGTGCCCGGGGTAAGAGAAAATGGCGGCCAGTACACTCATGCGGCAATCTGGGCGGCCATGGCTTTTGCCGCTTTACGCGACAATCGGCGCCTATGGGATCTATTGTCTATAATAAATCCGATAAATCATGCCAGATCCCCTGAAGAGGTAGATATCTATAAAGTCGAGCCTTATGTTGTTGCTTCCGATGTCTATGCTCTGGCTCCGCATGTCGGCCGTGGCGGCTGGACATGGTTTACCGGTTCTGCTGCCTGGATGTACCGGCTTATCCTGGAATCACTGCTGGGAATGTCGATGAACATGGACAAAATTACTTTTGAGCCCTGCATCCCCCTGGATTGGGAAGAGTTCAAAATTCGTTATGTGTTCCGGGAGACCACCTATAAGATCGCTGTGCGGCAAACTCATGACGCAATTGAAGAAGTGAGTGTCACCCTGGATGGTTTCGCCAGACCAGACCGGACGATACAACTGGTTAATGATCGTCAGGAACATTTAGTCGAGGTGAGAATAACGGCCTCGAGATCATCATGAAGGTGATCAAATATTTACGACCTGGAGCGGTTCCTATGCCAGTTCTAAATCAAAGATGATATCGCGGCGGTAAGGAGGAGGCGACGAGACGTATTTTACATACGTTGAGGAAGCCGACGACGAAGCCAACAAAGATAGCGCTTTGATTTCGAATTGGCATTATAGGATGGTTCTGCGTCCGTTATACCTTTCCGTATCGTAATACTTTTCTACATCCACCAAGTTTAATTTATTGATAACTTCTTTCAGGGGTACGCCGGTAATTTCTCCGCGCGAAAGAGAAACCATGCGTCCGAAATCCTCTTTGATAATCATGTCCACAGCGGCAATGCCGAACCATCTGGCCATCAGGCGATCGTGGGCGGAAGGTGATCCGCCGCGCTGGAGATGGCTCAGGATTATGTGGCGTGATTCAAACCCGGTTTTGCGTTCAATTTCAGTGGCGACGTAACTGGCAATTCCGCCAATCGACTCATGCCCGAAATCGTCTAAATGACTATCCTTGGTAAATTCCCGCCCTCCTGCGGGCCTGGCCGCTTCGGCAACCACAATAATGGAATAGTTGATTTCACGACCGTGCCTCTGGCGCAAAAGTTCACATACACGTTCCATCTCGAAAGGACATTCCGGTATCAAAATAATATACGCTCCGCTGCATTCTCCACCGTGGAGAGCAAGCCAGCCGGCATGGCGTCCCATTGTTTCCACAACAAAAATACGGCCATGGGAACCGGCGGTTGTTCTCAGCCGGTCGATTTCTTCCATAATGACGTTAACCGCAGTATCAAAGCCGAGCGAATATTCAGTTCCCATAAGATCGTTGTCGATTGTCTTGGGGATACCCACTGTTTTGATACCCAGCTTATGTAATTTATAAGCGACACCCAGAGTATCTTCGCCGCCGATGACAACAAGCGCGTCAATTCCTAACTTTTTGATGTTATCAATTAGCTTCGCCGAACGGTCATTTTGGGGATTAAACGGATTTGTCCGTGATGTTCCCAGGTTTGTTCCTCCGTAACGATCCCATGTCCGGACGACCTCTTCGTCTAAATGTTTGATATACTTCTCGCAGCTTTTCGGATCGTCGGGATCAACCTCGATGATGCCCTTCCAGCCCTGAGTAATGCCAAGAACTTCAAATGAAATAGTACGATTTCCCGCAATTCTTGGATCAACTGCGCTTTTCGTTATCCACTTGATCGCGCCATTGAGTCCCGGGCAATCTCCTCCGCCTGTTAATATGGCTATTTTCATTTTCATAATTTTCTTCCCTCCCTGCGTTCTGGGAATTTGGGTCTCATTACAATATCGTCCCACTTAGCTTCGCACGTGGGATAATTTCCGATAGCCACCGGCTATTGATACCACTGTATGCTTTGCATACAGGATAATTCCATTTGCGCTTCAAATTTCGTTTCACTCATTTTCAGCGAATGTCATTAATTCGGCTAACAAACTTCTATTCGCTTCGCTTTGCTGTGTTTTTTGCCTTGTCAGGTCAATGCTGACGTCATCGAAAAACTGAACGTTCAAGATGTAGCTCTGACCTTTGATACCTGTGAAACCACAACTCCTTCGCACTTCGATGATAAGATCCTGTCATGTATTTCAGCTTTCAGAGCCCCGGACGCTTTAATGCTTCCCCCGGGCAAAGTGTGGTGTCGATTTCAAGCTGCCGGGTTCAGCATTTCTCCTTCGACCAGAGGCATATCGAAAGGTTAAAAATCATTGATCGAATCAATAAGATTTCTGAGCCTGCCGAAATCCCTGCGGTTAAAATCTATCACCAGTCGCGGCAGATGAATAAGATCCTCATCATCCATTTCAGCTTTCAAAGCCCCGGACGCTGTGATACTTCCCCCGGGCAAAAG
The DNA here is from genome assembly GCA_963753975.1 of uncultured delta proteobacterium. Classification (GTDB taxonomy): domain Bacteria; phylum Desulfobacterota; class Syntrophia; order Syntrophales; family Smithellaceae; genus UBA4810. Next base: position 56,943 of record CAVWEH010000006.1, read on the forward strand.
GATGTCATGAAACTGATCTGTCAGCTTCCCGATATCATCGGGGCTGAGCTCAGATGTGAGCCGGATCACCAGTTGGCCATGCACATACCGGATGCTGTGATAGCGGCGATAGAAATGCTGAATCTTCTCCACCGCATCATCCACGGAGCATACTCTTTCAAAGAGCGCAAAGTCCGACGGGCAAATATAGTTGCGAGCCAGTAGCTCTTCCTCGAAGAGCTTGATCATGTGGGACCAGTATGAACATTCCGGATCATCCACGAGCACAAGCGGCATGGGATTGCGTTTGCCGGTTTGCAGCAGGGTGAGCGTCTCCATCGCCTCATCGAGCGTGCCGAAACCGCCCGGAAAGAGCGCCACGGCGTCAGCTTCTTTAAGGAAGGCAACTTTGCGGTTGAAAAAATATTTGTACGTGATGAACCGCGGGTTGCCCTCGATCACGGCATTCGGCTTCTGCTCGAACGGCAAGCGGATGTTCACACCGAAGGAATGCTCGGAACCGGCTCCCTCGTTGACGGCCTGCATGATGCCTTCTCCCCCGCCGGTGATGACCATGTAACCCGCCTCAGCGAGCTTTTTCCCGAAGAGCTTTGCCATCTCGTATAGCGGATCGCCCGGCTGGGTACGCGCCGAGCCGAAGACCGTGACCTTGCGAACGTTCTGGTAGGGGCCGAAGACCTTGGAAGTAAATCGCATCTCCTTGAGCGTCGTGTTCATGAGCTTGAGGTCCGCGCTCTCGTCATCCTCCTGCCCGGCTTTGAGCGAGGCGATAATCATTTCGCGGACGTATTTTGGCCTCCGGATTCCCTCGGCGGTCTCCATCAATTGGTCGATAATCTCGTCGATGGGGCCGTTATCTTTGTCGAAATAAATTTTCATAACTTCTCTCCGTTTTCCTACCTGCACTGCTGAAATGATTGTTATAAAGTAAGCATTCTATTGTTCATTGTCGAGAAAGATGAAGGATTTTGTCTTACGCTGGCAGTTCACTTTCTTCATGTTAATTTCATCATCCGGTAATAATAATGTAACAATAAAAGAGATAATATCAATCCCTGCCGGACGATGTTATTTCCCTCATCCATTGTCATTATAAGTGAGTATCGTTCGACAGCGTCCGCCGAACCATCAGGACCGTTGACTGCATAACTGCCTTAGGTCTGACAGTACGACGGTATAAGTAAGAAAAAATGGAGGTTATTTATGAATGCACTGGCATTACAGGAGATGCCGCAGATACAAAAAGAGCGTGTAATCGGCGAGATATTAGTGAGCCCCTATCGTCTGTTGCTCGACGAATTCGAACCCAAAATAAGGATTAATATTGAGCGGGATGATTATATTATCAAAACTGCCGAAACCGGCGCCGAACTGGAAGAAACGCTCCGCCTCCGGCACGATGTTTTTTATAAGGAGCTCATCGGGAAGAAACTTCCCTATGAAATTGACATTGACCGCTTCGATACCCGTTGTGACCACCTGATTCTTGTCGATCGGAAGACGGAGGACATCGTCGGCACCTACCGGCTGATCGCCAGCACCTTTTCCCCGGATTTCTACTCCGAAGGCGAATTCGATCTTTATGACATCAAACGTCTGGACGGCGTCAAGCTCGAATTGGGAAGAGCCTGTATCGAAAAGGGCTACCGGAACGGACAGACCATCGTGCTGCTCTGGCAGGGATTGAATGAATATATGAATAAAATCCAGGCGAAATATCTCTTCGGCTGTGCGAGCGTTAAAACCACTGATTCCATAAAAATCGCGGTATTGCAGCGCTACGTCCAACAATACCACTATACCCAACCGCACATCCGTGTGACGCCAAATAAGAAATATCGTATAAAGGATCTCGCACATATCGTCAGCGTTCTCGAGCAGAACACCGCAAACGAAAAAAAGACGGCGAGGCTTATCCCGAACCTCCTCAACTCCTATCTGGCGCTCGGCGCTCTGATATGCGGAGAGCCGGCCTACGATCCTGAGTTCAAGTGTATGGATTACCTGACCATCCTCGATGTAGAGGCGATGAACCAGCGCTATCTCAACAAACTGTTAAGTACTTGTTAATGCACGGCAATCACGAGCACCAGGAAAAAGGTACTGATCATGCGCAATTTTTTTAATGCCTTGCGCTTTATTATCGGTTGTCGGTTTCCTTGCGATGAGAATATCGACGTGTTCAATATCGTGCTGCCGATAGGCGGGGATTTCCTGAATGCCTTTGTTTATCAAAAGGCGGACGGCAAGTCCCGAGGGGCCATCCTGGCCATTCACGGCATGTCAGCGCAGGGAAATCGTGATCCCCGGTTTGTAACAGTTTGTAAAGCTCTGGCACATTGCGGGTATATAATCGTCTCTCCCTTATACCCCGATATCGAGGGATTCCTGATTAAAGAGGAAACTGTGTACGTGATCGCCAAAACTATTCAGAGTCTCGCGGAAAATGCAACCCTCTGCCCTTCAGGAAAGATTTCCATCTTTGCTCCTTCCTTTTCGGCCGGCCTCGCTATCATTGCCGCTTCCAGACCGGAAACAAGGGAACTGGTGAGAGCCATCTGTGCGATTGGAACCTACAGCAATGTAGAAACGTCGGTGGAATTTCTCCTGTCCGAGCAGGATAATGACGAATATGCGCGACTTATTATCCTGCGCAATTTTATGCATCATTCGATTGGCCCAAGCAACGATCTCTCTCACGCTTTGCGTGTTGCCATCCTCGACAATGGGAATTGTCGAGAGAACCCGGAACTCCCTCAACTCCTCCGCACACTACCGCGCAACGTGCGACGAATATTTACCCGACTGCAGAGAGAATCTTCCTATCGCTGGTATCACTGGAAGAGGATTTGCTCCCCAGCGAAGGGTGTTAACGACATGTTGAAACGACTATCAACAGTGTCAACAATCGATTCGTTGAAAGCGGCAGTCGCCCTGGTTCATGGAGCCGACGACCGGGTAATCCCGCCCACAGAATCGGTTATCCTGCACCGCCGTTTGCAGGAGGAAAATAAGCTCTCCAGACTTTCACTCACCCCGGCGATCTCCCACGGAGATACCACCCTGACTGCAAGCATGATCCCCGCACTCTTCGACTTGGCCGGCACTTTCGCGTTTTTCTTCAAACACGCCTGATTGTTCCATAGCCGTCGCGGGTATATCCGCGAGCTCACTTTTTTCGCGATATTTTTGCCGGATTGTAACAGTGACTTAACAAAAAAATGCTAACACGAGACACCGTTTTTTGTATAAGAATATATGTTCTCTGAAAGGAATAAATATATTATGATAAGAAAACCAGTTCGCTTCAAAAAGATATATGCGGCAACTGCTATTTTAGCGTTGCTATTAGCATCTTCTGTGGGAATCTGCGGCAGTTCATCGTCTTATGCCGCGTCTGATGTCCATGCGTCATCTACAGCCTGGAGCTTTGGCGTTATGGGCGATACCCAGTGGACACTCGCTACCGACCCTGCCGGCAATAATCCCAACGGCGTTTCCGCATCGATTATTGACCAGATAAACCAACAGTTCATCAGCAAAGGCGTGAAGTTCGTCATTCAGGTTGGTGATTTAACCGAGAACGGCAATGATGCCGCCATCGCCTCGCGCGCCGTCGCCGCGCAGGTGCTCTACAATGCAGGCATAGGATTTTTTCCCATGCGCGGCAACCACGAAACGTCCGCCAAACCAGCCAACGGCTATGCCATTGCGGCATTCCGAACCAACTTCCCACAAACGCAGTGCTTGAGCAAAACGTTCGGAGCCACCAACTGCAGCAGTCCTTCCTCGGTCAGCAGTGATCTTACCGGCATGAGCTACTCTTTCGATTACGGTTCGACGGGCAATAATGCCCGTTTCGTCATTATCGATGATTGGGCGACGCCGAGCAAAAGAGTTGACGCCGCCGACTATCCATACGGTTATTCCATCTCCGATCAGCAGTCTTGGATTAGCAGTCGCCTGGACAAGAACACTCGCAACGTCCGGCATGCCTTTGTCTTCTCCCACCAACCCTTTATAGCCGAGAACCACCAGGATTCTCTTTTTAGCGGCTATACGAACGCGAACCCGGACATGCAAAACGTCTTCTTCGCCAGCTTGCAGAATAATAACGTCAGGTATTACATCAGCGGTCACGACCACATTCACCAGCGGTCCATCATCGTAAGCCCCGACGGCATTTCGAGAATTCAGGAACTCATCAGCGCCTCCGCCAGCAGTAAGTTCTACACGCCCAAGGATCTGATTGACACCAAATGGTATGGGCAGAAGTCGCGTGAGACTTCCGTGTCCCAGGAATTGTATACGGTCGGTTACTATATATTCACTATCGATGGCCCTCGCGTGACTGTCGATTACTACTCCGACGACCACGGCGGCTGGCTGTCAGACGAAAACTATCCGGCTGCGACCAATAACGGCTTCACTAATAAGGTCACACCTGCCTTCAATTTCGTAAAGAAGGCGACCTGGGGTTATAGCCTGAATGGCAGGGAATTTCTTGTCGGCGGAACCAATGGTACTTCCTATACTGTGGTTCGGGACAACTGCGGTAATACATCGGCAAATATTCTTGCCGGTACTTACAGCAACAACGTCAAGGACTACAACGGCCGCGTTCTCGCTCAGACCGTGGACACCGGCTGGTCACCCGGGCCGGCGGGCACACTAAGTAACATCCTTACACTCTGGGGCATGACCAGCGCCATGGGCAGCAATCAGAGCGACATGTATACGCTCTCCATGAGTTATGACCCCAAGAGTGTGAATACTACGAAGGCAAAAAAAGGGTTTATCGGTTTAGCCACCCTAAGTGCCAATGGCAAGTGGGTTAACGCCGTATCCAAGAATATCGGCGGCACCCCGAGGTTCGTTTACGGCAAATGGAAATCCGGCTATGGTTTGGGCACATACGGCATCGACACCGGCACGAACACCGTTTGGGCGGTCCTAAATTATAACGGTAATTTTGTCGTCGCTCCCGGATATGAACATTAGGCAACAATGGTTCTGATCCTCAGGCAAAGAGAAGCCTAATGATAAAGTATTGCTTTTTCCACGATTGAACTCTTGAGGAATATCGGTCCTGTAAGCAATTAAATATTAGCCGCAAAATATAAGCTGAGGTATAGATGAGGCAGAAAGGGAATGTAACCAGCGGTCATTCCCTGTTTTCACTATGGTCGTCAGATTCTAAGATGAATGGCAAGCGATTGGCAACAAAGAAAAGTACAAAGGATATAAAAAAGCTAATACCGGCTACCGTGAAGGCGAGTGATTTTCCATGCCATAATCCCACAAACCAGCGACTGAAATCATCCGCAAAGAGCGCCGCCTTTCCGCCATATAGTTCCAAATCGCGCCTGTACGTCCGGGAATCTTCAGGCCTAAGCGGATAAGCAGATCCATTTATTATTTCGTAACCCAAAACACTGCCCGAATCGTCCCCGGCTGACTGATAAATCAAGATAGCAATACCCAAACCAGCCACCATGATAATGGCGCCTATGAAGATAAGGCTTTCTTGCAGATCTGCGACTTTCCGTTTCATAGCAGTTTTGTTAATTTGCGGCGTGGGCCTTCCCGACGTACCCGGGATCAAAGTTCGCCATGATCGCCCGACGCGTTTTGTCGATTAGCTCTTGAACGGTTTCGGCGGTATAGCCGCTGGTATCGATGGGGTCCCCGATGACGACCTGGATCTTTCCCGGTTTCACCACGAGGCTTCCCTTGGGCAAAACGCGCCTACTTCCATTGACGGTAACCGGCAGGATAGGGATCTTGCGCGCGATGGCTGCCATGAATCCCCCTTTTTTGAATTCGTGAATCTGCCCGTCGGGCGATCTGGTCCCTTCGGCAAACACCATTACGCCCGCATCTTTGGGCAGCCGATCCATGCCCTTGTTAATGCTCTCGATTGCCCTGGCGGTATTCACGCGGTCGATAAAGATGTTCCTGGAGGCGTAGAGCGCGTATCCGAAAATCGGGATTTTGAGAACTTCCTTTTTAATGAACCAGCGAAATTGAATGCCCAGCGTGGTGACCACCGCCAGGATGTCGAAGAGCGACTGGTGGTTGGAAATAATGATATAGGATCTACCCTTCAGAATCTTCGCTCTGTTTTTTATTTCCGTACGGACAAAGGATACGGCCAGCATGGTGTAGGCCCAGAGCTTCGAAATGGAGAACGCTAGATTGCCGGTACGGCTCATGAGGCCCGCAACCATGACGGGAATGCCCAGGATAATGGTCGCCACTGCCGCCCATAAAGCAAGCCACGCAACACGGATTGCCCTGAATAGTGATCTCATAGCATAGCTTCCTTTTATTATTTTATTCCATCACAAAAAATAGGTTCGTGTTACCTTGAGGTGCTCCCTTAAGAGATTGCTTGTTCATGATGGAACTATAAAATTGTCGGTCTTGTATGTCAATTAAATATTGACCGCAAATTTTAATTAAATGCTTTGAACAATATTTACTTTAGAAACACCTCTTTAAGTCCCTCCTCTCGCCAATCACAATATCAATAGATAACGGCTACCAATATCCGCCTATTAAATTATCATTGCCCGCTTGGTTCTTATGTAGTAATCAACGCATAAGACTATGGCATTCTTCTGCAAGTGATAAAAATGCTTATTCTTTCCATTGTTTATTTTTTATGGGTGTATCAATATCTGATTATGAGGTAAAAGAAATGAAAATCAAATATTGTTCAAAAGCAATAATAGGGCTGCTCGCGTTGTCTCTGGCGTTGCCGATGTCGCTTCCAGCGCAGGAACCGGGAGGGGACGCGGTCACACAGCAGCAGCTGATCTATTCACAGGAAGAGCTCGATAGGCTTCTTGCGCCAATAGCCCTGTATCCGGATACACTGCTTTCGCAGGTTCTTATGGCATCAACCTATCCTCTGGAAGTGGTCGAGGCGGACCGCTGGCTTAACAAGAATCAAAGTCTGACCGGGGATTCGCTGGATACGGCTCTTAAGGAAAAGTCTTGGGACGTCAGTGTAAAATCATTATGCCACTTTCCCAAGGTGCTGGCCATGATGAGTGACAAACTTGATCTGACCAATGATCTGGGGAATGCCTTTCTTGACCAACAGGATCAGGTGATGAATACAATCCAGAATCTGCGCGCCAAAGCGCAAGCTCAGGGCAACCTTTTCTCCACAGATAAGCAGAAAATAACTTCCGAGGAAGGGGCAATATCGATCGAGCCTGTTACTCCCGAGGTTATTTATGTTCCTTTCTATGATCCCTGCTGGGTTTACGGCCCCTGGTGGTATCCTGCCTGCGGGCCTTCGTGGTTTTGGTATCCGGGAGTTTTTGTCGGCGCCGGTTTCTTTTTCGGCCCCGCCATATTTATCGGCCCTCTGGATTTCTGGTGCGGTTTCCGCTGGCATCGGCATGAGATATTTGTCAATGTAGATAAAACATTTGTCGTCCACAGACCTTCGATTACCAGAATGCATGGCGGCACAGAGGTCTGGGCGCACAATCCTGTTCATCGCCGCGGCATAGCCTATCATAATCCGGAAACTGCCCGCAGGTTCGGCCAGATGCCGCGTCCCGGTGTAGCGGCCCGCAGGTCTTTTAGAGGCTTTGCTCCTGAAAGCAGAGGTACGGGCATGGGTATTAGTCCATCGGCAAGGCCTGATACCGGCCGCCAGATGATGCAGCCTCGCAGTATAAGTCCCGGTTCAAAGTTGCAGCAGCCAATGAGAACCCAACAGGGACGAGCCGCAATACAGCCGCAGAGAGGCAATGCCTTTGAAAGCTTCGGATCAAGCGGCCGAGAAGTTACTCAGCACAGTGAACGCGGCCAAAGCAGCCTTGGCGCGAGCCCAGGAGGTGGAGGTGGTTTTCGTGGCGGCGGCGGATCTTATGGCGGAGGCCGGATGCGCTGAACAACGCGTGCAAGATTCAACATCTACAAGATGGAGGAATAGTGATGAGCATATTTGTGCATAAAAGAAAAAATAGTTTAATTAAACCTATAGGTTATTGTATCATTATTACGGCCATGTTTATTTTCATCCTCGACAGCGAAAGCTATGCAGCCAAAATGACCCAGCGGACATTCACTTCTCCGGATAAGGCATTCGACATGCTGCTGGCGGCGGTTAAGAGCGATGACGCCGGGAAATTAGCGGCCTTGTTCGGCCCCCAATGGAAAGATATTTTCCCGGCAGACAAGGTGGCCAATGCCAAGGCACGGGAAAGATTTGCCAAGGCCTATGATGAAAAACGCAGACTGGAGAATGTAGGAACAAATAAAGTAGTATTGCACGTTGGTGATAATGACTGGCCATGGCCTGTTCCGGTTGTCAAAACGGGCAATCACTGGCGTTTTGATACCCGGGCAGGAATAAAAGAAATCATTGCCCGCAGGATCGGCAAGAATGAAGTTTCGGCCGTCCAGGTCTGCCTTGCGTATGTGGATTCACAACTGGAATATGCCCGTGAGCACCGTTTTGAGGGCATGGGTGAATATGCGCAAAAGTTGACCAGCGATCCGGGCAAGAAAAACGGACTTTGCTGGTCTTCAAAGGATGGAGAAAAACCAAGCCTGCTTGGGCCTCTGATTGCCGCCGCCTGTAAGACGGAACCAACGCAGCCGGGAACGGAGATCTCTCCTTATCACGGCTTCTACTACAAGATACTCAAAAGCCAGGGTAAAGACGCGCCGGGTGGAGCTTACGCTTATGTTGTGGATGGGAAAATGATCGGCGGATTTGCTCTGGTTGCCTATCCCGCCGAGTATGGCTCTTCGGGGATAACAACATTTATAGTGAATCAGGACGGAATCGTTTATCAGAAAGATCTGGGTAAGGATACGGAAAAGATTGCCGAATCGATGGAGAGCTATAATCCTGACTCTACCTGGAAAAAAGTGGATTGATGCATCCCGACCAATAATCCAAAATTCGAAGCGGGAATATAGTTAAAGAAAATAGCCGCAAGCTTTTTGCAAAACGAAAGAGAAAGATTTGGCAGGTGCCCTTGATGGCCGGCACCGTAAGTGGTCTTCTTTCTACTTATGCAGCTTCTTTTTAAATTGTTCCGTCAATGCCGGGACAATCTGAAACAAATCACCCACAATGCCGTAATTGGCAATATTGAAAATCGGCGCGTCTGGATTCTTATTGATGGCAACAATCACCCTGGATGTCTTCATGCCGGCCAGATGCTGTATTTGTCCGGAAATGCCGCAGGCAATATACAGGTCGGGACGCACCGTGCGGCCGGTTTGTCCCACCTGATGAGCATAAGATATCCATCCTGCATCCACAGCGGAGCGCGATGATCCCACCGCACCGCCTAATACCTCGGCCAATTTACGGATCGTCTCGAAACCAGCCGGACCACCAACACCGCGTCCACCGGACACGATTATGCGGGCATCAGCCAGATTAACTTCATCTTTTTCCAGGATGGAATCCACTACATGCGTCGTAATTTGATCTGTTCTCATGGCAGCGTTGATTGGAATGACCTGTCCCTGACGGCGGTAATCGGCAACGGGCATTTCAAATACACGATGGCGCACAGTGGCCATCTGCGGGCGATGATCGGGACAAATGATGGTAGCCATGATGTTGCCGCCAAAAGCCGGACGGGTCTGCAGTAATAAACCTTTCTCCGGATCAATATCAAGACCGGTGCAATCAGCGGTGAGCCCCGTGTAGAGAATAGAAGCTACTGAACCGGCAAGATCACGGCCACGCGAACTGGCACCCAGCAGGAATATCTCCGGTTTGTACTCGCGAACCAGGTTAATCAGCGTACTTGCATAGGGTGCTGTGCTGTATGCGGCAAGACTTTGGTCATCCGCCAAAAAAACACGATCTGCTCCGAAAGAAATGGCTTCTTTGGCAATGTGTCCCACATTGTGCCCCAACACGCACGCAGTGAGGAGAACTTTGCGCTGGTCGGCCAGCTTTCGGCCCTGACCCAGCATCTCCACAGAAATGCTTCCGATCTTACCATTGAACTGTTCCACCCAGACCCACACTCCGCTGTATGCTGCAAGGTTTTCCGCAGTTTCCTGCGGACTGCGCCTCCGGCAGATTGAGCGCATGCACCGGACACGCAAGCAGGCATGCTCCGCAGGCCGTACATTTATCGTTAACCACGGCCAGATTATCCACCAGACTAAGCGCTCCTAATGGGCAGGCTTCAACACAGCCGCCGCAGCCGATGCACTTATCTTTATCTATTTCCAAAAGAGGCATGGCTTCTCCTTAAAGAATCTTTTCCGCAATAATTTTATCGGCGAGTATTGCCGCAGATTGCTCAACACTATCTGTCTTAATCAAATCCAAAACGCCCTCGCGTTTGGGCGGGCTGAAAATCTTTATTACTTGTGTCGGGCTGCCCTGGAGACCTAATTTAGACGGATCCGCTCCGGGTAAATCGGCAGCAGTCCATGTGGGAATCAGGAGTTTGGAAGCGCGGCGAATGTGAAAAAGCGTAGTTGAGCGCGGCTGATTGATATCCTTCACCACGGTGAGTAGAGCGGGCAATCTGGCTTCCACGATCTCCCGGCCCTCTTCCAGCAGGCGTTCCACTGTAATCGCACCGATCTCCGGTTCCAGTTTGATAATCTTAAAAACATAGGTGAGCTGAGTAATGCCGAGCTGGCTCGCTATGCCCGGACCTACCTGTCCGGTATCGCCGTCAATGGCTTGCTTGCCGCACAGAATAATATCGAATTTACCCAATTTTTTTATGGCCAGAGCCAGAGTATATGATGTCGCCCAGGAGTCCGAACCGGCAAAAGCGCGGTCGGAAAGCTGGATAGCCTCATCCGCCCCCATTCCGACGGCTTCCTTGAGCGCATTAATGGCTTGCGGCGGCCCCAGCGAAATAACTAAAACCTTGCCCCCGAATTTTTCCTTCAGACAGGAGAGCTTCTTCAATAGCGTACATGTCAAAAGGATTGATAATGCTGGTTATGCCTTCACGAATTAACGTATTGGTCTCCGGATTAATTTTAACTTCCGTTATGCCCGGCACTTGTTTAATGCAAACGATTATATTCAATTAAAAACCTCGTCTTCTTTATTCAAAATAAAACTATCCCTGACGTTTCGCTGATAATATAGTAATAAAATAGGCGATGTCCAGATTATCCGTATTTTTTTCTTGGCCGGGTCGATTGAAAGATAAGAACGGCGAATGACAGAGGACAGAGCTAGCCCATCTCCAGCAAAATCTTGTTTAACTCTTTTAGCTCGTCACGTAGTTCGGCGGCTCTTTCGAATTCCATATTTTTTGCCGCCTGCTTCATTTCTTTAGTCAACTTGGCAATCAACGCCGGCAAATCTTCTTCTGTCCGGGAGCAATTCCGGTTTTCCGCTCGATCGGCACGGTCATGTAATCAGCTTCATAAATTGAACTTAAAACATTGCTGATCGACTTTTTAATCGATTCCGGTGTTATATTATTTTCTTCGTTATATTTACGCTGGATAATCCGGCGCCTTTTTGTTTCATCAAGACAAGCCTGGATGGATTTGGTGGCTACATCGGCATACATTATAACTTTTCCGGCAACATTTCGCGCGGCACGTCCGCTCGTCTGAATAAGGGAGCGCTCCGAGCGCAAGAAATCCTTCCTTGTCGGCATCCAGAATCGCTACCAGCGATACTTCGGGAATGTCCAATCCTTCACGCAAGAGGTTTACGCCGATAAGGACATCGAATTCCCCCAGGCGCAAGTCCCGGATGATTTCCACCCTCTCCAATGTATGTATATCGGAATGGAGATAGCGGACTCGGATATCCAGGCCTGCGTAGTAATCGGTTAAATTTTCCGCCATCCTTTTGGTTAGAGTTGTTACCAGCACCCGTTCGCTGTTCTTAATTCTCAGCCTGATTTCTTCCAGTAAATCGTCAACCTGATGCTTTGCCGGTTTTACTTCAATTTCGGGATCCATCAATCCGGTCGGACGGATAATTTGCTCGACACGTTTACCCTGCGTTTTTTGCAATTCGTAGGCAGCGGGGGTTGCGGAAATATATAGTCTCTGGTTGTTTAATGCCTCATATTCGTCAAAACGCAAGGGGCGGTTATCCAAAGCGGAAGGCAGACGGAAGCCGTATTTAACCAGAGTTTCTTTGCGGGATCTGTCGCCTCGATACATACCGGTCAATTGCGGTAAAGTAGCGTGGCTCTCATCGATAATGATGAGGGCGTCTTGCGGCAGATATTCCATGAGAGTCGGCGGCGGCTCGCCGGGTTTGCGTCCGGTTAAATGGCGGGAATAGTTTTCGATGCCCTGGCAATAACCCATCTCTTCCATCATTTCCAAGTCAAAATTAGTCCGCTGTTCGAGGCGCTGAACTTCCAGTAATTTATTTTGCGCTTTATATTCGGCAAGTGTAAGTGCCAACTCCGTCCGGATATCGGCAATCGCCCTTTTCAGATTATCGCGAGTCGTAACATAATGGCTGCCCGGGTACACTGCCGCTTTGTTAACGGCTGACAATTTCTTGCCGCGCAAGGGATCAATAAGTGTCATTGATTCTATCGTATCGCCGAAAAATTCCACCCGCAGCGCCTGTTCACTTTCATAAGGAGGAAATATTTCCACTACATCGCCGCGCACGCGAAAAGTGCCGCGGTGAAAATCAATATCGTTACGCTCATATTGAATTTCCACGAGCCTTTTTAAAACTTCTTCCCGCGGAAATTCCATACCCGCTTCCAAATGCACCAACATTCCCAAATACGCTTCGGGCGAGCCCAAACCGTAAATGCAGGAAACGCTGGCCACGATAATTACATCAGGCCGGGTCAAAAGTGAATGAGTGGCTGAGTGACGCAGCTTATCAATTTCTTCATTGATGGCTGAATCTTTTTCAATATATGTATCCGTTCTGGGCAGATATGCTTCCGGCTGATAGTAATCGTAATAGCTGACAAAATATTCCACGGCATTTTCGGGAAAAAGGCCTTTGAATTCCTCATACAGTTGGGCGGCTAAGGTTTTGTTATGCGCAATAATCAGCGCCGGCCGCTGCACGGAACAAATAACATTGGCAATGGTAAAAGTTTTACCCGAACCGGTAACTCCCAAAAGAACCTGATGTTCTTTTCCCTTTTCCAAACCCTTTACTAAGTTGGAAATTGCCTGCGGCTGATCTCCTGCCGGGACAAAATCAGTGACCATTGAAAATTTTTCCATAGAACCTTTTAACAAACATATATTTTACTGCGATAAAAATCTATCATGTCCCGGCCAAATTGACGATAAAAGAAAGAGAGAAGTAAAAAGCAATAAGACGCGAGCAGGGTTATTAATAAACCTGCATCCTTTAAGTGATATATTACTTTTAATTTTGTGTTTGTCTATATCGCCTTTGAACTTGCCTTTTATTTAGCAGTCTTGTTTTTTGATGCAGATTTTATAGACGGAGCGTGTCCAAAAGTCCTGATTTCCTTTCCTGTGGCAACATCCCATAACCTCAAGGTTGCATCGTCACTTCCAGATAGAACATCATGACCATCCGGAGAAAAGGCTACGGACTCTACCTTGTCTGAATGTCCTGTAAAAGTCCTGATCTCCTTTCCCGTTGCAATATCCCATAATTTGATGGTCTTGTCCCAACTTCCAGAAAGGGCATAGCGACTATCCGGAGAAATGGCTACAGAAAGAACTGCAGCTGAATGTCCACTAAAAGTTCTGATTTCCTTTCCCGTGGCAACGTCCCATAATCTTAATAAATTATCATAACCGCCTGAGAGAATATAACGGCCATCTGAAGAAAAGACAGCTGAAGTTACCCTTGTCATCACTTTAAATGTCTTGATTTCTTTACCTGTTGCAATATCATAAATTATCACTCTGCCATCAAAAGTTCCAGCTAGGGCAATGCGACCGTCCGGGGAAAAGACCACCGAATGCACATCACCTAAGTGTAGGGTAAACGTAATGACGTCACTATTACCATTTGTAACAACAACTGGACCCTTACGATTGACTGGCTCGGTAATTTTTTTTGCAGATTCAAAAACTCTGATCTTTTCTCCGGAAGCAACATCCGAGAGAATTAATCCGTTATTATCAGATAAAGATCCTCCGGAAAGAATATAACGACCATCAGGAGAAAAGGCTACTGCGCTTTCAATGCCCCCGTGTCCCTCCTTAAAAGACCTAATTTTTTCCCCAGTCGCAATATCCCAGAGCTTTAGTTTATTGTCACTTCCTGAGAGCGCATATCGACCATCCGGGGAAATAGCGGAAGCATATACAGATACATCATCAGATTCCCTGAAAGTCCTAATCTCGTCTCCGGTAGCAACATCCCAGAGTTTCATGCTTCCATCCCAACTTCCAGAGAGCGCATAGCGACCATCCGTGGAAAAGGTCACAGAGACTACCCAAGAATGAGTGCCCAATACGAGGGCTAAATGCTGGTAGTTCAATAGAGCTATTTTCTTCTTTCTTTTCTATAAAAGGTTCTTTGGGAAGGAAGTAATACGTTTCCTTAATGGAGATGCGTTTATTGGCTGCACAATCGATTTGTTCAATATGAAATACCATGTCATTGATGCCATCTCCTCTGAGATCCTTAACATCATATCCTTTCAATGCGTAAAATGAATTTTCGGCATCTTCTTCGGAATTGGTTAGGCAAATGCATGGATTAGTTTTATCGCAATCTGTTTCGCTAGAATCTGAGGTAGAAATTGACGCTAAGTCGAATACTTGATATGGCCTCTCGCCAGATTTTTTATCCTTGATCATAATAGCATTATAGCCCTCACTCATAATGCCGTGAATTAAATCTGAACGATATGTTATTAGCCAAGTAATGCCTTTGCCTTGGATAGCCCCTACAATTGAAGAACCCCCACCCGTAATCTGATTAAATAAATCTTTTTTTGTATCGACATAATACATGCCGAATTGCACTCGCCCCTGTACATTATTTATTGGAAGGATATATTCATGATCACTTAAACGGTAGTAGTATTCACGGTAAGGCGGTATTCCATCCGGTTCAAGTATGCCGATAGATTCACCGGATTTGAGAAATGTCTTTTTTAAATCTTTAGGCGGGTTGAGATCAAGTCTCGACAGCTTAGGAATTTTTAAATCTAATGCATCTATTCTTTCCTGATACATTTTTTTTAGACAGTCTTTATTTATTGCGCCTCCATCCGTGTTACAACTTTTATCCCTCTTCGCAAGCCATTCTTTCTGTTCCGATTTAAGCTTAATTCTTTCTTCGGGCGATCGAAACTTCATACGTGTATTGTATTCACCGGTCAATTCACGATCAGCACTGGATAAATCGGAATCACTGCAGATAAACTTTTCAATAGCAGTGCTTGCCATTTTGCAATCGAAACCGGCTAGATTTGTCGTATAGCCAACAGAAGTAAACAGAAGCAAAAAAATAGACGACAGGAATAGAATATACCCTTTCATTCGAACCTCCTCCTGCAATTAACAGCTGATACTGGTTCTTCTTTTTTACATGTGATTAAATTTTATAATATCATAGTCTTATTCTTTTTTCAAAAGCTGAATATGCAAAATCTTTTAAGGATTACCAGCTAAAATCGAGCATTATTTTCAATCGCAACTTTTTATTGATAACAGGAAGAAGCAAATCTCCAGATGCAACGCGCCCGAAACGTATATACAATTTTGATTGGAAGATGCCGCCTGTTCGGCGTTACTTCCCGGTAAGGAAAAATCCGTTTTAATTGTGCGCCATTTTGGCGCACCACCAGTCATCGGACTACCGCGATAGCGGCAAGGAGATTCCGGAGGTGTACCAGATCACCTTTCTTTCGGGTTGTTCAAAACGGCTCAGATACGCGGCGCGCAAGGCCTTCAGAGCGAGGCGTATTTTTTATACGTCGCAGCGACAAAAGGGCGAAACGCAACGCAGCAGATGGGCGTTTTTCAACAGCCTTTTTGTATCACAAAAACAGGACTGGTTCTCGCAATATTGCGTCTCTTGCTTTATAAGCACAAGCGGCGGCTTCCGGATGCGTATCTTTCAACGCCGTTATTTGCCGCAGATTATCCGCGGTGCGCAGAACCAGCGTAGCCATATCGCCTTCGGTGATTCCCGTTGCTTTTATCACATTTTCCCAACTGCGTCCCTGCGCCCAGTAATACATGGCCACTCCTGCCGCCGGATAGAGTTTTGCCGTCATAAACGAGGCTGCCTGCAAACGGCGGGAAAGCGGCCGGACGGCCAGCATTACCTTTTTCAATGCCGGCATTAGTTTTGGCGGCAAATCTTTTGCCATCAATCCGATTTCGGCATCACGATCATAGGCAAAAACAGCCACAATAGCCGCCATAATCTTTTCGTCGTCTTCAGGAAGAGCCCGCTCGCGCAAACACTGTGCTACCAACAGAGGATAGTCAAGACGTAAACGCGCCGCCCATTGGCCGTCTTCCGTGAGACGGCTTGCTTCATTAACAAAGCCTTCCGCCTGTAAAAATTTCAGATGACGGCAAAAATCTTCCCAGAGGGAGTTGGCTGCCGAAAAAGTCGATTGTCTGCTTCTTTTATTTTGCTGATAAGCGGCCAGAGACCTTTCAAAGATTCCGCGGATATCGGCAGGCGTCTGGGATAATAACAAATTTAACACCATCGCAAAATCGTTTTTCAGCCGGCTTAAGATATCTTCCGGCATACCGAATAGCAAGCGGCGGATGTGTCTTAAATCCATGAATTTGCCGCTCACGGGCAGCATAAAACCGATTTTATCCTGACCGCGGCGGCCGGCCCTGCCGGTCATTTGCCGGAATTCAGTGGCCGAAAGAGGATGAAAATCATGGCCGTCAAACAAATCCGAATTGAAAAGTACTATCGTGCGGGCGGGAAAATTTACCCCGGCGGCTATCGTGGTCGTGGCAAAAATAACCCGCAGGTGTCCGCGGTTCATCATCTCTTCCACCAGCAGTTTCCAGGCGGGCAACTGTCCGCCGTGATGGGCGGCAATACCGAAAGACCGGAGAGTTTTTAATTGCCGATGGTTCTGCAATGCAGGAAAACGCTCCAGCAGTTCCCGCAACGTATCGATAAACTCCGTCGAATAAGGCATTGGCAAAATTGACGCGCGTGCGGTTAACGCGGCATCGCATTCCGCTCGTGATTTCAAAAAAAAGATAGCGGGCAAAAGATCAAAGCGCTCCAATATTCTGATAATGCCGCCGTAATCAGGCGTTCGCCTTCGGGCAAAGCCGCCGGCATCATTTTTTTTTATAAATTCCGTAACCGGGGTGGAAATCCTTTTTCCTTCCAAAAAAGGCAACAGCCTGCCGGAGGGATGCAGAAACAGCGGATACAGCGGAACGGGACGTTTTTCTTCGGTTATTACGACACATTTTTTTCGGCGAATGGTTTCCAGCCACTGCGCGATTTCTTCTCCATTGCCGATTGTTGCCGACAAAAGCAATAAATTGATCCGCACCGGCAGATAAGTCATTACTTCTTCCCAAACGACACCGCGATCAGGATCACCCAGAAAATGAGCTTCATCCAGTATAACTAAATCACAATCTAAGTCATACCCATGATGCATGGCATCGTAAAGCTGGTTGCGCAGTATTTCCGTAGTGCCGACGATAATCGGCGCCTCGGTATTTTCTTTGGTATCGCCCGTAATGATACCAACGTTTTCATAATCGAAATGCAGACTGAACTCCACCCATTTGGAATTGGAAAGCGCTTTCAGGGGCGAGGCGTACCAGGCACGGCCTCCGTTTTTCAGC